>CANMKG010000037.1 GCA_947498505.1 uncultured Maribacter sp. | reverse complement strand
GTATGGGCGGAGAATGATGGTAGTGGAGGATTTACGGTTCATAATAATATACCATCAGGAAATACAACATATGTGGAACCCTTTTTAGCAGGAATAGCAGGAGGCGTTTATGAAGTAGGTGGGCCATATCAAATGGCAATAAATTGGAATGGAGCAGAGTCTACAGGCTCCCCAGTACAAATGTTAACAGTACCAGCAGAT
>CANMKG010000036.1 GCA_947498505.1 uncultured Maribacter sp. | reverse complement strand
CTGTATTGGTTACAGCAAAATCTTCTCCTACTTGATTTACACTTATTCCTGTTCCTGCTGATACTGTTTGATTCTCATTGGTTGGATCACTATCTGCATCTCGGATATCTATTGTTGTATTGTTTCCTCCAGTAATTGCTATCTCTACACTCTCATTGGCGGTAACTATATTATTACTTAAATCTTGTGAATCTGTATTATCCGG
>CANMKG010000035.1 GCA_947498505.1 uncultured Maribacter sp. | reverse complement strand
GCTCCTGTGGTTCCCAATAAATCCATATCGCCATCACCATCAAAATCATGTACAAAAGCTACATTGTTGAAATTCGTGCCTATGCTACTTTGTACCCATGTACCTGATGCGGTACCTGGGTTCTTAAACCACCAACCTCCTGTAACAATATCTTTTAAACCATCTCCATCTAAATCATCATCCCCAAAGATATATACTGATCGATACGGTAACTCCTCTGCTCCTAACTCATGAACTGC
>CANMKG010000034.1 GCA_947498505.1 uncultured Maribacter sp. | reverse complement strand
TGCTTTTGATAATACTAATGTAATCGTTACCGAGGGTACAGATGCTTTTGCAAGATTTACTGTTTCTTTTAACGGAACAATTACTCCTGGTGAAGATGTAACTGTAGATTTTGTAACCAATAACGGATCTGCTAGTAATGGTAGTGACTTTACTGCACAATCTGGTACACTTACTTTCAACAGTGCTAATACATCTCACAATATCGATATCCTTATTACTGATGATTCCGTAATTGAAACTACGGA
>CANMKG010000033.1 GCA_947498505.1 uncultured Maribacter sp. | reverse complement strand
GCTTCATTACCGCCTTCTAATAAATCTGTATTTACTATCTCGGTAATATCATTTGCTGTTGCATAATACTCTGCTTCCTTTCGCTTGGGGTGTAATTGTATCTGATCAAAAGAGGTTAACCCTCCTGCATCGGTATAATTCATTCCCAAAACCATATAAATATCTGCCCCTCCTTCTATATCATGACCATCTTCGGCTACTATGGTGAAATCTTGTGG
The DNA here is from genome assembly GCA_947498505.1 of uncultured Maribacter sp. Lineage (GTDB taxonomy): Bacteria > Bacteroidota > Bacteroidia > Flavobacteriales > Flavobacteriaceae > Maribacter_B. The sequence goes on along the minus strand of CANMKG010000033.1, from coordinate 58 downwards.
AGAACAACCCGTTAACAAGGTGATATCATGAAAGTGATTTAAATGCCCTAAAGAAGGT
>CANMKG010000032.1 GCA_947498505.1 uncultured Maribacter sp. | reverse complement strand
ACCACTACTTGGGAACTTGGTACTGATAATACAGGAACTGGCAGTATTACCGATACTGATGCTGATGATGGACTAAACAATTTCAATGCAACAAGTGGTTACAATATCAATGTAGATGATACCACTATTGAAATTGCGAGTGATGCATTACAAGTAAAAAACGAAAGTATTAATAGTGCTAAAATTCTTAATGGTTCTATTGCAATTGCTGATTTAAGTAATATGGGTGCTACAACAACTGGGCAATTACTTAAATGGAACAACACTACCACTACTTGGGAACTTGGTACT
>CANMKG010000031.1 GCA_947498505.1 uncultured Maribacter sp. | reverse complement strand
GATGAAGGAGATACAGGTTTTGATGAAGTAGAAGTTACTGTAAATGCACAGGGGCAGGCAACCGAAGTTTGGTTAGAAGCTGAGTGTGCAGTAGTAGGATCAAACTGGAGTGTAGAGAATGATGTTTTGGCTTCTGGGGGACAATATTTATTACCACCAGCAGGAAATAATTATAGTACAGCACCAACAGATGTAAATTCAGTAGTAACTTTTAATGTAAATGTAGCATCAGGCACGTATAAAGTATTCGGATTGGTTAGAACACCATCAGGAGAAGATGATAGCTTTTGGGTACGAGCCAATGGAGGAGCATGGAACAGATGGAATTTAATACC
>CANMKG010000030.1 GCA_947498505.1 uncultured Maribacter sp. | reverse complement strand
AGAACACCATCAGGAGAAGATGATAGCTTTTGGGTACGAGCCAATGGAGGAGCATGGAACAGATGGAATTTAATACCCGGTAGTAGTAATTTTAGTTGGCATCAGGTACATGATAAAGAACATCAAACCGTATTTGTAACGTTTGATTTGGTAAATGGATTAAATACCATAGAGTTTGCACATCGTGAGGATGGAGCAGGATTAGATAAGATATATGTTACTCAAACAGGAACTACTCCAACAGGTTTTGGAGGTGTTGACGTTACGTGTAATGTAGGTCCTCAACCACCCGTTGTGGATGCAGGTTCCGATGAGAATATTACTTTACCCACCAGTAGTATTGTATTGAATGGAACTGCAAGCGACCCAGATGG
>CANMKG010000029.1 GCA_947498505.1 uncultured Maribacter sp. | reverse complement strand
GTGGATATAGATAATGATGGAGATTTAGATGTTGTTTCTATAGGGTGGAATAATATTCGACCAAGAATATTTGAGAACACTAGTGTAATTAGCAACAAGCCTATAGCCGATGCAGGTTCCGATGAGAATATTACTTTACCCACCAGTAGTATTGTATTGAATGGAACTGCAAGCGACCCAGATGGAGGAAGTATAGTTGGTTATGCATGGACACAGGAGAGTGGACCAAGTGCAGCGACATTAAGTGGAGAAGATACAACAGATTTAACCGCGAGTGATTTACAAGCAGGGACATATATTTTTAGACTTACTGTTACGGACGATGAAGGAGATACAGGTTTTGATGAAGTAGAAGTTACTGTAAATGCACAGGGGCAGGCAACCGAAGTTTGGTTAGA
>CANMKG010000028.1 GCA_947498505.1 uncultured Maribacter sp. | reverse complement strand
ACAGGAAGATTAATTAAGTTAGTATATACAGGAATCACTACTAATAGACCTCCAGAGGTAGTCTTAAATGCAACTCCAACCAATGGCGCATTGCCTTTAACGGTTGATTTTTCGAATGTTGGAACAACGGATCCAGATGGAAATACTCTTACCTATGAGTGGGATTTTGATACGGATGGAAATATAGATTTCACAGGCGAGAATCCGAGTTATGATTATACTGTAGCGGGCGATTATAATGCACAGTTACGAGTTAGTGATGGCAATGGAGGAGTAAGTGTAAAAAATGTAACAATAACAGCAGGAAATACGGCGGCAACTTTTACGGTAAACTTACCCTTGGTAGATGGTGGATTTATAGGATGGAATGATGATATTACAATAGATATAGATGTTGCTGATGTAGAGGACGGTAG
>CANMKG010000027.1 GCA_947498505.1 uncultured Maribacter sp. | reverse complement strand
GATGCAGTAACGAATGCAAAGTTAGCAGATGATGCTGTTCAGACGGAGAACATTTTAAATGGAACAATAATCACAGAAGATTTAGCTGATGGTTCAGTAGATACAAATAAGATATTAGATGGTACGATAGGGGTAGTAGATATTGCTTCTGGAGGAAATAGTCAAGTATTGGTTACGGATGCAGCAGGAAATGTTGTTTGGGTATCAAGAGATGCATTTGAATCAATAGCTGATCAGGTAACGATAACGGGAATAGGAACAGCGGTAGATCCTTTTAAGGTAGAAGATTTATCGATAGTAACATCAAAGTTAGGTCCAGATGCAGTAACGAATGCAAAGTTAGCAGATGATGCTGTTCAGACGGAGAACATTTTAAATGGAACAATAATCACAGAAGATTTAGCTGATGGTTCAGTAGATACAAATAAGATATTAGATGGTACGATAGGGG
>CANMKG010000026.1 GCA_947498505.1 uncultured Maribacter sp. | reverse complement strand
GTAGTTAACTCATTTGCTGTTATTACTGGTGTAATATCTAAGGCTGGAGATGCTACTCCATTTACTGTACTTACCAACTCATCACTACCATTTATACTCAATGTATTACTGTTGATAATATCGACACCTGTTCCTGTAACTCCATCTACTGTTGTACTTAATGTATTTACACTACTCGTATTGGATACCGTAGTCGCTGGTATTAATGAACTTGGGGATACTAAAACCCAATTAGCTCCATCCCATTGTATTAAATCTCCTGATGTAGTCCCATTTGCTAAATTCTCTAAACCGACTGCATCATCTGCCAATTCTGTATTTGTAATACCATTTGCAGATACTGCTAATGTATATGGGTTTACTGTTGACCCATCTCCTGAACGGGTTAAAGTGGTACTAGTACTAGTAACCCCAACTACTTCGTTTCCTATAACTCCATCATTCTCAGTAACTGTTACTGAACCTAAATCTACTAAGGTCCAATTGGCGCCATCCCATTGCATTATCTGACCCAAAGCTGTACCATTTGCAAGTTTATCTAATGTTACTGCATCGTTAGCTAACTTTGATGTTACTATCGATAAATCTTCTACCTTAAAAGGATCTACCGCTGTTCCTATTCCCGTTATCGTTACC
>CANMKG010000025.1 GCA_947498505.1 uncultured Maribacter sp. | reverse complement strand
CCTGAAGAACCTCCGCCTGGAACTCCAAAATACAACTCTGCAAAATGTAATCGAATATCATACTCTCCTGTAACAGGTATTGGTATCTCATAAGATACATTACCATACAACTCGGTCTGATACAATGCATCATCTGTAGTTCCTTGAATATCTATAGATGCTGAAAATAGATTCCCACCTGTAGAATATTGATTCGCTGCAAAGGTTTCGCCTTCTAAAGTAACTTCTGGACCTCCTGTATTTAATCGTACCGGGTTAAATATGGAAAAAGCATAACTATTGGTAACCGTTGGTATACCTGATGTATTCTCAACATTGCTTATAGTTAAATTATAAACTAATCCTGGACTCAATGTGGATGTTGTTAATAACACTGTTTGATTATCGGATTGTAACTCTGCAACATTTACCGTTGCGCCATTATCTAAACTATAATTACTCGCATTAGAGGCTGTAGCGGATGTTACATATTCTGAAAATTTTACTTGTACCTGTGCCATTCCTGTTGATATAACATCAGATACATTGGGAGGACTATTATCTACTGATACTCCTGCACCTATAAATTCTACATAATTTAAATCAAATATATCTTGACCGCCTCCTGAGTTGGTAAACACAAAATACAAATCGTGCTTCCCTCCTGGATCTGTTATAGGAGTCTCTAAACTTACCCAAGTATCTACACTTCCTGTTACGGGTACTGGAGTACTGGACACTAAGGTTCCCGTGGGGCTATCCAAGCGAAATTCTATCGCTCCACCTAGTGATCCCGAGGCTACTCGATACTTTACTGCATTAATGTTTAATAAATTTCGCCCTGTAAAAGATATATAACTACCATCATTTACTCGGATAGCTTCATTACCGCCTTCTAATAAATCTGTATTTACTATCTCGGTAATATCATTTGCTGTTGCATAATACTCTGCTTC
>CANMKG010000024.1 GCA_947498505.1 uncultured Maribacter sp. | reverse complement strand
GCTGTAACCAATACAGCCCCAGACCAGACAGTAGCAATAGCAGATGGAGGAAGTGGTAATGTAACGGTAGGTGGAACGTATCCAAACTTTACAATAGATGTACCGGATAATACAGATACACAGTATACAGCAGGCACAGGGTTAGATTTAACAGTTACTGAGTTTAGTGTAGCTACAAATGGGATTACGAATAATGAGTTAGCAGATGATGCAGTTCAAAGTAGTAATATATTAAATGAAGCAGTAACCTTGAGTAAACTAGCCGATGGAACAGCGGATGGTCAAGTAATGCAGTGGGATGATACATTATCAACATGGACCTTAGTAGATTTAGGTTCTGTAACAGTTACTGAGAATGATGGTGTAATAGGAAATGAAGTTGTAGGTCCAGCAGGTACAACATTAACTCTTTCGGGAGCAGGAAGTGCTGTAGATCCTTTCAGATTAGCAGTTAATACAGATGGTATTACCAACAATGAATTGGCTGATGATGCAGTAGGCTTAGAGAACTTATCAGCAGGTTCTAATTCAGGAGATTTAATCCAATGGAATGGTACAGATTGGGAATTTGTTACAGCAAGTTCATTAATTCCAGCAACAACGGTATCTAATACAAGTTCTGTAAATACATTAAGCACTACAGTAGATGGAGTTACAGGAACAGGTGTAGATATTGTTAACAGTAATACATTGAGTATAAACGGTAGTGATGAATTGGTAAGTACAGTAAATGGAGTAGCATCTCCAGCCTTAGATATTACACCAGTAATAACAGCAAATGAGTTAACTACTAGTGTAGTAGCAGGAACAGGAGTAAGTGTGAGTTCATCTACAACTGGGAATAATACAGAGTATACGGTAACCAATACAGCCCCAGACCAGACAGTAGCAATAGCAGATGGAGGAAGTGGTAATGTAACGGTAGGTGGAACATA
>CANMKG010000023.1 GCA_947498505.1 uncultured Maribacter sp. | reverse complement strand
TCCACATATGTTGTATTTCCTGATGGTATATTATTATGAACCGTAAATCCTCCACTACCATCATTCTCCGCCCATACCAAATCAGCTCCTTCATAGGCTCCTGTGGTTCCCAATAAATCCATATCGCCATCACCATCAAAATCATGTACAAAAGCTACATTGTTGAAATTCGTAGCAATACCAATAGTACTTTGTATCCATGTACCTGATGCGGTACCTGGGTTCTTAAACCACCAACCTCCTGTAACAATATCTTTTAAACCGTCTCCATCTAAATCATCATCCCCAAAGATATATACTGATCGATACGGTAACTCCTCTGCTCCTAACTCATGAACTGCCCAATCCGTTGGAAAGGGTAAATCGTTACACACTATAGCATCCGTTACATTTACTGTTACTTCATCAAATATACCGGTCTCTACATGATTTGACTCATACAACTCTATTCTAACCGTATGATTACCTAAACTTAAGCCTTCTATAGTTAATGGGTCATAACTATAGTAAGGACCTACCATTACTCCATCTATAAAATAGTGCACATGAGTATCGCCTTCAGCTATAATCCAATCTTGTACCGAAAAACTAATATCAAAAGGTTGATTTACATCTGAACCATCTGTTGGACTATTAATTACAATACTTGGTGTGGGAGTAAATGCATCTGATGACAGTATCTCTACCCCTGAGATTTTTGCATTATCAGTTACGCCTGTTAACACTATACTGGCAAAACCATCTAAAATAGATATATCATTCAACTCTTTTATTAATACTGTTGCGGGTGAGGTCTCACTTAGTATATCAAAATTTGATAATACCTCTACGCCTTCTACACTCACATTAAATACTCGAGAGCCTACTCCGCCTGAAGAACCTCCGCCTGGAACTCCAAAATACAACTCTGCAAAATGTAATCGAATATCATACTCTCCTGTAACAGG
>CANMKG010000022.1 GCA_947498505.1 uncultured Maribacter sp. | reverse complement strand
AGTTTGTTGTAATTCCATATCTTTTGATTTTCGTGAATCTTAAAGATACTCGACAGGCTGCTTTTTCATAGATGCTATAAGCAATAGCGGTTTAAGTGCAAACTTGAACCGCTTTTCATTTTATTAAAGTATATTGCTTACCGAAAAGTAGTAGCCAAAAATCCGCTACTGCTCGTACACGAGACCGTTGTAGCACATTTTAAATCAATCCGAATGATTCAATTAATATTGGAAATTTTATCTGACTTTGGACTAGATTATGTAGACTATAAACATAGAAAACGAGTAAGTAAAAAAGAAAAAGAAGATGGTATAAAAAGAACTATTCGGAAATATTTTTTTCAACCTAGTTTTTTAATGGCAATTGTTATTTTGGCTATCATAAGTTTGAGTTCATTTCTATTTTTCAGTTACCAAAGAAAATCTATCTACCCTGATAAAACTAAAAAAGAAATAGCTAAAATGAGCGATAGAATGAAAAATTGGAATGAAAAGTTCGGAAAATATCCTATGGACTTGAATGAGTTAATCGGAAACAATCCTTTAAGACAAGATTGGAAAAAAGACGCTTGGAATAGAGAATATGAATTTAAGATTACGGAAAATGGACAAGGGTTTTTAATCACTTCTGCTGGTTTGGATGGAAAATTTAAAACGGAAGATGACATTAAATCGAAATAACCGAAATTTTAAGATTGTTAGACTATATCTAATTAGTTTAGTCTGTATTATTTGTTATTTCTTTATGAATCATTATAACGTAATAAACATATTAGTTGAAAAATCGAGTGATTTTTTCCCCATTGAAGTCACAGGTAAATTTATTACACTTGTGTTCACAGGATTGCTCCAATATGGATTATTAATCGTCGGACTATGCATTTTTTTAATGCTGAGTTTCACGCTAATAAGAGACAAAATTAGAAACGATTGAGCAAATAAAAACGTGCTACAACAATGCCTCCTATGAAAAGCCATAGTCCAGTGTCTCAAAGATAATTAATATGTTGTTTTAATCTTAAACCACCTT
>CANMKG010000021.1 GCA_947498505.1 uncultured Maribacter sp. | reverse complement strand
TAGCATCTATGAAAAAGCAGCCTGTCGAGTATCTTTAAGATTCACGAAAATCAAAAGATATGGAATTACAACAAACTGCGGAACCGAAGTTATTCATTGGGATTGACATACACAAGCGTAGCTGGAAAGTTCACTGTGCCACGGACCTTTCTACAGGTAAGACCTTTTCAATGCAACCTTTTCCTGAATTACTTTTAAGCTATGTTGAGAAGTATTATAAGGATTATGAAGTTTCAACAGCTTATGAGGCTGGTTGTTGTGGGTATCATGCCCATCGTTGTTTCGAGAGTTATGGTTGGCGTTCGTTGGTGGTAAATCCTGCGGATATTTTCAGAAAGGGTAAGGAACGCCATACCAAGACCGACCGTATTGATGCTCAGTTAATAGCCAGAGAGCTTAAAGATGGTCGATTAGATAGTATCGTAGTACCTGATAAGAGACGCGAACAATTGCGTAGTCTTTTTCGTAGACGAAACGATTTGGTCAAAGATATGCGTCAGGTCAAGAGTTATATAAAGATGCAGCTGTTGTACTATGGTATAACGATACCGGAGGAGTTTGACAATGACCATTGGAGTCATAAGTTTCGTGCTTGGTTGGATGCGTTGGTTTTCGAATACGAACCGTGTAATGTTGTACTAGCGAGTCGAATGCGCAGTTACCGCTTTATCGATAAGGAATTCAGGGATGTTTCTACGAGCCTTCGTAAGTACACTAAGCAATATTACAAGAAAGATTATATGTTGTTGCGCAGTATACCGGGGATAGGGGGTATAGTAGCTAGTGGCATTTTGAGTGAGCTTGGGGACTTGCGCCGTTTCAAGAACATCAAACACTTGGCAGGTTATGTAGGCATAGCCCCCGGCGTTTATCAAAGTGGTGACACTATTCGCAATACTGGTATCACCATTCGGGCGCATCGTTTGATACGCAGTTATTTCATAGAGGCTTCTTGGCAGGCCATACGAACCGACCCTGTGATGCAGGGGTATTATAGAAAACATCAGGGTAAGAACGTTAAATCAATTATAGTGAAAGTAGCTAGAAAGCTGCTAAGCAGAACTCTTGCGGTTATAAAAACAGAGACTCCCTATCAGATAGGGGTTATAGAATAACATACAAACTAGTAACAAAGCTCAAGAATAACAGTCTAGATTACAAAACAATGTAGGTGAAAATTGGTATTACGATTTATCACATCGGTTAGCAAGTGACTGGACTAATTAACTTATAATCATATAGATGCTGGTGAAGACCAAAAGGTCTATCACATATAGGATGCGGAGCAAGTTATACTAAAAGAAAAAAGGTGGTTTAAGATTAAAACAACATATTAATTATCTTTGAGACACTGGACTATGGCTTTTCATAGGA
>CANMKG010000020.1 GCA_947498505.1 uncultured Maribacter sp. | reverse complement strand
GAAACTTAAATCTGTAGGTTCGTTTAATGGATCAATTACGATTGCTGGAGTATCTTCAGTACACCCATTAACATCTCTAACAGTTATGGTATAAGACCCTGCTGTAATTCCAGTACTAAATGTGTCTAACCCTTGGAAGTTAACACCATCTAAACTAAAGGTATAACCAGGAGTTCCTCCAGAATATCCAGTAACTTGAATTGTAGCTGAAGTGTTATCACAACGATAATCTTGAACTATATTTATTGTTCCAGGAGCTATTACTGCTGGAGCAGTAAGGGTAACACTATCTGTTGTTATACAACCTTTAGCGTCTGTTACGGTATAATTATATGTTCCAGCTGTTAAACCTGCATAGGTAGTTTGAGTTGAAGGGGTACTACCATCAAAAACAATTTGATACGGAGCAGTACCACCTGAGATTTGTAATTCAGCAACACCATCTGCACTTGTATTACAAAGAGGCTCAGTAATAACTTCAACTACTGTTGGTGGGTTGTTTGCTGTAACAATAACTTGATTGGTAGTAACCGTACAACTTTCAGTATCTGTAATAATAAATTCATAGGTACCAGCAGTACTAGTGAAATATGAAAAAGGAATACTAGGTACTGCAGTACTTGCCTGTATAGAACTACCATCTCTAATAACCTCGAAATTAAATGTTGGATTTCCGCCGGACATCGTAATGCTAATTTCAGCATCTGGTGTTGCGGAACAATCTAAATCTTTTATTAATGCAGCGCTGGCAGTTAATGTTGGAAAAACATCAATACTTGCAGTAGCAGTACAATTTTTACTATCAATAACCTCAATAGTATAATTACCTGGAGTTAATCCTGTAAAATCAGTTTCATTTTGGTAAGCTCCTCCTATTAAACGATACTGGAATGGTGCTACTCCCCCAGAAGTTACATTGGCAGTTAAAACTAATCCTGTAGTACTATCATAACATAAGCTATTAGCGTTCACTTCTAAAACAGGAGCTACTGTTGGGTTTAGGGTAAAGTTTCCAGTTACAATACATCCATTAGCATCGGTAACATTTACCGTATATGCTGTAGAAGTATCTGAAATTCCTGTAAAAGTTCCTGTTGTATTTGTGGTAGAGACTGAACTAGGGTCTATAATTTCATAGGTATAACCTGTCCATCCACCAGATACATTAATAATGACACTACCATCTGCAATACATGTTGGATCCGTTGGTACAATACTGTCAATCGCTAAAGCATTTGTAGGTTCACTAACTGTAATGGTGATAGTATCAGTACAGTTTGTAGTTTCATCAGTAACAACAATGGTATAATCACCAGCAGCAAGCCCTGTATGATTAATAGTATTAGCAGATTGTGCAGTTATTGCTGTACCAGCATTAATAGTGTATGCATAAGTACTAGCAAAACCATTTACAGTAAAGTCAACAGCTCCATCTGCAGCACCAACACAAGAAACATTAGCGACTAATGTACCATTAACATCGATTGGGTTAACAGGGTTTATCGTATAATCTTCAGTATACTCACATCCTTTGTTATCGGTAACTCTAAAGGTATAAGTGTCTGGAGC
>CANMKG010000019.1 GCA_947498505.1 uncultured Maribacter sp. | reverse complement strand
AAAGAAAAAAGGTGGTTTAAGATTAAAACAACATATTAATTATCTTTGAGACACTGGACTATGGCTTTTCATAGGAGGCATTGTTACCCAACGTTTTTATTCTTTTTCGAGTTCTATAATCAAGTCAGTTATTAAATGTCCTTGATTTAATTCCAATTCCTTTGTTTTATAACCGACTTTTCTAATTTTAATTCCTGCTGGGCCGTCAGGACAAAATCCATAATTGTCGGATTTCATAAAAAATAGTCCAATAGAGTCCGTTGCAAAAACACAATTCGTCTCAACATTTTGAGCCGTTGCTCTTACTAATTCGGTACATTTTATGTTTGTAAATTCTACGAATGCTTTTTTAATTGGTCTTTTCGTGTCCGAATCAATGACTTTTCCATCTACTAAAACCCAACAGTCACAAGAAACAATTGTCAACGATATTAAAAGTCCGAAAATCAGATTTTTATATTTCATTCATTTCGTTTTTTTAAGAAAATTAGACACGATAAAATGGTCAAAATCAATATTCCGATTGTTCCATAAATTATTAAGTTCAGCCACATTCCAACATTGTGAATTCCCGATGCAAACTTGTTTAACAATGGTTCGGATGAAAAAAATAAAACAATTGTCAAAATGACAAAAGTCAAAAGGTGGAATCCTATAATTTTTCGTTTTTTCACGGTTTTCTCAAATGTTGGGTAATGGTTAGTGTATGATTAGTTGCGGACTTTTCCAACGGAAAATGTCCGCCTGTGATAAAGATAATTGATTGCAGTGATCTCCCTGTGGGAAATCCGACCGCAATTAATTATACACCGTGTTGTAAAACGTTTTTATATTATTATCCAAATGATTATTATAAAGAAAATAACACCTACAAGTCCATTGTTAAACATATGATGTTTGTCCCAATGGCTTTTAGATTTTTTAGGTCCATACAAATACTCTTTGAATTCAAACTTTGGCTTTTTAAAAATAGTTCTCCATATCGAACCGTAAATCCATCTGATGATACCACCAATGGTATTTAGAACGAGATGAAAAATGGTATATCCAATTACTTCTTCAATCATCAATATTGAGTTCCTGTTTCACATATTGATTTTCCCAGTAATATAAATCCACTCCTTTGACATTACCAAAATCAAGTGGAATTACTGTGTCCAAGTTAATTCTCTTTATCCGCAATTTGATGGATTTATTATCTTTTAATAATGTATCTCCAACTTTTATAAAGTCAAACAATTGTAAACTTTGAAAAGTGAAATCCTTTTTATTTATTCCAAATGTTTTGTGTTCTATTTGTATTATATGCCTGTTGTGGTCTTTTTTATCGAAGTATTTTTGGACTACAATTCCATCATATTTTGAGTGATACTCATCAAATACAAATTTGTCGAATTTTTCCTTTGGACTTCTGTTGTCACAGGCCAAAAGGGTGAAAATAAATACAATAGAAAAAAATACTTTTAAGTCCATTAGATTTTTTAGCGACAAAATGTTTTACAACGGTCTCGTATAACCGTCAGTTACGGGTTTATATGCGTTAATTTTCGGTTTAGCACTGATGCTCGCAATTCTGAGTGGATTCGGACGTAGTCGAATCCGCCGTAATTGCGGTTAGCATCTATGAAAAAGCAGCCTGTCGAGTATCTTTA
>CANMKG010000018.1 GCA_947498505.1 uncultured Maribacter sp. | reverse complement strand
GGTGGTTTAAGATTAAAACAACATATTAATTATCTTTGAGACACTGGACTATGGCTTTTCATAGGATACATTGTTGTGCGTTCGTACTTTTTCACGCTCAATTGTTTTCGGCTATTCTTATTCTCCGTGATACATATTAGAAAACATTTCAGCCAATTTTGAGGGTGCTTCTTTCCAAGCGTTGAACATTCCAAGTCCCATTTCGTCAGGCACTATATCCAATTCTCCTGCTTCTACTTTGTCTAAAATTATTGTTGCAATTCCGTCTGGTGCTGGCATATCCCATTCGCTTCCTTTGTTCATATCTGTGTCAATTGCTCCGGGATTTATAGCGTGTACAGTCACTCCTTTTTTCACTAATTCTGTTCTTACAGAAAGTGTTGCTGAATATAAAGCTGTTTTTGATGCTGAATAACCTGCTAAAGAGGGTAAAGGTGAATAAGCTACAATAGAAACGATATTAACTATTTTTGATGGTGCGTTTTTCTCTAATGTAGGTGCAAATGCTCGCATCATATTTATAGTGCCATAATAGTTAACTTTCATATCGTTTTCTACAGCACTAATTTCGCCCTCTAAAACATTACCTTGGCTTAAAATTCCTGCATTATTTATTAGAACTTCTACGTCTTTTGTTTGTTCAGCTATTTTTAAAATTTGAGCGTTATCTGTAATGTCCAATTCTAATGTTACAACTCTTTCGTCTCCAAAATTTGGCATTTTGCTTAAATCTCTGGAAGTTGCATAAATTTTTCTTGCTCCTTTTTCTAATGATGATTTTACGAGTGATTTCCCAATTCCTCTGTTCGCTCCTGTAATTAGTATTACCTTGTCTTTCAATGTTTGCATATTTCGTTATTTTGATTAATAATTATGATGCAAAAATACATTGACGATAAAGCCTATAAAACCCGATACTTGCGGTTTTAAATATCGATTGTTCTAAAGGTTAAATTTATTCTTGGACTTTTTACTTTTTTTGTTGGTGGCAATCGGTGAAGCCAATTTGTTTGCGTTTCCCCTTTCATAACCAACAAACTACCTTTTTCTAAATGGACGGAAACAGTTTGTTTTGTTTCTTTATGTTTAAATAAAAATTTGCGTTCTGCTCCAAAACTTAATGAACCAATTGCACCATTTTTTTTCAAATCTTTTTCGCCATCACTATGCCAAGCCATTCCTTCGTCTCCATTATGATATAAATTAAGCAAACAAGAGTTAAATTTTTCTCCTGTTTTCTTTTCTATAATTTCTTTGAGTTCTAAAAGTTCTTTAGTCCAAGGTAAAGCCGATTTAGTGGTTTTTGAATAGGTGTAATCAAACGGTTTATCTCCATACCAAGCTACTTTACGTTTGGTAAGAATCAATTTTCCAAAAATGATTGCTTTGTCGTTTGCCCATTGAATATTCTGTAATAATTGGTCGAAATAATATTGAGCTTTTTCTGTGTTCATTACTGAACCGTAATAATTTACTTCTCCATCAAAAGGTAAGATGTTAGCATTTTTTGAGGTATTAAATAAGTCCATTTTTCCAAATTTTATAGTCTGTACGCAAACAATGTCCACAAGGTCTGAATCCAAGTTTTTTGGCTTGTTCGGTTGTGTTGAAGAAAACACGGTTTTCGGTTTTCATTCTTTTGCCCGATTTGCATTGTAAAGTTCCGTAGATTTTTAGATTTAGATTTCCGCCATAAACGATTTCTTTTCGTTTTATTCTTCGATAAAGTTCGGTATTATCAATGTTTGTATGCTTTATCATTTTATTAGCTGGTTGCTTCGTGAAATATAACGCCTAAAGTATGTCGTTCTCCGCTAATAACTTCACTAACTCCGTGTTTCATATTTACTCGATAATAACCTCTTGTTCCTTTAATTGGTCTGAAATTGGTTGTAAAAATGAGCATATCTCCTTTTTTTGGTTTTAAAACTATCGCTTTGGATTGTGCTCTTGGTGTTTGTTGTGTCAAAACAAATTCTCCGCCTATGAAATCTTTATCTGGCTCGTTTAAAAAAAGAACGGTTTGCATTGGAAAATAAACTTCTCCATATAAATCTTGATGTAAAGTATTAAAACCACCTTTGCCATATTTTAAAATTAATGGTGTTGGTTTTAATTGATTATTTTGATGGCAAAGCGATTGCAATTCTTCAAATGTTTCGGGAAATATTTTATCAATATTAAGCACTTTCATCCAAAGGTTAGCGATAGGCGAAAGTTTTGGATATATCGTTTCTCTTAATGTTTGAATGATTTTCGGAAGTGGATAATCAAAGTATTTATATTCGCCCAAACCAAAACGATAGCGTTCCATTACAACCGTTTTTCGATACAGATTTTCGTTATTGTATTCTTTTATTATTTCGTTGCATTGTTCGTCTGAAATTATTTTGGGAATAATGGCGTAACCTTTTTCGTTCATTGATTCAGATACAGATTGCCAATCGGTTGTCGCAAGTTTTGTTTTTAAATTCTCCATTGTTATACCGTAATATTTGAAGTATTGATTTTTGATGCTTCCCAACCAATAATAGCAGTTTTTCGAGTTGTTCCCCACATATAACCGCCAAAAATTCCTGTGGATTGAATAACTCTATGGCAAGGAATTAAAAAACCAATAGGATTATTTCCGATTGCAGTTCCGACTGCTCTTGATGCTTTTGGTTTTTGAATGAGGTTAGCAATATTTCCATAAGTTGCTAAATTTCCCGTTGGTATTTTTAAAAGTGCTTCCCAAACTTTTAACTGAAAATCTGTACCTTTTAGGTGTAGTTTAATTTTGTTAATCTTGCTCCAATCTTGCGTGTAAATTTGTAAAGCATTTTGTTGAATTTCGTCTGTTTTTTGAATAAAACTCGCTTTCGGAAAGCGTTTTTGTAATTCTGAAAATGCAATTTGTTTGTCGTCCGAAAAACCCATATAACAAATGCCTTTGTGCGTAGAAGCTACTAAAATTCTCCCAAACAAACTTTCTGTAAAACTATAGTTTATAGTCAAATTTTCTCCTTTGTTTTTGTATTCTCCGGGTGTCATTCCCTCAATTTTCACAAATAAATCGTGTAATCTACCTGTACCCGAAAGTCCTGTTTTATGTGCAGTCTCAAATAAAGTAGTTTTTGAATTATTTAGAATTTGTTTTGCGTGTTGAACGCTAATAAATTGCAAGAATTTTTTTGGGCTAACACCTGCCCAATCTGTAAACATTTTTTGAAAATGAAAAGGACTTAAATGAACTTTTTTTGCAATCTCCTCAAGAGTAGGTTGTTCTGTGTGGTTCTGCCGTATGTATTCAATAGCTTCCGCTATTCGAGTATAATTTATGTATTCTTGCTCGTTCATTAAGTTCAAATTTTATAACAGCAAAAATAGAATTGATTTCACTCCTATAAAACCCGAAACTTGCTGAATTGCACGGACTTTTTTTGTATGACGCACAACGGTTCGGCTATGATTAGTGCGGCGCAGAAATCCATCGGATTTCCAGCTACGCGCTAAGCAAAAGCTTTGGGTTTTGTTTTGTTTTTTTCTTGTACGAAGCAAAATCCCTAAGATTTTGCAACCTCATAAATATAAACAGACCTTGGCGTTAAGCACCAAAACCCGTATTAATTATAGCATCTATGAAAAAGCAGCCTGTCGAGTATCTTTAAGATTCACGAAAATCAAAAGATATGGA
>CANMKG010000017.1 GCA_947498505.1 uncultured Maribacter sp. | reverse complement strand
AGACTACCTCTGGAGGTCTATTAGTAGTGATTCCTGTATATACTAACTTAATTAATCTTCCTGTACCTGTATTATTGGGACAACAGCCTGCGCCATACGCTAATATATACATATAACCATCTGGACCTATTTGCATATCTATAAAACCATCTTTATCATTTGGAAAACCAAATAATGATGGGGCTAATTCTTCATTACTTATAATATCGCCATTTACATTCATCGTTACTGCCCATATACGACTCTGATTAAAATCAAAATAAAAGAAAACTCCATCAAACTCTGCAGGTAATCGTTGTAAGTCTCCTCCTGCATCACCATCGTGATAATACCTCGGACCTACCATATATGACCTATGAAAAACATCTATCCACGATTCTTGTGCTGGGGGCAACGTGGTTAATCCAGTATTCCAAACAGAGGTATTCTCCGGAGCTAGTGGATCGTTATAAAAGGTTCCCCCTGGTGGAGCCTTATATGGAATATCATACACCTGATTGGCTCCTGAAAAATATGGCCAACCATAATTACCTGCACTCTTTACTAAATTTATCTCATCGCGACCCTCTGGCCCTTCTCCATTGGAACCTGGCACATCTGCATCTGGACCTACTTCTCCCCAAAATAACCAATCTGTATTTTCCTTATCTACAAATATCCGATAAGGATTACGCGCACCCATTACATATATCTCTGGTAAGGTATTTGCCGTTCCTGGTGCAAATAAATTACCACTGGGTATGGTATAACTACCATCGGGCTGAGGCGTAATTCGTAATATCTTACCCCTCAAATCATTCGTATTTGATGAAGTATTCTCTGAACTGTTTAATATATCGCTCTCATTTACCGAGGTGTACTCGGAATGATTTGAATTATCTCCTGTAGCTATATATAAATTACCCGCTGAATCAAAATCCATATCTCCTGCTGAATGGTAATACGCCGTTCGTTGTGTGGTCCATTCCAAGACAACTACCTCTGAACCTAAATTAATATCATCGCCATCCATCTTAAAGCGACTTACACGATTTACATTGATTCCAAAAGGAGAGTAATACAAATAAATGTAATTATTAACATCAAAATTTGGATCAAAGGCAATACCATTTAAACCGTCTTCCAAACCATGAAATACATCCAAACTACCCGATACTATTGTACTCTGGGTATCTGGCTTATAAATTAGTAAATCTCCATAACGGTCTAATATAAATATACGACCATCTGGTGCAAACTTAAATGTAGTGGCATTTTCTAATCCCGTGACAATATCTAACTTCACAAATTCATCCGGTAATTGACTATATCCCGAATGAATAGAGAAAGTGAAAAAGACCAAAAAAGAAAAAAGTTTTAATAGTGGTTTAGTAAAGTAAAAATGTTTCATGGCTGGTATTATCTTTTATTTTTTTGATATGCAATTTTAAAACGGCAAAAATAGCCTGTATTTTCTTACAAAAGTTGGTTGTTGATAAATAAAAATTGGGGGAAGAATTTCAAAAGTATACCTTAATAATTACAAGGGTGTAACCAAATATTCAAATTCGTTTAAACGTAAATTTATTTCGATATAATGTAATCTTAAACATGCTAATATAACTACCTCTATTCCTATAAGATACAAAATTAAAAACATAAAAAAAGCGAGAATATTTTTCAATTCTCGCTTCTACAATTTTATAGTTAATTTTAATCGTTAATAATAAGGCTTAAAACAACTGGTTCTCCTCTATTTGTTATCACATTAATATGATAGACACCATCTCTTAAACCTCCTATTGGAACTTCGAAATGACCATTGGAGTTTTTGGCTAGTTCTTCATCCTTAACAAGTGCTTTTATTTGCTTTCCTGTTGAATCATATAGATAAATACCAAAAACAGTTGTTCCTTCCATGTCTAACTCTCCAGGAACAATATAAGCATACTCATTTACTGGCGGATTAGGAAAAACCATAGTTTTCTCAGAAACAATAATTCTAAAAGAAGCTGTATTTTCCAACCCATCATTATCCGTAACAGTTAATTCAACATCGTACGTCCCCGGTTGGTTAAAAATATGTACCGGGTTAGCTTCAGTGGAGAAAACCGTTCCATCCATAAAGTTCCAACTATATTCAACAACTTCATTATCATCAGTAGAATTACTTCCTGTAAAATTCACCTCTAAAGGAGCAACCCCTGTTATAGGATTGGCCATGATTACAGCGGTAGGAGCCCCATTGTCCACCACCGTAATGGTTATTACACTAGTATCCATTAGTCCTTCTATATCAGTAACAGTCAGCTCCACTTCGTACACTCCTGGCTGAGTAAAAGTATGGTTTGGATTTGCTTCTGAAGATAAAGAAGTACCGTCCATAAAGTCCCAAGAATATTCCTCTACACCAACATCATCTGTGGAGTTACTTCCTGTAAAATTAACTAATAATGGTGCATTGCCTGTTATTGGTTGCGCCTCGGCTAACGCTACTGGCGCCTCATTAACCGTTGAAGTTACAGTTATGGTAACCATTGCGGTATTGGATTGACTATCTGCGTCAATTACTGTAAGCTCTACAATATACTCCCCTTCATTAACAAAAGTATGTATTGGATTTACCTCTGTAGTAATGGGAGACCCATCTTTAAAGTCCCATGAATAACCTATAATACCTTCGTCATCTGAAGAATTGCTTCCAATAAATTCTACTTCTAAAGGAGCATCTCCTGTTAAAGGGTTAGCTTCTGCAATTGCAACTGGAGGAGCGCTTAATGGTACTACTATTACATTAATTTCATCAAAACCTGTTGCCCCTTCATCGTCAGTTACCGTTAACCTAAATACATATGTTCCTGCTTCTAAATCACTCGCTGTTAAATCTGTTGTATCTTCATTTGTTAGTGTTGCTGTACTTGGACCACTCTCCTGTGTCCATGCATAACCAACTATACTTCCTCCATCAGGATCATTTGCGGTTCCTGTTGCCAGTATTGTTGATTCTGGTAAAGTAATAGTTTGGTCTTCACCTGCATCAACTACTGGATCTCTAGATTCATAAATTTCAATTCCAGAAAGCTTAGGGTTTTCCACTACAGAATTTAATACAATAGTTAGAGAACCATCCGTAACGTTTATACCAAAAAAGTCTTGTTCAACAGCCGTTGCACTACCTCCTGCTTGTTCCACAATATCATAGTTATTAAACTGACCTTGTCCACCTTCTATTTCAATATTAAAAATTCTAGAACCAATCCCTCCAGGGTTAGCTCCTACTCCAAAAAACAATTCGGCAAAATGCAAGTTTACTCTATATTCCCCATTTACAACGGGAATTTCATACGTTAAATCACTTCCGGTGCTAAACCTTTCAGTCTGATACAATTCATCATTGGTAGTATTTTCAATTGGAATATCATTAGAGAACAATGAACCGTTTATTGAATATTGATCCTCATTCCACTCTTCACCATTATCATTAATTGCTGGTCCACCAGAATTATATCTCGTAACCTGAGGAATTGATGTAACCTCTATTTGAACATCATCAAAACCTGTATCTGACTCATCATCAGTAACTGTCAGCCTAAATTCATAAGTACCCTCAATTAAATCACTAGCTGTTAAGTCTGATGTGTTTGCTCCGGTTAATGTTGCACTGCTTGGACCATTTATTTGAGTCCAATCATAACTAACTATACTTCCTCCATCTGGATCAAATCCATTACCATCTATTGTAATTGTATTTGTAGGTAAGGATATTACTTCATCTTCATTTGCATATGCTATTGGTGCTAAATCACCTCCTGTTGGTATAATTTCAATTCCTGATATTTTAGGAAATTCTACAATACTCATAAGTTCAATAGTTAATACTCCATCATTAACAGTAATATTATTGAAGTTTTCTATTACGGCAGTGGCACTTCCACCAGCGGCCTCTACAATATCATAATTAGAAAGTACTTCAACTCCTTCTATTGAAGCATTCAATATTCTAGAACCAACTCCTCCTGATGCGCCTGGTCCTGGCACTCCATAGTATAACTCTGCAAAATGCAAGTTTACATTATACTCACCATTACTTACAGGAATATCATATGTTAGCCCTCCGTTTGAAGAAAAACGTTCGGACTGATATAACTGATCATTTTCTGTATTTGCTATAGCAATGGCATTTGTAAAACCAGTACCTACATTAAAATATTGATCTACTGACCATTCTTCTGTGTTAAAAATAAATCCAGGTCCACCAGAATTTATCCTCATTGCAGCAAAATTATCTTCGACTATTACATCTACTTCATCAAAACCTGTATCTCCTTCATCATCGGTAACAGTAAGTCTAAAAATATATGTCCCTGCTTGTAAATCACTCGCGGTTAAATCTGTTGTATCTTCATTTGTTAGTGTTGCTACACTTGGACCTATTTCTTGTGTCCATGCATAACCAACTATACTTCCTCCATCGGGATCATTCCCTGAACCCGTTAAAACTACACTATTGGTTGGTAAAGTTATTGTTTGATCATCACCTGCATCGGCTATAGGCTTGTTACTTATTGCTGTGGTATTCTCAAATATTCTTGGTCGAATATTATTCCACCCTATAGAAACAACATCTAAATCTCCATCATTATCTATATCCACTACCTGTGCTCCATCATGATGATCTAATGCTCCATCTTCATTACTACCTCCTGGATCTAATATCTGAGTTTCCCAATCTCCAGTACTACACAAATTATTCTCAAAGGTTATCAAGCGATAAGGACTCAACCACTCTCCTACTACTATATCTTTATCGCCATCAAAATCTATATCTACTGCCGTTACACTTAAACTTCCATTAACATCATTTGCTAATATATGACGTGTCCATAATTGGGTAGGATCTGCAGGAGCTTCAAACCATGCTATTTGTCCTTTATCTGGTGATGGTGGACCACCTACTCCTAATTGACCTACTACGGCATCTAAATCACCATCTCTATCAAAATCTGATAACTGTACTCTATCTGGAGTCGTGGCATAACTCACTCCTGTACTAAAAGTTGTCCATGTTCCTCCTCCTTCATTTCGAAGCCAATTAATACCTTGAAATAAATCTAAATCACCATCACCATCGATATCTCCACTCTTAATATCTTCTCCTGAGGAATCTGGACTTATATCTACCAATGGCCATGTGGTATTTACTGGATCTGCTGGTACTGTTAACATTTGTACTGGGGAGCCTGTAGACTCTGCTCCATTCCAATTTATTGCCATTTGATATGACCCGCCTACTTCATAAACGCCTCCTGCTATTCCTGCTAAAAAGGGCTCCACATATGTTGTATTTCCTGATGGTATATTATTATGAACCGTAAATCCTCCACTACCATCATTCTCCGCCCATAC
>CANMKG010000016.1 GCA_947498505.1 uncultured Maribacter sp. | reverse complement strand
GTCTAAAGTAAGATTAGTGTAAAAAAAAAGCCCCTTCATCGTATGATGAAGGGGCCTGAAGAAGGCGGTGACCTACTCTCCCACTTGGTGTAGCAGTACCATCGGCGCAGATGGGCTTAACTTCCCTGTTCGGAATGGTAAGGGGTGAGCCCCATCGCCATGACCACCTAAATTTTAAGTTGCTTTTTAAACAACTGCAGCTTGGCTGCTAATATCTTAACATAATGGAATAGGTTATAAAATATATCACGTACTTCTTTAGTAATAAACAAATTTGATAAGGTTTTCGTCGCCCCCTCTCTAAGAGAAGAGGCGAGTTTGCGCAAGCCTGACGGGCAATTAGTACTACTCGGCTACATACATTGCTGCACTTACACCTATAGCCTATCAACGTGGTCATCTCCCACGACCCTTTAAAGAAATTTCATCTTGTGGCTGGTTTCGCGCTTATATGCTTTCAGCGCTTATCCAATCCCGACATAGCTACCCAGCAATGCTCCTGGCGGAACAACTGGTGCACCAGCGGTCAGTCCAACTCGGTCCTCTCGTACTAGAGTCAGATCCACTCAAATTTCTAACGCCCGCAGTAGATAGAGACCGAACTGTCTCACGACGTTCTGAACCCAGCTCGCGTGCCACTTTAATGGGCGAACAGCCCAACCCTTGGGACCTTCTCCAGCCCCAGGATGTGACGAGCCGACATCGAGGTGCCAAACCCCCCCGTCGATATGAGCTCTTGGGGGAGATCAGCCTGTTATCCCCGGCGTACCTTTTATCCTTTGAGCGATGGCCCTTCCATGCGGAACCACCGGATCACTATGCTCTTGTTTCCAACCTGATCGACCTGTATGTCTCTCAGTCAAGCGCCCTTGTGCCATTGCACTCTACACACGATTACCAACCGTATTGAGGGCACCTTTAGAAGCCTCCGTTACTCTTTTGGAGGCGACCACCCCAGTCAAACTACCCACCACGCACTGTTCTCTCTTAAGAGAGTTAGGCCCCAGACAAACAAAGGCTAGTATTTCAACAATGACTCCATCACACCTGGCGATGCAACTTCAAAGTCTCCTAGCTATCCTACACATTGTTTGACCAAGGTCAATACGAAGCTATAGTAAAGGTGCACGGGGTCTTTTCGTCCCACTGCGGGTAACCGGCATCTTCACCGATACTACAATTTCACCGAGCTCATGGCCGAGACAGTGTCCAGATCGTTGCACCATTCGTGCAGGTCGGAACTTACCCGACAAGGAATTTCGCTACCTTAGGACCGTTATAGTTACGGCCGCCGTTTACTGGGGCTTCAATTCAATGCTTCTCCGAAGATGACATCTCCTCTTAACCTTCCAGCACCGGGCAGGTGTCAGGCCCTATACTTCATCTTTCGATTTTGCAGAGCCCTGTGTTTTTGATAAACAGTCGCCTGGACCTCTTCACTGCGGCCCCCCATAAGGGGGCGACCCTTCTCCCGAAGTTACGGGTCTATTTTGCCTAGTTCCTTAGCCATGAATCTCTCGAGCGCCTTAGAATACTCATCCCAACCACCTGTGTCGGTTTACGGTACGGGCTGCTTCACTCGCTTTTCTTGGAAGTCGATATGCTAGATTATCACCTTGACCGTAGTCTCGGTGTACTATCGCGGTGTTACCACTCGCTTCAACGTGCAATTCCGTCTGCACGCACTAACTTCTCGCCTCCGTCACTTTTAACGTGAGCAGGTAGCAGAATATTAACTGCTTGTCCATCCACTTCCCCCTTCGGGTCTGCGTTAGGTCCCGACTGACCCCCAGCTGATTAGCATAGCTGGGGAAACCTTGGTCTTTCGGCGTGTGGGTTTCTCGCCCACATTATCGTTACTTATGCCTACATTTTCGTTTGTAGCTGCTCCAGCATCCCTCGCAGGTACACCTTCAACGCCACTACAATGCTCCCCTACCCCTCTATAAATAGAAGCCATAGCTTCGGTGGTGTGCTTATGCCCGATCATTATCCATGCAAAATCGCTCGACCAGTGAGCTGTTACGCACTCTTTAAATGAATGGCTGCTTCCAAGCCAACATCCTGGCTGTCAATGCAATTTCACCGCGTTTTGTCAACTTAGCACACACTTTGGGACCTTAGCCGATGGTCCGGGTTCTTTCCCTCTCGGACATGGACCTTAGCACCCATGCCCTCACTGCATACAAACATTTTATAGCATTCGGAGTTTGTCAGGAATTGGTAGGCGGTGAAGCCCCCGCATCCAATCAGTAGCTCTACCTCTATAAAACTATGTATACGCTGCACCTAAATGCATTTCGGGGAGTACGAGCTATTTCCGAGTTTGATTGGCCTTTCACCCCTACCCACAGGTCATCCCAAGACTTTTCAACGTCAACGGGTTCGGTCCTCCACTATGTGTTACCACAGCTTCAACCTGCCCATGGGTAGATCACACGGTTTCGCGTCTACTACTACTAACTATGGCGCCCTATTAAGACTCGCTTTCGCTACGGCTCCGTTCCTTAAAAACTTAACCTTGCTAGTAAAAGTAACTCGTAGGCTCATTATGCAAAAGGCACGCCGTCACAGTGCAAGCACTGCTCCGACCGCTTGTAAGCGTATGGTTTCAGGATCTTTTTCACTCCGTTATTCACGGTTCTTTTCACCTTTCCCTCACGGTACTGGTTCACTATCGGTCTCTCAGGAGTATTTAGTCTTGGCGGATGGTCCCGCCGGATTCATACAAGGTTTCACGTGCCCCGCACTACTCAGGATACCACTATCAACAATGATCTTTACTTTTACGGGACTATCACCCTCTATGGTTACTCTTTCCAAAGTATTCTAATTCATTACACGTCAAATGTCGTGGTCCTACAACCCCATTATTGCCGAAACAACAATGGTTTGGACTAATCCAATTTCGCTCGCCGCTACTATCGGAATCACTTTTGTTTTCTCCTCCTCCGGCTACTTAGATGTTTCAGTTCACCGGGTTTGCTTGCTTTCGCATGACATGTCTTCAACATGCCGGGTTGCCCCATTCGGATATCTGCGGATCATATCATGTGTGCTGATCCCCGCAGCTTTTCGCAGCTTATCACGTCCTTCATCGCCTCTGAGAGCCTAGGCATTCCCCATACGCCCTTTTCCAGCTTGTCGCTAGACCTTATTATTCTAATTCGTACTTTACTTAAAAAATTCGTGTTTCTTTTATGGTATATTATCTACTCGTAAATAATATACCCTATTCCAATATGTCAATGAACGTTTTGACATATACATCATTAGTCTTTTGATAACTACTAACAATATATACTTATGTGTCAATGTGGAGAATATCGGAGTCGAACCGATGACCTCCTGCGTGCAAGGCAGGCGCTCTAGCCAGCTGAGCTAATCCCCCATTTATTTCAGCAGTCAGCTATCAGTTAACAGTTATCAGTTAATTGATGACCTATACGTCAACTTGGGATACCCAACTTCTAAAATTTCCTTCAATATTTCTCTTAATGAACGTATACCTGTTAATCCTTTTACAAATCTCTAGGTATTTGTAGTCCCAGGCAGACTCGAACTGCCGACCTCTACATTATCAGTGTAGCGCTCTAACCAGCTGAGCTATGGGACTGTCCCTAACACTCTTCGCTACTAACTCCAAATGTTATTTACTTATATATCATAATTGTAAAGACCTTTTTAATAATAAATCGAATAAACGGAACTCTTAACATGCTTTCAAACATTAGTTCTCTAGAAAGGAGGTGTTCCAGCCGCACCTTCCGGTACGGCTACCTTGTTACGACTTAGCCCTAGTTACCAATCTTGCCCTAGGCCGCTCCTTACGGTGACGGACTTCAGGCACTCCCGGCTTCCATGGCTTGACGGGCGGTGTGTACAAGGCCCGGGAACGTATTCACCGGATCATGGCTGATATCCGATTACTAGCGATTCCAGCTTCACGGGGTCGAGTTGCAGACCCCGATCCGAACTGTGACCGGTTTTATAGATTCGCTCTGCTTTGCAACATGGCTGCTCTCTGTACCGGCCATTGTAGCACGTGTGTGGCCCAGGACGTAAGGGCCGTGATGATTTGACGTCATCCCCACCTTCCTCACGGTTTGCACCGGCAGTCCCGTTAGAGTCCTCAGCATGACCTGCTAGCAACTAACGGTAGGGGTTGCGCTCGTTATAGGACTTAACCTGACACCTCACGGCACGAGCTGACGACAACCATGCAGCACCTTGTAATCTGTCCGAAGAAAACTCTATCTCTAAAGCTGTCAGACTACATTTAAGCCCTGGTAAGGTTCCTCGCGTATCATCGAATTAAACCACATGCTCCACCGCTTGTGCGGGCCCCCGTCAATTCCTTTGAGTTTCATTCTTGCGAACGTACTCCCCAGGTGGGATACTTATCACTTTCGCTTGGCCACCCAAGACTCAAGGTCTCGGACAGCTAGTATCCATCGTTTACGGCGTGGACTACCAGGGTATCTAATCCTGTTCGCTCCCCACGCTTTCGTCCATCAGCGTCAGTATATAGTTAGTTACCTGCCTTCGCAATTGGTGTTCTATGTAATATCTATGCATTTCACCGCTACACTACATATTCCAGCAACTTCACTATAACTCAAGACCAACAGTATCAAAGGCAATTTTACAGTTGAGCTGCAAACTTTCACCTCTGACTTATCAGCCCGCCTACGGACCCTTTAAACCCAATAATTCCGGATAACGCTCGGACCCTCCGTATTACCGCGGCTGCTGGCACGGAGTTAGCCGGTCCTTATTCTTACAGTACCGTCAGTGGGTTACACGTAACCCTTTTTCTTCCTGTATAAAAGCAGTTTACTACCCATAGGGCATTCTTCCTGCACGCGGCATGGCTGGATCAGAGTCTCCTCCATTGTCCAATATTCCTCACTGCTGCCTCCCGTAGGAGTCTGGTCCGTGTCTCAGTACCAGTGTGGGGGATCCCCCTCTCAGGGCCCCTACCCATCGTAGTTATGGTGAGCCGTTACCTCACCATCTGACTAATGGGACGCATGGCCATCTTTTACCGCCCGAAAGCTTTAATCACCTCATGATGCCATAAAATGATACTACGGGGTATTAATCCAAGTTTCCCTGGGCTATCCCCCTGTAAAAGGTAGGTTCCATACGCGGTGCGCACCCGTGCGCCGGTCGTCATCTGAAGCAAGCTCCAATGTTACCCCTCGACTTGCATGTGTTAGGCCTGCCGCTAGCGTTCATCCTGAGCCAGGATCAAACTCTTCATTGTTGTTTCGTAAATATTATTTACCAACATCTAAAAGTATATTCCAAGCTCCGTTCTCGATTTAATTTCTTATTGTTAATTAAAATCTATTTATCACTAAATAAACCCTAATTTACGCTGTCTTTACAATATTTCAATGAACTGTTTTTTGTTCTTGCTACAAGACTAATGTCTCAAAGCGGGTGCAAATATATAACTGTTTTTTTAACTAACAAGCTTTTTTAGAAAAAATATTTTTTTCTTTTTTTACTCCTTAATCCAGCTATTCAATGAACGTACACTCTCTTTTTAATCTCCCTCATTAACTCCACTATTGCTTCGCTAACGGGCTGCAAATTTACAGCTCTTTTTCATTCCCACAACTACTTTTTAAAGTTTATTTTACTTTTTTTTAACCCACATGCACACACACCTACTACACAACACTTTACAAACATCAAAATATCAAGAGAAAAAATTCCAAAC
>CANMKG010000015.1 GCA_947498505.1 uncultured Maribacter sp. | reverse complement strand
AAAAGAAAAAAGGTGGTTTAAGATTAAAACAACATATTAATTATCTTTGAGACACTGGACTATGGCTTTTCATAGGAGCCATTGTTGTGCGTTCGTTATTGTTTTCTATAATATTCGTTCAATTCCATTATAAATCGATTTCCTCTTTCCCTGTCAGCTGTCATTAATTCTTTAAAATCATCTGAATAATGATGTGTCGTTGTCAAGTCTTCGTGGTCAATAAATACTATAGGATATTCATTGTTTTCCCTTTTTGCATTAGAGTCAAAACATAAAAGTCCACAATCTTGAAAACCTGCAAAGTAAATCAACCCTTTTCCTATTAATAATTCAGGTTCGTAATATTCGAAAAACCATTCCTTAAATCCATCGAGACTTTTGTCAGGAAGATGAGTAGGGAAGTTAACTGCAAAGTCAGAAATATCTAATTCATAAAAGTGTTTATATTTCAAAAAGTGACTATAGGAAAGAGGTAATTCAATTCCAATCATTTTTTCCAGTTTATTCAAGTCCGAGTCATCCAAAACACTCGGAATTGGTTTCCAACCTTTCCAATCACTATCAGACTCAATTGTTGAATCAAGCATTTCATTTGGCATATTTGGGTCAGGTCTTTTCATTAGAATCTCTTCTTTAGCCATTTTGTCTAAAGTTTCATCTATTATTTTCTCTAACCATTCCATATTTTTAGGGTTCTGTTTAATGACGCACAACGGTTGAGCTATGAACAGTACGGGAGCAAACTGGCGTTTGCTTTCCGCCACGCACATAGCGAAATCTTTTTGTTTTCTTTTTTTCTTTGTCCCGCTAAAAAGCAAAATCCCAAAGATTTTGCGGACTTCATAAAAGTACACAAACCCTGAGATTAAGCCCGAAGCCCGTATTGTTTATAGGTTGTGTTGTGCATAGTATTATTCCGCACACATGGTCGAATTCCGACTTATTACCTCTCCGTCATTTTTAGTTAGCGTTGCTTTATAATCCACACATTTCCCATTAAAGGAAATCATCTCAATTACAAGTCCGTTATTATCGTTCATTAATTTTTGCGATTCCGTCAGTTCACTTTTCTCTTCGTCAAAAACTAATCGATAACTACATTCGTTTATCCATTCTATTTTTGACCAAAGTCCGTTTTCGTCCGCAATTTTGTCCCTGTATTCAACTTGTGAATTCCCTTTTCTCACAATAATATAGATATCAGCTTTTGAAGTTGGCTTTTCTATGTAAAAAGTCCCTTCAACGAAGTCCTTGCATGTAAGGTCTTCAGCGCATGAAAAAAGGCAAAGGAATAGAGCTATAAAAAATGGTAAAAGTATCTTTTTCATATTATGCACAACGGTCTTGTGTATGAAACGTAGCGTGTAAAAAGACGCTAACTTTTCGGATTAACACAGAGCCGAATTTTTATATTTTGTTTTTAACTTATCAATCTTAAAAGCCAAATCTAAAAATTTGGCGGACTTTGCAAACAAACACAAACCTCTCGGAAAGCCTATATTAGCTATGTTTTATACATGTTGTTAGCAACTGGGCTTTATCGGTAATTTAATATATAACTAAATTTTTTATCAATTATTTTCGCGCTTACCTTTTGCTCTAAAACTTTTCCTTTAGTGTCAGTTGAAAAATATTTTCCATTCTTTTTTAAATAAATAGTGTCCAATTCTTTATTTGTCAGATATGGCCATTCCCATAAAATTTGTTCGTATTCTATTTGATTAACTATTTCGTTTTTCCAATTTACTGTTCCAAACAAACTGTTTTTTTTAACTTTGATTAGTTTAGAGTTATCTACTAAAATCTCGTCATAAATGGGTGGAATTACTGTTTTTCCTTCTCTGCTAATTAATCCTTTCTTTTTGTTCTTTGTTACAAAATGTTCATCTGGACCATATTCCACCCAATTAGATATTTCATTATATTCTATTGGGATAATTATATTTTGATCAATATCTATTATACCAAAAAGGTTGTTTTTTTTCACAATAAACCTATTGGTTTCATCGTAAAAGCAAGGTGATATTTCTTGGTAAATAGATGGGATTTTTAATTGCCCTTTTAAGTCTGCTAAACCTACATTACCATCTTTTTCAAGTATTAAAAGTTTGCACCATTGTTTTCTTTCATTACAAGTTATTGAGTTATATGCGAAAGGAATAATAGTTTCGGCAAATGAGTTAATAACACCAAATTTGCCATTCTTTTTTGCTATCGTAAAATCTTGATAATTAAAATTTGATAATTGCTCATATTCAAAAGGTATAATTATTTCTCCTTTTGTGTTTATAGCTCCAAATTTTCCATTCTCTTTATAGATGTAATATTTTTGTTGATTTTCTCCTCGTTTAAGTCTATCCCAAATAATTTCTTTGTATTTGTTTTCGAGAAGAATATCTCCATTGGAATCAAGTAATCCAAACTTTCCCGAATCATTGGTTAAAAATTCGGCAAATATATTTGAGTATATCGCTGGATGTTCGATTAGGTCATATTTTAAAGGAATTATTAAAGTTCCTAAACTATCAATAATTCCATATTTTCCATTTTTAGATACTATCGCTAAATTGTTTTGATAAGGTTCTGCAATGTCAAATTTCCCAAAAGGAACTATAGTTTCAAAATTTGAATTGATATATCCAAGTTGACTGTTTTTTTCAACTCGACATAATCCTTTTTTAAAATATGTATTAGTCCTATCGTTATATGAAACTTCTGTGATTTTGTCATATTCAAAGTCAGTAAGTCTTTTACCATCACAAGAGAAAAACGCCCATTTTCCATTTTTCATTGCGCATACTAGTTCGTCCGCTTTATTATCTCTTACTTTCTCAAATTCTATTGGAACTATTACTTGGCCAGTTTTGTCAATAAACCCATATTTATTGTTTTTACGCACTCTAGCTAAACCACACTTATAAAAATGACTCTCGTTTTCATATTCAAATGGTATTACGACTTTACCTTTTCTGTCAATAAATCCGTGTTTCCCATTTAATTCCGCTGGTGCAAGTCCATTTGAAAACACACTCAAATCGTCATATTTAAAAGATATTAAGGTATCTTGAGTAATATTTATGTAGCCTCTTTTTCCATTATTTTCTCCAAGTATCATTCCTTCCTCATCAATCGGATTCAGAAATTTATATTTGTTAAGAGGTATAATTGTATCTCCGTTTTGATTTACGAATCCCCAAGTTTTATTTCCACTAATTCGTTTGTAGGTTTGAGATTCAGCTGAATTTAATTCCGCCTTATTTGGTTTGCAAGAAATAACAAGCAAAAGAATAATCAATATGTTTATAAATGTTCTCAATGTTTGTCTTGCCTTGTTGCTAACGGCTTCGGCTATGGCAAGTAGGGCAGGCAAGGAAACTTTTCGTTTCCGTCTGGTCTGCGAGCCAGAGCTTTTTGTTTTGTAATTATTTTTAATTTTTTAATTGCCAAATCCAAAAGATTTGGCGGACTTAGCAAACAAACCCAAGCCTTATGATATAGCACTTTATGCCTTATTTGTTATAGGTATTGTTAGCCACAGTTATTTTTCTAGTTTCAGTTTATAATAGTATTCTATAAAATGTCTTTTTTTGTCTCCAACTTGAAATTTATCTAATTTGCCAATAGTAACTTCGTCCGTTTTGATTTCTATTAAATCTATATAGTCTTCTGGATTGCAACCTTGATTTAAAACAATTTGTTTTCCAGTATCAGATATTTTCCAATCTCCTTTCACTCTTAGGCTGTCAGATTCATAAATTTCAAATTTTGAATTGCCCTTAAATTTAAATGACAAACCTTTATTTGTTAATGATTTTTTTTGAAATGATATTGTGTCCATTGCATAGAAACCTGATATATCCAATTCATCCGATTCCTCTTCATCAAATGAGCTTGCTTTTTTAATTAGTTCCGTTCCCGTCCATTCGTGGTCTTTAATTTGAAATGCAATTTTTTTTCTGTCCTTCTCAGGAATTGAAGGGATTTTTTCTAGTTCTAACTCTTTTTGATTAGGGTGATAACTTAAGCTTTGTAGAATAACTGAACCTTTTTGATACTTTTTTACTTGGTAAATATCTTTTTCCATTTGTCCATATGTCTTGATAAAAAGATGGTTGCCCCCTATAATTTTAAAATTCCATTTTTCTGTATTAGAGTTTTTATAGTTTTCTTCAACTGTAGTAATTAGACATATTTTAGGCGGCTCATCTGATTTCCATTTCCAAGGGTCATTAAGTAATCTAAAATGTTGGGTAAAATCTTCATTAATAAATTTCCAATCCGTGTGATTCCAGAAATCTGTTTCTAATTCAATCTTGTTTTCCGTTTTTAAAGGAACAAATTTTACACGCATATTTTTATCAACAATCAATATCAGGCTATCCTTGTTTTGATAGAGTATTTTGCCGAATAGCTCTTTTCCCGAATTAATTCTTCTCCGTTTAACCTTCATAGGCATTGTGCCGATAGAGTCAGAAAATACGTGTGTAATATTTGATTCTTTTCTACCAAAGTTAAATGCGAAACCATCAAGTGGTGTAATCATACCTTTTTCTCCAATCTGTGTAGATTTTGTGGCAAGCCAAAAAATATCCGAATCCAAAGATTGTCCATAAATCAATTGGGTAAACCCGATAAAGACTAATAGAACTTTAATGTTTTTCATAATTGTGGCTAACGGCTTCGGCTATGATTAGTACGGGAATAAAAGTGGGCTTTTGTTTCCGTTTAAGCGATTAGCCGAAACTTTTTGTTTGTTTTTATTTTTTCTATTTAAAAAGCCAAATCCAAAAGATTTGGCGGACACTCTAAATATACCCAAAACTAGGCGTTAAGCACCAAAACCCGTATTAATTATAGGCATTGTTAGGGCCAGTTTTTTTCCACGTCATTTCCATTAAATTTTAGACTATTGTCAATCTTTAGTCCATGAAATTTTCCGTAAGCTCTCTCATTTGCAATTTTTGTGGTAGCTAAGTCAAAAGTTAATTCACTTTTTGAAATTTCATAAGCTAAAATTGGATTATACCCTATATTCCCATTTTCTCCAAGTAACTCAACCATTTCTAGCGTTGCGTAAAACTCTTTGATTCCATCATTATCTAAATCCTTGGGTTTCATTTCGAAAAAGGGAATTTTATAAATGCTATCTAATTTTGATTTTTTGAATCTAAATACTTCTAAAAAGTTTTTCAATGGTCGGTCATCCCTTTCCAATATTATTTGGGTAAACTCTTCATTCTCAATGAATACAGGAAAATTATAGTCTTGAAATTTATATTCAATTAATGAGTCCGTTTTGTGAGTTTTTATTCCGCCAAATACAAACTCAATATCCTGTTTCCATAGGGGTTCACATTCATAATAGAATCCTTTTATAGAGATTTCTGGACTTAGTATTTTGTTGAATGTTACTTTAGGACAATCCGAATCATCTAATTCTGTTTTTTCTTTTTGAGAAGATTTAATGATAGCATTATCTTGATTTTCCGCTTGATTATCCAATTCGGTTTTATCATTATTTTTACAGCTCCAAAAGGCTGAAATTAATAGTAAGATTAATATTTGGTTTACAGGTTTCATAAATTGGCCCTAACGGCTTCGGCTATGATTAGTACGGATTTAAAGTTACTGTATTTAGGATAAAGCACCTAGCCAAAACTTTTTGTTTGTTTTATTTTTTTTGTTTTAAAAGCCAAATCCAAAAGATTTGGCGTTGTTAGCTGATATTCCAGCTTTATATCTTAAAGGACTAACCCCGTATTAATTATAGCATCTATGAAAAAGCAGCCTGTCGAGTATCTTTAAGATTCACGAAAATCAAAAGATATGGAATTACAACAA
>CANMKG010000014.1 GCA_947498505.1 uncultured Maribacter sp. | reverse complement strand
GATTACTATCCTTTTGGAATGCTACTACCTAACCGCCATGCCAATACTTCAGATTACCGCTACGGCTTCCAAGGGCAAGAACTAGACAATGAAATTAAAGGTGAAGGGAATTCTGTAAACTACAAGTTTAGAATGCATGACCCTAGGGTGGGAAGGTTTTTTACAACAGATCCGATGGAGACAATTTATTCATGGAATAGTCCTTATGCTTTTAGTGAAAATAGAGTTATAGATGGAGTGGATTTAGAGGGGCTAGAATTTTCAATATCAACCACAAAAGACTACAAATTAATTATAAATGCTCATTTTAAAATTAAAAATAACTCTGATATTCCTAAAGATATTATGAATCAGGTTATGAGCTTAACACAGACCAAATTCAAAACATTATTTAAGAGGGATTTAAAAAATAGTAAATTTTCGTTGCAAGGTAATCTGACTTTTAAGTATTCAAATAGTATTGGAACGGATGATTTTCAAATTCAGTTTTTTGAAAATAATGAATTTCAAGAAGCACTAATTAACGATTTTGGAGCCTCAAAGGAAGAAGCCGAAAATTTGGGGGGTAGGGTTGATGATTTAGGTGGAAATAGTATTTATATGTCCAACACTAATCAGGGAGAGTCTTTGAAAGGTAATTTTGATAGTGAATTTGAAATTGAAAATGTTAATGACTTTATTGATGATTTTTCTGATACTATACTACATGAAATAGGTCATTTAGCTGGATTGTTGCACACTTTTGATTTAACAGTAAAGAATAAAAAAGGTATTACATTTGATCAAGCACATTCGATTGGAATGCTCTACTTCAAAGTATTAAATGATTTAAAGAAGGGTGAAGTATTAAGCACTAGTGTTGAAAAAATGGGAAGAAATATTATGACGAAGGGGTACCAAGCCGAAATTGGGATTATATCGTCTCCAGAAAAAGATTTCGGGGAAGAATATGAGTTAAGCGCTGATCAAATAGAAAAGGTTTATAAATATATTCAAGATAATTTTGATAAAGATGGAAAAAGAAAGAAGTCCAATTAGTCATTTTGTAATATTTTTTTTACTCGGAACTTTCCATTACTCTTTTGGACAAACTACGATTAATGAGATTATAGTAAGAAACTCCACAAAATTGGATTCTTTGCAGTTAAATAAACAAAAAAAATATAATAATGATGGCGCATATAATAAAGACAGCATCTCTTTTTATTATCGAGCCTTAAACTGTGATTCTATAAGTTTTTCGTTTGATAATTTCAATCAAGATTTTAATATTAAACAATCGAAATTCACATATTTTCCTGAATTTTTTACTTCTGTTAAAAAAGATAAAATAAAAGCCGGAGCGGAGTTTAAAATAAGTTTAAATGACTGTAATAGATGGTTTACATTTACGTTGGATCGCCATAATGTAAATTCTATAAGTACAGTAATAATTGAACCCATGGTTTATTCGGATAATGCCTTAATTGATACAGAAAATGATTTAAATAAAGAATTTGCAAGTATTAGACTTACAAAATACAATTATGAGTTATTAAAACTTATTTGGAAAGGTTCCCCCCGCTAGCGCTAGTTTGCAACTAGTGCCATATCAACAAAAATGAATAATAATGTAGTACAATTCATAACAGTAAAGTATATAAAAAGACAATCAATATTGATTGTCTTTTTTGTATTTTAAAGGCATAAATACAACCATGCTAACTATGAAAAAAACCACGCTAATTTTACCTTTATTCAAACAATTTATTCGTGATTCTGAAACTGGAAAAAGGCTAAAAAAAAATGGCAACAAAATAACCAAAGGCACTATTAACAATTATCGTTACGTTTTACATAACCTTATTGAATTTACAAGTGCAGAAAATTTTGAACTTAGAATTTGTGATGCTCAAAGATTAACCAAACGCGAACTAGCTTCGGAGAAAAATTATTGGAAAAAGTTTTACCGTAAATTTTCTGATTTTATGTACAAAAAAGGATGTTACGACAACTATGTTGGAGCTAACATGAAACAAATACGTACTTTTTTTAATTACCTTAAAAACGAAAAACATTATAATACTGGGGATTTTCATAAACTGTTTTATGTTCGAAAAGAAGAAATAGCAATTTTAGTACTCTCACCGGAGCAACTAAAGTTTTTAATCCACGATACTATTTTTGAAACGCAACTTACTCTTGCCGAAAAACGCATAAAGGATATTTTTGTTTTTGGATGCATTACTGGCTTGCGTTTTTCAGATATTTTTAGGTTAACCAATAAAAATTTCGAATTCCAAAATAACGAATGGTATTTAAAGGTTAAGAGTAAAAAAACAAAAAGTTACAGCGCAATAAAATTACCCACTTATGCGGTTGACATTGTTAACAAATACAAGTCCCCCTCGCTCCCGCTAGTCTGTGACTAGTGGCGTATCTGTATATGCCTTACGAATACTTGTGTAGTAAAATTTAAACATTATTTTTAAACTATGTTGCAGCAAGTTTGCAACTTGCGGTAGTTAGGATGACCCAGATAAGGCCTTGAGGTTAACTACAACTAAAGAGAAAGAGTAAATGAGATATAAACTTATTTGTTTTGTTATTTATATTTTAATTTGTGGTTGTCAGGATAGTGCTCATAAAATGCTCACAATTGAAGATTGGAATAGACAGACACAGAAAATAAAAAAAGATAATGAATGTCCAGTTGAAACATTTTATAATGTCGAAAATTTTTTAAATGCTATTAGGCTAAATGAAATAGATATAATCAATAATTTAATAGAACTAAATAATATCGATTATATAATTGAAAGCGCAATGATTAATAGCCTTTTAGAGGCTAAATTAAAGATTATTGATAAAAAAGGAATAATTCATATTTTCGATTATCAGCCTTTATTTAGGACTTATCAATATTTAGGTAGTAAGAAATTCAATGGAACATTAAGTAAAAGTTTTTATTCCTGTGAAACTTACAATTATAATTATCAATACTTCTATATTCAAACAAGAGTATCTGAAGGTGAAATTATAAATGTAAATATAATTTATAATTAAATACATTTTCTCGAATCTAATTACTCGAATAATTGTTGGGAGTAATTAACCCCGATAGCACTAGTTTGTAACTAGTGCCGTCGAAGTAGAGGTTTTTTCATGTTCTCAAGGGAAACTACATTTTTATCCCCGCTCCCGCTAGTCTGTGACTAGTGGCGTATCTATATATACTTTATTTATACTAGTATAGTAAAGACTATATGATTTTAAAACTATATAGCCTCGTTGCTCCCGATAGTTATCGTAACTTGCAAGATGCTTTTTTACAGCATAAACAAAGCAATAAAGAATACAAAAACTACTTAAAGAAAATATTCTACAAGTATATTTTTTTTGTATTTTAGGTTTATGAGTAGAAATTATAAATTTCTTAATCCTAAAGCAGCGTATTTTGTATCTTTTGCAACGGTAAACTGGATAGATGTATTTACTCGGCAAATTTATTTTGATGTTTTAGCACAAAGTATAAATTACTGTAGAAAAGAAAAAGGAATGCAGTTGTATGCCTATTGTTTTATGCCAAGTCACGTACATTTAGTATTTCGTTCATCAGAAGAAGACCCTGCAGGTATTTTGAGAGATTTTAAGAAATATACTTCAAAGAAAATTTTAAAAACAATTGAGGGAAATAAACGGGAAAGCAGAAAAGAGTGGCTGTTATGGATGTTTAAGCGAGCTGGCGTGAAAAAAGGTAATGTTTCCACATATCAATTTTGGCAACATCATAATAAACCTATTGAATTATGGAGCCCAAAAGTTATTAAACAAAAAATAGATTATATACACAACAACCCTGTAGTATCTGGTTTTGTTACTAACCCATTTGATTATAAATACAGTAGTGCAAGAAATTTTAATGAAGACAATACTGTTTTAGAAATCGATGATATTGGATTTTTAGATTAATTAAATTTAGAATTCAATAAACCTCTAGCTTATCGTACACCTTTTCGATTTCTTTATCAAGGTAAGATTGTGCGAAATGTACATAGCGGTAAAAGGAGCTACTATTGGCACTGTGCCCACTAATGTTTCTGACCAAATGTTCTGGCATACCCAAAATAAGCATGGTAGTAATGGCTGTTCGTCGCATCATATGTGAGCTCATTTTATCGCAAAAACGCTCGGCAATTTTTGTTTTTACATGTGTTTTTCCCATACGCTCTCGTGAAAGCTCAACTGGTGCTGTAAAACCCGCCTTTTCTCCTATTTGTTTTAGCGTCTTATTAAAGTTAAACAAGGTTATTGGCGTAAAAACGGGTGTTTTACTTGCTTTTGACTTGTATTTGTTAACAATGTCAACTGCATATACGGGTAATTTTACTGCGCTGTAACTTTTTGTTTTTTTACTCTTAACCTTTAAATACCATTCGTTATTTTGAAATTCAAAGTTTTTATTAGTCAACCTAAAAATATCTGAAAAACGTAAGCCAGTAATGCATCCAAAAACAAAAATATCCTTTATGCGTTTTTCGGCAAGAGTAAGCTCCGTTTCAAAAATAGTATCGTGGATTAAAAACTTTAGCTGCTCTGGTGAGAGTACTAAAATTGCCACTTCTTCTTTTCGAACATAAAACAGTTTATGAAAATCCCCAGTATTATAATGTTTTTCGTTTTTAAGGTAATTAAAAAAAGTACGTATTTGTTTCATGTTAGCTCCAACATAGTTGTCATAACATCCTTTTTTATACATAAAATCAGAAAATTTACGGTAAAACTTTTTCCAATAATTTTTCTCCGAAGCTAGTTCGCGTTTGGTTAATCTTTGAGCATCACAAATTCTAAGTTCAAAATTTTCTGCACTTGTAAATTCAATAAGATTATGTAAAACGTAACGATAATTGTTAATAGTGCCTTTGGTTATTTTGTTACCATTCTTTTTTAGTCTTTTTCCAGTTTCAGAATCACGAATAAATTGTTTGAATAAAGGTAAAATTAGCGTGGTTTTTTTCATAGTTAGCATGGTTGTATTTATGCCTTTAAAATACAAAAAAGACAATCAATATTGATTGTCTTTTTATATACTTTACTGTTATGAATTGTACTCCCTTATTATTCATTTTTGTTGATAGGACATTAGTTACAAACAAGCGCTAGCGGAGGAAAAGCCTCCATTTGATTTACTACTGCTGTTGTAGTCCAAAATATTTAACAACAAAATCACCTGAATTAGCAGTGGGACATATAATCATTTATAAGTGAATTGATTAAATCCAATATCGAACAAGAAGGATTTGTGGAATGAAATTCAATCGTTTGGTATGGTTTAATTGATTGAAAAATGATTTTGTTACCTCCCAATTTAAAAAAAGAGCTTATTTCGTCCTCATTTAGAATAGCTTGAGAGCAATCAGTTTGAAATTTTCTTCTCCAAAAAAATGCCAGCTTCTTACGTTTAATTTCACATTCAATTCTATTTTCTTTTTTGTCTTTAAAAAATGCCTTAAGCCTAACCCTTGAACTTATTCCATCGAATCCATAGCTTTTTCTTTCATTTAATTTATAATTTATTTTAGAGTTCCCTATTTTTATTTCAAAAGTGAGTTCTATTGAATCTCCAACAAAGAAATTTCTCTTGTCATCGTTAAATGTTATATTTTTTTCTTTCAAATATTTTATGAAAGATTCAGATATACTTTGATTACCCACCACCATTTGACTTGTTGTTTTCTTCCATCTTTTTCTGTGAATCGAACTCATTCGGATATATGTCTATATACTCATTGTTCTTTTTCTCAATATGTCGTTCAATTACTGGCTTGTAAAATTCATCAATAAAATCTCTTACAAACTCATTATACTTTTCTGGATTATTTGAATAGTCTAGTAAGAAATCTGCCATATATCCTATATCTGTAGCCTGTCCAGTTCTGTTCATAGACCCTAGATTAGTGTCAAATGCTCCTTTTGGCATTCTTACTCCATTTGAAGGAGCTAGTGACGGCGGTGCTGTTACATCTTGTTCGTTTGCAAAGGCGGCACCATTGGTACGAAACGCTTCCCATTGCTCGGATGGATAATCATTTTCTTTCATATAAACAATCCATTCTGCCCACCTTGTAGCATTAGCTTCTCTTCTAATTTCTTTAAAGTTTATTGTGCCTAAAGTTTCATTCATCAAGATAGGATTGCCATATTCGTCATCCTCATTAGTATAAGTCGTAGAAATGAATTCCAACACACCTTCGCCTAAGCTTTCATCCTTAAACATCATAATGGATGCTTCGTTATTCGAAAGAAAATCAAAGTCATATACAGACTGTAGCTTTCTATAAACATAATCAGACGGATTCGAATTATCATCAACAAAACCGTTGTTCATCCCATAATCGGTGATTCTAGCAACCTCTTTATAATCTGATTTTTCAAATGCAGCTTTTATTTTCTTTGCCTGTTCCGCACTTAATACAATATATCTTTCTTCTAATCCCTCAATTTCCACATGGGCAATAACCTTATTTCCGCTAAAAGAATATGGAGTATAATCGGGATAAGATTTTATTAAAGGATCCACAGCAAAGAACCTTCCTACTCTAGGATCATGCATTCTAAAGGTATAGTTTAAAGAATTCCCTTCCCCTTTGATTTCATTATCCATTTCTTGACCTTGGAAGCCATAACGGTAATCACTTGTGTTACCTTTTCTTCCCGGCAGTAGCATTCCAAAAGGATAGTAATC
>CANMKG010000013.1 GCA_947498505.1 uncultured Maribacter sp. | reverse complement strand
AGTACCAAGTTCCCAAGTAGTGGTAGTGTTGTTCCATTTAAGTAATTGCCCAGTTGTTGTAGCACCCATATTACTTAGGTCAGCAATTGCAATAGAACCATTAAGAATTTTAGCACTATTAATACTTTCGTTTTTTACTTGTAATGCATCGCTTGCAATTTCAATAGTGGTATCATCTACATTGATATTGTAACCACTTGTTGCATTGAAATTGTTTAGTCCATCATCAGCATCAGTATCGGTAATACTGCCAGTTCCTGTATTATCAGTACCAAGTTCCCAAGTAGTGGTAGTGTTGTTCCATTTAAGTAATTGCCCAGTTGTTGTAGCACCCATATTACTTAGGTCAGCAATTGCAATAGAACCATTAAGAATTTTAGCACTATTAATACTTTCGTTTTTTACTTGTAATGCATCACTCTCAATTTCAATAGTGGTATCATCTACATTGATATTGTAACCACTAGTTGCATTGAAATTATTTAGTCCATCATCAGCATCAGTATCGGTAATACTGCCAGTTCCTGTATTATCTGTACCTAATTCCCAAGCAGTGGTAGTGTTATTCCATTTTACTATTTGATTATCGATGGTTCCATTCGGAAGCTCTTTTAACCCAGATAAATCAACTGTTTGTGGAGCTTCGCCATCTCTTTCTAAAGATAATTGAAGTACATTACCTGCGGTAATGTTTAATAAATCTATTTTTTGTTGGTCAGAATTAGCACTTCCATTATTTACCCAATTGTAAACTCCAGAACCGTTGGTGGAAAGCACTTGTCCGCTAGAACCTCCGGTTGGAATTTCTTTTAACCCTGATAAATCAACCGTTTGTGGAGCTTCGCCATCTCTTTCTAAAGATAATTGAAGCACATTACCTGCAGTAATGTTTAATAAATCTATTTTTTGTTGGTCAGAACTAGAACTTCCATTAGTAGCCCAACTATAAACCCCTGAGCCATTAGTAGAAAGTACTTGTCCATTAATACCACCTACGGGTAGTTCTAAAAAGCGAGAGAGGTCTACTTGGTTGTTTAAAGTAGCTGACTTTGATATTGTTAAAATATTACTACTATTAAGAAGTAAATCCTGAAGCTCATTTAAAGGACTTCCATCATTATCGGCAGCAATAGCTGTGGTATTTGCGTTAATATCATCAGTGATATCGGTTGCGATGCTAAGAGGATCAGCAGGGGTTCCGC
Source organism: uncultured Maribacter sp. (assembly GCA_947498505.1). GTDB lineage: Bacteria > Bacteroidota > Bacteroidia > Flavobacteriales > Flavobacteriaceae > Maribacter_B. Next base: position 17,556 of record CANMKG010000013.1, on the reverse strand, counting down.
TTCCTGTAATTGTACTACCATCAGAGGTCGCACTATTTAACGTTGATAAATCTCGCCAATCTACTATACCACTAGCACTGGAAGCCAGTACTTGATTGGCAGTTGTATTCGCAAAATCTATTGCAGTGATGGTCCGATCTTTAAGTTCAGCAGTTCCAACAGAGTTGTCACCTAATTCGGATTCGCCTACAGAATCAGGACCAAGTTCGTCCTTACCAATGGAACCATTTTGAATATCATTACCCGTAATAATATCATCAATAATGTTATTGGAATGTATACTGTTTTCAGCAACCTCAATGTTATACTCGCTTATTCCAGTTTGAGAGAGTTCAATAGTGGGAATATTATTTACAATAGCTAAATTAGTAAGTGTTGTACCTGAGCCTCCTTCAGGACCACATAAATTAATCCATTGACCTCCATTATAATAATGTATACATTCAGTTTCTGTATTATATACAATTGCCCCCTGCTGCGGCGTAATTGCGTTCATTTCTGTTGTATTTACCCTTGTGATAACTAAAACATGGGTTTTACTTTCCAATTCTAATACCGATGTTGGGCTAATACTTTCAGGGTTGTCACCAATTTTTACCTGAGCATAAATGTTAGTTGATAAAAATAACCCCAGAATATATATTAATATGTTAGGTTTCATTTAAGTTACGTGTTGCTTGGACTAGCAAAAGTAGAATTATCTGTTTAAACTTCCTAAGCTAGAGACAATTGCAGGGACGATTGACATAAAAACCAGATTAATAACATTTTTTTAAATGTTTTTGGAGGTGTTTTAGGGTATTAATTAACAAAAGTTTAGTGATGCCTGTTTTTTTTTACGGTTTAGTTGTATTTTCTTTATCAGAACTTTATATATGTTTTGTTACGTAAAATGAGACAACCTTTTAACCAGATGACATGAAAAACATTCTTCTACTAGTATTTTCTTTGTTTGCTTTTTTAGTTAATGCCCAGGATGATAGCCGAAGTTTGCTTCGAGGAAAAGTGCTGTACAGAGATGTTAATGTGGCGAATGAAAACGTAATAAATACTACATCAGAAAATGCAACTATAACTAATGAAAACGGAGAATATATAATACCAGTAAAACTTGGAGATGAATTGGTGTTTACGGCTATTAATTATCAAATTAAAGTAGTAAAAATTACCGAAGAAATTCTTCAAAATAATAGATTGGTTGTTGAGGTTACCGAAAAAGTTACAGAACTAGATGAAGTCGTGGTTACTCCTGAAGACCAAAAGCGTTTTTTGGAATTGAAAAATGAGGAGTTTAAAAAAGTAGAATATGAGATAGACAGAGGTTCTAAAGTTGAAAATATCGCGTTATCTCAATCAGAAAGGGGTTTACAAGATGGTATTAATTTTGTGAATATTTTTAAAGCAATTGCAAAGTCGGTCAAAAAAGAAAAGGGTGAGGAAAGTAATCTAGTGGTCAGTAAAGTACTTAGACAGGTTTATGATGACCGTTTTTTCGTGCATGATTTAAAAATTCCACAGGATAAAATAGATGCTTTTCTGTTTTATTGCGATACCAAGATTCCTGCCAAAACAATGTTAAAAAAAGAAAACGAATTTCAGTTGATAGATTCGTTGGTTAACTTGAGTAAATCGTTTACTAAAGATTTAGATGAAAAAAAATAGTCTTCTTATTTTTTTTCTTGTTTTCTCAGCTTCTCTGAGTGCTCAAACACTTTTTTTTGAAAAAATAAGGGGGGTAGTACAAAGTAAAGATGGAGATGTTTCAGCAACGCATGTCTTAAATATTACGGCAAAAAGAGCTGCTATTACTGACGCTAAAGGTTTTTTTAATATCGCAGCTCGTTTAAATGATACATTGGTTTTTTCTGCCGTTCAATACAAGCGAAAAGAAATTATAATAACCAATAAAATATTACAAGAAAGATTTATACGTGTACAGTTAGAGCAAGTGCTGACGGAATTGGATGAAGTTGTGGTAACGCCATATAATTTGTCTGGAGACGTAAAAAAGGACATCGTTACATTAAAAACAGATCCAGTAGTAACACCTTCTACGCTGGGCTTACCCAATGCCTATGTGGTACTGCCTACAAAGGCTGAGCGAGAATTGTTCGCAGCAACAGCGAACCCTTTAATGAGTATTGATCCATTGATAAATGCTATAACTGGTAGAACAAAAATGCTTAAAAATCGTGTTAAACGAAATAATAAATATGCTAGAACTAATCGCGTGCGGGAGTTTTATGCAGATTCGCTTTATAAAAAAGAACTAAAGATACCCGAAACTAAAATTGATGATTTCTTTTATTTCTGTGAGATTGATAATCAGTTTCAAACTATTGTGGACACTCATGATAGATTTAAGATATGGGAGTATTTAAGAAGAAAAAGTAAAGAATATCGAAAGAATAATGCTTTAAAGTAAATAATTAGGAGTTTAATGCAAAAGTCCATTTACGAAATATAAAAGCTTATTGTAGAAAAGGTAGGTAATACAAATTGTATTTCTGGTATAAAGATTGATTATTTTTGAAAGGATTTAAAGTTGTCGTATGAAATTGTTGAAAAAAGTTTTAGTTATACTTATTTTACCTTTGTTTGCTTTTACTGCAGTACATAAGTTTTATTTGAGTGTAACTAATATTGAATATTCAGATAAAGACGGTGCACTTCAGATTACTTCCAGAGTATTTTTAGATGACATTAGTATGGTATTGGAAGAGCGCTATGGCATAAAATCTGAATTAGTAGAAAATAATGCATCAGACTTAGATAAAATGTATTTGGAAAAATACTTTAAAACTAAGTTTGAAATAAGCCTTAATGGTAAAATTGCAGATTATACTTTTTTGGGAAGTCAAAAAGAAGAGGACATGTTGGTCTGTTATATTGAAGTTCCTAATGTGAATCTCCCCCAAATACAAAGCATCCAAGTGCAAAATGATGTACTTACCGATTTGTTTGATGAACAGCAAAATGTAGTTCATTTTAAGCTAAATGGTAAGAAAAAGAGTTTTATCTTAATTAAGGAGAATAATAAAGGAATGTTAAACTTCTAACAAAACTTAACATATCCTTAAAAAAACTTTAATTTTCAGCGACTTAAAATAAATACAAAGATGACTAAAGTAAAGTATGGTATAAGCTATGTGCTATTTTTATTTGTAGCAGTAGTTTTTGCCCAAGATGGTGAACAGAAAGAAAAAGAACAAGGACATTTAAACCAGAGTAAGTTTAAACAAATGTACGAGGAGTATGCTACTCCAAATACGTACAGATCTGCATCGGGAGCCCCTGGTCCAGACTATTATCAGCAGCAGGCAGATTATAAAATGGACATTACCTTAGATGATAAAAATGCAAAACTTTATGGTGTTGAAACAATAACTTATACCAATAATTCTCCGGATGATTTGGAATTTTTATGGGTGCAATTGGACCAAAATGTTCGTGCAAAAGATTCTAAATCTCCTCTGCGAAATGGAAGTGGAGTACCTATGGCAGAACAAGTTGGAGGTTTTGTTCAAAAGTATATCACAGAGCCTTTTGATGGTGGTTTTAATATTGATTATGTGAAAAATGCTTCTGGAAAAGCATTATCATATACTATTAATCAAACCATGATGCGTATTAACTTACCAAGCCCTTTAAAAAGTAAAGAAAAAGTATCATTCTCTATAAAATGGAATTATAATATTCCTGATCATACCGTTAATAGAGCAAGGTCAGGTTATGAATATTTTGCTAAAGATGGTAACAGGGCATATGTTATTGCACAATTTTTTCCAAGAATGGCGGTGTATAGTGATGTAGAAGGTTGGCAAAATCATCAATTTTGGGGAAGTGGAGAATTCGCCTTACCATTTGGAGATTATGAAGTGAACATAACAGTTCCTGCGGATCACGTCTTAGATGCTACTGGAGTGCTTCAAAACAGAAAAGAAGTTTTTTCTAAGACAATGATGCAACGTTATGAAAAAGCTAAAAAATCATATGATAAGCCCGTAATTATTGTTACTCAAGAAGAAGCTGAAGCTGCTGAAAAAAATATAGCTACAGCAACCAAAACTTGGAAATTTAAAGCGCAAAACGTTCGCGATTATGGTTTTGCAACATCTCGTAAGTTTATATGGGATATGCAAGCGGTTAAGATTGGTAGCAAAGATGTAATGGCAGTATCTCTTTATCCTAAAGAAGGAAATCCATTATGGGAGGAGTATTCTACAAAAGCGGTTGCGCATACGTTACGTTCCTATTCAGCACATACTTTTGACTATCCTTATCCTAAAGCAATTTCTGTTCATGCAAAAAGACAAGGAATGGAATATCCAATGATTTGTTGGAATTATGGAAGACCTAACGAAGACGGAACATATTCTGACGCTGTTAAATATGGTATGTTAAGTGTTATCATTCATGAAGTAGGACATAACTTTTTTCCAATGATTGTAAACTCTGACGAACGTCAGTGGGGATGGATGGATGAAGGTTTAGATACTTTTATGCAATATGTAGCAGAGCAAGAATTTGGAGAAAAGTACCCGGAAGCAATTGCTCCAAATAAAGCGTATCCTTCTAGAAGAGGAGCTGCAGCTAAAATTATACCTTATATGAGCGGTGATCAAAGTACAATAGCACCGATAATGTCTAACCCAGAAAATGTGTATCAGCTTGGTCCAAACGCTTACGGTAAACCAGCAACTGCACTTAATATATTGCGTGAAACAGTAATGGGTAGAGAATTATTTGATCACGCGTTTAAAACATATGCTAATCGTTGGAAGTTTAAGCACCCTACACCTGAAGATTTCTTTAGAACTATGGAAGATGCTTCAGCAGTAGATTTAGATTATTATTGGAGAGGATGGTTTTATACTACGGATTATGTGGATATAGGCGTAAAAGGAATTAAAAAATATTATGTTTCTGAAAAGCCAAGTGAAAAAATGAAGGAGTTTATGGCTGCAAGGAATATTAAAGAAGAGGATTTACCTCCTCTAGTATATTTGGCTTCAGAAGAAGGAGAAAATTTTGATGAAAATTTAAAGGGTAAAAAACCATCTGAAAACTCTAAGTTTTTAAACGAATTTTTAATGGATAATATGACGGCTGCAGAGCGTGCTCAGGTAAAAGAACCTAAATATTTTTATGAAATTACTTATGACAAGCCAGGGGGTATACCAATGCCTTTAATTGTGGAGTATACCTATGCTGATGGTACAACTAAAAATATTACGTATCCTGCTGAGATATGGAGAAAAAATGATAAAGAAGTTAAACTAGTACTTTCTTCAACAAAAGAATTAACAGGAATTCTGGTGGATCCAAAACAAGAAACAGCGGATATTGATACTACTAATAATTCTTGGCCTAAAAAAGAGCAAAAATCTAATTTTGATGAGTTTAAAGAAAAGGTTAAAGGAAAATAATTCTTAATTTTTTTTATAATTAAAGCCCTGTTTTTACAGGGCTTTTTATTTTTCCTTTATAAACTTCATTATATTTGTCTTATGTATTCGTTGTATATTTTATTTATAAGTGGACCAGAGATATTTTTTATCTTATTCATTGTAGTAATGGTATTCGGAGCCGATAAAATTCCTGGTATTGCCAAAGGTTTGGGTAAAGGCATGCGTCAGTTAAAAGATGCAACTGAAGATATTAAACAAGAAATTACAAAGAGTGCTGAAAAGCAAGGTATTGATACTAGTATTACCAAGGATATTAAAAGTGAAATAGACAAGGTAAAGAAAAATATAAGCGACGTTACTGGAACTATAAAAAGACAGTAGCGCTTATGCTTGAAGAAATACTAGAATGGGATAGAGCTACTTTTATCTATCTAAATAGTTTGGGTACTGAGAAATACGATTTTTTCTGGACTACAGTTACCAATATTTTTACATGGTCTCCTTTATTTCTATTTTTCTTTGTAGTTATTTTTGTAAAATATCCACGAAAACAGGCAATTTTTGTATCGCTCACTATTTTGGGGTTGGTTTTTTTTATTGTTGGGTTTACCAACTTTACCAAAGAAATTTTTATGCGATTACGCCCCAGTAATACCGAGGAATTAAAGAGTGTAATTAGGATATTACATCGCTCATCTAGTTACAGTTTTTTCTCAGGACATTCTGCAAGTTCCTTTTCTATAGCAACTTTAGTTGTTCTTTTTTTAAAAGACCGATTTAAGTGGTGTTGGGGTTTTTATATTTGGCCTATTTTCTTTGCTTACAGCCGTATTTATGTAGGAGTTCATTACCCTACAGATATTATTGTAGGGATGGTTGCGGGAGTGTTTTCTGCTTTTCTTTTTTATAATTTATATACTAGAATCATAGTACCCTACTTAAAGTTAAGCCATCCCTAATGGGGAGTAACGCAGTTTCAATTCTTGGGTCTTCTTTTAATCTTTTATTATATTCTAATACTGTTTTTGTTGCTTTGTCTTTAGTATTTAAAGGCTCAACAACTTTTCCAGACCACAATACATTATCTGATAAAATCACACTTCCAGATTTTACCTTTTGCATAACTACATCAAAATAATTGAGGTATTCTTTTTTTTCAGCATCAATAAAAACAAGATCAAATACGATGTCCATTTCTGGGATTATCTCCAAAGCATTACCCGTATGTTGAATTATTTGAGAACCAAATCCACTTTTGTTAAAATAAGTTCGTTGCATTACCGCTAGCTCCTCATTAACATCAATAGTGTGTAAAAAACCATTTTTTGGGAGACCTTCAGCAAGACAAATAGCAGAATAACCAGTATAAGTACCTATTTCTAATATGTTTAATGGTCTAATCAATTTGGAAAGTAAACTTAAAACTCTTCCTTGAAAATGCCCAGTAATCATTCTTGGTTGAATTACTTTTAAATGCGTTTCTCTTGTAAGCTCCTGCAATATTTGAGGCTCATTTTCGGAGTGGTTTTTAATGTATTCTTCTAATAAAGGAGATAAAAAATGCATAGCTTATTTTTAGCAAAAGTATTCATTTATGGTAATACGGTAATATGTTTCTTTTCTTGGTTAATCATCTTTTTTGAAATTGTATTTTTGATAAAAAGAATACCATGAATTTTGAGAATACTTTGGCTTTTGCTCAAAACTTAGATAGCAAAGATGATTTGAGGAATTACCGAGATGAATTTATATTTCCAAAGGTAGAAGGAAAAAATGTAATTTATTTTGTTGGAAACTCATTAGGTTTACAGCCTAAAAACACCAAAAAGTATGTTGATGATGTAATGACGGACTGGGCAAATTTAGGTGTTGAAGGGCATTTTCATGCTGAAAAATCATGGTGGGATTATCATGAACAGTTGTCGGCTCCATTAGCAAAATTGGTTGGAGCAAAACGGGAGGAAATTACCGTCATGAATACCCTCACGGTGAATCTACATTTACTTATGGTTTCTTTCTATAGACCTACTGCTAAACGATTTAAAATTATTTGCGAGGAAAAAGCATTTCCAAGTGATCAATACATGTTGCATAGTCAGGTAAAAATACATGGCTTACTACCTGAAGACGCTATTGTTGAAATTACCAAAAGACCTGGCGAACATTCATGGCGAACCGAAGATATTATTGAAAAAGTGAATGAGGTAGGCCATGAATTAGCGTTGGTTTTAATAGGCGGAGTAAACTATTATAACGGTCAAGTTTTTGACATGGAAAAGATTACTAAAGCCGCAAAATCTGTTGGCGCAAATGTCGGTTGGGATTTGGCTCACGCTGCTGGAAATGTAGAATTAAAGCTTCATGATTGGGGAGTTGATTTTGCTGCTTGGTGTAGTTATAAATACATGAATAGTGGGCCAGGAAATGCATCAGGAGTTTTTATTAACGAAAAATATTTAGATGATCCTTTAATACCAAGGTTTGAAGGTTGGTGGGGAACAAAAAAAGAAACTCGATTTTTAATGAAACCAGAGTTTGAACCTATGGAAAATGCAGATGCCTGGCAGTTAAGTAACCCATCTATTCTTTCAGTAGCGCCCTATTTGGCATCTTTAGAGTTATTTGATAAGGTTGGAATGGATGCAATTATTCGTAAAAGAAACACCATAGTATCTTATTTGGAATATATCCTTCAAGAAATAGATAAAGAGGTAGAAAGTACTTTTGAAATTATTACACCAAAAAGTAGAGGATGTCAATTGTCTGTTTTTTTACACGGAGAAGGTAAATCGCTTTTCAACTACTTAATGAAAAAAGGGGTAATGTTAGATTGGCGAGAACCTAATGTAATTCGCTTGGCTCCGGCTCCATTATACTGTTCTTATGAAGATGTATATAATTTTGGGCAACTTTTAAAAGCCGGAATAGTAAATAAATAGATGTATTTAATTCATCACGAAAGATTAAAGTAAAAGAAAGTTGTTATTATTTAATATTCGTTTTTACTTTAAATTCTTTATTGTCTTTAACTTTTGTAATGAACTGCATCATTTCGTTAGTTAGCAGAAGTTGATTTTGATTTCTCCAAAAGGCTTCATCATACTTATACTTAATCTTGAAAATATCTTTAGTGGGACTTACATTTTTCTTAACCGAAAAGTTTTCAAAACTATTGCTAGTTGTGAACGTGAATTCTGAATTGTAGTTAGATGTGTAGGAGTGTTCTTTATCAGTAGTTTCAATATTTGCAGAAAGTCTACCTAGCGAAATGGTGTATTTGTTGTTTGTTTTGTTTTTGGTAAAAAATACTTCCACCTTATAGAAAGTAGTTTTGTATTTAAATTTTTTATCAGAACTATAAGGGTTGTTTGGTAAATCCCCATTAATTACTAAATACTCAATGGCATTGTTTTTCATGTTTAGCAAATAATACCCAGAAATTATACCAGCACTAGTTTTTCCTGTAAAACTCCACTTAGTTTTAGCACCATTTTCTATACTTTTTTCAGTCATTTCAAAACCATCACCCGTGGCATTAATACGAGCAAAATTGGACAACATTCCAAAAAAAGTGGGGAATTCAAAATATATGTTTTTAGAATCATGGGTGAGCCCTACCTTTCGCATGTTAGTAAGCTCAATGGTATAATCTTTATTGGTGAGCTCCATACCAGGTCCGTAAAGCAATGTTTTTCTTCGGAGTTTCCCCTGTAAATCTTGTATGCGAGTGATGGTATCATTATGTCTTAAAACACATCGTAAAAAGAATTTTTCATTATAAGGCTCAAATAAGTAGTTACTTTGAATGGAGTCTCCAATTTTTTGAAAAAGGGTTTTGGCATTGGTTACCACAACTTCATCCAATTCAAGCGGGTTTTTTTCCAGATAAATAGTGTCCTTTAGATGAATTAAGGTTGTTTTAATTTTTTTGTAACCCGTTTTGTAAAAGTATATTGAATCTTGTTTTGATGAAAAAAGATATCTGCCATCTTCATTAGAAACCGTATGATTTTTACTATTGAATATTGAAACAAACTCTAAAGGTTTTTTTTCGTCTTTATCAAAAATTAAGCCTTCATGTTGCTTCTGCGAAAAACATACAGAAACATACAAAAGAAATACGATTAGAATCCTCATTATTTTACGTTGATATTGGTGAAATATAGCTTAAAATCACCTGCTTCTTTTTTATGCATTTGAGGAAGTTTTAACCCTTTAATTTCAATATAATCTTCCCATGTAGTTGTAAGTGAGGGTTCTGAATTATTACTTTTTCTAAAAACCCATTCTTTAATAATGTAGTCGTCCTCAAAATAAAAGTCGTAAGCATCCCCAGGTGTATAACCTCCTTCATTAGCATAAACTATAGTTAGCTTTTGCATAGTTTTTTTGCTAATTGGAGCAGTATCATTTGCTACATGCTTATGAGTGTAATTTTTTTCATCCCACATTAGATTAAATGGGGTAAGCAACCAATAGCGGTCATTTACAAACCCTCCATTTGTTTTTTGAGCAATGCTGTCCATTGATTTTCTATTATATACCAGTGTATCTTTCGTAGAAATAGCGGTTATCTTATTTGTTTTAGGTTCCCATATCCAGGTACGTTCAAAATGCGAAGTATCTCTATCAACATTAAAAGAAAAAGAGATTTCGTTTACTTTTTTCCAATTATCAAAACCATGTGCTTTAGCTATTTTTTGAATTACACTTAATTCTATTTCCGGTTTAGAAATTTCTTGCTTTTTTTCTGTTTTACATCCAAACACTAATAAAGCAATTATGGCTATTGATATTCTCATGATGAACTTTAGTTTTTATAAATATATTGATAAAGTAAACTTTAACCTATTTTTGTAAATCTTTAACGACCAAAACGTGACATTCCTAAAAAAACTGTGTCTAGTTATTATAAGGAACGAATTCAAAACAGATTTGAGTTCGGGTTCTCCTTATGCAGATATCTCTGATGAGGAATTGGTTAAGAAAATAGTTTTTTCTAGAGATTCAATGCTTTTTGGCGTGTTGTATGATCGTTATGCTAAGTTAGTATATAATAAATGCTACGGTTTTGCAAAATCAGAACAAGAGACAGAAGATTTAACGCAAGATGTGTTTTTAATGCTATTTGTTAAATTAAGTAGCTTTAAAGGAAAATCTAAATTTTCTACATGGTTGTATTCGTTTACCTATAATTTTTGTGTTAATTATGTAAACAGAGATAAAGGAAGAAAAATAAAAGACAAATCAAGTAATCTAGAGGATTCTGAAAATTGGATTCCGCAAGACGTTACTGATGAAAGTTTATATGAATTAAAAGTTGAAAAATTAAAAAAAGCACTAGAACTAATATCACCTGAGGACAAATCCATTTTGCTGTTAAAATATCAGGATGGAGTATCCATAAAAGAATTGGAAACCCTTTTAGATGTTGGAAGTAGTGCGGTGAAAATGAGGCTTAAACGAGCAAAAATTAAAATTATAGAAGCCTATAATACATTGAGCTAGATGGCTAAAAAGAGTAAAAATCCATTTGTAAAAGTACAAGGCGAACTCAAGGATGTGCCCAAGGAGTTACGCCAAAAGGTTATGGACGACGTTGCCATGGCTAAGCTCATTATGGAACTCGCCACCTTGTTTACTGGGAATTACTCAGCTATAATAGAAAGTGTAATAAAAAGTAGGAAACGTAAAAAATAACACAGCAAAAATATTATGAGCACAATAGAAGAATGGAAAGACTTAATTTTTGACACCTTGGGGTCAATATTAAAGGATATTGGTTCCGCATTACCCGGAATACTTGGAGCAATTATAGTTTTAGTTATTGGTTGGCTAATTACTAAAATAGTAACCTTTATATTAAAAAAGGTATTAAAATTAGCTAACGTAGATCGTCTTTCGGAGAAGTTAAACGAAGCCCAATTGTTTGGCGATTCTGATATTAAAATTGAGATTTCTAAGGTTTTAGTTGGTTTTGTAAAATGGGTGCTTAGATTAGTATTTATTATTGTTGCGGCAGATGTAATGAACCTTAAGATTATTTCATCAGAAATCGCTAACCTTCTTAGGTACTTGCCCATTTTGTTATCTGCGATGGTGATTTTGATGATTGGATTGTATGCTGCAAAGCTTGTTAAAAAAGCAATTACCGCGGTAATGGAATCCATGGGAGTTGGAGGTTCTAAAATAGTAGGAAACCTTGTTTTTTATATTATTGTAATATTTGTAGGTATAACAGCGTTAAACCAAGCAGGTATTGATACTGTTATTATCACCAGTAATTTTACCATTATTTTAGGAGCATTTCTGTTGGCTATAGCATTGGCATTAGGACTTGGTTCTAAAGAAGTTGTTGGAGATTTATTACGAACCTTCTATACTCGAAAAATTTATGAGGTAGGGGATAAGGTTAAAATCAAAAAAATTGAAGGAGAGGTGGAATCTATTGACCATATTTCAATGGTAATAAAAACCTCTAAAGGAAAAATTGTAATGCCAATTAAAAAAGTGGTAGAAAATACTGTTGAAATAGATTCGTAAATTACCAAAGTGAAATTGATAAATAGGAAATTTATTTCGTAATAATTTCATTAATTTTGAAAGTATAAATTAAATAGAAAATGAGTTCAAAAAAAGGCAAAATACAAGAGGCTATTGACGAAAAATTGTTAGAAGAACGTAAAGTTTTTCTATGGGGAATGGTTGATGATGATACAGCCAAGCACGTAATAGACCGTCTAATGTATTTAGATATGCAGAATAATAAAGAAATTCAATTATACATTAATAGCCCTGGGGGATATGTGACCTCTGGTTTTGCAATGTATGATACTATAAAGAGTTTAAAAAGTCCTGTTTCTACAATTTGTACTGGTTTGGCTGCTTCAATGGGATCTATTTTGCTTTCAGTTGGAAAAAATGGAAGAAGGTTTATTCAACCTCATGCTCAGGTGATGATTCACCAACCTAGTGGAGGTGCAAGAGGACAAGCTTCTAATATTGAAATTCAGGCAAAAGAAATTATCAAAACCAAAGAGTTAAGTGCTCAAATTTTGGCTGATAATTGTGGTAAAGATTTTGATACTGTTATGAAAGATTTTGATAGAGATTATTGGATGAATGCGGAAGAATCTGTTGCCTATGGAATTGTAGATGGCATTTTAGAATAGTAGCTTATCATATTAAAAATAAAAAAGTCCTTTACAAACGTAAAGGACTTTTTCGCATATAATTGGTTGGTATTATTTTGTTGAAGGCGCGTTGCCTTTTATACTAATTATTGGAAATTCCGTTCTACGATTTAATTCTAGTTCTTCTGGAGAACAGTCCTTTTTGTTAGTACAGTGATTAAATGGTTTTCTTTTTCCGTAACCTTTGTAAGACAAAATATGTTCTACAGGAACTCCATTAGTAATTAAATATTCATAGGTAGATTTAGCTCTACTTTCTGAGAGACGGTCATTATAATTGTGGCTACCTACTGGATCCGTGTGTGCTTCCAATCTAATTACCATTTCTGGATAAGTTTCCGTCATTAATTTTACCACCTTATCCAATTCTAATGCAGCATCAGGTCTAATATCACTTTTGTTAAAATCGAAATAAATTTTATTAAGGTTTGCTAAAAGTTTTAAATCTAGAACCGGATTTAATACAATGTTTCTGTTTATAATTTTAGTTGTTCGTGGAAGACTGTGGGTATCAAAGAAAACACTTTCATGTGGGTGTGTTCTTCGTACGGCTTCAACGCGATAGTTAGATTTTCTGTTTATGTATGATTTGTAGTAACCTGTTTCATCAGTTATTATTTGATTGATTACTGTTCCTGTTTTTTGATCATAAATGGTTACCGTAACACTATCTAAAGGCTTATTATTAACTCCATCCGTAACATATCCTTGAACAGAAAGCGATGGTGTAAACTTAAATTTATAAATATCATCACCTCCCTTGCCACCTTCACGGTTAGAACTTATATACCCGTTTATACCATCTGAATGCGCAAAGTAGCCAAAGTCATCTGCATTACTATTTATTGGAGTTCCTAAATTTATAACATCAACCATGTTGCCCTCCTCATCGGATATGGCAGAAAAAACATCCAATAATCCAAAACCAACATGACCATCTGAAGAGAAAAACAATTTACCTTCTTCATTTATAAATGGAAACATTTCATTGCCTTCAGTGTTAATTACTGGACCAGCATTAATAGGAGAACCAATACCACCACGGTCATGAATTTCTGCGTAGTAAATATCAGTGCCACCATATCCTCCTGGTCTGTCTGATGTAAAATAAAGCCTTTTTCTATCTGGGCTTACGGCTGGATGTCCTGTTGAGTAATAATCACTATTTATTCTTAGGTTTCTGTTTACTTTCCACTCACCATCTTTTTTAATGGCACTGAAAATTTTTAGGTTAATTTCATCTTCAGCTCCATAACCTTCTTTTTTCTCGTAAAAATTATTTCTAGTAAAATAGATAACAGTGTCGTTCTTGTAATCTGTAGAGAATACTAATGAACTTTCATGAAATTTTGTATTTACATCTCCTTTTAGCTTTTCTGGAACAGATAGTTCGTTGTCCTCTTGAACCATATAGAGATCCAACCAAGGTTCATCATTCCATCCATAAGTATTTTCAGAGTTTTCTCCTTTTCTTGATGAAGCAAAGTATAAAACACCTTCTCTACTAAATACTCCAAAATCACTTTCAGGCGAGTTAAACGAAACTGGCTCTACTTCGTAACGTTGACGACTGTTAAATACTACTGAAGTTAAGTTACCGTCCTTTAAAAAACGTTTAACACGCGAATCGTTTTTATTGTATTTCTTATATTTTTTTAACCACTTTTCTGCTTCTTTCTTTTCTCCATTACTATATAGTGCCATGGCATACTTAAAATAGTAATCTGTTGGTAAGCTCGCACTATTTATTATGGCTTCAAAATGTGGAATAGCTTTTTTAAAATCTCTAATTAATAAGTAACACTCCGCCAGTTGTTGGTGTGCGTAATCGGGGTTTAAGTTAGATTTAATTAATTTCTCATACTCGTTTATTGCTTTTATATAAGAGAATTTACTGAAGTAATAATCCCCTTTTTTTTGCGCTGGGTATTGCCCAATTGCCAACTGTGTTGTAAAAAAAACGAGTAGTATAGTTAGTATTTTATATGCTTTCATCGTTGCCAGTTTTAGAAGTATCTAGGAGACTTAATTGGACCTTTTTCTTTGAAAACTAATTCGTAAATAAGAATCACCTCATGTGTTCCTCCTGTTTGAGGACTAGTAAAAGATGAAGGTAAATCATAGGCATACCCTAAGCGAATATCTTTGGTAACTTGAAAATCGAACATTGCACCAAAGTTAGATGCATCATTAAATCTATAAGAAGCTCCTATCCAAAATCTATCGTTAAATAAAAAGTTGGCTGTTACGTCATAAGATGAAGGAGCACCGTTGGTAAATTTAGCAAGTGCCGTAGGCTTAAATTTTGTGTTTTCAGATAAATCAAACACTGCTCCAGCAATAGCATAATAACTGTTACGTTCAAGAGCTTGGAATTCACCTTTGTTGAGGTCTGTATTTAAAATTCTAGGAACAGACGCTCCAGCGTACCATCGGTTTGACCCTATATATATACCTGCACCAAGGTTAGGATTCCATCTGTTAAATCCATCATCAAAAAATGAGTCACTGGTATCAGGAGTTTCAAGGTTATAGTTTGTAAAACCTGCTTTTAATCCAAAAGACATTTTTATTTTTTGATTCAGGTGTACCGAATATGAAAAATCTCCGTAAACATAATTTGTACTTTCGTAACCTAGGTTATCAGAAATATATGATAGGCCTAGTCCAATTTTTTCGTTGCGCAAAGGTGTGTGTACAGATAGGGTAGTGGTTTTAGGGTTTCCTTCAATACCTGCCCATTGATTTCTATGAAGGGCGGTTACATTAAGGCGTTCTCTACTTCCAGCATATGCAGGGTTTACCGATATTGTATTATACATATATTGGGTAAATTGAGGCAATTGTTGCGCATATGAGTGTATCGCAAAAAAAGCGAAGCATAAAACTGAAAATTTTTTAAAATTTTTCATTAGTAATTGCAGTTAAGTATTTTAGATGTTACTCTAAGTTTTAGTGTTTAGTAATTTGGGTTAAATTCACTACAAATGAACTAAAACCTTATTTCTGCGGATAAAATAGCCGATGTGCTTCTTAGAAAACTCGTTCTTAAACAGCAATTTCGGTTAACGGTTATTTTCTATAGGTGAATGAATTTTAGGTGTCGATGAATATACCTCCATGGAACGGTTTTAATATCGATGAATGGTTGTGAATAAATCTAAAAAAGGGACTATCATGTTAATGATAGTCCCTTTCGTTTTAGCGTTTAAAATTTGTTACTTGCTGGTTCCTAGGAATATAAAACCATTTTTAGGTTTGAAATTTCTTCCTTGAACCATAATTATATAATAATAGGTTCCGCTAGGCAATACATCCGAGTTACCAAAAGAATTGTTAGGTGCAATTCCACTCCAATTGTTTTGATAGTCTTTAGTTTCGTATACCTTATCACCCCATCTGTTAAACAGAATTAAATCATATTTGAAGTTGCAATGTTCAGCCCCTGTAATCATAAACTCATCATTTACACCGTCTCCGTTTACAGTTACTGTTTTTGATGCTACAACATCGTCCATACTACATTCTACACATTCAGCATCTACAATAATGGTAAAATCAACGTAGTATTTACATGTACCGGTTGTACTAGTGTAAGATATAAGGTATTCACCGAGTTCGGTAACATCCTGAGGGTCAAACATAGTGCCATCTACAATAGCATTACCACTTGTTACTTCAAAAACTCCTGTAGTATCAAAGTCTGATGGTAAATATGATGTTAAATCAATAGCAGGGTCTTCAACACAAAGTTCTATTGTTTGCTCTACTCTTTCTGGCTGCATTACAAATATCGTTTGCTCGAAAGTCTCTGTGTTGTTACAAGAATCAGTAACTATCCATGTTCTAATAATCATAAAGTCTTCTGTGGTATCTGAGAACTCTTCAACTTCTTCAAATTGATCAACGTAATCTCCACATCCTCCGGAAAAAGTAATGGTAGGAACTTCAGGAATAGTTTCACCACACATGATTGTAATTTCACTTTCGTATTCACTGGCCATAATTGGTCCTGTTGGAGGAACAGTTATTGTTTGCGTATGAGTGGTTTCGTTTCCTGCACAATCAGTAGCTGTCCAAGTTCTCGTTATGGTATATCCAGTTTCACAGTTTCTGTTGTTTGTCGCATTCTCTGTAGGGTTAACCATTACTTGAGTATCGCAATTATCTGCTGCAGTTAATATTTCCATATTTGGAATGGTATTGCAGGTAACTGTCATATTTTGCGGTAATACCTCTACAAAAGTTGGAGCAACGACGTCTTCTACAGTTATTGTTTGTGTATGCGTTCTTCTATTATTAACGCAATCTGTTATAGTCCAGGTTCTTTCTATAACGTATTCAGCAGGGCAGCTATCATCTTGGCCTGTAATATTTTCAACAAAATCAATAGTATAATTACAATTGTTGGCGTTTAAAATAATAGTCTCAACAGCTGGAATAGTATCACAACTTACTGTTTCATCTTCCGGAAAGTCATTGTCACTATCATTATCGTTAATTGTAACGTTAGCGGAATTTGTTGATTGACCGTCTACAAACCCTATACCAATGTTAGAGGTTATATTAGTTAATACTACTGAGAATGCTTCTTGAGATTCAACAAGAATATCGTCAATAATAGGAATCTGAATGTCAAATGATTTAGTGGTAGCGTTAAAGGTAATTGTATTGGTATCTGCGGTATAATCTTCAGGGTTTATAGCTGTGTTGTCTACCATAAAATAGTCAACGGTTACATCTTGATCTATATTTCCTGTTAATGTAACTGTTAGTATTGCAAAAGCATCCGTACCTTCAGTTACGATTACATTAGTATTATCAAAAGCAATCCCCGTACCCGCTGTAGCATCATCATCGTTGATAGTACCATTCGCTGTATTGGTTGTATTTCCATCAGCAAAACCTACCCCGATGTTAGATTGAACATTAGAAAGTACCACATTAAAGTT
>CANMKG010000012.1 GCA_947498505.1 uncultured Maribacter sp. | reverse complement strand
GCTTCATTACCGCCTTCTAATAAATCTGTATTTACTATCTCGGTAATATCATTTGCTGTTGCATAATACTCTGCTTCTTTTCGCTTGGGGTGTAATTGTATTTGATCAAAAGAGGTTAATCCTCCTGCATCGGTATAATTCATTCCCAAAACCATATAAATATCTGCTCCTCCTTCTATATCATGACCACTCTCTGCTTCTATGGTGAAATCTTGTGGAGAACAACCCGTTAACAAGGTGATATCATGAAAGTGATTTAAATGCCCTAAAGAAGGTACTACACTTACATCATTACAATCTATTCCGCCTCCTTGGGTACTACCGTCCTCTACATCAGCAACATCTATATCTATTGTAATATCATCATTCCATCCTATAAATCCACCATCTACCAAAGGTAAATTTACCGTGAAAGTTGCCGCCGTATTTCCTGCTGTTATTGTTACATTTTTTACACTTACTCCTCCATTGCCATCACTTACGCGTAACTGTGCATTATAATCGCCCGCTACGGTATAATCATAACTCGGATTCTCGCCTGTGAAATCTATATTCCCATCGGTATCAAAATCCCACTCATAGGTAAGAGTATCTCCATCTGGATCCGTTGTTCCAATATTTGAAAAATCAACCGTTAAAGGCAATGCGCCATTAGTAGGAGTTGCATTTAAGACTACCTCTGGAGGTCTATTAGTAGTGATTCCTGTATATACTAACTTAATTAATCTTCCTGTACCTGTATTATTGAAACAACATCCTACGCCATAGGCTAAAATATACATATAACCATCCGGACCTATATGCATATCTATAAAACCATCTTTATCATTTGGAAAACCAAAAATACTTGGTGCTAATTCTTCATTATTTAATATAGCTCCTGTACCATCCATCTCTACGGCCCATATACGACTCTGATTAAAATCAAAATAGAAAAAATGCTCATCAAACTCTGCAGGTAATCGTTGTAAGTCTCCTCCTGCATCACCATCGTGATAATAACGAGGACCTACCATATATGACCTATGAAAAACATCTATCCATGATTCTTGTGCTGGGGGCAACGTGGTTAATCCAGTATTCCAAACAGAGGTATTCTCAGGGGCTAGTGGATCATTATAAAAGGTTCCCCCTGGTGGAGCCTTATATGGAATATCATACACCTGATTGGCTCCTGAAAAATATGGCCAACCATAATTACCTGCACTCTTTACTAAATTTATCTCATCGCGACCCTCTGGCCCTTCTCCATTGGAACCTGGCACATCTGCATCTGGACCTACTTCTCCCCAAAATAACCAATCTGTATTTTCCTTATCTACAAATATCCGATAAGGATTACGCGCACCCATTACATATATCTCTGGTAAGGTATTTGCCGTTCCTGGTGCAAATAAATTACCACTGGGTATGGTATAACTACCATCAGGCTGAGGTGTAATTCGTAATATCTTACCCCTCAAGTCATTCGTATTTGATGAAGTATTCTCTGAACTCTGATTCTCATTAACCTCACTTACAGATGTATAAGGAGAATGATCTGAGTTATCTCCTGTAGCTATATACAAATTACCCGCTGAATCAAAATCCATATCTCCTGCTGAATGGTAATACGCTGTTCGCTGTGTGGTCCATTCCAAGACAACTACTTCTGAACCTAAATTAATATCATCGCCATCCATCTTAAAACGACTTACCCGATTTACATTGATTCCAAAAGGAGAGTAATACAAATAAATGTAATTATTAACATCAAAATTAGGATCAAAGGCTATTCCATTTAAACCATCTTCTAAACCATGAAATACATCCAAACTACCCGATACTATCGTACTCTGGGTATCTGGCTTGTACACCAGCAAATCTCCATAACGGTCTAATATAAATATACGACCATCTGGTGCAAACTTAAACGTAGTGGCATTCTCTAATCCCGTGACAACATCTAACTTCACAAATTCGTCTGGTAATTGAGAATAACTTAATTGAAAGAAAAAACTAAAGAATATTAATAATAAAAGATTTACCCTAAAAAATTTTTTTATTCTAAAAGCTTTAAAAATACGCGTAAATAGTTCTGTAACTAAGGGGCGAAAATTTGTCATTTTAAAAATGGTTTATAGCGTTTTTATTTATCTCTATTAAAATAGAGGTAGGTCATAAGTGCAAATATATATCGTAAAATGGGCTTACTAAAAATTCGAAGTAACATTTTCGTTTAAACTAAATTGTTTACCGTTGAAGTACAATTAATATGCCAACATCTATATAAAAAACAAAATCCTCTAAAATTAGTTGATTTTAGAGGATTTTGTTTTTTTCTAATTAAACACAACTAAAACTTCCACCATTTTTTAGTAGATTTTCCATAACCGTATCCGTACTTACCTCCATAACCAAGATTGGAAGCACTTACATCATTTACAACAAAAGAAAGTCCATTTATTTTTCCTTCTTTCTGTAATTTTAATGGAAATTCTATAGCCTTATTCTCTGTTACTCCTGCTCTAGTAACATAAATTAAAGAGTCTCCGTATTCGCTAATCAACAAGGTATCTGTTACAACCATTAGGGGAGCGGTATCAACAATTACGTAATCATACATTTCAGAAACCTCAGAAAACAACTCCTTCATTCTCTTACTCATCAATAATTCAGCAGGATTAGGGGGTATTCTCCCCGAATAAATAACATCAATTGTATTATTATGAACCAACATAGGTGTAATAATATCTTTTGATTCTAACTCCGAATTAAATAAGTATTCTGTTAAACCGTCATCCTTACTTCTGGTTGGTTTAGACATTTTATCAATATCATCACCTGAGAAAAATGAATATATTTTAGGATTTCTAATATCAGCCCCCACTAAAAGAACTTTTTTATTAGTACTTGCTAGAATCATTGACAAATTACTCGACAAAAATGTTTTTCCTTCACCGGGGACACTAGAAGTGACAAATATTACATTGTTTTTTCCCTTTTTTTCGTCTCTTGTCTTTATTAAATAATCCAAATTAGTTCTTATTATTCGCAATGACTCCGCAAGAACCGACCGATCTTCTTTAATAACCAACTTCTGTTCTTTTTTAGAAAGTCTCGGCAACTCACCTAAAACTGGAACATTATTGGCCAATTTAGAAAGTGAGTACATATTATGAATTTTATTATCTAATAAATCATTTACATATAGATATGAAAAAGGAATTAACATTCCCAAAATCAATGAGGCTAAATATATTAAAGGCTTTTTGGGTGATACGGGAAAATCACTTGGACTATAAGCCTCATCTACTGTTTTAGATTTTGGGGTTGTAGAGGCAACAGCAATTTGAGCTTCTTCCCTTTTTTGTAACAAATACAAATATAACTGCTCCGTTGTCTCCTGTTTTCTTGTAATATCCCGAAGAGCTCTTTCGTTTTTTGGAGAAGAATATATTTTAGAATTAAAGCGAGCTTGCTGGCCACTCAATGAATTAACTGTAAGTCCTAAATTATTCACTGTACTATTAAGACTTGACTGCATGCTTTGTTTTAACCCTTGAATTTCTTCATCCAAATTAACAATTATAGGGTTTTTCTCATTAGAACTTTTAAGCAACCGTTGTCTTTCCAGAACCAATTGATTATACCTTGCAGTAGTACTTGCAATAGTGGGATCAGACAGTCCAATGTTAGTTGGCAATACATCTAAACTCTCTTGCTGATCTATCATTTCACTCATAGAAGCTGCAATATTCAATTGTGTTCTTGCGCTTGCTAATTCTTGCTGATTGGCTACTCCAACATTAAGATTTATACGTGCTTCAGAAGCAATATCTGTAACTCCTTTCTCAGTTTTAAAATCTTCAGCAGATTGATCCACAGATGTTAAACTTGAAGAAATATCTGCAATCCTTTCATTAATAAAATTTGAAGTTTTGTCCGCTATTATTTGTTTATCCTCTATTGCATTTAAATTATACGTCCTAATTAACGATTGAATAATATGTTTAGCTTTATCTTTTATGGGATCTGTTAAACTTATATTAAGAATACTTGATGTTTTATCAATATCTGTAACCGATATTTTATTTCGGTAACGTTGAGCAACTCTACCAATTGGTTCTATAACAACCCTTAATTTTTTTGTCTTATACTTATTAAAATATTTCTGATTTGGTGTTATAACAATATCCCCGATAGGCGTAGAAATATTTTTTCCGAAAGAGAATGCTTTAGTTGGCTTATCCTCTTCTTCACTATAACCAAAAGAGGTAGAAGACATTGGTACAACATAAAAATCAAAATTGGACTTATCAATGATAGAATCTGCCTCTATAAAGTTAATTTTTATTGGAGAGGTATTATATAATTCAGAATCAATAACATTCCCCAAAGCCAACACTCTAATATTTAAATCTAACTCCTTTACAACATCTATAAAATTAGATCTTGAAGAAATTAGTTCTATTTCATCCAGAATTTCATTTCCTCCTCCTGTAAATACTTCAAGTTCCTTAAATAAATCAATTCCTCCTGCAGAATCATCGTCTAAAATTTGAATTTTTGCTTCTGCACTATATTCTGGTGTGGTATAACGTATATAAACAAATGCTAACAACAATGCTAACACAGAAGACACAACAAACCATTTCCAATATTTAAGATATTTAAAAACAACTTCTTTTAAATCAACACTGTTATCAGAAGATACGTCTTGTAAGCTCATAGTTTTTAGTAAATGTGTCGAAAAAAATTAATTTCTTGTTAATAACAGTACTGAGGAAGTAATTAATACTGAGGCAATAGAAATTGCAATCGTTGCCCTGTTATCTAGACTTGATGCTGTAACAGCTGATTGATTTGGCTCAACATACACAACATCATTCTGCGTTAAATAATAAACTGGAGAACTTAATGCTTGCTTATTGGTTAAATTAATACGAGTATAAATTTTAGTACCGTCAAAATCTCTTATTACCAAAACATTCTCTCTCATACCTTTTATGGTTAAATCTCCCGCCAAACCTAAAGCTTCCAAAACTGTAATTCGCTCACCATTTACAGGATATGTACCCGGTCTATTTACCTCTCCTAATATAGTTACAGTAAAGTTTTTAAGTCTAATGTTTATTATTGGATTCTTTAAATAATCCGATAGTTTTTCTCTTAGTAAGATTCTTACTTCTTCAGATGATAGACCAGCTATTTTAACTTTTCCAACAACAGGAAAATCAATTTCCCCTTCTTTATCTACTAAATAATCAACTTGTTCTGGAGCTATTCCTCCTTCAGAAGCTCCTCTAAACAAATTAAAAGGAACACTTGCCTCATTATCTAAAGTAGAAACATAAATGTTTACCAAATCATCCACTTTAAACTTAGGTGTAAAACTATTTTTATCTACTAGTGTTTCAAAATCACCAGTATTTTGAAAATAAACAACATCCTTTTTAGAAGCACATGAGGACATTAAAAGAACACCTATAACAAGTGCTAACATTGATAAACTTAAAGAACGTCTTTTTCTGAACATAATTAATGGTTTTGACTGCAATATTAATAAAAAATTATGACTGCAATATCTTCTTATCTTCTTTGTTTTTAACTGTATTTCTTTCCTTTTTGTCAAACTCACATAAATCAGAATTGTTAGAAACATATTCTGGAACAATTTCTTTCATTAAAGCTACTGTGTTTCCATTAAAAAACATGTTGGACACACATAACTCGTCAATTTTAGATCTGACTAAGGAATAGTCCAGCTCTCTTGTTTTTCCGATTAAAATTTTCTTATGATAAGTTGGTAGCGTATTCTCTCCATTTGCTAGTAATTCCTCATACAACTTTTCTCCTGGGCGCAATCCAGTAACTTTAATATCAATATCTTCAGGGTATTTAAGCCCAGATAGTCTAATCATATTTTTGGCTAAATCGAAAATCTTGACAGATTCACCCATATCAAAAATAAATATTTCACCTCCCTGCCCCATTGCTCCTGCTTCTAACACAAGTTGAGATGCCTCGGGAATTGTCATAAAATATCTTGTAATATCTTTATGAGTTACGGTTAAAGGACCTCCTTTTTCAATTTGTTTTTTAAACAAAGGAATTACTGATCCATTAGAACCTAAAACATTACCAAATCTAGTAGTAATAAATTTAGTTTTATTTTCTTGCTGCATACTACTAATATACATCTCTGCAATTCGTTTAGTGGCTCCCATAACGTTAGTGGGGTTCACCGCTTTATCCGTGGAAACAAACACAAATTTCTCCACATTGTGAGCAAGTGCTAAATCAACAACTATTTTTGTGCCAATAACATTAATTTTGATTGCCTCATAAGAATTGTATTCCATTAAGGGTACATGTTTATATGCTGCTGCATGAAACACTGTTGTTGGCTTATATTCTTGAAAAAAAGTATTCATCCTATTCTTATCCCTAATATCCGCAACTATAGGAATAAAATTATGAAAGCCATTTTGCTTCAATTCTTGTTGCAAATCATACAACGCTGATTCCGCTTGATCTATAACAATTAAAGATTTATAGTCATAATTAGCTATCTGCCTAACTATTTCACTTCCAATAGAACCCGCTCCACCAGTAACCATTACCACTTTCTCTTTTAATTCCTCCGAGATTTTAGATTTTTTAATATCTATTGGCACACGATTAAGTAAATCTTCGATTTGTACCTGTTTAATCTGAGAAACCTTAAGTTCTCCATTAATCCAGCTCTCAACAGGAGGTACAATTTTAACTTTTACAGGAAACTCAACTAAACTCTCTACCAACTCTCTTAGTTTACTGCTTTCCACATTATTAATAGAAACAATAATTTCAGAAACATCTCTATTAGCTATAAAATATTCTGATAAATCTTGTTTGCTATATACAGGTATACCGTTAATGTTTTTCCCTACTTTTTTTAAATCATCATCAATATAACCAATTACCCTTGAACTACTGCTAGTCTGATTGGTCATTGCATTATAAGTTAAAATACCTGATTCTCCTGCTCCATAGATTAACACATTTTTGGTTAATTTAAACTTTTTAACAACATTAAAATACAATGTCTTAAAAACATATCTCGCAGCTGTTAAAGCAATAAAACCGATTAAACTATGAGTTATTATTATTGATAAAGGAATCGTAAAGCTATCTATTAATCCGAATTCTCTATTACCAATAACCATGAATATGCTTATGATACTAGACAAACATACTGCATTAAAAATGTTATAAACATCCCTAACCCCTGTATGTCTTACTACTCCTTTATACGAACCGGTTATTAAAAAAGAAATTATTGCTATTGTAGCTACTATTGGCAATTGTATCAATAGTTTGTCAATATCAAAATTCAAGGTTAAATTAAACCTTATTAAGTACGACAATACAAATGCAAAAATTATTAAAAAAACATCTATCCCTAATACTAGCCATTTAGACGCGTATCTATGGGCATTGTTTACTAAGTAATTTTTAATCATTGGTGAGTTCTTTAATGATTGTGGTGGTTATTCTTTCTAAATCCTCAGTGGTTAAATTTGAACCACTTGGTAGACATAATCCTCTTTCAAATAAATCTAAAGACGTTCCATCTGAATAGTTAGGGTATTTTTCAAAAATCGGTTGCAAGTGCATTGGTTTCCACAATGGTCTAGATTCAATATTTTCTTCTTGCAGCCTTAATCTAATATTTTCTCTAACTTGAAAAGAATCTGTTAATATGCACGTAAGCCATCTGTTAGAATAAAACCCTTCAGGCTCTTTAACAAATTCTACCCCCTCTAATTTACCTAATTTATTAACATAAAATTCATAATTAGCTCTTCTTGATGCAACTCTTTCATCCAAAACCTCCATTTGTCCTCTTCCAATTCCAGCCAAAACATTACTCATCCTGTAATTAAATCCAACATTAGAATGCTGATAATGAGGTGCATCATCTCTCGCTTGAGTTGCTAAAAATATTGCTTTTTTCTTATACTCTTCTTTTTTAGAAACCAAAGCGCCACCACCTGAAGTGGTTATAATTTTATTCCCATTAAAAGATAAAATTCCTATATCACCGAAACTGCTACATTGTACTCCCTTATATTTACTACCAAGTGCTTCCGCACTATCCTCTACAATTGGAATACCGTATTCATCTGCTACTGCTTTTATTTCATCTATTTTATAAGGCATACCATATAAGTGTACACCAACAATTGCTTTTGGTTTTTTCCCTTTAGCCATTCTATCCTCTATAGCTTCTTTAAGGAGCTCAGGAGATATATTCCATGTATCTCTTTCACTATCCACAAAAATAGGAGTGGCTCCCAAATACATTATGGGATTTGCAGACGCTGAAAAAGTAAAGCTTTGGCAAATTACTTCATCTCCATGAGAAACATTTAACATTTTAAGAGCTAAATGAATTGCCGCTGTGCCTGCACTTAGCGCAGCTACATGTACATTACCTCCAACATATTTAGTTATTGCTTCTTCAAATAAAGTTACGTTGGGTCCCAATGGAGCAACCCAATTTGTATCAAAAGCTTCCTTCACATAATGCTCTTCATTATGTCCCATGTGAGGAGATGAAAGCCAAATTTTGGATTTAGTTGTCAAAAGAATTATAGTTTACTATTAGGTTAGTATTAATTTAGGGTTCAATAATCTTGACCCCAAAGATAGTACTCAAATTCAGTTATCAAACCAATCTAAATTATATTTCGTTTAAGATTTCGTTTTTATCGGTTAAACGGTCTTTTTTATATAAAAAACACCATACGACCCCCTATTATATCATCAAACAACCCATAAACTTTAAAAAGGTCATTTTATCGATTATATTTACCATCATATTAAGTTATTTAATAATCTTTGCAAAAAAAATCTAAACACCCAATAAAAAATAAATGAGAAAAGTAAATAAAATATGTTGTATTGGTGCTGGATATGTAGGAGGCCCTACAATGTCTGTTATAGCTAAACAATGTCCAGATATAGAGGTTACTGTTGTTGATATTAATGAAAAAAGAATTGCACAATGGAATGACTCTGACTTAGACAATCTTCCTATTTATGAACCTGGGTTAAAAGAAATTGTTGCCGAAACTAGGGGTAAAAACCTTTTTTTCTCTACTGAGGTGGACAAGGCAATTGACGAAGCAGAAGTCGTTTTTATATCTGTAAATACTCCTACAAAAACTTACGGAAAAGGAAAAGGACAAGCTGCAGATTTAAAATATATAGAACTTTGTGCTCGTAACATAGCTAAGGTAGCAAAAACGGACAAAATTGTCGTTGAAAAATCTACTTTACCTGTTAGAACTGCGCAAGCCATTAAAAGTATTTTACACAACACTGGAAATGGCGTTAAATTTGAAATTCTATCAAATCCTGAATTTCTTGCCGAAGGTACAGCTGTTGAAGATTTACTAAATGCTGACAGGGTGTTGATTGGTGGAGATGATACCCCTACTGGACAAATAGCCAAAGATACCTTAAGTAGCATCTACGAACAATGGCTTCCGAAAGAAAGAATACTTCAGACAAATGTATGGTCTTCTGAACTTTCTAAGCTTGTAGCCAATGCTTTCTTAGCTCAAAGAGTTTCTTCTATTAATTCTATATCTGCATTATGTGAAAAAACAGATGCGAATGTTGATGAAGTTTCAAGAGCAATTGGATATGATAGTAGAATAGGTTCAAAATTTCTAAACTCTTCTGTAGGGTTTGGTGGATCATGTTTTCAAAAAGACATTCTTAACCTGGTATATATAGCTAAAAGTTTTGGTTTACCAGAAGTTGCTGACTATTGGGAACAAGTAATTCTGATGAATGATTATCAAAAAAGGCGTTTCGCAGAAAATATAATTACTACTTTATATAATACTGTTTCTGGTAAAAAAATTGCTTTTTACGGTTGGGCATTCAAAAAAGATACTAACGACACTAGAGAATCTGCCGCAATTTATGTTGCTGATGCATTACTTGATGAAAGAGCGGAAATAGTTATTTATGACCCAAAAGTATCTGCAGAAACAATATATGCTGACTTAGACTACTTAAACACGCGATCTCCCGAAGAAAACAGAAAGCTAGTTAAAGTTGTAAATAACCCTATCGAAGCGGCGGAAAATGCCCACGCTGTAGCAATTTTAACAGAATGGGATGAATTTAAAGCTTATGATTGGAACAACGTTTACGAAAAAATGTTGAGACCAGCTTTTTTGTTTGATGGAAGAAGAATCTTAGATAAAGAAAACATTGAAGGTATTGGATTTAAATATTACAAAATAGGACAGTCTTAAAGACTCTGTTTACCTTAAAATAGCAACTTTCATTGATCAATACTTTTTATTATCAATGAAAGTTTTTTTTTGAACAAAACTTCAACGTTAACTTAATTTACAAATTAACTATACCTATTTTTGAAAAATTTCAATTTACGAGTTATATATCTAAATTATGAAAAGTAATTTCTTAAATTCAAAATACTCTGTTTTAGTTACTGGAGGAGCTGGCTTCATTGGCTCTAACTTGTGTAAAACATTGATAAACAATGGTAACAAAGTTATTTGCCTAGACAACCTTTCGACAGGAAATATTGAAAACCTGCAAGAAATATCCAATCATGTTAATTTTGAATTCATAAAGGGTGACATAAGAAATTACACCACATGCTTTGAAGCTTGTGAAAAAGTTGATTATGTTTTACATCAAGCAGCTTTGGGCTCTGTACCAAGATCCATTAGTAACCCCATAACCAGTAATGAAGTAAATGTTTCTGGTTTTCTAAACATGCTTGTAGCATCTAAAGAAACTGGAATAAAACGTTTTGTATACGCCGCAAGTTCTTCCACATATGGAGATTCAAAAACACTCCCCAAGATTGAGGAAAAAATTGGAAAACCAATATCTCCTTACGCTATAACTAAATACGTTAATGAGTTATATGCTGATGTTTTCAGCAACACTTATGGTATTGAAACTATTGGGTTAAGATATTTTAACGTTTTTGGAAGGTTTCAAAACCCAAATGGTGCTTATGCAGCTGTTATTCCCAAATTTGTAACTCAACTCATAAACCACGAATCTCCTTGTATTAATGGTGACGGAACGTTCTCTAGAGACTTTACATATATTGAAAATGTTGTGGAAGCAAATATCAAGGCCTTAATAACAAAAAATCCAAAGGCGATTAACACCGTATATAATATTGCCCATGGAGAGCGCACATCACTTAACGAACTGGTAGAATTGTTAAAAAGACACCTATCTAAGTTTGATAAAAAAATAGAAGATATAAATATTAACTACGGAAGTGTTCGTGTCGGGGATGTTCCGCACTCATTAGCTTCTATCGCTAAGGCAAAAGAATTACTAAATTACAATCCGAAATATGATTTTAAATCAGGATTAATAGAAGCAGTCGAATGGTACTGGGAAAACTTAAAAAACTAAACCGTTTTCAGCTAAAAATATATTTATGGATATCAAAATTGGAATTATCGGACTTGGTTATGTTGGGCTACCTTTAGCCAACCTATTTGCCTCTAAATATGCGGTTGTTGGTTTTGATATCAATAAAAACAGAATACAGCAGTTGAAAAAAAATATTGACAATACACTTGAGGTTAGTAAGCAGAATCTTGAAAAATCTTCAAAACAAAAAAACACTTCATCAAAAGGCTTATTTTATTCGAACGATATCGTCGAGTTAAAAAACTGTAATTACTACATCATTACAGTCCCTACCCCAACAGACAAACACAATAAGCCAGATTTAAAACCATTATACAGAGCTAGCGAAACAGTTGGCAAAGTGTTAAAAAAAGAAGATATTGTTATATACGAGTCTACGGTATACCCTGGAGCAACCGAAGAAGAATGTGTCCCCGTCCTTGAAAAAGTAAGTAAACTAAAGTTCAATATTGATTTTTTCGTTGGCTATTCTCCCGAAAGAATAAATCCTGGAGACAAAGAACATACCGTTGATAAAATTCTTAAAGTCACATCCGGTTCAACACCAGAAATTGGAAAAAAAGTTGATACATTATATAACTCAGTCATTACTGCTGGCACTCACTTGGCTCCTTCAATTAAAGTAGCAGAAGCCGCCAAAGTAATAGAAAATTCACAAAGAGATATTAACATTGCTTTTGTAAATGAACTTTCTAAAATTTTCAACCTACTCAATATAGATACCAATCAGGTATTAGAAGCCGCTGGAACAAAATGGAACTTTCTTCCGTTTAAACCAGGTTTAGTAGGAGGCCATTGTATAGGTGTAGACCCTTATTATTTAGCTCAAAAAGCTCAAGAATATGGATATCACCCTGAAATTATTCTTGCAGGAAGAAGAATAAATGACAGCATGGGTAAATACGTTTCCACTGAAATAATAAAATTAATGGTCCAAAACGAATT
Source organism: uncultured Maribacter sp. (assembly GCA_947498505.1). Classification (GTDB taxonomy): domain Bacteria; phylum Bacteroidota; class Bacteroidia; order Flavobacteriales; family Flavobacteriaceae; genus Maribacter_B. The sequence goes on along the minus strand of CANMKG010000012.1, from coordinate 73,590 downwards.
AAAAATAAAAGGATCTAACATTTTAATTTTAGGAATAACTTTTAAAGAAAATTGCCCAGATGTTAGAAATACTAAAGTTGTTGATATTATTGAAAATTTAAATGGTTATGGAACCAAAATAACTATATGCGACCCTTTGGCAAATCCGATAGACGTAAAAAAAGAACACAATTTAGAAATCACTTCAAAACTTCCGAATAATACATTTGATGCTATAATCCTCGCTGTACCTCACGAAAAGTTTTCTGGGTTAAAATTAAAAACGCTATTAAATAAAAAAGGCATTATATACGATGTAAAAGGAGTTCTAAAAAAAGGAACTTCAAACGGCAGCCTATAACTTTCCGGACTTTATCATTTCGCAAAGCACTGTTGTCAATAAATTTCGCTTATACTTTTACAACTGTATAAAACTGTGCAATTGTGTTAACAAATAATGCATTTCATCGATTACTTTGCCAATTTGTGTTAAAAGAAAAAAATAAATAATCCAAATATGATTCTATAGCGTAGAACAAGAAACACATTTAAAAAAATTAAACTTAAAATAATTTAGGATTGTATATGGCGACACCCCAATTGCTAATGGTATTAATAAACGACCTTTCATCGAAAAAGCAGGTGCTTTTATCTAAAATGTTGTTTTTTTTAATATTTTTATAATCCCAAATTAAAGCTAATTTACCCGTTAGCCAAAAACCTACTTATGAAAAGAACAACGACTAAAACCTACATGTTGACCGTATTTTTTATTGCCCTATTTAGCCTTATCTCATGTAGTAAAGACTCAGATATTTTCTTAGATTCTGCTCTTAAAAATTCCGAAACGTCAATTGAAGAAAAAAGTAACGAAGAAAAAAGTAACGTCAACCTAGTAGAACGTTCCTTTTCCTTTTCTCCGATTAATGATGCCTATATTCAAGATTCAGACGGGCACAATAAAAATATTGTAAGACTACAAGAAGGGTTTAGAACAAGTTATTTAATGTTTGATCTAAGTCCTATTGATGGAGAAATTACAAGTGCTGTCTTAGAATTCAACGTTGACAGCGACGAAGGCTCTGGAACCATCAGTGTGCATAAAGGTTCTTCCAATGATTGGTCTGAAGAAAATCTAACCGACAATAACTCTCCTGAAAAAGAAACGCTGCTAGGGTCCATTAGCAAAGATTATAAAGTTGGGCTTGCTAACCAACTAGCACTTGAAGCTGCCGAGTTAAACAATGAAAAAACAAGTTTAGTACTTACCCATAATGGAAGTGATGACTTAGCATTTGCTTCAAAAGAAAATTCAAACAATAAAGGAGCAAAGCTTATAGTTTCTTACTTAGCTGATAAAGACTCTCCTGAACTAGAAATTCCTGAACCAGAACCAACACCTGAACCAGAACCAACACCCGAACCAGAACCAACGCCTACCCCTACAGATACTGATGGTTATTTTGTAACAACAAACGGAAGTGCAAATAACGATGGTTTAACAGAGGCAACTGCGTGGAATATACAATACGCTTTTGAAACAGCAAAGGCAGGGGACATAGTATATATAAAAGCAGGAGACTATGGCGCCGTGGAGCTAACTGTTGACAATTCAGGCTCCTTAAACAATCCAATAAAATTTATTGGATATCAAAATACTCCAGGTGATATCTCAAGTGAAAATGGCTCAACATTTAAAATTGGAGACAATTTAAATTCTGATTTTATGCCTTTATTAAAATCCAATAATTATTCAAATTCCACTAGTATCAAAACATTTGAGAACCATATACACCTTGAAAATTTTCAGATTACTGGTTACAGTAAAGGAATTGAATCAACTGGGAACAACCTAGTACTAAAAAATATTGTCGCTATTAATCTTGGAAATCAAAATGAATACAATGCCTATGATGGATGGGGAATTGCTCTTAATGGTAGTGAAAATGCCTTAATAGAGAATTGTTTTGTGTTAAATGCTACAGCCGAAGCTATCAAACTTTTTAATTCTGATAACTCAAGAGTTAACAACTGTTCGGTTTATGCTAATAACCCGAATAACCCTACTGACTATTACTTTTTACTAACTGGAGGGACAAACAACAGCGTTATTGAAAATTCATACGCTGAAAGAGAAGCTTCACTTAGCCATGGAGGACATGGATTTACAATTAAAGATTTAGGTGAAAACAATTTGTTCATTAACTGTACTGCAAGAAAAACAAGTTTTGAGTTGAACTTCTCAGGAGTAAAAAACAATGTTTTCGAAAATTGTTTTATTTACGGAAATGGAACGCAAACAGGGCAATGGGAATCAAGATTAGGTATTTTTAACGGAGCCAATAACAACCTAATTAAAAACATGACAATTGAAAACACCTGGACAGCCATTGTTTGGATAGATTATGAAGATGGATATGTTGGTCCTGGTGGAGATAGAGATGAATTGAGTTGTGGATATGACAATACTTTCGACGGATTAAAAATCACAAAAACAAATAGTGCTCTTAGGGTTGGAGAAAGAGAACAGTTTTACTCTTGGGCAAGAAGAAACACTTTTAAAAATTGCGAAATTTCTGATTTTAATACCATTGCAGTTACTTATACTCCAACTGAAGATATTGTTTTTGAAAACTCTTCTTTTTCAAATGGAAATATAGCCTATGTTGAAGCTGATGGCAAATACAAGCCTTATAGTAAATTTGATGTTGCCTTTAAAAATTGTACATGGAGCAATAACAATTTTCAACCACCATCTGAAAGCAATTAAATTTTTAACAATAAATATTAATTAACGAACTAAATTGCTTCGTTAAACAAAAAGCTTCGATGCACTTTATTGTGTCAATAAAGTGCATTTCATCGAAAAAAAAAGTTATATCATCCAAAATTTCATAGAATCATTATAATTGCAGAATATTATTTGGAGTTCTAAAATTTTGAAGGTTCATGAGATTTCGTCCCACACAAATCTACTTGCTGTTTTTTTTTATTTGTTTTGTTTTTATTTCTGTTCTAATATCTTGTAGCAAAGACTCAGACTTACTACTAGATTCGGTTCTCAAAGAATCAGAAGAAAAACCTAAAAAAGTTGAAACCTCAGAAGCAACTAAGCCCTCCTCACCTATTCTGAACCCTATTGATAGCCTTGAGCAAAGAACCTCGTCTTTTAGAACTATACAAGATGCTTATGTTCAAAACGGTTTAATCTATAATCAAAATATTGTTCGTTTAGAAGAAAACCAAAGAACAAGTTATTTAATGTTTGATTTAAGCCCCATTGATAGCATTGGAGGCATAATAAAAGAAGCTAAACTAGAATTTACGATTAACAAAGATGATGGAAATGGTAAAATAACTATTTACAAAGGAAAGGACTCAAATTGGACCGAAAATGAAATATCCAACAACAATATTCCTGAAACAGACGAGGAATTAGGTTCCGTATCAAAAGAATATAAGGTAGGTACAAAAGAAGAGGTTAATCTAGATATAACAAAAATAAGTTCAGAAAAAATATCCCTTGTATTAAATCATGAAGGAGCAAATGACTTAGCCTTTGCTTCTAAAGAACATTCTTCTAAAATTGGCCCAAAACTGATTGTGACATATGATGCTCCTAAGGATACAGAAATAATTATTCCTGAAGAAGAAGATAACATCGATGGTACTGGTGAGGAAATAAATGAACTAATTGCTATAGCTGACGCAACATTAACTAGCGGCAAAGCTCCTCTTGAAGTTTCTTTTACAGGCAGTAATTCAACAAGTTCTGATAGTATCGTAAGTTACATTTGGGACTTTAACGATACAATAATTGACAGTATTGCTAATCCTACTCATGTTTTTAATAATGTTGGAGTTTATGAAGTAGTTTTAACCATTACGGATATAAACGGGGTGACGGATTCCGACCTTGTTATCATAACAGCAAAAGAGGAAGATAACTTAGCTCCAATTGCAAACCTAAGCGCCTCACCCCTAACAGGAAATTTTCCTCTGGAGGTGCAATTTATAGGCGACAAATCTTCAGATGACTCGTCCATTGTAAGCTACTTTTGGGATTTTAAGGATGGAAGTACAGCCAATACAGCTAATCCCTCGCATTCTTTTTCTAATGAAGGTTCTTATGAGGTAGAATTGACTGTAAAAGATGAACATGGGCTGGAAAATAAAAAAACAGTAGTTATAACGGTAGAAGGCTCGACAAATAATGCCCCTGTTTCAACAATTACGGCTTCTTCAACAAGTGGAGAAGCTCCTTCTGAAATACAATTTTTAAGCAACAATTCTACAGATGACAAAGGAATTACCCGTTATTTTTGGGATTTTAATGATGGATCAACCACCGATAACAAAAATCCATCACATACTTTTGTTAATCCTGGAAATTATAACGTACAGTTAACTGTGTATGATGATGAAGGCCTCAACCACACATCTACAATTAACATAACCATAAACCCTCCAAATGTAAATACATTACCCGGATACTATGTAACTTCCAATGGCAACTCTTTCAATGATGGTCTATCTGAAAATAATTCATGGAGTTTAGAACATGCTTTTAAAACAGCAAGACCAGGTGACATTGTATATGTTAAATCAGGAAATTACGGATACCAGCAAATCATCTCTGGAAACCATGGCACAAGCTCTCAACCAATTAAATTCATAGGATATTCTAGTATACCAGGTGATGTTACAAGTTCCCAAGGTTCAACATTCAGTTATGGAGAATCGCTAAATTCGAATAAGATGCCTCTTTTAAGCTCATCATCATCAGGTAACGCAATTACTCTTTATCATAAGTACATACATATTGAAAACTTCCAAATAACAGGATATACAAAAGGTATTAACTCTATATCCGCTGCTACTAACACAACATTGAAAAACATTATTGTCACTAATAGCGGGAGTCAAACAAATTCAACTCTGTATGATGGTTTTGCTATCGAAATAAGAGGAAACAACTCAAAAATTGAAAATTGTTTTATTTTGAATGCTAATGCAGAAGCTATCAAACTATTCGACTCAGATTACTCCGTTGTAAACAATTGTGAAGTATACTCAGACAATACAACAAACCCTACAGATTACTATTTTCTAATAACAGGTGGAACCCAACATTCGGTTGTAAAAAACAGCTATGCTGACAGAAACCCAGAATTAGGACATGGTGGACATGGTTTCACTATGAAGGATTTAGCAGAAAATAACCTATTCTACAACTGTACTGCAAACAGGACGAGTTTTGAGCTTAATTTTGGAGGGGTTAAACACAACACGATTGAAGGTTGTTTTATTTATGGAAATGGCAATAATAGTGGTCAATGGGAGTCAAGGTTGGCAATTTTTAATGGTGCAAATAATAATATTATTAAAAACATGACCATTCAAAATACATGGACTGCTATCACTTGGCTAGATAACGATGATGGATACGTTGGACCTGGAGGAGATAGAGATGAAGTTAGTTGCGGATACGATAATGTTTTTGACGGCGTAAATATCAATGACACCAATAGTGTTTTGCGTGTGGGTGATGGAGAACAATTTAATGCATGGGCAAGAAGAAACACTTTTGTTAACTGTAACTTCTCAAATTTCAATACTGTAGCGGTTACCTATACACCAACCGAAGATATTCTTTTTAAAACGTGCTCGTTTAGCAATGGAAATAAACTATATGTTGAAACTGGAGGAATATATGAACCATATAGTAGTTTTGATGTTTCTTTTGAAAATTGCAGTTGGAGCAATGTTAATTTCTCTCCACCAAATTAATTTTTATTTTTTGCATATTAAAAATAGGAGTTAACACGTTTGTTAGTCGTGATTAAGTGTATTTTAAACTAATTAAGTGTGTATTTAGTTTTTATTCAAGATATTTGAACCTTAAAATTAAGTGTAACACAAATTCCTTAATGTCACTCGGAAATAAAATGTTTAATGGTATGGCTTGGAGTGCCATCGAACGTATCTCTATACAAGCTATTCAATTTGTATTAGGCATAATACTTGCAAGAATTTTAACTCCAAAAGAATATGGAATTATTGGTATTTTGCTAGTTTTCATTGTCGTTTCACAAGTTTTCATTGACAGTGGGTTTACCAAAGCCTTAATTCAGAAACAGGACAGAACAGAAAACGATATTTCAACTGTATTTTTTTTTAATATAATCATAAGTATTGTCTGCTATATTATCATTTGGATACTTGCTCCATTTGTTGCTCAATTTTATGAAATAGAAAGTCTTTCAATATTACTTAGAGTATTAGCCTTATCACTTATTTCCAATGCTCTTTTTACAGTTCCTGCAACATTATACACAATCGAATTAGATTTTAAAACATTAACGAAAATAAATTTAATAGCTACGCTATTGTCTGGTGGAGTTGCTATATATTTAGCATATTCTGGCTATGGTGTCTGGTCATTGGTATTTCAAACTATTATTAAATCGTTTTCTACATTAATATTTATGTGGTTTTTTTTAAGGTGGAAACCAAAATGGCTTTTCTCTAAATCCTCAATTAAAAGTTTGTTTTCCTTTGGCTCTAAACTTTTAGCTTCTTCCCTTCTTAACGTCATTGTAAATAATTTTTACTCATTATTTATTGCTAAATTTATTAGCGCAAAAGATTTGGGTTACTACACAAGAGGAACACAGTTTTCAGATGTAATTTTCTCAACTGTAAATGCAATTTTTGATCGCGTTTTATTACCTGGTTTATCGAGCGTACAAAATCAACATGATATTTTAATTAAACATACTCGAACCATAATTAGAGCTACAGCATTATTTGTAATTCCTCTTTTCCTATTTATTGCCGTCATGTCTAAACCAATAGTTGTTTACTTGCTGACAGACAAATGGATTCTTGCTGTTCCAATATTGCAAATTTTTTGTGTTGCAAGATTGATAACAATTATTTCTGGCATAAACGTGAATTTGTTATACACAATCGGAAGAACAGATTTAGCATTAAGACAACAATATCTGAAAATAATTGTGCGAGTTGTTTTTTTCATTGTTGCTTTAAACTATGGTATAGTATTTATAGCTCTAGCTGAACTAGCCTCAACAGCTGTTCATTTCTTTATAAACACTTACTATCCAGGAAAAATAATGAAATATGGTCCTTTAAATCAATTAAAGGATTTATCAACCATAATAATTTCAAGTATAATAATGGTGATTAGTGTTTTTATAATAACTTTTTACTTAGATAACGATTTGATTAAATTATTGGTTGCTCCAATAGTGGCTGGGAGCATCTATTACTTTTTAATTAAACTATTTAAAATTAAAGAATTAGACTTAATAAAGGTAAAAGCCAAGGGGTTTTTAAACAAAAAATAAGCAAGGAGATTTATAAAAAATAAATGAAAAAAAAAGTTTGTTGCATTTTCAATCTTGCACCTCATTATAGAGAACCCATTTTTAGACAAATGGATAAAGAGCTAGACTGTGATTTTTATTTTGGAGATAAAGTAGAGACCAAAATAAAATTAATGGATTACGAATCTCTAGAAGGATTTAAAAAAATTCTAAAAAATATTAAAATCCCGAATACTGGTTTTGAGTGGCAAAAAGGGGCTTGGAAACTTATTTTTAAACCTTACAAGTACTATATTATTACAGGGTCTCCTGGTTCCTTGTCCAATTGGATGTTACTTTTATTTGCACTTATATTTGGTAAAAAAGTTTATGCCTGGACTCATGGACTAAGAGATGAAACAAGTACTGCTAGTAAATACATAGCTACTAACTTTTATAGATTATGTAACAAGCTTCTTCTATATGGTGAATTCTCCAAGGGTTTAATGGTTAAAAAAGGTTTTAAAAAAAGTAAGTTAATCCCTATTTACAATTCATTAGATTACTCAAACCAAATAAAAATTAGGGCTACTCTTAAAAAAAACGCCCTGTACAAAAACCATTTTAAAAATGAATCACCTGTTCTACTATACATCGGCAGAATTCAAAAAACAAAAAAAATAGACCTCTTAATAAAAGCAATTGCAGAACTAAAAGAGGCTAACATTTTTTTTAATCTTGTTTTAATTGGTTCAGATGTTGAAAATAATGATATACCTAAACTAGTTGACAACTACAATTTAAAAGAAAATGTATGGTTTTACGGGCCTTGTTACAATGAGTCTGAAATAGGCAATCTACTCTATAATGCTGACTTATGCGTTTCTCCTGGTCCTATTGGACTCACAGCCCTTCATGCAGCAACCTATGGACTACCCATTGTTACGAATGATAATTTCCATAAACAAATGCCTGAATTTGAGGTAATCAAAAAAGGCGTTACTGGAGACTTTTTCAAGGAAAACGACTTAGATGATTTAAAACAAAAAATTAGCTATTGGGCTTCACTAGACTTGGATGGTCGCAATATTGTTCAAAAAGAAGCGATTAAAATAATTGATGATAAATATAATCCTGAGTATCAAATTCAGATATTAAAAGAACTTATAAAAAACTAGTTATGAAAGTATTATGGGTTGTTAATACTATTTTCCCAGATTTTTCTAATGATTTAAACATTCCTCCTCCAGTGGTTGGTGGATGGATGTATGGGCTTGCCAAAGATATTTCTAACTCTGGAATAAAACTTACTGTTGCCACAACCAATACCAAACTTTCTAGTTCTAATAAAAAGATAGAGGGTATTAACTATTATCTATTAAAGGGAGTAAAACACTTTTCTGAATATGATATCACTTTAGAAGAGCAATGGAATAAAATAATCAAAGAAATAGCTCCCGATGTTGTCCACATTCACGGTGTTGAATATGCACACGGTCTAGCTTTGATAAAAACTTATCCAGAATTAAAGTATGTGGTTTCCATTCAGGGATTGCCCAGTGTTATTTATAGACACTATCTTGGAGGTATTACAAATAAGGAAGTACTCAAAAGCATTACTTTTAGAGATATCCTTAAAAAGGACACACTCATAAATGCCAAAAACAAGTTTAAAAAGAGAAGCGAAAAAATTGAGAATCAGTATTTAAACTTGACTTCAAATATTATTGGTAGAACAAAATGGGATTATGATCATGTAAAAGTAAAAAACCCAAACTGTATATATCATTTTTGTAATGAATCTCTCCGAGATGAATTTTATACTGAAAAACAATGGTCTTTAAAAAACGCAAAAAAATATAGCATATTTTTAAGTCAAGCAGGTTACCCCTTAAAAGGCTTACACAAAGTAATTGAAGCGGTTGCTTTAATTAAAAATGATTTTCCTAATATTGAGATTAAAATAGCTGGAGATGACATTACCAATTCAGAAACTTTACGAGATAAATTAAGGCTAGGTGGCTATGGTTCGTATATAAAAAAACTGATTAAAAAACATGGTCTAATTGATAATGTTAGATTTTTAGGATTCATAAACGCGGATCAAATGGTTAATGAGTACCTTAAGTCTCATCTTTTTATTTGTCCTTCTAGTATTGAAAATAGCCCGAATTCCTTGGGAGAAGCTCAAATTCTTGGTGTACCATCAATTGGATCGTACGTAGGAGGAATTCCTGATATGATTGAAAATGAAAAAACTGGAATAATTTATCGGTTTGAAGAAATTGAAATGTTATCTCAAGGAATAAAGAAAATATTTCTTAATGAAAAATTTGCTTTGGATATTTCGGAAAATGCTCGAAAAATAGGGAAAGAAAGACATAGCCGAAGCATAAACATGAAAAAAACAATAGAAATCTATAATTCTATAGCATCTAACTAGCGATACTTAAATATGAAACAAATGTTTAAATATTTGAAATCTGTAGGTTTAATTGTTCTATCCTTATTATTAATTTATCTTCTTGACCCATTCAATTTGGGATATTTTGCAGGTTATTTATTATTTCCTGTGATAATCTTAAAAAAGAATTTTATACTTAAAAACTTAGACTCTGAATTTGTATTGTTATTAATTTTCTCCCTTGTATATGCGGCTTTCTATTCGTTTAAAGCAAGCGAATCTCTTGGAAATCAATTTATTGTAATTTATGGAATAACCCCACCTATTCTATATCTAACCGGAAAATATCTGAGTAAAAATGCCAGTTCCGCTAAAACAATTATGTACATTGTGTTTTGCATAACAATACTCTTTTCCTTTTCAGCAATAATTTCAGTTTTTTTAAACTTTTTAGAAGGAGGCTTCACTCAAAAAGACAGAAATATTCCAATGTTCTGGAATGGAAATACAGTATCTGCTACTATTATGGGAGCATACTTAACCTTTAACATGTGCATTCCTGCCCTTCTTATTGGTAAATTTGCTTTTAAAAACTTTTTTTTCAAAGCACTTAGTGTTACAATATTTGTTATTTCTTTAATATGTGTTTTAAGAATTGGAAGCCGAACACAACTTGCTATAACACTTATCACAAGCGTAATATCAACCATTTATGTTTTCAGAAAGCAAACTTTTAAGCAAAATGTTATCTTGATGTTGTTTATAGGATTTCTTTTATTTTTATTTCTCAAAAATGTTTCATTTGATGCTGATCAAGATTGGCTTACTACTTTTGCTGATCGAATGAACGACAAAAACAGTAGCATTGCTAGTGGTGGTGGACGTAGTGATAGGTGGGTAAAATCTATAGAATATTTATTCAAAAAACCTTTAGGGTGGAATTTAAAAGAATTTGGTTATGCTCATAATCTTTGGTTTGATGTTTTAAGAGTTGGAGGAGTGCTCTCTTTTACTTTATTAATACTTTATACCATTAAATCTTTTTTTCAAATTAAAAAAATTATAAGCACTAATTCAAAAGAGTTATCGTTGAATGTTCTAATATTAATTTATTCTTTAGCTTTTATAATGATATTTATGGTAGAACCAATTTTCGAAGGAATTTTTTCGTTATTTGTTCTGTTTTGTCTTTTTAAAGGAATAATTAATAAGTATTATGAAAACCTTGTATTACAACAATTAAAATGAAAATACTTTACGTAAGTAATCTTTGTTCAGAAAAAGTATTTAAATACGTTTTTGACACCTCAATAAATAAACCTGAACAAGCTGATCAAAAATTTCACGGCTTACTAACCAAAGGATTAGGAAAACTTAATAACAAATGTACTATAGAAACGGTTAGTTCTATTCCTGTTATACCGTCCAATCATAAAAGAAAACTTTGGTATGTTAAATCAGAGGTGTTCAATAATATTAAGTATACCTATATTCCCTTTATAAATATTCCAGTAGTTAAAAATTTAGGTGTTTTTTTATATACATTTTTCAAAGTCTTTTTTTGGTCTCTATTTAATATTGGAAAAAAAAGAATGGTTGTATGTGATGCTTTATATGTTACAATAGCCACAGCTTCATCTCTAGCCTGTAAGTTAACATTCACTAAAAATGTTACTATAGTTATGGATTTACCTGGTTTAATGGTAACCAATATTCGGAAAGACACTAAAATTACAAGTTTAGTATACAGAAAAATAATCTCTTGGGTTTTAATAAGGTTTGATGGCTATATATTACTCACCCAACAAATGAATCCTAAGGTTAACCCAAAAAACAAACCTTATATCATAATGGAAGGTTTGGTAGATAGTGGAATGAGAGGGCGAATAAATAATTTAGAGAAAAAAGCAGATGAATTAATAGTCATATACGCAGGAGGTTTATACGAAAAGTATGGTGTAAAAACTTTAATAGACGCTTTTACAATGCTTAATAACTCTAACGCCAGATTGCATATTTACGGTTCTGGAGAAATGGTTGCCAATATGCATAAATATACCAACAAGGATTCCAGAATAATGTATAAAGGCATTGTTCCAAACGCCGTTGTAGTTGAAGACCAACTTAAAGCAACTTTACTCGTAAACCCTAGACCAACCAAAGAAGAGTTTACAAAATATTCTTTTCCTTCGAAAAATATGGAATATATGGTATCCGGAACCCCAACCGCTACCACAAAACTCGCAGGAATGCCTATAGAATATCATGATTTTGTGTTTTTGTTTAATGATGAAACCGTTGAAGGTATGCACAAAACTCTGGAAAATGTACTAAACACTAATCGAGACGAACTTCACAAATTTGGTGAACAAGCCAAACAATTTGTTATCAAAAACAAAAACAATGAAAAACAAGCAGAACGCGTTTTGGAGTTTTATAACTCCAAATTAAAAAAATAAATCATTCTAACATAACTGATTAAACCTTTAGTTTATTAAATCAGTATAATTACTAATTTGCCAGTTCTCACCTTTAAAAAGTTTTACCAACTTCCCTCTTAAATCAAGATTATCCAAATCCACCAACTTCTCTTCATTAAGTGGTAGAATAGCGTGTACCATAATCTCATAATTAACATTGGGCTTAATTCCTGAAAAAATAATATCCTCTACACCACCAAACTTATCAGTACCCCTAGCCCCTCTTAACCGCATATAACCATTTAAAAGCCCTCTATAAATAGCCCTTTTTATATCATTCTTTTCTCCTGTATTTCTTGCCAACCTAATACACTTTATTTTATATTTTTTAGCTAAATCTAAAATACATTTTGTAATAGAAAATTCAGTATGAATATGGTGATGAGAATCTATATGGCTTGGTATAAAACCAAATTTACTTATAAAACGTTTTAACTGAGCTTCAATTTCTTCATAGACACATTCTTTTGAAAAAGCATCTAATTTAAATGCAGTTGCTGAGGATCTTTTATTGATAAATTTTCCATCTACGCAAAATCTAGGATTTTTCTTAATTTTTTCGGTCAGTGGAATACCTTCCGTTAAGTTTAAATGAATACCAATTGCCTTTTTATCTAGTTTATCTTCTTTAATATACTTGAGAGCATCAATAAACCCCTCCTCGAAATTCACTAAAGTAGTTGTAGAACTGATAAGCCCCTCTTTAAAGGCTATATATGTAGCTTTGTTGATTTCGGGAGAAAACCCAAAATCATCACTATTTATAATAATCATAATGTAATTTTATAAAAAAATCTGCAAAAAGCAGACAGTGCGAAGATAGTTCAAATTATTTTTTAAAATCATTCAATACAATATTTAAAAGGCAATTGCGATAACTGTTATTACAAAATAATTTTGCAGAACATCCGTTAATTTAGCTATTCGTAGTAATATTATTTTGTAACCGGAAATAATATATATCTTTGACTGGATTTTTAAAAAAGGGCAAACAAATCAGTACCTAAAAATGAGTGTAGCACTCCTATTTCCTAATAACATTTACACATCTCCTTATCTAAGATATTACACCCAAATATTAGAAAAGTCTAATGTATCTTATGATATAATTACCTGGAACAGATCGGGGGTTACAGAAGAAAATTGTATCTCATTTAATCAAAATGAAAACAGGAAAACAATCTATTCTAGGTTTTCTGGTTTTTTTAAGTATAGAGATTTTGTAATTAAAAAAACCACAGAAAAAGAATACGATAAGATTATAGTATTTTCTTGTCAACTAGGTATTTTATTGAGTAGTTTTTTAAATAAAAAATACAAAAACCAATATTTAGTAGACATAAGAGACTACTCTAAAATAATTCCATTTTTTAAAACAAGGTTTAAAAAATTGCTTTTAGGAGCAAATACTATCTGTATTTCCTCAAATGGTTTTAAAAAATGGCTTCCAAAAGAAAAAAAATACACTATAAGTCATAATATAGATATTAACCTGATAGAGAAAAGGTTAAAAAATCAAGAAACAAATAGAGTGTTTTTCAAATCGGATACTATTTCTATTGCCACAATTGGGCAAATTAAAGATTATAATTCTGACAAAACATTTGTAACTCAATTAATGAACAATGACCCTTTTTATATGAATTTTATTGGGTTTGGTCCAACATTAGAATCACTAAAAAAGTTTTCAACAGAGAACTCAATTTCGAATATTGGTTTTCATGGTTCATATAAAAAAGAAGAAGAAGAAAGTCTGCTAAAGAATGTTGACTTTATTAATATTTTAATAAGCGACAATAAGTTTAATAATGGAGTAACTAGTAATAGGTTATATTTATCTGCTCTTTTAAATATTCCATGTATAGTAAATAATCAGACTATTGAACAAAAAAAAATAATTCAAAAATATAAATTCGGAATTGTCGTTGATAAATACGAAGAGTTACCTAACAAATTAATAGAATATAAAGAAAATTTCACTAAAATAGATTTTGTTAATGGTTGTAATTTGTTCTTAAATAAAGTAGCAGAAGACTATCAACAATTTCAAAACAAAATTCAATTTTTTTTAACTGAGAAATAAATAACATGTTTAAAGGAAAAACACTACTCATTACTGGCGGTACAGGATCATTTGGAAACGCTGTTCTAAATCGCTTTTTACAAACTGATATTAAAGAAATTCGCATTTTCTCTAGAGATGAGAAAAAGCAAGATGATATGCGTAACACCTTAAAAAACGAAAAGGTAAAATTCTATATTGGAGATGTTCGCGACTATAATAGTATAGCAAGAGCAATGATAGGCGTAGATTACGTTTTTCATGCTGCAGCATTAAAGCAAGTTCCATCATGTGAGTTCTTCCCTATTGAAGCCACAAAAACAAATGTATTTGGAACTCAAAATACCATAGATGCCGCTGTAGCCGCTGATGTAAAAAAAATAATCTGTTTAAGTACAGATAAAGCTGCTTACCCAATTAACGCAATGGGTATTAGTAAAGCACTAATGGAAAAAGTAGCCGTAGCAGCTTCTAGAAACATTCCTGAAAGTAAAACAACCGTGTGCTTAACAAGGTATGGTAATGTTATGGCTTCTAGAGGATCCGTTATTCCTTTATTTGTGAAGCAAATTGAAGAAAAAACACCACTAACAGTTACTGACCCAAATATGACACGTTTTTTAATGTCATTAGAAGATGCAGTTGATTTAGTACTGTTTGCCTTTGAACATGGTAATCAAGGTGATTTGTTTGTAAATAAAGCCCCAGCAAGTACTATTGGTGATTTGGCAGAAGCCGTTAAAAATATCTTTAAAGCCGATAATGAAATCAAAGTTATTGGTACTAGGCATGGAGAAAAACTTTATGAAACTTTATGTACTCGTGAAGAAATGCAAAAAGCAGAGGATATGGGAGAATTCTATAGAATTCCTGCTGATAATCGTGATTTAAATTATGGGCGTTATTTCTCAGAAGGGGAAACTGACATTAGTGCTATTGAAGACTACCACTCTCATAACACTACCCAATTAACAAATGAAGAGTTAAAACAAACGCTTTTAAATTTAGATTTTATAAAAGAAAATCTATAATGAAAACCACCTTAATTCAAGGAAGTAGCTTTTCAGATAACAGAGGTAAGCTTTTGTTTTTTAACGCTTTTGACATGAAAGAAATCGTTAGGTTTTATCAAATACAACCTAACGATTCTGAATTTATAAGAGGTTGGCAAGCCCATAAGGACGAAAAAAAATGGTTCTATTGCTCAAGGGGAGGTTTTACCGTTAATTTAGTTAAGGTTGATAATTTTGAAAAACCGAGCACTAATTTAACTTCAGAAACCTTTTTTTTAGAAAGTAATGAGCTTCAAATTTTAGCGATTCCTAAAGGATATGCAACAGCATTTAAAGCAATAGATAGTGATTCTGAGCTTATTGTTTACTCAAATTTCACCTTAGAGCAATCTAAAAATGATGATTTTAGGTTTTCTTTAGACACTTTTAAATCAAAATGGTAAAACCATTATAAAATATTATGAAAAAAGTAGGAATAACAGGTCAGGCCGGTTTTGTTGGAAACCATTTGTACACTACCCTTTCCTTAGATGACAATGTAAAATTAATCCCATTTGAGAGATCTTTTTTCGAAGATACTACAAAAATGGATGAATTTGTTAAGCAATGTGATGTAATAGTACACCTTGCAGCAATGAATAGACACGAGGATCAAAATGTAATTTACACTACAAATTTAGCGCTAGTAGATAAACTTGTTTTAAGTTGTGAAAATGTTAATGTAAATCCTCACATTATTTTCTCTTCTTCTTCTCAAGAAGAAAAAGATAATCTTTATGGAAAATCCAAAAAAGAAGGAAAGGAAAAATTTAAAAATTGGGCCTCTAAAAACAACGCTCAATTTACTTCTCTAATGATTCCAAATGTTTTTGGACCTTTTGGCAAACCAAATTACAATTCTGTAGTAGCTACGTTCTGTCATAAGGTAGCTCGTAATGAAGAACCTACTATACTAAATGATGGAGAAGTTGGTCTTATATATATCAACGAACTAGTGCAATTTTTTATCGAGGCTGTTAAAAGTGATGAACAAAAGATTTCAGAAATCAAAATAAACCCTAATCACTTTAAAAAGGTTTCAGAAATATTAGCTTTACTAACCAGATATAAAAAGGACTATATGGGTAGTGGTGTTTTCCCAAGTTTAGAAGACCCATTTGAAAAAGCACTTTTTAATACTTTTCGTTGCTATGTTCCTATCGAACATTATCCTGTAAAATTCACAAAACACACTGACCCACGTGGAAGTTTTGTTGAAATTGCAAGAACGGAAACTAGCGGTCAGTTTTCTTTTTCTACAACAGTTCCTGGTATTACAAGAGGAAATCATTTTCATACTAGAAAAGCTGAGCGATTTGCTGTAATTAGCGGAAAAGCATTAATTCAGTTAAGAAAAATAGGAACAGACGAGATTATTAACTATGAGTTAAATGGTAACGAACCCGCTTATGTAGACATGCCAATTTGGTATACACATAACATTAAAAATATAGGTGAAGAAGAATTAATTACTCTGTTCTGGATAAATGAACCTTACAACCCAGAAGATGCTGACACCTATTTTGAAAACGTATAACTAAACACAAAACACCAAAATAAATATTTTGAAAAAATTAAAAGTTTTTACCGTTGTTGGTACCAGACCAGAAATAATTCGACTTGCTTGCGTTTTAAATGCTTTGGACGCAAATGAGGCCATTGATCATACTTTAGTTCATACTGGCCAAAATTATGACTATGAATTAAATGAAATCTTTTTTGAGGATTTAGGAATAAGAAAGCCAGATCACTTCTTAAACGCTGCAGGAAAAAACGCAACAGAAACAGTTGGTAATATTTTAATTAAAATAGACCCTCTTTTAGAAAAAATTCAGCCAGATGCTTTTTTGGTTTTAGGCGACACAAATTCATGTTTATGTGCTATACCTGCAAAAAAACGGAAAATACCTGTTTTTCATATGGAAGCAGGTAATCGTTGCTTTGATCAGCGAGTACCTGAAGAAACCAACAGGAAAATAGTTGACCATGTTGCAGATGTTAATCTTACCTACAGTGATATTGCCAGAGAATATCTTTTAAGAGAAGGATTACCTGCAGATAGAGTCATTAAAACGGGAAGTCCTATGTATGAAGTTTTAAATCAATTTAAAGCTAAAATCGAAGCTTCTGATGTTTTAGAAAAGCTAGGATTAGAAAAAGAAAAATTCTTTGTGGTGTCATCACATAGAGAAGAAAACATAAGTAACCCTAAAAATTTTGAGGGATTAATTACTTCATTAAATCAAATTGCAGAGAAGTACGATTATCCAGTAATTGTTTCTACTCATCCTAGAACTCGTAACATGCTAAATGCTACAAATGTTAAAACGCACAAGAATATTCAACTTTTAAAACCTCTAGGCTTTTCTGATTATAACGCATTGCAGTATCATTCGTTTGCTGTTCTATCTGATAGTGGAACTATTTCAGAGGAATCTTCTATCTTAAATTTTAGAGCACTAAACATTAGAGAAGCTCATGAACGCCCTGAGGCAATGGAGGAAGCATCTGTAATGATGGTGGGTATGAATCCTGAACGAATTATGCAGGCTTTGGCTGCTCTAGATGTTCAGAAAAGAAATCCGGAAAGAAATTTTAGGCCCGTAGCGGATTATTCAATGCCTAATGTAAGTGAAAAAGTGGTTCGTATAATAATTTCTTATGTAGACTATATTAATCGTGTAGCTTGGTCTAAACACTAAAGTCATGAGAGTAATTTTTTTAGGGCTTGCTTTTCCAAACATGAGTAAAAGCAAATATCTTTATACAGAACTTGTTTCTGAATTTCATAGAAATGGTCATGATATTTTAGCTGTAGCACCCGCATATGACCCTAATATTACGGGGTTGCAAATTGAGGACGGTGTTAAGGTTCTAAGAGTAAAAACATTAAAACTTTTTAAGGTTGGCTTTATCCAAAAAGGAATGGCCAACCTTATGTTACCAAATCAATATAAAAAAGCTTTAATTGATGCTAAAATTGATTTAAACTTTGATTTAATAATAACTCCCACTCCTCCTATAACACTTTATAAGGTGGTTTCTTGGTTAAAAAAGAAATCAAAAGGAAAGGTATACCTTATTTTAAGAGACATTTTTCCACAAAACGCTGTTGACCTGGGTATCATGAAACCAAAAGGTCCCTTTCACGCCTATTTTAGGAAAAAAGAAAAACAACTTTATCAAAAGGCGGATAGTATAGGATGTATGTCTGACGGAAATATCTCTTATGTTAAAACGCACAACCCCTATATAGATTTCGAAAAACTGCATATTTTACCAAACTGGGGAAGTATTTTACCCTTAGACAATCAAACTATTGTCCAAAATTTAAGACAAAAAGAAGGGTGGGAAGATAAATTTATACTTGTTTTTGGAGGAAATATAGGTCTACCTCAAAAAATGGAAAATATTGTAAACTTAGCTGAGGCATGTACTGATATTCCTAATATATTATTTCTAATTTATGGAAATGGTAATGAAAGGGGGAATTTAGAAAATTTACTTCAAGAGAAAAATTTGTCTAACATTCAACTACGTGATGGTCTATCTCATAATGACTATTTCAAAATACTTCAGGTGGCAGATGTTGGATTAATTTCTTTAAGTGAAAAATTCACAATTCCAAACATCCCTTCCAAAGCTTTATCTTATTACAATACAAAAAAACCAATTTTAGCTTCTTTAGATAAAAACACAGACTTTGGCGATATTTTGGAAAAGTTAAATGTTGGGTTATGGGCTCAAGCAGGAGATACGATAGCGTTAAAAAAGCAACTCTTAGAGCTCTATAATAATCCACGATTGAGAAAACAAATGGGTGAAAATGGATATGAATATATGAGGAATAATTTATCCTCGAAAGATGCGTATCTAACAATAATCAAACATATAAATTAAAACATACTCTCAAACATTAAACTTAACCAGTTAATATTGCATTTTATCTAGGATATAAACACAATTAAAATTTTAGTAATAATTTGTGATAGTTTCTGGTAGACTATATAAAAAATGTATAAAAACTATTTAAAAAGAATCCTAGACATAGTACTATCTGTGTCCATTTTAATACTGGTGAGCCCTATTTTTATTGTAGTATATATTTTACTTGTTCTGGCCAACAAAGGAGATGCCTTTTTTGTTCAACAACGACCTGGGAAAAATGAAAAGATTTTCAAAATAATGAAATTTAAGTCTATGAATGATAAAAAGGACATTAATGGGAATCTTTTACCAGATGCAGAAAGAATTACAAAAGTTGGTCAATTCGTTCGAAAGACATCACTAGATGAAATTCCGCAATTACTTAACGTACTAAAAGGTGATATGTCCATGATTGGCCCCCGCCCTTTATTGGTTTCCTATTTACCATTATACGACGAAGAGCAAAAACAAAGACATAATGTAAGACCCGGAATTACTGGGTGGGCTCAGGTAAATGGTAGAAACACTATTTCATGGAAAAAAAAATTTGAATTAGATGTGTGGTATGTAAAAAACTGCTCATTATTGATAGATATTAAAATATTATGGTTAACCTTTTTAAAGGTGATTAAAAGAGATGGTATTTCCTCCGATACTAGCGCAACAATGGAATTTTTCACAGGTAATTAAAACAAATTATGAAGTTAAGTTTTATTATTCCATGTTACAACATGGAGAAATACCTTCCAAAATGTTTGGATAGTTTGCTCGTACAGGATTTTCCTAAAGAAGAGTTTGAAATTATTATAGTTAATGACGAGTCAAAGGATGGCACCTTAGCTATAGCTAATGCATATGCTAATAAAAACAGTAATATAAAAGTTATAGATAAAAAAAATGCAGGAGTTGGTGCGGCCAGAAACTCTGGTCTTGATGTAGCGGTTGGAAAGTATTTATATTTTCTTGATCCAGATGATTATCTTGCCAAAGATGTTTTGACTATTATTTACAATCTTGCTAATAACAACAAATTAAATATCCTTTCTTTTAATAGTGTCGAGGTCTATGATGATGATAACAATGATTCATCCAATTTAGAAAAATTTTCACAAGAGATTAATATAGAAGATGGTATTACCTACATTTCCAACAAAAAATATCATAATGAGATTTGGTGGTACATCATCAATAGAGAATTCATGTTATCAACAGGAATTCGTTTTATTGAAGGAAAATGGATGGAAGATGCTATTTTAACTACCGAATTGTTTTGTGTTGCAAAAAAAATGGCTCATATAAATTTGGATGCTCATAGATATAGAATTCTTCCTACCTCTGCAATGAGAAATAAAAGTCCTGAACATTATAAAAAGGTTATATTTGACAACGCAAATGCGGCTCATGTTTTTCATGGATTGATTGACAGTATACCAAAAAACCATGGAAATGCTCACAAGTGTATTAAAAGGTTAAAAACTAGACAACAGTCGTTTGTGTTTTTTTTGTTAGTGCGGTTAATGAAATCAGACATTTCGATAAAGAAAATCCCTGAGATGCTTAGTGGTTTTGAAAAAGTTGATGCATATCCATTAAACAAATTCTTAGGTAAGGATTATCACGGGCCTTTATATGCAATATCGGTTTTTATTTTTAACAGAAAGCCTTTAATTAATCCATTTATTAAAGTCTTTAGAACGTTTTATAATTTAGTTAAATGAATATTTTAATATCATCTGCAGGTAGAAGAGTGTCCCTGGTAAGAGCTTTTCAAAAGGAGTTAAAAAAAATTAATCCAGAAGCTAAAGTTTATGCCGCAGATGCTAATCCCATTTTATCCGCTGCTTGCCAAATAGCTGATGAAAATTTTAAAGTCCCTAGATTAGATAGCAATGATTACCTTCCATTTTTAATAAAAAAATGTGAAGAGTTTAACATTAAATTAATTATTCCTACAATAGATACTGAACTCCTTTTATTATCAAAAAATAAACAACTGCTTCTAAGTAAAGGCATAAAGCCTATTATTGCCTCTGAAGGTTTTGTCCAAAAATGTCGGGACAAAAGACAGATACACGATTTTTTTGATGACAAAGGTGTTAATATAGCCAAAGAGTACAAAAAGGATGACTACAAACTACCTCTATTTATAAAACCTATAGATGGTAGTAGAAGTGTAGACACTTATTTAATTAAAACAAAAGATGATTTAACTGATTACCATTTTAGTAACAACAAACTTATGTTTCTAGAATATATAGACCATCAGCTTCATGACGAGTTTACATGCGATTTATATTACGATAAAAATCATTTGTTAAAATGCGCAGTCCCAAGAAAGCGAGTTGAAGTTAGAGATGGAGAGGTATACAAAGCGCTTACCAGACATAATGAATTGGTAGGTTATATAAAGGAAAAATTGAATTACATAGATGGAGCCGTTGGATGTATTACCGCTCAGTTTTTCAAGCATAAAACTAAAGATAGTGTTTATGCAATTGAGATTAATCCCAGATTTGGAGGAGGCTACCCGCTCTCCTATTTAGCAGGAGCAAATTTTCCAAAATGGATTATTGCCGAGTATTTGTTGGACCAAAAAATTGAGGAGCAATTTGATTGCTGGGAAGATAATTTGTTAATGATTAGATATGATGACGAAATACTAGTTCATGGATATCAAGATTAATAGTTCTACAGTTATTGTTTTTGATTTAGACGATACGTTATACAACGAAATAGAGTACTTAAAGTCTGCTTATAAAGAAATTGCCATGAAGCTTGAGGGTAATTATTGGATGCCTTTGTATGCAAGAATTTTTTCGTTATACCGCTCAAATGAAAACGTTTTCGAATTTCTATCCAAAACATATGAAATAAGTGTAAAAGATTTAATAGACTTATACAGAAACCATAAGCCAAATATTTCATTATTTGACAACGTACTTACCATAATTGAACAAATTAAAGCTAAAAAAGGTAAAGTTTGCATAATAACTGATGGTAGAAAAACCACTCAATTAAACAAAATTACTTCATTGAACCTGTCAAATGTCATAAATGAAGTCGTAATTTCTGAAGAAATTGGCACTGAAAAACCATGTCAAGAAAATTACTTGGCAATTGAAAAAAAGTTTAAAGATTGTAATTATTACTATATAGCAGATAATCTTAAAAAAGATTTTATAGCACCAAACAAATTAGGGTGGAATACTATAGCTTTGTTGGACAATGGTCTTAATATTCATAGTAATTCTCACTTATTCAACGAGGAAAAATATATGCCTCAAAAGTTTATTTCATCATATAATGAAGTAAAAATTGTTTAGGTAGTATAGTTTTGTAGTAATAATTAGTAGTACTTCTTTGGAATGACAACTATTATTACTAAAAAGAAAGCATGGTGTAATCTAATAAATCAATGTGAAAACGCGGATTTTTATCACACCTTCGATTATCACCTGCTATCAAAGTCCCTAAATGAAACTCCTATTTTAATACAATATAAGGAGGATAACAAAGTAATTGGACTTCCACTATTGCTTCGAAAAATCGGGAACACCAATTACTTTGATGCTACCTCGGTTTATGGGTATTCAGGACCTCTTACCATCAACATTGATTCTGATTTTGATAATATCAATTTCAAAAATGAGCTGAACAAAGTATTACTTGAACAAAACATAATTACTGTTTTCTCCAGACTTAATCCATTCGTTTCAAATCAAGAAACAGTTTTAAAAAACATTGGATTCATTTACAATTCAGGTAAAATTGTAAACATTGATCTAACAAAAAACCTCGAAAACCAAAAGAAAGATTATAGTAAAAGATATAAGACCTATATAAATAAATCTAGAAAACTGTGTTACATAAAAAAAGTAAACTCCAAAGATGATATTACTGAATTTGTAAAGATATATCACGCTAACATGAAAAGAGTAAACGCCACTTCCAATTACTTTTTTCCAAAAGAATACTTTTTTTCATTTTTTGATAGTAACGCTTTTCAAACAGAGTTATTGGTTGCTATTGATAAATTATCTAACGAAATCATTGCTGGAGCAATGTTCATTAAAAAAAATAAAATTATTCAGTATCATCTATCAGGCTCAAAGGAAAATTATTTGGAATATAATGCCATTAAACTATTAATCGATGAAATGAGGTTGCAGGCAAGCTCTGAAAATTTTATTTTTTTTAATCTAGGAGGCGGTGTAGGCAATAAAGAAGATTCTCTTCTAAAATTTAAATCTGGTTTTTCTAAAGACTACAAGACGTTTAAATTATGGAAATACACAATCGACCAAAATCTATACAAAAACTTAGTATTCCAAATGCAAACAAAATCTTGCAAATTAAACTTTAACAATTGTACAGATTTCTTTCCATGTTATAGGTGTAATTTAATGCTACATAAAGAAAATGAGAATTAAAAATCCATTCTCGTCTAGCATTTTTTCAAACGTTTGGGTTAAGCACTTTGCCTCAAACAATACTGTAATAACGTTTCCTGAGTTTAAAGGAATATCCTTTGTAAAATTAAAAAAAATACCTTTATATAGTAACGTTGGCAAAACTCATACCAAGGGTATATACTACTCATTAAGTAACACACAATTCATCTCTCACAAAAAAAACGTTTATCTAATATATGATGTCCCGCAACATTTTAATATAAAAACTCAAGGAGTTTTAAAACTATTTACTAGTAAACAATATCCTGGTTTTTTAATTCATCTATATAATTATGAAAACTTAAATGATTATTTAATAAAAACCTTTAGAAAAAGTAGTCGATATAAACTAAACAAGTATAAAAAAAGATTGGAGCTATGTTTTGATATTGATTACAAGTTTTTTTTTGGTGAAATTTCTAAAAAAGATTATAACTATATTTTCTCCTGCTTTAAAGATTTATTACAAAAGCGTTTTCAAGACAAACAAACTATAAATAACAATTTAAATCTTGAAGAATGGAACTTTTACAATGAAGTAACCTTTCCCCTAATACTTGAAAAAAAAGCCGCTTTATTTGTAATCTACTCCAACAACATTCCCGTTGGAATTACACTTATCTATTTTTCAGAGTCAATAATTTTTGATGCTATTACCGTTTTCGATATTGATTATGCTAAATTTCACTTAGGCTCAGTAACCATAATGAAGCTTATTGAATGGGGAATTCAAAACGAGTATAAAATTCTTGATTTTTCCAAAGGTTATTTTGACTATAAAGTAAGATGGAGTGACCTACAATATAATTATGAATATCAAATTTATTATAATAGCGCTTCAATAATATCTAGTGCAATTGCCATTTATCTTAAAATTTATTTCGACTTCAAGCAATTTTTAAGAACTAAAAAAATAAACCAAAAACTGCATAGAATCACTTTTAAATTTAAAAACAGAAGAAGGGAAAAAAAACTATCTATAAAACATGAATTTAGCAATCCTTCCACGGTTTATGAAACAAATGAACTAACTCACTTAGATTATAACAAAAAAAAATATAGTTTCTTAAAAATTGTCCTTTTTGATTTCTTATATCTAAATCAAGAAAAGTTGTCGGAAACGGAATTATACGTAATAAGCAAAAACAAATATTTAATTAAAAGCGTAAAAAACATTAAAGAGGTATGCATAACCGAAGTTTAGCCTATTAAAGAATTAAACAAAAAAAAGCTAAAGAAAATAAACCTTTAGCTCTTTTATTCTATCTAAAATACAATCTTAAAACTTAATAACATTCATATCAGATCTTCTATTAAGTCTATGCTTATCTTCTGGACAATAGGTATTATCGTCACACTCATTTAGTAATTTTTCCTCTCCATAAGCTTCAATAACAATTCTAGAAGCCTCTATACCTTTTTTAAGTAAATAGTCTTTTGTTCGTCCTCCCCTTTTCTCGGATAACCATTTATTATATTTAGCTCCACCTCTTGAGTCGGTATGAGCTGTAATTTTAATCTCAATATTAGGTTCTTCTGTTAAAAGTTTAGCTACAGCGTCTAAAGCTTTTTTTGAAGACTCGGATAAATACGAAGAGTTTAGCTTAAAATAAACCAGTCCATATTCCTTAATTTTATTTTCAATGGCTAGTTTCTTCTTATTTATAGCATCTTGCTTTGCTTTTTCAATAGCAGCTAATTTAGCTGCTTCTTTTTCCTTGGCCAATCTATCTGCCAATTCTTGTGCCTCTCTTGCTCTATTAACATCAGCAATTGAATCTGCTTTTCGTTGCTGTTCTTTTTCTATAGCTTCTATAAGAGCTAATTTTTCTTTTCCTTTTTTAGACAGACCTTTTTCAATCCCAAACTGATAAACAACACCTGCTGCATGTTGGATGTGATTTGTGCCTTTATCACCAATTCTCCATTTTCCTGAGGAACTAAAATCTAACCCCCAATTATCATTAATCCAAGTTCTAAAACCAACTACAGCATTATAGGTACCTCTTCCTTGATTACTAGCTTCTGTATAACCCACACCAACACCAACATAAGGATCAAACCATGCTGTTTGCCCAATAAGCTTATTTAAATCATAAGATAATCTTGCATCTACACCAAAATAGTCTGATTCTGTTAAGTTGACGGATTTATCAATAATTTTACCAACTTTATACTTGTTATAAGTACCAATAGCTTCAATACCCAAACCACTTTTAAAGTATCTTCCGATACTAATTCTTGATGGAAAAGCAACAGCATTCCATTGATTTTCAAAATCAAAAAGATTATCAAACACATCACCAGAATCATCTACAAAATTATAGCCAAGTCCAAAAATCCATGAACTTTCCACTAAACTATCTCTTGAAGTTAATTGTAAATTTTCTTGACCAGAACTAACATTCACACAAAGTACTATAGCCAGTACGTATAGCGTTTTCATTGTTTTCATAATGTAAAATTAGGGGCTAATAATGTATAAAATTAAATTAATCAAGTCAACTTAATAAAAAAAACCTTGAAAAGGCTTTTTTTATCGTTAGATAGCTACATATAAGAAACTTAGATTAAAATACGCTTTAGTACCTTTTCCTTTCACCCTAAAATATAGCCATTTTATCTATCTACATTTTTAAATCTGCTACTATAGGCTCTTTCGTATATTTCCTCGTATTTGGGCAAGATTTGTAAAATATCAAACTGTTCTGCAACGGTTACAGCATTTTTCTTAAAAGCATTTAAGTCCATATCATTTCTCAATATTTTCAGCGCATTAACGGCCATTTCCTCAACGTTTCCAACATCACTTAAATATCCTGAAACACCATGTTTATTAACCTCTGGGATTCCACCGGAATTACTTGAAATTACAGGAACTTTATTAATCATTGCCTCTAAAGCAGCTAATCCAAAACTTTCAGTTTCAGACGGTAGTAAAAACAAGTCTGAAAAACACAATATTCTATCAATTTCGTTGCTATTTCCTAGAAAAATCACCTTATCTGTTATTCTCAATTGCTCACAAATAAATTCTGCATTCTCTTTTTCTGGCCCTTCACCTACCATTATCAATTTCGCGGGAATTTCTTCTTGTATTTTATTGAAAATATGAAGCACATCTGGAATGCGTTTTACCTTTCTAAAATTACTAATATGTGTAACTATTCTTTCGTCATCGTTTGCCATTGCGGTACGTTCGCAATCCGTATAATTAGGGCTGTATTTCCGTTTATCTATGAAGTTAGAAACAACTTCTATTTCTCCCTTTATATCAAACAAGTCTAAAGTTTGTTGCCGTAAACTCTCAGAAACCGATGTTACTACATCTGATTGATTAATACTAAATGTAACAGCGGGCTTATAAAACGGATGTTTACCCACTAAAGTAATATCAGTACCATGCAATGTTGTAATCATTGGAACATGAATACCTTCTTCTTCCAACATTTTTTTTGCCATATATCCAGCATAGGCATGAGGAATTGCGTAATGTACATGAAGCAAATCTATATCATATAGTTTAATAGTGTCTACCAGTTTACTAGACAGAGCAAGCTCATAAGGCTGATAATGAAATAACGGGTACTCTGGCACATGAACTTCATGAAAATATATATTATTATTTAGAAGCTCTAATCTTACGGGTTGCTTGTAGGTTACAAAATGAACCTCGTGTCCTCTGGTAGCCAAAGCTATACCTAATTCTGTGGCAACAACTCCACTTCCTCCAAAAGTTGGATAACAAACTATTGCTATTTTCATTCGATAAAATTTCTCTGTTTACTAAATAATAAGTTGTATTTCCTATTTAGTAATTACAAATCTACCCCTTTAATTTAGTATTGAGTCGTAAATGGCTTGTTGAATTCTAGTTCTTAACCCAGATTTAACTAAAAGTCTGTTAGATGCAGTTGGATAAGTTCTATTTGATAAGAAAACGTAGACAATTTCTTCTTCTGGATCCGCCCATGTATATGTTCCTGTGAATCCACTATGACCAAAACTTTTACGAGAAACACAACCACAAGTAGGTCCACTTTCTTCTAATTGTGGTTTATCAAAACCAACTCCTCTTCTTACATTTTTATGACAAAAGTAACAAGTGTTAAACTTTTTAATTGTTCGCGAATCAAAAAAACGTGTTCCACCATAGGAGCCCCCTTGAAGGTACATTTGCATAATTTTAGCAACATCATTTGCATTACTAAACAATCCGGCATGACCTCCTACTCCACCCTGCATTGCTGCCCCCATGTCATGTACATATCCCTGTACAGTTTGGTACCTATAATAGGTATCTTCCTCTGAAGGCACTATTATTGATTTATCATATTCATCCAAAGGATTATATCTTGTTTTAGTAGCTCCTATTGGCTTATAAATAAAATCTAATGCCAGTTTATCCAATTTATTTTTATACGTATCTTCTGCATACTTTTTCATCACATAATAGGCCACATCACTATAACGATATCTATTCGATTTTAAATCTTGCCTTCCAATACGATTATATATAGAATCTTTATAGGCGTCTGCTAAATACAACCCATCTATAACTTTGGTTGAAAATCCATCTTCTAAGGTATTTCTATAAAACTCTTTAGATGGTTTTTTATTTTTGTTAAGTGTTGCAGCATAAAAAGCTATCCATGCGGGCAATCTTCCATAGTGAGACAGAGCTTTTAGTACCGTAACATTTTTAATTTCGGTATCTGAATATTCTGGAATTAACTCCTGAAAGGTATTGTTTAAAGCTATTTTATTTTCTTCTTCCATTTTCATTATTACAGGAAGTGTAGCTAAAATTTTTGTTACCGATGCCAAATCATAAATGTGATTTGGTGTGATTTTTTCTTTAGAATTGTACGTAGGCTTACCAAAACCTTTATTATATATTATTTTTCCCTTTCGAGCAACAACCACCTGCGCTCCAGGAAACATCAGAGAATCAAGCCCATTTTGAATCAACCTATCTATTTCCTTTAATTTTATAGAACTCATCCCTGTACGCTCAGGAAAACTATATCCTAACCTTTTTAGAGAACTTAAAGTCACCTTGGTACCTGCTGGAAATTCATCGGTAATACTAACCGGCAATTCTCCCTTTGCTGGAATGGCTCCAAAAATTAACTGTGCCATTTTTTGCTGCGCCATTTTACTGTTTTGATAGCCAACCACCACAGCATCTATACTGTTAAAGTCTGTGATATCCGATAGTGAATACGGCTTAGAAAATGTACATAAAATAGTATTAGAGGTACGAACACTAGCTATTTCCTGCAACCAAAATCGCTCTGTTTTTGAAAATTTATATGGTTTCCAAGGACTATCATTGTTTGTATGATGACCTATAATAACCAAATTAAATGCTGAAAGTTGCTTTTTTATAGTACTAATATCATTTGCGTTTATTAAGGCAACATCCGCATATTTACGTAACTCTTTTACAAAAGCTTCATTATCATCATTTCCAAATTTTATGTAGGCAATTTTTTTATTCTCTAATCTTTTAATTCCAATTAAATTGAACTTATTTTTAATGACTGTTATAGCATTTTCAATTGCCTCCTCATATACTAAATCATCATCTAACGAATTTAAGTCAGCATGTAAATTTTGAATTTTTACATTATTTTTTTTGTGAAGCCCTACTTTATATTTTGCGAGCAGTATTTTTTTAACAGAATGTGCTAAGCGTTCCTCTGAAATTTTCCCCTTATTATATAATTTTAACAGCCTTTTTTTTGCCAGTTCTACTGATGTTGGCATTAATAAAATGTCATTACCCGCCAAGAGTGCCATTGTCTCCACCTCTCCTTCTTTTCCATAATCAGAAGCTCCTTTCATATTTAGGGCATCGGTAAAAACTAAACCATTAAATTTCATTTCTTCTTTTAAAACTCCGGTAACAATTTGTTCAGAAAGAGATGAAGGTAAATCTTCTTTCAATTCTAAATGCGGAACATATAAATGAGCAACCATAATACTGCTAACCCCTTCCTGAATCATTTTTTTATAGGGGTAAAGCTCTATACTATCTAATCGTTTTCTTTCAAAATTAATGGTAGGCAGAGCTAAATGAGAATCCGTTGCTGTATCTCCATGACCAGGAAAGTGTTTTGCGCTTGATAAAACACCAGCTTTATGCATTCCCTTAATAAACGAAACTCCTTTCTCAGTAACATTTTCACGATTTTCACCAAACGATCTATTTCCAATAATTGGGTTTTTAGGATTTGTATTAATATCCACATCTGGTGCAAAATTTATATGAACTCCTAATCGTTTTGCATGTAAACCTATCCTATAGCCTACTTTTTCAACAATACTATTATCCTTAATAGCGCCTAAAGTCATATTCCAGGGGAAAGCGTATGTAGAATCTAAACGCATTGCAAGCCCCCATTCTGCATCCATTCCTATTAAAAGCGGAGTGTTAGAAATATTCTGAAAGGTATTCGTAAGCTTTGCTTGCTGAATTGGCCCTCCTTTAGAAAAAATAACTCCACCAATTTTTTGCTCTCTAATAAGTTTTTTAATCCTTGTTACAGCGGACTTACTACCATTTGAAGCTAGGCTTACCATGAATAACTGTCCAAACTTATCCTCAAGAGACATTTCATTGTATTGCTCCTCTACCCAATGGTGCTGGGCTAAGCTATCGTTTGTAACTAAAGGATTGGTTTGCGCTTGCGCAGAAAAAAAACCAATAAAAAATATATAGATAGCTATATTAAATCGCATAAAAAGTTAAGTGTTGGATACCTAAAACGTAAAAGAAAATCAAATCGTGTAGCAATCTACATAAATCTGCTATGCCAACTTTCAGAAGCAGGGACTTCCCAATGTTCTAGATATTCCAATTTATTTGTAACCAAGTTATTGAAAACTATAGTGTTCGCCGAAACAGATTTTTGTTTCGCCATTTTTTTAAAATCAACTAATGGTTTGTAAGCTATAAATTCACCTTGCTTATAAGAGACATTCATTTTATCTAAGAGTAATACATCGTATTTTTTTTCCAAGGTTTGTATAAAATGAACCGATGCATCTATTGAACAACCAGAAGCCGAGTTAAATGATTGATCTATGGCAAGTACAATAAACCTTTTATATTTTACTTCATAGCCCGCTTTTAAATCCGCTCCATGAGCTGTCCATTCTTCAATAAAAGCTTCCACCTCCTCTTTTATTTGAGATAACTCAATCTCTGAAAAGGTTCTACTAGCCTGATAAACCCAGACTCTTGCCGTATTTGGCAATGTATTAAAATCTACTAACATTAATTTTCTTTTGAATTTAAATGAATTGATTTTTAAATCAATTTACAAATCTTCCGCATTTGCAATAAGTTCAGCAATATCTAAAACTGCAATTGAAGACTCTTTTTCCTTTGCCTTAACACCATCAGTCATCATTGTATTACAAAACGGACAACCAGCTGCCACAATATCCGGTTTAACCTCAATCGCCTCCTCAGTACGTTTTACGTTAATGTCTTGTTCTCCTTTTTCAGGTTCTTTGAACATTTGCGCTCCTCCAGCACCACAACATAGCCCTTTTGACCTACAATTTTTCATTTCAACCAATTCAGCATCTAACTTCTTGATTAAATCACGAGGCGCCTCATAAACGTTATTAGCTCTACCCAAATAACATGGATCATGATATGTTATCTTTTTTCCTTTGTACGAACCTCCATTTAAGGAAATTTTTCCGTCTTCCAACAATTGATTTATAAATTGAGTATGATGAACAACTTGGTAATCACCTCCTAACTCTGGGTATTCATTTTTTAGTGTATTAAAACAATGCGGACATGTAGTAACTATTTTTTTCACCTCATAAGCATTCATTACTTCAATATTTGTAACTGCTTGCATTTGAAACAAAAACTCATTACCAGCCCTTTTTGCAGGGTCTCCTGAACAACTTTCTTCGGTTCCTAAGACTGCAAAGGACACGTTAGCTTTATTTAATATTTTAATAAACGCTTTTGTTATTTTTTTTGCCCTATCATCAAAACTTCCTGCGCATCCAACCCAAAACAAAACTTCTGGTTGCTGACCCGAGGCAAAAAGTTCTGCCATTGTAGGTACTTTTAATTCGTTTCCCATAGGTCCTTTTTTTATTCTTCTTTAGCCCAATTAAGTCTGTCCATTTGATTAAATGGCCAGGGGGCTCCGTTATTTTCAATATTGCCCATCATATTATTTAAATCCGATGGTGCTGCTGATTGCTCCATTACTAAGTATTGACGCATGTCCATAATTATACTCAACGGGTCAATACTAATTGGACAAGCTTCTACACAAGCATTACATGATGTACATGCCCACAACTCTTCGTGACTTATATAGTCTCCTAAAAGTTGCTTACCATCATCAATAAAGTTTCCTTTATTAACATCTAAATTTTTACCAACTTCTTCGAGACGATCTCTGGTATCCATCATTATCTTTCTTGGAGATAATTTTTTTCCAGTTAAATTGGCAGGGCATTCACTAGTACATCTTCCACACTCTGTACATGAATAGGCATTCAATAATTGTACCCAATTTAAATCTTGAACATCTGATGCTCCAAACTTTTCAGGTGGAGGAGCATCTTCTGCAGGAGCAGCAAAGGGATCAGCTGACGGATCCATCATTAGTTTTACCTCTTTGGTAACAGACTCCAAATTTTTAAATTTTCCTTGAGGAGTAACTTTTCCATAATACGTATTTGGAAACGCCAATAGTATATGCAAATGTTTTGAATAATATAGGTAATTAAGAAAAAACAAAATACCTACAATATGTAACCACCAAGCTGTTCGTTCCACTAGTATTAAACTAGAGGCAGAAGCTCCATTAAACAACATACTAAAATATCCACTTACAGGAAAAGAGCCAGCTTTAGTATAGCCTTCGGCATCCAATAACTGCAATTGATAATCCGCAGCATTCATGGTCAAAAATAAAACCATCAATACCAATTCTATATACAAAATTAGATTCCCATCATTTTTAGGCCATCCTTTCATTTCAGGTTTTACAAATCGCTGTAATCGTATGATATTACGACGAACCCAAAATAGAATAACCGATACGATTACTAGTAAAGCAAGTATTTCAAATGACGCTATTAATATATTGTAAGCACTACCAAGAAAAGCAAAAACGCGGTGTGTTCCAAAGAGACCATCAATAACAATCTCAAGAACTTCAATGTTTATAATGATAAAACCAACATAAACTACTATATGAAGTAATCCTGCTATTGGTCTAACAACCATTTTAGATTGTCCAAGAGCAATATTGACCATATTCCTCCAACGTAAAGGCTCGTTATCACTAACATCAACATCTTTACCTAGTTTTATATTCCTATATAGTTTTTTTACATTTCTTGAAAAGAACAAAATTCCACATAGTAGAACTAAAGCAAATACGATGTTAGGTATATAATTCATTTACGTTTTATTCATTTTTTTCGGCAGGATCATTTTCTGGTAACGCATAATCTTTTTGTTTTTTTCCAAAAACCGAAACATTTACATATCGCTTTGGATTAAGTCTAAAGTCTTGCAACAGTAAATCAAGTTCTTTAGAAGCATTATTAAGGTTATTATAAAGCTCTTTATTGTTCATAAGCGCTCCCATAGTACCCTCTCCTCCTTCTATTTTAGCCATTAACTTATCTAAATTTGCAACTGTACCTTCTAAACTTGCTAATGTCCTTCCTAAACCTGCATTATTAAGAGAGTCTGATAGTTTAGCAAAATTACTAGTAAGTGTTTCAAAATTAGTTAGTGAACTGTCCAATTTTTTCTCATTACTTTTTAATAAACGATTAAGCACTGCTCCACTACTCTCTAAACTTACCATTAAATTACTTAATCCAGTAATAGCATTTTGCAAATCTTTTTTTGTTTTAGTATCTAAAACCTCATTAACGTTTAGTAAAACAGAATCAGCATCTGTAACAGCAGATTCAAACTTTTTAAACAAGGGTGTCAATTTTTGTTGTGCAAGTTCCGTTAAACCTGGCCTAGTTAGCGTTATTAAAGTATCTCCACTTTGTGCTAGGCTAGAAGCGTCAAAAACTGGTATTATCTGCAGTCCCTTACCTCCAATAATACCCGTGTCGTACAACTCAGCAGTACTATTTTTTGAAAAAGAAAATTCATTATTTACAGAAAAAGTAACCACCAAATTTCCTTTATTATCTAACCTTCTAATGTCATTAACCGTTCCAACCGAAAGTCCATTTATTGAAACTGGTGTTCCTGTTTGCAGTCCTTGTACATGTGGATAAATTGCATATAACGTTTTGCTGTCATCAAAAAGAGGAGAAGACTTTAAATAGCTAAAGCCTAGAATAAATAACAGAACACCTCCAATAACGATAATTCCGGTTTTAATTTCTCTAGATAGTTTCAAACGGATTGTTTTTCTGTTCCTAACAAAATTAGAAATAAATTTTTAGAAGATTCTATTATTGTGAAACGTATTTAAGTGCTTCCTTCACTGGAATACGTTTGCCGTCTTTATATGCTACAATATACGATGTTTTATATCCTTTTAAATCAGCATTTGATTTTAACAGTTTTGCAGCTTGGTACGTATCAACATTGCCATACATGTACCTATAAAAGTTTTTGTATTGTTCTTTAGATAACTTATTTAATCCATTAAAATTATCTCCATCTAACGGAATTACTTTAACAGTCGCCATAATCTGAACTCTAAACTCAATTCTAGATTTTCCTTTTTCATCAATAGGTAGCTCAACCGATTCTTTCTTTACTTCCTTCTCCTCAACTTTTACAATTGGTTTACTTGGCTTTGATTTTTCTTTTACAACAACAGCAGGTTTCTCATCTTCCTTAATAACAACTTCAGGTTTTTCAACTGTTTTCTTTTCTTCTTTAACAACTTCAACTGCCGGAGGAGTATCTTGTTTTTCTTCTTTTTTTATTGGTTCCACCACAGGAAGCATTTCTTCCTCTTTAGTACTAATTGGTGTATTAAAAGTACTGCCTTGAATACCTTCTTTATATTTCAAGATGGCTTTTGCTATAGCGGAACCCATTTCTTTTTGCCCTTTTAAGGAGTTTAAATATTGTCCTTCAGATTTATTGGTTAAAAACCCAGTTTCTACCAAAACACTTGGCATAAAAGTTTGATGTAACACTATAAATCCAGCCTGTTTAACCTTCCTATCTTTTCGCTTTAAATTTCCTGTAAAGTTATCTTGAATCATTTTAGCTAATGAAATACTCTGATCTAAAAACTCCTCTTGCATAATGGTTAAACCTATTACAGACTCTGGAGAATTAATATCATAATCTGCATATCTAGATTCATAATTATCTTCCAAGTAAATCACGGAGTTTTCCTTTTTCGCGATTTCAAAATTTTGTTTATTGGCATGCAATCCTAATACAAACGTTCCTGCACCATGAGCATCTGAACTATGGGAATCACAATGAACTGAAACAAACAAATCAGCATTTGCTTTGTTTGCAATTTCGCCGCGAACAAACAAATCAATAAACGTATCATCCTTTCTTGTATAAACTACTTTAATATTAGGGTTTTGTTCTAATATTTTACCAACATTCAAAACTATATTAAGTGCAATATTTTTTTCTAAATAACCATTCCCTAAATTACCTGGGTCATGGCCTCCATGCCCCGCATCCAGCACAACGACAAATGGGTCAATATCCTGTTCTTCTTGGTTTTCAGAAGCTAGTGTAATAAACGAGCAAAAAATAAATGATAAAAAAGTAATGTAAAAAAGTCTAGTATTCATATTAACATTAGCCTTAAAGACCCTAGAAATGGTTAAAATTATTGTAATAGTCTAGTATCGGAACAAAAAATATATGTAGTTTTGACTTCGAAAAAAAAGCTAAACCTTTTACAAAAATAGGATATATAGCATTGCAATCAAATAAACATTTATTTCTTGTCTTTTTAATGCTTTTTATAGGCATTAAATTTTCTTCTGCCCAAGAAGATAAAGTCATACCTCTCCCTGCTTATGATGTTGTTGAAGACTCGATCAGTGCTCCTATTTTAACCCTAAAAGACATTCAAGACGAAACCGCTCAAGATAGTATTGCTTCTGACTCTTTAAACAAGAAGCAATCCATTCTACTAGGAAAAATAACATACAAAGCAAAAGATTATGTTAAGCTAAGTCAGACCGATCAGAAAATATACTTGTACAACGAAGCCGAAATTAATTACCAAGACACACAGTTAAAGGCAGGTATAATAATAATGGACTACATTAAAAATGAGGTTTATGCAGGTAGAATAAAAGACTCCTTAGGTAATTATACGCAGCTACCCTTTTTTAAACAAGGAACCAATGAAGTGATTCCAGATTCCATTAGGTTCAATTTTGACACTCAAAAAGCTTTAATTTGGAATTCTAGAACGGAGCAACAGGCAGCGGCAGGAGCTTTAGGTAGTGATGCCATGAAAGTTTATGCAGATATTACTAAAAAAGAAAATGATTCGGTTTACTTTTTAAGTGAAGGTAAATTAACTACAGCCGAAGACACCATTAATCCAGATTACTATATTAGAGTTCGCAAGGCTAAGTTTGTACCAAAGAAAAAAGTAATTGCAGGTTTCAGTAATTTATACATTGTTGATGTACCAACGCCCATTTTTTTACCGTTCGCGTATTTTCCTTTAAGTGTTGGGCGCTCTGCTGGAATTATAATGCCAACATTTGGTAATGAACCCGATAGAGGATATTTCCTGCAAGACATGGGGTATTATATACCTATTGGGGAATATGCAGATATGACCCTAATGGGTAGTTTCTATACTAACGGAAGCTATAGTTTTAACACGCAATCTATATACACCAAAAGATATAAATACCGTGGAAACATTAATATTAGGTATGAAAATCTGGTAAATAGCCAAAAAGGTTTTGACGATTATAGTAGGTCCAGTAATTACAACATACAAATATCACATTCTCAAGACACCAAAGCCAGTCCTAATTCTAGATTCTCTGCTTCGGTAAACTTAGGTAGTAGCCAATATTATCAAAATTCATTACAGCGACAAAACCTACCTAATACACAAAACAATACTTTATCATCGTCCATATCATACTCAAAAACTTTTCCTGCATACCCATCGGTAAACATGAGTGTTACAGCTACGCATAGTCAACTTACTTCACAAAATGCTGCCACAAATAATATACAAATGACATTGCCAACTTTTCAAGCAAGTCTTGAACGTATATTTCCGTTTGCAAAAAGAGATGGTATAAAAAAGGGAGCACTGCAAAACATAAACTTTCAGTATGATGTTAATGCAAGCAACAGTATTTCTACAAATGATGAAGACTTTTTTAAAAGTGAAATGTTTGACAACGCAAGAGTTGGGGCTAGACACCGATTGCCCGTTAGCACAAACTTTAAAGTCGCCAAATACTTAAGTGTTTCTATGGGTGGAAGCTATGAAGATGTGTGGACACTTGAAACTTTTAGACAAAGTTTTGATATTCAAGAAAACAAAGTTGTACGAGACACGATTAGTGGTTTTGATCGCTTTAACAAATACAACCTAAGCGCTAGTATTGGAACAACAATTTATGGTACTTTTAATTTTGGCGAAAGCAAAAAAATACAAGCCATTCGTCATGTAATGAGACCATCCATTGGATACGGATGGGCACCTTCTTTTGAACAATTTTATGATGAATATCCAGATGCAAATGGCGACCCTGTGCAATATACCCGCTTTCAAGGAACACTTAACGGAGCCCCTAGTTTAAACCGCTCCAATAGCATTACATTTTCACTTGCAAATACTTTAGAAGCAAAAGTAAGAGATAAAGATTCTACTGCAACAAAACCTAAAAAAATACCCCTACTTAGTAATTTTAATATTTCTACAGGTTATAATTTTGAGTCTGATTCTTTAAAACTTAGTCCGCTAAATGTAAACGGTGGAACATCCATTTTGGATAACAAAATGTCTATCAACTTTTCAGCTGGTTTAGACCCTTATGCTGTTGATGGTAATGGGCGTAGATTTAATAAATTTAATATAGACAACGGCGGAAGTTTACTGCGCTTAACTAGAGCCAATGTAAATGTAGGCTATTCAATAGACAGCGAAACTTTCGGCAAGAAAAAAGAAAAGAAAGAAGAAGAGGATGAACCAGACCCCTATGATTACGTAGCTGCAAGTGGAGGGCGTGATGATGATTTATTTGGAAAAGATGATAGTTTTTCACGACGGGATTTAGAAGACGAAAAGCGATCAGACAGCGATGTAGAAAACCCTATCTATGGAACCAAAATTCCCTGGAATTTTAGGTTTGCATATGCAGCCAACTACTCTAATAGCGCACGACAAAATGAATTTAGCAGTCATTCGCTAATGTTTTCTGGTGATATTTCATTATCTCCAAGATGGAAAATTGGAGGATCCTCTGGTTATGATATAAAAAATAAAGGTTTTACATTAACGCAATTACGCTTTGAAAGAGATTTAAAAAGTTTCACTATGCGATTTAATTGGACCCCTTTTGGTCAATATAAAAGATGGTATTTTTATATTGGAATAAAAAGCTCAATACTTAAGGATCTTAAATGGGAAAACCGAAGTCAGCCCGTTAGAAGTCAATAATTTTCGCAAAACTACTGGTATGAAAAAAATAATAAATACTGTAAATGCTCCTGCTCCTATTGGCCCATACAATCAAGCTATATTAGCGGGAAACACATTGTATATTTCTGGTCAAATTCCAATTGACCCATCAACAGGGGATTTAATAAATGATGACATAAAAAAAGAAACCAGACAGTGCATGGAAAACTTAAAAGCCATTTTGACTGAAGCTGGTTTAACTTTTGAAAATGTAGTAAAAAGCTCCATATTCTTAAGTGATATGAAGCAGTTTGCAATGGTAAACGAAGTTTATGGCTCCTATTTTAATTCCAAAACAGCTCCTGCTAGAGAAACTGTCGAAGTTGCCAATTTACCTAAATTTGTTAATGTTGAAATTTCAATGATAGCAATTAAATAAACAACCTATAAGGTGTTTTGATGAAACTCTACCAAACCTTCTATTGGTCTTTGACGAATTACACCAACAACTAGGTCATTACGTTTTAATACCGATATTAGTTCATCTTTCAAATAGAATGCTATACTACCTACAAAATTAACTGGAACCTTAGTTGCCAACTCAAATTGCATCACATAGTTATTAATAAACTGTTGGAATCCTTTATCTATAACACCTTTACAATATGGATGCTCTTTATTTTCTATCATGAAACGTGCAAAAGTCGCTAAATAGGTGTTAGGATTTGGTTGCTTGTACAGGTTATCTTTAATAACATCGGCATCCAAATTGTATTCATTAGCAAACTTTATAGCTAAGTCTTGAGGAATTTTATTGAAGTAGTAATCACGTATAAGTTTTCTTCCAAAAAAATTGCCACTACCGTCATCCATTGGAATATAGCCCAATGAAGTAACTTTTTGGAATAATTGATTACCATCATAATAACTACAATTAGACCCAGTGCCTAATATACACACTATCCCCTGCTCTCCAATTTTTATAGTTGAATATATCGCAGCGTATGTATCCTCTTTTACAACAGCTTTCGCTTTGGGGAAAAAGTCTGAAAAAATATCTTTCAGAAATGTTTTCATACGGTCAGTTCCACAACCAGCTCCATAGAAAAACAGTTTAGTAACATTTTCCTTATTCTTAGAAAGCTCAAAATTGTTAGCCAATCTGTCTTCAATTACTTCTCTAGTTAAAACTTCTGGGCTAAGACCCAAGGTCTGTGTAAAAAACAACTGATTGCCTTTTTCATCCAAAGCAATCCAATCAGCTTTTGTTGCCCCACTATCTACAATTAATATCATATAACAGTATTAAAAAAAGAATCCTGAAAATAAGCAAAATAACTTACTTTCAGGATATCCTTACATAAAAAAATATTTATTTTACTACAAGCTATTTACATACTCAGCTAAATCAACTAATTTATTTGAGTAACCAGCTTCATTATCGTACCAAGATATTACCTTAAAGAATTTATTATTCAATTCAATTCCTGCTCCAGCATCAAAAGTACTTGTATTAGCTTCACCAATAAAATCTTGAGAAACCACTAACTCTTCAGTATAACCTAATATACCTTTTAACTCTCCTTCAGAAGCAGCTTTAAATACTTTTTTGATTTCTTCGTATGAAGTTTCTTTTTCTAAACGTACAGTTAAATCTACTACAGAAACATCGGCAGTAGGAACTCTAAATGCCATTCCAGTTAGTTTTCCTTCTAATGCAGGAATAACTTTAGTTACAGCTTTTGCTGCACCTGTAGAAGCTGGTATAATATTTAGCATTGCACTTCTACCACCTCTCCAGTCTTTTCTAGAAGGTCCATCAACTGTCATTTGAGTTGCAGTTGTAGCGTGAACTGTTGTCATTAATGCTTCTTCAATACCAAAGTTATCATGTAAAACTTTAGCTAAAGGAGCCAAACAGTTAGTTGTACAAGATGCATTTGAAACTATAGTATCAGAAGCCTTAACTTCTTTATGGTTTACACCCATTACAAACATAGGAGCATCTTTAGAAGGAGCCGAGATAACTACTTTTTTAGCACCACCATCAATATGAGATTGTGCAGTTTCTAAAGTAGTAAAGATACCTGTACATTCTGCAACGATATCAGCACCAACAGCATCCCATTGTAAATTCTTAGGATCTCTTTCAGCAGTAATTCTAATTGTGTTACCGTCTACAATAAGGTTTCCATCTTTAACCTCAACAGTACCATTAAATTTACCGTGAACAGAATCGTACTTTAATAAATAAGCCAAGTGCTCTACATCTAGCAAATCATTTACCGCTACCACTTCAACGTTATCACGTTTCACGGCTAAGCGAAAAACTAATCTACCTATTCTTCCGAATCCGTTAATTCCTATTTTTAATTTTGACATTTCTAAACTGTTTATATTAATTAATTTTTATACGGTCATTATATCTGAAACTCTAATAAGCTCCTTATCTATTTTTGTATGCCCTTTAATGGCCTTATCTATTGGTGTTAGAATAAGCTTATTATCTTGAATACCAACCATTAAACTTGTTCTACCCTCCAAGAGAGCTTCAACTGCCCTAACTCCCATTCTTGAAGCTAACACACGATCATAACATGATGGAGCTCCTCCACGTTGCATATGCCCTAAAACAGATACTCTTACATCATATATTGGAAGGTGTTTTTCTACATATTCTTTAAGTTCAAAAACATTTTTCCCTGTTTTATCCCCTTCAGCTACGATTACAATACTTGAAGATTTTCCAGATTCTTTACTACGTCGTAAAGACTCTATCAACCTATCCAATCCTAAATTTTCTTCCGGAATTAAAATTTCTTCAGCTCCTGCTCCAATACCTGCATTTAATGCAATGTGACCTACATCGCGTCCCATTACCTCAACAAAAAACAATCTATTGTGCGAACTTGCTGTATCTCTAATTTTATCTATTGCTTCTACAACTGTATTTAATGCAGTATCAAAACCAAGAGTAAAAGTAGTTCCAAAAATATCGTTATCTATAGTCCCAGGGATTCCTATAACTGGAAAGTTATATTCTTGATTAAAAATCATTGCTCCAGTAAAACTTCCATCACCTCCAATAACAATAAAGGCATCTATTCCTTCAGCTTTTAATTGCTTATACGCCTTTTTTCTACCTTCGGCTGTTCTAAATTCTACACTTCTTGCAGATTTTAAGATAGTACCTCCTTTATTGATAATATTATTTACGCTTCGAGCATCCATTGCTTTAAAGTTGCCCTCAATCATGCCTTCATAACCATGATATATTCCAACGCAATCTACTTCAAGATAAGCACATGTACGAACTACAGATCTAATGGCTGCGTTCATTCCTGGAGAGTCTCCACCAGAGGTGAAAACTGCTATTTTTTGTATTTTAGCCATCTGATAATTTAAGCCAACAAAAGTAGGAAACTTATTGAAATAAAAGAACTGTTAAAGCCCTTATTTTTAGGCAAAAATCTACGAAAACGTTTTCTTAAACAAAACTTTATCTAGATTGTAAAAATGTAACATTTTAATAATCTAAAATTTGCAATTTTAAAACGTTTTTTCCTTCGGATAAAACTTTAACAAGCTATCCTTTCCCATAGTAGAAGAAGGTGCTTTGTTCTCTGCAGATTTTTTCTTCGGAACGCTTTTTTCTTCTTCTTTTTTACCTAATATTTTACGGAAAAGTTCTCTGAAATTATCAAAATCTACCTCATACGAAATACCTAACCCTTGGGTATACCCTTGATCATCACCAAGAAACTCTTGAATTTCATTTTCTCGATTAAAAATTTTGGCACTTAGCGTTCCTTCCTCATTAAGCAACAGCTGAATTTCAACATCTCCTGCAACAACTGTCTCACTACTTCCTCCAACTGGTACTCCTAACCTACCATTAAAAAGAACTCTATCGCTAATTTTTGTTGATACTGTTACACCTATACGGTCTTCTCTTTGTATATCTGCATTTCTATCAAAACCTCCTTGTTCGTATGACAAACCAAGATCATATTTGTCATTATCTCCATTTAACACCTTACTTAAAAGACCCGATGCCGATTGTAACAAATTACCAGTTACCGCTTGTTGATTAAACCCAGACTGATCACTAACAAATGAGCCTTGCGCTAATAAAAAAAGTGCGTTGCGTTCTTCAATAATTGGATCTTGTAGGCGATATTCTAATTCAGATTTAATAATAGAATTTGTCCCTGGAAAGTCAATTTCAAATTTTATATCAGGACTTTCAAGCTCTCCTGTTAGATTTATAACAACATCAGTATTAATTCTACGCGTATATCCTGTGTTATCTAACAAAGCCCCTGGATTAGCTGTTAAAGAGTATACAGCTTCCATATTTAATTGAGCTCCTAATGGGTCTCTATCCCAGGTAATTGTTCCTCCTGGCTGCACGTTAAACGTCTTGTTTATAACACCTCCAAATTTATGGTTATACACTCCATTCACAACAACAAACACTCCATACATCTCAAACTTACCCCTGGTATTAATACGCAGCAGCAGAGGCCCCTCTCCCGAACCCCTTAACGAGCTATTTGTTTTTTGATCCGTTACAATTTCCACCACTGCATCTTTGGTGATATCTAAATCAAACTCTAATTCCAATCCTTGAATATCATCTAGCACCCTTTGTGCCTCTATTGACTTAACATCTCCCTTTTCAACAAAATTTATAAAGGAATAATCTCCCACCGAAGCCACATCACTCAATGGTATTTTTAAAGATGTTCCTCTTGCTGTTTCTCCTTCTACGGTAATAGTAAGCGCCCTAGTAGACCCGAATATTCGTCCAACTCCCTTTAAATATCCTGAGCCGTAGTACAAATCACCTTCTTCATACTCGGTATCTAAAATTAAAAAACGATTGTTATAGGTATCAACATCTAAATCAAGAACCCAATCTTTAAAAAACGAATGTGTTATTGTACCGTCCAATGTTGCTTTCGTATTATGTGCAACATCACTCAATCCAATATTTTCAAAATTGAAAGTTTGCTTACTAAGTCTTACTCTTGAGTTGGGAGCAAAACTATAATTTACGTTTAGGTACGGTATTCCTATGCCCGCATTATCAAGCGTTAAAAGGCCATTGATTTCAGGATTATCTATTTTTCCGGTAATTTGTGCGCTACCACTTATTTTACCTCGTATATTTCCAATAATACCCTCCCCAAGTGGGTCAAAAGGCTCTATATCAAACCTCCTGAAATTAGCGAGTAAATTTGCCTCCGGAATGTTTCCTGTGTTTTTAATATTACCCACAATACCAAGTTTTTCAATGCCATTATCGGTA
The DNA here is from genome assembly GCA_947498505.1 of uncultured Maribacter sp. Taxonomy (GTDB): domain Bacteria; phylum Bacteroidota; class Bacteroidia; order Flavobacteriales; family Flavobacteriaceae; genus Maribacter_B. The sequence goes on along the minus strand of CANMKG010000012.1, from coordinate 29,969 downwards.
AGTTGCGAGCTCACAACAAAATCTGTTAAATCTCTATTTCCTACTATCCCAACAGATAAGTCTCCCATTCTAATATCATTCACTCCAAAATCATCAACTTTCAAATTTGAAGATGGTAAGTAAATGCCTTCTTTTTGTAGAATATTTAACGTCCCGTTTACCTCACCTTGAAGCCTTAAACTATCTACCACGGGTGTTATTTTATCCAGAGAGACTATTTTAAACTGCAACTCTAAGTCCTTGTACGTAGAGTCTGCCAATTGTCCTTTTAAACGAATTTGTTCTTGCACATCGTTATTCATTACAATTTCACGAATTGTAATACTATCTAATGTTTTGTTTACAATTACTTTGTTTTTATCGTCTCCGTTTTTATTAAGTACCCAAGTATTTCCTTTAATATCAATCTCCGACCTTTTTAAGCCTATTACCGATTTGTTTTGATTATTAAACGTATGATAAAAATTAAGGTTATAACTATCATTATACTTGCTACCTCCTTTAAACTCTGCTCGAAAAAAAAGTGTGTCTTTTAATGTGGTATTAATAAGGTTAAAATCACGAACATCGTAATAGTCCGTAGATAAATCCCCAACTGAAACAAACGTGTTAAACAAAGGGTTTTTGTTATCTATTTTAACCTCTATTTTATCAGCCTCGTTTCCGTATGCAATTATACTAGGAGATTTAAAATTTAATCTAAAATCTCCCTCGTCCGAATCAATATTCCCTTTAATAAAGGTATTTGGATCAAACTTTACTTCTGGAAAAAAAACGTCGACTATTTTATTATAAATTCTAAAGTTGAATGCCAATGTTTGCCCTTTAGAAATTTTAAAAGGTCTATAATTGGTATATATACTTCCTAATGAGTTTTGAATTAGCCTACCCAACTCTTTGGTTTTAAAATTTCCTTTTAGATAGCCCGTAATTATATCAGGTGAATTTATCTCTACGGTTCTAATAGAATCATTTTCAAAGGAAGATGAAACCTTAAAATCATCAAAATAGTAAGTATCGTTGGCATTTTTATAATTCGTCTTACTAAAACTAATATCTCCTATGATATTATCAAGAGTGTTTCCTGAAATATCCATTATAACACTACCCTTAAAAATAGAAACACTATCTCTTATAAAATTTAGTTTCTTTAAATCTGCATAAGCAACATTTGCATTAAAGTTGAAATTATTACGTCCTTCTCCAAAATCAGCAAGTCCTTTAAAATTAAACTTAATATTATCATCATCACTAACCAACAAACCATCAAATAACTGATCTTTTAAGACCCCTGAAACCTTTAAATTCTGATAATCATAATCATTAAAAACAATGGAATATACATCTCCTATTACCTCTGTATTTAGACTTTCTTTTGTAAACCCTTTTCCCTCTACATTAAAATCTAATGATGTTTTTCCTATTTTATCTATTTCAACAAAGCCGCCTAAATCAAAATCTATTAGAGATACAAAACCTTTATAGGTAACATCTTCTACCTTATCTACGTTTTCTAAAACTACATCAGTATAACTACTACCAATAGCGGAGTTAATATTCACCTTAGCATCAATCGAAGTTTCTGTAATTACTGCATTTCCTAAAACCGTAAACTGACCTAATTTTGTAAAGGATTTTGGGAGCGATTTTCCCAAAACTTTTGGCATCAAAGCCCTTAACTCATAATAACTGGATGTAATATTTTTAATTTTGGCATTTAAAACAAAAGGTTCCTTACGATTAAACAAATTTTTAAAATTAAAATCCCCCCTGATACCTGTATTATCTGAATTTAAAAAGAGTTTCTCCGCATTTAAATCATTCAATACACCGCTAAACCCAGAAGAAAACACGACCTGTTTATCTGCACCAAATTCATTATAAAGGTTATTAATTTCCCCAAGTGATACTGTAGACTCATTAAACTGGGCATCCACTTTTACCTTATTTAAAAAGTCTACAAAATCTTTCCTATCATAATCAAACACAAGACTTCCTTTCAAATGAGAATTTGGCGTTTGAATTCCTAAAGAATCAAAACGCATTTGCTGTTTTGTGTATTTAAAATTGGTAGTAAGTTTTTGAACCTCTAAATTTCTTTGACTGTTAAAAGACATTTGATTTACACCTACGGAAACATCAGGTCCAAGAATATGAAAATCATCCGCGTTAATTTCCAACTTTTTAAAATCAAGAATTTTTGGCCTTTCAAAATTCTCGTCGATATACTGAAACCTACTCGTTTTTACTTTTACATTTTCGGCATAAAAAAAGAACGGAGGTGTTCCTGGCTTTCTGGGTTTACCGTCATCCAATTTCTCAATGAAAACCTCTAAATTAGTATTCCGCTTTCCTTCGTAGGTTTTTAACTTAAAATGAAGATCATCAACATCTATCTCACCAAACTCCAATTTACCTTTTGTTAGATTTCGAATACTAACAATGGAAGTTTTTAACCTATCAACATAAAAAAGGGTATCCTTTTGATAATCCTGTATATAAATACTTTTTAAGGCTACGTCCCAAGAAATTAAGGACAGCCTTACCTTTTCAATTTTAATGTTTGTACCAAACTCTTTGTTAATGGAATCTGTTGCATAAGTAGCAAAACGAGTCTGCACAACAGGTAAAGACAAAATGATTGTCCCCAAAACACAAATTAGCAAAAACACCAAAAGGGTTCTAACCAGTATTTTTTTTAATTTTTTGATAGTGCCTTATGTTTTACCTTTGTGTTCCAATTTTTATTCCAAAATAGGATGAAAAATGAAAATATTTATATTCTCGCTATAGAATCATCATGTGATGATACTTCAGCTGCCGTTTTACACAACAATCGTGTTCTAAGCAACATTGTCGCCACTCAAAAAATTCATGAGGAATATGGCGGTGTTGTTCCTGAGCTTGCTTCACGAGCACACCAACAAAATATTGTTCCTGTTGTTCATCAAGCTTTAGCTAAGGCAAATATCGATAAAAAACAGTTATCAGCCATAGCTTTTACACGAGGACCAGGCCTTATGGGGTCGTTATTAGTTGGTACATCTTTTGCAAAATCATTATCATTAGGGCTAAACATTCCGTTGATAGAGGTAAATCATATGCAGGCGCATATTCTAGCCCATTTTATCAAAGATGATGCACAAAACACTCCTGAGTTTCCATTCCTAGCAATGACTATTAGCGGTGGACACACCCAAATTGTTAAGATTTCTGATTATTTTGAGATGGAAATTTTAGGAGAGACTCTAGATGATGCCGTAGGAGAAGCCTTTGACAAAAGTGCTAAATTACTAGGATTACCATACCCTGGAGGACCTTTAATTGATAAATATGCTGCTTTAGGAAATCCGAAAAAATTTCCCTTTCCGAAACCAAAAGTAGAGGGTGTAAATTTTAGTTTTAGTGGACTTAAGACCAGCATACTTTATTTTATTCAAAGAGAAACACAAAAAGATCCAGATTTTATTACTAAAAATATTAATGACATCTGTGCTTCTATACAACATACTATTATTCAAATATTAACAGATAAGCTTAAAAAAGCTGTTAAACAAACTGGAATAAAGCAAGTAGCTATTGGTGGTGGTGTTTCCGCTAATAGTGGCATTAGAACAAAACTTAAGCAAATGGAAAGTTCTCATCAATGGAAAACATTTATTCCTAAATTTGAGTATTGCACAGATAATGCTGCTATGATTGGAATTGTTGGCTACTTAAAATATCTGGAACAACAATTTTCAAGCCAAAGCATTACAGCCAAGGCTAGATATGTTATTTAACTAACACCGTTCGTCATGTCTTATAATTCTAATATTGAACAACGAATAGATTTTTCGCTGAATACTTTTCCTGCTGAGATTAAAAATAATATCACCAAGAAAAAAATGTTTGGCGGATTATCATTTCTATACAAAGGAAAAATGACCGTTGGAATTATCAAAGACGATTTGGCGGTTCGTGTTATTAGTGACAAAATGAGTTTTGTTTTAAACCATGAATTTGTCAGACCAATGGATTTTACAAAAAAACCAATGAAGGAGTTCTTATACGTTTCTTCTAAAGGTTTTAAAACTGAAGAACAATTACAAGAGTGGATTGAACTAGGAATTGAACACGCACAAAGCAAACTTAAAAACACTAAATAACACCTATGCAGCTTTTTTACAACTCAAACTTAGATAGCAGTGCGGCTCAATTTGTTTTTCCGCAAGAAGAGAGTAAGCATATTATTCGTGTACTTCGAAAAAAAGAGAACGACATACTTTTTGTAACAAACGGAAAAGGCACCCTTTACGAAACTAAAATTGTAGTTGCAGACCCAAAAAAATGTAAAGTTCAGATTACTAATGAAACAAAAAAACACCAAACTAAATATTGGCTACATTTAGCAGTTGCCCCAACCAAAAACAATGACCGTTTTGAATGGTTTTTAGAAAAAGCTACAGAAATTGGCGTGAATGAAATTACCCCTATTATTTGTGAAAGGTCGGAACGAAAAGTAATAAAACAAGAAAGATTACAAAAGGTGATACAGTCAGCCATGAAGCAATCATTGCAAACATTTTTACCCAAGATAAACCCAGCAATTTCGTTAAAAGAATACTTAAACCTAAAACACGAAGGGCTTTTGTTCATTGGTCATTGTGAAAAAGAAGAAAAAGTAGAACTCAAACGAAGAGCTGCTGCTGACAAAGACATCACTATTTTAATTGGCCCAGAAGGAGACTTCTCAACAAACGAAATTCAATCTGCTTACGAAAAAGGGTTTTTACCAGTCTCACTGGGTCGTAATAGGCTACGTACCGAAACAGCTGCTATTTATGCGTGCACCACTATAGCACTAATAAACAACAGCTAAACCACGGCGAGGATTAACTCTCTTTAAATACGTTTTATTCGTGTCAAATTATATGTAAATTTGATTGCACCAGTATATTGTAATTTATGAAACAAGTTCGCATTTGGTTTTCAATCGTATTAAGTTGTTTTTCCTTAGTTCTTTTTAGTCAAGAAATAGCAATTTTAAAATATTCTGGCGGTGGTGATTGGTATGCTAACCCTACCGGACTCCCTAACCTTATCTCCTATTGTAACAACAATATAAACACTACAATAAAAAACAAACCTGCTATTATTGAGGCAAGTGATTCAGGCATTTTCCAGTATCCTTTCTTGTATATGACGGGACACGGAAATGTTGTTTTTACAGAAGCGGAAGCTGCTAATTTAAGAACTTACTTACTTTCAGGTGGTTTTTTACATATTGATGATAATTTTGGAATGGAACCCTATTTAAAAAAAGAACTATTAAAAATATTTCCAGATAAAAAACTAGAAGAACTAGGAGCTAATCATAATATTTTTAAACAAGAGTTTCAGTTCCCAGAAGGTTTACCCAAAATACATGAGCATAATGGAAAACGACCTCAAGCTCTTGGTTATTTTCATGAAGATAGACTTATTTTACTTTTTACCTACGAATGCGATTTAGGTGACGGATGGGAAGACCCAGCAGTACATAACAATCCTCCTGAAATAAGAAAAAAAGCATTGCAAATGGGGGCTAACATTGTATCATATGTTTTTAAAAACTAAAAAATGACGTCAAAAAACATTTCTAATGGAATTTTACGTGCTGTAGGAATTTTAATAGGTATAGCTTTAGTGCTATTTTTTCTCTACAAAATTCAATCTGTTTTGGCGTATTTAGCCATAGCGGCAGTAATTGCACTTATCGGAAGACCTATTGTACTTTTTCTAAGAAGAAAACTAAAGTTTCCTAACACAATAGCCGTTGTAGCTACCATGCTATTAATGATAGGTTTGATTGCAGGCTTAATAGCGCTTTTTATTCCTTTATTATCAGAACAGGGTAAAAACTTATCCTTACTAAACATTAACGAGCTTCAAGCGAATTTAAATACGCTTTACTCTGAAATTATGGATTACTTTGGCGATTCTGCTCAAGTAGTTAATGAAGCCATTGAGGAAGCAAACCTAGAAAAAAACATTCTTGCTGGAATTAATGTTGACTTTATTCCTAATTTTTTAAATTCGTTTTTAGACATTTTAAGCTCGGTAAGTATAGGACTTTTTTCAGTATTATTTATTTCGTTCTTTTTTCTAAAAGACAGTAAAATGTTTCAAAATGGGTTACTTATTTTCGTTCCTTCAAACAAGGAAACAGGAACCATTAATTCTATCGAAAAAATCAACAATTTACTATCCAGATATTTCGTTGGATTACTACTTCAAATTTTTGTTTTATTTGTAATCTACACGATTGCATTACTCATAATCGGAATTGAAAATGCAGTTGTAATTGCATTCTTATGTGCGCTATTTAATATCATTCCGTATGTAGGTCCAATCATTGGAGGAATTATCATGATTACACTTACCATGACAAGCAATTTAGGAGCAGATTTTAGTACCGTAATTTTGCCAAAATCCGGTTATGTTTTAATAGGTTTAGCGATTGGTCAATTGGTTGATAATTTTGTATCACAACCTTTAATTTTTTCCAATAGCGTTAAGTCTCATCCTCTTGAAATTTTTCTTATTATTATTATTGCTGGTTTGCTTTTTGGAGTGTTAGGAATGATAGTTGCCGTGCCTGGCTACACCGTTATTAAAGTGATTTTGAAGGAATTTTTATCAGAAAACAAGATAGTAAAATCTCTTACTGAAAATCTATAGTTTTACTTTGAATAAAAGCATATTAAATACTGGTGTACAGAATTTTATACAAAAAAATTTAAACACTGACATCATGTCAGTTTTGTTAAAAAAAGCTCCTTTCCCCAATATTTCTACTAAGGAACTTGTTGAACAAATAGAAGCCAAAAAAAAATGTAAAAAAAAGCTCCCTACATGGTATAACACATCAAACATTTACTACCCCAACAAGTTAAATATTGAACAAACCTCTTCTGAAGTAACCGCAGAATACAAAGCTAAAATTTTAACCAAAAAAACACTTATTGACCTCACCGGGGGGTTTGGTGTTGATAGCTATTTTTTTAGCAAATATTCCAGTCAAATTTGGCATTGTGAAAAGAACGAAAATCTTTCCAAAATAGCTTCACATAATTATCAAATTTTAGATATAAAAAATATAAAAACCGTACCTGGAAATGGTATTGATTTCTTAAAAAACACAAACCAAAGTTTTGACGCAATCTACGCAGATCCATCTCGAAGAAGTGATATAAAAGGCAAGGTATTTTTACTCTCAGATTGTGAACCAAATATTCCTGAAAATTTAGATATCCTCCTAAAATATTCGGATAATATTTTAATAAAAACTGCTCCCCTTTTAGATATTTCAGCTGGACTAAAAGAGCTTCATTTTGTTAAAGAAATTCATGTTGTAGCTGTTGAAAATGACGTTAAAGAATTGCTATGGATTATTCAAAAAAACTTCTCTGGCGAAACTCAAATTAAAACCGTTAACTTTAAAAAAAACAAAAAAGAGTTGTTTGAGTTTGTTTTGTCGGAAGAAAAAAACGCCAAAACTGAATTATCAAATCCTTTAGAATATTTATACGAACCAAATACTGCTATTTTAAAATCTGGAGGTTTTAAAGTTGTTGCAAAAAAACTTCAACTTTTTAAGTTACATAAACATACACACCTATACACTTCAAAGCATTTAATTGATTTTACTGGAAAAACCTTTAAAATTGAAGAAGTATTGCTGTATAACAAAAAAGCAATAAAAAAAATGGGTATAAAAAAGGCAAATGTAATTTCGAGAAATTTCCCTATCAGTGTTGCAGAAATTCGTAAAAACCTAAAAATAAGTGATGGTGGTGATATTTATCTTTTCTTCACAACAAACTCAGAAAACCAACGTGTGGTTATTAAATGCGCGAGAATATAAAAAAGGCGCAAAAAAGCGCCTTTTTAATTTATCTGTATAATGTGAAGTGACCCACATATCTAAATTTACTTTTATCATTGGCATTCACCTCATACCAATAATCACCAGATGGTAACTCAGTACCCTCATACTTTCCGTCCCAGTAGGTAACATCGTTAAGTTCTGCCACCACTCTACCATATCTATCATATATTTTCACCTCAATACTTGGAAAAAATCTTCTATTACTAGGCGCCCACTCATCATTTTGTCCATCTCCATTTGGCGTCATAAACTCTGGAAACTCCAACATTCCAGTAAATTCAAACGGAATGGCTGCCACAGCTCTACAACCTCTTTCATCTACAACCTCAACATTAACGGTCATACTTTGATTTGTAGTAAATACAAACTCATCACCATAAGATTCTCCATTAAAGAAAAACTCATAATTTCCATAACCACCAGTAGCCGTCGCAGTTAACTCATCTGGGCCTGTTTTTACGGCATCTAAAGTAAGTTGACTATAGGCATCAATAGTAAATTCAACAAAATTTCTACATCCATTTGTATGATATATATATACAGTATGGTCACCCGCAGGTAAATCACCCCAAGTAAAAGTAGTATCGGCCAAGGCAGTTATTGCGTCGGTTGGATCCATAGGATCCAATGCAAACAATAAATCTGGTAACAAGCTGGTTTCTTGCATTTGAATAGTAGTTGTACTATTTGGAAAAACGCCTGTACACCCATATTCTACCTCCGGTTCCGCAGTTAAATCGACTCCTATTCCCACTGGAATTAAAGCAGTTGTTTCACAATAACTAGCGTCCCTTATTTGAACGATATATGTATTTCCTCCTTCTAACCCTGTAAATGTTAAGGCATCATTTCTAACAAATACCTCTGTACCATCAGAATTTGGTCCTACTAATCGTGTCTCATAATATTGTGATAACGTAACAGTATCAAAAAATGGAGTTCCACCAGTTACTGTCAACTGCGCTTCACCGTCAGCATCACCAATACATGTTTCATCTACCACTTGTGGATTACCTGCAATAATTGGATCAGGCTCTCCAACAGTAACGGAGAATGTTTGCGGACATCCTTCTGCATCTTGAGCAAGCACTGTATACGTTCCCGCTGCTAAATCTGTGAATGTGTACGTAGTAGGATTATCTGGATCCGTTACTAACTCACTTAAATTTGGCTCTATAGCAAACTTAACTAGTCCAGAAGTAGGACTTGTAACTGTCATTGTTATCGTACCATCTTCTTCTCCATTACAAGTAACTGGTGTTGAGCTATCTGCTATTATCACAGGATCAACAGACTCAATTCGAAAAGGGCCCTCAATTTCACCACAGCTTAACCTACTAATTACAGATATCCAGTAGTCTCCACCTTCTAAATCTTCAAAAGTACCTGTACTTTGATATGGCCTATTTTGATATGTTGGTAATGCTTCTGCAGCAAAAGCATCGGCACCTGGATCAGTATCATATATTCTAAACTCATAGACACCTGTCCCTCCCTCTACTTGAGCTTCAATTCTACCATCAACTTCATAAGCACAAGTAACATCAAATGTTGGAGAGTTCACATCCAAATCCAAAGGGTCTGCTTCATTAATAGGTATACCATTGGTTCCTGTCGGTTCGCAAGCACCTAAATTACCTACTTTTCTCACTTCAAATCGGTAAAACTGATTTACTACACCAGGTATATTCTCTTCAGCAGTACCTCCTTGATATGTCATTGGCAGCCATGGATCCAAAGACCCAAAAGCCCTATATTCATAAGTTGCACCTGCCTCTGCTGAGGTGCCTAACTCTATTTTCATACTAGCTATATTACCACACGCAGGCACCGCTGTTTGGATTAATCTTGGGTTAATTGGTGGCGGAGGAACGACCTGAATAGGTGAAGTAACAAAGGAGCAATTTAATGTTGATACAATTTCAATAGCGTACCAACCTGCCTCAATAACACCTGTTCCTGCTGAACCAACAAATGTTGGATCATTTTGTAAACCTGTTGCATTAGCAACATCCGTATTATCGTTGTCATTTAACGTTAATAAACGATACTGATAACCTGCTCCAGTTACCCCTCCAACCGCTCCAGGAGTTGTAGTACCAGGTTCCACTGCTTGAATAATCGCATCGTTACCTCCTGGGCACTCTAATTGCCTTGCAATCATAGCCTCGGCATCTATTTGCGGGGTTGGATTAAGCAAAATTTCCTGAGAAACTGGACAGCCTTCAGAATCTGTTACTATAACCCTATAGTTACCAGAAGCTAAACCGCTGAAGGTGTTCAAACCTCCTACAGGTGTATGAGGAACAAACGTTCCACTACCTAATGGGTTTTCTATTTCTAACATGTATTGATAAGGAGCATTTTCCCATCCTCCACTAGCTGTAACAGTAATTTCTCCCAAGTCGTTGGAACAGCCAACAGGTTCTGTAGTAACATCCGAAATCATCAATGGTCCATTTGGAGATCCAATTACTGCAACATCACTGAATACATTACAACCAGAAACTGTCATTCCTTGCTCTCTAATCACTACTCTTAAGCTACCTGCAGGTAAACCAGTAATTATAAAAGGATTTCCATCAGTCGCCATGTCAATAGTACCAGTAGAATTTCCTGCTACAACAGCACCAAATGTACCTGTTGTAAAGCCTGGGTCACTTGCGTCATACACCCAATAGTCATAAACACCGTTAAAATCGGTTACATTTATATTAATTGCTCCATCTATAGCTCCAAAACAACTTATAGGTTCTGCCTCACTTATTGTAACCGATGGCAATACCGGCTGAATAACAGTATATGCTGCTATTGGGTATGTACATCCCCCAGCATCATTTATTTGTAAACGATATTCACCTACAGCAAACGGTAAATCAAAAGTAACTGACGTTCCACTAGTTTGAACCACATTTGGCACGAATGCAACTGACGAGCCTTGATCTTCGATAGTGAAATTAGTTGTACCTGTTACATCTATGGTTATACGTTCTGGATTTTCACAATCCATGGGTGATACTTGGGTAATTACACCAGTAACATTACCAGGTGGGTCTATTGTTCTTGTAAATTGTGATTCACAACCATTAGCATCAATTGCATACACCGTTATTGTTTGAGACGTTCCATTATCAACAATTTCAAAATCACCACTACTTTGATAACTATCCGCTGGGTTTAACTTATAACCGTAAGGAGCTCCATTTCCAGGGTTGTCTATAACTGTTGATATCGTTGCTGTACTAAATCTGTTGGCCCCTGTCTCACAAGCAAATGTTACTGCTGGCCAACTAATTTCAAACAATGGAGGGTTAACAATTGTAAACTCCTCTTGATCTATACAACCTTTATCAGTTACGACCTCCACAACATACGTATTAGCCCCTAAGCCTGTGAAAGTTCCATTTATTTGTGTTGTAACAGGAGTAGCGCCTCCAGGCAATGGCAATGAACCAACGTATAAATTGTATTCCCTAATTCCATCAATATCAGTTCCCGTGACTAAAGCTACACTAATACTTCCATCAACAACACCATTACAACTCATATCGCTTTTTCCAATATCGTCAATTACTGGTTGTGTTGGAGCAGCACTAATTATTCCTTCCACTAAAAATCTACAGTTAACGGTTCCATCATCAACACGATTGTCTGTTACTAATACCTGATAATTTCCTGAAGCCATGCCAGTAAAAACACCCGTAGTATTATTTGCTATTGGAGCTCCTCCACTTGTTTGCAATTCAAAATTAAAATCCCCACTACCACCATTAGCGGTAATCGTAATTGTTCCATCGGCATCTGTACAAGTAGGTTCGTTTGCACCAAAACCTCCTGAAGCAGAAAGCACCTGATAAACCTCTGCAACATCATCTACATCACAACCATTGGCATCAATCACATGTATTGGGTATGTACCTATATTGTTAACAGTAAATGTAGCTTGAGTTGGTACGCCTGGTGTATAAACTGGTGTTTGACTATCCCCATTTAAAGTAAAAGTTGGAGTATCAATATTTCCTGGCATTTCAACCGTTATTGTAAAACCACCAACAGGAGTTGTTACATCACACTGATTGTTTACACTAATTGTTGGTGCTGGTAAGTTTGGGTCTAGCTGAACAACAGCAGCTGAGGTCATAAAGTCACATCCTCTACCATCTCGTACCCAAATATCATAATCTGTTCCAGGAGCCAGCGAACCAGGCAACGAAACCGTTCTAGCATCAGAAAAATCTGAAGGAACCGGAATATTTCCAGCCGGAACAAAAGCGTAAACATATGGCCCTCCATCACCTCCACTACCTCGTACCGTAAGTTGACCTAAAGCATTACAATTTGCATTTACATTTTCAATAACATCTACGCGAGGTAAATTTAAAGTTGCAACTGCCTCTGCACCATCGCTACAACCAGCAGCATCCTCCACCGAAATACCATATCGCCCTGGCGCTACTGATAAATCTGTAGCCAGTGTAAAATCTGTACTGCCAGTTACATTATAAACCTCAGTACCTGTATCTAAATTTGTAATTATAATATCAAAAGGAGCAGTTCCTGTCGTTATTGTATAATTTAAACCTACATCTCCACCTCTACAAGGAATGTCATCTACACTTAAGCCAACGTCCATTCCAGGACCGTCTGGTAATGTAATTACTTCTTGATATGTACACCCTGTATTTACATCTTGAACTTCTACTGTATATGAAACTCCAAACAACAATCCTGTAAAACAATGATTTGCAGGTGGATTATTGGGTGTCTGCCAAGCAGCAAACGGATCCTCTACTAGTCTTATCTCATAATTTAAAGGTAATGTTCCTCCTACTATATCTACACATACTGTGGTACCCCCTGGAGTACAAGTAATTGGAGGTGGAGGGTATGTTGGTATAATATCTAAGGAAGCTGTTCCTATTGTTAACGGTTGAATATCTATACAACCTCTAGCATCAACCACCGCGACTTGATAATTTCCTGGCACAAGCAATGGATCATTAACAGTTAATGGTAAATCTCCTGGAGCTACATTTGTTCGTTCCACTAAAAGACCTCCAAATAAATCTTCTACTCTAATCGTATAATTAGGAGACCCAGGCGTTACATCAACAGTTACTCCTCCTGAAATTTCTCCAGTTGCGGAACAAGTAGCGTCAATAGGAGTTAAAGCCACGACGGGAGAACCTGTAAGGTCATCAGTTATTGTTATTGGAATTATTCCTGTAATACAGTTTCTGGAATCCTTTACTATATATTCATAGTTTCCTGCTGCAAGACCTGAATAAATTGTCTGTGAACTAAAGTCATAAATATTAATGGCCGCTGGGTCAGGGTCATTTGGGTCTGCAATTAAACCATAACTTGCTGGCGCCAACACTGTTTCAAAAGGCGGAATTGCTGATAAAACTGTTGGTATTATCTCAACAAAACCACTATTTGCATCTCCACAACTAGGTCCAACAATACGCTCTGTTGCTGCAATGTCTGTTGGTCTAGCGTAAGTTAATGGTGCCGATGTGTTTGAACACGTATTGTTATCAATTACCTCAACCGTATAATCTCCATGTTCTCCATAAGGCACGGTATATAAGAAAGATGCAGATGGTAATGTATTACCAATATGTCCTGTAACAGCAACACCATCTTTATATATTGTATATGATGTTGAGGCTAAATTGGATATATCTCCTTCACTTATATTTATGCGCATTTGTCCATCTCCTCCACATGAAATATTTGAAACTAAATCTAAATTAACCTGAATCTGAAGTGGCACTATAACTGTTAACTCATCTGTACAATTATTACCATCTACTACCTGAATATTGTACGTTCCTGGCACTAAATTCGAAAAAATAGGGCTTCCTTGAAGGGTTCCAGAATTTCCAATTCTATATTGATGTGTTCCTAAAGCTGCAGTACCCGCTGTAGAACTTACTGTTATTTCCCCATCATTTGTAGGTGAAAAACAAAGATCTGCACTAACCAATGAAATTGTTGGCGCATCTAATTGAGATAAGGTAAAACTCTCCGTTTCAGTACATCCTTCAGAGTCTATTATTGTTAATGTATACGAACCTGTTTCTGTTAAATTTCCAAATGTTCTTCCTGATTTCGGCCCTTGAATTGTTCCTGAGGGCCACTCTAGTTGATAACTATAACCTCCAAAACCACTACCGGCAACTGGGTTAGCTCTGACGCGACCTATATTGTTGTTTTGACAACTCATATCGGTAACTGTTGTGGTTAACGCAAGTGACGTTGTGGGCTCTTCAATATCAAAACTTATAGTGTCTGTACAATTTGTTTCATTATCCGTAACTACAATAGTATAGGTTCCTTCCCCTATATTTGGCACAGGTATTTCCGAACCGCTGCTGGTACCACTTAAGGAAGTTGCTGGACCGGTAACAGTATAATCATAATCTACTCCAAAACCATCAACTAAAAAGGCTCCATTACCATCTGTATCTCCTGGACAAACCCTTCTATCTCCTCCTGACTTAACTCTTGCTCTTATGGTACTAAAACCACCTGTAGTAAAACTAGCTGGGTAAGTACATCCATTGGCATCAGTAACTTCAAATTGATATGAGGTATCTAAATTTAATCCTGCAAAAACATTACTTCCTTGAGTAACTGTTATGGGTGAGGTAATTGCATATTGTGTAATTGCCACTCCACTAGTAACATTAACCGTAACTCTACTGGTTCCTGTTGCACAGTTTAATTGGTCCTGAACAAAATCAATAGCAGAAGGTGCTTCTGGCTGTGAGATAACTATTGCAGTAAGTGGCTGCCTACAACCTGCATCATCTCTAACATATGGTATGTAGGTTCCTGGAGCTAGTCCCGTAAAGCTAGTCCCTGTTTGATATGTTACATTATCTATACTATACTCATATCCAGTACCTGACCCTCCTATAGTAAGTAATGGATCAAAATCTATTATACCTCCTCCATTACTACAGGTGTAATCTTGTGTTCTAGAAGCATCAGCTGATAAACCAGCTTCAGAATTAACGGTTACTGTAGGTAAATCCAAGATACAGCTAAATCCTCCTTGAAAATATCGCACTTGTACATCTGGATATGACCCATCTGGCACTGGTATTTGCATAGAAGAACTCCATGGATCTCCAGAACTTGCTCTAAATTCCAAATTAAACCCTTGCGAATCAACTACTGTAAAATCTATTCTTCCTCCTCCATTGGTACACGTACCATCTCTATTAGTTGCAGTAACATTTGGTGGAGACAATGTCGCTACATACTCCGACTTTGTCTCAGTACAACCCGCACTATCTGTCACCGTAAAAGTATATGTTCCTGGTGAAGTTACTGTGTAAACACTTGAAGAAGCAAAAGTTCCTCCAGAATTTCCTCCGTCATCAACGGTATATGAAAAAGGTCCTGAGCCTCCAGTAACTGTTACATCTATATCTACACTGGTAATAGTAGCACATCCAAAACTTTCTCCGTTAGTGTTGGTCTCAATGGCAATAGGATTTAAACCATTACCAATTGTGATAGGATTTCCACTGGTATCTCTATCTTGTGTTGGTGCAGCAATTCCGTTAGGAATATCTTCTTTACATTCATTAGTTTCTACTTGAACCGAGTACGTTCCGGCACTTACAGTGGTGAAAACGTATGTGTTACTTGAAATTGTGGAAGTAAATTCTATTTTAGTTCCACTTTCATCTAACAAGGCAAATTCATACGGCCCTATATTTGCCGGAAGAGCTTCAACGGAAATACTTCCTGTATCACCATTACATAAAGCATCCGTAAAGGTCACGTTAATAGTTATATCTTCCTGCAAAATTTCAATAACTGGATAGCGATAAATACAAACATCCCCTCCAATGTCTAGTCTGGTCTCTATTTCATATCTACCCGGCTGTAGGTTATCAAAAACAGATGAAGATTGAAAAGTTGGTGGAAAAGCTGGGTCACTTTCTAGTTTAATTCTAAACTCATAATTATTGGGCAAACCTGTTAATTCAATACGTCCTGGATTGTTACAAATAAAGTCTGTCTTTAGGTATGATAAATCAATTGTACTTTTTGTAACCTCGATATAATATCGGGTACCATCAACTATTACTCTAAATTCTGCCCCTTCAGTTGTTGAAATTGTACTTGCATCTAAATCAAACGTCTGATTGGTTGAAACCTCAGTGTAACAACCAGTATTTGTATCTGGACAATCAACATTGGTATCAGGAGTACATGCCGTCATTCGTTGCCATGAAATACTACCATAAGGTCCACCAGCCAAACTCAAGGTACGGTCATCTGCATCTCCGCAAAGAAAAAATTGCGCAACGGTAAAACCATTGTCATTACAATCAACTGTATTATCAGCTCCTTGAATAATAGTTGCAAACATTGGAGCAGGTACCAATGTTTCAGAAAATTCATTTTTTGTATCTTTAATAGAAGTACTTACTTTTTTTGCAGTACTATTATTACCCACTGCAAAAACTTTGCTTTTTATAGTGGTGGTTACTTCTTCAAAAAAAGAGCGAACTGGGGTATTAGCAATGCTAGAAGTGTATACCACAGTAAGTACTATCAATAGAACGGCATAACGAATATACCGAGGTTTTTTTGAGAGCATAGGTTAAGTCGAGTTTTGTCAAGAGCGTGTTAATTTTGGGGCTAACACAATCTTTAGTGTAATTGTTTATCTTATAGCTAAATCTTTTACTTTTATACTAGTTAAATGGCTCATATATATCTTTATTTCTAACGTTGAACTATGAAAAAAAGTATTTTTCTTTTGAATTTATTCGTTGTATGGTTGAATTTTTCATGTGCTCAAAGAACTGAAAATAAACCAGATGAAATAAAAAAGACTATCGTTGAAAGTGTGTTATTCGTCGATGACATGCAAATTCCATGGGGGTTCGCGTTTTTACCGAATGGTGAATTATTAATTACGGAAAAGCGTGGTGAACTAATTCTTTTTAAAAACAATAAAAAAACACAAATCACCAATTTACCTGAGATTTATGTTCGAGGTCAGGGAGGGCTAATGGATGTTGCTTTACACCCTAATTATGATGAAAACGGATGGATATATTTAACATATTCATCAGCTGAAGGAGATAAAAAAGGTGGACATACTGCACTCATGAGAGCTAAACTAAAAAACAACCAGCTCACCCAAAAAGAGGTTCTTTATAAAGCTTCCCCAAATACAACTAAAGGGCAACATTTTGGATCTAGAATTACCTTTGACAATAAAGGTTTTCTTTATTTTTCTATTGGCGAACGTGGTGAACGCGATATTAACCCACAAGATATTAAGCGCGATGGAGGAAAAATATATCGTTTAAATGATGATGGTAGTATCCCTAATGATAATCCGTTTGTAGGAGTAGATGGCGCTAAAACTGCAATTTATAGTTACGGCCATAGAAATCCTCAAGGTTTGGTAAAACATCCAAGTACTGGTGAAATTTGGAATCATGAGCATGGTCCAAGAGGTGGTGATGAAATTAATATCATAAAAAAAGGAGCAAACTATGGTTGGCCACTAGTTACTTTTGGTATAAATTATAGCGGAACGACTATTACTGATTTAACTGAAATGGAAGGAATGGAATCTCCCATTCATCAATGGACACCCTCAATAGCGCCAAGTGGCATGGCATTTATAACCTCTGACAAATATCCTGAATGGCAAGGGCGCTTGTTAGTAGGATCTTTGGTTTTTAGGTATCTTGAATTATTAAAATTAGATAATTCAAACAATATTATTCAACGAGAAAAATTAATGTCTGATGTTGGTCGTGTACGCAATGTAAAACAAGGTCCAGACGGATTTATATATGTTGCTGTGGAAGGTAAAGGTATTTACAAACTATTACCTAACTAATAATTTTTTGGTATAGTTTTAAACTTTTCCCTCAGCGTCTAAGACAGCTTTAACCGAGCCATATTTTTTTAGTAATATTTCTGCTGTATTATAATCAACCCCTAAACCTTCAACAATATAGCGCACTCCCCTATCAACTAATTTATTATTGCTCAATTGCATGTTTACCATTTTGTTTCCTTTTACTCTTCCTATTTTTATCATTAAGGCTGTGGAAATCATGTTTAAAGCCAATTTTTGTGAAGTTCCACTTTTCATTCTAGTGCTTCCTGTAACAAACTCTGGTCCCACATTAATTTCAATAGGAATATCAGCCATTTCTGCCAAAGGAGAACCCGGATTATTAGTTATACCAGCCGTTAAAATATTATGTTTTTTTGCATCATTTAACCCACCTAAAACATAAGGTGTTGTACCTGAAGCTGCTATACCAACTACAACATCATTCTCATTTATTTGATGTTCCATAAGGTCTTTCCATGCCTGTTTCGTTTGGTCTTCAGCATTTTCTACTGCTTTTCTAATTGCAGAATCACCTCCCGCAATTAAACCAACTACCCTTTCATGTGGCATACCAAAAGTTGGTGGAATTTCAGAAGCATCTAAAATACCTAAACGTCCGCTGGTTCCCGCTCCGATATAAAAAAGTCTACCTCCCCTACTAAAACGTTTGGCTAAAGCATCTACCAGTTTAGTTATTTGCGGAATCACTTTTTCAACAGAAAGAGCCACTTTTTTATCCTCATTATTCATATTGGTTAGAATACTTAGGGTATCCATATCTTCTAAATTGTTATAATGAGAAGGTGTTTCGGTAATTTTAGTAAAGCTCATGCCTTGTATTTTGAATATGCTTAGGGTTAATAAAACTCAAAGGTAAAATATTCTTACTTAGAAATGTTTTAGGTTTTAACAACCTGTACTATTATCTGTAACTTTGTTAAAACTAAATTCACAATCTTTAATTAAACGGAAACACACAATAGTTAATGTTCAAAAAAATCTTTTTTCTTTTATTACTATTTTTTACTTCATGTAGTGTTTTAAAAACTAAAATCCCTCAACCAAAGACCGAATTTAGGGGTGTTTGGGTGGCAACCGTTGTAAATATTGATTGGCCAAAAAGTGGTTTTGACGCCATAGAAAAGCAAAAAAAAGATTATCTCAATATTTTAAATTTTTACAAAGACCTCAACTTTAACTGCGTAATTGTTCAAATACGAACCGCTGGTGATGCATTTTACGATTCTACCTATGCGCCTTGGTCTAGGTTTTTAACTGGAGAAGAAGGTAAAACCCCTGAAAATATCAACTTATTAAACTGGATGATTAATGAAGCTCACAACAGAGGAATGGAATTTCATGCTTGGTTAAATCCTTACAGAGCTACTTTTGATTTAAAAACCGAAATACTACACCCGGAACATGACTATTTTCAGCACCCAGATTGGATGGTAAAGTATGGAAAAAAATACTATTACAACCCGGGATTACCAGAAATACAAGAACGATTCACCTGTATTATAGACGAAATTGTATCCAACTACGATATTGATGCGATTCATTTTGATGATTATTTTTATCCATATAGTATTAAAAACGAAATCTTTAATGATTCTCTCGTTTACAACAAACATAAACAACCCAATCAATCTTTAGCAGATTGGAGAAGAAGCAATATTGATTCATTGGTCAAAAAAACACATCAAACCATTAAAAAAGTAAAACCATGGGTTCAATTTGGGATTAGCCCTTTTGGAGTCTGGCAAAATAAAAGTACTAGCCCTAACGGGTCTGATACCAAAGCTGGACAAACAGCCTATAACGACTTATATGCTGACCCTCTACTATGGATGGAGCAAAATTGGATAGATTATATAATTCCTCAAGTATATTGGAGTATGGATTTGCCCGTGGCATCACACAAAAAAATAGTGGATTGGTGGAATGTAAAAACCGTTAACACCAATTTATATGTAGGTAATAGTCTTTATAAGATTAGAAATAACAGTGATAAAGCATGGAATAATAAAAAAGAATTGCCAAATCAAATAAGCTATGCCAGAAACGCGAGTAAGGTAAACGGTAATGCTTTTTTTAGTGCAAAATGGCTAATAGATACTAATACAGACGTAGCCAAATACATTAAACGAAAAATGTATAAATACCCAGCTCTTCCACCATCATTCAACCCTAAGACATTGTTGTTTGATGTTAAAAAGATTGAGAAAAACAAAACACATCTTCTACTCTATATTAAAAATTTAAACAATTTTAGATATGCTTTAGTATATAAGGGTAAGGACACTTCCTTTATGAAAAAGCTATTAATAAAACAGCATATCCGTACTCCTGATTACATACAAATACCGCTTAAAAATTTGAAAGGCAAAAACCGGATAGCTATCACATTAATTGACAATTATGGTACTGAAAGTGCGCCAATATTGCTACATTTAAAACAAATCAAATCCAAATGATTCAAAAAGACAAAGGTGCTTGGGGCTGGATTCCTGTTTTATATTTCGCACAAGGGTTACCCTATGTGCTAGTAGTAACTGTCTCGGTAATTATGTACAAAAAGTTAGGCGTATCCAATGCTGACATTGGTTTATATACTAGCTGGCTGTATTTACCTTGGGTATTAAAACCTTTGTGGAGTCCGCTAGTAGACTTAAAAAGTACCAAACGAAAATGGTTTTTAAGCATGCAACTTATAATAGCTTTGGCAATTTTAGGTGTTGGCCTTTCGCTACCATCTAATATGTTTATGCTAACAACTTTAGCCTGTTTTTGGATGGCAGCTTTTGCATCCGCTACCAACGATATTGCTTCCGATGGCTATTATATGATTGGACTTACAGAAAAAAAACAGTCTTTTTTTGTTGGCGTTAGAAGTGTATTTTATCGCCTTGCAATGGTTACTGGTGAAGGAATTATTGTGATTCTTGCTGGGTATTTAGAGCACAGATACGGAGATAACACAAAGGCTTGGAGCGTTACTATGGTAGTTGCCGCTTTACTTATGCTATCGCTAACCATTGCCAATTTTTTTGTTACTCCAAAATACGAATCTTCAGAAAGTATTACTACTGAAAAACCAAAAAGCTTTTTTGAAGTTTTCAGCTCATTTTTTAATAAACCCAATATTGGTATTGCTATTGCTTTTATACTTTCTTATCGACTTGGTGAATCGCAACTCGTAAAAATGGCTGCTCTTTTTTTGCTTGATGAGACTACTGAGGGAGGACTACATTATTCAACCGAACAATTAGGAACGCTTTTCGGTACCATTGGGGTTATAATGCTCTCTCTTGGAGGTATTTTGGGAGGTATTGTAATTTCAAGGGATGGACTCAAAAAATGGATGCTACCCATGATACTTTCGCTAAATGTTCCCAATATTTTATATGCACTTTTAGCCATTACAAAAACAACTAGTGTATTGGCTGTTACAGTAACTATTGCTCTTGAAAAATTTGGTTATGGCTTTGGTTTTGCTGGCTTTTTAATGTACCTCATTTTTATCGCCGAAGGAAAATCAAAAACATCGCACTACGCCATTGCAACCGGTTTTATGGCACTTGGCATGATGCTTCCCGGAATGATTAGTGGCTATGTACAAGAGTGGTTAGGTTATGACGGATTTTTCATTTGGGTTGTCATTGCAGCACTGCCATCATTATTACTACTAAAATTTATACAATACCCTGCTGATTACGGTAAAAAATCTAAAGCTGATAATGCATAAAATTGTTTCATATTCCACGGCATCAAAAACACTTTCGCTACAAGAAAAAGTAGGGCAATTGTTTATGCCAGCGGCCTTTATTAACGATTCTGAGGAAGAAATTCAGGCATTAGAAAAACTAATTAAAGAACAGCACATTGGAAGTTTATGTTTTTTTCATAGTCGGGCAAGTGCTGCAACAAATTTTGAAAGCGCTACCAAGGTTATTCCAAATACAGAAAGCTTTACCGTTTTAAAAGCACTAATTAAAAGATACCAAAAAGCTTCCAAAACACCTTTGTTAATAAGCATTGATGCGGAATGGGGATTAGCAATGCGCATAGAAAACACTCCTCAATATCCGTATGCAATTACATTAGGAGCTATTGAAAATGAGACAGATTTAATTTTTGAGGTTGGTAAAAATATCGCTAACGATTGTAAAGTTGCAGGAATACATTGGAATTTGGCTCCTGTTATTGATGTTAATAACAACCCTAAAAACCCCGTTATAGGGTATCGTTCTTTTGGCAATAACAAAGTTGATGTTACCCAAAAAGCGACGTACTTTTTAGAAGGAATAAAAAGTGAAGGAATTTTAACTAGTGTTAAACATTTTCCAGGCCATGGAGATACCGAAACTGACTCTCACTTAGACCTCCCATTGATTCATAAAACAAAAGAAGAACTGCTTCAAAATGAGATATATCCGTTTATACAACTTATAAAAAAAGGTGTAGATTCTGTTATGATTGGTCATTTGAATGTACCTGCGCTTTCTGGAGGAAAACAAATTTCCTCAAGTATTTCCAAAGAAATAATTACCGATTTATTACGAAAAGAATTGGGCTATAATGGTGTTATCATTTCCGACGCCCTAAATATGCATGCGGTATCAAAAAATCACACTACCCAAGGAGAATTGGAATGGTTAGCTTTTGAAGCCGGTAATGATGTTTTATGTTTTGCCGAAAATCCTATCGAAGGAATACAGCTAATTGTAAAAAACGCCTCTCCAGAGCATATTGAAAAAAGCTTTCAAAGAATTTGGGCATTAAAAGAAAAAGCATTCAGCAATAATACTACCAACCTTACACTTAGTAATGCGGAAAACTTAAATGCAAAAATTGCAAAAAACAGCATTTGTTTTTATAATGGAAATGCCACCAAAATAGCCAATTTTAAACAACGTTCCTTTATTGCTTTATCTATAGGAGACACTAAAAATCAAACTTTTTTTAAAGAACTTGAATCTATAAAAATTGCAACAAATAAGGATGATGTAAAAAATTATGATGCCGTTTTATTAGCCATTTATCCCAGAAAGGTTAAACCCAAAAATAACTTTGATTTTACGCAAAAAGAATTAGATTTCATTCAACAATTAGTAGCAACCAAAAATGTAGTAATTTATATATTCGGAAACCCTTACGTGCTAAACGTTTTAAATATAGAAAAAGCAAACACGGTAGTTTTAGCACATCAAAATTTTGACAGTTTTCAACAGGTTGCGGCAGCACATTTTTTAGGTAAAATACAAGCTAAAGGACGTTTACCTTTTCAAACAAAATAAGATGCAGAAATATAAAGTAATTGGACTCATGTCAGGTACTTCGTTAGACGGATTAGACCTTGCATATTGTCATATTTGGGAAGAACAAAACCAGTGGAAGTATAAAATACAACAAACGCATAGTGTTTCATATAATAATGACTATAAGCAAAAACTTAAAAACGCCATTTTACTACCTGCTGATGATTTGTTAAAACTGCACAACACCTATGGTACGTGGCTTGGCGAACAGACACAAAAATTTATTGCGGAACATAAATTAAATGTAGATTTTATTTCCAGTCATGGACATACCGTTCATCATCAACCTCAAAACGGGTTTACTTTTCAATTAGGTTCAGGACAACATCTTGCAAACGCATCAGATTGCAGAGTTGTTTGTGATTTTAGAACAAATGATATAGCTCTAGGTGGGCAAGGTGCTCCTTTTGTTCCTATAGGTGATAAGCTATTTTTTAACGAATATGATTTCTGTCTGAATTTAGGAGGTATCAGTAATATATCATTCCAACAAAACCATAAACGTATTGCCTATGATGTTGGGCTTGCAAATATGATTTTAAATTATATCACTCAAAAAATACAGTTGGATTATGATAAAGGTGGTGCGCTCGCAAAAACGGGAAAAATTAATGACGCTTTATTAGCACAATTAAATGATTTAGAATTTTACAAACTCCCCTTTCCTAAATCCACAGGTTATGAATGGTTTGTAGAAAAGGTTATTCCGATTGTAGATGCTACAAATGATACTATTGAAAATCTACTGCATACATCTATTGTACATATTTGTGAACAAATTGCGCACCAAATTCAAATGAACGGTAATAATAATGCTCAAAGGCT
This sequence comes from uncultured Maribacter sp., assembly GCA_947498505.1. GTDB lineage: Bacteria > Bacteroidota > Bacteroidia > Flavobacteriales > Flavobacteriaceae > Maribacter_B. The sequence continues at coordinate 6,016 of CANMKG010000012.1, read as the reverse complement.
ACTGGTTACTGGTGGTGGAGCATTAAATACCTTTTTGATTGAAACACTTCAAAAAAAACTTAACAAAAGAATTGAGGTGGTGGTTCCGAACAAAACATTAATTGAATTTAAAGAAGCCTTAGTTTTTGCATTAATGGGCGTTTTACGGGTTCAAGAAAAAACCAACGTGCTAAGCTCAGTTACAGGGGCAACAAAAGATTCCTCTTCTGGCGTTGTTTTCCTTCCTTGAATTTATGTTTTTAGTAAATATCAAGATTCAAAATTATCACATTAATATAAAAACTATTTATATATTGTAAAAAAGTAGGTTTTAATCCCAATTTTTTATGATAGACAAAAAGAAAAATGCAAAAGCTTATTGGAAAGAAAATCTTAGGCTTCTGTTACTTTTATTATCCATTTGGTTTTTGGTTTCGTATGGTGCAGGCATTTTGTTTCGAGAAACTTTAGATAATATTCAAATTGGTGGCTTTAAACTAGGCTTTTGGTTTGCTCAACAAGGGTCCATTTACATATTTGTAATCTTGATTTTTGTATATGTAAAAAAAATGAACAAACTGGATAAAAAATACAACTTCGACGAATAATCCTTTTTCAAAATAAATTATCATGAGTGTACAACTATGGACATACATTTTAGTTGGAATTACTTTTGCCATATATATTGGCATTGCTATTTGGTCCAAAGCAAGTTCTACAAAAGATTTTTATGTTGCTGGAGGTGGTGTTTCGCCACTTGCCAACGGAATGGCAACAGCAGCTGATTGGATGTCAGCAGCATCTTTTATTTCTATGGCAGGTATTATTTCCTTTGCTGGTTATGATGGCTCTGTTTACCTTATGGGTTGGACTGGCGGTTATGTACTACTCGCCCTATTACTTGCCCCATACCTTCGTAAGTTTGGAAAATTCACAGTCCCAGATTTTATTGGAGATAGGTATTACTCAAAAACTGCACGTATTGTTGCTGTAATTTGTGCCTTAATAGTATCATTCACCTACGTTGCAGGACAAATGCGTGGCGTTGGTGTGGTATTCTCTCGTTTCCTAGAAGTAGACATTAATACTGGTGTAATCATAGGAATGATAATCGTTCTTTTTTATGCTGTATTAGGAGGCATGAAAGGGATAACTTATACCCAAGTAGCACAATACTGTGTATTAATTTTTGCGTTTATGGTTCCTGCCATATTTATATCTATTCAAATGACTGGAAATCCAATTCCACAGTTGGGAATGGGCAGTACTTTAAATGATGGTTCTGGCATGTATTTACTAGATAAACTTAACGGACTTTCCACAGAATTAGGGTTTTCTGAATATACCAGTGGAACCAAAAGTAAAACCGATGTTTTTGCAATTACTTTGGCTTTAATGGTAGGAACGGCGGGATTACCGCATGTAATTGTTCGGTTTTTTACGGTAAAACGCGTTAGAGATGCCCGTAAATCCGCAGGGATTGCTCTTTTACTCATTGCTATTTTATACACCGCAGCGCCTGCCGTAGCCGTTTTTGCAAGAACAAATATGCTTGAAACAGTGAGCAACCAGCCATACGCATCAATGCCTGAATGGTTTAAAAATTGGGAAACAACAGGACTATTACAATTTGACGATAAAAATGGTGATGAAAAAATCCAATATGTTGCAAATGCTCAGTTAAATGAATTAAAGGTGGACAGAGACATAATGGTATTAGCAAATCCTGAAATTGCAAAGTTGCCAAATTGGGTAATAGCTTTGGTTGCTGCTGGAGGTTTAGCGGCGGCATTGTCTACCGCAGCAGGTTTACTTTTGGTAATATCAGCATCAGTTTCTCACGATTTAATTAAAAAAATCATCTTTCCTAAAATATCGGAAAAAGGAGAACTATGGGTTGCCAGAGGCGCAGCTACCTGTGCTGTAATTATTGCTGGTTATTTTGGAATAAATCCTCCTGGATTTGTTGCTGCTGTTGTAGCATTGGCCTTTGGTTTAGCTGCTGCTTCTTTTTTTCCTGCTATTGTTTTAGGTATTTTTTATAAAAAAATGAATAAAGAAGGAGCCATTGGAGGAATGGTTGTAGGCATTTCGTTAATGCTTTTTTATATGCTAAAGTTTAAGTTCGGAATTTTCGACGGAGGTAAAGAAGCTATTGCGGAATTGTCTTCTGAATGGTGGTTTGGTATTTCACCCGAAGGTTTTGGAACTGTAGCTATGGTGGTCAACTTTGTTGTTGCAATAATAATACTTCAATTCACCCCTCCTCCACCAAATGAAGTTCAAGAAATTGTAGAAGACATTCGCATTCCAAATGGGGCTGGCGAAGCCATAGACCATTAACCTATTTCGTGAATAAATCTCCATTAATCCTTAGGTTAATAACATTCGTGAGGAAAAAAATTTATACTTTTAAACACCTAGTATTAAAGAAAATATTACATGAGTAATTACCATATAAAACATCTTGAAGAGTATTATCAAGTTTATCGTAAGTCCGTTCAAAATCCTGAAGGTTTTTGGGAAGAAATTGCCGAAGAACATTTTGTGTGGCGTAAAAAATGGGATAATGTTTTAGACTGGGATTTTTCAAAACCAGAAATAAAATGGTTTGAAGGGGCACAACTAAACATCACCGAAAACTGTATAGACCGCCATTTACCTACAAGGGGTGATAAAACAGCAATTCTTTTTGAACCAAACAGTCCGGATGAAGAGGCGGAGCATATTACCTATCGTCAACTTCACGAGCGTGTTTGCAAAATGGCAAATGTGCTTAAAGAACAAGGCGTAAAAAAAGGCGATAGAGTTTGCGTTTATTTGCCTATGATACCCGAATTAGCTATATCAGTGCTAGCGTGTGCTCGAATTGGTGCTATACATTCGGTAGTTTTTGCAGGATTTTCTTCGACAGCACTTTCCACGCGTATTAACGATTCAGACTGTAAAGTAGTTGTTACTTCAGATGGTTCATTCCGAGGAGCAAAAACCATAGATTTAAAAAGTATTGTTGATGCCGCACTAGAAGATTGCCCTAATGTAAAATCGGTTTTAGTAGCTAAACGTATTCACAGTGATATTGACATGAAGAAAGGGCGTGACCATTGGTTACAACCTTTACTCGATAATGCCTACGCCGATTGCGTAGCGGAAATAATGGATGCTGAAGACCCTTTGTTTATTTTATACACCTCCGGCTCTACAGGAAAACCTAAAGGAATGGTACATACCACAGGTGGTTATATGGTGTATACGGCTTATACGTTTAAAAATATTTTTCAGTACAAAGAAGACGATGTGTATTGGTGTACTGCCGATATTGGTTGGATTACAGGGCATTCGTACATTGTGTATGGTCCGTTAGCAAATGGTGCCACCACGGTAATGTTTGAGGGTGTACCGTCTTATCCAGATTTTGGTCGTTTCTGGAAAGTTGTAGAAAAACACAAAGTAAATCAGTTTTACACTGCACCAACTGCAATACGTGCTCTTGCAAAAGAAAATTTAGAGTTTGTAGAAAAATACGATTTATCGTCTCTTAAAGTATTGGGTTCCGTTGGAGAGCCAATAAATGAGGAGGCCTGGCACTGGTACAATAATAACGTTGGCAAAAAACACAGTCCTATTGTAGATACTTGGTGGCAGACCGAAACTGGTGGAATGATGATTACACCAATACCTTACGTAACGCCCACTACCCCCACCTACGCCACTTTACCGTTTATTGGAGTACAACCCGCTTTAATGGATGAAAATGGTAACGAAATAAAAGGAAATCAGGTAGATGGTAGGTTATGTATAAAATTCCCTTGGCCCTCTATCGCCAGAACCATTTGGGGAAATCATGAACGCTACAGAGACACATACTTTTCTGCCTATAAAGATAAATACTTTACTGGGGATGGTGCTCATAGAGATGCTGTTGGATATTATAGAATAACAGGCCGAGTTGATGATGTTATTATTGTTTCTGGCCATAACCTAGGGACAGCACCAATTGAAGATTCCATTAACGAACATCCAGCGGTTGCAGAGTCAGCAATAGTTGGTTTTCCGCATGATGTAAAGGGTAATGCCTTATACGGTTACGTAATTTTAAAGGAAACTGGTGAAAGCAGAGATAGAGATAATTTAAGAAAGGAAATTAACCAACAAATTACAGAACAAATAGGTCCGATTGCCAAATTAGATAAAATACAATTTGTACCTGGTTTACCAAAAACACGTAGTGGAAAAATAATGCGTAGAATTTTACGAAAAATTGCTAGTAACGATACTAGTAATTTGGGAGATACCAGTACATTATTAAACCCGGAAGTAGTTCAGCTAATTATGAACGAGGTATTATAGCTTTAATGCTTAATTCTCCTATAAAATAGGTAAGCATACAAACGTATAACATTCGTGTAATACTTTTTAAATGGTAATAATAGCAGGCAAATGCAGTAATATTTCTATATTTAAACTATAAAAAACCTTTTAGATTAGTACTTCTAAAAAGGGGATAAACGTAATAGTGCGCTTATCCAATTGTTGGCATTCATTATGAAGAAACTTCTTGCAATCATATTAGTTGGACTTTTATTCGGGTGTAAATCCGAAAAAGAAACCTGTAAGAAAGGATTGCCTGAAAAGCACTACGATTTTCTAACCGACATAAAAAGACAAGCAAACTTTGATTACTTGGAGGCAATTGTAGACTTCCGACAATTTGGAGCTTATTCAAAAAATAATTGGATTAGAAAACCTGAAAATTTGAAAAGAGTGTATGCTACATTTAAACAAATCGGACTTAAAAGATTCATTTCGAAAGAAGAATTCAATAAACCATTATTTACTGACCATTGGACAGAAACTTCTTGGGCAAATAAGTCTCTAAACCAAATCACAAATAACCTTATCAAATCTTATTCAGATACTAATGGAATTGACAAATACTACATAGAATTTTGGAATCGCAGAAAAGCTGACAACAACGAATCCATAGTTTTACAAATATTGACTGATATCAAAAAAACATACGAATCTGACATAAATACTGAAAAATTGAATTGGAATTCAGACTCTACTATTAAGGGGCTTCTTGAATTTGAAATAGTTCTTAAAGAAAGTGATTCCTTAACATCAAAAAAGAAACTGATTGATTATCACGAATATTTAAAAAGTATCGGTTTACATTCTTCCGCAAATAATTTAATCCGCTATGAAAATGAATTAGTAATTGGAAAATTTGAAAGACAGGATGACGATTTCGTAGAATTGATAAACCTAATTGAAACTGACTCTGTAAATTGTGAAAAATATTGGAATTGGAGACAAAATGCCGAATGGTTTACTGAGATATATGATTATGGACCTTAAAAAAATAACGAAATGCCAACAATGGCTATAATTAATACGGGTTTTGGTGCTTAATCCTAAGTTTAGAGTTTTTAACGAAGTCACCAAATCTTTTGATTTGGATTTATGAATAAAAAAGATAAAACAAAATAAAAAGTTTTGGCTAAGTGCTTAATCGAAAGTTAACTACTTTTAATTCCCGTACTAACCATAGCCGAGACGTTGTAACACATTTGAACAAAACGAAATCAGACAAATAAAATTGAATAAAGAGAAAACAATATTTGAGAAAATCACAACTGGAATTGGAATTCTATTGAGCGGATTTCTTGCGTTTTTCGGACTTTCTGAATTTTATAAAATCGGAATTTTAAAACAAACCGAATTTTATCCTTTTGGTGGAGAAGGACCTGTTCCATATTACTATCGAACTGCTGAACTTTACTCTTATGTGAATCTGACTTATGGAATAGTTTTCGGAACTTTAATTGGAATCGCAATTTGGAATTGGAAAAGGAATAAAATCAGTGGATTTATCACTTTCGGACTGACGATTATTTTGATTATAATACAGGTTTTTCACGGTTTGGCGGAATGAAAAAACGTATTACAACAATGTATCCTATGAAAAGCCATAGTCCAGTGTCTCAAAGATAATTAATATGTTGTTTTAATCTTAAACCACCTTTTTTCTTTT
>CANMKG010000011.1 GCA_947498505.1 uncultured Maribacter sp. | reverse complement strand
AGTAGGTCACCGCCTTCTTCAGGCCCCTTCATCATACGATGAAGGGGCTTTTTTTTTACACTAATCTTACTTTAGACACCCCGGGATTGAAGAGATTAAAATGGATTGTTAAATGCTTTTTTTGTATTCAATAATGCAGAAGGAGTATTTGTCCTTGTTTCAATACAGGTATTTACGAAAAGGTTTTCGTGATATTATAAGTTTCACAAAATCAGTGCTTAAGATGTGTTTTTAAGCTTTAAAATATAGCGTGTTTTAATCCAGATTTTTTGTATTTTTTCCTTTAGCTGAAATTATTTTTACATTTCATATTGAAATCTAATGTGATATGAAAAAATGTAGCCAGTATGTCATCCTTTTAGCCATTCTTATTACGGTATCATGTACTAACGAAAAGAAAAAAGAAGTTGTAGCTGCTAAACCTATACCGGTTGGTATACCTTTTCAGAATATTAACCTCGATGATTTAGATGCTTTTTTAACACCGACTAAAAATTGGATGATTGCAAAGTCTGTTTATGCGGACAGGTTGAAAAAGAAACATTTAGAATATGACGAGGGAAAAGGTGTTTTGGTAAACATCCCAAACAAAACAAACCAAGAGAGTTTGTTTTCTAAAATGAAACATGGGGATTTAGAATTGGAATTCGATGTAATGATGCCAAAAGGATCCAATTCAGGAATTTATTTTCAAAGTAGATATGAGGTTCAACTTTTTGATAGTTGGGGTGAATCTGTAGTTTCCAGTGGAGATATGGGGGGGATTTACCAACGTTGGGATACTAGTAAAGAAGAAGGAGATAGAGGTTATGAAGGAAGTGCTCCTTTGATAAATGCAGCTAAATCTCCAGGTTTATGGCAACACTATAAAATTGTGTTTATAGCTCCAAGGTTTAATGCAAATGGAGAGAAGGTAAAAAACGCATTTTTTGAAAGTGTTTGGTTGAATGATGTTTTAGTACAAAAAAACGTTGAAGTTACTGGTCCAACAAGAGCGGCAGCATTTACAGATGAAAAGCCACAAGGTTCTTTAATGATTCAGGGGGATCATGGCCCAGTTGCATTTAAAAATATAAAATATAAAAAGTATAGTGGTGAATCTGTTTCTGTTTCAAATTTAACTTTAAGTGTTTACGAAAGTAAAAGTTCGGTATTAACAAGTTTAGATAGTTTAGAGCTTTTGCAAACAAACCTTGTAGACTCCATATCTGCCAAAGTAAAAACAAACAAATTAAGACAAAAGGTTTTAAGATTTGAAGGAGAAATGAACATCCCAAGAAGTGGTGATTATGTTTTTGACTTAAAATTATTGGAACAAGGGGGTATTGTATTGTTAGATAAGGATACTATTTTTAATAAAAATGGTATTTACTCATTAGATAGTGTTAACCTCCGTAAGGTAAACTTAGCAGAGGGAAAACATTTATTTACTTTAATATATAATAAAAACAGACCTTGGCGTGATGGATTTAGTTTAGAGATGGAAGGTCCTGAAATAAAAAAACACTTGGTAACAGCACCACAATCTTTAGATTTGAACGCTCTAATACCAAAAAGGAGAATAATAGTTAACGTAGATTCTATACCAGTAGTGCAGCGTAGTTTTATAATGCATGATGGCATAAAAAAAACACATTGTGTATCAGTCGGTAGTCCTGAAGGCATACATTATAGTTTTGATTTAGAAAAAGGAGCTTTGTTGCAATTATGGAGTGGAAGTTTTTTCGATGCTACCCAAATGTGGAAAGGGAGAGGTGAAAAACAATTGGGCGAACCTATTGGGTTTACAATATCATCACATGGTGATACGGAATTAGCTGTTTTACAAGATTATAAAGAAAATTGGCCTTTAACAATCGCAGATAAAAGTTATAAACAAGTTGGCTATAACATAGATGCTAACGGGTTCCCAGTTTTTGAATCGAAAAGTTATGGAGCAAAAATATTTAATACCCTAATTCCTATGAAAAAAGGAAGAGGGTTACAACGTAATATCATTATAGAAGGTTCTAGGGAATTATGGTATAAGGTAGCAGATGGTGAATTAATTGAATTATTACCAAATGGTGATTACCTTATTAATAACGAAAGTTATTTTATCAGTTTTCCAGATATAGGAAATCTTAAGCCACGGATTAGACATCAGCAAGGAAAAGACGAGCTTTTAATAAAAATTCCTTCTGGAAAACAGCGTATTAATTATAATATTATTTGGTAAATAGAAGAGGGTATGAAAAGCATTTGTAAAGTAATCACAATAAGCGTTATTTTCTGTTTTTACCAATTTACGTTGGCGCAAAACATTTCTGATAATGCTAAAAAAGAAGCAGCATTTTATACTATAACAGACGTTCCTATTCCTGAGAATGTATTGTTAGAAGTTGGTGGGTTGGCTTTAACGGATGATGATAAATTAGGAGTTTCTACTAGGAGAGGAGAGGTTTGGGTGATCGACAAACCTTATAGTCAGAACCCTATTTATAAAAGATTTGCTAGTGGATTGCATGAGAGTTTGGGTTTAAATTATAAAGATGGGAACTTTTATCTTGCACAACGTGGAGAATTAACAAGATTAGAAGATAAAAATAAAGATGGTGTTGCAGATGTGTATAAAACCATTTATTCTTGGCCACTTTCTGGTAATTATCATGATTATTCCTATGGCCCAAAATTTAGAAAAAATGGGAATATGTTGGTAACTCTAAACCTTTCATGGATTGGTCATGGAGCTAGTTTATCCAAATGGCGAGGGTGGTTAATAGAAGTTACTCCAGATGGGGAAATGACACCCTTAGCTACTGGTCTTAGATCCCCAGCGGGTTTTAACATTAATGCAGATGGTGATGTTTTTTATACGGAAAACCAAGGCGATTGGGTAGGTTCGGGTAGAATGACGCATTTAGAAAAAGGGGATTTTGCAGGTAACCCTGGTGGTTTAGTTTGGTCTGGAGAGCCAAATTCTCCAATAGATTTAAAAGTTAGTGATGTAGAACCAGAATCAGGTTTAAGTTTATACGAGTACGCAAAAAAAATACCAGCGTTAAAGGCACCTGCCATTTGGTTTCCTCATACCATTCAAGGTATTTCTACTTCTGATATGATATATGATAACTCGGAAGGAAAATTTGGACCATTTGCGGGACAAATATTTGTTGGAGATCAAGGGCATAGTAAAATTATGCGGGTATTTATGGAAAAAGTAAATGGCGTATATCAAGGAGCATCTTTTCATTTTGTAGAAGGGTTCTCTTCTGGTATTTTAAGAATGATATGGGGTAGCGATAATAGTATGTTTGTGGGTATGACAAGTAGAGGATGGGGGTCAACAGGTAAAAAATTATATGGTTTACAGAGGCTATCTTGGAATGGAAAAGTACCATTTGAAATAAAAACGATGCAAGCAAAAGCAGACGGATTCCTATTAGAATTTACCAAACCAGTTAGTAAAGTAAATGCGCAAAAAATAAAGACCTATCAAATAACAAGTTTTACCTATAAATATCACAACGCTTATGGTAGTCCAATAGAAGAACAGCAAAAAGCGGTAGTTAGTAAAGTGGAACTTGGGGCTGATGGTTTATCTGCAAAACTAACAGTGGATGGTATGCGTTTAGGGTATATTCATCAACTTAAAATTGACGGATTAAAAGCTATTAGCGGAGAAACATTATTGCATGATACGGCATTTTATACTTTAAATGAAGTACCGGGAGGTGTATTAAAGTCTAAACCTACTGAAAAAATGAAAAAGGAAGCTGGGGCGTGGCAAAAGAAAAGAGTTACAGAAATGCCTATTAGCTGGACAAATGGAGTGGATAAAAAGTTAGTTGTTGGTACAAAACCTGGTCTTAAATATGATGTTGAAGAGATTACTTTAGAACGTTCCTCTAAAGTTGAGCTTATTTTTGCTAATAATGATGATATGCTGCACAATCTTGTAATTACAGCTATGGGTAAAGCTTCGGTAGATAAGGTGGGAGAATTGTCCTTAAAGTTAGGCTTAGATGGTCGTGATATGAACTACGTTCCGGATACAGACTTAGTGTTATATCATACTGGTATTGTAGCGCCAGGGTCTCAAGAAAAACTGTACTTTAAAACACCAAATAAACCAGGAGAATATTGGATAGTTTGTACATTTCCTGGTCATGCACAAATAATGAGGGCTAAGCTTATTGTGAAATAATGGTGAAAAAGACTTGTCACTTATTTATTAGAAATTAAGGTTTATTTATTCTTCAAGAATGTCTTTGTACTCCAGAAAAAAAGCTTCGAAAATTTCCATGGTTTCTTTTAAAAAAAGCATGGTTTCTTGCCACGTATTTTTATTGTGAATAGACACTTCTTTTTTCTCAACGAAAACTCTAGATATTTCTTTTTTGTTTTCTAGTATAAAATAATCTTCAAATTGCGATTGCGGTAAAAAATCGTTTTGTATAATGGATTTAAGGGAAATTATTTTTTCCCATAATTCAATGCGCTTTTCTAAATCAAAATGGTCAACATCTAATGATACCATTGCTTTTTTTAAATCGAAATGAAATTTAAACGTTAACCCTTTAATATTAGTATTATATAAAACCCATTTTTTGGGAAAAGACTTTCCAAAAGCAATCCAAAAATCTTGGCGTAATTGTTTTGATTCTTCTTTACTAAACATTATAAAATATAGGCAATTGATATTCCTAATATAATTACAATAAGCTTTCTCAGGTTAAATTTGTGTCCTTCTGAACTTTCGAATAAAATTACTGTCGAAATATGCAAAAGCACGCCAATTACAAGAGCAGTTATGGGGGCATAGTAATCTTGAATAAATTCGAAATTTGCTGCTAAATATGTCCCTATTGGCGTCATCATAGCAAATAGAAAAATAAAAAAAACGACATTAATAAGCTTAATTTTTGAGTCTAATAAAAATATACTTAAGATAATAGCAATAGGAATTTTATGTACTAGTATACCGTAAATAATAGTACTGTGGTGTTCTAGAGGTAACCCTTCAAGTAGGGAATGAATTGATAAACTAACGAATAGTAACCAAGGAAATTGACTTTTTTCATGATTTAAATGGATGTGACCATGCTCCGCTCCTTTAGAAAAGAATTCTAAAAAGATTTGTAGCAATATGCCTAACATAACGAACAGACCAATAGTTTTTGAATCTGAAACTTCGTATACCTCTGGAAAAAGTTCGAAAAGGGTTAGCGCTAGTAAAAAAGCTCCGCTAAATGCTAATAATAATTTAAAGTTTTCTTCTTTCTTAGGTTTTGTTATAAAAACAAATACAAAACCTAAGAGTACCCCAAGAATTGGCAGTAAATATGTCATTTAAATTCTAAGTTGATGTTATAATTCTACCTAATAAACAGCAGGGTTTAAAATTAGTGTATTTTTGTGTCAATTTTGAGAATAGACATGAACAATAATTTTAAAATGGTTGCCAAAACCTTATTTGGTTTTGAGGAAATATTGGCAAAAGAACTTAGAGACTTAGGAGCGGTTGATGTTAAAGAAGGTGTTCGAAATGTTTCGTTCTATGGGGATACAGGCTTTATGTATAAGGCTAATTTGTGTTTGCGAACAGCAATTAAAATTATTAAGCCTATTCATGGATTTAAAGTTAATAGTGAGCAGGAGCTGTATAAGAAAATTTATGAAATGGAATGGTCTGATTATTTATCAGCAGACAAAACTTTTGCAATAGATACGACTTTGTTTTCTGATAATTTTTCGCATTCGTTATATGTTTCTCAAAAAATTAAAGATGCTATTGTAGATAAGTTTAGGGATACTCAGGGGGAAAGACCCAGTGTGGATGTTAAATTTCCGGATTTACGAATGAATGTGCATATTCATAGAGACCATTGTAACATTTCGTTAGACAGTTCTGGACGCTCATTACATCATAGAGGTTATAGATTGGCGACAAATTTGGCTCCAATAAACGAGGTACTAGCTGCAGGACTTTTATTATTAAGTGGTTGGGATGGAAAATCAGATTTTTTAGATCCAATGTGTGGAAGTGGTACGATGTTGATTGAGGCAGCAATGATAGCCTGTAATATTCCGGCCAATATTAATAGAAAAGAGTTTGCATTTGAAAAGTGGGATGATTATGACGAGGAACTTTTTGAGAAGATAGTAGAAAGTAGTTTAAATAAAACTCGAGAATTTAGATATAAAATTGTGGGTTATGATAAAGCTCCTTCGGCAGTGAGAAAAGCCCTTGATAATGCTAAAAATGCGAATTTGGCTGAATATATTCATGTTGAACGAAACAATTTCTTTGAATCTTCTAAAAACACCGAAGGGCAATTGCATATGGTATTTAATCCACCTTACGGGGAACGTTTAGATCGCTCTGATTTAGATAGTGGTTTTGATATTCAAGATTTTTACTCTAGTATTGGTGATACTTTAAAGAAGCAATATCCAGGTACAGATGCTTGGTTTATTACCTCTAATTTAGAAGCTCTAAAATATGTAGGTTTACGACCTTCGAGAAAAATAAAAGTTTTTAATAGTCAATTGGAATCAAAACTTGTGAAGTACGTAATGTATTCAGGAAGCAAAAGAACAAAATTTCAAAATAAAGAAGCGTAATCATGAAACTAAAAAACAAAGTCAGGATTTACAATTTTATTCCTTTTGCAATCATATTTTTTGCCGTACGATATATATTAAGTTCTAATTTTGAGTTGGGACGGATTCCTCTTGTTCTAATAACAGCTCTATTAGCCGTAATATTAGCCCCTAAATTTATGGTATCAAAAGTTGAAGGAGAGGAAAAATTATTTATGACTTGGTTTTTCATAAAAAAACCAAAAGAACTTTAATTATTCCACTTCATTTGGTTCCTCAGCTTTCTTTTTCTTGTTCGCTTTTTTATAGAATGGTAACAAGTATGTTAGGGAGTAGTTATAGCCAATTCCAAATCTGCTGTTATCCGTTACTTTGTTAAATCCAGGAATCCACAAGTTTTTAAAATTGTCTGCCTCTTTATTCGTAATTAAAAAACCTAAACGAACACTAGCTCCTAAATAAAAGTTTGCAAATAATTCTACTTTAGCACCCAAGACAGCTTCTAGCCAAGTAGCACTAAGTCCACTAAAATCTATAGGAGTGTTAGACCCACTTACAAGTTGGTTGGGGCTCCAATACCTATCACTATCAAATATAGAATAACTATTTAGGGTTTGGTCAAATGTACTGTACGCAAACCTGCCTCCTACAAATATGGAGTTGTATTCACCATACCAGTTTCCGTAAGTATTGTAATCCACACCTAGTTTTATATAATTACCAGAGGTTGTATAATTGTAAAGTGCTCCTGCGTTATCATTGGCTAGATTATTACCTAGTTGCTCTTCGATAGTTTTTTTTTCGTTTCCTAGCTCTGCAGCAATATATAAGTTATGTGTTAGCCTATAATCACCTACAATTTCAAAACCCGTGTAATTCTCATCGGTAAAAGAAAGTATGGGCCTGCTTAAATCAACCCCTGCTCTAATCCCATATATTTGTCTATAAACCGTGGTGTCTTTTGGTTGTAAGTCTATTGTTTTATCTTGAGATATTCCCATGAAAAAACATAGCATAAGACTGGTGCTAATGAAATATTTTAACATGTACGATATCTGATTTTTCTATTAGTGTTTCTTCTATTTTCACTTCTTGAATCCAATTGTCGGTATCTACGGTTAGTTCTTGAGTAAGGTTTTCGTAGTTAATAATAAATCCACATGCCCTAGAAACAAAAACTTCTTTGGTGGTGTAGTTAAAGGTAACTATATCAATATTTCCAGTTTCTGCTTCTTCGACATCCGCAGAGTTTTGTATTAAGGCAAAGGTAGTACTTGTTTCATTTGCTATGAGCGGTATATCTACTACATCAGCATCTGTTCTGTCCATAAAGTTTGCGTTTTGGTATGCAAATTCATTATTTGCTCCAACTATTCTAAGCTTGGTTACTTGTTTTAAATTGGTAGTGTCATCTTTGTCGTAAAAATTAATCACCAGCAATGGGGTATCACCATCAACGCAAATATCATCTTTTTCACATGCAGAAAAGGAAATGATTCCAAGTAGGATAACACAAAGTATTTGTAGTTTTTTCATTTATCTATAACTTTTCTAAAAGTACAACATTTTCTACATGATGTGTTTGCGGAAACATATCTACCGCTTGAGTTTTCGTGACAGCATACATATGTTTCATTAATTGCAAGTCTCTCGCTTGTGTTGCACTGTTACAGCTCACATAGACTACTTTTTTTGGAGCGATATTTAATATTTGTTGCACAACATCTTTATGCATACCGTCTCTTGGAGGGTCAGTAATAATAATATCTGGAACACCATTTTCAGAAATAAACGCTTCGTTGAAAACGTTTTTCATGTCACCGACAAAAAAGTCGGTATTCTTTATATTATTCCGTTCTGCATTTGCTTTTGCATCTTCAATGGCTTCAGGTACCGCCTCAATACCAACAACTTTTTTAGCTTTTTTTGACACAAACTGCGCAATAGTTCCCGTGCCGGTATACAAATCGTAAACAAGTTCTTCACCTGTTAAGCCTGCGAAATCCCGAGCTACCTTATACAATTCATATGCTTGTTCTGAATTTGTTTGATAAAAAGACTTAGCATTAATCTTAAACTTAAGTCCTTCCATTTCCTCAAAAATATGGTCACGACCGTTGAAGCAAATTATTTCTTGGTCGTAAATAGTGTCATTTTGTTTTTTATTAATTACGTATTGGAGTGACGTAATTTCGGGAAAAGTTTTTTTAAGATGATTTAGTAATAATTCTCTTTTCTCTACATCATCTTCATAAAATTGGATTAGCACCATAATTTCTTTTGTAGAAGCTGTACGAATCATAAGTGTGCGTAGCATACCCTTTTGATGTCTAGGGTTAAAAAAAGAAAGATTATTCTCTAAAGCAAAGTTTCTGGTTTCTAATCGAATTGCATTTGAAGGATCTGCCTGAAGGTGACATTTTTTAATATCTAATATTTTGTCCCACATACCAGGGATATGAAACCCAAGGGCATTTTTATCTTTAATTTCTTCTCCAGATTGTATTTGGTCTAAGGTTAGCCATTTACTATCGGAAAAAGAAAACTCCATTTTGTTTCTATAAAAATAGTGTTCTCTAGAGCCTAGAATAGGAGTAATTTCGGGTAAATCTAAATGCCCAATGCGAATAAGGTTGTTTTCAACTTCTTTTTGTTTATAATACAATTGATGTTGGTAATCCATATGTTGCCACTTACAACCTCCACAAGTACCAAAATGTTCACATTTTGGATTTACTCTTTTATCAGATTTTGAGTGAAAATGTATAGCGGTCCCTTCAAAATATGCTTTTCTTTTTTTTGTGGTTTGCACATCAACAACATCACCAGGAACCGTATTGTTTAAGAAAATCACTCTGCCATCAGGAGCTTTACCTATTGTTTTTCCTTTAGCTCCAGCATCAACTACTTCAACATTTTCAAAAACTAGTCTCTTTTTCTTTTTTCGCATGGAGCAAAAATAGCAATAGCACTTCATTTATAACAGTATCTTTAAAGTGAATACTATTAAAAAAAGTTAAATAATAGTGAACCTTTTTAACTTTTGAATGTCTTGTATATAGAAAAGTGTAAAAATGACTACCGAAAAGGTTTTAGACGGACTATTGGTACTGCAATATAAATCAGGAGATAAAAAGGCTCTTGAGGTTTTAGTAAAAAAGTATCATACCAAATTTTGCAACCATTCGTATTGGTACACTAAAGATATAGATGCTGCTAAAGATGTAGCTCAAGAAAGTTGGAAATCTATTTTAAGAAATATAGAAAATTTAAAGGATTGTAACAGTTTTGGAAGTTGGGCAATGCGTATAGTTACCCGAAAATCTATAGACTACGTAAAAAAAAGGCAAAAAGAGTTATATAGAAATAATGAATATTATTCGGAAAACAGAAATGGAATAGAAGCTAACACTAAAAACGAATATTTGGAAAAACTTAAGTTAGGGATTGAAGAATTACCAGAAAATCAACAAGTAGTTCTGCGCTTATTTTATACACAAGAATATTCGTTACAAGATATTAGTTCCATTCTGGAAATTTCGGAAGGTACGGTTAAATCCAGATTGTTTCATGCAAGAGAAAAGTTGAAAAAAATTATAAAAAAATAATATTATGAAAGAAGAAGAAAATATTGATAAGTTAATACGGGAAACGTTGAGTGAAAGTGAGGTTAGGTTTTATGACGACCTTGAAGAAAAAAACTTAATTGGCAAGTTAGTTAGCGCCAGTAAAGGAAAAACAGGTTGGCTTGTTGTGGTTATGAGCATCGTAAATGTTTTAATTTTTGCTCTTTTTGTGTATTGTATTCTACAGTTTTTTAAGGCTGATGAAATTAAAGTTTATATAAAATGGGCATGCGGGGCGTTTTTGGCATTTACCTCTATGGCAATGTTGAAATTGTATGTTTGGATGCAAATGGATAAAAATGATTTGCTCAGAGAAATTAAACGTTTGGAGTTACAAATATCATCGCTTTCTTCAAGGATAAGTAAATAACGTTTTTAGAAACCATTAATTATTTAGTAATTTGCAAGTTCTAGGGATGATTTCTCTCCCACGCTGAATTTTCGTCCCGATAACTATCGGGTTTCGAAGGGATAAAGGTAGAGAAGGAATGGTTATTTTATCAATTTATATTTTATTAAAATGGCTGTTTTAGACCAATTAACCTCGCAACAAGCGATAGATTTAGAAAACAAGTACGGAGCGCATAATTATCATCCATTACCCGTTGTACTGAGTAAAGGTGAAGGTGTTTATGTTTGGGACGTAGAAGGTAAAAAGTATTATGATTTTTTATCTGCTTATTCTGCCGTAAATCAAGGGCATTGTCACCCAGAAATTATTGGAGCAATGATGGATCAAGCGCAAAGCTTAACACTTACTTCCAGAGCGTTTTATAACAATATGCTTGGCAAGTTTGAAGAGTATGTTACTCATACCTTTGGATATGATAAATTTTTACCCATGAATACAGGAGCGGAGGCGGTGGAAACCGCGGTAAAACTTTGTAGAAAGTGGGCTTATGAGGTAAAAGGTATCTCGGAAAATGAGGCGCAAATAATAGTTTGTGAGAATAATTTTCATGGGCGAACTACTACGATAATTTCGTTTTCAAATGACCCTATTGCCAGAACCAATTTTGGACCATATACGAACGGTTTTGTTAAAATTGAGTATGATAATTTAGTAGCTCTAGAAGAGGTGTTGCTAGGGAATACTAATGTTGCTGGTTTTCTAGTAGAGCCTATTCAGGGAGAAGCAGGTGTGTATGTTCCTTCTGAAGGATATTTAGCAAAGGCAAAGGCGTTATGCGAAAAACATAATGTTTTGTTTATGGCTGATGAAGTACAAACTGGTATTGCAAGAACAGGAAGAATGTTAGCTGTGCAGCATGAAAATGTGCAACCAGATGTTTTAATTTTAGGAAAAGCTTTATCCGGAGGAGTTTACCCAGTTTCTGGTGTTTTAGCTAATGATGCTATAATGAATGTTATTAAACCTGGAAATCATGGTAGTACCTTTGGAGGTAACCCAATTGCGGCGGCAGTTGGAATAGCGGCTTTAGAGGTGGTTAAAAAAGAGGACTTAGCAGATAACGCAATGCGGCTTGGAGAGCTTTTTAGAACGGAGTTAACAACTTATGTTAATGGCTCTAACATCGTTAATGCAGTAAGAGGAAAAGGTTTGCTAAATGCAATTCTTATTAATGATACTGAAGAAAGTTCTACTGCTTGGGATATTTGTATTGCTTTAAAGGAAAATGGGTTGTTAGCAAAGCCTACGCATGGTAATATTATACGCTTTGCTCCACCATTAGTAATGACTAAAGAACAATTGCTGGATTGTGTTTCTATAATTATAAAAACACTAAAACAGTTCGAAAAGTAGTTAACTAAATACAGGTAAAATATAAACCCCTCTTGAGCAAAAGTCGAAAGAGGGGTTTTTAAATTTTAGTTGGATTAACCTAAAAGTTCAAGTCTCCATTTTCCGCTGCAAAACCTAATAACGCTATAATAGTTCCAAAAAAGAGAACTAAACAAATTAGATATATGACGGCAATTACTAAACCAATGTAGGATAAAAATTTTCCTGTTTTTACATCATTATAGCCTGCATATTGTCCTTCGCTTTGTTGTTGAATTTTCTCAGCTTTATTAGCGTTAGTTAAGCCTATAATGCTAAAAACACCACCAAAAGGCCCGCAGCAAAACAAGGTTAAAACAATAGATAATATTCCGAATAAAAGAGCATTACTTGCTCCTGGTAATTTTTCTTGTTCCATTTAATTTATTTATTAAAAAAGTCCTCTAATCTTTCTCTAGCAAGTTCCTCATCTTGTAATGCATCCCATCCTACAATTGAAATAATCCAGATGATAAACAGAAGAAACAGGATATTAATAATTAACCCAATAATGGCAATTATTTTTCCAGTTTTAACTGTGTTATAGTCGGTATACATTTCTGGATTTAATTTATAGGTCTTTGTAGCTCCTGAAGCTAAGATTATAGCTACTATAGCAAGTATAGCACCTACTCCATAAAAGCAACATAGTACATAAGAAACAATTGCTAGTACAATTATTAATGTTGAGTTAGGTAATTTTTGTTGTTCCATATTTTTAGTATTGGTGGTTATATAAATTTTAAAATATAATTGGTAATAATAGCAACTACTGTAATAATTAATAGCGAGCTTATGATAATATTTGAGTGACGAATTTTATAAAAATTATTAATCATTAAAAACCCAAGCAACAGGAGGATTCCATAAATAGCAGGGTACATTTTAAACGCAGCGATAAACTCTCCTTGTAGCAGTAAAGCTGCAGATCTTTGCAATCCGCACCCAGGACAGTCAAACCCTAGAAACTTTTTTGTAAAACAAGGTAACATAAAGTTTTCTAGCTCAATAATTAATATAATTAGCGTTTTCATTACCAAAATAAAATCAGAACCTGAAAATTACCATTATTTTTGTGGTAAAACAAAGTGATGGGCGTTTTTAAAAAAGGAGACTTTGTAGAAACTATCGATGATGTAATTTCTGGTGTAATTACACAGATTGATAATGAGCAAATTACGGTTGAAGATAATGATGGGTTTTTATTGGTATTCAGTGCTTCGGAATTGGTGAAAATAGAAGATGACATTAAGGTCACTAATTATGAAATAGCTCAAGTAAAATCTAAAAAAGAACTTCCAAAAAAAAGAAAGTCCATAGCTGTTAAACCAAAAGAACGTAATACTCCTAAAATGGAGGTAGATTTACATATACACCAATTAACAAAATCCTTTAAAAATTTGTCTAATTACCAAATGTTAGACTTACAATTAGAAACTGCAAAAAGACAATTAGAATTTGCGATTAGAAAACGCATTCAAAAAGTAGTTTTTATACATGGAGTAGGTGAAGGAGTTTTAAAAGAAGAACTAAACTACCTCTTTAAAAGATATGAGAATGTGAAATATTACGATGCGGATTATCAGAAATATGGGCTAGGGGCAACGGAGGTATATATTTATCAGAACCCTTAATTTTTACTCTTCTTTTTTAGTGGTAATAATACCAAAACTATTCAGATTTAAATCTGATATCTGAGTATCGCTTTCAGTTATAAAAACAACATCTTCTAATTGAATATTATGGCTAAAATTTATACTGTCTGTATCTGTTGTAGTGGTGATTATAACAGTTCCGCTTTTAGCCTCTAATTCTTCAACAACCATTGGTGTAGCTGGAGGAATATCACTGCAAAAATAGGTTTTTGAAACTTTGTCTGAAAAAGTCCTGTATGTTAGTTTAGATGTTGGAATATTACTTTGTATTGATGTGCCTTCAGCAGTAATTTCATTTTTCAATAATCCAGATGCAAGCTCTAAAATAATAGCTTCGGTGTCATTAATTTTAAAAAGTATAGATGTACTCGTTGAAATAACACTGTCGCAGGAGTCAATTGTTCCTTGTTCAAAATCTATAACTTGAACTTCTATATCACCATCGTTACAACTAAAAAATAAGGCAAATGTAATCGCAAAAAGTAATTTTTTCATGCTTCAAATTTAATTGAAATAATTAATAGGATTGCACATCGTTGGGTATAAATTAACTTTATTAGATTACTTTTGAGGACTATATTAATTAGATATTAGTATAAAATGAAAAAGGTATATTTTGATAATGCCGCTACTACTCAGGTAAGAGAAAGCGTAATTTCTAAAATGCAAAATGCATTAGCGGATTTTTATGGAAATCCGTCATCAACCCATAGTTTTGGAAGATCAGCGAAAACGGCTATTGAAAGTGCACGTAAAACTATAGCCAAATATATGAATGCTCATGCTTCAGAAATTATATTTACTTCGGGAGGTACCGAGGCAGATAATATGGTTTTAAGAAGTGCTGTTAAGGATTTGGGAGTAACCACAATAGTTACCTCTAAAATAGAACACCATGCAGTTTTGCACACCGTTGAGGCTTTAGAAGAGGAATATAATTTGAATATTGAGTATGTAGCATTAGATAGTGATGGAAATCCTGATATGGATAATCTTAAAGAAATTTTGAGCCGAGACAATTCTAAGAAGTTAGTTAGTTTAATGCATGTAAATAATGAAATTGGTAACAAGATTAACGCAGATGCAATTGGAGATTTGTGCAAGATGTATAATGCGCTTTTTCATTCTGACGCTGTACAGTCTATAGGACATTATTCATGGGATGTTCAAAAAACTAATGTAGATTTTTTGGCTGCTGCTGCACATAAATTTCACGGACCAAAAGGAATTGGTTTTGCATACATCAGAAAAAGTTCAGGTTTAAAACCATTACTTTATGGGGGAGAGCAAGAAAGAGGATATAGAGCAGGAACGGAGTCTTTTCATAATATTGTAGGTTTGGAAGAAGCCTTTGTAGCTGCTTATGATAATTTGGAAAAAGAGCAGAAGTATGTTGAAGGTTTAAAAAAATATTTTATTAATAAGATTACTCAAGAAATACCAGAAGTCACTTTTAATGGACTTTCAGGGAACTTAAACGAAAGTACCTACACCTTGATTAATGTATGTTTACCAATGACCGAGCAAAAGGGGTTAATGCTTTTGTTTCACTTAGATTTAAAAGGTATTGCATGTTCAAGAGGTAGTGCATGCCAATCTGGGAGTTCTAAACCATCTCATGTTTTAGCTGAAATATTGTCCGATAAGGAAGTTAAAAAACCATCATTAAGGTTTTCCTTTTCAAAGTATAATACAAAAGAAGAAATAGACTATACCGTTGAGGTGTTAAAAGAATTTATAAACAGTTAGCGTTAGTTTATTTTTTCTTTTTTTCCCTTTTTCTTTCTTTATCGTACGGAAACTTTCTAATAGCAAGTTTCATCATTCTGGAAATTAAATCTGTAGTATTTTTTCCGGATTTTTTGTTTATTTTTTTCTCGTATTTCCAAAGAAGTTTTCCAGTTTTTCCATCACTTATTTTAACACCAATTCTTCCATAATTAGAATCTGTAGAGAAATAATCAACAAAGCTAAAATTAGTAGGAACACCCTTTGATAATAGTACATTTAAGTCCATATTACCACTTATTACACCATCAACTTTAAGAATGGTACTTAGTTGTTTTACGGTATAAATATCAATGTTTTTGTAGGTGATATTGTTTTGAGCTAAAATGGCTTTAGTGTCTTCCGTGTTTTGAAATTCTACTGTAAATTTTTTCTTTTTCTTTCGGTTTGAAAAGTAGGTTTCAAAAGCACTTTGAACGGCGTATCCTTCCTTTTCTTCTAAATCTTTTAACTCTTCTTTAGATATGTCATTTTTCAAATCTAAATGTGTTAAAAAGGGGAGTATAGCAAGTACTTTATGGTCTTTACTAAGTTCATCAAATTTAGAGCTTACATAAATGTTTTTTTGCGCCTGTATACTAAAGGTGACTAAGAGAAAAAAAGTAGTTAATAATTTAAACATTGCATCATTATAATCGCACACTTAAACGCAAGTTTAAAATGCGTGTTGTCATAAAATTTGGAACGGCAAATTGATTTTTGCTATCCGCATCTCTAACCCAAGTATTTGTTATTGAATTAAAGGTGTTAAACAGATTAAAAATTTCAAAACCAACATTAAGCTCTTTAAAAGCATGTAACCAATGTCCTTCTGGATATCTTTTTTCTGCATTTACAAAAATATGAGAAATTCCTAAATCTGCGCGCTTATAATCTCTTAATCTGCGTTGAAAAATATATGGATCGGCATAACTAGGGGATCCTCCAGGAACTCCTGTGTTATACACCAAGTTTAAATACATTTTTAAGTTTGGAATAGTTGGAACGTAATCTTGGAAAAGAATACCAAATTTTAATCTTTGATCTGTGGGACGAGAAATGTAACCACGATTGTTAATATTCTCTTCGGTTCTAAGATAACCAATACTAACCCATGATTCTGTACCTGGAACAAAAGCTCCATTTAGTCTTACCTCCGCACCATACGCATACGCCTTAGCATTGTTGGTTGCAGCATATCGTATTCTTACATCTTCTAATGTATATGGGTTTACATTGGTGAGTTTTTTATAATATCCTTCGCTTTCTAGCGTAAAAGGCCTATTCCATAATAAAAAGCTATATTCATTGCCAAGTACAAAATGAGCTGCTTTTTGGGCTTTTACGTTAGATTGAATTTCTCCTGCGGCATCCCTAAGTTCTCTATAAAATGGAGGTTGATGATATATTCCACCCGAGACTCTAAAAAGCATATCTTTTTGCCAATTAGGTTTTATCGCCAATTGAGCTCTTGGGCTAAATACCGTTTGAGAATTACTTTTAATATTTTGTCCGCTTATAGACCAATTATGGGCTCTAATTCCAATATTGTAATAGACATTATGCTCTTTTACAGTTCTATTTTCGCTAAATTGAAGGTAAGCGGATATTCTGTTCGTTTTTACAAAATTTAATGCACTTAGTCCTTCATAAGGAACAAGGTCTCCAGTAAAGGGCTCTTGAGGTTGATTATTTACGAATTCCGGTAGTGGCGGCCGTACAAAAAAGCCTAATGAATCTATAAATTCTGATTCCCGTACTTGATCTCGTATATCTTCATGAGTATATTTAATTCCCCAATCAACGGTTTTAGTAGTTTTGCTGTACTTACCCTTATGTTCTATATTAAAAATTAGGGCATCTAAGTCATTTCTGGCCCGGTTAAATTGTGAACCAATACCTCTTACGGTTTGATTGTTTATTTGGGTTTCACTATCAAGTTGACCCAATTCGTATGAAGCAATAACATCGGAATATTCTTCTTCAGTGGTATGGTAGATAGATGAAATTAACTTTAAAGTTAGGTCTTCGTTTACAAAGTAATTTGTTTTTAAAGCACCTAAAGCAGTATTAAATTTACTGTTTTCTCTGCCTTGATATTGTACGGCTAACGTCTTAGGGTTGTTAATAGTTCCAAAGTTTGTTCTTCTGTTTAGTGGTTCATTTTGATAATCGTTTATACCTAAATTTCCCAAGAAGTTTAACTGAAACTTATTAGATAACTTGTAAGTAGAATAGTGTTGTACATCTACAAAAGTCGGATTAAAATTGCTTTGAGTTTGTTGGCTATTAACAAGAAGACTATTGTTTCGATACCGTATTCCACTGATACTACTCAATTTTTTGTTTTTCGAAAGTGTTTCTAAGGTGCCGCTAACACCTAATAAACTAGCATCTATTTGAGCACTATATTGAGTTGGGTTTTTATAAGTAATATCCAGTACCGATGATAGTTTGTCTCCGTACTTAGCCTGAAATCCTCCGGAGGAAAAGGAAACATCTTGCACCATATTACTATTTACAAAACTTAACCCCTCTTGCTGTCCAGAACGAATTAAAAAAGGGCGATACACTTCTATTTCATTCACGTAGACTAAGTTTTCGTCATAATTTCCTCCTCTGACAGAATACTGAGTACTTAATTCATTATTTGAACTTACTCCTGGAAGCAGTTTAAGTATATTTTCCACACCTGCGTTTGCTCCAGGAATTTGTCGTATTTCTTTTGGAGAAATATTTGTAATGCCTTGAATATTCTTTTTTCCGTTGTAGGTTACTGTTACACCATCAATTTGGTAGGTGTCAACCTTTAAAACAGGGTTAAATTCAAAAGTTTCGTTTGCTGTTAAAATAATATCTTGCAGTACAACATTTTGATGACCTAAATGCGTGAATGTAATGGTAGTTTTGGTATCAGATGTTATTTGTAAAACATAAAAACCATCAGCGTTAGTTGAGGTTCCTTTCCCCAATGATGTAATATTAACACTCTCTATAGGAAGGTTATTCTCATTTAAGACCACCCCAGTTATGGTTGCTGTTTGCCCGTATACAGGAAAAAACAAGCAAATAAAAAGGATAAGTAGAACGGTTTTTAATAATGTCAATTTTTCTATTTTCTATAAAAAGAAGTAGTTAAGGTACTGGTATTTCCCACATTATCAGTAACGACAAGTTTTAATTCGCATTGCTTTTTATCTAGAATTTTATCATCAAAGTTATAAGTGAGTGTCTTTTTTTTCGGCTCATATTCCATTAAAATCCATTCTCCGTTTAAGGTGGCAGAGTAAGTATTAATACCACTTAAGTCATCAGCAATTTTAATGCTTAAATATTTGTAATTATTTAGCCATTGCTTTTCCCTAAAATTTTTAAGCGTGATTTTTGGAGCAATGGTATCTTTTGCTAAAGTATAAGTACCTAGATTACGAGTTCTAGTAGTGAAAGTTTTTCCTCTTTTATATGTGGAAGCATAACTAGGTCTTTTTTTAGCATCTAACCTTGCAATAAAAAGCTGTTTTTGCTCTTCTTTTGAAAACTTAGAAATATCAAACGAAATAGTGAATTTACGATGTGCGGCAACAGTATTATTGTGAATGGTTACCGTGTCGTCATCTTTTTTTAAGTCAATATAGAAATCTTCATAAAAAGTGTTCGAGGGAAAGTAAACTTTGGCTGCGCCTAAATCATAATTATTTGGTTTTTTCGCAATTACGAAAGTATCTGTTTTATTTGTTTTCTTTTTCTTTTTTACAATTTCGGTTTTACCCTCAACAGGAATAATAACCTTTATGTTATTGCCTTCAAAATCCTGTATTAAAAGTTCCACATTATAAGAAAGGCCTTCGACGATTTTTATTTTACCATTGTTTTTTGTGGTATTATAAATGCTTAAGCGGTTACTAGGTGTTTTAAAACATTTTTGAATACGCTTTCGATATTTTCCTAAATATTGATAATCAACTAACGTGTTTATGTATTTTGTTTCAGCAAATGAGAATGTTTCAAAATCGTATTCTGAATAGACATTACCGTTAACCATTTGTTTTACGGCGTAAACACCATTTTTGTTAGCGGCGAGATCTTGGCGGTCAAACCCAATAAATCCAAATCCAATAGTTCCAATAGCATTGATTTTGTCAGCTAGAAAAGAACCGTCTTTTTGTTTAGTAAAATTAACTTCGGTTCTGTTCTGGTTTTGTTTTACCACCGCATCTTCCGAAAGTGGGTAAACAAAAAGTTTTTCCATTATAGGATTGGTAGCGTCATCAACCTTGTAGCCATACAGTAATGGATTTGTAGGTTTTTCAGAAACACTACTTCTAATTTCAAAATGCAAATGCGGACCACCAGAGCTACCACTATTGCCGCTATAAGCAATAAGTTCTCCTTTTTTTACTTTTAACTCTCCGTAGTCCGGAAAAACCTCAACTTGATACGATTGTTTTTTGTATTGAATGCTTTTAATATACGCTTCAATTTCTGGAGAAAACTTTTTAAGGTGCGCATAGACCGAGGTATATCCATTAGGGTGTGCTATGTACATTGCTTTTCCATAACCCCAATGTGAGATTTTAATTCTTGTAACCGTACCATCACCAATAGTATAAACTGGGAGACCTTCCCGTTGTTGGGTCTTTATGTCTATTCCAGCATGGAAGTGATTAGATCGTAATTCCCCAAAAGTACCAGCAAGAATAATAGGTATGTCCATAGGAGATCCAAAGGTATCTTGAGGATACGTTTCTTGTGATTGTATGGCTATTGTAAAAAGTATAAAGAAAAGGAGTGAAAATGCTCTCATAATAAATAAGTTGTTGCGAAAATAATTAATCAAAAACAATTGATGAAAGCTTAGGTCACTAATATGCAAATAAGAGACTGTTAAATTAGATTTAATATGTAATTATAGAATCATTCCAAGAATAAATGCAAAAAGAATTGCTAAGTCCTCCAATGAATGTTAACTTTGTGTAAAACGCATTGATTTTTGTGAATGAGTGAATTGGTTAAAATAGTTGATTCATTAGAAAATAGAGTTAGTAAGTTGTTACATAAACTTGAAGTTTTACAACAAGCTAACGGAAAATTGGAAAGTGAATTAGAATCTATAAAGGTTAATCAGGAGACCGCCCAACAGAATATCGCTGAGTGGGAGGAAAAGTATAATTCACTTAAATTAGCAAGTTCAATGCTAGGTGGGAGTACAAATAAAACAGAAGCTAAGCTTAAAATAAATACATTAATTAGAGAGTTGGATCATTGTATTGCTCAACTCTCAGAATAATGTTTTAAAATAATATGTCAGAAAAGCTCAAAATAAAGCTTTCTATTGCGGATAGGGTTTATCCATTAACTATAGACCCTAGTCAAGAGGAGGGCTTGCGTAAAGCAGCCAAAAACATAGAACAATTGGCCAAAAAATTTGAGCAAAGTTACGCTGTGAGAGATAAACAAGACGTTTTAGCCATGTGCGCGTTACAGTTTGCCTCTAAGTTTGAGCAAAAAGGCATAGATTATTCCGAAGGAACCAAAGATGCTATTAAAAGATTAAAAGCATTAAATGATTTGGTGGACGCGGAGCTTGGTATTAAATAAGTTCTTTTAAATAACAGTACTGCCCACATTGGTAATATCTTTTGACAAACTCAACATTAATTTGTTTAAAAAGGGTGAGTTTAGATTGTAAAAGCATGCCTTACTCGTATAAGGACCCTTGATCAGTCTGGTAGCCCTAAACCTGTTTATTGGAGTTTGTACAAAACTTCTTCAATGTGGGCTTTTTTTTATAAATAATTTAATAACTATGGATTACACGATATGGATTATAGCAGGGCTTGTAGGTCTTGTAATAGGTTTTGCAATAGCAAAATTTCTTGAGAAGGGAAAAGCCTCTAAAACAATTGCTAGCGCTAAGAGAGAAGCAGCAAGTATTGTAAAGGAAGCAAAGGTGGAAGGAGAGAGCATTAAGAAAGACAAAATTTTTCAGGCAAAAGAGAAGTTTTTGGAGCTTAAAGCTGAGCACGAGAAAGTTATTATTAATAAGGATAAAAAAATGGCTGAAGCCGAAAAAAGAACTAGAGATAAAGAGTCTCAAGTAGGTTCTGAATTGGCTAAAAACAAAAACATGAATAATCAGCTGCAAGCTAAAATTAAAGATGTGGAACACCGCATTGATATTTTTGAAAAAAAGCAGGCAGAGGTTGATAAAATGCATAAAAATCAAGTTCAGCAATTAGAAGTTATTTCGGGCTTATCTGCTGAAGAAGCTAAAAATCAGCTGTTGGAATCGTTGAAAGAAACGGCGAAAACAGATGCTATGGCGTATATTCAATCTACTTTGGAAGACGCAAAATTAACAGCGCAACAAGAGGCGAAAAAAGTAGTCATAAACTCTATTCAACGCATAGGTACCGAAGAAGCAGTAGAAAACTGTGTTTCTGTATTTAATTTAGAGTCTGATGATGTAAAAGGACGAATTATTGGAAGAGAGGGTAGAAACATTAGAGCATTAGAATCTGCAACTGGAGTAGAAATTATTGTTGATGATACACCTGACGCTATAATTCTTTCATGTTTTGATTCTGTTCGTAGAGAAGTGGCGCGCTTATCGTTGCACAAATTAGTAACTGATGGTAGAATTCACCCCGCACGTATTGAAGAGGTTGTTAAAAAGACTGAAAAACAAATTGAAAGCGAAATCATTGAGATAGGAAAGCGTACTGTAATAGATTTGGGTATTCATGGTTTACACCCAGAGTTAATTAAGGCGGTAGGTAGAATGAAGTACCGTTCTTCATATGGTCAAAACCTATTGCAACACTCTAGAGAAGTAGCTAAGCTTTGTGGAGTTATGGCAGCGGAACTTGGATTGAACGCAAAAATAGCTAAACGGGCCGGTTTACTTCATGATATTGGAAAGGTTCCAAATACTGAGGCTGAGGTGGAAACTCCTCATGCTATTTTGGGTATGAAGTGGGCAGAGAAGTATGGCGAAAAAGCAGATGTTTGCAATGCTATTGGAGCTCACCATGATGAAATAGAAATGAAAACTTTAATATCGCCAATAGTACAGGTTTGTGACGCTATCAGTGGAGCGAGACCTGGTGCTAGAAGACAAGTTTTAGATTCTTATATACAACGTTTAAAGGATTTAGAAGATATTGCTTTTGGTTTTAACGGCGTTCAAAAGGCTTATGCAATTCAGGCTGGTAGAGAACTACGAGTTATTGTAGAAAGCGAAAAGGTTAATGATGAGAAAGCGGCACAATTGTCTTTTGAAATATCTCAAAAAATACAAACCGATATGACTTACCCAGGTCAGGTGAAAGTAACTGTGATTCGTGAAACACGAGCGGTTAACGTTGCTAAATAAGGCGTTAATTTTATATAAGTTTAAATCCCTGATAGCGATATTAGGGATTTTTTTATTCCGTTTCTTTAAACGCAAAGTTGACATTTATCATATGTGACTTTTCTGATGTGATATAACTTTAAGTAAGAATTTTAAAAGTTGCATCATGAAGAGAGAAACACCTATTTCGGCTATAATGACATCAAATGTTATTACATTGTGTACCACTGATAGTTTAGACACCGCAGAACATCTTTTTAAGAAACACCATATTAGACATATTCCTGTAGTTTCTGGTACTGATATCGTAGGTATTTTAAGCTATACGGATTTGTTACGAATAAGTTTTGCAGATGCAGTGGATGAGGATGAAGAAACTGTTGAAACAACCGTATATAATATGTTTACGTTAGAACAAGTGATGACCAAAAACCTGGTAAGTGTAACTTCTAAAACCACGGTTAAAGAAGTGGCTTCAATGCTTTCTACTATGGAATTTCATGCAATACCAGTTGTAGATGATGGAAACTTAGTGGGTATTGTAACTACGACTGACTTAATTAATTTTTTATTGAAACAGTTGTAGGGAGATTGTGCTAAAGAGAATACAATTTTTTTGCACTTTCAATTTGTTCTTCTTCTGTGGTTTCTGGATACAAAATGTATTTGGGTGCAATAATTTCCTTTGCTTTTTCAACGGTTATTTTTGTTATAGTGTTAAAAGAGAATTTACCTTGTGTTATTTGTAATAACGGCGTGGATAACTTGTTAAAACGGGTATCAGAATTTGAAATTATTTCAGCTTTTCCTTTTAGTTGAAACCCTTTTTGAACCAAAACATCTATGAAACTTATACAAACCTGATTATTCTCCAGTATATTTTTAACGGTACGTGGAGAAGCAATATTAGCAACTAAAATATATTCAGAATTAAAATGTGTAAAAACCTCTTTTGGAGAAACATTTGGGATGTTCTCTTTTGAAGATGTGGCCAACCAGCATAAAACACTTTTATCTATATATTCAATGATTTTGCTGGTAAGCATATGATTATTAAATAAAATTATTCCTCCTCTGAACTCGCATTTTCTTTGCCAATAGTATTTTGCATGATGTTAAGCTTTTTTAACTTGGCTTTCCAGGTTTCCAAAGATTCTTTATGCTTATTCACTCTTTTTTTAACATCAAGTACTAACGGGTTACTTTCAGAAGCATCAGAAAAGAAAAGCAGGTTGTTTTCTAACTGTCGAATCTCATTTTTACTTTCATCAATTTTCTTGCGTATAAACGCTCGCTCATTAGAAATAGCACGTTCTTGATTATCATTTCTATTAGAAAGTTGCTGAATTTTGTTTCCGTACTTAAGTAGTTCCGACTCTTGTTTATCAATATTAAGTTTATTAAACAAAGCATCAATAATTTTATTGAATTTTTGATTAATGTGTTTTTTGTTATATGGAACTCTTCCGTAGTTTTTCCACTCGCTAATAAACTTTTTAAGTGTTTCTACGTCGTCTTTTGCAACGCCAGTTAATTGGAAAGCTTTAAGACGCTCTATGCAATCGTTTTTCAACTTTAAATTGGCTTCTTCTTCCGCGTTAGCTTTATTTTTTAACGCATGAAGACGGTCAAAATAGTGATTGCAAGCAGCTTTAAACTCTTTCCAAATTTTGTCTGAGTATTTTCTTGGAACATGACCAATTTTTTTCCAATCGCTTTGTATACGTTTCATTTCTGAAGTAGTAGTATCCCACTCTTCACTATCTTTTAATGAAACAGCTAAATTTAATAGTTCACGTTTTTTGTCAAGATTAATTTGTTGCTCTTTTTTTAAATTTTTATAAAAAGCATTTTTATTTCTATTAAAACTACGAACAGCTTCCTTAAAAACGGCCCATGTTTTTTCGTTAGATTTTTGAGGAACTTTTCCTGCGTTAAAGAACTGTTCGCGCAGGTCTTCTAACGTTCTAATTTGTTGCTGTAACATTTTGTGGTTTGTAGCAACATTGTTAGAAAGCTCTTGAATGGATTCAATAATTTGATTTTTCTTTACTAGATTTTCCTCGTATTTTTTATCTAGATTTTTATAATAGTCTTGTCTTTTTTCATGTAATACCTTAGTAGCATTACTAAAACGTTCCCATATTTCTTCTCGATGTTCCTTTCCAACAGGGCCAATCTCTTCTTTCCAGATTTTATGTAAACTCTGTAATTCTCTAAATGCTTTATTTAAGTCAGGTTCGTCCGCAAGGGCTTCTGCTCTGGCTGCAATTTTTTGTTTCTCTTCTAGATTATGTTTAAAATCTAAATCTCTAAGCTCTCTATTTATATGTAAAAAGTCGTAGAAACGTTCAATATGGTGATGGTATGTACGCCATACATCATTATATTGTGTTCTAGGAATAGGCCCTGCATTACGCCATTGCTCTTGTATGTCTTTAAAATTTTTGTAGGTGGTGTTAATGTCTTCTTCAACATTTACCAGACCTTTTAAGCCATCAATAAGCTCTAAACGTTTTTTTAAGTTGTCCTTTAAGTTTTTTTCTAATTCTTTATAATAGTGATTTCTTTTTTCACGATAATCGCCATATACCTCGTTAAACTGTCTTTTGGTTACCGAGTTATAACTAAAATCAATTTCATTACCTCCACTTGCAATAAAATCTTCTTTTTTATGCTCAATAAACTCTTGGAATTTTAAATCGAATTCATATTTAATGCCATCCACATGTTTTTTAATAGCTTGAACTTTTTCGTTTCTAACCAAACGTTGTAGTTCGCCAACTAAATTTTCCATAGACATGGAATGGTAGTCCAAAATTGGAATGTGATGTCTTTGATGATTGTCTTTATCTTCTGCATCCTCAGCATTAGACTCTTCAATTTCTTCTAAAACAGCTTCAGTTTCCGAATCTTTTATAACATCCGATGTATCTTCACTTGATTCAGTTTTTTCCTCCTCCACATTTTCTTTTGCGTCTTCCGAAGCGCTAGATTGTATTTCAGTAGTTTTCTCCGAAACATCATTGGTTTCGGTAGTTTCTGAATTTGATTCTTCTATTGCATCGTTTTGCAATTCATGGTCTTTGTCTTCCGTCATCATAACTCTTTAAATTCGTTATCGTAAATGGATATGGTAAGATAAGAACAACCAAAAGAATGGCAAAAAAATATTAAATTTCTTTTTGATTGAATAGGGAAAGTGGAAGGTTACATGATAGTGTGGAGGCAACTAAACCCAAATATACATTTCAAAGTTTTTGTCTAGCTCTAGCCTTGTTTTTCTTCTAATTTCAGCTTTAATAGGAAGGATGTAAGTATTTATTTTTGTGTCAAACCAAATAGACGTGTTCCATTTAACTTCGTCTATTTGAGAAACCGCTTTCATTCTTCCCCAACCTTCTTCTTGCCATTTTAAATTTGCTCGTATTTCCTTTGACATAGCTTTAGGTAGCGAAACAAAATGCCAACTTCCTTCAGCGTTGGTTTTCCACATTTTTGTTGTGAATTTGTATTTTATTTTACCTTCCATTTATTTGATAAATGTCTTTTATTAAAGCATGTGCTAACCTACGAATTCCATATTTTCCAGGCTTTTTCGGCTTGGTGCATTAACATTTGCGAGCCATTGCAAATAACAGCACCCTGTTTTTCGCCTGTTTTTAGAAAGGCCGTTTTTTCCGGATTATAAATTAAATCAAAAAGATAATGGTTGGAAGTAATATATTGATAGGGGATATCTGGTTTATCATTAATTTTTGGATGAGTACCAACGGGAGAACTGTTAATTATTAAAGTACGTTCTGTAATTATTTGTTTGGTTAAATCGCTGTACGTCAAGTTGTTTTCTGTTTTTTTACGTGAGACAAAAACGTATTCAATTTCCAGTTGGTCTAAAACATAAGCAATAGCTTTTGAAGCTCCTCCGGTTCCTAAAATAAGGGCTTTTGTATGATGCTTTTTTAATAATGGCTCAAGTGATTTTTGAAAACCGTAGGCATCGGTATTATAGCCTATTGTTCCATTTTTAGTAACCTTAATTGTATTTACTGCTCCAATTTTTTCCGCTTCTGAATCTAGTTTGCTTAAATGGGGAATAACGGCTTCTTTATAGGGGATTGTAACATTTAATCCAACAAGATTTTTTGTGCCTCCAATTATTTCTTTAAACTCATTAATGGTATCTAAATCGAAGTTTACGTAAGAGTAATTCGTTAATTTGAGTGTTTCAAACTTTTTTTTAAAATAACCTCGAGAAAAAGAATATTCAATGTTTTTGCCTACTAAGCCAAATTTATGCATGCTGTTGTCTTTGTTTTCCATACCAATCTAATCCCAATAATATACCAATTCCTACAACAATAAAAACTATTGCCCACCATGTTTCAGGGACTTCAAAATTCGGAAAATAACGCTTATAATTAGCAATAATTTCTTTCCCATTACTATCAGTAAGTATTTGCCCTAAATTGTTGGTTTTGTATATCGTTTTTTTCCAAGGCCAAACAACACCTAGAGATCCTGTAATAAAACCAATTATAACAGCAGTTGTAATGTGCTTGTATTGTTTTAAAACATAGCTTAATAGGTGAGAAAGGCTAACTAAACCTACAGCAGAACCTATTGTAAATACAGCTAAAATGGTTAAAATATTTAGACGTTCAGGGTCATTTATAAAACCAAAATCACCCGTAAAAACTTCAGAAATTGTATCGTATAACGCATTTACAGAATCTACAAGAAGTAACACATAATTACCTAGTAGAATTAAAATAAAAGAACCCGACAGTCCAGGTAATGTCATACCAGAAACGCTTATCATTCCACATAGAAAAATGAATAGTAGATTGTCGTTCGCTGTCGCGGGATTTAAAAAACTAATTAGAACACCAATAATGAGGCCTAATATTCCGGCAGAAATTGTTTTTTTATTCCAATGTTCAAAATCTTTTGAGATATAGTAGATAGAGCCTAGAATCATTCCAAAAAAAGCGGACCAAACTAGGAGTTCTTTTTTTTCTAAAAAGTAGTCTAATATTTTAGATATGCTAAAATAGCTCACTAACATTCCGAAAATCAATAAGGAAAGAAACTGCCCGTTAATGTAGGTGTAAAAGCTTTTAAAGCGTCCGTTTATAAGAAGTTTAAAAGCTTTGCCATTAACTTTTTGCAGAGAGTAAATGAATTCTTCATAAAATCCACCGACAAAAGCAACGATTCCACCAGATACTCCTGGAACTTTATTTGCGGCCCCCATACATAGCCCTTTTACAACAAGAAAAAATTTGTCGGTAAAAGTTCTAGTATTGTTCATTTTACGAATTGCAGCATTTATTTTTTGGAAGCGGCTTTCTCCATTATAAAAATAAGAGAAAAACCTATTATCGCTGCTATTACCGCATAAATAAGTTTGTGTTCTCCGTCAAATGCATAAGGAGATACGCTCTCATCAGCGATAACCATTATTTTATCACCAAATTGTTTGGTTTCTAAAACGTTTTTCCAAGGCCATATTTTATTCAAAGATCCTATAATAAAACCAGTTAATACGGCTAATGTGATGTTTTTGTAGTTGTTAAACATCCACTTTAGAATTCTGGCAAAACTTAGTAATCCAAAAACAGCTCCTAAACCAACCGTTAGAATAACTTTAATATCCTTTTCATGAACAGCTTCTAAAATGGTCTTATATGAGCCTAAAAGTACTAATATAAAAGCACCAGAAATACCTGGTAATATCATTGCGCATACAGCTAACGCACCCGAAAAGAACAAAAATGGGAGACTATTTACACTTTCGTTTGCAGGGAGAGTAGTTATATAATATGCTAAGCAAGCTCCTGCAATTAAAGATATAATCACTCCAGTATTCCATTTTTCGATGGTTCTTCCAACAAAAAAAATGCTCGCAGTTACGAGCCCAAAAAAGAAAGCCCAAAGTAAAACCGGTTCGTTTTCTAAAAGCCAACTTACAAGTTTTGCTAAAGAAAGTATACTAATAAAAATTCCTAAAAATAGTGCGGATAAAAAGTTCCCATTTGCTTGTTTCCAAAAGGGTTTAAAACCTTCACTTCTTAATGTTTTAAAAAGTGAAAAGTTAATATTATTGATTGAGGTTATTAGTTCTTCGTATATTCCAGATATAAAAGCTATTGTGCCTCCAGATACTCCTGGGACAACATCAGCAGCTCCCATAGCTATTCCTTTAAGCGTAATATACAAATATTGCAGTGCATTGCGATTTTCCATGATTTTCCAATAAAATTTTAACGTGAGGATTTTCGTACACTTTCAATAACGTCAAGTGTCCATTGTATATTGCTAAACTCTGGAAATTCGTTCATAAACAGTGCTATCTTTTTTGGATTTGCTTTTAAGGCTTCTGTAAGCATTTTTCTAGCGTTTACGGGTTCATCATTAAGAAGATAAAAGCCAGCAGTTTTATACCTTAACTCTGAGCTTCCTGGATAAAAATCTCGCCCTTGAGTAAGAATTTGAATAGCAGAAGATACATCACCCGTAGCACGTGCAACATTAGCCCATTCTATCCATGTTTTTAGTTCGTAATTTCCAGAATCAACGGCTTGTTTATAAGCAAAATCCGCTTGGTCATAGTTTTTTAAAGCAGCATTGATTTTAGCACATTTTCTCCAGTAATGCGGGTTTTCTCCATCAATGTTTAAAGCTTTGTTAATATAAAAATGTGCTTTTTCGTAATTTTTGCGTCTAAAATAGAAATCCGTTATGGCTAACCATCCTTTGTCCAATAATGGGTCTTCATGAACCGTTTGGTAGTAATAGTATTTTGCCATTTCCTCGTCATTTAACTTTTCATAACATTTACCCATTCTAAGAAAAGTATGCGAGGTTGGGTCTTCCATATTTAAAGTGGTCTCATAGTTTTCTATGGCCTCTTTATACTTTTTCATTTTTTCTAAAACTCTACCTTTTTCAAAGTATGCTCCTATAAATGAATCATCGGAAATAATGGCATAATCAAAGGCAGAAAGCGCCTCATTATATTTCTTCTTCTGCATGTATTGCTTTCCTAATTGGTGCCAAGCTATTTCACAATAAGGATTTTTATCTAAATATTCATCTAAAAATTTGATGGCTCCATCAGTATCTTCTAAATAATCAAAACAATAAATTACATTGTATAAAGAAGAATAATCTTGATTATCAAAGCTCAAACATTTTATAAAACTGTCTTTTGCAAGCTTATAATCATCCATAAATAGGTATTCCATTCCTAATAGTGAATAGATATCAAAACTATCTTCTGATAATTCTAAGGCTTTATTTAAAAGTATAACGGCTCCTTCATGATTATCTAATTTTGAAAATATGTTAGCTCGTTGAATGTATATTTCTTCATTATTGCTATCTAAGAGCTCTAACTGATCTAACATATTTTCTGCAAGTTCCAGCTTGTTTTCAAAAACTAAAACCTCAATATTAAGTAACTTAAGTTCTATGGAATCTGGATGTTGTTGCAGTCCTATTTTAATGGCTTTTTTAGCCAAAGATACCTTGCCATTGTTTAGATAATGGTGAATAATGTCCTCAAAATCCTCAGCATCAAAAAAATAGACATCGTCCGTCTTGAGCATGGATTCAAACTTCGTTATGGGTTGCCCCGGTCTTTCATTAGATTCTAACGCCATTGAAACGTATTAGGTTATCTATAAAAATAAAAGTAACATTTTGGACTAATTAATATAAGGTAACCCACGCTATATTATTAACAAATTAGTTAACAGACTGGTTTTTGAAGTTGTCTAGCAGCTTTACTATTATTTTACACCCTTTTGTAATTTCTTTTTCTGAAATATTTAGTGGGGGAGATATTCTAACTGCTTTTTTTTCAAAAAGCAACCAAAATAGAATGAGTTGTTCTTTTGCGGCTTCGAGGATAAGGTAATTTGCTAGTTCTTCGGTTTTCATAATTAACGCAAGCATTAATCCTTTTCCACGAATCTCACTTACGTATTCATGTTGTAACAACTTGCGCAGTAAGCGTTCTTTTGAAAGAGTTTCCTTAATTAAATCGGATTGTGTAATTACGTTTAACGTTGCAAGAGAAGCGGCTGCAATTACCGGGTTTCCACCAAATGTGGTAATGTGACCTAACTTAGGTTTACTTTGTAATGACCCCATTATTTTATTGGAAGAAATAAAAGCCCCAACCGGTAATCCTGATGCCATACCTTTACCAATAACTAAAATATCTGGAGTACAATTGTAATGTTCAAAAGCAAAGAGTTTACCTGTTCTTCCGAAACCTGGTTGAATTTCATCCAAAATTAACAAAGCTCCAACCGCTTTACATTTTGCTCTTACTTTTTGTAAATAATCTTTTTTTGGTAAAATAAATCCAGCACCTCCTTGTATAGTCTCTAAAACAACAGCTGCAGTTTTAGCTGTTATTTTTTCCAAGTCCTTTTCATCATTAAAAACAATAAAGTTAATTTCAGGAAGTAACGGTCTAAATGCACCTTTTTGTTCTTCGGAACCACTAACACTTAGACTGCCCATGGTGTTTCCGTGATATGCATTACGTGCTGAAACAATTTCTGTGCGTCCGGTATATCTTCGAGCAAGTTTAAGGGCTCCTTCTATTGCTTCTGTACCAGAATTAACCAGGTAAGTAGTTTCCAACTCATCTGGTAAAAAGCTAGAGAGTATTTTTGTAAAATCAACCGCAGGTTTTTGGATGTACTCCCCATACACCATAACATGCATGTACTTTGAAACTTGAGTTGTAATTGCTTTTACCACTTCTGGGTGAGAATGCCCTAAAGTGCAGGCGGAAACTCCTGCTACAAAATCTAAATGGGCTTTTCCGTCGGTATCATAAACATAGCTTCCTTTGGCACTTGAAACCTCTAATGCAAGTGGAGTAGGACTTGTTTGCGCCTGATATTTAAAAAAATCCGGATTCAATTTACTATTGCTGTTTTTTAGAGGAATTTGTTTTTTTAGGTTGAGTAGCTTTATTATTTGGCGAAACATTTACAGGGTCACCTTCATTTTTATTTCGTTCTTCTTCTTCAGCATCAATATCTATAGGGTTGTCAATTCCTCTTATGCTTACTAGCTTTACGTTTAGGTCATCTTCGTCAAAGATATCATCTTTAGTAAGTATTCTTTCATCGCCTCTCCAAATAAAACCCTTTAATTTTCTACTATTTTCCGGAAGTTCAAAATCAGGAAATATGTCACCATCGGGGTCCGTGGTAAAAGTTAAGTTTTCAATTTCATTATTAGCCATAGTTATTCTAATGGCACTGCATATGGTTTTGTTTATTCCTATGAGTTCGTCATCATCGTCATACATATAATATATAACCTCAGTATTTTTAACCAAGTCTATTATTTTAAGCGCGTTATCTTCAAACTGACCAAATAAATCTTTTCCTTTTGCTTGATTGTAACCTGTTTGACTAATACTGTCTAAAGATATTACGAATGCATTTTCTAGGACTTTTAAAGAATCCAGTTTTTCCGTTTTTAAATCCGAAATCAAATGAATGCTATCTCCAGTCATTTGATTTTCTCCATTCCATAAAACGGGGTTTCTAATTAGTTGCGTAATACCAGTTTTCTGCTCTGAGTGAATGGAATCGCATTTACCGCTTAAATCCGTTTTAAAAAACTTTGCATTATGAAAAGCCCTTAATGTACGTTCTTCTGGAGGGCCTGTTACCATTAGTGTATCACCGTGTATAAAAAGAGAATCTTTTTCCATGAGTGCAATGGAAACTGCTTTTTTTGTTGCAAAAAGA
Source organism: uncultured Maribacter sp. (assembly GCA_947498505.1). GTDB lineage: Bacteria > Bacteroidota > Bacteroidia > Flavobacteriales > Flavobacteriaceae > Maribacter_B. The sequence goes on along the minus strand of CANMKG010000011.1, from coordinate 69,059 downwards.
GAATCTTTAGCTTTAAACACTTCGGCATAATGGGCTTTTATGACACCATCATTTACCGTATCGGTCACAATAATATTATTTGTAGCCGACGCAAATTCTTGGGCTTTGTTAAAGTAAACGCTATCTCCTTCAATTACTCTATTGTTGTAATCTATTTTTGTGTTTTTTATGCCGTAACCGCTTTCAATTTTGGTATCGTAAAAACCTCTTTCGCAATATATGGTATACGTTTTTCCGCGAATAGTAGATGGACCGTACATGTATGCGTTTTTCGAAGAAGTATAATAATCCAGTTGTTCGGAGTCTAGGGTATACTCTTTGTTTTTTATGTGAACGCTATCTAAGAACTGATATTTTTTAAGCTCCATAAAGTACTTGCCAATTTCACTAGTTAAAGTGTTGGCAGAGTCTATTACAGTACCAAAATCTTTGTAATATGCCTCTTGATTAACTCTATCAAACCGCAAAGTATCGGTCATTAGTGTCATATCCGTATTTTTGAGTAATACGTCATCCCAAGCTTTAGCAAGTTTTAAATTACCGTCATAATCCACTTTGCCACTGGTTAGTTGTACGGAATCACCTTGCTTAAGTCTAACATTTCCGACGGCTTTAAGTCTGTTTTCTTTTTGGTAATAGATTGCTATATCACAGAAAAGGTCGGCTCCTTCATGCTCAAACTGAACTTGCTTTTCATCCTTACTAAAGATTGAAGCACCAGGAAATTCAACTTCATCTTTGGTGAAATTAGCACCATGAATAATATTAATTTGTTTTTTTTCTTCGGTATTCTGAGCGATACAAAATGCTGAAATAAATACTGAAATCAGTAAAAATGTAACTTTTTTCAACCTATAAAATTTTAATCAAAAATAGGGCTTTTTAAAAGAGACAAATATAATTTAAGACAGTTTTATTAAAACCAGATTTTTATATATAAGAAGGGAGTTTAGTGTTTTTTAAAAATTTAAGTTAAGAGTTTAGAAAAATGTAGTTGATAAAATAAAAAAGGACATCAAAGTCTTTTAAAAAGGAAGAAAACATGAGATTCTTGAAAAAGTTAACAACATATTTGGCGATTTTTACAATATTTATTAAATAGATTACAACATTATTAAGTTTTTTCCTACTTTATTTTGGATATTAGCATCAGGTTTTAGAAACATAATGAAAATTAAATATTGATTGTAAGTGACATATTATGTGATACTTATGGTTTGAAAGAAATAAAAATTAAGTTAGTCGTTAAGTTTGGTTTAAATTGTGGTAAAAGCGCTGTGTGGTTACAGCGCTTTATTTTTTTACCATAGTATTAAAAGACAAGGGAAAGCGTAAAAAATTTAGAAATAAATCTAAAAAGAAAGTTTTTTCTTACAATTTTTATTATCTTTATATTATAAATACCGATGCTCTAATAACAACTAGAGTCCGTAGAATTTTAGTGTTAGAGTAGTTGAAGTGGTTTATAGATTGTGGTAAGGCGTCGTGTGGTTACGACGCCTTTTTTTGTCCAATGGTATTAAAACCTTATCCATGTAGGTAGTCTAATAGGTCTGATATTTACTAGTTAGTATCTTATATTAACCTTGCAGGAGAAATATGACTTTAGTTATGTCTATATCGGATATATTAGGAGAATATTTTTCAAAAAACTTTAACCCTATGTTCTCCACTAAGAATAGTTTAGAAATCATCAAACATACATTAATTCTTCTCGTTTGTTTGGTAACGTTGATATCTTGCTCAGATAATAAGAATTCAAGAATTATTGAAGATTTTAATATTGATTGGAAATTTCAATTGGGTGAAGTTTCAGGTGCAAATGAGTTGAGTTTTAATGATTACGAATGGGAAACCTTAAGTGTTCCTCACGACTGGAGTATTGATAAAGGATATTATAAAGAGGGTGAAACAGCTTCTAGTACTGGATTTGTTCTAGGTGGAATAGGTTGGTATAGGAAATCTTTCGCGCTTTCTGAAGCGGATAAAGAGAAATATATTAGAATTCTTTTTGATGGAGTGTATAATAATTCTACGGTATGGATTAACGGTAATTTGTTAGGCACTAGACCAAATGGCTATAGCTCCTTTGGTTATGATTTAACTCCTTTTTTAAAATTTGACGGGAGTAATAATGTTGTTGCTGTAAAAGTAAATCGTAAGGCATATGTTGATTCTCGTTGGTATACGGGCTCTGGAATTTATAGGAAAGTAACATTAATAAAAACTTCTAAACTCCATATAAAACAATGGGGAGTAGCCGTATCTACACCAGAAGTTAATAAAGAAAGTGCTTCGGTAAGAATCAGAACAACATTGGAACAGTCAGGAGCTCTAAATTTGGAAGAAGTCTCAGTAAAATATTCAATTTTTGATTCGTCAGGTGTTCTTGTTGCTAAGAAAGAAACAAATGTCTCTGAGAAATTTGAAGCGGAAACAACGGTAAAAGTTGTAAAACCTAAATTATGGTCTTTGGAGAAACCAAATTTATACACAGTAGAGGTAGAAGTTTTTAAAAATGGAGATTTATTAGATAATGTTACAGAACGTTTCGGAATTAGAACTTTTGACTTTAGCTCGAAAAAAGGTTTTTCTTTAAACGGTAAGCATACTAAAATAAAGGGTGTTAACCTTCATCATGATGCTGGTGCAGTAGGAGCTGCGGTACCAAAGGGAATATGGGAATACCGAATTAAAAAATTGAAATCAATTGGTGTTAATGCAGTAAGGTTTTCTCATAACCCGCATGCGAAAGAATTATTAGAGGTATGTGATGAAATGGGAATGCTGGTTATGAACGAAGCTTTTGATGAATGGAGTAACCCTAAAGAAAAAAGTAAAGTGTTTTTGGGTGATAATGCAGCTTCTGAAGAGGCCTCTAAAGCATACCCAACGCATTTTAATGATTGGGCGGAGAGAGATTTGAAGGATTTGATTAAGCGAGATTATAACCACCCTTCAGTATTTATGATAAGTATTGGTAATGAGATTGAATGGACATTTCCACACTACTCAAAAACATTTAATGATGTAAACGTAGATTTTAACGCTGGTTCATATGATTTTGTTCCTGAATACGATTCGCTTAAAATTAAACCCATTTTTGAAAAAAATATCGATGGTAACGATCCCTTGACAGCAACTGCTCAACAACTGGTGAAATGGGCTAAAGAAGTGGATACAACACGCCCAATAACTTGTGGGAGTGTATTGCCATCAATCGGAATGACTTCAGGGTATGGAAAAGCGGTTGACGTGTTTGGGTTCAATTATCGCGCTTCTGATTATGATGCCGCACACAAAGCCTATCCTGATTTAAAAATAATTGGTTCTGAAAATTGGGGAGATTATAAGGAATGGAAAAGTGTACGTGAGCGTGATTTTGTTTCCGGAATTTTTGTTTGGACAGGTTTTGCTTATATGGGAGAAGCTGGACCATGGCCAAGAAAAGGACTCGAAATATCGTTTTTTGATTATGCTGGTTTTAAAACACCTAGAGGCCATTTTTTTGAATGTCTTTGGAAAAAAGACCCCAAAGTATATATGGTAACCACGCCTGCTGAGGAATCAGAGTTTTCATTTGATAAAAAAGAAGGTTGGAAGTTTACCATGCAGTTAACACCTCCTCCGGTTTGGAGTATGCTTCGTAAATGGGAGTGGTATACCGTAAATTCTAAATGGAAATATCAAAAAGAGCAGCCCATTGTTGTTCAAACTTATACGAATTGTGAGGAAGCGGAATTGTTTTTAAACGGAAGCTCACTTGGGAAACAAAAACTGTCGGACTATAGTGAAACTGATAATATTATTAAGTGGTTGGTGCCATATAGTGCTGGTGAATTAAAGGTTGTAGGGTATAATAAGGGAGAAAAGGTAGATGAGTATGTGCTTAATACCACAGCAGATACTGTAAAAAAAATAAAAGTTGAAACTACAAAAGCCCGATTGGTGGCAGATGGTTATGATGTTGCTATAGTAACTGCAAGTTTGATAGATGAAAAAGGAAACTTAATTACGGATGCTGATAAAGAAATTACTTTTAACGTTACAGGTGCGCATAAAAATTTGGGAGTTGATAATGGCTGGGAAATGAATGTGCAACCACATAAAACAAACAAATTGGTGACACATGGAGGTAAAGCAATATTTATAGTTCAGTCTACTAAAGAAAAAGGGGCTGTTGATATAAACGTTTCTCAAGGAGAAGTAGTGTCAAAAACACTTAGTCTGCAAGTTGAATAAAAGTAATGAAAATGATATATCTAGCCCAATTGGTATACTTCGTTCATTTTTTTATCAATGAGTGATTTTGGCATGCTTTTGAAGATAAAATTTCTAACGCCTGAACCAATACCCATATGTGCAATTTTTCCCGTATACCATGATTGCTGAACTATGGAGTTTACTTTTTTAAAACGTTTATCCTGAAATTTCTTGAATGGATTATCGCCGTTAGCAATACTGTTTGCTAAAAAGTAGGCATCTTCAATGGCTTGTGCTCCACCTTGTCCCATATTAGGTGTGGTAGCATGTCCAGCGTCACCTATTAGACATACGTTATTAGAGTACCATTTTTTCAAGGGCTTTAAATCAATAATGTCGTTTCTAATGATATTATCTATACTGGTATTTTCAATTAAGCTAGTTACTACACTATGGTAATTTTTGTATTTTTTAAGAAGTTCTTTTTTTAAATTTTCCATGTCATCTTTCTGAAATGCTTCACTTTTGGCAACGGCAAACCAGTATGTTTGGTTTGCAGATACTTTTGACAAACCAAACCTAATTTTATCACCCCACATCTCAATTCCTCTATGGTTAAATTCTGAGTCAATATTATGAGATGTAATACCTCGCCAACAAGTTTGACCAGAATATCTAATTTTACTTTCTGGAAAAAGCTGTTTTCTTACTTCAGAATTTATTCCATCAGCTCCAATGATATGTGTAGCTTTTGTTGTGCTACCATCTTTAAAAAACAAATGTATATTATCATTGCTTTCTTCATATTTAAGTAAACTTTTGTTCCAATGAATTTTATGCTGCGGAATATTATCTAAAAGCACTTTTTGGAGGGCAACTCTATGTATGGCAACTGTTGAGAAACCAAATTTTTGTACCGCCTCACTCTGCGCGCTATCGGTAATATGGTCTAGGTTTTCATCTGTTACCGTAATTCTGTTGATAGCATTGCCACTTTGTTGTATCTGCTCTAAAATACCCAGCCATTCGTAAACTTTTAATGCATTTGGAGCCAACCATATACCAGCGCCAACGGCATTTGAGTTTTCTGATTTTTCAAATATTTGATAGTCAATGTTAAGTTTTTCAAAAGCTAATGCAGTAGTTAAACCTCCAATTCCAGCGCCAATTATTGCATGCATAATTTGGGATTGTTTTTTGATGATATACTATCAAAGATACAACTGAAAAGTATGATTTTGACTACTCGGCTATATAAAAAAGTATACGATAGAGGTTATTTAATCTTTTGAAAAATAGGGTTAAAAGCTTTTGAAGCTACCATTACTGTATCACCAATGTTTAAATCTATTATTTCGTTTTCTTCGGCGACTACTTTTACAAAACTGATACCAATTAAAATAGTAACAACATAAATAATATCTTCTTTTTGGATATTTATAATATCTCCAGTGAACTGAAACTTACCACTTATTTGTTTATTTGTAAATACATCAAAAGGTTTTCCTTGTTTAACCACTTCCCCCTTTTCAAGAATAATAACGGTATCCGACATTTTTACAATTTCACCAACTTCATGGCTGATAAGTACTGTGGTTAAATTATACTCTTTATGAACTTTTAGAATGTAGTCTTGCAATTTATTTCGCATAGATAGGTCAAGGGAGGAAAGCGGTTCGTCTAGCATTAAAACATCTGGTTTTCTAACAAGTGCCCTTGCTAGCGCTACTCGCTGTTTTTGACCTCCTGATAGGTTTTCAGGCTTACGATTCTTTAAGTTTTCAAGTTCAGTGATGGCAATTAAATCGTCAACATTTTTTTTGTTTTGTCCTTTGTCTAAAGCAAAAAGTAAATTTTCTTGAACCGTCATATTTGGAAAAAGCGCATACTCTTGAAAAACAAATCCAACTTTACGTTCTTGAGGTTTTAGGAAAATGTTTTTACTGGAATCTAACCAGGTTTTTTGATTTACAATAATGCTACCTTTATCGGCTTTAAGAAGGCCTGCAATTATTCTTAGTAGAGATGTTTTTCCAGCACCAGATGGACCATAAATAGCGGTAAGTTTGCCTTGCTCAAGGGTAATGTTAACATTGAGTTGCATTTCACCATCAGCTGCCAATAGTTTTTTTTGTACAGAAATATGTGTCATTTCTTAAACTGTTTGATGTATCCTCCGTTAACTATATATACTAATAGTAAAATGGAAAACGTAATTGCAAATAGTATTATGGAATACGTATTTGCCATAGTATAATTAAGTGCTTCTACTTCATCATAGATGGCAATTGAAGCAACCTTGGTTTCTCCAGGAATGTTTCCACCAATCATAAGTACTACGCCAAATTCACCAATAGTATGAGCAAAAGCAAGAACCAAACCAGTTAGTATTGACGATTTCATATTTGGAAGCAACACCTTAAACAGGGTTTCTGTTTTGGTTTTTCCTAAAACGTATGAGGCTTCAATAATAGACGTCGAAATATTTGTGAATCCCGATTGTAGTGGTTGTACCATAAAAGGAAGGCTATAGATAATGGAAGCAAAAACTAACCCTTGAAATGAAAAAATAAGCTGTAGGTCTAAATAATCATTCAACCAGTTACCAACGGTACTGGATGGACTAAAAGCTATCAATAAATAAAAACCTAAAACCGTAGGAGGAAGCACTAGAGGCATGCTTACTAGGGTTTCAATAATTGGTTTTACTTTAGATTTAGAATAAGCAAGCCAGTAGGATAGGGGAACAGCAATTATTAGTAATAAAGCTGTTGTAACCAGAGCCAACTTAAACGTTAAAAACAAAGGTTGCCATTCTATCATTGCGATAACATTATTTCGTTAGTTTTAATCATAGCGGTTACCGTTTCATTCACATTTAAATCTAACTTTAGAACGGAGCTAGTGGTGATTATAGAAGTTATTATACCAACACTAGTTTTAATACGTAGTTTACTTAAAAGTGCTCCTTTTTCTATATCATTAATTGTTCCCGTAATTTTGTTTTGTAGACTTACCACATGTTCAGTCCCTTTTCCTATTACTACTTCGGTTTCTTTAAAAATAACTTTGACTTCGTTTTCTTCTTTTAAGTAGGATACAGAATTGGGGGTTTCGATTAGTATTGTTTTAAAAAAAATAGAACCAATTTGTATTTCGATAATTGATAAACTACCGTTGGTCTCTATTGCTGCTATTTTTCCATTTAAAACATTCATAACACCATTTTAATCTACTAAATAACCAAAGTCTTTAAGCGTTTTTTTTGCCTCAATTGAATATAAAAAATCATAAAATTGTTCAGCTCTATGGTCAACATTATGCTGTTTTAGAATAACAGCACCTTGGGCTATTGGTGAATATAAAGTTTTATCAACATCAATCCAATTTCCTTTTCCTTTCATTGCAGAGGATAAAACTATTGACTTTGAAGTAAAACCAATTTCAGCAGATTTAGTGGTAATAAATTGACTAGTTTGAGCAACGTTTTCTCCAAATACCAGCTTTTCTTTTAAACCTTCGTAAAGTTGTTGTTTTTGTAGTGACTCTAGAGCTGCAGCACCATATGGAGCTAATTTAGGATTAGGTATGGCTACGTGTCTTATTGCTTTATCGGAAAGTATATTATAAGAGGGTGAAATGTCACTTAACATTGTCCATATTACCAAAGTGCCATATGCATATACTTGCGGCTTGCCAGTTGTTAGGCTATTGTTGTATAAATCGTTTGGGTATTTTAAGTCAGCGGAAACAAAAATATCATACGGAGCACCTTCCTTTATTTGAGCGGTAAGCTTACCCGAAGAACCAACAATTACGTTGCATTTAATTCCTTTTATTTGAGTAAATTCTTTGGCAATTGCTTTTAAGGCGTACTGCATGTTTGCAGCAACTGCAATATTTAAGGTATCTTCTGAGGTTTTGTTGCAACCTAATAACATAACAGAGGTTAATATGAAAAGGACACCTATTTTTTTCAAACGAAGTTGGTTTTTGGATAGGTAAAATTAAGCTTATGTTTTAGGATTACCCAAATAGCACTTAAATATTTGTTGAGTCACTTTATCTAAACTGGTTAACAAACGAGAAATAACTAAAGCCTATCCTATAGATTACAATAGAGTTCTACTCTAATAATATTCTCGTTTGTATGGTGCTTACTAAAGTTATTAGTTAATACCTTCTACCTTTTTTATAGGTCTAACCTCAATTCTCCAAATGCCTTCTTCAAATCTTGGATCCTCTTTTGTAATAGCAATTGCTTCATCTAAGTCTTTGGCTAACAAATGATAATATCCAGAGATAATTTCTTTGGTCTCATTATAAGGGCCATCAATAACCTTCCCATCTTTATAGGATAACATACGCCCTTCCATTTCTAGAGGTTGAGCAGATTTCATTCGCCCTTGGTCTGCTAAATTTTTAATAAAACTACCAACTTTTTCAATGTGTTGTTGTAGTTGCTCTGGTGATAGGTTTGCTTTAGGCTTTTCTTCACTTCTAATAAATAACATAAATTCTTTCATGATTGTATTTTTACAATTAATAGATTATACAGTTATAACAATCTAGTTTTTTAATTAGGGACAACCGTTTGTAATTTTTTTTTAATTAAATCAATATCTCTTTTATTCGTAGCGAGTAAAATTGCCTTGTTAAGTTGTGTAACAGCTTTGCTTACGTTGTTTTCTCTCTTGTAAAATTCTGCAAGAGTGGTATGGAATAAATGGTGATTTCCAATATCTGAATTTGCTTCCAATGCTATTAGTTCGTTAATAGCTATGGTATTTCCTTTTACAATTGCTAGCGGAACACTTCTATTTAATCTAGTAATTGGAGAGTTTTCCAACACCACTAATTTATCATATAAAGAAAGAATTTCTTTCCAATTGGTTTCTTTGAAACTTGGAGAAATACAATGATTGGCAGAAATGGTTGCAAGAATAAGAAAAGTAGAAGGTTCTCCTTTTTGAGTGGCCAAACGTAAGTTTTGAATACCCAATTGAATCAATTCTTGATTCCATTTTTTTCTATCTTGTTTTTCCATTTCAATAATAGCATTGTCTGAATTCATTCGCGCTTCAAACCTAGAGGCATTTAAATACATTAGGGCAAGTAACGCGTAGCAACCTGATTTATCTTGAATCTGGCTGCTGTTGATTAATATTTTTACCAAACGAATAGCTTCCAAACACAAATCATATCTAATAAGTTCGTGTTTTTTTGAAGGGAAATAGCCTTCATTAAAAAGTAGGTATATGGTTTTAAGAATACTATCAAGTGATTGGTTGAGGTTAGGCGGAATTGTAAAGCTTACATTGTTTTTTCGTAGTTGTTTGCGCCCTCTTACTAGTCGTTTGTTGATAGTTTCGTTTGAAGAGAAAAACGCATTTGCAATTTCAGAAATACTAAAACCACATAAGATTTTCAGAATTAATGCTATTTGTGAGTTTTCTGAAATAGAAGGGTGACAGCAAACAAACATCATTTTTAATTGATTGTCAAAAACGATTTCATCTGAGGTTAACTGAGTTTCAAAAGTATCTAAATTTTGTTCTCCTTTTTTAAGATTGCGATAAGCTAGTTGATGTTTTTTCTTTTTTAGAACGTTATACGTAAGATTTTTTGCAGTAGTATACAACCATGCTTGTGGATTTTTAGGCACCTCATTTTGTTCCCAGAAATCAACTGCTTTGAGTAACGTTTCTTGAACAATATCTTCTGCAGTTTCTACATTTTCGGTTCCAATATATCTAGTAATAACAGATACCATTTTTCCGTATTCATTGCGGAAGAAATGCTCTGTAAGTGCTTTGCTGTTTTTTTCTTTATTAGAATTATTCATTACATAAATTCAATACTCTGAAATGAATTTAAGAATAATAATATAAAGAAATTACAACCCACGCTTTTTGAAAGTTATGGGTTGCAATAATCTAATGTTTAATTGTGATACATGTCATGATATATATCTGCAAGTTTAGTAGGGTCTTCTTTCCAAGCGTCATACATGTTTAAGCCCATATCATCAGGAACAATGTCTAATTCTCCCATTTCTACTTTATCAAGAATTTTCTCTGCAGTGCTATCTGGAGAAGGCATGTCCCAATCGCTTCCTATGTTCATATCAGTATCAATGGCACCTGGATTTACTGTATGAACCATAACGTTTTTTTTAGCCAATTCTATTCTAACAGATAATGAGGCTGAAAAAAGAGCTGCTTTTGATGCAGAATATCCAGCTATTAATGGAAGTGGTGAATAGGCAACTATTGAAGCGATGTTAATGATTTTTGCAGGAGTGTTTTTTTCTAGCACAGGGGCAAAAGCCTTCATTACGGCAATGGTTCCGTAATAGTTAACTCTCATATCATATTCCAAGTTACTTTCTTTTCCTTCTAGAATATTTCCTGAGCTTAACACTCCAGCATTATTTATCAGTACTTCAACGTCTGAGGCATTTTTTACGACTTGATTTATCTGACTTTCATTGGTAATATCCAGAGTTAAAGGAATAACTCTATCATCATTAAAGTTTGGAAGTTTATTACTGTCCCTAGCGGTAGCGTAAATTTTACTAGCCCCTTTTTTTAGTGCAGATTTAACCAATGATTTTCCAATACCTCTATTTGCTCCAGTAACAAGAATAACTTTGTTTTTTAAGGTTTGCATTTTAATTTATTTAAGATTATAAATCAAAACTACCTTGTACATCAATGAATAAAAACCCGATACTTGCTGCCTATTAAAATAATGTTTTATGGGGTTATCTAATTTTGGTTGAGGTTTCAGTTTTTGCTGCTTCCCATCCAATAATAGCTGTTTTTTTGGTGTTGCCCCACATGTAACCACCTAACATTCCGGTAGATTGTATAACTCTATGACAAGGAATTAAAAAAGCTATAGGGTTTTTCCCAATAGCCGTTCCTACTGCTCTTGAGGCTTTGGGGTTTCCAATTTTTTGAGCAATATCTGCGTAAGTGGCCAAATTGCCAAAAGGAATTTTTAAAAGCGCTTCCCAAACTTTGAGCTGAAAATCGGTACTTTTTAAATGCAACTTTATACAACTTACTTTGTTCCAATTATGCGATTGCATTTGTAATGCATTGAGTTGAATTTCATCGGTTTGTTGGAAAAAAGTTACAGCAGGAAAACGACTTTTAAGCTCTCTAAAACTGGATGCTTTTTCATTAGAAAACCCCATGTAACAAATACCTTTTGCGGTTGAAGCAATTAAAATTTCACCAAACAAACTATTTTGATAGCTATAGTTTATGGTTAAGTTTTTTCCTTTGTTTTTGTATTCACCCGGTGTCATTCCTTCAATTTTTACAAATAAATCATGTAATCTTCCGGTACCAGATAGTCCTGTTTGGTATGCAGTGTTAAAAAGTGTGGTTTTACTATCGTCTAATATTTTTTTTGCATGTTGTACGCTAATGTATTGCAAGAATTTTTTAGGACTTACACCCGCCCAGTCGGTAAACAAACGTTGAAAGTGAAACGGACTTAAATGTACTTTTTCCGCAATTTCTTCAAGGTCTGGTTGTTTGGTAAAGTTCTCTTGAATATATGCAATTGCTTTTTCAATGCGATTATAGTTGATTTGTTCTTGCGGATTCATTTAAATCAAAATTAGGGAATAAAAGTAAATTCCATTTTTTTTAAATAAAACCCAGAACTTGCGCTATTTATTATTGCTTATGTTGTTCGTAATAGTTTAAAACATGTTGTGGAACTTCTACATCTTTTGATAATAATTCATCACTAATAGGAGATTCTGCAATTTGTTTTATAGGAACAACTCCCGCCCATATAGGTAACGGTAAATCACTTTTTTCGTCATTTACGCCAACATCTCTAATTTTTGCAGAAGCAGTTTCAATAGTCATTTCTACAACTAATGTGGCATTAAATTCTTTTTCTGTCATAGGACGTAAAGAATCCCAGCGGTCAGGAATCATTTGGTCCACTACGCATTTTAGTACTTGTTCTTTTTTTACGGGTTCGCTTACTTCACTTAGGTTTCCAAATAGGGTAGCACTACGATAATTTACTGAATGATGAAACCCAGAACGAGCCAAAACCAAACCATCTAAGTGCATTACAGTAATACTAGCCTCCTTGTGCTCAAGTAAAGACAATAACATTCTGTTTTTTCTGGAGCCGTGCAAATAAATTTTATCGCCTATTCTACCATATGCCATAGGTATGGTAATTGCTTTGTTGTTATAAACATAACTTACGTACCCAATGAACCCTGCATCCAAGATATCATTTATTTTATCTACATCATACGTTGATCTATTAGCTCCTCGCTTTACTTTGTTTAATTCAGTTACGTTATAATTTTTCATAATTAAAGGAATTTAAGTCAAAATTAATAGATTTGTGGATGGTCGTTTTCGTCCAGAAAGTAATTTAATAGTAGTCCAGTTATGATTCCGTATAAAACTATAATCCAGATTAATAAAGAAAGTAAACAACCAGTTTACATTCAATTAACCAATCAGTTTATTAATTTAATAAAAACGGGTCGATTAGCACCTTCCACCAAACTTCCCGGAAGTAGAACGTTAGCGGATTTAGTTGGGTTACATCGTAAAACGGTTGTTGCTTGTTATGAAGAATTAATGTTGCAGGGCTGGGTGGAGAGTCTTCCGCAAAAAGGAACTTTTGTACACAAAAATATACCGGTATTACGACAACAAAAATTAAAAGAAACTAGTGATGTAATAGACAGGCAAACTGCGGGGTTTTCTTTTAAAATTAGCCCCAATTTAAATAGAAGATTTCCAGAGGAGGTTTTAGACGATTATATTTATGTAAATGATGGTGTGTCAGACGAAAGGCTTGCACCAATACACGATTTAGCAATTACGTATAGAAATGTAGTTGCAAAAAAAACAGCAATTAATCATATTGGATATGGTACAACTTACGGAAATAGCTTTTTAAGAGAAACTTTAGCAACTTATCTGAACCAAACCAGAGGGTTAATGATTACTTCTGAAAATATTATAATTACTCGTGGTAGTCAAATGGGAATTTTTTTGGCGGCTCAATTATTAATTTCGGAAAATGAATATGTTATTATTGGAGAAACTAATTACAGTTCCGCGGATACCACTTTTGAGATGGCAAATGCTAAACTTTTAAGGGTTAAAGTAGACGAAAACGGATTGGTTACACAAGATATTGAAAGCTTATGTGAAAAATATGCTATTAAGGCCGTTTACGTTACATCTCACCATCATCATCCTACTACGGTTACACTATCGGCTGAACGCAGATTAGCGCTTTTAAACTTAGCAGAAAAGTATAAGTTTGCTATTGTTGAGGACGATTATGATTATGATTTTCATTACAATCATGCACCTATATTACCCTTAGCAAGTCATGATAAAAATGGAAATGTAATTTACGTAGGATCTGTTTGTAAAACAGTAGCACCTGTTTACAGAATAGGTTATTTAATTGCAGCTAAAGCATTTGTTGATGAATGTGCAAAGTACCGAAGATTTGTGGATCGACAAGGAGATGCATTATTAGAAATGGCGTTTGCTAGATTTATTAAAGATGGCAGTCTAGACCGCCATGTGAAAAAAACAATAAAGATTTATAAAGTTAGACGTGATTTATTCTGTAGCCTTTTAAAGAAAGAATTAAGCGATTATGTTTCTTTTGATATTCCAAAAGGAGGTATGGCTATATGGGTAAAGCTCCATGATAAATATTCTTGGCAAAGGGTTACCGAAGTTGGGTTGCGTAATAAGTTTGTTATATCGGAATGGCAACGCTATGATTTGGCTAATAAAAAACACAATGCTATTCGAATGGGTTTTGCTACATATAATGAAGCTGAGATTTATGAGTTTATAAAACGATTTAAAATTACTATGAAAATTGTTTCAGAAGAAAACTTTACTAATAATTAATAAATAACATTATTTTTAGTTTGTGAGCGATTACCAAATTTTTAAGAATATTCAAAAGCACATTTCGTTAACCGAACTGGATAAAGAACATTTGCTGACTTTACTGAAAGTAAAAAATGTTTTAAAAAAAGAGTTTGTTTTGAAACAGGGGCAAACCTGCAAAAAAATATATTTTGTAGAGTATGGTAGTTTAAGAGCTTTTAATATTGATGATGAAGGGAAAGAGTCCACCCTAATGTTTGCGGTTAAGGATTGGTGGATTACTGATATGAATTGCTTCGTAAACAAAAAACCGGCCTTGTTATCCATTGAAGCACTTGAGAATAGTAAGATAATTGAATTAGATTTTCATTTACTTGAAGAGGTTTATCAAAAATTACCAAAGTTTGAACGCTTTTTTAGAATACTTTTTCAAAACGCCTATATTAGGGAACAACAGCGAGCACTTTACAATATATCATATAAAACGGAAGAAAGATATTGGCAGTTTGTTGAGAAATACCCTGAAATTTCTGAGAAGGTAACTCAAAAACAAATTGCATCTTATCTTGGTGTAACTCCCGAATTTTTAAGCGCATTAAAAAATAAATAAGGTGGTCTTAAACTATCTTAATTTTTAAGATATAGTAATTTACGTTCTTTATAAAAAAAAAGAACATGATGTTAATCTTAATTGCTGGACCTTATAGAAGTGGAACGAATAATGACCCCAAACGTATTAAAATAAATATGGACAGGTTGGAATCTGTTGCACTTCCCATATTTCGTAAAGGGCATATTCCAATGATTGGAGAATGGGTTGCCAACCCGCTTATAGAGCTTGCAGGTTCCAAAGAAGTTGGGGATGATATTTTTAACGAAATCCAATACCCTACTGCTCATAGGTTGTTAACTAAATGCGATGCGGTTTTAAGAATCGAAGGAGCTTCTAAAGGGGCTGACCAAGATGTAGAAATTGCTAAGAAATTGGGACTAAAAGTGTATTATGATTTAAAGGAAATTCCCGATGCAAAATAGTAAAGTTCGCAATCTAAAAACAGAAGTACTTTCTGATAATTGGTACACACTTAGAAAAGTTACTTTTGAGTACCTCAAAAAAGATGGAACATGGGAACTTCAAAGTAGAGAAGCTTATGATAGGGGTAATGGAGCAACAATTCTTTTATACAACAAAATAAATAGAACTGTTATACTAACAAAACAGTTTCGAATACCTACCTACGTAAACGGCAATGATTCTGGAATGTTAATAGAATCTTGTGCAGGATTATTGGATGAAAACAATGCTGAAGATTGTATTAAACGAGAAACTGAAGAAGAAACTGGTTATAAAATTTCTGCTGTTGAAAAAATATTTGAGGTATATATGTCCCCAGGTTCGGTTACTGAAATTGTACACTTTTTTATTGCGGAATATTCCAAGTCAATGAAAGTTGGAGAAGGAGGTGGTGCTCATGATGAACAAGAGGAAATTGAAGTTATGGAGTTAAAAATAGATAAAGCTATTCAAATGATAGCAAGTGGAGAGATTAAGGATGGAAAAACAATAATGCTGCTTCAATACATCCAGCTTAAAGGTATTCTTTTAGTGAATAATTAAAATCCCATTTCTACTCCACTAGTAAAATAATTTATTAGCTGTTTGGGGCTGCATCGAACTCCATTTTTTTACCATCAAACCATTTTTGCATTGCATCAGGAGATTGCATTAATTTTTGCATGTCTTGCATAGCTTTCAAGTGGTTTTCATCTTTCTGTTGAAACATTTCCATTCCATGTTTTTTACTCATTTCTGCAATCTCTTCAAAGGAGTTCGCATGAAATTCTTTATCACATGCTCCGCCTAATTGTTTACATGTCATTGTCTTCATAATTGTTGTTTTTAAGGTTATATTTCTAGTAGTAATTTTTCTAATCGGTCAAATACGGAGCCCCAACCATTTAAAATACCCATTTTTTCTTGTTGAATTTTGTATGCTTCGGTTGGATGAACTATGTTAAATATAAAATCTGTTTTATTACCGTTTTCTGTAAATAAAGCCTGAATTTCAACACCCTCTGTCATGGGTCTAAAATCTGCAGTCGAAATTATTTTTTCAAATTTTACAATCTCAATGTATTTTCCTTCTGCTACAAATTCGTTTCCGTCTAGCATAGGCATAATATATTTCCATTTACCGCCAATTTTAAAATTGTGCTCAATAACTTTGGTTTCAATGCCTTTGGGGCTCCACCATTTTGCAATATGTTCTGGTTGAGTCCACGCTTCCCAAACCAATTGTATTGGAGCATTGAAAGTTTTTTTAATGGTGACAGTAGTGTTTTCGTTTTTATTGAGTTTGCTCATTGTTATTTGTTTTAGCTTGTAGTTCTGTTAAGTAAGCATCAAAGGAGTTTAGTTTGTCTTCCCAAAGCGATTTGTACCGCTCTATCCATAAAAAAGCGGGAACCAAACTTTTGGGTTGAATTGTACAAAACCTTTCACGACCTTGCTTTTCATAGGCAATCAGTTCACACTCACTCAATATTTTTAAATGTTTCGATATGGCAGGGCGACTAATATTAAATTTTTCGGCAATTGTATTTACCGTCAAGGTTTCTTCTGCTAAAAGAGCTATAATATCTCTCCTGACTGGGTCGGCGATGGCCTGAAAAACATCTCTTCTCATTGTTTATAAGTAACTGATTGGTTACAAATATAAGAGTAATCATTTGGTTACGCAAATGAATTTTGAAATATTTTGTTTTTTAAGAAAAGAGTAGGGGTAATTTAAGGTTAATTGTTACTCGAAAACCCCTTTGTTATTACTGTAGTCTAATACAAACATGGTTTGTTGTTCTCCCTTTTTATTTTGGTATCTTTTTTGAGCTTTTACAACAAAAGCAATGTCATGTTTTTTTAGTTTGCTTTCTAAATCACTAAAAGTTTCTTTATCCAGAATACAACCAAAATGTGGTATAGGTACATTTAAATTTTCTACTTTTCCGCAATAATCTAGTTTGGGTATATTGTTAGAAACATGTGCAGAAAGTTGATGTCCGAAAAAATTAAAATCCACCCAACTTTCAGATTGCCTTCCTAGTTTGCAACCTAATATCGTATTGTAAAATGCTATTGTACTTTCTATATCTTTTACCTTAAAGGCAAAGTGAAATTTAGTTTCCATAATTTAATAACCTTTTTCAAGTGAAACAGTGTGTAATAGTTTTTTGTTGTTTATGAAACGATTGTAGTTATCTACAATTTGCTCAGAAGCACTTTCAACATTAGTTAAGCTTGCAACATGAGGCGTTATCAGAATTTTTGGATGAGACCAGAATGCATGTGTTTTTGGTAACGGCTCAACTGCAAACACATCTAACAGAGCACCCGAAAGTTTTGAGGAATTAAGAGATTCTATTAAATCGGTTTCAACAACATGTTCTCCTCTGCCCACATTAATTAAAAACGAATTTTTTGGTAGTTTTTGAAAGGTGGTTTTATTTAAAATTCCTTTTGTTTTATCTGTGAGAGGTAAAAGATTAATCAAAAAATCGGAGTTGTTTAAAAAAGAGTCCAATTGATTGTTACCGTAGAACGAGGACACGTTTGAAATTTGTTTTTCAGAATTACTCCAACCTTTTACATGAAAACCTATTGATGCAAACTTGCGCGCAACAAATCCTCCAATATTACCCAAACCAAGAATTGAAATTGTGGTATTGTTTATAGTTTTATAGTTAAGCTGTTTCCATATTCCATCTTGTTGTTGGGTCGCATACGTTTTGATGTTTTTTAGTTGGTTCATTACCGCAGAGAGTAAAAACTCCCACATATCTTGAGATAATTGCGAATCTATTATACGGCAAATTCTAAGGTTTTTTTTAAGTATTTGTGAATTTGTAATATGGTCTATAGAAGCTCCGACTGATTGAATGACCTTTGCATTTGGAAACTGTTGCAGCACATTTTTTTTTGGTTTCCAACAAACAACAAAATCTACAGTGGCAAGGTTTTTTACTTTGGGATAAATTTCAACAATAGTATTAGGGAGTCTTGTTGTCAGCACTTTAGCCCAGGGTTCAACATCTTTGTTTTCAAAAATCAATACTATGCTCATGGCTACTTTTGTTTGATACAAAGGTAATTTACAAATTGCCATTTAAAAAGTTGATTATAGTTAGTTTAGGGTATATTTGCCATTGAAAATATAGTGTATGGGTAAAATTAATGTTGATTTTATGGTAGATGGTATTGATGAGCAATTGTTGAACATGTTAAAGGATAATTCGCGTTTATCCTTTGCTGATATCGGAAGAAAAATAAAGTTGTCTCCTTCTGCGGTAAGAGAAAGAGTGCAAAAGCTTGAGGACGTTGGTATAATAAAAAAGTACAGTATTCAATTAGATAATAAAAAATTAGGGTATGATTTAGAAGCCTTTATTCTATTGAAAATTTTTCCTGGTCAACTTGTTCACGTGCTTAAAAAAATTAAGAACTTTAAAGAAATTCGTGAAGTGCATAGGATAACGGGTAGTCAGAACATACATTTAAAAGTAGTTCTTAAGGACCAGCTGGAATTACAAAAACTATTAGACCAACTAATGGTTTTTGGAGACACTAATACTTTTTTAATTCTATCCGAAGTTTAAACCTAATTATTGATAAATATTATACAAACGTATTTGGGTGGTGCCCTATATCAAAATTACAAGAGTTGGCAATAAAACACATTTTATTAGCCTCTTCGTGTAATTCGTTTGCTAAGTTAATTTTGTCGGATGAATCAATTTTTACGGATGGATATAGTGTTACCTCAGTAAACCTTCCGCTTCCATTTTTGGTTTCTTCCATTACGCCTGTAGCATTGTCTACATATTCAGAAACTATAATATTTTGTGTAGCACATAAGTGTAAAAACCAAAGCATGTGACATGTAGAAATAGAGGCAAGGAATAATTCTTCGGGGTTATATCTTGTTTTATCTCCCAGAAAACTAGGGTCAGAAGAGGCAAGAATTTCTTGATATTTTCCTTCTACAGATATCGTATGTTGCCTTTCGTAAGATTTATAGTTTAAGGTGCCTTTTCCCAAATTTCCTGTCCATTCTACTTTAGTTTTGTAATTGTGTTTTTTCATGTTAGTTTTCAATTTTTTGAAGGATTCGTTCGCCAAACGAAGTTTCTTCTAGATTAGATTCGAGAATATTTAAGTGCGTTAATATTGAAATGTCTTTATTGAGAGTTTCATAGATTACTTCTTTTCCGTAACTCCATATTTGCTTAATTTCAGGTAGTTTTTCATAGGCTTTTTTAGTTATTGTAAAAACGGTTTTTCGTTTGTCTAGGTTGTCTTTAGCCGGAATTAGATAATCATTTTTAATCATTTTATTGGTAATAGAGATAACGGATTGGTGAGAAAACCCTAATTGCATAGCGATTTCCATTACCGAAATTTTTGGTGTTCTTTGTACCAGCATTAAAACAAGATACCAATTAGGTTCAATGTCAATGTTTAACTTCTTATACATTAACCTTGTGCTATGCGTCATTCTATCACTAATTCTTTTTAATCTGGTGGCTAGAGCTATGTAACCTAAGTCTTTAACTATATCGTTCATCCGTATTATTTATACGAAAATAATGATTGCGCAGTTAACTGCGTAATTATTATGCTACAAATAGCAGTTTATTTTTCATTTGGTTAAAACAAGTGAATAGGAGGGGTATGTTCGCAGGTTATACCATAAACAAATTTAATTTTTCATTTGGTATGGTACATAGTTTTCCCATTTCCATGGTGTATAGGTGTCTCCAATTGCAATTTCTAAAAGCTCTTTAAATATGCTTTCTGCATTATCACTATTTGAAAGTATTACAATGCCTTTTTTTACTTCAGGAAAAATAATTGAATAGTGTTGAAAACCTTCTCCGTGTCCCTCTTTAAAAGCACCAAGTCCATACGGAGTTTGCAATAGCCCCCAACCAAGTCCATAGTTAAGCTGAATATCATCATTTTCATTCGACTGCTCCAATGATAATGGCCCGAATTGAGCTTTTGTTTTAATTCTGAAATTTGGGGCAAAAAGCTCTTTAGTTACATCAGATTTTTTGTGGTACAACTCTAATATATTTCTAACAAAAATAGCATAATCTATTAGGTTGGTTTCCAGAGATCCAGCAGCTCCAACTCTATTTCTCTTATCTTTTTTAATAATGCGTTGATTTACGTTATGACCATTGCAGTATTTGTTTTCAAACCGTTCTTGCCATAAATAGCTTGTGTTTTTCATTTGCAAAGGGGTAAATATTTTTTCTTTAGCTAAGACTTCAACACTTTTTTTGGTGATATGTTCTATTATATATTGTAAAAGCATCATTCCCTCTCCAGAGTAGTAATATTCACTTCCTGGTTCAAAATAAATTTTTAGTGTTTTTGTATTTTCAGTATCATTAGGCCTTGGTATCCATCTCCAATTTTGAAAACCAGTGGTATGAGATAAACACATGCGAGCTGTAATTTTTTTGTATCTTAAATCGTGCTCTAAATCTTGAAACCCACGTCGTTTGTTTTCCGATTTTAACTTATACAAAGGAAAGTCTAAATATTGTTGCAGTGGTTTATCTAAATCAATTACTCCTTCGTTTGCCAAAATCGAAACCAAATAGCCAAAAACGGCTTTGCTAAAGGATGCTCCGTAGAAGGAATGGTTTAACTGTAGCGATGTTTCTTTGCTAGAATTGGCATATCCGAAAGTGTTTTTGTATACAATTTTATTATCGTTCAGAATAGCAACTGCAAGTCCAGTTACTTTAGCCTGTTCGGTTAAAAATTTGATTTTTTCATCGAGACTAGAGGCTTTAATTTTAGTACTATCTATTTTTTGAATTACTAATCTATCAGAATCCGTTATTACCTTTATATCTTCAGCTAATTTTTCCTTCATGAATCGTTCTGATTCTTCTTTAGAAGCGCATGAAACCGTAATTATAAGTAGTATTAAAGGAATATAGGATAAGCTATTTAACTTAATCATGATTTGATTATTTGTTTTTTCTAATTTTTAAGCTGAATGCCCTAGAAGGGTTTACACTAAGCAACAATTTAAACTCATCATCAGTAAAACCTCTTGCTTTTAATTCAGGATAAAGTTTCTTGAAAATATTTGTATACCGTTTTATAGTTTGTTTTTCCTTTTGGGGATCGAACCAACCTGAATCATGAGAAATTAACACGCTGTTTAGAATCCCATTATTTTTTGCGAATACTAATTTTTCAATATGTTTTTCCAGTTCCCAGCCTAATCCATCAAGACTTATCCAACATCCCATTTCTGCAGCTTTTAGATAGTTATTATTATCATCTTCTTCCTGTGCGTGTACCCAAATAAAAGATTTTGGTGATACTCCCATTTCTTTAAGAATGTTTAGCTGCGGCCATAACCCTTTTGCTTTACCAGTATGAGAAGCTATTGTTAATCCTGTTTGAAGATGGGTTATTGCGGCGGATTTTACTAATTTTTGATGCAATACATCTAACGGGTCCGCATTATCAATACCAATTTTAATAAACCCTGGTTTAATGGATGTTTTGTTAATTCCATTTTCATATTCATCAATCCATATTTGCGCAAGTTGCTTTGCCGGCATTTTTATGGCGTACTGCGGGATAAACTTGCTGTTTCTAGCCCCATAAAATCCGGTGTTGGTAATAATCTTTAGATTAGTTTTGTTTGCAATTTTTTCAAGTAATAAAACATCTCTACCTAGATAATTAGGGGTAGCATCCACAAAATAGCCTACATTAAACTCTTTTAACTCCTCCAGATACGGAAGCATCTGTTTAATAATAGTATCGTGATTCCAAGAATCAGGCTGTATGCTATCTGCCCCAATAAAATCTACTAATAAATGCTCATGAGACAACCATATTTCATTTGGTACGGATTTATGTTTCCCTCTTATATCTTGTATTATATGATGCTTTTTAGAAACACAACTACTCGATATAATTAGTAAGAGAATAATACTGTTTAGTTTACACAATGAATTCATATTTTACATTTAGAGATAAAAAGGATTCCATTAAATTAATAAAATAAACATTGGTGTTTAACTAATTTGAGCTATAATTTAACCTTGAGCATATTTCTTAAAGCTAAAGTTCTATTGGTGACAGGTAATTCAATGTAAATTGAATGATTGTGATATATGGTGTTGATTATCATGTTATTACTGGTGTTTGGCGGTTTAAATTTAATTGCGAGCAACCAATTGAGCTATGTCTCTTGTAATTTTTGTTGGTGAATTACAATCGCAATTGCTTAATCCAACTACATAAATATCTAAATCTGGTAAATATACAGCCATTGATTTGAAGCCAAAGATTGAACCTCCATGTTCAAAATTTCTAATATTGTTTAAGGTTTTAATGTGCCAACCATAACCATAGTTAATATATTTTCCATTGTTTAATGTATAATTGGTAAAAGCTTTTGCAGTTGTTTTTTTGCTAATTAAAAGATTGTTTTTGATGGCTTCTTGCCATTTTAACATGTCATCAACATTTGATAATAAGGATCCAGCAGCGTAAGGTAACGAATAACTAATATGCATGTTTTTTATATAGTTATTTCTTTTATGGTAACCAGAGACTTTGTTTTTAACAATTGAGGTATGCGTTGCATATGAGGATGAGGTCATATTTAATTTTTTAAAAATGTTTTCTTCAACAAAACTGGCATAGCTTTGTCCAGATAATAATTCAATAATATGACCTAAAATAACGTAGCCAGAATTGTTGTATTTAAACTGCTCTCCCGGTTCAAAATCCATTGCTTCATTTTTAAAGAAATTTATCAATTCTATAGGAGTTAAATCATCTTTTGCAATACCTCTAATTGCTTTCATTTGCGTATAGTTTTTTATGCCAGACGTGTGGGTGAGTAGATGGTGAATTGTAATTATTTTACCATGGGTTGGGTAATCAGGAATAAATTTTGTGATTTGATCTTTTAAATTTAGTTTCCCTCTTTCCAAAAGCATTAAAATGGATATTGCCGTAAACTGTTTTGTCATAGAACCTATTTCATAAATACTTTCTGTTTGCATAGGAACATTTAATTCTAGGTCGGCAAGACCAAAAGCCTTTTTATAAATAATAGTGCCTTTTTGTGAAATCATGAAGGTTGCGCCTGGAGCTTCTGGAGGGTATTTTTTCAGTAATAAACTATCAATGCTAGTTTTTAATTCTTGGGCATAGCTAATGCGTTGTGAGTTAATGACTAAAACCGTAATTGCTGATAATATATACTTTATATAAAGTGATTTTTTCATTTTTCTAAATATTATTTACCTGTTGGACGATGCATTAAATATTTAGGTTACAAAAAAGTAAAATTATTAGATGTTGAATGGGGCAAATGGAGACATTAGTTTTTTACCCTAGTTTTTGTGGTACTTAGTTTTACACTTCTATTTTTAATAATTCTTCATAAGGATTACCAACCAACCCTAATAATTTGGCAAAAGCTGGCTCAGTTTTGAGTCCTTCTTTTTTGAGTTTTATGATTTCTCTTTTGAAGTCATTGTTTTTTGAGTTGAGAATTTTATGCTCAATTAGCATATGCTTGTACGCATTTTGCTTTGTTGTTGGGCAATCTTGCCCAAAGATTTCAATTTTAAATTGTTTTGTTTTAAATGTTGCTATGGTTGATAATATACCATTACAATAATCAGTTTGAATTTTAAAATCGTTTTCGCCCGAGTATAAATTGGTAAGCGTTTTGGTAAATTCTTTATGGTTAAAACACTGACAAATGATGTCTAAATCACTTTGTGGTAAGTCAATCTCAATTGGGATAGTTCCTGTCAATATTGGGTTGTACACAGCTAACTTTTCAAAAATTGATAGCTTGGTCAGCAGCGCATATGCTTGCTGTTGTCGTTTGTTTCCTTTTTTTAGGTATTCAATATTTGCGAAATCTATTTGCAAAAGATTTTTTCAATTGTGCGTAAACTGCTGGTATAGAATTATTTTTCGTGCTTAAGAGACTAATTTTAAAAATACAAATTAAATGGAAAATCTGTAGCTTGTCCATAAAGTTGTAACCTGCTAAAATCAGAAAGAATAGCAACCGTCTTGTTTTAATTTTTAGGTGAATATTGTATTAATTGGCTTTCCACGATTGCTTAATCATGTTTTTTAATAAACCTATATAACTCCAACCAATTTTTTTTGAAGCCAATAAGGTTAAGCTATCTTGACCTTGTCTATGAGGTCTTGATGGTCCAGTCATATTTGGTTTCATGTTTAAATCAAACAAAAAATAATTTCCATTTTTGTCTGCACGACAATCTATGCGTATAGGTGCTTTAATATTTAACAATTCGCTTGCTTTTGCACATTGTTCGTAGGCATCAAGAATATTTTTTGAACTTAGCTCGTTATTTTCAAGAACTAAGCTATTTTTCATAACTGCTACAATTCCGTTATATGGTGCTATTCCATCTTTATGGTTAAATCTTTTTACAGCGGGAAGACACCAAGGTTTTTTGTGTATTACTTCATGATTATCAATTAAGTAATTGCCAGGAGGCATTACGGTGACGGTTATTTCTTGACCACTTAAATATTGCTCAATATATACACTATTTCCATATTCATTATTTTTGAATAAGTCATTTAATTTATTATTCAATTCCTTTTGGTTTCTGGCCAATGAAACACCTTGACTACCTCTTCCCCTAATAGGCTTAACAACTATTGGAAAATTAAAATCCAAAGCGTAATTAGCCATTTTTTTTGTTGAAATTAATGTAGTTTTAGGAATTAAAATTTTGTTTTTTCTTAAAAGCTCGTTTGTGAAAAATTTGTCATCATAAATATCAACTTGGCTTGGCAATTGCCCAATAAATTGAATGTTTCTATCAAAGAAGTTTATTATTTCATGGTTTTCGTATAAAACCGTATTTAACCAAAAAGTGTTTGCCCCTTTATCCAATGCATCTTGAATACCTTTTCTAGTATCAGGAAATACCCAATCTAAATCATTTTTAACGCTTGGGTTATTTATCGGAGTAACTATTTGTACACCGTTATTTTTTAATTCATAAGCAATATCTGCCCCACTGTCAGAGTAGCCTCCAGTTTTCATTGGCTTCTGAATACCATTTTTAATAGGTGGAAGTTTGGATTGATATAGAATTGCTATTATTTGTGTTTGCACGATGTTTTTAACTTGTTACTAACCTTAAACTATGTGGTTAGTGGTGTTTTGTTTCACTTTCCAATAACAATATACGAAATAGCAATTTGAGTGCTAACTCAAACCGCTATTAACCGCACACCATATTACACTTAATATTTTATTCTATGGGTTTTGTATATGTTACAATATCAATTCCAATTCCGTTTGGGTCAACAATGGCAAAATGCCGATCTCCCCAGGGCTCGTCTCTAATTTCAATTTCTATTGCAACACCCTTATTTTTAAACTCTTTATAGACTTTATCTACATCTTCTACTTCAATAGTTAGGTAAACACCTTTTCCATTGAAAGGAGATTGGAAAATTGGCTTTTGACTGGGATGATTTGGTCGTAGAAAACTTATTTCTGCAGATTTGTTGGGAGTATGCAATAAAAGATAAAAGTCGTTCTCAAAGCTTACTCCAAAATTCAATACACTTGTGTAAAATTCTTTTGTTTCTGTTAATTTTTCTGTAATAACTCCTGCGTTTAGTTTCATTTTACTTGATGTTTGGGCACTTGAAAAACCAATGGTTAATACAAATACAATTAATAATAGTAGTCTCATTTTCTATCTTTTTTACAGGAGTAAATTTAGAATGAGATATTCGGCAAGAATTGTAAAAATCGGACAATGTTTATTTGAAAGCTTCTGAAGGTGTTACACCGTAAAATGTTGTAAAATTTTTTATAAAGTGTGCTTGGTCAAAAAAGCCAACATCAAAGTATAACTTATTTTCTTTTAGACTTTGTCTAGAAGGTTTGGCATTTAGAATATACTGAAAACGTACAACATTACTAAAAGTTTTAGCTGTTGTTCCAATATAGTAATTAAATATTCTTCGAAGTTGCCTGGGACTCAAACCAGTATTTAATTCTTTTTCAGTATCCAAAAAACCGTTTTTTTCAAATATTAGGTTTAGCGCATTGAAAAAACGATGGTCAAACTGAAAACTTTGGGCTTTACTGAATTCAGTCAATTTTTCTGTGAACAGCGATGTTACTTTTTTAAACGATTGTAATGGTTTTATATGAGAGGCAATCCAGATTGAAAGTTCTGGTAATATGTGCTTAAGTTCTTGGGATTGATTGCTAAGTGTTTTTGCATTTATTCCGAATAGGAGTGGAAAGGCAGAAGGTAAAAACCGAATCCCGATGTAGTTGAACGTTTTGCCAATGGGAAATTCTGTATATTTTCTACAAAATCCCATTACGAAATTTTCAAAGGGTTGATTATGATTAAAAAAAATATCAATACAACCATCCGAAACTACGCGGTAAACAAAAGGTTCTTTGAGTGATTTTTGGGTTTTTAATTGCCAAAAGCAGTAAACAAAATGCTCTATATCCCTACTGGGTTGAACTTCACTATAAGTTATTTTTTTACTTTCTACTTTTACTGTTGGCTGAAGTGGTTTGTAATGCTTTTTGATGTCTTTAAATTCTTTCACTTCAAAAGATAATGATTCGTAACTTGTCTATGGATGGAAGTGATTTTTGAGCTAGTCTTTTTAGTGCTAGTTATCAACTTCTACAAGAACACTCATGGTGTTCATTAAGGTATTTAATAGTTTCTATACAGAGTTTTTTTAAAATTGAAATATCAATATCGTCAAGTTTTTTAATATATATACAGGATTTTCCCATTTTAAATTTTCCGAAATCCTTTAATAATTCATCACTCTTATCTGTTTTTGAATAAATGTAGAGCGAAAACTGTGTTTTTCGTGGAGAAAAACCTAGCAAAGGTGCATCACCCTCGTGACCACTGGTATATTTATAGTGATAGTTTCCAAAGCCTATTATTGTAGACCCCCACATTTTTGGCTGAAAGCCGGACCATTCGCGCATTAATTCTATTAATTTGTGACTATCAGCTTTTTTTTGCTCATTATCTACATACGATTCAATAAAATCAAAGACATCTACTTCTGTTTCGGTGGTTTTATTTTTAGTCATTATCTCTTGATCATTTTAAATAGCCTTACATTGCTCGCTAACGTGTTTACGTCTAATTTGTTCCGTTTGCTAACCTAATTTAATGAAAATAGTTGGATTGACTTCGAAATTAAAAATACAGAAATAGCTGTGGATTATGTGTTAAACCTAATATTACTTTTAATCAATGTTTAATAAATTTCATTTTTAAATAAACCACCGTTATTGATATACCATATTAGCGTTCTTACGGCAGTTATTTTACGGAGATTAAAGTTCATAAGTAATCTAGAAGTATTTGATCAGCTTTGATTTACTCATACGCTTGAAATTAGAGAACTTTTTTGTTGGAAAATATAGCAAAATGGATAATACAATCGAAATTAACCAAAGTTGATATACATAATTTACCTGAACAACTTTGCCTTTGTTAATCGTGAAAATTAAAATTCCATGAAAAATTACAAGAACGTATAAATGGATAATATAAAAGAACATAGGAGCGGAGCCATATACTTTCAAAATTTGTGAAAATCTACCCTTGATTCTTTCAAAAAAGGAAAGCAGTAGAAAACCTATTCCTAGAGTAAATAATAAAAAATTTAAAGAAGGAGGGTACTTTGTATAATTTAAAAATGACATCACAGATTTTATGAAAGAGTTTTGTGTTTCCCAGGGTAATGTTTCGCCATAGATATTCCATCCTCTTAATATTAAAAGTAATGTAATAGACGAAAGTCCAAGATAAAACAGTATTTTTTGTCTCTTTGCTGCTGATATGAGGTGATGGTAAAGAGGCCCCATAAAATATCCCAATAAAATTACACCTATCCATGGTAGTACTGGGTAGGAAATTCTGGTATCTATAAAGCTATCGGTTGCCAAATAACCTCTGTCGTGAAGAATGGTCCAAAAATTATAGCCTAATTCAGTAGTTTCAAAGGTAATTGGGGTTAACAAATTATGCCCGAAAACAATTATAAATCCAAGTACTCCAATCCAAATTCTAGGGAGTTTACTTAAAAATGCCAAACAAATCATGCATAAGCCTATTGCCCATATAACCTGTAGGTACAAAGTGTTGTATGATGCTGACCATGAAAAATTAACTAACGTAATTTCTAAAAGAATTAAAAAAAGTCCACGTTTTAGTAAAAAAGCGGTTGCGGATCTAGATGGTTTATCTTTTGGGTTAGCGTATAGCCAAACAGATAGCCCAGTTAAAAAAACGAAAATAGGAGCACATAAATGGGCTAGCAATCTGGTAAAAAACAAACCAGTGCTTGTTTCTTCAATAACCATTGGGTCAATTACATGATGGTGTGTGAAAAAATGTTCTCGAACGTGATCTACTAACATTATTAATATAACCAAACCTCTTAACATGTCTATGGATACTATTCTTGAAGTTCTTTTTTTGTTTTCCATTCTCTGATTATTGTTAACGATTGATGGGTGAAAAAGTAAGTTTTTTAACGTAAAATTTCAGGATATTAAGATATTGAATTAAAAGAAAATTATCATTTAGATTTTGACATAAGCAGCATTTTTTATAGATGCCCATCCATTCTAACGATATCCGTTCCCATTTGGGTTTTTAACTTCTTCTGCTGAACAGATAGTTATATAATTATCGCTCATTTGAAAACAACGTTTTTGATTACTAGAGTGTATTTATTAAAAAAAACATTCGTTTAGTTTTTTTGACTAACAGTCTGTTGTAAGTGAAATATGGGGTTCTTATTCATTAACTTTTCATTCCCATAACTATCGGGATAGCACCGGCCTTTGTTTTATGATTATTTATTTGTGAAATAATCCCAAGCCGCTTTAGAAATATCTGATATTATTTTCTCATTAGTTTCAAAATTTTCTGCTGATTCAGTAACAAAAACACTTATGGTAAAATGTTCTTTATTGGGTAGAAAAACAATTCCGATATTATTTACTGCAGCACTAATACCAGTCTCTTTATGTTTTCCAGACCAGCCTGTTTTATGTGCAACTATTGTCTCTTTAGGCAATTGTCCCCTTAGCCTGTTTTTTCCAGTTTTGGTGCCTTTCATGATGTTCCAAATAAAATCATAGCTCTTGTTGGAAAGCAAGCTATTTTTGTTTTCAAAAAATGCTGCCAGTATTTTGTTTGCTTCTTTAGGTGTTGTCCAATTTAAAAATTGCATGTCCCAATTATTTTGCATGGTCTCTTCATTTATTTTAACGGCAAAATCCTTAAATCCGAGAGCAGAAAAATAATTTTCAACAACTTGTGGTTCTCCCAGAAGTCTTAGTAAAGCATCGCAGCCTACATTGTCACTTAAAGCAACGGTGTACTTCATGATTTCTGCTATAGTAATAGCAGCGCCTTCAGGATATTTTTTTCGTATTGGACTCCATAGCCCAGGTAACAACTCACTTTTCTTAATATTAATTTTTTGATTTAGAGAAAGGTTGCCTTTATCTATTTCTGATAAAATTGTCAATGCAATTGGAAACTTAAATACGCTTTGCATAGGAAAGTGTCTTTGACCATTGATACTTAGCGTATCTTCAACTTTAGTACCATTAATTGCGACTCCGACAATTGCTTTTTTAGTATTTACAATGCTATCAATTTTTTGTCTTAAGGTTTCAATATCTTGAGAATATCCTTTTGAGAAAACTATTAAAAAGATTAAGAATAGAATCGGCGTTCTTTTAAGCATATTTTTTTGTTTGTTGTAACGGTTTAAGTACTATTAATTTGCGGTTAAGCAACTAAATTAGAGAATAAAAATTGAAAACCCTAACCTTTTAGGATTCGTAATTAGGCTAGAATATGCTATTACTTATGGTTAATGCGGGCATTTTGATTTTATTTCCCAGCCATTTCAAAATCTCTTTTCATTCCTTCTTCGGAAGGTTTTAGAAAAACCAGATAAAAAATCAAAAACAGTCCAATCAAAACAAACTCTTTTTTAGCAAAAAGGATAAAAAATGCAGCTCCTTCTAACATTGCCCAACGTATAAGTGATGCCGTTTGGTATGTTCCAATTTTTTCTTCTAAAGTCAAATTATTTGCAATGTTTTTTAGTTGTTGTTTATAAAGTAAGTTCCCTAAAAAAATTGCAGCTATTGGTATTAATAGATAAATAAAGGTTGAAGTTTCAATTTTTGGAATTTTCAAAAATTCTAAAGTTTGCAAGTCTCCAAGTATAAAATAAGCTACTGCAATTCCTAGAGTTAAGCCAGAGTGAATTGTTTTTATTGGTTTTAATTTTTCTTTCATACAGTTTTGTTTTTTTAAACAATGTTAACTTTTAGGTTTTGTTAGCTTTTTTCTTCTCGCAAAATTTTCTCCATTTTACGACCTCTTGCCAATTCATCAATCAGCTTTTCCATGCGTCTACATTGCTTATATAATTCAAATTCATCTTCTATTTCTTCAATTCTATAACCACACACCACACCTTTAATCAAGTGCGCGTTTGGATTTATTTTCGCTTTTTGAAAAAATGTTCTAAAAGTTACCTTTTCGTCAATAAATGCTTGTAAAGCATCTTTATCAAAACCAGTAAACCATTTAATTACTTGGTCGAGCTCTTCTTTTGTTCTACCATTTTTCTCTAATCTATTCAGATAAAGTGGATAAATGGATGCAAATATCATGTTGGCAACCTTTTCATTTTTTTCAGCTGTAACTTTCATTTTTATCTGATTTTAAATTGATTGATGCTAACGTTAAGTGTTGGAAAAGTAAGGTGTCAGGACCGTACTTTGTTTTAGTCTGATATTAACCCAAATATAAATATTTTGCTTTTATTTTTTTCTTCAATTTACGCTTTCTCCAAATAGTTTTATTAATGACTTGCAACGTCTTTGTAAAGAAATGTAGTGTGAAAAAAGGAGTCGATTTTTTGTTTCGACTTTTTTTTGCATTTACTAGTTATGTCTTATATGCCTTGTTGTGAATCGTAGGGACATGTTAGAGTAAATACAATTAGATACTTATTTTTTCCAAAAGAGTAATGCCCAGCAGACATCATTAACAATTGGTTTTTAGTTTAAAATGTCCTTTTTTTTAATATTATACATTTCTAATAAATCAACAAATCCTTCTTTTATTTTATTCGCTTCAGTTTGCGTTGTATTCTTTTTTAGAAAAATTGTTATACTAGATACGGTTTCTCCATTGAAATGTTCTCCAGT
The DNA here is from genome assembly GCA_947498505.1 of uncultured Maribacter sp. Lineage (GTDB taxonomy): Bacteria > Bacteroidota > Bacteroidia > Flavobacteriales > Flavobacteriaceae > Maribacter_B. The sequence goes on along the minus strand of CANMKG010000011.1, from coordinate 37,567 downwards.
TTTTATGTTAATCTTTTTCGTGTCAATAGAACTATTTGGAAAAAATATTTGAATGTGTTTACTTTTATCTGTTTGCTTGATTGTTATTTCTGAATACTCTTTTGCTGTCAAATAATATGCTGTTGAACAAAGTTCGTCAGCTGTACAGAATTGTATGAATTTAATCGTTTTTTTATCGTTAAAATCAACTTCTTCAAGCAAATAGTTATAGTTTTTTTTGTTATCGTATAGCTTATGTATATCTATTTTTTTATTCAAAGATATAAGTGCTTCTGCTTTAGTTTGACTTATACATTTTGTGTAGGTAACTAATAAAAAGAATACAATAAAGAAATTTTTCATAATGGGTAATGTATTTTTTGAGTTATGGTTTACAACGTGTTTGTATGCGAGGATATTCCGGAGAAAAATAGATGAGGTAAAACAAGCAAAGACCTTTGTTTAAGTACAGTATAAACAATTTTTTGCATATTGTGTGGTCGCCAGTTTTTTATTTTTTCAATAGGTCTCGTAGACCAATGCTTAATACGGTACTCCATCCGACACCCTTAAATTTTCCTTCAATATTATTGGCCCACTTGTTTGAGAGTACTATAATTGTATATCCGTTGTTGTTCCAACGAATAATACCATTATGTTGCCCTGCCTCATCACCGCCATGTCTTATGCCAATCTTCCGGTTATTTTTTAACTGAATAACCCAACCGTAGCCATAAAAAGTCCTATTAATAGAATCTCCACGTATCTTTATATAAGGCTTAAACAATAGTTCTGTATTTTGCTTTGAGAGAAGCTTATTGTTTTTGACCAATTGTGTCCACTTGTATAAATCATCTATTGTACTATAAATTCCTGTACTGCCTTTAAATCCATAATTTGTAATTGATTTACCTTGATTGAAAACTTTTTCTGGTAACTCATTAACTACTTCCATGTTGCCATATGGAGCCAAGCTCAGTTGTTTGTTTTTTTTACCCCAAAAACTGATATTATTCAAACCAAACGGTTTAAAAATATTTTTCATCATAAAATCTTCATAGGTTATACCTGTAACAATTTCAATAATTATTGCTAAAAGATTATATCCCTCAGCAGAATAGTGATAGCTTTCACCTATTTCATATTCCAACGGCTCTGAAAGGATGCTTTCTATGGCTTTTTGTCTGTCCGATTCACCATCAGCAACATAGTTATTGGGAAGACCAGAGGTATGAGTTAAAAGGTTATGTATAGTGATTTTTCTTTTATTTAGCGGTACACTCTCGAAAAACTTGCCTAAGGTATCGTTCAAAGATATTTTATTACTTTCATAAAGTTTCAATATTGCGGTAGCGGTAAATTGTTTGGAAATTGAAGCAATATGATAAGCTTCGTTTGATGTATTATTATCTTTATTTGACTTATAAATAATAGAGTCGTTTTTTGCAATATAAACAACTCCTTTAAATCCTAACTCTTCTTGTTTTTTTATATATGACTCGATGTCTTGCGTTAGGTGATGCGTAATATTTACTGTCTTATGTTTATTTGTATTTTGAATACAACTAATAAGCAGAAGTGATATAATTATACATTTCAAAACGGAATGATTTTTCTTCATAAAAATAGGGGCGTATTATATTGTTACTAGCGGTTTCGTGTATGAGTTGTATCAGATTTTACTCAAAAACCTTGCGGTTTTGCACTGGCCTTTGTTTTATCACTTAAACAGTTATTACTAATACACATTGTTACGCTTTGTTATTTTTTATTAAGCATCTTTCTTTTTTGCTACCATAAAATAGCTAGATGCTCCCTTATATATCTTTTCAGTATCAATATTCAGAAAATTACCGTTAATAATTAATTCATCCAAATCTGAACTTTTAATCCTTCTTATAGGAATTGGGATTATTCCTATCTTACACATTACCTGAACCAGTCGAATTTGCAAGCCAATTAGAAAAGACATTTTATCACCTAAACAAGGAGTGATAGATATAAATAACCCATCAGGTTTGAGTAATTCATTTATTCTTTGCACGGCACTCTCGGGATTAGGAATAGTATGCAGCATATTAAAAGCCAGAATTCTATCATAAGATTCTTTTTTTAGCTTTTCATCAAAAATATCCCCTTCTTCAAATATTACATTTTTGATGTTTTTTTCAGCTGCTTTCTTTTTGGAAATTTCAATCATTTTTGGGGATATATCAATGGCATGAATCTCTTTAACATCATTGGCAATCTCGCAAGCTGTTGTGCCCGTACCACACCCGTAATCTAAAACAACATTATAGCTTTCTAAATGCCTTTTAGCGTTTTCTCTTGACTTTTTGTGAATGTATTCAAAGCGCTCTTCGGTTTTGTCATAATTTTTTGAAGCACTATCCCAAAATTTTTTCGATTTACTCATTTATCTGACTTTCTTTATTTCTATGAAGCATGATGGTTTGTATATGAAAAGTAGTAAATTGATTACTAATTTTTCAGAAAACTAAATATAAATAAAAAAGCACAAACCTATCTATTGACTTGTGCTGATATAGCTATTTTTTGTACACGTTGTTATAGCCTTTTATTTCTTTTTCCAAATCCTACTTTTAAAAGCATCATCAACAGGTGTGTTAAAAATATGGTTGAAATAATTACTCATAGTTTTAATTCCTACACCTGCAATTACACCTAATATATGTTTTTCGGTATAGCCTGCATTTATAAAATCATTAATATCTGTTTCAGTAGGAAGTCCTCTTTTTAAGGTTATTGCTTTTGAAAATAGGCTTAATGCTTTCAATTTTTTATCTTGTATCTCTGTATTATTTCTTATAGCATTAGTAACGTCAGTAGGTACTTTAGTCATGTTATCACCGACAAAGCTATGTGCAGCCATGCAATACTCACATCCATTTTCAAATGCTATTGATAAAAATATTACTTCTTGCTCTTGTGGACTAAATCCAGAATTTGCCCTGAATGAGTTGTATGCTGATACATAGCCGTCAAGTAATGCTGTATTATTTGCCATACCTGCATACATATTAGGAACTAATCCTAATTTCTGTTGTGATGTTTCTAAAATTTGACTTGAAATGGCATCGGCATTTTCAAGAGTCTTGGGTTCTAAATTCATCGTGTTTGTAGTACTCATAATTATTATTTATTTAAATTTAAACTAAGCACATGCTTAGTTATTGAATAAAAAAAAGTTATATATTTTTGAATGTATTTTCTATGAAATCATCTAATTGCTCTTGGTCAAACATTTTTGAAGCAACAGATAATCCTTGTAATGAAACCATTAAGTAATTTGCTTGTTTTCTAATTGTCTCAGTAGTTTTTTTAGGGTTTGATTCTAATTTTTCTATAAATAAATCTTTAACGTTTGTAGCAAAACTCACAATTTCAGACATTATTTCTTGGTCCGCTTTTTCGCCTAATTCATTTACAGTATTTGTAATTAAGCAGCCCTTATTAATACTACTCTCCTTAGAAAATTTAATAAAATCATAGAAATACTGCTTAATTGCATTAACTCCGTCAGTGGATTTTTGTAATTTATTAATAAGTTCAAGTTTTGCCTTTCCTTTATAGCAGGCTAAGCTTTTTATAAAGACACCTTTTTTATTTCCAAAACTAGCATAGATAGAAAATTGGTTAATTCCCATTTCTTTTTCTAGCATTCGAACTGAAGTGGTTTCATATCCATTTCGCCAGAACAATTCCATTGCTTTTTCAATAACTTCGTCTTCTAAATATTCTTTTTTTCTTGCCATTGATTATTTTAAAGTATAAAACTAATCAATCGCTTAGAAATAAAAAAATAATTTACCCTATTTAATAAAATGATAATGTTTCCTAGCAATTGGCTATAACGTTCTCGGCTATGAGTAGTTTAACAGTTAACTTTTGCGAGTACACACAAAGTTGGAGATTCTGTGAGGCCTGACACATCGAGGTTCAGAAGTAGACGAGAACAAGCAATTATTTATAGCCACTGTTGACAACTGGCTTTATTCATTTAGTTTAGCGGTAATGTATTGTTCTGCTTCAACTCCGAATTCCGATTTAACCAAATCAAGAAATTCAGAGGTTTTATTTATTTCGTCTTTATGTACTTTTTTCAGCAACTGTTCAAAATCCTTTCTTCCAACTTTGTTTTCCAATTCGTAAAGCAGATAAGCTCCTTTATAAGTTGTAGTCTTCTGATTTTTACTTTTTTCTTCTTTAAGTTTGTATAGCGAAGGCAAGTCGGTTATAGTTTTTTTTAATTTCTTGATATTTTCATTAAAACTCTTTTCGCCATGTAAATTACGTTGTAAGATTATTGATGAATATTCTGCAAAGGATTCGTTTAGCCAATCTTCCCAAGTATTTACATTTGCCTTGTTCCACCATAAATGGGCTATTTCGTGCGCAAGTGTTTTTTCATCTGTCACTTTAAATGAATTTTCAATGGAAAGGGAAATAAACTCTTTTCGAGAATATGAAATTGAACGATTGAATTTGTTGATTGCTAACACAAGATTTCCACTACTCGAATTGCCCAACATAGTATTCAACTGATTGTAATGATTTTTAGCACTTGTTTTTATGGTCTTTTTTGTTTTCTTGTCAAGAAGCAGATAATAAGTCTTTATTCTACCTTTTCCAACATTAAAATGCTTAAAATCAGATGAGATAATTATTGGGATGTCTAAAAAGGGATTATTTTGTTTAATTCTCCATAGTTCTCCAACATTTGATGTTTTCCCTGAACCAATGAGTTGATAGTCTTTTGGTAATTGAACATTTATGTCATAGGCAAAAAGTCCGTATTCTGTATTTAATGGAAACCAAGAGGTATAAAGGTTGAGTTCCAACCAATTTTCATTAAAAAGAAAATCTTTGTTTTGAATACTGTCTAAATCGTAGGCGTATTGTATAGTCAATTTTTTGTTATTAACACCTTTTGTATTAATAATAATAGCCCTATCGTGTCCCATAAAGGCTTCTTCTGTGATTTCATAAACAACCGGTTTGTCATTAGATGAAATATTAGATATGTTGGCAGATTGAGTCAGAAACAATTTTAGTTCTCCTGCATCTGAAAGTGTACTAAATGTTATTGTAAATTCAGCTTGAATTTTTTTATCCTCTATATCAACAAGAATATTTCCATAATAGTTTTCAATTTTCTGCGCTTTGGAAACAAATGAAAAGATTAATAACAAAGCACAAATAAGTGTTTTTCTCATACAGTTTCAATATTTTATATACTGCGTTAACCAACCTTTTTTATTTTTCCGTTAATTTCTTTAGCTATAAATTTAGCTGAATCATTTAATTTTGGTTTAAAATAATTCGAAATCTTTCTCTGAATTTTTAGTGCTAAAAATGCAAATCCGAAAATTATTATTGGAATTAAGTAAGTTAAAAAATCAGATGATTTATTAGCAGCAATGATTATTAGAATAACACACAAAAAAATTAGCAATATTACATTTACTATAGTCGAATAATTTGGACTATTATCAGATATTGTAATTTCAACAACTGTCTTATTTGAGTCTTGGGTAATTTTTCCTTTTACGCTTACATTTACACTGTAATTTGTTGAACCTTGAAAGTTGTCATTTTTCATTGAGCCAACGAATTTCCCTTTCAAAAGATGATTAGTATCGCTAAAAAGCTTGTCTATTTTTTCCCGAACGATTGATATATCAGTATTAGTTTCTATACAATATTGTTCAATTTTGTCAACCATTTTATATTTTGGAGGAGTTTATTCAAATGTTGAGAAACGTGTATGTATATGGAACGTAGTGCAAAAAGACGCTAACATTTCGGATTAACGATAACAGTATTTTATATTCAAATTCTATGTTCGTTCACTGCCAGGTTTAGACATCAACATTTTTAGTTTATCAAGGTGTTTTTCATAAACTCCACGAGGAGAAACGTTTTGTTTAATACAAATGGCAGCGGCTTTACCAACGATTTCTCCCATCATCCCAGTGGTCCTCATTACCCGTACAGGACCCAGTCCAGTTTTCGTTACACTAATATCTCGTCCTGCCATAAAAAGATTTTTAATATTCCTGCTATACAGTGTACGATAAGGAGCCCAGTACAGTCCACCATATTTGTATTCCTTACCTCGTGTGTAGTCGGAAACAAACTCGTTTCCTTTAAATCCTGTTTGATATTCTTTTTTAGGAGTGTGAATGTCAACATGCCAGGAGCATGGGAATGCGGGATCGTCAAATATTTTTTGTTTTTTAAAATCTTCGGCATCCAATATCACATCTCCCATTAAACGACGAGATTCGCGTTTGCCTGCAATAAATGCAGACCATCCTAATCTATGGTTAGGATACATTTTATCTACATTTTTAAGGGTATCCCAGGCTCCATACATTGCTCTAAAATTGTGGTCTCGAATGAGTTCTATCTCTGTTACTTGATTTTTATTAAATCCGCTCTCCCAGTACCACATATTGGCAAATGCTTCCAACCCTTGTCGATTAAAAGTTTTTACTCCTTTTCTTCCAGGAAAGGGTTTGTCTGATAAATCTAAAGCCCATGGACACCGAGGAAATGGTTGTGCTATTTCTCCGATTTCACACTTCATCGCCAAAGCGCTTTTATCTTTGCATTCGCAAGCCAATACTTCTTCTGGATTGGATGCATCTAACACGCTAAAAAGATTACTACTTCCCATAAGATCTTTTATTTCGTATTCATAATCTGCACCAGCTTTATACCCGATGGTAGCATCACCCGTACAATCTGAAAAAAGCTTACCACTTAACTTTGTTTGTCGCGCAGATATTGTACTTTGAACAATGATAGCATTAATAACATTATCCGTAGTTTCTACTTTTATAGCCCTATGGTTGATAAACAGGCTTATGTTCGGTTCTGCTTTTACAATTTTCAATTTTAGCGCATCGTCATAATAACTGGAATCAACACCATTAAGTACTTGACCTTTTTCTTTCTTTATTGGAGGAAGAATTTCGTTTACGATATCTCCAATATGAGTATAAGGGCTTTTATTCGTATGACCTTCTGGCCATACACGTACTTCAGAGCTAGCATTCCCGCCAAGTACAGGTCTATCTTGAACCAGAGCTACTTTTAATCCGTTTCGAGCGGCCGATATTGCTGCGCATGTACCTGCTAATCCGCCACCTGTTACCACAATATCATACTCACCTTCATCATCTGGTTTATCAGGAAGCCCCAGCAAATTCCGACGAAACTTGGTAAGTGCTTCAATGTCATTTACGGGCTCAAATTCTAAATCTTTGCAAAATAGTATTGCTTCACATCTACCTTCAAAACCTGTCAAGTCATGCAATGCAATGGAAGCTTCTTTTTCCACTTTCACGACACCTCCATTATGCCAGTTCCATTCTGCTCCTTTAGTACCAAAGGTCTCTTTAAGCGGTTCATCATTAATAAGCAACTGAAATTTACCAGGGGCGCCCGGAGCCTTCCATGGGGCTACCCAATCACGAGTACGTACCCATACGCGATAGTTTCCAGAAGACGGAAACTTAATGTTTGTTTTTGCATCTTCAACAGGGATACCTAATCCATGTGCAAGCAAATAAGGAGAGCCCATTTGATCCATTGATTGTTGATCTAAATCCCATCCGCCGAGGTCTTTAAATTGTTCGGCTTCTAAAAAAACAAATTCTTCTGAGAATTTATTTTTTTTGTCATAGACGCATGAAGATAATCCTCCTGCTAAGAGGAATAAGCTAGAGTTTCCTATTAATCCAATGAATTGTCTTCTTTCCATACTTACATTGTTTTTTCTTTACTGAATTATCCTGATATAGGTTGACCATTTTACGGTCAAATTAAATGCTTTTAAGTTTAAATTTATGAAATTGTTCCACATTACGTATATTCATTGCTAGCTGCTGGTTTTCTCTCTATTGTCCTAATTATTCTACTACATATTTGTACAAACAAAAGGAATTAGGTTTGTCTAAATGTACAGGGATTTTACCTTCATAATCAGTTGTTGTCGAGAAATCCGAGCCAGCCCCAAATATTTTTTGGAACTTAACAGATGTATTAGGTGATAATAAACTTGACATATTAAAATTGTTGATGCTGTTAAGTTCACGAAATACTAAAATATACCCTTCCGTGCTTGAATGAATAAATTGAAAGCCAGTGTATGTTTTTCCATTAGGTTCATTTCCAATGGGAAAAATCTGAGCACGATGCAACTTGGAACTGATGGATTTATACTGTTGAAACAATTCAATTGATGTAATCGCTTCATCCGGTAATCCAGTAACTTCGAACCAAGCCAGAGGCTGTGCTGGCATTGTTATTGCAAATGTGTAGTCGAAAGAATAGTTAGCGGGAGCATACAAATCCTTATCTCCATATGCTTCTGCTTTTCTCCATTTATTTAAAAATTGAAGTTGTATTTTCTGAGCAGGTACATAGTTCGATAGCATCCATATATTTCTTAATGTTTTATAGGGGTAATACGTTTTCCAATCGGTATACCTGTTTTCAAGAAAGATATTTCCTAAATGATTGTTGTAGTGGTATCCATAACGTTTATCGGCAGTAACATCCAAATTAAAAACGATATCATAGTTTGTAGAAATCAGGATTTTATCAAAGAAAAGGTTAAGGTTTATATCGGCTTTTTTGGACGGTAACTTAATCCCATCTATTTTAAAATTTTTGATACCATATTTTTCATACAGGTTTAGTACTATATTGGCATCTTGTTCCCATTTGGCGTAATTATTTTCATTGGTAGGGTGAAACCATAATCCAATTTTAATATCTAATGAATCGGCAAGGGTTAGAATGTTTTTAAATCCGTTGGGGAACCTTTCCTTATTTGGCAACCAATCTTCAAACGACCACGAATCCCATAACCTTTCGCCTTTGTATCCAGAATTTTTAGATAAACCCTGTTGCCAACCATCGTCAATTTGGTAATGCGTAAAACCGAATTTATGCGCTTCTTTTAGTTCGTCAAGAATAAACTTTTCATTGAGCTTGGTATCCTTATTTCGATCTCCCCAAGTGTTCACCATTATCATTTCGTCCCTATCGGACTTTAGAATCCTATTGTTCATTTGATAACTGCGTAGTGCTACCTTTTTTCCAAGTTCTTGGTTATTATGAACACCTACCACGTAAGTAAAAGTTTTTGTCCATTCATTTAATTCTAAATCTGTAGGTTTCACTCCCAGTCCAACAGAATTTAAAGTAAGAGCATGCTTTTTTCTAATCGATGTAAAATCATATTTAGGGTAATTAATTTGACTCATAGAGCATGGTGATTCTTTTAAGAAATATAAACCTTCATCTTCTACCAAACTAGACACGTACATAATATTGCCAACATGTTTATTTGTATTATCAGGTAAAATTGTATCTTTTTTTACGTAGGTATTGTGGTTGTCGGTTCGGTCAATAAACTCAACTGTTTCTAAACTCCATTTAGTGTTTTCAAAAGATAATTGCTCAATAACAAAATCGGAGGAACTAAATTGTAAATCCTCAGAAACCTTTTTCAAATAATATTCACAGGCTATCCCCATTGATGAAGGAAATATTTTAAAAATCCGCTTTACTTCAATTCCTTCATACTTTGTTATGATTTCGCTTGACAGATAAGTGGGAACAATTGGTGTAGCTTCAACAACAACAGAGGCATAACTATTTTCTTTGAGCTTTGCATTTAAATTTTTAAAATTGAAATCGGGATTCTTATCATTACTAATCTTTATTGTTTTTCCTGCTTTTTTGTTGGTAATATCTATGCTTATAATATCTCCATTATTCCATTTAAACCGACGTTCAATAAAACTATTGCCAATAACAAGTATGTCATCTTCCAGTTTGGAGTAGCAATTTGTTATATTGTTGTGTTCACTGTTTACATCATCAATCAAACCATTTGTTTGAGTAAAGCTGATGACGGAAAATAGCAAACATAATATTGTGTTGATTATTATTTTCATATTTTTTCTTGACTTTTGGTGAATGTATTCAAAGCGCTCTTCGGTTTTGTCATAATTTTTTGAAGCACTATCCCAAAATTTTTTCGATTTACTCATTTATCTGACTTTCTTTATTTTTATGAAGCATGATGGTTTGTATATGAAAAGTAGCGAATCGATTACTAATTTTTCAGAAAACTAAATATAAATAAAAAAGCACAAACCTATCTATCGGCTTGTGCTTATATAGCTATTTTTTGTATACGTTGTTATAGCCTTTTATTTCTTCTTCCAAATCCTACTCATAAAAGCCATACTCATTTATTCGCGCTTTTAATTTCTCATGTAATTCTCAATAATTTTTCCATCAAATTTTGCGATTAATTGTTTCGCCATATCGTCAAAAACATCTACTAAAGTAGTTTTATTCATTTCTAACATTTCTTGATTTTCATGATTAAAATGCATATCCCAAGTCAGTATTGTTTTATTACCTTTTGCTTTTAACGTGGTTAGAGAAAAACTTTCAGTAAATCCAAATTCGGTTGCCTCTTTTTTTGTTGAAGCCCAACCTAAATCTGTTTCTTGCCAGACTACTTTTTCGGTATGAATTATACCTTTTTCACCTTCTGTCATTGGTTTAAAGTAACAGGTGTATGAAATACATTTATCGTTTTTTACTTCGGTTTCTACTTTTTCTAAACCAGCACTAAATTTAGGCATATTGGCAGGGTCGCCAACCAAATTATACACCTTTGAAGTTGGCTGATTTAATTCTAAAACCATTCGGTTCCGTAAAGGACTATTTACATAATTACTTGCTAATGGATACGTTGATGTTGTTTTTTGTTCTGTCTTTTCACTCACTTTTACTTTGTTTTGACCACCGCAACTAATTAATAGTATTAGCGTTGGCATGATTAATAATCGTCTCATATTGTTTATTAATTTTAATTTGAGACAAAAGTAAATAGGGAAAGTGACAGCCCTATGTCAACTAAGGTTGGCTAATTCACTAAAATAATTTGAAAGATTAAAATCTTCTTGATAATCAAAGTTTTGTGAGGTTGTGTTTGATTCTATAACTCGGTCTAACCTAAATTCTCTAACTTCTTTTCTTAATCTACAGTACGCAACTACAACCCATGCTTTTTCTGTAAAATAAATTCCTAATGGCTCTATTTCTCTTAGGGTAATTTCATCTTTATAAAATGAGTGATATTTAATTTGTACAACTACTGTATTTGTAATAGCTTTTTGCATTACTGATAATGAGTTACTTTCAAATGTTTCTTTGGTGGTTGATGGTATCACTCGGTTATCGAGTTTAGTAATATTGTCTTTTTCAAAATTCCTAAGTACAGACTTTATCTTGAGAAGTAATGAATTGAAATCTTTTTTTAATGAAGTGTCTCCTTGGTTTAAAATTAACTTTTCCGATACTATCAACGCATTAGCTTCTTCTTCTGTTATCATTATTGGAGGAAGCGAATATCCTTCAACAATAAAATATCCTATACCATTTTCTGAACCAATTGGAACTCCCGATTCTTGTAGTGTTTTAATATCTCTATAAACAGTTCGTAAACTAATTTCAAATCTATTTGCTATTTCTTTTGCAGTTACTACTTTTTTAGATTGTAAATGAATTAAAATTGAGGTGATTCTTGTTAGTCTGTTCATTTTTTAATTAGGCATAACGGTTATATATAAAAAAAGTAGTAGGTTTTCGCGCACTAACTTTTCCGTCAATAACTGAACTAAATTTTATACTTTATCTTTCATTTTATCACTTAAACTGCTATTTTAAATTTACATTGTTATGCCCTTTTATTTTCTTTTCATATTTCTTTAACGCTAAATAATACCCTTCTTCGATTAGTGGGAATAGTTTATTAAAAGTTTCCCTTGTGGGATTTAAAACACAAATCCAACTCATCCAACCATAAATCGGATGAGGCATTATTTTATTAAGTTCTGAAAAGTCATAAGGCATATCAATTATTTGGCCTGCCTTTGGTCTTTTTGGTCTTTCTCCAAATAACCTAAAAAAGGTATCTTTTGATATTCCAATGTTCAACCTAAATACGCCACTTCTATCAGTATTTGATGCTTTGTCATTTAAACCATCTTTTTCCTTGAATGTTAATAGATAGATTCCCTTACTTAGTTTATTTTCTGGATTATAAAATAGTCCAACTTCTCCCCAATTTTTATTTAGAACAAGACCATCAAATTTTTCCTGAACCCTTTCAATTATATCGTTTTTAGTCATATTTTTTTATTCGACATCAATTACAGGTTCAAGATGCATAAATTGCATAGTTTCTTGATTTATCATTCCAAAGAATTTTTGACAGGTTTCACTTTTCAAAATTTCTTGTGCAGCATGTTCAGCTGATTTCAGGTCTGTCCAATAAACAATATCAGTCCATTTACCGTTTTTGTCTACTGCCAACTTCCTTCCAAGGTAGCCATCAAATTTTTCTACTACAGGATTCACGGCTTTAGCTGCTGCTATCACTTCTGCTTTGGAATATTGAGGATAGGTATCAAAAATAACCAATTCAATTGTCCCTACCTTTTTACTTTGCTCGTTCATGTTTGTTTTGTTCTGGGTATTACAGCTAATCAATACGATAGCTATAATACCAATTAGTAAATGCTTCATTTGATATATCTATGTTTACGAGACAAATGTAAATGGGAAGAGTGACAACCCTATGTCAACTATACTTCAATAAATTTCTTGAAATAATCATTTAATGGGAAATTTTGTTCATAATCATCTGTTAAAAATTCAGGTGGTAAGTATCAGTTATTTTCAACTACTGGATATTTATAATCAATGATATGAAAGTGGGCATCAAATATTTTCATTCTCAGTCCCGATTGGATCTATAGTTTCAGTTTCAACCATTAACATTACAGTTTTTTTAGGAGCCCTTGGTCTATGTAGTACACCTTTTGAAATAGTAGTCCCTTCGTTCGGATTCAGTTCAATCGTGGTTCCTTCAAGGTCAATAAATAACTGACCGCTCAACACGAAGAAAAACTCGTCTTCGTTCTCGTGGCTATGCCAATGATAATCTCCTTCTACGATTCCAAGCCTTACAACGCTATCGTTTACCTTTGTCAAAGTCTGGTTGAACCATTTCTCTTCACATTCCCCCACTATTTTCGGCACATCTATTAATTCTAGATGGTCGTAAAGAATATTCATTTTTTGATTGTAGTTGTGTTTTTTATTCATTTTTTAGTTTTGTTAATCAATTCAAGAATTTTTGTTAAAATTATTCATTGCCATTGTTGGCTGTTCGTTTTTTTAAGTTCCAAAAACTGATTTTCTTTCTCATTTTAAATCCCATTTTTTCGTATAGTTTTATAGCTCTAATATTCGTTTCAGCCACATGTAAATATGGTGTTTTTCCTTCGTCAAATATATAATTAGAAGTATGGGCTATTAACTGTTTAGCATATCCTTTTCTAATGTAATCAGGATGAGTTACAACAGCACTTACTTCTGTAAACTCATTCATTTTTAATCGTTCACCAGTGACTGCAACAAGTTTATTGTTTTTATAAATTCCAAAGTATTTTCCTAAGTCAGCAGTTTTTGTCATGAAAAATCCCGGATAAACTACGCAAACTAAGTCAAATAGGTCCAATTTGTGTTTTTCAGATTTTAATTCAATGATTTCTTCCTTAATTTCAAAATCAATTTTTGTATTGAGAATCATCTGACTACATAATAAATTATTCGCAACAATTATGTTGTCATTAAAAACTGGCTTTTCTCCAACAATAAAAAAGTTGTCAGTCAAGTCAGAATATTTATCAATGTATAGATCCAACTTGTCTATTTTTTTAAAACCACCAAAAGGACAATATTGTGGTTTGTAAAATTTTGTTCCATCATATTCTATAGCTAGGCTTTTATGGGTTTCTGACAGTGAGTTCCAAACTGGATTGTCTAATTTATAATATTTCATCTTTGGTTTTAAAATGATTGCCAACGGTTCATATATGAAAAGTAGGGCAGATGATAAGCTCTTTCGTTTCGATTCATTACTTAGCTAAATATATTTTTTTTCTTTTACAAATACCAAATTTTATATTTAGCGGACTTTATTAATATTCACAAAACTTTAGGTTAAGCACATACGCCCTATTGTTTATACACACTGTTAGGATTTCGTACTTTGAATTAGTTGAAATTAATGTTGTCTTTTTTGATGGAAAGAACAATTTTTCCTGTTGCTATACCACTTTCAGCATAGTTATGAGCTTCTGTTACTTCTTCTAGATTGAATACTTTATTTACAAGAGGCTTTATACTTCCTTTGCTAATTAGTTCAGATATTTTATCTAAATCTTCTCCTGATGGAATTACCCAGTTGTACATATTTTTCGAATTAAACCCATACTTTTCTTCTTGTGATGGGTTTTGATAAGCTTTAAACGTACTTTCTGTGGGTACATTAGAAATATAGATTCCGTTTTCAGAAAGATTTTGTTCGCAAAGTTCAAAGCTTTTATTTCCTACAACATCAAAAATAATGTCAAATTTCATTTTCGATGCCGTAAAGTCTTCTTTATCATAATGTAAAATTGACGTTGGATTAAGAGAACTAACAAAATCATTTTTTGTAGAGTGACAAACCGCAGTGGTTTCCAATTGAATTTGATTTGCAATTTGTATTGCGATACTACCTACACCTCCCGAAGCTCCGTTTATTAATAACTTCTGTTCTTTTTTTGCTTTTACTTTTTTTATAAGTGCTTGGTAAGCTGTTAGACCTACCAACGGAATTGAGGCAGCCTCATCAAATGTTAAATTTTCTGGAATTATAGATAGTGTATCTTCTCTAGTTACAATATACTCGGCATATGCTCCAGTCTGTGCAAAACCTGATTGAGCAAATTCTGGATTAGCATCCATCATTCCATAAACTCTATCTCCAATATTGAATTTGTTAACATTTTCTCCTACAGCTATAACTTTACCGGCAATGTCTAAACCCGGAGTGATTGGGAAGTTCTCACCTAAAATAGGGGATAAGTATCCAGCCCTTAAATATAAGTCATGAGGGTTAATAGCTGCGGAATAGTTTTCTACTAATATTTGGTTTTTGTTGATAGACGGAATTTTGTTATTAGTGCTTAATTTTAAGACTTCTGTATTGCCGAATTCTTCAAGGATTATACTTTTCATAATAGATTACTTTAAATATGTTTTTAAATGATTTTTGAATTTTTCAAGATCAGCCTCTATGGTTGGATTATGGTAAATATCATAGGTGGCAAAGCT
Organism: uncultured Maribacter sp.; assembly: GCA_947498505.1. Lineage (GTDB taxonomy): Bacteria > Bacteroidota > Bacteroidia > Flavobacteriales > Flavobacteriaceae > Maribacter_B. The sequence goes on along the minus strand of CANMKG010000011.1, from coordinate 22,300 downwards.
TGGTAGTTTCGACATTCCTATATATTTATTTGATAAGTGAAAGGGTAAAAAAACATCATCAATAGTACCATTTTTCAAGAGGTAACCATTTTTGTTATTAAAAGTACTTTTGGGAGCATTCCAAGTAGTAGATAGCATATATTTTTTATCCGTTAAAAGTCCGGCACTTCCGTATTCTATATTACTATCCATGTTTATAAATTGTACTAAACCATGATTGAATACGGAATCAATAAATTTTTTAAATGCCCCTGGAAGGTTAAACCAATAAACAGGAGTTTGATAAATTATATTATCTGCCCAAAACATGTCCTTTACAACTTGATCTAAATCATAAGTAATATCAATCTCAATGAGTTTGACGTTGTGTCCTATGTTGATTAAGGTATTTTGAGCTTCAGAAACAAATGATTTGTTTAGTTCCCCTTTAGCCAAAGGAAATTTTTCGTGCCCATTAATTATTAATGTGTTTTTCATGTTTTTATATTAAATGAATGTTCGTTTATTTTAAAAGTTAAATTTTTTTACATTTTGATTGCATCCCATGCAGCTAATTGAAGTAATTGCCTTGATTTATTGTCTAATTTGAAATGACCTGTTTCTATATTTGATTTTAGCATTGCATAGAGAGGTGAAAAAGCTATGTATATAAAACTAGCAACATCTAATTTTTTTATTATTTTTTCATTAGAACCCAAAATAAGAAACTCGTTTATCGCTTCATGATAAGGCTTAATTTCTTTAGTATTATTGAAATCTACAATACAGGAATTCATCATTCTCGTTGTAAAAATGAATCTTTTATAATTAGTAGAACAATACGTGTAGGCGGCGTTCCATAATGCTAAAAATCTATCTTTAGTAATCATGTCTTCTTTTAAAGATATTGATATAGTAGTAAAATAGTCTTCAATAATTTCATCATTTATAGCTTGAAACATATCACGCATGTTTTCAAAATACACATAAATACTAGATGCAGATACATTTGAAATTTTTGATACTTTACCAGCAGAAACTCCCTCAACGCCAAGCTCAAATGTTAAATCAACACATGCTTGTTTAACTCTAGAAATCTTTTTATCATCTTTTATTCTCACAGGGCAAATATAAACGAATATTCATTCTCTTAAAAAACTTTTGAAAATAATTTTTAAAACGATAAATAAAATGCCCCTACCATCTGCGAAAAAGTATAATTTCTGAATTGATTTTCTATAGGCTTGATTAAAAAAATAATAGAAGTATATGGTACTGTAAGAATCCTAACGCCTAGTATAAGAATAGCTGCAGGTTTAGGCACGAGGATTTTCGACAAGAAAATCATACGCAGTAAACGTGCAACTACCTTTGGTTAAGCCCAAAATTGAGCAATTATTTTTACATTGTTGTAAGCAGTTATTTTTCCGAAGCTCGTTCTTTAAGTACTTCTTTCAATGCAAAAGTTCCGTTTAAAGCAGAAGGAAAACCTGCATATAATGACATCAAAATCATAATTTCCGATATTTCCTGTGATGTTACACCTACGTTAAGAGCTGCATTAATATGTACTCGCAATTGTGGTTCCACATTTCCCATTGCGGTTAAAGCCGCCACAACCGCAATTTCCTTTGTTCGATTATCCAAAGTGTTTCTACTATAAATATCTCCAAAACCATATTCAATAATATATTTTCCTAAATCGGGAGATATATTTTTTAAGCTTTCAATGACATTGGTTCCCGCTTCTCCATCAATTTCTTTTAATTTATCCCAGCCTTTGTTGTAACGTTCTGTTTTACTACTATCCATTTTTATTTGTTTTTGTCCATACCCGCTTGTTGCAAGAAGCATGCATACGAGAATTATTAGATACTTCATTTGAAATTATTTTTTGACAAAATTAATGGGTAAATGTAATTGTGAGCAGGACTTTTTACGGATTAACGGGTACTTTTGAATTCAGAAGGAGAGTGTTTTGTTTTTTGTTTAAATATTCGAGAAAAATAGGAACTATCTTCAAATCCCGTTGCATGTGCAATTTCTTTAACAGATAAATCTGTGAAATAGAGCAAACGTTTAGCTTCGGTAATTTTGGTGTTTAGAATAATTTGTTTTGGGCTTTGTTCATAATACTCTTTGCAGAGTTCATTTAGTTTTTCTACTGTAATATGGAGATCGTTTGCATGTTGTTGAACAGAAACATTGTTCGAAATTTCATTCGAAATTAACTTAGAAAATTGAACTAGTATATTTGGTTTAATTAATTTATTGTTTTGTGAATTGGCTGACAATCTTGATAATTGAGAAAATAAAAAACGTATCCCGTTTATTACTACTTTTTCGCCCAGTTTATCATTTTTTTTGCATTCCTGAATCAAATTATTGAAAAATGAAATAAAAAAATCACTGTTGGCATTGTTTAAATCTATATAGGTAATATTCGTTAGCTCTACGGGAAAAATGGTATTAAAAAATGAATCTAAAATAATAACAAAACCTTTTGTTCCTTTTGAATAGGACCAATTGTGAACCTGCTTTGGTTGCATTAAGAAAAGTCTATTATTTTTGATTTCATAATCTTCAAAATCGATAATATTATTTCCTGAACCTTTAATAAACCATACAAGAGAATAATAATTGTGTCTATGTGGCCAATCTACTTTTGGATTATCAGTTTCCTCAAAGGTTCCAACATAATACCTTTTTTCTTTAGGATTAGATGTGATAATATCTGAAATTGAATATTCTGTTAACACGCTAGTTTTCTTTAATTGTTTACAACGGTATCGGCTATGATTTCGTTGTGGAATCATCCACAGCATTATTCCGCCGAAATCCGGTCGTTTGATTTATACTTTTACTTTGGTGTGGCACAAAACAACATATTAATTATCTTTGAGACACTGGACTATGGCTTTTCATAGGAGCCATTGTTAACAACGGTTTTTTATAAGTTAAATCGTCCTATAAAACTTTCGTTACCTCTTTCGGAAGCATAATAGTAAAGGGCAATTATAATTTTTGTTCTATTCGATATTTCTGTTTCTTTTTTCCGAGTATAAATTTTGACACTTTCTCTAACACAATTCAATAAGTCGGTTTTAAGGTTATCATTGTCAAACTCTTTTAATGCTTTAACTTCACTTATCGATAAATCATTCTCAACTGTCAATTCATATAGTGCGAATCTATCCGTTTTTACTTCATTACCTTTAAAGCTTTTCAAGCAGTCATTAAAAAATGATGTTCTTAATCCAAATTTGTTTAAAGTTTGAATTTCAGAGTTTTTTAAATATTCAAGTACTTGAAGTTTGAGTTCAATTGATTTTTTGTAGTTCTTTTCAGCGTGAGGATATTTTTTAGAGTCAATCTTTCCATCTAATCGTTTTGCGCCGGAACAATAACCAAAACTTAAATTTCCGTTTTTGTTTTTACTCGCAAATATTAACCATTCACTGTTTTCAGGTGTATAAAAAGCACAACTGCTATTTAAAGCGCTATAAATTTTTAAATGGCTGGTAGCTTGACCTTTGTATAAGTCAATTATTTCTATCTCAATATCGTGTAGACTTGAATTTTCCTTGTCAGGTGAAATTTTGAGGATTTTTGCAGTTGCAATAAAGTTAGACATTGAAATTCTATCCATTAAAGGAACTATTGCACAAGAGCAAGCAAATATTTTATTAATGCTAAATAAAAATAGGATGACTAAAGTTTCTTTCATTTCTATAAAGGTACTAGTGTTTTCACTTTGCAAGTAACGGTTAGGCTATAAATAGTGTGGAGGGTAAGGAAGCTTTTGCTTCCGACTTCGCACGAAGCCAAACCCTTTTTTTTGCGTTTATTTTTTTATTATCTAAAACGTCAAATTTGAATATTTTCCCTAATAGGTAATTTTCAATTTGACGGCCTTATAAAAGTACACAAAACTTGGAATTTAAAGCTAAACTCCGCATTTTTTATGGGCATTATTGGCACCAGTTATTTTTTGTCGGTTAACCATTTAACTGTCGCAACAGATTCTTTCCACATTTCGGCTAATGCACCATCGGTTTGTTCTCCTGTAAACGTTTCGTAGTTTTTTAAAATCTCCCAAGCTTTGTCATTGCCGTTTAAGGATAAAACTTCAAGTTTACTAATATCTTGTTCCCAATTCTCACCGAATCCTTGTCCTTTTTTTAAACTGCTTAAAAAATCTTCTTGCTGGCTTTTAGCTATTTGTGTTGGCGAATAATCTGCTAATAGTTCTGATGTTTTTAATTCATTTATATCAGGTGTAATATTTTGTTCCGCTACTTTGATAGATTCCCATTTCCAATTTTTTCCAATTGGTAAGTATTTCAAAAGTTCAATCTTTACTAGGTCTTTTTCCGTTTTAATTAGGCAATTTTCCATTGCTCCGTATTCTACAATTTGTTTTCCATTCAAACAGTCAAAAACGTTAAACTCTGAAATTAGCAATTGGTCAGTTTTTGAATCTGGATTTTTGTAACCACAAACACTGACAGATTTACCGTTAGAAAATTCAAAAGTCAGTATTGGTTTATCCGTGTCTGAAGAACCAATTCCGTTATAGCACTTACATTTTTTAGATATTTCTTTTTCTATATTCTGCTGCTTTGATTCCGTTTCCGCTTTTTTCAAATTAATTGCAGGGTCTTCCTTAATTTCAACCGCAGAGCTTATTACATTTTTTTTTTTGTTTTTTTCTCCGCAAGAGAGTATGAAAAATGATAATATTAGAATAAAAGTTAATTTGTATGTCATTTTCTCTAATTGATGGTAATGGTGAGTATAACCGTAGTTACGGGTTAAATTAGAGAATTATTTCGAATTAAGTATAGGCATTAGCAATTCCGAGTGGATTCGGACGTAGTCTTCGGAAGTGTCGGAACGCCGGTAACCAGTTTTTTATTCAATTATTTCAATTGTTTCTACTCTATACACTTCTCCTTTTTTAAAAGCCAGCTCCAAATAATTTAACTGCCGCTCAAATCTAAATCGACACATTCCCAAATTGTATTTCCATAATTCAGACGAATTGTTGGATTCAGGTTTTCCAATAAGTTCAATTACTTCAGATTTGCTTTTTCCATTAAGAATTCCGCTTATCACAATATCGTCTCGCATTTCAAATCGAGAATGTTTATCAGAAAACCATTTTTCTCTGTCAAAATCATATTGTGGTTCGTAGAATAGGTATCCAGAAACTGTAAATACGAGCTTAAAATATAAGACGGATGTAATTATTATAGTCCCAACAATTGAAGCCCAACTACTAGTTTTCTTTTTCTTAAAAAATCGTAGCGAAATCCAACGTAAGATTAAAAATGTTGGAATTGAGATTATCAGAATTATAATTGGTACTTCAGGACTCATTTAGTTTCGCAAATTGATTATAACGGTCTTGTATATGAAACGTAGCACATAAATAGACGCAAACTTTTCGGATTACGCACAAGCCAAATTTTTAACTTTCTTAGGATAAAGATACAAAGTTAAAAACTTGGCAGACTTCGTAAATAAGCAAAGCCTTTTGGGAAGCCCGAAGTAGCTATGTTTTAGACATGTTGTTGCAGTCAGTATTTTCTCCGTACTATTTTAAATGTTCCGATTTCCATTCCTCCGAATCATTTGAGGGTATCATATTTTTAAATACTGGAAACCCTTGGTCCTTTTCAAATTTTGCCATATTCCATTTGGAAGAGGTTATTGCTTTCATCATAATTCCCATAGTTCGCAACTTGTTGAGAAGCGATTGTTTTACCATAGGATTGTTTTTTAAATATCTTCTTGTAATGGTTTCAAAATCATCTGCTGGTTTGCCAACAATATCCTGAACTGTTGTTGTTGGTGCATTTGGTGCAAAACCTCCATTGTGCCCATCTTTTATGTAATGGATTACTTGAGATGCGTCTCTTTGCGGAAATCCGTAAGAACGTAACATTTTCAATAGCATACTTTCAGGTAATACATTTGCCTTTATTTTACGACCAATAACTTTACCAACTATGTCTGCCATTTCTTGTGGTTTTAAGAGTTGTCTACTTGTTATACGATACGTTTTTCCGATATGTGGCTCTGGTTTTTTTAAAATGTGTGCAACTGTTAATCCTATATCTTCGTTAGAAGGCGGTGCATTTGTACCAAAATCTGGCATCATTCCGAATTGTAGCACAGGTTCTGGCATCATAAAATATACGAATGCAAAAAGTCCAGGATTTACAAATGTAATGTTGGTATTTTGTAGTCGTTTAAAAGTTTGGTCAACTAACCAATGTTCTTTTGTGTAAACCGAAGGATGCGAATTAGATGATAACCATTGGGTAAGCACAACCACGTTTTTGGTTTTCATTTCTTCGACAGCGGTTGCAAAAGTTGAACCTTGAAAAAGCACATTCGGATATGTTGGCACAAAATAGGCACTTTCGGTACCCTCAAGCGATTTTCTAACGTCTCGTATGTCTTGAATATCACCAACGAATATTTCTGCACCCAATTCTTTTAATTCTTTTGCTTTTTTGGTTTGAGGGTTTCTAACAAAGGCACGGACTTCAAAACCTAATTTTAATAATTCTTTTGATGCAGGAAAACCTGTATTTCCATTTGCGGCAGTTACTAATATTTTTTTATTGTTCATGTTTTTGTTTTTTTGTTTATTCCAACAGTTTTAATGTATTTTACTGTGAGAGCATTTTGCGCCATCATCTTGTTTTCAATCGTTTGAAGTATAATTGTTTAAAAGTTGTATATACAACATAACATTTAAAAAAATATTAATTTAATCTGTTCTCCAATTCACTCAAATATGTTAATCCATCTTCGCCCAATTTCGAAATTAGTTCGTCCATAGTTTCTTCCCAAAGTGGAATTAGCTTTTGTACCAATTCATTACCTTTTTTTGAAAGTTCAATTTCTGGTCGATAGTCAGAAGTCCGTTTAACATAATTTTGTTTTTCTAATAGTTTTATGTTTCTACTTACTGTTGAGCGTTCCAACACTAATGTCTGCCCGATTTTCCCTTGTTCAATTTTTCCCTTTTTATTCAAAACAAACAAAATGGTCATTTGATTTTCGGTAATGTTAAATTCAGATAATTTACTTCTAAAATGTCCATCTGCTATTCTCGATAGTCGTCTTAATCTAGAACCAATACAAAGTTGCAAATCGTATTTCATACGGTAAAAGTATAAAATTAAGTTGTATATGCAACATAGGTGATTGTTTTTTCATTTTTTTGGTGTTCCGATGGTTTTTTCTGTATTGGCTACAACGTGTGGTTTAAGAATAGTGCAGTTTTGTGTTCTAGGGTTTTCCTTGAGAAAATCAGAGAGACCAAAAGAGCACTAACTTATTGATTTAGGGTTAACTTAAGCACTATTTTTATACATTCTTAGCTGCAGTTTTTTGCTAATCGTATTTATGCCTACTTTAATCTAAAGTAAATGGGGTTTCAGACGAAAACGAACATTTTTCTATTTCTTCATTGTTCATAGTCCAAGTAACAGAAGTTATTTTCCAACTATCGTTTAATAAGATAAGTGACCAGTATTCAATTCCCCAGTTCTGGATTTTGGAGTCAACAGATAAAGTGTAATCAAAAGATATAGTTGCAAAGTCTCCTTGCTTGTTAATTTGGACATTATAAAACTTTTCTTCTGTATTCTTTTTTAAATTTTTATAGAAAGTTTTGTAATCAGTTGAGTAAAAAGTGAAGTTGGGCATTTGTTTCAATGCCATTTCTTTTGTCTTATTAGTAAAAATTGCAGACCAAGTAATAGAGTCGTGCAAAAATAAATTATCAAATTTTTCGAAATCATTATGCGTGATTATGGAAGTTCTAAAATCTTCAATAACTTGTTTTAGTTTCTTATCAGAACTTTGGTTTTGGGCGTTAAGAGAGCTAATTGCAAATAGCATACTAAAAAAGAATAATTTTAATTTCATTACTATGATTGTTTTAAAGGTTTATTTTATTTAGTATTTCATTTTTGTTCATTTTACTCAGAATTATGTAAGCAATAATCAATAATGGCAAAAAAAACAAAATAGGTGTTGCAGAGGATAAAATTTGTTCGGTCAACGTTGGTTCCACTGTTGGTTCTGAGTAACCATTTTTGTTGTTGATTAGTTTTGGAAGTGAACCAAAGAGGAAGAAAAAATTAATCAAACCGTGAGTAATTGCAATTGGTATTAGCTTGTTGGTTTTGAGAAGTGCTACTCCAAAAAAGAACCCAATACAAGCTGCGTAAATTGATTGTCCAATTACCTGAGGAATATTATCGTTAACCGTCAAATTTAATAAATGTGAGGAGCCAAAAAATAGTGCAGGGAGTAGTACACCTAAAAAAACACCATTTTTATGTGATATATATTTCTTTATAAAAATAGGCTGTAAATACCCTCTAAATACAAATTCCTCAGCAAACCCTACTAATAGGCAAGCTATTAGCAATAACAATACATTAATAATATTTATAGATGATAAGTCTTTACCAATAAAACCTAAGATGCCTAATATAAAAAGATAGAAGGGGATTAGGTTTATGTATTTAAAGGACCATTGATATTCTGAACTAATTCCAGATAAAGCTTGCTCTTCGAGCTTTTTTACTAACAACAGACCGGACAATAAAATTAAAAACATTTTAGTCGACAGCACAATATATTCAATCTGAAAACTGGTAAAATATTGTTTGGTAATTACTTTATCCAACGGAAGAAGCATTATAATACTAATTACAGCTATCACTACTAATCCAGAAAGGAAAGGATTTTTATTTTTAAACATTATCATATGGTCTTGACGGGTATTTTTCTACTTAACGACGACCAGTGATGAATTTTGTTACATATGAATAAAGATTTAAACTAATTAGCATGCTCACCTATGGTTATTGAAATAGCTTGTTGTTTTCCTAAATTAAAGCTAGCGGTTTGTATTTGGTGCATTACCATCCCAAAAGGTGGCAATGCACTATATACCTTGTTATGGTTTGTTTTAATTAATAATTATCTTTTCCCATTTTTTAAGTAAGTTCTGAGCAACTTTTGAGAATTTCCATTTGAGCATCGGATATAAAAGTAACTTTTGATAGGGCTTTTTAAATTCGAAATCAAATATCATGATTATTTCGGTTTCTCTCGTATTTATCTCATTTACCTTCCAAGTTCCCTTTAAATATTTAAATGGATAAGGATAATCTGGTGCGTTCGTATCTACAACAAATGAATATTGATTTTGATCTTCCCAAAGAGTACAAGTTTCTGTCCAAGAATCATTTCCATGCGAACATGAACGTACCATACCTTCACCTTCTCCAGAAACAATTTCTACCTTATCTATATTTGAGGCAACTTCGTGGTAGTTTTCTATATCTGTTATAACATCCCAAACGGTCTTTTTACTTGCTTTAACCACCCGGTTGAACGTGAGACGTTTAGTGCCAACATAATCTATGGTATCCATTTCTATAATCCCTTTGGATTGAGATTCAATAAAATATAAAATGGGTAAAAGAAATAGTCCAATTATTACATACCCTGTTGTAGATATATCGAAAGGTTGAAGAATTAAAATAACTATACTCGCCAAGACAAATAATGTGTCTTGTGCTACAATCCAGAGAAGGGCGAGAGCTCTTTGCTTTTTTATTTCAATAAACATTGTGAGGGAAAAGAAAGTAATAACCCCACCTACTATTATAAATGGTAGTGTTTCATTAATCTCAAACATTACCATCAATTGGTGTTGAAATCCCAAAATTGCCAGGCCGGAAATTAGTGTCGAAATTGCATTGGCTTTTGTAGCCTTAATTGAAGTTGTCATGATTTTTATTTTTTGTTTAGTGCAAATTTCGGTAGTGAAAACTGCATGATATTGATATTTTACGCCAATTTTATATATTTGATGAATGAAAGTTTCAAATGGTCACATTAACAACTTAATTGAGTTTCTTTCTAGTAGAAAGATTGATATTAACATTCTCTTTGAAGAAAGTGGCTTTGATCTAAAAGACTTGATTAATCCGATTGGTTCTGTTGAAGATTATAAATTTCTTGATTTTTTAAACCGTTCAATTCGTATTTGTGATGATGATAACTTCGGACTCAACTATGGATGCTTTTTGAACTTAAAATCTCTTGGACTAATCCTTGAAATCTCCTTAAGCACCAGTAAAATTCAACAAGCAATTTCTTTTTTACAAGAATATTTAATGGCAACATTCCCTATGGTCAGCATCAGTTTAAAAAAGTACGATGACGAATTTCAATTGTCATTAACTAGCGATGTTGAAGACGGGGGAGTGCGAAAGCATCTTTTGGATTCTGTCTATTGTGTAATTTATAGGGAATTAAAGTTAATGCTTGAGTTGAGATATTCCCCGAGGCTTTCTTTGCCCTATATCGATAATCATCCGTATAGAGTAGGGTTAGGTGTAGCGGATATTGAAAAGGGAAGCGGACATCATTTTTATATACCAAACGAAGTCTTGCTGCTCGAAATAAATAAGAAGAGAATAAAGCAAATTGAATCTCTTTTACCTCTATTTATGAAAGAATTACAGCTGAACGACAATTCCTATGGTGAAATGTCTAAAAGGGTAAGGCAAATCATGCTTAATCTCAGTTCTCCAGAGCTTCCAAAGATTGACCAGGTTATTAATCAACTGGCAGTTAGTAAAAGAAGTATTCAGCGAGAATTATTTAAAGAAAATACTTCGTACCGGAAATTGGCTAATGGAATCAAACAAAAAATGGCATTTTACCTTGAACAAGAGGGACTGTATAGAACTACTGATATTGCCTACATTTTAGGTTACTCTGAACCAAGTGCCTATATTCATGCTAAGAATAATTGGTAATTATATTATTGTTTGTGAATGAAATACAACGGTTTCGTGTATGATTAGTGGCGCGTTTAAGCACCTAATTTAGCAAATACAAACCGAATAGAAAATCCGCGAATCCCGAGAGCTACCGGGATTCGTAAGTAGGCTAGAACTAGCATAAATTATACCGTGTTATACACTATTATTTTTTTCTAATTCTAATACAAAAAGCTTCAAGTGGATTTTTTAGAAAAATTTGATTGATATCATCTTTTGTAAACCCATTTTCTAACATGGCTGGAATTAAATTTTTAGATATCGCTTCAAATTTTCTTGTTGGACCACCTTTTGGCAAACCATTTCCATCATGAGATAACAATACCTTACTTAGTAGATTTTTTTGTTTGAAAAGCTTAACTCTCTCGATGTATTCAATTGTATTAGATTCTTTAACACCGTCAAGTGAAATCCACGCTCCCTTAGCTGCTGAATTAAATAATATATTATTGTCTTCAACCTTATGAGCATGAGTCCAAATCCATGCGCTTGCATCAACATTATATTTATCTAGTAGGTCAATTTGAAATTTCATGGCTTCAATATTATTTCCAGTATGAACGGCTATGGTTAATCCTGTGGCTAGGTGAGCGAGAATTCCGGCCTCGAACAGTTTTTTGTCAATAACTGATGGTGCGCTATCATCAAAAGCTAATTTGATAAAGCCAGGTTTAATTTTTGTTCCATTAATTCCGTTTTTAAATTCATCAATCCAAATTTTTGAGATAGATTCAGAACTTTCTTTATATGCGAGTTCTGGAATATACCGATCTTTCGCAGCTCCATAAAACCCTGTGTTTGTGATGATTTGTACTCCTGTAGAATCTGATATCTTTTTTAACAAGTCGACCCTTCTTCCAAAAAAATCTGTGGTACAATCAAAAATTGAACTAACTCCCAAAGATTTTATTTTCTTTAAATATGGAATAACCTGATTTTGCAATTTAATGCTATCATAGTTTGAGGTCTCATTTATGTCTTTACCAAAATTCGACATAATGTGTTCGTGAGTTAAAGAGAAACCTAATTCTGACGGATTAATTATTCCCTGGACACTATTTATTTGGCCTAGGTTTTTATCTTTTTGACATGCTAAGAGGAGAAGAACTAGATTGATTAAAATGAAAAGTTTGACCTTGATAATTTTCATATTTTTAACGTTTACTGATAGTTCTTAATTTGTGAGTGCTTTATTTTTTATTATGTATAACGGTTTATATAAGAGCAGTAGCGGATTAAAACCTATCTACTTTTTCGTAAGTAATATACATAATTAAATACCAAAAACGGTGCGAGTTTGCACTTAAGCTGCTATTGCTTTTATACTTTGTTACCCGCTGGCTTTTTCTGCCAAATATTCAAAAAAATGAAATTTGCAGTAGTTAAGAGTTTAGTCTATTACTTTTTCCAAATGCCATATTTTGGAAACAATCTGCCATCCATCTTCTCCATTAACAAAGCCTAGATGGTCAACAAATACATTATTATGAGCTCTAATTCTTATTTTTACTGTCGCACAAGAAGGTGATAACCAATCAATCAATAAAATTTCTGCTTCAGGTTCTTGTCCTTTGCTTTCAGGTGACACTCTTCCACCAACATCTTTACTAAAACTATCGATTGGTTCAACGAAAACTTTTCCTTCATCGACATCAAATAGACTAGAACTTTTGTGAAATATTTTATTGAGTATTTCAGTATCACAATAATAAAGGGCATCGAAGTAAGTTTGTACAGCACTTAGTAAATCGGTAGTTGAATTCGTTTCTTGTTTTTGCATATTTTTTAAAATTTATTTTCCGTCAAAATTAGTTTGAGTATTGAACTATTTTAAATTTGGAAATTGAGCTTTTTTAATTTTTAGCTGAAATTTTATCAATTAAGCTATAACGACAAATCGCTAACTTTGTCGCTTATGGAAATCAAATATTTTAGGCTTATAAAAACAATTGCAGAAGAAGGTAGTATTGCTAATTCTGCTGAAAAATTGTTCTTAACGCAATCGGCTTTAAGCCACCAATTAAGAGAACTGGAAGAAAGGTTAGGATTTAAGGTCTTTCTTAGAACTCGAAATAAATGGGAATTGACAGATGAAGGTGTCGAATTACATAAATTAGGGAATACAATTCTTGAAAGTATTGAAAAAGGTTTTCGAAATATTGAGCATTTACGAACTGGTTCTAGTGGCACTGTTAAAGTGAGTACAGAATGTTATAGTTTTTATCAAGGTCTTTCTGCTTTTATACAAAAAATGGGGCTTTTATATCCTGATATTAATGTTGATTTAATTCTTGAAGCAACACACCAACCAATATCAAAAATTTTGTCAAACGACATTGATATTGCAATAATTACTTCAAAACCAGAACATGAAACTTTATCCAGTATTGAAATTTACGAAGATGAGATTTTTGCAATTATGCATAGAGAAAACACTTTGAACAAAGCTGATTTCTTAGAAGCAAACGATTTTTCGGGGACACATTTGATAATCCATTCTTTTCCTTTGGAAACGGTCTCAGTATATGACCAATTTTTAAAACCTAATAAAATTACTCCACTCAAGATTTCCGCTATTCCTCTTACCGAGGTTGCCCTAGAAATGGTCAATGCCAATATGGGAATAATGTGTATGCCTAAATGGGCATTAAAATCCTTTAAGTTGTCAGATGATTTAATTTTCAAACGAATTGGTAGAGGTGGATTAAAAAGGATACATCATTTAGTTTTCCGTAAATCCGATAAATCAAAGAAATATATTAATGATTTTATTTCAAACTTTGAAGATGATTTTTCGAAGGCCTGAGTGATTTTTAGCTTGCGAGCAACGGCTCTTGTATGTTGCGTTTGCCTGCCGAAGACGGCACATAGAATGTACAAATTGTTGCCGATAGTACTTTTATGCAAAGAATTCAGTTACCAAATGACGGGCATGTTTATTCACAAATTTATTGACAGCTTTACTTTCGTGTTTTTCTAAAGCATCATATTCAGCTCTATTATCTTTGATAAAATCAGTCAGAATATCTTTATTGAACATTCCCAGGACTTTTCCGTAATCTCTTTTTGGGTTCACTTCACCTATCTTGCTAATTACATTGTTTAATCGGTTTGAAGAAATGTATTTATAAGCTTCTTGACATAAATTTTCTGCCTCCTTACTTAATTCTTCATCATCGTGTAGAAGTTGCCTCAATATTTGCTTATCAATATAATTGTTATTTTCAGACCAATCCTCGTTTTTGTTCTTGATTAATATTCTTGAACCGCTGTTGAAAAACAATGGTTCGATTGGACGAATAACCACACCCTCACAAAGGTTGCCGTCAAGCTCTGGCAATCCATATTTTACAGGTAAAGTACTTTTAAAATTATTTGGGTATTCTAAACACTCTCCTAGGCTGCCTTTGAAAAGAGTATCTGCATAGATAAAACCAAATTTTTCAAAAAGACTATTCGCTAATTCTATATCAAGATACTGTTCACCATTAAGCATTATATCAAATGCAAAAAAATCATTCTCTGGGCTGTAATAAATTCCTCTTTGTACCAATTTTGAATCTTTTTTTATAGGTACATCCTTGTGCGGATAACCACCACCAATTAATTCACCAAAAACTGTCAAAGTATTTAAGTCAAAATCTTTTTTTAGGTATTTAAAAAGCTCAAATACATTGTTTTTATATTTTTCAAGAACTATTTTTGAATTATAAAAGTTTTCATCATCCGCTATCAATTCGGTTCTTTTGGCTGATTTCAAATCTTTTCCATTTGTGATAAAGCTAAAATTAGCACCATGTGCTTTTTCCTGCACAACGTAATCTATCTCAGCAAATCCTCTGTCAAATATTGATTGAACAAACTCTTTTTGATATGAATTTTCTATTGAGTTAAACTTTTTAAATTCCATTTATTCCGAAATATTGGTTTTTATTATGGGTACCGGTTAATATATGTGCTGTGCTACCGTATGGTAGCATTGGCGCTTATACATTGTAATGGTTATTTTTCACTTTTATTAAATTTCTCTAAAAACTGACTTACTTGATTATCATTTTTTAAGATAACGATTTTTTTATTTTTAGAAAGATAATTCAGCTTACTTATTAGACTTTTTCTTCTTAGTAGATTGAATGTTGCAACATAGTGGTAAAAATTAAAATCAAATCGTTCTTTGCATCCTTTAGACATATCTGGTCGTACTTTATTTCGATATTGAATTGTTCGCTTTGTTATTCGCCACAAACACTTCAATGTAGAATAATCTAAGAATATAATTGTATCAGCTTCAGCAAATCGAATATTCATTGTTCTTCCATAATTTCCATCCATTATCCAGTTATCTCTGGCACTTAACTTCTTTACAATATTTTCCCATTCATCAGAATTGGGTTCTTCCCAGTTAGATTTCCAAAAATACTTATCCAAATGTATTAATTCAATCTTTGTCTTTGAATGTAATCTTTTAGAAAAGGTAGATTTTCCAGCTCCGGAACATCCAATCACCATTACCTTTTTCATTTTGATTTGATTCTTTTTTATAATGCTATATTGTCTGACTTTTTTACTAACCATAACGGTCTCGTCTATGAGTAATTGCGGATTTGTACTCGCAAACTATTTAGTTTATCACTGACTTTAGTCTCAATATTTATACTATCACTTTAACCGCTATTACTTATGCACATTGTTCTACGCTTTTTTTATCGCTCTAACCTCTATTAATTTCATTTCAATTTCAGCAAAACCATTATTATTTAAAGGTTTTATATTCAAATATTCATCAGCTACAATTTCTATAAAACTTTCTCTTTCCTCTTTTGGAATTAATGAGGTGTAAGGCAACCAAGTTGTACGTATCCAGCTTTTTAATCCATTCCTTCCGTTATGATACATAATTTTGGAATGTATTAAAAGCTTGGTTTTGCTTAAATTATTTGATTGTAATATTTGTTCGTATTCTCTTACTCCATAAAATCCATACGGAAATTCAAATGAAGTAAAGTATTTTCTGAATTGAGGTCTTGATTTA
The DNA here is from genome assembly GCA_947498505.1 of uncultured Maribacter sp. Classification (GTDB taxonomy): domain Bacteria; phylum Bacteroidota; class Bacteroidia; order Flavobacteriales; family Flavobacteriaceae; genus Maribacter_B. Next base: position 6,397 of record CANMKG010000011.1, on the reverse strand, counting down.
ACTTTGTCAAGTATATTTATTAATTCTTCTGCAGCACCTTGACCTCCCATTCTAAATACAATCTTGCCCTTATCGGTCAAAAAAGATGTAATATTTTTTAGGAATGCATCGTGGTCTTTAATCCAATGAAGGGCTTCATTTGAAAATATCAAGTCAAATTTTCCTTCTAATTTTAAAAATCGAGCATCGATGCATTTGAAAACTAAATTATGATTTGTCGAATTAGGATATTTTTTCTCAGCAAGTTTTATCATGTCTATGGAGCTATCTATTCCTAATACCTCTCCTTTTTCTACACTTATAGCTATTTCTTTTGTAAGTGCACCATCTCCGCATCCGATATCTAGCACTCGTTCATTTCCATTAAGGTTTATCGATGATATTATTTCTTTTCCCCATTTTTTTTGATTAACAGAATTAGTTTCATATTCCTCAGGGTTCCAATTATAATTTTTATTCATATTCAATCGGACTTTTTTTAATATGTACACAAAATTTAGGATTTAAAACCAGGTTCCGCATTAATTATAGGCATTGTTATAGGTAGGTTTTTCCGCACGTTATTTCAATTCCGCTTGTCCGTCCGATATTTTTATTCCGTTCTTCAATTCTAATATTTTATTGATGAACGTTTCATTGGTTTTTGGGCTTATGTACAGTTCGTTGTATTTGTCATATTTTATAATTAGCCCTTTTCTTGCGGTTGCGGGTCTAAATCCGACCCAAAGAGTTTCTCCTTTTATTATCTCAGTTATTCTGTCCGTATTTATTTTTCCATTAAAAGGTCCACTTCTGTAAATCAATCCGTCTTTTTCTGATAATTCATAATTGGTTCCGAAAAACAGCCAGAGTAAAAGTCCGACTACACCGAATACTAGAAATAAAGGCCAATACCCTTCTTTTTCCATTTTGCCGTTAATGATATCTAAAATCATAATTCCTGTCAGAAATACACTTATTCCGAGGATTATGAAACTAAATAATATGTCTTTTCTGCTATTGAATTTCATTTTTTTAGCTTACCTACAACGGTTTTGTGTATGATTAGTGGCGTGTTTAAGTACCTAATTTAGCAAATACAAACCGAATAGAAAATCTGCGAGTCCCGATAGCTATCGGGATTCATAAGTAAGCTAAAATTAGCAATAAATTATATACTTTGTTGTAGTACGTTATTTTGCCATATAAATTAAACATCCTCCGATTACTGATATTAATATTCCAACTATTTTAGGTTTATTTAGGTTCTCCCCAAGAAGTTTATATCCAAGAAATGCCCCAATAACAATACTTAATTGTCTTAATCCGCCAACATAAGTTGCTTTACTCATAGTAAGTGCCGTAAGTATTAATATGTAGGTGAAACTATTAAAGAACCCAACTTGTATAATTTCAGATTTATTTTTGCTCCACTCATTTTTTATTTCCTTTTTCGAAAACTTTGAGAAAGTAAAAGTATTATAAAAGCAAGCAATTATAAAAGTGTATAAATAGAAGTAAAGGAAGGGTTCCATTTTTGAAATGGATATTTTATCCCATAAAGTATACCCTGCGACTGCTAATGCAGCTAGCAAAGCATAGATGCTACCTTTATTACTTATGTTGGTTACAATACTCCGTACACCCTTCTTATCAAAGGAATCTAAATGCATAACAAATGTTCCCAAAAGGATAAGTATAATGGCGATTATTCCAATGAAATCTATTGTCTCTCCAATAAAGAAATATGCAAATATTGGAAGGAAAATAATACTTGACCTAGAGACAGGGTAGACTAATGAAAGGTCTCCATATTTATATGCACTAGCCAAGAAAAAATAATTTAAAAAAGTTATTATTGAAGCAACTACAACTAGTACCAAAAATGATATCTTAAAATCGGTGTAGGTAAGAAAATAAACTGCGGGTATTGCGAAAATTGTAATTTCTGCTATTTTGCTAAGAGCTGTGAATATGTGTTTGTTCTCTGAGCGTTTTATTAGATAATTCCAGTATGCGTGTGTAAAAACAGACACTAATACCAAGGTGAAAGGTAATCCGCTCATATAGTCTTTGATTCGCTAATCCAATTTGGAAATGAATACTTTTCAGTTTCTAATAGTATGTTTATTTCTTTTTTTATCTCTGCAACGTCTCCTTCATTTATTGGTTCAGAATCATTATAAAATCCTGTTTCACGGAAAGGGAAATTACAGGCTTCTCCGTATTTATGGGTTTTGGCACTTTTTGCTCTTCCATAAAGATGAACGTGAAGAAATGGGCCTTCAGGTTTAAAAACTCCCCAATTTCCATTATCTTGATAGTTAATTCTTCCAACATCAATTCCTCTATTGTTAAGACCAATTGTCATTGCTTCTCCAATTAGCATAGTTAGATACATTTGTTCAATAGCCAGTTTTGGCGTTAGTAAAGTTCGATTATCCAATCTGTTTTTTGGAGATATGGAAATATGACCACCATCTAGTCTAGTCACTAATGGAAGTTGCACAGCTTCTACAATAAAATTTGAGGTTTCATGTATTAGATTCATTAATTTTTCTCTTTTTAAAAGCCAAATTAATCCCAACTATTCGGGATGGCGGACTTCCTAAATATACACAAACCTTTCGGCTAAACACTTATTAGCTATGTTTTATACACCGTGTTAGTAGCTGGCTTACTTTCATTTGTCCAAGTTATTAGATTTTTCAAGGTATATCAACTCCAATTTTTCATTTATCCATTGTTTACGAAATTCAGAATATCTAAGTTTATTATACAAAGATAAGTTTCTAACACTCTTGTGTCCGGTGAATAATTCGAAGCGATTTGCATTGTCAAACTCATTTTCAATCTGATTCATCAATTGTTTGCCTAACCCTTTATTTCGAAAAGCCTTGTCTACAATCAGTCTCCCAATTTTACAAGTGTTAGATTCCAAAAAACCTCTAACCGAACCTACTATTTTTCCATCAGATTCAACTTTTAAGATTTTTTCTTTTTTATAATCAAGTTCAATCGATTCCAAAGTTTGAGTTAGTGGAGGAATTGAAAAATCATCATATAATTCCGCCTCCTCCATATAACAAGACTTTTGCAATTCTAATATTTCTTTAAGGTCTTTCTTTTCAGCTATTGATATTTTCATTGTTCAGTTTGCTTGCTACTAACGGTTACGTATAACCGCCAGTTACGGGTTTTCGGTTACTATTTTTCGGTTTGTAAAAGGGGGGGGTAAGAAAAAATCTTCCACTTAACCAACTGTCGCCGTAATTGCGGTTACACAATGTTGTACACAGTACTTTCATTTCCATTTTGTAATTAATTCAGTCACTCCTTTTTTAATTCCGCCATAAAATTCTCCATTTTTAAATTCAGGTATAATTGTTTTGTCAATTACTTCTTTACAAATTTCGTCAGTCAAAACAAGTTCAGTTCCAAATCCAGTTGCAATTCCAATTTCTTGACAAGGTTTACAGAGAAGAATTATCAGTCCATTGTCTTTTTCCACTGTTCCAACTCCCCAATATTTCCCCAAATCCGTTGCCATTTTTTGTATGTCAAAATATGGGTTGATGCTATCAATTGTTACAACAACTATTTGTCTGGTTGTTTTGATATTATAGTCATAAATTATGTCCGATAGCTCTTTTCTTTGAGAGAGACTAAAAATACTGTCATAATCGTTTATTATCTGACCTTTAAGTTTTGTTTCTCGAAATTTTTCAACTTTTGAGAAATCAAATTCAATAGTCGGTTTTATCGTGTCCTTTTCTTGAGCAGTTCCTTTGCAAGAAAGAAAATTCAAAGTCAGAAATAGGATTAATATTTTGGTACCGATTTTCATTTTATCACTTCTTTCCACTTAGAATATTTCTTTATTCGTAGCACAAGAAATTAGAATCAAACTAATAATTGTCGGTATGTAAAATGTTTTTCTCAAAATGTTGTACAATGGTCTCGACTAAGCGTAGTGCGGTATTAAGGAAACTTTTCGTTTCCGTTTGCCGTCGCAGCTAAAGCTTATTGTCTAGTTTTATTTTTTCTTGTCCAAAGCTACTCCGACGCTTCAGGGCATAAGATTTAGCGACATTATAAATATACATAGAACTTAGCGATTAAAACCTAAGCCCGTATTGTTTATGGGTTGTGTTAGGCAACGTTTTTAATCAAAAATTTTGATTATATTCAGTCCGACTCTTTTATTTCCTTCCCTTTTTCTATATCTAAAAGTCCAACCCAGAACTTGGCGGAACTCCCAAAAATTTTATTCAATCGCAAAACTTTGTCAATTATTCTGAGATTACTTACAATTACAGGAACCTTTGTCGGCATCATTTATTAACCTTTTTAAGTTCTGTATTTCATATTTTAATTCTCAATTAAATTCGTAATGATAAATTATTAACTATAATATTAATCACCTTGAGCCGACAACAATACCTTACTAAGTGTGTATATATCTACTGGATCGGTATTATAAGGCCGAGGTATTCCATTCTGACTATCAAATAATAACTCCTCATATTTTAAATTTCCAGAGGAACCTATTAGAGTGATATTTTCTATGTCTGGTTTTTTTATAATTTCTAAGTCAAACTGATTTGTCTCAGCAAGTGATTTGATTACTTCAGGAAATTCAAAAGAATCGATAAGGAGGTTAACTTCATTTTGTTTTTTATGAAAGTAATTCCACCTAACTGTTCTATCTCCACCAGGTATTGTTTTTGAGGTAAATAGTTTGAATAAATCGAAATCCCCATTTAAAAAAATTGTTTCTTGATTTCTTTCCGCACTCCAATGCGGAATTTCTATACTTTTTTCGCCAACGACGGAAGCAATCACACTATTGAAGCCATTGATGGATAACCGTATATCGCTTATTATTAGATTAAAATCATTTATTACGGGAATTTCAACGATGCCATTCGCATTATTGTCTGGTGATGCATAATAATACATAGACGAAGAGTTTTGGTTATTATATGCTGTTTCATCTTTATATCCTCTTACAGATATAAAATATCTTTCTACATTACTAGGCAGATAAATGTTTCCTACTTTATCTGGGGAAAGAAATTGGGCATATGAAATTGATTGGTTGCCAGGGTTGTTTACGAACAAATATTTATAATCCTCCATTTTGATTCTTTCAAAACTAGAATCTAGTCTTGAATTTGTAGTATGAAGAAACAAATTATCTAGGTTATGGGCACTGGAAACACTGCCTCGTAAATCACTAGTAAATCCATTTGGTTCGTCCACGATATTTGTTGCGGAAACATTTATAGAAGCACCCAAACCTTTACTATTTCTTCCATAAAGCGAACGAGCGATTCTTTCAGATTCAATCTCTTGAACTTTAAAATAGAAAAACTGATAGACCGAATTTGAGTTATAGGTATTTTCTGTAAACGCTCTTGCATTTTCTTGAAAGGTAATCAAGTCGGTACCAGGTTCAATATTGGCAATTGATTTTATCTCAGAGAAAACTAAGTTATCTGCCCCGAGCATTACATAAGAACTTATTATAATGGGTTGTTTAGTAAAATCGTCATCGGCATATAGCTTTACGTTTTCAAAATCTTTAAAAACTTCTACATTCGTTAGTAGTTCACCAGTCATTTTATTCGCGGAAATAAATATTCTGCCATTAACTATCAAGCTTGGCGAGGCAATACTTGCCAATAATTTTTTGATCACCAAGGTATTTTCTATTTTGGTTTCATTGCCATCTTCATCTACAGAAGAGAAAATAAAGGTATTTTCCCCTACGGGATAATCGAAAGGGTTGATATCAAACTTGAAATTCTTATCTGTGTTTGTTGCAATTTCCTTACCATTAATGATAAGTGTGTTAGTTACGACATTTGAATCATCAGTAATTTCGACCGCTATTTGGGTGAAAACTTCAATTTCTGGCATTAAACCTTGTACGGTTATTTTTGGTGCATTAGCATTTTCTCCATTGAATTCATTACTATTTTCATCCGGATCACAGGCGATAATCAGAAAAGCAAGTAGGGTAATAAGTGGTCGTATTGAATGGTTTAGCATATTGATTAGTATTTCTTTAAATCTTAAAAGTAATTTCTATTTTACATTCTATTTTTTTCTTATAATTGAGTGCAATTTTAGATGAAAACGCAATTAAAACCTTTATTTCATTTATACAATAGAACGTAGTTTAATAATATAATAATATGTATTTTGTTATATGGTATTAATTTTAACTCCAAATGATTAATTTTTAAATACTTTAAAATTGATTTTTCGAATATTGTCAATGTGAAGGGGTTTAATTTTTTACTCAAAATTGTGTTTCACCTGTTGCCTAACGTTTAGCATCTATGAAAAAGCAGCCTGTCGAGTATCTTTAAGATTCACGAAAATCAAAAGATATGGAATTACAACAAAC
>CANMKG010000010.1 GCA_947498505.1 uncultured Maribacter sp. | reverse complement strand
TCGGTAACGATTACATTAGTATTATCAAAAGCAATCCCCGTACCCGCTGTAGCATCATCATCGTTGATAGTACCATTTGCTGTATTGGTTGTATTTCCATCAGCAAAACCTACCCCGATGTTAGATTGAACATTAGAAAGTACTACATTAAAGTTTTCCGTAGTTTCAATTACGGAATCATCAGTAATAAGGATATCGATATTGTGAGATGTATTAGCACTGTTGAAAGTAAGTGTACCAGATTGTGCAGTAAAGTCACTACCATTACTAGCAGATCCGTTATTGGTTACAAAATCTACAGTTACATCTTCACCAGGAGTAATGTTTCCGTTAAAAGAAACAGTAAATCTTGCAAAAGCATCTGTACCTTCAGTTACTATTACATTAGTATTATCAAAAGCAATCCCCGTACCCGCTGTAGCATCGTTATCTGTAATTAATCCTAAACCAGAATTATCGTTAATCGCTGGAGTGTTAGTTCCCGTTGAAAGCTCTATAGTATATGATTCTTGTATTTCAATTACAGGATCATCAATTATAGTTACATTTATTGTTTGAGTTTCCCCATGCGTACCATTAAATGATATTGGAGTTGCAGCTATTGCTGTGAAATCGCCCGGTGCAACAGCAGTGTTGTTGCTTGTAGCATGATTAACTGTGAACCCTCCAGAAACAAAACCGGTATGAGTTATTGTAAAACTTGCAGTGCCCGCATCTTCATCTACGGTAACATCATTGATGGCTAAACCAATAGGGTCTCCATTTTCAGTTACAAAAATGTTTTGCGTATGTGATATAGAATTTCCAGCACAATCCTCAGCTGTCCATTCTCTAACTATAGTATAAGTGGTACTTGTATTATCTCCAATATAACTTTCATCTAAAGATACCGATGCATTAGTGTCGCAACTATCATTTGCAGTTAGTGTTTCAGCACCTGGGATACTATTATAAGTAGCCACCGTATCAGCCGGTAAGGCTTCAACAAATGAAGGGTCTTCTGTGTCAACAATCGTAATAACTTGTGTAAATGTTGAGCTAGTTCTACCGCAGCCATCAGTAAATTCCCATGTGTTTGTATAAGTTCCAATTGAAGAGCAACTAGCATCAGCAACAAAGCTACCCGAAGTTTTATTTAAAGTAAAGTTGCAAAACTCTGTTGCTGGTTCCAAAGCTTGAGCAGTTGTTAATGCAGTAGCATCACTACATTCAACAGTTCTGTTTAGTGCATTTGCTGCTGTTGTCCAATTTACTTGAGCAGGTTGATTAATGGTTACAACACTTGGATCATGATTACCAAACCCACAAACATCTTTTGTTCCTGAACTTTGAGTAGTTCTTGGTGTAGTATTTATTTCACCTGTAAAATTAGCTTCAGCCTGAATGCTAAAACTACCTGCGCACGCACCTTCTAAAAAGTAACATTGGTTTTTTACGTTTACATTAAAATCAATGTTAAATCTTGGATCTCCAGTTTCTACGACACCATTGTCCACATAAAATGTAAGTTCTTTTGTTCCTGAATTATAATTGAAAGTTACTCCGCTTGGTAAGGGTTGTGTGGAGTCAAAATCTACTTCTGGAGGTAAAATTGTAGAAATTTCTAAATTTTGAATATTATCATTACCCGTATTTTCAATACTTAATGATAATGTAGCCGTATCTCCTGGATCATATGTACTATTCGCTGGAGTGGTCGAGAACTCCAAAGCACCTACACTTGGTTCGTAAACTTCAATAGAAAAACCAACCAAGAATATACCATAGGATTCGTTACCAGAGGTTGCTTTTAAAGTAGTCCTTGTTTGATTATTATCAATTAATTTGTTTCCTGCATTTTTTAATTCAAAAACAGAAGCATCAAAACCTAGTGTGTTTGTACTGCTAGGGTTTCTATTGGTGAAATCAGCACCATCTACTGTAATTCTACTATTAAAAAAGTTATCTTCATCTCTAAGAGAAGTGCTAATTCTTTCCCATACATTATCTGGTCTTAATATTTGAAAACTATCATCATCAAGAACACGATCTCCTTCTATAACACCTAAGACAATATCTGCTTTTACTGGACCTGTTGGTACAGATAAAAAACCATCAACCTCAAATTCTGTTTCTTCATTATTATCAACATGTGCATATCCATCAAAAATGGTAACATTTCTACGTAACATTGTTGGTGACTCGTATATAAAAACAATCTGCCAACCACCTGCGACACCATAGTGACCTCCTCCATGCGGGTGTAAGTCTCCATAAGAGGCTTTTACATTAGCAATTTGATAAATTCCATAGGGATTAGAAAGGCCAGATACCTCACTTGTAATATCTTTCATACTTATATAAGGGTCATTATGAAAATGCATGTCTCTACCCCTATATATGGTTTCATCAGCTGTAATAGTTGTATAACTACTTTCGCCTGGTAACATTAACTTAATTTGATTGTGATTCCAGGATTCGTTATTAAATGTTTCTCCTCCAGCTTCTTTATCTGAGGCAGCCCAGTATATGTAAGCACGCACAAACTCTTTACAAGATATAGACGGTTCAGGATCAACAAACGTAGCATTACTAGAGTTAAAGGTAGAGGTATCACTGTCTATATCTACATAAACTCTATGGTTATCTTGATTATCCTCATTACCATTAAAGTTATTTGTACGATGAGCGGATAGCATGTTATTGGCTATAATGGTTACATCACCATTAATGGTACCTGAATAACGTGGTGAAAAGGTTTGTTGAACCTGTCCAATTACGTTAAATGTGGTTAGCAAAAAGCCAAAGAGGAATAATTTTTTTAGCAATATTTTTTTACAAGTAAAATTGCTCATAGGTTGTGTGTTAAAGTAAATCGACTTAATCTTTTGTCTAAAACGAAATATGTTTTATTACAGTAATCTAAGCCGTAGGTTTATAGTTAATGATTATGGGTTATGTTAAATAAACAGGTCAAATAACGTCCAAGAATGGAGGATATTTTAGAAAACTAGATTAAATCTTAAATTTTGTCGGTCTGCAACTGTAAAATCGTTGAGTTGTTAATCTTATCAGGTATATGATTTAATAAAAATTGAGAAAGCATTCGATGAATGGAGTAAAAACATCTTTCAATAACAGTTTATGAGCTTTAAATAATTAGTTTACAGTATTTTAAATTGATTTTTGTTTTGGTGAAAACCCATATATTGAGGCTTTTTTTAAGAAGAATTAGCATTAAAAGTCTTCCGTTTTAATTTTAGTATTTTTGAAGTTTAATTTTATTTTTTGATGTCGGTTAATATGTCGCAAAAGCAGAAGAATATTGCAATTATAGGTTCAGGTTTAGTAGGTTCATTGTTAGCAATATATCTAAAAAAATATGGTCATAGAGTTACTGTTTTTGACAGAAGACCAGATATTAGAAATGTTAAATTTTCTGGGCGTTCTATTAATTTAGCAATGAGTAATAGAGGGTGGAAAGCTTTGCATGAAATTGGAATTGAAGAAGAAATAAAAGAAATTGCTATACCTCTAGATAAACGTGCAATGCACATTAATGATAGTCCCCTATATTTTCAGAAGTATGGAAAAGAAGGGGAGGCTATTTGGTCTATTTCTAGAGGTGTTTTGAACAGAAAAATGATTGACTTGGCTGAAGGTCATGGAGTTGATTTTAGGTTTGAAGAAAAAGTTTGGGATGTAAATTTACCAGAGGCTAAATTATATACTGGCGATTCTGAAAAAGGGGAGTGGAAAGAGTATGAATATGATTTAGTTTTTGGTTGTGATGGAGCCTTTTCTAGAGTGAGACACAAAATGCAACGGCGTAGTAGGTTTAATTATTCCCAACATTTTATTGATGTGGGATATAAGGAGTTAACTATATTACCAGCTTCTGATGGAAGCCATAAATTAGATAAAAATTCGTTTCATATTTGGCCGCGGGGTGAATTTATGTTCATAGCAATGCCAAATTTAGATGGTAGCTTTACTTGTACACTGTTTATGCCTTTTGAGGGAGATGAAGTATCCTTTGAAAGTATTAAGACAAAAGAGGATGCAAAAACTTTTTTTAAACAACATTTTCCAGATGTTGTAGACGATATAGAAAACCTAACTGAAGATTTTTTCAAAAATCCTACAAGTGCTTTGGTTACTATGAGTTGCTACCCATGGACTTATTGGGATAAAGTTGCTTTGGTAGGAGATTCTGCTCATGCAATTGTTCCGTTTTATGGACAGGGAATGAATGCTGGTTTTGAGGATATTTTTGTTTTAAATGAGATTATTAAGGAGTTAGAAGATGATTGGGAGGCTATATTTACTGCTTATCAAGAGAAAAGAAAGCCAAATGCCGATGCTATAGCTGAATTAAGCTATCGCAATTTTATAGAAATGAGTAGCAAAACGGCAGACCCAAATTTTATTCTTCAAAAGAAAATAGAACGTCGTTTTGCGGAGAAATACCCAGAAAAATGGATTCCTGTATATTCTAGGGTAACGTTTTCTGAACGACCTTATGCTGAGGCTTTAGCCATTGGAGATGAGCAAGAACGTATAATGACAGAAATAATGAAACTACCTGATATAGATAATATTTGGGATAGTCAGGAAGTAGAGGATGCTATTTTAGAGATGATAAATACGTAATTCTAAAAAATAATTTATAATAAAAAAGCCATCTTTTTAAAGATGGCTTTTTTATTATGTTAAGTTAGTTGCTTTTATAGTTTAGCGAACATTTTTTCCATTTTAACAGACTCTTCTTCTGCTAAAACTGGGTCAACTAGTATTCTTCCACTATGCTCATCAGTAATTATTTTTTTACGTGAAGCAATTTCTACCTGCACTTGAGGTGGAATAGTAAAGAAAGAACCTCCAGAAGCACCTCTTTCGATAGGAACTACAGCCAAACCGTTTTTTACGTTTTTACGTATACGATTATATGCATTGATTAAACGTCCTTCTATTTCTTGCTGAAATTTAGCTGACTTCTCTAAAAGAGCTTCCTCTTCTTTTTCAGTTTCTGCTAAAATTGCGTTTAACTCTCCTTTTTTGTGCTTAAGGTGAGCTTCTCTTTCTGATAAACGTTCTTTGGTTTCAGAGATAACAACTTTTTTCTGGTCTATTTGAGCTTTAAATTCTTTGATGTTTTTTTCAGCAAGTTGAATTTCTAATTCTTGAAACTCAAGCTCTTTGCTAATAGAGTTAAATTCTCTACTATTACGAACATTTTTTTGTTGTTCCGTATATTTTTTAATCAAAGTTTTTGCCTCTTCGATTAAATTTTTCTTTGCTCCAATTTCAAAGTTAACAGTTTCAACATCCGTTTTTAACTTATCTAACCTTGTTTTAAGACCAAGTACATCATCTTCTAAATCTTCAACTTCTAAAGGTAATTCCCCACGAACGTTTCGGATTTCGTCAACTCTAGAATCTATTAATTGCAAATCGTATAATGCTCGTAATTTTTCTTCTACCGTTGCTTCTGCTTTTTTCGCCATACTTATGTATACTTGATTGGATTTGTTTTACTTTCAGATAAATGGATTGCAAAATTAGGAATTTTTTTCTTAAGATAATCAACTAAAAGGTTTTTTGTAAACTGCTCTGTTTCAAAGTGTCCGATATCTGCGATAATCATTTTGCCTTCAGCTTCGTAAAATTGATGATATTTTACATCCGCAGTTATAAAAATATCTGCTTCTTTGGCTCTTGCTGCTCCTATTGCAAATGCTCCACTTCCTCCTAAAACTGCCACTTTTTTAATCCTTTTACCTAAAAGGTTGGTATGTCTAATTACTGATACGTTCATTTTTTGCTTTAACATCTTCATGAAATCAGCCTCAGTTTGCGAAGAACTAAGTTCTCCTATCATGCCCATGCCAATATTTTGATTAACGTTTTCGATAGCAAAAATTTCATAGGCAACTTCCTCGTAGGGATGATTTTTAAATAAAGTATTTAAAATCTTTTTTTCTGCAGCTATGGGATAAGTTACTGATATTTGGGTTTCTGGCTCATGATGTGTTTTGCCAATATCACCTTTTACCGGATTTGCGTTTTCTCCGGCTTTGTAACTTCCGGTACCTTCCACAGTAAAGCTACAATCACTATAATTTCCAATATTTCCCGCTCCTGAATCGAATAAAGATTGTAGCAATTGGTTTTTGTTTGCTACGGGAACGTAGGTTACCAGTTTTTTTATAGTACCCTTTTTAGGAATCAAAATTTTGGTGTTTTGAACGCCTAAAACTTCACATATTTTGGCATTAACACCAAAAAAAGAATTATCTAAAGCGGTATGCATACTATAAATTGCAATGTTGTGTTGAATGGCCTTTATAACAACACGTTCTACATAATTAGCACCAGTTATTTTTTTTAACCCACTAAAAACTATAGGGTGAAAACTTACAATGAGGTTGCATTTTTTTGCAATTGCCTCATCAACAACGTTTTCTAGAGTATCTAGGGTTACCAAAACACCAGAAACTTCAGCATTTTGATCTCCAACTAGTAAGCCAACATTGTCAAAATCTTCAGCATAGGCTAAAGGTGCTAATTCCTCCAGTATATCTGTAATTTGATTTACTATCATTTTCAAAATTTATATGGTAATCAAAGATAAAATATTATACTTTCGTTCTGATGCAGCTCTTCAGAAAAATACTATATCCGTTTTCTTTATTGTACGCACTAGTTGTATATGTTAGAAACTTTCTTTTTGATATTGGGGTTTTTACCTCGAAAATATTTAAAACTCCAACGATATGCATTGGAAATATTAGTGTTGGAGGAACCGGGAAAACTCCAATGGTGGAATTTTTAATTTCTATTTTAAAAAAAGATTACCAAGTTGCGGTTTTAAGTAGAGGGTATAAGAGAATTTCTAAAGGTTTTGTTTTAGCAAATAACAAAAGTACAGTTGAGGAGCTAGGCGATGAACCATATCAAATATGGAATAAATACGTTGATATTAGCTTAGCTGTAGATGCTGATAGACAAAACGGAATTTCAACACTTGAAAAGAAAATAAAGCCAGATGTAATTTTACTTGATGATGCTTTTCAGCATCGAAAGGTGAAATCTGGTTTTTCGGTATTGCTTACATCATATTCTGAGCTATATGTGGATGATTGGTACTTACCAACTGGAAATTTAAGAGATAGTAGAAGAGAGGTAAAAAGGGCAAATGTTATTGTGGTTACTAAATGTCCTCAAAATTTATCAAAAGAAGAACAGGAAAATATTAGAAAACGGTTACAACCAAAAGAAAATCAAATAGTACTTTTCTCGTATTTAGAGTATAGTGCTCAAATATCGAGTTTTAAGGAAAATGTTTTGCTTGATTTTTTTACAGATAAAAAAGTGACCTTAGTTACTGGAATTGCTAATCCAAAACCGTTTTTGGAATATTTAAATGGTGTAAACTTAAATTATGAGCATTTAGCCTATAAGGATCACCATTTTTTTAGTACTGATGAAATAGCGATGTTAAATAAAAAAGAACTAATTCTCACTACTGAAAAAGATTATGTTAGGTTAAAGAATACCATTAGTAATTTATATTACATTCCTATAAAACATGCTTTTATTGGCGATGGAAAGGAAATTTTATCTGAGACTTTAACCGCTTTTATGAAACAGAGTTCTTAGCTTTTTTCTCAAAAATGTTTTCACCTATTTTTTGGTAAAATACTTCTGGTTTAAAAGGTTTGGTAACAACATCGTTACAGCCAGCAGCGTAGAAACTTTCTAAACTATCATCCAGCGAAATTGCTGTAAGCGCAATTATTGGAGTTGAAGAGTCAAACTCTCTGATTTGTATTGTTGCTTCTTCACCGCTAATTCCTGGCATATGAATATCCATTAAAATAGCATCATACGTATTATTTTTAGCCAGCTCAACAGCTTCATAGCCATCACTTGCAATGTCGCTAGTAATATCTTTTTTAGCTAACATTTTTTTGGTAATCACTTGATTAATTTTGTTATCCTCTACAACCATCAAATGCAACCCTTTAAAATCAAACTCTTTAGGTGTAATTTCAAAAGAAAGTTCATCAACCGCGTCTTCTTTACTTTTCATTTTTATTTCAAAGAAGAATGAGCTTCCAACACCTAACTCGCTATTTAGTTGAATTTCACTTTTAAACAGTCCTAAAAGGCTTTTTACAATTGTAAGTCCTAGCCCTGTTCCACCGTATTCGCGATTAATTTGAATAGAACCTTGTTCAAAACCTTCAAAGATACTTTGTTGTTTTTCCTGAGAAATACCTATTCCGTTATCTTTAACTTCAAAATGAATATTAACCTCCTCGTCAGCTTTGTCAAGCAATTTTGCCATTACAATTACTTTACCTTCTTTGGTGAATTTCAAAGCATTACCTATAAGGTTCATGAAAATTTGTGACAATTTAACGGGGTCGCTCATTAAAAGCGAGGGAATATTTTTATCGTATTCTAATACAATTTCTGTTTTTTGTTCCTTAGCACTTTGTTGCAAAGAATTAATTACCTCTTTTAATACTTTTTTCAGATTAAATTCAATGTATTGAGGCTCTAGTTTATTTGCATCAATTTTATTGATATGTAGAATATCATTAATAAAATTTAAAAGGTAATCTCCAGAAAATTTTAACGCCTTAAGATGTTCCTTCTGATGAGAACTTGGATTTTCTTCTAATAATAAATGCGTGAGCCCTGTAACGGCATAAAGTGGAGTTCTTAACTCATGACTTACTGTAGATAAAAAGTTTGTTTTTGCTTCCATGGCCTGTACAGCACCATCTCTGGCAATTTGCAACTCTGTATTTTTGGTCTGTAGAAGGTCGTTAGTTTTTAGTTTAATTTGATTGTTTCTGTATAATGAAACTGCTAATAGTGAAATAATAATTAAAAAAGCGGTTGTGAGTATAGCGGTTATTTCTGATCTATTTGCAGATTCACTTAATTCCTCAATTCGTTTTTCCTGCCGTTGAATTTCTTCGGTCATAAAGTCGAACTGAATTTTTTCTGCGGTCTTTGTTTCTTTTTTCACTTTTTCAATATTAAAAAGTGAATCTCTCATTTTTAGCAGGTTTCTACTGTGAACCAGAGAAAGGTCATGTCTGTCTAGATTTTCGTAGATACTTGATAGTAGTTGATTAGACTCTAAAACTTCAGTAAAAAAATGATTTTTAACGGCTAATTCAAGTGCAGAAACTCCACTTGCAGCAGCTTCTTCATATTTTTCGGTTTGTAGATTTAATTTGGCTAGACCAATGTATGCTTTGGTGGCTAAAAAGTCTTTTTCAAGAAAATCTGTGTTTATTATAAGTGAATTAAAGTTTTTTGAAGCACTATCAAATTTTTCAAGGTTAAGATAAATATTACCTTCAGCTAACAGAATGTGATTAAAAAAATTCCGGTCGTTGTTTAATTGCTTGGCTTCATTTAACATGAATATAGCCTGGAAGTTTTTATCACCTCGATATAATAAAATAGCTTCAATATACTTTCTTATGGCGTCTCCGTAAGGGTATTCTACATCTTTTAATAATGCTTTTGCTCGATCCCAATAAAATAAAGTAGTTTCTTCTTTATCTAGTTTTAAATAAAGTAGCGCAAATTCGTGGTAACTGTTAATGAGTGCCTTTACATCTTCATTCTTTTCAGCTTCTTTAGAAGCTTTTTCTAGAGTTTCTAAGGCGAGATCTATTTTGCTTTCGTTTTTGTATTTTCTGGCCAGGTCAAAATATGTTTGCACATCAACATTCTCAGAATCTTGTGCAAATACCGTATTCACCACTAAAAAAATAGTTAGTAGAAATAAAACTCCTTTTATTTTACTTATGAAATTCAAATATATCTTTTTTGAATTAATAGGTTAATTAAATCAATTATTCTGCTACTGTATCCGGTTTCATTGTCATACCATCCAATGATTTTTACCATTTTACCAATAACAGAGGTCATCAGAGAATCAAACGTACAAGAATAACAACTATTGTTTATATCTACTGAAACTATAGGGTCTTTCGTACATTTAAGTATGTTTTTTAACTCATTTTGAGATATTTCTTCAAATGTATTGTTAATTTCTTGAATCGTGGTATTTCTTTTAACATTAAAAGTAATGTCCGTTAACGATCCATTTGGAACAGGAACTCTAATTCCACATCCACCTATAACATCTTTTAAATCAGGGAAAATTTTGGTCAAAGCCTTAGCTGCTCCTGTTGTTGTTGGAATAATTGATTGCGATGCAGCTCTTGCTCTTCTTAAATCTCTGTGCGGTTGATCGTGTAAACTTTGGTCAGTCGTATATGAGTGTATTGTAGTAATATAAGCCTGTTCAATTCCGCATAAATCATTTATCACCTTAATCATTGGTGCTGCATTGTTAGTAGTACATGAGGCATTGGAAATAATGTGGTCTTCATTAGATATAATGTTCTCATTAATACCCATTACAACCATTTTTATATCATCATCTGAAGGTGGTACAGATAAAATTACTTTTTTTGCGCCATTCTTAATATGATGATTTAATGTTTTTTGAGTTTTAAATTTTCCAGTTGCTTCTACCACAATATCAACATTATACTTACTCCACTCGATATCTTTAGGGTGGGTATGATTAAGAATTTTAACTTCTTCACCATCAATTAAAATACTATCCGAATTACTTTCAACTGCCTTATGAAAACTTCCATGAATGCTGTCATATTTAAGCAAATGCGCTAGTGTTTTAGCATCGGAAAGGTCGTTAATAGCTACAACCTTTATGTTTGTATGTTGATCCAACAATCTAAATAAAGTCCGACCAATTCTCCCAAAACCATTTATTCCTATAGTAACTGGATTCATTAAAAAAGTTTAAGAAGTTGTGTAAATAACTGGACTTTTAGTTAATATGTTTATGCGCCTTGTATGAAGAACGCACCAGAGCACCGCTTTCAACATGTCTAAAACCCATTTTTTTACCAAGCTCTTCGTACTTTTTAAATTGCTCAGGTAGTATAAATTGTTGAACTGGTAGGTGTTTTTTAGTTGGTTGTAGATATTGTCCTATGGTTACCACATCTACTTTTGCTTTTCGCAAGTCTTCCATGGTTTCAATTACCTCTTCTTCCAATTCACCAAGACCAAGCATGATTCCAGATTTTGTTCTGTTAATACCGTTTTCTCTTAGGTATAATAAAACATCAAGACTTCTTTCATATTTAGCTTGTATTCTAACTTCTCTTGTAAGTCTTTTAACGGTTTCCACATTATGAGAAACTACTTCAGGACTAACTTCAATAATTCTGTCTAAATGCCTTTCAATTCCTTGAAAATCTGGAATTAAGGTTTCTAAAGTAGTTGTAGGGTTCATTCTTCGGATAGCTTTAACGGTTTCCGCCCAAATTATAGATCCCATATCTTTAATATCATCTCTATCTACTGAAGTAATTACGGCATGTTTAATTCCCATAATTTTGATGGAACGAGCTACTTTTTCAGGTTCTGCCCAGTCCACATCCTCCGGTCTTCCTGTTTTTACTCCACAAAAGCCACATGACCGAGTGCATACATTTCCTAAAATCATAAAAGTAGCAGTACCTTCTCCCCAACATTCTCCCATATTAGGACAACTACCTGAAGTACAAATTGTGTGTAAATCGTACTTATCCACCAAACCTCTTAGTTGCGTATATTTTTTACCAGTTGGCAGTTTTACGCGTAACCATTTTGGTTTTCCTTTAGGCGGTGCAACACTTGTTATAGTTTCCTTACTCATTATGCTAATTTGTAACAAATATACGAACTTAAAAAAGTACCCTTAATTGTAATTTTGTTGAATAATTAAAATATTAAAGTCTTTGTTATTTTTTTTTAATGACCTCGGCCAGTAATTTTTTAGCCCTAAGTAGTTTTACCTTTACATTGTTTATAGGCTCATTAAGTTGTTCAGCAATAGCTGCATAACTTAATTCATGAAAATACCTTAGATTTATTACTTCTTGGTAATTGGGCTTTAACTTTTTAATATTTTGAAGTAGAGATGCGAGGTTTTGCTCCGTAATTAGTTTATCCTCCGCAGAAGGAGTGTCGTCTAAAACCTTTACGATGTCATCATTATTATTAGACTGGAAAATACTTTTTTTACGCTTCCGAATTAAATCAATATGAATATTTTTAGAAATGGTGATTAACCATGTACTAAATTTAAAAGATTCATCATAGGTTTTTATTTTATCAAAAGCTTTAGAAAATGTTTGAACCGTAATATCTTCCGCGTCATTTTCGTTTTCGGTTCGTTTTAATTGAAAACCATATACTTCACTCCAAAAAGTATCCAATAATTTGCTGAAAGCAATTTGGCTTCCCAGTTTTGCTTTTTGAATAATTAGGGTTACATCTTCTTTTTTTTCCAAACCAGAGGGATGATAATAGGCTATTTGGCAGTAGAAATTTCGTCTTTTCTACAGTCTTGTTCGTCAGGCATTTTTCCACACATGCCGCATGCAACACCTTCCTCATTTAAAAATGGACTTTGACTGGCGCAGGTTCCTGCAAATTTTCCATCCTTTTTAGACCATATTTTTATTGCAATCCCTGCTATTGCCAGAGCTAAAAGACCTATGGTTAAAATGATAAGTTTCATTCTCACTAATTTTCTACAAAGATATAAAAAATAAAGCCCCTAAATGGGGCTTTACTATACTTATATGTAAAAGGATTAGTATTTAATATTAGCCACTTTATTATCTAATGTCGGACTTAAATTGCCTCCTTTAGGTTCAATAGTAATATAGCTTACAGCATTATTGGAATAGGGTAATGCTAAAAGCTTTTCTTTATCAGAAGCTTCTTCAATAATTCCTAAATTTATCATTTCTCCGTTTACCTCGGCCCACATCTGAAAACATTGATTTTCAGGAAGGTTTGGTAGTTTACTCACATTAATGTAAGACAATTTTTTAACAGGGTTAATATAGGCTACAGCTTTTAATTCTTTCGCTTTTTTATTTCCTCTAACGCTTAATCGTCTTGTTTGCGGGTTGTTTAATACAATAAATTGATTACGAACATCTTCTAACTGCTGTCTCATATCAGCTTCTAATGTTTTAATCTTATTGTTAACAATAGTGTTTTCTTGTTGTAAAGACTGGTTTTGATTCCAGAAAAAAGAAGCCACACCTGCAAAAAGTAATGCAGCAAAACTAGCAGCAACAAGGTATTTAGTAAACTTTTTTCTACCTGCACGTTCCGTTTTAATACGTGTAGTAATTTTATTTTTAAGACCCTCAGGTGTTTTTACGGCGTACATTTTAGCGAAGCTTTCAAGATTGTCTTGAAGTTCGTTATATACTTCACGTACTTCTGGATACATAGCAATGTACCTTTCCACTCTAAGCGTTTCTTCATCGGTAGTAGTATCTAAAAGATACTTTTCTAGTAGGTCCGAGTCTAAGAATATTTTAATTTTTTCTTTCATTACAATTAGATTTAGCGACAATTGGTTAGATTACTAATCGGGATCGTAAATTTTCTTTAGTTCACGCAAACCAATTTTTAATCTTGATTTTATGGTGCCCAACGGAATATTTAGTTCATCACTAGCTTCTTGTTGTGTCATTCCTTCAAAAAACAAAGCTTCAAGTACAATTTGATACTTGTTCTCTATTTTTTCAAGGTTTTCTTTTACATCCATAAATTCTGGACGCGTACTATTAACACCTAACGTATATACGTCAGAAACATCCATTTGGATTTCTTTGGTTGTTTTTGTGTTTACACTTCGGAGTTTATCTATTGCGGTGTTTCGAGTAATTCTGAATAACCACGTAAATAATTTGGCTTTGCTTGAGTCATACGAATCAGATTTTTTCCAAATTTTCACAAAACTCTCTTGCAGAACGTCTTGCGCAAGTTCTTCGTCTCTAACCACTTTTAAGGCAACCCCAAAAAGTGTATCGCCATAATGTTCATATAATAACGATATGGCTTTGTCATTACGTTCATGTAGTAATTCTACAATGTGTTTTTCAAGAAGTACGCTCATTAATTAGTAGTGCTCAAACTAAATTAGATATCAAAGCATCCATTTTATGGCTTTGCTTCGTATATGCTTTAAACGCTAATTTATTAATTTGATTGTTATAGCCTTGCTATATAATTAAAATTGATAAAATAAATGTGCAACTGGTTATTGCGCATTTAGTTTTTTGGTTGGTTTGGTATAACCCCTACTGATTTTTCGGTGGGGGTTATTTTATAATATTTACTTCTGGGGTTATTTCTATTTCAAATTTTTTATTTACATCATTAATAATGGAATGCGCTAAATTTAATATTTCCTGTCCTGTAGCATTCCCATAATTAACAAGTACTAGCGCTTGTTTTTTATGTACTCCTGCATCGTTAAAGCGTTTTCCTTTATACCCACATTGTTCTATAAGCCATCCAGCTGGTACTTTGTATTCATTTTCAGAAATTTTATAAAAAGGAGCATTCTCATTTGCTTCTATAAAAGCATCGAATGCAGGTTTAGTTAACACAGGGTTTTTAAAAAAACTACCACTATTTCCTAATATTTTTGGATTGGGTAGTTTACTTTCTCTAATGGCAATTACGGCATCCGAAACATTTTTTGGAGTAGGATTTTCAATTCCTTTTTTATCTAATTCTTCTTGAATAGATCCGTAGCTGGTATTTATATTATGATTGTTTTTTGTAAGTCTTAAGGTAATAGACGTAATAATAAATTTGCCTTTTCCTTCATTTTTAAAATAAGAGTCACGATAACCAAAATTACATTCTTGCTTACTAAATACCTTTAAGGTTTGATTAGCAATGTTCATTGCTTCACAGGAAATAAAATTATCTTTTAGCTCAACACCGTATGCACCTATGTTTTGAATTGGAGCTGTACCAGAATTCCCAGGAATTAAAGACATGTTTTCTAGACCACCATAACCTTGATTTAGAGTCCATATAATCATGTCATGCCAATTTTCACCTGCCATAACCTTTAAGGTTACATAATCTTTGTCTTCCGAAATTATAGTAATTCCTTTTAGATTAATATGTATTACTAAAGCGTCTATCTCTTTAGTGAGCAACATGTTGCTTCCGCCGCTAATTATAAATTTTGAGGGATAATTTTCTAATAAGAGGGCTTTTTTTAAATCGTTAATACTTGATACTTCACATAGAAATTTAGCATTAACATCAATACCAAAGGTATTATAAGATTTAAGAGAAACGTTATTTTTAATTTGCATTAATCCTTGTAACTTTTTAAAGCTTCTTTTAAAATATGTACAGCTTTTTTTAAACTTTCTTGTTGGAGAACATACGCAATTCTAACCTGATTTAATCCTAATTCACTTGTAGCATAAAACCCTCCAGCGGGAGCAATCATAACGGTTTCGCCATCCACATTAAATTTTTCAAGCAGCCATTGTGCAAATTTATCAGCATTTTTTATTGGTAGTTCTGCAATACAGTAAAAGGCACCTTGCGGTTTTGCAACCTTTACACCTTCAATTTGTTCCAATTCTTCAACTAGAAAATTTCTTCTCCCTACGTATTCCTCAATAACTTCATCAAAATAGCTTTGAGGAGTATCTAAGGCAGCTTCACTGGCAATTTGAGCGTAAGTAGGAGGAGACAACCTTGCTTGTCCAAATTTTAACGTGGTGGAGATAACATCCTTGTTTTTTGATATGACAAATCCGATTCGAGCGCCACACATGCTATATCTTTTTGAAACAGAATCTATAACAATCGCATTTTCTTTAAGGTCTAATTCTTGAAGAATGGAGTAGTGCTCTTTTCCATCATAAACAAACTCTCTGTAAACTTCATCGGCGATTAAAAACAAATTATGCTTTTTTACAATTTGTGCAAGTTTTTTAATCTCATCTTTACTATACAAATACCCAGTTGGATTGTTTGGATTACAAATAAGAATCGCCTTTGTTTTAGGAGTTATAAGAAGTTCAAAATCTTCAATTGCTGGGAGGGCAAAATTATTTTCTATTTTAGAAACTACCGGAATGACTTTTACTCCAGAAGCAACAGCAAAACCATTGTAATTAGCATAAAAAGGCTCTGGAATAATAATTTCATCACCTATATCTGTAATGGTTCCAATAGCAAAAGAAAGAGCTTCTGAACCGCCAGTAGTTACAACAATGTCTTTGGCAGTAACATTAATTTCATGTTTAGCATAATAACCTGCTATTTTTTCTCTATATATTTCAGACCCTTCCGTTCTACTGTAAGCAATAATGTCCAAGTCATTGTTTTTTACAGCATCTAGAGCAACTTGTGGAGTTTTTATATCGGGTTGACCTATGTTTAGATGAATAACCTTTATACCTCTTTTTTTAGCCTCCTCAGCATATGGCACCAACTTACGTATTGGTGACTCCGGCATTAACTGGCCTTTTTTAGATATTAGTGGCATACATTAAAAATTTTACACAAAAATGAGGAATCATTGCGGATATAACAATTATTAGGGCTTTAATTTATAATTAGTCAGAATGTTAAAAGTCTAGGTTTTTTGTAGGATTTTCGCTATGTTTAAGGAGTATACAATTTTAAAAAGTGTTTTGAAACGGTTATTTTCCTATATCATTTTTGTTTTTGTTTGTGTCAGTTGTTTTGGGCAGGAACGGGGTTTTAATTTGTACAATTTTAAGAAGCTTCAAAAAGTAAAATTTCAGCTAATTAATAACCTCATTGTTATACCAATGGAGGTTAATGGGGCAAAACTTTCATTTATATTGGATTCTGGAGTTAGTAAGCCCATCCTTTTTAATCTAACAGACAATGATTCTATTCAAGTAAATAATGTTTCGGAAATAACCATTAAAGGTTTGGGTAACGGGGAGCCAATAAAAGCATTAAAATCACGGGGGAATATTTTTTCTTTTGGTGATGTTAGAAATTGGAACCAAGAATTGTACGTTGTAATGGATAAATCAATGAACTTTTCTCCTAGTTTAGGGGTGCCCATTCACGGTATTATAGGGTTTGATTTATTTAGAGATTTTATTGTAGATATTAATTATGCTTCTAAAGTCATAAAATTTCACGACCCAGAAAGATATGTGTACAAGAAAAATAAAAATGTAGAAGTTTTACCATTAGTGGTTAAAGGAAGAAGGTCATTCGTAGAGGCAAATGTTTTGGTAGAGAATGAACCTGACGTTCCAGTTAAAATGTTAATTGATACAGGAAGTAGTGATGCTGTATGGCTTTTAAAGAATGGGCTTTTAGAGCTTCCGGATAAAAATTATGATGATTTTTTAGGTAATGGACTTAGTGGTGAGATTTATGGAAAACGTACTAAAATTAAGCGAATATCTATAGGTAGATTTTCTTTTTTTGACGCAAAAACTGCTTTCCCTGATTTAGAAGCTTTTTCAAATAAAATAGTTTCAGGTAGAAATGGTAGTTTAGGTGGAGAAATGCTATACAGATTTAATATTGTTTTTGATTACCGAGGGAATAAGATTTCATTTAGAAAAAACAAAAATTTTTCTAAACCTTTTCAGTATAACTTAAGCGGAATAGAATTACAACATAATGGAATACGCTATGTTGCCGAGAGTTTAGCTGCAAATAAAAGTGTTAATGTTGTTTTAAGCAGTGACTCTAAAGAAAGTTTTGGTAATGTGCAACTACTGTTTGAAAATAATACGAGATTAAGTGTTGTTCCAGAAATTGTAGTTTCTGCAATTAGGGCAGGGAGTCCTGCCGAATCCGCTGGTTTACGAAAAGGCGATATTATTTTATCTGTAAACGGAAAAAGTGTGCATACCTATAAACTTCAAGAAATTATGCACATGCTTAACCAAAAAGAAGGTAGAAAGGTTAGAGTGCAAATACACCGATATAGCAGTGAGCTAATGTTTACAATGCATTTAAAAGATTTGTTCAAATAAAAAAAGTCCTAGCAATTAATTGTCAGGACTTTAATTTTTTCATTAAGGTATAAAAACTACTTTGTTCCCGCGGTTGGGTCTTTAATTTCACCTTTAATTTTAAGAACTTTAGTTGGTGTATCAGCATTAGAAATTACTGTAATTGCTTTTCTAATAGGACCAACTCTTTTTGTATCATACTTTACCTGAATTTCACCAGTTTTTCCTGGTAAAATTGGCTCTTCCGGTTTTTTAGGAATAGTGCACCCACAGCTAGAACTTACTTTTGATATAATAAGCGGAGCGCTTCCTGTATTTGTAAACTCAAACACACGAATACCATCTGAACCTTTTTCGATTTGACCGTAATCAACAGTTTCTGTCTTAAATTCAATTTTTGCTCCAGTTTCCTGTGCTGTAAGGCTTAGTCCTAGTAAACCAACAAATAATACAAGTACTAATTTTTTCATCATGTTTTGTTTTGGGTGAATTCCAAATGTAAATCTTTTGAGATGAACGTCCAAAATTCTTTTGTTATACTCTAACGTTACTTATTTTTGTTTCGTATTTAATTTTGGGAGAAAAAATGGGCGAAAGATAAAAATTAACATATCTTCTGCGATTCATTTTTTTAAACCCGTAAGCTAAGAATCAAAAATTGTTCCAAAATAATGAATATAGCATCAAAATATGAGTCTCAAAATGTAGAGAGCCAATGGTATGAGTATTGGATGAAGCACAATTATTTTCATTCAACGCCTGATAGTAGAGAGCCATATACTATAGTTATTCCACCACCAAACGTAACAGGAGTGCTGCATATGGGGCATATGTTAAATAATACTATCCAAGATGTATTAATACGTAGGGCCCGTTTAATGGGAAAAAATGCTTGCTGGGTTCCTGGAACGGATCACGCATCTATCGCTACAGAAGCAAAGGTAGTTGCTAAGTTAAAGGATGAAGGTATTAATAAGTCTGATTTAACCAGAGAGGAGTTTCTTAAGCATGCTTTAGATTGGAAAGATGAATATGGAGGAGTAATTCTTGAGCAGTTAAAAAAACTGGGCTGTTCATGTGATTGGGACAGAACAAAATTTACCATGGATGACGATATGTCAGCTTCTGTGATTAAAGTTTTTGTTGATTTATTCAATAAAGGTTTGATTTACAGAGGCCATAGAATGGTAAATTGGGATCCTGAAGCTAAAACAACTCTTTCTGATGAAGAGGTTGTATATGAAGAAAAACAAGGTCTTTTATATTATCTATCATATCAAATAGAAGGTTCCGACGAAAAAATTACCATTGCAACTACAAGACCAGAAACTATTTTAGGAGATACTGCAATTTGTATTCACCCAGATGACGAGCGTTTTACTCATTTAAAAGGCAAAAAGGTAATTGTACCACTTTGTAATCGTGTTATTCCAATTATTCAAGATGAATATGTGGATATGGAATTTGGTACGGGTTGTTTAAAAGTAACACCTGCACATGATATTAATGATAAAGATTTAGGTGAGAAGCATAAATTAGAAACCATTGATATTTTTAACGAAGATGCAACACTTAATAGTTTTGGATTGCATTATCAAGGTAAAGACCGTTTTGTAGTACGTAAAGAAATTTCAAAGGAATTAGAAGAAAAAGGATACCTTATAAAAACCGAACAACATTTAAATAAAGTAGGTACTTCTGAGCGTACAAAAGCAGTAATAGAGCCTAGATTATCTGATCAGTGGTTTTTAAAAATGGAAGATTTAGCAAAACCTGCATTGGATGCGGTTATGAAAACAGGTGATGTTAAACTATTTCCAAAGAAATTTGAAAATACATATCGTCATTGGATGGAGAATGTACGTGATTGGAATATTTCACGTCAGCTTTGGTGGGGACAACAAATACCAGCATTTTATTTTGGTGATGGTCAAAACGATTTTGTAGTAGCAGAAACTAAAGCAGAGGCATTGATTTTAGCACAGTTAAAATCTGGAAACAGCGCCTTAACAACATCAGATTTAAAACAAGATGAAGATGTTTTAGATACGTGGTTTTCTTCTTGGTTATGGCCTATGAGTGTGTTTGGGGGTATTTTAGAGCCAGAAAATGAAGAAATAAAATATTATTACCCAACAAATGATTTAGTTACGGGTCCAGATATCATTTTTTTCTGGGTAGCTCGTATGATTGTTTCTGGATATGAATATAGAGGTGAGCAACCATTTAAAAATGTATATTTTACAGGATTAGTTCGCGATAAACAACGTCGTAAAATGTCTAAGCAATTGGGTAATTCACCAGACGCTTTAAAACTTATCGAAGAATTTGGTGCCGATGGTGTTCGTGTTGGGTTGTTATTAAGTTCTGCTGCTGGTAACGATTTAATGTTTGACGAAGCGTTGTGTCAACAGGGGAAGAATTTTGCCAATAAAATATGGAATGGTTTCCGATTAGTAAAAGGATGGGAGGTAGCAAACTTACCACAACCCGAAGCTTCAAAATTAGGAATAGCATGGTATACTGCTAAGTTTAATCGTGCTTTAGTTGAAATCGAAGACCATTTTAGCAAGTATCGAATTTCCGATGCGTTAATGGTTATTTATAAATTAGTTTGGGATGACTACAGTTCTTCGCTTTTAGAAATTATAAAACCAGCATACCAACAGCCAATAGATGAAACTACTTTTAATGAAGTGATTCATTTATTGGAGCAAAATTTAAAATTATTGCATCCGTTTATGCCATTTTTAACCGAAGAAGTTTGGCAGCATATTGCTGAGCGTTCTTCAGAGCAAGCATTAGTTGTTGCGCAATGGCCAAAAGAACAAAAAGTTGACGAACACTTAATTTCGGAATATGATTTTGCTGCTGAGGTAATTTCAGGTATTCGTACGATCCGAAAAGAAAAAAATATTCCAATGAAAGAAGCTTTGGAACTTTCGGTTTTAAATACTGAAAAAGTAGGCGAAAATTGGGATGTGGTTATTCGTAAGTTAACCAATGTATCTGGTATTTCATATGTTGATTCTGCCGTTGAAGGAGCACTTACTTTTAGAGTAAAGTCTAACGAGTATTTTATTCCTATGGAAGGCGCAATTGATGTTGAGGCTGAAAAAGTAAAAATTCAAGAAGAATTAAAATATACAAAAGGCTTTTTAACGTCGGTTGAGAAAAAGTTGTCCAACGAACGTTTTGTAAATAATGCGCCAGAAAAGGTAATTGCTATTGAGCGCAAAAAACAAGCAGATGCGGAGGCTAAAATTGAAACACTTGAAAAAAGTTTAGCAAGTTTAAAATAAATTAAAATTATAGAATGAAAATAATAGGGATAGGAAAAAACTATGTAAATAACTTAAGTGAAAAGCCAAAAGGTGAGGTTGTGCCTTTAATTTTTACAAAACCAGAAACATCATTACTTCAAAATGATAAAGATTTAGAGTTACCATCTTTTTCCGATAATGTTTGGTACGAGGTTGAGTTGGCATTCCGTGTTGGAAAAACGTGCAAGAATGCTACTTTAGAAAATGCATTAGATTGTATTGATGCAATTGCTTTATCTAATGATTTAACAGCTGTTGACGTTTTAAAGCAAAGTAGAGAAAACGGAAAAGGGCCATGGGCGTTAGCAAAAGGTTTTGATGGAGCAACGCCAATTTCTGAGTTTTTACCTATTGCTCAGTTTCCTGATGTGACGAATATTAATTTTTCAATGACGGTAAATGGTGAAGAAACACAAAAAGGAAATAGTAGTTTAATGATTACTACTTTAGCAGAGTTAATTGTTTATGTTACAAGGTCTATGACTTTAAGTCCTGGTGATGTTATATTATCTGGAACACCTGCTACAGGGGCAAACAAGGTAAATTCTGGAGACCTAATGGTTGGTTATTTGGAAGGAAAACAAATGTTTAGCACTCAGGTAAAATAAATAAAAAAA
Source organism: uncultured Maribacter sp. (assembly GCA_947498505.1). Taxonomy (GTDB): domain Bacteria; phylum Bacteroidota; class Bacteroidia; order Flavobacteriales; family Flavobacteriaceae; genus Maribacter_B. The sequence continues at coordinate 86,717 of CANMKG010000010.1, read as the reverse complement.
GAGCTAAACATTGTTTAGCTCTTTTTTTTATAATTCTTGTTTAAGGACTACTTTATGTTGTCCTTTTTATCTAAGTATTTCCTCAAAAATAAGACAAATGTAGGTTTAGAACTTATGGTAAATTCCACCATTTAAAGCCGTTCGCTTTGCTACATTGTTCCCAAAAAAAGCATTACCAAAACTCACTGTTATTCCAAATTTATCGGTGATTTCTCCTATACCTTTTAATCCATACGCACCATATTCTTGATCGTTTACATATAATCCAGTGAACGCGTTTTCTGCTGGTAATACAATGTTTCCGTTTTCAAGAGATTTTACAACATCAACATAAGCGACTAGCCAAATGCGTTTAACAATTTTGTATCCGAATTCTCCACCTACTTTAAAATTAGAGCTGTAATCATTAGTTCTAAGATCAGCACCAATAAAACTTTGAAAATAAGATTTTCCGAAACCTCTACCTAGTAGAAAGAGAGGAGTAAAAGTAAAAGCATCATAACCTGTACGTATTCCGGAAACTTCATCATAAGACCCTGTATTTGCTTCAATAGAAAATTGCCCAGAAATAATCCAATCTTTTTTATAAAAGTTATGTTTTACTCCAAGTTCTATATTCCCCAATGCGGTTTCGCTAAAATCCTCAGAACAGTCCCCAGCACAATCAACTCTTGGGTCTTCAAAATCGTTGTTTGAGATTAATTTTAAAGGGACTTTTACTAATAAACTGGTTTTGTTTGACAAACCGTATTCCCCATAAAACAGAATTGAATTATCCGATATTTTCCCGGGAACCTTATAATCTGGGTCTCCGAATAAGGAGCTATAATTTGATATTGTAGTATATGATAGTTGTGTGTAAAAATTACTTTTCTCTTGAGTCCATGGGCTCTGTGAAAATGCAGAGACACTTATAAACAAGACTAAAATTTTAATACAATTTTTCATGAGCTTACTTTTTATGACGTTTTAGTTGTAGAAACCTACTTAAACTAACAAATTAATTTAGAGTTTAGTATCGAAGTGTCGAAAACTATGGTGATAGCGCTATTTTCTATCGTCTTTCCAAATAAGTGTTTTCGTAATGTCGCCGTTAAAAGTAGGGCATTTTCTATCACCATTTCCGGTGAAACCACCATCAGGAGCACATATTACAACGCAATTTTCATCATATAAATAATTAAATTGATCACAACAATCAGATGTAATATAGTAGTAAACGCTATCGTCTGCTTCCCATTTCCAAACTTCAGCAGGCGGATTTTGAACTTCTTTGGTCTGTAACTCCGTTATTTTTTCATCAATACATGGTATAGGGTCTTTTTCATTATCATCATCGCATGAAAGCAGACTTAAAAATAATAAAAGAAGTGGGTGTGCAATTTTCATATATACTAAGTGCTTTTATAACATTTTCCTAAAATAGGAGTGTTTAACTTCGGAGGTTAATTTCTTTTATAACCTCTGATAAGTTTCTTGTATTTAAAACTAAAATAGGTAACAATACAAAAGGCATAACTATTAGTGGCGTAAACCCTGTTGTAATTGTCATATAAATTATAACAACGGATATTATAATTAATGCGCTTGCAAACATTTTAACTGCCATTTTTAGCTGCAATTTTTTTTGTCTTAGCTCCTCTGTGCTATACGTTTTGTACTTACTGGGGGACATTTTGGTTAACAATGTAAAAGCTTGGTATTTGGTTTAAATAGCCAATATAGTTTATTTACTACAAATACAGCGGAAATTTTCGCACTAAATAGTTTAAATTATCTAGTTATCAGTAAGTTGTGGTGTTTTTCTGTTGGAGAACTAGTATCAAAAATTATGGTGAACACTTAGTTGTAATTGGTTTTTGCTTTTAGCGTTGGTGGTTTGTCGCATGATACCTAGTTGCATTTTAAGCCCTTTTTTTAATACATAACCAATGGCTCCGTACAAACGGTTACGGTCAAAAGTTTCTACACTACGACCATCACCAATATCTTTTTGTCCGTTAATAAAAAGCTCGTTGTACAAAGCTAGGTACACGGTTTTTTCGGTAATGGTTGTACTATTAAAAGGTACGTTTACAAAAAGATTATAGCGGTAACGTGTTCTAAAATCTTGGTTGTCTACAAAACGTTGCTCATACCTAAAGCGGTGGTTTATGAAAATACGTTGGCCTATTTTTGAAGGAAAAATAGCTTCTTGGTATATTCTGCTTTCCGCAGAAGTGGAAGAGTCATCACCATAGGCGCCAGAGGTTATATGGCCATAACCAAGAGTTAGCTTTATATTGGCATCTTTTGGAGAATACGTAACACCACCTCGCAATAATAATTGCTCCAAATCGCCGCCTAAATTCCAGTTACGGTATTGAATATCACCTTGAACACCCCAAACACTTTCTTTAAATGTTGTATTAAAAAAGTACATGTACCAAGCCCCCGTTTTATTATCGTTTTCTTGCGCGGTAACAGTAACCATTGAGAGTGTTGCTAGAACAGCTAAAAGCAAATATTTTTTCATCGTTTATAAAATTATATGTTTCGTAAAGTGGTACTACAATTTTTAAGAGTACAAGTATAGGCTAAAAATAAAATATTTTTAATCCTTTTTTTAGTTTATGAAACTGATTTTAGAATTAACTTTCTTTGGAAAGTTTATTTATAAGCTTTTTAAAAAGTAACACACCAACTGCTCCCGCTATAAAACTGCCAGTAGCAAGTATCCAGGGATTTGTAATGAACCTTCCAACACTTTTAAGACATAAAATGCTGGTAAAAACACCTATAATGCAGTTGCCAACTAACCCAAAGGAGTAAGTTTTAAGTTTAAAAAGCGTAATGTTTGCACCTATAATGCCTAAAACTATATATACTAAAATTAGTAAGGTAGCTGTCATAATTTTTTAGTGCCCGTATTCCATATCATCAATCTTCCCGGCTCTTAGTCTTTTTTGAATAATGCCATAAACTACCACTAAAATGAATCCTAAAATTCCCCAAGATAACGCAACGGATAGTCCATAGCTGTCCGCAGCCATGTTATAAATGGTAAGGTCTGGGTTAATCGAATTTTTTGAAGGTAATAGCACTGGAAATAACGAGGCAAGCGTTGAGGTTATTCCGCCTAATATTAACAAGGTTGATAGTCCAAAAGCATATACCTCTTTCTTTAGTTTTTTGGTAAAAAAGAGTCCCGCTAGAGCAGCAATATAGAGTAATGGGAAAAATAATAAAATGGGGTTTTTGCCAAAATTGTCAAAGCAGTTTGGATTAATAGACTGCCATACCACAAGCGATAAAATTGTAAGTGCCATTAGTGCAATATTTAGTCTAAAAACAAGGGCTTTTAGTTTTTGATTAATACTGGTATTGGTTTTTAAGATAATCCAATTGGCACCATGTATGGCAAGTGTTACCACTGCTATTAAGCCAATGATTATAGTAAACCAGTCTATTACACCTGGCGTATCACTTAAGGGACTAAAACTACTATCCCAGAGGGGTAGAAAAAAGAAATGGCCTTCGTAGGTTGAAGTTCCATCAATAACACCACCTAAATTTACACCACGAACCAAATTACCGAGTCCTATACCAAAAAACAGTGCCAATAGTAAACTTGATATTCCAAACGATTTATCCCAAATATCTTTCCACATTTGGTATTTAAATTGCCCACGTAATTCTAATCCAATGGCTCTAAAAATAATCAGCCATAAAACAATAATTAACGGCAGGTAAAAACCACTAAATGCTGATGCGTAAAAAGTTGGGAAAGCCATAAATAGCATTCCGCCGGCTGCAACTAACCATACCTCATTAGAATCCCAAAAAAGTCCAGCAGATTTTGTAATTACTTCTTTATCTTTTTCTTTTTTAGCGCAAAAAAGGTGAATTATTCCAGCTCCAAAGTCATATCCATCTAAAACAAAAAACATGGCTAAAACTACTGCTATTGCGATGTACCAAAATATCTCCATGTTTAATGATGTTTAGGGGTTGGACCTTCATGAACCGTTTTACCAACTAATATTAAAAATAACAAGCCTAATATTAAATATAAACCAACAAAACCAAGAAGAGTAAACAAGGTGTTGCCCGAAGACACAGTTGGTGAAATACCTTCTGTAGTACGCAATAATCCATATACCAAATAAGGTTGTCTGCCCAATTCAGCAACATACCACCCGGTTATATTTGCAATATATGGAAAAGGTGCAAGTACCATTATTGTCCAAAGCAATGGTTTTATCTTAAACAGTTTTTTACGCCATAAAAAGAAAACGGCAAATGCCATAATACCAATAAAAATGGTCCCTAATCCAACCATAATGTGATAAGAATAGTAAAGGGCCGGAACATTATCTGGGAGTTCTTCTTTTTTAAACTGATCCATACCCGGAATTTGTCTGTCCCATTCCTGATAGGTTAAAAAACTTAGGATATTTGGTACGGCAATTTTGTTATCAAGCTTTTTTTCTAGCATATTAGGTTGGCCAATAAGTACAATTTCGGCACCAGCTTCCTCGGTTTCAAAAATACCCTCCATGGCAGCAAAAGAGGCGGGTTGATATTTGGCTACGTTTTTGGCATTCCAATCTCCTGTTGGAAAAGCAACAAGTAAACTAGCCACTAATCCGAAGATTATCCCTGTTTTTAAAAACAATTTACCGTGTTCTAGATTTTTCTCTCTAAGTATGTAAAAAGCACCAATACTTGCAACAACAAAAGATGATGTTACTAACGATGCCATTTGGTTATGAAGAAATGCAGGAAGCAACCAAGGGTTTGTAAAAAGGGCTGAAAAATTTTCTAACACAAATTTACCATTGTCCAGTATCTCATAGCCAACGGGATGCTGCATCCAGGCATTTGTGGCAAGAATAAAATATCCACTTGCCCACGAGCCTAAAAATACCAGAAAACCCGTTAAAAAATGAAGTTTTTGCCCCATAAGTTTTTCGCCGAAAATAAACAGTGCTAAAAACGAAGACTCTAGAAAAAAGGAGAATAAGCCTTCCATGGCCAAGGTTTGTCCAATAATACTTCCTGTAAGTTCAGAAAACTTAGCCCAATTGGTTCCAAACTGAAATTCCATTGGAATTCCTGTTACTACACCCATAGTAAAGTTGATTGCAAAAATTTTCATGAAAAACTTAGCCGCATCATTATATTTTTCAATTTTAGAGCGTAAAAATTTCCATTTAAAGAATACTATAAGTAACGATAAACCCATAGTGAGTTGGGGAAATATGTAGTGGAAAGTGATAGTAAATGCAAATTGCAATCTATCGTAGAAAAGCATGTCTTCCATAGTGCTTTTTTGTTTCTACAAAGGTACGTTTTAATGTGCTTTTTTTTATGAATTACGTTGTTAAAACAGCCATTGATTTTGAGAATAATTGTGTGGTTTTATACAAGATTTTTAAGGACCTCAATGATAAGATATTGAGCAAAAAAAATTATACCCATGACACATCTTTGTCATTGTCCATTGTGACTTTTGTAGAAAATATATTAATTATGACACACACACTTACAAAACCAAGCACTGAAGAAAAAACGGTAATTGCTGTTGCCAAAAATTATGTAAAAGCTTTTAAGGAAGTTGATACAGAATTAGTGGATACTAATTTTTCACCTCAATGTACTAAACTAGGATACTTTTATGACTTTGAAGAAGATAAATGGATGGATAAAGCTATGCATAACTTTAAGGAGATAAAAGATTGGTGCGCTATTTTTAACGTAAAGAAACAAATGCCCGATACTGATATTCAAGTTGAATTATTGGACTTACAAGATAAAATCGCCATAGTTAAAGTGGAGGCAGAGTGGGTTTCTAATAAATGGGGTTGTGATTATGTTTTACTTACAAAGGATACAAATAAATGGCTAATTGAAAGTATTATTTGGCAAAGCGTGGTTTAAAATAGGTATATTTATTACCAATAAGAACGTAACCAAATTATGATTAAACAGTATGTTATTGGTGTTTTAGTTTTGTTTTTAAGTTTTTGTCTAAACGGACAAACCCAACAATCCGCAGCAGAATTTCAAAAGGAATTAAATGCAGATTATAAGAATCCGGAGAAATCTCCATTAAAAAGTAAAGCTAAACGTTTTAAAGGACATGATTTTTTTAGCATTGATAGTGTTTACATCGTTAATGCAAAATTTGTAAGAGCCATAAACCCTTTACCATTTAAAATGGAAACATCTACTACTAGGTTACCAACATATGAAAAGTATGGAGAGGCGCATTTTGAAATTAATGGGGTAAAAATGAAGCTAAACATATATCAAAGTCATAGTTTAAGAGAGATTGAAGAGTATAAGAATCATTTATTTCTTCCTTTTACGGATTTAACTAATGGAGAGGAATCTTACATTGGAGGAAGGTATATAGATGTAGAAATACCTGAAGGAGATACTATAATTATTGATTTTAATAAAGCTTACAACCCTTATTGCGCTTATTCAAAAAACTATTCGTGTCCAATACCACCTGAAGAAAACAACTTAAAAGTGAAGATTTTTGCAGGGGTTAAAAAACCAAAGAAATAAAACTAATAAGAGAGTTTTTTTACTTCTCGTTTTACTAGTTTAATGTATTCTTTCATGGCTTTTTCACGTCCAATATCTTGCGCTTGTATTAAAGCGTTAGCTTTAAAGGCATTTATTAACGGAGTTTTACTACCCGGATTATTAAAATTTTCGTTTGCTATTTTGTAGTAAGCGTAAAGTTTTAAAAGAAGATCAGCGGGCATTGGCTGGTGGTATGAATTTACATATTCAACAGCTTTTTCAAAATCAATATGAAGTTTCTTCTTTTTCATCAACAAAAGTGGCAATACAGGTTTTGTTACCAACTACTTTTTGGTCTAATTTAACAGCAATGGCGCAGTCTAAAGGTAAGAATAAGTCAACTCTAGACCCAAATTTTATAAAACCAGCATCATCACCTTGTTGTACGGTGTCTCCTTTCTCGGCATAGTTAACTATACGTCGAGCAACAGCTCCAGCGATTTGACGATATAAAATGTCTCCAAATTTAGGAGTATTAATAACTACGGTTGTACGTTCGTTTTCTTCACTGGCTTTTGGGTGCCATGCTACTAGATACTTTCCGGGGTGATATTTAGAATATTTTATGGTACCACTTGCAGCGTATCTTGTGACATGTACATTAAGCGGAGACATAAAAATTGAAACTTGCTTTCTTTTGCCTTTAAAATATTCGTTTTCTTCTACCTCTTCAATTACGACTACTTTTCCGTCTACTGGAGCTAAAATTTCATCAAAACTTTTTACTGCAATGCGTTTTGGATTTCTAAAAAATTGAAGCACTAATATTAGAGCTACTAACCCTAGAAGCTGCACGCCTATTTTTAGCCAAGGGATTGGAATAAAATAGTGAGCGGAAAGTACCATTGCACTGACCAAAAAGAATGTAATTAAAATAATTTTTTGTCCCTCTCTATGAAACATGCGTAAAAATGTTAAGTATTAAATAAGCAAAAGGCGCTGCAAAAATAAGGCTATCTAAACGGTCTAACATTCCTCCATGACCTGGTAGAATAGCTCCACTATCTTTTACACCAGCAGCTCTTTTAAATTTTGATTCAATTAAATCTCCTAAATTTCCAATGATAACTATTGCAATTGCTAAAATCATCCATTGTATTGGACTAATAATTGGTTCAAACCTACCAATTATGTATGCCGCTACGAGTGCAAATATAAGACCTCCTATGGCACCTTCCACAGTTTTTTTTGGAGATACTGCTTTAAAAAGTTTTGTGCGCCCAAAACTTCTGCCCACGAGATAGGCAAAAGAGTCGTTTACCCATACTAAAACAAAGATTCCCATGATTAACAATTTTGCAAAATCGTTATCCTTATACGGAATCATTGTTAAAAAAATACAACCTCCGCCAACATAAAACAATCCTATAATAAACTTTTGGGTGTAGTTAAATAAACGTTCTTTTTTTGAAAAGAGATAAACGAGCAAAGCAATATCAACCGCTAGGGTAATATACATTAGCGCATTTATTATAATTTGGTCGTGAATTAAATAAATAAAAGCCCACCAGAGTCCTAAATAAGCTATGAAGATATAGTAACCAGAGAGATGTACTAATCTTTTATATTCGTACAAGCAAGCTAATCCAAATACCATAAACAAAAAGTCGAAAGCATCTGAATTCAAGAATACTGCGGACAGCAGAAGGAAAACATAAACAATTCCCGTAACTGCCCTTCTTAAAATTTCTCTCATAATTATAAATCCTCCAGAAGAATAAGATACAGATTTTTTGAACTGCTTCCGTAGGTAAGAAAATCATCTGAATTTTCTTCGGTGGCCATAAAGTGTTTCAACGTAGTTATATTCGCAGGAATATGATGGTCATACTTTTTCTTAATGGTTTTTAAACCTTCACCGATAGATTCCACTAATTGACTAGTAGTAGCTAAAACAATAATATTATCTGGTAATTCGTTGAGTTTTTTCTCGTTTAATTGATTTGAGCATACTAATATGGAACCATTTTGGGCAATTAAATGCTCACAGGTAGTGAAGAAAACTTGACTGTTTTGAACTTTGTTAGTAAACGAAACATTTTTTTCTTTCGAAAATTTCTCCTTCAAAGCTTTATTCATGACAAAGAAGGGAAAATCGTGCCAACTATTTTCTTGAATTATATTTTGTAATGCTTGAGATACTTCACGTAAGGAGTCGCAATAAATAAATTTGCCTCCGTTTTTTTTGAAATGAATTGTAAATTTTTCGTCGACAGGTAAATTTAAATCAGGCATGTGAACCCCTCTGGTCTCCACAGTTTCCTTAGACGCCTGTTTTTTTCCTCCTCCAAAAAATAAGTCAAAAAGCCCCATTATTTTATTAGATGTTAACTATCATATAAAATTAGTGTTTAAATTACAACGAATAAAACATTAATTAATTATCTGAATTATCACTATCCGTTTTGGCAACGGTTTCATCTTCAGTCTCTTTTGTGCTAATTTCGTTGTCCTCGTCTTTATCAAAAGGTCTTTTTCCGAATATTTTCTCCAAATCTTCTTTAAAAATCACCTCTTTTTCCAATAATCTTTCAGCAAGAATTGTAAGCTTATCTTTATTGTCTTCTAAAACTGTTATGGCTCTTTGGTATTGTTCTTCTATAAGTTTAGAAATTTCTTTATCAATTTTCTGAGCAGTCTCTTCACTATAAGGTTTAGAGAATCCATATTCATTTTGTCCAGAAGAATCATAATAGGTTAGGTTTCCGATTTCGTCATTTAAACCGTAAACGGTAACCATGCCTCTTGCTTGTTTTGTAACTTTTTCTAAGTCACTTAACGCTCCAGTAGATATTTTATTGAAAATTACTTTTTCAGCAGCTCTACCACCTAATGTAGCACACATTTCATCTTTCATTTGTTCTGGACGAACAATTAATCTTTCTTCAGGTAAATACCAAGCAGCTCCTAATGACTGACCTCTTGGTACAATGGTAACTTTTACTAAGGGAGCAGCGTGTTCCAACATCCAACTAACAGTAGCATGACCTGCTTCATGATATGCTATAGTTTCTTTTTCTCCTGGAGTAATTATTTTGTTCTTTTTCTCTAGACCTCCGACAATTCTATCAACAGCATCTAAGAAATCTTGCTTATTAACAGCTTTTTGTTCTTTACGAGCAGCTATCAAAGCGGCTTCATTACAAACATTAGCAATATCAGCACCAGAGAAACCTGGAGTTTGTTTCGCTAAGAAATCTAAATCAAGTGTTTCAGAAGTTTTTATAGGTCTTAAATGAACTTCAAAAATTTCTTTACGCTCTCTAACGTCCGGAAGATCCACATAAATTTGCCTGTCAAATCTTCCTGCACGCATTAAGGCTTTGTCTAAAACATCAGCACGGTTTGTAGCAGCAAGAACAATTACGTTAGTGTTGGTGCCAAAACCATCCATTTCGGTTAATAGCTGATTTAGTGTGTTTTCTCTTTCATCGTTAGAGCCTGTAAAGTTGTTTTTACCTCGGGCTCTACCAATGGCATCAATCTCATCAATAAAAATTATGGCCGGAGATTTATCTTTTGCTTGTTTGAAAAGATCCCGAACTCTTGAAGCTCCAACACCTACAAACATTTCTACAAAGTCTGAACCAGATAACGAAAAGAAAGGTACTTTCGCTTCTCCAGCAACGGCTTTTGCAAGTAATGTTTTACCTGTACCTGGAGGGCCTACCAGTAAGGCTCCTTTTGGAATTTTACCACCTAATGAGGTGTATTTATCAGGATTTTTTAAGAATTCAACAATTTCTTCAATTTCTTCTTTAGCGCCTTCTAGACCTGCAACATCTTTAAAGGAAGTTCTAGTATCGGTCTTTTCATCAAAAAGTTTGGCCTTTGATTTTCCGATGTTAAATATTTGACCTCCGCCGCCAGCTCCACCGCCGCCAGACATTCTGCGCATAAGGTATATCCAAATTCCGATGATTAAAACAAAGGGAAGTATAGATAATAAAATATCACCCATTACATTAGACTCCTTGCCGAATTCAACAATGGTTTCTAAGTTATTTTCGGTTTTAATATCTGTGATTTCTTGCTGGAAGATTTGTAAATCACCATAATCCAATACATATTGAGGTACTTGTCCACTAGACGGTAATAGCGGTTTTTCGGCAACCTTTTTATGGACATCCTTAGTTAAAGCTTCAGCTGTTAAAAAAACTTTTGCTTGATTGGTATTGGTAATAATTAGAATTTTCTCAATATCTCCGTTCTGAAGGTAATCTTGAAGTTCAGATGTTGTTGTTTTTTCAGTAGGAGCAAAACTATCTCCACTGAAAAATTGAAAACCTATAAGCAGTAATGCTATTATACCATATATCCACCATGAATTAAACTTTGGCTTTTTAGGTCCACTATTGTTGTCTTTTGCCATTTTATTTTTTTACTTATTAACGCTGTTTTGAACTTCTATAAACTTTGCATCTCCCCATAAACCCTCAATGTCGTAGTATTCACGAACTTGCTTTTGAAAAACATGAACAACCACATTTACATAATCCATAAGCACCCACTCAGAATTGTCTGAGCCTTCTACGTGCCATGGCTTATCTTGAATAGCCTTACTAACAATTTTTTGGACAGATCCTACAATAGCGTTCACATGCGTGTTAGACGTACCATTACATATGATAAAGTAGTCACAAACGGTATTTTCTATTTCTCTTAGGTCTAGTAAACTTATATCTATTCCTTTTACTTCTTCTATTCCTTGTAAAATTAATGCAATTAATTCGTCTGCATTAGCTTGCGTTTTTTGCATTCAAAAATTTTAGTTTATACAAAGTTATTGTTTTTTTGTTCTTTTAAGCCTAGTTTTTAACATTAGATTAAGGATAAATATACAAGACTTTTCATGAACATAATCAAACTTGATGCCACGGACTCTACAAATGCCTATTTAAAAGGGCTTATGCTGGTGCAAAATCTTGAAGATTTTACGGCTGTCATGGCAAAAAAGCAATTAAACGGGAGAGGTCAAATGGGGACTAAATGGGAGTCTGAACCCGGTAAAAACCTAACCTTTAGTGTTTTAAAAAACAAAATTGAATTACCTATTCAAAATCAGTTTGTTATAAGCATATGTGTGTCTTTAGCTATTTATAACACTTTACATAAATTGCAAATTCCAAAATTACGTGTTAAATGGCCAAACGACATTATGTCAGGTAACTGCAAAATTTGTGGTATTTTAATTGAAAATACACTTATTGGCGATACTATAGACTCATCTATTATTGGAATTGGACTGAATGTTAACCAAACCGTTTTCAATAATTTGCCAAACGTATCCTCCTTAAAATTACTTTTAGGTAAAACTGTTAATTTAGAAGAGTTATTGCACAGCGTAGTGTCTAATTTTCAGGATGTTTTTCAACAGCAACAAACAGAAGCTCCAATTAACTTATTTGATAGGTATGAATCTGTTATGTTTAAAAGACATAAGCCTGCTACTTTTAAGTATAACAGTGGAGAACTATTCACAGGATATATTCAAGGTGTCTCAGAAAGTGGTCAACTTAGAATATTGGTAGAAGATGAAATTATTAAGGAGTTTAGTTTAAAAGAAGTTACGCTTTTATATTAACTAATGGCACCTAAATTTTCTGAGAGCGTATTCATAAAATTAGTAATGGGTTTTTTAATCATCATTGCCATCATGGCATTGAATTCTCCACTAAAATTAAGTTCTACTTCAGACTCATTTTCGCTAACAGCATTAATATTGGCAGTAAGTGTAAAAGGTAATTTTTCACTGGCAGCTCCCAAAACTAGTTGTGAATTTGGTGTTTGCTCTTTTCTTTCAAGAACAATTTCTGGCATACCTTTTAATGCAAACAAAAAACGATTTTCGTTAATAACCTCAAACTTATCAATGTTATCTGGCATTAACTTTTCAAAGTTTTCCAGATTTGTTAAAAACTCAAAAGTTGCAGCATCGCTTTTTTGAATTGTTTTTTTTGGAGTTTCTATAAACATAATATTATGGTTTCCATTGCGAAGGGTTTTTACGCCATTCCATTAATGTATTCAATTGCTCTTCTTTAATATAACCAGTTTCAGATGCTTGTTGAATTAAATATTCATAACTACCTAGCGTATGAAGGTCAATTCCTTTTTTCTTGAAATTGTCATCAGCGATTTCAAAACCGTAGGTAAAAATGGCAAGCATACCCTTTACATTAGCATTTTGTTTTAAAAGCACATCAACAGCATTAAGACTGCTTTTTCCAGTACTAATTAAATCTTCAATAACAACAACAGTTTGGTTGGCCTCTAATTTTCCTTCAACCTGATTTTGTCTACCGTGTTTCTTGGCTTCTGGTCGTATGTAGATAAATGGAAGCCCTAAATAATCTGCTACTAATGCTCCAATACCAATAGCTCCTGTAGCAACACCAGCAATTACATCTGGCTTGCCATAAAGTTCTTCAACTTGCTTTGCTATTTTTTCTCTAACAAAGTTACGAATTACCGGATAAGATAAAATTATTCTATTATCACAATAAATAGGAGATTTCCAACCTGAAGCCCACGTGAAAGGATTTTCAGGATTCAACTTTATTGCATTAATTTGCAGCAGAAGCTCCGCTGTTTTTTTAGCTGTGTCTTTGTCTAAAACCATGACGCAAATGTATAAAGTTTTTGTGAATGAACGACCTCTTATTTTAACAAATAAGTTGTCTGAAACAGCAGATAATAATTATTTTTTATTAAACAATGAAGCAATTAATGAGGCGATTACGGCATTGGTTAAGGGCAAGTTAGATGAAGCTTACATATATCACCCGAACCACGAAGAATTGCTAAAAAAATTCACCAAAAATATTCCGTTGGTAGTTGCAGCTGGGGGTGTTGTTACCAATAAAGAGGGTAAGGTATTGTTTATATATAGAAATGATAAATGGGACTTGCCAAAAGGTAAATTGGATAAAGGAGAAACTATTGAAGAATGCGCGGTTAGAGAAGTAGAAGAAGAAACGGGAGTGAAGGGATTGGTAATTAAAAATCTCTTAAAAGTTACCTATCATGTTTTTAAACGTAATAATAAGTACAAATTAAAACAAGTGTATTGGTATGCCATGAAAACCAATTTTAAGGGAGAATTTAAAGGACAAAAAGAAGAGGGTATTGAAAAAGTGAAATGGAAGGGTCCTGCAAAAATTAAAAAAGCATTACAAAATTCTTACGTGAATATTAAAATCTTGTTCGAAGATTAATTTTCTTTTAAGATTCGGTATACTGGGTATTGCAAATGCGCTTTTTCGTAATGCGCAGATTTTTGGAATAGCCAATTTAGTTGAGAGTACCAGTTTTTAGCAAAAACTTCGTTATTTTTCTTTTTTAAATCAAACTCCAATTTTAAAATAGAATCGTTTTTAAGCATTTGCAACGCGGTATCTTCAAAAACATAAGGTGAGAAATCTTCTTTTTGTTGTAGTATAGTATCAAAGAAATTCCAATTAAAAAAAGAATCCACCATGGTTGGCTCTAATGTCTCCATAAGATATCTAAAACCATCTTGATTCACAGGAACAACAATATCTCCTTCAATAAATGATATCATTTCTACAGATGTGTTTACCGAAGTGTTATAGTGTAAATAATGCCCTTCGTAAGGGTTATTTCTGGTTTCAAAGTCTTTAATCATATAGCTTTCAACCTCAATTATTGAGTCCTTTTCCAAAAGGGTATAATTAATCTTATTCAGATCTAAAAGTTCAATTATTTTGGTGTATTGTTTTTTAATAACGTATGCTTCTGGAATAACAATAGAATCCTTTGGGAAGTAGTAATTTTGATACGCAACCTCTTTTACAAAAGGTTTATCTCTGTTGTATTTTAATCTAGGAAGACCTGTTACCTCACTGGAAATAGTATCAGCTTCAAATCCTTTGAAATTGATTGTTGAAGTTTTAGTGGTGTCAACCTGCCAGTTGCCTAGGTAGTTTTTTTGCTCAAATGCTTGTGTGCGCGCATTAGCCCTGAGTTGGTTTATTTTTTCGCCATCTTTTTCAGCGATGTCTATTACTTTTTGCATTAAGGCATATGTTCCATTAACCCTTTTTTTATAAGGTTTAAGCATGTGAGTTTCTACCATTAGCCCTAGAGTATTCCATAAAGTTGTATACCCTGTGGAGTATCTCGGATGGTCAATAAATTGAGAAAAACCACTTTCAGGCACCTTATTGAAAACGTTAACATATGGAGTAATGTCCCATTGCGCTTCCGATAAAGACTCTTCTAAACTTGGCATCATTTCTCTATGCAAGTATCCCCCTAAATCACCTCCAAGTTTATTGTGTTGCGTAAACAAGTGTGTTAATGTGTACTGATAATCTGCTCCGTTACTTACGTGATTATCAATAAAAATATCAGGATTTACAAGGTGAAAAATTTTAGCAAACGTTTTAGCGTTTTTAGTATCGGATTTAATAAAATCGCGATTCAGGTCATAGTTTAACGCATTGCCTCTAAATCCGTACGCCTTTGGTCCATTTTGGTTGGCTCTTGTAAATGAGTTTCTGTTTAAGGCACCACCAATGTTATATACGGGGATTGCCGCTAAAATTGTGTTTTTTGGAGCGTTAATTTTGCCAATTGCCAAGTCTCTATACAACAACATGGTAGCATCAATTCCATCACTTTCACCTGGATGAATACCGTTGTTAATCAGAATTATGGTTTTGTCGTCATCAAATTTTGAGAAATTAAAATAGCTTTCAGGATTGTAGGTTACCAAATGAAGTGGTTTTCCACAATCGGTTTCTCCTATAGTTTGAATATTTATTTCAGGAAATTCTTTGGCAAGTTTTAAATAAAAATCAATTACCTCTTCATATGTAGCAGTTTCTTCCCCATTTGAAGTTTCAAAGGTTGTAGGAAATTCTAAAGCTCTATCTTCTTGAGTAGTTTCACAAGCTATAAAAAGGGCAAGAAAGAGAGATAAAAATAAGAACCTCATTTATTTACAAATTATAAATTGGACGCCTTGGCGCGATAATTTTTAATGCAAATGTAAATAAATTCCTTGGTTTTTATTAGCTAGCCAATTTGGTAATAGACATTATATCCGCTTTTTTTATAGGCTTATTGTTATACGTAATTTGGTGATGAGAACTATCTTTATAATGCACCCAATTATTATAGTCCGTTTCATCAATTGATGAGGTAACAACATTAATACGAACTCTATCTTGAATAGGCAGTTTTATAAATTCTTCTAAAAATTGCCATCCGTCCATAATCGGCATGTTAATATCTAGAAAAATCACCTGAGGAAGAGGAGCATTATTTTCAATCATTCCTTTAATTCCATTTATAGCCAACTGACCGTTACCATAGGTGTTAATTTCATCACAATCAATAGACGTCTTTAGCATTCTTTTAATACCAAAAACTGTAATTGGGTCATCGTCAATAATGCAAATTGAGTTAATTTTTTCCATTAAAATATATTTTAAAAGTGGAACCTGTTCCTACTTCGCTTTCTACTGTAATTTTTCCATTCATGGATTCAACCTGATTTTTTACGATATACAGGCCAATTCCTTTGGCATTTTTGTGATTATGAAATGTTTTATACATGCCAAATAACTTATCACCGTATTTGTCTAAATCTAATCCAACACCATTGTCTTCAATACTTATTACAGTATAATCATCAACCTTTTCACTATTAATAGTTATAATTGGGTCACGCGTTGGAAATTTATATTTAACAGCGTTTGTGATAAAGTTTGTAATGATGTTGTCTGCATAAGCGGGAACCGCGTTAATGTCAACATTTTTCTTTACGTTATTTACAATAGTTGCTTTGTTTTTGAGTAATACCGCAGATAGGTTTTGTTTTACCTTCTCTAAGGTTTTGGTAAAGTTTACTTTTTCACTTTTTAAGCTATTTGAACTAATAGCAACAACATCGTTTAGATTATCTAAAGTATCTAATAGATTATTAGAAGCATTGGTAAGCATGCTTATAATGTTTAGTTTTTCTGCCTCATCATTTTCATTAGAAAGAAAATCTAAAAGCATTGAAAAATTAGCTGTATGAGATCTTAAATTGTGTGAAACAATATGTGCGAAATTTATGAGTTTTTTATTTTGAAGTGAGGTAACATCAATTAAGTTTCTTAATTCTTCCTCTTTTCTTTTCAAGTTGGTAATGTCTAAACTTAATCCAACCAATCCGTAAGCAACTCCATCATCATCGATTAAAGGAATTTTTGAAGTTAGGAAAGTGGTGTCTGACCCCGTTCTTTTAGGATCCAGAATTTGTTTGTTCAGAATAGGCTTAAGGGTGGTTAACACCGTTAAGTCGTCTTTTCTGTTTAACTCTGCACTTTCTTTTGGGTAATGATCAAAGTCGCTTTGACCAATAACTTCTTCGGCGGAACTGGCACCCAAAAACTCGTACGCCGCTTTATTAATAAGTATTTTTCTAGAATCAAGATCTTTTAAGTATACATGAACAGGAATATGATCAATTAAGGTTTTTAATAACTGTTCACTTTCTTTTGTTTTTGCATTGGTGACTACTTGCTCATGTATGTCTTGAAATGTCCCGACAAGACTAATTAATTTACCGTTTTTGTAGATGGGTTTACCTGCTGCGATAACCCACTTTTCATTACCCTTTCCAGTAATTATTTGTAGTTTTTCGCACCATGGTTCACCATTTTGAACAGCTTCATAAATTATCATTGAAATAGTATTTCTACTATGACCTTCTTTATAGAAATTAATGCCACTTTCTAGGGTAGGCTCATAATCGTCAGCTACTTCATGAATAGCCCGTGTCATTTCACACCATTTTACTTCATCGTTTAAAAGATTTAATTCCCAACTCCCTATTTTGGCAATTTCAGATTTTTCTTTTAATAAAAATTCTGTCTTTTCTAGACGTAATTCGGTTAAAACGTTTTCTGTAACGTCTTCAACAGTAGTGATTACTCCAATAATATTTTCGTCATCATCATACCATGGAATGTTAGTCCAGTTGTACCACTTTTCGTTTTTTTTGTTAACTGTTTCTCTTTGTATTATACTTACAGAAGGTTGTGCTTTTATACATTTTTTTAGCTCAGTCTCCCATTCCTCTGAAACGGGGTTAAAAATGTCATATATTGTTTTTCCGAACACACTATGGTCAAAGCTTAAAAGCTTTATCCATTTATCTGAAGCATGAACCACCTCCAACTTCAAATTTAAAAATGCAGTAGCTACCGGTAATTGTTTTACCAGATAACTATTGATTGATAATTTGTTTTCCCTCAGCATTTTGTTGTAATTTCTTACTAAATTAATATGATTTTACATTATATTGTAAGGTTTGTTGTGAACTAGCATAAAGTAGTTGTGTTACCACTGAAAAACATAGGCAGTAAATAAAAACCTCCAAAAAAGAACGGTTTTTCTTACAAAATTATTGTTGAAGTCTTTTTAGAAAGGGAGGTGATTGTGAGGTTAAATATCTTGTGACTGTATAAAAATACAGTGATGACGGGTTATTTACTTTACTACTACAGATGGAGGAACCAAGCCCGTGTAATCTCCACCATTTCTGATAACATCTCTTACAATTGAAGAACTAATGTAGGATTTTCCTGATGTTGTTAATAAAAATACTGTTTCTATATTACTTAGTTTACGGTTGGTATGAGCAATAGCTTTTTCAAATTCAAAGTCGCCAGAATTACGTAATCCTCTTAAAATAAAATCGGCATTTACTTCCTTACAAAAATCAACGGTGAGTCCTTGGTAAGTAAGAACCTTAATTTTAGGCTCATTTTTAAAGGCTTCCTTCATGAATTGCGTGCGCTCTTCTAGAGAAAACATATATTTTTTATCCGAATTAACACCTATTGCAATAATTATTTCGTCAAAAAGGGTAACTCCTCTTTCAATAATGTCGCAATGACCTAGAGTTAAAGGATCAAATGAACCTGGAAAAATCGCACGTCTCATAAATGGTTTTGGTAAAGATTAAAGTTACATAAAATTATTTCAAAGCTTCTAAAATGGAACTTTCAAATAATTGACTTAGCGAAATACCTGCTTTTTCTGCTTGCTGAGGCAAAATACTTTCTGTAGTTAAACCAGGAGTGGTATTCATTTCTAACATATAGGGTTCATCTCCTATAAAAATAAATTCGCTTCTAGAATATCCCTTCATTTTTAGAATCTCATAAGCTTTTTTAGCAACTCTGATAACGTTTTCTTCTTGCTTTTTGCTAATTCTTGCTGGGGTTATTTCTTGAGATTTACCTTCGTACTTAGCTTCATAATCAAAAAAATCGTTTTCAGAAACAATTTCAGTTATGGGTAATACGGTGGTTTTTCCATTATAGGTAATAACTCCAACAGAAACCTCTGTTCCGTCTAAAAAAGACTCAATTATAATCTCATCATCTTCTTTGTATGCTGTATTGATTGCTTCCGCCAAATCTTCTTTTTTATGAACTTTTGTAATGCCAAAACTACTGCCTGCCTTATTAGCCTTTACAAAACAAGGAAGCTTTACCTTGTCTATAATTTCATCCTGGTTTATTTCATCACCAAAATTTAAATAGTATGAAGGTGCCGATTTAATTCCGTATGGTTCTAGAATACTAAGCAGGTCTCTTTTATTAAAGGTGATAGCTGATTGATAATAATTACATGAAGTTTGAGGGAGGTTTAACAATTCAAAATAAGCCTGAATTAACCCATCTTCACCAGGTGAACCATGTATGGCGTTAAAAACGCAATCAAATTTAATTTTGGTATTGTCAATTTTAATGGAAAAGTCATTTTTATCTATAGGAAATTCATTGCCATTAGAATCAACATACACCCATTTTTCTTTAAAAATATGAATGCGGTAAACATCAAACATATCTTTATTCAAATAGTCAAAAACTACATTTCCACTTTTCAATGATATTTTATATTCACTGGAGTAGCCTCCCATAATTATCGCTACCTTTTTTTTCATGTAATCTAAATTTGAATAAATGTTTAACAAAGATCAATAATTCAAAGTAAAGAAAAAAGCATACGGTTTCCTATATTTGTCTGGTCAATTCAATTCAATGAGAAATTTTTTCAACTTTTTAAGGAGTAAGTCGTTTTTAATTCAAATAGGTTTAGCGTTAGCACTTATTATAGTCTTAGTTTTTGTAATGCTTAATTGGTTAAAATCCACTACGAACCATGGAGAGTTTGTTGAAGTGCCTGACTTTTCAAAAATGTCTGTTGCGGAGATGAGGTCAACCATTGATCAAGCAGGACTTAGATATGAAGTTTTAGATTCTGCAAATTACAATCCTGGTTACCCTAGATTTTCTATTCTTGATCAAAACCCACCAGCGGGTAATAAGGTAAAGCATAATAGAAAAATTTACTTCACGGTAAACCCTTCGGGATATAAAAAAGTTACGGTGCCTAATATTATTCAAGTAACCCAACGTAATGCAACCTCAATGTTACGAGCTGTAGGTTTAGAGGTTAAA
The DNA here is from genome assembly GCA_947498505.1 of uncultured Maribacter sp. Classification (GTDB taxonomy): domain Bacteria; phylum Bacteroidota; class Bacteroidia; order Flavobacteriales; family Flavobacteriaceae; genus Maribacter_B. Next base: position 66,648 of record CANMKG010000010.1, on the reverse strand, counting down.
AAGGTGACTTATATTGATGAGCTAGGAGAGGATATGGTATACAGAATTCGCTATAAAGGTAAAGTCATAAAGCCTGGTGTAAAGCTGCCAAAAACTTCAAAAATTGAATTGGTTTGTGGTAACGGAAAGCGATCTGGAGGTTCTTCATCTAATTCAGATTCGCAATAACTTATGCTTCCTTTAGAAGAAGGTCCAGAGCCTAACGATAATGAGCTTTATGAGCATCATAAAGTAGTAGCATCAAAAGGACAAGAACCTTTACGTGTTGATAAGTTTTTAATGAATTTTATTGAAAACGCTACTAGAAACAAAATACAACAAGCGGCCAAAAATGGTAATATTCAGGTTAATGGAGCAGTTGTAAAACAGAATTACAAAGTAAAGGCAGATGATGAGGTAAGAGTACTTTTTGAACACCCTCCACATGAGTATTTATTAGTTCCAGAAGATATTCCGTTAGATATAGTTTATGAGGATGATGTATTGTTGGTTGTTAATAAACCAGCAGGTATGGTAGTGCACCCGGGACACGGAAATTATTCTGGAACATTAATTAATGCACTATTACATCACACCAAAAATTTACCTACTAATAGTAACGAGCGTCCGGGTTTGGTTCATCGAATAGATAAAGATACTTCTGGTTTATTAGTAATAGCTAAAACCGAAGAAGCCATGACCCATTTATCAAAACAATTTTTTGATAAAACTTCTGAAAGGGAATATGTGGCATTGGTTTGGGGTAATGTAGAAGCAGAGGAAGGTACTATTGAAGGGCATGTGGGGCGTCACCCTAAAAACCGATTAGAAATGCATGTTTTTCCGGAAGGTGAGCAAGGAAAAGAGGCTGTAACACATTATAAGGTTTTAGAAAGATTAGGTTATGTTACCCTCGTATCTTGTAAATTGGAAACGGGTAGAACACATCAGATTCGAGTGCATATGAAACATATTGGACATACCCTTTTTAATGATGAACGTTATGGTGGTGAAAAAATATTAAAAGGAACAACTTTTACGAAATACAAGCAATTTGTAGAAAATGCTTTTAAAATTTTACCAAGACAGGCTTTACATGCAAAAACCCTGGGTTTTATTCATCCAGTTACAGGTGAAATGATGCGATTTGATTCTGAAATACCTGAAGATATTGCTAGTTGTATTGCTAAATGGAAACAATACGCTCAGCACAGTCAGTAGTATAAGCTTTGTCAATTGTTATATTGAAAAGACCTTTTTGTTTTGTTAGGATTTATTCCTAAACCTATTTATTTTTAAAGTATTAATAAAAATTAAGTGAGATGAAAATTGTAATTTCTCCAGCCAAATCGTTAGATTTTGAGAGCGCACTTCCTACATCAAAATATACACAAGCTAGCTTTTTAGCACAATCAGAAAAACTAAATAAAGTTCTGGTAAAGAAAAAGCCAAAGGCCTTATCAGATCTTATGGGAATTTCAGATAAACTGGCGCAATTAAACTGGGAAAGAAATCAAAATTTCAACCTTCCTTTTACACCAGAAAATGCACGACCTGCGGTGTATGCTTTTAACGGTGACGTATATCAGGGTTTAGATGCCTATTCTATTAAAGATGAAAAGTTGGAGCAACTACAAGATTCCCTTCGAATTTTATCTGGTCTATATGGTATTTTAAAACCTTTAGATTTAATTCAGCCTTATCGCTTAGAAATGGGTACTCAACTTAAAATTGGGCGGAAGAAAAATTTATATGAGTTTTGGAAAAAAGTACTCACGGAGCACATGAATAATGAGTTGAAAGAAGGAGAGCTTTTTGTGAACCTTGCAAGCAATGAGTATTTTGGAGCAATAGATGAAAAAAACCTGAAAACGGAAGTCATTACGCCAATTTTTAAAGATTGGAAAAACGATAAATTAAAGGTGGTTAGCTTCTTTGCAAAAAAAGCAAGAGGCTCTATGGTGCGCTACATTGTGAATAACAATGCTAAAACTATTGAAGATATTAAAGGGTTTAATTTAGACGACTATCAATATAGTAAAGAACATACTTTAAAGGAAAATCAACCTGTTTTTGTGCGTTAACAATAATCAGATACTATGAAAAAGGTTTTTGCATTATCATTTCTTATGTTGTTTTTTACCTTAAGTTGCACAGATCGTGATGACGAAGTAGGGCAAGCCAATATTCGTATTAAAAATACAAGTAGCGTTACGTATAATAGTGTTCAAGTAGGAAGTAGCGAAAACGTGCATTCAAATGTTTCTGCAGGTGATTATTCAGATTATATAGCTTACGAAACGGCCAATAGATATGCGTACATAAAAATAGATATTGCAACGGAATCCTATGTTTTGCAGCCTATTGATTTTGTTGGAGAAACTCCTTTAGGTCCTGGTTTTTACACTTATGAACTAAATTATCTAGAAGGAACGGGTCAAGCCTCCTTAAACTTTGTTGTTGATTAATTTTTTTGTCAGGCAACCATATTCTTTTTTAAAGCGTCTATCCTAATAAGAATACTTATTTAGGATAGTTATGTTGGAAAATCTACAAGTAAATGTAAAAATTAAACTGTCTGTCTTATGGACCGCAGTTATGTTTTGCTATGTATACGGTGATTATTTTGAGCTGTATACGCCAGACAAGGTTGAAGGTCTTTTAAAGGGGGTTAATATACTAGATACGCCATTTAAATTGTTTTCTGCGGCTGTGGTTATGGCTATTCCAGCGTTTATGATTTTCTTATCCATATTACTAAAACCAAAAATTAGCAGATGGCTTAATATTGTTTTCGGAACACTTTTTACGCTCATGATGCTGTACATCATTTATAGTTCATTAACTTCTTGGTATGCGTTTTATGTGCTTTTGGCAGTTTTAGAAAGTTTTATCACTGCTTTAATTGTTTGGTATGCCGTTAAGTGGCCAAAAGTAGTTCGCAAGCAATAGTAAAATTAAAGTATCAAAAACCATGAAGTCAATAAATAAAACAGCCAGAATAGCAGGAGTACTTTACCTAATATTAGTAATATTCGGAATTTTAAATCTCCTGTATATCCCTTCAAAATTAATAGTATGGGATGATGCAACGCAAACATTACAGAATATTATAGATTCTGAAATGCTGTTTAAACTGGGTGTTGTATGTGGTGTAATAACTTTTTTATCATTTATAGCACTTGTATTGGTTTTGTATAAGCTGTTATATAAAGTAAATAAAAACCATGCGATATTTATGGCGGTTTTTGCACTAGTAAGTGTTCCTATTTCATTTGTAAATATTTTGAGCAAATTCTCAGTACTTACATTAATAAAAAATACAGGTTTAGTTGACGGAGGCGTAGAATTGGAAAATGAAGTAATGTATCAGCTTCATATGTATGATAATGGAGTAGAGCTTTCTCAAATATTTTGGGGCTTGTGGTTGTTGCCGTTTGGTTATTTGGTATTTAAATCTGGTTTTTTGCCAAAAATTTTAGGAATATTTTTAATGTTAGGATGTTTTGGATACTTAGTTACCTTTTTTGGAAATTTTTTATACCCGGACTTTTATAAAACAACTTTTGCAACAATAGTGGGGTTGCCTGCTTCAATAGGGGAGTTGGGTATATGCTTATGGTTGATAATTATGGGAGCTAGACCGTTAAAATTTAAAAAAATGCAATTGTAGTTAATTTAGCTTTCGTATTTTTCTTGGGTCTTTGTAAAGTGAAACTCCAATGGAAAAAGAAAAGCCCAGATTAGCTCGTTTAACAGCAATATTAACACAACTGCAGTCTAAACGTATTGTTACGGCAAGAGACATTGCCGAAAAGCATGATGTAAGTATTAGAACGGTGTATAGAGACATTCGTACCCTCGAAAAGTCTGGAATTCCTATTGTAACCGAAGAGGGTAAAGGGTATTCTATAATGGAAGGATATAAAATTCCACCTGTAATGTTTACCGAGGAAGAAGCTAATGCATTAATCACCGCGGAGCAAATAATAAATCGTAACAAAGACAAATCACTTACCAATTCTTATTCCAGTGCTATTGAAAAAATTAAGTCTGTTTTAAAATATTCACAGAAAGATAAAACTGAATTATTATCCGAGAGGTTGATTGTTAGAGCTAATTATGAAAATGTGCAAACGAGCGATTATCTCATTCAAATACAAATGGCGATAACAAGTTTTCAGGTTTTGCGTATTGATTACCATTCTCTTAAAAAGGTAGATACACAAAGAGATATAGAACCTTTTGCACTGCTGCATACGCAAGAAAATTGGACACTTGTTGCTTTTTGTAGATTGCGGAAGGAGTTTAGAATGTTTAGGTTGGATTGTATTCAAAAATTAAAACAAACTCAGACTATTTTTGAACCCCATAATTTAACACTTCAAGAGTTTTTTGAGGAAGAAAGAAAAAAATGGGAAACATATTACCCCTGACAGCTAGCTGACATAGACCCAATTTACTTTTACAGTATTAAAATTAAAAATATGGAAAAAGTAAGTATTGCACCTTTTAAGGTAATTGGGATTACCATTAGAACAACAAATGAAAATCAGCAGGGAGCCAAAGATATACCTGCCCTTTGGGATAGGTTTATGTCTGAGAATATAGTAAGCAAAATTCCAAATCGAGTGGAAGATGCTGTATTATCTATTTACACGAATTACGAAAGCGATTATACTAAACCTTATGACACAATTTTGGGGTGTAAAGTAAGTACGTTAGACGGTATTCCTGAAGGGATGATTGGCGTGACATTTGATGGGGGAGAATATGAAAAATTTGTATCTAAAGGAGATTTACATAAAAATGTAGTTTACGATACCTGGGTAGAGATTTGGAACACAGATTTGAATAGGGCTTACACTGCTGATTTTGAGGTGTACGGAGAAAAATCTATGGATGCTAAAAACGCTGAGGTTGATATTTTAATAGCAGTAAAGTAAATAAACTCTTTTAAAATCTAATGTTAAGGCTACGTTATGTTCACATGGTGTAGCCTTTTTTCGTTTGTAAGTTTTTGTATTCATCGTAATATTGCAATTAATAAAAATACCGCGTGGGAACTACAAAAAGTGAAATATATACTCTTGAGCAAAATAAACTTGCCAATATAGCTAAAGTACTTGGGCACCCAGCCAGAGTTGCTATTTTACAACATTTGTTCAAAGTTAATGCGTGTGTTTGTGGAGATTTAGTCAATGAGATTGGTCTTTCGCAAGCTACAATATCGCAACACCTTAAAGAGCTTAAAAATTTAGGTTTATTAAAAGGTAATATTGAAGGTACAAGCATTTGCTACTGCATAGATATTAAAAATTGGAAAAATGTTTCGACCTATTTGCAAGTATTTTTAAATCAAAAACCAACCAATTTAGGAGAATGCTGTTAAGGCATTTTAAGTACATATTACAAAAAAACATAGAATGATATTTCCAGAATTAACACAATTTATTTCAAGTTTAACTTTTGATGCTATTTCCGAAGAACGTAAAAATACACTGCAACCTTTAGTGGATTTTATTCAAACAAAAGTGGATGCTAATAATGAGGTGCGATTAAATTTTATTTGTACGCATAATTCACGTAGAAGTCATTTGTCACAAATTTGGGCGCAAGTAATGGCTGCTCATTATAATATAAATAATGTGGTATGTTATTCCGGAGGTACAGAGGCAACAGCTATGTTTCCAATGATAGGAAAAACGTTAGAAAATACCGGGTTTAAAATTACTGCTTTATCAGAAGGAAAAAACCCTGTTTACAGTGTAAAGTTTAGCGAAAACAACCATGCTGCCATATGTTTCTCTAAAACCTATGATGATGCTTTTAACCCAGTATCTGAATTTGCAGCGATTATGACATGTTCAAGTGCTGATGCAGGTTGTCCATTTATACCGGGTGCAGAAAAGCGAATTCCAATAACATTTGAAGATCCTAAAGCATTTGATAATACACCGCAGCAGCAGGAAAAATATCACGAACGTAGTGTACAAATTGCATCGGAGTTAAGTTATATATTTTCTAAAATAAAGGCATGAATGTAAAGGAGTACCTTGGGGAATTACTAGGCACATTTATACTGGTATTTGTTGGTTGCGGTTCTATAGCAGTTACCATTTTGTTCCAAACCTTTGGAAGTCTATTAGAAGTCGCTTTAGTTTGGGGTGTAGGAGTGGCTATAGCTATTTACGCTACAAAAAATATATGTCCTGCACATTTAAACCCTGCTGTTAGCGTTGCCATGTGTTGGGCAAAAAAACTTTCCCTAAAAAAACTTCCAGGGTATATACTTAGTCAAACCGTTGGTGCATTTCTAGCTGGTTTTTTATTGTATGCTATTTTTAAAGGAGATATTGCTAGTTATGAGCAGGCCAATGGTATAATACGCGGTAGTTTGGCATCACAAGAAACAGCTATGATGTTTGGTGAATTTTTTCCCAATCCTGGCTATAAAGATACTTTAAAGATAACAGTGCTTCTGGCTTGCTTAATGGAGCTTTTGGGTACTTTCACACTAGTTTTTTCGATTTTTAAGTTGACCGAAACTAAATTGAAAATAGAAAAATGGGTGCCAGTTTTTATTGGATTAACGGTTACGTTAATAATATGTGTAGTTGCTCCGTACACGCAAGCAGGATTAAACCCTGCAAGGGATTTTGGACCAAGAGTATTGGCGTATTTTGCGGGTTGGAATTTAGCTGCTTTTCCACAAGTTTCATTTAGCTTTTTTACGGTGTATATAGTTTCTCCCGTTGTAGGAGGTATTGCCGCCTTTTATGTGCATAGCTTTTTCAAAGCTTCTTTTTTTAAACAGAAAAACAAAGTGCTAAAATCTAAAATTTAGTTGGTGAACTAGTTTTCAGGATTTTAGTAAAAATCCGTTAGGCGCAACTTGTTAGTTTTATTGGCTAGTAATGTTATTTTGTTTTTTGAGCCGTAGCAGACGTTACAGTTTTATTATTATACCGATATTTGCCCGGGAATTTGTACTTTACCTTTGGTACAATTCAAAACAGACAATTTACAAGGTCGAAATAAGAAGAATATGCATCAATTACAGCGACAAAAAGATTTTAAAAAATCGGTAAGTAACAAGTTTAATGTTTATAACAGCTTGTTTTTAAATCTACCGTATAGAAATATTGAAAACGTAGGAATGTTAATTCCTTTGATGCTGGATCAGTGTCAAAAAGGATTGGCATCTGGTCTTAATCCTAGAGAAATATTAGACGGGTTTTTCCAGAACTTCGTGAATATAGATTCAGAAAAGGAACGTATTGATTTTATGTTTAAGATTATTCAATACGTTGAGCGTCAAGTTGTATTGTATGATAGTGTTGAAGATGCTGCTTTTCCAAAACTGCAAGAACATAGTACTAACCTTACTATTAAAGATTACTTTCAATTAGTAGATAAAAATAAAAGTTGGGATTTAATCGCGGATAAATTGTCCACCTTTAGTGCTAGAATTGTATTAACAGCACACCCAACGCAGTTTTATAATAAATCTATCTTAGATATTATTACCAATCTGCGATCACTAATTTTAGAAGATAAGATTGATGATATTGATGTTAAACTTCAGCAATTAGGATTAACATCGCTATTAAATTCTAAAAAGCCAACACCATTAGACGAAGCTAAAAACATTATATACATGTTGCGTAATGTGTATTATGATGCTATTGGTGATTTGTTTGCTTACATAAAAGAAAATATTAACAGAAACGATTTTGAAAATTACGATATCATGAAACTTGGTTTTTGGCCAGGTGGTGACCGTGATGGAAATCCGTTTGTAACCGCGGCAATAACCAATGATGTTGCTGATGAGTTGCGTGTTACTTTAATGAAGTGCTATTATAACGATTTAAAAAAGTTACAAAACAAGTTAACTTTTAAAGATCTTCAAGAGCACATAAATGTACTACGAGCTAATTTGTATATCGCTATGTTTAATCCATCAAAAACGGTGGGTTATAATGATATTATTGGACCGTTAGAAATTATAAGAGAAATACTTGTTGCCAAGTATCACGGACTGTATATTAAAGAACTTGACCATTTTATGGATAAAGTAAGAATCTTTAAAACGCACTTTGCAACTATAGATATCCGTCAAGATCACAGTATACATACTAAGGTTATTGAAACCATTTTAAGGCAAAATGGTGTTGTTAAAGAAAGTATTACTGAACTTTCAGATAAAGAGTTGGAGCAGGCACTTTTAACTAACGATTTTAGTTTGTCTCCTGATGATTACGATGAAGAAATTGTAAAGGATACTATTAAAAACATTATTCAGTTAAAAGACATTCAGGCTAAAAACGGAGAGCAAGGTTGTAACCGTTATATCATTAGTAATTCTGAAGATATTTTCTCAATACTATTTGTTCATACTTTATTTAGATGGTGTGGTTGGAAAGCTGAGGACATCACTTTTGATATTGTTCCTCTTTTTGAAACTATGAAAGGTATGGATGGGGCAGAGGCAACTATGCAATATCTGTTCGATTTAAATCAGTATAACAGCCATATTAATCTTCGTAGTCGTAAGCAAACCATAATGCTTGGTTTTTCTGATGGAACCAAAGACGGTGGTTATGTAAAAGCTAACTGGGAAATATTAAGAACCAAAGAAAAGCTATCATTTATATGTGCTCAAAACGATGTTAAAGTAGTATTCTTTGATGGTCGTGGAGGACCACCGGCACGTGGAGGAGGAAAAACGCATCGTTTTTACGCCGCTCAAACAAAAGATATTGCTAATAATGAGATACAGTTAACCATACAAGGGCAAACCATTACTAGTACATATGGTACAAAAGACCACTTTATGTACAATTGTGAGCAATTGTTAACAGCGGGACTTTCTAACAATATTTTTGGTAACGAAAATGTAATTTCTGAAGAACACCGAGCGTTGATAGATGAACTTTCTGCATTAAGTTTTACCAAGTACGATAACTTAAAGCAACACGATAAGTTTATGTCTTATTTGGAGCACATGAGTACATTAAAGTACTATGGTAAAGCCAATATTGGAAGTAGACCAGGTAAGCGTGGAAATAAGGCTAAATTAGAGTTAACAGATTTACGTGCTATTTCGTTTGTAGGATCATGGAGTCAGTTAAAGCAAAATGTACCAGGATATTTTGGTATTGGTACGGCTTTAAAAACATTACAAGATCAAGGTAGAATTGAAGAGGTAAAAACCTTGTTTAAAGAGGTGCCTTTCTTTAAAACCTTAATGTTGAATAGTATGATGGCGTTGTCTAAATGTCACTTTGGACTTACCAGTTACATGAAAAACAATGAGGAATATGGTGATTTCTGGATGATACTCTTTAATGAGTTTGAGCTTTCTAAAGAAATGTTGTTATTAATTTCTGATATGGAAATTTTAATGGAACAAGAGCCTGTTTCTAGAGAGTCCGTAAAAATTAGAGAAAACATTGTGTTGCCATTATTGGTAATTCAACAATATGCTTTACAGAAAATAGGAGAAAAAACAAGCTTTAATGAGCTGTATGAAAAGATTGTTATTAGATCTTTATATGGTAACATTAACGCTAGTAGAAACTCAGCTTAAATTATAGAATAATATATAAAGCTGTAGATTCTCCTGAACAAGTGGAAAAAACCTCCTGAGCGATGTGAAAATCGGTTTGGAAAAAGCTAAATCTACAAACTCTCCTGAGTGATTGTAAAAATCTCTCAAGAAAACAAGTATATATAAAACCTCCTGAGTGATTTGAAAGATTTCTCATGAAATAAGTTTATAAAAAACCTCTTGAGCGATTAGAAAGATTTCTCAAGAAAATAAGTTTATAAAAACCTCCTGAGCGAAGACGAAGGAGGTTTTTTTGTCCCCCCAAACCCCCCGCCCTGTAGGAAAACGTGCCCAGTTTTAAACATTTGGTTGATAAGTATTTACGCTCATTACGCATTTCTGTTTTATTTATTTCTTGTTTTGTGGGAAATTTACACGATGTTTTGATAATGAACATCAATAAAAGTAGCTAATAGTTACTAGGTCAATAGTTGAACAAATTAAGAATCGAATAAATGACAGGATATTACGAATGGATTTTTAGTGGTGTCGGAGCGGTAGTTGTTGGGATATTATTATCTTATTTTTTGAATGATAGGAAAAAGAAAAAATCTAAACGAACTATTTCTACTAATACAGGAAAGATAACTATCCATAACAATATAAATTCTTCACATGAAAAAGTAAACAAAGTTGAATCTTTTGAGAGAAAAAAAAATAGACTTAAGGAGACTATAAAGATATTGTTTATAGATGATAATCATAACGATTTTCATATAGTTTCAATACTTAAAAAGCAGGGATGGAAAAGTACAAAGTCAATAAAGGATGTTATTAACCTTGATGATTTAAAAGTGCAAGAATCAGATATAATTTTTGTAGATATTAATGGTGTTGGTTCTACACTTTTTAAAGATGAAGGTCTAGGGTTGGCTTCTGCTCTTAAGAAAAAATACATTGACAAAAAAATAATAATATATTCTGCTGATACAAAAGGAGATAGGTTTCATAAGGCTTTAAGAGAAGTTGATGGCTGTTTATCCAAGGATGCAGAACCTTTTCAATTTAGTAATTTAATAGAAGGCTTGTTTGATGATTAATCATTTTAAAATCATTGATAATAATGGTAATGTTATATCTAATAATTTAAAAAGCGATTGTGAAAATTGTTATAATTCTTGTGAGACGAATGGAAAATTATCATCTAAATGTCCTTTATACTTGGTAAAAAACAGAAGACAGGGTAAAATCATAAATAAAAAGGGAACTACTTTTTTATGTTGTGGTAATACAAAGACCACAAAACTGTTTAGGGATAAACTAGAGGCACTTTCGTACGCTTATTATGATTTAGTTATACCTAGAGATCAAATTATTAGCGAAGTAAAAAAGACGGAGCAACAAAAAGTGAATCGTTTAGTTCATAATTTAACTTCAATAAATGCCCACAATATTCAAGAGATATATAATTTAATTCCGCAGGAAGTTCTTTCGGAAAACTGGAGAACTCAAATTGATTATATAGAGAAAGAATTGTTTTCAAAAAAAAGAAAGGCTGCCATGATGTTTTTACGTATTGCGAAACATAACATCCATATGAAGTCAGAATTTTCCATATACAAGAAACTTGATAGAGATGACAGTGCTGATTTAGAGTTTGTGAAGTATCCATTTAGAGTGGTGGTGCTTAATGTTTTGCATACTTTCTTTGGTGATTTTACATCAAAAAATATCTATGTTCAAGTTTCAGATTTTTATGGTAAAGTTTCTATAGATTATGAAACTATTCAAGTTGCGTTGTATCATCTTTTTGAAAATTCAGCAAAATACTCAAAACCAGGTACAGTAATTTATGTGGACTTTAATGAGGATTTTGATTCTGTGACTATGTCTATTGAAATGATGAGTCTTTATATACATGAGAACGAAAGAGATAGGATTTTTGTAGAGGGAATATCTGGAAGTTCTGCTAAAAAGTTAGGTAAAAATGGAGATGGCATAGGGATGTGGAGAATAAAACAGATGATTGAATTAAATGAAGGAGAATTTAACGTTATATGTGGGAATGATATTGATACTTGTGAAGGAGTTGATTTTGCTAAAAATATTTTCGATATAAAGTTAAATAAAAGCAATCCCATCAGTATATAGTTTATAAAAAATGTTATGAATTGCATTTTAAGTGTTGAGCTCTTATTTATTATAAATGAAAAACTTTAATAATTGAAAAAAATCAGTATATAATTTGGTGGGCGGAGGAGGAAGTATTCAAGGAATGATTAATAGTCTTAAGAACAATAAAAAGTTGTTAAGACGTAATAGAATGTTTCTCAAAGACAGGTCTTTTTTAAATTTAAAAAAGGAATATTTAAAGGCAGCTGACGGAGAAGTAAATTTTAAAAAAGCGACTAAAAAACAGCTTTCTGAAATTCGAGTAAAAGTTATAAGAGAGCGTAAAAAAAGAAGTTATATTTATATAGGACTTTTTATAGCTTGCTTTTTTATTATAGGATTCCCAATTTACCATGATTTTAAAGCCAATAAAATGGCAGAAGAAACCACCGACAGCATTCAATTAGAAAAAGATAAAAAGGAATATTTGGATTTGATTGCAGACGGAGATTTGTGGTTGAGCAAAAAAAAATGGCATAATGCAATTTTTCAGTATAAAGAGGCACTTACACTTTTTCCAAAGGAATATGATGCTAATTATCGTCTTGCAATGGCGTATTGCTATAGGTGCGAAAGTGAATTCGAAGATTGTAAAAAGGCAAAGAAATTGCTCGAAAAACTAATACGTAGATATCCTAATAGGCTAGATTTATTAAAACTTAAAAAAATACTAGAATTTGAGTATTAAGGTTTATGCGGAATATTGTTTAACCAAGGTTAAACGAAATTCACAGACCTGAAAAACAACATATTCCATTATCTTTACCGCTTTAAAAAGCATGAATGTCGTACCAATTATTATCCTCTCCTTTACAAGGTTTTACCGATTATATTTTTCGTAATGCGCAGCAGCATTTTTTTGGTGGAATAGATACCTATTACGCGCCTTATATACGGTACAATAAAAAAATGGTGATAAAGGGATCATATCAACGCGATTTAAATCCTGAAATAAATACTAGTTTAGAAGTTATACCGCAGGTGATGACCGCCAGTGCTGATGAATTTTTGCATACTATAAAGTACATTCAATCTTTAGGATATACAGAGCTTAATTGGAATTTGGGTTGTCCGTACCCTATGGTGACAAAAAGCGGTATGGGCTCTGGACTTATTTGTAATACGGAAAAAATAGATCATATTTTAGACCGTGCACATACCGAAACCAATGTTACCATTTCTATGAAAATGCGTTTAGGATATGAGAATAGCAATGAAATTCTAGATGCTTTTGCGGTATTAGATAAGTATCCGCTTAAAAACGTGGCAATACATGCTCGTTTGGGGAAACAATTGTACAAAGGTGGTGTAGATTTAGATGCATTTCAAAAATGTATAGATGTAGCAAAACATACCTTATATTATAACGGTGATATTACTACTGTAGCAGCGTTTAAGGCGCTTCGAGAACGTTTCCCATCAATTACCCATTTTATGATTGGTAGAGGGCTCATTGCTGACCCATTTTTACCGAGTATGATAAAAGCAGATACTACGGTGTACCCTGCTAATCGCTGGGATATTTTTAAAGAATTTCATGATACTATTTATAGTCAGTACGATGCTAAACTTTCTGGGCCAACACCTATAAAAATGAAAATGCAGGGCTTTTGGGAGTTTTTTTCAAAGTCTACACACAATCCTCAAAAAGTATTTAAGGCAATTAAAAAAGCAGGAAACCCTTATAAATATAGGAATGCCGTTGAAGAAATAATTGCAGCTCAAAAAAATAATAGATAGTACTTATATCATCTACAACTTAACACCCTTTACCAAAAAAGATGATTTTATAGCGTCATTTTTAAGATGTAAAAAGGATTTTCTGCGTTCGTCATTAGAAAAATTTACAAAGTCTTGCTCTGAACCAAACGAAACAAAATGAATTTCATAAGGCAACTCTTCTTCACTAGTAATGTAATTATCTTGCGTGAGTCTTAAACGGTAAATTAGTTTGCCGTTGTAATCACTAATAATAGGAATAGCCAGTGCTTCGAACTTATTAAAAACAACTTCTTTTCCTTTTTTAATAAAAATTAGCTGAGTAATGTAAATCATGCTTTTTAGGGTTGTAAAACCTGTTAAAATGATGGTACTATTGCTTTGCAGACAACACTAAATTTTTGAATCTTCCAGAAGATCCAAATCCTGTCCATAATCCAATTTTATCGGAGGTAGTTTTTGTTAATCTTTCTACTTCTAAAAAAGGGGCTTCTTCATCATTTAAATAAACCAATACTTTAGTGTCCGTTACGGCAATTGTGGCTTTAAACCAGTTATCGGGTTGTGGAGGTGTTTTTAATTCGGCTTCAAACTCACCAGTTCTTTCGTTTCGTAATTTGTGCCATGTATATGTAGGGTGGTGTATGTATTGCACCATGTGACTTCTGCGATTGGGTTGTTCCGCTACAAAGTTAAAAGGTCTAAAATACACAGCTTCATAGGTAGAATCGTTTTGAATATTAAAAGCTAGTCCAACAAAACTTTTACCAGGGTTGTTTTCTCCTTTTATTTCAATGGTGGCTGAGCCTGTTTTAAACGAAGTTTCCTTTAAAATTGCAAGTCCGTCTCCTTCACGAGCATCTAGCTCAATTGCATTAGTTTCGTAAGCTGCAATTTCGCGATTTACAACCGTTATATGATTTGATTTTAGTTGCTCTTTTAAGTTAATGGTTTGTCCAAAGGAAGTTAATGTTACACATAGTGTACTTACTAAAAAGATTGCTTTTCTCATGTTTTGATTGATTTAATGATTGATGAATTTGTTTATATATGATACAATTTTATTCCGTTTTTTTAAGTAAAAAATTATGGGGTTTATCTACGATGCGTTTTAAAGTAGCAATTTGCCCACAGTGCCACATTACATGTTTTACATTCCAATCTATTGCCTCAAATTTAGTTTTAGCAACAGGATGTTCTACTTTACCTGGAACCAGTTTTTCTTGAAGTTGCGCTACGGTTACACTGTTAATGCTTTTGAGTGATTTTTCCATGACAATATTCAAATGATTCAATAAGTCTGATGCCGTAGCTTTACTGGCTGAATTTTTTGGAGCACTACCATATGCGTATAACTCTGAATATTGTTTAAGCGGAACTTCGTCAAAAACGTCTTTATCATGTCCGTTAATAACCAATATGGAGTGATAATACATGCTAATTACTAAATGCCCTACTTGCCAACTTATATTAGATTCTAAAACATCTGTAGTAGTGTTCCAACTAGTTTCTGGGATATTAGTAACCAATTTGTTTACCCAATCATAAGCATCTTTGGTTTGTTTACTTAATATTTCAATTGCAGTCATTGTTTAGTAATTACATAGGGTTACTTAAAATGCTATAAAATACTTGGATTCCGTAAGCTATTTGTCCAATTTTTATGTTCTCATTGGGGCTGTGTTGGTTATTATCTGGGTTAACCATTGGAACTATAAAAGCAGGAATTTTTAATTGGTTAATAAATGGTGCAATAGGTACGGTGCCCCCCATTGTTCTTATTTGAACAGGATTTTGGCTAAATGTATTTGTTAATGTTTTTACTAAAAAATTGCCGTAAGGGTTATCTAAATTAGTCCTAAAAGCATCAGTAACAGAACCTTCTTTAACCAGAATAACTTTGTTATGCGCCATTCTTGTTTTTTTGTCGGGTTCTTCATCTGTGATGTAAAAACCTTGTTTTTCGATATGCTTTTTTACCAAGTTTTTTAAATGAGTTCCATCAGTTTCGGGTACCAATCTAATATCAATTTCAGCTGTAGCACTTTCAGGAACAATGGTTCTCGCTTTTTTTCCAACCCAACCAGAGTGTAATCCTCTAACATTTAACGATGGGTATTGTAGTGCTTCTTGATAAAAGCTACCTACCTTTTCTGGGCTTTTTATAGCAAGGTTATTATTAATTACATCAAAATCATCAGGAACACTTTTTAAAACGTTTAGTGTATTTTCATCAAAAGTTATTCCGTCATAATAACCGTCAATGGTTACTTTTCCTTCATGGTCTTTCATACTTGCTAAAACTTCAGCTAGCTGAAAACCAGGATTTGGAGCATAATTTCCGTAATGTCCACTATGTTGAGGTTTTATTGGACCATAAGTGGTTAAGGTAAGAGTGGTAATTCCACGACAACCATAAACAATGGTTGGTTTTTCGGTAATGTGAACAGGGCCGTCATTAATTATTAGAAAATCGGACTGTAACAGTTCGCTATATTCTTTAACAGCTTTGGGTAAAGGCTTACTACCTTTTTCCTCTTCAGAATCTAAAATTACTTTAACATTAAAAGGAATATCAACTTTGTTTTGTTGTAGCAGGTCAATGGTATTTAAAAGCATTACAATAGGGCCTTTATCATCGGAAGTTGATCGCCCAAAAAGTCTAAAATCATAATTTAAATTAGCATTAAGCGTGTCAATAGGAAGGGTTTCCCAAGTATCATTTTTTTTAGATTTTAAAACTACTTCATAGGGGTTGGGTTGATCCCATTTAGATGGGTCAACGGATTGGCCATCAAAATGCATATAAAATAATATGGTTGGTTTATTGTCTTCCATAGGAAGCGCAGCAAAAAAAAGCGATTCTCCTGAAGTAGGTAGTATGGTAGAGTTAAAACCTCTAGCATTAAACTTTTGTGTAAGCCAAGTTAGGTTTCTATTAATATCAGCATGGTCTAAAGCATCATTAGGTATGGCGATAAACTCTTTGAGTTCGGCAACGCTTTGGCGGACTTTGGTTTGGAGTTGCTCTTTGTTTTGAGCAACCACAGTATTGGTAATAAGTATAAGTAATAGAAGTGCTATTTTTCTCATTTTGTGTTCTGAAATATTCAACACATAAATGTAATCATTTCTATTTTTTGAAGCGTAGTATTAACTTTAAAATAACTAACCGAATTAATAATACAAATGGGAAACCGTGGAGTAGCACATCAAACCAATCTTTGCCACCCATACCAACAGCACCACCTGCTATCCATTTTATTTTTCCAAACAGATGTGGTTCCGGAAAAAAAGGTGCCATGCCTAAAACTAGGCATAGCAATATTATTAGTTTCCAGTTATTTATAAATTGCACAAGAATTACTTGATAGCTTTTACAAAACTCGCAATCTCATTTACACCATTAGTATTTAAATGTTTGATAAATGCAGATCCAATAATAGCACCTTTTGCTGTTTTTGTAGCCTGATTAAATGTTTCTTTATCCTTAATTCCAAAACCAACAATTTGAGGGTTGTTCAAATTCATTTTGGCAATTCTATTAAAATAGTCTTCCTGAGTGTTACCAAAACCAGATTGTGATCCAGTTACACCTGCAGAACTTACCATATAGATAAATCCGTTTGAGGCAGCATCAATTTGTTGTATACGTTCATCACCCGTCTGTGGGGTAATTAAAAAGATATTAAGTAAACCATGCTTTTCAAAAATTGCTTTGTATTCTCTTTCATAAACATCTAAAGGAAGGTCCGGAATGATTAACCCGTCAATACCAATCTCTTTGCATTTAGTGCAAAAAGCTTCAACACCATATTGTAGCATGGGATTAAAATATCCCATGATTATAAGTGGAATGTTTACTGATTTTCTGATATCTTTTAATTGATTAAAAAGAATTTCAGTAGTCATACCATTTTTTAATGCAATTGTAGAGCTTTCCTGAATTGTAGGACCGTCAGCTAAAGGATCAGAAAAGGGGAGTCCAATCTCAATAAAATCAACGCCATTTTTTTCTAAATCTTGAATAATTGATACGGTATCATTAAGTGAAGGAAAGCCCGCACTAAAATATATAGAGAGTAATTTTTTGTCCTCTTGTAGCTTTTGTTGAATTCTGTTCATAATATTTTAAAGCTTAAAATATTTTATATAATTATCTAAATCTTTATCACCACGACCTGATAGGCTAATTACAACCACATCATCTGGTTTAAAGGATTTGTGTTTAAAAACGGCAAGTGCATGACTACTTTCAATAGCAGGAATAATACCTTCTAATTTGGTAAGTTCTAATCCAGCTTGCATGGCTTCATCATCAGTTGCGGAAACAAATTCTGCCCTTCCTGTTTTATGTAAATGCGCATGCATTGGACCAACACCAGGATAATCTAAACCAGCAGAGATTGAATATGGCTCTGTAATTTGACCATCTTTGGTTTGCATTAATAAGGTTTTGCATCCGTGTATAACACCTTCTTTGCCTAAGGCAGAGGTTGCAGCACTTTCACCAGAATCAATTCCTAATCCAGCAGCTTCGACCGCAATAATGTTAACATCTTCTTCATGTAAATAATGGTAATAAGTACCTGCGGCATTACTGCCACCACCAATACAAGCAATTACATAATCAGGATTTTCACGACCTTCTTTTTCTTTTAGTTGCCATTTAATTTCTTCAGAAATAACTGACTGAAAACGAGTCACCATATCTGGATAGGGGTGAGGACCAATAGCCGAACCAATAATGTAATGGGTATCTACTGGGTTATTAATCCAATCGCGAATAGCTTCGTTAGTAGCATCTTTTAGGGTTCTACTCCCGGACATTGCAGGTTTTACCTCTGCGCCTAACATTTTCATTCGGGCAACGTTTGGTGCTTGACGAGCAATATCTATCTCACCCATATATACAATACATTCAATCCCCATTAAAGCGCAAACCGTTGCTGTTGCAACTCCGTGTTGACCTGCTCCTGTTTCGGCAATAATACGCTTTTTGCCAAGACGCTTTGCCATTAATATTTGCCCAATGGTGTTATTTACTTTATGCGCTCCAGTATGGTTTAAATCTTCTCTTTTTAAATAGACTTTAGTGTTGTACTTTTTTGATAATCGCTTTGCGAAATACAATGGGGAGGGTCTGCCAACGTAATCTTTTAATAATTGGTCAAACTCTTCTTTAAAAGAAGGTTCAGCCATTATTTTAAGGTATTGTTGTCTGAGATTTTCTACGTTGGGATAAAGCATTTCAGGGATAAAAGCTCCTCCAAAATCGCCATAATACCCTTTTTCGTCAACGTTATAATTCATATTCTTAATTCTTTATATCGAATGTTAAAAGCCTAATGTTTTCGACGCTTATTTTTTGCTACTTTACTTTTGCAATAAATTGCTTTAATTTTTCTATACTTTTTAATCCAGGTTCTATTTCAAACTTACTATTCACATCTAACGCATAGCAATATTTAGAAGCTTCGGTTTGTAAAAAAGCTATTATTTTATCCGCTTCTTCTAATCCAATTCCTCCACTTAAAAAAAAGGGTTTGGTAAAAGGATAATTTTCTAAAACACTCCAGTCGAAGGTGTAACCATTTCCTCCGGGTAATTCTCCTTTGGTGTCAAACAAATAGAAATCGCAAACATTTTCAAATTCCTTTAAAACATCAAAATTGAATTGATTTTTAATGGAAAATACTTTTATGATTTTAACACCTTTAGCTTTTTCTTTGAGTTCTTTACAAAACTCAGGGCTTTCGCTACCGTGTAATTGTATTCCAAGTAAGCTGTACTTTTTTACCTTGTTTATAATCTCATCAATGGTTTCGTTTACAAAGACGCCTACTTTTTTAATGCTGTGGGGTAGTTGTGGCATTTGCGTATTAAAACACCTTTTTGAAGGTTTCCAAAATATAAACCCAAGGTAGTCTGGTTTTAAACTGGCTACTTCTGAGATATTATGATTCATACCACAAATTTTGAGTTTAGGAAAACCTATACGCTGAGGCTGCTCTTTTTTTGTGTAATAATAATCACTCATCTCTTTAATGAATTAAACAAGGTTATTAATAAAGTGGGTTGCACTCTCACCAGGATTGTTGGTTTTCATAAAGTTTTCTCCTATTAAAAAACCTTTGTATCCGTAAGGTTGTAATGTTTTAATAGCGTCCACAGAACTAATACCGCTTTCTGATACTTTTACAAAATCGTTAGGGATTAATGCTGAAAGTGTTTTACTAGTTTCTAAGCTAACTTCAAAAGTTTTTAAGTTTCGGTTATTAACTCCTAACATATCTAAACTGGGCATAATGGATTTGTGTAATTCTTCCTCATTATGAACTTCTAAAAGTACATCTAGTTGTAAGCTTTTAGCGAACTCCGAAAATTGTTTAATTTCTTGTTTCGTAAGAATTGCAGCAATTAAAAGAATTACATCTGCACCATGGGCTTTTGCTTCTAGTATTTGGTATTCATCAATAATAAACTCTTTACGCAGTAACGGAATCTTCGCTGAGGCTCTGGCAAGCAATAAATCATTTAAAGCGCCACCAAAATATTTGCCATCAGTTAAAACGGACATGCCGCAAACACCTGCTTTTTCGTAACCTGTTGCTACATCTTGAACATTTAAGCTATTGTTGATAATAGATTTTGAGGGTGAGCGTCTTTTATGTTCTGCAATAATACCGGAATTACTGTTTTTTAAAGCGTTAGCTAATGAAATGGTTTCTCTGCTAAAAAGCACAGAATTTTCTAATTGCGAAACCGGAATAATAGATTTTACGGAATCTACTTCTTTTCGTTTATCAATTACTATTTTTTCTAAAATATCCATTAAGCACTTAAGTTTTGTAATTTTTTAAGAGTTTCTAATCCTTTACCGCTTAACAGAGATTCTTTGGCAAGTTCAAAACCTTCTTTAGGAGAAATGTTTTTAACGGTTGCAATGGCAACTCCAGCATTTGCACAAACTACGTTGTTTTGTGGTGCTGTACCTTTGCCTTGTAATACATTCATGAATATTTGTGCAGAAGATTCCACAGTATCTCCGCCATAAATTTGAGATTGTTGTATAGGTTCTAATCCAAAGTCTGAAGGTTTTATCATTCCCTCAGAATTATTGGAAATGGTTTTTGTGTTTCCTGTTAGCGAAATTTCATCATAACCATCAAGAGCATGTAATACAGTGAAATTTTTATCCGTATTTTGGTATAGGTAACCATACATTCTGGCAAGTTCTAAATTAAAAACACCTACCATCTGATTTTTTGGAAAAGCGGGATTTACCATTGGGCCTAACATATTAAAAAATGTTTTTACACCCAGTTCTCTTCTAATTGGTGCCACATTTTTCATTGCTGGGTGAAATAATGGTGCATGCAAAACGCAAATACCTGTCTCATTTAAAGATTTTTCAAGAAAACCAGCATCATTACTAAATTTAATACCAAGAAACTCCATTACATTGCTACTACCACAAGCGGAAGAAACACCATAATTGCCATGTTTGGTTACTTTAACTCCTGCACCAGCAGTTACAAATGAAGCCAATGTAGATATATTAAAGGTGTCTTTGCCATCACCACCTGTACCACATAAATCTATAGGATTATATGCTGATAAATCAACAGCTAAACAAAGTTCTAAAAGAGCATCACGAAAACCCTCTAGTTCTTCAATAGTAACACTACGCATCATGTATACGGTTAAAAATGCCGCTATCTGACTAGTGTTGTAATCTCCTTTAGCAATATTAACCAGAACTTGCTTTGCATCTTCTTTGGCAAGAATATCATGATTAATAAGTCGATTTAATATTTTTTTCATTTTTTAATTGTTTAACCAGTTTTTCAATATTTCTTTTCCTTGAGGCGTTAATACCGATTCTGGATGATATTGTACAGCAGAAACATCGTAGGTTTTATGACGTAGCGACATTACTTGTCCATTTTCGTCAAAAGAAGTGGCTTCTAATACGTCTGGCATATCTGGATTTACAACCCATGAGTGATAACGACCTACTTCTATTTCTTTAGGTAGCCCCTTAAACAAAATGTCATTTGGTTTTGCGATTTCTATTTTGGTGGCAATACCATGATAAACATCGTCTAAATTAATTAATGATCCTCCAAAAACTTCTGCAATGGCTTGTTGACCCAAGCATACTCCAAATATGCTTTTTGTTGGAGCATATTTAGTAATGATTTCTTTTAAAAGACCAGCTTCGTCTGGTATACCGGGGCCAGGGGAAAGAACAATTTTCTCAAAAGCATCCACTTCATCCAAAGTAAGTTGGTCGTTTCTTTTAACAACAACCTCACAATCTAAATCTTCTAAATAGTGAACCAAATTATAGGTAAAACTATCGTAATTATCTATGACTAATACGGTTGCCCCACCCGGCCTCCCCAAAGGGGAGGAATTTTGCTGTTCGTTGTTTGTTTTATTTTGACTCATATATATAATTTTATGCCCCTCCTTTGGAGGGATAGGGGAGGATTTTAGATGGATTTTGCTATTTCCAGAGCCTTAGTTAAGGCGCCTAATTTGTTATACGTTTCTTGCAATTCGTCTTCGGGTTTAGAAGCGGCTACTAAACCAGCACCTGCTTGGTAATGTAGTTGATGGTTTTTGCTTAAAAATGTTCTAATCATAATGGCATGATTAAAATTACCTTCAAAATCCATAAAACCTATAGCTCCGCCATAATATCCTCGACTTGTTTTCTCGTATTTTTCAATAAGCTGCATTGCCATATGTTTAGGTGCTCCACTTAATGTTCCAGCAGGGAAAGTATCTGCAACTACTTTCATTGTTGGGATATCGTTCTTTTTTTGTCCAGTAACTTTTGATACTAAGTGAATTACGTGAGAGAAATATTGAACTTCTCTATAGTTTTCAACAGTAACCATGTTGCCATTTCTACTTAGGTCATTTCTGGCTAGGTCTACAAGCATTACATGTTCACTATTTTCTTTATCGTCTTTGGTGAGTTTTTTAGCAAGTATGGCATCTTGTTCATCATTACCAGTTCTCTTAAAGGTTCCTGCTATTGGATGAATTTCAGCTTTTCCATCCTTTACAATAAGTTGTGCTTCAGGAGAGCTTCCGAATATTTTAAAATCACCATAATCAAAATAAAACAAATATGGCGAGGGGTTTACTGAACGTAAGGCGCGGTAAACATTAAATTCATCTCCTTTAAACTCTTGAGAAAAACGTCTTGAAAGTACCAACTGAAAAACATCACCACGTTGGCAGTGTTTTTTGGCCAGTTCTACATGTGCTTTGTACTCTTCATCTTTGAGATTGGAAGTTGGCTCGCCTTGCGTTGAAAAATTATATGAAGCAAAACTTCTAATATTAAGTATTTGTTCTATTTCGGCAATGTTACTTTGGGTATCGTAACAATGCGCAAAAATGTACGCCTGATTTTTAAAATGGTCTATAGCTATTATGTTTTGATATACCGCATAATAAATGTCTGGAATAGTAACGCTATTTTCTTTTTTAGAAATACTAATGTCCTCATAATACCGTACCGCATCATAAGCCATGTATCCAAACAAGCCGTTATTAATAAATTTAAAATCGTTTTTACTTCCTTTAAACTTTTGACTAAAATCATTTAAAATACCTACTACGTCAGTAGTATCAGTAATAACAGTTTCTTCTAAAGTTCCATCGGGGAATTGTTGCGTTACTATTTCGTTTTCAACTTTTATTGAGGCAATAGGGTTGCAACAGATATAAGAAAAGCTGTTATCATTAGCATGATAATCGCTACTTTCCAATAAGATGCTATTTGGAAAACGGTCTCTAATTTTTAAATATACACTAACAGGAGTAATAGTGTCTGCAAGTATTTTTTTAAAATGTGTCTCTAATTGGTACGTCATTAGATAAAATATTAAGTTTTTTAAAAAAGTAAAGGCTTGTCGTGATGACAAGCCTTTATATAGTTTTACTACAATGATGCTATGCTCACGATGTTTTTCGTAAGTTGCTCCACCACCAAGTATTTATCCCTTTGTTTCTCATTAAGGTTCAAATATAGAAATGATTTTTAAAATAGCCAATAGCCAGTGCTAAAAATAATAAAACCTCATTACTTTGTTATAAGTAATGAGGTTTTAAACTATGCAATAGTTTAGTTTAGAAGACCAAATCTACAACTAAATCAAACTCATCATAAATAGTTTTATCACCAAGGTTTTCGAAAAAAGAACCTGAACCGTATTTTACATCGTACTTAGATCTATCAATTTTGATAGTAGCAGTAGCTTTATTTCCGTATACCGAAACAACAAAAGTTACTGCTTTTGTAATTCCTTTAATAGTTAGGTCACCTGTTACAGTGTACGAATTTTTATTGAAAGATTTTGAACTTGTAAAAACCAACTTAGAAGTGGGGTGCTTTTCTGCACCAAAAAAATCGTCTGATTTTAAATGTCCATCTAACTTTCCTTTGTACTCTCCTTCCAGGTCAGTCGTGTTTATAGTTGTCATATCTACAACAAATTCTCCTCCTGTTAATTTATCTCCATCAAACACTAATGAACCAGATTTTAAATTAATGGTTCCTGTGTGCGAACCAGTAACTTTGTAGCCTTTCCAGGTAACTTTACTTTCACTGGTTTTTACTTCTTTTTTATCTCCGTCAATTGGAGCTGCTGTAACACCAAGGCTGCAAATAACCGCTAGTGCTAAACTTAAAATACTCTTTTTCATGGTTTTAATTTATTTAATTATTAATAGTGTTTACATTAATTATATTTCGGTGAACAATTTATCTTTTGATTTACGCACTTTTTTATAATGCTGCGTTTCATCTTCGTCAGACCTAAACCCTATAGTTGCAACTACTGATGCACTAAGGTTTTTTGCTGAAAGCCCAAGAATTTCATTATATTTTTCTACTTCAAAACCTTCCATAGGGCATGCATCAACATTAATTGAGGCTGCTGCTGAAAGTAAATTGCCTAAAGCTAAGTATGTTTGTTTGGACGTCCAAATATTTTTAATTTCATCAGATAATGGCATTAACGAAGTTTTCATAAAATCGCCATAATCTTTAAGCGTATTTTCTGGTAGCTCTCTGGTGTCTTCAGCGTTTGCAATATAATCATCTACAAGGCTGTCATTAAATGTGGTCTGATTTGCAAAAACGATAAGATGAGAAGCATCCGTTATTTGTGATTGACCCCATGAGGCTGCTTTTAAAGTTTCTCTAATTTTGGTATTGGTTATTACAAAAATGTGGTAAGGCTGTAGTCCGTATGAAGAAGCACTAAGTTGTAGTGAATCAAGAATAAAATTTAGTTGTTCTTCGGATAATTTTTTTGAAGAATCAAACTTTTTGGTGGCATAGCGCCATTGTAAACTTTTAATGTAATCACTCATTTTGTTAGAATTTATCTAGTAAAAGGTTTAAGGTTTCTAGTTCTTTTTTTGAAAAATTTTCAACTAGTTTTTTTTCAGCTTTTGCAACTGCTACATCAATTTTTTTTAATGCATTTTTTCCTGTGTCCGTAATGTATATTTCTATTTTTCTTCTGTTTGTTTCACAAGTTTCACGTTCAGCATAACCTTTAGAGATTAATTTATCTACTAACCTTGTTGTGTTACTCATTTTAGTAACCATTCTTTCATTAATCGTACCAAGATTGCAAGGTTTACCATTTTGTCCTCTTAAAATTCGGAGTACATTAAATTGTTGAATAGAAGTATCATAAGGCTTTAGTGCTAACGAGACAATTTCGTTTAGTTTGTGACTAACTAACACAATATGAACTATTGTTCTCTTGTCAAGAGGAATTTTTTTGTCAGTTTTTAAAATTTCTTCTACATTCATGTGTATACAACATTTGTATATACAAATGTATTTATGTTTTTTAATGCTGTTTAAAAATTCATATTAATTTTATGTTAAAACATTATGTATGTTTTTTTTGACTAAATACCTTACTTTTGGGGTATTAAAGATTATTAAAATGGCAAATTTATCACAAGAAGAATGGGAAGAACAACTAGCAAATGATGCTAATGCATTTGTTTTAGATGTAAGAACAGAGGAAGAAGTAGAGGAAGGGTATATTCCTAAAGCAACTAATATTGATATATATTTAGGAGAGGAATTTGTTGAAGAACTAGAAAAATTAGATAAGTCAAAAAACTATTATGTGTACTGTAGGTCAGGAAATCGTAGTGGACAGGCTTGTGCAATTATGAATAGTTTAGGTTTTGAAAATGCCTATAACTTAGAAGGTGGTTTTATGAATTGGGAGGGTGATGTAGCTGAGTAATTTGCTAAACCGTCTATTGAAAAATAGACTTTTCACTTTTATATTATGCGCGAAGATTTATTGCACTTTGTATGGAAGTACAAAAAAATTCAGCAAAAAAAATTAACAACTGCTAAAGGAGATATTCTTGATATTGTAGCGGTAGGAACGCATAATAAATTTGCCGGTCCAGATTTTTTTAATGCTCAAGTTCGAATAGATAATCAATTGTGGGCAGGAAATGTTGAAATTCACGTAAAATCGTCCGACTGGTATGCTCATGGTCATGAAACGGATGAAAACTATAACAACGTAATTCTTCATGTTGTTTGGGAGGATGATGTAACTGTATTTAGGAGTGATAATTCGCAAATACCTACACTGGTACTAAATAAATATATTTCGGAAACCTTATTGAGTGATTACAATGATTTATTTACGAATCGTATAAATAAGTTTATTCATTGTGATAATCAGGTAAAAACTGTTGACAGTTTTTTGATTGAGAATTGGATAGAGCGTTTGTATTTTGAACGTCTTGAAAGAAAATCGGTTTTGGTTAGTAATTTGTTGCAAGACACAAAAAATAACTGGGAGCAAACGTTATTTGTGTTACTCTTAAAAAGTTTTGGGTCTAAAATAAACGGAGCGTCTTTTTTAAGCTTAGGAAAGTCGCTGGACTTTGCTGTTGCTCGTAAGGTTCAAAAAAATGGTTTTCAGTTTGAGAGTTTATTATATGGAATGTTAGGTTTGTTGGAAAGTCAAGAAATAACAGATTCTTATTTCTTAGGGCTTAAAAAAGAATTTGCCTATTTGAGTAGTAAGTTTGATTTAGCTTCTGAGGGAATTGAAAAACCTCATTTCTTTAAGTTAAGGCCACCAAATTTTCCAACAATTAGACTATCACAGTTAGTGCAGGTTTACACTAAAAATCAAAATCTATTTAGTACTATAATTGAAGCAAAAACTTTAGAAGATTTATACAGTGTTTTTGATGTAGCAGCGAGTTTGTATTGGAATACCCATTACACCTTCGGAAAAACATCTAAACACCGAATAAAAACATTAACCAAAAAGTTTGTAGACTTACTGGTTATAAATACGATACTACCATTAAAATTTTCTTATGCCAAATATTTGGGCAAAGAGATTAATGAAGAATTAATAGGTATTCTGTTAGCATTAAAAAACGAAGAAAACACTATTGTTTCTAATTTTAGTACTTTGGGTGTTTTGTCAAAAAACGCAATGGAAAGTCAAGGGGTAATAGAGTTATATAATGAGTATTGTTCAAAAAATAAATGCCTTGAATGTAGTATTGGAACGCATTTATTGAGCCAAAATAATTACCTTTAATTAATGAAGTTTTTTTATAAAATAGTATACTATTTTCAAAAAAGGGGTTTCGAGGTTTGCGGTCGTATTGCAGAACGTTTAGGAATACGAGCACGAGTTGTTAGAACCTCATTTATTTATGTAACCTTTGGTACCTTAGGTTTTGGTTTTGCTTTGTATTTGTTTTTGGCATTCTGGCTTAGAATTAAAGATTTAATTTATACCAAACGGACTTCCGTTTTTGATTTGTAGTATATGGGGAAATTATTTCGTTCAAAACTTTACCTAGCCATTTTTTTAATGACAGCTGTACTTATTGTCGGGGTATTTGGTTACAGGTTTATTTCCGATTTTGGATGGTTAGATGCCCTTTATATGACAATCATTACAGTGACTACTGTAGGGTTTTCAGAGGTTAAAACATTAGAACCCGAAGGTAAAATATTCACTTTGATGTTAATTGTGTCAAGTGTTTTTATTGTAGGTTTTGCTATTTCTGTTATCACAGAATATATATTGGGTAGAAACTCCATGCAACTATTAAAAAAGAAAAAAGTGAAACAAAAAATTGATAAGCTATCGGGTCACGTAGTAATTTGTGGGTATGGCCGTAATGGTTCCCAGGCTGTTGAAAGATTAAAAGCATATAACCAACCCTTTGTTGTAATTGAAAATAATAAAGAAGTTATTGAAAAATACGAGGATGAGGTGCTTTTTGTTGAAGGTGATGCGAGTGAGGACGATATTTTGATTGAAGCTGGTATTGCTCGTGCTAAATATTTGATAACGGCATTACCTATTGATTCTGCAAACTTATTTATAGTTCTGTCGGCACGGCAATTAAATAAAAAACTATATATCATAAGTAGAGCTTCTTTAATTCCTTCTCAAAAAAAGTTAATGCTTGCTGGTGCTAATACCGTAATTATGCCAGATAAAATAGGAGGTGATCATATGGCATCTTTAGTGGTAATGCCAGACCTTATAACATTTATGGATAAGTTATCTACCGAAGGAGAAAATACTACTAATTTAGAAGAAGTACCTATTGAAAATTTTGTTTCTGGTCAAAATTGTAAATCACTCAGAGATTTAGATTTACGAAGAAAAACAGGTTGTACAATAATAGGTTATGTTGATCCTAATGGTAAATATATTATTAATCCCGATGCTGAGTTACAGTTGGAAGCAGAAGGAAAAGTTATTGTACTTGGCAGGCCTGAGCAAATTAAAAAATTGAATGAAATGTACCATTTAGATTAAATTTCTTTTAAGTTATTATTTGATTTGGTACTTTATTTTTAGGATATTGCGTTTTTTCCTGACTAATTAAAAAAACAAAATTATTATTATGAAGTACAAACTTCTTGCATTACTCGCATTATTTTCTCCTTTGTTTACGATTGCACAAGATGTTGGTTTAGATCAAAAAATTGATCAAGCTTTTAAACCAGTTTCAGATTTTTTCTCCGCAGTAATTTTCTTTGAAGTATTTGGAGTTCCGTTTGTGTTGTTGCTTTTAGTATTGAGTGCTTTATTTTTTACAATATACTTTGGCTTTCCTAACATTAGGTATTTTGGAAAAGCCATAAATACCGTTCGTGGTAAGTATGATGAAATAGACCATCATGGGGTTGAAAAATCTGAGGTAAATGTGGTTGATGGAGATATTGTTGATACTATTGGAGATGAAAGTAAAGAGGGGGAAGTAATTCATTTTCAGGCATTAGCTACTGCTGTTTCTGGTACTGTGGGGAATGGTAATATTGCCGGTGTTGCCCTAGCAATTGCTTTAGGTGGACCTGGCGCTACTTTCTGGATGATTATTTGCGGACTTCTTGGAATGTCAACCAAATTTGTGGAATGTACTCTAGGAGTACAATATAGAGACGTTGGTCCTGACGGAACTGTTTATGGTGGTCCAATGTATTATATAAGTAAAGGATTAAAAGAAAGAGGTTTTAAAAAAGCTGGTAAAGTATTAGCAGTAATTTTTGCCATATTTTGTATTGGTGGTTCCTTTGGAGGTGGTAACGCAGCGCAGTCAAACCAAGCTACAATTGTTCTTAAAGAGTTATTTGGTTTGGAAAGTGCAATGGCAGGTACGGCAATAGGTGTGATAATTGCCATTCTAGTGGGGATTATTATTATAGGTGGTATTAAAAGAATTGCTTCTGTTACTGAAAAAGTAGTTCCATTAATGGCGGTTTTATATATTCTGGCCTGC
The DNA here is from genome assembly GCA_947498505.1 of uncultured Maribacter sp. Classification (GTDB taxonomy): domain Bacteria; phylum Bacteroidota; class Bacteroidia; order Flavobacteriales; family Flavobacteriaceae; genus Maribacter_B. Next base: position 37,376 of record CANMKG010000010.1, on the reverse strand, counting down.
CTGTATATTATTTTCAGTAATTTCTCTTTAATAGATGATGCAATCGGTTTAATAATATCCGAAGCATTTAATCCCACTGCTGTAGGTGTTGGTAGTATTATTGGGGTTCTATTAGTAGGATTTAAAAGAGCTGCTTTTTCTAATGAAGCAGGTGCAGGTTCTGCGTCTATTGCTCACTCAGCTGTTAAAACAAAATATTCAGCTTCTGAAGGTTTGGTAGCGTTACTAGAGCCTTTTATTGATACTGTTGTTATATGCACAATGACTGCGTTGGTAATTATAATTTTCAATTTCGGAGGTTTCTTTGAGTATGGAGCTGATGTAAGTGCCGATGGTAGTGGAGCTGTAATGATTGGAAATGAAGTTGTTCAAGGAGCTGGTATTACCTCTAAAGCTTTTGCTAAATATATCCCCTATTCAGGAGTGTTCTTGACAATAGCTGTAGTATTGTTTGCTGTATCTACAATGATATCATGGTCTTACTACGGTTTGCAATCTTGGAAATTTTTGTTCGGTAGGGGTAAAAAAGCTGATTTAACATATAAATTCTTGTTCTTAACTTTTGTTGTTATTGGTGCAGCAGCGAGTATGGGTTCTATTTGGTCGTTCTCTGATGCAATGATTTTTGCGATGGTTTTTCCCAATATGGTAGGACTTTATTTTTTATTTCCTGTTGTTAAAAAACAATTAAATAGATATTTAGAAGCTATAAAAACTATCGGAAAATAATTAATAGCGATTATGAAATTAAAATCCCACCTTAGGTTCAACAAACAAGAACAAAGTGGGATTTTCTTTTTGCTATTTTTAATAGTATTGGTGCAAGGGGTATACTTTTATGTAACATATAATTCAGCATCTAAAGCAAATAAAACTTTTGCCCTTAATAAGTCACTTCAGTATAAAATTGATAGCTTAAAGGCGAAAGCCTTAGAAAAGGATACTGTAGCCGTTTACCCTTTTAATCCCAATTTTATATCAGATTACAAGGGCTATGTGCTAGGTATGTCTGTTGATGAAATTGATAGGCTTCATGCTTTTAGGGCTAAAAATAAGTATGTGAATTCTACCTCAGAGTTTCAGGAGATAACCAAAGTTTCCGATTCTTTGTTAAAATCAATTTCCAAGTACTTTAAATTTCCGAAGTGGAAAAATGCAAAAAGTAATCATAAAATTGCAAAAAAATCTTCAGTCAAATCAAGTGTAATTAAAGATATTAATTCTGCTACCGTTAATGATTTTAAAAGCATTTATGGGATAGGAGATAAATTATCAGGAAGAATAGTAAAGTTTCGAGATAAATTGGGAGGCTTTTTTGTAAATGAACAATTGTACGATGTTTACGGGCTAGAGAATGAGGTAGTTGAGCGGGCGTTAAAACATTTTCAGGTGCTAAAAACACCAGTAATTAGAAAAATAAATATTAATACAGCTTCTGTTATAGAACTATATAAATTGCCATATATTCAAAAAAAAGTAGCATATGGTATTTTGGATTATAGAAATGACAATAAAACTATCAAATCCTTTGATGAATTGTTAAAAATTGAAAATTTCCCTAAAGATAAAATTGATAAAATTAAGCTATATTTGACCCTGAAATAAGTCAGGTAATTGCATACTCAAGTTTATAGATGGATAAAAGATATTTTACCGAAGAACATAAGTTGTTCAGAGATAGTCTTAAAGATTTTTTGAAGAAAGAAGTTGTACCACATGTAGATAAGTGGGAAGAATCTGGAACCATAGACCGATTCATTTGGAAAAAGTTCGGAGATATGGGGTATTTAGGTTTAACATACCCTGCCAAATATGGAGGACTAGAACTAGACCTTTTGTATATGGTTATACTTTTAGAGGAGCTTCAGAAAATTAATTCATTGGGTTTTGCTGCGGCAATATGGGCGCATATGTATTTAGCAATGACGCATATTTCAAAAGAAGGAGATGAAAGAATAAAACAAGAATATTTAGCTCCTAGTATTTCTGGAGAAAAAGTAGGGTGCTTATGTATTTCTGAACCTTTTGCAGGTTCTGATGTTTCTGGTATGCGAACAACCGCGACAAAAGAGGGTGGTTTTTATGTGTTAAATGGCTCTAAAACATTTATAACTAATGGCGTTTATAGTGACTACTTAGTAGTTGCTGCTAAAACTTCTCCTGAGCTGGGGAATAAAGGAATAAGCATTTTTGTGGTTGATAGAGAAACCGCAGGCGTTAGTGCCTCTAAGTTAAATAAGTTAGGTTGGCGAGCATCAGACACTGGTGAAATTGCTTTTGATAATGTAAAGATTCCCAAGGAAAATTTGATGGGAGAAGAAAACAAAGGTTTCCCTTACATTATGCAGCATTTTGCTTTAGAGCGTTTAATAATGGGTGTTAATGCTCACGCTAGAGCAGAGTATGCTTTAGATTACGCGGTTGAATACATGTCTGAAAGAACAGCATTTGGAAAAAAGATAGATCAATATCAAGCGTTGAGACATAAAATAGCGGAGAGAACAGCTGAAATGACAATGTGCAGAGAATTTAATTATTCCGTAGCATCGCGCTTAGATAAAGGAGAATATGTGGTGAAAGAGGCTACAATGTCTAAATTACTATCTACGAAAATGGCAGATGAAACAATTTATGATTGTTTGCAAATGTTAGGAGGTTATGGATTTATGGAAGATTATCCACTTGCGCGATTGTATAGAGATAGTAGGTGTGGACCTATTGGTGGTGGCACTTCAGAAATCTTAAAAGAGATTTTATCAAAAATGATTATTGATAAAAAGACTTATAAGCCAGCATTGGAAAATTAAATATGTTTAAATTAAAGTTTGCAATTTAGATATAAATAGTATATTTGCAGCCTTAATCACAAAAGAGAGGAGGTTATTGCCCATGTTAATAATACCAATAAAAGAAGGAGAAAACATAGATAGAGCTTTAAAGCGTTTTAAGCGAAAGTTTGATAAAACTGGTACAATGCGTCAATTAAGAAAGCGTCAGCAGTTTACAAAGCCTTCAGTTGAAAGAAGAGCGCAAATACAAAAAGCTCAATATATACAAGGTTTAAGAGATTTAGAAGAAATTTAATCTCTAAGCTTTTATTAGTGTACAAATTAAAATCCCGCAACTTGCGGGATTTTTTTATGATATATAATGTAGCGCAAAGATAACTTTGGTAACTTTAAACCATATGGCAGTGGATTCTTTTATAGCATATCTTACTTTGGAAAAAAACTATTCCAAACATACTGTTGGTGCTTATAAAAAAGATATTGAAGAGTTTAGCGCATTTTGTAGGGTCACCTTTGATATGGATGATATTGTTCTTGCAGAGTATAGTTTAGTTAGAAGTTGGATTGTTGACTTGGTGAATTCTAATGTAACAAACAGAACTATAAACAGAAAAATAGCCTCGTTAAAAGCGTACTATAAATTTTTACTCAGAATTGATGAAATAAAAGTTAATCCACTAGCAAAACATAAAGCGCTAAAAACAGCAAAAAAAGTTGAAGTTCCTTTTTCGGAAGAAGAAATGCAGAATGTGCTTTCTCAAATTACATATGAGGACAGTTTTGAAGGAATACGTGATAAGTTAATAATAGAGTTGTTGTATTCTACAGGTATTCGAAGAGCAGAACTAGTAAATCTAAAAGTGGCAGATGTTGATTTGTCTCAAGGAAATTTAAAAGTATTAGGGAAAAGAAATAAAGAAAGAATTGTACCTCTTTTACCTTCAGTTGTGAAAGCTTTTCAAGCTTACTTTAATGAAAGAAGTATTCTTATGCGTGTTCCCGAAAATAATTTTGTTTTTCTTACTAGTGCGGGCAATAAAATATATGAAACACTTGTTTATAGAATTATATATAAGTACTTTAGTAAGGTGTCCTCCAAAGTAAAAAAGAGCCCACATATTTTAAGGCACACATTTGCAACTCATCTTCTAAATAAGGGAGCAGATTTAAATTCAGTTAAAGAGTTGTTAGGGCATTCCAGTTTGGCGTCAACACAAGTTTATACTCATAATAGTATTGACGAGCTTAAGAAAGTACATGCTGCTTCACATCCTCGAAGTAGTAAATAGTTAGAGTTAGATATTGTTTAATCTATTAAAATTTTATTCTATGAAAGTACATGCACAATCCGTTAATTTTAATGCAGATGGTGAATTGTTTAATTTCGTGCAAACACGACTTGACAAATTAGAAACGTTCTACAGTAAGGTTATTAGTTCTGAAGTTTATATGAAACTTGGTAACACAAAATCAAAAGAAAATAAGATTGTAGAAATAAAATTAAATGTACCTAAAGATAAATTTATAATAAAAAAACAATGTAAGACCTTTGAGGAGGCTGTAGACTCTGCTTGTAATTCCTTGGAACGCAAGCTTATAAAAAAGAAGGAAAAAATAAGAGCGCATGCTTGAATAATTTTTTTTAATTTTTGTTTTGAATAAACAAAAAAACGTATACATTTGCAGTCCGTTAGAAATAGCGGACTTTTTTATGCTGTAAAAAGCATGAAAATGCCGATGTAGCTCAGCTGGCTAGAGCAGCTGATTTGTAATCAGCAGGTCGTGGGTTCGAGTCCCTCCATCGGCTCAAAAAAGAACAAAATTTTAGATTTTGTTTTGATTTGAAAAGAGTGAATAAAGTATTACTTTTGCAGCTCGAAAAAAGTTCTTAAAATATTGGTTTGGGGAGATACTCAAGCGGCCAACGAGGGCAGACTGTAAATCTGCTGACTACGTCTTCGCAGGTTCGAATCCTGCTCTCCCCACTATTTTTTAAATAGTTTTTGGTTGTTTTTTAGAAAATAACTAAAAAAAGACTAATATTGCACGATTGTTTTGAAAAGCAATCAAAATTTTGAAAATTAAATGCGGGAGTAGCTCAGTTGGTAGAGCGTCAGCCTTCCAAGCTGAATGTCGCCGGTTCGAACCCGGTCTCCCGCTCTAAGTTTGACAGTATTGTCATTCCTGTACATGCCTTGGGCATACAGGGACGATTCGCTATCAAGGGGCAATTCTATTGTAAAAGAAGTGATTGTAAAAACTTTACGCCGGTGTAGCTCAGGGGTAGAGCGTTTCCTTGGTAAGGAAGAGGTCACGAGTTCAAATCTCGTCATTGGCTCAATTAAGGTATAAATTGTACACTAATATAAACTAAGATTATTAAAATTCATTAAACATGGCAAAGGAAACTTTTGATCGTTCCAAACCGCACTTAAATATAGGTACTATTGGACACGTAGATCACGGTAAAACTACATTAACTGCTGCTATTACTACAGTATTGGCTAATGCAGGTCTTTCTGAGTTAAGAAGTTTCGATTCTATCGATAACGCTCCGGAAGAAAAAGAAAGAGGTATCACAATTAATACTTCTCACGTAGAGTATGCTACGGCTAATCGTCACTACGCACACGTTGATTGTCCTGGTCACGCGGATTACGTAAAAAACATGGTTACTGGTGCTGCTCAGATGGATGGTGCTATTTTAGTAGTTGCTGCTACTGATGGTCCAATGCCACAAACACGTGAGCACATCCTTTTAGGTCGCCAGGTTGGTATTCCAAGAATTGTTGTATTCATGAATAAAGTGGATATGGTTGATGATGAGGAATTATTAGAGCTTGTTGAGATGGAGGTAAGAGAATTGCTTTCTTTCTATGAGTATGATGGTGATAATGGACCTGTTGTTGCTGGTTCTGCTTTAGGTGCACTTAACGGTGAGCAAAAGTGGGTTGATACAGTAATGAAGTTAATGGAAGAGGTTGATGCTTGGATTGAACTTCCAAAGAGAGATGTTGATAAAGACTTCTTGATGCCTGTTGAAGATGTATTTACAATTACTGGTCGTGGTACTGTAGCTACTGGTCGTATTGAGACTGGGGTTGCTAACACTGGTGATGCTGTAGATATTATTGGTATGGGTGCTGAAAAATTAGCTTCTACAATTACTGGGGTTGAGATGTTCCGTAAGATATTAGATAGAGGTGAGGCTGGTGATAATGTAGGTATCTTATTAAGAGGTATTGAAAAAACAGATATCAAAAGAGGTATGGTTATCTGTAAGCCAGGTTCTGTTAAGCCACACGCTAAATTTGAGGCTGAGGTTTATATCCTTAAGAAAGAAGAAGGTGGTCGTCATACACCATTCCATAATAACTATCGTCCTCAGTTCTATGTGAGAACAACGGATGTTACAGGTACTATTAATCTTCCTTCAGGAGTAGAGATGGTAATGCCTGGTGATAACTTGACAATTACAGTTGATTTATTGTCTCCAATCGCATTGAGCATGGGATTGCGCTTTGCAATACGTGAAGGTGGTAGAACAGTAGGTGCTGGTCAGGTTACTAAGATTTTAGATTAAAATTTTATAGATATTACATTGTAAGGGTGTCCCGCTTAGGCTGGATACCTTTCAATGTAAATAAGAAATAAATATAATGGTCCTTGAATTGAGGATTTTTATATTTAATTATACGGGTGTAGCTCAGTTGGTAGAGCACTGGTCTCCAAAACCAGGTGTCGGGAGTTCGAGTCTCTCCTCCCGTGCTTTAAGAAGTTAGGTTAGAGAAAACTACTTCTAGTTGAACAGAAAACTAAACAGCAATGTTAACATATATTAAGGAGTCTTTTGAGGAGTTAAAAAATAATGTTACGCTTCCTACGCGTGCAGAATCTTCAAATCTTATGGTAGTGGTAGCGGTATTTTCTATATTATTTGCACTAGCTACATGGGGTGTGGATTCTGTGTTTAGTAAGGTTATTCGTTTGTATTTCGATAACGTTTTAAATTAAAAAGCTCTATGTCTGAAGTTTTAGATAAAAAATGGTACGTAGTTAGGGCTGTAAGTGGTCAAGAGAACAAGATAAAAGGTTACATCGAAAGTGAGGTAGCTAGATTAGGTTTTTCAGATTACTTAGATGAGGTTTTGGTGCCTACTGAAAAGGTAGTTCAAATCCGAAATGGAAAAAAAATAAATAAAGAACGTGTTTACTTTCCGGGATATATTATGGTGAAAGCCAATCTTGGAGGGGAAATGGTGCATATCATTCGTTCTATTACTAATGTTATTGGTTTTTTAGGGGAAACAAAAGGAGGGGATCCTGTGCCACTAAGAAAATCAGAGGTTAATAGAATGCTAGGTAAGGTTGATGAGTTGGCTGTTACTACAGATAGTGTAGCTATACCTTTTGTTTTTGGAGAGACAGTAAAGGTTATAGATGGTCCGTTTAATGGATTTAACGGTACAGTGGAGAAGATTAATGAGGAAAAACGTAAGCTAGAAGTTATGGTTAAGATTTTTGGAAGAAAAACTCCATTAGAGCTTAGCTATATGCAGGTTGAGAAAATTTAATTAGTGTTACATATTTATAAAGTAGTGTTGCTTCCAAATAACACACTTTCAATTTAATTTTAAACAATGGCAAAAGAAGTAGGTAAAGTAGTTAAACTACAAGTTAGGGGAGGTGCAGCGAATCCATCGCCACCGGTTGGACCCGCCTTAGGTGCTGCCGGCGTTAACATCATGGAATTCTGTAAGCAGTTTAATGCTCGTACACAGGATAAACCAGGTAAAGTATTACCAGTTGTTATCACCGTTTACAAAGACAAGTCATTTGACTTTGTAGTAAAAACACCACCAGCGGCAGTTCAGCTATTGGAGACAGCTAAGATTAAAAAAGGATCTGGCGAACCTAACAGAGTAAAAAACGGTAGCGTTACATGGGACCAAATCAAGGCAATTGCTGAAGATAAAATGGTAGACCTTAACGCTTTTACTGTGGAATCAGCAATGAGTATGATTGCAGGAACAGCAAGATCTATGGGTCTTAAAGTTTCAGGTAAAAGACCTTTTTAAAATCTTAAAAGTAATTAAATGGCAAAGTTGACTAAAAAGCAAAAGGAAGCATATGCTAAAATAGATAAAGACAAACTTTATTCTGTTGATGAAGCTTCTGCTTTAGTAAAAGAGATAACTAATACAAAATTTGATGCATCAATTGATATTGCTGTTCGTTTAGGAGTTGATCCTAGAAAGGCAAATCAAATGGTTCGTGGAGTTGTAACACTTCCTCACGGAACAGGTAAAGATATTAAAGTTTTGGCTTTAGTAACCCCAGATAAAGAAGCAGAGGCAAAAGAAGCTGGTGCTGATTATGTTGGGTTGAATGAGTATTTGGATAAAATAAAAGGCGGTTGGACAGATGTTGATGTAATTATCACAATGCCAAGTGTTATGGGTAAACTAGGTCCATTAGGTCGTGTTTTAGGACCTAGAGGTTTAATGCCTAATCCAAAAACAGGAACAGTAACCATGGATGTGGCAAAAGCTGTGACTGAGGTAAAAGCTGGTAAAATTGATTTTAAAGTTGATAAGACTGGTATTGTGCATGCGGCTATAGGGAAAGCATCTTTCTCTGCTGATAAAATTGCAGGCAATGCTAAAGAATTATTGGAAACTTTAAACAAGTTAAAGCCATCTGCTGCAAAAGGAGTTTATGTGAAGTCAGTATTTATGTCTAGCACAATGAGTCCTAGTGTTCAATTAGATCCTAAAACAGTTTAATCTAGCTGGTAGTTAAAAATTTCAATTATGACAAGAGAAGAAAAAGCAATCGTTGTACAGGATTTGACTACGCAGTTAGCTGAAAGTTCTACTATTTATTTAGCAGATATTTCAGGTTTAGATGCTGGAACCACTTCTGACTTAAGAAGAGCGTGTTTTAAAGCGGATATTAAACTTGCGGTAGTAAAAAATACATTGCTTGCAAAAGCAATGGAAGCTTCTGATAAGGAATTTGGTGAATTGCCAGAGGTACTTAAAGGAAATACTTCATTAATGTTTTCTGAAACAGGTAATGCACCTGCAAAGCTTATTAAAACTTTTAGAAAAAAGTCTGATAGGCCTTTGCTAAAAGGAGCATTCGTTGAAGAGGCAATTTATGTTGGTGATGAAAATTTAGATACTCTAGTGAGTATTAAGTCTAAAGAAGAAATGATTGGCGAGATTATTGGATTATTACAATCTCCTGCTAAGAATGTTATTTCTGGACTTAAGTCTGGTGGCGGTAAGCTTGCTGGAATTCTTAAAACATTATCAGAAAGAGAGTAGTACGCACTAAAACAATTATATTTTAAAAATTTATTAAACGATAGTAAAATGGCAGAATTAAAAGATTTCGCAGAACAATTAGTTAATCTTACTGTAAAAGAAGTAAATGAATTAGCTGATATATTAAAAGAAGAGTACGGTATAGAGCCTGCAGCTGCTGCAGTTGCTGTTGCTGCTGGTGGTGGAGCTGCTGGTGGTGGTGAGGCTGCTGAAGAAAAGTCAGAATTTGATGTAATCTTAAAAGCGGCTGGATCTTCTAAATTAGCAGTTGTTAAATTGGTTAAAGAATTAACTGGTTTAGGATTAAAAGATGCTAAAGATATCGTTGATAGCGCACCAAAAGCAATTAAAGAAGGTGTTTCTAAAGACGAAGCAGAAGGAATCAAGAACTCATTGGAAGAAGCTGGAGCAGAAGTTGAGCTTAAATAATAGCAATTCCATAGGAAATTTGGTTTAGGTCTTTTCGCTTTTTTGCGGCTAGACCTAAGCCTTTTTATATAGAATGTGTATAATGATGTACACAACCCACTTTTAGTATTCACGATCAAAATACTGTCCATAGATGTTCACAAATCAGACCGAAAGAATAAATTTTGCATCAGCTAAGAATACTCCGGATTACCCGGATTTCTTGGACATTCAGATTAAATCGTTTCAAGATTTTTTCCAACTTGAAACTAAATCTGATGAAAGAGGCAATGAAGGTTTATATAACACCTTCATGGAAAACTTCCCAATAACTGATACTAGAAATCAGTTTGTATTAGAATTTTTAGATTATTTTATTGATCCACCTAGATACTCTATTCAAGAATGTATTGAGCGTGGACTTACTTATAGTGTGCCATTAAAGGCAAGACTTAAGCTGTATTGTACAGACCCAGAACATGAAGATTTTGAAACTATTGTTCAAGATGTATATTTAGGAACAATACCTTACATGACTCCTAGTGGTACTTTTGTTATCAACGGAGCTGAGCGTGTAGTAGTTTCTCAGTTACACCGTTCTCCTGGTGTTTTCTTTGGTCAGTCTTTCCATGCAAATGGTACAAAGCTTTATTCTGCAAGAGTTATTCCTTTTAAAGGTTCTTGGATAGAATTTGCTACAGATATCAATGGCGTAATGTATGCTTACATTGATAGAAAGAAAAAATTACCGGTTACCACATTGTTTAGAGCAATTGGTTTTGAACGAGATAAAGATATTTTAGAAATTTTTGACCTTTCTGAGGAGGTTAAAGTTTCTAATGCTGGACTTAAAAAAGTATTAGGAAGAAAACTTGCTGCCAGAGTTTTAAATACATGGCATGAGGATTTTGTTGATGAAGATACTGGCGAAGTTGTTTCTATTGAAAGAAACGAGATTGTTTTAGATCGTGACACTATTCTTGATAAGGAAAATATTCAGGAAATTATTGACGCCGATGTAAAAACAATTCTTTTGCATAAAGAAAATAATGCGCAGTCTGATTATGCCATTATTCATAATACCTTACAAAAAGACCCTACTAACTCTGAAAAGGAAGCAGTAGAACATATATATCGTCAATTACGTAATGCAGAACCGCCAGATGAGGAAACAGCTCGTGGTATAATTGACAAGTTATTCTTCTCTGATCAACGTTACAACTTAGGTGAAGTTGGTCGTTATAGAATGAACAAAAAATTGCAGTTAGATATCGGAATGGATAAGCAAGTGCTTACCAAAGAAGATATTATTACTATAATAAAGTACTTAATAGAGTTAATAAACTCCAAAGCAGAGATTGATGATATTGATCACCTTTCTAATCGTCGTGTACGTACTGTGGGAGAGCAATTATCTCAACAGTTTGGTGTAGGTTTGGCTCGTATGGCGAGGACTATTCGTGAGCGAATGAATGTTCGTGATAATGAAGTATTTACACCGATAGATTTGATTAACGCAAAAACGTTATCATCAGTAATTAATTCTTTCTTCGGAACAAACCAGTTATCTCAGTTTATGGATCAAACAAATCCATTAGCAGAGATTACACACAAGAGAAGATTATCTGCTCTTGGGCCAGGGGGTCTTTCAAGAGAAAGAGCAGGTTTCGAGGTTCGTGATGTGCACTATACACACTACGGAAGATTGTGTCCTATTGAAACGCCTGAAGGTCCGAATATTGGATTAATTTCTTCTTTAGCAGTATTTGCTAAGGTAAACCCAATGGGATTCTTAGAAACTCCTTATCGTAAAGTTGATGAGTCTAAGGTTGATACCGCTGAATATAGATATTTAAGTGCAGAAGAAGAAGAAGGAATGAAAATTGCGCAAGCAAACATTCCTTTAAAAGAAGATGGTTCTATTAATAGTGATAAAGTTATTGCTAGAGAAGAGGGAGATTTCCCAGTGGTGAATCCATCTGAAATTAATTATACGGATGTTGCGCCAAATCAAATAGCATCTATTTCGGCATCATTAATTCCTTTCTTGGAGCATGATGATGCAAACCGTGCATTGATGGGGTCTAACATGATGCGTCAGGCAGTACCATTATTAAAACCACAATCTCCGATTGTAGGTACTGGTTTAGAGCGTCAAGTAGCTTCAGATTCTAGAGTGTTAATTAATGCTGAGGGAGATGGAATTATTGAGTATGTAGATTCTCAAAAGATTACAATTAAGTATGATAGAACAGAAGCAGAACGATTAATAAGTTTTGAAGAAGATTCTAAAACGTACAAATTAGTTAAGTTTAGAAAAACTAACCAAGGTACAAGTATTAACCTAAAGCCTATTGTTAAAAAAGGTGATAGAGTTAAAAAAGGACAAGTGCTATGTGAAGGTTACGCTACAGAAAAAGGTGAACTTGCCTTAGGTAGAAACCTTACTGTTGCCTTTATGCCTTGGAAAGGATATAACTTTGAGGATGCAATTGTTATCTCGGAAAAAGTTGTTCGTGAAGATATATTCACATCAATTCATGTAGATGAATATTCTTTAGAGGTTAGAGATACTAAACTGGGAGCTGAAGAACTTACCCATGATATTCCTAACGTTTCAGAAGAGGCCACAAAAGACCTTGATGAAAACGGAATGATTAGAATAGGTGCTGAAGTAAAACCTGGAGATATTTTAATTGGTAAGATTACGCCAAAAGGTGAATCTGATCCAACACCAGAAGAAAAATTACTTCGTGCAATTTTCGGTGATAAGGCAGGAGATGTTAAAGATGCTTCATTAAAAGCTTCACCATCTTTAAGAGGTGTTGTTATTGATAAAAAGTTATTCTCTCGTTCAATAAAAGACAAGCGTAAGAGGTCTGAAGATAAAGAGGCTATATCTAACCTAGAGTTAGAGTACGAAGTGAAGTTCCAACAATTAAAAGATGTATTAATTGAGAAGCTGTTCACTTTAGTAAATGGTAAAACATCTCAAGGAGTTTTAAATGATTTAGGAGAGGAAGTATTACCAAAGGGTAAAAAATATACCATGAAGATGTTAAACTCTGTGGATGATTTTGCTCACTTGGTAGGAGGAAGCTGGACAACGGATAAAGAGTGTAACGCTTCAGTAGCAGATTTACTTCATAACTATAAGATTAAATTAAATGATCTTCAAGGTAACTTAAGAAGAGATAAGTTTACAATCTCAGTTGGTGATGAGTTACCAGCGGGTATCATGAAGTTAGCTAAGGTTTATGTTGCTAAAAAACGTAAGCTTAAGGTTGGAGATAAAATGGCAGGACGTCACGGAAACAAAGGTATTGTTTCTAGAATTGTTCGTCATGAAGATATGCCTTTCTTAGAAGATGGAACTCCAGTGGATATTGTATTAAATCCGTTAGGTGTACCTTCTCGTATGAATATCGGGCAGATTTATGAAACTGTTCTTGGATGGGCAGGTCTTAAATTAGGTAGAAAGTATGCAACGCCAATTTTTGATGGTGCTACTTTGGAGGAGATTAATGCGTATACTGATGAAGCTGGTATTCCAAGATTTGGACATACTTACTTACATGACGGAGGAACAGGACAACGTTTTGATCAACCAGCCACAGTTGGTGTTATCTATATGTTGAAACTTGGACATATGGTAGACGATAAAATGCATGCTAGATCTATAGGACCTTACTCTTTAATTACACAACAGCCATTAGGTGGTAAAGCACAGTTTGGTGGTCAACGTTTTGGAGAGATGGAAGTTTGGGCATTAGAAGCATATGGAGCATCTGCAACTTTACGTGAAATTTTAACGGTTAAGTCCGATGACGTAATTGGTAGAGCAAAAACATATGAGTCTATTGTAAAAGGCGAAACAATGCCAGAACCTGGTTTACCAGAATCCTTTAATGTATTAATGCACGAGCTAAAAGGTTTAGGGCTTGACATAAGATTAGAGGAATAAACAAATCGATTAAAACGATTTTAGAACACATTGTTAATTTAGTATCACCATTATATTATGGCTAGAATAAAAGATAATAACCAAGTAAAAAGGTTCAATAAAATTTCAATTGGATTGGCATCTCCTGAAGCAATTTTAGGAGAGTCTAAAGGTGAAGTTTTAAAGCCTGAAACTATAAACTATAGAACGCATAAGCCAGAGCGCGATGGTCTTTTTTGCGAGCGTATATTTGGTCCTGTTAAGGATTATGAGTGTGCTTGTGGTAAGTATAAAAGAATTCGCTATAGAGGTATTGTTTGTGACCGATGCGGTGTTGAAGTAACGGAGAAAAAAGTACGTAGAGATAGAGTTGGACATATTAGTTTAGTAGTTCCTGTTGCTCATATTTGGTATTTCCGTTCATTACCAAACAAAATAGGATACCTATTAGGTTTACCTTCCAAGAAATTGGATATGATAATCTACTATGAAAGATATGTAGTTATTCAACCAGGTATTGCTAAAGGGCCAGAAGGAGAGGAAGTTAATAAAATGGATTTCCTTACCGAAGAAGAATATTTAAACATACTGGAAGAACTTCCACAAGAAAATCAATATTTAGAAGATACAGACCCTAATAAGTTTATAGCTAAGATGGGTGCTGAATGTTTAATTGATTTGTTAGCTAGAATAGATTTAAAAGAGCTTTCTTACAATTTAAGACATAAGGCAAATACAGAAACTTCTAAGCAAAGAAAAACTGAAGCATTAAAACGTCTTCAAGTTGTTGAGGCACTAAGAGAATCTCAAGAAAATAGAGAAAACCTTCCTGAGTGGATGATTATGAAGGTAATTCCGGTGATTCCACCAGAATTACGTCCATTAGTTCCTTTAGATGGTGGTCGTTTTGCTACTTCTGACTTAAATGATTTGTACCGTAGAGTTATTATACGTAACAATCGTTTAAAGCGTCTTGTTGAAATAAAAGCTCCTGAAGTAATTCTTAGAAATGAGAAGCGTATGCTTCAAGAGGCGGTAGATTCATTGTTTGATAATACACGTAAAGCGTCAGCGGTAAAAACAGAATCTAACAGACCTTTAAAATCACTTTCAGATTCATTAAAAGGTAAGCAAGGTCGTTTCCGTCAAAACTTACTTGGTAAACGTGTAGATTATTCTGCTCGTTCGGTAATTGTTGTTGGACCTGAAATGCGTTTATTTGAATGTGGTCTTCCAAAGGATATGGCGGCTGAGTTATACAAACCTTTTGTAATTAGAAAATTAATTGAAAGAGGTATTGTAAAAACAGTTAAGTCTGCCAAGAAAATAATAGATAAAAAAGAACCAGTAGTTTGGGATATTCTTGAGAACGTTCTTAAAGGGCATCCTGTATTACTTAACCGTGCTCCTACGTTACACCGTTTGGGTATTCAGGCTTTCCAACCTAAGTTGATTGAAGGTAAAGCAATTCGTCTTCACCCACTAGTTTGTACTGCATTTAATGCGGATTTTGATGGGGATCAAATGGCGGTGCATTTACCACTGGGGCCTGAGGCAATATTAGAAGCTCAATTATTAATGCTAGCTTCTCATAACATATTAAACCCTGCAAACGGTTCGCCAATTACTGTACCTTCTCAGGATATGGTATTAGGTTTATATTATATGACCAAAGAAAGAAAGTCCACTCCTGAAGTGCCAATTATTGGTGAAGGATTAACTTTCTATTCAGCTGAAGAAGTTGAAATTGCTTTTAATGAAGGAAGAGTAAATCTTAATGCCGGTATTAAAGTACGTGCTAAAGATTTTAACGAAGAAGGAGAATTGGTTTATAAAATTATACCAACAACAGTAGGTAGAGTTTTATTTAACAAAGAGGTTCCAGAGCAGGCGGGTTATATTAATGACGTATTAAATAAAAAATCTTTAAGAGATATTATTGGTGGAATATTGGCAGTAACTGATGTTCCAACAACAGCTGATTTCTTAGATAGAATTAAAACTTTAGGGTATGAATTCGCATTTAAAGGAGGATTATCATTTAGTTTAGGGGATATTATTATTCCAAAAGAGAAGCATGATATGATTTCTGATGCCAACGGTCAAGTCGATGGTATTATGGCAAATTATAACATGGGTCTAATTACTAATAACGAACGTTACAATCAGGTAATTGATGTTTGGACATCTACCAATGCAATGTTAACTGAGTTGGCCATGAAACGTATCCGTGAGGATCAACAAGGTTTCAACTCTGTATATATGATGCTTGATTCTGGTGCAAGGGGTTCTAAAGAGCAAATTCGTCAGTTAACAGGTATGCGTGGATTAATGGCTAAGCCTAAAAAATCTACAGCAGGTGGTGGAGAAATTATTGAAAATCCAATTCTTTCAAACTTTAAGGAAGGATTATCAATTCTTGAATATTTTATTTCTACTCACGGTGCTCGTAAGGGTCTTGCAGATACGGCACTTAAAACTGCGGATGCAGGTTACTTAACTCGTCGTTTAGTTGATGTATCTCAGGATGTTATTATTAACATTGAAGATTGTGAAACCTTAAGAGGTGTTGAAGTTTCTGCATTGAAGAAAAATGAAGAAATTGTTGAGTCATTAGGAGAGAGAATTGTAGGTAGAGTTTCTTTGCATGATGTTGTTGATCCATTAACTCAAGAGGTGCTTCTTGAAGCAGGTCAAGAGATTATGGAGTCTGATGTTAAGAAGGTTGAAGCATCTCCGATAGAAACTATTGAAGTACGTTCAGCATTAACATGTGAAGCTCAAAAAGGTATTTGTGCTAAATGTTACGGTAGAAACCTTTCTACTAATAAAATGGTACAAAGAGGTGAAGCTGTTGGTGTTGTTGCGGCACAGTCAATTGGTGAGCCAGGTACACAACTTACGTTACGTACGTTCCACGTTGGTGGTATTGCAGGTAACATTTCTGAAGAGAACAGATTAGAAGCTAAGTTTAACGGTATTGCCGAAATTGAAGATTTAAGAGTTGTAACTGGAGAAGACGGTGAAGGTAATGCTGCCGAAATTGTAATCTCTAGAACATCAGAACTTAAAATAGTAGATCCTAACACTGGAATTACATTAAGTACAAATAACATTCCTTACGGTTCTCAAATCAATATTAAAGATGGAGCCAAGGTTAAAAAAGGAGATGTAATATGTACTTGGGATCCATATAATGGTGTTATTGTTTCTGAATTCTCTGGTAAAATTGTTTACGAAAACATTGAGCAAGGAGTTACTTATCAAGTAGAAATAGATGAACAAACAGGTTTCCAAGAAAAAGTGATTTCTGAATCTAGAAACAAAAAACTAATTCCAACATTATTAATTAAGAATAATAAGGATGAAGTTTTACGTTCATATAACCTTCCAGTAGGTTCTCACATTATGATTGATGATGGGGATAAAATAAAAGAAGGTAAGGTTCTTGTAAAAATTCCACGTAAATCTGCAAAAGCAGGTGATATTACTGGTGGTCTTCCAAGAGTTACTGAGCTGTTTGAAGCTCGTAATCCATCAAACCCAGCAGTGGTTTCTGAAATTGATGGTGTTGTTTCTTTTGGTAAAATAAAGAGAGGTAACCGTGAAATAATTATTGAGTCTAAACTAGGAGAAATTAAAAAATACTTGGTTAAACTTTCTAATCAGATTCTTGTTCAAGAAAATGATTATGTTAGAGCGGGTATGCCATTGTCTGATGGTTCTATTACTCCAGAAGATATCTTAGCAATTAAAGGACCATCTGCAGTACAACAATACTTAGTAAATGAGGTACAAGAAGTATACCGTTTACAGGGTGTGAAAATTAATGACAAGCACTTTGAAGTTGTTGTTAGACAAATGATGCGTAAGGTAAGAGTACAAGATCCGGGAGATACTATTTTCTTAGAAAACCAGTTGATTCATAAAGACGATTTTATTGTTGAAAATGATGAGATATTTGGTAAGAAGGTAGTTGAAGATGCTGGTGAATCTGAAAACTTAAAAGCTGGTCAAATTATTACAGCTAGAGAGTTAAGAGATGAAAACTCTATATTAAAACGCGCAGATAAAGCTTTAGTAAGTGCAAGAGACGCTGTGGCGGCAACGGCTACACCAATTCTTCAGGGAATTACACGTGCGTCGTTACAAACTAAGTCGTTTATTTCTGCCGCATCATTCCAGGAAACTACTAAGGTATTAAATGAAGCTGCTGTTAGCGGTAAAGTTGATACTTTAGAAGGATTGAAAGAAAACGTAATTGTTGGACATAAAATTCCAGCAGGAACGGGAATGCGAGATTACGATAATATTATTGTTGGTTCCAAAGAGGAATACGATGAAATAATGGCACGTAAGGAAGCGTTGAAATTCTAAATATTTATAATAACCCTCAATTAAATATTGAGGGTTATCTTTTTTAGATTATATAATTATTACAAAACTTATGGAGGATAATAAAAATCAGAAACAAATTAATATAGAGCTAGATGAGAAAACTGCTGAGGGTATTTATTCTAACCTAGCCATAATTAATCATTCAGTTTCAGAGTTTGTGGTAGATTTTATTAGTATGATGCCTGGAGCTCCAAAAGCAAAGGTTAAAAGTAGAATTGTGCTTACTCCCCAACATGCTAAAAAACTTTTGAAGGCGTTAAATGATAATGTTAATCGTTTTGAAAAAGCGCATGGCACTATTAAAGATTACGAGCAGCCTTCAATTCCGTTAAATTTTGGACCAACAGGGGAAGCATAAAAAAAGCCTTGAAATATTTATTTCAAGGCTTTTTTTATTCACGAAAGTTTTTAACTAAACTCTGAAGTAAAGTGTAGTTTAACTGTGGGATATTTTTGTTGCGTCATTTGCAATGAAAATTGGGAGTCCGCTAAAAACACTAATTGTCCTCTTTTATCTTGAGCTAAGAATTTTTGTTTTACCCGTTTGAACTCTTTGAATTCTTCATTTTTAACATCATCCGCTTCAACCCAGCACGCTTTGTATACTGGGAAATTTTCATAACTACATTTAGCTCCATATTCGTGTTCTAAACGATATTGAATAACTTCAAACTGGAGAGCACCAACTGTACCAATAACTTTTCGTCCATTCATTTCTAATGTAAACAGTTGAGCAACTCCTTCGTCCATTAATTGATCAATACCTTTGTATAGCTGTTTTGCTTTCATTGGATCAGCGTTATTAATGTATCTAAAATGCTCAGGCGAAAAACTTGGAATACCTTTATAATTTAATTGTTCTCCTTCCGTAAGGGTATCACCAATTTTAAAGTTTCCAGTATCATGTAAGCCAACAATATCTCCTGGATATGAAACATCAACGATTTCTTTTTTTTCCGCAAAAAACGCGTTCGGGCTAGAGAATTTTAACTTTTTACCATGGCGAACGTGCAAATACGGTTTGTTTCTTTCAAAAGTTCCTGAGACAATTTTAACGAATGCTAAACGGTCTCTATGTTTGGGATCCATGTTCGCATGAATTTTAAATACAAAGCCGGTAAGTTCTTTTTCGTTTGATTGTACTAATCTTTCTTCTGCCATTTTGGCTCTTGGAGATGGTGCAATATCAATAAAACAATCTAACAATTCCCGAACACCAAAATTGTTTAAGGCAGAACCAAAAAATACGGGTTGTTGATGTCCTTGTAAATAGGCCTCTTTGTCAAAATTTGGATATACACCTTCAACCAGTTCTAAATTATCTCTCAATTCGCTTGCGGAATTTTCACCAACCAATTCATCTAAATCTGGACTGTTAAGGTCTTTAATAGCTATGGTGTCTTCAATGTTTTTTTTACTATCTCCGCTGAAAAGATTTACATTTTTTTCATAGATATTATAAATACCTTTAAAATCATAACCCATACCTATTGGGAAACTTAAGGGTGTAACCTTTAATCCCAGTTTTTGTTCCAAATCATCTAACAAATCAAAAGCATCTTTTCCTTCTCTATCCAACTTGTTGATAAAAACAATCATGGGAATGTTGCGCATCCTACAAACCTGAACAAGTTTTTCTGTTTGCTCCTCAACCCCCTTTGCAACATCAATAACTACAATTACACTATCTACAGCTGTAAGCGTTCTAAAGGTATCTTCAGCAAAATCTTTGTGTCCCGGAGTATCTAGGATATTTATTTTTTTGTTATCGTAGATAAAAGCTAAGACAGAAGTAGCTACGGAAATACCACGTTGACGTTCTATTTCCATAAAGTCACTAGTGGCAGTTTTTTTTATCTTATTATTTTTAACGGCTCCCGCTTCTTGAATTGCGCCTCCAAATAACAATAATTTTTCAGTTAAAGTCGTTTTCCCCGCATCTGGGTGAGATATAATTCCAAAAGTTCTTCTACTTTCTATCTGTTCCTTAAAATCCATAACAAAATTTGCGCAAAAATACGGTAAATAAAAGATTTAAGGTTATCTAGATTAAGGTAAATTCTTTTGCGAAAATCATTAGAGAATAAAAGTTTTTGGGTTAAAAATGTTGATATACAGGGGTTTATTGAATGTTTTTCTTTTGTTTTACTCAATAATCTAAAAAAACATACTCTTTTTTTAATATTAAGATGTTTTTGTTTTTTACAGATGACACTTTGTCGAAAAAAAGCAGTAATTGTCGAATTTTTCCTATTAATCCACTCAAAACTGTTTGTCGATATGCATTTAAAATATATCTTGCACACGATTTTAAGAATTTGCCCACAATCTTATCTCAACCAAAATAGCCTATTTCGCCATGGTGATTAGTTTAATTAAACTATCATTTATGGAAAACACTACTATTAATAAATTTAAGAGTATAATTGTTAAAATAACTTTTTTGGTTATTTTTTCTTTTGGCCTAGTCATTACATCTTCTTTTGATAATCCTAAGAAAAATTCACTTAATACAGCAGATTTCACTACAAATCATCTGGAAGAAAATGTTTTAAATGTTTCTGAATGTACAGAATCTCCATTGGTAATGTTATTACCTTCTGATTTTGGTTTTGCACGAGGAGTAGATGACGGTAGTTTATCTGCAACAAATGTTGATTTAAGTAGTAAATGGGGACTTCCAACTGGAAGTGTTATTGTTTCAATTACTGGAGCAAGTACGTATAGTGATAGAAACTTCTTTTACGTAAAAGATGGTATACGAACTAAGTTTACGGTATCGGGTAGAATACCTGTTATGATAGTAGGTCAGCATTCTCCAAGAATTCCGGCAATGGGAATAGATGGTGTTGTTTCTACCAATGCGGAGTATAATCAGGTTACAAGTTTACCCTCTGGAGTTATAAATGGCTCAAACGGAGGAGATTTTTTTGTTGAAAATACAACTAATGGTGACATTGATGAAGGAGTAAGGTTTACATGGGAATCAACCACACCAACAGATAATTTAGAATTTTATACATCAGCTATAGTTAATAGTGGTATAAGTTTTAGTTTACAACCTGTTATTTGTCCAGACACTGATGGAGATGGCGTACCTGACAGTACAGATTTAGATGATGACAATGATGGTATATTAGATACAGAAGAAGATCCAAATTTAGATGGTGATGATGATCCAT
Source organism: uncultured Maribacter sp. (assembly GCA_947498505.1). Taxonomy (GTDB): domain Bacteria; phylum Bacteroidota; class Bacteroidia; order Flavobacteriales; family Flavobacteriaceae; genus Maribacter_B. The sequence goes on along the minus strand of CANMKG010000010.1, from coordinate 16,324 downwards.
TAACCGATCCTTTGGATACAGATGATGATGGATACCCAAACCATTTAGATATTGATTCAGATAATGATGGTATACCAGATAATGTTGAAGCACAAACCACAGATGGTTATATAGCACCTGCGAATGATGATGCTGCGACTTATGCCTCTAACAATGGAGTAAATAGTGCGTATCCTACGGGATTAACACCGGTAAATACAGACGGAGAAGACACTCAAGATTATATTGATTTAGATAGTGATAATGATTTAGTACCAGATAACAATGAAGGTAACGACTTCAATTTTGATGGTGTACCCGATCAGACCTTTACAGGAGTAGATACAGATGGTGATGGTTTAGATGATGGATATGAAGGTTCTGATGTAAATGATGGTTTTGATGTAAATGATGAGATAGATGATCCAGCGAATGATTTGCCGGATACAGATGGGACAGAGGATGTAAATTATAGAGATTTTGATGATGATGGCGATGGTATAGACACTCCAGATGAAGATGCAGATGGTGATGGCGACCCAACCAATGATGATACAGACGGTGATGGAACACCAGATTACCTTGACCCAACAGATGATGGTCCAGACACTGATGGAGATGGCGTACCTGACAGTACAGATTTAGATGATGACAATGATGGTATATTAGATACAGAAGAAGACCCAAATTTAGATGGTGATGATGACCCATTAACCGATCCTTTGGATACAGATGATGATGGATACCCAAACCATTTAGATATTGATTCAGATAATGATGGTATACCAGATAATGTTGAAGCGCAAACCACAGATGGTTATATAGCACCTGCGAATGATGATGCTGCGACTTATGCCTCTAACAATGGAGTAAATAGTGCGTATCCTACGGGATTAACACCGGTAAATACAGACGGAGAAGACACACAAGATTATATTGATTTAGATAGTGATAATGATTTAGTACCAGATAACAATGAAGGTAACGACTTCAATTTTGATGGTGTACCCGATCAGACCTTTACAGGAGTAGATACAGATGGTGATGGTTTAGATGATGGATATGAAGGTTCTGATGTAAATGATGGTTTTGATGTAAATGATGAGATAGATGATCCAGCGAATGATTTGCCGGATACAGATGGGACAGAGGATGTAAATTATAGAGATTTTGATGATGATGGCGATGGTATAGACACTCCAGATGAAGATGCAGATGGTGATGGCGACCCAACCAATGATGATACAGACGGTGATGGAACACCAGATTACCTTGACCCAACAGATGATGGTCCAGACACTGATGGTGATGGCGTACCTGACAGTACAGATTTAGATGATGACAATGATGGTATATTAGATACAGAAGAAGATCCAAATTTAGATGGTGATGATGATCCATTAACCGATCCTTTGGATACAGATGATGATGGATACCCAAACCATTTAGATATTGATTCAGATAATGATGGTATACCAGATAATGTTGAAGCACAAACCACAGATGGTTATATAGCACCTGCGAATGATGATGCTGCGACTTATGCCTCTAACAATGGAGTAAATAGTGCGTATCCTACGGGATTAACACCGGTAAATACAGACGGAGAAGACACTCAAGATTATATTGATTTAGATAGTGATAATGATTTAGTACCAGATAACAATGAGGGTAACGACTTCAATTTTGATGGTGTACCCGATCAGACCTTTACAGGAGTAGATACAGATGGTGATGGTTTAGATGATGGATATGAAGGTTCTGATGTAAATGATGGTTTTGATGTAAATGATGAGATAGATGATCCAGCGAATGATTTACCAGATACAGATGGGACAGAGGATGTAAACTATAGAGATTTAGATGATGATGGCGATGGTATAGACACTCCAGATGAAGATGCAGATGGTGATGGCGACCCAACCAATGATGATACAGACGGTGATGGAACACCAGATTACCTTGATCCAACAGATGATAAAGAAGACGATGCAATAATTGTTTTTGAGTTGATTACTCCAAATGGGGATTTAAAAAACGACTTTTTATTCATAGAAGGAGTAGAGAATGCTAAAAATAATACCCTCAGGATTTTTAATAGATGGGGAGTTGCGGTCTATGAAGGAGAAAACTATAATAATGTTAACAATACTTTTGATGGTCGATCTAAAGGAAGATCAACCTTAAAAGCAGACGATTACTTACCTGCTGGTGTATATTTTTATATATTTGATTATGAAAATGATAATCAGGAGAGTATAACTGATAGTGGTTATATATATATAAGTAAATAATAACTTACCTAACTTATTATGATTAAGAGACTTTTTTATAGTTCCCTTATAGTTCTTTTATTTTCTTTAGACTGTACTTTTGCGCAGCAAGATGCCCAATTTACGCAATACATGTATAACACCATGAGTGTAAATCCTGCATATGCAGGGTCAAGGGGGCAATTAAGTGCCTTGGGATTGTATAGATCACAATGGGTTGGTCTTGAAGGCGCTCCTAAAACAGCAACTATAAATTTACATTCTCCGATAAGAAACAGTAGATTGGGTTATGGAATATCAATTGTCCATGATGAAATTGGAGAAGGAGTTGTTCAAGAAACCTATTTTGACGCCTTAGTTTCTTACACAATAGATGTTTCCTTTGATGGAAAACTTTCATTTGGACTTAAAGCTGGAGGTAATTTAATAAACTTGGATTTCGCAGGTTTAGAGAAACATCAGTTTGAGCCAGTTAATGTTGATAATATTGAAAATAGGTTTTCTCCAAATGTTGGAGTTGGTGCATACTACCATACTAGTAAGTTTTATTTAGGACTTTCGGTTCCTAATTTATTTGAAACAGAGCATTTTGATAATGAAAATGATGACGCTAATGCGGTAAATTTTTTATCTAAAGACAGATTGAATTTTTACCTAATAACAGGATATGTTTTTGACATTCACCCAGACTGGAAGTTTAAACCAGCACTTTTAACTAAGGCAGTTTCTGGAGCTCCTTTGCAACTTGATGTTTCTGCAAATTTTATGTTTAATGATAAATTAACCCTAGGCGCAGCATACAGATGGGATGCAGCGTTAAGTGGACTAATAGGATTTCAAATTAGCGATCAGTTTATGGTTGGTTTAGCTTACGATAGAGAAACAACAGACTTAGGAGGAACTCAATTTAACGATGGCTCTTTCGAGATCTTTTTAAGATATGAGTTATTAAGATCGTTTAAGGGATTAGTATCACCACGTTTCTTTTAAAATAGAATTACATGTTAAAAAAACTACATGCTATTATATTAATATTTGCATTTTTAATATGCGGATTTAATTATGCTCAAGAAAAACCAATTTCCAAAGAAGAAAAGTTAGCCACTAAAGGTGACGGAAATTACGATAAGTATTCGTTTAGCCCTGCAATAGATATTTATAAACGAGTTCTTGATAAAGGATACGTTTCCAGTTCTCTGCTAAAAAAGTTGGGAGATTCGTACTATTTTAATGCAAATTACCAAGAAGCGGCTCAGATATATAAAAAGTTGGTTGACGAGTATCCGAAAGAAGTTTCTCCAGAGCATTATTTTAGATATTCTCAGACTTTAAAATCACTTGGAGATTACGAAATGTCTAATTCGGTGATGGATAAATTTATTGAAGTAACATCTGAGGATGTTAGAGCCAATAGATTTAAAAATGAGAGAAACTATATAGAGGAAATTAAGAAAAATTCGGGCAGGTATAAGATTAAACCTTTTGAATACAATACAATGTTCTCTGAATTTGCTCCATCATTCTACAAAGAGGGGCTTATTTTTTCTTCAGATAGAGATACAGGGAATTTTGCTAGATACAGGCATACATGGAATGCTAAAGACTTTTTAGATTTATATAAAGTAAACGCAGATAGTGTTTCGTTTTCAAAAGTTATTAAGTTTAATGAAAACGTAAATACAAGATGGCATGAATCCACCTCCGTTACTACTAAGGATGGAGAAACTATGTATTTTACAAGAAACAACATCCGTGATGGTAAGTATGTGCGTGACGAAAAAGGAGTTGTAAGGTTAAAACTATTTAAAGCAAAATTAATAGACGGTGAGTGGGATAGAGTTGTAGAACTACCTTTTAACAGTGATAATTATTCAACAGCGCATCCTGTTTTAAGCCCTGATGAAAAAACGCTTTATTTTGCTTCGGATATGCCTGGTACTAGAGGAGAATCTGATATTTTTAAGGTAGAAGTTAAAGAATTTGGAGAGTATGGAAATCCTGTTAATCTGGGAGATGTTATAAACACAGAAGCACGAGAAACATTTCCTTTTATATCAAAAGATAGCGTACTTTATTTTTCTTCCGATGGACATCCTGGATTAGGCGGGTTAGATATTTTTGCTGTAAAATTGCGGAAAAGTAATCGCAACCAACACATTCAAAATATTGGAAGACCTGTAAATAGTAACATGGATGATTTTACATTCATTTTTAATAGTGATACTAAGGAAGGGTATTTTGCTTCCAATAGGGAAAGAGGTAGTGGTGCTGATGATATTTATAGGTTTATTGAAGAGGAACCTTTAAAATTAGAATGTTTGCAAAAAATAACAGGAACAGTACGAGATAAAATTTCTAACGAAGTTCTTGTAGGAGCAACTGTTAAAGTTATTGATATTGATAATAATGAAATATTAACAGTTATTACAGATAATAATGGGGATTACAGTTTAACACTAGACTGTAATCAAGGGAACTTTGTAAGGGCTGTTGTAGAGGGTTATATTCCTTTCGAAGAATATATAGGTAAATCGGATGGAAAACCTAAAATAATTGATTTTTATTTGGAGAGAGATAAGGTTACTGCTGGTTACGGTGATGATTTGGCCAAACTATTACAATTAAGTACCATATATTTCGATTTTGATAAGTATGATATACGAAGTGACTCTAAAATTGAAGTGGAAAAGGTAATAGCCGCAATGGAAAAATATCCAAGTCTAAAAATAAAGGTTAATTCACATACAGACAGTAGAGGTAAAGATTCCTATAACCTCTGGTTATCGCAAAAAAGGGCGGAGGCTACCACTGCATATATGGTTTCTAAAGGAATTTCTGCAGATCGTTTGGAGGAACAAGGTTATGGGGAAACTAAACTTATAAACAATTGTGCTAATGGTGTTCGTTGTAAAGGAAAAGACCATGAGCTTAATCGTAGATCGGAGTTTATTATTTTAAAATAGTGTAAATTTAATATTGGATTTCTAAAAAGACTAATTTCTGAGCATTAGTTTTAAGATGTAAGATTCATATTGTAGTTGTTCATGAGGCAAAAAGTATTTCTTTGACCTCCATCGTTAACCCAATTCATGTGGTAATAGGGCGTTTTCACAACATTTTTTAGGGTGGACATTAGCTTTCATATACTTTTGATATATGTCCGAATTGAAAAATCTATTCAAATAGGTTTTTCATTGAGTAATTTGAAGAGTGATGAAAACGGTTAGTAAAAGTATTTTTATTATTTTATTATTGTGTATTTGTTATGCTGGTGACGTAAACGGACAGTGTGATGATACTGGCTCATATTCAGGTGATACAGTTACGCCTGTTGCCACATCATCATTTACTCCAAGTATTGGAGCAGGAGAATATTTTTTAATGAATATTACCAATGGCGGTACATACACGGTTAGTACATGTGGACTTGCTAATTGGGATACCGAATTAACGATAAGAGACAACTCAGGTGGGTTTATTGACTATAACGATGATTTTTGTGGAAGACAATCTGAAATAACGTTTGTAGCATCATATACAGGACAGGTTAAGGTTAGATTAAATAGATGGAGCTGTAGAACAACAAATAATACTTCCTCCGTAGAATATTATGGTTCCCTTCCGACTCCGCAAATTATTGTTAATGATGTTTCTGTTGATGAAGATGCAGGTACAGCTACTTTCACCATCACGCATTCAGGGGCTAATACTTCAGGTGCTTTTACAGCTAATTATAATATAGTTGCTGGGACAGCAACAGAGGGAATTGATTACACCACGGGTTCTGGAATATATAACGGGGCATTAAATTTTAATGGGACAGTAGGTGATACTGATCAAATAACAGTTTTGATTACCGATGATTTAGATGTTGAATCTAATGAGACCTACACAATTCAATTTACTTCTGTAACAGATACCTCTGTTGACATAACAGATACAGCAACCGGAACTATTATTAATGACGATGCGGCGACAGTAATTCAGGTTGCAAACGTTTCTGTTGATGAAGATTCTGGTTCGGCAGTATTTACGGTAAGTCATACAGGTGGATCACGACCTGGAGCTTTTACTGTTGATTACCAAATAACAGCAGGAACAGCGACCCAAGGAGTGGATTATACCACGGGTTCAGGCTTATATACGGGAACATTAAATTTTAATGGTACAACTGGAGATACAGATCAGATAATAGTCTTAATTACTGATGACAATTTTTATGAATCCTCTGAAACATTTACTATAGGTTTTACATCTGTAACGGATATTTCTGTTGATATAACAGATACGGCAACAGGAACAATTAATGATAATGAAGTAGTTTTAACAGAAGTTCCTCTTACACTATTTAATGAGTTTAATGGGTATTATGATTATTCTGTAACAGGAGGTTCTCTTAGAGATGCAAATAATCCTACATATTGCTCTATAAAAACAACTTCAACCGTTAATGGTTTAACAAGCGTTATTCCACCTACAGGTGTAATAACTAAAGCATTTTTATTATGGTCACATTCTAATCAAGTACCAGATACGGAAGTAACTTTTGAAGGTCAGGCAGTGAATGCCGACTTTGTTTATGGAGCTTCAATGAGTGGTGGGAGACTTTTTTATGGAATGATGAGTGATGTTACATCAATAATTGAAGGAATAGTAGACCCAACGACTAATGTATACGATTTTACGGATTTAGATGTTGATAATACAAATGTTTTTGCAAATTATTGTAGTACAGGAACTGTATTAGGAGGATGGTCTTTGTTAGTTTTTTATGAAGAAGATACTTTGCCAGCTGTGTCTATAAATATGTATCATGGTTTTAAAGGAGAAAGTAATACATCGCAATCTTATACTTTAGACGGGTTTTATGCTATTGGATCTACAGATGCAAAAACAACAGTTCTATCTTGGGAAGGAGACAGTACTTTAGATGGTAGTAGCTCTGGTACAACAAATCCAAATGGAGAAGCACTAACCGTTACGGATCAAGGTGGAACAACGACAATACTCTCTGGTGATGGCGGACAAACAGGTAATAATGCTTACAATTCAACAATTTTTAATAACACACCATCGGGTATAATTAATTATAATGATTCCTACGGCTTAGATTTAGATACATTTGATATTTCATCCTATATCTCAGCTGCAGATTCACAAATTACGGTAGATGTTCATACCGGACAAGATTTTGTTATAGCCAACATGGTTTTAGTTAAGGTTCCTAGTAATTTAATTGTAGGAAATATATTTGAAGATATTAATTATGGAGGTGGTTCAGGTAGAGATATGACCACTGCAAATGGAATAGGAGTAAATAATGCCAGAGTAGAATTGTATGATAACGCTGGTGTATTTCAAGAATTTACGCTTAGCGATTCCACCGGAGAATATTCTATGGGTGGTATGGAAAATGGGAGTTACAGTGTAAGAGTGGTAAATAATACGGTTAATTCTAGTAGAATAGGCGGGGTCAGTTGTACCACTTGTTTACCTGTACAAACATATAGAGAAAATTATGTTGCTGGTGTTGGTTTTAGTGGTGTTATTAATGAAGTTGGAGGGGCTAATCCGTCTGGTGAAGATGTGGCTGCAGGAATATTAACAAATGCCCAAACAGTTTCAACGGTTTCTATTGCTAGTGAAGGCGTTATTGGATTGGATTTTGGCTTTAACTTTAATACTATTGTCAATACCAATGAAGATGGGCAAGGATCTTTAGAGCAATTTATAGTTAATGCTAATAATTTAGACGAAACAGGTTTAAATATTGAAGCCAATAGTATTTTTGACCCGCTTGTAGGAGAGGATACTTCTATTTTTATGATACCACCTACTAGTGATAGTATGGGACGTACCGCGGATACAGGTTATGCAAGTGGCTATTTTAATATTTTAGTCTCCGATGGTAATCCTTTAACTACTATTCTTGGGGATAATACGATTATAGACGGAAGAACACAGACAGCGTATTCTGGAAATTCAAATTCGGGGACTGTAGGTTCTGGGGGAAGTTTAGTAGGTAGATCAGGGATAACTCTTCCGGATTTTAATCGACCAGAAATACAAGTGCATAAGAATAATGGCGATGTTTTAAATACGCAAGGTACTAATGTCGTTATACGTAATATTTCGGTATATGGAGGGAATAATGCGGGCATTCGAATTCAAAATGGAAATACAAGTGTTTTAGAATCTTTATTGGGAGTTAATGCGATAGGAAATAATGCAGGTAATATAGATTATGGTATAGAAATTTCAGGAGGCGTTGCTATAGTAGATGGGAATTATATAGCTACTAATGTAGACGCGGGAGTGTTTATAAATGGAGGGACCTCAGTAACCATTCAAAATAACCATATAACCTCTAATGGTAATGGCGTGTGTGATGATAATATTACAATTAGTAGTGGTTCGGGAATAGTCATTGAGCAAAATCTTATTGATAGTGCTGCTAGTTTGGGAATAGATGGCGATGGAAGTGCAGGAAGTATTTCGATAATAGAAAACACCATAACAACTTCAGGACAAAACGGAGGAATTTGTATGGCTAATGTAGAGAATGCAGGGATATTACTAGATGGTAGTAATTCTTTGGTTTCTAACAACATAATTTTCAGTAATGGAGGTTCAGGTATTGTATTATCAGGAGGAAATACTTCAGGAAATTTAATTACACAAAATTCTTTTTACGCAAACGGAACAGCGGGAGCTGCACTTGGAATCGATTTAGATGCATCAAATTCTGTGGGAGATGGCGTAACGTTAAATGAATTGAATGATGTTGATAATGGGCCAAATGGACTTATAAACTTTCCTTTACTGTCTAATATTTTTCTTTCTGGCTCTCAAATAATAATATCGGGGTGGTCTACGCCTGGAACTACAATAGAATTTTTTGTAACTGATGTAAGTGAAGGTACTGCTAGTGCAGGAGATAACCAACTGGGTCAATCGGTAGACTATGGAGAAGGGCAAATATACTTAGGTAGTTTTATAGAGGGTAGCAGTGCAGATTTAGACAATGGAACATCACTTTATACGGATAATGATGGCAATACAGATAATACAAATGAATTTAAGTTTCAAATAACTGTCCCTCCTAGTGTAGGTATTGGTAGTTTAATAACCGCAACCGCAACATTAAGTAATTCTACTTCTGAATTTTCTCCCTTTAGCACAGTAAAAAGTTATTCTGTTATTACTAATAGAAGAATAACTTATAGAGTTAAAAAAGAATAAAAATATTTTTGTAGTACTTGGATTACAAATGTATTTTTTGTAGATTTTTTTTTAATTTATCTAACCTCTAAATTTTAGATATATACCATGTTTATTAGTGCCTACACAACATTAATTGTTGTTAGTAAGCGTATGCATTTATTTTTGTTATAGTTCCCGCTAAATCTATAATGAATACTTTACCATGCTTAAAAGCACATTATATAATTCTAGAAAGAACATATACCTACTTACATGTATTCTATCTATTTGTTTTATAAAAAACACTAACGCCCAAACCACTTTCATAGAGAGTGCAGCATCTTACGGTTTAAATTTAGGCGGAAATAAAGATGGAGGACATGCTTGGTCCGATTTTGATGGCGATGGGGATATAGATGTTCTTGTTCTTCAGAATAGTACCTCTCTGCGAAATTACCTTATGCGTAATAATGGAGATGGTACATTTACCAATGTACAGACTACATTAGCGCCAGGAATGATAGCAGGTGATAGAGCAGAAAGGCAAGCAGCATGGGGTGATTTAAATGGAGATGGAAAGCCAGATTTTATGATGACTAGTTCAGGTACGAATACATCAGTAGTGGCAATTCAGATATTTATACAGAATGCAAATGGAACCTTTGGAGATGGAGCAGGAGGCACAACTCCAATAACGGTCGGCGAAAATAATAATGCTACAATAACAATTAGTGCTATAAATTGTGAAGGAGCTGGTTTTTTTGATTTTGAAGGAGATGGTGATTTAGACATCTTTTTTGATAGTCATAATTACGGAATAGAACTTCTAAGAAATAATTATATAGATCATACTACACATACGGTTGTTAATCCCGCAGCTAATGCACTTTTTACACATATTACTACGGGTAATGGTAATGGCGTTGTAAATTTTGGATTGAATCAGTTTGCAACGGATGGTGACTATGGTTCTGCAGCCGATGTTAATGATGACGGTTGGGTAGATATTTTTATGCGTAAACGTAATGAAAATGATTTTTTCTTAAATCAAGGAGGTACTTTTACTAGTGGCTCAGACTTAGCCCAAGCAGCAAATAACAATAAAGGAGCTAACGGGCTATGGGATTTAGATAACGATGGCGATTTAGATGCTGTATGGACAGAAAACGGACTTACGCAAATATTTAGAAATGATGGACCAGGTGTTTGGACTCCCTTAGGAGCTACAACTTTTCCAGGTTTACCACAACCAAGTAATTTAGATAGCGGTACTTCATCTAATGGTATAGATGCGGTTACTGGAGGAGATATAGATAATGATGGAGATATAGATATTTTATTCGTGGGTGATGCTCCTGGTAATGTAGCTAATAATAGAAGTTACCTATTTATAAATCAATTAAATAGTCCAACACCAGCACCAGGAGTAATTGGTAGTGGTACTGCAATGACTTTTAGTTTAGACTCAGAAACTTTTAATACCAGAGATGGAGAAGGAACTACAATGATAGATATTGATGATGATGGCGATTTAGATATTTACATGAATATTAACGGTAGTTCTAATCAATTATTTATAAATGACCTAGCCGCAGCTAATAGAAACAATCATTTATTAATAGATGTTTCTGAGGATAGAGGTGCAAATGGTGCTACGGGTGGACTTCCTCCAAGAGTAGCCTTAGGGACAAATGTTTTAATTAGGGATTGTGCAGGAAACATTGTTAGTGGATTACGTCAGGTAAATGGTGTATTTGGCCATGGAACCCAAAGCCCTGAAGAAGTACATTTTGGACTGCCTTTAGGTGAAGATGAAACTTATATTATAGAAGTACGTTATCCTAATTTTTATGACCCATCTGAACCTTCAGGATTTTCTAGGCTTATTTCAACAATTATTGCAACTCCTAGTACAATTCCGGGCACCAATCATTATGATATGTCTACCACAGATGCTGAAATTTTAGAAAACGTAAATCCACCAAATGCAGAAGATGATTTAGCAGTTGTATCCCAAGGAAATTCTGTATCTGTTCAAATAAGTTTGTTTGATAATGACTCAGAACCAGATGGCGAAAATTTCTTTATCGAAAGTGTTGTTCAACCTGCTATTGGAACAGTGGTGATTGATGATGCTGATGCTGGCTTGGTAACTTTTACCTACAGTGCTGGAACTTATTTCACAGGAACAAGTTTTGATTATACAATTACAGATTCCACTGTGTCTTTATGCCCTGCTTTAGGAAAAAGTGATACTGCAACAGTATACATACAGGAACCATGTACAGATTTAACTGGAATTGATACCGATGGAGATGGGATAAATGATGTTTGTGATTTAGATGATGATAACGACGGTATTCTAGATACTCAGGAATGTCCACCTTTAGCGGGAGTGGTAGAGCCTCAAGCGGAAGCCTTAGATTGGATAGATGGGGATTATCGTGTTTTTGTGGTTGGCAATAATACCAATGCAAATGGGTATTTAGAATCTGGATTTCAAAAAGAAGCTTTTAATAGACAGTTAAGTCTTACCGTACTTAATGGTAATAATGATTTTTCATCTACAGCATCAGGCGATGGTTCTGGAGTAAGCAGTGTAGTAACTTTTAGTAACGGTACCATGACATATAGTACTAGTTATATTACAACCAATAGAAACGAATTTAGAAGAACCACTGGAGGGTCTTTTAAGTCAGGGAATTCTGGTGATGCTGTATATGTAGAGCCAGAACAAGGTGGTACCGCAGGAGACTTTTATACAGTAACTATAAACTTTACAAATCCAGTTACCGCATTTAGTTTTGATATGGTTGACATTTTGGATACTATTATTGGAGATGACCCACTTTTAAGTTACGCTGTATATGCAGATGGAACTTTAATTGCATCGATAAAAGATAATATTATTGGAGATGACATTACAGGGCCTGTTAATATTTTAGACGGTAATAATTTACCCAGAGGAACCGCAATTGCAGGTCAAAATACGGAGACAAGTTTTGGTTTCGTAACCGATAACCCAGTTAGTACTATTACTATTAGATATGACATTCTTACAGAAAGCATTTCTTCTACAGCAAGAGACCCTCATGGGTTAGATAATTTCGCTTTTAGTACAGATACTCCTTGTGGTTTTTCGAAAAATACTGATAGTGATAGTGATGGGTGTTCTGATGCTGATGAAGCCTATTTAGGATTGGTTACCAATGCAGATGCAGACGATAATGGAACATATGGTTCTGGTACTCCAACAGTTACTTCAACAGGGCAAGTTGTTGGAGCCGCGTATAATACTACCAATACATATTATCAAGACGTAGGCGTAAACGCATGTGAAGACAATGATGGCGATGGAGTTCCAGATGGATTAGATTTAGATGATGACAATGATGGTATTTTAGATTTGGTAGAGAGTCCAAGAACTGTTTTATGGGTAACTAATGGAACACCTGGGAGTGAAGAACAAAATACCATAGATAAATTAATAGCTTTAGGATATACAGTAACCGTAGTAGATGACAATGTTGGAGGTAACGCCAATGATTATGCAGTAACTTTTATTTATGAAGATGCAAATAGCGGTACTGCTTTTGCAAACGTTGCGAATATGGCGACAACTAATCGTGGAGTAATTACAAGTGAAACTTTTCTTCATGACGAAATTTTAGGAGCTAGCCAAGGAGCAACTACTAACACCACAGATGTTCAAATAACAAATAATACACATCCAATAACAGCAGGACTTGCGTTAGGGAATTACAATATAGGTAATGCGTCTTATAGAACAAACAGTTTAGACATAGGTACTGGAACAATATTAGGACTGCATCCAAACGGAGAAATATCTCTGGCAGCATGGGAAGAAGGAGAAACTATACCATCTGGCGTTGCTCCTGGTAGAAGAGTCATAGTACCTCATGCAAATGATAGTGGAGTGTTCAATACCGCAGGTGAAGATTTGTTAGTTAAAGCAATTATTTGGACAGCAAGTATAGACACCGATAAAGATGGTATAAATAACGATTTAGATTTAGATAGTGATGGCGATGGAATACCGGATAATGTAGAAGCCCAAACAACAATAGGGTATACAATATCTAATAACGATTCCCCAGCCACCTATACAGCAAACAATGGAGTTAACTCAGCCTATATAGGAGGGTTAACCCCAACCAATACAGATGGAACAGATGAGCCCGATTATTTAGATTTAAATAGTGATAATGAAGGACATATGGATACCACCGAAGCAGGAATAGCCTTGGCAGGAGAAGATACCGATAATGATGGATTAGATGATGGGATAGATACCGATTTAACAGGATACAATGACCCAGGAGGAACTATAGATAATGTATTAACGGCACCTTTGACACTTTTAGATTCAGATAATGATGCAACAACAGGAGGCGATGCAGATTTTAGAGATGCTTTAGATGACAGACCCGATACCGACAACGATACTATTGTAGATGCATTAGATTTTGATGATGACAATGATGGTATTTTAGATACCGATGAAGGTTGTGGTAATTTAGTAATAAACCCATCCTTTGAACAACAAGACTTTACAGATGCGGTAGTATTCCCTGGAGGCTTTACAGGAGCAGCAGGAACCTTTATAGGAGCTACCTATAATGCTAATACATTAGCAGGTTGGACATACACTCAAAACCTTGATGGTTGGGTAGGAGGCGAAACTCCAGGTTGGTCAGGAGGAGCCACTTTTGCAGATGAATATCATGGCGTCCAGTATTTAGATGTTATGGGTAACAACAATGTAACAGGAGGAGTAAATAATATTCTCTCTCAAGTAATAAATACTACGGTTGGAAATACATATCGCTTCTCTTTTTATTGGGGCGAAGATGTAGGTCATGCAAAAGGAGCACAAGTTACCTTAGATGTAGATGTTATTGATTCAGGAAATAACTCTTTAATAAATCAAACCCTATTAACAAAAGCAGAAGGAATAGTTTCAGGAATCATGGGACCAAAGAAATGGTTTTATTTTGAACAAACCTTTGTAGCAACAACCACGCAAACAACCATATCATTTGAAGCTACACCAAGTTTTACAGCAGACGGAGCGGCATTAGATTTTGTTACAGTAGAAGATATCAGTAATTGTCGAGATACAGACAATGATGGTGTTCCTGATAGTTTAGATTTAGACAGTGATAATGATGGTATATATGATGCAGTAGAAGCAGGCCATAATCAATCCCATACCAATGGAGTATTAAATGGAGCAGTAGGAACAGATGGTGTTCCAGACATAGTACAAAGTGCCCCAAATGTAGAAACCATAAACTATACCCTATCCGACTCTGATACTGATGGAAACATAGATGCTATGGAAATAGATTCTGATGATGATGGATGTAATGATGTTCAAGAAGCAGGATTTACAGAAAGTGGAACAACTACAGGAGAATTGGAAGGAACAGGATATGATCTAATCACAGGACTTGTAATTGGCAATACAGATGGATATACGATTCCCGCAGATGTAGATACCAATTTGGTATTTGATTATAGAGAAGCAGGAGTAGCGCCAGCAATTACCACCCAACCCACTAATATTTCACTATGTCCAGGTTGTACAGGAACAATGACAGTTTCAGCCACAAATGCAGATGGTTATCAATGGCAATTGTTTAATGGCTCAAGCTGGGTAGATTTAGCTAACACAGGAGTTCATAGTGGTGTAACTACAAATACATTAACTATAACCAATGCAACCACAACAGAGCATGGAAATCAGTATAGAGTATTGGTATCTAATTCTACATATGTATGTGTAGAAGAAACTTCAAACACAGCTGTTTTAACCATTAGAGCAACCACTGTAATAACCAACAGAAGAATAACTCATAGGGTAAATAGAAATTAATACAGCTAATTTTTAGGTGTAATTTCTTACAAATTAAATCGTTTGAAAAACGCCATTATAATTAGCCTTATCGACTAACGAACAATCCAAAAATTAGATGAAATGCATACTAAAACCTCAAAAAAATAGGTCTTGACAGTAGTATATACCGTTTACACAACAATTATTTTCCTATGGAGGTCATAAATCTAATTTTGTAGAGTGTAATTATTCCATAGATGAGTAATTACCATAAAATAATTAACCAAATCGAAAACATGAGTAAGCTAACCAGTTTGAATAATTTTTCATCAATTCGGAAGAATGATGAAAAATTTGATGCCCCCACATCACCTCTTAAACTTTATTTTTTTCTAAATAAAGGATTCAAAAAAAATAGCGGAATTAAACTAGGCTTATAAGTGTAGGTGGAAACACCTAATAGTAATAACAAAAAATTATCAAAGATTTTGATTAAAGAAAGTGTCATGAAGAAAATAGTACTGTTAACAGTTTTTCTGATATCTGGAATAGCGTTCTCCCAGACTACGGTTACGTTGGAGGATCAATGTAATTGTGAGGTATTAAGTGGTACCGACGTCACTGCCCCCGGAGCAGGCACACCTACTGGTGCAGATATTGGTGATATTTATGTAAATACAAATACAGGAACTATATATTTCTGGGATGGGGATACCTGGGAGTTAACTTCAACAGATAGTCAGCAAATACAAACTTTTAATTTTGATTCTGGGACAAACGAATTAACTCTTGAATTAGAAAATGGAGGAACTGTAACTGCAGATTTGAGTAGTTTAACTGGAGACGGTGATATTAATTCGCCCAATAATACAATATTAATAGGAGGAAATACTAATGCTCTTTTAGATGATGTTACTATAGATATAGCTAACGATGCAGTAACGAATGCAAAGTTAGCAGATGATGCTGTTCAGACGGAGAACATTTTAAATGGAACAATAATCACAGA
>CANMKG010000009.1 GCA_947498505.1 uncultured Maribacter sp. | reverse complement strand
AGTTTGTTGTAATTCCATATCTTTTGATTTTCGTGAATCTTAAAGATACTCGACAGGCTGCTTTTTCATAGATGCTAACCGCAATTACGGCGGATTCGACTACGTCCGAATCCACTCGGAATTGCGAGCGTTAGTACTTAATCGAAAAATAGTAACTTAAAACCCGTAACTGACGGTTATACGAGACCGTTAGGCAACATTAAAATAAATGAAGAACAAAATTTTTATTAGCCATTCATCTAAAGATATTTTTATAGTAGAGAAATTTGTGGAAAAAATTTTAAAACTAGGGCTAGAAATTTCTTCTGATAGAATTTTTTGTAGTAGCATGGAAGGGCATGGTGTAAAAAGTGGAGAGTATATTCCCGATAGACTAAAAGAAGAAATTAATAAATCAACTTTAGCTCTTTTGTTTATTTCAAATAATTATAAAAAAAGTGAAGTTTGTATAAATGAAATTGGAGCAGCCTGGGCTGTATTAAAAAAAGAAAGTGTAATACCTTTGATTTTTCAAGATATTGGATTTGAAAAACTTGGTTTTTTAAATCTAAATACATTAGGGCTAAAAATTAATGAGGAAGAATCAATCTTAAAATTTGTCGAAGATTGTGAAGACTTATTAGATACAAATTATAAACCAACAGTATTAAATAAACAAATAAAAGCTTTCTTAAAAGAATCTTTAAATCCACCCACTTCTATTAAATTAAAGAAGCAAATGACTGAATATGAAAGATGTTTTGGTCATAATTTGGATGCTTTTGATGATCTTTTAAGAAAATCGTTACCTACAAAAAGTGATGGTATTCATGAAATAACTGAAAAAAAAGTACAAAATAAAATTCTATTAAACCTAAGTAAGGCAAATTTTCTAGAAAATTTTTGGTACAGACATTCTGGTGGTGATTTTTATGTTAAATATTTAAAACAGCTTCCAAATAAGAATTGGATTATTTCAGATACAAATTGGGAAATAAAAATATCTACTTTATGGGTTAGTATGAATAGTGAACTTTCTTATGAATTTATTCTAATCCATTCAGATATTCAAGAACCATATGAAATAGATTCTGATATAAAAGGAAAAGATTTTAGAATAGGAATTTTACCTGACGGAACAATTGTTAGTGAAATAGAAAGAGAGAATGGGTATGCTGAGATTAATGGTGAAACCATTGATTTATTTAAAGCTAACGTCAAACCGAGAAGAAGAGATAGAAAAGCAAAATGGGTCTTTCTAATAAGTGATTATCATAAATTAGGCGCTAATGCAGATAAAACAATTGAATTTTGCGGAAAATTAGATTCTGGAGAAATTAAAGTATCTGAAGAAAACATCATGACTTTTTTATATCAGTTAAGGAATCATCGAACAGTAAGTAAATACAGATAAAAAACGTTGCCTAACAAAACAATGAATCCTATGAAAAGCCATAGTCCAGTGTCTCAAAGATAATTAATACGTTGTTTTGGTGCTTAATCCAAAGCTTAGTGTCTTTTTACACGCTATGTTCCATACACAAGACCGTTGTAAAACATTAAAATTAAATTACAAATATGAAACTAAAAATCACTTTTGCTCTAATCCTCTTTCTTGGTATTCTAAATATAGAAGCTCAAACAAACCCAAAAGACCTTGCCTCTGATTTCTTCGTAAACTATCAGAATGATGGCGCATCAATAGCGCTCGACAAATTATATTCAACAAACAAATGGATGGAAAGAGCAACTGATGCCATTACTAACTTAAAAAGTCAGCTCGAGGGATTAAACGAAGATTATGTTGGCAAATATTACGGATACGAATTGCTTGGAGAAAAAAAACTTGCTGAAAGTTATGTCTTGTTAAGTTACCTTGTGAAATTCGACCGTCAACCTATCCGTTATACTTTTCAGTTTTATAAGCCGAATGATAAGTGGGTTATTTATAGCTTTAAATTTGATGCTAATATTGACGATGAAATCGAAGAATCCGCTAAGCTATACTATCTAAATATTGACTAAAAAAACGTTTTACAATACGACCTATAAACAATACGGGCTTAACCGAAAGTTCAGTACTTTTAATTCCCGTACTAACCATAGCCGAAACGTTAGGCTTCATTAATAGGAAAATCAAGAATTATGATTGATGAGAAACAAAAAAATAGTACTCTAAAGTCCATCTCAAACAATTTGATGGTTAACAATGTTGACGATACTCTTGACTATTACACCAACATTGGATTTGATATCATACATAAATCTCCAGAAGAAGGAGCTGCCTATTGGGCATATGTTGAGAAAGACGATATAGAATTGTTCCTTCAAAGCAAAAAATCATTAACTGAGGAGTTTCCTGAATTACAAAAATATGAGCAAGGAGGAGCTCTAACATTATGGTTCAGAGTTGACAACATTTCTAAATGGTATGAAGAGATCAAAGATAAAACTGAGGTAATTAGACCGTTTGGAATTACAGACTACAATGGAGCAAGAGAGTTTGTGATAAGAGACATTAATGGGTTCATTTTACATTTTTCTGATTTTGACCTTATTGGTGAAATTTCAAAACGAAAAACCGAATCCAAAAAATAACAAAAGCCTAAACTGCATTAAAACAAAGTTTAGCTAGAACGTTAGCAACAAGACAAAGAAACATTATGCAATACGACAAAGATTTGGAATCTGAACATAAAGAACTATTTCTAAACGCAAGGGAATTTTTACTATCTTTTGACGGAATAATTGAAACAAAAAAAGAACGTATTACGACCTATTCAAATGAAAAAGGCGGAATTTGTCATATGCGAACAATGTCTTATGGAATCGATTTCGGATTTCTTAAGGGCGCGAAAATGGAAGACAATTTAGGTCTTTTAACTGGCAAAGGAAAAGCCATTAGGGTTCTTCCACAAAAAGAATTGAATAAAGAAGCTGTTGAATATTATCTAAAACAAGCTATCGAAATAAATTCAAAAAAATAATTGACTTATAACGAAATCATAGAATGTCTTTATGACTTGAAAGATGAAGAAAAAGTCATTTTCAAAGAAAAAAAATTTGGAATAATATCAAACAATTCTTTGGGAATTTACCATAAAGAACTGAAAATGATAGCCAAAGAAATTGGACAAGATAATGAACTTGCTTTACAACTTTTTGACAGCGGAATTTATGAAGGACGACTTTTGTGTAGTAAAATGTTTAAACCAAAGGACGTTACCGAACAATTAATGGAAAAATGGGTTAAGACGTTTGAGAATTGGGAAATTTGTGACAGTTTCAGTATGGGACTTTTTTCCAAAAGCAAATTTGCTCTCACCAAAATATTAGAATGGACTGAAAGAAAACCGGAGTTTGAAAAAAGAGCTGGATTTACAATAATGGCTTCATATTGCATGGCAGATAAACTTTCAGAAAACGAACTATTTGAACAATTTTTCCCAATAATCAAACGAGAAGCAACAGACGAAAGATTGTACGTAAAAAAAGCAGTTAATTGGTCATTGCGAAATATTGGAAAACGGAATATTGACCTCAATAGAAAAGCAATAGAAACAGCTTACGAAATACTAGATTTTAATAATAAATCGGCAAAATGGATTGGAAAAAATGCGTTGACTGAATTGCAAAAAGATAATTTGAGAATGTCAGATTATCCAAGAGCAGAATACAAAAGTCCAGTTGCTAACAAGGTATTTAAAAAATAGTGCAAGTTATTGCTAGCACGAATGCCTAGGCATTTTTGGAAAGTCTCCAAATTTTTAAATTTGACGATTTCCAAGTAAAAATATAATCCCGAAGCGTCGGGACGGCTCTGTGTTTATCCGAAAAGTAAGCGTCTTTTTACACGCTATGTTTCATACACAAGTCCGTTGTACAACATTTTGCCATTCAATGAAAATAGTACTATTAATAACCTTCATATTCTTGTTTATCAGTTGCAAAAATGTGCCTGAAAATGAAAAAGAAACTGAACAAATACAGATAGCCGTAGATTCAGCTGGATTGAAAGTTAAATCTGTTAAAAACAAAACTGAAAATCTAAAACTAAATTCTTTTCTAGAAAACCCTATTGACCTTCAACATTATAAAACCAACCGAGAAGGATATGTTACTACAAGCGTGACGAATGGACTTAAATATCATTTTCACCCTGAAATTAATGACTCTATATTTTACTCTTACAATTTAGCAACTGAAACTATCGGAGAAAATGGTGTAAATAAAGCTATAGTATTTAAATATGGAAATAACAAGCATAAGTATGACGATGAAACCGAAATCTTGATTGAATTAAGGGTTATGAACACAGATGTGGATTTAGGAACAGCGAATCTAGTGGGACTAAAGCAATCGGAATTAGAAGCTGAATTTGGAACTGATTATTTGAAACTAAAAGATGGACTAGCATATTATAATCAAAACAAACTATTGATATTTAACATTCGAAACTCAATAATAAAATCATACAGATATCTGAAGTTGAACACGGAAAATATTAGTGAAAATTTGATACATCAACTCGCAAAATAAAAAACGTTTTACAACAACGCCTCCTATGAAAAGCCTTAGTCGAGTGTCTCAAAGATAATTAATACGTTGTTTTGGTGCTTAATCCAAAGTTTAGTGTCTTTTTACACGCTACGTTCCATACACAAGTCCGTTGGCAACCATATAAAAAAATTTGATGTTGTACCAATTTTTGGTATATTTGAGTAAACTTGTGTTCAAATGAATAAAAATACATCCATTTCACTAGGTAATTATTTTGACCAATTCATTCAAAACCGCATAAATGAAGGTAGGTTTAAAAACGTTAGCGAGGTTATACGTGCTGGACTAAGGTTATTAGAAGAAGAAGAAAGTAAAGTTATTGCTCTCAAAAAAGCAATCCAAGAAGGAATTGACAGCGGAATCGCCCACGACTTTGACCCTAAAAAGCATCTTGAAACCCTCAAAGCGAAAAAGCACTTGAATGGCTAAATATAAATTGACCAATAAAGCTGTTGAGGATTTATCAAAAATTTGGGAATATACATTTGAGGTTTGGTCTGAAAAACAAGCGGACAAATACTTTGATGGACTTATTTCTGATTGTCAGGAGATTGCTGAAAATCCAGGTTTAGGGAAAAACTATGAAGGAATATCAAAGAATCTTTTAGGAGCCAAAGTAAATCGACATATAATATTCTATAGAACATTAAATAAAGACTATGTTGAAATAACAAGAATATTGCATGAAAGAATGGATTTAAAAAAAAGAATATCCGAGTAGAAAACTACACACAACACAACCTCCTATGAAAAGCCTTAGTCCAGTGTCTCAAAGATAATTAATATGTTGTTTTAACCTTAAACCACGCAACGAAATCATACACTAGACCGTTGGCAACAAGCTAAAAAATGAAAAAAATAATTGCGATAGCCTCAATTTTCTTAACACTGGGATGTGCTTCTCATAAAAAAACTAATAAACTAGCTGCTGAAATAGATTGTGATAGAAGTTTCTTTTTCGCATATGATGAAAGGAGTGATTTCGAAAAGTTTAAATACGAAGGACTACCTACTTTTGGAGATTCAAAGTTTCCTGACTTTAGACAAACTTTTATTAAATCAATAAATGAACTGGATAAGGACACGGAAATGCCGCTTAAATTTGTTAACTCTAATGTTTTACCTTCAAATTCCATGACTTTTGCCAAAGTACGAATTGAAGATATTCGTTTAGTAGCGGGAATTTCCAGTGCAATACTTGAAGTAGATCTCTTGTACCAAATGGAAAATTCAAAAATATACCTAACTGGAAAAAACAAGATGAATATGGGATTTACTAAAAAAGGCAGTCTTTATAAAGCATTAAAAAATGGACATTACCTTTTTATTTCGTCAATTTGTTCTCAGTAAATGTAAAAGCCAGTAGCTAACAATATCTATTATCAATTGCTTAAGATGAATTTCCTAAACGGAAATCCTTAACTTTATACAATGGCTCGGGGCTAGGACGGAAAAGTCCTGAGGACGTTTTCCGCAACAGATCATAACCAAACACGTTAGGCATAATTATCGAAATGGTAACAAACAATAAAATTTTACTTAGGTTTTTAATCCTTTTTGTTGTCTTGTTGACAGTTCCTTTTCCATTAAACACATCTCCTAAATTAGAGTTCATTTCAGAGTCCATTCTTAAATTTTATAAAAAAATCATTACTTGGATTGGGGAGAATATTTTTAATCTAGAGAGTTCTTTTTCAATAACCCAAACTGGAAGTGGAGATAAGACGTTTGATTATCTGCTTCTTTTATTTCTTTTAATTATCGCAGTTATTGGAACTATTATTTGGTCGATTGCCGACAAAAAAAACAGGAACTATAAAAACTTGAATTATTGGTTTCTTGTTCTTACAAGATATTATCTAGGCTATTTTATGATTTATTATGGTCTTTTTAAAATAATGCCAATACAATTTGGAGAAATTAGCTTTTGGAAAATGCTACAACCATATGGAGAATCCTCACCAATGGGTTTAGCGTGGACTTTTCTTGGACATTCAAAAGGCTACAGTCTATTTATGGGCTTATCAGAATTCATTGGGGGTATTTTACTTTTCCACAAAAGAACCAAACTATTAGGTGCGCTAATCTTAATACCCGTAATAGTAAACATTGTAGCCGTCAATTTCTTTTTTGATGTGCCTGTTAAACTATTCTCATCTGTGTTACTTTTAATGGCGATTATAGTGGTAGCACCAGACTTCAAACGATTATTAAATCTTATAATTTTTAACAAGCCTACGTATCCTGTAAACTTCGTCAGCCCTTTTGAAACAAAAAAATGGGTCTTATGGACCAATATTGTTAAGTGGTTTTTTGTTCTTTTCATACTATACAATACTATTGACTTAACAACAGGCATATATAAAACAAGACAAAACAAACCTGAATTATTCGGGCTATATGAAGTTACAATCTTTGTCAGCAATCAAGACACTATCCAACCACTTTTAACGGATGATAAAAGATGGCGATACATTTTTTTCGAGTATCCAAATACCATTCAATTTTCAAGAATGAATAAATCACGATATGGCCTTAACTCTGAGGTAGACACATTAAAAAAACAAATTAGACTGACGGAATTTAAGGATTCGACTCAAGTTTATTTATTGGATTTCGAAAAAACGGATTCGACATTAAACATCAGCGGTATTTTTCGAAAGGACACTATTTTTTGCAAAACTAAGCGATTGGACCGAAAGGACTTTAGGCTTACTTCTAGAGGGTTCAATTGGATAAACGAACGCCCTTATAACCGATAAAATAACTATGCCTAACAAAACCTATAAACAATACGGCTTCGGACTTAATCACAGGGTTTGGGCATTTTTATGAAGTCGGCAAAATCTTATGCCCCGAAGCGTCGAGGTAGCTTTGGACAAGAAAAAATAAAACTAAACAATAAGCTTTAACCGAACCGTTAACATAAATATGGGTACTTTAAACAAACATAATGAACAAACTAAATCCTTCAGTTAAACATCACCTGTATCTTGGTACATTTATTAGTCTTTGGATTTTTGTTTTTGCCTTTTTCATTAAACCATTTAATGATGGAACAATAATCCATCAATGGACTACGATAAGTTTTGGATTTAGCCTTGTTACTTTCATATGTTATGCTATAACTGCCTTGATCCAAAAAGTTATTTATCAAAAAATATTTAAGTGGAGTATTGCTTATGAACTGGCGGTTCTATTTATTTTTTATCTCTTCTTTTCATTAATTTCCTACTTATTTTATAGAAGCCCTATGCTATATGGGTCGTATGATTTTTTAGAATTTTCAACTAAAATCGTTCTTAAAACTTCATTAACACTTACACCAATTCTCGTTGTCGGTAGATTATTTTTGATTAGACTAAAATCAACACCATCAGAGGAAGATGATAACATAACTATTAAAGGAGATAGCAAATTGGATATTTTGAAAATTTCTAAATCTGCTTTAGTCTGCGTAACAAGTTCTCATAACTATGTTGAGATTTTTTATCTCCTAAATGGTCAACTTGGTTCAAAAGTATTTCGTTCTTCTCTTAAAAAAATTCAACAAGATGCTGATTTTTTAATTCAAGTGCATCGATCACATTTAATTAATCCACCTCATTTCATTTCTTGGAAGAATCAAAATACTATTTCTCTTACCCAAATTGAAATTCCTGTATCAAAGACTTATAAAAAGAATATTCTGCTAATGTGATTTTCGTCCCAAAACAGCAGTATTTTATACCAAACCTATAAATAATCTTTTTATTCACTATCTCTCAGTATAATTTTAATACCTCATTAAATAATTAAAATAACATTGATTTATGGATTATAAGCGAAAATTAAGAAAACAAAGCGGGCAATTAACTTTAATCTTTCCTCTAGTTTTTGGTATACTATTTACATCTTGTGGAGAAAACACTAAAAAATCGCAAAGTGTATTGATTGAAAAAATTAATGCTGTTCAACAGCAGGTGATGGCACAGGGTAATGTCACTAAAGAAGAAGAAGAAGCATTAACAGGTTTATGCAACATTATATCACATGGCGATGGCATGGCTAATATTAATCGTGACAATTTGATGATATTAAAAGATGTAGATGTTGTGCCTGTTTATGAAGGTTGTAATAATCTCTCCAAGGAAGAAAAAATGGATTGTTTTAGTAATAAAATTTCCTCTTTCGTAAAACGTGAGTTCGACCTAGAGTTATCTAAAGAATTAAATCTTTCAGAACCAAAAGAAGTAGATGTATTTTTTGTAATCAACGAGTCTGGTAACCTTACAACAATGAAAGTAAGAAATTCAGATGTGATTATCCAAGGTGAAATATTGAGAGTGCTACGAAAAATGCCAGTGATGAAACCTGCTTTTCACAATGGAAAAAATGTTTCTGTAATTTGTTCAATGAAATTATTATATGGAAACGATATTGATGTTAATGTTGTTTACATTCCTGAATTCCCGGAAGAATAAAAGCAAAGTCATTTAATAAGCTACTTACTAAAGCCAGTTGCCAACAACATATATAAAAAAATAGCGATTCAATCGCTTAATAAAAAGAAAATAAATAAATTAGAGATTAATATAAAACTAAAAAATTAGTGAGTAAAAACCGCTACTTTTCGTACACAAGACCATTAGCAAACTTTCTGACCTTTAAATGAAATGAATTAATATCTTAGTGTATTATGATACAGACTATTTTGAGAAACATAATTTTTACTTGCATACTTCTTCTAGTTAATCATAAAATGATTTCTCAAGACAACAACTGTCATTATTTTGATTTAACGAAGCCAAATTCTATTCCACAAGATTTTAATCCTGTACTTTTAGATTTAAATGGAAGTTTTAAATTTAATATGGAAATTAAAAAATGTGATGTTGGAGAAATTCCCCCGTTTGATACAACTGATTCGCGCAACGAATATGAGGAAAACGCTCAAATGTTCATTGTAAGCGAGATGCTTAAAGAGGCTCGAAAAGAAGCTAAACTAACTCAAGAACAACTTGCTGAACGAGCCGGAACAAAGAAAAGCTACATTTCTAAAATCGAAAATGCCAAGGGTAACATTCAGCTTTCTACGCTAATTAGAATATTCGAAAAGGGGCTGAATAGACGAATCGGATTAACGTTCTTGTAGAAAAAAGCTCTCTAACAATAGATATGACTGCGGGGATGATCAGAGGTAAAGGAAGCTAAAAGTTGGCTATAATTGGATAAAACTAAACAACCATGAACTTGGAGAATAATAAAAAGAATGCCATAGCATTTTACAAAACGGCTTATGAAGGAAATCCGAAGAAAGCTGTTGAGTTTTACGTGGGTGACCAGTACATTCAACATAATCCAGACGTAGCAGATGGACTTTCAGGTTTTATCAAGTATTTTGAAAGAATGCAAGATGAGTATCCAGAAAAGTCCATTGAGTTTGTAAGATGTATAGCTGAAGGAAATTTAGTTGCATTGCATACACACCAAATTTGGCCAGGAAACGACCAATATGTTACAATGGACTTTTTCCGTTTTGACCAGAATGGCAAAATCTGCGAACATTGGGATTCGATTCAACAAATTCCTGAAAAATCAGCGAACCCAAATACCATGTATTGAAAAAATAGAATAAACTATTGCCAACAATACCTAAACTGCATTGAAAAGCAGTTTAGCCAAATCGTTGTGTGTAACTTGAAAAATCACCTAACCATATAATGAGTAAAATACTTAGAGAACATATAGAGAAAATTACCTCATTAACAGATGAAGAGTTTGAGTTTGTTCTATCTCATTTTAGTCTGAAAAGATTTTTGAAACACCAATTCCTTATACAAGAAGGAGATTTTGTAAATAATGATTTTTTTATACTAAATGGACTTTTAAAAGCTTCACATAGAAATGAAGAAAACAAAGAACATATTTTACAATTCGCAACAGAAAACTCATGGATAACTGACCCTCAAGCATATAACAATCAAACAATAGCGACATTAAACATTCAATGTCTTGAGGACGGAAATAGCTTATTTATTACACTTGAGAACAAAGAAAAATTGTGTAGTAGTTTGCATAAAATGGAATCCTTCTTTAGAAAAAAAACAACAAAAGAACACATCCTATTACAAAGAAGAGTTTTATGCTTAATAAGTAATAATGCTAAAGACCGTTACGAAGATTTACTCAAACAATACCCTTCTCTAATTCAACGAATCCCAAAGACAATGATTGCTTCATATCTTGGAGTTTCAAGAGAAACCTTAAGTAGGCTAATCACTAATTAGTGTGACTTTTATCACAATTTATCTGTGAGGTTTATCTTTTAACGCTTCCTTTTTTTCTTCCAAATTTGTTATATTAAATACTATAACAAATGGAATATCGCAATTTAGGAAAATCAGGATTAAAAGTACCATTATTAAGCTTAGGTACAGGAACGTTTGGAGGTACAAACGAATTCTTTCAACGCTGGGGTCAGACAGATGTAAAAGAAGCATCAAGGTTAATAGATATATGTATAGAGAGAGGAGTCAATTTTTTTGATACAGCTAATGTTTATTCTCAAGGAGCATCCGAAGAAATCTTAGGTAAAGCTATTAAAGGAAAAAGAGAAAAAACAATTATTTCAACCAAAGGCTCTTTTGAAATGGGAAATGGAATAAACGACAAAGGTTCTTCTCGTTCCCACATAATTCAAGCTTGTGAAGACAGTTTAAAACGTTTAAATACAGAATATGTAGATATTTACTTTATACATGGTTTTGATGTAAACACTCCTATAGAAGAAACACTAAGAACATTAAACGCTTTAGTTTCAAGTGGAAAAGTAAGATATATTGGGTGTTCAAATTTTGCTTCTTGGCAGTTAATGAAATCGTTATCCATTTCAGAAAGACATAACTTAGAAAAATACGTTATTTATCAAGGTTATTATTCACTTATTGGTCGTGATTATGAACAAGAATTAATGCCCCTTATAAAAGACCAAGAAATGGGATTAATGGTTTGGAGTCCTTTAGGTTGGGGAAGGTTGACTGGTAAAATTAGAAGAAATCAACCCATTTCAGAAGGAAGAATAAAATCTGGAGGGGATATTGGCTCACCTCCTGTTCAAAATGAATTTTTATATAGTGTAGTAGATGTGTTAGATAGCATTTCGAATAAAACAGGAAAAAGTATTCCACAAATTGCTATCAATTGGTTAGCTCAAAACAAAACAGTTTCAAATATTGTAATTGGAGCTAGAAACGAAAAACAACTTATAGATAATTTAAATTCGGTTGAATGGAAATTATCTGCACAACAAATGAATGATTTAAATACAGCTTCAAAACAAACTCCTATTTATCCTCATTGGGTTGGAGAAAGATAAAAAAAGCTATGTACAACAACGTATAAAAATAGTAAGGGGTTAAGTGTTAAATAAAAACATAGTGCTTTTTAATAAATTTTATCAAATTTACAATTTGAAGATTTAAAGAAAATCAGTTAAAACTAAAATTGTAAATTTAGCTAAATGCTAAATCGAAAAGTAAGTGCATCTTAACCCCGTACTTTTCGTACACAAGACGTTGTGCGTCATTCGAAAACAACCCAAAAATATAATGGACTATCAAACATACGAACCACATATTGACTTAAAATCACTTGTTAGTTGTTATTGGACCTTGGAAGTACCTAAACAGTCTGAACCGCAAAAACAACGAATAGTACCTGATGGCTGTATCGAAATGGCGTTTATTCTTGGAGATGACATAAAACGATATACGTCTGAGAATGAGTTTCTACTTCAACCTCGTGCAATGGTGTTAGGACAAACAATTGAGCCTTTTTACATTGAACCAACAGGGTTTGTTAAAACATTTGCTATCCGATTTTATCCGTATGGATTTGCAAACTTTGTTACCGAACCAATCAATAATTTGGTAAATAAAGAAACACCCATAGACCAGCTTTTTGGAGCGAAAAACACGGATGATTTGGAAGAAAAAATCATCAAATCCGAAAATACGGAACAACGGATAAGCATTATCGAAAAATTTCTTTTAGAAAGACTTAATGATAAAAAGACCATTAATAGGATTGTAAAAAACACCGTTGATTCTCTTCTATCCACAAACGGAGGTATCTCAATAAAATCAATACTTAAAGATGACTTGTCGAAACGAAGACAACTCGAAAGAAACTTTAAAAAGCAAATTGGAGTAAGCCCAAAACAATTAGGAAAAGTAATTCGATTACAAACCGCATTAAAAATGTTGCTTAACCCAAAATCAGAAAACCTAACAGATATTGCCTATAAAAGTGAATACTTTGATCAAGCACACTTCATAAAAGACTTTAGAGAATTTACAGGAATAAACCCTAAAGAGTTTATCGATAACGAAAACTTAGCGCTTTCTGCCCTTTTTTACAAGTAGTTTAAGGGTGTCGCATTTTTACAATTTAAAGCGATTTTCTACAACTAATTTCGTTCCGTAAACCATAAACGGAAAATGAAAAACACTATACTTATTTCAATTATTGTCTTAACCCTTGGCATTGTATCCTTTAAAAATAAAGGAGCTTCTGCTCCCGAATCAAATCCTGCTAAAGAAACAACAATTAAAAACGATAAGAATATGAATAGTTTTGTATCAATATTTGAGATTCCTGCAACCGACATTTCGCGAGCTGTTAACTTTTATAAAGAAATTTTAGGAGTAGAAATTGAAAGATTTGATTTTCCAGAAATGGAAATGGGCTTATTTCCGTACCAAGACCAAGTAGTTACAGGAGTTATTATGAAAGGAGAAGGATACGAACCTTCTGCCAGTGGAGTTACTATTTACCTAAATGGTGGCGATAATCTGCAAACTATTCTTGATAAAGTAGAAGTAAATGGTGGAAGAATAATTATTCATAAAACACCTCACGCTGACGAGAGTGGATATTTTGCTATTTTCCACGACTCAGAAGGAAATAAAATTGGACTTCATTCACCAAATTAAAAAGAGCAAATACATAACAATGTTTATAAACAATAGCGGTTTAAGTGCAAACTTGAACCGTTTTTTATTTTATTAAAGTATATTGTAATATGAAAAGTAGTCGAAAAAAAACCGCTACTAACCATAAACAAATACGTTGACAAACGTTATGATGAACCTCTCTTCTAAACTGAAAAACTGCAGTCAATAAAAAATGAATACTGAAAAAATATTAAATAAAATTGGAGAAATTTATTCACCATTATCTATTGATTGTCGGCAGGAATTCATTGTCAAATCAAAACTCAGTACCTATAGAAAAGGTGACACTGTAGTCAAAGAAGGGCAATACTCTAAAAAAGCTTATTTAATTGTACAAGGTTGCGCTAGAGCTTATTATTTAAAAGACGGAAAAGACATTTCAGACTGGTTTACCTTTGAAAATCAGTTTATGGCTTCCATTGCCAGTTTTTTTAGCAACCAACCCAGTCCTCATTATGTAGAATTTGTAGAAGAATCAACTGTTATTGAGTTTTCAAAAGAAACAGTAGACATACTTTCAAACAAATTCCACGATTTTGAACGATTTATTAGTCTAGTGGTTACAGAAACTATGTTAGGACTTTGCGAAAGGTTACACACCATTCAATTTTCCAAAGCAGATGAAAGGTATAAAGATTTAATTGGTATTTATCCTGATATTACCCAAAGAATCCCCCTTACACACATTGCATCATATTTAGGAATTACGCTTGAGACATTAAGTCGAATCCGCAACCCTAAAATCCGAATTTGATTTATATCAAATGATAAGTCTTCCATTAAAATGACTTTTGTAAAAAAGATTAAAAAATGGAAGAAAACAACAATCAACTAAAATCAATTTGGGGTAAATGGTGGGAACCTATTAGAAAATGGTTTTATCCAGCTTGGTTAATTTACGAAACCTCAATTCGTTTCTATGAATATTCGTTAGGTGTAAACAACTATTTTATAGAACAGCAAGAAAGTATTGGAGAACTTTTTGCTCAAATTTTGGCAATTAGTTGTGGAATAATAACATTCTTAATTTGCACATTCTATTTAACTATTCCGACCTGTATTATCCTTTTTAAGTTTTTTAAAGAAGATAAACTTACAAACCCATTTTTACATAAAATCAAGAAATATTTCTAATTCAAAATTTTAAAAATGAAGAAAATACACATAAAAATTGCAGGTATAATAAATCTGGTTTTCTACTCTTAATAGGTTTACAAAAATCATCTATTAAAAAACTAAATTTTTATTTTTTTATGGACCACTACATATACGTTGCAGGTCTTTTATGTTTTATATTAGGATCAGTACACTCGATACTTGGCGAAGTTTTAATTTTTAGGAAGTTAAGTAAGTCAAATAAAATAATTCCCACAATTACAACGTCTAAACTAAAGGAAAGACATTTTAGAATTATTTGGGCTACTTGGCACTTAACATCATTATTTGGATGGTGTATAGGTGCTATACTTCTTAAGATGGCAACTAAATATAACATACAAACCAATGAGTTATTTCAATTCATATTAACATCTATAACAATAACAATGTTCCGCTCTTCTCTTCTAGTTTTTATTGCAACAAAAGGAAAACATCTTGGATGGACAATTTTATTAATAGTTGGAATTTTAACTCTATTAGAAACCTTAAAATAATACACAAATGAGTAAACGAATAGCATTAATAATTGGTCATCCAGATAAAAAAAGTTACAATTTCGCTTTAGCGAAAGCTTATAAAAAAGGCGCTGAATCATCAGGTTGTGAAATTCGAGAAATCATTATTCAAGATTTAAATTTTAATCTAAACCTGCAATTTGGTTATAGAAAAAGGACTGACCTTGAACCTGATTTATTAAAAAGTCAAGAAATATTAAAATGGGCAAACCATTTAGTTTGGATTTATCCTGTTTGGTGGGGCTCAGTACCTGCAATTATGAAAGGCTTTTTAGATAGAGTATTACTTCCAGGGTTTGCTTTTAGTAAAAGGAAAGACTCTTTATGGTCGGATAAACATTTCACGGATAAATCGGCAAGATTAATTTGTACATTAGACCAACCTAGTTGGTACTATAAATGGTTTTATTCAAGCCCTAGCCATAAGGCAATGAAAAAATTAACCCTTAATTTCATTGGAGTAAAAAAAGTAAGATCTACAACCATTGGTCCTATCAGACATTCTAAAGAAAACTTTAGAGTAAAATGGTTGAGAAAAGTTGAAAAACTAGGTCAACTTAGCAAGTAATGTAAAACCACTGATAGAAAATAATGAACGGTAAGATTTTAATATCCTTTGGAATTGCCCATGCTCTTTTAGGAATTTCACCTTTTGCCTTTGGTAAACAATTCGCAGGCTTTGCTGACAAGTTCTTTTTCAAAATTAGTGAAGGACTTTTTGAATTTCCCTTACTGAACGGACAAATGAACTTCGAAAATTTTTCGGCGTTTTGGTTTGTTTATTATGGTCTATTGCTTATCCCCCTCGGAATTTTAGTCAATTATATAGAAAAAATAAGCGGACAAATACCGAAAAGATTTGTTTTAATTTACTTGATTATAGTATTAATCGGAGTTTTTATGATACCTTTTTCAGGAATGACATTTTTAATGTTACCACACGCAATTTATATGTTATTTCAAAAAAATAAACTAGAAGGTAGAAATTAATAATAGAGAAAATGTAAAGTACTAGAAAACACGATTAAAAAATGAATTTCTAACCTGATTAAGAAATAACATTTGTCTATAATGCACCTTAATAAATAGCGGTTTAAGTACAAACTTGAACCGTTTTTTATTTTATTAAAGTACATTGTAATGTAAAAAGCAGCCGTGAAAAAACCGCTACTGATTCAGACCTTTGTATATTATTAGAAAAAATGAATCCCGAAGAATTTGTTAAATCATATGAAAGCGCTTTAAGAACTCAGGATTGGAATGCAGTTGAGCCTTTAGTTTCCGAAAATGCAAGTGTTACCTTTTCTAATGGAATCATTCACATTGGAAAAGAAAATGTTCAAAAAGCATTTGAAAAAAATTTTTCTATAATTAAAAATGAAAAATATATTATTGAAAATATTAAATGGCTAGTAAAAGATACAAAGTATGCGGTCTATTTATTCGAATTTAATTGGACTGGAATTATAGACGGAAAACCTAGATCTGGAAGTGGAGTTGGGACATCTGTTTTACTAAAAGAAAATGCAAGATGGAAATTATTGACTGAACATTTGGGAAGAAAACAAGATTGAATTTGAATAGAAAAAGTAAGTAACTAAGCATATAATTAATTTGCTAGTAATCATCTGCTTAGCCGCCTGAAGAATAAGAAATTGCGGATGTTACACCTATGATTTATTTGTTAACTTAGTACCTAGGTAAACAAACACGTAGGCTACAATTGACCACAAAGACCCTGCAAATATGAGTAAAATCATTAAAGGCGAAGAATTTGAAAAACACAAAGACCGGAAAACTTTAGATAGAATTGATGGAAAGTATGTTTGGAATGAAATTCGTAGTGTCATCAATTTTGATAAGGGAATTTTCTACACTATAAAGGAATTAGTTATTAAACCGGGCAGCACAGTTCGGGAGTTTCTTTTGTATGACAGAAAGAGGATTGTAAAACCTATGATATTCCTAATAATTTGCTCATTAATTTACACCTTATTCCAACAGCTACTGAAGTTTGAAGACAGCTATGTTACTGCTGGAGGTTTTGGAGACTCAGCGATAACAAATATTTATGACTGGATACAACAAAACTACGGGTATGCAAATATCTTAATGGCAGCGTTTGTTGCTTGTTGGATTAAACTTTTCTTTAGAAAATATGATTTCAATTTCTATGAAATTATAATCCTTTTATGTTTTATAATGGGCATTGGAATGTTGATTTATACAATATTTGGAATATTGGAAAGCATTACTAATTTCAAAATATTGCAAGTAGGAGCTATTTTAGGTTTCATTTATACGGCTTGGTCAATTGGACAGTTTTTTGATAAAAATAAAAAGTCCAATTACCTGAAAGGACTATTTGCATACATGTTAGGTATGCTAACTTTTTATTTCATAGCCGTGATTTTGGGATTAGGAATTGACTTAATATCAAAAAGTTAATAACTTGTTTCTCCTAAAAAGACAAACTAAATATTTATGGTATGAACTTAAAATTTACTTCCGTAGTAACACTGTTGATTGTAGTAATACTAGTTACAGGCTTCTCAATCAAAAAACAGCCCGAATCTAACAATGATTATGATTATTTGAGGGAACGTTTAGAAAACACAAAAAAATATACAATGGACGTTTTGAGCACAATGCCAGATAGCAGTTATAGTTTTAAACCTAATCAAGATATTAGGTCTTTTAAAGAGCTTGGTTATCACGTTATATCTATAGAGTGGAACATTGAGTTAATGAAAGGGAAACCCATAAAATGGGTATCAGAAGGTGAAGACCAATTGAGCAAAAAAGAATTGATTAGCTATGGAGTTAAACAGTTTGATAGATTATTAACATTCTTAAAGGATGCGAAAGAAACACCAATGCTTACCGATAAGATTATTGATGTCTTGAACCACAACGCCCACCATAGAGGACAAATGGTAACTTACTTGCGTCTAAAAAATATTTCCCCACCAAAGTACCGTTAAACATGATGTGTAAAGCATAGTTAAAAAACGCTTAATCGCAGGGTTTGTGTAATTTTATAGAATCTACAAAATTGTTAGCTCTGATGCTTCGGGGTACATTTGGATTATAGTAGTTACTTTAATTCTATTAATGCTCATTTATAAAAGCGTTCGGATTATTAAAAAAAGAGTGAATTACCAGGAAAAACATATAGAAGGATTTGTTTCTAACTTTATAAAGAGTTTTTGTATTTAAATGTTGTACCTAAGCTAAAAAGCTGAACCAAATTGACAACAATTTGAGCCATTTATAAAACAATAACTAAATTACATGAGTTATTTTTCAACAAAAAATAAATGGTACAGGATTACAAAACCATAGATTTATTTGGCAAATTGCTTTTTGAAACTATTATTCTAAAACCTCCTTATAAAAAACCAAATCTCATGCCTAATGAGGCTTGTTTTATATATATCCTAAAAGGTGAATACGATTCTATTTCTGAAACTGACAGACTTCGTATTGAAGCAGAAGAATCACTTTTGATGAAGTGCGGTAACTATACCTGTAATATGTTCCCTTCTAAAACTTCAGACACATATCAGGCACTTGCAGTTCATTTTTACCCAGATATATTATTAAAAATCTATGAAAACAAACTTCCTGATTTTCTAGCACAAAAATTTCCTTTAGATATTGGAATGTCTAAACTTAATGGTGACATTTTAATTAAAAAATACATAGAAGGCATCTTGTTTTATTTTCAAAATCCTGAACTAATTACTGAAGAAATCCTCATCTTAAAACTCAAGGAAATTATTCTGTTATTAAATCAAACCAAAAATGCACCAGCTATTAGAAACATTCTTTCTAACCTATTTCATCCTACATCCCATTCCTTCAGAGAAATTATAAAGGCACATTTTTACGAAAATATTTCTTTAGAAGAATTAGCCATCTTAAACAATCAGAGTCTATCTACATTTAAAAGAGAATTTAAAAAAATATACAACGCATCTCCAGCAACCTACTTAAGAGATAAAAAATTAGAACGCTCATTAAAATTATTACTTTCTACTGATTTAAGAACAACCGAAATTGCTTACCAATGTGGTTTTAGTAGTGTATCTCATTTCTCGAAAACCTTTAAGGGGAAATATGGAATTTCACCTAGTATCTACAAACTGACCCATTTAAACAAATCTTTGAACTAATTGTAAAACACTAGCTTATCACCAATTTTCATCTTTGCATCAGTAACAAAAAAATGTAAAAATGAAAACAATACTTATCACAGGATGCAGTAACGGGTTTGGATATTTATCCGTATTAACACTTGCTAGAAAAGGTTACAATGTTTGGGCTACCATGCGTAATCTAAACGGAAAAAACAAAGCAAAAAAAGAGGAACTCGAACACATTGCAACAAAAGAAAATATTGCAATTACTGTTGCCGAATTAGATGTAACTAGTGAAAAATCTACTAACGATCTATTAAAAAGAATTCACTCTGAAGAACAAAACGGGCTTGATGTACTAATAAACAATGCAGGAGTAATGTACGTTGGTATCACGGAAGCGTATAGTTTAGAACAAACTAAAGAGCAATTTAACACGAACTTTTTTGGAGTTATTCGTACTTCTAAAGCGTTCCTTCCTCTTTTAAAAAAATCTAGGGATGGATTAATTATAAATATTTCATCATTGGCGGGACGATTGGTGTTCCCCTATTTTGGAATTTATTGTGCTAGCAAATTTGCCTTAGAAGCCTACTCAGAAGCACTTTCATACGAGTTAAAACCTCTTGGAGTAGATGTTTCTATTGTAGAACCAGGCCCTTATCCTTCAGGATTATTGTATAGTGGTCCAAAAGAAGAAGAAGACCATACATTAGAAACTTATGGCGAAATGGCTGCCGTACCAAAAGCGATGCTTCAAAATTTTGACCAATTCTACAAAAGTGATGCCTCACCAAATCCTCAAGAAATTCCAAATGCAGTATTAAATCTAATAGAAACGCAACAAGGAAATAGACCTATCAGAAAAACAGTAGGTATAGATTACAACACCAACGAGTTAAATAATAGAACAAGCTCTATTCAAGAAAGTCTAATTAAAGATGCTTTACAAATGGAGCATCTACTCTAAACTAAAATCATGAAATCTTTAAACACAATTACAAACGTTGCTTTAAGCGCACTTTTGTTTGTCTGGTGCACATCTAAAGCTCAAAACTCAAATACTAAACATACAGAGAAAATGGAAACGAAAAATCAAGAAATAGTTAACGTAGCATTATTATATATAAAAGATGGCGAAGAAGCTAGATTTGAAGAATACAAAAAGAAAGGTAGTGCTATTTTAGAAAAATATGGTGGAAAAATAGAACGCATAGTTAAACCAACAATGCTAGCTGAGGGTGATTTAGAGTTACCAAACGAAATTCATTTTGCAAGATATCCCAGCATAGAAGTATTTAATAAATTCAATGAAGATCCAGAATTTATTAAGATTAGAAATGAATATGCTATTCCAGCATTGAAAGACATATCTACCTTTACAAGTAAGAATACCGATTTTGAATTTGAAAAAGAAACGGGCGATAAAAGCAAAACTTATGGAGTAGCGTTAATTTATTTTAATGAAGGAGAGAAGTATGTAAAACAATTTGAAGAATATCATGATGAAGTTTGTGCTATTATGCCAGAATTTGGGACACACTTTGAGCGCTTCATCGCTCCTTTCCAATCAAAAGGTAACATAGAACAACCTGATGAAATTCATCGTTTTTATTTTGACTCAATGGAAGGTTTACAACAAATGGGAACTGACGAACGAATGGAAGCTTTATTCCCTAAAAGAGATGCTTCTTTAAAAAACCTGTACTTTTTTATAGGTGAAGCTAGTTTATAAATTCTTACCGCAAAATTGAAATAAACCAGGGTAAAATAATGCACATTAGTAATAGCGGTTTGAATTAATATTCAAACCGCTATTACTTAAATTTAGGTATATTGTAAATTAAAAAGTGACTTTAGCTAAACCGCTATAAAGCATTTGAAAAACTGCTGAATCTTTAATGAAACACCTTTTAATAAAATATTTTTCTCAATATACAACCCTTTCTAAGGAAGACATTAAAATCATTGAGGACAATGCCCTTATTAAAAACTATACAAAAGGAACTGTACTATTAAAACAAGGTAGCTATGCTAAAGAAAGTTACCTCGTGCTAATGGGCTGTGTTCGCAGTTATTATTTAGTAGACGGAGAAGAAATAAATACAGCCTTTTATCTTGAAAATGACCCATTTGTTCCCATAAGTTATATTAAAAACCAACCTTCAGAATACTATATTGAGTGCCTAGAGGATTGTGTACTTTCTATTGGAAGAATCGAAAGGACTGAAAAATTCTTAAATACTTACCCTCGTTTCATTCCGCTATATAGAAAAATTAGTGATGATTTTTCAACTAACCAATTAGTATTAGCTAACAAGTACCGAAATCTTAATCCTGAAGAGCATTACTTAGAAATTAGAAATCTAAAACCCAATTTATTGGAAAGAGTTCCCCAATACCACTTAGCGAGCTTCTTGGGTATTAAGCCACAATCTTTAAGTAGAATAAGAAAGCGTTTGGCAAAAAGATAACAACTGCTGAATTCCCTTTTACTTTTCGAAATTAACCTGGGTGAATGAAATCCCATGGTAAGGCGAATAATTTTGCTATCAGTAAATGAAAAACTATGAGAACAAAATTGTCGCTACTTTGGATTTATGTTTTGCTAAATATCATCTTTAAAGATATTTACGACTTATTCAGACCTGGTCTTCTTGAAGAGATGCAAAATGGTGTAGTAAACGGAAACAAAATTACCGAAGAACTAATGCTTATGGGAGGCTTTTTAATTGAGCTTCCTATTTTAATGATTGTGCTTCCACAATTCTTGAATTCTAGGTTAAACAAATGGACAAACATCTTCGCTGCATTTGTTTCCGCATGTATTCTATTTAGCAATACACCAAAAGACTTAGACGATTTCTTTTTTCTAATTACATCAGTAATTGGATTATTAACAATAATATTTCTTTCACTAAAAGGCAAAGAACTCTAAAACTAAGCAAATTAGAAAATGATAACATTTAAAAACAAAACTGCAATTATCACAGGTGCAACCAACGGAATTGGCTTAGCAACTACTCGTGAACTTGCTAAATTAGGAATGGAAATTTATCTGGTATGCCGTAACCAAACTAAGGGAGAACAAGTTATCCAGGAAATTAAAAATACTATTGGAAATGACAAATTACATTTACTTTTATGTGATTTATCTTCTTTAAGTCAAGTTCGTAAGACTGCACAAGACTTTATAAGATTAAACAAGCAACTGGATTTATTGGTAAATAACGCGGGAATTATAAATACCAAACGTAGGCTTACCCAAGACAATTATGAAGAAATGTTTGCTGTTAATCATCTGGCCCATTTTTTACTCACCAATTTATTGCTGGTTAGCATGAGTGATTCTGCAAGAATTGTAAACATTGCTTCAGGTGCTCATATCCTGATTAGAGGAATAAACTTTGGTGACATAAATTTTCAAAAAGGTTTTAAAATGCTAAAAGTCTATAGTCATTCAAAACTGGCAAATCTTCTATTTTCATACGAATTGGCAAAAAGATTAAAAAACACAAAGATAACCGTGAACGCTGTTGACCCTGGAGAAGTTAGCACTGGCTTAGGGCAACAAAATAAAGGGCTCAGCAGCATCCTATATTGGGTTATGAAACCTTTTATTCAATCACCTGAAAAGGGAGCATATACATCTATTTATGTTGCTACTTCATCCAAATTGAAAGGAGTAACAGGGAAGTATTTCAGAGATTGTAAAGAAAAAGAACCCAAACCTTGGGCAAAAAATGATGAAATGGCTAATAAATTATGGACTGTAAGTCTAAAAATGGTAAGCAACTACTAATAAATCGAAAACAAAATAATACACAACATACTATACACCTAATTTTGGTTCGAGCTCTATTGCGAAACACTAAACGTTGAAGTTCGTGAATTTTCTACTCGGTTTGTATTTACTAATTTAGATACATTAAAAATGTGGACTACCACAGCCGAGACGTTAGCAAAAATTTGAGAAAATGACTGAAACAATTAACAAATTCGAACAATTAATAGAAAGTGCACTGGAGTATTTATCTCAATCCTCAGAAGATGAAATGAGTCGAAAAGTATCTGTTGAAAAATGGTCTAAAAAAGAAATTTTAGGACACCTTATTGACTCCGGAATCAATAATCTCCAAAGGTTTACTGAAATACAATTTGAAGAAAAACCATATAAAATTCGAACGTATAAACAAAATGAACTAGTCAAAGCAAATAACTATCAAAATACTAAAACTAAGGAGATTGTTGAATTTTGGTTATCAATAAATAATCGTATACAGCGTGTAATGAATTTACAAACTAAAAATACTCTTAATTATAAAGTTGAATTGGAAAAAAATAACATTTCTGACTTAAGGTTTTTAATGAAAGATTATGTCAACCATTTAGAACATCATCTAAATCAAATAATGGAATAAAAACTACAGCCAATAAAAGCTAAAATTAATTCGGAATTTGGATTCTAAAATCAATAAATTAAAAACAAAATATTTAAATGTATATAAGCAAAGAAACACAAGTGGAAACAGAACAGAGGTTATTGAAAGTAATTAGAACCGCTACCTTAAAAATATTTGAAGAACCATATTTTTATAAGGAAAGTAATATTACTGATTTTCATTTTGACCCTAAAGCCTTAGCAATGGTTAAGGACAACGATGTTTGGAGTTATCTGATTCCTGCTGAAAGTGATAAAACCGAAAATTTCAAAATATTTAGTTTTCATT
This sequence comes from uncultured Maribacter sp., assembly GCA_947498505.1. GTDB lineage: Bacteria > Bacteroidota > Bacteroidia > Flavobacteriales > Flavobacteriaceae > Maribacter_B. The sequence goes on along the minus strand of CANMKG010000009.1, from coordinate 85,483 downwards.
TCAAGGATGGATTGGATAATAGTGGTTTTGTTGGTTGACTTGCAAGTAAAATAAAAAAAGATTTAGGTTCTGGTATGTTTGTTGTTTGTGGTCAAAATTCGAAAAAAGGTGGAATTTTTGACTATTGGGGGTGTCCAATTGAAATGGCAGATGAAGTTTTAAAATATTTAAAAGAACTAATCCAATAAAAACCGGCTACAGTAATTATAGCATATTAATCCGTAACTGACAGTTATACAAAAACGTCGTAGCTAATTGAAAACATTGAATGAAACAATCTATAGTTCATATTGCCCTAGTTGTGAAAGATTATGATGAGGCTATCGATTTCTATACCAAAAAATTGAATTTTGTTTTAATTGAAGACATTCATCTACCAGAACAGGATAAAAGGTGGGTTGTTGTTGCGCCACCTAATTCGACCGGAACGACAGTTTTACTTGCTAGGGCTTCAAAACCTGAACAAGAAAATTTTATTGGGAATCAAACTGGTGGAAGAGTATTTCTATTTTTAAACTCGGATGATTTTTGGCGAGACTATAATGAGATGACATCAAAAGGAATTGAATTTGTCAGAAAACCTAAGAAGATGGATTATGGAATGGTTGCCGTATTTAAGGATTTATATGGAAACTTGTGGGATTTGTTAGAACTAAACTCTGACCACCCCATTACAAAAAGAATAAAATAAAACTATGCAAAGATTAATTGATAGTATAAAATTCTATGTTTCATTGAATCCCAATCAAATAAAATTACTCAAAAATTCCATAGAGAAGAAAACGTATAAAAAGCAAGAGATTATTTTTACTCAAGGAAAAATATCGGATAAAATTTATTTTATATCCCAAGGATGTGTAAGGCTTTTTTACAATGTAGATGGAATTAACAAAACGGCTTTCTTTTATACTGAAGGGCAGTTTATTTGTGCTGGAGAAAGTTATACATATAACATTCCTGCTGTTGAAAACTACCAAGCAGTTGAACAAACAGAGTTATATGAATTCACAAAATCAAAAATTGAAGAATTATTAAACAAAGTGCCTAAAATGGAAGTAATTGCACGAATAGCCACAGAAAACGAGCTCATTACCTGTCAAAAAGTAATTGCTTCCTTTGTTACCAAATCAGCTGAGGAGCGTTATATAGATTTATTAAATACGCAAGGAGAACTATTTCAACGGGTACCTCAACAATATATAGCTTCTTTTTTAGGCGTTTCTCCAGAAACACTTAGCAGAATAAAAAAACGAGTACATAACAAAAGACTTACTTGACGATAGTCAAGAGAATACACCCTTTAAGCTCCTAACTTTGTCAAAAAAAGATGATTGTAAAAAAGGTTTTGGTTGCAGGAGCTACAGGTTATTTGGGAAAGTACTTAGTTAAAGAGTTAAAAAAAAGAGGATTTTGGGTTAGAGTCTTAATTCGAAATGAAGAGCAAAAAAGTATATTCGATTCGGTGGATGACTTTTTCGTTGGTCAAATCACAAAACCCAACTCTTTAAATGGAGTGACAAAAGATATTGATTGGGTATGTACCACGGTAGGTATTACGCGTCAAAAAGACGGGTTAACTTATATGGACGTTGACTATCAAGGTAATTCGAATTTATTAAAAGAAGCGATAAAGAATAAGGTTGAAGCGTTTCAATATATTTCTGCAATAAATGGAGATAAACTAAGACATTTAAAAATATTTGAAGCCAAGGAAAAATTTGTTGATGAACTAAAAACGTCAAAAATTAAGTATTCTATTATGCGTCCAAATGGTTTTTTTTCAGATATGAAAGATTTTCTTAAAATGGCAAAAACTGGAAGGGTTTATTTATTTGGTCATGGAAATTTTAAACTAAACCCTATAGATGGCGAAGACTTGGCAAAAGTTTGTATTGATAATATGATTGAAGGCATTCAAGAAGAATCGGTAGGCGGAGTTGATGTTTTTACTCAAAACGAATTAGCAGAATTAGCATTAAAAACTTGGAAAAAACCAATTAAAATAATTCATCTTCCCGACTGGATAAGACGATTAACAATTTGGACTTTAAGAACATTTACTTCTTCAAAAACTTATGGCCCCATTGAATTTTTTTTAACCGTAATGGCAGAAAATAATATAGCTCGTCAATACGGTTCAAAAAAGCTTGAAGACTTTTTTGCATTAGAAGTTAACAAGGTTATAAAACACTAAGCATAGCAGCATATAGCAAGGAATCAATAACCTTAAATAGTTCCTTTTTTAGTTTGTTGAATTTTTTAGCACTTTTTTTTTGGTGGTAATGAGGAATTTGGTTGGAGAGGTTTTTTACAAAAAAATACAGTCCGTTAATCAGTGCTTTTATCCCAAAGGGTTAAGGCTCTTAAATTTTCCATTTAGTTTGCATTTGCTAAATTAGCAGGTGTATGCAACGACTCTAGATTATATTCCAAGATAAAATCCAAACTATTTTACCTTTTTATTTGATGAATGAATTTATAAAATATATTTCTTCTGTTATTCCTGATTTGAATAAAAACACATTGAATATTTTGGAAAAATCTTTTTCTAAAGAAGAGGTAAAAAAAGGTGATTTACTTCAAAAACAAGGTAAAGTATGTACTAATTTGTATTTTATTTCGGAAGGAATTTCTCGTTCATTTTCTTTAAAAGAAGAGAAAGAGTTTACAACTTGGTTTGGTTTCAAAAATAACTTTATAACTTCTTACATAAGTTTTTTCTCTAAAGAGCCTAGTTATGAAAGTATTGAAATGCTCACCAACGGAACATTATATAAAATTAGTTCTGTCAATTTTTTTGATAACAGAATTTCATCGGAACATATAGAAAAAATCATTAATCATTTTAATTCACTCTATACTGTTCAACTTGAAAAACGATTGTTCGTTATTCAAACCTACTCGGCAATTGAAAAGTATAAACAAATAATGACAGACGAGCCCCATTTAATTAAGTATATCCCCAGCAAACATTTAGCAAGTTATTTAGGAATTACAAGAGAAACTTTAAGCAGAATTCGCTCATCTATTAATTGACATACATCACAGATTTTCGATTTATTGATTTCTACATTTGCTTAATCGAAATATCACAATAATGAGAGAAAAATTAGGTTCCCAGAAAACTTTTGTCAATGTCTTAAGATTTTTAGCTTTCTTTTCCCAGAAAAAAATATTTGATAGATTAACTTTTTGGATGACAAAAAAAAATGCGAAACTTAACATTCGTTTAAATCAACCAAAACAAGCTACTAATGTTAGTGATTTAGCTATAACATGGCAGCAATTAATGCCGAATGATGGGCAGCATTTATTTAAAATAACAGAAATCTCTAAAGATACTGCCTACACAGAAATACATCTTCATTGCCCTCTTAGAGGAACAGGAAATGTAGAAGCTTGCTATAAGTTAATGAATTATGATAGAACGCTTATGGAGGAAATAGGTGGAGAATTGGTTGTTTTAGAATCACAATCTAATTCTGGTAAAAATTATTGTTCCTTAGCTATTCGAGAAAAGGGACAAAACATGAATGATTTAATTCCTGCACATAAAATAACTAGCAATAACAATAGGTAAAGTTAAAAATGGTTTAGTTTTCTTCTCAACATTTTGAATAAGTTTACAAAGTCACAAGGCCACTAAATCCTCGAATATCTAACTCAGCACCAACCTTTCCACTGCCATTAGCGCAGTGGAACATCATCAAAATTTATCAGAATAATTGGTAACAAAAGCATGAGGCTTTCGTCTTATTCATTACAATACTGTAAGACGAATGGGAATGAAATCAATATTGAATAATAAAATTTTAGTGGTTCTAGGAGCGTTTATTTTAACTTCTATGTTTATTCTTTGGGAATACTTTAATGGTGGAGTGATTACCCATCATTTACTAGCAAGAGAAGATTTACCAGGTATTTCTAATTGGTGGGGATTATTAACCATTCCTTTGTTATCATGGTTAACCATATCTTTAATGCATAAACGTCGGCAAAAAAAAACAAAGCTGGCACCAACAAATCTTGAAAATTCAGACATCAAAATTCTGAAAGGTTTTTTAGCCGCATTATTATTTGGAATTACAGCGTCATTACTATGGAGGTTTGATTTTGAAGAAATCTTGCAATATTTTATTCTTTTTCCCATTCTAATTGCTTTTTTTAAACCTGTTCATTTTCCAGAATACCTATTGGGATTTGTAATCGGAATGTTATTCACATTTGGAGGAATACTGCCCATTATAATTGGAACAGTATTATTGGTATTGTGCTTTTTGATAAATAAGTTAACACAAGCTATTAAAAAATTATTTTTACCAAAAACTGATTGAATAAAAATGAGCAAAAATTTCATTTAAGAAAGCCAAGCTATCAGACTCTTTAAGAATATCTATTTTATTCAAAAATACGCATAGACACTAATGATTTCTGAATTTCTTCCTCGGAAGTTCTTAGTCAATTTACTATCTTGTTTCCAGAATAAGAAAAATCAAATTAGTTTTCAGTAATAAGCCATACACGCACTGTTAGCCGTAAGCTTATAAAACGAGTACAGATTGAATTTAGATAACAAATTAATATTTTTCTTTAGTGCTTTAGGAGCTTTTAATAGCGTTATTCTAAGTGTCTATTTCCTAATATTTGCTAAACCTTTTAATAAATCAAATTATTTTTTAGGAGGATTACTTGCGGCTTTAAGCATTCGTGTATGGAAATCTTTATTCTTTTATTACAACCCTGAACTATCTAAAATATACTTGCAAATTGGTTTGTCTGCTTGTTTTTTTATCGGACCATTTTTATATTTCTATGTTAAGTCTAAAATTTCAAAATCCAATAGGTTTTTAAATTATCATTTTTTGTTTTTGCTAATATTTGTTTTAAGTGTTGGTTTTATATATCCTTACCAAAAGAACTTAACACTTTGGACTAACTATTTTTACAAAGCAATCAATTTTCAATGGCTAGCTTATATTTTAGTTTCTGCTTTTTTGTTGAAAAATGTGTTCCGAAAATTATTCGGTCGTAAACAAAAATTAAATTACGACGAGATTTGGCTTTTAAGTGTGTTTTTTGGTGTTTTAATTATTTGGACAGCATATAATACCGCTTCTTATACATCTTATCTTGTGGGAGCACTTTCATTCTCTTTTATTTTTTACATATCAGGATTACTGCTTTTTTATAAAAGAAAAAAAGAATTTGTTGTTTCTGTTAAAAAAGAGAAGTATGCAAATGTTCAAATAAGAAAAACGGAAGCCATTCAATTATTGGAAAAAATTGAATCTACTTTAATCAATGAAGAGCTATTTAAAAATCCTAATCTTACCTTACCGCTACTTGCCAAAAAAAATAATATTCGCCCTCAGTTATTATCGCAATTAGTAAACAATAATTTAAACAAAAGCTTTTCTCAATTTATTAATGAATACAGAATTGAGGAAGCTAAAAAGCTTCTTAAAACAAAATCTCATTTAAAAGTTGAAACAATTGCTGAACAATGTGGGTTTAATTCAAACAGTACGTTCTACACGGCATTTAAAAAAATCACCCATACTACCCCTTCTAAATACATAAATAAATAATTCTTATTTACAACCTCCTGATGTATACATTAGCAGTTCAAATGTATATCTCAATACTAATACAAGCGAATGTATTGACTAAAATTGTGGAAATCAAAAACAATTTTTATGAGATATTTTTTTTTATTACTTGGTCTTTTAATATTTAACACTTCAACATTTGCACAAGATGAAGAGGTACAAATTAAAAATGCACTTTTAAATTATATTAATGGAACATCGTACAATGAGCCCAAGCTTATTGAAAAAGCATTTTATTCCGAAGCCAATTTATTTCTAGAAAACAAAGAAAAAAAATTATGGATTGTCCCTATTAAAGAATACCAAAGCTGGTATAAAAACAAAAAACAAGGAGAATTTAATGGTAGAATCGGAAATATATTATCCATAGATTATAACAATGCAATTGCCACTGCTAAAGCAGAAATACTATTCCCGGATAAGAATTTAAAATACATAGACCTATTCCTTCTAAAAAAACTAAACAACGAATGGAAAATTATTAGCAAAGCTGCAACTATCGATGAAAATAGTGATAAAGTTGTTGCTGATAAAATTCTTTTTATAGTTTCAAATGCAGCTTCTTATGGAACATCTAATATTCCCACGGGTAATAGTTTTTCGGAACTAGTAAACGCCTATGATGCTTTTAAAGATGCAGGTTTTACGGTTGATTTTGTAAGCCCTGAAGGCGGAGCTATCCCCCTTTCATATGTAACTACATCAGACGCAAAGAGTATGGAGTATTTATATAACCCAGATTTTATGTTTGCGTTGAAAAATACAAACAAACCAAGCGAAATTATTTCAAGCAATTATAAAGCAGTACATTATATTGGCGGTGGCGCCGCTCTATTTGGAGTGCCTGAAAATAAAGAGATTCAAAAAATAGCAATGACTATTTATGAGCAAAACAACGGAATTATATCTTCTGTATGTCATGGCACTGCTGGAGTTGTTAACCTAAAAACTAAAGACGGTAATTATCTATTTAAGGATAAAATAGTAAGCGGATATCCCGATTCATTTGAAAAACAAGACGCTGAGTATTTTAAACATTTTCCATTTTTAATTCAAAAAACACTTGAAGATAGAGGTGCTACTTTTAAATTTTCTGAAAGAAATACTTCTCACGTAGAAGTCGACGGAAATTTAATAACCGGGCAAAACTATTTATCGTCTAAGGATGTAGCTTTAAAAATAATTGAAAATTTAAATAATAGAAAAACTAAATAAATTTTTAAAACGTAAGGTTAAGTAAAACTAGCGGTTTGAGTATATACTCAAATCGCTTTTTATATTTAGTTCAACATGATTTAAAAAAACTATGTTTTCTTGCTATAGCCCAAAATTGCAATAAGCGGTTAATCTTCAGTCTGTTTTTTTTGAAAATTCTCACAAATTTAATGTTTGATTCGCTTTAATTACTAAATTAGTTGTTTAAACAAATGTTTATCTTTTTTACGAATCAAAATCAGTTTTAATTGAATCTAAAAACCCGCTTACAATGAAACATAAAATCAACTTAAACCTTTCTTCTAACCAAGATATTTTAAATACACTAGATTATTTAATAGAGCATTATGATGAAATAGCTAAAGACGCTTATGAAAATTCTGGAATAGAATTTTATGACAACTCAACCGGTGATTTATTAGAATTAGAAGCCCCCATACATCCTGCAATTGAAATAACTAGTGAGCTTACTTTTTATTTGAAAGTTGTTGAAAACAAAGACAATTTTGATAAGTTAGAAAAGTATATTCAGGTTGTAATAGAAAAAAATAGCCCCAAATCAGTTTGGATGAACGACGAAATACAAATGGGACTTAATGCTGCCTTTGCACTAGCCTTTAGTGATAAAAAATATATTAATGATTTTGTAAATGTTTTAAGGACGTTTGATTTAAATAACGAAGTCTATGAACCTTTTTTTATAGACCTTCTGTTAGATAAGTGGATGATTTGTGATGAGGTATTGTTTTTACTTGCAGCTAGGTCCGGAAGTATTTCTGGTCAATGGGGGCTTGAAGAGCTTGAAATACCTACACTTAATAGTGACCATAAAAATAAGTTTTTAACGTATTTGCTTGAAGATGCATTAAAATCTAAAACTGTTTTTAGCGAAAACCTTCTTGATTCAATGGAGTTATTAGATATCGTTGTTGATCCAGAAAAATTTAGTAATCTTTTTGAACATTATAAACCGTTATTTCAGAAAGATAATATTCCAAGTATACATCATATCCAATAAAATAAATGCTGTTTAAGCTTGCGTTGGTACAAGTGTTACTCAATATTTTACCCTTTTCAGAAGTTAAAGGCTAAAATATTATCTGTTTAAAAAGTAGAATAGTGTTGCTTACAAAATAAATGATTGAAATTTCTAAATCGAAAGTTGTAGCATCCAAAAAACGGATTGTTAAATACCTAAAAATAATTTCTTCCAGTTGAACTTGTTCAACTTTTTTGTCACTTTCATTCAAGTAATTTACGTTGCATAAAATTACAGCTAGAATGCATTATCAGATAGTCTCCTCTTTAAAATTCTTCAAAATATGTGATTCTTAGAAACTAGATTTAAGATATCAGACGAAATTTAGTTACGCAACATTTAAAAATATACTAATTCAAAATAACAACTAAACTATGAAGCCTACATCCGTAAATTACATTCCTTCTCTTACTCCATTAAGAGGGTTGGCTGCTATATTAGTTGTATTATTCCATTACGACATTTGGTTAATGTTACGTGGATTTCCAAGATTAATTAATACAAATTATTCATCTATTATTACAAACGGATATTTATCGGTAGACTTTTTCTTTATACTAAGTGGGTTTGTAATTTGTCATGTATACGGCAAGAAATTAGAAAACCGAACTAGAGCGGTTATAAAAAAGTATTTATGGGCTAGATTCACACGACTATACCCTTTACATGTTTTTATAATGCTACTTTTTCTATTACAAACAATTGTTTTATTTGAGTTGTTCCCTGAGTACGCATTGAAAAAATGGGAATGGAGCAGAACTATGCCCGACTTTTTTATTCATTTGTTTTTTTTACAAACCACTGGAATTATTAATAGTCCCGTTTGGAACGTTGGAGCGTGGTCCATTGCAGCAGAATGGTGGACATACATTTTCGCAATTGGACTCATTCCACTATTAAATAAGGGTAAAATTCTAATCAGTATCATTTCTTCAATACTAGCTCTATTAGGATTCGTTTTTATAACAAGTCAAAATCCACATCTTACGCTTGACGAATTTTATGGATTAGGTACACTTCGCTGTGTTTTTGGTTTTACAATTGGTATTGGTGTATATCAAGCATATTTAATATTAGTTAATAAAAAGACAATATGGAGTAAAGATTGGTTATTCTTAGTAACACTTTTATGCGCTTTGTCCGTTTTACATTTTAACATGTATGATGTAATAGTAATACCATTTTTTGCCGTTTTCATTCTTTGCGCTTCACTCAACAAGGGACTACCAGCTAAGTTGTTAAACTCAAAACCTTTACTTTTTTTAGGTAATATATCATACTCTGTATATTTAATTCATCTGTGGTGGATATACCTTTGGTTAATGTGGTTAGACATATATTTTATACCTACAAATCCTGACGTTATACCTGGTTTATCACATAGAATTCTATGGTTATCTATACTGTTAGCATTAATAATTGGTTCATCTTATTTAACCTATAAATATGTTGAAATTTCAGCTCAAAAAAAACTAAGGAAATGGCGAAAGTCGTAGAAACGCAGTATAACATTATACTAGTTCTAATACTCCTTTCAAAGTTTAGCACATAAGTTCAAAGTTCGCTGAATCCTAATATTTTGCTTTAAACAAAGAAGACAAAAAAATAACGGTTCGCAAGTGAAACTTAACTACTATTATTTAAATTAAGTATATTGATGTTTGAAAAGTATTTGATACACCTTATACCAATTGTTAGGATTAATTAATCAGAATGGAGTGAAATATATATTAATTATTACAATAGTTTTGGTAATTATTGTTGGTTTTTCTTTTAGCAATATAAAGCGTAGTATTTCATGTATTAATATTGAAAACTATAAACTTTTAAAAGAGTCTCCACTTGCTGACCAATTAAGCGAATACCAAATAGTTAGAGAAGAAAATCTGATTAAATTTTCAACTGAAAATGGGTATACACTATTCTTTATTAAGAGTGAGGTAAAGGATAATAATTTAAAAGTTACCCTTGTTGGGTTAGACGGTTATGGGCTAAGAGATAAAGAATTTAATAGGTACGTTTGTAAACTTATAGGAAATATAAAAAAAGAGGCTAGTAAAAAATAAGTACACTTAACTAAGCTGTAAACATCTAAAACAAACTACTTATTATTAAAGTTATGATTAAGTTAGAATTTGCTTAATACTAAAAAAACGAAAATGCTCCATGGAAAACAAAAAACATAGCGCATATGCAATGAGCCTGAAAACCTGAGGTACTCCCAGACTTCGTTAAATGCAAAATTTGGTCTTTACAAAAAAAAGAAAACGTTGGACATTCTAAATCATGTTATATGAATCGAAAAAAATTTATAGAAACCATAGGAGCATTAGGAGCATCAACTCTATTACCTCTACAAAGTTTTGCTATGTTTGAAAAGCCAAAGTTTAAAATGGGATTACAACTCTTTTCCATTCATAAAAATATGACTAAAGACCCTAAGGCAACCTTAAATGCAGTAAAGCTTATGGGGTATGAAGATTTTGAGATATACGGATTTAACGAAAAAAAAGAAACCTTCTATGGGCTTAAATCTTCAGAATTCAAAAAAATACTGGAGGATTTAGAAGTAACTGCCTCAAGTGGCCATTTTGGATTTTACCCGTATCTGAATAAACCAAATGATGAGTTAAAAAAATATGTAGACCTGTGCATAAAAGGAGCTCATACTTTAGGTTTAAAATATATTACCTGGCCATGGATTTCTCCTGAACAACGAACTATTGATAATTTCAAAATTTTATCTCAAAAACTTAATGTCGTTGGTGAACAGGTAACCGATGCTGGTCTTGGATTTGCTTATCATAATCACGGTTTTGAATTTGAAGACCATAATGGTGAAAATGGATATAACATTATACTAAAAGAAACGGACCCTACGCTGGTAAAACTTCAAATGGATATGTATTGGGTAATGCACTCTTCCAGCTTAACTCCGAAAGAATTAGTAAAAAATCAACCAGGACGCTATGTAATGTGGCACATAAAAGATATGGATTCTGTGACCAGAGATTATACAGAGTTAGGTAATGGTTCCATTAATTATGTTGAAGTACTTCCCAATCCAACAGCTTCTGGACTTGAGTTTTATTACATTGAGCAAGGTGGTAACTTCGCCCACAACCCCATGAAAAGTGCAGCTGATAGCGCTACTTACTTTAAAAAACATTTACAACAATATCTGTAGCAGATTATGGCTCTACCATTAGAAGCTTGTACATCACATATTAGTTATAATACCTCCAACGTTCCTCTTTACCATTAAATTTAAATTCTCTTTTATTAATAAATCAGGAGCTTCTTTTGCCAAATCAAGAAAGTCAATTTTAGTTTTGTGTTTACTTTCTTCCAGAAAAAATTTAAGCAGCTTTTCTGTGCTGAAGTCTCCTCTGGAAGTATAACTTACCATAAGTATTTTTTTTATTTTAATTATTTATTACAAAGGTATCTGATGAAAAAGCAGATAATCATAACCTAGTTTAAGAAATGATATTATATTCAAATTCAAATAAGGCTATATTTAAAACAAAGGTACATTTCCAATAATTTTACTGCACAAAGTATTTAAATTCTTGTAAAGTACAGTTTCTACATACTAAACCGCAATATTAGTGCAATATCATATTAAACCCTACTACTTTTTATAGTAAAAAGACTACGGTTTAATTCTGAACAAAACCTCAACAACAACTCAACAACCTGCTATACATCTGAATAAACTTTACAAAAACTAAACATTTGAGCAACTACTTATAAATTCCAACATATAATATTTAACTTATATTAAAATTAACTTAATAAACGTGTTTTATAGAAAAGGGATTACCATAAAGTATAGATTCCTGAAATGACCTTGGATGAAGGTTTTTCCAACTTTTATAGAACATAAGCTTTCAAATCAATTTTAATAACAAAATGAAAAAACAAAAAAAAATTACTGCGAAAATTTATAGGTTATTATCATTGAGTATGATTCTAATGCTCTTAGTAGCATGTTCTAGCTCAAGCGATGATACAGAAAAAGAACCAGACCCAATTGGAAATCCTGACCCAGATCCGGATCCGGATCCAGACAAAATTGAGCCCTTTGAACTTGCTGACTTAGATCCAAACTTACCATCGTTTGTTTCTGTAATTGATACAACCCCTGATGATATGGAATGGGTAAAAGTAGAAGCAATGTCTGATGAGTTTGACACTTGGGATGAAGATAAGTGGTTTAATTCCTTTTGGAATTATGGAAATACACCAGTATATATGAGAGAAGAAAACTCTTCTGTGGTTGATGGTAAGCTTTGCATAAAGGCAACGCTAAGAAATGACCCCGTAAACTGGTTTCAAACAGCAAGAGTACATTCAAAAACACAAATTAGTTATCCAATGTACACAGAATGTAGCATGAAAACTTCTAGCATATCTGCTTTCAATACATTTTGGTTAAATAATGGCGATATTAATGATAGAGATGAAATTGACATTGTTGAAAGTAATGCCAATCCTACCGCTGAATGTGCTGACCAAAGCACTAAACCTAGTAACTTCCCATGGACACCTTGGGATTTCCCTACGCAAATGAATTCTCAGTATTTCATTGCAAAAGGAGGAGTTACGGAAAGGCATGAGGACAATTACGATACCAGAATGTTATCAGACGGAAACCCAAATAAAGATAAAACTTGGGATGAAGACTACCATATTGTTGGAGCTTGGTGGAAAGATGCTAGAACGGTTCAGTTTTATTTGAACGGAGAAGAAGCCGGTCTTGTAACTACTAATCAAGATTTTACGAGAGACTTAGAACTTATTTTTGATTTATGGACTGCGGATGAATGTTATTTAGGAGGCTTACCTGAAAAAGAGGAGCTAAACGACGATACTAAAAATACAATGCGTGTTGACTGGGTTCGTACTTGGAAATTAGAAGCTAAATAGTTCTAACATAACTTAAGAGTTTAAAAACCCTGTCTAAAATTAGACAGGGTTTTTTATACAATACAATAATTGAATCAATAGTTTCAACAATACATTTATCATTATACCTTAAAAGTTTAGAAAAAATTAAAATCAAGTTGAACTTGTTCAACTATTTTCTCATTACAGTTTATAATTTTTGCAAGACTAACATTAAACAGAATTATGAACTCATTGAATCAATTAAAAATTTGGGTAATTGTATTAGCAATTACATCTTTATCAAACGTAGTAAATGCTCAAATAACAAATGATATTACCGACGATGAAGCCCTTAAAGCATTACTAGCAGCAAAAAAAAATGCTGAAGAATCAAATGTACTCGTAAATATAGCTGTAGTAGATGCCGGGGCTAATTTAAAAGCTTTTATAAGAATGGATGAATCTTATTTAGGAAGTATAGATGTTGCTATTAAAAAGGCAAAAACAGCACGATATTTTGACATTGATACAGGAAAACTTGGTGAATTAACACAACCAGGAGGTATAATTTATAACATTGAACATTCTAACGATGGTTTAATCACATTTCCTGGAGGAATACCCATCAAAAATAAAGATGGCAAAATTATTGGAGCTATTGGCGTTAGCGGTGGTACTATAGAGCAAGATAGGGCTATAGCCACTGTGGGTGCAGAATCAATTATAGAATAATTAAATTTGAAAAAGAACAATATTATGAACAACATAAAAAAAGGAATTCTCTTTGTATCACTGCTTTTATCTCAAGTTTGTTTATCACAAGCTTCTGATGATTTAATGTTGTACAGAAAAGATTTCAAAAATATAACCGGCACTAACACTGTTTCCGTAACAAGTTATACCAAAAATAACAATCATTACGTATACGCTGGTGGTATTGGTAATGTAGATGTTTATAGTTTAGATAAAGAAGGTGTGCTTACCCCTATTAGTAACCACGAACTTCATATGAAAAAAGGTCCTGCAAGAGGAATGGTCGCTGATAACATTGGTGGCACTGATTTTCTGTTCGTTGCAAATAAGCACGGTAATGTTATTGAAACATTTAAAATTTTGGATAATGGAGCTCTGGAGCGCGTTTCTTTAGTTGAAGATACCAATGAAACACATCTTGGCACTGCAATTACGTTGCAAGTAATTCATATGAAAAAATCATCATACTTATTTATAGGTGGTTTAGAAGAAACTCCAGGTTTAAGTTCTTTTAAAATAGAGAATAGTGGAAAATTAACCCATGTTCAATCAATAAAAGATGATGAAACTATTCATACCGATGGTATAATTGGAATGTTTGTCCATAAAATAAAAGGAAAAACCTTTTTATATACTGGAGGGTTTCAAGATAACGGTATAAGCAGTTTTAGAGTATACGAAAACGGTACTTTCAAAAACATTAATAATATAAGTGATAATAACACTGATAGGTATTTAACAGGAACTTATCCTGTTACTGGTGTTACCCTAGGAGATAATAATTATGTAATAGTTGGTCACAGACACCATAAATATTATAAAAGAAACGGATTTATTAAAAAAACCGACTTTGTTTATCATGGTGATGGCGTAAGTGTTTTTAAGGTAAATAAGAAAGGAGCTTTAGTTCCTCACTACATATTAAAGGATGATGAAACCACAAAACTACAAGGGCAAACTAGAATAGAAGTGGTTTCTGTTAGTAAAAATGAAGCCGTTCTAGCAGTTGGAACAAGAGATGACGCAAGCATTCAACTACTAAAACTAAATTCAGAAGGAATACTTAGTAAAATAAACTATTTAGAAACTGGGTTTTCTATCTATTACGGTTTAAAATCTCATAGAATTGGCGAAGATGATTTCCTCATAGCAGGTTCTTTCAGAACCGATTTTAGAAAAATAGCTACCTATAAAGTTTCTCCTAAAATTAACCGAGAGGGAAAAATTTTAAAACATACGGTTAACCTAAAGTACAAAGAAGATGCCACTGAAGCTCAAATCAAAGATGCGGTTGAAACTTTTATAAATCTAAAAAATGAAATCCCTGAGATTGCAAACATAGAATGGGGTTTAAATGATAGTACAGAAGGTCATAGCAAAGGTTTTACACATTGCTTCACTTTAACCTTTAATGATGAGCACGCTAGAGAAGTTTATTTGTTTCATAAGGCTCATTTAAATTTAGTAAGTAAAGTAGGTCCACTGCTAGCTGATGTTCTAGTGATGGATTACTGGACTAAAAAGTAATTTACATAATTACAAGTAAAACTATTATTACTTAACGGTTAGGTTGTAGAGGTCAAAATGTTTAAAGTTCATTAATGAACTTTAAAATCTTCTACAACCTATAAACTCAATTTAGAAGTAAAATGAAGAAATTGGTTTTACTCAGCTTTATTATTGCTTCTTTTTCACTATCTGCACAAGTAAAAGAAACGAGAAGTACTCAAGATAAGGCTAAGTTAAAAGACGGGATAGATCCATTTATATCCTATGTCTCCATAGCTGCGGCTAATGTCTCAGGAGGTATAGAACACGCAAACAGCTACGCTGGGCAGCTTTATACAGGTATTAAACTTGATTTTGAAAAAATATTAGGTTGGAGAGGCACTCATGGTAAAATTTCAATGATAAACCGCCATGGTAAAGGACTTATGAATGAAGTGGGTTCTGTTTTTGAACCACTAAATGTCGTTGGGGGCCAAAATACATTTTTGTATGATTTAAGTATCGAAAAACACTTTGAGAACCAATTCTCTGTAAAGATAGGTCGTACCACGTCTGTTGATGACTTTTCTGTTTCTAAACTATATTTCTTTTCGCTCAATAATACGGTGAATGGTGTTATAAGAGCTCTATTATTAGATGGCTTGACCACTACTTTTCCTTTTCCAACATGGGGAACCCGATTTAAATATAAACCCAATTCCAAACATCAATTCCAATTAGGTGTATACCAATTGAGCAAAACCGTTTTTGATGATACAAAACATGGGTTAGACTTTTCTTTTAGGTCTTCAGACGATTTATCTGTATTTTTTCAATACGATTGGTTTGGAAAAATTGCAAACCGTAAGACCCGAGTTTATTTGGGAGCAAACCAAGTTTTTGGCAACCTTGATAATTTTGATAATAATATATCTGAGTACTTTTTACGTTTATATGGACATATTGATGTTGATTTAACAGATAACATAAACTCTTTTCTTACAATGGCTTATTCTCCCCATGATGGAATAGCTAAATTGCCTTTTCAAAGCAGCTTAGGCTTTAACTGGAAAGGATTAGTAAAATCTAGAGTCAAGGATAGAGTTTTATTCTTTGCAACTATTGGTGATTTTAGCAATGAATGGGCTGCATTACAAGGTAATGATACATTGTTACCAGAAGTAGTATTAGAATTAGGCTATCGCTTTCAGATAACAGACTATTTTGCACTGCAACCTGCATTGCAGTATGATTTGCGTCCTGGTGGTTTAAATACAACTGACAACGCTGTTATTCCGGGTGTTTTAATCGATGCTAATTTTTAGAAAACTCAATATTACAAGTTTGCAGAATGTTGATAGATAATGAATTTGAATGCAAGCATAACTTAAAAAAATAAAAATGAAAAGTTTAGAAAACAAAAAAGCAATTATAACTGGCGGTGGCCGGGGACTGGGAAAAGCGACTGCTATAGCCCTTGCCAAAGAAGGCGTTGACATTGCAATAACCGGTAGAAACGAAGAAGTCTTAAAAAAAACTGCCTTGGAATTAGAAGACTACGGAGTAAAGGTAATGTATTCAGTATTTGATGTTAGTAACTATGAAGAAGTTAAAAAAAGTATTAAACATATTGTTGATACTTTAGGTTCCGTAGACATTTTAGTAAATAATGCTGGTATTGCGGCTATTGGATCATTTAATGATATGGAAGTTAGCCAATGGAGCGAAATTATCCAAACCAATGTTATGGGAATGTATTATGTTACCAAAGAAGTACTACCGTATTTGATTCGTAAAAACGAAGGGGATATAATTAACGTTTCTTCTACGGCAGGACTAAATGGAAATGCAAATGTATCTGCATATTCTGCATCTAAATTTGCAGTTATAGGAATGTCAGAATCATTAATGAAAGAAGTACGTAAAAACAATATTAGAGTTAATACGTTAACGCCAAGCACCATAGAATCTGACATGACAATTGGATTAGGAATGCTTAATAAAGGCTCATACGAAAATGTACTTCAACCAGGAGATTTTGCAGAATTAATACTAGCAGGTTTAAAACTTCCAAGAAGAGCAATGCTTAAAGGAGCCTCTTTATGGTCCACCAATCCATAGCTACAATTTCTAACTAATACAATTAAGACCCTAACGCCTATACATTACTATAAGCATAAACGTTAGGGTCTTCACTTGTAAAAAAAGGTCTCCTATTCCCCATGTATTTGTTAAATTAGTTATCTAAAAACAGGCAACAAAATGAATCAAAGATACCTCGATTATGCAAGCTATAATATTTGGGCAAACAATAGATTAATAAATGATTTATTAGCACGAAAAGAAGAATTACTTGAAAAGGAATTAGTTGGAAGTTTTTCGACAATTAGAGCTACCGTTCTTCATATTTGGTATGCCGAAACAGGTTGGCTTTCTAGATTAAATGAAAATGGTTGGAAAACCCATGAAGTAACTGAGTTTTCAGGTACAAACCATGAACTTTTTAAACAATGGCAAAAGACCTCAACGGAGTTTGAAAAATTCGTAAACCAAGCAGAACTTGAAAAGAAAATTGCATTTGAACACAAAGGACGTGTTTTTTCAATTCCTTCGCGAGAAATAATTCAAACAGTATTCAACCATGGAAGTTATCATCGCGGACAAGTTGTAATGATGCTTAGGCAATTTGGAATTACCCAAATATCTCAAACTGACTACATAGAATGGGTTCGGGAAAAAGAAAGAGGGAATATCAAATAAAAACAAGACCGTACCTAAACATTAACATTTGAGGTATTATACCATAGAAAAGCTTTGAGTTTAATGCAGCAATAAAATTTAATATTATCGCTAACTTTAAGCATGAATAAAACCTCATTAGTTAAATTTATTGAACAAACTGTTCTAATTGACCATGATGATGCCCAAGAAATCGCTAAAGCATTTCATTCAATATCTATAAAAAAAGGAGATTTACTTTCACGGGAAAAGCAAATAAGCGATTATTATTTTTATCTGGAAAAAGGATTAATGCGTCTTTTTCTTTACGATTTAAATGGAAATGAAATTACAACAGATCTTTTCACCGAAAACAACATTGTTTTTGAAATTACATCTTTTTTTACTCGAGTCAAATCAGAAGTAAACATTCAAGCAATCACTAATTGTTCGGGATACTATATTTCGTATACCGAGCTCAATAAACTATTCCATAACAAACCTGCTTTTAGAGATTTTGGAAGGGCTATTTTGGTTAAAGAATTTATAGCCTCTAAGGAAAGAAATTATAGCATGATTAATAAAACTGCTGAGAAACGTTATCAGCATTTAGCATCTTCAAAACCTGAAATATTAAAGCACACACCATTAAAGTACATTGCCTCTTATTTAGGAATCACAGACAGCACACTTAGTAGAATTAGAAAAAACAAATAACATTTCTTGCCTTTTGTCAAGTAAATTCTGTTTTAGAGCTACTAATTTTAGATTTTAAAAAACAAAATGGCTGAAATTTCTAATTATATCTCGTACAGTTTTATTCTGTTAACTATTGTAACAGTTTGGCTTTTTTATAAATCAAATTATAATAAGAAAGTTTTACTGGTCATTTTAACTTGGATGCTTATTGTTGGTTTGCTCGGAATTAAAGGTTTTTATCAAAAACCTAATACATTTCCCCCAAGATTTACGCTACTACTCGTTCCTCCTGTTTTATTTCTAATACTAATATTCTCAAATAAGAACAATACCCAATTTTTAAACAACTTAAATTTAAAATGGTTAACCATTTTGCATTCGGTTCGTGTTCCCGTCGAAATTATACTCTATTATCTTTTTTTAGAAGGTTTAATTCCGGATTTAATGACTTTTGATGGTTATAATTTTGACATTATAGCCGGAATTTCAGCTCCTATTGTTTTTTATTTAATGTTTAAGAGTAATAAAATAAATAAAAGAGGGCTCTTAATTTGGAATTTTATATGCTTAGGGTTACTCCTAAACATACTTACAATTGCGATTTTAAGTGCTGAAACACCTCTCCAGCAATTGGCCTTTGAACAACCTAATATTGGAGTAACTTATTTTCCTTTTGTATGGCTTCCTGCAGTGATTGTCCCAATAGTATTATTTTCTCATATAGCAAGTATTAAGCAATTACTTTCTTATAAAAAATAAAATGTATCTTAAGCTTTTGATTAATGGCAATTCTACTTATTTAACAGACTGACAACATGAAAAAAATACTTTTTGTTATCCTTTTTGCTGCGAATTTCTACTGCTTTTCTCAAGTCACGGAAAAAGAAAATACTTTATCTAAACACGCAATAGATTTAACTAAACAAGAAGTTACATATGACCCCAGCTACTTTTCAATTGACTATCCAAATGGAGATATTCCTTCTGATAAAGGCGTATGTACTGATGTAATCATAAGAGCATACCGAAAAATCAACATCGATTTACAAAAATTAGTTCACGAAGATATGAAGGCTAATTTTAGTAAATATCCGAAAAATTGGGGGTTAAAAACAACTGACAAAAATATTGACCATAGACGCGTCCCTAACTTAATGAGGTTCTTTAAAAGAAAAGGCGCAGAAAAAAACATAACTAAAAAACCAAGTGATTATTTACCAGGAGATGTAGTGGCTTGGAGTTTGGGCGGCGGGTTAACCCATATTGGAATTGTGGTTGACAAAAAATCTAAAGATGGTAAAAGAAATTTAATAGTCCACAATATCGGAAGCGGGCAAGTTTTAGAAGATTGTCTTTTTAACTATGAAATAATTGGTCATTACCGGTATAAATAACTACCGGTTTAAGCTTTAGAAAAACTCATCATCATTACTAAAACTATCCTAAAACTTAAACCAGTTTCAATTACACTATTGCAATTTTATTGCATTAACAAAATAATCTATATATTTGTTAGCTTAAAACACTCTATATAGATTAAAAATTATTGATTAAATGACAAATAACAGTTTTGATGTAATCATCGTTGGCGGAAGTTACGCAGGATTATCAGCTGCCATGAGCTTAGGTCGTTCACTACGAAAAGTATTAATTATAGATAGCGGTAAGCGTTGTAATAGACAAACTCCGTATACCCATAACTTTATTACTCACGATGGAACCACGCCAAAAGAGATTGCGGACAAAGCTAAAGAGCAAGTATTGTCATATAATACTATTACCTACCATAACGGCCTAGCAAAAGAAGGAACTAAAAAAAATGATGGCTTTGTTATCAAAACCGATTCTGAAGAAATTTTTACTGCAAAAAAATTAGTATTTGCAACCGGTGTTAAAGACATAATGCCTAATATAAAAGGATTTTCTGAATGCTGGGGAATATCTATTTTACACTGCCCTTACTGCCATGGCTATGAGGTAAAAAAAGAAAAAACGGGCATATTGCTCAATGGAACTATTGCTTTTGAGTTAAGTAAAATTATAAAAAACCTAACTGACGAAATTACCATATTTACCAATGGCAAGTCTACGTTTACCAAAGAACAAGAACATGCTTTAAAAAGTCGTAATATTCAAATTAACGAAAAACCAATTATAGAATTCCTTCATGATAATGGTCAAATTAAAGAAATAAAATTTGGTGACAATTCAACACAACAAATAACAGCAGTTTACGCGCATCCAAATGTTGACCAACACTGTGACATTCCTTTACAACTAGGATGTCAACACAATGAACATAAATTGCTAGAGACTGATAATTTTCAAAAAACAAGTATCCCAGGAATATATGCCTGCGGAGATAATTCTAACCCTCAAAGAACGGTTTCCTTGGCGGTCGCTTCAGGAACAATAGTTGGTGCTGCCTTAAACAAGGAGTTGGTTGATGAGGAATTTTAATCCTAATATTAAGATAAAATTGATATTTGTATTGTCAAATGTTAATACATTTGGCTAAACGTAATATCAATGTTCATAGATAACATTACCCCTATTCTTGCTATTTTAGGTTTTTGTCAGGGTATTTTACTTTCTATTTACCTTTTAACCGCCAAAACAAATTCCAAAAAGTCAAATCTTTATTTAGGTCTAGTTCTTTTTGGATTAACAGTTAGAATAGGAAAATCAATATTAGGATATTATTTACCACTTGAGGCGTGGCAAAAAAACATTGGTATTTCGGGTATTTTTATAGTAGGCCCTTTTTTATGGTTTTACGGAAAGTCTTTATTTTATAAAAAGAACATAACAAGTGTAGATAATTTACATTTAGCTCCATTTTTTATATTTATTCTTCTAATACCAATAATACCAAGTAACGGACATTTTGAAACTTTTTGGAACTATGGAATAGTCGTTTTCCATCTAGCATTTTACCTAGTACTTTCATGGTTAACATTGTTTAATACCAAAAAAAAAGTTTCTCCTAAAAAGAAAAAATGGTATAGAACCATCTTAATTGGTGTAACTGCTATATGGGTGTTTTACCTAAGTAATTTTTTAAATCTGGGGTTATACTATATATCCGGACCTATTTTTTATTCGTTTCTCATCTATGGATTCACCATTCTTTTTTTAAATCGCTCTAATTTTAACCTAGAAAAATATAACAGTTCAAAACTTGACCATACCAGTTCTGTAAAAATATTTGAACAAGTAAAAAAAATATTAGAAAGCGAGAACATTTATTTAGATTCTACAATATCAATTAAGGTTATATCGGAAAGGTTATCTATAAATTCTAGAGAAATATCACAATCTGTAAACCAAAATACTGGGCAAAACTTTAAAGAATTGGTAAACAACTATAGAATTAAAAAAGCAAAAACACTTCTTTCTTGTTCAGAACAAAATGATAAAAAAATTGCTTCTATTGCATACGACTCTGGTTTCGGCACTATCACGGCTTTTAATATTGCTTTTAAAAAACACACAGGCATAACTCCTACGGAATTTCGAAAAAAATACGTTTCCAACTAATTTTTCGTCTTAAAAAACATGTTTTTTAAAGTATTTTGACTTTAAAGTGCTGATTTTAGCATACATTAAAAATATAGTCATGCATAGAAAAAAATTTATCAGAAACATGGTTGGTGGAGTTGTTTTAACCTCTTCCTACCCTATTTTATCATTTTCACAATCTTCCAAAAAACAAAACCCGATTGAAACAAAACTTGTCAAAGAATTTGTAATCGCAGGGCACAAAAATTTACCTTTAGTAAAAGAAATGTTAAACGAATATCCTAATTTAATTTATGCCAGTTATGATTGGGGAAATTCAGATTATGAAGAAGCCATTGAAGGAGCTGCTCATTTGGGAAATAAAGAAATTGCTAATTACCTAATTTCTAAAGGTGCTAGAGTAAACTTGTTTACCCTTACCATGTTAGGAAAAACTGATTTGGTAAAAGCTACTTTACAGACCTATCCTGATTTACTATTTGCAAAAGGACCACATGGTTTTACACTTTTACATCATGCAAACGTGGGCAATTCTACTGATTTAATCAATTTTTTTAAGGAAAAAGGGCTACAGGAAACCCACATAAAAATTAAATAATTAATAACAAGACATTTTCTAAGAACTGGACATTCTTTAAAATTAGTAACTTGTTCCCATTCAATTCAAAGTAAATCAATTACACATATAAGACAATGCATAGCAATGAGAGTTTTTACTTCAACAAAAAAGAACCCAACAAAAGTTGTTTGTTAGCAATGAGAGATATTCTCTTAAATTTTGATGATAATGTTAATGAAACTACAAAATATGGTATGCCTTGCTTTTGTTATAAAGAAAAAATGTTTTGCTATTTATGGGTTGATAAAAAAACAAACAATCCCTATTTTCTAATAGTACATGGAGATTACATTAATCATCCCAGATTAGAAAAAGGTACACGATCCAAAATGAAAGTTTTTAATGTAAACCCTGAAGAGGACTTACCGATTTCCGAAATTAACGTCGTATTAAATCAAGCTATAACGTTGTTTAAAAATGGCGTCATAAAAACAAAGTAAAACATCTGAGAAACATCTTTTCATTATCTTTAATAGATTGATTTTAAAATCTATATGAAATGAAAAATGATGTTAACAGAAGATTTTGGTTAAAAAAAGTAGGATTAGGGGTAGTCGGCTTAGGTTTAGTAAGTTTTGATGGTTTAGGGCATCCAGTGACTGATGATGAAATTACAAACTTACATAAAACCCCTATTTATCTAAACGCTAACGAAAACCCTTACGGACCTTCTCCACTTGCCGTCAAAGCAATGGAAACGAGCGTAAAACATAGTAATAAATATGGTTTTAGAACAACTCCCAAGTTAATTTCTGCAATTGCCGAACACAATAATGTTACTGCCTCAAATATTCTTTTAGATGCCGGTTCAACAAAAATTTTAAATACTATTTTACTGCATACTGCTTTTAAAGGTGGTAATTATGTAATAGCTAAAAACACCTTTGACTATTGGACTTCTCCTGCTAAAAATTTAGGACTACAAAAAATATCAGTTCCCTTAACCAAAAATAAAAAGCATGATTTAAACGGAATGCTAAATGCCATCACGTCGGATACTTCTCTGGTTTACATTTGTAACCCCAATAATCCAACGGGTACAATTTGTGATAGCAATGAATTACTCTCTTTTGTAAGTGAAGCTTCAAAAAAAACCTTAGTACTTATTGATGAAGCGTACATTGATTTAACCTCTCAACCATCACTTAGCAAGCAAGTTTTAACCAACAAAAATGTAATTATTGCAAAAACATTCTCTAAACTTTATGGCATGGCTGGTGCCAGAATTGGTTATGCTGTTGCACATTCAGACACCATTATCGCCTTAAAAAAAATACAATCGTGGCCAAATGGAGGTATTAGTATAACATCTGTATCTGGAGCTTTAGCTTCATTAAACGATAAAAAATTTACAAGTGCGTTTATTGAAACAAATAAAAAAGTAAGAGCGTATACTATTGAACAACTAGAAAGGTTGAAAATTTCATGCATACCATCGCACACAAATTTTATTTACTTCTCTTTAGAAAATTATAAAAGAGATTTTTTTTCTAGATTGAAAAGCAAAAATATTCATGGAACTCGTATATATGAAGAAACCGGAAAGTGGTCCAGAATAACCGTTGGCACACAACAAGAAATGGAAGTATTTATTAATGCTTTAATGTAAGCAAATCAACAAAATATTTAGCCCGCGAGAAAGTTGGTGGACTTTTCTCTGATTTTTAAACATTTTGTATCTTGTATATCTTCTCCCGATAAATTTAATGTCTAATCTTATAAACTACAGCGATGAAGACGAAACACTATTATCTGGTTTTCCTTTTAATTGTATTAACAGGATGTAAAAACAAAAAAAGTAATACCGAAGAGGTTCAAAAAAAAGAATATCTCTCTTGCGCACCAATAGTTACAGATAAAGATTGGTATAAGAAGGACAATGTTGCTCCGATTATAGATGGATTAGATGTTTTGGAATTTCCGGTTACAACAAAATCAACACTTGCACAACAGTATGTTAATCAAGGTTTGGTACTTGCCTACGGGTTTAATCATGCTGAAGCTGCGAGATCTTTTTACTATGCTACTAAATTAGACCCAAATTGTGCGATGGCATTTTGGGGCTACGCTTACGTTTTAGGCCCAAATTATAACGCAGGTATGGAACCTGATAATTATGAAAGAGCTTACGAAGCAGTTCAAAAAGCGGTGAAATTATCAGTAAAAATAACAGAAAAAGAAAAAGCACTAATTAATGCACTTTCCAATAGGTATTCCAAAGCAGCACCCGATGACAGAACACCATTAGATATGGCATACGCTAAAGCTATGCAGGATGTTTATGCCAATTTTTCTAATGATGCAGATATATGTGCAATGTACGCAGAATCCATAATGAATCTACATCCTTGGGATTTATGGGACAAAGAAGGAAATACAAGGGAATGGACTCCCGAAATTATTTCTTTACTAGAACAAGCGTTAAAAATTAACCCGAACCATCCTGGTGCACATCATTTTTATATTCATGCCGTGGAATCCTCTTTTTCCCCAGAAAAAGGTTTAACAAGTGCAAAAGCATTTGACGATGGTTTGGTTCCTGGTGCAGGTCATTTAGTACATATGCCTTCTCATATTTACATTCGTACAGGAGACTACCATAAAGGAACAATTTCAAATATAAAAGCTGTATTAGTGGATAGCACGTATGTTGCAGCTTGTAATGCTCAAGGCGCTTATCCGTTAGCCTACTTTCCACATAACTACCACTTTATGGCTGCCACTGCTACTCTTGAAGGAAATAGCAAATGGGCAATTGAAGCTGCAAACAAGGTTGCTGAGCATTCTAATACTCAGTTAATGAAAGAGCCCGGTTGGGGAACAATTCAGCACTATTATACCATACCGTATTATGTTTATGCAAAGTTTGGAAAATGGCAGGAAATTTTAGAGATGAAAAATAACGATTCAACTTTAAAATACCCTGAAGCCATAAGGCACTATGCCCGAGGGATAGCTTTTCTTGGAATCAAAAATGTAGCTAAGGCCAAAGAAGAACTAAAATTATTGGAAAAGTATGCGGAAGATGAAAGTTTAAAAGAAATTACAATTTGGGATATCAATTCCGTGGATGTATTACTTCAAATAGCTAAAAAGGTTTTAACCGCCGAAATTCTTGCAGAAGAAAAGAAATATGATGAAAGCATTAAACTGTTGAAAGAGGCAATTATCATAGAAGACAATCTAAATTATAATGAGCCGCCAGATTGGTTTTTTTCCGTTAGACACCATTTAGGAGCAATTCAAATAGCCGCAAAAAAATACAATGATGCTGTTGCCACATACAATGAAGATTTAGTAAGACTTCCAAAAAACGGATGGGCATTGCATGGTTTGCAATCGGCATACGAAAAGCTAAATGCTAACGAAAAAGCTGTTGAAACGGCAAAACTTCTGGAAAACGTGTGGTCTACTGCAGATATCACATTATCTGCATCAAAAATTAAATATTAGTTTATATATAACAACTATAATTCGACCCTCCTTTAATACCACAAGTAGGGTTGAATTATAAAATCAGCAGTTATAAAACATTAGATTAGAGCTTTAAATATTCATAGGAACATCCATTAATAGTACACGCGAATTTGTTGTTGCTGAGATATTAACAGTATTGGTATTCCAAATACCCATTCCATCTTTTTTTGCAAGCTCCTGGTTATTAACCTCAACACTGCCCTCTAAGACAAATACATAAACTCCATTATCTGGTTTTTTAATAGCATAGCTATCAGAATTTCCTTTTTCAAATTTCCCAATACTGAACCAAGCATCTTGATGTATCCAGACGCCTTGATCTTCTTTGTTTGGAGATAATACTTGGTAGAATTTATTAAGTTCTTCAATTGCTTTAATTGAAATTTGATCATACCTAGGTACTACATTTCGTTTATTTGGAAAAACCCATATCTGCAAAAAATTTACATCTTTATCATGGTTTTTATTATACTCACTATGATGCACTCCAGTACCCGCACTCATTACCTGAATGTCCCCTTCTTTTATAACGGTAGTGTTTCCAATACTATCTTTATGCTCTAAATCTCCTTCCAAAGGAATTGAAATTATTTCCATATTATCATGTGGGTGCTTACCAAATCCTTTACCTGCATGTACTTTGTCATCATTTAAAACTCTTAAAACGCCAAAATGCATTCTTTCAGGGTTATGATACCCTGCAAAACTAAATGTGTGATAGGAGTTTAACCAGCCATGATTCGCGTGACCTCTTGTTTCTGCTCTGTGTATAACCGTACTCATAATGTTTTGTATATGTTAAACTAATTTTTACACAAAGGTTTAGTTTTTAAAGTCAACAGAACATATAAAAAAACAGCATTAACATATAAAAACGCGATAAACAACCTGTCTATTTTTTAAATGCCTTTCTAAACATTAAAGGAGAACTGTTTGTACATTTTTTAAAAAAAGCACTAAAATTTCCAGGCTCTTTAAAACCCAATGTATACCCAATTTCTTTAGTAGTAAGGTTTGAAAAATATAACAATCGCTTAGCTTCAGTAATTATTTTAGATTGAATATATTCCTTAGCTGTTTTTCCTATTTTAGATTTAAAAACCCTGTTTAAATGATCTGACGTTATATGAAGTTCATTAGCATAAAATTGCGTAGAATGTTCTTCCTGATATTTTTGGTTAACTAATTTTTTAAAACTTCTAATTATATGATTACCCGAATTATCTAAATTAATTTCTATTGGATTTATGTCGCATATATTGTTACAATCTATCAGTAATAATTTCAAATAAGCTCCAATAGACAACTCCTTCATATTTGCACTACCATTTTGTAACTTATGCATTTCCGAACAATAGTTTTCTATTTTATTAAACTGTATTTTGTTAGGAACTAATGGCGGGCTCTGACCATAATCTTCAAACAAATTTAGATTATCTATAAAAGATAGCTCTATACCATTTTGAACTAAAAACTGTGCTGAAAACACTAAAGAAAATCCAACAGGAATTTTATCTTCAACCAATTGATGTACCTGACCAGGTGCTATAAAATATAACTGATTGTTAGCTAAATCATATGTATTAAAATCAATATTATGCACCCCTTTTGCTTTTTTTACAACCAAAACCGTGTAAAAATCATGACGATGGGGTTCATCTGTTTTGCCACTTCTTTTTTCATAAGTAGCTTCCAATTTAGAAACCCCAAAATTTAAATTTTCAGTATGATACGTTTTTATCTCGTTCATTGAATTAGGTTAATCTTTTTTGATAATATTGAGGATAGCTCTGATTTATAAGTATTGGGCGTAATTTTATGAACTTTTAGACTATCGCAACCATTAAATGTTAAAAATGGAACTAATTCTTTACAAAGTGCTAAAGCGAAAGCATCTGTTTTTTTCAACCAAGACTCTAACGCTAAATGATGAATATGCAATAACCCTAATTTTCTATCAGTTCTACAGTCCATTCTTGCTACTAATCTGCCATCCCACAAGATGGGTAAAGAAAAATATCCAAACTTCCTTTTAGCCTCTGGAACATAACATTCTATAAGATAATCAAAATCAAAAAGTACTTTCATTCTTTTTCTTTGAATAAGTAAATTATCAAAAGGGGAAAGAATTTTAAGTTTACTTCTTTGCAATGGTTTATTTAATAAACTTAAAGCATCTGGTAATACAAAGTACTTTTGGTTATTGGCATTTACCTCTATTACCTCATTATTTTCCAACATTTGTTGAAGCATAGTTAGAATAAATGGTTTTGTATTTCTAAGCAAATAAGACATTTCCGCCGCCTGTCCAATTCCATTAGCTTTTAGGTAGGATACAATTAAAAACTTAGCATACTCTTCAGTTGTAGGCGGTGTTGTATTTACACCCTTTGGCAAAACTCTTTCTGTAAGATCATATACCTTATGAAAGTTTACTCGTTTACTAATCATAAGGTCGCCTTGCATGAATAAATGCTCTAAAGCTTGTTTGGTTGGTTTAGTTTTCCAATCTCCTTTTTTCTTACCAGTATTTTCAAAATCTTTCGCCATTAGAGGCCCCTCCTCAGAAATCCGCTCTAGCACAGATTTTATTAACTTTTTATCTGGCGAATACCAATGCTTCTCCTTTCCACTTTTATAAGCATGTTTACGTGGTAAACTATACCTATAGTTGGTAATTGGTAAATACGCTGCAGCGTGGGACCAATATTCAAAAACCTGTTTGTTTGCGATTAGTTGATCCAAGTGTTTATTTGCATAACGTGGGTTACGATTCCATAATGTATGATGATGTGCTCTTTGCACAACAGAAATAGTATCTATTTGAATATATCCTAAATGTTCAAGAGATGCCAGCGTACTATTTAAAGCACTACCAGTTTTTTTGGTGGGATATACTTTTTGAGCGTGCAAAACAAGTTTTCTTGCTTGTTGTATCGACAATTTTTTAATTTTAGATTTACCATTCATTACTAAAAACAATAGGATGATATATATTAATAAATAGTTCCAAATCTCTTTGGGAAATGAAATCTGGATATGACATTACTAATAATTGCAAGGGTAACTGGCCTTCTCCTTGAGGCGGTATTTCATAATAATGTTGATTTAGCTTAAACCCTATTCTTTCATAAAACTTTATTCTACGCTCATTAATATTTGAGGTAGGCAGTTCCACTTCTAATATTATTGGTTTGTTATTCTGATTTACAAACTCGTTAAGCATTAATTGCCCAATACCTTTGTTCCTTTGCTCTACTGCTGTTGCAAAATAATCTATATATCTACATGTATCAAAATCCCACCAGAGAATAAATCCAACAAATTGTTCCTCATCGACTAAAATATCAAAATGATATTCTTCTTTTTGTAAAATCTGAGTTTGAATATCTAATGACCTGCGTTCCTCTATCGGAAAAGCTTCTTCATATAATATCCAAGCGGCATTGAAATACGCATCCGAAATATTTTTAAGTCTAATCAATTTCATAGGAAAACTTGATACTAGTTATTTTACACTAGCACAAGTAAAATTAATGAAATGAAAAAAACAAGGGATTTACTTTTATAACGACTCTTTAAATTTCTGTAGTATATTTTGAGCAGCTTTTACTGGGGATATTTTGGAAGAAATTATATTATTTTCTAATACAGTAAGCTCATTGGATATATCTTCAGAACCATAAAAAAGATGCTTTAGTTCTTCATTAATGTTATTATACATCCACTGTATTCGCTGATGATTTCGATTTTTTAAGAAATAGCCGTTAGCATCTACTAAACTTTTAAATTTTTGAATTTCTTTCCAAACAACATCAATACCAATATTATTAATCGAAGAAGCTGTACTCACTACAGGACTCCACCCAGATTCTGATTGCGGAAAAATATGCATTGCATTTTCATATTGTCTTTTTGCTAATTGACTCATGCGCACGTTATCTCCATCGGCCTTATTAATAACAACCATATCAGCCATTTCCATAATGCCTTTTTTTATGCCTTGCAATTCATCTCCAGCCCCTGCAAGCATTAGCAATAAGAAAAAGTCGGTCATGCCATGTACGGCAGTTTCCGATTGCCCTACCCCGACAGTTTCAACAAGCACAACATCATAACCAGCAGCTTCACAAAGCAACATAGTTTCACCTGTTTTATTTGCAACGCCGCCCAGCGTATCTCCAGAAGCTGAAGGTCTTATATATGCCTCTTTAGCATTTGCTAAATCTTCCATGCGAGTCTTATCACCTAAAATACTACCTCGAGAACGTTGACTACTTGGGTCTATAGAAAGTATAGCTACCTTATACCCTTGTGTTATTAAGCATTTACCAAAAGATTCAATGAAAGTACTTTTACCTACCCCAGGAACACCAGTAATTCCTATTCGTATTGATTTTCCAGATAAGGGTAAAATTTCTTGAATAATTGCTTTAGCAAGTTTTTTATCACTTTCTAAATTACTTTCTATAACAGTTATTGCTCTAGAAAGAATTACCCTATCTCCTTTTAAAATACCATTTATATAATCTTCAGCTGCTAATCTATTCTTAGGTTTGTACGGCTTCATAAAAAATGTACCTTGTTTTAAAACTGCATTAAATCTCCAACATTAATCAGTTATCAAAGATAACCATTATAAAAAATGAAGCTTACTTTCAATTTATTTTATATTAAACATGCCATCTTCTTTATTAATAAAATATGGGCTTTTTACAAGCATTTGATGGTTTTACGTATTTTTGGAGTAAACTTTACATTGTATGCTTGTAATTGGTATTGCGGGAGGAACTAGTTGTGGAAAAACCACCGTGGTAAATCAAATAATGAATGAATTAAAAGGGGAAGACGTTGGTTTACTTTCTCAAGATTCTTATTATAATGATTTATCTCACCTTACACTTGAAAAACGGAAAAAAACTAATTTCGACCATCCAAAATCTATTGATTTTGATCTATTTAATAAGCATTTAGCCATTTTAAAAACTGGACAATCTATAGATCAGCCAGTGTATTCTTTTTTGGAGTGTAACCGAACTGGAGAAACCATCAAAACCAAGGCTACCAAGGTGATGATTGTTGAAGGAATTTTAATTTTAACAAACCCTCAAATTAGAGAAAAGTTAGACATCAAAATCTTTGTACATGCAGACTCAGACGAACGACTTATCAGAAGACTTAAACGTGATGTTACCGAGCGTGGGTGGAGTTTAGAAGAAACTTTAGATAATTATTTATCTATTTTAAAACCTATGCATGACCAGTTTATTGAACCCAGTAAAGAATATGCAGATATTATTATTCCAAACAATAAGTACAACACCGTTGCCGTAGATATTGTAAAAACAATAATTAACGACAGGTTAAAATAATATCTAATGGCTCTACGATTAAAAGAACTCCGAAAGAAAAAATGGTTTAGTATTGTTACTAATCTTTATGTTATTATACTTACCATTTTTGCTATTTGGATGATATTTTTTGATACAAATTCGCTTTTAATTCATGCGGAATTAAAAAAAGAGATTAAAAACCTAGAAAAAACAAAAGACTTTTTAATCAATGAAATTGAAAAAGACAAAAAAACTAGGGATAAATTATCTGATAAAAGTGAGTTAGAAAAATTTGCCAGAGAACAATATTACCTTAAAAAAAAGAACGAAGAAATTTATCTTATAGAGTACCAAGACAGTATTAAAACTTCTAAAAATGAGTAAGAATTTCTTATTCGATGAATTTAATGAAATCTCCTCAAAAGCTTGGAAACAAAAAATTCAGTTTGACTTAAAAGGAGATGAATATAACAAAGCTTTAGTTTGGGAATCTCCAGAAGGTATTAAGGTAAAACCTTTTTATCATAAAGACGAATTCAATAAAGAATACAACTTTAGTTCCCAATCTACTTCAAAATGGTTCATTGGTGAATTCATTTATGTAAACAATGCATCTAAAGCTAATAAGGAAGCTCACAATGCTATAAAAAATGGTTCTGAAAGTTTAATTTTCATAATAGATACTCAAAAAATAGAAATTAAAACCTTACTAGAAGGTTTTGACATAGAAAAGACTACAATTCACATAATTCTCAACTTTCTATCCAAAACTTATATAAACCAAATTCAAAAATTTGCTAAAAAAGTTATTGTAAACATTGACATTATTGGCCATCTTGCAAGAACAGGAAACTGGCACTTTAATCTAAAAAAAGATTTTAAAATTCTTGAGACAATAACACCAAAATCGCTTTACATTGATGCAAGTGTTTATCAAAATGCTGGAGCAAATAAAGTTCAGGAATTAAGTTATGCGCTTGCTCACGCTAACGAATATTTAATCTATTTTGATGAATTAAATCTACTATCAAAAATTAAAACCGCCTATTTTAAAATTGCGATTGGAAGCAACTATTTTTTTGAGATTGCAAAATTAAGGGCTTTACGAAGGTTATGGGAAACTTTAATTGGTGAGTATAAACTAAAAATAGACTTACAAATAATATCATCGCCAACAAATAGGAATAAAACGCTTTACAATTTTAATACTAACATATTACGCGCTACAACAGAATGCATGTCCAGTATTTTAGGGGGCGCTAATGTTGTTTGTAACAATGCATTTAACACCAATTTTGATCGTGATGACGATTTTGGAAAACGTATTGCAAGAAATCAGTTATTGATGCTAAAAAGTGAAGGACAGTTTAACAAAATTTCCAACCCAACCGACGGCTCCTATTACATAGAAAGCATTAGTAATCAACTAGCTGAAAAAGCCCTGTTATTGTTTAAAAACATTGAATCTTCTGGAGGTTTTTTAAAACTTCTGAGAAAAGGCAGTATACAAAACAAAATTAACGAGAGTGCCTTAAAAGAGCAGAAAATGTTTGATGATGAGAATATTGTTCTTGTCGGAATTAATAAATATCAAAACAGCAGTGATTGTATAAAAAGCAAGATAAAACCCTATTCTTTTTCGCAAAAGAAAGCACAAAAAACTAGTATTAAGCCCATTTTGGAAAAACGACTTGCGGAAAATTTCGAAATAAAGAGACTTAAAAAAGAAAACGAAAAACCCTAAATTATAGGCTGTTATTAAATTATAATCAAAACTTTAACCTAATTTAACTAGTTAGCTCACAATTATTCACTTTGTGTTAACAAAATCCTTTCTAAATCGACGTAATTAATTGTATTTTTACAACCTAACTTACTACGTATATGGGCAAGATAATTGCTATAGCAAATCAAAAAGGTGGTGTAGGTAAAACTACTACCACGGTAAACCTAGCTGCCTCACTAGGTGTACTCGAAAAAAAGGTTTTACTAATTGATGCTGACCCCCAAGCGAATGCTACATCAGGTTTAGGTATAGATGTGGAAAGTGTTGGGTTAGGTACTTATCAGCTCTTAGAGCATACGAAAACGGCTAAAGAAACCATAATAGAAACTACATCCCCAAATGTAGATTTAATTCCGGCACATATAGATCTTGTAGCTATTGAAATTGAATTGGTTGACAAAGACCAAAGAGAGTATATGATGAAAAAAGCCATTTCAGATTTAAGAAATGACTATGATTATATTTTAATTGATTGTGCTCCCTCTCTTGGCTTATTAACGCTTAATGCGCTTACCGCGGCTGATTCTGTAATAATACCTATACAGTGCGAATATTTTGCTCTTGAAGGTTTAGGAAAGTTACTAAACACAATAAAAAGTGTTCAAAAAATTCATAACTCCGATTTAGATATCGAAGGAATGTTATTGACCATGTATGATTCTAGATTACGACTTTCTAATCAAGTAGTAGAAGAAGTGCGTAAACATTTTGCTGATATGGTATTTGAAACTATTATTCAACGAAATGTTCGCTTAAGCGAAGCTCCTAGTTATGGGGAAAGTATAATAAAATATGATGCTAGCAGTAAAGGTGCAGCAAATTATCTTAATTTGGCTCACGAAGTCGTAAAGAAAAATAAGCAAACCGTATAATGGCGAAAGCAACAAAAAAACAAGCCCTTGGAAGGGGACTTTCTGCGCTTTTGAAAGACCCCGAAAATGATATTCAATCTGTATCCGATAAAAACGCGGATAAGGTTGTTGGTAATATTGTGGAGTTAGAAATTGTTTCAATTGAAGTAAATCCATTTCAACCACGTTCTAATTTTAATGATGAAGCTTTAAACGAATTAGCAATATCCATAAAAGAGCTAGGGGTAATTCAACCTATTACGGTTAGAAAACTAGATTTTAACAAATACCAACTTGTATCAGGTGAAAGAAGATTTAGAGCTTCTAAGTTAATTGGATTAGAGACCATACCTGCCTATATACGTATTGCAAACGATCAAGAGTCATTAGAAATGGCTTTGGTTGAAAATATTCAACGTCAAGATTTAGATCCCATTGAAATTGCACTTTCTTACCAAAGGCTTATTGACGAAATTAAACTTACACAAGAAAAATTAAGTGACCGTGTCGGTAAAAAGAGGTCCACAATTGCCAACTATTTAAGACTTTTAAAACTTGACCCTATAATCCAAACTGGAATTAGAGATGGTTTTCTAAGTATGGGGCACGGAAGAACTTTGGTTAACATTGAAAATAGGAACGACCAAATTGAACTTTATGAAAAAATAGTTGGGCAAAACCTATCAGTAAGAGATACAGAAAAAGCGGTAAAAAATTATCATGCAGGAGTTAAACCTTCTCAAGTATCAAAAGCTTCTTCTAAACAAACTCCTCAATTTATTGACTCAGGTGCTAAAGAACTTGAAAAAACATTAGCTGTAAAAGTAGATGTAAAATCTCCTGATGGAAACAAAGGAAAAATAACCATCCCGTTTACCTCTGAAGATGAGTTTAATAGAATTAAAAAATTAATTACAGGTGAATAAAAACCTTGTTTTAGTATTAATTTACAGTCTATTTATTTCTATTAGCGGTTTTTCGCAAGAAGAAACAAAAACAGATTCATTACCCGAGGAGGTAAAAGTTAGCAAGCGTTTAGTAAACGACTCTCTTCTGACTAAAAAAAAGCGAATAAATCCACTTGCACCCAGTAAAGCAGCCTTTTATAGTGCCCTGCTTCCCGGTTTAGGTCAAGTATATAATAAGCGCTATTGGAAAGTACCTTTGGTCTACGCTTTGCTGGGGACTGGTGTTTTTTCATATATACAAAACGACAGACTATACGACCGCTTTAGAGTTGCTTTTAAAAGAAGACAAGCAGGTTTTTTTGATGACGAATTTTATAACCCTAACAACAATCCAGAACTTAAAATCCCTCACTTTGAACTAGATGTTTTACAAAACCAACAAGAAAGATATCAACGTGATAGAGATCTCTGGCTTGTTTTATCTATTGCTTTTTATGCTGTAAATGTTATAGATGCTAATGTTGATGCACATTTAAAACAATTTAATGTAGATGATGACTTAACTTTGGATTTTAATCCCTATTTCAATTTGGATCCAATTACGAACAATCCAAATTATGGGATGGCATTAACTATCAAATTTTAACAAAATGAACATTGCATTATTTGGCTACGGAAAAATGGGTAAAATGATTGAGCAAATAGCTCTTAAAAGAGGTCATACCATTGTAGCAAAAATAGATATTGATACCACAGAAATTAATTTTTCTGAAATGGATGTAGCTATAGACTTTAGCATGCCGTCTTCTGCATACGGTAACATCACCAAATGTTTGGAGAACAATGTTCCTATTATATCTGGAACAACAGGCTGGTTAGATAATTATGACAAAGCTGTAGCGCTTTGTGAATCAAAAAAGGGTGCATTTATCTATGCGTCTAACTTTAGTCTGGGTGTCAACATTTTCTTTGAGCTCAATGAATATTTAGCCAAAATGATGAAAAACTTAAAGCAATATAGCGTTGCAATGGAAGAAATTCATCATACCCAAAAATTAGATGCACCCAGTGGTACTGCTATTACTTTAGCCGAAGGAGTTATAAACAATAGCAACTATAGTGATTGGAAATTAGATAATGGTGAAACCAATGAAATTCCTATAGTAGCAAAACGTATTCCTGAAGTCCCTGGAACGCATACCGTGGATTACAGTAGCATTGTTGATAGTATTGAAATTAAACATACAGCGCATAATAGAGAAGGGTTTGCACTAGGTGCAGTTACTGCGGCCGAATGGATTGTCGGAAAAACAGGAGTTTTTTCAATGAAAAACGTGTTAAACCTAAGTTAATAACTGTAACTTTTTAAAAGCATACAGACATATATGCATTAGCATTAAAAAATATTTTTATGGACATTACACAGTGGATTATTTTTATACTAATTATTCAGGTTATCCATTTTTTAGGAACTTGGAAATTATATGTAAAAGCTGGAAGAAAGGCATGGGAAGCTATTATTCCGATTTATAATGCAATTGTTTTAATGCAGATTATCAATAGACCAAAATGGTGGGTAATCTTTTTGTTTATTCCAATAATTAATCTTTTAATGTTTCCTGTAATATGGATTGAAACCATAAGGAGTTTTGGCAGAAATAGTACTCTTGAATCTTGGTTAGTGATTTTAACTTTAGGTTTTTACATCTATTATGTCAACTATGCATTAGATGTGAAATACGTTGAAAATAGAAGCCTTACTCCAAAAACTGCAATGGGAGAATGGGTAAGTTCCATTGTTTTTGCCATAGTTGCAGCTACTTTGGTGCACACTTACTTTATTCAACCATATGTAATTCCTACTGGGTCTTTAGAACGTACACTACGTGTTGGAGATTTTTTATTCGTAAGCAAATTTCATTATGGAGCTAGAACACCAATGACAACCGTTGCTGCTCCCATGGTGCATGATACACTTCCAATAGTAAAAACACGCTCATACCTAAATAAACCTCAACTCCCCTATTTTAGATTACCTGGGTTTAAAAAAGTAAAAAAGAATGATATTGTTGTATTCAGTTGGCCAGCAGATACCGTACGTGTTTTTTTTAAGAAAGAAAAAGGTGTTAAAAAACCTATTGACAAAAAATCGAATTATGTAAAACGCTGTGTTGGAACACCTGGAGACTCGCTTGAAATTAAAGATGGTTTTGTTTTCGTAAACGGAAAACAACTAAAACTTTCCGACAGAGCAAAACCGCAATACGATTATAAAGTATATTCTCAAAAAGGAGTTTCTTCAAAATTATTAGCTAAGACTGGTGTTGTTGATTTTACTAGAAAATATATAAGCAACCAAGTTAATCAACAACAAGCACAAGGATTAAACAAATATCTTTTAGGATACAATCAGCTAGAAAAAGGTAAACTTGAGCTGTATACCAAACATTTAGGAATTCCTAAAGACGTTATCAAAAGTTTACGTTTATCATTAAAAGAGGTTGCAGAAAGACAACGTATGGTGCCTCTGACAGATGAAATGGTGACAGCTCTTCGAAATAACCCTGCAATAGACTCTGTTGTAAAAGTAATAGAACCAGCTGGACAAAAAGGGTTTAATATTTTCCCTCAAGACCCACAATATGCTTGGAACAATGATAATTTTGGTCCAATATATATTCCAGAAAAAGGAAAAACTATTCCTTTAAATCTACAAACTCTTCCACTGTATAAAAAAATAATTCGCGATTACGAAAAAAATACGATTAGTATTTCTGGAAATCAGGTGCTACTAAATGGAAAAGTTGCAAACAATTATACTTTTAAACAAGATTACTACTGGATGATGGGTGACAACAGGGATCACTCTGAAGATAGTAGAGCTTGGGGATATGTACCTGATAATCATATTGTAGGAACTCCAATATTTATTTGGATGAGTTTTGACAATTTTACCGATGGTATTAGCAACTGGAAAGTAAGATGGGATCGCGTTTTTACAACTGTTAATGGAAACGGTGAACCACAATCATATTTTAAATACTTTATTCTCCTTCTTGTAGGGTGGTTTGTATTTGACTTTGTTAGAAAAAAGCGAAAAGTAAAAAAATAAAATTTTGAAACCGCTTTTACTACTCCCTTCATATTTTCCTAATATTGCGACCTTCGCCGCTATTGTAAAACATGATATCGTATGGGAGACTCATGGCAATTACCAAAAGCAAACATACCGAAATAGAGCTTACATAGCTACGGATAAGGGTAAGCATATGATTAATATTCCTATTGTTCATTTAGGCAAAAACAATGGAAGGCAAACTTATTCCAATGTACAAATAGACTACTCTTATCCTTGGCAACGTTTACATTGGAGAACGCTTGAAACCGCTTATAGAACATCTCCGTTTTTTGAATATTACGAAGACGAAATAGCCCCTTTGTTTCAAAGCCAGGAGCAGTCACTCATGGAATTTAACCTTAAAACAATTGAAACTATTTGCGATTGCCTTCAACTTGATTTCCCTAAAGGCAAAACTTCCTCGTATCAAAAAGTAACAACGAGCGAGATTGATGCTAGATTTTTATGTGATTCTAAGCAAAAAGTAGATTTAAAACAGCAAGAATATACTCAGGTTTTTAACGACAGAAATGAATTTGCTCCAAATCTAAGTATTTTGGATTTACTCTTTAACGAGGGAACAAATACCGTTAATTACCTGAAAAATATTAATCTAAGTTTCTTAAATGCTTAGATTTTTTCTCCATTATGGTATACATTTTATAGTTCCCATTTTAATTGGGGTATTCTTAATTAAAGAAAATAAGGTAAAAGCCACTTTAATTCTATTAGCCGCAATATTAATTGATATTGACCATCTATTAGCTGACCCAATTTTTGATGCTTTTAGATGCAGTATAAATTTTCATCCACTACATAGTTATTGGGCTATTGCCTTTTATACAATACTACTATTCTATAAAAAAACTCGAATTTTTGGAATAGGGTTATTAATACACATACTTGCCGATCTAACAGATTGTTACTTAATCGGAGTTGGTATTAATTGAAGCCATTACGGGAAAGTGATCAGAAATTCGTTGATCAAAATTATGGTGTGTTTTTATTTCCATCCGTTCGTCCACCAAAATAAAATCTATTCTAAGCGGAAATTTAGCAAAAAGGTACGTTCTACCAATACCAGAGCCAGCCTCGTTAAAAGTATCTTTTAAATCTCCTTTAATTTCTTTATAAACATTTGAAAATTGAGTGTTGTTTAAATCAGCACATACTATTTTTTTATATCTACAAGTATTAATATTTTTCTTAACAATTTCAGCTTGTTCTTGTTGTTTGGAAAAAGACTCTCCCAATCTATTATATAACCTATCCGAATTTTCTTTTGCAAAACTTTTAGGTCTAATCTTAAGGGATTCTAAATGTACATTGTAAACCCTAATTGTATCGTTTTTATATAAAACATCTGCATAAATACCATTGTTATTGGTATCAGAAAACCCAAGACTACCACTATTAACTATTGGATATTTAGAATATATCGCCGAAATAACTTTTTTTTGATAATACTCAAAATCAACATAACTATATGGATAAAAATCAAAATCTCCATTATGAATTTTAGAATAATCAAACTCCTGTAGGCTTAAAATATCAGGTTTTTTATCCTTTAAAAAATTTATGGAGCGTTGGCCCATTGTCTTATCAGACCACCACATATTTTTATTAAACCCCATTACATTAAAGCTCATAACACTCAAATTATTCTCATTGATGTCCGTTTTTCCTCCAAACCATTTCACAAAAGGACCAAGTGTAAAATAACTAAACACCAGGGTTCCTAAAGAAAATATCCAAGCCTTACGATTTCTTTTTAAAGCCCAATAACATCCAAAAATGAAACAACCGATTTTTAAAATTGGAACACCTAAACTTAACGCTGAAAACAAAGTAAAATTCCCAAATGAAATATATTGAATACCACAAGCAATTAACAATAAAACGCCATAAAGCAGCGTCATTATTAATATTACCTTGTTAAAAAGTGATAACTTTTTTCTCACCTATTTTATTCTTTTCCTGCTTTAAACAAAAAGTCTTTTTCTTCTTTAGTCAGACTTTCATAACCAGATTTACTTATTTTATCTAAGATGCTATCTATTTTTCTTTGATTAACATCTTTAGTATCACTTTTCGTTTTTTTATTAGTAGTCTTTTTATTTCGATGTACGGTCTTCAACGGAGCTTTCTTTTCTTTTCTTTTAAAAATATCTATAAACGCATCCATTATTTTTGCAAAACCCGAACCAATATCTTTTCCATTAAGTAACTGACGAGCATAAATATACCCCAAAAGCGCTCCTCCCAAATGGGAAATATGACCTCCCGCATTGCCTCCATAAGGCATTTGAAGTAAATCTAACACCACTACCGCAACACCAATATACCACAACTTAACATTAAAAAAAACAAGCCTTATATCCTGATTGGGTATATACGCACAAATAAAGATTAATATTGCCCTAACTCCCGCAGAAGCTCCTATTAAAACAGCTGAAATATTGAAAAAGGCAGGGAATATATTGTAAGACACTACAAAAAATATACCTCCTAAAATAACTCCTAGAAAATATACATTTAAAAATCGTTTTGCGTCAAAAAGGTTCAAAAACGTTCTACTAAAAAAATAGAGAATTAACATGTTCCAAAACAAATGACTAAATCCTCCATGAAAAAAAGAATATGTAATAATGGACCACGGTTGTCCAAGAAAATTTATAAAATCCTTAGGCAATTCAAACCATTGAACTATACTATTTTTGGGCAAATTAAGTAAAAAAGGAAATAGTCCGCTAACAATAAAAACCAAGACGTTTGTTGCTATTAATTTTTCAGCAACGGATAATCGTGCAAACTGATATTTTAAATTTCCTTGCGCCATGAGTTAGTTCCAACGATTACTATTAAATTGATTCTTTTTCCAGTACCACATTACAAAAAACCCAAATACCGCCCCTCCAACATGAGCCATGTACGCTGTATTACTAGGGCTAAAAAAAGATTGTCCAGAAATTGCCGAAAATAAATCCAATAAAATTATACCTGGAATAAAATATTTAGCTTTAATCGGAATAGGCAAAAATATCATCATCAGCTTAGCATTTGGATTCATCATTCCAAAAGCAGCTAACAAGCCCATTATACATCCAGAAGCTCCAACCATAGATGCATTATATATTGGATATATTTCTTTTAAATTAAACAATTGAGCATCCGTTAAACTTCCTATAGTTTGATTTGAAGTTAACATTTGAGTAATACTATCTGCAGATAAACCAGAGGATAACAGCTCATTATATGCAGGTATATAATTAAAATAATAAAACCCTAATTGAAACAACAATGCTCCAAAACCCGCAGAAAAGTATAGAAAAACAAAACGTTTTGTTCCTAAATTTTGTTCTACGGAAACTCCGAACATCCAAAGCGCAAACATATTAAACAAAATATGGGTAGTTCCTCCATGCATAAACATGTGAGTAACCAACTGCCATATCTGAAAATTTTCCGCTCCAGGAAACCAAAGTGCAAACCACTGATACATTTGATCGCCATACATTGAAGTTGCTACAAAAAACAAAATATTAATAATTAATATATGCTTAACAGCATCAGATATTCTTCCTATCATTTAAATAAATTTTTTATCAATATCATTTTCTGTAATCGTAATATAGGTTGGTTTATTAAACGGACTAAGCTGTGATTCTTTACAAGCAAATAAATCGTTTACCAGTGCTAGTTGCGATGTTTCATCTAGAATTTCCCCTGTTTTCACCGAAAGTGATTTCGCTAAGGTTTTTGACAAAAGATCAGTTTGCGAAAAACTATCTCCAGTAACATCCATTTGACAATCAGATATTAGTTGCTCCAAAATCATACTTACTTCACTTTCAGCAACTAAAATAGGAAGCCCTGTTATTTCTATAGACTCTTTTTCAATCTTACTAAAAACAAACCCAATATTAACCAAACTATCTTTAATTTCTTCAATAATTTGAATATCGTT
Source organism: uncultured Maribacter sp. (assembly GCA_947498505.1). GTDB lineage: Bacteria > Bacteroidota > Bacteroidia > Flavobacteriales > Flavobacteriaceae > Maribacter_B. The sequence continues at coordinate 43,488 of CANMKG010000009.1, read as the reverse complement.
ATTAGAAAATGATAACGTTAACGGAAACAACAATTGCTGACTAACCGCTTGTTTAACAGTAATATTCTTTAAAAATTTCTCATAAAGCACACGCTGATGCGCTCTACTTTGATCTATAACAACCATTCCAGATTTAATGGAAGTTATAATATATTTTCTTCGAAGCTGAATTGTAGAAGCTGCCGATTGCTCATTACTTTCCTCTGATTCAAAAATAGAACCTGTTATGGTTTCAGATTCAAATTGAACGCTACTAAAATCGTTTTGCTTTACAGCGGAGTCTCCTAATCCTTCATATAAATTCTCCCAACCTTTAGTATTAGTTTTCGTATATGACTTTGCATTGCTTGCTCCAGTACCTGTTTTTTTTGTAGCCGTATCTGCAAAAGGGTTAAATCCGGAATCCACCGTAACTTGAGGCATAACAACTTCCTTATCCTTATAAGAATAGGGCGTTTTTAAATTAGGGTCTTCCTCAAAATCTATTTCTGGAACAACATTAAATTGCCCTAAACTATGTTTTACCGTTGACCGTAATATAGCATACAAGGTATGTTCATCATCAAATTTAACCTCAGTTTTTGTTGGGTGAATATTAATATCTATTGTAGCTGGGTCCACATCCATATATATAAAATATCCGGGATACGTATCCGATTTTATTAACCCATCAAAAGCAGAGACAACCGCATGATGTAAATATGGACTTTTTATGAACCTGTTATTAACAAAGAAAAACTGTTCTCCCCTACTTTTTTTAGCAAATTCAGGTTTATTAACAAAACCCCAAATTTTAACTACTGGTGTTTCTTCTGCAATTGGAACTAATTTCTGATTGGTTTTACTACCAAAAATATGTACTATGCGTTTTCTAAAATTATCTTGAGGCAAATTAAATAATTCACTTCCATTATTATAAAAATGAAATGCAATTTTTGGATGCGCCATAGCCACCCTATGAAACTCATCTGTTATATGTCTTAATTCAACCTGATTGGACTTCAAAAAATTTCGTCGAGCTGGTATGTTAAAAAACAAATTTTTAACAACCATTGAAGTTCCTTTTGGCGTTACAGTTGGTTCTTGTGAAATAATTTTACTTCCTTCTATTTTTATTGATGTACCAATCTCATCTGTTTCGGTTTTGGTTTGCAATTCAACATGCGCAATTGCAGCAATAGAAGCCAACGCTTCACCCCTAAAACCGTTTGTATTTAAATTAAATAAATCTTCAGCTTTTTGAATTTTTGATGTTGCATGACGCTCAAAACTTAATCGTGCATCAGTATTACTCATACCAACACCATTATCAACAACCTGAATAAGGTTTTTACCTCCTTCTTTTACAATTAACTTGATTAAAGTTGCACCTGCATCAATTGCATTTTCAAGTAATTCTTTTACTACAGAAGCTGGGCGTTGTACTACCTCTCCTGCTGCTATTTGGTTTGCAACATGATCAGGCAAAAGTTTTATAATATCTGCCATTATTTAAAAAATATGGAAAGGTCGAAATCGATTATAAATAGAAAAATAAGTAGTAAAACCGTAACGATTATAAGCATTCTAATTTTAAGGTTTCGGTCTCCCTCAACCTTCATATCATCCATTGCTTTATTGACTTTGTTTTTTAGTCCGCGAGTATGACTTGCAGTACTTCTGTACTTTTCAAACCTTTGCTCCATAGCAAAAGGACTATTCCCCTCTTCTTTACCTTTGTAAAAGCGAGGTTGATAACCAAACTGCTTATTCTTACGTAATTTTGTAATTTTACTTAGCATTCCCATCGTTTTCAAAGTTACTTAAAAACAAAAATAATGCCGTATTTGAAGTGCCAAAATTTGTTAACAGATCATAGTAACCAACTGTTACTTCCCTAAAACAGCCATTTTAATTGCCGCTATAGCCGCCTCAGCTCCCTTATTTCCATGAATTCCGCCACTACGATCTATTGCTTGTTGCATAGTGTTATCGGTAAGTACACAAAAAATTACTGGTGTGTTCGTCTGTACATTTAAATCCTTAATTCCTTGGGCTGTTGCACTACAAACAAAATCAAAATGCTTGGTTTCTCCTTGAATAACGCTTCCAATTGCAATTACAGCATCAACGTCAAGGGTTTCTATCATTTTTTTACAACCGTAGGTAAGCTCAAAACTACCGGGAACATTCCATCTAACAATGTTATCCTGTTGCGTACCACAGTCAATTAATGCTTCCAAAGCACCTTCATATAAGCCCTCGGTTATTTTATCATTCCATTCAGAAACAACAATCCCAAACCGAAGAGCCTTCGCATTTGGGATTGTTGTTTTATCGTAAACCGATAAATTTTTATTTACTGTGGCCATTATTTTCCACTTTTTGCCATTCCAATGAAAGCATCAATACTTCTTGCCTCATTTGAGGAAACAAATTCTTCTTTAATGCGTTCAAAATATTTTAACGCCTTGTCTTTATCTCCCAACTCCAAAGCAGCAACTCCTGCCTTATATAAATATTTTGGTGTTGTATAATCATTTGCATTATGAGCTACAGCTTTTTCATAATAGCCTAAAGCATCTTCAGGCTGACCTAACTGCATAAAAGCATCTCCTAATCCACCTTTAGCCAAAGCTCCCAAAATTGCTTCTTCAGAAGAAAAGTTTTCCAAATAAGTAATGGCCTCTTCATATTTATTCATATTTAGGTATGCCATTCCTGCCGAATAATTTGCCAGATTAGCTGCCTTAGTGCCACTATACTCATCTATAATATCTAGAAAACCATATTTACCCTCAGCACCATTTAAAGCTAGATTATAAAGTGAATCTTGAGCTGCAGTATTAGTTACCGCTTGATCAAAATACTGTTGAGGGTAGTACATTTCATTCGCTGCATTTGCCTCTTTTGGTTTTTGCACAAACTGACTAAAGGCCAAATAACCCAATACACCAACAGCAATTACACCTATTATTCCTAATATATAATTTTGGTTTTTAGAAACCCATTCTTCAGTTCTAGAAGCTCCCTCATCTAAGGTACTAAACACCTCAGCTGTTGTACTTTCTTGCTCATCAAATTGTTGTTCTTCAACCTTGTTTTTAGGTTTAAAACCTCTTTTCTTATATGTTGCCATTTCTAAATTTATTGGTCGCGCAAAAATAATAGTTTTTATTGAAATCTTGTAGGGTATTTATTCCTTATTTTTGGATATTTTACAGCTTATTGGCACTATCCTAAACAAAATCACAGTTTTGTTCTATGTTTTTAAAAAAATTAGCCTTACTTAATTATAAAAATTTTGATTCTTCAGATTTTGAATTTGATGGTAAAATAAATTGTTTTGTTGGCCATAATGGCGTGGGAAAAACAAACATACTTGATGCTATTTATCACCTTTCATTCGGCAAAAGTTATTTTAACCCAGTTTCATCTCAAAACATAAAACATGGTGAAGATTTTTTTGTAATTGATGGAACGTTTGAAAAAGAAGAAAGGGAAGAACGTATTTTATGTAGTCTAAAAAAAGGAGCAAAAAAAATAATTAAAAGAAACAACAAAGCCTATGACAGGTTTTCGGACCATATTGGTCTATTACCTTTAGTAATAATATCACCTTACGACAGGGATTTAATTTCAGAAGGAAGTGATACTCGGCGTAAATTTATTGACGGTGTTATTTCACAATCGGATAAGGAATACTTAAGTACGTTACTCAAATACAATAAGGTTTTAGCTCAACGCAACGCTTTATTAAAATATTTTGCCGCCAACCATACTTTTGATCAAAACACCTTGGGTATTTACAACGAACAATTACATGGTTATGGCATGGAAATCTTTGAAAAAAGGCAGCAATTTGTAGAAACTTTTATACCCATTTTTAAAGAACAATATACCGCAATTACAGGGGGTAACGAACAAGTATCACTGTCATATGACAGTAAACTACTTCATAATAATCTAAAAACTCTTTTAGAGCAATCTTTGGATAAAGACAAAGCCCTACAATATACCAGTGTTGGTATTCATAAAGATGACTTAAGTTTTAAAATAACAAATTACCCTATTAAAAAATTTGGAAGTCAAGGGCAGCAAAAATCTTTTTTAATTGCGCTTAAATTTGCGCAGTTTTATTTTATAAAAAAGCAATCAAAAACTACTCCTATTCTGCTATTAGATGATATTTTTGATAAACTTGATGAGCAACGTGTTTCTCATATTATTACGTTGGTTGATAATGAAAGTTTCGGACAGATTTTTGTTAGCGATACTCATGCCGAACGAACTGAAAATGTGGTGAAAAATATTCATCAGTCTTACAAAATATTTAAATTGTAATATGAAAAAAGTACCTATTATTCTTTTTATTTCACTACTTTATAGTTGCTCCAACAAAGTATCAAAACAAAGTATTGATACTTTAAATGGATACTGGCAAATAGAATCTGTAATTTTTACTGATGGTACAAAAAAAGAATATGCCTTAAGCAACAGCGTAGACTATATAAAAGTTGAGCATTTAAAAGGTTATCGTAAAAAAGTACAACCAAAGTTTGATGGAACTTTTGAAACCTCCAATGATGCTGAACCTTTTGTAATTATTGAAAACAATGTTTATGAAATGCATTATAAAAATGATTTAAGCGCTTGGAAGGAAACTATAAAAAGTATTTCTAAAAACAACTTCTCAGTAATTAATGAAGAAAATGTTACGTACAACTATAAAAGATTTGAACCGTTTAGTTTAAAATAATGGCTAAAAGAAAAAGCGCAAATATACCTTTGGGAGAAGCCCTAAAAGAGTTTATAGACAAAAATAAACTTCAAAACGGTATTAATAAAGTGGAAGCACGTGAGGCCTGGGCTAATTTAATGGGCAATGGTGTTGCAAACTATACCACAGGTGTTGAACTTAGAAATGGAACGCTTTATGTTGCCTTGTCTTCTTCTGTTTTACGAGAAGAACTAAGTCACGGAAAATCTAAAATAATTAATATGCTTAATGAAGAGCTTGGTAAAGATCTCATCAAAAAAATTATTCTAAGGTAAAAAAGCAATAAACATATGATTACATATTTATTGCTTTCTTATATAAAATAGAAATACTTCCTATTTAAAAAATTTCTCTTCCCGAAAAGTGAAAAGCACCTTCAATAGCAGCATTTTCATCACTATCAGAACCATGTACTGCATTTTCTCCAATACTAGTAGCAAACAATTTACGTATTGTACCTTCAGCAGCTTCTTCTGGGTTAGTAGCTCCAATTAAAGCTCTAAAATCTTCAACAGCATTATCTTTTTCTAAAATTGCAGCAACAATTGGTCCACGTGTCATAAATGTAACCAAGTCTGCAAAAAACGGACGCTCATTATGTACCGCATAAAAAGCTTCAGCATCACGCTTACTTAATTGAGTATATTTTAAAGCTACAATTTTAAAACCAGCAGCAGTAATTTTTTCCAAAATAGCTCCAATATGCCCATTTTCAACAGCATCTGGCTTAATCATTGTAAAAGTTCTATTTGTTATCATCTGTAAAATTTTGCGCAAAAATACATATTTCCTCAAAAAAGACAATTTAATTATAGATTTGTTGATGTTCATTTAATATTACACCCTCATCACCAATCATTTTAAAGTTTACCTGATTATTTCCAAAATTAAATTGAACAATCCCAAAACTCTTTTCACTTACTACCTTCCCTACTCTATATGGGTTCTCTTCTTCAGTAAAGTCTGAGTATACATGTGTTAATCCGCTACTCGTAAAATCTATTAACGGATAACCAACTCCCAAAACATTTTCCTGAGAAAATTCTGAAATATGACGATCACCGGACAAAACAATAACTCCCTTTGCTTTAGAGCTTGCTATAATGCTTTTTAACTTATCCACCTCATGTGGAAAGTTTCCCCAACACTCAAACCCATGTTTATTAGACAAAAATTGAATACTACTAACAATTACATTAAAATTAGCAGTTGAATTATATAATTCAGCAGTTAACCATTGCCACTGCTTTTCTCCTAATAAAGTTCCCTCCCCATATATATTAGGCTTATTTCTTTTGTTGGTTTCTGTATCTGGTGTTAATGCTGTTCTAAAATATCTTGTATCTAAGACTATCACTTTTACCCTCCCTGCTTTGTTTTTAAAATCATGAGTGCTGTATACACCTTCTCTATGTCTTCTAGAACTATTCGCTGGAACCTTCATAAAATCTAAAAAAACCTGTTGACTTTTTGATTTTGCAACATATTCTTCTCCACCATCATTCAATCCGTAATCATGATCATCCCAAGTACCAATTATCGAAGTTTCATTCGCTAGTTTTTTATATAGCGGAATATTCTGCTGTACCTTATAAAGCGAGTCTATTTTTGCAACATTTTCAGTGTCAGCATACACAATATCACCTCCCCAAATCCATACATCGGGGCGTTCTTTTAAAACATCATCCCACAGTGAATTTTTCAAATCTGTTTTATTGCAAGACCCAAATGCTATTGTAAACCCAGAATCAGTACCTCTTTTAGTTACTATTTTATCCGAGCTTTTACAAGCAAAAACTAAACTAACAAGCAGGATTATTAAATTTTTGTTTTTCATTTTTTCAGGTATAATTAATGTGGTAAAAATAGCATATTACAATACACGCCTATTTTAATAAATTGTATATTTGGCTTCATGAATTCTGAGAACATTAAAGCTCTTAAGGCACTACTTTCTGTGCCACAAAAAATTGTAATTGTACCTCACAAAAATCCTGATGGAGATGCCATTGGTTCTACTCTAGCCCTTAAACATTACCTAGAAAGTAAAGGACAGCAGGCAGTTGTAGTTGCACCAAATGATTTTCCTAAATTTTTAAAATGGATGCCTGGGGCAAATTCTATCTTAAATTTTGAAAGAGACAATGGTGCCGCAAAAAAAGCGGTAAATGAAGCCAGTGTTATTTTTACGTTAGATTTTAATCATTTAGGTAGAATTGGACAAATGCAACCTTTTCTAGAGGAATCTAATGCTACTTTTGTAATGGTTGATCATCACCAAGCTCCTGCTGACTATGCAAATATTATGTACTCAGATGTAGCAATGAGTTCTACCTGCGAAATGGTATATAATGTCATTGAATTTTTAGACGATTTAAATACTATATCTGAGGATATTGCCAATTGTTTGTATACTGGAATAATGACCGATACAGGTTCGTTTAAATTCAGGGCAACAACCAGTAGAACACATAGGGTTATAGCCGATTTGATTGAAAAAGGTGCAAAAAATACAGAAATACATCATAATATATACGATACCAATTCACCAAGTAGACTGCACTTATTAGGTTGTGCGCTTAAAAACATGGTGATTTTAGAGGAGTATAATACAGCATATATTACACTAAGCCAGGAAGAATTAGACACTTATAATTACAAAAAAGGTGACACCGAAGGCTTTGTAAACTATGGTTTAACATTAGATGGAATACGGTTTGCCGTAATTTTCATTGAAAATAAAGAAGAGGGTATTTTAAAAATATCTTTTAGATCTGTAGGAGATTTTTCGGTAAATCAGTTCGCAAGAAACCATTTTGAAGGTGGGGGGCATGACAATGCTGCAGGCGGAAAAAGTGATTTGTCTATTGAAGAGACTACAAAACGTTTTAAAAAAATACTTATAGATTATAAAGCACAACTTACTTCATGAAAAAACTAGTGTATTTATTTCTTTTCGTAGGAATATTTGGTTGTAAAGAAGCAAAGCCTAGAAAACCAATTAAGGTAAATTCAGGGAGTTTTTACAAACAAACTATTGAACGTAACAAGCAATTGCTCGCAGACGAGGAAAAAGCAATCCAGCATATTATAAAAAAAGATACTGCCAACACCTATATAAATAGCGGAAGTGGTTCATGGTTTTATTATAACATAAAAAATAATGAAGACAATTATACTCCCAAAACGGATGACCTAGTGACCATGAGTTACGCTTTAATGACTTTTTCTAACGACACCATTTATTCAAACAATGATATTGGAATAGTCAATTACAAAGTGGACAAACAGCAACTGTTTAAGGGATTAAGAAACGCTGTAAAACTGCTTAAAGAAAAGGAAACTGCTACATTTTTATTCCCTTCTTCATTAGCATATGGTTATCATGGGGATGAAAATAAAATTGGTGTTAATCAGCCTATAAAGGCTTCCATATCTATCTTAAAAATTGACAAACAAAGTATAAATTCTGAAAATTAAAATAATTAAAATGATTAAAAAAGTATATCTATTAGCTATTCTTACTATAACATTAGTTAGTTGTAAATCTGGTAAACATGCCGATCTTGGTGATGGTTTATTTGCCGGTATAAAAACCAATAAAGGTGAGATTATTTTAAAACTTGAACAGGAAAAAACTCCTGTAACAGTTGCCAATTTTGTTTCCTTGGCCGAAGGCGATAGTCCATTTGTTAGTGATGATTTAAAAGGCAAAAAATATTATGACGGTTTAATTTTTCATAGAGTAATTAAAGATTTTATGATTCAAGGTGGAGATCCATTAGGAAATGGTTCAGGGAATCCTGGATATAAATTTATGGATGAAATTCATGACTCATTAACCCACAGTAAAAAAGGTATCTTATCAATGGCCAATTCAGGACCTAAAACCAACGGGAGTCAGTTTTTTATAACACATAAGGAAACTCCTTTTTTAAATGGAAAGCATACCGTTTTTGGAGAAGTTGTAAAAGGGATTGAAGTAGTAGATTCTATTGCCGTAACCGAAACTTCAAAACCTGGAGACAAACCAGTTGAAGATATTGTAATGCAAACTGTTGAAATAATCCGTAACGGAAAAGAAGCTAAAAAATTCAATGCGGTTGAAGTAATGACAAAATACTTTGCTGACGAAGAGGCTAAAATTGCCGCCTTTGAAAAAATGATTAAAGATTTTGCGGGTGAGATTATTACTCAAAAAGAAAAAGCAACGGAATTACCTTCTGGTCTTAAAATTTTAGAGCTTAAAAAAGGAAGTGGAGAAAAACCAACTATTGGGCAAAAAGTAAATGTGTTCTACGCTGGTTATTTCACCGATGGAAAACTTTTTGATAGTAATGTTGAAGAAATTGCTAAAAAATATAACAAGTACGACCAAAGAAGAGCTCAAGGTGGTGGTTACAATGCTGTTCCTATGGATTATAGTCCAGATGCTCAACTTATTCCCGGATTTAAAGAAGGCTTAATGAATATGAATATTGGAGATAAAGTTCGTTTATTTATTCCTTATCACTTGGGGTACGGTGAACAAAACTATGGTCCAATTCCAGGTAAATCTGAACTGATTTTTGATTTAGAAATTACTAGTGTTGTAGAATAAAACTCCGCTTTAAAATAAAAAAAAGCCTGTCTATAAATTTATAAACAGGCTTTTTTTATTTATTGGGAATTACCTTTAATACCTCTAATAAATACTTCCAGAATTTTTGAACAGATTCAATACTTACTCTTTCGTCAGGAGAGTGTGCTCCCAGGATTGTAGGCCCAAAACTAATCATATCTATATCAGGATAATTTTTCCCTAGAATTCCACATTCTAACCCGGCGTGACAAGCAACTACTCTTGGCTTTTCGTTGAAAAGTTCTTCATATTTTGCTTCCATAACTTTTAAAATAGCAGCATCAGGATTTGGATTCCAACCGGGATAATCTCCAGAAAAATCAACTTTCATTCCCGCAAGCTCAAAAGTCGCTTTTAAAGCAGAGGCCATATCCATTTTAGCTGAATTTACTGAAGATCTTGTTAAACACCCTATTTTAATTTTTCCTTTTTTCACAATAACCCTAGCGATATTGTTTGAAGTCTCAACCAAACCATCAACTGACGTACTCATTGCATATACTCCATTATGTGCAGCATAAATAGCATTAAACAAAGCCTTTTGCGTATTTAAACCAACTACCTTCTTCGGCTTCTTAGTTTCTTCTAAAATAATTTCTAGGCTAGGCTCCGTATTTTTTAGTTCACTCTTAATGGTAAGCGTAATTGCATTGATTTTTTTTTCAAACTTTTTTATATGAGATTTATCCACGACAAGTACCGCATAACTTTCTCTAGGAATTGCATTTCTTAAACTCCCTCCATTAATCTCAGATATTCTAATGTTAAACTCATTGGAGCAGTTGTATAAAATGCGATTCATAATTTTATTGGCGTTGCCCAATCCTTTATGAATATCCATTCCACTATGCCCTCCAAGCAATCCCTTAACCAATATTTTATAACCTCTAACCGCTCGAGGAACAGATTTTTCTCCGTACGATTTTTTAGCAGTTACATCAATCCCTCCTGCACAACCAATATCAATTTCATCATCCTCTTCGGTATCTAAATTCAGTAAAATATCACCTTGGAGAATTCCAGCTTCTAATCCCATAGCACCGGTCATTCCAGTTTCTTCATCAATTGTAAAAAGTGCCTCAATTGGCGGGTGTTTAATAGTTTTACTTTCTAAAATTGCCATAATTGCAGCAACTCCCATACCATTGTCAGCTCCCAAAGTGGTTCCTTCGGCCTTAACCCAATCGCCATTAATTTTCATTCGAATACCTTCGGTCTTAAAATCAAAAACGGTGTCCTCATTTTTTTGATGAACCATATCTAAATGCGATTGTAAGGTCACCATTTTTTTACCCTCCATTCCTTTTGAAGCTGGTTTACGAATAATTACATTACCAACACCATCTTTAACTGTTTCTAGACCAAGGGAATTACCAAAATCCATCATAAACTGTATTACCCTTTGCTCCTCTTTCGAAGGCCTAGGCACTGCATTTAAATCAGCAAATTTATTCCAAACCTCCTTCGGTTCAAGCCCTCTAATTACATCGCTCATATTAAAACGTATTTACATCCAAAGATACATATTACTACTTGTGCTATTATATACTAAAAAGAAGTTTTTATGGCAAAATATTATCTGTTGCAACGGTAAAGTTTTAGTATTTTTGAGAGAATGAAGGACAGATTAAAAAACGGAATTGCTTGGGCATTACTTCCTCAAATTCTTGTGGTAAAACTACTTGGAAGTTATCCAGATTTTGTTGAGCAATACTATAGCAATGGTGCTTATCCTGTTATTTCAAAATTTTTCAGATTTCTTTTAGGATGGATTCCTTTTTCCATTGGAGATATTATTTATTTTGTCATCATATGCCTGTCAATAGGATACCTTTTTTATCATAGAAAGTACATTAAAAAACACCCCAAGCTCTTTATCAGAAATATTGTGATGGTTCTATCTGTAGCATATTTTACCTTTCATATCTCATGGGCTTTTAATTACTATAGACTACCTATTTCCAATAAATTGCAACTTGAGGAAACATATACGAAAGATGAGCTTGTTAGCTTCACTAAAAATCTAATTAACAAAACTAATGAGCTACATCTAACAATTACCAATGATTCAACACTTAAAGTTGATTTTCCGTATACCAAAAATGAAATCTTTGAAAAAACCATTTCGGGTTACAAAAACCTAGGTACAACATTTCCTTTTTTAAGTTATCAAAAAGCAAGTATTAAAAAATCTGTTTTTAGCACTGTGCTAAGTTATATGGGCTATGGCGGATATTTGAATCCGTTTACTCATGAAAGTCAAGTCAATGGTAAATTACCAAATTTTAGATTTCCGGTAGTAAGCGGTCATGAAATTGGACACCAATTGGGATATTCTGCTGAAAATGAAACTAATTTAATAGGTTACATTGTTACTATTAATAACAAAGATGTTTTATTTCAATATTCTGGTTATGCTTACGCATTAGGTTATTGTTTGAGTAACATTAAAGCTGTTGACAAAAAACTGTATAGTGAACTTATTATATTGGTCAATGCAGGAATACTAAAAAACTTTCAAGAGGTTAATGATTTTTGGAAAAGTTATGAAAATCCCATGGAACCCATTTTTAAATCAATTTATAATACGTTTTTAAAAGCCAATAATCAAAAAGAAGGTATTAAAAGCTACAGCTCAGTAGTTGGCTTATTCGTTACTTACCATAAAAAACACCCTTTATAGAACTTTAAAAAGTTAATACAATTAAATTTCTTAATGTAATGTTAAAGAATTTTTAAAAGAGCTGATAAATCTCCATTAAACTCTATCTTTAAACGGACTAATTAATTTAATATTCGCGTATGAAAATGAGACTTTTATCGCTATGCCTTTTATGGTGTAGTGGGTCACTATTTGCTCAAGATTATTTTCCTGAAAATGATGGTGTAAAATCAAAAAACAACAACTACACAGTATTTACCAATGCCAAAATTTACGTAACCCCTAATCAGGTTATAGACAAAGGTACATTGGTAATTCAAAATGGTAAAGTTGTTCAAGTTGGGCAAAGCGTTAACATTCCTAAAAATGCCGTAAAGGTAGATTTAGCAGGAAAATTTATATACCCTTCGTTTATTGATGTGTATTCTAATTTTGGGGTAGAACAACCAAAAAAGAAATCATTTTCTGGCAGACCAGACCAATACAACCCGTCTAGAGAAGGTTTTTATTGGAATGACCATATAATGCCTGAAAACAGTGCTAATTCTAAATTTAAATACGATGACAAAAGTGCAAAAGAATTACGCAAAGCAGGTTTTGGAGTAGTCAACTCTCATATACAAGATGGTATTGTAAGAGGTACAGGAATTTTAATTGCTTTGAATACGAGCGGTGGCGATGCTAAACGTATTGTTGATGATAAATCTGCTCAATACTTATCATTTACCAGAAGTGTTACTAAGGAGCAAGCCTATCCAACATCATTAATGGGAGCCTTAGCCTTATTACGACAAATGTATGCAGACGCTAAATGGTATGCTCAAGGGAATTCTGAAACTAAAGACCGCTCACTAGAAGCTTTAAACGCTAACAAAGCTCTTGTTCAAATATTTGAAGCTAAGGATAAAGACAATGCCATTAGAGCAGATAAAATTGGTGATGCAAACGGATTTCAATATGCAATTTTAGGTGGAGGGAATGAGTACGAAATCATTGATGAAATAAAAGCAACAAACGCTAAATTTATTCTTCCGTTAAACTTTCCAAAAGCATTTGATGTATCTAACTCCTATGACGCCAATTATGTTACTTTAGAGGATATGCGCCATTGGAATCAGGCTCCAACAAACCCAAAAGTACTTGCCGATAGCGGTGTTCCTTTTTCCTTTACATTAAACGGATTAAAATCTCCTAGCAATTTTAAGGCAAACATTATAAAAGCCATAAAGCACGGACTGTCAAAAACTGATGCACTAAAAGCTTTGACTACAGTTCCCGCCTCTATTCTAAGAAAATCAGACGAAATAGGCTCTTTACAAACAGGCCGTTATGCTAATTTTTTAATCACTTCTGGAGATATTTTTGATGCATCAACCGTTCTTTACGAAAACTGGGTTCAGGGCTACAAAAATGTTATTAATGATATTTCTAAAAAAGATATCAGAGGCAGTTACACCTTACCTATTTCAGGAATAAATTATAGTTTAGACATTACCGGAACCGCCAACAAACCAAAAGTTGAAGTCAAGAAGGATACTGCGGTAGTAAAATCAAAATTTAGTTATAAAAATAACTGGATAACCCTTTCATTTGCTTCTAAAGATGAAGCAAAAAAATATAGATTATCAAGCTTAATAAATAGTGCCTCAGAAAACATAACTGGTAAAGCAATATTACCAAACGGAAACGAATCTAATTTTACTGCTACCAAAACAGCCCCATTTAAGGAAAAAGAAAAAGCAGTGAAAAAAACCGATGGTTCTCCTACAATTGTTCCAGTAACATTTCCTAATGTGGGCTACGGATTTAAAACAAAACCAAAACAGGAAACACTTTTATTTAAGAATGCTACGGTTTGGACAAGTGAGGAAGATGGTATTTTAAAAAATACTGATGTTTTAATCAAAAATGGAAAGATTACTAAAATTGGCACAAATCTCAAAGCAAATGGTGCCAAAACTATTGATGCTACCGGTAAACATTTAACCGCAGGAATAATTGACGAGCATACACATATAGCAGCGCTTGCTGTTAATGAAGCTGGGCACAATTCTACTGCAGAAGTAAAAATGGAAGATGTTGTTGATTCTGAACATATAGGCATTTACCGCGACCTAGCAGGAGGGGTAACTTCTGCCCAACTGCTTCATGGCTCTGCAAATCCTATTGGTGGACGTTCCGCTATTTTAAAATTTAAATGGGGTGAAACTGCTGATAAATTAATTTATTCTAACTCTCCTAAATTTATAAAATTTGCTTTGGGTGAAAATGTAAAACAATCTAACTGGGGAAGTTTTTCTCGTTTTCCGCAAACCAGAATGGGTGTTGAACAGGTGTTTATGAGTTACTTCCAAATGGCAAAAGAGTATGACACTAAAAAGAAAAGTGGCAAACCTTATAGATATGATGAAGAAATGGAAGTAATAGCCGAAATATTAAATGGTGAACGTTTTATTAGTTGTCACTCCTATGTGCAAAGCGAGATTAATATGTTAATGAAAGTTGCTGAAAAATTCAACTTCAAAGTAAACACATTCACCCATATACTAGAAGGGTATAAAGTTGCCGATAAAATGAAAGCTCATGGGGTTGGTGCTTCAACTTTTAGTGATTGGTGGGCTTATAAATTTGAAGTTAATGACGCTATACCCTACAATGCAGCTATTATGCAGAGTCAAGGAGTTACCGTAGCCATTAATAGTGATGATGCTGAAATGTCTAGAAGACTAAATCAAGAAGCCGGTAAAGTTGTAAAGTACGGAGGTGTTTCTGAAGAAGAGGCTTGGAAAATGGTTACGATAAACCCAGCTCAACTTTTACATATTGATGATAGGGTTGGAAGCATAAAAGTAGGTAAAGACGCTGACGTTGTTTTATGGAGTCATAATCCTCTATCGGTTTATGCAAAAGCTGAAAAAACTATTATAGAAGGTGCTACCTATTTTGACCTCGAAATGGATAAGAAAAACCGTGATGACATCCAAAAAGAACGCAATCAGCTTATTAATTTAATGCTGAAAGAAAAAGCTAACGGAGCAGATACTCAAGCACCTAAGCAAAGTAAAAAAGAGCAATTACATTGCGACAGTTTATAAAAAATACAGAAAGATGAAAAATTTAATATATATCATATACTTTGTTTTCCTAACAACATCTGCTGGGCTTATAGCGCAACAAACTCCGGGTAAAAAACAAACCGAAACAATTTCTATTACTAATGCTTTTGTACACATTGGTGATGGCAGCGTTATTGAAAACTGCACCTTAGTTTTTGAAAACGGAAAAATTACTAAAATTGGTCAAAATGTTACTCCTAAAGGTAAAACCATAAACGCTACCGGAAAACATGTTTACCCTGGTTTCATTGCTCCTTCTAAAGAGTTAGGACTTATTGAAGTAAATGCAGTAAGAGCAAGTGATGACAAAGATGAAATAGGTGATTTTATTCCGCATGTTCGCAGTTTAATTGCATACAATACGGAATCTAAGGTGGTAGAAAGTATGCGTCCTAACGGTGTACTTTTGGGGCAAATAACTCCTAAAGGTGGTCGTATTTCTGGAACTTCTTCTATTGTGCAGTTTGATGCCTGGAACTGGGAAGATGCCGCAATAAAAGTAGACGATGGTATCCATCTAAATTGGCCAAGTAAATATCGAAAAGGAAAATGGTGGATGGGAGAACCTAAAGGTTTTATTCCAAACAAAAAATACCAACAGCAATTAGATGAAGTGATTCATTTTCTTGAAAATGCAAAAGCATATGGCAAAAGTGCTGCTAAAGAAGAAAATCTTGCCTTTTCCGCAATGCAAGGTGTTTTTAAAGGCGCCCAAAAGCTTTATGTGTATGCAAACGGAGAATACGAAATTATTGATGCTATAAGTAGTCTTAAAGCCAGTAATATTACCAATTTAGTCTTAGTTGGAGGTTATGAAGCTTATAAGACAACCCAGTTATTAAAAACCCAAAATGTACCCGTCTTAGTTCAATTCACTCATAGTTTGCCAACTAAAGATGATGAAGATTATGACTTACCCTATAAACTTCCAAAACTATTAGTTGATGCGGGATTGTTAGTAGGTATTCAAAATGGAAGTGCTTCAAATTTTCAAACTAGAAATCTTCCTTTTTATGCTGGGCAGGTTGTTGGGCAAGGTTTAGCTAAAGAAAAAGCACTACAATTAATTACAGGAAATACAGCAAAAATTCTAGGTATTGATGATATGTATGGTACACTTGCTGTTGGAAAAAGTGCAACACTTTTTATTTCAGAAGGAGATGCTTTAGATATGCGAACTAATCAGCTTACACATGCGTTTATTGACGGTAGAACAGTTTCTTTAGAAACTCACCAAACTGAGCTTTGGAAACGCTATATGAGCAAATACAACGGAAAATAAATAGCTAACAAACATATTTAACAAAAGGGTCTTTTCTTAAAATTTAAAGACCCTTTTTTATTATTCTACAAAACAACTTACCTTATTGTCCTAAATTTTTCGTTCAACCAATCTTTAGATGACCACAAAGTATATAACAAATATTCTTGCGCAAGAATACCCATATTATTACCGCGGAAAAACTTTATGGATTGTTACTGGAGTTTTATTCTTGATGTCTCTTTTTTTCAACTACTTGTTTGAACCGTTTCATGTGTATTCTCCTGAACACAAAATGGATTATTTTTACATTTCACTTATACATTCTATAACTCCCGTTTTTTTGATAATTATATTTTCTTTTTTTAAAATGCCTCATAGTATTACTGAACAATGGAATATAAAAAAAGAATTACTCTTGATTATTCTGTTTCTGCTCCTTATTGGAATATCTCAATTTCTTATAAGAGATATCATTTACAATAATCCTAACAATTGGTCTTGGCAATATTTTTTTGAGGAAATTAGCAACACTTTCATGGTGGGCACGCTATTCATGTTAATTATAATCCCTATAAATTTCAATAGATTATACGCTAAAAATGTAAAAAATGCTTCTACTCTTAACGGAAAACAAAATATTAGAACTCTCGAAACTAAAAATGTTGCTTTTGATGATTTATCGTTTAATTTAAACGAATTACTGTTTATTAAGGCGGATGGTAATTATATTGAATTGTTTTTTATTGATGGAACCAAAACCCTAAAAAGAAAACCTATAAAGACTATTGAAAACTTATTGCAATCGTACTTGAGTATTGTAAAAACGCATCGTTCGTATCTTGTAAACATTAATCATATCGAAAACATTTCGGGAAATGCTCAAGGCTATAAATTGAAGCTAAAAAACTACGCTGAAAAAATACCGGTATCTCGAAACATGATTACCTCCTTCAACAAAAAGATAAAAAGCAGATAAATTTAGTTTGTTATTTATCACTTACTTTTGCTGTTCATTCTACTGCTTTTGTCATTCGTCATATTCTCTTGTTTTTCATCACATTTCTAATTTCATCACTTAAAATCAATTTAATTTCGCTTCAAAATTTATATGATGCGAAGACACGATTTAGATTGGTTAAGAGTACTTGTATTTGGCTTACTCATTTTTTACCATGTAGGAATGCTTTTTGTTCCATGGGGATTTCACATTAAAAACAATGTGATTTACGATTGGTTAGTTTATCCCATGATTTTCACGAATCAATGGAGATTACCCATTTTATTTGTAATATCTGGTATGGGTACGTTTTATGCATTACAAAAAAGAACAGGTATACAATTTACCTGGGAACGAATCAAAAGACTTGGTGTACCGCTATTGTTTGGAATGTTATTTATAGTTCCTCCACAAGTCTATTTAGAAAGGTTAGATAAACATGAATTCTATAGCAGTTATTTTGACTATTGGCCCTCATTAGCTTTTAACGGTATTTACCCCGAAGGAAATTTAAGTTGGCATCATCTATGGTTTTTGCCATACCTGTTAGCATTTTCTTTAATGTTAGCTCCCGTTATTGTTTATTTAAAAAATCATCCGAAAAACAAACTAATTTTTTGGATTAGTAAGATTATACCAAAAACCTTGGGATTTTACATTTTTATAATACCATTATATCTCTTAGAAGCTTTTCTTGAACCCTATTTTCCAATTACACACGCATTAATTGATGACTGGTTTAATTTTGTAAATTGCTTTATCCTGTTTTTTTATGGCTTTCTACTGGTAGCCACTAAAGATATTTTTTGGCAATCGGTAGCAAAGAAAAAAAGATACTTTTTATGCATAGGAGTAGTTTCATTTTCGTTACTAATCTTAATCACACACACCTATGAGGACTCTACAATAAGACACTTCACAGAAGCATTTATAAAAGTTACCAATCTATGGTCGTGGATTTTAGCACTATTTGGATACGCTGCAACATATCTAAACAAACAAAGTAAAAAGCTAACCTATGCAAACGAAGCCGTATATCCCTTTTATATTTTACATCAAACGGTAATGATGATAATTGCATATTATCTTATAAATCAAAATTGGTCACTAACTGTAAAAGCCTCCATACTAATTATAGGAACTTTTGGTTTTTCGTGGCTAATTTATGAGTTTTTAATCCGTAGGTGGAGGTATGTTAGACCATTTTTTGGTTTAAAAAACTGAACGTAATTACCAAAAATTTAAAAAATTAATCAAATACTTCATCAAAAAAATTCAACATACTTTGCCAAGCTCTAAGATTTGATTTCTCCTGAAAAAACATTCCAGTATCTCGTGATTGAGCTTTAGGATTAGTAAAAGAGTGTCCAGTATGCCCATATGCCGTAATTGTCCAATCCGCTTTACGCTCTGTAAGCTCATTAGCCAATTTCAAAACAGCTTCAGTTGGTGCTAGCGGATCTTCCCATCCGTGTAGTACCAAAACTGAAGCTTCAATATCTTTTTCGTGTTGAATATTAGGCTTATCGTATACCCCATGAAACGAAACCACTCCATTTACTGCTACCCCAGATCTGGCTAAATCTAAAACACATTTACCTCCGAAACAAAAGCCAATAGCTCCAATTTTATTAATATCTGCAAATTCAAAGGTCTTCGCTTTTTCTAATGAAAGTTGCATTCGCTTCAATAACAATACCCTATCATTATTTAATACTCCCATTAGTTCTCTTGACTCTTCTGGCGTACTTCCTCTTTTACCTTTACCATAAACATCTATGGCAAAACCAATATAACCTTGTTTGGCTAATGCAACAGCTTTATCCTCATCAAATTTTGACTGCCCTCCAAAAGCATGGGCAATAAGTATTACCGGCCTTTCTTCATTTATTGCGTTATCCCAGGCAACAACACCTTGAAAGTGGGTTTCATTATCCGAATAATTAACCTTCTTAACTTCAATCATATTTTAAATTATTCCACAGAACCCCAGTTTTCACCAGATTTTATACGATAAAGTTGCATTTCAGAAATACCAAATTGTTTGGCAATCATTTTCATCCTGGTCTTTCGATTAGGGTCGTTAATCTTTTTCTTTATTAAACGAACTCTTCCCTCTGTTAATTTAGAATACCTTCTTCGTTTTGAGGCTTCTTTATATTCTGGATTAGAAAATTGATGTTCCTCTTTCTCCTTTTTTGTAGCCCATTTAAGATTTTCAAGACGATTATCTTTCTTATCATAATTCACATGAATTACATATTGATCACCTTCTTTTTTTTCCAAAAAATGTTCAGCCATTAACTTGTGAACATATCTACTTGTTGACTTTTTATTAACTTCTTGTTTTAATGGCAAGTTTTGATAGCCATTAATATAGGTAGGGTTAACTAATTTTTCTTTCTCACCCTTACAATTAATAATTCTCCCGTGGTTAGATATTTTAAACTTCTCAGCTTTTGAAATCTTGTCATCAAACTCAATAATCTTCCACTCCTCATTCCAATAATTTCGTACCATTTTTCATGTGTTTAAAATGATAGCTAACGGTTTTGTGTATACAGTATAGTTACGGCAATATATAAATTTCTTTACAATTGTCATGCTCAAGAAACAACATAAGCCCCTATTTTTCAGGAATCTAAATAAAAAAACAATGATTTCTGAATCCAGAATTTGATAAAACTCACCTAACTAGATAAATCTACCTACAAAACAATGGTTTTTATGTTACAAAAAGTTTCTGGTTGCTATAAATGCCACTTCTTCTCCAACACAATAGTTACTTTTTCTTGGTGCTAATTTTACAAAACCATCAGACATTGCTAAACTGGTTAAATCTCCTGAGCCATTTTCTTTAGAAAACTTTGCCATGAGTTTACCACTTCTCCAAAAGGTTTTAACTAAAACAAAACGAGTTAAATCTCCAGAAATACTTATTTCGTCTTGCAGAATTACTTTTTTTTCCTCTGGTGAAATACCATATGTTTTTAACAACCATGGTAAAAAATACGCATGATAATTTGCAAAGGTAGATACCGGGTTTCCAGGAAATGAAAACACGCATGTATTGAGCGGAGAATGTACTCCATACCAAAAGGGTTTGCCTGGTTTTTGGTATACTCTATGAAACATTTTCTCTACGCCACTATCTTGTAAAACTTCAGGTAAAAAATCATATTTTCCTTTAGAAACACCTCCACTTAGTAACAAAACATCATACTTAACTAAAGCCTCTTTAAGTCCATCTGTTATACTTTGTTTATCATCTTTAAAATATAAATGTTCTGCTTTAATATGTACTTTTTGTAACGCCACTTCCAACGAATACATATTTGATTTTCGAATTTGATGAGGTAAAGGTTTTTCCGAAACATCTACAAGCTCGTTTCCCGTAGCAACTAATCCTATTTTCGGTTGTTTTTGTACTAACACCATGCTTTTACCTACAGAAGCCAAAACACCTATTTCCGCAGCGTCTATAATTAACCCAGCTTTTAACACAATAGTATTTTCCTTGAGGTCGCTTCCTTTTTTGTGTACATTCTGCCCTTTTTTAGGCTTTTCAGAAATGGTAGCGTAACCATCTTTAATGGTCACCTTTTCATACATTATAATGGTATCTGTATTATCAGGAAGAACAGCACCCGTCATTATTTCAAAACAGTTATTTTCGTTATCTAAAGTTTGTTGAGGCGTTCCTGCTCCAATTACACCATCTATTTTAAAAGTTGAAAAATCTTTTTCTATAGCTGTAAAGTTAATTGCAATACCATCCATAGCAACTCTATTAAATGGAGGGAAATCACGGTCAGCCAAAACGTCTTCGGCAAGAACCCTTCCTAAACTATTTGCCAAAGCAACTTCTTCAACACCTAAATTAAGAGTTGAGTTCAATACTTTTGAATAAGCCTCATCATATGTAACCATAAATGCTGTATTTCGTTTTAAATAGCTAAATTAGAAAATGCAGATTTAATACTACTAGATGAGATTAAGCAACTTATGTTTTAGGCAAAATTTAATTGTCTGCATACGAACCTACTTTGTCCTTCTTAATATGAATATCTCAAATATATTTACAATCGTATTTTAAAATATTTATATCATGGCGCTAATCGACAATAACACCGCTTTACTGATTGTAGATTTTCAAAAAGGGTTTAATGATGAAAATTATTGGGGCGGAAATCGTAACAATAAAAATGCAGAAAAAAAATCTGCCCAAATATTAGCCAAATGGCGAACGCTAAAACTACCCGTTTTTCATATTGTACATTGCTCCCAAAACCCAACTTCTAGGTTACATGAATCTCACCCCGGATTTGAGATAAAGGATGAAGTAAGACCACTAGCTAACGAACCCATTATTAAAAAAAATGTTAATAGTGCCTTTATAGGAACCAACTTAAAAGAAAGGTTAGATAATCAGAAAATAAAAAAACTTGTAGTAATAGGGCTAACAACCAACCATTGTATTTCAACAACAGTAAGAATGGCGGGAAATTATGGTTATGACACCATACTAATTTCTGATGCTACTGCTACATTTGACAGAATAGGAATTGATGGCGAAAAATTTACTTCAGAAATAATTCATCAAACAACCCTCGCCAATTTAAATAACGAGTTCGCCACAGTGGTCAATACAGCTACATTACTAGAAAACACACTATAATCATGCGTAAACAAAATACATTAATAGACCTTAGCCACACTATCGAAGACGGATTAGTAACATACAAAGGTCTACCCGCTCCTATTATTTGCGACTATTTAAGTAGAGAAGATTCCAAAAAACATTATGCTGAAGGCGCCGAATTTCAAATCGGAAAAATTGAAATGGTGACCAATACGGGAACATACATTGACTGTCCCTTTCATCGTTTTGAAAACGGAAAAGATTTATCTGAAGTAGCACTAAAACGCTATGTGGATCTTGAGGCAATTGTTATTAATATTCCCTATACCCAAACAATTGAAATCACTGAAAAGCACTTACAAGGTTACAAAATAAAAAACAAAGCCGTTCTTATTCACACCGGTTGGGATGCTCATTGGAATACTGAAGATTATTACGAAAACCATCCTTTTTTAACTCAGGGCGCCACACAATACTTAAAAGACGCAGATGTTACCTTAGTAGGCATTGACTCGCATAATATTGATGATACCAGAGGTAAAGCAAGACCTGCACATACCATATTGCTTGGCGCAGAAATTTTAATTGTAGAGCACTTATGCAACTTACAATTATTGCCTAAAGATGGATTTACCTTTAGTGCAGTGCCTCCTAAATTTAAAAAGGTAGGTACTTTTCCTGTTAGAGCTTACGCTAATATTGGTCGAAAGCAATAAAAGCTGACTCAATTACCTATAAAGTGCAATTGCATTCATACCACCGTCAACATTAATAAAATGTTGCTCAGGAAACATTTCGGTTAAGAGAGTTATTGCCTTACTACTTCGAATACCTGATTGACAAATAACATAAACCGAAGCTGTAAAGTCAATTTCGCTAGTACGTTCTATGAGCTCGTCTAATGGAATATTTTTAGCCTCACTCAAATGGTTATCATCAAATTCATCAGGAGTTCGTACATCAATTAGCTCAATTTTAGATTTCTCTAGTGTTTCTTGTAATTCATCTGCATTTATTGAAATAACATCAATTTCGCATGAAAAATCATAACTAGATTGTAATGCATCTATTTTCAGGTTATCAGCAACGGGTGAAAATTTAATTATTTGCATGGCCTGTGATAAACCATCATAAATTAACAATTTACCAGAAAGAGGTTCTCCTATTCCAGTTAAAACCTTTACTACCTCCAACGCCTGAAAATTACCTATGATACCCGGCACAATTCCTAAAACTCCATTTTCATTGCAATTGGGAACTTCATTAGCTTTTGGCATATTCGGAAAAAGACAACGGTATGTTGCTCCTCCTTTATAATTAAAAACGCTTACCTGACCTTCAAAAGCATGTAAAGCTCCATAAACAAAAGGTTTGTTTAAAATAACGCAAGTATCATTTATTAAATATCTTGTTGGAAAATTATCGGTTGCATCAATAACACAATCGTATTTCCTAATAATATCCAATGCATCAGTAGTATCTAAAAAAGTTTTATATAAATTGAATTTAGTTTCAGAATTTTGAGCTTTTAACTTTTCAAAAGCCATTTCTAACTTTGGTTTACCCACGTCAAATTCATTATACAATACTTGGCGGTGCAGGTTAGTTACTGAAACCACATCGTTATCAACAATACCAATTTCACCAACTCCCATGGCGTTTAAATAAGTAAGTACAGGAACACCCAATCCGCCAGCACCAACCACCAAAATTTTAGCTCTGGATAGTTTTTCTTGAGAAGCTGCTCCAAAACCCTCTAAAATTGTTTGTCTGGAATAACGAGTTTCGCTCATCCTATTGTATTTTTTCTAAGGCACTTTTATATTCTTCTTCGGAATTTGCGTTTAGCAAAATGTTTTCATCCGCAGGAAATACTAATTCAACCTCATTTTTAATCAAAAATTTTCTAGGACACGAACCATTACCTTGTTCTAAATAAGAAATAGAGTTTATCAAAGCCTGAGGTTCCCAGATAGCACATAACGGTTCTGGTAATGGGTTTTCTTTAAGCGCGTAAGCTGTAGCCAAACGCTCCGCATTTCGTTGCGTAATTAACTCTTTAAGACCATTTTTATCTAATAATGGAAGATCACATGCCAAAACCAACCAAGCGACTTCCGGATATTTTTTATGAGCTGATAAAAGTCCGTTATATGGTCCACGAAATTCGTTTTCATCAACAATGGTGTTTACTTCCGCTGCAAACTCTCCTTGCTGTTCTTCTCGAATACTCATAAAGGTTTTGTCGCAAACCTCATCTAATAGCTTATACAAATAATCTCTTTGAGGTTCACCATGGTATGCAATAAGGCCTTTATCGGTTCCCATTCGAGTACTTTTTCCTCCAGAAAGTACTAGTCCATATATTTTAGCGGTTGAAATCATTTTTTCCACCTGTTTTTTTCTCTAATTGAATTGCCTCTATTTTAATATCTTGAGATAACGCTTTACACATATCATATATAGTTAATGCAGATACTGAAACTCCTGTAAGGGCTTCCATTTCAACACCAGTACGCTCAGTACATTTTACCTCACACAAAATTTTTAAACAATTTTCATTTGGAGTAATTTCAATATTTACTTTACTCAAATTAAGTTGATGACAAAGCGGTATTAGCTCGGCTGTTTTTTTTACACCTTGTATTCCAGCAATAACAGCGGTTTGAATAATGCTTCCTTTTTTTCCGAGAAAATTATCCTCAGCCAATTGGCTGTAAACCCACTCTGGAAAACGAACAACGCCTGAAGCCGTTGCTGTTCTTACCGTGGTAGACTTATTGGAAACATCCACCATACTGGCATTACCCGCTTCATCTATATGTGATAACTTTTTTTCCATTTATCCACCAATTGAGGTCATTGAATTATCAAAAACCCCTTTATATTTTTCCTGTGCTTCAAATCCTGTTTTAGCTCTATTCCCTATAGCATTTACAATGGCTTCCTCCACATTTTCCTTTACAGCATTACCTCTCATGATTTCCAACAAATTCATTACTGGCTTACCATATAAACAAGTAATAATATCACCAGTCGCGGAAATTCTTAACCGATTACATGTTCCGCAAAATGTGCGACTAAAAGACGGTATTACACCAAAGTTACCTTTGTAACCTGGTATTTTATAATTTACAGATGTAGACGTTTTTTCTGATTCTATTTTGTAATAATCTAGATGCTCGCTTTTAATATGCTCAAGAATATATTTATAATCCCACAAAATGGTTTTAAAAGCCTTTGACCCACCGTTAAAAGGCATTTCTTCTAAGAAACGAACTCCAATATCATATTTTTTCGTTAATTGAATCATTGGTAGAATTTCCTGCGTATTCTGCCCCTCTAAGGCAATACAATTTAGGCGTACATTAAAACCTTCTTCAATCAGTCGCATAACATTGTTGTATACTACATCAAAATTATCGCGTCGGGTAATTGCTTTAAAAGTATCTTTATCTACCGCATCTAAGCTTACATTAATATTTTTAATTCCTAATGTTTTAAGCTCATCAATATACGGTCCAATTAAGGTAGCATTTGTGGTTATGGAGATATCCTTAAGTCCTTCTAATTTGGATAAATTTCGAAGTAACACCATTAAATCTTTTCGTACAAATGGTTCTCCTCCTGTAAGTCTAATTTTATCAATGCCCTGAGCTACCAAAATCTCACAAAGGGTCGTAAGTTCTTCTAAAGAAAGTAACTTGCTTTTGTGCACAAAATTAATTCCTTCAGCTGGCATACAATACGTACAACGGAGGTTACAACGGTCTGTAACTGCAAGCCGTACATAATTAATTTTTCTATTGTGATTATCTATTAACATATTTAAGGATGGGCAGAAACCCAAACAGATTTATTCTTAAATATTTCTTTTTTCCAAATAGGTACGCGCTCTTTTAGGGTATCAATTAAAAACCTGCAAGCCTCAAAACATTCTGAACGATGAGCTGACGATGCACCTACAACTACAACTGGCTCCTCTACTTTTTTTGCACCTACAGCGTGTTGCAGTACAACAGCATTTAATTGCCATTTTTCAAAGGCTTCTTCTGCAATTTTATCCAGTTCTTTAATTGCCATAGATTTATAGGTTTCAAATTCTAAAGCAACAACTTCTTCATTATTTGTAAACTCTCTAACGGCACCTACAAAAACACAAATACCTCCACTATGCGGATGCGATAATTCTGCATACACTTGGGAAGTATTTATAGTATCTACAATTTCTACTATTTTCTTATTCATTACCCTCCACTTACAGGCGGAATAACAGCAATTTCATCATTCCGCTCTAAAGATACGTCATCTTTGGCATACTCACTGTTTACGGCTACTGCAAAAGAGGTTAAATTGGAGAATTCTGGAAATTCATCCTTTAAATAATTTTTTAAATCATTTACCGTAGTTTTTTTTGTCAAATCTGAAATTTCCATTTCAGATTTCCCTACAATATCTTTAGAAATTCCAAAAAACAAGACCTTCATTTACTATTCACTTTGTTTAACCTATCACCTCTTTTTTAGGCATATTTTTTATAAACGGTTGTTTATACATACGCCCTCCGGTGGCTTTTGTAATGGCAATTGAAATTGCCGCCATAGCTGGAGGTAATGTTGGCTCCCCTAACCCTGTTGGCGCTAAAGTGTTTTTCACAAAATGCGTTTCAACTTCTGGAGCTTCCTTCATACGTATAAGTCTGTACGAATTGTAATTATTACTTTCTGGCATTCCATCTTTAAACTTAAAGTCACCATACATACCATGTCCTACCCCATCAACAACTCCTCCTTCAATTTGATTTAATGCTCCTGTTGGATTAACAACAACTCCGCAATCTACAGCAACATGTACTTTTTTAACTACAGGTTGGTTGTTTTCTAAAACCACATCTGCTACTTGAGCCACATGCGTATTATGACAGTAATAAGCACAAAAACCTTGATAAACACCATCTTTAGGAGTTTTTAATCCTGATTTTTCCACTACCAGATTAATTACATCCTCCATGCGTTCAGCAGAGTACTGTATCTTTTCATCTGTAGTACCTTTTACTTTTTGCAATAAATCTAAGCGTAACTGCACCGGGTCTTTTTCTGTAATTTCAGCTATCTCATCAAAAAAACTTTGCTCTGCAAAAGACAAAAAGTTCGTATAAGGTGCTCTCCATGCTCCGGTAGTAACATTACTTTTATAATTACCAACGTCTACCTTATAATTTGGTATACATCCTGCTGGAAAAAAATGAGGAATTAAACCATACATATTTACATTTATAGCAGCCTCTTTTAAATGATAGCTTGTAATTTCTCCATTTTTAACACCCGCTTTAATTCTGTACTTAATTGAAGGTCTATACACCCCAGTTGTCATATCATCTTCACGAGTAGAAACCATTTTTACAGGTTTTTTAATAGCATCAGCTATTTCCGCTGCTTCCATCACAAAATCGCTGTACAATCTTCTTCCGAAGCCTCCTCCCATACGGGTCATTTCAAGTTTAACCTCCTTTAAATCTCTACCCAACATTGCTGCAACCATTTCTGCTGTTCGTTCAGGAGTTTGAATAGGTCCAACTAAGTGTACTTTTTCTGCTGTCACATTTGCATAAAAGTTCATTGGTTCCATGCAATTATGTGGTAAAAAAGGAGACTCATAAGTTCGTTCAATTACCTCATCGGCTTCAGCAAAAGCCTTTTTAACATCTCCATCTTCTCGCTTTGTGGTAAACTCATCACCGTCCAGTATTTCAAACAATTTTTTATCTTGATATTCAGTACTTTCTAATGTAGAATCATCTGTCCAAGTTGCCTGTAAAGCCTTTTTGCCTTTTATAGCTTGCCAAGTGGTTTTTGCAATAACTACAACCTTTTCACTTGACCCCATTTGAATGGTCCAATTTTTTTCTGCTATGGCATTAAGCTTTGCTCCAATTTTAACAACATCAATAACCCCCGGAACCGCTCTTGCTGCAGTATCATCATATGATGCCAATACTTTACCAAAAGCAGGTGGTCTTAACACCGAAGCGTAGACCATTCCCTCAGTTTTATAATCTAACCCGAATAAGGGTTTTCCCGTAACAATTTTATCAATATCAACATTTATAGCGTCTTGACCAATTACAGTAAAATCTTTAGGATCTTTTAAACTTACATTTTCTGGAATTTCTAACATCGCAGCTTCTTTTACAACATCTCCATATCCAAGTGTTTCCCCCTTTGCATTCGTAATTACGCCTTTACTTGCAGTACATTCCGAAGCATCAACACCCCAACGCGCTGCTGCTGCATTTACCAACATTTGTCGGGCAGTTGCTCCAGTTTGACGTAAAGGCTCCCATCCTTTTCGAATAGACTGGCTACCTCCTGCTAATTGACGCGTATAGTTTTCGGTATCCAACTCACCTTGTACCACATTAACATGTTCCCAAGGCACATCTAACTCCTCAGCAATTAACATTGGCATAGATGTTTTCACCCCCTGACCAATTTCAGGATTTGGTGAAAATATAGTCACCATACCTTCATCAGAAATCTTGATAAAAGCATTAAAATCGTTATAATTTAGTTTTGAGATATCCACGGGCATCTCTGCTTTGGGTTTACAAGCATTAAAAAGATTAAACCCAATTAGCATTCCTCCACTAGCTAAAGTTGATGTTCTTAAAAATCCTCTTCGGCTAAATTTTGATGGTATAAGCGTTGACATGATTTTAGTTTTTTTATTAGCTATTTTTTTCTGAAGCAATTGCTACTGCCTTTTGTATTCTATTGTAAGCTCCGCATCTACATATATTAGCATGCATCGCAGATTTTATCTCCTCTGTATTTGGATTGGGGTTTTTATCTAAAAAAGCTGAAGCTGTCATTATTTGACCCGCTTGACAATAACCACATTGTGGAACATCAACCTCTTTCCAAGCCTGCTGTACAGGATGATCTCCATTTTCAGAAAGACCTTCAATAGTGGTAATTTCTTTTCCTTCTAATTGCGCTGCTTGTAACAAACAACTTCTGGTCGCATTACCATCTATATGTACAGTACATGCACCACATTGGCCTATTCCACAACCATATTTAGTTCCGACCATATCTAAATGATCTCGTAAAACCCACAACAAAGGTGTATCGTCATCAGCTTCTACTGATTGCGTTTTTCCATTAATTTTTAAATTGTACGTCGCCATATTATTAAAGTTGAATGAGTATAAAGAAATTTTTCTATATTTAAATAGAAATTATTTCAAGTTAAATATAAAAAAATGTTTGAAAGCTACATCTAGTTATTTTAACCTTTTTTTATGTTAAAATTACTTTCTAGTTACAATGTTTCCTCCTTCAGGAATTGCATAAAAGTTGTTGGGCATATTATGCTTATGTAATTGAGCATCTTTAAAGTAAATTGTGTTTTTAGGTTCCTTAATTGTTCGTCCCTCATAATCAAACCATGTGATAGACTTTGGTAACAAAAACTCATTTACTTTAGTCCAATCATTATATCGAATCCATTTAACGTTATCAGAAACCTTTCCTGTGTTATACGTAAATGTATAACCTAACCATTCCATGTTATACGTTTCTGGATTGTAATGTAAATAGTAGTTGTCTTTTGGCGAGGTTCCTACGCCATCATTATAACTAATTTTTATACCTGGATAAGATACTCCATCGTACTCCAAAGCTTCAGTATCACTATACACAATTCCACTATCAGCCAACACAAAAGGCATTGCTCCAAAATAAAAGTACAAATTATGATAAAAAAAAGCGTCGCCCTTAAAAGCGTCTTCTTTATCTAGTTCCCAAACATTTTCTCCATCAAAACCGTAGGAGTAATTTGTCGCCTCTACTTTATCTTTTCTTGAATATAAACCAATTGTATGCGTTTCCTCAAATTCTTTTACAGGAAACTTAAATTCCATGGTTTTATATGAATTCCAACTATCCAATCCTCCATGTGCTTGAAATACTTTTGTAATTGTTTCAGGATATTTTTTAGATTCTACTACTTTCTCCACCGCTTTTTCCTTTTCAACATTTTGATTTTTAACAGTTTGCTTACACGATGTAAAAAGTAATACTGCAATTAAAAAGGTAATTCTCATATTAGTTTAGATTTTGGTTTTCTGCATTGTCGCCCAAATAGTGTTCGGATTACATTATTTTTGTAATAATGAGTGAATTTAAGCATTTAACAAGTCTCCAAAACCCTATACTAAAAAAAGTATTATTACTGAGAGAAAAATCTAGGGAACGAAAAAAATCTAACCTTTTTGTTTTAGAAGGACAACGTGAGCTTCAACTTGCTTTAAAAGGAGGGTATAAAATTGATACTTTGTTGTTTGAACCCCAACTATTTTCTGAAGACAAGATTTTAGAAAATTTCGAAAACGTTGAACAAATAATATCAGTCTCTAAAGAAGTGTATCAAAAAATAGCGTATCGAGGTACCACTGAAGGGCTAATTGCCATTGTGCAGAACAAAAGTCATGAGCTTAAAAACCTAATATTTAAACATAAAAACCCATTAATTCTAGTTGCTGAAGCTCCTGAAAAACCGGGAAACATTGGTGCTTTATTGCGCACTGCTGATGCCGCCAATTTAGATGCCGTTATTATTGCAAACCCCAAAACCGACTTGTATAACCCTAATATTATAAGATCAAGCGTGGGATGTTTGTTTACAACGCAGATTGCGAGTGCATCAACTAATGATATTATCACGTATTTAAAGGTAAAAAACATTGCAATTTATTGTGCAGCACTAACGGCTTCAAAAAAGTATACAAAGATAGATTTTACTGAAGCCTCGGCCATTGTTGTAGGTACAGAAGCCACAGGACTCTCAGATAAATGGCTCCAAAATGCAACACAAAGTATTATTATACCTATGCATGGAGAAATAGATTCTATGAATGTTTCCGTGGCAGCTGCGATACTAATTTTTGAAGGAAAACGGCAACGAGAAATCGATTAGAATTAAATTAAAAAACAAAACTTATCGTATGAATAGTACAACCCTGTTTTATATTATTATTGGCATATTAATTTTTCAATTTTTATTAGAAACCATTTTAAACTACTTAAATGCAAAACGTTATAATGATGCCATTCCTGATGAGTTACATGATGTTTTTAATGAAGAAGAGTATAAAAAATCTCAGGCGTACAAAAAAACTAACTACAGTTTTAACTTATATATCTCTATATTTTCTACCGTTTTAACTTTAACCTTTTTGATTTTTGGTGGGTTTGAATTTGTTGATACTATTGCAAGTAGTTTTTCGAAAAACATGATTATTCATGCCCTGCTTTTTTTCGGAATAATATTTCTGGGTAGCGATATTATTAATACACCTTT
The DNA here is from genome assembly GCA_947498505.1 of uncultured Maribacter sp. GTDB lineage: Bacteria > Bacteroidota > Bacteroidia > Flavobacteriales > Flavobacteriaceae > Maribacter_B. The sequence continues at coordinate 12,064 of CANMKG010000009.1, read as the reverse complement.
CTCCTACTACCATACTTTTGTTATTGAAGAAAAATTTGGTTTTAATAAAACCACTATAAAAACCTTTGTACTAGATAAAATAAAAGGATGGCTAATGATGATAATTTTAGGTGGAGGTGTTTTAAGTGCTATTATTTGGTTTTTTGAATGGGCAGGCACTAATTTTTGGCTTTATGCTTGGGGTGTTATTGCCTTTTTTATGCTTTTTATGAACCTTTTCTACAGCAGACTAATTGTTCCTCTTTTTAATAAACAAAAACCATTAGAAGAAGGTAGCTTAAAAACAAAAATAGAAGCTTATGCTAACACGGTAGGTTTTAAACTCAATAACATTTTTGTTGTGGATGGCTCTAAAAGATCTACAAAGGCAAACGCATATTTTTCTGGATTTGGCACCGAAAAAAGAGTAACACTTTATGATACTTTAATCAATGATTTGGAAGAAGATGAAATTGTTGCTGTTTTAGCTCATGAAGTAGGACATTATAAGCGCAAACATATTATTTTTAATCTGTTAATTAGTCTAATACTTACTGGCATAACTCTTTTTATTTTATCGCTATTTGTAAACAATCCGGAAGTATCATTAGCTATTGGTGTAAACAATCCTAGTTTTCATGCTGCATTAATTGGTTTCGGAATTTTATACAGTCCTATTTCAGAAATTACAGGACTAATAATGAATTACTTATCTCGAAAATTTGAATATCAGGCAGATGATTATGCTAAAAACACTTTTGGTGCAAATCCGTTAATAACCTCTTTAAAAAAGTTATCCAAAAATAGCTTGAGCAACCTTACCCCCCATCCTGCTTACGTATTTATGCATTATTCGCATCCACCACTGATTAACCGAATAAACAACTTAAAGGTCTAATTTTTGTTGAATACCCCTAAAAAATTGGTATTTTTATTATAGCATGAATGAGATTTCAATAGAAAAAGAAAATAAAGAAATTGCAAGGCAGTATAAGGAGTTACTGCGCATAAGTTATCAAACACTTTCGGATGATGATAAAAAGCTTATACGGTCTGCTTTTGAAATAGCCGTAGATGGGCACAAAAACCAAAGAAGAAAATCGGGCGAAGCCTATATATTTCACCCCATTGCCGTTGCAAAAATTGTAGCATCAGAAATTGGTTTAGATGCCACTTCTATTGCTGCCGCATTGTTACATGATGTTGTTGAAGATACTGAATATACGCTGGATGATATTGACCGTATGTTTGGTGAAACTGTTGCTCGTATAGTTGACGGTCTCACCAAAATTGCACATTTAAAGAAGGATATGAACATTTCTCAGCAAGCTGAGAATTTTCGTAAAATGCTACTTACTTTAAATGATGATGTACGCGTTATTATTATTAAGATTGCCGATCGTTACCACAACATGCTCACCATGGACTCTATGCCAGAGCACAAGCAGGTGAAAATAGCTTCGGAAACCTTATACATTTATGCCCCTTTAGCACATCGTATTGGGCTTTATAATATTAAAACGGAACTTGAAGATTTAAGTTTAAAGTATACCGAACCTCAGGTCTACAATGATATTAAGGCAAAAATTGAAGGTACTAAAGAAGCTCAAATTGCATATATAAACGCTTTTTCTGAGGTAATAGACAATTCACTAAAAAAAGAAGGTCTTTCATACGACATTAAAGGGCGAATGAAATCCATTTTTTCTATTCGTAGAAAAATGAAAGTTCAGAATGTTGCCTTTGATGAAATTTATGACAAGTTTGCTATTAGAATTATATACAAATCCAATCGCCAAAACGAAAAGTTTTTAGCCTGGAAAATATACTCTATAGTTACCGACCACTTTACACCCAACCCTGTGCGATTAAGAGATTGGATTTCATCACCAAAATCTACGGGATACGAGGCGTTGCATATTACTGTAATGGGCCCAAAAGGTAGATGGGTAGAAGTGCAAATACGAAGCGAACGTATGCATGAAATTGCAGAAAAAGGTTACGCTGCACACTTTAAGTACAAACATGGTGACCAAAAAGAACAGGGTATTGAAATGTGGTTAAACAGATTGCAAGAAGCATTAGAAAATGCCAATGCAAATGCTGTAGATTTTGTTGAGGAGTTTAAACTCAACCTATACTCTAAAGAAATTTTTGTGTTTACACCTCAGGGAGAATTAAAATCGCTTCCAAAAGGGGCTACACCTTTAGATTTTGCTTTTACGATACATACTGAGGTTGGTATGCATACCCGAGGTGCTAAAGTTAACGGAAAACTAGTCCCTTTAAATACAACCCTACACAGCGGTGATCAGGTAGAAATTATAACATCTGACCAAGCTAAGCCTAACCAAAACTGGTTAGATTATGCCACCACGGCAAAAGCTAGGGCAAAAATAAAATCATCGCTCCGAGAAGAGAAAAAATCTGCTGCTCTTGAGGGGAAAGAAGTTTTACGAAGAAAATTAAAATCGCAGAAAATTAGTTTAAATGAAGATACCATAAACAAAATGGTAACCTACTTTAAACTTAAAACTAGTTTAGACCTTTTTTATAGAATAAGTATTGGTGCTATTGACAATCAAATGATTAAAGATTTTGCATCATCATACAACAATGCTTTTATAAGTTTCTTTAAAAACAAAATTCGTAGAAATCCTGCTCCGGAGGACATCAATAAAGATGACATAACTGCAAAGTATGACATGCTTGTTTTTGGTAAGGAAGAAGAAAAGCTAGATTATACGCTATCTCAATGTTGTAATCCTATTCCGGGCGATCCAGTTTTTGGTTTTATAAGTGTTTCGGAAGGCATGAAAGTGCATAAAAAAAACTGTCCCAATGCCATTTCCTTGCAAGCGCATTACGCCTATAGAATAATGACAGCAAAGTGGGTAGATTCGTCTCAAGAAGAATTTACATCAGAAATTAATTTAACAGGAATAGATAACCTAGGTTTAATTAGTAAAATAACCGAAGTAATATCTAACAACATGCACGTAAACATGCGTAATCTTAATTTTAATACGGATGGTGGCACGTTTACTGGAAAAATTACTGTGGTGGTTAAAAACAATGCAATACTTAAAAAACTAATTACCAATTTAAAACAAATTCAAGGTATAGATAAAGTAACAAGATTATAGAAATTGTGTAAAAATTTAGCTGTACATTTGTACATTAATCGTGTTAAGCAAATATGCGTCCTAATAAAAATCAAGAAATTGTAAAAAACGTCTTCACTACTTTTTTAGAAGACAATGGGCATAGAAAAACGCCTGAAAGGTACGCGATACTTCAAGAAATTTATGATAGCGATGATCATTTTGATATTGAATCGCTATACATAAACATGAAAAACAAAAACTACAGGGTTAGCCGTGCCACACTGTATAATACTATTGAATTACTACTAGACTGTAAGTTAGTACGTAAGCATCAGTTTGGTAAATCGCAAGCACAGTACGAAAAATCATATTTTGACCGTCAGCATGATCACGTAATTTTAACGGATACTGGTGAGGTTATTGAGTTTTGCGACCCTCGAATTCAATCTATCAAAAAAACCATAGAAGAGGTTTTTAATATTTCTATTAATAACCATTCACTCTATTTTTACGGCACAAAAAACAAAGAAGAAAACTCAACTAATTAAGTATTAAAATAAATGGCAGTAGATTTACTACTAGGATTACAGTGGGGAGACGAAGGAAAAGGTAAAATTGTTGATGTACTCACTAAAGACTACGATATTATTGCGCGCTTTCAAGGCGGACCAAACGCAGGACACACTTTAGAATTTGATGGTATAAAACACGTGCTTAGAACAATTCCTTCTGGAATTTTTCATGACAAAGCCATGAACGTTATTGGCAATGGAGTGGTTATTGATCCTGTTGTTTTTGTAAAAGAATTGGAAGGCTTAGACAAGTTTAAAATTGACTATAAAGCTAAATTAATACTGTCTAGAAAAGCACACTTAATATTACCTACACACCGTTTATTAGATGCTGCTTCTGAAGCTGCCAAAGGAAAAGCTAAAATTGGCTCTACTTTAAAAGGAATTGGCCCTACTTATATGGACAAAACGGGCAGAAATGGTATTCGTATTGGTGATTTAGAGTTAGACTCTTGGAAAGAAAAGTACCGCAACTTAGCTGATAAACATGAAGCTATGATTAGCTTTTACAATGTTGATGTGCAGTACGATTTGGATGAAATGGAAGTAGAATTTTTTGAAGCTATAGAACGTTTAAAAGAATTAACTTTTATTGATAGTGAAGAATATTTTCATAAAGCCATAAAAGCTGGTAAAACAATTTTGGCTGAAGGTGCACAAGGCTCATTATTAGATGTAGATTTTGGAACATACCCATTTGTAACATCTTCTAATACAACAGCCGCTGGAGCATGTACAGGTTTAGGTATTGCGCCAAACCAAGTAAAAGAAGTACACGGTATTTTTAAAGCCTATACCACTCGTGTAGGTTCTGGACCATTCCCTACAGAGTTATTTGATGAAACCGGAGCTAAAATGGCAAAAGTTGGTCATGAGTTTGGTGCGGTAACTGGTAGACCACGTCGTTGTGGTTGGTTAGATTTGGTTGCGCTAAAATATGCCTGTCAAGTAAACGGGGTTACTCAGCTAAATATGATGAAAGGCGATGTTCTATCCGGTTTTAAAACCTTAAAAGTATGTACAGCGTACAAATACAAGGGAGAAACTATTTCGCATTTACCTTATAATATTGAACCAGAAAATGTTACTCCAGTATATACGGAGTTCCCATGCTGGAAAGAAGATTTAACAAAAATGTCTAACCCATCTCAATTCCCTAAAGAATTGAATGCGTATATAGACTTTCTAGAAAAAGAATTAGAAATTCCTATTAAAATTGTTTCTGTTGGACCAGATAGAAAACAGACAATTAATAGATAGTATATTACTACAATAATATTCAAATCGGATAATGCTTTACGTTTTATCCGATTTTTTTTATCCCAAATCTTTACGCATGTACTTTTGCCATTTCACAAGTACATATTTTTCTTTTTGATTATGCTTCACTTTTAAAAAGCCGTATTCATAAACAAATAAATACACATCTCCTTTTTGGTTTTTCCAGAAATGAGTAAAGTAATTAGGATTAAACCCTTTATTTATAAGTTCTGATTTACGAATAGTACTAACTCCCGATTTGTTGTACCGTCGCAAAAGTTTTCTATTAACTTTTAGTTGTTTATCAATTTGTAAATAAAACTTCTCGTTTTCCTGGCGGTCTTCATACTGCTTTATGGATTTACATTTTATAGAACAAAATAATTTATCCGACCTACCCACGACCATATTAGAACAAACTGGGCATTTTTTCTTATCCACTACTTATTAGTATTTTATACGCATAATATACTGTTAATAATTAAAAACATCATTAAACTTGTTCCATGAACCATGTAAAATCCATTACGTTATACCATTTAATGATTAAAAATCAGAAAATGATTGGGTTAAAGTTCTCTCCAGATAGACTAATTCAAAACCTGATAAAAGGGCTTCCGAACCCCAAATGGAGTACTAGTTATAACATGGCCTATATTGAGAATACTAAAAAGAATTTAAATATTGTTTTTTTTACCTTTAGAGGTAGTGCCTGGATTAATTACAACAAATTCTTTTCAAATAGACCAATCAATACTTCTAATGAAAAGGTTGATATAAGCTGGTTTAGAAACAGGAAAAGTATAGCAGATTATAAAACCTGCCCCGAAGAGTACCTTTTAAAGTTAGAGTTAAAGCGTTACGCCGACAGTACGGTTAAAACTTATGTTACTTTTTTTGAAATATTTATCAATTATTATAAAGATAAAGAACTACAGGAAATTGGAGAGGCTGATATTCGTAAATTTCTACAACACCTTATTCAAAAAAACTATTCAAACTCTTATGTAAATCAAGCAATAAACGCTATAAAGTTTTACTATGAGATAGTTTTAAATATGCCTAATCGTTTTTATGAAATAGAAAGACCTAGAAAGACATCAAAATTGCCCGTTGTAATTTCTAAGGAAGAAATACTCGCTATAATAGAAAACACTAACAATATTAAACACAGATGCATTGTTGAACTTCTTTATGGTTCTGGATTACGCAGAAGCGAACTACTTAACCTTAAATTAGAAGATGTGGATAGTAAACGAATGTTAATTCATATTAAAGACTCTAAGGGGAGTAAAGATAGACAGACCATACTATCACAAACGGCTTTAAAAGATTTACGACTATACTTTAAAGAATACCGTCCACATGTATACCTTTTTGAAGGAAAGAATACAAGAAAATATAGTGCGGAAAGTGTACTTAAAATAGTAAAGACTGCTGCTGAAAAAGCAAAAATAAGAGTTAGAGTTACACCGCATGTGCTAAGGCATAGTTTTGCTACACACCTATTAGAATCTGGAACCGATTTGCGGCAAATACAAGTACTTTTAGGGCATGGTTCTACTAAAACTACTGAAATATACACGCATGTGGCTACAAACACTTTTGAAACTATAAAAAATCCTTTAGATTAGTACTCCTAAAAAAGGGATAAACGTAATAGTACGCTTATCCAATTGTTAGCTGCAAGACGAAAAAAATCGTAACAAAAAAATGAAAAACATAATTTTAATCATATTTGGTCTTTTCACATTCAATGGATTTTCACAAGATTATTTGCTAGCTGATAAGAATTCGGATGCAAATATGCTTGCGGAATTTATTCAAAAATCCATAGCCGAAAAGAAACTAAAAGAAAATCCGGTAATTGTAGTTAACGAAAGAGTTTTAAAAGAAACCGAATTAAATAAACTCAACTTCTATAAATCTGACATCTTGGGTATTAGTATTATGGAAATGGATAACGCTCAAATGATTGACTTTTATGGAAAACAAAGCTTAAACGGTGTTATATTAATTGAAACAAAGCCATTTCAAGAACGAGCTGCAAAAACTATTTCCGATAGTAAAGTTTTATATCTATTAAACGATAAACCTATAACTCAAGCGGAACTTGAAAATATAAATCCTGATAAAATAAAATCTGTTGATGTAATTAAAAACGAAAAGGAAATATTAAAATATACTTCCGAAAAAGTAGATGGAGTTGTAATTATTAAAATGAAGAAATCGGAATAAGTCCTGCAGCTAACACAACCTATAAACAATACGGGCTTTAGGGTTAATCGCTGGGTTTGCGTATTTTTATGAAGTCCGCAAAATCTTTTGGATTTTGCTTTTTAATAGGACAAAGAAAAAACAAAACAAAAACATTTCGCTATGTGCGTGGCGGAAAGCAAACGCTAGTTTGCTCCCGTACTGTTCATAGCTAAACCGTTGTCATTAATACTATGAAACTAAATTACCAACTTTCAAATTCAGATTTTTTAGAATACCAGCTCTATACTTCGTCAAAGTCCATAATGCAGAATAAAAAGCGTTTTAGGACTCGAATTTTCATCCCTATAATCTACATTGGTCTTGCTCTATATTTCTATTTGAATAGTCGAAATTCAATTACTGCTATTATTTTTTCTGGAGTTGCTGTTATATGGTTTTTTCTTTATCCGACTTATTCTAGATGGAGTTATAAAAAACATTTCCAAAAACATGTAGAGGAAAACTATAAAAATCGAATAAATAAGCCCGCAGAAATCAACTTTAACGAAAATTCATTGTCTATAAAAGATTTAACATCTGAAAGTAGAATTGATGGAACTGAGCTCAAAGAGTTGATTGAAACAAAAAATCACTTCTTTATTAAATTAGCCACAGAAATATCCATAATTATTCCAAAAGACTCTATTAAAAATTCGGCAGAATTTAAAAAAGAAGTTATGAGCTTAGGAGCCGTATATGTAGATGAATTGAATTGGGTGTGGAAATAAGCACTAATGACAACAAAACCTATAAACAATACGGGCTTCGGACTTATTCAATGGGTTTGCGTATTTTTATGAAGACCGCAAAATCTTTTGGATTTTGCTCTGGAAAGGAAAAATTAAATCAAAACAAAAAGATTTCGCTATGTGCGTGGCGGAAAGCAAACGCTAGTTTGCTCCCGTACTGTTCATAGCTCAACCGTTGTGTGTAATGCAAAAAATGAAACGAAGTATAAAAAATATCGTAATTGAATCAATTGGATTAATTTTAATTGTGTTCGGCATTGAAAAACTAAGAATAGCCATGCGTTCGGAAATACATTTGGCTATACTATCTAACGATATGAATAAATTCGAATCACTAACTTCTGACACTATAGGGGATATTGTTATTGATTATACCTTATGGGGGCTGTGGGCATTATTAATTGGATTTATCAGTATCGGACTTTGTAAATTTTTAAAAAAAAATAAAATAGGTCTTTTAGAATCACTGATTTCCATAGTCTTAGTTTTTTGTCTATTTCCTTTAGGTTTTTTCCGCTCTGGAATTGCAAACTCAATTATAAATTTTGTTGGTGGAATTATTACAGAAAATTTTAAAATTAAATCTATTATTAACGGTATTTTATGGACGATAATCGGAATAAGTACTATCTGGTTTACGCTTAAAAATACTACACACAACAAAGCCTAAACGTAATACGGGGTTTTGGGCTAAATCGAATGGTCTGTTTATATTTATAATGTCGCTAAATCTTTGGGATTTAGCTTTGGACAAAAAAAGAAAAAGCGAAACCAAAAGCTTTAGCTTCGTGTGCAGACGGAAACAAAAAGTTTCCTTGCCCCCGAACTACGCTTAGCCCAACCGTTGTGTGTAATCTGAAAAATGAAAGAACTTAAATATTTAAAAACAAACTCGACTGCCAAAATTGGAGTTGACTATTTGAGTTCAATAGTTAATGAACACAATTGCATATTTCAAGAAATTGACACAAAAAATGACCTTGGAATTGATGCTCTAATTGAAATTATTAAAGACGAAAAGCCAACTTCAAAGTTTTTTGCTGTACAAGTTAAATCTGGTAAATCGTATTATTCTAAAAACAAAAATCTTTGCAAGATTCCAGTAAAAAACCATTTCGACTACTGGACAAAACATCCACTTCCAGTTTATGGAGTAGTTTATATTCCTGAATTTGGAGATGCTTATTGGGTTGATATCAAAAGATACCTAAAACAAAACCCAAAGGATAAAACAATATCGTTCGAAAGAACACTTGCGAATCAAATTAATAAGGATACTTTTTTTTCATTGTTTATTAGCCAAATACTTAATGAAGTTCCAGATGTTTCGTTTGAATTTGCAAAAAGCCTGTTTAAATCTGACAAAAAAGACGAATTTTATCTTGGACTTTATAGTCTTTTTAAAAAATACGCTGACAGAAATGAAGTTTGGGATTTATTTATTGATTTTTTCAAAACCAAAAATATAGATTCAATTCCGCCAATTTTAGTTTACTACTTGTCTCATTGTCCTTGGCATCCAGATTTATCATATTCAAACGACTCATTCACAAATGAATCTCAAAAATATGGAACTTTGGAACTTGCTAAATTTGAGAAAGATGATGTTATAAAATTATTAGGTTTTGTTGACCACGAGGATATGTTAGGAAGAGGAACTCTTGGACAATCTGTAGAATCCATAATATCAGTTATTAAAAACTATGATGGGATTTTAAAAGAAATTATATCAGACGAGAATTTGGACTTTGAAATTCGAGAAATCGGAGCAGTAATTTATGCCTATAAAAAAGGTACCGAAAGTATTCCTGTTTTGAAAATAATAGCGGATAATGATGAATCTTGGTACATCTCGGAATTGATTAAGCAAATAAATGAATATGGGGAATTTAACCCTTATGGATAGAAAAGACTACACACAACAACGTGTATAAAACATAGCTATTATAGGCTTTCCGAAAGGTTTGTGTTTATTTGCAAAGACTGCCAAATTTTTAAATTTGGCTTTTAAAATAGAAAAGTTAAAAACAAAACATAAAAATTCGGCTCTGTGTTAATCCGAAAAGTTAGCGTCTTTTTACACGCTACGTTTCATACACAAGACCGTTGGCAGTAACTTACCTAGTAAAAAAAGAGAAACCAAGCGCTTCCCTCCTTTTTTTTGTTGTTTACCCTATAGTTGGATTAGCTAATTTCCTAAGCAAAACGCTTATCAGCACAACAAAAAAATTACGGTTTATAAAGCTAAAATTTGTCCTTTAAGAAGGTTTTGGGTTCTAAATAAGAAGTAACTAAGCGGCTTTCCCTTTTGCCGCCAACACGCAATCGCTACGGAATCGTTACGCAGATGGAATTGTGGCTTGCATATTCCTAGTAGTTATATTGGAGCTTGCCACACATTTCTGTGTTTGCTAAAGTCTGTAGCTGGATGGAAAATGCGGCAAAATCTACGCGGATTGTTCCCTTCTTTTTCCATAAGAGTAGGGTTCGCGCTGTAAGCTACTGCCAACAAAACCTAAAATTAATGCGGGGGTTTGGGGTTTAATCAAATGGTTTGCGTAATTTTATATGGTCGTCAAATCTGTTTGATTTGACATTTTAATAATCAAAAAAATAAACGCAAACAAAAAGCTTTGTCTTAGTGCCTAGACGGAAGCAAAAGCTTCCTTGCTCTTCGCACTAACTTTAGCTCGGGCGTTAGGCTTAATTTCGACAAAAATTAAATGAATCAATTTCTTAAAGTTCTTCGAATAGTTGGACAAGTACTTATTCTAAGTTTTTTATTTTTATTCGCTTACCCATTAATCGAGTTGAAATTACCGGGAAAAAGAATATTTACGGACCAAGACCAGATTGGAATGGTAATATTCGGAGCACTATTTTTCATTACTGCGTTCGGACTCTTACTAAATTCGACAATTATGTTTTCTAAAAATCATTGGAGGAATTATAGATTAATTGCCAGTATAGCAACAGTAATTTTGGTGTCACTTATTCTCTTACCAAGAGAGAATTTCGTTAAAATCATTTTAGGGAAACCAAATCACTCCTTCAATCGAGTGGACAAAAATGAAAAATATGCAACCGCTAGCATTAAAATAAGGCTATTCGAGAATGGAAAGTTTCTGTCAGAAACGTATGACGCACATTTGAATAATGAAAACATCGGGAATTACACTTTTAAAAATGGCAATTTAATTCTGGATTTTGTTAATGAAAAATCAGAATATATAGGAACGGAATTCAAAATGATTAATGACACGCTAAACTGTTTGAATTGCAAAGAAAAAGTGAAACTTATAAAAACTAAGCCTAACAATGGCTAAACATAATGCGGGCTTTAGGTCAAAACCGAAAGGTCTGTGTATATTTATGATGTCGCTAAATCTTTGGGATTTAGCTTTGGACAAAAAAAGAAAAAGCAAAACCAAAGGCTTTAGCTTCGTGCTCAGAGGGAAACGAAAAGTTTCCTTGCCTCCGCACTACGCTTAGCCGAACCGTTGTGCGTAAGTTAACAAATGAACTCTAAAAAGATAATTAAATACGGAATTGTACTTTTAATCCTTGAAATTATACTTTTAGGATTTTGGACTTATCAAATGGAACCTGACCCAAGTGTTTCAATTGGAATAGTAATTATTGTACCTTTTCTATTCGTATTGAATATTATAATTGGAATTCTTTTCTATTTATTTAAAAGTAAACTATCGAATCTTTTTTTTATAAATTCAATTGTATGTCCTTTAATATTTTTCGGAATATGGAATTTATGGTTTATGGATTATCACGACCGAATATCAGAACGGTTTGACTTTGTTATCGGAGAGAAAAACTACGAAATTAGTCTATCTAAAAAAACTGACTATTTCTCTATTTCGGATATGACAAACCAGCCAAATGGTTCGACAACTGGACTTTATTTTGGCAAATACGAAAGAAAGACAGATACGATTAAATTAACTGATGGAGAAACGAAAATGTTTATAGTTGAAAAGAAATTAATCGGATTTCCAAAAAAACCGAATGAAATAAAATTGACTGAATCGGAATGAAAAAAACCTACGCACAACAATGTATCCTATGAAAAGCCATAGTCCAGTGTCTCAAAGATAATTAATATGTTGTTTTAATCTTAAAC
>CANMKG010000008.1 GCA_947498505.1 uncultured Maribacter sp. | reverse complement strand
TTTTTAACCCACATGCACACACACCTACTACACAACACTTTACAAACATCAAAATATCAAGAGAAAAAATTCCAAACTATCCCAAATCGAATTACAAAGTCTCGATATGGATAATTTGGAGCAGCATAGTGGCTATTCTTTTTACCAAATAGTGTATTAAAGTGTTCTGCCTTTAAATAGATACGTGTTTGCTGTACCCTACCATTTATAAAGAAGTCTAACATTGGGAAGTCTCCTAGTTTCTCTACATTCTGAATATAAAATTCCCCTAGTAATGGATTATAGGCATCCATATTATAGGAGGTAAAGTATTTTAGGGTTACTCCTGTTTGAATGAACATTGCTTTTTTAAATACATCTGAAGAAAAGTATAGCGTATTTCTTGTGACCAACTGTGGTACATTTAATACATTATTGGTTTGCGAAACATTCTGATACATCACAGTATTGTTTAACGCAAAGCCTCCAAGTTTAAATTCTCGGTTATACTTTAGTTTTATATGATTAATGCTACCACCTTCTTGATATGTTTTAATTACATTATTTTCTTCTCCTTCCTCAATTTCAGCTTCAGGGTTAATTCCAAAATACGTATAGTTATCTAAGGTAGTATACTTACCAGATAGGTTGCCCCAAAATTTAGATTCAAAATTAAACCCTAAACTATATACTTTTTGCTTTTTAAAAGTAGATGTGTTTTGCCAATTGTATTCTACATAATCACTATGAAACAGCAGATAATTAAAATCTGGCATTCTTGAAGATGAATGAATATTAAATTCTATTTTATTGTTTTCGTTAAATCTATAGCCTGCAGAACCATTTAATATATTCCCTGTAAGGTCACCAACAATGGTATATTTTGCATCTCCTTTAACTTTAAAGCCTTTTATTTGCTTCTCATAATTTCCTCCAATAGAAATTTCTTCTCCTTTTAACCTACTATCTAGCCTACCTTCTTCAGAAACAAACACACTATTAAAGTGGTAATTATAATTGTACAAATTAATATTACCCTGTAACCTACCTAGCGTAGCGTTATAAAATGTAACATTGGCCTGGTTATACATGGTTTTTAAGTTTGCTTCATCTTCGATAGGAGAGATCAGATTTCCCCCAAAGAAAGTACTTGGCGTTCTCTGATTATACTTATAATGTTTAGTTTCATAATTAAACTCATGACCAAACGCCAGTGATGTTTTTTCAGTAATAGTAGAGTCTTCTTCTTTTCTTAACAGTTTATAACCGTGCTCAAGAAAGTAACGCTTTCCTTGAAGTTGATTATTGGCATCTTCGAACAAAATATCAACCCTTCTTCTGTCTGTAAAATCATCATCTCTGGATTCAAACTGAGTTTCACCTTGAGTAATACCACCATTTTCTTCACTCTTTACATCTTGCGATGCAATATGTGCTCGCATAAAATATCTGTAGTTTTTAGACAAAAAATTGGTTGTGGCTCTAAAATTTCCTGTTTGCATTTGATTAAACCTATACTTACCTAAAGATCTAAAACCTCTAAAAGCAAGTGATACATTTAAACGTCTGGATGTGTTAAAGGCTAAAGTAGCATCTAACAATTGTCCTTGCTCAAAAGTGGTTTTAAAAAACAAATCAGACATTGGAGTTGCTACATTATAATACTTAATATCTTCAAGTGCTATATAATTTGTATGCTTTGCTTTTGCTCCCATTAAAGGATAGGCATTTGTTGTTGTAAAATCTACCCCCAATTTATTATATGGTTGTCCAACATTTGCAAAAGGCATTAACTCAAAATCATCTTTGCGCAAAAAATTGTACTTATATTCTTTTTGTATGGTAAGGGAAGTGTCTAAAGCAACCGTGTCTCTTGCATGACTTATAATCTGATAATTTTTTATACTAATTACAACCGTATCTTTTGGTTTAGTCTTTTTTTTCTTTGCCCTTCGAATCTTCCTTCCCAAAGGAAGTGTATCTAATTCTTTAGACTGGGGAATAGAATCTTCTTGTGCAGTTGCAACAGATCCAACTAAAATCAAAAACAATAAAAGAAAGTATTTCATGCAGATATCTTACTTCCGCAAAGTTAATTTTTTTGTTCCTAATGAAATGTGAAAGTTTTACTCCTTTTAAAAACTCTTTATTCTAATATTAAAAAAGAAAGCATTTGGTTAATTTAGCGTAAACACTTTTACATTGTTAGAGCTTTTTTACAAATTACATAACGAAGCAGGAACTGATGAGGCTGGACGGGGTTGTTTAGCCGGACCTGTTACTGCTGCTGCAATTATCTTACCCGAGGATTTTGAAAACGAAATACTGAATGATTCCAAACAGCTTTCGGAAAAAAAACGCATGCTCTTAAAGCCTTTGCTTGAAAAAAACTGTGTTACCTATGGTGTGGCTCATGTTTTTCCTGCAGAAATTGATAAAATTAATATTCTAAATGCATCAATCGTTGGAATGCATAGATCTTTAGATCAATTAAAAACCAATCCTGATTTTATAGTTGTGGACGGAAACAAATTTAAACCCTATAAAGACATTCTACATGAATGTATTATTAAAGGTGACGGAAAATATATGAATATTGCAGCGGCATCGGTTTTAGCAAAAACGTACCGGGATGAATACATGGAAAATTTACACGAGGAATTTCCAATGTACAATTGGAAAAAAAACAAAGGTTACCCAACAAAAGAACACCGCGAAGCAATTCGCAAATACGGTATTACAAAATACCATCGAAAAAGTTTTAGACAATTACCGGAACAGTTTACACTTGACCTTTAAAAATTCTAACTTTGTTTTAAAGCGATGATTTATGAAGACTAAAATTCTATTTTCTTTTATTTTTTTGTTTGTAATTAGTTGCGCTAAGGAAAAAAAGAAAGTAGATAGTTTATTAGACACCCTACCTAAAAACACCTTTTTACTTCTTAAAGTAAACAGTCTTGATTCTTTAAACCACAAATTTACCAGCAATGCTCTAGTTAAAAAGTTTAAAAAATTTGCCATAGGTGATTCTATACAAAAAAAATGTACTTATTTAAACTACATTAAACCTAAAAATACTGGGCTAGTAAGCTTTTCAGCACCAAATGACAGTAGTTTTGCTGTCACTTATGCAGTCAAAAATGATTCTATTCTGCTTGTTGCTGACGACACTATTGCGATAAAAACTTCCGCTAGTATAGAAGCATTTTCTATTGCCGATACCAAAATTTACGCAACACGAGTAAAAAACTATTCTATCTTAAGTTCCTCAGAAACCGCGTTAAAAGATTTTGAAAATGACATCGCTGATGACAACTTAAAAAAGCTATTTAATACTTCCGGTATAAACAAAGTCGCAACGGTTTTTATGAATTTAAGTATGGACAATGTACTTGTAAACTCAATTTTCAAGGAAGGCGCTTCCTTTAATTTTGGTGCTTTTACCGACTGGGTGTCCTTAGATTTCGATTTATTCCAAAATAAAATCAACTTAAATGGTATTAGTATTCCGATTGACTCCACCAATAACCTTCTAAATTTATTTAAAAAAACCAATCCACTAACCAAAATAACTACTACCCTAGCGCCAAAACAATCTACTGCTATTCAACTATATTCTTTTGATGATTACAAAAGTTTTGAAAAAAACCAACGTCAGTTTCTAAAAGAAAACCAACAAAACGATTCTCTTTTTCAAACGGTAGAAGAAATTGGGGTTATTCATTTAAACAAGGAAAAAGCTTATGTAATTAACACTTATGGTTCGCAAGATATTCAAGACTACCTAAATAGTATAAAACAAGGAACCTCAGAATTTCAAGGCAACGAAATACTTCTACTTGATGAAAACAATCTTCTGGAAGAAAACTTAACCCCAATAATTAAAAACTACAAAGCTAAATTTTGCACTATAATAGAAAATGCCTTCATATTTTCTGAACAAAAAAACATTCTTGAAAAAATTATACGAAGTCATAAAATTGACAATTCATTTAGTAGTACAACATCCTACCAGGCACTGGCATCAGAATTTGCCGAAGAATCTACATCTTTATTTATAGCAGGTTCAAAACACATTACCGATTTTCTACGTAAAAATGCAAAACCAAAAATAGCATCGACTTTCATTAAGGAAGACTTTTCTAAATACGCATTTGGAGTTCAAACGGTTGCTGCAAATAATTTTTCGCATGTCAATATTTCTATTAATAAGATTAACATCGAAAAAAAGGGAAATGCTGTTAGCAAAGTATTTTCTTCTAACCTATCAAACGAAATTATTGGTATACCTCAACTGGTATTGAATCATAATTCTAAAAAAAATGAAGTTGTTGTGCAAGATACAACCAACACCCTTCATTTAATATCCTCTTCAGGAGAAATATTATGGAGCAAGCAATTATCTGGGCCTATACAAGGAAAAATACACCAAGTAGATTTATACAAAAACGGCAGGTTACAATTAGCTTTTACCACCAACAAATCGTTTTTAATATTAGATAGAAACGGAAAAGAGGTAGCACCATTTACTATAAACTTTGAGGAAGGGAATTTAAACCCTTTAGCTGTTTTTGATTACGAAAACCGAAAAGACTATCGATTCGTAATAACTCAGGGTAAAAAGGTGTTCATGTATAATAATAAAGGGAAAATTGTAAAAGGCTTTACTTACACAAAAGCGGAACATCCTATTATTGCTGAACCAAAGCATCTGGTAATACAAAATAAAGATTACATTGTTTTTAAACTAGATGATGGTGCTCTAAAAATATTAAGCAGAACCGGTAAAGTGCGAACTAAGGTAAACACCCAAATAGATTTTTCGGAAAACAACGTTTTAGTATACCAAAATAAGTTTACCATATCTGATGAAAAAGGAATTTTATACCAAATAGCACCCAACGGAAAAATTACTCAAAACAATTTAAACCTTGGAAAATACCATGGCATTGATGCCACTTCTAAGACTTTGGTTATTATGAATGAAAACATTCTTGATATTAAGGGTAAAAAGATTGAGCTTGAAATGGGTATTTACTCTAAACCACAAATTTTTTATCTAAACAATAAAATATACGTTACAGTTACAGATATTCAGAATCAAAAAATATACCTGTTTAATAGTCTTGGAAAACCAATTAACGACTTCCCTATTTTTGGAACTTCCGTAATTGATATGGCCATCGACGGCAATAAAAAAGTTTATTTGGTTACCAAAGATAATGATACAAACTTATCTGTATATAAACTCTGACAAACGTATCTCACTAAAAACAAACCAAATACACAACATCAAATACCATAAATACAGGTATCTATTCTAATCATAAGTCTTTTCATTGCGGTTGATGTTAACCTTTGTATTTTATCATCATTAAGTAAATGTGTACTGGTACCATTTTAACTTATTTACTTAACCAAAACATTACTGATGATGAAAAAGACAATTCTAACCAAAACCATTTTCTCACTTTTATTTATTTTTTGCTTTTCTCAAAACGTACAAAGTCAATTCTTAAAAAACTTAGGAAAACGTGCTGAAAAAGCAGCTGAAAGAGCTGTTGAAAGAAGGGTTGAAAAAGAAACTCAGGAAAAAACAGACCAAGTATTAGATAGTATTCTTGAACCTGGCAGTAAAAAGAAAACACCAAAACCTAAAAAACAGAATAAAACTAACCAAGATTCTTCTGGGCAAGAAAACACATCTGGCAATTCAACCTCAACGAATATCGAAAACACTTCAATGGAGGTATATCGAAAATTTGATTTTGTACCGGGAGATAAAATTTTATTGTTCGACGATTTGTCCAACGACTTTATTGGAGACTTTCCTGCCAAATGGAACAGTAATGGAAGTGGAGAAGTTGTTACTATGGGAACCAATAACGAAAAATGGATGGAATTAAAGTCTGGTCGTGGAACATATTACATTCCAGATACCCCAAATTTACCTGAAGAATTTACTATTGAATTTGATTTTTTAACGACAGGGTTGGACCAAAAAACATCTTCCACTACCAAATTTAGTATTTACCTAGACGATAACAACGGTTTTACCACCAAAAAAAATACAGCTATAATTGAAATTCCAATGTGTCAGTTTATTAATGTGGGAATGGTTATAGAGTCTTGGAATAACGGAAAACGAACCATGCGAAATTCATTAGATATGGATATTCGTAAAACCATTAAAAGTGAATCTCATATTTCTATGGCAATTAATAAACAGCGGGTTCGTCTTTGGATAAATGAAACTAAATATGTTGATATTCCACGCTTACTACCAAATGCAGACATTAAATCCATAAAATTCTCGCCTTTTAATTTTAGAGATGGTGTCGACAAAGTATTTATCAAAAATTTGAAAGTTGCAGAAGGCGGTGTAGATTTAAGAAGAAAACTAATCGCCGAAGGAAAAATATCTACAAACGGTATTTTATTTGATAGTGGGTCGGCCAATATTCAACCACAATCTATGGGCATTATTCGACAAATTTATCAGGTAATGGCTCAAGAAGCCAGTCTAAAACTAAAAGTAGTTGGCCATACAGATTCTGATGGAAATGCAGACGCTAATATGAAGCTTTCAAAAAAACGCGCAGAAGCTATAAAAAATGCATTAGTTAATATTTATAAGGTCTCAGCAGACCGATTAACAACTGAAGGTAAAGGAGCATCAGAACCCGTTGGAGATAATACTACTCCAGGAGGAAAAGCTCAAAATAGAAGAGTAGAATTTATAAAACTATAACAATGAAAAAGGTATTAACAGTCTTAATTTTTTCGCTATTTACATTTTACACCTACGCTCAAGATGATTGTAGTAAATACTATCCTATGAATGAGGGTGCATCTTATGAGTACACCAATTATAATAAAAAAGGGAAAGTTGATGGTGTTACCAAGTATACAATAACTAAGGTATCTACTGATGGAGATGCCACTACCGCCACTTTAAACCTAGATTTAAGCGATAAAAAAGGAAAAGAAATTTACACCACTAGTTACAACTTTACTTGTGAAAACAATATAGTAAGTATTGATTATAAATCTTTGTTTCCTGCAGCAATGCTAAAGCAATATGAAAGTATGGGGTTAGAAATGGAACTTTCTGGAAATGATATAGAAGTACCAAACGATTTAATTCTTGGAAAAGAACTTAATGATGCTAGTGTTACCATTAATATGAATATGAGTGGTATTGACATGTCAGTTTCTGTGGACATGACAAACCGTAAGGTTATAGGAGAAGAAAGTGTTACTACTACAGCAGGCACCTACAGTTGCTATATATTATCAGAAGATACTACATCTAAAACTATGGGAGCAAATATTGAAATGTCTTCCAAATTATGGCTTGCAGAAGGTATAGGTATGATTAAACATGAAACCTATAAAAGAAATGGTGATTTAATGAGTAAAAGTGAGCTTACTAAGTTTAATAAATAAATTTGTTAACCTTTGCTGCAATATCTCATTAAATAGAAAACACCTTTAAAATTATATAATGAAAAAATTTACTTACCTGTTTTTTGTTTTTACACTTCTAATATCACAATCCTGTGAAAAAGATGAATCACAAGAAGAAGAACCGCAAAACGAAAATCATGAACCCACAGTTACAATTTCTCCCAACCAAATGATTGTTAGATTTGAAGATTCAGTATTAGAAGATGATCGCATTGCTATTAGAAACGAATCTAATGTTACAGATTTTAAAAAATGCGATTGCGGTAATGAAAATATAGAATTGTGGGGTATTGACACCGATATATTAGATGTAGAACAAGCAATTAGAGGATTAAAACGAAGACAGAGAGGAAGAGCTGAAGGCGATTACCAATTTTCTTTTACACTGCCAACGGTAACCAACTTTCAAGTTCCCGATGCTATTATACCGTCTGATATTGTGCAATTTACATCCAATACATTAGACCCAGAAACGGTTACCATTGCTGTTATAGATACAGGGCTTGATTATCGTAAATATTTTGATGCAGGCGGCCTTCTATATCAAGACCCTGGTGCCCCAGATTGCGAACCCGAAAACCCAGAACATTTCCACACTTCAGGATGGAATTTTGTAGAGAACACTGGCACTTCCCTAGATTTAAATGGTCATGGGACCTATGTAACTACCCTAATTACATCTACCTTAGAAGAGAAAGTTATTGGTTACCGTATAATGCCTATACAAGCATTTAATGAAAATGGAGAAGGATCTTTATGGAATATTATTTGTGCTATAGGATATCTGCAACGGGTAAAAGCTGAAGGCGGTACCATACATATTGTAAACGCAAGTTTTGGGGGTACTATAGAAAAAGAACTCTTTGAAAACGATGGGCTTTTAAGTACCATGATTGGGGAATTGCAAAACGATATGCTGTTCATTACTTCCGCGGGTAACGAGGGTATTGATACTGATAATAGTAATCTACGCCATTTTCCTTCTGGTTTTACCGCCGAAAATATATTAGGCGTTGGTGGCTTTATAGAAAAGGGAAGCGATATTAATATGCAACCAGAATCTAACTACGGAAATCTTAGTATAGATATTGCGGTTCCGTTTGAAGGGTATACTATTCAATTTGACGACCCTTCAACTATTGACTTAAGAGGAACTTCTTATTCCGCTGCCCGTGTTTCTGCATTAATATCTGAATATTATATCAACAATGGTAAACCTAGCCCTATAAATCTTAAAAATCAATTTTTGAGTACAGCAACTTCTGTCTCCGCCTTAAACGATTCTATAAACTCTGGTAGAGTACTTAGGTAACACAACCATAACATAATTTTTAAAATCCCGCATGTGCGGGATTTTTGTTTTTTACCCTCTAATGACCCTTTCGTTTAAATCCGTAGGTTCTCGATACAAAATTCTTTCAGAATTTCACTCGAACGGACGGATTAACAAACTATAAGAAATATCTAAAACGTTAGTTCAAGTATTTTTTGAGTAATAAAATGAATCCAAAAATGTATCGAGAACTTTTTAAAGATCAATTATTTATCCATTCAAGTAATTTTCGAACAAAAATATATCGGGAACTCCTTTAAGTTCAATTTTTCGTCAGTTCGAGTAATTTTCGTTGGAAAATTGTATCGAGAATAGAAAAAATAACCGAATATTTTCTATATTTAACAATACATATACCACAACAATAATAATTTAAAAACACTATTACCATGAAGAAACTATTCTTTTTAATGTCCGTCTCAATTATTTTTACCTTACAATCCTGCGAGAAAAACGATGTCGAGACCGATACGTTAAGTATTTTAGAAACGCTTGAAGAGCAGAAACAAGGAGGTGCTGTTAGAGGGTTAAGAGAAAGACGTCGAGGGCAAGCTGAATAAAACCATATTTAAGAAATTAAAATTTTATTATCAATAAACTTACTACAAATCCTCGCTATTAAATGCGGGGGTTGTGTTTTAAATAACAATTTAAACCCATTAGTTCTCGATACAAAATTCTTTCAGAATTTCACTCGAACTGACGGATTTAAAACAAAGAATAATTCTAATATTTTTGAATACTATCTCCAAAACTACTCTAAAGCAAACTATTACAGCGAAAGCCTAGAAACATTTAAATCTCGATTATCGAGTTAATTTTTCGTCAGTTCGAGTAATTATCGTTGGAAAATTGTATCGAGAACAGAAAAATTAACCACTCCAAAAAGGTTAGCTAAATACTTTCATATCTTTAAAAGATGAAATCTCATTTTCTTATAGCCTTCTTAATTACCTTATTCTGTTCTGCACAAGATGAAGCCCTACTGTATGTTTTGGATAGTGATGTGTCCATAGAAAAAAAAGAACTTAAAATAGACTCTCTTTTAAGCTATCGAAATCAAGAACAACCTACCGAATTACTCGCCGATTTTTACCATGATCTAGCAAGCAAATGGTTTTTAGAAAATTGGTGGGATTCTGAAAACCAAGAAGACATAGATAATGCATTAGTATACGCCCATAAAGCTTATGAAATAAAAAAGGTAGTGTCTAATTTAAAAGAAGGCTCCTTAGAAAAAACATTATATAATTTAGGGCATTTTAATTACTTAAATAACGATTTATATGAAGCTATAGACTTTTTCTTGGCACTTATAAATACGGGGAAATACAATCGATTAGTTCAAAAAACTAATATGGATTTAGGGGAAATTTACATATCCCTAGGTGATTTTTATAAAGCCCTAGATAGATTCAATGCATACATAACACATTATAGCTCTAGAATAAATCTTGACGAAAATGAAGAGACAAATTTGGCTAATGTGTATATTTTAAAAGCAGATACCTATTCGCAAATGGGAATGTTGCAGTTTGCTTCCGAAATTCGTTTTAACTTAACCAAAGCTCAAACTATTTTAAAAAAAACAAAAATCTCTGATGCAGCCCACGAAAACTTAATAAACCAATTAGAGGGCAACCTATTTTTAAAATTAGGAGAATTCAACAACGCAATTGCGTCTCATGAAAAAATTTTAATCGATTCTCTTAATTTATATCCTGATGAAATGACTACTGTATTCAATAGCATAGCTTCATCGCAAATAGAACTTAAAGAGTATGATAAGGCATTGTTCAATTTACAAAAAGCAATTTCTTATGAAAACAGTTATACTGATTCCTATGAAAACTTAGGAGACCTTTATTTAAAGCAATACCAATATAAAAAGGCGCTTTTTTTCTACCAAAAAGCCATAGTACTGGCAACTCATAAAAAAGAAATTGTCTATGATGCACTGCTTACCACGCAAGATTTAGAATTGGCTGCCGAAAAGGTTTTTTTACTCAATCACATTATTACCAAAGCCAATGGTTGGTTGGCCTATTATAAATACGACAAACAAAAATCTCATCTAGTAAATGCTCTAAAAACTTTTACACTTGCCGATGAGTTGGTAGATATTATCCGTACTGAAAGTACCGAACACCAATCTAAATTGTTTTGGAGGGAAAAAGGAGCTTCATTATATATGAAAGCTGTGGAAGTATGCCAGTTATTGGACAAACCCAAAGAAGCTTTTCGTTTTATGGAACGCAACAAAGCGCTACTCCTATTAGAAGATGTATCTAAGGAACAGGCCAAAGAAATAGCGCAACTACCCAAAGCTCTGCTTAAAAAAGAATATAAGTTAAAACAAGCTATTTATTTATCGGAAAACCAATTACAGCTTTCAGAAAGTCAACCAGACAGCATTTTAAATGGGCTAAAAAACACCATTTATAAACACAAACAAGCGTACGAAACATTTGTAGATTCCGTCTCCATTGCTTTTCCCGACTACGCCAATATTAACAAAAAGGTTGATGTACTCTCATTCAAAAGCTTTAAAGAAAGTTATGTTAACGAAAAAGAAGCTATACTACAATACATTATTAATAAAGAACAAGGTTATGGGCTGTTAACCACTATTAATAAAACTATATTATTTGAAATAGAAAACGTTGAAAATTTAAATGCAAAAATAATTGATTTATACAGTCTTCTTACGGATGCAACCGCAAGTAAAGAAAAGATAGCTCGTTACAACACGCTGTCTAATACTGTTTTTAAAATGTTACTCCCAAAACCTATTTATGAAAACATTAAAGACAAAAAAGTTACAGTAGTTTCAGATTACATTTTACAACAAATTCCACTGGAGTCACTAGTTACCGATGTAACCAAAAGCACCTATTTAATTGAAGATACAGAAATCAGATACGCCTACTCCATGTCGTATTTAAACGCTAAAAAGAAAATTACAACATCAGCTGAAAACCAATTGCTTGGCATGGCTCCTGTTGTATTTAACACCCTACAATTACCAAAACTTGCTTTTAGTAAGGCTGAAATGAATGGAGTTCGCAAACTATACAATAGTGATGTTTTACTAAACAATGAAGCCACTAAATCTAAACTACTAGCCATACTTAACAATTATAAAATAATACACTTATCCACACATGCAGATGTCGGTAAAAACGGAAACCCTTGGATTGCATTTAGTGATGACAAAGTTTTTTTAAACGAAATTTATGCTACGAAAAATCAAGCTGATATGGTTGTTTTAAGTGCCTGTAATACTTCTATTGGAGAGCTTAAAAAAGGTGAAGGAGTTATGAGTCTTGCCAGAGGATTTTTTCATTCTGGAGCAAAAAGTGTGGTATCATCATTATGGACCATTAACGATAAATCCAGCAAAGATATAATGATTGATTTTTACGGGGCTTTAAAAAATGGTTTAACCAAATCGGCAGCCCTGAGAAAAGCTAAAATTAATTACATAAACAAATATCGTAATACGTTAACGCCTTCATATTGGGCTGGACTGATTGTGATTGGAGATAATGCATCAATTCAGCAATCTAACTTAAATTGGATTTGGATAACAACTACAATTATTGGAATACTATTAATAATTTTCTTTTATACCAGATTTAGAAAATCCAAGTAATTTATTCTATTTTTTTCAATAGTACTTCCGCTTCGGCTTTTTTATAACCACCGTTTTCTATCGCATTTTTTAAAAACAATTTTGCCTTTTCTTCCTCTTTTAGTTTTAAATACGCTAAAGCTGTATACCACATGGCTTCTGAGGCAAACTCTCCTTTATCATTTATTACATTTTCGAAATATGGAATTGCCTTTTGAGAATTACCATTATTTAAATAAGCATGCCCTAAATAAAAATCAACATACAAGGCTTCTTCTTTACTATTAAGTTCGGTTAACAATTGTATTGCCAAAACATTATCGTTTGTCTCATAGGCTACAAAAGCTCTTCGCTCTAACGAATCATCTTTTTCACCACCTCTAGTTATCGAAAACACCGTATTTGGGTACTGTTCAAAATTAGAATCGTACAAATCATCATAGTTTGTACCAAATCCGTTATTAAAAGTTAACCAACCCAAACCAATAATAAAAGCTATAGAGGCAGCCATAGCCCATTTACGATAGTTTAATTTAAATACAGGTTTTGAATTGTTTTTAATATCTGTTTCGAAGCCCTTTAACTTATTTTTTAAATCTTGTCCTTGTTTGTTTTGAATCACCTTTTGCAAGCTTAGTTCAAAGTCAAACTGCTCTTTAAACGCTTCATCCGAAGATAATAGTGCATTAAACTGCTCCTCCTGCTCAGGAGTCAACGAATTTGAAAAATATTGATATAGTAGCTGTTCTTTATCCATGATACTACATATTTTCTTTTATACGTTCCTTTAAGGTTTTCATGCAACGCGATTTTGCAGCTTTTACTACATTCTCACTATTATAATCGCCATCCACAACAATTTCCTGTATAGTATACCCTCTGTAATAAAACAACGTTAAAAGCTCTTGACATTTTTTACCTAAGGACGTAAAATGTTTTTGAAGTAATTCTTGCTCCGCAGTTAACCCAGAAGATTCGACCTCCATAGTACTTACCAACTCGTCTTCGGTTCCTACTAAGGCTAAGTCAAAATCTCCACTAACCTTTTTCTTATTTTTTCTCATAATATCAAAAATTAAGTATTTTCCGATACTGAACAGGTAAGTAGATATGCTACTGGTGAAACTGTCTATCTTTCCGCTCATTACGTTATTATAAAAAATCACATAAGCGTCTTGGTATACATCTATATTCTCATCTTCCGATAAGTTATAGCGTTTTGCATAGTTTAAAAACTTTTCTCTATTGTCCTCATATACTTTTTTAAGTACAGTATCGGAACCTTTTCGTAAGTCTTCTAATGTAATATTCGCCGCTGTATTTTTCACTTTAATGTAATAGGGAACATTAGGTTAACAGTCTTCTGCTCTAAATTTAGTCTTTTTCATTTTTTTAATCACTTTATAATTCAAAAAACTAGTTGTAATTCAATGATTGTAGTATTCACCGTACATTTTTACATTTTAGATAAAAAAACAAAACATACTGTTAACCTTTTGTTTTCATAATCATAGAAAGGAAATTAAAAATTACATTATGAAAACTACAGTAACATTTTTAAGAACCCTATTTATACTAATAATGACAGTTGCAATAACGAGTTGCAACAAAGATGACAATTCACCTGAACCTATGCAACAAAATAGTGTTTACGGAAAATGGGAAGTAACTAGTGGAGAAGTTGCAATAAACGACTCTAAGTTTGTATACATTAATAGTGACAACACTGTTATAATTCTTGGAGAAGACGCTCGCGGTTTTAGAAACGACCTGAAAACCAATATCACCGTAACCGATTCGCAAATTACTATGAGCGGTGCTGGCGGACAAGGAACTCCATTAATTATTAACTACTCATTAGAAGCGGACAAACTAATTATGAACCTTCCGTATAATCTACCTAAAGTTACTTTACAAAGAAGAGCTGTTGATAATGACGCCGATAATTGGATTACCTCACTTTCTATATTAGATCAGGGCAACGCTCCTTGGGGAAGAGATAATGACATTGCTTTTGATGGCGAGTATATACTTGGTTACTCCAGTGATGATAGCAGTATTTTACAAATAAACCCTACTAATTTCTCTGTTGCAGGAAGCATTCCAACAACAAGTTACCCTAGAGCTCTGGATATTGAAAAAACGGATTCTCCTTATCGTCAATTATTTCAAGGAGATAGTGGTGATGAAACATTTGATTCCTATATTTATTCTAGTAACTCCAAATATTACACTTCCATTCCATTAGGTTCATGGATGAAAGGAATTGCTTCTATTGAACCTGGACAATTGTGGATAAGCAGTCATAACGAAGAAAAGCTATATCGATACAAATCTAACGGAGCTTTATCTCCAGGAGAAATATTACAAACTATAGATTTAGGCTTTCAACCAAAAGGAATGGATTATAGAGATGGGTATTTGTATATGGTTAAATATGACAAAATATATAAATGTACTACATCACCAGACCTCAGAGCCGTGGAGACCTATTCTTTAAAGCAGCATGATATAGACGGAATTACTTTTGACGGCAACAATTTTTGGTTAAATGCGGAATCATGGGAAAGCGATGGTTATAGACTTATTAAAGTTGATTTAACATTATAAAATTTATCTCAAGTTATATCCTAGAAAGTCAAGACATAAAAGTCTTGACTTTTTTATTTCTCAATGTTAACCTTTTCAATAGTAATACATAAAAGGGAAACAATCTTAAAAAATACAATTATGAAAACGTTCAAAACTTTATTCTTAATCGCATTGACCGTAACATTGATTTCTTGTGACAAAGATGAAACAGCACAAGATTTAATTAGTTTACCAAAAGGAGGAGAAACTGCACTAGAACTAAAATTTGAAGTTCAAACAGAGCAAGATCAAATGGGTGACTTTGCTGAAAATGCAATGATTGAATTTAATGGAAAAGTTTGGTCTTATGGAGGAGTAAATGATTATGGCGCAATTAACGGACATTTTGGTTGGTACAGTGACAATGGTATTAATTGGGTGTCTTCACCAATTACACCATCAACCTTAACAACCTTTAGAAGAGGGCATACGGTAACACTTTTTAACGATGAACTTTATTTAATCGGTGGCGAAAATGCTTCTGAAGATGCTTATGGAGACATTTGGAAATCTTCTGACGGCACAAATTGGACAAACGTTCACATCCTTGCCCCATTTGGATTAATTCCTGACCATGCAACATTGGTGCTAAATAATAAAATGTACGTGATTGCCGGTAATGGAGCAACGAATAATACCGAAGTTTGGTCCACCGTAAATGGTACTGATTGGGTACAGGAAACTGCCAACGCTTTTACCGGAAGAGCTGGTCAAAAAGGAATTGTTTTTAATGATGCAATGTATATCATCGGTGGAGAAGATATTGGTGCAAACAAATTAAATGAAATTTGGACAAGTACTAATGGTGTTTCGTGGACACAAATTAGTAGCATTCCTTTTTCAGGAAGAAATGCACATAGTGTTACCGAATATGACAACAAAGTATGGGTTATTGGTGGCAAGGATACCTCAACAGATTACAATAGTGAAATTTGGTATTCTGAAAATATGACTGATTGGATTGAGTACACTGGCACAACACCAAGTGATGAGGGTCTTAACTCTCATAGTATTTTATTCTACAACGGAAAAATGTGGCTTTTTGGAGGTTACCAAGATGAGTCTGGAACTGTTGGTGTAAGAGGAGAAATCACTACAATAGAAATTGACTAAAATCAAAAAATATAATATCATGAAAGCAATAGCAATATTACTAACTGTTTGTGCATTTGGTGTATTTACACCTTGCCATGCACAATCAACAGAAACCAAACAAGATTCAAGCGTTCAAATGAACCTATTGGATGAACAAGTAAAAGTATTTAGTTCTGTATTTAGCCTTGGAGGAGCTGAAGAAAACCTCTTACAAGGAGCTACCAATTATCTTGAGCTGTTAGATAAAATAGATTTACCTGAAGAGCAAAAAAAAGAGCTTACAGAAATGTACAATTTATACGACACTAGTTTAGACTCAAAGAAAAAAGAGGAGCTAAAAGTAAGGGTGAGTAAAATGATGCAAGATGCCATGAATAAAAGTCTCAACGAACAATAACATTTAAAACATGAAAACTACAAAGAATACCTTACTCAAAATAAAAAAATACTCAGCTGTTTTTTTA
This sequence comes from uncultured Maribacter sp., assembly GCA_947498505.1. Taxonomy (GTDB): domain Bacteria; phylum Bacteroidota; class Bacteroidia; order Flavobacteriales; family Flavobacteriaceae; genus Maribacter_B. The sequence goes on along the minus strand of CANMKG010000008.1, from coordinate 140,126 downwards.
CTCCTATTTAGCATTACAAGTTGCACGGTGGATGTTCCAGATTCAGATACCGTTCCTCCAAAATTTTCCTTTAAAATTACAGGAGATGGTTTTGACCAAACATTTAATCAGGATACGGACTTTAGCGGTTTCCAATTAAATTTAAGGCAAGGGGCTACCTATGATTTTATCCTTTCAGGGTGTGACGGGGCGGTATTAAACAAATTCAATGGCAATACGCTCACGATTATGTTGAGTTTACAAACCCCATTACAAGTCCGTGGCTTCAATCCACAATTAGTCCACTAAGCTCCGTAATTAATTGGTTCGGCGAACGGTCCAATCCAGTATCTGGAAGCATTTTAGCAGGAACAATAGCAGTAGAGGGTAATCAAATAAGTCATGAATTCATCTTCATGGTAAAAGATTTTGGTGGTGAATCAGGGGATACAAACACCATATATGCATCTTTAAATATATATAGCGCAAACCATCCAACAGAGATAATTCCCTTTTAAAAAATTTGCTTCAATTCATTTCCAAAAAAGTCAAGATGCGAAAATCTTGACTTTTTTTTATTCCCCAATGTTAACCTTTTCAATATTGAGACATAAAAGAGAAACAATCTTTAAAAAATACAATTATGAAAACTTCAAATTACATTAAAACGCTAATACTAATTGCAACAACAACTTTATTCGTAAGCTGTGACCCAAATGATGAATCTCCAACTGTTGATGAAATACCAGCTATTGATTTAGCTGCTGAAGCAATTACTTTTTCCATTGACAAAGACACGCAGTTTAGGGGAACAGCTACAATTACCGGAACCATTAAAAATGTTGGTGACCACTTTTCATCAGGAACAGGGCAACAAACCATTTATTTATATGAAAGAAGCCTTGGAACACCTACCACGCAACGTGGAAATTTAGTAGCAACAAAAACATTTACTGAATTAGCTAGTGACGAAACTATTGAAATATCATATAGCAGACCCTGGAATTCCTCATCACCAGCAGAAGGAGAATTTGCACCAGAATATATCTTAGACATTAGTTATGACCCAGATCTTTTAATAGATGGAAACAACAGAAATGATGATAGAAATTACGATAACAATAGTGTTATGGAAAGTGGAATTGAAATCAACAATCTTTTTAGAAATTAAAAACACCTTTATAACCGAGATCTCTATATCTCGGTTTTTATTTAAAACATTAAATAATCATGAAAACACTAAAACTAAATTACCAAAAACAAATCTTGACACTCCTAATTGCTATTATTTCAATTAGTCTAAGTGCTCAAGATACTGCCACAAACAGACAAAAAGGAAACATACTTTTAAGTGGTGGAGCTCTAGTGCATTATACCATGAATAAATTCAACAATAACAAGAGTACTTCGTTTACTACTAATATTACACCAAAAGCAGGGTATTTTATAATGAATAATATGGTCGTGGGTTTGGAGTTTACAGTAAATACAAGTAAGGAAACTTTAGATGGCCTTTTTGGAGAACGAGAAATTATTTCAAACGGTTTTGCAATAGCGCCTTTTACAAGGTATTATTTAAAAAATGGCTTTTTCGCTGAAGGACTTGTTGGTCTTGGTTGGAAAAAAAACAGCTCTGGTAACGTTATTATTATTGAAGGTGAATCTAATAGCATTAAAACAAACACCTTTGGTTTTAGAGTTGGCGCGGGTTATGCAATTAACCTTGGAGAACATGTAGCTATTGAGCCTAGTATAAATTACTCATGGGAAAGAGATAAACGAGCGGATGTACCTTCAACAACCCTTAAAAACACACTCTCGTCAATATTTTTAGGCGTTAATTTCACTGTATTTCTTTAAAAAACTACATACATAGTTTTGAGTAGTTAGTTGATTCTAAAAAAGCTGAGATAAAAAATCTCAGCTTTTTTCTTTTGACATGTTAACTTTTTTAAACCATAACCATTAAAAGGAAAATTATAAAATACTTATTATGAAAAAAACAATGAGATTATTTGGATATGCGCTTATGGCGTTAAGTTTAACACTAGCCTCATGCAGTAAAGACGGTGACGACGGTTTAGATGGAGCTATGGGCTCTCAAGGTGAGCAAGGTATTCCTGGTACAGACGGAGAGGATGGTGAAGATGGTAACGCTAATGTAATAGCATCTGCTTGGTTTGGACCTGATGGACAAACTTTTGTTACCAATGGATATACTAGATATGCTGAATTTAACGTAGACATTAGCAGCATAGCCCCTAATTTATTAGATAGTGGTACATTATTAGTCTATGCAAAATTTTCCACTTTTGTACAGGAAGTTTATCCTTCTGGGCATATCTCTAGGTTACCTTTAACGATAAGCGGTGGTACCACAGATCATATTTTTACAAACTATTTTTCGGCAGATAACCTAAAAATAAGGTACCGTCAAGAAGGACCCGCTGCTACATGGGAATTCTCAGCATCAAGCCAGTTTAGATATGTTTTAGTCCCTTCTGGCCTAAGCAGTAAATCAAATCTAAATGTATCAAAAATGACATATGAAGAAGTTGTAGCACATTTTAATCTTGACTATTAATTTTTACAAAGCACTGTAAAAAAAGGACTAGATAAAAAATCACAGCCTTTTTTTATTTCAAATGTTAACCTTTTTTATTCTCAAACATAAAATTGGAAATTATAAACTTTTTAAAATACTTATTATGAAAAAAACAATGAAATTATTTGGATTTGCACTTATGGCATTATGTTTAACCTTAACCTCTTGTGGTAAAGATGGTGACGACGGTTTAGATGGAGCTGTTGGTGCACAAGGAATTCCTGGTACAGACGGACAAGACGGACAAGATGGACAGGATGGACAAAACGGTGCAGACGGTGAAGACGGAAATGCAAATGTCAGAACTTTTACTTTTGACACCTCTTCATGGACAGGTAGTTTTAGAACACAAGATATACCTGAGATTACACAATCCGTATTAGATAATGATGTTATTCTGTCTTACATGCTTTCTCAAAACGGTTTTTATTATGCAATGCCAGGAACAGTAGATGGTGGGTTGTACAACACTAGGCCATATTATAGAGTTGGAAGGTTTTATGTTAATTTTAATAATCTGGATGGCACCAGTCATGAAATAGTGGCCGGTGACATAGCTAATCTTAAAGTAATAATCATAGAATCATCTCAAACGATTTCTGGAAAATCATCCGCACAGGATATCAAAAAAGAATTAAAATCCGCAGGGATAGATATTAATGATTACAATGCTGTTGCAAGTTATTTTGGTCTTCAATAAAACTCCTTAACAAAATGAAAAAACCGAGGCTTACACCTCGGTTTTTTGTTTTATAAACTCAGCTTCAAACAATACTTTAAAATGTTTCAAAAGCTTTTCTTTTACCTCTTCCAACGGAACCTGATTTTTACCTAGCTCTACATTCAAAGAAGTGACGGCTTTATCCTTAATTCCACACGGAATCATTAAATCAAAATACCCTAAATCAGCATTCACATTTAATGCAAAACCATGCATGGTCACCCAACGGCTAGCACGTACACCCATGGCACAAATTTTACGTGCAAACGGAGTGCCAACATCTAACCAAACACCTGTTTCTCCATCAGAACGTTGCGCTTTTAATCCGTACTCGGCTAAGGTTAAAATTACCATTTCCTCTAAAAAACGAAGGTATTTATGTATATCAGTAAAAAAGTTGTCTAAATCTAAAATAGGATAACCTACAATTTGCCCTGGACCATGATAAGTAATATCGCCTCCTCTATTTATCTTATAAAAAGTGGCTCCTTTAGCAGCAAGCTCATTCTCATTCACCAATAAATTATTGAAATCTCCACTTTTACCTAAGGTATATACATGTGGGTGTTCTACAAACAAAAAGTGATTTGGAGTTTCAGTCTGTGCATCTTCTCTCCTGTTTTTAATTTTCACATCAAGAATAGCTTTAAAAAGAAGCTCCTGATAATCCCAGGTTTCTTTATAATCTTTTACTCCTAAATCTTGAAGAAAAACTTTTTTATTCATCCAACAAAGATACGATTATCAGTTGGGATTATTTAAAATCACAAGTGCCGCGATAACACCAGGCACCCATCCGCAAAGGGTAAGTAAAAAAACTATTATAAATGAACCACAACCTTTTCCAATGACCGAAAGTGGTGGAAAAATTATAGCCAATAAAACTCTTAAAAAACTCATTTTGATTTTGATTATATGATTGATGTACCTAATACGTCGCAAAACTACATAATTTGTTACAGGAAGAATTATCCTTAATTGCACATTGATAGATTAGCCTATACTGCCTATATTTGCAGCCTTAATACTAGAATTATGCAACTTTCGGAACAAGAAGTCATTAGACGTGAAAAATTAACCAGACTTAGAGAATTAGGAATCAACCCTTATCCAGCAGCATTATACCCTGTTGACGCTACATCAAAGAGCATTAAGGAGGATTATGAAGAAGGTAAAAAGGTGGTTATTTCTGGTCGTTTAATGTCTCGTCGTATTCAAGGAAAAGCTTCTTTTGCCGAATTACAAGATTCTGAGGGTCGTGTTCAGGTTTATTTTAATCGTGATGAAATATGCCCTAGCGATGACAAAAATTTATATAACGAGGTTTACAAAAAACTTTTAGATATAGGAGATATTGTTGGCGTTGAAGGCGAACTTTTTACCACTCAGGTTGGTGAAAAAACCGTAATGGTAAAAAACTTTAGTTTATTAAGTAAAGCTTTACGCCCACTACCATTACCTAAAGTTGATGCTGACGGAAAGGTTTATGATGAATTTAATGACCCAGAACTACGTTACAGACAACGTTATGTTGACCTAGTAGTAAATCCTTCTGTAAAAGAGACCTTTATTAAGCGAACAAAAATTACTAATAGTATTCGTCAATTTTACAATGATCGCGGTTATTTAGAAGTAGAAACACCGATATTGCAACCTATTCCTGGAGGAGCAGCAGCAAGACCTTTTTTAACGCATCATAACGCGTTAAACATTCCATTGTATTTACGAATCGCAAATGAATTGTATTTAAAAAGGTTAATTGTTGGCGGATTTGATGGCGTTTATGAGTTCTCAAAGGATTTCAGAAATGAGGGTATGGATCGTACGCATAATCCTGAGTTTACGGTAATGGAACTTTATGTTGCTTATAAAGATTATCATTGGATGATGGATACTACTGAGCAACTTTTGGAAAAAATTGCTATTGACGCTAACGGAACTTCTAAAGTAACTGTTGGAGAAAACGAAATTGAATTTAAAGCGCCATATGCCAGAGTTCCAATTTTAGAAGCTATAAAAATACATACCGGTGTGGATGTTGCTGGTATGGATGAAGTTCAACTTAGAGAAACCGCTAAAGGCTTAGGTTTAGAAGTAGATGAAACCATGGGTATTGGTAAACTAATAGATGAAATTTTTGGTGAAAAATGTGAGCATCATTATATACAACCCACGTTTATTACAGATTACCCAAAGGAAATGAGTCCGCTAACCAAAGAGCATAGAGACAATCCTGCTTTAACGGAGCGTTTTGAGCTGATGGTTAATGGTAAAGAATTAGCAAATGCGTATTCTGAGTTAAACGATCCTATTGATCAGCGTGAGCGCTTTGAAGACCAATTAAAGTTATCTGAAAAAGGTGATGACGAGGCAATGTTTATTGATCAAGATTTTTTACGTGCCTTAGAGTATGGTATGCCTCCAACTTCAGGTATTGGGATTGGAATTGACCGATTGGTAATGCTAATGACCAACAATTCATCAATTCAAGAAGTTTTATTCTTCCCTCAAATGCGTCCTGAGAAAAAAGCTGTAGAATTAAGCGAAGAAGAAAAAGGAATTGTCGCCATTTTAAAAGCAAACTCTCCTATAGATTTAAATACTTTAAAATCACAGTCAGGTTTAAGTAATAAAAAATGGGACAAAGCTATTAAAGGACTTACTAAAAATGGACTTGCAAAAGTTGCAAAAACAGATGAAAGTTTACAAGTTACTTTTGAAGGGTAAACTCCAAAAATTATAACATAATAAAAAGCCTTTTACCAAAATGTAAAAGGCTTTTTTGTTCCTGTTTTTCAATTTTGACAGGTAATACCTATATTGAAGAACAATCCAAAACTATGACCAAAAATATAGGACTATTTGCAGGGCCTCTTCTATTTTTAATCTTAAAACTATTACCAATTACGTTGTTGTCAGAGGCGAGTGATTCCGTTATTGCGGTTGCCACTTGGATGATTATTTGGTGGATTACAGAAGCTGTTTCTATTTCGGTTACTGCACTTTTACCCTTAATTTTATTTCCACTTTTAAAAATCATGCCCATTGCTGAAGTTGGAGCAAATTATGGCAGTCCAATAATCTTTTTATTCTTTGGAGGTTTTGTTATGGCACTTGCCTTAGAAAAAGTAAATCTACATAAGCGTATAGCGCTAAATATCATAAAAATTACGGGTACAACACCAAACAAAGTAATTCTTGGATTTATGATTGCAACTGCCACCTTAAGCATGTGGATTAGTAATACCGCTAGTACAGTAGTTATGTTACCTATAGCCATGTCTGTAATAGGGTTACTCATTAATGACGAAGACGGTTTTACCAAAAAAGACCAAAACTTTGCGCTTAGCGTAATGCTTGGTATTGCATTTTCTGCTAATGCGGGAGGAATTGCTACTGTAATTGGAACACCCCCAAACTCCGTTATGATTGGACTTTTAGAAAATGAATATAATATTGAAATATCATTTTTAAAATGGATGGTCATTGGTGTACCTTTTTCGGTTACTATGATTGGTATTAGCTACTTGGTTTTGGTAAAATGGATGTTTCCGAGTGGAACTTTAACCTTTGGATCATCAAAAGATATTATTCAGGAAGAAATTAAAAAACTCGGCCCCACTAGTAAAAAAGAAAAAATGGTACTAGTAATTTTTGGAATTACCGTTTTTCTATGGGTTTTTAGAACGTTAATAAATAAGTTGTTTCCCGGATTGGGTTTATCAGATACAGTAATAAGTGTTCTCGCTGCTGTAGTATTATTTACAGTTCCTTTTAACTTAAAAAAAAGAGATTTTATATTACAATGGAATGATACGCAAAAGTTGGCTTGGGGAATACTTATTTTATTTGGCGGAGGGCTAGCTTTAGCAAAAGGAATGTCTGTAAGTGGTATTGTTGATTTAGTCTCAAACGCAATTGCTACAGCTGATGTTAGTATAATAGTAACTGCTTCTTTATTAATTTTTCTAATGCTTTTTATGACAGAGCTTATGAGCAATGTAGCATTAGTTGCTGTTTTAGCGCCTGTAGTTGCAGGCATTGCTATTGGATTAGAAATACCAATATTATACCTTTTAATACCTGTTACCATGGCAAGCAGCTGTGCCTTTATGTTACCCATGGCTACACCACCAAACGCAATTGTATTTGCTAGTGGTTATATTAAGGTATCACAAATGGCTAGGGTTGGTATACTACTAAATTTAATTGCTGTTGCAATTTTAATAGTAATGTTTCAATTTATAATTCCATTACTTTTTTAAAAAACAAAACCTCAGCTTAGGCTGAGGTTTTTACTTTTATTTTTTAATGTGTTGCTTTAGTTTTTTGCAAACGCATTAAAATTTTCAGGAAGATACTTTTCAGTATCAATGTTTAATTCTATCTCATCATTAGCATCAATATAATTAATGCTTTGTACATCGGTTGGAAATGCATACGCATCAAAATCTGATGGTAAATACTTTGCAGTATCAAATCCTAACTCAATAGTAAGTTCTTCTTCAATCAAAACGATTGAATCAATGTCGAATTCTTCAACATTCTCATTTGGAGTATTTGCCATTATTCCTTGAACAAAGGCTAATCCTAATACAATACTTAAGCACTTGTTTTTGTTACTCATCGCTATTAATTGTTTTTTTTAGCATAACTATAACCGCAAAATTATAGCAATATTGCAAGTAAACCTTTTCTTAACAAGACCAACTTAAAGTGCTTAAAACCATATTCGTAATTCCATATGCCAAAAATTGATAATCCATCAATATCTATATTATGTAATTACATTCTTACAATGTTTTACTTAGATTTTTAGTGAAGGACTAATTTGTGTTAAAGTTTACTTAATCAGAATATTATCGACATTATTGAACTAAATAACGTATAAAAATAAAGCCCTTGCAGAGCAAAGGCTTTATTATTGACTAATTCGAAATTTGATAAATGAAAATTTGTATACTCTAAAGACGATGTTATTTTTTAAATGTTACAGTTTTTCGTTTTTTTTCAAAAAAAATTGTTTTCGATAAAATAATTTTTCAAAATAATTACTCTAGACACTCTCAAAATAGTCCAGATTCGACCATCTGCAGAAAATTCAGATGAACAAAAATGCTAAACCACATATACCCGTATTTTCACAGTAATTTTTAGATGTTTTACAACATCTGACAATTTTAAAACCTTTTGTTAACTAACTTTAGAAGAGAATCGAAAAACCAAATGTTATGACCTATAAAGTAAAAAGTCTTATCTATCTTTTATGTTTTGTAATGGCAGCTATAGCGCACCATGCTCTTGATAATACTAAGAATGTTGATTCGGAAATAGCAACGACGGAACTAAATAGAAATAACGTACCAACTGTAGTAAGTTTAAAATAAGTACATAAAAGCCAACCTATATTAAAAGCATGAACGTGTACGTTCATGCTTTTCTTTTTTACATTACTCATAAATGTTAAATTTTATACAAGAATTAAACCATTGACTGTAATTAATGTCATAGGAATGAATCATTAAAAAATCACATCATGAAAAAAATGAGTATAGTACTGATGCTTTTAGTAGGGTTTACCTCAATAGCTCAAAATAGAGCAATGAAGGATATGACACCTGAACAAATTGCCACACTTAAAACAAAAAAAATGACACTGGCTTTGGATTTAACGGATAGTCAGCAAGCGCAAATTCAAGAACTAAACTTTGCCAATGCTACGATGCGCAAAGCAAAACGAGATGAAAGAAAAAAAAGTGATACCAAGCCTACGGCTGATGAACGTTACGAAATGCAAAACAAACGCTTAGACCATCAAATTGAAAATAAAGCAAAAATGAAAGAAATTCTTTCGAACGCTCAATTTGAAAAATGGGAAAAAATGCAAATGATGCGCCATTGTGGTAAAAAACACAAAAGAAGTAAATCCCCTAAAGAAGGTAAAAACAAAGGTCCTAGAAAGTAAAGAAAATCTAATTTAAATTTCTCAAGCCAAATTGAAGTTTCAATTTGGCTTTTTTAGTTCTTACCTTGCGGGGTATCAGTAATAGCATAATACATATCGCAAGTAGTCAAAAAACTCCTATTCGTTTACAGGAGTATGGTGTTAATATATTTCAAACTATTTCAACCAAATCCGCACTAAAAAAAGCACTTAGAAAAAAATTGATTCTAGTAAATGGAAAAATAGCCACAACTGCTACTTTTATTTTCGGAGGCGAAAAAATCACCTATTTGAGACCTAAAGAATCTGTTTCTTCAAAAAAACTAATTTTAAAGTTAGATGTAATTTATGAAGATGATTATTTAGCAATAATACATAAACCCGCAGGAATTTTAGTGAGTGGGAACAGTTTTAAAACTATTAGTAATGCGTTAGCACAAAACTTACAAAAAAGTAGCGCTAATAATTCAACAAATCCGAAAGCTGTACACAGGTTAGATTATCCAACAACAGGTTTGTTGCTAATAGGCAAAACAAGCTCATCAATAATTGCATTGAACCGCCTATTTGAACAGAAAAAAATACAAAAAACCTACTACGCTATTGCAATTGGTAAAATGAAAAACACTGGAACTATTGATTTAGAAATTGATGGTAAGCCTTCATATTCGACCTTTAAATTGGAAAAAACAGTGGTTTCCGAACGTTTTGGGTTTTTGAATTTGGTAAAACTATCTCCTCAGACGGGAAGAAGACACCAATTGCGTAAACATTTATCGGCTATAGGAAATCCCATTTTAGGAGATAAAGACTATGGTATAGACTACCTAATTTTAAATGGCAAAGGGCTTTATTTACATGCATATTCTCTTGAATTTGTCCACCCTTTTACACAAGAAAAAATGGTTATTAAAAAGAGCTTACCAAACAAATTCAAGAAAATTTTTCCAGAAAGTTTTACTTAAAAACTTTATCCATTGCATCAACGGTTTGATCCAAATCACTATAAGATAAAGCATCATTCAAGAAGTAACTCTCAAAAGCACTTGGCGGTAAATATATACCTTGATTTAGCATGCCATGAAAATAGGTTTTAAAAGTTTCGTTATTTCCTTTAGCAGATGAAGCAAAATCTACCACGGGTTCATCTGTAAAATGTACCGAAATCATACTTCCAAATCGGTTTATTTGATAAGGAATGTCTTTTTCTTTTAAAACACTATCAAAACCTTTATGAAGATATTCTGTTTTGTCAGCCAAACTTTTAAAAACATCTGGTCTATTATTAAGTTCGGTTAACATAGCCAACCCCGCGCTCATTGCTAAAGGGTTTCCACTTAAAGTTCCTGCCTGATATACAGGTCCTTCTGGAGCTAAATGACTCATAATTTCTTTTCGGGCAGCAAATGCCCCTACTGGTAAACCGCCTCCAATAACTTTACCAAAGGTTACAATATCAGCATCTATATTTAGGGCTTCCTGCGCTCCTCCAGCTCCAAGGCGAAATCCTGTCATTACCTCATCAAAAATCAATAATATTCCTTCCTTAGTGCATAAATCTCTTAATCCTTTTATAAATTCTTGCGTTGGAATTATACATCCCATATTACCTGCCACAGGCTCAATTATTATAGCAGCAATTTCTCCTGAGTTAGCGGTCACCAAATCCTGAACACCCTTTAAATCATTATAATTTGCCAAAAGTGTGTCTTTTGCGGTACCTTGAGTAACACCAGGACTATTGGGACTGCCAAAAGTAACAGCACCACTACCTGCTTGAATTAAAAAAGAATCTGAATGCCCGTGGTAGCACCCAGCAAACTTTATAATTTTATCTTTACCTGTATAACCGCGAGCAAGTCTAACCGCACTCATACAAGCCTCGGTTCCACTATTTACAAACCTTATTTTATCAATATTCGGAACCATTGAAACTGCAAGCTGGGCTAACTCAGTTTCTATTTCGGTTGGCATTCCAAACGAAGTTCCTTTTTTAGCTTTTTCTATAATGGCATTAATCACGGGTTCATAAGCATGGCCTAAAATTAATGGTCCCCATGAAGCAATATAATCTATAAGGGTACTACCATCCTCATCATATAAATAAGCTCCTTTTGCTTCCTTAACAAAAATAGGGTCTCCGCCAACTGCTTTAAAGGCACGAACAGGTGAGTTTACTCCACCTGGAATATATTTTTGAGCTTCTTTGAATAATGCACTACTTCTTTTATAAATCATTTTTAGTATTATTTAACCAATAATTTTTGCCCGATTGCTAAGTTGGTGTTTTTCATTTTATTTAGTTGCATAATTTGATTTACAGAAACATTATACTTTCTGGAAATAGCGTACAGGGTTTCTCCTTTTTTAACCAAATGTATCTTTGATGCCTCGCTTATTACAACATCATCACTATCTACAACCGTTTTTTGATATTTAGAATCAAATCTATACAGCTTATGCTTTTCTATTAAATAGATTAATTTTTGAGGATAACGTTTGTCTGTTGCATAACCCGCTTTTCGTAACCCATGTGCCCATTTTTTGTAGTTGTTTGGATTATAGTCAAACAAAAAGGCATATCTGGACCGCGTAGTTAAAAATTTGCTGTGATCCCTATAAGAATATCTTGGATGATTGTATTTTCTGAAACATTCACCCTTTTCATCATCATCATGAAAATCAAAATCACCATTCCAACCCTTATGACATTTTATTCCAAAATGATTGTTGGTTTTCATGGCTAATTCACCTTTACCAAAACCGCTTTCCAATAGCCCTTGGGCTAAAGTAATACTAGCTGGGATGCCATAAACCATCATTTCAAACTGAGCAATTTCGGCAAACGTTTCTATATACTCTTCAATTGAAGCTATTTTAAATTGAACAAATTTTCCATTATCTACAGGAAGCGATTTGTCATCTGAAGTGTTATATATTTTATTACCTCCTTTTTTAGAAGCAATAACATTTTTAGTCTTAAGATTTTTGGAATACGTTGTTCGTTTTTTAGTCTTGCAACTTGATGACAACAAAACCAAAATAATACTTATAACAGCAATTTTTTTCATACACTAATTAAAGGCAACCCTTTTTTCTTTAACAACAAATTCATACCGTGTATTCCCTGTAATCCTCCAGTATGAATCGCTAAAATTTTTGTTTCAGGTTTAAAATAATCTTTACGAATCATATCCATAAGACCAAAAATCATTTTTCCTGTATAAATTGGATCTAGCGGAATTTTGGTTTTTTCTTTAAATTCATTGATAAACGCAACTAACTCGGAAGAAACTTTTCCATATCCTCCAAAATGATACTCATTTTGTAAATCCCAATTTGACTTCTTAGCAAATTTACGAATATCTTCTTTTAAAAAACTTCCCTTAAGCGCTGGAAAACCTAAAACATATTGATTTTCTGATGTTGAATTTATAATTCCAGAAATAGTTCCTCCAGTTCCTACTGCTGTAGTTATAAAATTATATTCACTATCAGCATTGGTTAATATTTCTTGACATCCTAAAATAGCTACATCATTGGTTCCTCCTTCTGGTAACAAATAAAATGGCGAGATATTCTTCTTTAGCTCTTCAATAATTGCTACTTTACCTCTGTAGACTTCTCTTGAAACAAACACAAATTGCATTCCGTGTTCATGCGCTAATTTTAAAGTAGGGTTATCTTTCCAATTAAGCCTAATTTCTTCCCCTCTTATTATACCAAAGGTTTTAAACCCATGATGTTTCCCCGCGTAAGCGACCGCCGCAACATGATTAGAATAGGCTCCGCCAAAAGTAACAAGCGTTTTTAAATCACGTTTTTTTGCTTCAATAAGGTTATATTTTAACTTTCTGTACTTATTTCCAGAAATCAGAGGGTGCGTTAAATCATCTCTTTTAATATGAAGCGTGATTTTCTTTTGAGATAAAACAGGGAGTGTTACTTGTTGATTTTTAATCTGCACTTTATGAAGCTTTCAGCTCCAAAGGTATTTAATAAAACTTAAAGCTTTTCGTTCTTTTAAATAATCTAAGTTATCCTCATTATAATATGCCTCTTTTTCAAAACTAATATTCTGATAGGCTTTGTAACTATCTAAATACAAAATACTACGTAACAACCATTCTAATATGTAGAGAACATAAAAAGGTATAATTAGCAATTCTTGCTGTTGTCTTAAATGAATTTTTTCGTGATTAATTAGCTTACTATCACTCTTAAGTGAATCATTTTTTAAAATTATAAATGGCCATAATGATAGACCAACATAATTTTTGTAGAACAAATGTTTAAAAACTAATATCATAGAGCAGTTTTAAAAACGCTTATTAACAAAGATAATTGTTAAAGGGTTTATATAAATACGAAATTCGATTTATTGCCAACAATACAGACAAAACACTCAAAATTAGTATTAACCCAATAAAAGCTAGCATTTTAGAAGCTATTGAATAGCTTTATCAACAAAAATCATCTAATTTTATGCTCTAAAATAAGTGTGAAAATAATTTATGAAAAAAATAATACCTATTGAAGAGGGAGATTTTTATTTATCTGAAGATGGTTACAAGGTATTTACGAAACAATTTCATTTAAAAAGAGGCTATTGCTGCGAAAGTGGTTGTAGACACTGCCCTTACGGATATGACCCAAAGACAAATTAAAGTGTTGCTATAAAATCTTCTAAATTAGTTTTTCGGTCCAATTTCATTTTTTTACGAAGTCTGTACCGCGTAGTGTGAACGGATTCTACTGAGATTCCTAATAACCTGGCCATATCTTTACTAGTAAAATTCAGTTTTATTAATGCACAAATTTTTTGATCTCCTTGCGTCAGCATTGGGTAATCTATTACTAACTTCTCATAAAACTTTTCATTTACGGCTGTAAAACGTAATTTAAATTCCTCCCAACTTTGATTATTGCTTAACGCAATGGAGTTCAACATTTTTTTAACTTCGCTCTTATCTTTAGCATTATTGAAGTTTTTACTACTAAGCTTATTTTTTAAATTTCCTAGTAGCTCATTTTTCTCCACTAATTCTAAAGCCGAGGACGCCAATTCTTTATTTTTTAATTCTATAAGCTCTTTTGATTTTATAAGTTCTAACTCTTTATTGCGCGCAATTAACTTTTTTTCCGCCCTATGTTTTATTCTAATAATTCGGAAATAAACTAAACCAATAATCAACAAAAACAATATAGCACCTAGCAATATAATTCGTTGTAAAAGCAATATTTGATCTTGTTGTTCTAATTTTTCTACCCGTTGTTTTTGAATAAACTTTTCTTGACGTTCTTTACTTAATATATACTTGTCTTTAATTTCTAAAAAAAGTTTATTGTTTTCGCTTCTACTATCAAAAAAATGAGCGTCTAAATCTTTAGCCTTCTTTAAGTTATAAATGACTTTATCTTTATCACCTTTTTTTAAGTACAAATCCGCAAGTCTTTCATGAGTTAATGCTGAAAAATCTAAATGACTTGAATATTCCTGGGCGGTCTCAATTGCTTTATTATAATACTTTTCACTTTGTTCTAGGTCTTGTAGTTTGCTATAAACATCTCCCCAATAAGTATATACTAAAACTAAATAAGATGGTCTATTTTTTTTAAACCAAGGCTCTATTTCCTCAAATAAATCTACGGCTTGCGCAGTTTTTCCTTGATAGGTTAAAATATGTGCCCTTTCCATTTCTATATAAGACTTAAGCCTAGAACCAGCTACTTGTCTTAATACTTGAGAACAACTATCTAAATACACCTCACTTATTTTGGGTTGACCTATTTCTCTATATGTAGCCGTTAATAAATAATAGTTCTCAATCAACGCAGATTTGCCCAACAGTCCCCTTTTTATAAGGTCTTTATTAATTTTCAAAGAAGTGTTTAGATACCTAAAGGCTTTATCTTTTCTTTTAAAAAAGCTATACAATCTTCCCAACCTATTATATATGGAAGCCCTTAAGTGATCATTCTCTATATTTTCAGCAAGAACAAGTGCATGCCAAATACCGTTATAAGACTTACCGTAATTAACTTGTTGTCCATACATATCTGGCATTTCCAACAAAGCATTTATAGCTTCCACGGTATCTCCTTCTATTAAAAGCGTTTCATGAGCTTTTTCAAATAAATACATTGAGCTATCTAAATCTGTAAACCTTAGTTCTCGTGCCCTTTTTATGTAATCTATTTTATTATTTTGTAGCTTGAAATTGTCTTGAGCAACTCCATTAAAGCTAAAGAAGAAAAAAAGAAGAAAAACAAACCTCATCTTCATTAAGTTTACTACCGGTTCAAAAAACATTACGCACTCTTATATTTAGATTGATTTTGTCAAATATACTTTTTGACAGGAATATTATGGAATATTTACCTTAAATAGTTCGTGTTTTTCATTATTATTAGCAACAAACAAGAAGTTATTGTTCTTTGAATCAATTAAAATAACGTTTCTAACGTCTCCATCAACAAAAAAACCTGATTTTATATGAGAGACCACATTGAAACTTCCTTTACTATTTCCTTTCAAAAAATTACCAATACCAGCATCTGATCTGGTTGTTTCAACTTCAGACATATGATTATTACCCGCTAGAATTAAATCGGGTATATCATCTCCATCAAAATCCTCGTAAACTATACTATTTATGGGCGACTTTTGCACGCTCATATCAAATGGTTTAAATTCAAAACCTTCATTTTTATTGTTAATGAAAATCCCGGATTTAAATTCGGTAGCCTCATAATGTAAGGCCGAAGCAATGCCGGGGCCAACAATTTCACTTACACCTTTACTTGCAAAATCTACATAAGAAGGTATTTTTCCACTTAAATGTGGAAGTTGCTGCGTCATACATGTTTTTCCTCGCACAGGAACCTGTTTACCTTCGTACTTTGTTGCCAAAACTATGTCCTGAGTTCCATTGAAGTCAAAATCCTTCGTATACACATGAAAAGGTTCTTCTTTTGATGCATGAAACTTATAATTTAACCCTAAATTTCCTGCTATAATATCTTTATCTCCATCATTGTCAACATCCTCTACAATTACCCTATTCCACCATCCCACAGATTCTGACAAGACTTCATAATTGCTACCTCCTTTAACTAAGGTATTATTTTCATTAATAAATACTTCTATTCCCATCCATTCTCCAACAACAACCAAATCTTGCTTTTTATCATTGTTTACATCCACCCAAACAGCATCAGTTACCATACCAACTTTTTCAAGTTCAGGAGCCAAAGAGGGAGTAGCAATAGAAAAAACACCATTATTATTTACTAGCAGATAACTAGTAGGGGCATGAGGGTACTTGCCTGGGATTACCCGTCCCCCAACAAACAAATCTTGATCTCCATCACCATCATAGTCCGATGATATTACTACCGAGCTTGCTGTTGCCATTTCTGGTAGCTTATTTTTAGCTGCAGTGAAATCTCCTTTACCATTATTTAAATATAGCCTATCAACAAGTAATCTTGGTGTTCTAGTATTTTCATAACTGCCACTTGCAACATATAAATCTAGATTTCCATCGTTATCAGCATCAAAAAAAGTGCTTCCAACATCCTCATATTGCTTATCCTTTTCAAATACTGGAAGTTTTTTTGAATTGAATTTTCCTGATTTCTTATTTAGTAATAATTGCCCTGGTTGTGTTTTTCCTCCCCCTATAAAAACATCTTCAATTCCATCTCCGTTCACATCTGCCTTAGCTATTGTAGGACCCGTTTGAGAAAGTTTATGAGGTAATAAAATTTGCAAATTATAATCATTGTAATAAGGATCCACATGCTTTAATTCTAAAGGAATTTTAGTAAACAGCTTTTCACTTTCGGGGTTTGTTATTTTCTCATCTTTAGCATAAATATAATTTACAAGAAGGCTTTGGTTTACATTTACATCTTTCAACACTTGTACTTTACCATCTGGCCATATTATTTCTAAGCTATCAACATTCATTTTTTTATCTAAACCAAAATGCAATACATTAGATACCGAAGATAAAAACCCTCTAGTTGGAATTAACTGTTTTGTTTGTTTCGTACCATCTTTAAAATAAAGATTAACCGTAGTACCAATTCCAAATACATTTTTATCTGGACCTATAAATTCTACTTTTAAAAAGTAAAGTCTTTTGTTTTCGAGGGTGTTATTTTTTAAAACTGTTGCTTTTTCATTAATATTATTTACAACAATATCCAAATCTCCATCATTATCTAAATCCGCATATACTGCTCCATTAGAAAACGTTGGCTTGCTATCTACCCATTGATTTGTTACATTTTTAAAACTACCATCTTGTTTATTTTGAAAAAAGTAATTGTTTAACTTTTGTTGCGGTAGCATTTGCGCAAACTTTAAAAAATCTTCTTTTGTAGGTTTTCTATTATTGGCGCGAAGGGTTTGTAATATTTCGTTATTCTTATCTCTATCTATTACATCTCTATAAACCCCATTCGTAACATACACATCATTAAACCCATCCAAATCAAAATCGGCAGATAATATAGCCCAACTCCAATCTGTATTTGCTATTCCAGCCATTTTGGAAACCTCGCTAAAGGTTCCGTTTCCATTATTCATCTGTAACATATTATGCATATATTGATAATGGTACCCTTTATCTACCATTTCTTTAAAACTGGAAATTGAGGTCATTGCCATGGTAGTTTTAGATCTAATGTAATCCTCCGGATTCATATCTAATGTCATTAAATCTAAAAAGCCATCATTATTAACATCTGCAATATCGCTTCCCATACTATTAAACGACATGTGTTTAAAAAGTTTATCCCTAGATTCGGTAAATGTTCCATCTGCATTATTGATATATGCCAAATCTGGTGTATTAAAATCATTACAAACGTATATATCTAACCAACCATCATTATTTAAATCTCCAACCTGTGGGTTTAAGCCAAAGCCGATATCAAATTGTAGTCCCGCTTTTTTTGAAATATCAGTAAAATGACCCGTTCCATCATTTTCATACAATTTATCACTTCCTTTTAGCTCAAGTGTTTTTGGGTCTTTTTGAATTTTTTCTAAATCCAGTACTTCTGTCCTGCTAGTTATGTCAGGAGTATTGGATATATAAACATCTATATCATTATCGTTATCAAAATCAAAAAAAGAAGCCTGAATAGTCCTGTTTTCATCTGCCAAGCCCAATTCCTCGGCTCGTTCAGTAAATGTTTCGTTTCCATTATTTATGTATAGCAAATTTTTAAACTTACCATTATCGTCCTTCCATCCACCTCTTGAAACATAGATATCCAAATAGCCATCACTATTAACATCCACCATGGTAACTCCAGTATTAAACCCTTCATGATGAGATATTCCAGCACTTTCTGTTATATCTTTAAAGTGCATATCTCCCATATTTAAATAAAGCTTGTCTTTAGATGAATTTGATGTAAAATAAAGATCTAAATAACCATCATCATTAACATCACCAACAGCGACACCTCCACCAATGTATGTATACATATATTGATAATAATTTGATTCTAAAGTTTCCTCTAGTTTATTTACAAAATCAATACCTGTTTCTTCAGATGAAATTGAGGTAAACAATTTAACCTCTTTTTTGCTATCAATATTTTTTGAAGTGTTTTGATCTTCTTTACAAGAATAAATACCAGAAAGTAATGACAAACATATTAAGCGTATGAATACTTTCTTCGTTTGAAAAAATAATTTAATAATAGTCATTGGTTTTAAAATACGAAATCGTTCTAGGAAAGACTGTAATTTACAACAGTTTCCAAACTGCTGCAAAATTTATCATTCATATTGACATTTTTAAAACTAATCTTAAATAGTTGTTACTAAAATAAAAACGGTAAGGTATAATCTAAACCTTACCGTTTTCTCAAACTAACTTAACAATTATTTTAATTAGCCAGGTTAGGGTTTCTATCAACTTCTACCTGAGGTCTTGGTGCAAAATAATTTGCTGGAGTCAAAGCTCCACGAATCTCATTTGTTTCAGAAGTTATTGGTTGCCCCGTTAGTCCATTTATTGAAGTTTGTGGATTCCTAGCAGTTCCACCCAAAGCAGCTTCCACTTGCTCTTTACGAACTAAATCGTTCCAACGCAAATATTCGCCAGCTAATTCCCATTTTCTTTCTGTAAATGCTAAATCCTGAATAGTTCCATCAGCAGCGCTTACATCAGGTAATCCCGCCCTGGTTCTTACTGCATTTAATGCTGCCCAGGCATCAGCACCTGCTGTGCCAGCTTCTCCTGAAGCTTCTGCATAAATTAAAAGCACTTCTGCATATCTCATATAATAATCGTTACGATCACTTTGAAAACCAGAAAAAGTTCCTTCTTCAAATGGTCCCACAATTTTCCTAAACATAGGTTGTTGCTGATCCACAAAATTATTCCAAGGTAAAACATCTGTAGCATTAGCTACATCACTAGTAGCTACTAAATCTCCACTTGAATTTGCAATTAGTGGTACCTGTGTATGATATGTTGCGTCCTTTCTTGGTCCATCAGGAAAATCTTCAAAATACCTTATTTCAGCAAAAGTTTCTTGCCATCCGTTTGTAGCTTTATCATTTGGCAATCCTAATTTTCCGTGCTTACGATTTGGAAGACCACAAGAAGCACAATACGCTATAGTAAAAACCGATTCTGTGTTAAACCTACCTTCAATTGTATATAGAGAAGACACATCATCTACCAAGGCAAAACCATGACCACCATCCATAACTTGTTTTGCACTTGAAGCTGCCATTGCATATTTAGAGGCATCTTTTTCTGGGTAACCAGCCCAATCTAAGTATAAACGAGCTAGAATAGCCCTGGCAGAGCCAGAATTTGGAATTGAAGCCCCTAAATTAGTTGTGGTAGGAAGCATAGACTCTGCTGCTAATAAATCACTCTCAATTTGCTGATATACTTCAATTTGAGTAGCTAACGGACGCTCAAAATTAATTTCTAAATCCAATGGTAATACAATTCTACCATGTATACGAGCTAAATGATAAAACATTAGCCCACGTAAAAAATGAGTCCGTCCAATTAGTTCTTCTCTTTTGGCTTCCTCTCCTGGAAATTCTACACCATCTACACTTGCTAGTACGGTATTAGCAGCCTTTATCATTGCATATATCGCGGACCAATTAGTTGCGGATCTACCATTAGTACTTGAAACACTTCTTTGATCATATTCCCTGAAATCCGCTTTATTACTTTCTCTATGCGTTGTCATGTCATCACCAGACCAACCGTTTACATAAAAGGTAGTCATCCACGCTGCTTTATTTAGTCTTCCAAATATACCTTCTACGCCTATCTCTAACTCCTTAATACTTGAGTAGGGTTCAGCATTTAAATTTGCGTTACCAGGCACTTCATCTAAATCAAATTGTTCACATCCCAGGAACGCCAAACTGGTCAACACCGTCAACACAAACAGTTTATAGTTGAATAATTTATATATTTTTATTGTTTTCATATTTAACTTTTTTTACTACTAATTTTATTTATCTGTTAAAATCCAACCTTAATTCCTAACGTGTACGTTCTAGGGTTAGGATAAGCACCAATATTGATACCAGAAGAAGAATCTACATTTCCTTGATTACCTCTAGCAGATGTGGCTTCAGGGTCATAACCAGAATAATCTGTTATTAAAAACAGATTTTGACCACCTGCATAAAGCTTAATAGTTGCTCCAGCAAGAGCTTCAATACCATCAAGCGTATACCCTATTGTTAAGTTACTCAATCTAATGAAATCTCCTTTTTCTACATAACGACTAGATTCAAACAAATGCGCAAATGCAGGTATATCAGTTTCATTTGTTGGTGTCCACTGATTAACCTGCTCAGGTGCTAAGAAACTTCTTGAATCTCCTGCTCCACCATTAATAGCGGCTTGTTGAATATTATAAACATCAAAACCATGAACTCCTTGTAAAAAAACATTTAAATCCCAATTTTTATAGGTAATTGAATTGTTAAAACCCCAAGTTAAATCAGGAGTACCGTTTCCTATTGCACCAAAAACTATTTCGTTGTTTTCATCCAATAGGTATTTTGCCTCTCCAGGAGCTGCAACCGGAACTCCCTCTGAATCTAAAGGAATATTATCTGTGGTCTTCCATGTACCTAAAAATGTAGCTCCATTAAATTGCCCTAACGGTTGACCAACTTCAATAAAGTTAAGGATATTACCTTGTCCACCTGGTGCAGTAAATTGACCAGGAATCGAGGTCAACCCATCGTTTAACTTAGTAACCTCATTTTTTACGTAGGATAAAGACAGGTTTGAATTCCAATTTAAATTCTCGGTATCTAAAATATCATATCCCAAGGTTACATCTAGCCCTAAATTTTCAACTTCACCAACGTTTTTAACAATTGTTCTACCACCAAGTTCTCCACCATCATAATCAGGAATAGTTGCATTTAGTAATAAATCTTCCGTTGTCTTTTTATAACCATCTATGCTTAAACTCCCCCGACCATTGGCAAAACCAATATCCACACCAGCATTAAACTGTGTGGTAGTCTCCCATGTTGCAAAAGGGTTTCCAATTCTATTAATGAAAGTACCAGTTGTTGCAGAACTACCATCTGCGGCATAACTATTAAAACCTAAGGTGGTAAATGTAGAATAAGGTCCAATGTTTTGGTTACCTACTTGTCCCCAACCTGTTCTAAGTTTTAAAGTGCTAAAAAGATTAGAATCTTCAACTAAGTCGTTCAAACTGTATGCCAATGCAACAGAAGGAAAGAATCCCCATCTTTCATCTTTTCTAAAAACAGAACTCGCATCGTAACGACCAGTAGCAGTTAAAAATAAATTATCATTTAAGATATACTCTGCTCTCAACATAAAGGAAGATAATTCTCTTTCATTAAAATTATTATTAACAGTTTGACCAGAATTAGGTGCCAACTCAGCAAAATAAAAACCTCTATTAGGTAATGACAAATCATTTGCATTATATCCATTACCTCTAAATTTAGAATTAGAATATTCCTGAACTCCAGTTAATTTTATATCATGAGCCTCATTAAACACTTTTTGCCAAGTAAAAATATTACTCATTTGAAAGCTTGTATTCTTATTATTGAAAAACGATGTATGCGGAAGTTGATCATCACCAACTTCAACTGCATAACGTTCTACATTTAAATTAGATAATTGCGTTCCTAAAACCAATGTATAAGCAAAATTGTTTGTAATCTGGTAGGTCGCATTAAGCGTTGCATTTAGTCTTTCATTAATGTCAAGTATATCAGTTTCCCTAAGTGTTCTAACAGGATTATCATTAAGAGAAGCAACCGAAGATCTTATATTGTAATTACCATTCTCATCAAAAACTGGCGTAGTTGGATCCCAAGTTAGAGCCTTATATATAAAACTCCCCTGCCCATTCCCTAATCTATTAGTATTATTTTTTGTTTCTCCCTTACTACCATATATATTAAGTGCTACCTTAAATTTGTCATTAATTTTTGCCTCTATATTTGAACGGAGAGAAATTTGTTGAAATCCAGTATTAATAACAATACCTTCTTCGTCTCTATAATTTCCCGATAAGAAATACCTAACACTTCCTTCTGATCCACTTGCCGATATGGCAAGATTTTGACTAATTCCAGTTCTTAGTAACTCTTGCTCATAATCTGTCCCCCCGCTTGCATCGAAACCTTGAATCTGTTGATCTGTATAAAAAGCTGCTCCACCTGAATTTGTTCTTCTTAAATTTTCAATTCTAGCAAAGTCACCTGCGCTTAATCTAGGAATTGAATTAGGGCTTTCAGAAATCGTAGTAAAGTAATCTACATTAATTTTTGCCTTACCAGATCCTTTCTTGGTAGTAACTATTATTACTCCATTTGAACCTCTTACTCCATAAATAGCAGTAGCCGAAGCGTCCTTTAAAACATCCATGGCAGCTATATCATTTGGGTTTATCGTACTTAAGTCTCCTCCAAGGACACCATCAACAACCACCAAAGGGCTATTATTTCCCGTAAGTGAGTTAACCCCACGCACACGTACTTTAATCGGAGAACCTGGTTGCCCATTGGATTTAGAAACGGTAACACCCGCTGCTCTACCTTGAAGAGCTTCCTCTACTCGAGTTAAGGGCTGATCTTCGAACGACTTAGAATCTACGCGAGATATAGACCCCGTAACGTCAGCTTTTTTTACTGTTCCGTATCCAATTACAACAACAGCATCTAATTCCTCCACATCTGGATCCAACTGAACTGCAATTGTAGATTGGCTTCCTACCGTTACTTCTTTTTTAGTAAATCCAATATATGAAATCACTAAAACGTCATCTGACGAAGCATTAATAGTGAAATTTCCATCAAAATCAGATACAACACCGTTCGTCGTTCCCTTAACAACAATATTCGCTCCCGGTATCGGCACACTTTCATTGTCTACTACAGTACCCGAAATAGTATTTTGCGCATGAACCTGTTGAAGACCCAATAACAAAAGAAATATTCCAAACGGAATACCTTTAGTTAAAAATTCGAATAACTTTTTTTTCATAATCTTAAGTAATTTTTAGAGTTAGTCACTAATAAGGAATTGCAAAAAAGAATTATTAAAATTCTATTTTTTCCCTTTTTCAATATCAATTTCACAATTCAGAGTCGACTAATTTAACAATATCATAATTACAATAACATACATGAACTAGACAATAACTAGACAATACACATTACAATACACGCAACAACAAAACATAACGAACTTAAAAATAGATTAAGAAGCCAAATCCACATCAAGAAAAAAAAAAGACCAGCCTTAACCATATTTTTAATCTCAAAATATTGATAAACAATATTTTACAAATAACAATAATTTACAAAAACCTTCAATAGACTAAGAATTAATTTTGATAAAAGAAGAAAAATTAACCAAAATAAAACTGTACAAAATTTACATTATTATTAAAATAATAATAGACAAAATTATAAAAAGATGATTATTCTCTCAACTAGCCAAAGCATAAATAAAAAAATGCATAGCACATTGCATATTTTGTACAAGCATTTTTGGCACTATTTTTGTGATAAATTATTGTGAAAAAAAATCCTTTTGTACAACAAAAAATATCGCTATGGAAAAAAATAAAATAATTGCGCTACTACCTATATTAGCCTTATTTGTTTTAAGCTCTTGTTCATCAGTCCGAGTACTCTCTGACTATGACAAAGAGGTAAACTTTAACGGTTATAAATCTTATGCTTTTTATAAAACAGGAATAGACAAAGCGCAAATATCAGATTTAGATAAAAAAAGAATTCTTAGGGCCATTGAATCTCAAATGGGCACAAAAGGTTTCGTAAAATCTGATTCGCCCGATATTCTAGTTAGTATTTTCACCAAAGAAAGGGAGCAAGTTGACATTTACAACAATTATTGGGGCGCTGGCTTTGGATGGGGCTGGAACCCATATTTCTGGGGACCTGGTTTCGGAGGCTCTCAAGTATCCACTAGAACAGAAGGTTCTTTATATATAGATTTGATTGACGCAAAAAAGAGAGAACTTGTTTGGCAGGGTAAAGGTGTTGGAACCCTTGCAAATACTTCAAACATTGAAAAAAAGGAAGCAAAAATTAACGAATTCGTCGCTAAAATTCTAGAAGCATACCCCCCAGGCATGAATTCTTCAAAATAACATAAAACCGCCAACTGGCGGTTTTATTATAAATGTAACATTCTGCACTAAATTATTAATTTTTGTAACTTTAAATGCAACTTTAAACCAATATTAAGTGGTATTTGAAAGTAATAGTATATTAGATAAGCTTCCCAACCATTTACGGCAATACATTAAGCCACAAAATTACGAACATTACAATGCCATAGACCAAGCTGTTTGGAGATATGTAATGCGTAAAAACATAGATTATTTAAGTCAAGTTGCTCATAAATCTTATATCCCAGGGCTAAAAAAAACAGGGATTTCCATAAACAACATACCGAATATGTACGGCATGAATCGTATTTTAAAAGAAATAGGATGGGCCGCTGTGGCCGTGGATGGTTTTATACCTCCTTCTGCGTTTATGGAATTTCAGGCCTACAACGTACTTGTAATTGCATCTGACATTCGGCAGTTAGAAAACATAGAATACACTCCTGCTCCAGATATTATTCATGAAGGTGCTGGTCATGCTCCTATTATTGCTAATCCAGAATATGCAGAATATTTAAGACGATTCGGTGAAATTGGCTGTAAAGCTATTTCCAGTAAAAAGGATTTTGAATTATACGAAGCGGTAAGACATTTATCCATCATTAAAGAAGCAAGAGAAACTACAAAAACAGAGATTGAAAAAGCAGAAAAAAATATTGAAGAGCTTCAAAATAACATGGGAACACCTAGTGAGATGGCTCTTATTAGAAATTTACATTGGTGGACCGTTGAATACGGTTTAATTGGAACTGTTGAAAAACCAACGATTTACGGTGCGGGACTTTTATCATCAATAGGAGAAAGCGCGTGGTGTATGACTGATGAAGTAAAAAAAGTCCTTTATTCAATTGAAGCTGCTAATACTTCATTTGATATCACAAAGCCGCAACCTCAACTTTTTGTAACACCCGATTTTGCCTACCTAAGTCAAGTTTTAGAAGAATTTGCAAATACCATGTCGTTGAGAAAAGGAGGAATAAGCGGCGTTCAAAAACTTATCGATGCTGTAGATTTAGGAACCATTGAACTAAGTACAGGGCTTCAAGTTTCAGGTAATTTTTCAAATGTCATAGCTCATGAAGGTCAAGTTATATATTTTCAAACTTCAGGTAAAACCGCACTTTCTTATCGAGAAAAAGAACTGATAGGCCACAGCACTAAAAATCATGCAACTGGATTTGGATCCCCAGTTGGCAAATTAAAAGGTATTAATATTTCCATTGAAAATATGAGTCCTAGAGATTTAAAGGCCTATAACATATACGAAGGTAAAAATGTTGTTTTAGAGTTTGAAGGAGGAATTACTGTAGCTGGTGATATTATAACAGGAACCAGAAACCTCCAGGGAAAGATTATTCTTGTAACGTTTAAAAATTGCACTGTAAAACATAAAAGTACCATTCTTTTTTCTCCCAACAACGGATTGTACAACATGGCCGTTGGCGAAAAAATAGTTTCCGCGTTTAATGGACCTGCTGATTTATCCAGTTTTGATTTAAACTCTCATGTAACAAGTTCATCTACCCTAAAAAAAGAGTTAAATGATAAAGACAGGAATTTGGAAAAACTATATCATCAAATTCGTGATTATAGAGAAGGGACAAATACCACTACTTCACGAAATAAAGTCTTTAGGGAAGTAAAAGAAAACTATCCAAACGATTGGCTTTTGTCCATTGAACTATACGAACTAGCGAAAACGAATAATGATGTTAGTTTCTCTGCAGAAATCTTACACCATTTAAATCAAATTAAATTGGACAATCCTAAATACGGGCACTTAATTGATGATGGTTTAGCATTAGTAGACAAAATTTTTGTCAATTAATCAAAGTCCATAAAAGAATACTGACTCTTTAAAACCTTCTTCTTTTCTTCTAATGATTTCAAAAAACTTTGATGCTGTATAGACGTAGCGTTAAATGGTTTATGTTGCATTCCTTTTTGAATTGCATTCACTATATCCATTGTACCATATACTCCTTCAGAGATTTGACTCTCCTTAAATTTCTCCCAAACGTAGTCAATAGCAGTACTACTGGGGTGAATCATATCCTCCCCATAAAAACGATAATCTCTAAGTTCATCCATTAGTATTTCGTATGCAGGAAAATATGTTTCGACTCCGCTCAACATATTTTCACTCACTTCAGACATATTTTCACCCATTTCCAACATATTTTCGCCGACTTTCATCATACTTTCATCTCCTATCGACACATTTCCTTCTACCGCTAACATATCCTTATCTTCTTTAAACAAATTTTCAGTTTTTTTGGATTTGCGTTCATGCCCCACAACGTCATGTTGTTTCGCACGCAGGCAAAGTAGCGCTTGATGCACACCCGCAATCAAATGTGCCTTACTTTGTTGGTTTTCTATAAAACCATCTTTCAGATGACGAACAGGTGATACTGTAAAAACAAAGTGAACACCTTTATTAATTAACCTAATACCTTTAACTATTTTTTCTAAACTTATGGAAATCTCGTCAACAGACAATAATCGCTTGTTAAACTCCTTTTGAGGTACTTTATGGCAATTTGCTACAGTTTTATTAAGCTGTTTATGCTCATAAACCCATGAGGTGCCTAATGTTATAATAATATGCGTTGCATTTTTCAGTGCTACCAGAAAATTATCCAACCTTCCATTTAGCTGAACTATAAGCTCTTGTTTTGATACATTACTTAAATCGGAATGCACATCAAAAGAATGCCAACGTTCGTTCAAGAAAAACACGTCTTCTTCTGTGTAATAATCTTTAGTAATTGCTTTAGAGACAAGACTTTCAATTGCTTTTGAATGAAACAAAACACCAAACGGATTTAAAACCGATTGAAATTTATTAAATGCCAATTTATTACCTATATTTTCTGCAAAACAAGAACCCAACAATACCAGTTTACTGCTATAATCTATTTGATTTTCAGCCTTATTTATGGATATTTGGGTTTGAAACTTCATCTTTTAATTATGAAACATAGGATTCTGCTTTATCTATAGCCTCATCAATTCCTGATGGATTTTTACCCCCAGCTGTAGCAAAAAATGGTTGACCACCACCTCCGCCTTGAATATATTTACCTAACTCACGAACAATTGTCCCTGCATTTAAATTTTTCTCAGCAACCAATTCCTTAGAAATATAACACGATAATAATGCCTTTCCGTTCTGTTCCGTTCCGAACAACAGGAAAATATTTTTTTGATTATTCCCCATTTCAAAGGAAAGGTCTTTAATTCCCGCTGCGTCTAAATCAACTTTTTTCGCTAAAAACTGAACACCATTAATCTCTTTTAATTCACTTGCCAGATTACCTTTTAGGTTTTTCGCTTTTTCCTTAAGTAAATCAGCTATTTGCTTTTTTAAACTACTATTTTCTTCTTGTAAAGCTGTAACTGCTTTTACTGGATCTTTAGCATTATTCAGCAAATCTTTAACTTCAAATAATGTTCTGTTATTTTCAAAATAAAAATCTTTTACCGCATCAGAAGTAATGGCTTCAATCCTACGAATACCAGCTGCAACAGCACTTTCAGCTTTTATTTTAAAATGCCATATTTCACTGGTGTTTTTCACATGTGTACCTCCACAAAGCTCAACTGACTGACCAAATTTAATGGTACGTACCGTATCACCGTATTTTTCACCAAATAAAGCCATTGCACCATCTTCAAGTGCTTGTTTCATGGGAACACTACGTTGTTCTTGCAAATTTAACTTACCTTCTATCCTGGCATTTACAAAATTTTCCACATCACGTAATTCTTCTACTGTTAACTTAGAAAAATGCGAAAAATCAAAACGCAGATATTTAGAATGTACAGCCGAACCTTTTTGCTCAACATGCGTTCCTAAAACTTCACGCAATGCTTGATGTAGTAGATGCGTTGCAGTATGATTTGCTTCGGTTCTCTTTCGCTGTTTTTCATCCACAACAGCTTTAAATGAACCTTCTATTTTCTTAGGCAAACTTTTCGCAAAGTGTACAATCTCATTGTTTTCCCTCTTAGTATCAACGATATAAACAACATCTCCGTTATCTGCTTCTAAATATCCTTTATCACCTACTTGCCCTCCTCCTTCAGCGTAAAACGGAGTTAAATTAAATACGAGTTGAAATTGTTCTCCTTCTTTTTTAGAAGTTACTTTTCTATATTTAACAAGCTTAACATCTGCTTTCAACACATCATAACCTACAAACTCTTGCTCATTATCATCGCTTAAAACAGTCCAATCTTCTTTAGACACCTCTGATGCTGATTTAGAACGATTTTTCTGTTGCAGCATTGCAGCATCAAAACCTTCTTCATCAAGTGTATACCCTTTTTCACCTAATATAAGAGCAGTTAAATCTACTGGAAAACCAAAAGTATCATACAACTCAAAAGCTTTTGTTCCGTTAACCTGCTTTCCTTTTGTATTCGCAATAACAGTATCTAACAACACCAATCCTTGATCCAAGGTTTTTAAAAAAGAATGTTCTTCTTCCTTTATAACATTCTCAATTAATTGTTGTTGTTCTTTTAACTCAGGAAAAGCATCGCCCATAGTATTGGTTAATACTTTTACCAACCTATACATAAAAGGTTCTTTAGTATTTAAAAAAGTGAAACCATAGCGTACAGCTCTTCGCAATATTCTTCGAATTACATAGCCCGCACCAGTGTTACTAGGTAATTGGCCATCAGCAATAGAAAAAGCAACTGCTCTAATATGATCAGCAATTACACGAATGGCAATATCAGTCTCTTCGTCTTTACCATATTTAGAGTTGGTAATGGTCTCTATTTCACGAATTGAAGGGGTAAAAACATCAGTATCATAATTTGACTTTACATTTTGCAAAACCATACAAAGACGTTCAAATCCCATACCTGTATCAACATGTTTTGCAGGCAATGGCTCTAACTCCCCTGTTGCTTTACGGTTGTATTGCATAAAAACAAGGTTCCAAATTTCAACAACCTGAGGGTGATCCGCATTTACTAATGATGCTCCTGAAACTTTCTTTTTTTCTTCCTCTGAACGAATATCTACATGAATTTCAGAACAGGGGCCGCAGGGACCTTGACTTCCCATTTCCCAAAAATTATCTTTTTTGTTCCCCATGATAATTCGGTCTTCAGGAACTATAGCCTTCCATAATTCAAAAGCCTCCGTATCCATAGATAACTTATCAGCATCATTACTTCCTTCAAAAACAGAAACATATAGACTATTTTCATCTACCTTAAGCACATCAGTTAACAACTCCCATGCCCATTCAATAGCCTCTTTTTTAAAGTAATCACCAAAACTCCAATTACCAAGCATTTCAAACATTGTATGGTGATAAGTATCTTTACCAACCTCTTCCAAATCGTTATGCTTGCCACTTACACGTAAACACTTTTGTGTGTCAGAAACTCTAGAATTTTCAGCAACAGAATTTCCAAGAAAATACTCTTTAAACTGATTCATTCCTGCATTGGTAAAAAGTAATGTTGGATCATCTTTAATTACCATTGGTGCAGAAGCAACTATTTTATGGTTTTTTTCTTTAAAAAAATTTAAAAACTGACTTCTTATTTCCTTGGAGTTCATATAAATTGGTAAGGTTTTGCTAATTTCAC
The DNA here is from genome assembly GCA_947498505.1 of uncultured Maribacter sp. GTDB lineage: Bacteria > Bacteroidota > Bacteroidia > Flavobacteriales > Flavobacteriaceae > Maribacter_B. The sequence goes on along the minus strand of CANMKG010000008.1, from coordinate 109,541 downwards.
TAGTTTATGCAAAACAATTTTTATATTTGTTTGTTATGTCAAATGACGGTACAAAAATAGGATAAAATCCATTCATGTCTAAAGTAAAATATTATTACGATCCCGATACCCTTTCGTATCGAAAAATAGAATCTAAAAAATCTAAGCGATATCGAAACATTGCATTGTTTTTTATTGGCGCATTGCTTTTCGGAATATTTGGTCTCATTTTATTATTAAATACTGATGTAATTAACACCCCTAGAGAATTATCGCTCCAAAGAGAATTAAAAAATTACGAGCTTCAATTTGAACTTTTAGACAAAAAAATGGAACAAATTGAAGAGGTTTTAGCGAACATAGAAGACCGAGACAATAATATCTATAGGTTATACTTTGAAGCAAATCCTATTCCTGAAGAACAACGAAAAGCAGGTTTTGGGGGAATAAATAGATACAAGTCATTAGAAGGATTTAATAATTCTGAAATGGTAATTGCCACTACCAAACGTTTGGATGTTATTAAAAAGCAAATGACTATTCAATCAAAATCATTAGACGAAATTACAAAGTTGGCTGAAGAAAAAGAAAAGCTTCTTGCCGCAATACCCGCCATACAACCCGTTAATAATGAAGATTTAACTCGCATGGCTTCAGGATATGGTTGGCGTTCCGACCCGTTTACTAAAGCTCGAAAAATGCATTATGGCATGGATTTTACTGCTCCAAGGGGCACTCCTATTTACGCATCTGGTGATGGAGTAATTACTCGCGCAGATAATAACTCCTCTGGTTATGGAAAACATATTCGAATTAACCACAGTTACGGATACATGAGTCTTTATGCGCATTTAAGTAAGTACAATGTAAAAAAAGGGCAAAAAGTAAAACGAGGGGACTTAATAGGATTTGTTGGAAATACCGGTCGTTCTGAAGCTCCTCATTTACATTATGAAGTTTGGAAAGATAAAAACCGTATAAACCCTATTAATTTCTACTACGGAAGTTTATCCGCTGTAGAATTTCAAAATATGTTGAAGTATGCGAATCAAGAAAACCAATCCTTAGATTAATGCAGGTAAACTTACCAGAAAAAAGGTATTATGGTATTGGCGAAGTTGCCAAAGCTTTTGGCGTGAACACTTCACTAATTCGTTTTTGGGAAAAAGAATTTGATGCATTAAAACCTAAAAAAAATGCCAAGGGGAATCGCAAATTTACCCCTCAAGACATTAAGAATCTTCAACTTATATACCACTTAGTAAAAGAAAGAGGTTTTACACTCGAAGGAGCCAAAACGCATTTAAAGGAAGAAAAGCAAAAAACACTTTCCACATATGACATTATCAGTAAATTGGAAGGGATAAAAGCTGAACTCATAAAAATAAAAAACCAACTATAATTAAAAACAAACCATTATGAAAAAAGGATTAATTGCATTAATTGTTATAGGTGTTTTAGCATTTGCTATTTACAACTGGGCAGTAGGCTTTAATAATACGGCTGTCACTAATCAAGAAAACGCCGAGACATCTTGGTCCAATGTTGAAAGTTCTTACCAACGTAGAAACGACCTTATCGGCAACCTTGTAAAAACAGTACAAGGCGCTGCAGATTTTGAAAGAGGAACACTTACTGATGTAATTGAAGCCAGAGCAAAAGCAACTTCTACGAAAATTGATGCTGGTAATTTAACACCAGAAAAGATGGCTGCCTTTCAACAAGCGCAAAGTGGATTAGCTGGGGCTCTAAGTAAATTAATGGTGGTGGTTGAACGCTACCCAGATTTAAAAGCTAATCAGAACTTTTTAGAATTACAATCTCAATTAGAAGGCACAGAGAATCGAATTAATGTTGCACGTGACCGTTACAACGAAAAAGTTAATATCTACAATATCCACATTAGAAAATTCCCAGGTAGTTTTCTTGCTAATATGTTTGGATTTGATAAAATGGCTCGCTATAAATCAGATGCAGGTTCAGAAAATGCTCCTGACGTAGACTTTGATTTTAAATAATACTTAATGTCCAAAGTTGAAGATTTTTTAACGCATGAAGAAGAACAAGAAATTGTTGCAGCAATAATTAGTGCTGAAAAAAACACTTCTGGCGAAATTAGAGTACATATTGAAGCACATGCTAAAATACCGCACTTAGAGAGAGCAAAAGAAGTATTTCATTTTCTGAAAATGGATAATACCAAGGCTGAAAATGGAGTACTTATTTACGTTGCCGTAAACGATAGAAAATTTGTTATTTACGGGGATAAGGGTATAGACAAAGTGGTTCCAGAAAACTTTTGGGATACTACCAAAAATGCTATTGAATCTGAATTTAAAAACGGTAATTTTAAATTAGGAATAATTAAAGGCATTGAAAGTGCTGGCAACGAATTAACAGCACATTTTCCATGGGAACATGGCGACACTAATGAATTGAGCAATGAAATATCTAAAAACTAGTCTTCTACTTTTATTTATTGGCTGTTTTTCATTAGTACAGGCTCAATATAACGTTCCCGAAAAACCAGTAACCGCACAGGAACAAACAAGTGTTTATGATTATGAAAATCTACTACCACTTTCGCAAAGAAAAAATCTTGAGCAAAAACTAGTTAAATATTCCGATAGTACCTCCACTCAAATAGTAATCATAATTATTGATTCCACTAATGGAGAAAACATCAATTATTTAGGTGCTCAATGGGGAGAAAAATGGGGAATTGGTCAAGCTGAAAAAGATAATGGAGTACTTATTCTTTTAGCAAAAAAAGACCGTAGGATTGCCATAAACACTGGTTACGGCGTAGAAGGCACCCTAACCGATGCTATGTCTAAAAGAATTATTGAAAACGTAATTGTCCCTCAATTTAAACAAAACAACTATTACGGTGGGTTAGATAAAGGGGCGGATGCTATTTTTCAGGTTCTAACCGGCGAATTTAAAGAAGATAGAAACTTTAACAACTCTAATGGGTTTCCTTTTGAAGCGTTACTTCCATTCATCATTTTTATAATAATTGTTATTATAATTTCTTCTCGTAAAAATAAAGGAAACGGCGGCGGCAATAGAGGTCGAAGAAGTTCTGGAATGGATTTACGAGATATTATTATTCTTAGTAATATGGGACGAGGCGGCTCTTCTAGTGGAGGATTTGGAAGTGGCGGTTTCGGTGGCGGTGGCTTCGGAGGTGGCGGTTTTGGAGGCGGAGGAGCCTCAGGTGGCTGGTAATTTTTTAATTTGGAAGTGCTCTTTCAATCTCATTGATACTTATTCCTAAGACCGATTCTGATATGATATTAAGCTCCTTTTTGCTTCCTTCGAAATGATATATTTCTTGATAATGTGATATGGATTCCCCAACTTTTAATTCCTTTGCAGGCGAAGAAGTTTCTAATTCATAAAAAGGACCAAAAGGACCAACACCATTCCAAACACCATCATTAAACACATTAATCACATCTCCTCTATATTGATTTTTAATATTAACTGGATGCGCATTTACATAGTCCATATCCCCCTCAAAATTGAACTTTATTATCGTCAATACATTTGATTCGGGACTATAGCTTCCAAAATAAGGTTTAGTATATTCTGGTAGTGTTCCAATTTTGTTTAGATAGTCTGCGTCTGCCTTATAGTAAAGGACTTTGTTTTTAATATTAATTCGGGTTTTATCAATTGGAGTAAAATAAACCGTAGCAGTATCCATCTGTTTTTTTAAAGGAATAACAACTGTAGTTCCTGGCGTTGGATGCAAACACCCTAAATCCCACAGTGACATTAAGCCTGATTTCTTTGACCAGTTTTCTTTACCAATATTAGTCATTGTAGTATTTGTGCTATATGCTACATAGTCAAGGTTATTTTTTCCCGGCTCCACATTTAAAGACCTATTTACGAATACTTCATCCAACAACGCTATTTTTCTTTTAACATCAACAGCAAACACAAATCCATTCATGTTTTTAATCTTTAACCTATTTCCAAGCGTTACACTTTTTTCTGTTTTACTTAGAATCGGAAAAGATATCGTATCTAGGTCTATTGGGGATTTATGCTTTTTTTCACCTGTCAACGAATCTATTTCAAAAAAAAGAGTAAATGGGCCTTGATCAGGTCCAAACCATATTCTGCCCTCCCCTCCTAGTTTACTTTTTTGCAAAAACGAATCTCCACTAGTTAAAAGTTTTTTATTAAACCAACCATAACTTGCGCCCATTAATCCTTTAGCGGTGCTAGTAAGAATCCTTCCTTGAAATTCCGAAGAGACAATAACCTGTTTTTTCCCACTTATTAAAATTATAGGATTTATATACTGATTTAATAATTTTAAATCTTCACTAAACCTTTCTTGAGCACTGACAGAATTTAAAAAACATACCAAAACGGCACAGAGAATAACAATAATTCGTTGCATTTAAGTAACATTTAAACTATACCTAAATGTATTAAATAAAATGTTATAACGTAATTTTATTTTTTTCTTAAAAAAACAGAGATAGGAACACCTTTAAAGTCAAAGTTTTCTCTGATTTTATTCTCTAAAAAACGCTTATAGGGATCCCTAACATATTGCGGCAAATTGCAATAAAAAGCAAATTGCGGGTATGGTGTTGGAAGTTGCGTGCAAAATTTAATTTTTACATATTTATCTTTATATGCAGGTGGAGGGTTGTTTTCTATAATTGGTAGCATTACATCATTAAACTCACGAGTTTTCACCTTTTTAGACCTATTATTGAACACTTCAACTGCCGTTTCAATTGCCTTAAAAATACGTTGCTTGGTTAACACCGATATAAATAAAATGGGTACATCTGTAAACGGAGCAATAGCCTCTTTAATTTTTTGAGTATAATGTTTTATACTGTTAGTCTCTTTATTTTCAACTAAATCCCATTTATTTACAAGAATTACAATTCCTTTGTTATTTCTTGAAGCTAACCAAAATATGTTTTCTACCTGACCATCAAAACCTCGTGTAGCATCCAACAATAAAAGACAAACATCACTATGTTCAATTGCCCTAACCGAACGCATAACAGAATAAAACTCTAAGTCTTCTTTTACCTTAGATTTTCTTCGAATACCCGCCGTATCTACAAGATTAAATTCAAAGCCAAATCTATTATACCTAGTATCAATACTATCTCTTGTAGTACCCGCTATATCCGTAACAATATACCTTTCTTCACCAATAAGTGCATTTATAAACGATGATTTCCCTGCATTGGGTCTTCCAATAACGGCAAATCTTGGAATATCAATTTCTTCTTCCTCATTTTCAGGGAGAACTTTTACAACAGCGTCAAGTAAATCTCCGGTTCCACCACCATTAATACTGGAAAGTGTGTAATATTCACCTAACCCTAATGCATAAAATTCAACTGCATCTTCTGCTCTTTTTGCATTATCGACCTTGTTAACTGCTAAAAAAACTGGCTTGTTTACTCTTCGTAGAAGTTTGGCAACATCCTCATCCATTCCGGTCACTCCGGTTTCAACATCTACCATGAAAATTATAGCGTCTGCTTCTTCTATTGCCAGCTCAACCTGCTTATCTATTTCTTGTTCAAAAATATCATCACTACCAACTACATATCCACCAGTATCTATTAACGAAAATTCTTTTCCATTCCAGTCGCTTTTCCCATAATGACGGTCGCGAGTAACGCCACTAACAGCATCCACAATAGCCTCTCTTCGTTGAATTAAACGATTAAAAAAAGTTGATTTTCCAACATTTGGCCTTCCTACTACAGCAACAATTGCACCCATACTCAATAATTAAGATGACAAAGGTAGTACTAATACTCAAATGAAAAACAATAAGTACAAATTATACCAAAGAGTTGGAAACGGATATGAGAGTTGTTTTTTTACGAGCTAGATACTTTTCATTTATTGCACGATTACGAACAACCTTCGCAGGAGTACCATAAACCACTAAATTATCCGCAATATCATTAATAACCACAGAACCTGCTCCAACTACAGTATGCTCTCCTATCGAAATGTTTTCGATAACACTTGCGCCTAAAGATACAGCTGAATATTTGCCTAAGTTAAAATTTCCGCCCGTGCTAACACGAGGCGCTATGCTGGAAAAATTACCCAGTTTACCATTGTGGTCTAAAGAAGCATTGGTATTTATAATGCAAAAATCTCCAATCCATGAATTTGCGTTTATAATAGCACCTGGCATTACAACAGCACCTTCCCCTATATAACAGTTTCTACCAATGGTAGCATTTGGGTGAATTGCGCTGATAAAAACCAGATTAGGCGCTATTGAAGCAACCCTATCCGCTGCAAGTTTTCTTGTCCAATTATCTCCAATGGCAATAATTCCACCGTAGATATTGTATTTATCTATTAATTGAGGAAGGTCATACTCGCTTCCTAATATTTCGTAACCGTTAAATTTTTCTCCTTTACTTTTATAAGAGTCTATAAAACCGATAACTTGATATTCACCTTGTTTTTCGATACAATCTAAAACAACGCTTCCGTGGCCCGAAGCACCAAATATCACTACTTTTTCCATTGATTTGAGGGAGTTTATGCATTTCGTCGATAAAACATGTATTTCGTCGACTTGTCAAAAGTAACAAAAGTTTGTAGAACTCCTAACAAATATGTAATTTTTTAGATGAAATTCATTTGAAAAAAAGTTTTTATGGAGGAGATTGTTCAAAATATAGTTTTAAGACCTCGTTTTCAACTGAGCAACAAAAACCCTAAAGAACTAATTTTGAGTGAATTTGAAAAATGTAAAGATGTTCCTTTCTTGGTAAAACGCCTTGACGACCATGTATTTATTAAATTTCCAAAGAAAAAAAATAACTTTTGGTCACCTCAATTGCATTTAGAAATTACAAAGGAGGAGAACAATTTTTCTAGGATATATGGGCTGTTTGGCCCAAACCCAACGCTTTGGACGTTTTTTATGTTTATCCATTTTGCAATTGCCTCCATATTTATAACACTTGGCATATGGGCTTACTCAAGTGCTGCACTAAACAAAACTTATGGATTACAAATTGGGTTAATGTGTTTTATGGTAAGCTTATGGTTTTCACTATACCTTTTTGGAAGGTATGGAAAACGAAAAGGAAAACCACAAATGTTTGAACTTCATAATTTTATGAATTCAATATTAAACAAAACCCTCAGTGAAAACCACTGAGAGTTTTTAAGTTTAAATATTACTTAATTTCGTAAACAGAAACTGTATTTGATACCTCGTTAGTTATTACAAGCAGATTTTCATTATTAGGGCTTTCGTCAGCAGGAATTACTAATAACCCTTCTGGGCCTACATCTTCAGTATTTAAAATCCAATTTAAGAATTCAGGACTAGTTGGATTAGTTATATCATATACGAACGCTCCACCTGTACGTTCTAAACCAACAAATAATAAAGTTGACTTTCCTATTTTCAAAGTTGTAACAGATTCCGGCTCTGCACCTTTATCATCACTACGATCATCAACATCTCCTTCATCATTATTAAACAATGCAGCGTTGAGTTCAAAAGTTTTTTTACCAATTTGATCACCACTATCATAAACAATACCCCCTGTAGTGTTCCAAATAGTAAATGAACGACCGCCATAAGCGTATATTTTATCAAAATCACCATCACCATCAATATCACCATTTGCAGTTGTTGTTTTTAATCTTCCCAAATTTTCTGGTAATTGTAATTCTGCAGCTTTCGGAAAAGCAGTCGCATCTAAAACTAAATCCTTTACTCTTTCTTCTTCAGAATAACCATCATAATCTCGAGCATCGCCTTCATTTGCAGTAATTATATATTCCGTTTCGTTAATTTTAGCAAAAGCTATAGCATCGGGTTGATACAAACCGTATACTGGCCAATTTTGAAAATTCCCAACGATGTCATCTTTATTACTTGCATCCAACATGTTTTCTGGTAATGAATGATCTTTAGCACCTAAACCATAAACCATATTTATGGTTTTACTTTCGATATCTACTACTGCTATACCATTATTTTCCTGCAAAGTAACATATGCATATTTACTGTCATCAGAAACTGCTACATACTCTGGTTCTACATCTTGAGCTACACTAGCGTTAGGACCAAAAACACGGAACTCATTGCCAATGCTTTGAGCATTAAAACTTGTAAAATACAGTGTATTTATTTCTTCCGCATCTATATTAATAATGGAAACTGAGCCCTCTGGGTCAACAGTATAATCATCATTTGGCTCTCCTTCATTAGCTGAAATAATATATTTTCCATCAGGACTAAAAGTTACCATATCTGGTAAAGCGCCAACAGCATAGGTCCTTTTTAAATCTTGAGTTTCGGTATCAAATGTTGTGATACTACCATCTGCTTGTTTATTTGCATTTTCAATTGCAACCGCCAACAATCCATTTTTAACGGCAACACTATTAGGCGTACTTGATAATCCGATTGAAGTTAACTTTGATGGCGTTGATGGATTGGCAATATCCCATACAGATATTTCGGTCTCTTGAGGATTTACGACAAACAATTTTTTAGTCTTGCTATCATATGCACTTATTTCAGCAAAACCTTCATCTCCAGAACCATTAGTAAACTTTCCAATTCTATTAAAGGTTAGAGCAGATACGTCTACATCCTTTACCTCATCTTGATCTACAGAATCTTTTTCACATGCTGTTAAAAAAGCACCTGCCACAATAGCAGTCATAATAAATTTCTTCATTTTCGGTTGATTATTTTAAATTTCAACAAAAATGAAAATAGCGTATAACTAAAAAGTAATTATAGTACTAAGCAAATGTTATGAATTACTTGTTATTGTAACCAAAACGTTTCAACTGTCGAGCATCGTTCCTCCAATTCTTGTTCACCTTAACATAAAGCTCTAAATGCACCTGTTTTCCAAAAAACTTTTCAAGGTCTTTTCTAGATTCCACTCCTACTCTTTTTAAAGCACTCCCCTTATGACCAATAATAATTCCTTTCTGCGAATCTCTTTCAACCATAACAACTGCTCGCATTCTAATGATGTCATCATCTTCCAAAAATTCTTCAGTTTCAATTTCCACAGCATACGGAATCTCCTTTTTATAATGCAGTAGTATTTTTTCACGTATGGTTTCATTTACAAAAAAACGCTCTGGTTTATCCGTTAATTGATCCTTAGGATAGTATGGAGGTGCTTCGGGTAATAACTCTATAATTCGCTCAAAAACTGGTTTTATATTAAAATTTTTAAGTGCAGATATTAAATGAATTTCCACAAAAGGCAACTCCTCTTGCCAATATTGAACCTGAGTCTCAATTACCTCTTGTTCAGAGGCATCAATTTTATTTAGTAATAACAGTACAGGTATGCTACTACTTTTTATTTTATTAAAAAAACGTTCATCCTTCAACATTTTTTCTCCAATTTCAACCATATAGACAAGTACATCTGCATCCTCAAACGCAGATTTCACAAAATCCATCATTGAGGATTGAAGTTCATACGCTGGTTTAATTATTCCGGGTGTATCCGACAAAATTACCTGAAAATCATCTCCGTTAACAATTCCTAAAATACGATGTCTGGTAGTTTGCGCTTTTGAGGTAATTATAGATAACTTTTCTCCTACAAAAGCATTCATCAACGTGGATTTCCCCACGTTAGGGTTTCCTATGATATTTACAAATCCTGACTTATGCACTCCCATTCTTCAACTTTAATATGTATAAATTCATTGCTTTATTTACCTGAGGTGCTAAATACAATACTGCAATCATATTAGGAATTACCATTAATGCATAAGCCAAATCTATAAGATTTATCACCAAATCTACAGACACCACAGCTGCAAAGATAATTGTACCTACAAAATACCAGTTGTAATATTTGCCAATTTTTGCATTTGTTAAAAAAGAAAGACTTTTTACCCCGTAATACGAATACGTAAATAAGGTTGACAAAGCAAAAGCAGCAACAATAATCATTAACAAAACATCCCCATAACCAAATAACGATTTTTTGAATGCAATAAGCGTCATTATTATTCCATTACTTTCTGCCTCTAAATGAGCCCCGCTTAAAATAATCACAATTGCAGTGAGTGTACAAACAATAATGGTATCAATAAAAGGTCCTAACATTGCTACTAAACCTTCTTGTATTGGTTCTTTTGTTTTGGACTGTCCATGGTACATTGGAGCACTACCCAATCCACTTTCATTAGAAAACATTGCTCTTCTAACTCCTAAAATAACTAATCCCCAAAAACCACCTTTCACCATTGTATCAAAATTAAAAGCTTCAACTACTATTAACTTTAATGATGGTAATATTTCGCTAGCATTAGTGAACATTACTACTAGCACTGCCAAAAAATAAACCAACACCATAAATGGAACAATAGTAGTAGCTACTTTAGCTATTTTTTTTAATCCTCCAAAAATTACTGCTGATGTAATTAAGGCTAAACTAATACCTACAATTAATTTCCAATTAAACTCACCAATAGAGATAATAGTTTCATCTGGCTTTACAACATTCATAAATGTTTGCGTAAACTGGTTAGCAGTAAACACCCCTAAAAAACCAAACAAACCCGCTATACAAAAAAATGTGGCCAAAGGCTTTGCTTTTTCTCCTATTCCTTTAGTAATATAATACATAGGTCCACCTTGAAGGTTACCTTCACTATCGTTATCGCGATACATAATTGCCAAGCTACAGGAATAAAACTTAATACACATGCCAACTAATGCAGTAATCCATATCCAAAAAACAACTCCCGGGCCTCCCATATATATTGCAATAGCAACTCCCGAAATATTACCTAAACCAACAGTTGCAGCAACAGCTGATGATAGCGCTTGTAAATGGCTTACCTCTCCTGGATCATTTGGATTATCATGCTTTCCAGCCGTAATTTCAATAGCATGCTTAAAATACTTATACGGTTTTAATTTGGAATAGAACATTAAAAAAACTCCCCCACCTATTACAAAAAATAACATTATCCACTCTGTATAGGTGATAATCAAAGCCAAAAAATCATTAATTACATTCATATTTCGAAGGTATGGAATTTAGTTCTAAATAATTTGAATCAAATTATTCCATGACATTTTTTGGATATTACATAAAAACAGTTGTATCTTTGCCGTCCACATCGCGGGATAGAGCAGTAGGTAGCTCGTCGGGCTCATAACCCGAAGGTCACTGGTTCGAGTCCAGTTCCCGCTACTAGTAAAATCAAGCCTTCACAGAAATGTGAGGGCTTTTTTTATGCCTTGGGTACAACATAGGTACAACAAATTGCATTTTTTTATTGCACTCATTTAATTTGTGGTTATTTAGTCATTAATAATTGATGTGAAAGAGCAAAGTATCCAAATAGTCATTTTTCTAGATTTTAAATGACCAATAAATCATAAAATAAAATAGTAAAATAATGGGATAATTACCATAAAGAGGTGTCTTTCTCTAAAATTTACTTTTATAGTGAATATTTCAGATTATATAAGCAACTACAATCGTTTGAAGAATACTCGTTTTCTTGGGATGAACTTGTAACAGCCTGCTATAAAACTAGGACTTTTCAATTTTGATATTATAAATCCATTCCAGCACCGTGTACTTTTAACCAAGATTTTCGCTGATGATAATCTGGCATTACCTTATCAAGTTCTAACCAAAAAGATTCTGAATGATTTGGATGAATCAAATGAGTTAATTCATGGGCAACTATATAATCAATGATTGTTAAAGGTGTCATTATAGATTTCCAATGAAAATTAACATTTCCTTTCTCTGTGCAGGAACCCCATCTGTTTTGAAGTTCCATAATCCTAATCCCATGTGGCTCCACATTGAGAAGCTTTTTCCAATAATTTACACGTTCGTTTATTTTATTCTTGCCTTTCTCTTTATAGAAACCTATAAAATGCTCTTTCGCTTTAGAGAGGTCTTTTTTTCTTAGTTGAAAATGACCGTTTTTAAGCTTTAAAGGAGCATCTTGTGCGTCCACAATTTCTAATTTGTAAGTTCTACCTAGATAATAGAAGCCTTCTCCACTAACAAATTCTCTATATACTTTGCTAGTATTAGCATCTTCCCACTCAGCAAGATGACTGTAGATTTTATATCGCTTTTTTTCAAGAATATTTTCTATTTCTGCATGAGACAATTTATTAGGCACTAACACAGAAATGCTCCCATCACGTTCAATGTAAATGCTGGAAGTTTTTCGTTTACTCTTTTTAAGAGCATATTCTATGTCTTTGTATTTATAAGTTGTCATCATTTAATAGATTGTGATGTCTTTTTTTTGCTAATGCTAAGATTTCTGAAACAATTTTATCGGTTTTATCTATTACAGGGTCTAAATTTAATTCCCCAGCGATTACAAGAATTATGTCTTCTATTTTCCCTTTTAATTTTTCAACTTCATCTTTCTTTTTCCAAAATCTTGCAATTCTAATTTCCTTTTTAACTAGTGGAAGTATTTGAGTGATTACTGGTTTTAACTGATGCATCACTTCATTAGTGGCTTCCTTGCCGTAGGCTATATCGATTATAAGGTCATAAAACGGAGCTTCTTCAACAGAAACACCTTCAATAGAGCTTTCTTTTCTTCCAGCTTCTATATCTGCTCTTAAGTCAATTAACCCTTCAAGAATAGCATCCCAGTCTTCCCAATGAGATTGAATGATTGAATCGAGTTTCTCGCTCATTGTTTTATAGAACACGGGGTCGTCAGCTAGATTAACTTTAATGTGCTTACGAGTTGCGTGCTCCATCTCACTTGCCTTAGCTTTTGCAGTTTTGTTCTTATCTAGTTCTTCAATAAAATTAGATGAGAATAGTTCAGTAGGAGGGATTTTGGGATTTATACCTAAGCTAATCAAATGCTCATTTACCAGTCTTTTTATCTTGTTGCCTGCACCAGCAATATCGAGAGTGTCATCCTTATAGCGTTCTTTTGTTTTGACTAATAAATAGCCAAATCGCTTTGCGGGAATTTTATAAGGTGTTGCTGCTTCATTAGGGAGTATGATATCCATACTTTCTTGAAATGCTTTGAGAAACGTTGTGAAGTTTGCCCTTAGTTTAATGTCTTGCATCAAATCAATTGCAGCTTCTAAAATATTATACTCTTCTAGTTTGTCTTTAATTTTTTGATTAACAAATTCCTCAAAGTAAACAACCTTATTGTCTTTAAATAATTGTAACAAACGTCTATATCTACTTTCAAGTATAGGAACTTCGGTTTCAATATCCTTCATTCCCTGCATTACCTCGTCAAAAGCATCACCTCCATAAATAGATAAGGCATCTTTTAGGTTGTTTGCTAGCCCAATATAATCAACTATATAACCTCTGTTTTTCTCAGTATATATTCGATTCACTCTCGCGATGGCTTGTAAAAGATTATGTTCTTTAAGTCTCTTGTCGAGATACATTATTTGTTCAATTGGTGCGTCAAATCCAGTCAGTAACATATCACAAACAACTATAAAAGCTATTCCCGTATTTGGTTCTTCATAATTTATTTTCTTTTTAAAATTCTCAACCGCATTTAATGCTTTAGAATCCTTTCTAGCCTGTGTGATTTCTGCTAATTCATTTGTGTCATCGCTAGAAACTATAACGGCTGATTTTAAAAATTTCAGTTTTTTTAGTGATTCTGCATCATAGTCATCTGCAACTTCTTTTTGCTCAATTATTTCTTTTAATGCTATATCAATGTACTTTTTATATCTAACAGCAGCTAATTTGGATGAACAAACCACTTGTGCTTTAAATGCATTAGGGAGAATATTTGTAACATAATGGTCAACCATATCTTTAGCGATTAACTTGATGCGTTCTTCTGCTTCAAGAATATCTCCATAGGTTCCATATTTCTTTTTAATGGCTAGAAGTTCTTCTTCTGTTCGCTCTTTAAATAAGTCTTCAAATTTTTTGTCAAATAGCGCTTTTTCATTCAAAGCCGTATCCGCAGTCTTTCCTTCATAAAGAATCTGAACTGTAGCGCCATCATCAACGGCATCTTGAAGTTTGTATTTATCAATATAATCTCCAAAACGGTCAACGGTTTTGGTTTTATGTCTATCTGTAATTAGTGGTGTTCCTGTAAAGGCAATTTTAGTAGAATTAGGGAATGCTGCAAACATATTATCTCCTAAATCGGAGTTAACTGTTCTATGACTTTCGTCTTGAAGAATCAAAATTCTATCTGACGTATTTACAATACCAAAGTCTCCATATTTTGGTATAGGTTCGGCTACTTTGTCTAGGATATAGTTAGGTGTTTGGTATGTGTCACGTTCCTGAAATTTCTGTAACATCACCATTGTAATATTAGAATTATCAGAAGATAATTTCGGTTTCAATTCTCCTATTCTAGAAACGTAATCAACTTTTTCACCAGTGTAGCGTGCTGTATTTCCAAGTTGTTCTTCTAGGTCTGTTCTGTCGTTTATAATGATAATTTTATAGTCACTTATAGCAGAAATGGTTCTTATTTTTCTAATAAGAAATACCATTGTGAGCGATTTACCAGAACCTTGGGTATGCCAAATAACACCCGAACGTTCTTTGGGTGTTTCTCCATTAAGCAATCGCTCTTTAATTTTTTGCACAGCTCTAAACTGCTGATATCTACTTACTATTTTTATCTCCTTTCCTTCGCTAACTTCCATGAAAAGTGTAAAGTTTTGAAGTAAATCCAGTAAATTATCTTTAGACAACATTCCTTGAATAAGTTGTTCTTGTCTGCGCTCTTTACCTAATGGAGAATTATATGTCTTTATAGCTTTTGGATAAATATCTTTCCAGTTTAAATAGTATTGGTCTGTAGAAGTGATTGTTCCATAAGTAGCATCATCACCATAAGTAGCAATACACAATTGATTGAAATGAAATAGTCGCTCCTCGCCCTCTTTTAAACCTGCTTCTTGTGTTTCAATACGTTGATTACTATAACGTCTGAGTTGTTTGTAAGCTTCAATTAAAGGGTTAGCAGTATATTCATTTTGGTCTTTACATTCAACGACAACCAGAGGCAGTCCGTTAATGAATAATACAATATCAGGAATAATAAATCCTTTAGGGGTAACAGGAGTGTCAATTCGGAATTGGTTTATAGCAATAAAACTATTGCGACTAGACTTTTTAAAATCGATAAATTGAACTTTAGGAAATTCTTCTCCTGATATTTCATTTTTATCTACAGTAGTTCCGTTAACAAGTAGTTCGAAAATAGTCTTATTGACTTCTAGTAAATTTTTTGTTGAGTGTTCAGTAATTTCAGCAAATAATTCTTCTAACTGCCGGTCTGTTAGCCATTCTTTACCATTAGAGGTATTAATGTTCTTTACGCTTTGTAAAAACTGCTCTTTTAAAGCGACCTCTTTAAATGATGTACGGAAGCTTTTTGTTGGGTCTTTGGGAATTCCAAGACCTTGGTCGATACATTTCCATCCCAACTGTTCTAATTGGTCTAAAAATGGTTTTTCTACAAAGTGATATTCAGACATTCTTTATTCCTTTATTTTACATAATTCTTCAATCTGTTGATGTAATAATTTCGTTCGTTCTACAATGAACTCATCAAAATTATCGTTTTTTAAGAGTTCAATCATATCTGGGGAGATAAACTGAGATTCCATAATCTCAATAAATTCTCCATATTTTTTTGAGTCTTTATACGCTTTTTCAAATTCAGTAATATAAACACTTGGTAATTTTGAACCTATACGTTTGTTATTAGTCTCTTTAGTGACTAAAGCAACATTTGCTATGTTGTTAATGATATCATCATACTTATGATTCTCATATCTTTTGGTAATTTCTTTCCCTAGTGCTGAACGTTTTGGGAAAATATGATGTTCTTCGAGTTTATTCTCGTTGATAACATCTTTTAATGGAGTAAAACCATTATAGAAGTCTTTCGTATTCTTTGATTTTAGCAGTAATAACATTCCTCTATAGACTTGCTGACTTCTATTAGAGTAGTGGGCATCAATCAATTTAATATTATCTGTAGAAGTGTTTTCCAAGTTGTTGAAGTTTCTCGTATTTTCATTAATCATCTTGTCTAATTTCTCACTTAGGGAAATTTTGGAGTCAATCAGTAAATCGAAGTCCTTTGCAATACGTTCACTTTGGGCACCTGGATAACGATTTTTAAGAAGGGTATTCCAGAAATAGGTTTTTAAGAATTCATTGTGCTTTAATTCTCTAGAATCAAAGTGAGAAATAGCTCCAGCTAAAAACTTTAATAAAGGGTTATATCGCCTTAGTTCGGTAACTTCAATATTAAAATTTTGGTCCATAAACTGAACCAATGTTGCAAATTTATCGTGAAGCAATTTTGTATTTGCCATCAACTGGTTTGTATTCAGCTTTAGAATTTCACTTCCTTTGAATTTCTTGTTCAATATTATCATCGATAATTGAAGCATATCGCTATCATCTACAGGAAGATTTACGGTATCTAAATCAATGGTTTCAAGATTTTGGAAATAGTCATTTTTAACATGTCCTTTATACTTGATGACTTTGTAATATGAACGTAAATCAAAATATCCTTCATCAAATTTTCTGTACGTTTTGGCTACCATAATATCAAAAATAGAAAGCTTGGTGTTTTTAGTGTTAATACGTTCAAACACCTCTAAAACTTGTTCTAAAGTTCCTTTTTGTTCTATATCATAAACCTTTCTTGAAAGGATAGTTGTCTCAAGTACTTTTAACTTCTTGTTATAGTCGTTTTTGAAACGAAGCATTTTAATTTCTTCCTTTTCTTGCGAAATATCAAACCACTTTTCAACAATAACATCATCAAAAGAATAGGCGTGTTTAATTTTTACAAATCGAGAACCAAAAGTTGCATATAGGTCTCCTTCTGTGAATTCCTTTAGCATAAATGGTTCTTTTGGATTATCGATATTATCTATCTTTTCATCATCGAAAACCCATTTTAATTCAGCATCATCTCCATTGTATTCTGAATCCCAATAGAGTGAAACCTTTTCTTTCTTTTTACTATTGTTTCCCTTAAAAATTGCTTTGTCAGTGAAAGCTAAAGTTAAAGCTGTAGTCCGTTGTTGTCCATCAAGCAAATAAGTAACATCTTCAGGTTTGTTTTGCGGGATTTTAATGTCTTTTACCCGAGCTCCTACAGCTCTTCTTGCTAATTCATCTCCACCTTTCCAAACAAGTATTGAGCTAATAGTATAATTACGATACAAGCTATCAATAAGCAATCTTACTTGGTTTTTATCCCATACAAAAGGCCGTTGAAATTCTGGTAGCCAGATTTCCTCATTATAGGCTAGTTCAATTAACTTCTTGATATCTATTTCTGTATTCGTAATATTCATTCTACTTATTCAATTCTAAAAATGTTGTAATCTCTTTTTTTACTTTTTCTAAGCTATTTATATGCCCTTCAATTTCACCAAAGTGCGATTGCGTAATTGCTTCCATGTCAATCCATGCTGAATTTACCTCGTTAGCCATATCTGCAATTTCAATAGCATCTGCATTTAACGGAATGTGTTGTTTGCTTAATTCTATAAGCGGAATGATAAATAATTCAATTAATTTTGGTCTAATAACTATCTGATTTTCATTTAATAGTTCAGGGTTATTTAAAACACTCTGATTTAACCTAAAAAAGTCTCTGGCAAAATGGTTGTCACCAAAATTTATGTTTAATCCACCTGCTGCTGGTTGTATATCAATTGCTCTTTTATTACATATTTCATGTAACATTTTATACATCAGCTTCCTATACAAGTAGAACCTTTTTTCTAATGTGGTATATCTTGAAATATATGTCCTTACGGAATCCCTCAATGAATGTCGAAAATCGTTTAAAGAGTATAGTGCTGCAAAAAGACTGTTTACTTTTCCTATACCATTTTTTTTCCTGAATCCGATTGCTTCATAAATATGCTTCACATCTATAAATTTTAAGAAATCGACTTGCACATCAGGATTAAATTCTAAGCTGAAATTTTGTTCTTCTTTGTATTTGTTGAGCCCTTTTAATTGGCTGTCTATTGCTAGGTTTAGCTGCCCTAGGCTATTTTCAAACAGTTTAACTTCAGATTTTATAAGTTCCTTCTGCTCTTTGGCTTTATCTTTTTTATCTCTTTTATAACCTCGCTCACCTAAATAGAACGCTAACCATAAACTTAATATGGTTAATACTAATGAGAGAATATCAAACCAATTTTGAGAAAAAGACCAAAAACTGGTTATTTCTTCTGCTTCTTGAACTATTAAATTAAAATCAAACATTTATATTATGCTTAAACTTTTACTTCTATCTTACCGGTTAATAAATCTTGCATTAACCCTTTCTTTATTTTTTGATGTTTTTTAAGACTATCAATTTCTTTTTCTATTATTGAATTTATTGATTCAAACTTTTTTATAATTTCCTTTTGTTCTTCAGGTTTAGGTACAAGAACCTTAAACTCTTTTATTTTATCTAAACCTAAATCTGGGACACCAATACTCTGCACTTCAACTTTAATTTGGCGTTGTAACAAATCTGATTTTATATATTCCATTAAAAATGGTGCTAACATCTTTTCTTTTTTTACTCTTATCATACTTGCACTATGAAGAATACTAAATTCGGGCATCCAAGATTCTACTAAACAAACTTTTCCTAATCCTGCCCCAATTCTAGTAAAAACAAGGTCGTCAACTTCTAAATCTGTTTTCTTTCTATTGTATAAATGAGCTTTAAGAGAAATATACTTGCATTTAGCAAAAGATATTTTTTCATTTTCATCAAAATCTTTAGGCGAAATGATTGGGATACCATCGTCAAAATATGTAGGGGTAAAATGGTCTCTGTCAGTAACTTTTAAAGTTACTTCATCAAAAATTTCTGCACTCCAATCTTTCGGAATCATCCCCAATTCACTTTCTTTATATAACTCTGGTGCATCTTTATAACTTGAGCGTAATTGTCCAGTTTTCACATCAATACCACGTGTAAACAAATCGTGCATCATTCCCTTTTTGATGTTTTGGTATTTGGTAATAGCTTTTTCTGTTTTTTCTATAACTGTATCTATCGTATTTAGAATTTTCGCAATTTTTTGTTGCTGTTCAATTTTTGGAAATTTCTGATAAGCTTTTGTTATATCATAAGTAGAAAGGTGTTTTACTGTAGTAGCAGCAGTAATATCATGTACCTTTTTAAGAAATGGTTGTAAAAAATAATAGAAATAATTAACATCAATTTTTGCACCTCTTTTCTGATAAACTTTTAATATTCGTTGGTTTAATAGTGCATCAATATTTTTCCATTTGGCAACGTGAAAATCACCATCCATACCAACTAAAATATCTCCATTTTTTATGATAAAGGTTTCAAGATAACTCCCAGAGAAATAAGTGTCAATAGATGAATCTAAAATATCACGAATCCTGATAAGCGGTTTCCCTTTCTTTTCGATATTAAATTTTTTAGAATCAAAGGGACATCCTGAAAGAAGATTTACTTCATTACCAATATGTAGTTCTTCCCAATTATTCATATCCCAATTCCATTAAAAATTTATTTAATTGTTTAGCATCATTGTCTCTACTTTTGAGAATAGACTTTATTGTTACGTTATATTTAGAATATAGATTTTGAACTTTAAGAATGTAATCATTAATAAAGGCTTTTACATAACCTCCATACTGCAATTGTAAGGTATTGAGCCATCGTTCTAGTATTAAGACTTTAGCTTCCTCTTCTGTAATTTGAGCTCGTGCAGCGTCTACTAATTCATCTTTTTTATTTTCCGCTGCTTTAATATTAGCTTTTAACTCACGCAACTCTTTAGCTAGGGTGCTATGCTTTTCTAATTGCGAGTTAACATCTATCTTTTTTTGCTCTGCCTTTTTTAGTTGAGCACTTTCAAGATGCTCAATTTTCTGCTTAATTGATTTTATTTCATTTACATCTGCCGATTCACTTTTTTCTAATATTTTAAGTGCCGACTTAAGTTCCTTTAATTCTTTTTTAAAAGCTCTAATATTAGTGTTTTGTGTTTTTAACTTTTCCTTTAACCCTTTAACTGTTTCTTTAGACAGGATTCCTGTATCATCTTCATCTTCATAATCCTCTTCTTCAGCTGTATTAAATAAACCTTCTAGTTCAGCAATACGAGTTTTATCGTTTTCAATTTGCTCTAATACTTCAGGAAACTGGCTTTGTAAAATATCTTTTTCGGGAATTAATTCTGGTCCCCATCCGCTAGCAGCTACACTTTTAAAATCAAATTTTAATTCATCCCAAAATTGTGCAAACGCACCACGTATTTCATGTTCATCTAAAGCATTAAAATGATTTAAATCTTCAATAATGGCTGGCATCACTTTTTTACGAAGTAATGCAGGATTTTTGGTTTGAGGTAAATTTTCAAAATCATTATGGTACTTATCCCACCAATTATTTATATGGGTTTCATATTCGGCATATTTCTGTTGCACATTATCACTCGTTTCAACTATATCCTTAATAGCGTCCTTACTATCTACTGCTTTATTGAAATCTAAAAATTCCTTATTACTCATTTCAAACAAGGTTTTGTTTAAGCCAAATAAAGCTTCAGATTGCTCATTAAGAACTTCTACTTCTTCTCGAGGAATACCACCATTTAAATGCGCTTTTACATTTTGAGGTTCAGGCTCTGGAGAATTATCTACATACCTACGAATGTTAAGATTGTAATCTTCCTCTTTTACTTCACTTACAGGAACGAGTCGACTATATTTAGGTATTTCTGCTTTAGCGTTATAAGTATTAGTTATTTTTTCAATATCCTCTGGTCGTAATTTGTTTTGATTTTTTCCTTCTTTATATTCTGCATCAGCATTTATAAACAGAATTTCTTTTCTGGCTTTGGCTCCTTTTTTATTGAATACCATAATACAGGCGGGGATTCCTGTACCATAGAATAAACCAGATGGCAAGCCAATAATAGCCTCTAAAATTCCCCTGCTAATAAATTTTGCTCTGCATTCTTTTTCATCTCCAGAACGAAACAACACACCATGAGGCATTACTACGGCCATTTTTCCGTTATTCTTCAATACACTTGCCATATGCTGAACGAACATAAAATCGGCTTTCTTTCCGCCTTCAGGCATAAAGGTGTGGAAACGTTCGGGATGTTTCATTTCCTTTTTAGAGTAGTTTTGCGAAAACGGAGGATTGGCAATTACTCTATCGAAGGTCATTAGTCTGCCATCATCATCTTTATGTTCTGGACTTTTAATAGTGTCTTCATTCCGGATATCTGCACTGCGGATATCGTGCAGAATCATATTCATTTTGCAAATTGCCCAGGTAGTTCCGCTATCTTCTTGTCCGAAAATGGAAAGGTCACGAGGATTGCCACCATTTTCTGCAATAAAGTCTTTGGCTTGAATGAGCATACCGCCCGAACCAACTGCTGGGTCATAAATGCTCATTCCTTGTTTTGGAGCAAGGATTCTGGTCATTAAATTAACTACCTCAAAAGGCGTATAGAATTCCCCGCCTTTTTTGCCAGCACTATCGGCAAAATACTTTATCAAGAATTCGTAGGCAGCACCTAATAAATCTGGGAATTCAAAATCTTCATCTTTTAAAGGAATGTCATTAAACTTTTCAATGAAAGACACCCATTTGGAATCGTCAATGGTTTTCTTTCCAACTTTACGATTATAGTTGATATTCTTAAGTACGTCTTCAAAAACTTCAGGTTTCGCATCTTCAATTGCGTGAAGTGCTTTGTTTAAACCTGAACCTACATTCTTTTTTAAGTGAAGTATTCCTTTAAATTCTCGATTGTCTTCATCCGTATCTTTGGCTATTTGCTGTTTTTCTTCATCAGTTAATGTCCATCTAGCAATAGGGGGGACATAGAAATCATATTTTGAAGGATTTGAAAGCTGGCGTTTTATAAGGTCAGCACGCATATTGCTTTTTTCATAATCTGCTCTTAGTTTTTTGCGTTCTTCAGTAAACTTATCATTGGCACGTTTTAAAAAAAGCATTCCAAAGATGAACTCTTTATACTCAGACGCATCCATTTTGCCTCGTAATTCATCGCAGGCTTTGAGTAGAAGTGATTCTAATTTTGGTAATGTTAGTTTATGTTTTTTTTCGAATGTCATTTAGTGTTTGTAAGATATTGTTGGTCTTTGATTAGGCTGCAGGCAGCTCCAATCGAGTTATTTTGTTATTTATTAATTCTTTAAAATCCTCTTTTCGTTCTTGTGAAAGAAAGCTATGGTCAATCAACCCTGGCCATTCACGCATTCCTTTTTCAATACGCTTCCAAAGATTTTCGATAGCTTTCTCAGGTATATGTGCTTTACGCATCGCTTGATTGAAATCGTTTCGTTTCAGTTTTCGCTTTTTCCCGTTGAGATTTAATGCTAAATCATCTTTATCGTCTGGTAATAATAATTGTGCAGCAATCATATCATATGCTGGAGTGAGTTCATAAGTATTAGGCTCTTTTGCTATAAGTGAAAAATTCTTTAAGTGCATATCGTTGTTGCCAATTAAAAATGAGACAATTACTTGCTCATAAAAATGAACGACATCTTTTAGGGGGTTTTTAGAGTAGGCGATGATGCCTTTGGCGATTTGTTCATATGACCCTCTGTATTTATGCTCTGTCATACGTTCATTAAATTGACAAGCATCTTCCATTGCAAACTTTTTACCTTGGGCGTTACGGTCTATGCGCCTAGTAATATATGCTAGCTCTCCACTTTTTAATGGGAGTAATAAAAACGGAACGGTTTCAATACCACAAGCTTGGGTTAGCAACATACATAATGCTTCTAATTCTGGCATTTGTGGATATTCAGTATACGGAGGCTTCAAAATGTACCTCCCATTTAATGCCCCTACAATGGTTAAACGTTCTTCAGTTCCTGTTTTCGTGAAACCTATAGAGAGTTTGGGCTGCACCCCAGTAACAATTATACGTTGTGCTACATTCTCTTCAGCAAGCTCATTTATTTGAGATGCCTCATAATCTAGTTGTAATACGGGTGTGTCACTTTTCCAAAAAGCAGTAAGGCAAGCAGGATGATACTGAGTATCTCCGAATGCTAATGGTTTATGACAGGCTAAGCAACTACTCATTTTCTATAATACTTATGTTACCTATGCAATCACGACAGGTGGTTAGTAATAATCCCATACGGTCTCGTGGGTTGAGTTTCCAGTTTTTTTGAGCGATGTCGAGTAACCAGCCTTCAGGAATTAAACCATCAAAAAATGGAAATAAATTATCTGATGTAAAAGCTTCTTCCTGTAACGGAAATGTCAACGATACGGGTGTTGTATTCTTCAGGGACAGATAGGCTTTATCATATTGAAATAGATACCCTTCGTCATTTTCAATAAGCATTCCTGCTTTCTGATTATTCACCCAAATTTCTCCTTGTCTCATCGCTTATTGGTGTTGGTGCTAACGTGTGCCCAAAAAAGAGCAATACTTGATTTACTTTATCGGTCATTAAATTTGGTTTTCCTTGTTCAAGGTCGCGTACAAAACGAAGTCCAACACCAGTCAAGTCTGATAGCTCTGACTGTGTCATTTTACTTTCTTTTCTGCGTGTTCTAACAAAGTCAGAAATAGCGTTATGTCGATTCCAATCTTTCATATTTATACCCTTATGGGTGCAAGATATTAAAATTTACATAAAATATACCTTTTTGGGTATATTATTTTGTTTGAAATGTAAATTATACCCGATTTAGCACACTATTAGATTCTATTGCTCATTATTTTTGCTGTTCATTGTTACTGAACACTATAAAAATATGAACATAATAGAATGACTAATCGGCTCATAGCACCAAATTTGTGTGATAATTGCTAACCGTTACACCACATTCCTCTTCATTTCGCGAAAAGCGTTATTCCGAGAAAAGAGGTTCACTAAAACAATCTTGAACCCAGTCGCAGAAAAAGCGACAGCGTTCGCTAAGCAAAAAGATTATCACAACCTTTTTCTACACAAAGTTTAAAATTCTGCCCGAGACGAACTGCATAACCGTTCGCTTACTCACTTTTATAAGTTCTTACTCGCTCAAAATTTTAGTGTCGGTTACCGAAAAGGTAACGGCGATGGCGCTATGGGAAGTAAGTGAATAAAATTGAATTAAGCCCTAATCCGTATCATTTTGCCACAAATAAACCCTGTAAGTATAAGAACATATAGAGTTCAATATCAAAAGAAAAGGAAAACGCTCAAGATATAATAAGTATGTGGATGAATGCCATTGTGGCAACTAATTGACAACAATCTACATCAAATAATATGGCTTGAATATTGACGTAACATACTTGTAATCAGAATATAGTAACAGCAACGTTTCAAACTACTTTATAAGAATAGGATAAGAGTGTAGTAAATTTTCTTAAAAAATAAAGTTGTTAGCATTCTAATTTAAAAGCTTTTTAGCTTTAGATATAAAGTACGGCAAACCTGAAATAAAATGGAAGGGTTGTATAGCAAGAGGGTAACACGCTAGCGCGATGTCACGAAACTCAGTTTTTTCAAAACACCAGTAAAATCCGTACTTGACAGCGATTGATTGTTTTTAAGATTAATTTTTTAGCATCGTTTTTTCAGAAAAAACCGTGGCAGCCTAATAAAAACAACAATTTTTTTCAGAAAAAATGGATAAAGAATTTAAAAAAGAGCGATTTGAGAAGCTAGGGATTAAGGCTGCGGTAGCAGACAGGTTTCGGAAATTTTGCAAGAAAATGTCTAAATCACAATCGATGACATTACTTATGATGCTCGATTTTTTTGAGGAAAACGGTATTTCGCCACAAGAGTCTATGGGACCAAATATGGAAACATTAGAAAAACGAATTTCATTACTCATCAAGAAGCGAATGAATGGAATGATTGCCATAATGAAAGATATTGAAAAGAATCAAACCAAACCGACTGTGGCGATGCTGCAATCTCTTTTTGAGCAAGCAGAGCCTAAAGATGAAAAACCGCTAATGGTTGAAAAGAAAAGATTGGTTTTTGAAAAAGAGAACCCAGGCAAAAAATTTTCAGATAATTCTCGTGTAAGCGCAGTTGAAAAGTCTAAAAGTTAAAACTGATGGAAAAGGTAAATTACATCTCGCACCTTAATACTGTCTTGGAAATATTCAATAACGATGAGCGTATTAGGCAAGGGCATATCACCTTGTATCTGGCATTTTTTCAGTTATGGAATCGAAAGTTTTTCAAAAAGACCTTAACCATTAATCGTGAGCTAATAATGGAACGAGCAAAAATAAAATCAAAAACGACTTATCATAATCATTTGCAAAATTTAGATGCTTGGGGATATCTTACATATTATCCATCATATCATCCATCAAGAGGTTCTAAAATTAAGATGACCAGAGCTTGTTCCAAAAGTGGTACAACCTATAGCACACTGAAAGTCCAGAATTTGGACAACCACGTCCCAGAACCCAGCCAAAATTTGGTATCTTCTAATAAATATAAAACAAAAGAAAACTTAAATAAACAGCCTAAGGTTGTTTTTAATGAAAATGAAGTCACTTTATTTTTCAAGAAAAATAATTGGCCAGAGATAGAAGCCCTAAAATTTCACACTTATATTAAGTCGAAAAAATGGAAAACAGATAACTGGCAAATCATTGCAAAGGTTTTTGTGAAAAACGATTTTAAATTGGAAGAACCGAAAATGACAAGTCCAATTTCTGGCTATGTAAATAAATTAAAAAGTAAAGAGGATATAGACTACTGATAATGACTTGTAAAAATCAAGTCAGAAATTAATAACACTATCTAAAGCTGTATCAGTATCTTTATGAATAAAGTTCGCTTGGTATCTTATAGTTGTTGTTACTGAAGAGTGTCTATATAGTTTTTGTAGCATTTGAATAGGAATTTTATCCCCTGAAATATTTCCGAAACTATGTCGGGCAATATGCATACTCATATTCTTTTTGATGTCTAAATGTTTTGCTACTCGCTTTAGTGCTCTGTTCAGGTTTCTTGTTACAGATTGTGTTCTTACTGAAACTTCTTCAGTATTCTTCAAATTGGTATGTTCGAGGTAAGGGAATACAAGGTTGTTTGATGTCTGTATTTTTCGATAGATAGCAAATATTTTTTTGGCTTTTTCCGGAACTTTTAGAGAAACAAGCTTACTGTTCTTATCCATTCTGTAAAGTAAGCGGCCATCGACCAAATCCGACCATTTTAATTGTAAGATATCCCCAATTCGAATACCTGCAAAATAGAAACTAATGAGCCAAACATCAACGGCATTCTGTTGTGCTTCCGAAAGATTATTGGCAGCTTCAAGCTTCTGAATTTCTTCTTTATTCAATCCTATTTTTTGAGATTCAGGAATGCGAATGGTCACTTTACCTTTTCCAAATGGATAGCGACCTCTGTCAACTATGGATTCGGAAATAGCGAGATTGTAGATTGTCCTAATCAAGATTAAATAATTAACCGCAGTTCTTGGTGAACGTTTCTGATTTTCTAAGAGATACCCTTCAAAGCGCTTAAGCAAGGAAGGCGTTAATTTACTGAACGAAAGTTCGTCTTGTCTTAAAAACGCTTTAAACTTTTTTAAACGACCAACCTCGGTGTCATATTGATGATGTTTGTTTCTACCTTTTAGATTTTCAAGATGAATATTAGCTACAGCAAAGAAATCCAATTCCTTTTTAACAATCACATTATTGCGAATTTCAGAAACCGTTTGATATTCGGTTTTCATTTCGGCTTCAAGTGTTTTACGGTTGGCTTCCGCCACCTTGCTTAAGATATAGTTATTTATAGCATTACTGTTAGGGTGTGATTTTCTAACCGCTCTATTTCTATCATCCCAATATTTTTCATTGACGTATTGACCCGTGCTTACGAATGTACTTTTTCTGTCTTTTGTAATACGAATTGCAATAGGACATAGACCTGCTTTGTTCTTTTTTTTCCTTAAAACCGCCCTTACCGTTGCCATACCAAAATCTTTAGATTGTAAAGATACAAATTTTGGGTACAACATAGGTACAACATTTTATGGTTTTATATGGTATTATTTGATATCAAATAATATTATTGTTAGTATAAATCATTGATTTTCAGTGTAATTGTGTTGTTTTGATATGTGAGGGTAAAATGCTCATAACCCGAAGGTCACTGGTTCGAGTCCAGTTCCCGCTACTAATAAAGACAAGGGGTTCAAGAGATTGAGGCCCTTTTTTTATTCCTACGTACAACATTTGAAGCCTTCAAAAACAAGAAAACCTTCATCCTCACCTAAAAGGATTAGGCTACAATCTTCGTATTTTTACGATTCTTAATTTTTCCTTGATTGACTTTTCAATGAATTGATTTTCGTATCAATGATTATAAGTCCATCTGATTCTTCTGTCGGCAGTCCACATATAAATTCTAGAAATTTTTCAATGTTGTTCATTAACATAAGTAACTTCTTTAATTTAAAATAATAAAGAGTATAGTTTCTGTTTCTTAATAAATATGCGTTATTTATTTCATAATCATACCTATCAATTTTAAACTTGTGTTTATTCCTTTTCAACATTCTTAGTTTTTTATTCAGAAATGAATAATCAATAATTTCTTCATGTTGAACAGCATGGATTATTTTGTTAATTTCAAGAGCTATATCTTCAATTTGCCTAATCTGTTTTTTAGCACTTCGAGTTTTTAGTTTATTATTATCTTCGAAAAAAGCCAAGGTTCCGTAATTACCTATTAAGTCGCACACAGCCTCTTGAATTACATATGGAATGTACTTTTTGTTTCCACGAATGTGTTGATGTGTCGCTTCATGAAAAGCTATGAACGATATGCTCTCTTGAGAATACTGTAAAAGTTGTTTAGAAAGTCTTGTATATGCAGTCCCAAAGGTTTCATATAAATGTGTTGAATAGCCCTTTTCATCATATACTTTTTTTTCAGTATTCGCTTTACCAAAATCTTGACCAAACGATCTGAATGTCTGTTTTTTGAAAACACTAGCTAAAGTATCCTTTTGAGATACAAATAGATAATAATTTGGCTTTTCACTATTTGAATAATCAGTATAGAATGATTTAGAGATGTTCATTCTAAATTCTGCTTCACAATATCTTTTTACGCTCTTAAGCAATTCCAAATTGGATGAAATCTTATTTTTGGCAATTGATTGTGAACAGGTTTTATTGCAACTAATCATACAAAACATGATTAACAAAAAAACTGATTTCCATCTCAATTCGTCTAAATTAGCTAACCTCATATAATCCTTCATTTTCAATATCATAATAATTAGTACTTAGTAGTTGAAATTGAAGGTTAGTAATTCGATTTTTAAACTACTGTATTCTTGATGAGGGCTATTTAGCAGAAAATCTATTAAGAATTAATTTTCGTGTTGATTTAACCCAACCATCCAAAAAAGCTTTTATCAATAGATATGTGCAAAAACTTGGATAAGTTAAGCATACATATAGCGCTTAAAACAATCTTAGATTTTAGCTCATTAAAGTAATTTATCATAATGTGGTAAAGTTTATTAAAACATAACCACAAAGTAACTAATCACCCTACAATTGATGTATTTGTGAATAATTTTACAACGATTCTCAGTAATTATTTTACGCTTATATATAATGTAGAAAAAACAAAATGTTTATTCTTTTCCTGAAGTCCCTCTAAGTTCTTTTACTTCCGAAGCGGTTATTTTTCCGTAATCATTACCAAAATTAGAACGAACATAAGTTAACACGTCTGCAATATCTTCATCAGATAAAAACTTATGAGAAGCCATAACGTTTCTATACTTTTCACCATTAACTTCTGCTCCTGCCAATCCATTTAATATTACCCCAATAAGTTTATTTTTGTCTCCACCAATCCAATCTGCATCCGTTAACGGAGGATTTAATCCAATAACTCCTTTACCATCTGCTTGATGACATGCTAAACAATATGTATCGTAAACTTTTTTTCCGTTCGAATTATCTATTGTTTTACTACTTTTCTCATTTGCATCATCTTGGTAGGATATAACTGTTTGTTTAATATTAGAGTTTTCACCATAGTACATTACTCTCCATATTTTACCAGTTACGGACGATGTTATATATAGAGAACCATCAGGTCCTTCTGCTAGTCCCATTGGTCTGTTTATAGCATCACCAGGGTTCTTTACTTCTTCTAAGCCTGCAAAATTATCTGCAAAAATCTCCCATTCTCCAGAAGGTTTTCCATCTTTCATTGGTACAAAAGCAACAAAATATCCCTTTTGAGGAAGAGGCGATCTATTCCAAGAACCATGAAACACGATAAAAGCTCCATTTTTATACTTTTTAGGAAATTGGTCTCCTGCATAAAACAAAAGGTCATTTGGTGCTAAATGCCCAGGAAAAGCCATTATAGGTGCTTTTACCCCTTCACATCTACCCTGTTTTTCAGAGTCTCCACCATATTCTGGAGCAAGAATTTTTTTCTTTTTAAATTGATCATAATAGCAATATGGCCATCCAAAATCGTCTCCCTCATTTACTTGTAAAAACTCTTCAGCAGGTAGTTCAGCACTCTGTTCTTTTGTATACAAATCTGGCCATAACTGGTGAAGTTGATCACGACCATGCTGCATTACATACAGGCTATTTGCTTTAAAATTCCAATCTAAACCCATAACGTTTCGTATACCACTTGCGTAACGTTTACCATCTTTACCGTGAACTTGATTTAATTTATCAGCTTTAAACTGCCAAATTCCAGCTTGAAGGTCTCTATGCGGACAAGGATCAAATCCTTTTTTTCCGGGACTACGGACTTCTGTCTGACATGCATTTGAAGGAGAACCTACCGTAACATAAATGTTACCTTTATCATCAAAAGTAAAGGGTTTTGATGAATGATCATTTTGTTCAGGAAATCCAGATATTACCAACTCTGGTTTTGTATTTGGTAGTAATTCATTTTTCGTTAAAGCAAACCGGTAAACTGCTACGGTAGATGAAGCATAAAGATATCCATTATAAATATCCATTCCTGTACCAATAAAATCGCCAAACCCTTTTTTTATATTAGCTTTGCCATCTCCATTGGTATCTCTAAGTGCCATAACGCCATTGCCATCAACTTTAGTAAGCATTTTAACATAAATATCTCCATTATCGTTAACCTTTATGTGTCTTGCCTGCTTACCTAAACCTTCATCTACAACTATTGCTCCAAAATTTTCTGGCAAAGAAATATCTCCATTATTTGAATCAGGCTGTGGTAGAACCTGCGTAATTTCTTTTGTATTTTTTGTTTCTTCTTTACATGAAATTACTAGAACCAATATAGATAATACCAAAATTCTAGATGCTTTTAAAATTTTCATTTACTTAGATTTAAATGTGTTTTTTAGTTAGTTTTAAATACTTTATAAAAGAATATAAGTAGGTTGCTAGCAAATCTACTGAAAATAACATCATTACAAAATCAGTTTAAAATTATCACGATTAAGCCTTATTAACCCAGAATATATTACACAACAGCCAGTTAAACTGATAAATTTTAAAATAAAACTTAATGAATGAAAAAAGTGTAAATTATTTATACT
Source organism: uncultured Maribacter sp. (assembly GCA_947498505.1). Lineage (GTDB taxonomy): Bacteria > Bacteroidota > Bacteroidia > Flavobacteriales > Flavobacteriaceae > Maribacter_B. Next base: position 78,923 of record CANMKG010000008.1, on the reverse strand, counting down.
TTTTAACCTTTATAAATGTATATTTTTATTAACTTCGCCGCACATTTAGAAAACCTCTAAAAGTAAGGTCGCGTAGCTCAGCTGGATAGAGCATCTGCCTTCTAAGCAGACGGTCAAAGGTTCGAATCCTTTCGCGATCACAAAAAGCCATCAAATATTTGATGGCTTTTTTGTTTTTAGCAACAAAAGTGCTCATAAAATAATACCTGTTGTAACCTTATCTACAATATTTTCCTAAACCAAATAGACCAAACATAGTTCACGTTTGCTTCAATATTCTTATTTGTATTCAAAATAGTTAAAAAGGGCTTTTTCTTTAGAGCTTTTTTCAGTGCTGGTTGCATACATGCCCACATATAGCCCGTTGAACCTCAAGGACACCTCATCAGCTAGATTAGAAAGATTCTGTAAAGCGCCTATTTGAATAAAATCAATATCATTCCGACTGTAACTAAAAACAGCATTATTACCATGCTTAGCTTGTATTCTAAAGGATACATTGTCATTAGCATAACTTTCTCTGGCAATGATTTTTTGGCCCTCAATCGTTGTTTTAAGCAATTGTATTTCGCCGGCGGTCTTTAACAGTTGATAATGGGAATCACGAGTTCTGTACAAAACTATACCCGCTTTTTCATTAATCTTTTTAGTTTTGAATTTTAAAGACGTGGTGGCCATAAAATTATGATTAAGTACCCTACGAGCAATTAGACTAGACTGTTCTCCCTTTTCAATTGTTTGAGGTCTTAATTTAATGTATAGTTTGTTATTATCTAGATTATACCACTTTTCATTAGGCGTTTTCAAAAAATTCCATTCTAAACTTAGTTTACGTTGATTAAAATCATCTCGCGAAGGATTTTTAAGATAAGAAGCCCAAGGCAAATCTGGGCGCCCTTGTTTTTTTTGAAGAATTCCTATTCCGGGATTAAAAACGGGAGTTTGACCATCAAACTGTACAGGAACCAAATAGGTTTCGCGAGCAAGAATAGAATACCCATCTACCTTTTTTTTGGCATGTAACACAGCCCACCAGTCCCCTTTTTTTGTTTGCACCATATCAGTATGACCTACAGCCCAAATGGGATATTCTTTCCCTAAATGGCGATGCGTAAATACTGGATTTGCATCATCAGGAACATACGGTCCCCATAATTTTTCACTATGAAAAACAGTTGTTGCATGATAGAAAGATGTTCCCCCTTCGGCCACCATAAGTAAATACTTTCCGTTAATTTTATACAAATGAGCTCCTTCTGTCCATCGGGCATTGGTCGCATGACCAAAAGTGAGTTTTTCTCTTTTCCCAACGAGTTTACCAGTTTTTAAATCCAACTCCTGCATCCAAATAAATGATTGCCCTGTCCATTTCCTATCATCTTCTGAAAGATTCTCATTACCTGTATAATAGCACCGTCCATCATCATCCCAAAATAAAGAAGGGTCAATACCTGGGGCATCGTCAAGCCATATTGGATTAGACCATGGTCCAGACGGATGCGCTGCGGTAATATAAAAGTTACCTCCACATTCTACACAAGTATTTATAATATAAAAAGTGCCTTTATGATAACGAATAGTGGGCGCATATACTCCTCGAGAATCATTGATTTTTTCAGGTAAATTCACCTGATTTGGATGATTAATACCATAACCAATTAATTGCCAGTTTACCAAATCCTTACTATGATAAACTGGAATACCAGGATACCATTCAAAAGAAGAGTTGACCAAATAAAAATCATCATCCACAACGCATATACTGGGGTCGGGATGAAAACCTGGTAAAATAGGATTAGTATAGGTTTCAGGGATAACCTGCGCTATCATTGGAATGGAGAAAATTAAAAAAAGAGCCGAAATAAGATTTCTAAAACCCTTTATCAATATATTCATGATATTATTTAGTTTTTTGAAAATCAATACTATATTTAGTCATAAACATTGATTACTCAAGAATTATAAAAAACTCTAAAAATCAAAATTTTAAAAAAGGATGGCCGCCGTTCGACCATCCTTTTAAAACTAACTCAAACTAACAATCTTTACTAACTACTTACTTATTATTTAGACTTGGGGATACAGTATTTAATTTTTGCCTCATACTGTTTAATTCACTCTTTAATTCCTCTAATTTTTTCGAATTGCTTTTAGATAAATCATTTCGCTCTGCAATATCTTCCTTAAGGTTATAAAGTTCATATTTATTTCCTTCATAAAAATATATCAACTTCCAATCTCCTTTTCTCAATGCTAAGCCTGGTGTCCAGCCACTGGTATGATAGTGAGGATAATCCCAAAAAAGTACATCGTGCACCTCTTTTTCCGTTCCATCCAATATGGGGATTAAGCTTTTTCCATCTATATGAAGTTCTGGTCGTAAAGATATTTCTACTCCATCTAGAATGGTAGGAAACATATCCATACTTACGGTAGAGCCATCTACAGTATTGTTTTTATTTTCATTAGGCCTTTTAATTATTAAAGGTATTCGTATTCCTCCCTCATATGCCCAACCTTTACCAGCTCGCAATGGACGTACACTGGTTGGCGGATTGTACTCTTTTTCAGTAGTGGTAAGCCCACCATTATCAGAGGTGAAAATGATTAGTGTATTGTCCATAAGATTTAGAGCTTCAAGTTTATCCAATAGCCTTCCCACATTTTCATCTAGTGCGTATACCATAGAAGCGTATTCAGCATTATATTGTTTTACTATGGTATTACCTGGACCTTCTTGGTCCTTTATAGGAATCATATCCGTTAAAGTCCTCCGCTTTTTTTGAAATTTGGCAAGATGCTTTTTGCTCGCCTGAATAGGTGTGTGAACGGTATAATAGGATAAATTCAAGTAAAAGGGACGATTACCATGTTCTTCTAGGAATTGAATGGATTCATTCGTCAACCTATCCGTAAGATACTCTCCTTCAGGACCATCAGTCAATTTTGGATTATCGTACGGAGAATAATATCCTCCTGGAGGTTGCCCCATATGATGCCCTCCTTTATTGATATCAAATCCTTGATCTTCTGGAAAGAACCCTGTATCACCCAAATGCCATTTCCCTGCGAAAAAAGTTTTGTAACCCTCATCTTTCAGTACTTCTGCAATGGTAACTTCTTGCAAAGGCATTTCAGTCAGGTCTTGAGGCCCCAATAATTCCCTATCTTTTGGGTCATGCCCTTGTAACCAATCTGTAATTCCAACACGAGAAGGGTGTTTGCCAGTCATAATGGCTGCTCGGGTTGGAGAACATACAGGATTAGCCGAATAAGCATTGGTAAAAAGCGTTCCTTTTGAGGCTAACCTATCAATATTTGGAGTTTCATAAAATTCACTACCGTAGCACCCCAAATCTTTCCAACCCAAATCATCAACCAAAATAAAAACAACATTTTTTTTATCGGAACCTTGGATAGACATTGCTTTTTGTTTTTTTTCTTTACAGCCTATCAATAACGCGCTAAATAAGAATAATACAATTTTATACTTCATGATGATGTAGATATAGTAAAATGGAGAGTCATTTTAATTTAGAAATAACTCTCCTTATAAATTTCCTTTTTAATATCCTGGGTTTTGCTCCAAATTAGGATTGTTGTCTATTTGCGCCTGAGGTAATGGATAAAGTATCTGATGAGGCTGTGCCGCAACACCCCTATCCAAAGCCTGCTGAATAAATTTATCATGACGAATAAGATCCTCACGTCTCAACCCTTCACTATAGAATTCTCTACCTCTTTCAGCCAAAATGAAATCTCTAAGATCTTCTTTAGAGGTAAAATCTCCTAAAATCACTGGTGTTGCAGAAACTCTATTTCTTACTACATTAATTAAATCTATACTCTCTTGGTTAGGCCCATCAATTTCATTGAGTGCCTCAGCCCTAGTAAGATGCATATCGGTTAATCTAATAAGTGGTTGATCATTTCCATTTGAAATACCAGTAGCATTGGGATCTGGAACAAACTTAAAACTTCTTACATCGTCAAGGGCATTACCTTCCGCATCCCTAGATAATTGGGTCAATTCGCCTGTTGTAGTAGGTGTGTATTCTGTGATAAACAAATTGGACCTTACATCTACTGCTTCAAAAGTCTCATAAAATGCTGTATACGTTCTAAACTGAGCTCCAAAATTAGCCCAATTAGATTGTATCGGATAATTTGGAGGGAAAGCATGTGGCATATAAATGTTCTGTTGGCTAGAATTCCCCGCAATACACTCAAATCTAAAAATAAACTCATTATTGCTTTCTCCTTCCACCGCAAACAGGGAAGTGTAATCAGCCCAGAGCTCATACCCGCCATTAGTTATAACTTCTTGAGCAGCCGTTGCCGCCTTTGCCCATTCCTTATTATTTAAGTAAAACTTGGCCAACATCGCATAAGCACTACCTTTATTAGCGCGACTAGAAACCCCTCCAAAATCTAAGTTATCAATTGCAAACGTTAAATCTTCTTCAACCTGAGCACGATATTCTTCTTCTGAAGCCCTAGGTGTTTCCTTTCCTAACGCTTCAATTTCATCTAAACTTGCGCCAGGCGGAATTTCAATAATAGGAGTAGGGCCAAATAAATTATGGAGAAAATAGTACGATGTACCGCGTACAAATCGTGCCTCGGCTCTTGCTTTATTAAGCGCAGTTTCATCAAGACCCTCTACACCGTCGGCTACGAGAAGTACGTTATTGGCCGCGGCAATTGAACCGTAAAATTTATTGTACATGGCATTGAAGTAACTATCCGAAGGTGTCCACGTAAAACCAATAACAGGAACAACAAGACGATTTAAACCTCCTCCTGTTTCCCAAAGTATATCGGTTGGCATTTCTCCCAGTATATAAAAATGTTCCCTGGCTATAAAACCTGTTCCCCATGTTAATTGAAATGAGCCATAAACACCTGTTAACAAAGCGTCAATACCCGATTGATCTTGTAAAAAAACTTCTGGATCGAACTCAGTATACACTTCTTCTTCCAAAAAGTCTTCGCAGCTAAATAAGGCCACAATTGTTAATAAACTGATTATATATTTTTTCATTGCTTTTCTTTTTTAAAATTTAACATCAAGACCAAAACGAATTGTACGTGCCAACGGGTAACTATTGTAACTACTGCGTTCTACAGCACTAGCCGGATTTGTTCCCCTAATTTCGGTACGTTCTGCACTTGCATCGGGATCATACCCCTCAAAATCAGTAATAGTAAACAAGTTGTCTACAGCACCATAAAGTCTGAGCATCGAAAGTTTCGAACTTTCTTTAAGATTAAAGTTGTAACCTAATGTTAGGTTCTTTAAACGTATAAAAGAAGCATCCGTTATAGTCAAGGAGTTAATAGCAAAACCGCCACCATAAAGGCTTGCATTTTCTCCAGAAGGCAACGTATTTGAAGGGTTCTGTGGAGTCCATCTATCTTGATAGTATCTGGATATTGAATTTCTTGCTGAATTAGTAGGATACAAAGATTCTGTCACATTAGCATCTAATGCTTCTATGCCTTGAACTCCTTGCACAAATATTTCCAAAGAGAGATTTTTGTAGCTCAAAGTATTATTGAATCCAAATGTAAAATCAGGAAAGGGATCTCCTAATACAACTCTATCCTCCGCATCAATTACATCATCTCCATTTTGATTTACAAAACGCGGCATCCCTGCACTATACCCATCTACATTTGGTGTTGGTGAATTTGCAATGTCATCACCTTCTTGAAAAATTCCATTTATTTCATATCCGTAGAAAGACTGTAAAGGAGACCCCTCACGTACAATAGTATAGTTCTGAATAAACGTACCTATGTCTCCACCAATAATCTCTTGTGTAAAATCTGGAAGCTGTATGACTTCGTTCTTAAGAAACGAAAATGTGAGGTTTGAATTCCATTTAAAATCGTCACTATCAACATTACGAGTTCTTAAACTAAAGTCCACCCCTTTGTTCTGAACTTCTCCAATATTTGTTCGCACTGTTGTAAACCCTACTACGGATGGTAACGGCTTATTAAACAACTGGTCGACTGTATTTCTGTTGAAATAATCTATTGAACCAGAAATTCTATTATTCATAAGTGAAAAATCCAACCCTAAATTTATTTCTTTTGTAGTTTCCCATTTTAAATCGGGATTTGGCAATCTAGCAGCCGCAACTCCTTGGGCTACTGCACCATCAAAAATTGAATTGCTACTAGAGATAAGTGTTTGTCTAGTTTCAAAATTTTCGATACCCTGATTACCTAATTCTCCATAACCAATTCTAAGTTTAAGTTCATCGACAATTTTGTTTTCAGCAAGGAATGCTTCTTCACTAATACGCCAACCTATGGAACCTGAGGGAAAGAAAGCATATTTATTATTCTCAGCAAATCTCGAAGAACCGTCGACTCTAAAGGATGCAGTCAATAAATATTTCCCCTTATAATCATATGTGGCTCTTCCTATGAATCCATTTAATTGATTTTTAATTCTAGCACTTTCTACCTCATCTCGTAACTGACCATCACCACTTTGAAGCAAATTAGTACCAGTTACATCTGAAAGAAAACCTGCCGAACTGGCTTCAACACTTGTTGAAAGGAATTCTTCTAATGTAATACCACCAAAAATGGAAAAATTATGGTCCTCATTAAATGTATTACTGTATTTAAGCAATGCTTCTACTAACCAATGAGTGTCCTCAAATGATGTAATACTTCCAATACCTCCACTTGCAAACCCATTCAGGGTAACACGACTGTTATAACGATCTTGTTTTATGTTATTCACATCACCCCCCAAACGAACGGTAGCAGTTACATTTTTAATAAATTCATAATCAGCACTCACTGATGCGTAGAACCTATTAAAAATCGTCTGGTTATCCAGACCATTTATTAAAGCCAATGGATTATCTAGTGCTATTGCTGCATTTCTAAAATAACGCCCTTCATCATCTAAATCTGCTGATAAAGTAGGGTCGAATTGAATGGCTGAATTAATTGGACCAGCACCTTCATTTGCGTTATTAGAAAATAATATCTCGTTGTTGGTCTGACGGGTATAGTTTGCATTAGCAGATAGTAATAAATTCTCAAACGGTCTGCTCTGAACATTCAATCGAATATTATACTTTTGGCTCGAAGAGCTTTTAACGATTCCCTCTTGATCAAAATAATTGAGTCCTAAATAGTAGTTTCCTTTTTCACTACCACCTGACATTGAAATTTGATGATTTTGAACTATTGCATTGGTAAAAATTTGATTTTGCCAATTGGTACCATCTCCAAATGATGCTATCTGATCTGGTGTATATGTGCCTGGCGTTCTTAAATTTACTAAATCAGCATAATCTTCTGCCCCAAGTACATCAAGCTTCTTGGATACCCTTTGAAAACCAGTATATGTACTATATGATAATGTAGTTTTTCCGGCTTTACCCTTTTTAGTACTTATCAAAACTACACCGTTAGCCGCACGAGTACCATATATAGCAGCTGCAGAGGCATCCTTTAACACATCAATAGATTCAATATCTCCGGGACTCAAGGACTGAGGATCAACACCCGGAAGGCCATCTACAACAAAAAGTACTGAATTATCGCTATTTATTGAACCTGCTCCTCTTATTTGTATTTTCAATCCTGCACCAGGAGCCGAACTCACTTGGCTAACATTTACCCCTGACGCTGCTCCATTTAATAATTGAACAGCATCATAATTGGCACCTTGAGTAAAGTCTTCAGCCTTGACGGATACTACGGCACCTGTTAAATCTTTTTTTCTTTGTGTTCCATAACCTACAACCACCACTTCTTCTAAATTGGCCGCATCTGATAATAACTGAACATTAATCTGTGTTTGGTTACCTATAATGACCTCTTTAGTAGCATACCCTATATATGATATTACCAATATGGCATCTGAATTAGTTACGGTAATAGAAAAATTACCATCAAAGTCAGATTGCGTTCCGTTCACAGTTCCCTTTTCTACAATACTTGTTCCAGGTAATGGTTCTCCTGCTTCATTAGTTATTATTCCACTTACTTCCAGCTCTTGAGGAAGCATTTCCTCTAATTCTGCTTTGTCTGGAGGGGTGTTAATCTTTTGTGTCTTTCGCAATAAAATTTTGCGATCATCTATTTCATATTCGGTCTGAACGCCAGAAAAAAGTCGATCTAAAATCTTACTGATTTTTTCTCTACTCACTTTTACAGTAACCTTTCTCTTTAAGTCCAGTGCCTTAGTGTTGAATAAAAACTTAAACTCTGTTTGTGCCTCTATTTCGTCAAGAACCGCCTCAACAGGTACATTGGTCATGTTAAGAGAGACTTTAGTTTTTTGCGAATATGAGGAATTTGCCTGAAGGGCAATTGTCGTTGTTAGAAGAAAAAGAAGTGATACCTTCATTTTTAGCTCCATTTTGATTTTCCAGAAGGTATTCCTCCTAGAATTAGATGGTTTTTTCATATTTTTGATTGTTTTCGGTGATTTACATGAATTAATGTGGTCACTAGATTCTATCGGGGAATGTTCCTGCATTTCCCGATTTTTTAGTCAATCCTAATTCTAACAGGATACAACCATATAGTGATTCTTTTTTTCGATTAGATTTTTCCCATACACGTATTAAAAATTAGTTAATAATGATTTTATTGTTGACAACTTCATATTCAATATCATACACTCTATCGAAGTAATCTAACACCTTTTCAATTGGTTCTCTGTTAGTTTCAATCGTAGCATTAAATTTTTCATCGGCTAGTTCCTTATTGTTATTGATTATTACAACATTATATTGTCTTTCAAGACTTTCAATAATTTTTTCAAAGAGAGCTCCTTTGAATACCAAGTTGCCTTCAACCCATGACGTATACAATGATGTATTTACCTTCGAAGTAGAAATTGTTTTTTTCTCTTTATCAAAAGAACCCATAAAACCAGGGGTCAATACTGTATCATTAGAATCTTCAGCTTTTGCAGATTTATATGAAAGTCCCACCGAGCCGTCTGTTAACACTACCTGTGTATTATTATCCTCTGGATAATTAGAAAGGTTAAATTTTGTACCATACACCCTTACCTTTAAATCTTGGGCATCAACTATAAAGGAATGTTCTTTGTCATGAGATACCTCAAAAAAAGCCTCACCTTCCAAAAACACTTTTCTGTCTAATCCCTTTATAAATTTAGTAGGGTATTTAATAGAGCTTCCTGCATTCATAAAAACTCTGGTACCATCCGACAATACAATATTGAATCTTTTTCCATAAGGAATTTTAAGTGTATTATAAGAAAGTTCACTAGCAGAAAGTTCATCATTATAAACTAATTTAGCTCCTTCTTGCTCTCCTATTATTTTTCCATTAGCATTGGTAATTTTAGAAGCTCCATCTTCCGAAATGATTACTTTTTCACCATTTTCCAGTTCCAAAGTAATTTCATCATTTTTTTGAATAACAATATCTTCATTTCCAAGAATTGCACTCTCTTGTTTAAAAAAGTATCCTACACCAATTAAAAACAAACCAACAGCGGCGTACTTTAAAAATTTGTTGAATCTTCTTTTACGAAATACGTTTTTATCCTTCCGTATTTCATTTAGTAAAAGGTCTCTTAAATTACTAGGGTCTGGGTTGTTCATACCAATAGTTATTGCAAAATGTGTTTTAACATACTCTTTAAAAACCAAATAGTTTTTTTCATCTCTGACCCAGTCGTCTAAAGAATCTAAATCTGAAGCACTTGCAGCATTGTTTATGTACCTAACCAGGCTGTCCTTTATTTTATCTTCGGTCATTTGCTTAATTTGTATGCTACTCTATACTATTATTACAAAGCAGATTTACAATACCCTACCTTTTTTTATGTATTTTTATTGAATTCATATAATATTGACCAAAAAAATGTAATATTCATATTTTATTCAAGATGAATTATAAAACAAATAGAGATTTAATCAAAAGTCTTAAAAATGGAGAGGAAAAGGCATATATGTACTTGTTGGATAAACTACATCGAAAATTATATGCCTATGCAATGACTCTAGTTAATGACCACGCTATAGCAGAGGATATTGTTCAAAATGTATTTTTAAAAACTTGGCAACATCGAAAAAAATTAAACATTGAATTTTCAATACAAAGTTTTCTCTACAAATCTGTTTACAATGAATTCGTTAACACCTATAAAAAAGGTAAGTCCGTTATGCTTCTACAAATGAAATATTACGAATCACTATCAGAAACTATTGAAAACAAGGATGATACAATAATCGAAAAGATGATAGATATCGTATCAAGAGAAATTGAAAAACTACCACCAAAATGTCGTCAAATTTTTTCAATGAGCAAAAAAGAAGGTTTGTCAAATATTGAAATTGCTGAATACTTAAAAATTTCTCCAAAGGCTGTTGAAAAACAGATTACCAAAGCATTTAATATACTTAGAGTGAGCCTTAAGGATAAATATGAGGCTCTCATTTTTATCCTTTTTAAAATGCAAAATGATGAAAATAAAGTTAAAACATAAGATTTAATTATCCTGTATGATGGAACATGAGTTTACCCTAATATCCTTCCTCAAAACCACAGCTCATGTATTCAATTCTACAATTCAAAGAATTAACATACAAATAACAGCAAGACAGTAAAATTGCTAACGAAAATAATCTTAAATTTATACTACACTATTTTCGTTAGAAATGAATTATGTAAAACCCATTTTCACATGTATTTTCTTAGTTACGCTAAGTCTAGGAGTAAGTGGTTTTAGTCCTATTTCTAATGTCCCCAAAAAAGTCCAGCATACTTTTGATATCAAATACCCGAAAGTAAAAGTGGTTCAATGGAGCTACTATTCAAATACCATGTGGTGGGTAGCTGACTTTACAATGAACGGAACGGAGTACTTAGCTAAATTTAAAGTAGACGGCACCTGGATTGAAACCCAAAATGAAGTAAAAAGAAAAAAGGTTCCTTTAAAAGTAAAAAATAGAATCGCCCTAGAATTTGAAGGATATAAAATTAAGAACATTGTTAGGATAAATAGTAAAAAAGGTTCTATTTATAAAGTTCAACTTAGAAAGGGTAGGGTAATTTCAGACTTATTAGTTACCACAAAAAACTAGTGCGTTTTAGTCAGAAGGAATGTATGTATTCACAGAGCAATCTAGACAACATTTTTCTCCGAGCATTTTTTTAAATCTCAAGGCCAGCTCCATATCGTCAAAAACCATTGCTTCAGATATACTGCTACTTAATATCAATTGCTCCAAAAGATATTCTACAAAATACTGCTCCTCAGATGTAAATAATACGTACGACATGTAATCTATTAGCGCCCCGTAAATATAAAATCTTCTAAGGATTATGACCAACTATTTATCACTTTTTGAACTAAACATATTGATTTTAACCTCACATGTGGTTAAAAACTGTTAATTAGTGCACATAAATAGTAATGTTCTATATTTTTGAATACCCTTTTGTGTTTAATTAAATTTAATATTATGAAAGATGTTGCAATATTATTACTTACTATAGTGCTTGCCCATAGTGGCTTTGCTCAAGATAATTTTACTAAAACAATTGAAGATTTTGATAAAATAAAGGTATTTGACCGTATTGAAGTTTCACTAGTAAAAAGTAACGAAAATAAAGTTGTGCTAACCGGTGAAGATATGGATGAGGCTGTAGTTTCTTTAAAAAATGGGTTGCTAAAAATTAGAATGGAATTTGATAACCAAGGAGCCGGAGGAACCGTAAAAGCAACTGTTTATTACAAAAATGAATTAACACTTATTGATGCTAATGAAAATGCAAAGATTAATTCTAAAGAAACCGTTTCAGGAAGTAACGTTAAAATTGCTGCCCAAGAAGCGGGGAAAATAACCCTTAAAGTAGATATTGACAACCTTATTACTAAATCGTCTTCAGGAGGGATTATTACCCTAACTGGTAAAGCAAAAAAGCAAGAGGTAATAGCTAATGCAGGAGGAAAAGTAAGAAACAAGGCTTTAGTTACAGAAAGTACTGAAGTTTCAGCAAATGCTGGTGGAGATGCAGAAATTAATGGAACTGATTTTGTAAAGGCTACTGCCAGAGCTGGAGGTAATATTGAGGTTTACGGAAGCCCAAAAACTATTGATAAGAACAAAGTTTTTGGAGGTAAAATTAAACTTATAGATTAAAATTCAATATTTAATAATTGACCCGTAAGTTGAAGCAATTGTAGTTCCGCTAGTTTAGCATCATATTTTGCCAGATTTTTGTTTGTCTCTGCATTTAGCAAATTAATTTGCGCTTGCCTAAATTCAATCGAGCTTATTCTTCCCAGTTGAAATTGTTCTTTAGACCGTTCAAAATTGTTTTGATTTGTTGCTACATTTTGCTCCTGTATTTCAAAAATGTTCAGACGATTTGTATAAATAGCTTTAGCGTTTTGAATATCTCTATTTACCTCTAATAAAATCTGTTTTTTTAATAACTCCTGATTCTCATAGGCAATTTTAGCATTTTTAACTCTGACTATTGTTCCTCCTCCATCAAATAAATTCCAGGTTAAACTGGCTCCAACACCCAATCTCCAATTATCGGTATTTACTCCTGGAAAAAAAGCTGAAGGCGCCCCATTAGTCAAATTCCATCCGTAGGATCCATTTAATGCAACAGTTGGTAAATATCCTGATTTATTCACTTTTATATCGTAAGCATTTATTTTTAAATTTTTCTCAGTTTGTAACAATGCAACATTATTTGTTGATGCTTTTTCAATATAATCCTCCAACTTAATTTCAGGGATAAATGTCACCAGAGTATCTACCATAAATTTCTCTTCAAGATCTCTATTTAAAACCACGTTTAAATCTCTTATTGCATTGTTCAACTGTAAATTTGTTTGCAATAAATTTATACTATCATTAGTAACGTCTACTTGAGCATTTAAAATATCTAGTTTCGTACTTTGCCCATATTCAAAGGAATACTCTTCCCTTTGTATGCGCTTTTTGGAAACTTCCAGAACTTGTTCTAAAACATTTTTATTTTCCGTTAGTCGCGCTATTTCATAATAAACACTAAACAATTGTAAAATTGTATTTTCAATGGTTTCTCTAGCTTGTAATTCACTTAACTTATACTGCTCTTTTAATTTTTTATAATTATATAACCTTCCTAATCCATCAAAAATGGTATAATTTGCGGTTATGGTGGCGTTATATCGCTGTGCTTCCGCCTTATCTAATTGCGCATCAGGTCGAGGTATAGGATTCCCACCACTATCTAAAGCATCTTCTCCAGTATCGGGATCTCTCAGAAACTGACCTGGAAACTCAAACGTAGAATCGTCTCTCACATAATTAGCCCCCGCACTTCCAGTAACTCTAGGTAAATACTCAGAATTGAGCACATTTTTATTATTGTCGGCAATAGCAACATTATTTTTCGCCATTTTAACTCCATAATTATTTTCCAAGGTTATAACTATAGCTTGTTGCTTAGATAATAATTTTTTTTGAGCATTTATCAAACTAAATGCACATAAAAAAAGTATACTAAATATGATATTTTTTTTCATTTAAGGGATACTTCTATAAATTTAATTTTCGTCATTGACAACATGGTTTTTCGCATTCATTTCTTCATTAAGCCGCAAACGATCCTTTTGTTCCTTTATAGCTCGCTCTACTTCTTCTTTGGTTACTTTATTGCCAGTAGCAAGCCATTTGGCTCCAACTTTAACCTTATTACTAAATGACAAAAATATAGGTAACATAACAAGCGTAAGTACTGTTGCAAATCCAATTCCATATGCAATGGAAATTGCCATTGGTATTAAAAATTTAGCCTGTCTACTGCTTTCCAACATTAAAGGTGCTAAACCAGCAATGGTAGTTATCGATGTTAAAAAAATAGCCCTAAATCTTGACCTACCTGCTTCGTAAATAGCATTATCAAATGTTAAACCTTCTCTAAGGTTACTATTAAATTTACCTATAAGTACAAGCCCATCATTTACCATAATTCCTATTAAAGCAATAATTCCTAACATAGAAAGTATATTAATGGGAAAATCATGCAGCCAATGGCCCCAGGCAACAGCTGTAATACTGAAAGGTATAAGTAGGAGCAACATAAATGGTTGACTAAAACTCCTAAAAGTAAAAGCTATGGTAATGTAGATAAGTACAAGTACTGACAAACCAACAAACTGTACAGAACCTAGTAATTTGCCCGCCTCTCTGTTTTGTCCTTCATAGGAAGGTGTTACTGTTGGGTATTTAGCTTGGATATCTGGCATAATGTTGTTTTGAATTTCTTCCATCATATCAGTTCCAGATGTAGTTTTAATATCCTTTATATCTGCTGTGACCTGAATCTCACGTTGACCTTTTAGTCTATTAATGGCTACATCTCCTCGTTCAATAACGTATTCGGAAATTTCCTTTAGCGGAACTCTTTGACCACTTGGTGTTAAAATCCGCATTTCATCTAAATTGGTAATAGATGATCTATTCTCACGATTGTAACGCACCCACACTCTTATTTCATCTTGACCTCTTTGAAAACGTTGTGCTTGGGTTCCAAAAAAACCAGCTCTAACCTGATTCATTACCGTTCTTAAATCTAAGCCTAATAAATACGCATTTTCTTTAAGCTCAAGTCTTATTTCCTTAATCCCTGCGGGATCATTATCTGCTACATCTTTTAATGCCGAATGGTTTTGCAAAGCCTTTTTAAGCTCTTTTTTTGCTCCCTTTAATTCTCCTATATTGTTTCCTAAAAGCGATACTGCTACTGGACTACCACCAAAGTTTCCTCCTGAACCATATATTAAACTTTCAACACCAATAACGGGTCCCACAAGCTTTCTTAATCTATTGGTAACGATTTGAGCAGTAACCTCATCTGGACGTTCCTCTCCCGGCAGTAAATTAATCACAAGTGTAGCCGATGAAGAACCAGGGCCTACATTTCTAATAATATTCTCGAAAAGGTTTTTACTAGTGTCTGATAAATATTTTTTAGTTAGCTCATTATTTACAATTTCTGCCTTTCCTTCAATAAAACTTATTACCGAATCGGTAACTTTTTCATTTGTACCATTAGGCATTTCTAAACTCACCTGTATTCTATCGCTTGCAATTCTAGGGAAAAAGGATTTTCTAACAATTCCACCCTGAATAGAACCTAAGGTCAACAATAAAGCAAAAACAAAAATTGAAAACACAAATAATTTATACTTTAAAGCAAATCGTAATACTGGGCTATAAAACTTATCTCTCATCCATGCCATAAAACTATCACCCCATCTATTTATAGCTCTTAATTTCGCAAAGATTTTCCCAATTTCACTTGTTGGTGCTTCTTTAGACGGGCGCAAGGCTTTAGAATGTGCCAAATGGGCTGGTAAAATGATTAAAGCTTCAACTAGAGAAACTACCAAGGTTAAAATAACAACTATTGATACTTGCCCAAAAAACTCTCCTATTCTACCATCTAAAAAAAGAAAAATTGAAAACGCTAATAAGGTTGTTATAATAGCTGATATAATTGGAGGAATAACCTCCATGGTGCCATCTATAGCAGCTTGAATTGGGGATTTCCCTTTTTCATAATGTTGATAAATGTTTTCCGCTATAACAATACCGTCGTCAACAAGAATACCAATAACTATTATCATTCCGAAAAGTGATAATACATTAATGGTAACGTTAAAGTAACCCGCAAAAATAAACATCCCTAAAAAAGCTACAGGTAAGCCAAACGCTACCCAAAATGCTAAACGAGTATTTAAAAACAGTGATAAAAAAATAAGCACCAAAACAATTCCCATTATCGCATTCTCAGTAAGCAATTGTGTTCGCTGTGTAAGTGTTTTGGAGAAATCGCTTACGACGTTTAACTGAATATTATTGTTGTTAGCATTAAACGTTTTAATATATTCTTTTACTTTCTCTGCAGACGAAATTAAATCTTCAGTATTAGTGCTAGTAATTGTGGTTCTAACCGAAAGGTTTTTATTGTAATATGATGAATTAGGTGTTTCGGAAAAACGATCTCTAATTTCTGCAACATCCGATAAACGTACAGTTTGTCCGGAAGCATCGGCTCTAACCATTATATTAGATAATTCGTTGCCGTAATAAGATTTATTGTTTGCACGAATTAAATACTGTTCTGCATCAGTTTTTATATTCCCTCCTGTAACCAAGATGTTTGCTTTTGCAACTGCATTTGCAACTTCAGCAAAAGATAATTGATATGCCAACAAACTATTCTCGTTAACAGCAATTTCAATTTCCTCTTCCGGATATCCCGAAATGTTAATCTGAGATATTCCATCAATTGCTCGAATATCATTTTCAACCTGTCTACTAATTTGCTTTAACGTTTTTAAAGGGACATTTTCTCCGCTGATGGCAAAATTTATTGTTGGCCGAATAGCTTCCAATTTAGAAACCACAAGGGGTTCCATGCCTGTTGGAAAAGTAGGCACTCTATCCACAGCATTTTTTACTTGCAGAAGCATGAAATCAATATCACGCCCTTTTTCTATTTCAACATTTATACTTCCTCTATTTTCTCTTGAGGTTGACGTTACTCTATCTACACCTTCTAAACCTTTAAGATTATCTTCTATTTTAAGTACTATACCCTCTTCTATTTCCAAAGGAGATGCTCCTGGATATGTAATATTTATAAGTATGTTTTTTGAATCTATTAGTGGGAAGAAGGATGATTTTAATGATAAAGCTCCGACCACACCAAAAATCATAAATGCTATGATTATTACATTTACGGCAACATGGTATTTAATAAAATAGGCTATTATGCTTCTCATTCCGTTTTGTCAGTTTTTACTTTTTCATCATTAAAAACTTTAACTTCCATACCCGTAAATGCGCCAACCAAGGGTTTAGACATTATTACGGTACCATCAGGAATATCTTTAACAACTACTTTTTTTTCTGAAAAATAAACTGGATTAACATCTATCAAATCCAGAATAGAGTCTTTGACCACAAACATTTGGTTATTTTCAAGCAACATATTTCTATTAACTTCAATCGCCTGATTTTCTGCTCTCGCATTTAACTGCGCTTCAAGGTACATTCCTTCCTTTAAGCCCTTATCTATTACCTCAATAAACACTTTTATAGTTTGCGAAGATTGATTTACACTACCATTTATTCTAGACACCGTACCAGAATAAGTAATAGTATTATCTAAATTATTAAGGTCTACTTTTTTACCTTTCATCAACAAATCACTATAAGTTTTTGGAACAGCAACTTCTAATTCATATACATCGGTCTTAATAAATTCACCAAGCTTTTGTCCCCCTCGAATTAAAGTACCTTCGGTCACTAAAGCCTCAGTTAACACTCCATTAAAAGGGGCTGATATTCTGTATTTAGACAGTCGTTGCTCTAAATTTTTAACATTGTAATAACTAGTTAGTATACCCCTACCTGATATAAAAAATTTCTCCTTTTCGGATGTCATTTGCGGTAAAATCGGTGTGGTTTTATCCATATCAAAAGCTGCTAGGTATGATTGCCATTTAGAAAAAATATCGGGATAATCCAACCTAAGGTCTGGCATAACTGAAGTTATCTGATTATACAAATTACTTTTTGCTGATTGCACAGAAGCCTTATATTCCGAAGCATCAATACGTATTATATTTTCTCCAGCAGAATAAGGCTGTCCCGTTCTAAAAAGTTTATTTCCCCTTTTAAAAACGCCTTGCACTTCTGCATACAACTCCATTCGTTGTTTTGCTCGCAAATTACCATTAGCCTTTAAAACAATTGGAACAATACCGTTTTTTACTTTTTCAGTAAAAACTGTTTTTACAATTTTTTGTTTTTGAGGTCTGGTATTCTTTTTATTATTCATTAAAGCCTTGGCAGCTAAAAAACCACCAACAATTAATAACACTCCTAATACGGATAAAATTACTTTTCTCATAGTTTTAATGATGCTTCCTTTGCTGTGAAATTATATTGAATCTTTTTAAGAATGGAAATGATTTGATCTCGCTCCGTCTCCGAAATATCGCTTTCTATTTTAGCCATAATATCATGAATTATTGGTCGAGTTTTTTTGAAAATCTCTTTTCCAATATCTGTTAGATATACATGGTTATTTCTCTTGTCTTGTTTACTTTGCCTTCTGGTAATATAATTTTTACCTTCCATTTTTTTTAGTAAACGGGTCAAGGAGGATTTGTCTCGTAGCGTTAAGTAAGCAAGTTCGTTTTGATTTAAGCCATCTTTGTCATGAAGCTTTTTAAGAACAACCATTTGTTCTTTGCTTAAGTCAAAATTATTAGCGTTTAGCTCTTCTTGAAAGTAATAATCAATAATTTTAGAGGTAACACCTAACCAAGGTGCTATTGAATTTTCAAAATCAATTTTATCCTCCTCATTTTTCATGGTGCAAAACTATATAAAAACATTTAATAGTTGCAGGTGCAACTATTAAATGTTTCTTAATGTTTTGTGAAAAAAGAGTATAAAAAAAGGAACACTCCCTGGAGCGTTCCTTTCTTCTAAAATACAATCTCTATTACTAACTAAACTAACTCAATATATTTTAATTTTCATCCTCGAATTTGGTATCAGCCATTCGAGTTTTACTAAAATTAACATCTTTAAAATCTTTTGTATTTAAATTTCCTCCGTCATAATCAAAAACAAGAAACTCTTTTTTATTCATGAGTTTTAAGTTTTGAAAAGAATCGAATTTATTATTCTGTATTTGCATTACTTTTAGACTTGCCAGATTACTAAATTCTTTGGGAATTTCTCCACCAAGTTGGTTGTTAGCCAATACCAGTTCTTTAAGGTTTCCAAGGTTTCCAATGGAATTAGGAATGTCACCCCATAAACCATTTTCAAAAAGACCAAGAATTTCAAGACTTGCAAGATCTCCTAATGACTCTGGAATTCTTCCTTTGATATTATTACTTGAAAGATTAAGTACTTTTAAATTTTTAACCTCCCCAATACTACTTGGAATACTACCAGACAAAAAATTATTAAATGCAGTTAACTCTTCAAGGTTTCCTAATTTACCTAAAGTCTCAGGTAAATTACCTTTAAGTTTATTCATTTCTAACTTTAATATCTTTAAGTTTTCTAAGCTTACTATACTTTCAGGAATCTCGCCTGTTATTAAATTAAAAGCTAGATTTAATGAATTCAGATATTTTAAGTTTCCTATTTCTTCAGGCAGTGGTCCCATGAGATTGTTTCTAAACAAATTAATCTCAACCACATGGTCATCTATAACCTTAACTCCATACCAAGAAGATACTGGCTCTTTTAAGTCCCATTTATGAACCCAATGCATTCCATTGGTGCTTTCATAAAGACTCATTAATGCTTTTTTTTCTTTTTTAGGTACGCCTGCGTACACAAAACCAAAAGAAAAAACACATAACAAAGTAATATATAAAAGGTTTTTCATCTTTAATTTATTTAAATCGTTAATCCGTTTTAAACCTATTCCTATTGAATACCCTAACAAATTAACACTATTGTAAGACGAAAAACAAAAAATTTCGGTGAACTGACGTATTATGTTGTAAAACTAATAATATATGTTGTGTAAGAAAATATTTACAAATAATTTAATTGCTACTGCCCTTCAAAAACATCTATTTCTAATGTCAGCTGCTCCCATTTTTGCATTAAATCAGCCAAATCTTGCTTCTTTTTTTCATATCCTTCAAAAAATTGTGGCTTTGCAATGGTTGCGTCGTAATCCGTTACCAGTTGATTATCGATTTCAGCAATTTCCTTCTCCAGTACACTAATTCTGGATTCTGCAGAGCTCAGTTTATTCTTAAGGCTTTTTATTTTTTTTTGATCTTCAAAACTAGTTTTAGCTACCGTGGTATTAGCCTCCTTAATTTTGGTTTCTTTTTGCTTTTTTTCTATCGCTCTAAAATCTTGCGCTTTTCGTTGTTCTAAATAATAATCAACATCACCCAGATACTCTTTAATCTTACGATTTTTAAACTCGTAAACCTTATTGGTTAGTCCTTGTAAAAAGTCTCTATCGTGAGAAACGAGAATTAAAGTTCCTTCAAAATTTTGCAGTGCTTGTTTTAAAACGTTTTTAGATTTAATATCAAGGTGGTTTGTAGGCTCATCCATTACCAAAACGTTGAATGGTTGAAGTAACATTTTAGCTAAGGCTAAACGGTTACGCTCTCCCCCGGAAAGTACTTTTACATATTTTTCTACCTCATCTCCTCTGAATAAAAAAGACCCCAATATATCTCGAACTTTACTACGGTTACTTTCATTAGCCGCATCAATCATAGTATCTAAAACTGTTTTGCTACCATCCAAATACTCTGCTTGGTTTTGGGCAAAATACCCTATTTGAACATTGTGTCCCAACTTTAAATGTCCATCATGCTTTAACTCATTAATAATTATTTTGGCTAAAGTTGACTTTCCTTGACCATTTTGTCCCACAAAAGCGGTTTTACTATCTCGTTCTATTAACAAATTAATATTATCTAAAACGTGATTATCTCCATAACTTTTAGAAAGTTCTTCGATTTCAACAACAACCTTTCCTGGTGTCACCGAAACTGGAAACCTTAAACTCATAACACTATTGTCATCTTGATCAACCTCTATGCGATCCATTTTATCTAATTTCTTGATAAGAGATTGCGCCATTGAGGCTTTGGATGATTTAGCTCTGAACTTTTCTATTAAACGTTCTGCCTGTTGAATTTCTCTTTCCTGGTTTTTAAGCGCATTCATCTGCTGCTCTCTAATTTCTTGGCGTAAAACCAAGTATTTAGAATATGGTTTGGGGTAATCATATATCCTACCCAACGAAATTTCAATAGTACGGTTTGTAACATTATCCAGAAACATTTTATCATGCGAAACAATTACAACAGCTCCTGTATATCCATTTAAAAATTGTTCAAACCAAATAATAGATTCAATATCTAAATGGTTTGTAGGCTCATCCAGCAGTAACACATCATTACTTTGCAAAAGCAATTTAGCCAGCTCTATTCGCATACGCCAACCTCCAGAAAAAGTTTCCGTTTTTTTATCGAAATCTTCTCGCTTAAAACCTAAGCCTTGTAATATTTTTTCTGTCTCTCCTTGATAGTTATAACCTCCTAAGATTTCATAATGCTGTGTAACATCACTCAAATCTATAATCAATTGATTGTAACTTTCACTTTCATAATCCGTGCGCTCCGCCAATTGACGGTTTATTTCATCAAGTTGAAGCTCCAATTTTTTTATCTCTTCAAAAGCTTGATAGGCTTCTTCTAAAACTGTTCTTCCCTGAACAAAATCAATATCCTGACGTAAAAAACCTATTTTAACATCTTTCTCAACTGCTATGGTCCCTGAGTCTATGGGCATATCTTTAGACAACAGTTTCAACAGCGTAGATTTACCCGCTCCATTTTTTCCAACAAGACCTACCCTGTTACCTCCATTTAGTCTAAATGATATTTCCTCGAAAAGATATTCGCCTCCAAAGGAAACGGAAAGATTGTGTATGTTCAGCATTTTTGTTACTCTGGTTACATTATAAAATTTAGCAATCCTGTATTTTTGCTAAAAGATTCTGCAAATGTTAAAAAAAGGAAACAAACTCTACAGTATTTTAACAGGAAGTTGTCCTAAATGTCATGAAGAAAGCATGTATGTAGATAAAAACCCTTACCGAATGGGCAACATTTTTAAAATGAACGAACGTTGTTCTAACTGTAATACAAAATACAAAATGGAACCTTCCTTTTTTTACGGAGCTATGTACGTAAGTTATGGAGTTGGTATTGCTTTTGCCGTAGCTGCCTTTGTAATCTCTTATTTGCTTCTTAAAACCTCTTTGATAAGCTCGTTTATTGCCATTATAGGAACACTTATTTTTTTTATGCCCATTATCATGAGATTATCAAGAAACATTTGGATTAACCTTTTTGTTAAGTATGATTCTAAAACTAAAGGCGAGAAAGTTTAGCTTTTAAAATACTTTTTAGTAAATCGTGAAATATCTACCTCAGCAGGTAGCTGTTTTTTATACTCAATAAAATTATATAATTGTTCTGAAGCCGTTGGCCCTATAATAACCCCTCTAGAGCCAAAACCGTTTAAAACATATACATTTACCTGTATAGGATGCCTACCAAGTAAAGGTCTCCTATCTGCCACAGTAGGTCGTATGCCTGCTACATGTTTTACTACTCTAAATGGACACTTTAGAAAAGTTTTAAGTTTTTGCTCTAACTCCTCTCTTGCCTCATTTGTGGGGGTATTGGTTTTGTCTTTCCATTTATAGGTAGCTCCAACTAAATACTCATCATTCCCTAACGGTACTGTAAACACCCCTGATTTAATAATATTTTTTTCTTTAAAGTCGGTAGATTTAATTCGCAATAACTCCCCTTTTGTTCCATTTAACGGCAAATAATTGAAAAACGGATTCTGTTTTAAACCATAACCTTCAGCAAAAACTATCTGTTTTGCTTTTATGGATTTATACTGCACATAGTCTTCACTAACCTTAAGTTCATCAAAGTTTAAAGATTCAATAGTTAATAACTGTTGCTTGAGAAGAAAAGCTGTATACCTTTCTAACAATAAGGAGGTATCAATCCTTCCTGTATTTAAAACCTCTCCAAATCCAAAAGGGGCATCAATTTCTGGGTTTTTATTTTTTCTTACTTCCGTAGATAAAAATTGTTCTAGAACTGGCTTATCTGCAGCTTCAAACCACATATTTTGCTCCTCTATTGAAGCAAATTTTCGTAAAATAGGAATTTTACAATCCAGTTTTGTTTCAAGTTTTTCTTCCAAATTTTTATAAAAAGGAAGCGCTACTTTTAGCTGCTTATCAGCATTCCACGCTAGGGTAAATCTTTTTAAGATAACAGGGTTATACATACCACCTGCAACTTTTGAAGACACTTGAGAATCATCACTAATTACATGAAAAGTTTTCTTGTTTTTTAACAAGGTTTCACTAAACGAAACACCGCCTAAACCTAGCCCAACAACTAAATAGTCTAACATTTGGTAAATATATAATGAAATACTTTGCTAACATTGCTACCAACAAAAAATGCTCTCAATAATTGAGAGCATTTTTTATATTATTTTGAATTGGAATAATTTAGACTAGTAAGCCCACATATCTTGTTCCCTGTCTCGGATAACTTCTTTTATACGTTTGGCTTCCAATAATTGAAACAATGCATTGTCCGCAATATAATCATTAACCTTACGGTCTCCGTGAACATTATCTTCTCGATAAATTACACCGTTAAATCTTCTTGCGTTTAACAACATATCAAAAGATATGGGTTGTGCCGAATTACGTTGATTAAACACCTTTGCTTCATGTAATATTTGTCTCGCCGAAGGATACCATACCCAAAACAACTCAACTTTAGCATCTGAAGGGTCCATAGACTCATCATCAATAAAGTTAACATCTGGTGCAACTGGTGCAATACCTAATAATCGGTACTTAAGTTCTCCTTGACGTTTATCAAAATACCATATACCTTTTATACGGTACTCTTCAATATCAGCAGCGGTTAAATCTCTTTGATTAATATATTCTGCTGAAATTTCTTCACCAGCATTTAATTGCTCAAAACCATAATCTGTGGTATCTACCTTTTGCAAGGTAGCCGCTAAATCACTGAACTTTCTTTTTTCAGTAAAATAAGAATCTACATAAACATCATCCAGTTTTCCGCTTTTAATGTTTTTGATTAAAACATCATATAACGATCTTCTATCTGCTCCTATATCAATAGTATCTGTAGGATAGTATAACGGAAAGTTTACACGCTCATCTAAATCTATAGTTTCCCATACTGTTTTTGACCAAAGAATATCTCTGTCATCAACATAAGCGTATTTTAATGGAGCATCATTATCTAGCTCTTTTTGAGCTTCTGTTCTTTTTCCAATATCATCTGGCTTTTTAGCATTTAATATGTTTGCCTGTGCCATCATTGATGCTGGTAACAATGTTATTGCTCCGATTACTAAAACATTTTTCCAATTCATTTTTTTAATCATTTAAAAGTAACCGGGCAAACCAGAAAGCCTACCCGGAAATTTTTATTGTTTATTAATTTGTTATCTCCACAACTACAGGAGATACCTTCTTAAGTTTATAACCTTTGTTATTTGTGATGTAAGCGTTGATATCAAATATCTGAACAGCATCACCTCTTTTAGCTCTTTTAAGGGCAGACTTAGCTCTTGCGTCTAATCTACTTCCTCTTACACTAACTGTTGGTTGTCCAGGAACTTTAAATTTAAATCCACCTACTTTAAGGTTAAGGTCAAAATCAAAGTCTTCTAACAATGCTCCTACAGTAGCAATCTCTAAGTTCTTTCTTGGCATTTTAGCACTTCCAGATTCTCCTCTAATAGAACCAGATGGTCTTGGAATATCCTTAATTCTAAATGTTGCCGGTGTAGAAATACGTTGACCGTCAGGTAAAGTACCAGAAGCCATAATTTTTACTGTTCTTCCTTTTCCTGGGTTCATTACATACTTACTTCCACTCACCTTTTTAAGTCCTGGTGCAGAAGCACTAACCTTATTATTTGGTATACCTGGTATAGATATAGACATTGGGTTAGCTACGCCACGATAAACAACATTCATTTTATCTGCAGCAATTAATGCAGCATTAGGCTTAGATATTGTAGCGAAAGAATTTTTAACCTCAACAGGAATTTCTTCACCATCTTGCTTAAAGAAAATCTGACCTGCTATTGTATGGTCACCTGGATTACCAGCACCAATTAACATTTTAACACCACCTGCTTCTAACACGTAGTCTTTACCTTCTGCTAATTTTCTACCATCAAGAGTTAACTCTGCTCTTACTGGAGTTGATGAATTATCAGTTTTACTAATAATAATTTTACCATCGTACTTATCTCCAGAATAGAAAGCTGATTTAGCAGCTTGTAATGAAGTAGCAAAGTTTTTTAAAGATACCTGATCAGTTAAGTTACCAGCTAACATAGATTTTAAAGCGTCTTCTTCAGTTGTTTTAATATCTTGCTGCAAAGCAGTTAACTTAGTTAATGAAGCTACTAATGGAAAACCTTCGTAGTGATAGTTAAGCCAATTTTGCTTAGTCCCGTCTCTTTTCTCTACTTTACCGTTAGCGTCTCCAGTTTGAAAACGAGCTTCAACAGCTTCTTTAACAGCTGCAGGTGCCATAGCGGCTACTTGCGTTCTGTAGTCGTTAATTCTCTTTAAGAACTCCTTACCATCTTTAGATAGGTTTTCTCCCTGAAAGAATTTTTGATCTAAGAAATTTGACTTGTCCATTACAGCGTAATCTTTAGGATCTTCAACATCCTTCATCATACCCTTTTTAAGACCCTCTAAATAATCGTAATAATCTTGAGATAAAGTCTTAATCTTTTGAGCTTTTTCGTAAAGCTCACCATACTTCTTTGTATCTTCAGAAGCTTTTGTTTCTAAACTACCCAAGAAAGCTAAGTTACTTTCTGTAGTTTTTTCGTTAGAAGTTTCCATCTTTTCGTTCATAAGACCAAAAGCGGCTAAAACTTCTTTACTCATATTTAAGGCCAACATCGCGATGAAGATCAAATACATAAGGTTGACCATCTTCTGACGTGGTGATTGTTTTCCTCCTGCCATGTTTTTTCTAATTAGGTTTAATTAACTTGATTTGATTTGGATTTTACTAACTCTAATTAGTTTTTGCTCATTGCAGATAACATTCCACCATAAACACCATTCAATGAAGAAAGGTTAGTAGATAATGATGCCATTTGTTCTTTAAGAGCAGATGCATTTTGCACTACTTCTTCATTTACAGAAGCTTGCTTACTTGCACTCTCCAACTGTACTTTATAAAGGCTATTTAAAGATTCCATTTGAGCGGCAGCATGTACCATTTCGTCAGAATACTTTTTAGTAGATTCCATTGCGTCTACTGTTGGCGCTATACCTTTAGCAGCTCCTTCGAAGTTTTTGATACTAGATCCTAAGCTTTCCATTAAGTTAGCATCTATTCCAGCTTCCTGTAAAAGGTTATCTAATTTTTTAGATAATGAAGCCTCAGCTTCTTTCATTTCTGCAACTTCGTTAGATTTTCCGTTAGAAGCTCCTCCTGCTAATTCTGGGTACACTAAAGACCAATCGTACTCGTCATCTACGGGCTCAAATGCACTAATAGCAAAAATAAGTGCTTCTGTAATAAGACCAATTGCTAAAAGAACTCCTCCATTTAATGGTCCTAATTCCCAGTGAAGAATTTTAAATAGAGCTCCAATAATTACTACAGAGGCTCCAAGACCGTAGGCCATATTAAATAATTTCTTTGTTGATTTTGACTGTGCCATAATTTAATTTAATTTAAGGTTTGCTAATAAAAAGATTTGGTTAAAAAAATTTTGATTTAAAAAATCGTTTATATAATTAAAATGTAATTAATTAATTTTTATTGTGTTGAGTCCTCTTCACCTAGATAATCTTGAACGGTTCTAAAGCCGATATAACTCCTAACTGAATCCGCATATTCATAATCTCTGGTACTTACCTGTAGGAAGTAAGCAACATCTTTCCATGATCCTCCTCTAATAACTTTTCTCTCGTTACTACCATCTCCTCCATTTGGATTCATTGTTGAAACATATTCGTACGAATTAGGATCATAACTAGAGTTTGTCCACTCTGATACGTTACCTGCCATGTTATATAAATTATAATCGTTAGGCTCGTAAGCTTTTGCTTCTACAGTATACAATGCTTGATCGGCTGCATAATCTCCACGTTGTGGTTTAAAGTTTGCCATAAAGCATCCTGTATCGCTTATTACGTAAGGTCCACCCCATGGGTACGTTCCTCCTTCAATTCCACCTCTAGCAGCATATTCCCATTCCGCCTCAGTTGGTAATCTAAACTGATTTACAAACTGCTTACCGCGACTCTTTTGATCATCGTTTTTGAATTTAGTTCTCCAGTTACAAAAAGCCTTTGCTTGTTTCCAAGAAACTCCAACTACTGGATAATCGCTATATGCATCATGCCAGAAATAATCGTTATGCATAGGTTCGTTATAAGAATACTCAAAATCACGAATCCATACTGTAGTATCTGGATAAATTTCCAATTCTTCATGACGAATAAAATCGCTTCTACGGCTGTTCCCCTTTTTAGCGGCACGTGCGGCAGCTTCAATATCCATCCAAGAATATTTATATTTTAATTTGGTAACATCAATAGTTCTTTGTCCGTTATAAGATTCTTGCTCAGGAATATAAAGCGAATCCATAACCTCAGTATAATACTCATCTGGATAATCAGAAGTATCCCATACTAAGTCTGCATCTTTATTTAATGCTCTACCCTCGTATCCGGTCTCTCCCATACCAGAATAATTGTCTAACATATACTTGTCATATATAGAAGCTTTGGTAGTGTCTGCATCTTTAAATGCGTAATCACCAATACCTCCATCTTCTGGACCAACACCAAGTTCATCGGCTAGTATTGCTAATTTTGTTCTTGTAATGGAATCTTTTACCCATTCTACAAATTGACGATACTCGCTATTTGTAATTTCGGTATCATCCATATAAAAAGAACGTACAGTAACTGTTTTTGTAGGAGCGTTAAGCACCTTAGCTTGGTCTTCCTCTGCCTTACCCATGATAAATGATCCTCGAGGGATTAATTCCATGCCATAAGGTTTTTCAGGATACCACTTTTTCCCGCGGGCTCCAACTAGTTCCCCTTTTGTTTTTGATCCACAACTGGAGAGTAAAAACACTAACGCCATGGATGATAACAATAGCTTCTTCATATTTAGGTTAAATTTCGATTATGGTTTAAACTTTAAACACAATTATTCATTCTACACACTAAAACTATGTTTTGAGTAAATTATTGTATCTAATGCTTAATCCTTTTAAAAAAAGTTTTTTTTAGTTAAACCCTTTTTTATAGGCTTTAAACCACCGTTCAGGAATGTTTTGATTACACGCATCAAAATAGTCTTTTTCGGTGCATGATAATAACGCAGGGGAATTGTGTTTAGTATGTGTAGATAAAATCATTGGTGCTTCAACCCACCATCTTTGCGATAATTGACTTTTGTAAAAAACAAGCTGTTCTGTATCCGTAGGCACGGTATACTTGGTGAAATCATCTGTATTAACAAAAGGTGACTCCTTTATTCTATAATTTGTACCTTCAATAAAATACCAAATTATTTGTGCAATTAGTTGACAGGATTGATTTAAATTTTCCATTTCGTAAATGCCAAACACGTTTAACGTATCACTTATTCCGGCGTATCGCGCAATGGCACAAATTTCTCTTCCGTTAAAACCGTTTGGAGAAAAGTTATTCGAATAACCCATTTCACTAGCTTGAATAGCTCTAGCATCCAAACTTACCATATTGGCATTTCGCAATATTGGCTCCACTATGGCTATATCGCTAGTAACCTCACCAAGTCTATAGGATTCAAAAAAAAGACGGTCCATTAAATCTAATTCCTCCTGAGCATTAAAATAACTTTGATACCCGATGTTGGAAAAATTAAATAGGTTATTAGGTTTATCTGTAATTATTTTACTCATGTAAGAGTGCGATGATATTAACTCATCATCCAGGCCAAAATCGAAACGACTATCCACCGCAACCAAATTGACCATATCTTTTATACCGTCAAAAGCTCTATATGTAGGATACGTTATATCTTGAGTTGCTCCTAAAATAATTGGAATTATATTTTCCTCTAATAATCCTGCGACAATTTGCTTTACAACAAAATAAGTATCCTCTACAGTATCGCCCTCTTCAATATCACCCATATCTATTATGGTAGAATTCCAATTACCCATGAGTAATTTGTAAAATTCTATTCGAAGTGAAGAGGTATCTAACTTTTCGATTTTTTTTTCGAAAGCATTACGAGATTCTTTTACTCCTAATAATGCTACGGATGCATTGGCTAAAACAGGTAAGCCATCCTTTTTTGTATGAATAAAAATATTTTTTCCGAGTGCCTGCGAAGGAAGCAACTCGCAATGCGCCATTACTTTATCTTCAACGGGTACTAAAAAATCGTATGCCATTCTTATTTTTTCGCTTTGGGTTTAGCTTTAGCTTTTGTTTTTTTCTTAGGTGTTTTTTTCTCAATTAATTCGGCGGCCTCTTTAAGAGTCATTTTTGCAGCGTCAACTGTTTTTGCTAATTCTACTTTTATTTTCCCTTTTATAATATTGTGTCTTCCCCACCTTGCCTTTTCAATTCGAATACCTTCTTCCTCCCAATTTTGAACAACCTTGTCTATTTCCTTTTGTTTCTTAATTTCGATTAACTCCTCTATGTTCTCTTGAGTAAGGTTATCAAAATCGTACTTTTTAGATACATTAATAAACATTCCATCCCATTTAATAAATGGTCCAAAACGCCCAACTCCTTTAACAACATCTTTACCTTCATATGCTGCAATGGGAGCGTCAGCTTTTTGTTTTTCTTTTATTAACTCTATTGCCCTTTCTAGAGTAACATCCATAGCACTTTCTCCAGCGGCCAATGAAACAAACTTACTTCCAAATTTCACATAAGGTCCAAATCTACCAACGTTTGCTAAAATCTCTTCTCCCTCAAAAACTCCTAAATTTCTTGGAAGCTTAAACAGTTCCATAGCTTCTTCAAACGTAATAGTATTTAAAGAATGTTCTGGCAGCAAACTTGCAAACAAAGGTTTTTCTTCTTCTTCTACTGTACCTATTTGAACCATTGGTCCAAACCTTCCTAAACGAACAGATACTTGGCGACCAGACTTAGGATCTTTACCTAACACTCTTTCTCCGCTAGCACGATCAGCGTTGGCTTCAACATCTTCTACTGTTGGATGAAAATCTTGATAAAAATCTTTCATTATTTTCTTCCAATCTTCCTCTCCAGAAGCTATTTCATCAAAATCCTCTTCTACTTTTGCAGTAAAATTATAGTCTAATATTTTTGAAAAATTAGTTACAAGAAAATCATTTACAATCATTCCAATATCTGTAGGCACCATTTTACCTTTATCAGAACCAACGGTTTCGGTAAGGCCTTTTTCTTTAACAGAACCAGCTTCCATTAGCAACTGAACATACTTTCTCTCTGTACCTTCAACAGTACCTTTTTCTACATACCCCCTATTCAAAATAGTAGAAATTGTTGGTGCATATGTAGATGGTCTTCCAATTCCCAGTTCTTCCAATTTTTTAACCAAAGAAGCCTCAGTAAATCTATAGGGTGGTCTTGTAAACCTTTCTGTAGCTGTAATATATTTATTTAGCAGCATCTCACCCACTTGCATAGCTGGAAGCATACCTTCTTGTTCTTCTACTTTATCTTCTTCATCAATACCTTCCATGTAAACTTTAAGGAAACCATCAAACTTAATTACCTCTCCATTCGCAGAAAATTCTTCATTGTGCGTAGATGCTTTAATTTTAACATTGGTACGTTCTAATTGCGCATCACTCATTTGTGAAGCAATTGTTCTTTTCCAAATAAGTTCGTATAATTTTGCCTGATCTCTTTCTAATGATGGGGCCTGACGCGACATATCGGTAGGCCTAATAGCTTCGTGAGCTTCTTGAGCCCCTTTAGATTTACCTGTAAAGTTTCTAACATTACTATACTTTTCACCATAGTTTTCTACAATAGCATCCTTTGCTGCATTAATTGCTTCACTAGAAAGGTTAACACTATCAGTTCTCATATATGTAATAAGTCCAGCTTCATACAAACGTTGTGCAACTTGCATGGTTCTACCTACCGAAAAATATAATTTTCGAGAAGCCTCTTGTTGTAATGTTGATGTTGTAAAAGGAGCGGATGGTGATTTTTTCGCAGGTTTTTTATCCAAATTACCAACAGAAAAATCCGCCGTTAAATTTTTCTCTAAAAAAGCTTGAGCGTCTTCTTTTGAAGCAAAACTTTTATTCAATTTTGCAGAAAAAACATTTCCGGCCTTTGTTGTAAATTCGGCAGCTATTTTATAAGACGCAACAGGAGTAAAAGCGTCAATATCTCGCTCACGTTCCACAATTAAACGCACTGCAACAGATTGCACTCTACCTGCTGATAATCCTGGTTTTATTTTTTTCCACAGCACAGGAGACAACTGATAACCCACTAGTCTATCCAAAACCCTACGAGCCTGCTGAGCATTTACCAAGTTATAATTTATTTCTCTTGGAGTTTTAATGGCTTTTTGAATTGCAGACTTAGTAATAGAGTTAAAAACTATACGTTTTGTTTTGTCTTTCTCTAAACCTAACGTTTCCGCCAAATGCCATGAAATAGCTTCTCCCTCACGATCCTCATCACTTGCGAGCCATATAGTTTCTGCTTTTTTAGCTAAATCTTTTAATTTTTTAACAAGAGCTTTCTTTTCCTTATCAACAATGTACTTAGGTGTAAAATCATTGTCAACATCAACACCTAATTCTTTTGAAGGTAAATCTGCTATATGTCCAAAACTGGACTCTACTTTAAACTCTTTTCCTAAAAACTTCTCTATGGTTTTTGCCTTGGCAGGCGACTCTACAATTACTAAATTCTTGGCCATTCTTCCTTTTTTCGAGACACAAAAGTAGTCGATTTTTTTTATTAAAAGCTAGACCTTATATATATGTATTAAAAAACACCTCTAAAATTAGAGGTGTTTTAATATGTAACACTTTATCTAAAAGCCTGTTTACGTATTTATTAAAGCAATTTTTATTCAGTTTTATTATGTAAGTAAACTAAACTTAACATTAAAGTTACTGTAGTTGTAAAGTACTTAAAAGTTTTATGCTATCAGATAAATACTGATATTGATATAGAACTCCATCACCCACCATTAACAAACTTTCTTCTAAGGGAATAACATCAAAAGTATTTATATCTCTAAAATGATTTAAGCTCTGCAAGTCTTCAACATTTGTTTTATTATAAACTTTAAGCCCCGAATCTCCATCACACACAAAAAGCTTTTCATCTTTTATCCCTAATCCGTATGGACTATCCATTGGATAACTCACCGTTAATTTGGGTCTTTCAATATCAGAAATATCAATAATAAAAAGCCCACTTTCTGTAGCACCACATTCATTACCTCCACGCAGTGTTACGTAAGCATATTTATCATCTACTACTACCGGATCGCACGCAGTTCCATGTTCAAATTCTGACACAAATATAGGTGTAGCTGGAGCAGAAATATCATAGATATACATTCCGCGCATACTTCCTAAAAACAAGTATTCTCCTTTATTAAAGATAGTTTCAATATCAAAACCTGCATACACATCTTCTAAATCTTTTGGGTTTGTTAAATCTTGAATATCAAACACATTTATATGATGACTATCTACAGCGTACAAAAAATCGTCTACAATTTTAAAACGAGCTAAAGAACCTCCCTGACCAACAGTAGAAGCATCGCTATTGGCTAATTCAGCGGCAAAAATCACATCTCTGCCAAATCGTGTATTAAATTCTTCTACAGATCTTCGTTCTGTAGTAGTTTTCCAACCTACAATAATATCTTTCTCATAATCAATCTCTCCATATTCGTGAAAATCCGCCTGAGCGAAAACCACATAATTTCTTAGCACATTTTCCATGCGCTGCACTTCTTTTATATTTTGAATATCAGATATATCAAGCACAATAAGATCCATTATACTATCTGCGTATAAATAATCATCTTTAATAGAAATGTCTACATTTCCTGGAATTTTTATAAAAGCTATTTTGCTAGGAGAAACAGGATTGCTATTATCTATAACATGAATCCCTTGATATTTATCATTAACAAAAATGTAATTTTTATACGCATAAATTTTTCCTGACTCATCAATTGGTTTAGGAGCAATAATTGATGTTGAGCTTTTAAAGTCTTCCTTTGAAATTGTAATTGGCTTAGCGACTAAATAATCAGCATATTCGCCGGATTCCTCTTTATCCTTTTCACAGGAAACAAAGGCCATAGAGATAATGGCCAATATTAAAAGTATTTTCTTTTCCATCTTTTTGGTTATTTTTAAGTTGCAATTTTATTAGTAGATACAGAAAAACAGATTCTGTTGCGTTGCTTCTTAAAAATTCCCTTTAAAGAACTCTAATTTTCTTCCGAAAATCCTACAGCATCTTTGTACATAAAATAAACCGGAATCCTTGCTAACATTGCTGTGAAGAAAACACCAACAAAGCATAATATAATTCCTAGTTCAGCTATAATTCCCATTAAAAAAATCAGTCCAAAAATTACCAACCAATTTTTATTCCCCAAATTAAAAGAAGATTTTACAATCTCCTTGGGTTCCATTTTTTCATTAAAAGCAAAAAAGGCAGGCATTAAAGACAGTGGCACTACCATATATATTATTCCAATACCACATGCTAGCATCCCTAAAATTGCCAAGCCTAATGAAATTAAAGACAATTTAAATAACTTAATAAAAAACGGTTTTTTGAAATAATAAAAATATTGATCTTGAGATGCCCCTTCTAAATCCTGC
The DNA here is from genome assembly GCA_947498505.1 of uncultured Maribacter sp. GTDB lineage: Bacteria > Bacteroidota > Bacteroidia > Flavobacteriales > Flavobacteriaceae > Maribacter_B. Next base: position 45,348 of record CANMKG010000008.1, on the reverse strand, counting down.
TGTTTACATATTCGTAAAAAAGCAGCATTCAATGCTGTTGTTACTGCCACTACTAACACTAATATTATAAGATACAAAATAGCCGCAATACCTACAAAAGCAGGACCAAGCTCACGAGCATCAATATTATCTATATCTTCAACTCCAAACATAAGCATGGGAATATACATTATCGCATAAATTGGAAGTATAACAACTATAGATAGCAACACAATCACAAAACCTTGAAGCCACACTTTTTTAAATAACTCAAAGGATCTATTAAAAATTGACCCAAAATCTAAGGAATCGCTACTTTCTATTTTACTTGAAACTGAATTAAAATCCATTCGTTTTTATTTGAACTTGTTATTAAACTTCATAAACGCTAAAATAGTATTAAAAAACGCTGTCATATTGTCATGTTTTCAATATTATACTATCTTTGCAAACTCCCTATAACTCTAGGGTTAATATTACGTATTGCATGGAAAAAACAATTGACGAGTCGGTACAAGGTACAAGTCTTTCAATAGATAAAAAAGAAAACAACAAACGAAAACTATATATAGAAAGTTATGGTTGTGCTATGAACTTTTCTGATAGCGAAATTGTTGCATCTATTTTAGCTAATGAAGGTTTTAATACCACACAGGAATTGGAAAATGCTGATCTAGTTCTTGTAAATACTTGTTCTATAAGAGATAAAGCAGAACAAACCGTTCGTAAACGTTTAGAAAAATTTAATGCAGTTAAAAAACACAGACCTCACTTAAAAGTTGGTGTTTTAGGTTGCATGGCAGAACGCCTAAAAACACAATTACTAGAAGAAGAGAAAATTGTGGACATGGTAGTTGGTCCAGATGCCTACAAAGATTTACCGAACCTTATTCAAGAAGTTGATGATGGACATAATGCAGTAAACGTACTACTTTCAAAAGAAGAAACCTATGGTGATATTTCACCTGTTAGAATAAATACTAATGGCATCACTGCCTTTGTATCTATTACAAGAGGTTGTGATAACATGTGTACATTTTGTGTAGTGCCTTTTACTCGAGGAAGAGAACGTAGCAGAGACCCACAATCTATTTTAAAAGAAATAGACGAATTATGGGATAAAGGTTTTAAAGAAATTACACTATTAGGACAAAATGTAGATAGTTATTTATGGTATGGCGGCGGACTTAAAAAAGATTTTGAAAAAGCTAGTGACATGCAAAAAGCTACAGCAGTGTCTTTTTCAAATCTTTTAGAAATGGTCGCAAAAGCACAACCTAAAATGCGAATTCGGTTTTCCACTTCTAATCCACAGGATATGACGCTAGATGTGGTTAAAACCATGGCAAAATATGATAATATTTGCAACTACATTCATCTACCTGTACAAAGTGGAAGCAATCGCATTTTAAAGGAAATGAACAGATTGCACACTCGTGAAGAGTATATTGAACTCATTAAAAACATTCGAGAAATTATTCCTGATTGTTCCATTTCTCAAGATATGATTTCAGGTTTCCCAACAGAAACCGAAGAAGACCATAAAGATACTTTAGCACTTTTAGAGGAGGTAAAATACGATTTTGGTTATATGTATGCATATTCTGAAAGACCAGGGACCATGGCCGAACGAAAAATGAAAGATGATGTTCCTTTAGAAACCAAAAAAAGACGTCTGGCTGAAATTATAGCGTTACAAAGAGAAAATGGTAAATTCAGAACCCAAAGACATGTAGGCAAAGTGCAAGAAATATTGATTGAAGGCACCTCGAAAAAATCTGAGGACCACTGGATGGGTCGAAACGGTCAATACAGTGTTGCCGTTTTTCCTAAGGAAAATTATAAAATAGGTGACTTTGTTAATGTAAAAATAGATAGCTGTACCTCAGCAACACTTATTGGAACGGCAGTAGGTTTAAGTGATAATAATTAAGCATTATGGAATCTATTCAATCTATAAAACAACGTTTCGAAATCATTGGTAATGACGTTAAACTTAACAGGTCTATAGAAAAAGCCATTCAAGTTGCTCCAACCGATATTTCGGTTCTTGTTACTGGTGAAAGTGGTGTTGGCAAAGAATCTATTCCTAAAATAATTCACTCATTATCCCATAGAAAACATGCTAAATATATTGCAGTAAACTGTGGCGCAATTCCCGAAGGAACTATTGATAGTGAACTTTTTGGGCATGAAAAAGGAGCTTTTACAGGTGCAACAACAACACGAAGTGGTTATTTTGAAGTTGCAGATGGCGGAACCATTTTTCTTGACGAGGTAGGAGAACTTCCGTTAACCACACAAGTACGTTTATTACGTGTTCTTGAAAATGGAGAATTTTTAAAAGTAGGTTCTTCGCAGGTTCAAAAAACCAATGTTCGTATTGTGGCAGCAACAAATGTTAATATGTTTGATGCAATTAAGAAAGAGAAGTTTAGAGAAGATTTATACTATAGACTTAGTACGGTTGAAATAAATATTCCACCGCTTAGAGAACGACAGAATGATATTCACCTATTGTTTAGAAAATTCGCTTCCGACTTTGGACAGAAATATAAAATGCCCACAATACGATTAGATGATAATGCTGTTCAATTACTTTTAAAATACAGGTGGCCTGGTAATATTAGACAACTAAGAAATATTGCTGAACAAGTATCAGTCTTAGAAGAACAACGCAATATTTCAATTTCTACATTAAACGGATACTTGCCTAACGCAAGTCAGACTAATTTGCCTGCTGTAGTGGGTAGTGAAAAAAGTGAAAGTGATTTTAGTACCGAACGTGAAATTCTTTACAAGGTACTTTTTGATATGAAAGGTGATTTAAATGACCTAAAAAAACTTACTATGGAACTTTTGAAAAATAACGATTCGCAAAAGGTTCAAGAAGAAAATGAGCATTTAATTCAAAAAATATATGGTTCTGAAGACAAAGAACTGCCTATTGAAGAAGATGAAACCACAAATGTTCTTCAATTGCCAGAACCACAAGTAGAAACTGCGCAAGCAGTAGTTAGTAAAAAGGAAGATTTGTATTATTTTGCTGAAGAAATTGAAGAAGAAGAAACCCTATCTTTACAAGAGAAAGAAATTGAACTTATTAAAAAATCTCTAGAAAGAAACAGAGGAAAACGAAAAGCGGCGGCTACAGAATTAGGCATTTCAGAACGTACTTTATACCGAAAAATTAAACAGTATGATTTATAAAATTTCGCTTTACGTTTTAAATTAAATACAAGAATGAAAAACAACATTTTTAAAATTGCAATACTAATCTTAATTACAACACTACAAGGTTGTGGTGTCTATAATTTCACTGGGGGTAATGTCGGTGCCGCTACTACTTTTCAGGTAAACTATTTTCAAAATTATGCGTCACAAAATCCTGGTTCCACGTTTCAACCTGGAATGGATCGTGATTTTACACTTGCCTTACAAGATCGTATTTTAAACCAAAGTAGTTTAGACCTCGTAAACAATGGTAATGCCGATTTACTTTACGAAGGAGAAATCACTGAATATAGAGTTTCACCAACTACAGCATCTGCAAATCAAACAGCTGCTCAAAACCGTTTAACCGTTAGAGTTAAGGTTCGTTTTTACAATAATGTGGAAGAAGATAAAGACTTTGAACAAAACTTTTCGTTCTTTTATGACTATCCTGCAATAAGCCAATTATCTTCAGTAAGATCGCAGGCTCACGAAATTATTTTCGAACGAATTACGCAAGATATTTTTAACGCTTCTTTAGCCGACTGGTAAAATAATGAATGTACAAGACTTTACATATCTTTTGCAAAACCCAGACAAGGTTGTAAACCCTGTTCAAACTAATCAGTTGGAGGACGTTCTTGAAGAATACCCCTATTTTCAAGCAGCAAGAGCTTTGCATTTAAAAGGTCTAAAAAACCTTAATAGCTTTAAATACAATAATGCGCTCAAAGTTACGGCTGCCTATTGTGCTGACAGAGACATCCTTTTTAACTTTATAACCTCCGAAAATTTTTTAAGAACCTCAGCTACAGAACAAATTGAAATTAGAAATTTTGAGGTTCACGCTGAAGAAATAAAAGTCCCTGTCAAAAAAGAAGTACCATTAATCGAGGACTCTGAAGACAAACCTCTTCCACAAGATAATAAAGATGCGGAACATATTTTAGACCCAGGCTTATTCAAATCAAAAGAGCAACGTATTGACAAAAAGACTAATTCTGATGTTGAAATTATTTCAGGAAGTCCCCTACCTTTTGATAAAAAAGAAAAATTCTCATTTTCTGAATGGCTTAATTTAACCTCAGCAACTCCAATAAACAGGTCTTCTAATAAGGAAACAAAAGAGATTAAAGATTCTGCTAAAAAGAAAAAATTTGATCGTATCGATAAATTTATTTCTGAAAACCCTAAAATAGTTCCAAAAGCGGATTTAACTGAAAAAATAGATATTTCGAGTTCATCAAAAATCAATAAAAATGAGTTGATGACTGAAACATTGGCAAAGGTTTATCTTGAGCAAAAAAAGTATAAAAAAGCCATTCAGTCTTACAAAATTTTAAGTTTGAAATATCCAGAAAAAAGTGGTTTCTTTGCAGACCAAATTAAGGCGATAGAAAAAATACAACAAGACAATACCTAAATATAATGAGTACATTTTCAATATTTTTAATCTTAATCATCATAGTATGCTTTTTACTTGTACTAGTGATAATGGTACAAAACCCTAAAGGTGGTGGATTATCCTCTTCTTTTGGAGGTGGAGGCAACCAAGTAGTTGGTGGTGTAAAAAAAACCGGAGACTTTTTAGACAAAAGCACCTGGATTTTATCAGGTTTCTTAGTGGTGTTAATCTTAGCATCTAATATTGCACTAAAGGGAGACTTCGGAAATTCTAACTCTAAAATATTACAAGGTGATGATATTGAAACAGTTGTTCCTGACGACGTTCCAGATACAACACCTGACACTCCAGTTTCAACTGATAAAACTGACACTACAGAATAATACAAAGACAGAAAAGACATACAAAATGCCAGCCTGAATGACAAGCTGGCATTTTTGATTTTTACAATTTGTCAGTTTTTTAAAATGGCATAATTTCTGTCTGGTATAATCAAGAATATTAAAAAACAATTAAAAAATAATACTATGGCTAAACTTAGCATTAAACCACTAGCAGATAGGGTTCTTATTGAGCCTATGGCAGCAGAAACGCAAACTGCATCTGGTATTTACATTCCAGATACTGCAAAAGAAAAACCTCAAAAAGGAAAAGTTGTTGCCGTTGGCCCAGGTACAAAAGACGAAAAAGTAACTGTAAAAGTTGGAGACTCCGTACTTTATGGAAAATATGCTGGTACTGAATTAAAGTTAGAAGGTACTGATTACTTAATCATGCGTGAGAGCGATATTTTGGCAATTGTTTAATTATACTTAATAAGAAAATATAAAGATGGCAAAAGATATAACATTTGATATTGAAGCACGTGACGGACTTAAAAGAGGTGTTGACGCACTTGCAAATGCGGTAAAAGTAACATTAGGTCCTAAAGGAAGAAATGTAATTATTAGCAAATCCTTCGGTGGACCAGCAGTAACAAAAGATGGGGTTACTGTTGCTAAAGAAATTGAGTTAGCAGATGCCCTTGAAAATATGGGTGCGCAAATGGTAAAGGAAGTTGCTTCTAAAACCAATGATTTAGCTGGTGACGGTACAACTACTGCTACTGTATTAGCTCAGGCTATTGTAAAAGAAGGATTAAAAAATGTTGCCGCCGGCGCTAACCCAATGGATTTAAAAAGAGGTATCGACAAAGCCGTTGACGCAATTGTTGCAGACCTTGCTAAACAATCTAAAAAAGTTGGTGATTCTTCCGAAAAAATTAAACAAGTAGCATCTATTTCTGCAAATAACGATGAAACTATAGGTGATTTAATCGCTCAGGCATTTGGCAAAGTAGGAAAAGAAGGTGTTATTACTGTAGAAGAAGCAAAAGGAACAGATACTTATGTAGATGTTGTTGAAGGGATGCAATTTGACAGAGGATACCTTTCACCATACTTTGTTACTGATTCTGAAAAAATGATTGCCGATTTAGACAATCCTTATATTTTATTGTTTGATAAAAAAATATCTGCAATGAAAGATTTACTTCCAGTATTAGAGCCTGTAGCTCAATCTGGAAAGCCTCTTTTAATTATAGCAGAAGATGTTGATGGCGAAGCGTTAGCTACGTTAGTTGTAAACAAACTAAGAGGTTCTCTTAAAATAGCTGCTGTTAAAGCTCCTGGTTTTGGTGATAGAAGAAAAGCAATGTTAGAAGATATTGCTATTTTAACAGGAGGTACTGTTATTTCTGAAGAAAGAGGTTTTTCTTTAGACAATACTACACTTGAAATGTTAGGTACTTGCGAAAAAGTAACTATCGACAAAGACAACACAACAGTTGTTAACGGTGGTGGTGTTGCAAAAAACATTAAAACAAGAGTTAACCAAATCAAAGCTCAGATTGAGACTACTACATCTGACTATGATAAAGAAAAACTTCAAGAGCGTTTAGCTAAATTAGCTGGAGGTGTTGCTGTATTATATGTTGGCGCTGCTTCAGAAGTTGAAATGAAAGAAAAGAAAGATAGAGTTGATGACGCATTACATGCTACAAGAGCTGCGGTAGAAGAAGGTATCGTTGCCGGTGGTGGTGTTGCTTTAGTTAGAGCAAAATCTGTTTTAGGTAAACTAAAAACCGAAAATGCTGATGAAGAAACAGGTTTACAAATTGTAGCAAGAGCAATTGAAGCTCCTATTAGAACTATTGTTTCTAATGCAGGTGGAGAAGGTTCAGTTGTAGTTGCCAAAATACTTGACGGTAAAGGTGATTTTGGTTACGATGCTAAATCTGAACAGTATGTTGAAATGATGAAAGCTGGTATTATTGATCCTAAAAAAGTAACTAGAGTTGCTTTAGAAAATGCCGCTTCAGTTTCTGGAATGATTTTAACGACAGAATGTGCGTTAACAGATATTAAGGAAGATGCTCCTGCTCCTATGCCTCCAATGGGTGGCGGTGGAATGCCAGGCATGATGTAATCCCAAAGTGAAATACACTTTAAATAATAAAAAGCCCTTCTTAGCAACTTTGCTTAGAAGGGCTTTTTATTTTTATCCAATCACTAAAATCCTCTATTAATTAGAATAAATTTCAGTAGTATAAAATGCTGGAATAGAAAACCAAAACCCTTTAAAAAAAGGCGCAAACTTTAACTGCTCTCCAGTTCTTGGTCCAGAAACAGCTTCGCCAAAAACATTCCACATATTACCTTCATTATCACTTAGAATAATTTCAGAATTATCAAATACGTATGAAAACTCTAATGTTTCCTGACCAGCACTCAATTCAAAGGAAACCATGAAGCTCTCTTCACCCACTATTACATAACTGGATCCCTTAAAATTGTCTTTCACAACATTTACGTTACCAATATCTTCTACCCTATAAACCTTAGCATCTTCACCATCTACAATAGCTAAAACTCGTTCTTTCAAAGGCAATCTATCATCTTTATCTACTGGAAACAAAAAACGAGAATTATTAGTATTATAATCTCCATAAGGCGAAGTTCCATATGTCCTAGAAAATCCAGTATTAGTAGACACCACCTTAGATTCTGGATACATAGTTTTCCAAGTTTCCCAATCAGTTTCAATTACACCAATTAAGCTTACTTTTTCCCCTATTAAACTTCCATTCACTGACTCATTTAAAATCTGAGACCAATTACTACTTGTTGCCCTATCGAAAGGAATTAAATTAGTGTTGTACAAAAGTCCCGAAACACCAAATGTGGTCTCACTACCGTTTACAATTCTATCCCATCCAATACCTGTTCCTGTTAAGGGGCAATATGTTATTGCCACAGACAAATCTTCTAAATTGTCATTAATAATTTCATGCCAATCTAAAATAATATGAGGGTAAGCTCTCACCGTAGCCCCACTTTTAACTCCAATAACTAAATCAGAATCATTCAAAAAATTAACCTGGGAAACATCTATTAAATTGGGGTTTTCTAATGCGGGAATACCATCTCTCCCTGGACCACCATCTAAAACTTCGGCAACCGGAATAGTCCATTCACCAGAATTAGGGTTTTCAATATTTAACCCCGAAGTATCCGAAGAACTGCATGACAAAAACATTGTAGTTAATACTACTCCTAAAATTATTTTCTTTTTCATAGCGCTATATTTACTTTCTTTTTGAATCTATATTGTACTCCAGCCGTAAATCTAACTGTTGGAGTTAATTGTGTTCCTACCACATTACTATAAAACGGCAATTCCACTTTGGTATTAAAAGACAATTTAGGAGACAATAAAAAAGTTACTTCTGGCCTTACAAAAACCCATTCGCCTCCTGTATTTGGAATTTTAGAATTATCTATTTTATCGTCAAAAGATTTTCTGTATTTAAAAACTAAACCTGGGTTAATAATAGTGTTAAATATCAAAAACTGGTCTGTGTAACCAACATTAGCTTGTAAAACGTTTCCGAACTCGTAGGTTGCTGTATTATTTAAATACGAATTGTTTATTCCTGTCTCTCTATATGTTACACTACCTGACAACATTGCCGAAGGTCTAAAAGAAACTGGCTTAGAAATGGACAACCATCCAAGCATGTCCCAAGCTCCACTACCAGGTTGCAAATCGGCCGTTAACTGTATACCTTCATCACTCTTTAAATCTGATTTCCCTAAAGGAGCCTTAACTCCAGCTCCAAAACTTAACACACTTTGCTCACCTAAAATCTGCGGAATAGCATACTTCAATAAAAATACTGCATCACCAATACCAGTGGTCTCTGTAAAATTTTCATTTCCGAATTGAGAAATTGTTCGTGTTTGATTTACCCAGGTAAACAGAGTTTCTACAGAAAATCTATCTGTAAAAGAGTATCCATAATTCAATAGTATAGAGTGCGTATTTCGCAACCTAGAATTATCGTCTAATTTTTCAGTGCCTGCTTTTAATGTGTTTAAATTATTATAGTCATAACTCAGACCTAAAACTGAAGCTCCCTTACCTTCGTTTGGCAAACCCAAGTTATTGGATAAGGGCACACCACCTGAGCAACATGTTTGCCCATATCCCCAAAAAACAACTAAAAAAACACCAACAAAAAATAACCAACGAATACGCATGAGTGGAAAAATTGCATGTTTTTAGTTTTGATAAAACTAAAAACCTTACACTCAAAACAAATATTAACATTATTTTAAAACAAAAAAGCGGGTTTTGAAGTTTCAAAACCCGCTTTTTTGTTACTTATTTTAGACTAATGACCATCATGATGTTCATCACTATCATCTGTATTGTCTTCCCTATACTTACAGCAGGCGTGCACACTGTCGTAAGCTTCACCAGAAGCCTTTAATTCTTTAGTATCATGACCAACATTTACTATTGCTGTTTTAACCTTCATTGGGTCCGTTCTACGTTCATCAAAAATTAACGATAACTCATGTGAAGCCACATCCCATTGCGCAAACTTTACTCCTTTAACTCCAAGTGCTGCTTTTTCAATACGCATTTTACACATTTCGCACTTACCATCAACCTCCATGGTTAACTTTTTATTTTTATCCTGCGCAAAAGTTACTGCGGTTATTAAAAACGCCACAACTACTATTATTGACTTTTTCATCTTTAATTTATTTTATAGTTTATATCTAAATCCTGCATAAAACATTCTACCCATAACAGGTGCATATACAATACTCGTATCAAAATACGCACCAAACGGGTTTTCTGCATCTAAAACAGGGTTATTTTGTTTTTTGTTTGTCAAATTTTCTCCCCCAACATAAAACTCAAACGCATTACTAAACACTTTGGTAACTTGCGCATTCATTAAACTATACCCGCCAACAGTATCTCCTAAGCGAAACGCTTCAGGATTAGTTGTTGTACTTGGCAATCGTTGTTTACCAAGTGTGTGTAATGTATAATCAAAACGCCATTGTGCACCATTTTCTTTTGACTCAGTAATATAACCTAAGTTAGCAAAAAAACGATGTTTTGCTTGTAATGGTTTCTGCAACTGTCCTGTTTGATATTTTGTCTGCACATCATAATATTTGTAAGCTGCTCTTAAATCTAAGTTTTTAACCAACTCATAATTAACCTCTAATTGAAAGCTATTCGCAAAACTTTTTCCATCTAAATTATAAAATGAAATCTCCTGCGGATTTTCCCAATCTACTACAACTTGATTTTTAAAATCTGTTCTATAAAAATCGAGGCTAACATTACCTTTTCGTTCGCCCAAAAAGAATCCTTGCAAAAAACTTACTCCATAATTCCATGCGTCCTCTGGATCCAAACCATAGATATTACCTCCGTTTTCAATAACTTTTATTTGTCTTGCGGAAGAAAATAATTTTTGATTTTCTGCAAAAATATTTGCAGCTCTTCTTCCTCTTCCAAACGACCCCTTTAAACTAGCTTTATCCCATGGAGTATATCTAAAATGTAACCGTGGAGTTATAAAATTACTCAATCTGTTATGCGCATCAACTCTTACTCCTGCAACTATATTAAACTTAGCTAAATCATCATAACTATATTCAAAAAAGGCTCCAATGGAATTATCAATTCGATTGTAATTCATAACATTCACAAACTCTTTATAACCGTCATAAGCAAAGGTTAATCCGGTTTTAAATTTGTTTTGAGTATCTCCCAAGATTGAATTAAATATTAAATTAGAGTATATACTTTCGTGTGTAATATTATAAGTATTTAACCCAAAATATGACTCTTGTTTATGTCTATTATATGAGGTTTGAAAACCAATACTTTGAAATGGCATTTCTGGAAAAACATACCCCAATTTTATTGAAGTATCAAAACGGTTTGTGTTTATCTCTCCTCCCCAAGCTCCATTTTGATCACGACCAATTGTTGCCCCTTTTGTTTTAATAAAACTAGTTTGACCAATTTGTTTTTCATCATTTAAAAACCGAACATTAAAAAAGCTAACCCAACCCTTTTCTGCATTTTGATACTGCCAACGGTTCATAACGTTTATTTGATTACCCAAAGCAGCATCTAAAAAACCATCATCGTTTCCTTCTTCTTTTCTATCTCTTCGATTTGCATGCACATATAATCCAGTACTCAATTTCTCAGATATTTTTTTGTTAAAATGAGTATTTAACTCTATTCGCCCGTTTTTATTTGCGTATCCATTTACAAATAACCTTTTATCGGTAAACGGCTTTACCAGTTCCGTATTAATCTGGCCTGAAATACTTTCATAGCCATTAACTACACTGCCCGACCCCTTAGTTATTTGAATACTCTCTACCCATGTGCCCGGAGTAAAAGTGAGTCCAAATGCTTGGGATGCTCCACGCACCATTGGTATATTCTCTTGTGTTATTAAAAGATACGGACTAGTTAATCCAAGCATTTGAATTTGCTTGGTTCCAGTTACCGCATCTGAGAAGTTAACATCAATAGCAGGATTAGTTTCAAAACTTTCCGAAAGATTACAACAAGCAGCCTTCAATAGCTCTGCACTATTGATTGTTACAACATTTGCTGGATTTAAAAAGGTTTTCTCAATTGCCTCTCTTTCTTTTAAAACTGTTACTTCATCAAGAACATTTGACGCTGTTAATGAATGATGAATTATTCTAGGGGCATTAATCGTTAGGGTATCCGACTCAAACCCAACGTAACTAATAATTAGCTTGTTATACTCTTTTTTATATGGTATAGAAAAAAGACCTTCTGCATTTGTAATTGTTCCTATTTGTGAATTCATCCAATACACATTGGCCCCGGAAAGCCCAATATGTTTGTTGGAATTATTTGCTTCCATCACCATGCCTTCCACTTTTTCTTGAGAAAAAGTAACTAAATACATAAGGCTCAAAAAAGCAGTTAATATATATTTTATCATTTTATTTTCTTAATTTATTATTACCGCATACATTTAAATTGTATTCTAAAAACATATAGAATACAAGAGACTTTCATTAACAATTAAATTATTAATGAAAAAGGTAAATAATATCAAATTAAAAAAACTTGATCTAACAACTGTAAATCGTAGACCAGTATTGGAGGCGGGTATTTTTCATGAGGTGTAGCCTTATACGTTATACCCTCAAAAAGATTAATATATGAATTTGTGAAAGCAGTAAGAAAAATTTGGCTTTCTAAATTAAAATCTTCTAAAGAAGTCTTTAAATTATCTTGACCTTCAACGAGAATAACCTCATCATCGCAACAAGACATTTTACTAATGTTATCGGCATTATCTGCATCGTCAAAGCCCATATCCATACCACAATTTTCTGCAGACTCAAAAAAAGCAACATCCATTAAACGTCCCATACAATAATGCTTTTCTACCTTCCAAGAAGTAGTTGAAAGCAACACTAAAAGTGCCATTAACAAAGACGTTATTTTGAAAAATGCTTTTTTCATTATTTAACAAAAATACAACTATTGCCTTTCAAGTAACAACAACCAACTACAATTAACTAAACTTTAAACATTAAAAACCAGCCCTGTATGTAAATACAACGCTGGTTTTACCATATTTTTTATTAAAAATCTGCTTTTATTAGATACAATGAGCCTGCATCAATTTTCTGTACACCAGGAAGCACTTTTTGTTCTATAACACCATTATCATCTTCATCGGAAACTCCAAAATCGTCATCGTTTATACAACCTAAAGTATTATCATCCACTAACCATATTCCTTCTAACTTATCATGAGGATATCCCGTAATTTGAACCAAATCGGCAACCAATGTTTTTGAGACTGGATTAATTCCTTCCGCAGCCAACTCTTCCCAAGTGGACTCTTCAATTGTTTTATCTCCAATCATTTTTCCAAATTCAGCGGTTACATCAACAGCACTAATATCGGTAGCCTGAGAAATATCTATTTTGTAAATATGCTTTTGCGAAGTTTCTGCACCAGAAAACTTACCATCTCTTTCAACTACTAAAAATTGAGTATTAGACAATGCTACAATTTCTGAATTTGATAAGTTTGATTTTTCCTGTTTGTATAAATATTGTTTTGTTTCACCTGTTTCCAAATTAAAAGCTACTATTCTGGTAATATCTTTTTTCATTTTAACAGGATTATACATTGTAGACTGCATAATACCAACCAATATTTTTTCATCTGGTGTTATTGCCAAACCTTCCATTCCCCGGTTAGCTCTTCTTTTAGCAAAAACAGCTGGTAATTTTCTACCTCCATTATCATCGTTAACACCAACCGGAGAAATACGCTCTAATTGTACTCCGTTGGCTGAATAATGTACAATATGAGGCCCGTATTCATCGGAAATCCAAAACGACCCGTCTTTCAGTGCCACAATACCTTCAGAATCTAATCCAAAATCATCAAACTCTATTTGATTACCAGAAACGTCATAAGGAATTTCCCCTGTTGCACCTTTACCCTCAGGATTTGGTAATCCAGATATTGGCGTTCCCATTGGATCTTTCAATAAAATATCTTCAATTAACTCTATATTTCCTCCACGTGTTACTTTAAAATGACCTATTCTTGGAATATAACTGGAAACAGGAAATTTTTTCCCTTCTAAAAAATCAGTATTAGGTCCACGATCTGTTACTGCGTAGAACTCTCCTTCGTTTGTAGGGTGTGCAGTTGCTGCTGAACCATATCCTCCGTTTCTAATTTCAACACCTCCTTCTATAGTTAACAAAGGATTAAAAGGTAATTCATATTGTTGATTTAATTCTAGCACCTCCAACGGGGAAACCGCTTCTGAGCTATTAAATCCCGAACCCGAATAGTCATCTAGATGTTGGCACGAGTTTGCGGCAATTGCTATTACTATTAATAGCGATACTTTTAAATTTTTCATCATTTTTATTTAGTGGTTATAATTCCACAAAACAAGACTCTAAACATTAGCAAAACATTATCTAAAATTCATTTTTAAATAAAAAAACTGTTAATAAATTAACATAGTAATAACCCTAAAATTAATAACATTGTACCTTTGTTAAAATTCATTAAACTCATTGCAAAACCATTATGTTTGACGCTCTAAAACAACAAATTTCAACGATTATTGATGATTCTAATTTTAACGTCAATGCTAAACTTCAAGAAATATGTAATTTGTTAAAAGATAGTATTTCCTACTACGATTGGGTTGGGTTTTATTTCAAAAACGGTAATAAAAATGAATTAAAATTAGGCCCATATGCGGGTGAACCAACTGACCATACTATTATTCCTTTTGGAAAAGGTATTTGCGGACAAGTAGCTGTTAGTAATCAAAATTTTGTGGTTCCAGATGTTGCTGCTCAAGACAACTATATTGCTTGCAGCATAACAGTAAAAGCGGAAATTGTTGTTCCTTTATTTGTTAATGGTGAAAATATTGGGCAAATAGATATTGATAGCAACACTCCAGACCCTTTCACAACAGCAGATGAGCGCTTTTTAGAGTTTGTGAATCAAAAAGTGGCTGAAATTCTTTAAAACTTTAGTGTTTTTGTTGATAACACGCTTGTAATTAACGTTACAAAAAAAGTACTTTTGTAAGCTTAAAATGTTAATTACAAGTACGCAAAAATGAGCAATGTAAAAAAAGCAACATCAGCACTAATTTCAGTATTTCACAAAGATGGTTTAGAGCCAATTGTAAGAAAATTTGATGAACTTGGCATCACCATATATTCTACTGGAGGTACCGAAAAATTTATTAAAGATTTAGGTATTAATGTTGTTCCTGTTGAAGACGTTACTAGTTACCCATCAATTCTCGGTGGACGTGTAAAAACATTACACCCAAAAGTATTTGGTGGTATTTTAAATCGTCAAGATCATGAGGGCGATGTTGCTCAACTTAAAGAATTTGACATTCCGCAAATAGATATCGTAATAGTAGATCTTTATCCTTTTGAAAAAACCGTTGCAAGTGGCGCTTCGGAACAGGATATTATTGAGAAAATTGATATTGGTGGTATTTCATTAATTCGTGCAGCAGCAAAAAACTTTAAAGATGTATTGTGCGTTTCGTCAATGGAGGATTATGCTGAGGTTTTAGATGTTGTTTCAAATGGAAATGGCTCTACCACCCTAGAAGAACGTAAACGTTTCGCGACAAAGTCTTTTAATGTTTCTTCGCACTATGATGCTGCTATTTTTAACTACTTCAACGCCAATCATGAAGAAGCTGCTTTAAAAATTAGTGAAGCTAAAGGTCAGGTTTTACGTTATGGAGAAAATCCACACCAAAAAGGATTTTTCTTTGGTGATTTTGATGCTATGTTTAACAAGCTTCATGGAAAAGAACTTTCGTACAACAACTTATTAGATGTTGACGCAGCTGTAAATTTAATGAACGAATTTAAAAACGACGACCCTACCTTTGCAATATTAAAACACAACAACGCATGTGGATTAGCTATGCGTGATACTATTCATCAGGCTTATGTTGATGCTTTAGCTGGGGACCCAGTATCTGCTTTTGGAGGTGTGCTTATTAGTAATAAAAAAATCGACAAGGCTACTGCTGAAGAAATTCATCAGCTTTTCTGCGAGGTTGTTATTGCTCCAAGTTATGAAGATGAAGCATTGGATATTTTAAAGGGTAAAAAAAATAGAATCATTTTAATTCAAAATGATATTGAATTACCTCACAACCAAGTGCGAACCTGCTTAAATGGTTTCTTGCTACAAGATAAAGACCATAAAACAGATGCTCTTGAAGACCTTAAAACAGTTACCAAGAATAGTCCTTCTGAAAGAGAATTAGAAGATTTAATTTTTGCTTCAAAGCTTTGTAAACATACAAAAAGTAACACTATTGTATTGGCAAAAAACAAGCAATTGTGTGCTAGTGGAACCGGTCAAACCTCAAGAGTTGATGCACTTAACCAAGCTATTCACAAAGCAGAATCTTTTAAATTTGATTTGGATGGTGCAGTTATGGCAAGTGATGCTTTTTTCCCTTTTCCAGATTGTGTAGAAATTGCACATAAAAGTGGCATTAAAAGTGTTATTCAACCAGGAGGGTCTATTAAAGATCAGTTAAGTGTAGATTACTGTAATGAAAACGAAATTGCTATGGTAATGACAGGTACACGTCATTTTAAGCATTAATTTCATTACTTTTGTCGACGAAATGCACCTTTTAATCTAGAACCAAACACTAAACTATGGGATTTTTTGATTTCTTAACCGAGGAAATAGCCATTGACTTAGGTACAGCGAATACGCTTATTATTCATTTAGACAAGGTTGTTGTAGACAGCCCCTCTATAGTTGCCAGAGATAGAATTACTGGAAAAATCATTGCAGTTGGTAAAGAAGCCAACATGATGCAAGGAAAAACCCATGAAAATATAAAAACTATTCGCCCGCTAAAAGATGGTGTAATAGCTGACTTTGATGCATCTGAAAAGATGATTAATATGTTTATTAAAAACATTCCTGCGTTAAAGAAAAAATGGTTTCCTCCTGCGTTACGAATGGTTATTTGTATTCCATCGGGAATTACTGAAGTGGAAATGCGAGCGGTAAAAGAATCTGCTGAGCGTGTTAATGGTAAAGAGGTATATTTAATTCATGAACCAATGGCTGCTGCAATTGGTATTGGTTTAGATATTATGCAGCCTAAAGGAAATATGATTGTTGATATTGGAGGTGGTACTACCGAAATAGCTGTTATTGCTTTAGGAGGTATTGTTTGTGATAAGTCCGTTAAAATTGCGGGTGATGTATTCACTAACGACATTATATACTACATGCGTACACAACATAACTTATACGTTGGAGAAAGTACTGCAGAAGCAATAAAAATTGAAATCGGTTCTGCAACTGAGGATTTACAGACTCCTCCAGATGAAAAATCGGTTCAAGGAAGAGACCTTTTAACAGGAAAACCTAAGCAAGTTCAAATTTCTTATCGTGAAATTGCCAAAGCTTTAGATAAATCCATTTTACGAGTAGAAGATGCGGTTATGGAGACACTTTCGCAAACGCCTCCAGAACTAGCTGCTGATATTTATAACACAGGAATTTACCTTGCAGGTGGAGGGTCTATGTTAAGAGGACTTGATCGCAGATTATCACAAAAAACAGATTTACCAGTATACATTGCAGAAGACCCATTACGTGCAGTGGTACGTGGTACAGGTATTGCTTTAAAAAATCTAGAGCGCTATAAAAGTATTTTAATAAAGTAATTTTAAAAACCGAGGTAATTGGTAGAATTTACCTCGGTTTTAAATTACACTAAATATATAGCTGCTTTTACCATAAACTTAAGAGTGAATGCAACAGATTATCAATTTTTTAATACGGTATAAACATTTTCTACTTTATATCCTTTTAATGTTGATATCATTAGGTTTTACAATTCAGTCACACTCATTTCATCAGTCTAAATTTTTTAATTCTGCCAACTGGCTTACAGGAAATATTTATAATACTTCCTTTAATATTTCTACGTATTTTGATTTAGATACAGAAAATGAAAAGCTCGTAAAAGAAAACAAGCGACTTAGGCATTTACTTTTCAATAAAAAAAATGAAACTCAAATTGTATTAGATACTGCAAATATTAGATATACCATTTCTAGTGGTCAAATTATTAAAAATAGTTATGCAGATCAAAGAAACTACCTCACTATAAACAAAGGGAAAAAAGATAGTATTAAACAAGATATGGGTGTTATTACCAATAAAGGCATTATTGGCATTGTTGAGAATACGTCAGGCAAATTTGCAACCGTTCAAAGTATTTTAAACGAGCATTCCAACATTAATGCTAAAATTAAAAACACCAATCACTTTGGATCCTTAGTGTGGAATACAAAATCCTATACAACAGTTCAATTAATTGATATTCCAAAACTGGTTCCCTTACATATTGGAGATACTATTGTTACGGGTGCAATGAGTAGTATTTTTCCAGAAAATATTCCTATTGGAACAATTAAAAAGTTTGATTTAGATCGATCAGAAAATTTTTATACTATTGATGTTTCATTATTTAATGATATGACGAATGTTAAAAATGTATACATCGTAAATAGTCTAGATAGAGAAGAAATATTAGAATTGGAATCCGAAACAATCAACAATGATTAGTAATTATTTTTTTATTAATTTCATTAGATTCGTACTACTTGTATTGGTACAGGTTCTTGTGTTTAATAGGCTAAACTTTTTTGGATTTATAAATCCAATGGTATACATACTATTCTTATACTGGTATCCCATTAAAGAAAACAGAGCAGCATTCATTGGTTTAAGTTTTTTACTAGGTCTATCAATAGATTTCTTCTCCGATACCATGGCACTACATGCTGCATCAACTACAACAATAGCCTATTTGAGACCAGCAATTATGCGATTTATTTTTGGCGTCAATTTAGAATTTCAAAGCTTTAAATTAAGTAATAGTACAAAGGCACAACAATTTACCTTTTTAACGTTATTAATTGTAGTGCACCACTTTGTGTTCTTCACCTTGGAAGTTTTTAGTTTGATTAATATTCTACTAATTCTAAAAAAGGTACTTATTATAAGTTTAGCAACACTAATTCTTTGTTTATTGTTTGGCACTTTATTTAGCGTTAAAAAAGAATGAGAAAAATTCTCCTATCGTCCATAATAATAATTATAGGTATAACCTTTATTGGTAGGCTTTCTTACTTACAAATTTTTAGATTTTCGCCAAATCAAGTAATGGAAGACCCAGCCATAAAAGCTATTTACGATTACCCAGAAAGAGGATACATTTATGATAGAAATGATAAACTTTTGGTAGGTAATGACCCCGCTTATGATGTAATGGTTATTCCAAGGGAAGTAAAACCATTAGACACCCTAGAATTCTGTGGTCTTTTAGGGATTGATAAAGAAAAATTTATCAAATCCCTTAAAAAAGCCAAAACATACTCCTCTAGATTGCCTTCTGTATTGGTTCACCAACTCTCTAAAGAAGATTATGCTCGTTTACAAGAAAAAATGCGAAAGTACACTGGATTTTACATACAGAAACGATCGTTAAGATATTACGATACTAGTAGTGGGGCAAATGTATTAGGTTATATTAGTGAGGTTAATGAAAGAGATTTAGCAAAAAACAAATATTACATTCAAGGAGAACTTACTGGGCGCACCGGAGTTGAAAAACAATATGAGGAGCTTTTACGTGGAAGGAAAGGTGTACAATACATACAAAAAGATCGCTTTAATAGAGATATTGGACCTTATAAAAATGGTAGTTTAGATACTCTTCCAATTCAAGGAAAACAAATTAGCCTCACTATTGATAAAGTTCTACAAGAATATGGCGAAAAGTTAATGGTTGGTAAACGTGGAGGTATTGTTGCCTTAGAACCTTCCACCGGTGAAATATTATCAATGATTTCAGGGCCAACGTACGACCCTTCTCTTTTAGTTGGCAGACAGCGCTCTAAAAACTATACCAAATTATATAACGATACTATAGCAAACCCAACTTGGGATAGATCTATACTTGCACAACAACCCCCAGGGTCTCCTTTTAAAGCATTAAACGCTCTAATAGCTCTTCAAGAAGGCGTAATCGATGAAAACACAACTATAAGGTGTTACAATGGTTTTTATGTAGGTAGAAAGAAAAGAGGTTGTCATTGTGGTGGTGGATTAAGAAATATGAATTCAGGAATCCACAAATCTTGTAACGCTTATTTTGCTGGAGCTTTCAGAAAAATATATGACAAATACAAAAGCACAGATGATGGTATGGATGTTTGGGAAAAACATATGAAAAGTTTTGGTCTTGGTAATTATTTAGGGTACGACTTACCTTATGGTCAAAAAGGAAGAATACCAAGTAAAGAGTACTATGACAAATGGTACGGAGACAATAGATGGAGTTCATCATTTATTATTTCTAATTCTATTGGTCAAGGTGAAGTTTTAGCCACTCCAATACAACTAGCTAATATGATGTCTGCAATTGCCAACAGAGGGCATTATTTTACCCCTCATATATTAAAAAAGATAGAAGGCAAAAATATTGTAAACCCTAAATATACTGAACCTAAACACACTACCATAGAAAGAAAACATTTTGCACCTGTAATAGAAGGTCTAGCAGATGTGTACCGAAAAGGAACCGCCCGCTGGGTTCAAATACCAGGAATTGAAGTTGCAGGAAAAACAGGTACCGCTGAAAATTTTACTAAAATAGATGGTGTAAGAACTCAACTTACTGATCACTCTGTTTTTGTCGCCTTTGCTCCCGTAAATAACCCTCAGATTGCTATTGCTGTCTATATAGAAAATGGATACTATGGATCTAGATATGCTGGACATATCGCCTCCCTTATGATTGAAAAATATATAAAAGGAGAAGTGACATTAAAGAATCTAGAGAAAAAAATGCTTGAAAAAACACTAGAACACGAATACGCAAAACCTTATAGCGGAAAAGAATTTAAGATTAACGAATATGTCTGGTAAAAGTGTTCTAAAAAGACTTGATTGGCTTACTATATTAATCTATGCCATCCTGGTATTTATAGGCTGGCTGAATATATACTCAAGTACGTTTACTGAAGCAGACCAATCCATCTTTAACTTTAGCACTTTACATGGCAAACAATTATTTTTTATCATGGCAAGTGCCATTTTCGTGGTAATTGTTTTAGCCTTAGAGGTTAATTTTTATGAACGGTTTTCCAGTCTCTTTTACCTAATCTCCATGGTAATGCTTCTGGGACTATTTGTTTTTGGAAAAACAGTCGCAGGAGCCACTTCGTGGTACGATTTGGGTTTCTTTAATTTGCAACCATCAGAACTAGCAAAAGTCACAACAGCTTTAGCACTAGCAAAATACCTTAGTGATATACAAACTGACATAAAGCGTAGAAAGGATCAATTGTATGCCATTTTAATACTACTTATCCCAGTTATTTTAATTGTTCCTCAACCTGACCCAGGAAGTGCACTTGTATTTTTTGCGTTGATATTTGTAATTTTCAGAGAGGGATTGCCATTGTATTACTTATCAATAGGGTTATTTCTTATACTTATTTTTGTATGCACCCTAATGTTCGGTACCATTTGGATAACTATTGGATTGGTGTTAGGCTTAATACTATTTTTTCTACTCAAACGAAAAAATTTTAAAGTACCAATATTTCAGGTCGCTATCGCCTGTATAGCAACCATACTGTTTTCTCTCTCTGTAAATTTTGTTTTTGAAGAAGTTTTTGAACAACGCCATAGAGACCGATTTAGTTTATGGTTACGCTTGGAAAAAGACCCTAAAAAACTTGAAGAAATTCAAAAAACTATCGGGTACAACACCTATCAATCTGAAAAAGCAATTGAATCTGGAGGGTTTTACGGAAAGGGCTTTTTAGAAGGTACTCGTACGAAGGGAGATTTTGTTCCCGAACAACACTCTGATTATATTTTTAGTACCATTGGCGAAGAATGGGGGTTTCTCGGAACAGCAACAGTCGTAATTCTCTTTACTCTACTTTTTTTAAGACTAACAAGTCTTGCGGAAAGACAGAAAAATGATTTTAGTAGAATGTACGGTTATGGAGTAATTTCCATTTTATTTGTTCACTTTTTTATTAATGTTGGTATGGTTATCGGTATTTTACCTACGATTGGAATTCCATTGCCATTTATGAGCTACGGAGGTTCTGGTTTGTTATTTTTTACTATTCTTTTATTTATTTTTTTAAGATTAGATTCTAATCGTTTAAAAGAAAGTTTTTAGAATTTCCAACCAGTTGTTTTCACCTTAGCTTCTATTTTATTTTCAATTGTATCTGGCAGAGCTTCAAAAAAATCTAGTCCAGTTTTTTGCTCTATTACATCAATACTAGTTACAAACTTTTCAAGTGGTAATTTGCTTTCTTCATTTTTCATTAAAAAAGCAATTACCTCAATATCATCACCTTCTCCTTTTAAAAGAATTTTATAAAAATACTTCGGAACATCTACTCCTTCATCTCCAATTTCCCTTAAATTATCTTCTAAAACTCCTCCTGTAATTACAAATACCTTTCCATATTTCTTTGCCCAGTAGCGCACTTTCATTTCCAACCTATTCCAAACACCTGCATTAAAGTCTCTATTCTGAGGGCTTATATTACTGGTGTAAAAAGTTTCGTTATACGCGTATTCTGAAAATCGCCTATCTCCAGCGGGACACAAATGTCCACGATCATACCCAGAACCTTTGTAGTTTCTCCAATCAGCAGATTTGGTTGCAACCTTGGGGTCTTCAATAAAATAAGGACGTTTTCTATCATCATATGTCAAATGGCTTTTTTCCAAAAAATAGGCAACCCATTCTGCTTGTTCATGGGGTTCAGAATAGGATAGCGTAAAAAATTCATGACGTACAATATTACCTCCTTGACTTTGTGGTAATAACATAAGTTCTTCATTGGTAATTTCAGAATTTCCGTCTGGGTTAGAATAAGTGGCTGGAGTATAAAAATTTTCAAATAACCAGAAACCAACTACGCATAAAAGCATTAAAACACTATAAACAAGTCTATTTTTCTTATTCAAATTCATTTCCCAAAATTAGGCTATTTTAAGGTTATTTATCCAACTGATATTTTGTAAGTTTAATAGTAGGAAACGACCAAAACAAAAACAATTGCTATGCTAACTTGGAAAGACATCATTCATTTTTCGGTTAAAGGAAACCCAAAGCCTGACTCTAAAATAATTAAAACTGAAGAAGAATGGAAAACCCTGTTAACTCCCGAACAATATAGAATTACAAGAAAAAAAGGAACCGAAGCACCCCATTCAGGCGATTTATGCACAAGTTACGAATCTGGAAAATACACCTGTATTTGCTGTAACACTTCACTTTTTGATTCTACCATAAAATTTGAATCTGGTACAGGTTGGCCAAGCTTTACCCAACCTATAAAAGAAAATGCTATAGCGTATAATAAAGATGAGTCTTTCGGCATGGTAAGAGTTGAAGTAATATGCAATACTTGCGATGCTCATCTTGGACACGTGTTCCCTGATGGCCCTGAACCTAGCGGTCTTCGTTTTTGTATCAACTCGGAATCTTTAACTTTAAAAAAAGAACATAATGAATAATATAGAGGTTGCAACCTTTGGAGGAGGATGTTTTTGGTGTGTTGAAGCGGTATTTCAAGAATTAAGGGGTATTGAAAATGTAGTTTCAGGTTATACCGGAGGACAAGCACCAGGAGTACCAACCTATCGTGAAATATGTTCAGGTTTAACAGGTCATGCAGAAGTTGTGCAGATAAGTTTTGATGCCTCAATCATTTCTTATTACGATATTCTTACTGTATTCATGACAAGTCATGACCCTACAACATTAAATAGACAGGGCGCTGATGTTGGTACCCAATACCGTTCTGTTATCTATTATCACAATGATAGTCAACAAAAAATTGCTAAACAGGTATTACAAGAAATGGATTCTTATTATGACACCCCCATTGTAACTGAATTAAGTGCTTTAGAAAAATTTCATCCAGCTGAAGATTATCATCAAAACTATTACAAAAACAATTCTGAACAAGGTTATTGCAGTGCTGTTATTACTCCTAAGCTTGCAAAACTGAGAAAAATCCACGCCGATAAGCTTAAAAAGTAATTTAACTAAGTAAGTTCTATAAAACCAGAGCTCTAAGTTCTCGACATACATTTAACGTTCGTCTACAGAAAAATGCCATCCATCCGTTTTTAAGACGTAAAGGAGAAGTGTTATACTAATTTTATCAAGTAAACCTTAAAACCTACGTTATGAAAACCAAAGTATATTATCGCATAGCCTTATTACTATTTTCTTTAGCAATTATAGGTACCATAGGTAACTCTATAATAAACTATGACGATGTTGTCTTAAAATTTGATAAATTAGGTTATCCTTCTTATCTAATATATTTTATAGCAGTATCTCAAATTTTAGGCCTTTCAATAATCATTTCCAATAAAACTAAATGGCTTTTAGAATGGGCATATGCGGGCTTTTTTATGAATTTTATTTTCGGAATATTTGCACATTTGTTGGCAAAAGATGGTAATGGAGCAACTGCTGTAATATGCCTGGTATTAGTTTGGGTTACCTACATTCAAAATAAAAAACTAAACTACAGTAAAAACAGAAACAACAAAAAAACCAATGAAACCCCACAATTAAATAAAGTAGCTTAAATAATTAAAACTAATATAAAGTTATAAATACCTACATCTAAACGGTGTAGGTATTTTTTTTGCTTCATACTCTTCCCTTATCCCTTTACACTTGACTTTAACTACAATTAAGACCCGATAAAATTACTTTTACAAGCAAGTAATATCACATTAAAATATAGATTTTATTCTACCATTAGTAAGAATAAACATATGTTAAAATAAGTTTTTATGTCGAAAAAATTTGACTTAAGTCTGTAAAAAAACTATCCTTGTCAAGTTTTATTGCAAAATATCGCAATCGTAATAACTAACTATTACTTCAAAAGACTCGATGAAAACAATTTTAAACAACAAACAAACCGTAAAATCTAACAACCTAACGGTAACTTCCTCACAAAACAAACTATCTAGCATTAGCGACTGCCTACAAAATTTAAATAAAAAATCAGGTATTGATTTTGAAGATGTTCTAGCTAAGTTTAGAAAACACGAAATTGAAGTTGTGGATAAATTTTGTGAATCTTACATTTTAGAAAATTTCGAAAAAGAAGGGTTTAACAACAAAGAGGTAATGGACACTGTACAGGAATTACGTGCCTTTTTGTTTGTTACGAAACGTAACAGAAATAACTTTATGAACTAAAAAAGACCCGTAATACAGGTCTTTTTTAATATCTATTATCAAGGTAAACAAGACTTTACCCTTTTACACTTGCCAACTTAGCTTGTTTAATTGAGCTAAGTTTAAGATCTTCCAATACATTAACCGCTTCCTCAACATAAACATCTTTAGCTAAATTTTGATGCCAACGGTTTCTTTTTTCTCTTAAAATAGAATCTTTAGTAAATAACTCTTCCTCATACTTTAATGATTTAAAGGTTAAGCGAGAATCATATTCAAATATAGATTTATAGTGCTCAGATTGTTTTTTATCTTTAGCTTCTTCTTGTTTGTAAACCTCATAATTTAAAGAAACCTCTTCCTCATCCTGTTCACCCTTCAACCACTTAGCATTTTCTTCAATTAACTTAATTTGAGGATTATCTGCCATTCTTTTTTTACTATTCGTTACGGTGTGGTCATAATCTATATAGCCATCCCATTGTTTATAATCTGCAGGAGAAATTTTATCCCACTTTAAAGGGTTAGATTGTCCTCTTTCTCCAATATCTATATAACTATATTTATCCGGAACAACCACATCACTCTTAACACCTTCTAATTGTGTGGAACCGCCATTAATTCTATAAAATTTTTGAGTAGTTAATTTAATTGCGCCTAGCTGACCATGCTCATTACTACGAACTATATTGTCTAAACCTATAACGTTTTGTACAGTTCCCTTGCCAAACGTTTGCTTACTCCCAATTACAATAGCTCTTTTATAATCTTGCATCGCTGCTGCTAAAATCTCTGAAGCAGATGCCGACAATTCATTCACTAAAATTACCAAAGGACCATCCCATTGAATTCTTTCATCTTTATCATCATAAACTTCTTTACCTTCACCACTAGAACGTACTTGAACAACTGGACCATCTTTAATAAACAACCCTGCCATTTCTACTACAGTTTTTAAAGATCCTCCTCCGTTATCTCTCAAATCCAGAATTAAGCCTTCCATACCTTCTTCTTTTAACCTTTCAACTTCTTTGGCTACATCTGAAGCTGCATTTCTTTTACTATAATCTGTAAAATCAACGTAAAACTTTGGAAGATTTATTAAGCCAAATTTTTGAGTTTCCTTAATGATGCTTGCGGATTTAGCATAAGATTCTTCCAATTCAACTACATCACGAGTTAAAACAATTTTATCTAAAGAGCCATCTATTTTACGTATCGTAAGCTTTACTTTGGTCCCTTTTGGTCCTTTAATTAATTTTATCGCATCATCCAATCTCCAGCCCACAATATCAACCGGAACTTCATCTTCTTCTTGGGCAACTTTAATAATTATATCGCCTACTTCAATTCTCGCATCTCTCCAAACTGGACCACCTGAAATGATATCTACAATTTTAGCGCCCTCTGGTTTTTTCTGAAGTCTAGCCCCAATACCTTCAAACTTACCAGACATACTTGCATCAAACTTCTCTTTATCTTCTGGGGCAAAATAATAGGTATGTGGATCAAATTCATCAACAATAGTGTTAATGTATTGTACAAACCAATCTTTACGTTGTAAATCATCTATAAAATCAAAATACTCATTTAAGGTTGTTAGAGTTGATTCTCTTGAAGCTTTTTCTGCTTCTTCTGGAGTCATTTTTTTCTTATCCGAACCTTCTTCATCCCTCAACTCTAATTTAGAATCGTACGTGCCCATAGTGGCGTACTTTAATTGCTTTCTCCAACGATCTTTAAGTTGTTTTTTTGAAGAGGCAAATGGTTTTTCATCATACTTAATATTAATTACCTCATCAATTGTATAATCAAAAGGTTTATCTAAAACATCCTTATAAATTCCCTTAGCATCTTCCATACGCTCCATTAACCTACTATATACAAGGTTAAAAAAAGTAATGTCAGTATTTTTTATTTGATCATCAACTTGAAATTTATATTTTTCAAAATCTCGAATATCACTCTCAATAAAGAATCGTTTTGTAGGGTCAACCACATCAATAAAATCTTCAAAAACGCTTACCGAAAAATCATCATTGATATCTTTAGGTTCAAAATGACCTTTTTCCAAAACATAAGTAATTAAATCAAGGAGCAGTTTATCCTTATCATCATTATCAAAAGACTTATTTGTAAAGCTACAAGAAGCAACCGCAACTAGCATTATTAGTAGAACGTAGGCTAAATTTCTTTTCATAAAGGAATTGTTTTTTATTCGAAATCTTTTTAGGTAATATATAAGGTTCTCCATGATGTCTTCATCTTATCCTCCCAAGATACTGAAAAAACCATGCCAGTCTAAAACCAATATGTTATTTTTTTACAAAAACGCAAAGGTCTTATCCTTTTTAAAAACGTATTTTTACCTTATAAAGTATGCATAATGGAAAAACCTCTAATTCTTGTAACCAACGATGATGGTATAACCGCGCCAGGGCTTAGAGCTTTAATAAAATATATGAAGGATATTGGCGATGTAGTTGTTGTAGCTCCAGATAGTCCTCAATCTGGCATGGGCCACGCAATTACACTAGATAATACCCTCTATTCTAAAAAAATGAACGTTGATATTTCTGGTGGAGCAAAAGCAGAATATAGTTGCAGTGGCACACCTGCAGATTGTGTAAAATTAGGATTGCAAGAGCTTTTACATCGTAAACCAGATATTTGTGTTAGCGGTATTAATCATGGGTCAAACTCATCTATAAATGTTATTTACTCCGGTACCATGAGTGCTGCCATTGAGGCAGGTATTGAAGGTATTCCTGCCATTGGATTTTCGTTATGCGATTATTCGTGGGAAGCAAATTTTGAGCATGTTGAAGCTTTTGTAAAGCAAATTGTAAGAGAGGCTTTAGAAAACGGCATTCCTAAAGGGGTTGTTTTAAACGTTAACCTTCCAAACCTTGAAGCTAAAGCCATTAAGGGTATTAAAGTTTGCAGACAAGCACGAGCAAACTGGAAAGAAAAATTTGACAAACGCACTAACCCTATGGGTAAGAACTATTATTGGCTTACTGGCGAATTTGAATTATTAGATAAAGGTGAAGACACTGACGAATGGGCCCTTGCCAACGGTTACGTTTCTGTAGTACCTACGCAATTCGACTTAACTGCTCACCATGAAATACAAAATATAAACAACTGGAATTTTAATGAATACTAAAAAAGAAATTTTAATAGGCTTTGTTGTTGGTTTAATTGCTAACACTGTGGGCACTTTATTGTATATTCTTCTATTTTCAGAATTTAATATTGTAGAAACCTTCCAAGCAGCTATCGAGCAAGAACACATTGGTAGCCTTTTAGCATTAGGTGCAATTTTAAATTTAGTTGCCTTTTTTGGGTTTTTACGGCTAAAAAGAGACAACCGAGCTAAAGGTGTTCTTTTAGCAACAGTAATAACCGCTTTAGTTATACTGTACTATAAAGTTTTCTAAAATGAAGTACTATATTATTGCTGGTGAAGCTTCAGGTGATTTACATGGATCAAACCTTATAAAAGCACTCCTAACCAAGGATAAAGATGCTGATATTAGGTGCTGGGGAGGCGATTTAATGCAAAATGCTGGAGGTACTTTGGTAAAACATTATAAAGAAATGGCCTTTATGGGTTTTATTGAAGTTATTTTAAACATTACTGCCATTTTTAAGAATATTAAATTCTGTAAAAATGATATTGAAAAGTTCTCGCCAGATGCTATTATTTTTATTGATTATTCAGGTTTTAACCTTAGAATAGCAGAATGGGCTAAAAAGAATAATTTTAAAACCAACTATTACATATCTCCCCAAATTTGGGCTTCAAGAGAAGGTAGGATTGAGAAAATTAAGCGAGATATTGATGCAATGCATGTTATTCTTCCCTTTGAAAAAGAATTTTATGAGGTAAAACATAATTTTCCAGTACATTTTGTGGGTCATCCACTTATTGATGCAATAAGAACTCGAAAGATTACTTCGGAAAATACGTTTAGAGCCGAAAATAATCTTGGAGAAAAACCTATTATTGCCTTACTTCCAGGAAGTAGAAAGCAGGAAGTTCAAAAAATGTTAAACGTAATGCTTTCTGTTGTTCAATATTATCCAAATTACCAATTTGTTATTGCTGGAGCTCCAAGTTTAGAAAACGATTTTTACGCTTCTTTTTTACAAAACCCTAACATTGCTTTTGTAAAAAACAAAACTTACGACTTGCTAACCTATGCAACCGCTGCTATGGTTACCAGTGGAACAGCAACACTTGAAACGGCCCTTTTTAAAGTTCCGCAAGTGGTATGTTATAAAGCTAACTGGATATCTTATCAAATTGCAAAACGAATTATTACATTGGAGTACATTTCATTGGTAAATTTAATAATGAAAAAAGAAGTGGTTAAAGAACTTATTCAAGATGATTTAAACACTAAAAATTTAAAATCTGAGTTAGAAAAAATACTGAAGGGTCCCGTTCGAGATAATTTAATTAAAGATTACAAGCTATTAGAAAAAAAATTAGGAGGACAAGGTGCTAGTGAAAAAGTTGCTGAGTTAATTTTTAAAAACACTATCATAGATGCTTAAAAAAATAATCAGTTTTTTATTACTATGCTTGGTTTTTAGTTGTGGTGTAGTTAAAAAGAAAACTACTTATAGCAAGCAACGTAAAATTACCGTTGAAGCGTCTAAAATTGATACCTCATCTACAAAAAGTAATCCTGTCAAAACGGATCAGCCCATTACTCTTTCCAAAGCTGACAACATCATTAATACCGCTCTTACGTTTTCTGGTGTTAAATACAAATATGGTGGTACCACAAAAAAGGGCATGGATTGCTCAGGACTGCTATATGTTTCTTTTGGCAAACACGATATACAGTTACCAAGAGTTTCTTATGACATGGCCAATAAAGGAAAGCGAATTAAGGTAAAAAATGTGGTTAAAGGAGATTTGCTTTTTTTTAATACCAGAAGGCGCGGAAAACGCATAAATCATGTTGGACTGGTAGTTTCAGTAGAAGATGATGAAATAAAGTTTATTCACTCTTCCTCATCCAGAGGTGTAATAGTTTCTTCTTTAAAAGAAGGTTTTTGGAATTATGCATTTGTAAAAGCCACCAGAATATTATAATCTCAAGTATTTATATTTTATAGAGAAAATTTACTTCAAATTAATATCTTTAAAACATGAAGATATTAGATTTTGCTTCTGTAAAACTTTCTATATGCCTAATATTAGGAATTTTATATGGCACTTATTTTCAGCTTTCAATAACAATTGCGCTAACAATTACTATTTTGTGTATATGCACTTTAGGAATGCTATGGCAAGCAATTAAAAGTAAGTCTTCCATTTATTTTGGATTGTGCGCCGGAATCACAACTATTGCCATTGGAGCATTATCCTTTACAATTTCTCAACCAAAAAATTGGAACACACACTATACAAACACAAATAAAATAGATGAAAAAGTATGGCATCTTAAAATTACAGAAGTTTTAAAACCAAATAATTTCTCCAAAAGATACTTTGCTAAGATAATGTCCTCTAATACAACAGGGGAAATTGTTTTAAACGTTGTACGCGATTCCAACACTAATAGTTTTAATGTTGATGATGAAATTATAGGTTATAAAAAATTATCTGCCATTAAAGCACCTTTAAACCTGCATCAATTTAATCACAAAAATTACTTAGAAAATTTAGGTGTTTATCATCAAATAAACTTAACATCGGATGAGTTTGTTTCCGTTAAAAAATCGCCTTCCACTATATATGGTTTTGTAGCCAAGATTAGAAATCACATTATTACAAAACTTAAAAAGGCCAAATTTGGCAAAGAAGAATTAGCCATTGTACAAGCCCTACTTTTGGGGCAACGTAATGATATTTCAAAAGCCACATACAATAATTACAAAAATGCTGGTGCAGTGCATATTCTTGCACTCTCTGGACTACATATTGGTATTTTATTACTTCTGCTTGAATATCTGTTAAAGCCATTAACACTTCTACCAAAAGGAAATACAATTAGACTTATTACTATTACCGTTTTGTTATGGAGTTTTGCTTTATTAGCAGGGTTTTCAGCATCAATTATTAGAGCTGTTACCATGTTTAGCTTCCTTGCTTATGCGCGATACTTAAATAGACCAAGTAATACATTTAATGTTTTAGCCTTATCACTTTTTTTCACGCTGCTTTTTAACCCAAAACTACTCTATCAAGTAGGTTTTCAAATGAGTTATGCAGCTGTTTTCGCTATAGTTTGGATTCATCCTCTATTACAAAATTTATGGTCTCCAAAACACTTAATTCTTCGAAAAACTTGGCAGCTATTATCTGTAAGTACCGCTGCTCAATTAGGTGTTCTACCTATAAGTTTATTTTACTTTCATCAGTTTCCTAGTCTGTTTTTTATTTCAAACTTAATTATAGTGCCCTTTCTAGGAATATTACTCGGTCTGGGCATTGGAATAATTATTCTTGCAACTTTAAACATTCTCCCCGAGCAACTTGTTTTAGCTTATAATTATGCTATAAAAACCATGAATACCGCTGTTGCAGTTATTAGCGAGCAAGAGCGTTTTATATTCAAAAACATTGCCTTTGACCATGTGCAACTTATACTCTCATATAGCATAATTGTACTTCTAATTGTTTCTCTTCAAAAGAAAACTTTTAAGACTGTAATATTGTTGCTATTATGTGTACTAGGCTTTCAATTTTGGTTGATATACTCCGATTACCAAGCAAAAGAAAAGGACATTGTTATCATTGCTCATCAAAACAAAAATTCTGTTTTACTACATCAATCTAACGGAAGGCTTTTTATTCATACAACAGATAAAAAACAAAACTCTAATTTTATTCAGAATTATCAAATTGCAGAAAGGGTTTCTTCATTAAAATTTTTGAAACTAAAAAATAGTTATTCCATCAATACTAATAATCTTCAAATAATTGATAGTATAGGTATTTACGCAAATAAAAATGGAGTTTTACTCTTAACACAATCACCTAAAATTAACTTAGACCAACTTATTGATTCTATAAATCCACAAACCATTATTGCGGATGGTAGTAATTATACAAGTTATGTAGACAGATGGAAAGCTACCTGTTTAAAAAGAAAACTCCCTTTTCACTATACCGGTGAAAAAGGAGCTTATTATTTTAATCTAATAAATAAATCTAGTGATTAGAAAGTTCAAATCCTTCCGTTTCATCATCGTGAATAAAAGTTTCTTTATCCTCCGCACCATGAGTCAATCTTTTTAAAGGTTTTAGTAATAATAATACCAGCAAACCAAAAAGTACTGCAAAAATAAATAGTCCTCCAAACACTTTTAATTCTCCAGCTTTAACCGAGCTTTCCCCTATTACCCCCGCAACTTTATTACCAAGACCAGTGGCAGCCCAATAAACACCCATCATTAAAGCCATGTACCTTGCTGGAGCCAATTTCGTAAAGAAAGATAACGATACAGGTGACAAACAAAGCTCTCCTGTAGTATGAAACAAGTATGCTAAAATCAGCCAATACATTGCAGAGCTTCCGTTTGCCTCATATTGCATAGAAGCAAAAACCATATATACAAAACCAATACCCATTATAATTACACCTATCGCCATTTTGAATAGCGAAGAAGCTTCCTTTCCTTTTAATTTTCTTTTAGCCCAAAAACTCGCTATACCTACTGCCAATAAAATAATAAACCCAGGATTAGCCGATTGGAACCATGCCCCTGGAACTTCCCACCCCATCAACATTCTGTTTGTTTTTTCTTCGGCATATAAGTTCATTAACCCTCCCATTTGTTCAAAACACCCCCAAAAAACTAATACCATAGATAAAGACAATAACAAAACCACATATCTATCTTTCTCAATTTGACCGTTTAGATTTTTATAAATCATCATCATTAACCCTGTTATAAGAGCAATTACCATAAATAAAATAGCAAAACCCCAATTATCAGGTCCTTCATAGGTAAATCCGGCATAAACTGCATACGTTAACATTAAAACTACAATCCCCAATTGTAAGGGCGACTTAAAAAGTTGAGCAAACAACACTCCCAAACCTATATCGGAGGATTTTTCTTCTTCGGTTGGGGCATTACCAACATGTACTAAGTAACGTTGACCGTACAAATAAACAACTAGTCCCAATAACATTCCTATTCCTGCTAAACCAAAACCATAGTGCCAACCGTAAAGTGCCGCAACAAGTCCAACAGAAAGTGAAGCCAAAAAGGAACCTGTGTTTATACCAATGTAAAAAATACTAAACCCTTTATCCCTTCTTATGTCATTTTGCTTATAGAGCCCTCCTACCATTGTAGAAATATTAGGCTTCAGCATTCCTACTCCTAAGATTACCAATCCCAAACCTGTATAATAAGCCCATAAATCATCTATTGCTAAAACCCCATGTCCGGCTGTAAGTAAAATGGCTCCAATAGTTACTGCCTTTTTTTGTCCTATATACCTATCCGCAATAAACCCACCAGGAATACTCATTAAATATACTAACATAGTATACCAACCATATAAAGCAAGGGCTTCAGTAGTTGTCCAACCTAAACCACTCTGGGGGTCATTTTCTAAAGCTTTCGCTGTCATATAAAGTGTTAATAACGCACGCATGCCGTAATATGAAAAACGCTCCCACATCTCGGTAAAAAATAGAACATACAACCCAACAGGATGTCCAAAAAGTTCTTTTTGATGTGCTGATTTATTAATCTCTCCCATAATTTAATTCGGTTGGTTTATAAATTTTTCTGTACAAAATCGGTTAACTTATTAAAAAGATGTATTCGCGTATTGCCCCCATATATTCCATGGTTTTTATCTGGATATATTGCCCACTCAAATTGTTTATTTGCTTGAATTAAAGCTTCCACCATACGCATTGTATTTTGCACATGAACATTATCATCTCCTGAACCATGTACAACTAAATATTTACCTTTTAAAAGTTCCGGATAGTTAAAAGGTGAATTATCATCGTAACCGCTGGCGTTTTCCTGTGGCGTTTGCATGTAACGTTCAGTATATATAGTATCATAAAAACGCCACGAAGTAACTGGAGCTACTGCAATTGCCATTTCAAAAACATCATTCCCCTTTAAAATACAGTTGGTAGACATAAAACCACCATAGCTCCAACCCCATATTCCAGTTCTATTTTCATCAATATATGGTAATTCACTTAACTTTTTGGCGGCAGCTATTTGGTCCTCTACCTCATATTTACCAAGTTCTTTTTGTGTAACTTTTTTAAAATCTCGCCCTTTAAAACCTGTTCCTCTGCCATCAACACATGCAACAATATATCCTTGAGAAACTAACATTTGATGCCAATAGTCATTTGCACTATTCCAACTGTTTGAAACATTTTGAGATCCTGGACCACTGTACTGGTACATGAAAAGTGGATATTTTTTTGCAGCATCAAAATTATGCGGCTTAATCATATACATATTAAGCTCATTACCGTTAATTGAAATTGTTGAGAATTCCTTTCTACCTAGATTATATTTTTTAAGTGTACTTAGCAGCGCATTATTATCTTTAATGTTCTTTATTTTTTTTCCACTCACAGCCTCATTAAGGGTATAAACAGGAGGAGTTTCCGCGCTTGAAAAAGTATTTATGTAATATGAAAAATCCGTACTAAAATCCGCAGCATTTTTTCCTTCAGCAACAGATAACGCTTTTTTTCCTTTTCCATTACTGGATACACTATAAACGCCTCTATTTATAGAACCATTTTCAGTGGATTGATAATAAACCTTATCTTCATTTTGGTCATAACCGTAGTAGTTTGTAACCTCCCAATCTCCTTTAGTAATTTGATTCATTAATTTTCCAGAATCACTATATAGGTAAATGTGGTTATTACCATCTTTCTCGCTAGTCCAAATAAAACTATCATCAGCTAAGAAAGTAAGATTGTCCGTTACGTCAACATATGCATTATCTTTTTCTTCGATTAAAATGTTAACTGAATTGTCTTTGGCGTTTACGACATGTAATTTTAAATGATTTTGATGTCTATTTATCGTTTGAACGCTTAAATAATTTGCATTATTCATCCATTTTATTCGAGGAATATAATATGGTGCACCTAAATCTATTTTAGCAGTATTTTTGGTATTAACATCATATAAATGAAGGCTCACAGAAGCATTTTCTTCACCCGCCTTTGGATATTTGAATACTTCCTGGGTTTGATATAGTTCTGAGCCATACACATCCATTGAAAATTCGGGTACATTGGTTTCATCAAAACGTAAAAAAGCAATTTTGCTTCCATTTACATTCCACGAATACGCTTTTACAAATGCAAATTCCTCCTCATACACCCAATCTGTAATACCATTTATGATTTTATTTTTTTCTCCATCAAAGGTTATTTGTTCGCTTTTCTGTGCAGCGATATCAAAAAGATAAATGTTATTGTCTAATACATATGATATGGTCTTACCATCTGGTGATAACGATGGTTCTTGAATTTTATCATTAGTTACCTTAACTAGATTTTTTGATGCGATGTTATACACAAAAAAATGTGCTAAAAACGAATGTCTGTATATTGATTCTACATCTGTCGCCAGCAACAATTGGGATTCATCTTCACTAAACTCATATGAGGTAAAATATTGCATTTCTTCCAAGTCTCCAGAAGAAACAATAGTTTGGGTTTTACTAAGCGTTGTATAATCGTACTTATCTACTGAAGTTGTTCTTGTACTTCTATCAAAATTTAGAACAGTATACTGCTTTCCATTTTTCATAGACTTCAGCGCATCCATTCCCTCTGTTCTAAAAGCACCCTGATAAATTTGTTCTACGGAAATTGTTTTATCCTGAGCCTGTAGATTTTTGTTAAACAAAAAGGCTATTAGGACAAAAAAATAAATTTTATTCATAAAAATTCAAAATTTGTTAAATCTTTCAAGTTTACTAATAATTCTACTAAAAACCACCATTTAATGTCATTTTTAGCAAAAAAAGCCACTAAATATCCATTGCACTCCAAACCAGAGGAATTATCCCATTATCTTTATATTTACGCTGTTGAAATATGTACGCATAAACAGTCTATAATTTGGACTATTGCTAAAGAAAACAAACCCTTATGACAAAGCCCATCGAAGGTTTTTCAAAACTATCTAAAGAAGAAAAAATACATTGGATTGCAACCAATTACACCGATAATTCTCAGGAAACCGTTACAACTTTAAAACAATATTGGAACACCAATGAGCAACTCCAGAAACTACATGACGAGTTTATAGAAAACACAATTTCCAACTACTATTTACCACTTGGAATTGCTCCCAACTTTTTAATTAACGATGAGCTGTTGGCTATTCCCATGGTAATTGAAGAAAGTTCAGTTGTAGCAGCGGCAAGTAAAGCTGCTAAATTTTGGTTGAATAAAGGTGGTTTTAAAGCTGAAGTTTTAAGTACCGAAAAAATAGGTCAGGTACATTTTATTTTTAAAGGTGAACCAGAAAAACTAGATACGTTTTTCAAGTTTATTAAACCAAAACTCATTGGTGAATCCAAAGAGATTACAAAAAACATGGAAAAACGTGGTGGCGGAATTTCTTCAATTGAATTACGTAACCTCAGCCATAAATTAGACCATTATTATCAGCTTCACTGTGTATTTGAAACTTTAGATGCTATGGGAGCTAATTTTATTAATAGCTGTTTAGAACAGTTTGCTAAAACCCTTAAATCAGAAGCAACAAAATATGCCCCTTTTACCAAAGAAGAGAAAAATATTGAGGTTGTAATGAGTATTTTATCTAACTACGTGCCAAATTGCGTAGTTAAGGCGGAAGTGAGTTGTTTGGTTGATGACCTGAAAATAAATGATACGACTTCGCCATTAGAATTTGCTCAAAAAATGGTTCAAGCTGTAAATATTGCTAAGGTAGAACCGCATAGAGCAGTAACACACAACAAGGGTATAATGAATGGTATTGATGCTGTTATTTTAGCTACTGGGAATGATTTTAGAGCTATTGAAGCAGGTGTGCATGCCTATGCTGCTAAAGACGGTTCGTATACTAGTTTAACACACGCCTCAATTGAGAATAATATTTTTAAATTTTGGATAGAAATTCCATTAGCACTTGGAACGGTAGGTGGACTAACAGGCTTACACCCTTTAGTAAAGTTAGCTTTTAAAATACTACAAAAACCTTCTGCTAAAGAATTAATGCAAATTGTGGCAGTAGCAGGACTAGCGCAAAACTTTGCTGCAATTAGTTCATTAGTTACCACAGGTATTCAAGAAGGACATATGAAAATGCATCTGCTTAATATTTTAAACCAGTTGGGAGCAACTGATGCTGAAAAAAAAGTTATCGTAAATCACTTTAAAACAAATGTTGTGAGCCATAGTGCGGTCGTAGATTTGTTCAATAGTCTTAAAAAGTAATTGGATGAATACCAAATTCTATAGCAATGGCAAATTACTATTAACAGGAGAATACGGCATTCTTGATGGAGCTCTTGGATTGGCGATACCAACAAAATACGGGCAATCGTTAAGTTTAAAAAAAAGTAATGAAAATAAGCTTGTTTGGACCAGTTTAGATGAAAACAATGAGACGTGGTTTAATGCCACATTTTTAAAACAACACAACACTATACAACTCGAAAACAAAGAACAATTTAATGACACAAGCTTAGCAACTGCGGATACTCTTATTAAAATACTTACTGAAGCTACTAAGTTAAATCCTGCTTTTTTATCCAATAATAAGGGTTTTGATATAGAAACCAAGTTAACATTTCCAAGAAACTGGGGCTTAGGCTCTTCCTCTACGCTAATTAATAATATTGCTAGTTGGGCAAAAGTTAATGCCTATACGCTACTGTGGAATTCTTTTTCCGGAAGTGCATATGATATTGCTTGCGCCCAGCATAATTATCCCATTACCTATAAGCTTAGTAATAGTAAGCCATCAGCAGAAAAAGTTGATTTTAATCCTTCTTTTAAAAATCACCTCTATTTTGTGTATTTAAACAAAAAACAAAATAGCAGAGAAGCCATAGCAAATTACAAAGCCATAACATCTGGAAAAACAGAGCTTATTAAAAAGCTATCCGAAATTACATTTCAAATAATAGATTGTACTGGCTTAGAACAATTTAACAATCTAATTAATATACATGAAAACTTACTTTCTGAGCATTTAAAAGTCCCAACTCAAAAAGAGGCTTTATTTCCTGATTTTGAAGGAAGTATTAAAAGCTTAGGTGCTTGGGGAGGCGATTTTGTTTTAGCTACTGGAACGGCACGAGCAATGCGATACTTTAAACGAAAAGGATACGATACTCTTATCCCATTTGCCGAAATGATTTTATAAAAAAAGCTTCCCAATGGGAAGCTTTACTATCTTTTATATAAAAACAACTCTTAGTAAAAAGTAGCTCTTTTATCTTCAATCTCCGCACCTTCTTTAAGAGCATTATATACCGCAGTATTTACTCTTGAAGCGTTTGATGATTTAATTGAACCTGCAAAAGTGCTGTAGTTATCTAATACTTTAGCAGCTGTCTTTTTTGTTACCGAAAGCATAAACACTCCTGTATTACCTTCAATTAAACCAGAAGTCTGATTTTCGTCCATTGCGTATGCTGTACCAACAACAGCAGGCTCATTTCCTGCTCCTGGAATTGTTGGCGACTTTACTGTTAGCGCAGAAGCTGTGGAAACCGATACGTTGTTATCTTTTGCAAAAGCATCTATATCTTTACCTTGATTAGCTGCTATAATTTGAGCCGCTTTTCTTTCTTTTCTAATTTTAGGAAGTACCGAAGCAGAAGCATCTTCTACCGCCATAAGCCCTTCTTTATATTCCTTTGTTACTTGAACAATGGCGTATCCGTTGTTTACATTAAAACGTTTGATATCTCCTATTTCAGTATCAGAATTAAAAGCCCATTGTACAATACCACGCTGTGCATTAAGTCCTGGTAAATTTTCATCCAATGCTTTTATTTTATTTACCGGACGCACAATGTACTTGCTTTCTTTAGCCAAGTCATCAAAAGGCTTTTCCCCTTCAATAGATTCCATTTCAAACTTAGTAGCATCGGTAAACAATTGATTAGAAGTTTCCTCAGAAGGGACAATTTCTCTTGCAAGCGTTCCTATTTGAACAACATCTTCTTTATCATCAATTTTTACAATATGAAAACCAAAATCAGTTTCTACTAAACCAATTGTGCCTACTTCATTGTTAAATGCAAAATCATTAAACTTAGGAGTCATAATTCCTCTTTGAAAATATCCTAAATCTCCACCTCTAGGTGCTGAAGGACCATCAGAATTATCACGAGCTAATTCAGAGAAAACTGTTCCGCTTTTTTTAGCTTCCTTTAATAATTCTTTTGCTTTAGTCTCTGCTTCTTCTTTTGTTCTTTTTATTTCAGGTTTTGCTCTCTGTGCTCCTTCATAAGTAATTAATACATGACTAGCTTTTACAGAACCGTTTGCTTTACGAGCAACCATTTTTGAAATCTTAAAAAAATCTCCATCTTTATAAGGTCCATAAATATCACCAACTTGTAATGACATTAACGTATCGGCAACGCTGGAAGACAATTCTTTTTTAGCTCTATAAACGGTATCAAATTTAATATCAGATTTGCGATCTAAAAACTCAACAATATCCGTAGTACTACGTAAACCCTTAATAGTATCGTAAGCATCTGTTGCTTTTCTAAACTCTACCGTATCATCCAACAATTTTACAATTCCTTCTTTTAAAGCTACCTCATCTGCATCAGATGCTTTTTCTTCAAAATATACAAATCTAATATCTCTTGCTGCTTCTTGCTTGTATTCCTCCTCGTGCTGTTTAACATAATCTGAGATTTCAGATTTTGTAACCGTAATTGTACTATCAGCGATTGACGTAAATGGTACTCTTACATATTTTATATCTACTTTATCATTAGCCAGCTTATAATCTAGTTCTCCTTCTTTTAAAGTTGCTCCAACACCTGCCTTTATAAGATTATAATAACGTTGTTCTTTGGCTAACTGAATTATTAAATCTTCAGTTTCTAACCAAGCTTGATACTGTCCTGGATTGTTAATTTCCCAATCAGCAACGGTCTGTCTAAAAATATTAGCATCAAAAATTCCGTTTTCATCTTGAAATTGTGGATTCTGAGCATAACCAGAAGTTCTTAAAAAGTCAATAATTTGATCTCTTTCAATACCAATACCTAAATCTTCAAATTGCTCATTTAAAATGGCATTTTTTAGCTCTTGATTCCAAACCTGATTCACAACCTGTAAAGAAGATGTTGTTGGTCCCATTCTATTTGTAGCAGATTCTACCTGAGACCTAAATTTATCTATTGAAATTTCGTTTCCATTAATTTCAGCAACCGCAGACCCTACTTTTTCGCCTCCAAAATTACTGCTGGTAAAAACACCAGAAATTACAAATGCAAACAACGCTAATCCAATTATTAAAATCAATATAGTGGTGCGTTTTCTAATATTCTCTAAAATTGCCATTATTATGGAGTATTTAAAATTGTTCTATTTACTATCGGGAGGCGAAATTACCAATTTTAATTGAAATAAGAAAGCTATAAAAAAGGGAATAAGGCTTTTAAACCTTCTAGTTTTCTTCTAAAATTTTAAGCGCGACTAAATCTATTTTTGTATTAGAAACTTCTAAAATGGTAAAACAGAAGTTTTCTATTAAAATCTCCTCATCTTTTTCAGGAATTTCACCAGTTTCATTAACAATTAAACCACCCAAGGTTTCATACTCATCATTCTCTGGTAATTCTATCTTATAATTTTCATTAATATAATCCACATCTAACCGTGCCGAAAACTTAAAAGTTGTATCGTTTATTTTTTCTTCTATTAAATCAACGGTATCATGCTCATCCTCAATCTCACCAAAAAGCTCTTCCACAATATCTTCTACCGTCATTATTCCCGATGTACCTCCATATTCATCCAACACTACCGCAATACTTTTTCTCTTTTTAGTAAGCACCTTTAGAATATCATGTATCAACATAGTTTCAGGAACTAACTCTACAGGTAACAAAATACTTTTTAAGGTTTTTGGTTTTTTAAACAATTCATACGAATGCACATATCCAATAATATCATCAATGGTATCCTTGTATATTAAAATTTTAGAATACCCCGTTTCCGTAAAGAGTTTTGCAATCATCTTAGGAGATTCGTAAAGTTCTACAGCCGTAATTTCGGTTCTAGGTACCATTACCTCTCTGGCTTTTACTGCAGTAAACTCTAAAGCGTTTTGAAATATTTGAATTTCAGAATCTACCTCATCTCTCTCCTCAACGGTTTCCATTTGCTCTGTAATATAATCTCCAAGCTCTACTTTACTAAATGAAAGTTGAACCTCATCTCCATTAGTCTTAAAAAATGTTTTTAAAATGAAATCCGAAACTGACAATACAAAATCAGAGATTATAGAAAAAAGCATGTAAAACAGATACGCGGGTATAGCTAAAACCCGCAACAATGTATTGGAATATATTTGAAATAATACTTTCGGTATGAACTCCGCAGTGATTAAGATAACAAACGTAGAAATTATTGTTTGCGTTAATAAACTAAAATCTATTAAAGCAATATTTAATAAACTATTTGATGTAGGTATTAAATTTTGAAACCAATTCATGAGAAACTCTCCCATAAATAAACCATAAATTACCAAAGCTATATTGTTTCCAATTAGCATCGTAGCAATAAATTTTGATGGTTTTTTAGTTAAACGTGTAAGGACTTTGGCAATAATTCCTTCTTGTTTTTTGGCTAATTCAATATGTATTCTGTTCGCAGAGATAAAAGCAATCTCCATTCCAGAAAAAAAAGCTGAAAACAATAACGATAATACGATAATTATTACAGTAAAATCCACAAATTAAACTAGTTATCTTGCTTTCGTTGTTCAAATTTTTTTCTGTAATTTCTTCTAAAGAAAAACATACCTGTAGACACTACCGCGAAAAAGCAAAAGAGGTAAGCGCTATTTCTATCCACATTCCAGTCTGTAAAAATTCGATACAACGAAAAGAAAGCAACAATTAAATATAAATACTCTGTATACTTTAAAATTTTAATCATTAGTTTTTTCTTTAATAAGCATTAAACCAGTTGTTTTATGTGCTTTTGTTTGGCTAAGATCTTTATTAAAATCCATTCCTATACCATCCATTACCGTACCATCTTCGGGATTGGTAAATTTAAACTTTTCTTGGGTAAAAATCCATTCGTTAGTTCTATCCCAGTACAATTGCGATGTTTCTAGCTTTTTACCGTCGTGACTTTTTATAATCACATTACCCTGCAAATCTATTACGTTTGTATCGGAATAAATAATTCCGTAATCTGCTTTTATAACACTTTTCTTATTTTTTTCATCGTAAAAATTCACCAAAAGTCCTTTTGGAAACGTACGATGTCTAAAAGACATATTCTCAAAATCCTCACTTATAGGACTTATTAGCACAGCAACAACGCGAGTTTCAGCAATGGAATCTTTTATAGTCACCTTGCCTTTTGCTTCGGTATAGGTTAACTTAAAATTTTCAGCAACTCCCTGAGGAAACACATTTTTTTTTGCTTCATTGCCTACCCTTTTATAATTGTCTTTACAGGCAAAAAAAAGCATTGCCATGGAAAATACCACGGCAATGCTTTTAATTTTATATGTAACTTTTTTTGTCATCTTATAAGTTAGGCACCTTTACACTGCCTCCAACCCAACACTTAAAAGATACTGTTTTCCCTGCCATTCCAGCAGTAAATATCATTTCTTTAGTTGGTGCTTTTGCAGCATAACTAGCTGCTGATTTATTTGCTCTACCGCTTATTGACGGATCTACTCTACCAGCTTTTCTTGCCATTTCAGCAGCTTTCCAGTAAATAGCTCTTTTTTCAAAAGTGGTCGTTCCACATTGGTTAGCACTACCTGCGTATAAACTTGCAATTAATAAATACGCTCTACCATTAGAAGAATTTGCATTGATAGCCTTTTGAGCATAATTTCTAGCTGTTGACTTACTTCCTCTTCTATATATTGTAGCTACTTTGTAAGCAATTTTAGATTTTTTTCTAGAATCTGTTTCCAATTCTAAAGCCTTATTAAAGTCAGCCAACGCTCCTTTATTATCACGAGCTTTCTGCTTTAACAACCCTAAGTAGAAATAAGTATCTGCAGATGGATCTAAAGCATTTTGAGCTTCAACCAATTTTACAAACAATGGATCTTCAGTACATTCTTTACTAAACATTCTACCTACAGCTCTTTTTACCCATGTAACATCACCCTTCTTAGCATCAAAACTCTTTTGGTATAAAGGAATTAAGTTACCACAATCTGCAAGTGCTCCCAA
The DNA here is from genome assembly GCA_947498505.1 of uncultured Maribacter sp. Lineage (GTDB taxonomy): Bacteria > Bacteroidota > Bacteroidia > Flavobacteriales > Flavobacteriaceae > Maribacter_B. The sequence continues at coordinate 2,084 of CANMKG010000008.1, read as the reverse complement.
CTTAGAATCGATACTTCCGGCAATTTTACCAAAAGACTCTGAGTTTGTTGTTGCAGAACTCAAACGTTTTTTCTCTTTAGAAGTTAATGTACCTTCTTCTTCTTTAGGTAAAAGCTTTGTAATAATATCGGTTAACTTAACATTCTCCGCTTCTATTTTCTCTGTAACTTCATCATATACGTCAAAAACTTCCTGAAGGTCTTTTTTACCTGCATTGTGTAAGTCTACTAGGCTTGAAAAATAAAGATATAATGCTTTTGGGTTTTTAAAATTAGCAAGATCTTCTTTAAAAGCTTGACCCAACATTTGATATATCTCATCATTTTGAATCATTTTGTTGTTGTATTTCAACAAAACCTTATCAATAATTACCTCTGCTTTTTTAGCCTTTTTAGGAAAGTACTTTCCGCTGTTATCATAAAGGGATAACAAATCATTAATAAACCCTTCTTTTTCTGCTCCAGAAGATTTTTTCACTTTGCTTTTTAAGATGCGTTCTCCGTATGCAAAATTTGCCCAGTTAATATCAGGACAATTATCATAAACCATTTTCCATGGCGTATATGCCGCGTCATAATTTTTTACCTTAGCGTGCTCTACATATATAGATAGGTTAGTCATACACTCTTGGTTTTGAGCTTGAGCATTACTTACCCCAATTATTCCTATAAGCAAAAGTGCCGTGAAGTAAAGTTTCTTTTTCATTTTTAATTATATTTAGGAGGTTAATGTACTAATTTTTTCCTTTTTTGGAACTATAAATCTTTAATTGATAATTCCGAATTAAATAATCTTCAATAAAATTTCTTTAAACTGATTTTTTTCTATCAAATTATCTTAAAATTCGCATCAAAGTAACTCTGATGTTTAGCATAAATTCAAAAGCCGTGCCAAAAAAATGGCAAGTCCTTAAAAATGCAATTTTCTACTTCTTACATATTTGATAGCACCTACTTATTATATGCTAATAAGTAATTTAATCCTTTCAGAAGAAATTTAGAATCCGCAAATATGGTATTTTTTAATGTTTTGGACAAAAAATGAGTGTCACCACCTGTTAAAATCACCGTTAAATCTTTAAAACGACTATTATATTGGTTAATCACTCCTTCCAATTCTGCACATAAACCGTTTACAACCCCACTATGAATGCTTGTTGTGGTAGAATTTCCGATAAAGTCTATAACAACATCTTTTTCTAGCAATGGTAATTTAGAGGTTTGGTTATGTAATGCGTTGTAACGCATGTTTATTCCAGGAGCTATTGCTCCGCCCAAATACTCCCCCATATTTGTTATAATATCATAAGTCACACAAGTTCCGGCATCAATAACTAATACATTGGAATTTTGAAATAAATGATACGCAGCTGTAACCAATGCAATACGATCCACTCCTAAACTTTTAGGTGTACCATATTTATTTATAAAAGGAACTTGAGAAGAAGGTGTTAATTCGTGCAAAAAAACATTTTTAGGTATTACATCCAAGTCATTTTTGGTCAAATATCCTACCGAAGATACTATTACGCCATCAATTTTAGGGTATACTTCAAAAATACTTAGTAATTGTTTTTCAACCTTTGATTTTTCAACAGACACGTCAAAAACTATCGTTTCTCCCTGAAAAACAGCTAATTTCACAAAGGTATTTCCTGCATCAATAATTAAATTCATAGTACAAAGATGAAAAAATGAGAAAAACAAAAGGCTTTTTTCACATTTTTGTTTGTATATCCTAAATTTGAAATTATATTTGCACCCGCTTGGGAGAACACTTCTAGTGTTTTTTAGAGCGATTCTTGAAAAAGAATGGTGCCTTAGCTCAGTTGGTAGAGCAATGGACTGAAAATCCATGTGTCCCTGGTTCGATTCCTGGAGGCACCACGAAAAACCCGAACAAATTGTTCGGGTTTTTTATTTACAAAACAATGCATTATCTCTACATTATATACAGCAAATCGTTAAACAAATATTATGTTGGTGAATCGCATGATGTCAAAAAAAGGCTAGAGCAACACAAAAATCACCATTACAAATCCAACTTTTCTCGAAGAGCAAGCGATTGGGAACTCTTATTACAAA
>CANMKG010000007.1 GCA_947498505.1 uncultured Maribacter sp. | reverse complement strand
AGTAGGTCACCGCCTTCTTCAGGCCCCTTCATCATACGATGAAGGGGCTTTTTTTTTACACTAATCTTACTTTAGACGCCAGGTATTGAAGAGATTTAGTTCTATACGTAGAAAGAAGATAGAAAGTTGACTTTAATGATAGTTCGGAATCTCCATTTAACACCATAAGGTTAGTAATTATGCTTCATTATGAAGCTTAGTTTTACAAGCTTGAATCTTTTCTCTAAATAGCTTCTTAGAGTGTCTTAACTAAAACTTAAGTACTTTGTTCCAGTTTATTCATATAAATAATTAATCCTGAAAAATACAGGAATAGGTTAAGAGAATAGAATGGTTGTAATTAAAGGAAGTTAGCGCCAATAATATCTAAGGAGATGTATTCTGATAGTACTAGAAAAAGTGATAACTTAAATAACAGAGTACAAAAAAACGGATAGTCCATTTGAACTACCCGTTTTAAAAAGTTGTTATTTTATTTTTATACAGAAGGCAGGTCTCCGTCTCCCTTTAATGGTAAATTAGAAGATCCCATTAAATAAGTATCTACATGATGAGCTGCTTGTCTTCCTTCTGAAATTGCCCAAACAATTAAAGATTGTCCTCTACGCATATCTCCTGCGGTAAATATGTTTGGAACGTTAGTTTGGTATTTACTAATACTAGCTTTGTAGTTGGAACGTGCATCTCTTTCGATACCCAATTGCTCGGCTAAGTAATTTTCAGGACCGGTAAACCCTAAAGCAAGTAAAGCTAAATCACATGGCCAAGTTTTTTCAGTACCTTCAATTTCTATTAATTGAGGGCGCTCACCTGGAACCATTTTCCATTCTACATTTACCGTTTTTAAAGCTGTTAGCTTCCCGTTTTTATCGGTTACAAACTCTTTGGTGTTAATAAGCCAGTTACGCTCTACACCTTCTTTGTGAGAAGAAGATGTTTTCAACTGTAAAGGCCAATAAGGCCATGGAGTTGTTGGAGAGCGATGTCCTGGAGGTTTCGGCATAATCTCGAAATTAACTACCGATTTAGCTCCTTGGCGATTAGATGTTCCAACACAGTCAGATCCAGTATCACCTCCTCCAATTACAATTACATTTTTATCTGTTGCTAAAACTTGATCTTTAACTTCTTTTCCAAAAACAACTTTGGTTTGTTGGGTTAAAAAGTGCATAGCTTGTACAACGCCATCAGCATCAATACCTGGAGTAGGGAGTGACCTGCGTTCTGTGGCTCCACCAGCTAAAACAATAGCATCAAAGGCTTTTAATTCATCAACAGATACATTTTTACCAACGTTAGCATTTACTTTGAATGTAATGCCTTCGGCTTCTAAAATGGCTACACGTCTGTCAATAATTTCTTTTTCCATTTTAAAGTTAGGAATACCGTAACGCAGTAACCCACCAACTTCGTCATCTCTTTCAAAAACAGTTACTAAGTGTCCTGCTCTATTAAGTTGTTGTGCAGTTGCTAACCCAGCAGGTCCTGAACCTACCACCGCAACGGTTTTACCTGTTCGCTTTTTAGGAACTTGTGGTTTGATCCAACCTTCCTTAAAAGCGCGTTCTACTATATTTTTTTCGATATTTTCAATAGAGATAGGGTCTTCTATAATACCTAATACACATGCTTGTTCACATGGAGCAGGGCATAGACGACCGGTAAACTCTGGAAAATTGTTAGTTGAATGTAATATTAGAGAAGCCTTTTGCCATTCTCCTTGATGTACCATGTGGTTAAAGTCAGGAATTAAGTTTCCTAATGGGCAACCACTGTGACAAAAAGGAATACCACAATCCATACAACGAGAACCTTGTTCAGTGATTTCTTTTTCACTTAGTGGTACTGTAAATTCTTTATAGTCTTGTACACGCTTTTCAACAGCAGTGTATTTTTCGTCTTTTCTTTCGAATTCTTTAAATCCAGTTACTTTTCCCATAATTACGCTACTGTTAATTCTTCAACCATTGGTTCTTCGTTTGCAATACGCTCAAGAGCCACTTTGTACTCTTTAGGCATTACTTTTACAAATCTGGCTAGGTTATTCTCCCAATCTGCCAATACTTCTGCACCTCGGTTACTGTTAGTATAGGCTACATGTTTCTCAATTAGTTCTTTTAATTCTGCTACATCTTCTGGCATAAGAGGGTCAAAATCTACAGTTTCTTCATTGCATAAACCATCTGTAAATTTACCTGTTGTGTTTAGTACGTAGGCATAACCACCGCTCATACCAGCAGCAAAGTTACGTCCAGTATCACCTAGTACAACAATTTTACCACCTGTCATGTATTCACATCCATGGTCTCCAACACCTTCTACAACAGCTGTTGCTCCAGAATTACGAACTGCAAATCGTTCTCCCGCAATACCATTTATATACGCTTCACCTTTTACAGCACCAAACAGACAAACGTTACCAACTATGATGTTTTCTTCAGCAATAAAGTCGGATTCCTTTGGTTTTTTAACAATTATTTTTCCTCCTGATAAACCTTTGCCTAGATAATCATTTGTATTTCCTTCTACTTTATAGGTAATACCGCTAGCACCAAATACTCCAAAACTTTGACCTGCAGAACCTTTAAAGTTTAGATTTAAAGTGTCTTCTGGTAATCCTAAATGGCCATATATTTTGGAAATTTCATTAGAAACAATTGCTCCTACTGATCTATTCGTATTTTGAATAGGGTAATTTAGGTTAGTCACCACTTTTCTAAAGACTGCAGCATGTGCATCCTTTAAAATTTGGAAATCTAATACATTGTCTAAATTATGCTCTTGCTTTTCGGTATTTTTTAGTGTTAAATTACTGTACTCCGCAGGCTGATATAAAATTGCAGATAAATCTAACCCTTTTGCTTTGTAATGCTGAATAGCTTTATTAGCATTTATTTTTTGTGTTTGGCCAACCATTTCATCCATAGTACGGAATCCTAATTGAGCCATAATTTCTCTTAATTCATTCGCTACATAGTAAAAGAAATTAATTACATGCTCTGGAGTACCTTTAAAGTTTTTACGTAACTCTTTATCCTGCGTAGCAATACCTACTGGACACGTATTTAAATGACATTTACGCATCATAATACAACCTGAGGCAACTAGCGGAGCTGTTGCGAAACCAAATTCTTCCGCTCCTAATAAAGCCGCTATGGCTACATCACGTCCAGTTTTAAGCTGACCGTCGCATTCTACAACAATACGAGAACGTAAATTGTTTAATACTAATGTTTGTTGTGCTTCTGCTAAACCAAGTTCCCAAGGTAAACCTGCATGTTTTAATGAGGTTAATGGAGACGCTCCTGTACCACCATCGTATCCAGAAATTAATACAACATCTGCTTTCGCTTTTGATACACCAGCAGCAATAGTACCTACACCAACTTCTGATACTAGTTTTACATTAATTCTAGCTTCGCGATTAGCATTTTTAAGATCATATATCAATTGCGCTAAATCTTCAATAGAATAAATATCGTGGTGTGGTGGCGGAGAAACTAAACCAACAAATGGTGTTGAATTACGAGCTTCTGCAATCCACGGTAATACTTTATGCCCTGGAAGCTGGCCACCTTCACCTGGTTTGGCTCCTTGAGCCATTTTAATCTGTATTTCTTTAGCATTTGTTAAATAATGCGATGTTACTCCAAAACGTCCTGAAGCAACCTGCTTAATGGCAGAGTTTCTATTATCACCATTAGCATCAGGTTGAAAACGTTTACGGTCTTCACCACCTTCACCTGAATTGGATTTTCCACCCAAACGGTTCATGGCTATAGCTAAATTTTCATGAGCTTCACGAGAAATAGACCCGTAAGACATTGCACCTGTTTTGAAACGTTTCACAATTTCGGTCCAAGGTTCTACTTCATCTAATGGAATAGGGTCAAAGTTGTTAAACTCAAACAAGCCACGAATAGTTAGTAACTTCTCTGATTGCTCGTTAATTGCATTTTTATAGGTGTCGTAAGAGTCTTGATCACTTAATCTTACTGCTTGCTGCAATTTAGCAACAGTAGTTGGATTAAATAAATGGCGTTCACCATTACGTCTCCATCTATAATCACCTCCAATATTTAATCCTAAACGCTTATCAATATAAGTTTCCGGATAAGCGTAAGTATATCTTTTATTGATTTCTTTTTCAATTTCATATAACCCAATACCTTCAATTCTTGAAGCGGTGTATGGGAAATATTTGCTTACAAATTCTGAGTTAAAACCAACAATTTCAAATATTTGAGAACCTCTATACGAATGCAGCGTGGAGATTCCTATTTTATTCATCACTTTTAAGATGCCTTTTCCGATAGCTTTATTGAAATTGTCAACAGCCTTTTGCTCATCTAACTCAATAAATCCTTCTTTTACTTGTTCACGAATTATTTCGTTAACCATATAAGGGTTAATCGCAGAAGCACCATAGCCAAATAATGTTGCAAAATGGTGTGGTTCACGTGGTTCAGCAGATTCTATTACAATATCAAAATAAGAACGCTTACGTAAACGGTTCATTTGGTGGTGTACAAAAGAACATGCTAAGAGTGCAGGAATAGGAGCTAACCCTTCTTTGGCACCTCTATCGGAAAGGATAATAATATTGGTATCCTTATCAATAGACTTAGTTATTTTAACAATAATTTCATCTAAAGCATCTTCTAGTCCGTTTACACCTTTGTCTTTTGTGTATAACATTTCAATGGTATCTGCCTTGAAACCATCTACACTAATGTTTCTTATTTTTTCTAAATCGTTGTTAGATATAACAGGATTTTGAATTCTTAATTTTTTACACTGCTCTGGAGTAATGTCAAAAATGTTTTTATCATGACCTAATGCTAAACTGATATCTGTTACCACTTCTTCACGAATACCATCTAATGGTGGGTTGGTAACCTGAGCAAAAAGTTGCTTAAAGTAGTTTGATATTAATTGTGGCCTATCAGATAATACCGCCAGAGGAGTATCAATACCCATAGATCCTAACGCTTCTTTACCAACTTGAGCCATTGGTACAATTACTTCTTGAATGTCTTCAATAGTATAGTTGTATAGGCGTTGTCTTGTTTTTAAATCTAGAGTTTCAATAGGACATACTTCATTTGTATTTGGTACATCTCTTAGTTGTAAACTGTTTTTGTCTAACCATTTTTGATATGGTCTTTCAGATACAACTTTGTTTTTTATTTCTTCGTCATCAATGATTCTTCCTTCATTCATATCTACCAAGAACATTTTTCCTGGTTCTAAACGACCATGACTTTCAATATCTGCTGGATCTATGTTTACTACTCCAACCTCTGAAGACATTATAAGTTTGCCACTTTTAGTTACGGTATAACGCGATGGTCTTAATCCGTTACGGTCTAATAGTGCACCAATATAATCTCCATCGGTAAAAGGAACAGATGCAGGACCATCCCAAGGTTCCATGATACAGGAATTGTACTCGTAAAACGCTTTACGTTCTTCGGACATTGTTGCATGCTTTTCCCAAGCTTCTGGAATTGTCATCATCATTACCTCTGGTAACGAACGACCCGTAAGTGTTAACAATTCAACAGACATATCCATTGAAGCAGAATCTGATTTGCCTGGTAATATTATTGGGAACAATTTTTCGAACTGATCACCAAAAATGTCAGATTTCATTATTTCTTCACGAACACGCATTCTAGATACGTTACCCCTTAGGGTGTTAATTTCTCCGTTTTGACATAAATATCTAAACGGTTGTGCTAGCTCCCAAGCAGGCATGGTGTTGGTAGAAAAACGTTGATGAACCAATGCTAATCTGGTTACCAAATCTGACTGCTGTAAATCGGTATAATATGGACCAATATCTTCTGGCATAATTATACCTTTATATATTAAGGTAGTATTTGATAAACTTGGCAGATAAAAATAATCTGCTTGTGACATTTTTGAATTGCGAATGGTATGTTCGGTAATTTTACGTGCCGCGTATAATTTTGCTCTAAATATTATTTCTTCAGTATCTCCTTGTGCGATAAAAACTTGTTCGATATTAGGTTCAGACGCTAATGCAATTTCACCAAGTTGCGAAGAATCAACGGGAACAGTTCTCCAGCCCAGTATAGTTAACCCTTGAGCGGTAATTTCTTTTTCAAATTCTGATTTACAAAAACGGTACTGATTTTCATTTTTTGGTAAAAAAACCATTCCCACAGCATATTTACGCTGTTCTGGAAGTTCAAAATCACATACTCTTTTGAAATAATCATGAGGGATGTCAATTAACAATCCTGCACCGTCACCAGTTTTTCCATCTGAACTAACTCCACCTCGATGTTCTAACTTTACTAAAATTTCTAAAGCATCATGAATTATTTGGTTGTTTTTTTCCCCTTTAAGGTTACAAATGAAACCTGCTCCACAGTTCTCATGCTCAAATTCCGGTAGGTATAATCCTTGTTTTTTCAACGTCATAATTATGGTGTTTCTTCAAAAATATCACTTTATTTAAATTTTTCTCATTGATTTTATTACTATGGTTAAAAAAATGTATCCAAATTAATAAATCGTTAAAAAATATTTAATATCTCGATTTTTAAAAGGTTAAAATTATCAGAATGGTAAAAATAGGGCATTAAAAATGTTTAAGATGTCTTTAATAGGGGGTAATGTTTGTATAAAGGTGTTTTATAACAAAAGCCCTCAAAAAAATTAAAGAGGTAACATGTTTTTTGCAGTATATAAGAAGAACCCTACCCCTTTTTATTTAGGGGTAGGGTATGTTATCTAAATGTTAACTATTTAGTTTTTTATAATACTTCGAGAAATAACTATTTTCTGAATTTCAGAAGTGCCTTCATAAATTTGAGTGATTTTGGCGTCTCTCATGAGTCGTTCTACGTGGTAATCTTTTACAAAACCATTTCCACCATGAATTTGAACAGCTTCTACTGTAGTTTCCATAGCTACTTGCGAGGCATATAGTTTTGCCATAGCTCCAGAGAGGTCGTAGTCATTGCCATTATCTTTGTCTAAAGCAGCTTTGTAAACGAGCATTCTGGCAGCTTCAATTTGAGTATGCATATCTGCTAGTTTAAATGCTATGGCTTGATGATTTGCTATTTCGGTACCAAAGGCTTTTCGTTCTTTAGAATATTTAAGTGCTAATTCGTAAGCGCCAGCTGCAATACCTAAGGCCTGAGCAGCAATACCAATTCGTCCTCCAGATAATGTTTTCATGGCAAATTTAAATCCAAAACCATCTTCACCTATTCGGTTTTCTTTAGGCACTTTTACATCGTTAAAAATAAGAGAATGAGTATCGCTTCCGCGAATACCTAACTTATTTTCTTTAGGACCAATTTCAAAACCTTCCATGCCTTTTTCTACAATTAAGGCATTAATACCTTTATGCCCTTTTTCTCTATCGGTTTGAGCAATTACCAAATAGGTGTTTGCCGTGCTACCATTAGTAATCCAATTTTTAGTACCATTTAAAATGTAATGGTCACCTTTGTCAATGGCTGTTGTTTTTTGAGAAGTAGCATCACTACCAGCTTCCGGCTCGGATAAGCAAAAAGCTCCTATGTTTTCCCCTGTCGCTAGCTTGGTAAGGTATTTTGTTTTTTGCTCTTCTGATGCAAAGGTTTCTAAGCCCCAACATACTAATGAGTTGTTAACAGATACTACTACCGAAGCAGAGGCGTCTATTTTTGAAAGTTCTTCCATAACTAAAACATATGAAAGGGTATCAAAACCACTTCCGCCGTATTTGGGATTAACCATCATTCCCAGAAAACCCAATTCTCCCATCTTTTTGACTTCCTCAGTAGGAAATCGCTGCGCATCATCTCTTTCAATTACTTCAGGAAGAAGTTCCGTTTGTGCGAAATCTCTAGCTGCCTGTTGTATTAATAATTGTTCTTCTGTTAATGTAAAGTCCATATTATTGATATATGTTTAAAAAATATGTGTAAATATACCTTTATAATATGATATTCGCATAATGTATTGAATGGATTTTTGACTGAAAATGGATAAATAGTTTGTACTTTTTTAAAAGGATTTTGTTGTTTGTTAATTTTGGTTATAGATTATGTCAAAGAACAATTGTTTAATATTTATTCATGCTTGGCATTCGTTGTAAACGAGTGCCAGTTGGGATAATGCTAAATTAAATTAAATCTATCATTGTACAACATAGGGAAAGCTTTGTAATGAATAATATCAAAACCATATAATTGAACATTTTCTAATTCTTCTTTAAATTTTTGAGAAAAACAAATAAATCTATTTAATGTAGTATCATTTAAAACAAAAAAGTCATCATTGATTGCAGTGTTGTTTAAAGTGATTTCATTAAATTTTTCAATCCCGAACCCCATTTTTTTTACAAATTCCATATTAGCATCTTTTCTTAAAATATACTTTGAATTTTCATAATCTATTAGGGAATGTCTTTGATGAAAAACTATATAGAAATATTTTTTTGAGGTAATTTCTTTTTTCTTGTCGGAAACAGTTTCTAAAGGGATATATTGAAAGGAGTCTTCTTTTTTAAATTTATTTAAAACTCCTAACAATTTATCGGATATAATAAATCCATTGAATGCAGGATAATAATCAAAAAGAAGTAATTTTTCTTTAGCTATAAGCCATAACTTATCTGGAAATTTGGTTTTCACTCCTACCTTATTTCTCATCCATTCGTAATTCATAGAACTCATAGGATTGTCTTTGTTAAACTCCTCAGCTAAAATAGCGTTCATAGCAATTGGTATTCCTTTTTCCCTTTTTTGCCAAAACATATATATATTATTCATAATTTAATGCAATCTTTTACTATGGCGTTTTTTTGTATGACCAGTTGAAACATGACCCATAGCTAAATTGTTTTTCATTTCCATTTGTAATTTTCTTATCTGAGTTCTAGCTTCTTTTTGATTTATTAACTCATTATTAAAAGCATCTCGTATGGTATTAACTCTTCCTTCAACAACTTCATTATAATTTCTGTGTGAGCCTTGATGAAATACGTTATGGCCAGACCCTTTCATAGCTCCTTCACTATTGGGAAGGGCAATACCATTGAAAGCTTTATCTCTTTGCCCTCCTAGACCAATGTCATTCATAAATGTAGAGTTTCTATCCCATACTTGTTCTGGAATAACATGATGTGCTTGGGTATTAGAAGGTTTTACGCCATTTGTACCTCTGGCCATGTCTTTGGCTAAATCGGTACTGCTCAATCCTAAAGAATCAATCCAACTGTTGGAATCGCGAACGTAAGCATAAGAATTTGGTTCACCTGAGCTAAGCCCAATGGGATCTTGACTTATATAAGTTCCAGTATCAGGCGAATAATATCTAAATCTATTATAAGCTAAGCCTGTTTCACTATCTAAAAACTGCCCTTGGTATAAGAAAGGAATAAAATTAGTTTCTCCTTCCTCATATTTGGTAGCACCATAAATATCTAGTTGTCTTTCCCAAACTTTTTCACCCGTTTGGTTATACGCCTGTATTGCCAAGCTTCAACTGGCACACTCACTAAAAAACAGTCTACTAGACTGTTTTTGCGTTCGGTCCTCTAAATGGTCGCAGGCAATACTGTAGGTGTTGCCATCTACTATTTTGGCTACGGGTACAAAAGAGTTATAATCAAAAACCCAGGTAGTTATCCCCCTCTTTCCTGTGGATAACTCTCCCGAAGGGTGAGAAAAACCAGTAGGTTCTTCTTGCTCGCTTACTACAAAACCTTTTGCATTTACCGAGAGTTTAGGACGGTCTTCTAGTTTGTACTCCCATTTATTACGACAAGCTCAATACAGGCATGCAACAGAACGTTACCGTCGTACACAAATCTAGTAAATTATGTCAAAGAACAATTTTTAATATTTGTTTATGCATGCTAGTCACTCGTTGCAAACGAGCGCTAGCGGGGGGGCGACAATATTTAATCAATCATAGATTTATCATATAATAAATCTATGTTTAATAGCGGTCTAGCTTCTGTTAATTTTTTTTCTGATCTATATATAGCAAATGATGTTGTAGTTATAGTTCCGTCAGAATCTGTCAAAGCATATGGGCTTAAATGAACTTTTTTACCTTTTCCATATATTTTAATTTTCGGATAATCCTTTTTCAGTATACTATGCCAATCTTTTAAATCAAAACCAGGTATAATACTAAAAGACTCAATATCTTCTGTAATATTAAATAGACCTTCATCTTTAAATTTTTTACCTAATAAAGGTTGTAATGTTTTAATATTATTAGTCGAATACATTGGAAATGTAAATGGATTTATTCCCCAAGTAAGTGCTATAATTTCGGCTTTGAATAACTGGTCTATAATTTCGGTATTACTAAATTCATAAACGAGATCTAGTTGTTTATTACCATATTCAGCTTCGATAATAGTTTTCATTTTGGGAATATCTACAATTAAAAACCCTAAATGACTATAACCATCAAAATATTTTTGAGCCAGTAGTTGGATATTAGAATTAAGTTTATCTTTTTTTGAGAAAGATATGTAAACCGTTAATATATTTTTGGGAATTGGAATTGTTTCTAGTACACCATATGAATGTTCTGGAATTTCCTCATATATACTAATATTTACAGTGTAATTACCTGTATTTATAATATTTTCCAATTTAAAATCTATGAACCTATCTTTGCTACTTAAACTTATGTTCGATTTATCATTATTTTCTATGTCTAGTTTTTGTTCATATACAGGTTTGCCAAGTAAATCGTCAGTAAAAGTTAATGAATCTTCTACAATCTCAAACAAAAATCTAAAATTATAGGCTTTTTCTTTTTCTGATTTTGTTACTAGAGGAATATTTTTTTTTCCTACTGTCAGTATTAATTCACTTAATATACTTGTACTTCCCCTATATCCAAAAGTTTCTATTTTATTCATATTATTAATGACTTCCTTTTAATTTTTCTTTAGCCCACTTTTTTGTCAATTTCCAAGCTTCTGCAGGGGTTACATTTGCTTTAATTAATTTACCTTTTTTTCCACTAGAGTTGATTATATGTAAATCTCCTTTATATTTTTGGAGTTTAGGATCATTGTAATGATTCTCCAACGACTTAAGCCATTGATCATTTGTCATTCCTGCATTTTTAATTTGATTTGGTTTAACTTTAGGAATGTCATCTCCTATACCATTGTAACCATGCATAGCACTATGGTTGAACTCAGCCCCATCTGCCCACTGTTTTTCATTCCAATACATACTAGGAACATCTGTGAGTTTAGGACGGTCTTCTAATGTGTACTCCCATTCACGCAACAGAACGTTACCGTCGTAAACAAATCTAGTAAATTATGTTAAAGAACAATTGTTTAATATTTATTCATCCTTGTCACTCGTTGCAAACGAGCGCTAGCAATGGGGCTCATTATTTTAAATTTTAGTGGATACATAAAAAATCTATCTGTAGTAGAGATTTTTTAAAATCCATTGTCTTCAATATTCATCAAAAGATGATCTTGTATATCGCTATCAATTTCTTCATCACCGTAATAAATTTTTAACCCTTCCTCTTGGTTGTCAAATCTTGTAATGTCATCAACATAAGCAAGAATCTCTGTAGCTGTATCAACGATACACATTTGAATAAATGCTTTTAAATCTTCTTTATTTTCTTCATTCATTGAGTTAAAAACCTTTTGACCAGCTAGCCAGTAAGGGTCTTTAAAACCAGTAGTAGCATTATTCAATGTACTAAAATAGTTTTTATGCTGTTGCACAAGTAATGTTTTTATATTTTTTGCTAAATCTTCTGAATTCATAACTTTATTAACCACATTTTATCTTAGACTTTTTATTCATTTCAGGATACATTGATTTATTTAAATCTATCAGTTCCTTTAATTTTTGATTTGGAACATCAGGATATACCCTATGCATTTTTCTTATGTCTCTAGCTAAGCTTGTGGATTCTTTCATTATTAAGTCGATTTTGTGTCAACTTATTTCAGGACGGGACATTCCAATAAAAAAAGCCGCAACATTTCTGCTATGGCTTTGTCTTTTTTATATTCTATTTTCTTACTCATACTGCTATGAAGTTGCAAACTTCGCAGAGCAGGTTTATCAACTAATCATACCATTACCAATCATTCAATATCCAAAAAAGTATCATTATCATCATAGTAATTTACAGCAGAAATAAAAATATCTATTGTTGCATCACTTTTTTGATGCAAAACATTTGAAAGTACATCTTCAAACTGTTGTCCATCATAATATAATTCCAAAGAATTTTCTATAACAAAATCAGAGTATACTTCTTCATCTTCATTTGTAATCGTAGGACCAACGTCTAAATAGCAAATAAGATCAGAATCAGCAACTTCTACAAACTCTTTTGCGTATAAGTTATAATTTTCATTAGAAAAACCATTTTTTTCCAAATTTGACTTGACAATTTTTATTAAATCAGATAACCGATATTCCTTTTTTAATTCTAAAAAATTCATTCTTATAATTATTTATTAATGATGCTTCTTTAAGCCTGTCTTTCCATCTAGGTAACCTTTTCTTCCTGGCTTTCCACCACCCCAAATATCACGGCCTCCTTTACCTGTGGGATGATACAATTTATGATTTTTAGCATGATCAACTCTATCTACAAGTGAAAGTCTTCTAGTTTGTTCATGATGATGCCAAGTTAAACCAGCTGGACTTGATGACATATTTGGGTTTTTCATCCAATTATCTAATTCAGGATATCTACCAAGCATATCTCTACGAAAAACTTTGTCAGTGTTCATCTTGTTAATAAACTCTTTATTAGCTCTGTTAAATTGAACGCCATCACTTGAATATTGATGCTTAGGATCTACAGTATGATCCTGGAATATATGGTATTGTCCATTATTTGGTCTTGTACTTAACCCAAATACATCAACCCAATTATTACTGTCATGAGTATATGCATATATATTCGGATTATTCCCAGCAAGCCCAATGGGATCTTGAGATATATAAGTTCCAGTATCAGGCGAATAATATCTAAATCTATTATAAGCTAAGCCTGTTTCACTATCTAAAAACTGCCCTTGGTATAAGAAAGGAATAAAATTAGTTTCTCCTTCCTCATATTTGGTAGCACCATAAATATCTAGTTGTCTTTCCCAAACTTTTTCACCCGTTTGGTTATACGCCTGCACTGGTGTACCCAAATGGTCGCAGGCAATACTATAGGTGTTACCATCTACTATTTTAGCAGCGGGTACAAAAGAGTTATAATCAAAAACCCACGAAATCAGGTTTGCACCATCTATAGGTTCTACTGCATCACTTACCACAAAACCTTTTGCATTTACGGAGAGTTTAGGACGGTCTTCTAATGTGTACTCCCATTCATGCAACAGAACGTTACCGTCGTAAACAAATCTAGTAATTTTTTGGTTATAAATTTTGGCAGTTCGCCTACCTAAAGCATCATACTCAAAAGTAATTTCTTTACCATTGGGTTTTGCAATGCTTTTAAGCATACCATTACCGTAATAGGTATATGTTTCCGTCCCTTTTAGGGTTTGTTTGTGACTTAAATTACCTTCGGCATCATACTTATAGGTTGCTTTTTCGTCTTTTAAAAGCTGCCCGCCTTTACCGTAAGTACGGTCTTTTCTGCCTTTGGTTTTAAAGAGGTTTCCCACGGCATCGGGCATTTTATAAATAGTTTCGGTATTGCCTTTATAGCTTGCTGCCAGAAGACTTCCTGCGGTATCGTAACTGTAGTTTACGGTTTTACCCGTTAGTTGGTCTATGGTACTTCGTAAACGGTCGCCACTTGCCCATTGGTATTGCATACTACGGCTTTGGATAGTTTTGCCGCCTTCTACATTTTTTGTTTGTATGTTTTGGTGAATTACACGCCCTTTTTTGTCTCTTTCGGTACGCATGTCTAAAAGGGTAGTGCCTTGGTTTGCTTGCACCATACGACGGAGTTCTAGTCCTAGTTCGTCGCGTTCGAAGGTTGCCCCCCATGTCTCGACTTCGCTCGACATGGGATTGACTCCGTTCGACATGGGATTGACTTCGTTCGACATGGGATTGACTCCACTCGACATGGGATTGACTCCGCTCGATGTCTCGTCCTGGCTCGATGTCTCGTCTTGGCTCGACATCTCGTTGTAGTTTGATGTCTTGTCGTAGCCTGGTATTTTATCTTGATTTAGTGTTTTGTTTTGACCTGGTGTTTTGTTTTTGTTTCCAGTATTATCAGGGTTTGATGTCTCGTCTTGGTTTAACATCGAGCGTAGTCGAGATGTTACTGCTTCAATACGAGTTAATTGTCCATTTAGGTTGAACTCATGTGTGATGTTTGCACCTAATGAGCTGGTTATTGCTGTTCGGTTGCCTTGACGGTCATATTTGCTTTGTACAGCATGCCCGTTTTGTGTTTCTTCTATTAGTCTGCCTTTACTGTCGTAACTATAGGTCACTGTAGCTTCTGCATTGGTAGCTTCTGTTAATTTGCTATCGGCATCATACGCAAAATACTCACCAGTGCCATCGTAATGGTCTGCTGCCAAAATATTACCTACACCATCATACATATAACTGGTATAGCGTTCATCTGGGCGGAGAACCTTTATGACTCTACCTGCACGGTCTCGTATATACCTGCGCTGCAATCCATCAAAACCCCATTCACTGGCTATTTGCCCTAGAGGGTCTAAACTAAAACGATAGGCTTCTCCATGTTCATTTACAATACCTGTGAGTTGTTCTTCGGTATCGTAATTAAAGTAAATAGTTTTTTTGTTTTCGGTACGCGATTTTAAATTGCCCAATCCCCAATAAGTGAATGCTACGTCTCGGTCTTTATCATAGGCTCTGGTTACATTTCCAGAGTTGTCATACGTAAAGTTATGGGTGTTATCTGCTTCCTGTAATTGGGTTACATTACCCAATGTGTCGTATTTGTATTGGGTAATACTTCCTTTTACGTCAATATGTTTTTGTAGCTGTCCTAAATCATCATAATACCAAACAGCCCAGCGACCATCGTGTAGGTTAATACGTTCTAATTCTCCCTGTTGGTTCCAAGTGAGTTTGGTTTCTTGATTTAGGGCATTGGTAATAGAACTTATTTCATTACTGGTATAATTGTATGTTGTTTTTGTGCCATCGGGATAGATGCGCTCTGCTAATTTTCCTTCTTCGTTATATTTCCAAGATGCGGTTGCTCCCATGGGAGATCTTGAGGTAATTAATCGGTCTTTTTCATCGTATTCTAAAATTGTTTTTCCTCCGTTGGCATCCTGTAAAAGAACCAAATTACCACGGCGGTCATATTCGTACTTTACGGTATTTCCTGCTGGATCTGTTACCAGCATTAAATCTTGTGTGCTATTATATTTTTGATAGGTTTCTCCGCCACGCGCATCAGTAATACGGTAGATGAGGTTGTCTTCATCATAATAATATGTAGTGCTATGCCCAAGTGAGTTGGTAGCTATTGTTTTTCCTTTTTCGTACTGTGTCCAATATTCTAAAATACCTTCGTCTCCCCAAGTGTGTATACATTTAGCATTAGTAGCTTCCCCCTCGTACTCCCAATAAAAATTGAGTCCGCTTTGGTTGGTAAGTTGTACCAATAGGTGTTTTTTGTATTGAAATATTTTGGACACTCCTTTAGCATCTGTTACCTTAGTAAGGTTGTCGTTTGTATCAACTTCGTACTGAATTAAGGTTACTTTTTTATCTTCGTTTTTTGTAAAAACTTCAGTGATTCTGCCGTCTTTTGAACTAATAGTAAGTATGCGCCCTGCACTATCTACAATCTCTGATAAAACGCCTTTGTTGTAGTTGAAGATGATACTATGCTGTAATTCGTTTTCTATTTTATGAATGGGGAATAGATTGTTGTCTATGCGGTTTTGCATAAAGGTGTGGGTAAAACCGTTAGCATCTGTATACGCATATTTTCCATGTTCGTTTTTAAACCATGTAATACGTTCTTTGCGGTGATAAAAGCTATCGCCTTCATGCAGCGCAGGAAGTACAATTTCTCTACTATCGGCAAGTAAAAGAGTAATAAACCCATTCTCCATTTCCCAATAACCCATATGGTAACTGTGGTGCCAATTGGTACCAATTGGACTTGCAATTTCGCCATCGCTATGATAATAACGTGTCCAAGTTAGCGGTATGGGGCCGGGCAAAGTAAAATCGTCGTTTTCAGCAAATACTCTTCCCGTAGCTGCATCAACAGGTTCACCAAACATTTTACATTTTACTTTCTGTAGCCGTTTGGCTTTTGCCGGGTTTTTAGGTAAAATATTATCAATATATTTCTGGAGTTTGTCTCCACCTTTTTTCCAAAGTTTGCCCATGCCTTTAAATGCAAGTCCTACCGCGAGAGCAAAGAGGTCAATGGTTGGAGGGCCTCCAACAAGAACAGGCATGCCTCCAGGGATTACATTTACCAAAGCTGCTGTTGGGGCCATAAGACTAACTTTAGGTTTTGGTTTTTTAACTCTGAACGGAGCAGGTATTCCAACTAAATTACACGATAACGCAGGTAAAAATTGATATGAAAATGGAGCGCCATCTGCCATTACTGTTGAGCTTCCCATGAACATTTCTGAAGAAGCCATTGGAGCAACAGATGGTAAGGCGTGCAATACAACTCCAGGAAGGTGTTGTATGCTTATACCAGCATTGGCAATAAATTTGTTATTTACCATTACACTGGGTGCCATGGCTTGAACAACTGCTACGGCAACACTAGAAACACTAATAGGTTGAGGTTCTGGTTCACCAGACTCATCTACTTGAGGTTCTGGGGCGGGCGGAATAGCAGAATTAATTGCTGCGAAAATAGCTCCAAGAATATCAAACACCATACCTATATGTGGAACAGCCATTAAAGGTGATGGTGGAAACATTGTAGGGTGAAAATCTATTCCTATAGAAATATCCTGAAATTTACCAGCGGGTTGACCAGGTATGGAAGGTAATACCGATGCCATTTTCGTTTGAAAATCGTCTAAGGCCGATTTTCCGTCGGCTACCATATCTAAAAAACCACCTTCGTCACCACCAGTGGATCCGGCTTTACTTGCTTTATTGTTTAGTGCCATTGTAGAATTTTATTTTTAGAAAGCCAATTGCTTCTATTTAAGTATTTTGAGTCTATAGCTTCGGTTCCTTTTAAAAGAGTATCCCAATCTTCACCAATAGTATTTTCAAACTTTAACGTAAGTTTTTGTATGGTTTTAGTATCCATACGACTGTCTTGTGCTATCTGTAAAGCGAGTGCTGCTGTAAACAAATATGTAGATTCTCTACGGACCTCTATGGGTAAGTTAGTTCCTGCCTGTAAGGAGTAAACTGATGCTTCCCAAGCCTCTTTTTGTTTACCTGCTTTAAAATGGTAAAACGCTTGCATACGATAGGCCTCCATTACATGAAAAATATCTCCTTTATTAATAGCTTTGGCAGCGATAGCCCTATAGCATTTTAATGCAGTGTTGGTTTCTTTATTTACCATTACTAATGCAGCTTTTAATAGCATAGCGGATCGCCACATTGGGTAGGCCTCATCACTTGTACTATCATCTTCGGTCATTAACAAGGTCTTTTCTACATGTTCCAAGGCAGGTTTATCTTCTTGTACGCTAAAAAATGCCACAGCGGAAACTAAATGTGATGTTGCTTTGGTATTTAATATATTAAGTTGATAACCTAGTTTTAAAAGTTCTTCACTTTCTTCGGCAACGGACATTTTTTTGTCAACCGTAGCCTCCATAATTCGTCTAACTTGCTTCTGAAATTTTGCGCTTGGTGAATGTGGTCTACTTTCATTGCTATCACTATCCATTGCATTTTTCATAGCTGCTGCCATGTTTAGCGACACAGATAACTCTGTAACTACTGCTTTTTTGTGTTTTACTAGATTTGAAAATTTTCTACCACCAATAGGATCAATAGTAGCTATGCGAATATCTTTTGGCAAGCCTTGTTCCATTTTTTCCGAGAACCATTTTTCTAGTCCGTCACTGTGCACACCCGGTGGGAAATAAAGTACAAAAGACTCCTCTTTTAAGGGGAGCTGTTGTTTTAACCTAGTTAGTTCTTTTAATATACTACCAAAGGTTGGAGGTAAACTTAAATCAACAGTGTAATTTTCATCTAGGTAACCATCTTTTTTTAAGGCTCCTAGCATATCGTATTTTTCTTCTTTAGGAGGAATAAACCAACTTGTAAACTCTTTCCAAAGCTCTTGTTCAAATGTTTTTTCAGAAATATATAAGGTTTGAATTCGAAAGAAAATATCATTAAACATTCCTATCGGCGAGGTTTCAATTTCCATGAATTTGTCTAAAATATCAATATCATGATAATCACAAACCCAAATGGCCATATTCCATTTTTTTCCATCAATTGTCTTCCAAGCATTCCTAATTTTATAGAATTCTTGTGCTATAGTAACATCTTGCATATGAGAAAATGGTTATGAATTTAACTTGACCATTGCACCATTAATTAAGGTATTGGCTTTTGAGTTGGATGTAAGATTGGTAGATGAGATTTTAGTTTCATCACCTTCAATACTTACTTCAGCAGATTTATGCATTACGCTATCCGGTAATACGGATACGCTTGAATTTCCAGACTGTGCTGTAAATGCCTCAGAAGATACATTTTTAGTGTTTTTGGAATGAAACTCAATATCATCTGCATGCATGCTAATAAATTTAGAGGCAATTATGATTTTTTCTTCACTAGCAATTGTAATGGTTTTCTTTTGGGTATTATAGTTAATCATTGACCCATTTTTATCAGATATCGTAATACTTTCTGTACCATCTAAATCATTTAATTCAATGGTGTGTCCGCTTCTGGTACGAATAGCTTTTATGTCATTGGCATCGCTCTTAAAACCATTTGCTGCTGCTTGTCCGTGGTATAAACTTCCCATCATATAAGGGCGTTCTGCATTTCCTCCCTCGAAACCTACTAATACTTCTTCACCAATTTCCGGTATAAAATGAAAACCTTTATCGCCTCCTCCATGTGGAGTTACTACCCTAATCCATGGGGTGGTTTCTCCTGTTAGTTTTTGCCATGGGAATTGCACTTTTACACGTGCCATACCTTCTGGATCTGTATTTTCCATAACTACCGCTGTTTGGGTATCGCTATATGGAGTGGCTTCATAATTGGTATGTGGAAAAACGTCTAGTTGTGTGCTAATCGCTGTAAAAACATTATTGTAGTTTCCTAAGTCGTCTTGATTGTGCGATATGCTGGTTACACGAAATTCTCCATAACTGGAACCATCTGCTTTTATTGAAATAATTTTACCCAGACTTACTCCTGGATTATCACTAACACCTTCTAAAATAACTTGTTGTTGTTCTGCTGCTTTTTTCTGTATTTCTACTTGATTGTCTAATACTGCTTTAAGTTGGTCGCTACCGCCATTGTTAATCCAAACGTTGGTTTCAGCAGCGTAAAGCTGATTGGCTTTGCCACTTGTAAAACTATGATGTCCGTTTACGCCAGTATTTATCTCTGCCGTGGTTTTACTATGGTGTTTATCTGTAATATAATCGTTAGTGAAGTACTTAAATTTATTGGGTACTGGCGTTAGATTTAAGGCAAACTCTTTTAAATCAAAATTGTGAGTCACTTCTACTGGTGACTGATTTTCTGGAAGTCCAAATATTAGTTTTTTACCATTGTAATATAACCATTCGCCATACTGCATGGCTATGCGACTCACATAATTCCAATTACTTTCTTTATGTTGTACGGAATAAGGTATTGTACTACTATATTTAGCTTGTGTTGTTACACTTAGTTTACCACTGTCGTAGTTAGAAAACGCACTTTGCACAATGGCATTGAGGTCTTTTTCCATGAAAGAGTGATAGTGAGGACCATCATCTGCTAAAATGGTAGGACTTTTGGCCGTTATAGTAACTATATTACTGTGTAAATAGCCTTTTGAATTGCGAATTGATGTTACCACACCAAGAAATTGTAATGAATCTTTGATATCTTTTTTATCCTTTGGAGAAATTTCCAACGTAATTTGCTCTCCTAAGAAGTTCTTGGTTTCTTGTGCTAATTCTCCTGTTGCTTTTTCTAAGACATTCATATGACACTCAATTTGTAGTGTATGGTGATTGTTTATGTCTTGAATTAATGCAAGGTTTTTGAAGGATTCAATTTTTTTACCGCCAATGAAAATAGACGTTATGGATTGTGCTGCCATACGGTTATATTATTGTGTTTGTTTTTTGAAATGTGTTTGTATAACTAATACTACACTTTATGGTGTTTTTCCTATGACAATATAGGATATTTACTGTAGGAATAACGCTCAAACCTTCATAAAATTGGTGCATTTCATCGAAAAGTTAGGCTTGACTGTTTTTTACGGTACTTGTTTCATAATGAGATACTTTAGGTTTACTTTTTTAGTAACAATTTGTAAACCGTAATATAACAGTTGGTATAAGAAAAGGAGGAGGTGAATTCGAAAGCTTAATGTCTAAAGTCTAAAGTCTAAAGTCCAAAGTCTAAAGTTGAAAGTTGAAAGTTGGAGTGGGATGTTTATTGTGTTGCTACAACACCATGGGTTTTTAAAAAGTCATATTTTGAATTTCTCCTTTACGATATTCAAAATGGATGAATTTTGAACTTTCATTATCGTATGGGGCAAAACAAAATTCAAATTCAGGTTTTTGAACATTTAAAGGAAAAACGGCCGAAAAGTAATATTTGTTTTGCCAATTTTTTTCCATAAGTTTTCGGTCAGGAGCTATATTTTGATTTATTTTTTTGATTTCTACATCCATTTTATGTTGTAAGTCCGTTAAATTCATGAAAACATTTTCCAGCTCCTTTAATTGAGCATAATTAGGTTGCTTAAAATTTCCTTCGAGAATTATTTGGCATCCTTTTTTAGTATTTGGTATTTTATGTTTTACATGCCAAGTGTATTGTTTGTCTGGTTTTTCTTTTTTTATTCTTTGGCTTACTATTTTCCCAAATATCGGATCAGAGAACGTTTTTTTCTTTCCAAGAATTAAATCTAAAATTTTCATTTCGTTTTTATAATATATTTGTTGCGTTATGGTTGCATCCAAAAGTATTCTCTATATATGTAAAATGAATACCCTGCGGAAATAACGGAGCCCCATAAATAAGTATCTACCCACAGGCCATGTCTTTTTAGTATGTATTTTTTGTCCTGCAGAATTTCTTTCCCCTTTTTTTTGGTTTGGTAATAGTAATGATTTGCAATATAAAGTACTATGTTGAAAACCAGATAAGTGTAATGTACCTCAAAAATGATTTTGAAATTTCCAAGGATTAAAAAGAGATTAACGAGAAGAATTAAATTATTTGCCTGACAAAAGGCAACGTACCCTATAACCGGAATTTCGGGAACGGCATTTCCTCTTTTGCTTTTGTTGTAGAGATAGTAATAAACTGAATTAAAAAAGAACATAAATTTATTTTGGCACAAAGATTTTTCTTATAGGATTTTTAAAATACTCTACATCACCTGGAATATTTTCATCTATTACATAGCAATATGTTTTACCTTTTTTTATTAGTTCTTTACAGGTATCAGGAATTTATGGGAAAAGGTAGTTTTGTTTTCTATTTTTGCTATAACTTTTATTTCATTGTTTCAATACTATTATTTATGTTTTTTTCTGCATTTTTTTGAGATATGGTTTTACTTATTCTGGCATCCAAAAGTATTCTCTATATATGTAAAATGAATACCCTGCGGAAATAACGGAACCCCATAAATAAGCATCTACCCACAGGCCATGTCTTTTTAGTATGTATTTTTTGTCTTGTAGAATTTCTTGACCCTTTTTTTTGGTTTGGTAGTAATAACTATTAAGTAGAGTTAATAAAAGGAAAAAAACGAAATAAATGTAATGAACTTTAAGGTCTCCTCGAAACCCTCCAATCATTAAAAAAACATTTACAATTAGTGCTATGTTATCTGCTTGACAAAATGAAATAAAGGTGATAACTGGAATTTCAGGCGCAGCATTTCCTCTTTTGCTTTTGTTGTAGAGATAGTAATAAACTGAATTAAAAAAGAACATAAATTTATTTTGGTAAAGGTACAGGTTCAAAACCAAAGGTTTTTCTTATTGGATTTTTAAAATACTTTACGTATCCAGGAATATTATCATCTAATACATAGCCATATGTTTTTCCTCCTTCCCAACCTACTGCCCAGGCAATAGCATATACATTTCGCGATTTGGCGGCTATTTGAACAGATAGACGGTTAGAAATGCCTTCAACAACGGCTCCTTTGTAGTTTCCGTTAATATAATGACTGACAGCGTTGTAATATCCTAACATTGATCCAAATCTGTTAGCATAACCTGCATATTTCGAAATATTCCTAATTGAAAGGGCGTTTCTTCGAGCCATAGTTACAAAGTTACTTGGTATTTTAGCTCTAGTGCCACCATTAAACGTATGAGACCATATTTTTAGTTCACCCTTGTACAATACTGCATATTTATTAGCAGGAAGCCCTTTTTGTATTTGAAAAATACTATGTTCATCTAAAGCTCCAACTACACCTCCCATAAGGCTTCCGGCAGTAGCTAAGTTTCCATCAACACTCTCTTCAGAATTGTTTTTGGGTTTGTAACTTTTAAACACTTTATTTGTTTCTTCTATTGGCGTTAAACTACCCATTAGAGATGTCCAAGCTTTTTTTACTTTTTCTTCTTCCTCTGGTATTACGGTAACTTCTTCTAAGAAATTTTTAAGCTTTTTTTCCTTTATATATTGAGCATTAAGTTTTTCTTGAGGCTCTTTTTTAGGAAAATCAATTTTCTTAAATGTTTTATTAGCTGCTACATTATTTTGGTCTAAACCTTCTGTTAAGCTTTCTAAACTATCTACAAAGTATTGTTTTTTTAAATATTGTTTTAATGCTATTTCTAAATGATAAGAAAAAAACTTTTTTATATACGTGCCTATAAAGTTTTTGTTAACCGGAAAAGTCCTGTAGTTATTGGTGATGAAAAATTTAGAAATAGGTACTTGCTTCTTTAATTCGGTATCTAGAATTTGGTTTATAGATCGTTGGTTTCCAAACTTAACAGCTTGTTTTACTACACGTGCTATAATATTTTTTAGTACTCTTAATAAGTACTGGTCTATTTCGTTATTTTCCAAGAAACTTCTCATGTAACTATAATTGTTTATTGAGCCATTGGCCAGTTGTTTTCGTGTTTTTCGTCACCAACTTTTACTTCCTTTGCACTAATCAAAATTGAAATTGTAAAAGGATTAATTCCTTCATCATCAAAATTCTCGTTATACTTAAGACAATATGCTTTGCTAAATTCAATGGTTCTCATAATTCCACTTAAATTGTTATTATAAAAAACAACTTTGCCGTCTTTTGTACTTGTGTCTGATAAAGCCCATCGCACAATTTCTTTAGTATGTATGCTCATTTCTAAGGTGAGCGAAAGTTGCCCAGCGGTTGGACTTGCAGTAGGCCTACCTGTAACATCAGACTGCTGATCCACATGTAGCATATAGTTAAGTATTGTAATTTCTTTACCGTCTAATTCTAATTTTGCTTTAAAAGACATAATTTATATTGTTAAAGGTTATTGTTTAGTTGTTGTCTTGTTGTACTATTATGGTGCAATCTTCACGAATGCCATTCCATTTTACGGTTTTAGTAGTGTCTATATGTTGTATAGGGCTCCACCAGTTAGGTTTAAAGTAAAAAATATACCCACTGGGTTTGTTATTTTTATCTTGCACTTGTATTTTTTGTTCGGGGTGTAGTTGGTTGTAATCTTCTACGAAAAAGTAAAACAGGCGCCCAAACTCCATATCTTCTGGTGCTTTGGTGCGCAATCTACTAATTGTAGTGTCACCATCTTTTTTACGTAATTGAAAGGTAATTACAAGAGGATTTGCAAGTTCGTTTTGCGAGGGTTCTCTGAGTTCTACGCCAACGGGAAATGCCCATTTTTTGTAAACAGGCACTGGTATTAATGCAGAAAGTTCATACATTTTTAACGCTAGCAGTGGTAGTACAAAAGCAACACCTACTCCTAAATAAAAGAGCATAAATTCTTCTTTAAAACGCCCCACAATATTTGCAAATGCCATTAGTGAAATACAAAGTATTACTACGGTAAAAAGCACTTCTTTAAAAAAGTCGTTTTTATCTTCAAACCATTCCTTAAAAACGGTGCGTAATACGTATACATGACCAATACCTAGTAAAAGCACAATAATCTCCATGCCAATAAAGGCGTTTAGTGGCTCATTATTTAATACTTTTTGGTGTGCTATTAATGCAGTTAAAGCAAATAATAATACTACCGAAAAAAGGTATAAAAATGCTTTTAGTTTATTTTTTTTAAAAATGGTGCGCACTTTTGCGGCAAGTGCCATAACAAAACCGCTAACAAGCATTAATACCATGCTTATTTTAAAAATGTTGCTGCCTAATAAAGTTGTCATCATTGTGTTAGTGTTATTATATTTTTATGCGCCTAATAGGGTTGACATACCCAAATAAGCTCCTTTTTGTTTGTCTGCGATAAAACCTTTTGTGTTTTCCACACTTATTTTAGTGGTAATGCGGTATTCCATTGGAATAAAATAGTCATAGAATACATTTGCAATTTCTAGTAATCCTTCTTTTTTTAAACAATTAGGAATGCCTTCTTGTTTATTGGGGTGCAAAACTACTTCTAACGACGGCTGTGCTAAAGACACTGCATTTTGGTTATTTTCTGCTTCTACAAAATTCTCAAGAATATCGTGGTTGATTTTAAGCCGTGTTTTATACTTGTTTTTTTGGGTATTGGTAGATTCCAATATAAAGTTTACCCCTAGTTGCGTATTTTGTTTTTCTTTCTTTTGTTGAGGTATTTCAGTAAAAAAGGTATGATAACTTACTTTTATGTCTAACAAAAGTTCCAGTGCATAAAAAGTTTGTTCTAAGTCACCTGCTAGATCTTTAGCATGGGGTAATAATCTAATTAGTGGAGCCGCATATTTTTTCGGAAAATTATCGGGAATTCCCCAGAAGTTATATAAAAAACCATCTTCTAACCCTACCGTATATGCAACCTGTTTTTTACGTTGCTGTTCAATAGCTACTTCACTATTAAAAATGGCATTTTCAATAGGTGCAAATAATAGACGTGCATTTTCTTGTTCTTGTTTTTGCTGACGTCTAAAATCTGCAAATTGTTTTTCGGTATCGCTTTTAGTTGTTTTATGAAATATGCCTTCTGGTAAGCGGTCATAAATACCATTTCGAGATAGCTCAACCTCCAAATAATCGGAGTAATCGTCATCTGTACTCAAACTGTAAGTAAGTATGTCTTCTTCGTAGGCGCGTTTAAAACCACTACGGTTACGAACCACAATTTGGTCAGCAGTTAGTTTTGCTTGATCTTTTAACTCAGAAACTACAACTTCGGCTTTAAGCTTTGTGTGTAATTCTGAAAGTGTATTTACGATATGTGGTAACGAATTCTTCATTCTTTTTCAACCTTGTCTAGATTTGGGGTTTTAAAATCTTTGCGTTTTCCCGCAGCTACAAAACGTTTTTCCCAATGTGCGTTGCGCAAATCGCTTATTTGGACACCGTTTTTCTTGCTTTTTCCGCGGTACGATGTTGAGTGCACAAACTTGTCGTTTGCTAAATAAATACCTACATGATCAATGTAGCCATCTGTATTACTAAGGCTTTGAAAAAAGAGTAGGTCGCCTTCTTTTAAATAATCTTTTCCTCTAAATCTGCTAAGTTCTTTACTAGTAAATTGTTTATGCGCAGTGCGCTCTATATACAAGTCAAACACTTTTCCGTAGAGTAATTGTGTAAACGAGGAGCAGTCTATTCCTTTTTCGGTTTCGCCTCCTAAACGATATGGGGTTTCCATCCAATCATCAATAAACGCATATAGGTTTATGTTGGTAACAGAATCGGGCACAATACCCAATACCTTACCATATTTTACTTGAAGGGTAGAAGGTGGCTTTTGTTGTGATTCTATTGTTGTTTCACTGGTGTTTAGTACTGTTTTTTTTGTACCACAGCTAAGCGCTCCTATAATTATAAGAAAGGCTAGTATATACTTGTTTGCGGTATGTGTAATCTTAATTCTCATTAAAAAATAATAATAGTTGTTTTCTTTGGTAAGAAAAATCTCCTTAAAATAACTCTTTTTTGCGCTTCATCTTATAAAACAAAGATCAAGGATTTGTTAAATTCGACCTAATGCACATAGTTTAACAGTTATCGTCTTCTAGACACTCGTAAAATATCTAAATCGCGTTTTGCTTGTTCTAATTCTTGTTGTGTTTTTTCGAGCTCTATTTGATAATCTTTAATTTGAGTTTGAGCGTCAGATAAGGCGTTTAATTCTTTCTTACTTTTTTGATAATCAACCAGTATGTCTAAAATGTTTTTATACATTTTGTATCTAAAAGTTGAATCTTTAGCGGGTAATCCGCTTTGTATTTTTACTAATTTTTGACCTATTAAATCGTTTAAATAGGAAAGGTTTTGCCCTTTTAAATCTAGAGAATCTAATAAGTTTCTTGTGTTGTTAATTTCACTTGCAAACGTTCGCTGAAATTCTATTTCTCGTTCAATTTTTTTTGCACGCTCTCTAAGTAATGCATTTTCTTTATGTGGAACACGATAGTTTAAAAATATTGCCCCAATAACTAGTAGTGTGGTTACAACAAAAAGAGCAATGAATTTTAAGAAACTTTTGTTCCGTTCTTTTTCGTTTTTTGCTTTCATAGATTAATGGTCTGCGTAAGTTAATTGGTTGTTAACCAGTCTATATACGAAGATTTTTAGGTTAATATATATGTTATTTTCTTTCTTTTTTTGAATTTTCGACGAAATACACCATATGTTTTTTCGTACAATGTATTATTCCTCTACAAAAAACCTGCCAGATACGCGAGTTTGTTCCTCTTCAATGATATCTTCTTTTACAAAAAGCTTAGAGCTAGATTTTTTACCGATGTACTCTAGTTCTTCTAATTTTCTAAAGAGTTGAACTAACAGATTTGTACATTGTTCTACTACTTCTATGGATTTAGACATGTTGTTGTGCACATATTGGAGTTGTGAAACGTTGGATAAAACATTTTCAAACTCCCCTTGATTTAAATCGCACCATTCCGTTAAATAATTTAATAGTGATTCTTTTCCGGTTCCTGCGTATATGTTTACACTGCCTTGAACTGTTCTGGCAACTCCCATTAAGCGAGCAATCATATGAGTTGGTTCTGCGTGCATATCCGTTATTCGGTAGTTGGGTATGGCATGAGAAAGGTATAGCTGTAAATCTTTAGTTATGGAAAGTACCATACGGGCCAAATCGTTACTTTGCTTTTTGCGGTATATTTTTTGAATTATTTTTAGACTGAGTTCCTCCAGAGCATTTAAAGCACCACCAAAATTTTGATAATAATCCCACAAACTTGGATGCGCATTAAGCGTTGTACATGGCGGTATATAATTTTCTACTAAGTGTGCTATTCCTTTTTCAACCGTTATTAAACCAATGGTTAAATGAAAATCTCCCATTTCTTCGGGTTGTTCATCTTTAACAGGTAATATGGATATTTGATATTTTGGAACGACATATGGTTTACGAAGCGGTTGTTCTTCTGGATCGGCAGATCCAATTGCAATACGCTCTAGCGGGCTAACACCTAATACTATTTGAAAGGTGCCGCTTTCATCTTTACCCCATTCTTTATGACAACTTAAGGTTGTATTGGAAAGTGCTAATAAGCTGGTAATTTGCTCATTTACATGAATGAGGTGACCTCCTCGAGTTATAGCATAACAGCTAAGTAAAGTAACGGTGGCTCCTTTGCGACCATCTAATGATAGCTGAATATTGAATTTTTTCTCACCAGAAACGGATAATAATCCATAATTGTTATTGGTAATATGCCCCATATTGGTATATGCGGTATGCTGTAACAATGCGTCTTCTAACCCTAGAAAATGATCTTTATTCATTTTCATCCCATCTACCCAGTTAATGCGATGTATAGTTGTATTTTCCATAATATTATTTTTTAACCTGTAACCACTTTCTTTTTAAACTTAATTGTACATATTTAATACAATTAGAACCTTCTTCTCTAAAGAGTTCTAGCTTTGTTATTTTTCTTCTTTTTCGTTTTTTAAGATATGTGCATAGCTCTAAAAAAGGCATGCTTTCACCATCTACGATACAGTTTTTGTTAATTTCTCCGCAGAAGTATTCTGTAAAGTATTTGGGACTAGCATCCTCTCGAATTACTTTTTCTAACTGCGTTTTAAAATCTCCTTCGCTTATGTATGGTCCCATATCCTTTTTTAATTGACTTTCTATCCAATCTTCAGGAATTATAGGAATGGTATCAATTGATACTGCCTGACTTGCGTTTCTTCTTCGTCTACGATTGGGTTTTGGAGGTGGATTTTCTTTTAAATAAACCATAATCTTTTTGCTGGCCATATGGCGAATGTCTCCATTTGTGATTAACGAAACGGTTCGTATACCTGGTTCTTTATAGGTATATTCGGCTCTACGAGTTAGAGCGTTTGCTTTTGAGGTATCTCCAAAACGCCATTCCCAACTATAGCTTTTGGTGGTGTCTTTAACACGAAGGGGAGTGCCTACTGCAATGCTTTCGGGTAATTCAAAATAAGGGATTTTTGAAGGGTCTAATACAAATTTTCTTTCTTTTATAATTAATTCTTCCAGACGCTCACACTGCCCGTTAACCATTAAACGTATTTCGTAGTTTCCAGGTTTATCGTAGATGTGATATGCTTTGCGTTTATCTACTGTATCTGTGCTGTCTCCGAAACTCCATGACCAGCTTTCCGCTTTTTCTGTTAGGTCTGTAAACTCAATAAGTTCGCCCACTCTATATTCCATGGCAGAAATATCTATTTCTACATATTCACAATTCATGGTGTCCGCAACTTTAAAGCCTACTATTATGCCAGAAATGCCAATAATTGCAGCAAAAAAGTAGCGAACCATGTTATCTAAGTACGGTGCCTGACTAGCTTTATTTTTCATAGTGTTTGTTCATTTTAATAATATGTGGTAAAATGTTTAAGGCTCTATGTTTTAGATGATATAGTAAGTCCTCATGTAGGTGTTCCCACGCTTCATCGGAAACTAAATGCTCTCTGGATGGTGTAATGGTGATTTGCATACACGGAATTCTTCCTTTATTTCTATTGATTTGTAGTGTGGTGGCTTGCTTGACCTTTATATCGGAAACTATTTTTCCGTAATGCATATGACAAAATGCTTTTAAGTCTGCCACGGTTACAATGCGATCTCCGGATAACGCTTTGCTTCTGTAGCGGTTTAATCGTTCTTTGCGGTTAGGGTTTGTACTACCCCCATGTACCATTGTCAAAAACTGTCCCCCCTTTAAAAAAGAGTAATCATCTTGATATGGGGTTAGCATTCCACCAACGGGAATATCATTAGCTAATTCGCCATCTGTTGTCCAATAAGTTAGTATTAAATGCTCGTTTACATCAAAAGGATTTATCTGTAGATAATATGTTTGCTTGTTGAGGTTTTCGCTATTGGTCAATTTTTGATCTATAGCGGTCATTAATTTTCCTAGTTGCGTAAGGTTGTTTTTTAAAAACTCTTGATTCATAAAAGTAAAAGCAGCACTTTCGTCTTGGAGTAGGTCTAACAAATGTGTTACTTGCTCTTTTGCTTTACGTTGTTCTAATTTTCCCATGCCATGATCCCAAATAACATAGCTCCCCTTTAGAGAAGAATCATGTTGGAATTTTTCATGTATTTGTTGAGGATAATATGCTTTACCTTTTATGTTTTCTAATGTGGCAATATCTAAAAAGGGTTTATCTGTCAAAATAGGAATTACGTTTAGGTAATCTTTCATTTGATAGGTAACCTTATGTCTTTTTCTATTAATAACTGGGTACGCATTAATGCTGATAAACAGGTCTTGTAATAGCGTATCTGGAACAATGCTGTTAAACACAATTTTTAACCAAAAAATATTCCCTTTTGGTTTAAATTCTTTTTTGTCCAGTAAATCTTCTATTGCTGATGCAGTAGTGGTTATTTTTTTTTCTTTAAGTGACGTTTTTTTTGTTGATGAAGTTAGTAAAGTAGGTCCTTCAAGTGTAATGTAATGTTTTTGATAGTAGCGGTCTACCGTATTGCATATGCGATGCATTTTGGTTGCATTTGCATTATAATCTCTTTCTAATATTTTTTGAGCTTTATTTGTATAATTTCCAAGTCCGTTAGTGGTTTGTAGTTGTGTATCATCTAGCCACCAATTTGCAGTTTTAAGATAGTGATAAAACAACGTAGATTGCGCTCCTCTAGCCTTTAAATAAATGGGTAGTTTAGTAAGGTTTAACGTTTCTTGTTCTGTGCTAATACCAATATAAATGGTATGAGGCGCTATTGCTTTTTTTGTTGAACCTATTTGCTTGTTTCTTCCAAGTTTATCGAATTGTATTAACGATTTTCCAGCAATTAAATAGTCCACCTTAGCATCGGTTAACGGATAACTGTCAATACTTGAAAAGAAAAATTCTTCACGATTATTAGCGGATAAATCTTGGATAGGGTTATGTAAAAGTTGTTGGTTAGGGTTAAGAATGCCTTGTTCTACTTTAGGAGAAAATTGTACAATTCCGTGAGCTGGGGTTGCACTACGCCCGTAATCGGGTTCCATTAACTCCACTAGGTTTTCGGTTATGGAAGCACTCATATCTTTGAGTTTTCCATGTACTTTTTCTAATTCACCTGCACATGCTTTTATAAGCATAACAACCAATGGGTCAAAAGAAGTTTCGGTTTCTCCTAATGGAATATTCCATAGTTGCGCAGCTTGCTTAAGCATATCGCGGGTAATGTGTTTTTTATTATAATCTTCCATATTTTAATAGGACAACGGTCCAATATAAAAATGTTCGTAATAGACGAATTCGTCATCAATTTGAGTTAGTAGCCCACTAATAGTAATATGCACTAACTTTTTTATCCTACTTTTTTTCTCGTCAATGTTACTTTCCTCTTGTTCAACATCTATTGAAACATCTATATTTGAGAGTCTTTTTTCATGACGTCGTAATGATTTTAATATTGCTTCGGCTATGTTTTCCTTTAATTTAGCATCGCTTGTTACGTTGTTGAAATCTATATTCCAAAGTGCACAACCAAAACTTTTATCAAATTGACATTCCCCAAAACTTGTGGTCATTACTAAATGTAAATGTTGTGCTACAGATTCACCTAACAGCATTTTTTCTGTTTTTTTAC
Organism: uncultured Maribacter sp.; assembly: GCA_947498505.1. Classification (GTDB taxonomy): domain Bacteria; phylum Bacteroidota; class Bacteroidia; order Flavobacteriales; family Flavobacteriaceae; genus Maribacter_B. The sequence continues at coordinate 178,112 of CANMKG010000007.1, read as the reverse complement.
CGCTTATTAAACGGCCGGTATCTAGTGGTAAACTGTAGTAATTAAGTTTCATGTTTCTGTGTTATTAACTGTTTACGGGACTATCTAATAGTGCATTGAAAATAATATAGCTAGAGAGCATTAAACTCACTAAATATGTAAATATGAATAGCACAATAACCCTTATCATATTTAGAATCCAATTTTTTTTAATCAGTTTTAACAACAAGAAATCAGCTGCTAAAAACAAAAGAGTAGTAGGGATGCTAATTATTAGTCCAAATTGCTTAATAATCTTCGTGACCAGTTTTACGCTAATAGGTTCTTTAAATTCAGTGAATGCAAACACTAAATAAAGCGTAATTAAAAGCAAAGTAATTAGAAATACGATTGTAAATTTTAATGCTAATTTGGTTCTCTTTTTCATAGTGTTTATTTTTTGTAACCAGGGTTTTTTCCTGAACTAAAGGCGCTTTTAAGCTCTTTTTCCACATCGGACCATAATTCAGAGTGGCTTAGGCTATGTGCGGTTGTAGCAAAATAAGGAACGCTTCCTAGTTTAGGGTGGCCGTCATTATTAGATTCTTTAATGGTCAAATCTTTATTAAATTGTTCAACAAATGAATGGTACTTTTCTAAATTTTTTCTCAATATAGTTAATTGAGAGTCCAACTGTCCCCATACTAAAGGTTCTAGAAGATAGTTAATAGCAGATATTATGTTTCCAAATTTTTTGGGATTAATAAATTGACTAAACAATCGCATTAGTACTTCCGCTAAATCATTTTTTTTCATACTATTTTCAACACCTTTGGCAAATTCTTCAAAGTCATTCTTTTTGTTCTTTGAGTGAAATTCATCTTTATTAGTGATATCTAAATCCAAAATGTTAAACTTATTTTGCACTTGTTTTTTAGGGGTCCAAGAAGTGTCGTCAATACTATCTGTTATATCTTTCTTTTCTTTAAAAACTCGAGCTAATAGGTCTAGAAGGTAGCTGGTTGATATTTTTTTATCTATTTTAAAAAGGGTGTTTAATAGTTTAAAAGCTTCGATGAAATTTGCATCTTTAACAAATTCGTTCCTTCCATAACCTCCATCTCTATTGGTTTTATTTTTATCAAAAGTGTTACGAGCGCTGGTAACCCATTTTTTTAATTTTTCAAAAATCAAACGCAATTCATTAACCTCTATTTGTAATTTTTTTGGCTTGAATGAATCTATGTAATCTATTATTTCGTCAATAAATTTGTTAACTCCGTTTAGTAATACTACGGTTTCACTCCATACTTTTGGGCCTTCAGTTTTGTTTTCTACTACAAATCCGGCTAATATTTTAAAGGTGTCAAAATTGGTTTTTTCAATTTCGTTTAGAGCGTTTTTGAATTTTTGACTATTTAATTTTTGAATTAATCCTTCTAAATTGTTTAATGAGAAATCTGCTATAAACCGTTGCGTTATGTCATAATCATTATGAACGTTGATGATTTTACATTCTCCGTGAAGTTTAGCGGAATTAAGTTGATGTTTTTTTTGAAAAAAAGGAGTAGACAAGTAGGTAATGCTTTTAATTTTCCACAATTCTGGAAATCGCGAATCGGATGCAATTAATTCCGTAAATTGATTAATTACATTACCTCCATGAGAATGTCCTACAAGGTGTATATGAACATCTTTGTTTTTAAAACCAGAATACACTCGAGAGAACAAATCTAATAACCTATCCGCGGCGTTATTTCTATCTTGGGTATTATTATCTCCAGACCAACTAAAAAAAGTGTCTTCAATATGTAAATCTAAAAATTGAGGTTTTAGCTTTTTAACTTTTCCCCAGAAGTTTTCTTGACTGTTGCGCCAGTAGTTTTTATTTGCTTGATGTTTTAAATTTGTAGTATTAAGAGGGTCCGTAGTTCCTGGAACAAACATAATTATATCTTTAAACCCAACAACTTTTACGTTTAAAGATTTGCTAACTCCGTCCTCGAATTCTAATTTAAATGTGTTTACAGCCATATTATTGTTGATTAACTACGTCCAGTTCAATTTGTTCTAAATCGCTATTTATAATATAATTGCTTAGCTTATCATTGTTTAAAGTTTGACCTCTGAATTTAAAATCATGACTTTTATTTTTTAATGAGATGGTTATGCCCTCACCAATTCTGTTATTTGTTTCTATGTTTAGAATTACTTTTTCTCCTACTTTGTATTCACTAAGTTGATTTCCTTTGGCATCGGTTACGAAGTAATTGACTAATTTTTTTCTGACCGGTTTTTTAGTTGTTGAGACAGGAGATGAAGTGTCCTTAAAAGGATTACTAGTGTTCCAAGGCTTTTCAAAAATAGTATCGTTGTTTAAGCGTTGTATACCTGGACTAAATGTTAGCTGTATCATTGGTTCTTCATTACTTTGATGGTCATAATGTTCAGAGTAATGAACAATATGTGCATTTGCGAATTCTAGTTTTGAAAATACTTTACCAAAGTCCCATTGGTAAAAGGTAATGTTACCATCTACTTTTAAGGTATCATGCAGCGCAGCGCGAGTAATACCACTATTATCTTTAGTCATTGGTATAACTACACTAAAAATACCGCCATTTGGTTTACCCCATGGTCTACCCGTAGCATCAGCATCGGTATAAATACCGTTAGTAAAATGCACTACATTTAGTTTGACGCCGTTTATAGCTAAAATTCCTTTCATATTTTCTAATTTGTATTAGCTAAATAATCTGTTTTCCAATTACTATTGGTACTATCATTTTTTCCATACATACGTATTAAAAAATTCTTAGCAGGGAAATAAGGAGTAATGTTTAAATTAAGCATTACCTGATCTTTATGTTTAGGGTCACGCTCAAAGCGCAATACCGAAAAATTGCTAATAAGTTTATTTGCACCTACATGCTGGTCTAAAAACTGAATAATTTCTTCCATTGCTTGTTTACGTACATTAACATTAAAGTTTTCAAAAGTGCGTTGGTTTAAATAGTCAATTAAAACTTTTGATAGGTAATCAAAAACACGAACAACACTATAAGTTTGTAAGCCTAAATTATTACCATTAAAAAGCGTTTTTGCAGAATAAGCTACGGTACTTCCATTGTTGTAATACATGGGTATAAGTCCTTTTTGTTCAATGGTGGATAAGTCGTTTTTAGACATTAAAAAACGAACTCCTCTAGCAGCAGCAACAGCTCCAAATTCTGTTCCTGCACAAGCTTGTGATAGTAAGCTTGAATATAATTTTCCAGCAAGAGCAGAGGAAGGAGGTATATACAAGGGTTCCATTTCTCCTAGCCATCTGTTTGCACCACGGGCTACTAACCAGTTGCAGGTCATTACCACATTCGCCAAAGGCATATCTGCTCTAACATGATTGGCTTTTTCAAAAAGTTCTGAAACGTCATCCGGGTTATCTAAATGTGTAAAGTCTGTAAGTAGTAAAACTTTGTTTTCACTAGCAATCTTTGCCCATTGTTCTAAGGTTGTGTGGGTGCCTAGGTAACCAGGAATAACCATAAGACTATAGTGTTCCATTAAGTCTAAACGATCAAAAGTGTCATTAAACTCTTTTTTGACTGTGTTTAAAAAAATGGGATTGTCTAACGTTTTACATTGTTCAATATCGGCATTTAGTAGTGTTAGGTTCGGAATGTTAGTTTTATTTGTATTTTGAATAAAATGACTTATTCCGCGATACGTGGTTTCAAGGAAACTAGATTCTTTAAGAATCTGAAGCAAGTTTTTTTTAAATCTAGTATCTAGCTCCTTATAGTACTTTTTACCTTTTTCAACAAAACCTATTATGCTATCAATATCTGTAAATAAATGTTTCCATAAATAGTGTTGAGCCAGAAGTTTGTTTTTTAATTTTTTTTGAAATTCTGGAGTTGCTTTTGAACTTGAAGAAGTGTTGAGTATTCTATACCATTCATGATCATTTGCCAATAAAACATTTACCGCGGCATTTTTTTTGTTTAATGACTTTTCAATAAATTGAGCTTCAGTGTTTTTGTCAAGATGTTTTTTGAACTCGTTAAGGGTAGCGATAAAGGCGTTTCGCTTTATTTTTTCTTCAATTATTTTTTGGAAACCACTATTTCCTCTAGCAGCTTTTAAGAGTTCTAAGCACTCCAATTGTTGACGTTTTAACTGTTGTAATACCTCACTAGATTCAATTAAGTTTTCAGGTTCAAAGTCATTGAGATTATTAAAGGAAAAAGTTTCTTTTATAAAAGCTTCTTGATAGTCTTCTAAAACTACTTCCATGTTAGGTTGGTAGTAATTAAATATATCGCTCAAGTTTTGGAGTCCCCTTACCAGAACTGGTTTTAGAGGAATTGTTGCCGTAAACTGATTTATGTATAAGGTTTTATTCGTAGGAATATTACTTATGCCATCTCTTGAATCTTCTTGCTTACGTTTAATATGTTGCGAGCCGAAAACTTGGGTCATGATGCAGTGTGTGATTTAGGGCTAAATCATTTTTAATATTGGTTTAAAATAAATAGAAATTTCACTGTTACCTTGGAAGAATAAATGCTAAGAACTAGCTGTAACAGGTACTTTTCTTCACTTTTAATACATAAATTTAATTGTAACCATTATTTTAAAGTACACTCAATATTTAATTGAGCATACTTTAAAATAGTTTGGTTTTAAACTAAGTTGTATTTAAGTGTTAACTTTTAACTATTGCTGTTCGTACTCAGCTTCCCAGTCGTTACCATCATCTCCTTTTTGACCATCTAATTTTATTAAGAAGTTTTTAGCAGGAAAATATGGTTTCATGTGAATGTCTAAGTGAATACGGTCTTTTTGATTTGGGTCTTGTTCAAAACGTTTAATTGTAAAGTCTTCGATAAGTTTACCTGGTCCAGATATTTTGTCCAAGAATTTAACAATTTGGCTGTTAAGCTCAGATCTTGTTCTTGCATTGAAGTTTTCAAAAGCTCTTCGGTTTAAGAAATCCATAAGGACTTTAGTAACATAGTCAAAAACTCTTACTACAGAATAGGTTTGTAGTCCTAGGTTATCTCCGTTAAAAAGAGTTTTAGCTGAAAAAGCCATTACTTTTCCGTACTCATCTACCATTGGTACTAGACCAACTTTTTCTAGATTGGTTATTTCGCTCTTTCTTAAATCAAAACGAACGCCACTAACCTCATTCATTCCGCCATATTTTTTACCGGCAGTTACTTGCGACATTAAAGTTTGATACATTTTTCCTGCAAGGGCTCCTGAAGGTGGCACATACAAATCGTCTTGTTCACCTACATCACTAAATTTTTCACGACCTTTTAACCAGTTACAGGTCATCATAATATTTGAGCGGTGATTTTCACTGCTTGTTAGTTTTGCAGCTTCAAACATTTCTAAAACATCATCTGGCTCATCTAAATGTTCAAAATCGGTTACAAGCATTACCTTATTGTCGTAAGCTATTTTTGCCCACTTATCTACAACAGTGTTAGAACCTAAATAACCTGGAATTACTAATAAACCATAATTGTCTCTTAGGTCTAAACGGTCATAGGTGTCACGTAATTCTGCTGTTATAGCATCTGTAAAACTGGTGTTATCCAAATCTTTTATTTGGTCTAACTCTGCATTTACAATGGTAATATTTCTTATTTTTTCTTCTTCAGCGTTTTTGTAAAAAAGAGCCATTGAACGGTAAGAACGCTCTAAATCTCTAGTTTCTTCTAAAGCTTTGCCTACATTTTTATCTAAAGTTTCATTGGCAATTTTAGATTGTTCTTCAGCATTTTCTATCATTTGAGAAATATCATCAGAGCTATTTAAAATAGAAGACCATATTTCAAGTGTTTTTTTTACGGTTTTACGTTCTAAACTTTTAGAACTTTCGGTAAGAAATATTTTTTTTCTGGCCTTACGTTCTGGGTTCATGTTCTGACTACCATCAATAGTAGCTTCAACTAAATCAAAACCTCCATATTTTACAAGGCTTTCGCTACTTTTTTTTGCTACTTGTACGTCTTGTACAGCTTCTTGCTTTACTGCTTTTTCTGTATTTGCCATGTTTATTTAGTTTCTAGTTCAGAGATAAGTTCTTGTATTGTATTTAGTAAAGCTTCTTTAGCATCGGGGTCACTTAAGGCAGCTTTTAAAATTTTGTTAGTCTTTAATTGTTTTATGACCTTCAAATACTGGTCCTTTTCGGTGTCTAAATCCTTAAGGAATTCACTTTGATTTACAATTCCTTTCTTTCCAAAATCACCAAGATTATTAAAATTTAAGGTAGATTTAGATTCCATGCCCTCACTATCTTCAAAACTTAATTCTATTGAAGGTCTGTAGTGCTCAAAAACTTCATCAACTGTTTTTAACCCTTTTACCATCTCCGGTCTAAGCGGTTGATCTTGTGTAAGTTTTTCAACAAATATTGTTCTGTTTTGTGGTATCTCTTGTAAAGATTCTATGCTTTCGCGTTTTACTTCTGTACCACCTAAGCCGTAAGTTTGATCACTCATAATACAATTGTTTTTACTGCGTGTTTAGTGTTATAATTATTAGTTGTAAACAGGTTCTGGTTTGGGGAGTTGCCATTTTAACTCCTCATTTTCTATAGACAAGGAAACAACATCTCCTTTTTTAATTTTTCCAGTAATTAGCATTCTGGATAATGGTCTGCGTAATTCATTTCTAATAGTACCGCGTAATGGTCTTGCTCCATACTTTGGTGTAAAGCCTTTGTTTGCAAGATGTTTTTTAGCATCTTCTGTAAGTTCTAGCGTTACATTTTGTTTTTCAAGAGCCTTTAAAAGGTCTTTCATTTGAATATTAAATATGCTAACAATGTTTTCTTGTGTAATAGGGGCAAAAGGAACAATTTCAGTCAATCTTCCTAAGAACTCTGGTCTAAAATGCTTTCCCATTAGTTCTAACAAATCTGATGATTTTGGAATAATGTTTTTTGAAAATGATTCAACTACGTGTTCGCTACCTATGTTAGATGTAAATAAGATTACAGCATTGGAGAAGTCTCCGGTTTTCCCTAAACGATCATTTAATTTTCCTTCATCTAATATTTGTAAAAAGATATCAAATACAGACGGATGTGCTTTTTCAATTTCATCAAAAAGTACTATTGAGTAGGGTTTTTGACGAATTTTATTCACCAAAATCCCTCCTTCTTCGTAACCCACATAACCAGGAGGTGCACCATATAACAATGCTGCCGAATGTTCTTCTTTAAATTCAGACATATCAAAACGTATGATAGCATCTTGCGTCTGAAACAAAAACTCAGCTAATGCCTTTGCAAGCTCGGTTTTTCCTGTTCCGGTAGGGCCTGTAAAGAAAAAAGACCCTATTGGTAACCCTGGTTTACTTAAGCCTGATCGGGATTCCAGTACTGCCTCACTTATTGTTTTTACAGCATGGTCTTGCCCAATTACACGCTGTTTTAGTATTTCTTCCATACTTAACAGTCTTTCCTTTTCATTGGCTTGTAATTGCCCAACCGGGATACCTGTTTTATTGGCTATTGTAGCAGAAACATCGTTTTTGTTGATAGCGTTTTTCGGTTTGTTTCCGAATGTTTTTAATGCATTTAGAAGTTGCTCTAATTGTATTTTTAAATCAATTACGCTGTTTGCCTTATTGTTGTAGTCCTCTTCATTTATTTCTGTGAACAATAAATAACTAAGTCTATTGGGAAGATTATCATAAATATGTGCTAACGAAGTATATTTTTTTTCTTCGGATACTTCACTGTTATATATAGCATTTATTTCCTCACTTATCTTATCAGTAACAGAAGCCGTGGTTTCGGTCATGTATTTAGTTGCAGACATTGTACGATCCAATAAATCAATGGCCGAATCAGGTAAGCTGCGATCTTTGTTAAATCTTTTAGACAACTTTATTGCTTCTTCTATGGTATTTTGATTTACCGCAAGGTTATGATGAGTACAGTAATCATTTATGGTGTGCTCAATCATTTTTAATGCATCTTTTTCTGAAGGTTCATCTAACCTAACTTCTTCAAATCTTCTAGAAAGTGTTTCATTATTTTCTATGTTTTTGCGATAAGCATCGTTTGTAACGGTTGCGAGTATGGTAATTTCTCCTTTAGCAAGCTCGGATTTTAAAATATTAATTAAGCCTTTGTTTGGCCCATCTTTGTCTGTTAGATTATGTAACTCATCAATTAAAAAAATAGGTTTGTCAAAAGCTTTAATAGCGTTTATTACTTTTTTAAATCGGTCTTCTACTTCTCCGCTGTAACTAGCCCCTGAAACCAATTCAATATAGTCAAGCTCATAAATTTGAGCGTTAGCTAAAGATTCAGGAACATGTTCATTGATTAAGGCATTTGAAAAACCGTCAAGTAAGGCCGTTTTTCCAACACCAGGTTCTCCTATTACGAGTACATTTGGTTTAGAATGTCGTCCTAAAATTTCTATTACCATTTTTATTTCCGCATCTCTACTACGAATTTCATGTAGAGCTTTGCTTTTTGCTAAAGCGGTTTTATCAATGCAATATTTAGTTAACACACTGATATCCGTTTTTGAGTTTGTAGTTGCATTGGAAACTACATTTTCGTTAGTATTTCCTGAGGTGGATTGATTGCCGACAGCATTTAAAATTTGGTCTCTAGTAACCGGTAATGTTTTTAATTGCTCATAGGAGAAGCCAACACCTGGTGTACAAAGTGCTGCGAACACGCAAACTGGAGTTACTTCATCTAAACCAAGTTTTAGCGTAATCATTTCAGCTTCGTTAAACACTGCGTCAATAGATGAATCGCCAGAGATAGTATCTTGTACTTTTGTAGTTCTAGGTAGACCTTCCATGCGAACGTCCGCCCATTCTTCTAGATAGTATACATCACCACCAATGTTATCGATAAAGGAACGTAGACCAATTTCTTTATGTAAAAGTGCTCTTAATAGGTGCGATGCTCCATAGGTGTCATTAAAATAACCTTTTGCATTTGCTTCAGCTATATGTAAGGCGTTTTTAACTTCTGGAGATATATTGTGGTTCATTTAAGTTAGGTTTGTAAGTAAGTATAACTAAATTAATACGATTTTATTATTTTGGGGTTTTGGGTAAAATAAAAAAGTGTAAAAAAAATCTCTTAAAAAAGAGAGAAAGGGAAGATATAAATTTATACTAAAAATAGCAATATCAGTGATTTAAACTTTTATGAAGGAAATGTTAATTTTTGGTTTTTGATGTGGTTATTGGTTTAATAAGAGTGAAAAAGGGAGATGCGGTTACGCACTCCCTTTTTTGTTTCATTGCTTTCGCAATGCTTAAGCAATTTATTCTGGCCAGTCGTTCATATGCTCTCCTGATCCCATAGTAATTGAGCGGGCAGAAATCATAAAAGTCTCAGTCATTGGATTGTCTCCAACGTGGTCAAAACTTTCAGCGTACTTAACCATGTAGCCTTCAGTAAACTTTAGCTCTTTGGCTGTAGCTTCATTGTCACGCTTAAGGAATTTTACAGCACCATCACGACGTTCAAAGTTGTTGAACATCCATTCAGCTAAACTTGTGTCAGCTGTAGATTCTACTGTTAATTTAACTCTACCACCTCTGGTTACAGATGATGGTCTTCCTGTTGCATCAACCTCTTGAAAAAGATCGTAGCTACAATTTAGCACGTTAAACTCTTTACCTGCTAATTCTAATTTTGCTTTAAATGACATAATAAATGTGTTTTAGATTAAATGGCAATATTGCCTGATTTATTATTTCGAGATAAATGTAGTACAATTATTCTTACGAAAATTGACGATATGTTAACCTTGTGTAAAAAATCCTTTATATTAGATGAAATACACACCTTTCGATTGGTTTTTCGATGAAATGCAAGGTTTGTGATCGATGAAATGCAATTATAATAAGTGTTTCAAGATGATTTTATTAAAAAATTTTGAAATAAAATAGCGTTTTTTTTCGTCACCAAGAATACTCTTCGTAGATTTTTTACTAAGAATATAAAATATTTTTGTAAGATTTATAAAAGTTGTTATTTCTTACTTTATTTGCTATTGATATCTTTAGTTTTTAGTAAAATTTCCTAGTATGGAAGTTTTTTTAAAACACTTAAAACAAATTAATGTTAATACATATATTTGTTGGAGTAATATTGAAATTCAATTGATTTAAAACCGCTCGGTAATATGAGACAGCACTAACCCCGGTTAGGGGAAAATATCACATATGTTATTAAGGTTAGCGCAAAGTCTATTTATTAAATCAATTATCAATAATGAAAGAATTACTAAATAAATACCAAAATAAAAGTCCAGAAATAGTTTTTAATTGGAAGGATTCAGAAACCGAGGCCGAAGGCTGGGTTGTTATTAATTCCCTTCGCGGGGGAGCTGCTGGTGGGGGCACTAGAATGCGAAAAGGACTTGATTTTAATGAAGTTTTTTCTCTGGCAAAAACTATGGAAGTTAAATTTACAGTATCAGGGCCACCAATTGGGGGAGCAAAATCAGGAATAAATTTTGACCCCAATGATTCTAGAAAAAAAGGAGTTTTAGAAAGATGGTATAAAGCTGTGGCTCCATTACTTAAAAGTTATTACGGTACTGGTGGAGATTTAAATGTCGATGAAATAAATGAAGTTATTCCTATTTCGGAGGATGTAGGGGTTTGGCATCCACAAGAAGGAGTGTTTAATGGGCACTTTAAGCCAACTGAAGCGGATAAGATTAATAGAATAGGTCAGTTGCGACTTGGAGTAATTAAACCTTTGGAGAATCCCAAATATTCTCCAGATCTTTCCCGAAAGTATACCGTCGCTGATATGATTACGGGTTTTGGCGTTGCAGAAGCCGTACGTCATTATTATCATATTTATGGAGGAGATGTTACTAACAAAAGAGCAATAATCCAGGGTTTTGGTAATGTAGGTAGTTCTGCAGCATTTTACTTAGCCCAGATGGGTGTTAAAATTGTTGGAATTATTGATAAAGTTGGGGGAGTTATTAATGAAAACGGATTTACCTTTTCCGAAATTAAAGAATTGTTTTTAAATAAAGAAGGAAATACTCTGGCGTTGCCAGAGGGAGAGTTGGTTTCGTTTGAAGAAATTAATGAGAAAATTTGGGAGCTTCCTTGTGAAATTTTTGCACCTTGTGCTGCCTCAAGACTTATTAACAAGGAGCAAATTGATAAAATGATTGAAACAAATCTTGAAGTTATTTCTTGTGGAGCAAATGTTCCTTTTGCAGACAAAGAAATATTTTTTGGACCCATTATGGAGCATACAGATAATAGGGTTAGTCTAATTCCCGACTTTATTTCTAATTGCGGAATGGCACGTGTATTTGCCTATTTTATGGAGAAAAGAGTGGGTATGGATGATGCGTTAATATTTAATGACAATTCTAATACCATTCGAGAAGCAATTTTGAATATCTTTAGCCAAAATAAATCTAAAAAGCATTTAAGCAAAACAGCGTTTGAGATAGCGCTAAAACAATTAATATAGTATTTAAATTACGCAGATTATGGAGACCATTATGATTATTATTTTTTTTCTGGGGTATTTAGCAATTACTCTTGAACATAATTTAAAAATTGACAAATTAATTCCAGCATTAGCTATGATGGCTATTTTATGGGCATTTATGGCGTTAGGGATTGATGGTTTTTCAACGTGGTTTGATTCAGCAAAGCATGCTTTAATGGATAATTTTGGAGTTTTGAATCATGAAGAAAAACTCCACATATTAGAAGAAACGCTTTTACATCACTTAGGTAAAACGGCTGAAATATTGGTGTTTTTATTGGGTGCAATGACCATAGTTGAAATTATAGACTATTTTGATGGTTTTTCAACAATTAAAGGATTTATAAAAACAAAAAGTAAGGTAAAAATACTTTGGATATTTTCTTTCATGGCTTTTATATTGTCTGCAATCATTGATAATTTAACAGCTACCATTGTATTAATATCAATACTTCAAAAAATTGTAAGTAGTAGAAATGACCGTTTGTGGTTTGCTGGTTTAATTATTGTTGCGGCAAATGCAGGTGGCGCTTGGTCTCCAATTGGAGATGTTACAACAACTATGTTGTGGATTGGAAAAAAAGTAAGTACTGGGCAGCTTATTTCATACTTATTAATACCGTCACTATTATGTATGATAATTCCAGCGTTAATAGCAACCTTTATGCCCGCGTTTAAAGGAGAAATTGAAGGAGATGATTCAGAAGAAGATAAACCAAAAAGTAGATTTGGAGCTACAATGCTATATTTAGGACTAACAGCAATAGTTTTTGTTCCTATCTTTAAAACTGTTACACATTTACCTCCTTATGTAGGTATGATGCTTTCACTTGCAGTAGTGGCAACGTTTGCTGAAATTTATAGTAGTTCTAAGTTTAGTATTTCTAATGTTGACGGAGAAAGTGAGGGGCACGCACATCACAGTCCAGTTCACAGTTCATTGTCAAAAATTGAACTTCCAAGTATCCTATTCTTTTTAGGGATATTAATGGCAGTTGCCGCATTAGAATCGTTAGGCCTATTATTTGGTTTTGCTGATACTTTAAAGGAGTCATTACCAATGTTAGGTACTGAACAAGCTGATGCACAAGTATCTGATTTGGTAATCATGTTACTAGGTGTTGGTTCAGCGGTTATAGATAATGTTCCTTTAGTTGCAGCAAGTTTGGGAATGTTTTCTGAACCTTTAGATAACCCGCTGTGGCACTTTATTGCGTTTTCTGCAGGTACAGGTGGTAGTATGTTAATTATTGGGTCTGCTGCAGGTGTTGTTGCTATGGGAATGGAGAAGATTGATTTCTTTTGGTATTTTAAGAAAATTGCTTGGTTGGCACTAATTGGATTTTTAGCAGGAGCAATTGCGTTTATTGTAATGAGAAATTACATCTTATAGCATACTTAAATAAAGAAAACACCGTTATAAAGGCAACTTTAAGAATTCAATTTTATGTTATTATTTCAAGACCTTGCTGACGAATCGGCGTTAGGAGAAGTGGTTTCAGAAGAAAAAACACTTTCTGTAATCGATTTAATTTTCAATGGAGGAACGGGTAGCGTTATTATTATCGCTGTACTTTTTGTTTTGTTGTTTGTTGCTTTATATATTTATTTTGAACGCATTTTTGCAATAAAAGCTGCTTCTAAAATCGATAAAAATTTCATGAATCAAATTAGAGATCATGTTACTGGAGGTAAACTCGAAGCTGCAAAATTGTTATGTGCGCAAACAGATTCTCCTGTTGCGAGATTAACGGAAAAAGGTATTTCTAGAATAGGAAAACCTTTAGATGATATAAATACTGCAATTGAAAATGCAGGTACTCTTGAGGTTTACAAATTAGAGCGTAATGTTAGCGTTTTAGCAACAGTTGCTGGTGCTGCCCCAATGATTGGTTTTCTTGGAACAGTAATTGGTATGATTTTAGCATTTCATGAAATGGCGAGTAGTGGAGGTCAGGCTGAAATGGGGTCGTTAGCCTCAGGAATATATACAGCAATGACAACCACGGTTGCTGGTTTAATTGTTGGTATTGTGGCTTATATTGGATATAATCACCTTGTAAATAGAACAGACAAGGTTGTACATAAAATGGAAGCAAATGCTGTAGAGTTTTTAGATTTACTTAACGAACCTCTTTAATTTATATACATGAAATTAAAAGGAAGAAATAAAGTAAGTCCAGACTTTAGCATGTCGTCCATGACGGACATTGTTTTCTTGCTGTTGATATTTTTTATGCTTACAGCGAACTCTCCAAACGCATTGGATTTGTTACTGCCAAAAGCAAAGGGGAAATCAACAAATACGCAAAATGTATCTGTTAGCATTGATAAGAATCTGCAGTATTTTGTGAATAATCAGAGAATAAACGGAGAGTACATTGAAATTGAATTAAAAAAGGCACTGGAAGGACAAGAGAAACCTACAATTATTCTTAGAGCAGAAGAAAGCGTTGCAATTAAAGAAGCTGTAAACGTTATGGATATTGCGAATAGAAATAATTACAAGGTTATTTTAGCAGTGCGACCCAATTAATGTCGTTTTTAGATACCAAACACAAGAAAAAATCATTTACAATAACAACACTATTATTAAGTGTGTTGTTACTTGTGCTCTTTTATGTAGGGTTAACCTATATGGATCCTCCAGAAGAAAATGGAATTTCGGTTAATTTTGGAACTACAAATTTTGGAAGTGGAAGAATACAACCAAAAGAAAAAATAAAATCTGAGCCTTTAGATAAACCTATTAAGCCTGTAGAGCCTCAAGAAAAGGTTGAAGAGGTAAAAGAAGAAATTCCAGAACAACCTCAAGCCAAGGACGCAGCAGCGGAAAAAGTACTTACGCAAGAATCGGAAGAGTCCATTCATATAAAGCAGCAAAAAGAAGCCAAGAGAAAGGCTGATGAGGCGGCGCAAAAGGCAAAAGCAAAAGCGGAAAGAGAAGCGCGTGAAAAGCGAGAGGCAGAGCAACGAGCTCAACGAGAAAGAGATGCTAAGAAAAAACAGCTTGATGATTTAATGGGAGGACTTAATAAATCTGATGGTACAGCGACGGGAAGTGAAGGAGATGACGATAGAGCGGGAGATAAAGGGCAGCCAGATGGTGATCCCTATGCAACAAGTTATTATGGTAGTCCTGGTTCTGGAAGTGGAACAGGAGGTTATGGATTAAATGGCAGATCGTTAGTAAATAAGGGGAAAGTGCCTCAAGAATGTAATCAAGAGGGGAGAGTAGTTGTAAAAATAGTTGTAGATAGAAATGGTAAAGTTATAAGTGCTGCGCCAGGGGCTAAAGGAACTACCAATAGCCACCCTTGCTTATTAGAACCTGCAAAAAAAACTGCAATGCTACACAAGTGGAATCTTGATAGTAAAGCGCCTAGCAGACAAGTTGGTTTTGTGGTAGTTAATTTTAAATTAGGAGAGTGACCTATAAAGAGACCTTAGATTGGATGTTTGTTCAACTTCCAATGTATCAAGAAAAAGGAAAGGCTGTTTTTAATGCAAAATTGGACAACATTAAATTGTTAGCAGCACACTTAAATAACCCAGAAAATAAGATTAAAACGATACATGTGGCTGGA
Source organism: uncultured Maribacter sp. (assembly GCA_947498505.1). GTDB lineage: Bacteria > Bacteroidota > Bacteroidia > Flavobacteriales > Flavobacteriaceae > Maribacter_B. The sequence continues at coordinate 163,031 of CANMKG010000007.1, read as the reverse complement.
ACTAACGGAAAAGGTTCTAGTAGTCATATGCTTTCATCAATACTTCAAGAAGCTGGCTATAAAGTTGGGCTTTACACTTCTCCGCATTTAAAGGATTTTAGAGAACGTATCCGAATAAACGGAATTCCGGTTAATCAAGATTTTGTTGTGGATTTTATTGCAAAACACATCACTTTTTTTAAAAAACATAAAATGTCGTTTTTTGAAATGAGTGTAGGTATGGCTTTAGCTTATTTTGAGAGTGAGGCTGTAGATATTGCTGTAATAGAAGTTGGATTAGGAGGAAGGTTAGATGCGACTAATATTGTAAAGCCAGAAGTTGCTTTAATAACAAACATTGGTTTTGATCACGTAGATTTGTTGGGTGATTCTCTTGAGGAAATTGCCGGGGAAAAAGGGGGTATAATTAAAGAAAATACTCCAGTAGTAATTAGTGAATACCAAACTAAAATAGCGCCAATATTTAAAAATATTGCCGAAGAGAAAAATGCACTACTATTGTTTGCGGAAAAAACGGTGGAAACTAAGGTGAAAACCGATTTATTAGGAGAATATCAGCATAAAAATATAAAAGGTGTCTTAGCGGTTTTAAGGCAGTTAAAGCATTTTGAAGTAAACGATAAACATATTGAGAACGGATTAACTAAAGTTGTGCAAAATACAGGTCTGTTGGGAAGGTGGCAGGTGTTACAAAAAAGCCCAAAAGTAGTTTGCGATACAGCTCATAATGTTGAAGGTTTAACTTTGGTTTTAAATCAAATACAAAAACAAAAATATAATCAATTGCATATTATATTAGGTTTTGTGAAAGATAAAAATCTTTCGAAAATATTACCGCTTTTCCCTATAAATGCACAATATTATTTTTGCAAACCAAATATACCAAGAGGATTGGAGGTTGAAGCTTTAAAAAAAGAAGCAGTAACTCATGGGTTGAAGGGAAAAGAGTATCTTTCTGTAAATCAAGCTTTAATATCAGCTAAAAAAATGGCATCAAAAGACGACTTCATTTTTATTGGTGGAAGTAATTTTGTTATAGCGGAAATAGTCTAATTTTTTTTAATTTTTTCTTTGGGTAAATGAAAAACTATTCTATATTTGCACACCCTTAACAAGGGCTCTTAGCTCAGTTGGTTCAGAGCACCTGCCTTACAAGCAGGGGGTCACTGGTTCGAATCCAGTAGGGCCCACATTATTAAAAAGGCTTCCAATTTTTGGAAGCCTTTTTTGTTTTCTTTCTATCGTTTTGAAACACAGTATTTAACCCAATAGTATAGTTTCTTTTTTGTATAAAACCTACTATTCCTATAGGTTATAAGGTGCTGTAAACTAGGTTAATAAAGGTTTAAATACATTGTTCTTTTAAAAAGAGAGTAGTATCTTTCGGCCAAGAAAGATGAATGATGATGAAACAGATCCTTACTGATTTAGAAGTTTATTTCGAAAAATATCGTGAAAATATAATTGGGCACGACCAAAAGTTTAAAAGCGGTGATGCAGAGCATCAAATGCTTTATACTGATTGGACGGCTAGTGGACGGCTGTATCAGCCAATTGAAGAAATAATGCTCAATAAAGTAGCTCCTTGGGTTGCAAATACGCATACTGATACTTCATTGTCTGGTGCAACTATGACGGAAGCATATCATGTTGCTCGTGAGATTATCAAGAAACATGTAAATGCAAATGAAGATGATGTGTTGATTTCGTGTGGAACTGGAATGACAGGGGCAATGGCAAAATTGCAGCGAATACTTGGTCTTCAAATTTCAGATAGATTAAGAGATGCAAATGCGGTTAAAGGCTTTAAACGTCCAATGGTGTTTATATCACATATGGAACATCACAGTAATCACACGTCATGGTTAGAGACTATAGCTGAAACAATAGTAATTCCCCATACAAGTGAAGGACTAATGGATTTAGAGAAACTTTCTTTACTTCTTAGCAAGTTTCCTAATAGAGAAAAAATAGTTTCTGTTACTGCATGTTCTAATGTTACGGGTATTGAAAATCCTGTTCATAAGATTGCTGGTATTGCGCACGCAAACAATGCGGTTTGTTTTGTTGATTATGCGTGTTCTGCTCCCTATGTTAAAATAGATATGCACCCTAATGATACTGAGTATTTAGATGCTGTTACATTTTCGCCACATAAATTTTTAGGCGGTCCAGGTAGTTCAGGCATATTGGTGTTTAATAAAAAGCTGTATAATAAAAGTGTGCCAGATATTCCTGGTGGAGGAACAGTAACGTTTACTGATCCATGGGGAAATCATTTATATAAAAAAGATATTGAAGAGCGTGAAGATGGCGGTACTCCTGGGTTTCTTCAAGCTATTAGAACGGCGTTATCCATTCGTTTAAAGGAAGAAATGGGAGAGGAGCAAATTAAGTTACGTGAGAAAGAAATTAATACTCTTGTTTTTAGTAGCTTAGAAAAGATAGATGAAATTACCATTTTGGAGGGGCAGCATAAAGATAGGCTATCAATCTTTGCGTTGACCGTGGAGGGTTTGCATTACGATTTAGTAACATGTCTTTTGAATGATAAGTTTGGAATACAAGCACGAGGAGGATGTTCCTGTGCGGGAACGTATGGTCATTATTTAATGGATATTGATGATGAAAAATCGGAGTTAATTCGAAAAGAGAGTGAAGATGATTGTTCTATGAATAGGCCAGGTTGGGTAAGAATATCGTTCCATCCAACCAGTTCAAACGCGGAGGTAGAAAAAGTGTGTAATGCTCTAAAAGCTATAGTTTCTAATGCTGAAGTATGGAAAAAAGAATATCGTAGAACTCCAGATGGTTACGTTGTTAAAGACAAGGCTTTACAAACCCGAATTAACGTGTACAAATGGTTTGAGTAAATTATAAGAATTTAGTTTTAAACATAATCCAAGAGTCTTTCTAAAGCCATACCTCGAGAGCCTTTAATTAAAATGGTGCTATTTTTTGGGATTGGGTTTTCCTTTAAATGTTCTAAAGAGGAATCAAACGAATGAAACTTTTTTAAGTTTACATGAGTCTTGTCAAAGTTTTCTCCAATCAACCAAACCGAATTGAATTGTAATTCTTCAGCGAGTTCAGCAATATTTTGATGCTCAGTTTCCGCTTCTTTTCCAAGCTCAAACATATCACCTAAAAACAATATCTTGTTTTCATCATTCATGTTGCTAAAATTTTCCAATGCTGCTCTCATACTTGTTGGATTGGCGTTATAGGCGTCTAAAATAATGTTGTGGCCATTTTTTTGAATAACCTGTGAGCGATTGTTATCTGGAATATATGCTTCAATAGCTTTTTTAATTGATATAAGAGGTATCGAAAAATATTTACCTATAAGTATGGCCGCACAGCAATTCGTAAAATTATATTTACCTATTAGGTTGGTTTTAATTTTAGTTTCTTCAACCTTTAGGTTTACATATGGATTTGCTTCTATAAAAGTGATATTATAATAATCGTGCTGCTTTTGGCTGAAACCATATTTTTGAATATAGGTATCCATTTTTTCCTTCTGTATGGGGTCATCTGCATTTAAAAACACGTGTTTTTTGTTGCTTGTTAAATATTCATAGAGTTCACTTTTTCCTTTAATTACACCTTGAATACCTCCGAAACCTTCAAGGTGAGCTTTTCCGAAGTTGGTAATATAGCCAAAATCGGGTTCCGCGATGCTACACAAAAATTCGATTTCCTTTTGGTGGTTGGCACCCATTTCTATTACAGCAATTTCCGTATCTTTTTTTATAGATAATAATGTAAGAGGAACACCTATATGATTATTTAAGTTACCAATAGTGGCAATAGTTTTATATTTTTTAGAGAGAACAGTGTTGATTAGTTCTTTGGTAGTTGTTTTGCCATTGCTTCCTGTTAAACCAATTACTCTGGCGTCACAAAATTTTCTATGATAGTTGGCTAATTTTTGTAATGTTTCTAGTGTATTGGTAACTAGAATAGTTGATTTTTGATTAGCATATTTTTCTTCATCAATAATGGCAAATGAAGCTCCTTTTTGTATGGCTTCTTGGGCATATTCGTTTCCATTGAAATTATCGCCTTTTAAGGCAAAAAAAAGACATCCTTTAGTTATTTTTCGGGTGTCAGTATAAACTAAGGGGTTTGATAAAAATAATTCGTGTAATTCAGCTGTAGTCATAAATCTAAGATATAAAAAAGCCATCCTTCGACTATGCTCAGGATGGCTTTTTTTATTGTTTTAAAGGAAATTAATGCTTATTTAACTTTCTTTCCTCTAACTGTTTTATTCTTAGTTTTAGATTTTGAACCTACCCTAGACATTGCACATCTAAAGCCAATATAATCTGTTGCCATATATTGAGGTAGATATCTACGTTGAGCAGGATCTAGCCAGTAAGCTCTATCTCTCCATGAGCCACCTTTGTATACTCTTACTTCGTCGTTTATCAAAGAAGTTCTATTGTTGGATTTATCATAGTTTCTGATTAAGTTTCCAGCGGAATCTCTTTCAACTTTATGCTTAGGAGAATCATACATTTTTCTCTGGTCTTCAGCATCTTCTTCATCACTGAATCTGTCAAAAAATCTAGAAGAACCTGCATCTCCATCTCTATAGCCTCTGTTGTCACTTGATGAGAAGTTTGTTCTTAAGTAGGTTTCTTGTTCGTCAACAGGAATCATTTTAATTTCTCCCGGTAAGTTTACGGCTACTAGTTTTCCGTTTGGAAGCGTATCGAAAACAACTGAATCTCTTAAGACTTTTACTTTTCCGTCTTCGCCAATAGCTGTTTTTAAGTAAACATTTCCTCTATAATAATTAAAATCACTTATTTCATCATCAACAATTGGCCTGTACACATCAGCAACCCATTCTGCAACGTTACCAGCCATATCGTAAAGGCCTAAGTCGTTTGGTTTGTATGACATAACCTGAGCTGTAATATCTGCACCGTCATCTGACCATCCTGCAATTCCGCCGTAATCACCTTTACCTTGTTTAAAGTTGGCTAACTGATCTCCACGACCAACACGTTGACCATTTCTAGTGTAATCACCTTCCCAAGGATATTTTTTTCTACCTCTGTAGTTGTTGTACTCTCTTGAGCCAACTTGAGCTTGGGCTGCATATTCCCATTCAGCTTCTGTTGGGAGTCTATATTCTGGCATAATCACACCGCTACTTCTTTTTGCAAAATTGTTTATACTGTCTTTCTTTCTTTTTCCTTGAAGAGAATCTATTTGACCTTGGTATACTTCAGAAGGAGTTTCAAGATATGTTTGCGTACTAAAAGTACCTTGTACTTCACCTGCTACAGCTTTGTATTTAGCATCTTTCGCTAAATACCCTTCTCTTTCTAGCATTACTTCATTAACTCTATCCGTTCTCCATTCAGCATACTGAGTAGCTTGAATCCAGTTTACACCTACAACAGGGTATTCTGCATACGCTGGATGACGAAGATAATTGTTTGTCATAGTCTCGTTAAAACCTAATCGGTTTCTCCAAACCAAAGTATCTGGTAAAGCCCCTTTATATATGTTAGCATATTGAGGGTTTTCTGGAGGGTAAACACTTTTTAGGTAGTCTAAATATTCCAAATACATTAAGTTGGTAACTTCTGTTTCATCCATATAGAATGACTGTACGTGCTGAGATGTTGGAGTATTATTCCAATCATGCATCACGTCATCTTGAACTTTACCTTTAGTAAACGTACCGCCTTCTACAAAAACCAACCCAGGGGCAGTTTCTTGTTCTTTGAATTCGGTGTTATATTGGAATCCGCCTTCTTTAGCATTAATCTTCCAACCCGTTGCTCTCGATACATCTTTAGAAGATGATGACGATTTTTTACAGCTGGTAACCGTAAAACCTCCTACGACAACAGCACAGGAAAGGGCAACTTTAATAAAATGTTTTTTCATAATTAGGACTTGGTTTCAAATTGTTAACTACTCTTATTGCATAATTAGAGTGTCACTTTCGGCATTTAAAACGGTGATTTATGCATAATATTTTATTTCTTAAAAATATTTTTTGAAAAACAGCATATAACCTCGTTAAGCATACTCGCTTAAAATGTATAACGAGGGAAAAGCTGTTCTAGTATAGCATTTCATAATGTTTTTTTGGTTTATTATTGTAGCATTACAGCTATTGGTAATCACCTGTAGAAAGGAGTTTAATCAAGTGTTAGTGATAGAATATTAAAAAAAATGAATAATTCAGCACAAGATATCCTTAAAAAGGGCGTTTACATGTAGTACATCTATTTTTTTAGGTTATTGAACACAAAAATATTTTTTTTGATCTTTTAAAAATCAACTTTTTACCAAATGAAAAGAATTTCACTACTAGTTTTAATGGTATTTGCGATAAAATTATCTGCACAAAATGATAGAGCTATTACAACAGCTGTTCCTTTTTTGACTATAACTGCTGATGCAAGAGCTGGCGGAATGGGTGACATGGGAGTAGCAACATCTGTAGATGCTTTTTCACAACAATGGAACCCCGCAAAATTTGCTTTTGCTGAACGAAAAATGGGCATTTCTGCAGGTTATACTCCTTATCTTGAAAGTACAATTACAGGAATAGGGTTATTAAATGCAGGAGTTTATAATAAACTTAATGATAGAAGTGCCTTTGCTTTTGGAGTTAGATATTTTACTTTAGGAGAAATAGAACTGAGACAAACTGCAACAGAACAGGGAGAAACCGTTAAGCCAAACGAATTTGCTATTGATGGTTCGTACTCATTAAAATTGAGTGAAACGTTTTCAATGGCGGTTGCAGGAAGGTTCATTTTGTCAGATTTAAAATTGCCTACGGATCCTAATATAGATTCTAGATCCGCTAATACATTTGCGGTTGATATTGCTGGGTATTACAGGTCTAGAGAAATAGCGTATAATAAATTTGATGGTCGTTGGAGAGCAGGTTTTAATATTTCAAACCTTGGAGGTAAATTATCTTATGATGAAGGTGGTCAGGAAAATTTCTTGCCTACTAACTTAAAGTTTGGAACTGGGTTTGATTTTATTTTGGATCAAGATAATACTATTGGTATTACAACCGAGTTTAATAAACTTTTAGTACCAACTCCTCAAGATTTTAACAACGATGGAGTTGTTAATGGAGATGATGATGCAGAATACCAACAAATAGGCTTTTTAGAAGGTGTTTTTAAATCGTTCGGAGATGCTCCAGATGGTTTTGGAGAGGAGCTTAAAGAGTTTACTTGGGCTGTAGGAGCAGAATATGTTTATCAAGATTCGTTCATGATTCGAACCGGTTATTTCAATGAAAGTGAAGAAAAAGGGTCGAGAAAGTTTTTTACTCTTGGAGCAGGTTTTAAATTTAAAATGGCTCAGATAGATTTATCTTACTTATTTTCAACTTCTCAAGTTAAAAATCCTTTAGAAAATACGTTGCGTTTTTCGCTTACATTTAACTTAGGCGAAGAATTTTATAACGATTAATAAATAAGTTTAAAGACATAAAAAAAGAAACCCGCTGATTGGCGGGTTTCTTTTTTATAGCTACATTGCTGTAAATACATTTATAAGTGATTAAACAACAGATTAGTTTTGAGGCATTAGTGTACGAGACAATTGATGAACTCAACATGCAACAAAAAGATTTAATGTTAAAAGCAGTTGAGGCTAGAAAAATGGCATACGCACCTTATTCTAATTTTCATGTTGGAGCGGCAGTACTTTTAGAAAACGGTGAAGTAGTTATTGGTAATAATCAAGAAAACGCTTCTTATCCTTCTGGATTGTGTGCAGAACGTGTTGCTATTTTTCATGCTGGAGCCAAATTTCCTGGAGTAAAAATTTTGTCAGTAGCTATTTCAGCAACTTCAAATGATTATGTTGTAGATAAACCGGCAGCTCCATGTGGTAATTGTAGACAGGCTATGTCGGAGTATGAAGTAAAGCAAAAAAAACCCATAGAACTCTTAATGATGGGAGAAATAGGTAAGATTATTAAGTGTCATTCTATTTCAGCTATTTTGCCTCTGGCTTTTAATAGTTCCTTTCTTGATAAATAGGAGAAATTAGCCTTTAAAATAAGACGTGCTATTTTTTATAACGGTTTCTTCTTTTTTAGTTAATTTTTAGCAGACGTTTTACTTCAATTTTTTTTACCCATTTCATTTATATGTGTATTTTTGTGCACTTTCTATTCCGATTGGAATAGAAAAAGTGAAAAACTTAAATTTAACACCTATTTTAATGGAAAAGATTACTAAAGAAACCTATTTAAAATGGTATGAGGACATGCTGTTCTGGAGAAAGTTTGAAGATAAGCTAGCAGCAGTGTACATTCAACAAAAAGTAAGAGGGTTTCTTCATCTATATAATGGTCAAGAAGCAGTATTAGCCGGAGCGTTACATGCAATGGATTTAACCAAAGACAGAATGATTACTGCTTATAGAAATCACGTTCAACCAATAGGAATGGGTGTGGATCCTAAAACGGTTATGGCTGAGTTGTATGGGAAGGTTACAGGAACTTCTAAAGGAATGGGTGGTTCTATGCATATCTTTTCTAAAGAACACAGATTTCATGGAGGTCATGGTATTGTTGGAGGTCAAATTCCTTTAGGTGCAGGTATGGCTTTTGGTGATAAATATGCTGGAAGAGATAATGTTACTTTATGCTATATGGGAGATGGAGCGGTACGTCAGGGATCGTTACATGAAACATTTAATTTAGCAATGTTATGGCAGTTGCCAGTTGTTTTTGTTTGCGAAAATAATGGGTATGCAATGGGAACTTCAGTTTCTCGTACAGCGTCACACGAGGAAATTTGGAAGTTGGGCTTAGGTTATGAAATGCCTTGTGGTCCTGTAGATGGTATGAATCCTGTTACTGTTGCTCAAGAAATGAGCAAGGCTATTGAAAGAGCTAGAAGTGGAGGAGGACCTACTTTTTTAGAAATGAAAACATATAGATATAGAGGTCACTCAATGTCTGATGCGCAACATTATAGAACTAAAGAAGAAGTTGCTGAATATAGAAAGATAGATCCAATTACTCAGGTTCTTGATGTTATCAAAGAAAAGGAGTATGCGACTGAAGAAGAGATTAAGACAATTGATAAAAAGGTGAAACAGTTGGTTCTGGAATGTGAGAAATTTGCAGAGGAATCAGATTACCCTCCAGTAAACCAGTTATACGATATGGTATACGAACAAGAAGATTTTCCTTTTGTAAAACATAAATTATAAAGTAGATGGCTGAAGTAATTAGCATGCCCCGTCTTAGCGATACCATGGAAGAAGGTACCGTTGCAAAGTGGTTAAAACAGGTTGGTGATAAAATAGAAGAGGGAGATATTCTCGCTGAAATTGAGACCGACAAAGCTACCATGGAATTTGAATCCTTTTATGAAGGTACTTTACTTCATATTGGAATTCAAGAGGGTGATGGTGCGCCAGTAGATTCACTTTTGGCTATTATAGGTGAGGAAGGAGAAGATATTTCTGCTTTGCTAGCAGGAGGTACGGTTGAGGAAGAAGTGCCGGCAACTCAGGAAGAAGTGAAAGTTGAGGCAGCAGCTCCCGTTGCAGCAGCAGAAATTCCTGAAGGTGTTGAGGTTGTAAAAATGCCTCGCCTAAGCGATACCATGGAAGAAGGAACCGTTGCGGCTTGGTTAAAGCAAGTCGGAGATGATGTTGAAGAAGGTGATATTTTAGCAGAAATAGAGACTGACAAAGCAACAATGGAATTTGAGTCCTTTTACTCTGGTACATTGTTATATATAGGAATAAAAGAAGGGGAGTCTTCCCCTGTGGATGAAGTTTTAGCAATTATTGGCCCTAAAGGAACTGATGTTGATGCTGTACTAAATGCAAGTATAGGAGCTGTTGCTGTTTCTAAAGAAGAAACAAAAACAGAAGAGAAGTCTAAACCTGCTCCCGCTCAAGAATCTGCAGTAATTGCAAGTAATGATGGACAAAGAATATTTGTGTCTCCATTAGCAAAAAAAATAGCTGCGGAAAAAGGGATTAATCTTGCTGAGGTTAAAGGTTCTGGAGATAATGGACGAATCATAAAAAAGGATATTGAAAACTTTACACCAACACAAAATGCTGTTGCTGTGGAAAAAGTGGCTGATTCTTCAGCAACTGCTTCGGTAAGTTCTCCTGCCATTACTTTACCTGTTGGACAAGAAGGTTCCGAAGAGGTTAAAAATTCTTCGATGCGTAAAGTGATTGCTAAAGTTCTTGGTCAATCTAAATTTACAGCACCGCATTTCTATTTAACTATTGAGGTTAACATGGATAATGCAAAGGCTTCAAGGTCTCAAATTAATGCTATTCCGGATACTAAAGTTTCTTTTAATGATATGGTGGTTAAAGCTTGTGCCATGGCGTTAAAAAAACATCCTCAGGTAAATACATCTTGGAACGGAGATACTACTAGATTTAATCATCATATTCATATAGGTGTTGCAGTAGCGGTAGCGGATGGTTTGGTTGTTCCCGTTGTTAAATTCACGGATCAAATGAGCTTGACTCAAATTGGGGCATCTGTTAGAGATTTAGCTGGAAAAGCTAGAAACAAAAAAATAGCTCCAGCTGAAATGGAAGGCAGTACATTTACGGTTTCTAACCTTGGTATGTTTGGTATAACGGAGTTTACTTCAATTATTAATCAGCCTAACTCGGCTATTTTATCTGTTGGAGCAATTGTTGAAAAACCTGTAGTTCGTAATGGAGAAATTGTGGTTGGTAGTACAATGAAAGTTACTTTAGCATGTGATCATAGAACTGTTGATGGTGCTGTTGGTGCTCAATTCTTACAAACGTTAAGAGCTTATTTAGAAAATCCAGTAACAATGCTTGCTTAATGGTTAAGCATTTTTATTGTTAATATAAGATTATGCATCCGCCTATTGGCGGATGTTTTTTTATCTTTAGTTTTAGTTAAACCTAAACACTTATTTCATGAAAAAAATACTATCCACTTTTTTGTTACTTGTTTTAATAAGTTGTGGAACTTCCAAGCCGAAAGAGACGAGTGCACCTATAGGAGGTCCCGAAGGAGTAAAAGCAAGTAAAAGTAAAATTGAAAAGCTAAAGAATACTTCTTCCTCTGAAATAGCAGCTATTATGAATGTCTTGGCGTCTGATGAATTAAAGGGGCGCGATTCAGGTAGCGAAGGTTTAGAAGCCGCTGCAGAGTTTATAGAATCTATTTTTGTTGCTAATAATATAGAACCGTATTTTCCAACCTATAGAGATACACTCTCTAATTTTAATGGGACAACTTATAATATGGTTGGTTATATTGAAGGAAGTGATAGTGTTTTAAAAAATGAGTTTGTTGTTATAGGTGCCCATTATGATCACATTGGTTTAATAACGCCAAGTAATGGTGATGCAATAGCAAATGGAGCTAATGATAATGCTTCAGGCACAACTACAGTTTTAGAGTTGGCACGGTATTTTGGTACTACAAAATCTAATAAAAGAAGTGTAATTTTTGCACTATTTAGTGCAGAAGAAAAAGGATTATTGGGTTCAAAGCATTTAGCAAAAAAACTAAAGGATGAGAACCTGAATTTGTACGCAATGTTAAATTATGAAATGGTTGGTGTACCTTTGGTTAATAAGGACTATTTAATGTATGTTACGGGTTATGAAGAATCTAATTTAGCGCAGGTTTGTAATTCTTATGGAGGGGAAAAGTTGATAGGTTTTTTACCTAAAGCTAAATCGTTCAATTTGTTTAAACGTTCAGATAACTATCCTTTTCATGAGGAATTTGGGGTTCCTTCTCAAACTTTCTGCACATTCGATTTTACAAATTTTGACCATTATCATAAGGTAGGTGATGAAAATGAATTAATGGACTTTAACCATATGGCGAATGTGGTAAATAAATCTATTCCTATGATTGAGGGTATTGTAAACTCACCAATAAGAGAATTAAAATATAATTAATGGCAAACATTATTATTACCGGGTCTAGCAGGGGTATTGGATTTCAAATGGCAAAGCTATTCGCTAAAGAAGGACATCAGGTTTTAGCACTGTCTCGTAACGAAAAGCCAATAACGGAACTTGCTGTTGAAAATATAAGTACATTTTCTTTTGATATTACCAGTAGTGAGGATATCAATAAGGTATTGACATTTGTAGAAAGTAATTGGAAACAGGTTGATGTTTTAATTAATAATGCAGGTAAATTATTAAATAAACCATTTTTAGAAACAAATTCAATCGAGTTTCAAGAAGTATACAAGGTGAATGTTTTTGGGGTAGCAGAGTTTACAAAAGCAATTATACCCCAAATGCCTAAACATGGCCATGTAGTAACTGTAAGTTCTATGGGAGGTGTTCAAGGAAGTATGAAATTTCCTGGGTTATCCGCTTATAGTTCAAGTAAGGGAGCGGTTATTACTTTGACGGAGTTATGGGCAGAAGAGTTTAAGGAAACGGGGCCTTCGTTTAATGTTTTAGCTTTAGGGGCTGTGCAAACCGAAATGCTTGAAGAGGCTTTTCCTGGATACGAGGCTCCAACTACACCATTAGAAATGGCTGCTTATATAAAAGATTTTGCTCTTAATGGAAACAAATTGTATAATGGAAAGATGCTTCAGGTAAGTAATAGTACACCATAGAATTTGTTTTTGGTTCAGATGAATGATACTCTTAAAAAATATTTGCCAGAAAGAGCTGTAGCTTCCTGTTTAAGATTAATTCAGGAAAACGAAGTGAACCTGAAAATTGTAAACGAAAGAGTAACCAGGCATGGTGATTATAGAAAATTGCATGATGGGAAGCATCAAATTACGGTTAATGCTTCTCTTAATAAATATCGATTTTTGATAACATTAATTCATGAAATTGCGCATTTAGTAGCGTTTGAAAAATATGGAAGAAGTATAAAACCGCATGGAATAGAATGGAAAAAAACGTTTCAATATTTGATGTTACCTTTTATTCGTCCTGAGGTTTTTCCAACTAATGTATTGCCTATAATAGCCAACCATTTTAAAAACCCTAAAGCTAGTAGTAGCACTGATGCTAATCTATCAGTTGCTTTAAAAAGATACGACACACAACAATCAGAAAAATCCTACGTTTTTGAATTACCCTTTGGAAGCGTTTTTAGAATTCACAACGGAAAATTGTATCGAAAAGGCAATAGGAGGGTAAAGCGTTTTGAGTGTATTGAGTTGACTACGGGAAGATTGTTTCTTTTTCAGCCTAATGCAGAAGTAGAATTAATAAAAGATTAACCATGAATAAGAATTATTATGCAGTTTTAATGGCCGGAGGAGTAGGATCACGTTTTTGGCCAATTAGCACATCAGAATATCCAAAGCAATTTCATGATATGTTGGGTACAGGAACTACCTTAATCCAAAAAACATTTCAAAGACTTAATAAATTTGTTCCAACCGAGAATATTCTTATTCTAACCAATGAAAGATATAACGATTTGGTTTTGGAGCAATTACCTATGGTTTCACAAGAACAAGTTGTTTTAGAACCAGCAATGCGTAATACAGCGCCATGCATTTTGTATGCAGCTCTTAAAATTCAAAAAATGAACCCAAATGGAGTTATGATTGTTGCTCCAAGTGATCACTGGATAGAGGATGAGGAAGCGTTTGCAAAAGATGTTACTACATGCTTTGCAAAATGTGAGGAAGGTGAAGTGCTCTGTACTTTGGGTATTAAACCAACATTTCCTAACACAGGTTTTGGTTACATAGAATATAATAAGGAGGATAGTAATGAGGTAAAAGAGGTAAATCAGTTCAGAGAAAAACCAAATTATGAAACTGCTAAGGACTTTTTAGCGCAAGGGAACTTTTTGTGGAATGCTGGTATATTTATGTGGAGTGTTTCTACAATTGTTAATGCGTTTAAGAAATATCAACCTAGTCAGTATGAGTTGTTTGAAAAAGGGGTAGCTGTTTACAATACAGTTGATGAACAAAAGTTTATTAATGAAAATTATCCTAAGGCTGAAAATATATCTATAGACTACGCAATTTTAGAGCCTTCGAAAACAATTTTGGTATTACCAGCTACTTTTGATTGGAATGATTTGGGTACCTGGGGTTCTTTGTATGATAAGTTAGATAAAGATACCGAAAGTAATGCAGTGGTTAATAGTCAGGTAATTACACAAGATGCAAGTGGAAATATGATTCGTTCTCCGAAAGACAAGATTGTTGTTGTAGACGGATTAAATGATTATATTATAGTCGATAAAGAAGAAGTTTTATTAATTTACCCTAAATCTAAAGAACAAGATATTAAACAGGTACTGGCGAAAGTAAAAGAGACCTACGGAGAGCAGTACGCTTAATATATTATATGAGTGAAAATTTAAATAACCAGAACACACCAAACAATCCAGAAGAAGTAACTGGCGATGAAGTAAAAAGAGATTTTCAAGGCCTAATAGGAAGTGTAAAAACCTTTTTACGTGAGTTACTTGATATTCGTAAAAACACCGATCAAGAAGCAACCAAGGAAGCCATTGTGGCCGATATTGCTTTTAAAGGACATACATCTTGGATTTTAATTTGTTCGATTTTTATTGCTTCTATAGGATTAAATGCTAATTCTACGGCAGTGGTTATTGGTGCCATGTTAATTTCGCCATTAATGGGGCCAATTTTGGGGATTGGTATGTCTTTGGCTATTAATGATATAGATACACTCAGACGCTCATTAAAAAACTTCACCGTAATGGTAGTTTTAAGTGTCTTGACAGCGTATTTGTTTTTTGCTCTATTTCCCCTTAGAGATGAATCTTCTGAGCTTTTGGCAAGAACAGCACCTGATATTAGAGATGTGTTAATTGCATTTTTTGGTGGTTTGGCTCTCGTGATTGCTCGTGCAAAAAAAGGAACAATAGCTTCTGTTATTTTTGGCGTTGCAATTGCAACAGCCTTAATGCCACCTTTATGTACAGTTGGTTTTGGATTAGCCATAGGTAATTATGACTATGCTTGGGGAGCAATGTATCTCTTTAGTATAAATACCATATTTATTGCCCTAGCAACATTTTTAGTTTTAAAGCTGTTACGTTTTCCTATGGTGCGTTACGTTAATTCTCAACGTAGAAGATTAATAGGAAGAGTAGCTTCGTTATTTGCAATATTGGTAATGATTCCAGCTAGTATTACCTTTTGGGATACTTTACAAGAATCATTATTTAAACAACAAGCTCAAAGATTCATCGAGGATAAAGTTGAGCCATATCAGTTTGAGGGTTCGGGAAGGTTTATGGAAGATTTTACTGATATTGAATTCAATGAAGGTGAAAACCCTATTATAGAATTAGTTTTTATGGGGAACGAAATAGTTCCTGATAACGTTATAGCTACTTGGAATAACCAGAAAAATGATGAAGGTTTTAACAGATTAAAAGATGCTGAATTACGTATAATTCAAGGGGCTAAAAATGAAGAATTAGACCAGCTAAAATATGTTGATCAGTTGTATGAGACACAAAAAACCGAACTTCTAGATAAAGATGCCCGAATTAAACTGTTAGAAGAAGAGCTTAGTAGGTTAGGTAGACTTTCTATTCCGTTTGAAGATGTTAGTGTTGAGGCAAAAACTAATTATGAAAATTTAGAAAGTATTGGGTTTTCGCCTACTGTTAAAACCGACTTCAAAAAGCTGGATACTATTTCGGTTTTTGAGGTAAAATGGAAACGAGATGCTAAACGCGTTAAAGTGGTTGAAGATGCTAAAAAGTTGCACCAATGGTTAAAGCTTAGATTAAAAGATAGTACAATACAGTTAAAGGAAATTGTGCAAGACTAATTACGTTCTTCAATATACATTTGTCGAACTTTTTTAAACAAATCAGATGAGTATACAAAGTTGGTTACTGCTTCATTATCAGTTTTAAAAATTTCATGTTTAGTTCCTTCCCATTCTTTTAAGCCATTTTTTAAGAAGACAATTTTTTCACCTATTTCCATTACCGAATTCATATCATGTGTATTTATTATTGTGGTAATGTCGTATTCTTCAGTTATTTCTTTAATTAAGTTATCAATTAAAATAGCTGTTTTAGGATCCAAGCCAGAGTTAGGTTCGTCACAAAATAAATACTTTGGTTTCATGACAATAGCTCTTGCAATGGCAACACGCTTTTGCATTCCTCCAGATATTTCAGAAGGAAATTTATTGTGGGCTTCATCAAGATTAACCCTTTTTAAAACAAAATCTACACGATCTTTCATTTCCGATTTAGACTGCTTGGTAAACATTTCTAGAGGAAACATTACATTACCTTCAACGGTCATGGAATCAAATAGAGCACTGCCTTGAAACACCATACCCATTTCTTGTCGTAAATCTCTTTTTTCATCACTACTTAATGATGAATATATTTTGCCATCATAACTAATATTACCTTCATCAGGAGTAAAAAGACCTAACAAACATTTTAAAAATACCGTTTTACCAGAACCACTCTGACCAATAATCAAATTGGTCTTTCCCTTTTCAAAAACTGTACTGATACCCTTTAAAACGTGGGCATCATCAAAAGATTTATGTACGTTATCTACCTTAATCATTAGCCTAGTAAAAGTTGAGTGAGTATATAGTTTAAAATAATGATAACCACACTTGTCCAAACAAAAGATGTGGTACTGGCTTTACCAACCTCAAGAGCTCCACCTTTCATATAAAAACCATGATAAGATGGTATGGTGGCTAATACAAAAGCAAAAACCAAGGTCTTTAAAAAAGAATAGGTAACATGAAACGGAATAAAATCTAACTGAAGTCCTTCAATAAAATCAGCACTAGTGCTAAAACCTCCAAAAACACCTGCAACCCATCCACCGCATATACCAACATACATTGCAATTGCAATAATAAAAGGATATAAAAATAATGCTATTATTTTGGGGAAAACAAGGTAGTTAAGAGCATTTACACCCATTACTTCTAAAGCATCAATTTGCTCCGTAACACGCATTGTACCAATACTAGATGTTATATAAGAGCCTACTTTACCAGCCATTATTATAGAGCAAAAAGTTGGGGCAAACTCCAAAATTATAGATTGTCGTGTGGCAAACCCAACCAAGTTTTTAGGAATTAATTCACTTGTTATGTTTAGTGCAGTTTGAATAGCAACAACGCCCCCAATAAAAAAGGAAATAAAGATTAATATGCCTAAAGAGCCAAAAATAAGTTCGTCTATCTCTTTAAGAATCAACGACCTCATTATGCTCCATTTGGTAGGTTTTTTAAAAACCTCTTTTATCATAATAGCATAACTGCCGATTGATGCTAAATAGTTCATGGAATAAAAATAGACTTCTTAATGTAAAAATAGCAATAATGGTTGTCTTTTAACCTTCATTTAATGTTTTAAGTCTTTATTTACATATTTTTGTTACACTAATCTTCAGTTATGCAAAAAAATATTTTAAGACTTATTTTATTGGTGATTTTGTTCGTTTTTAGCTTTCTAAATGTATTTGGTCAACGAAAGTCAAAAAATAAGGAAAAAGAAAATATTACAGTTGCTTTAGACACTTCTCCAAGATTGGTTGTTGGTATTGTTGTAGATCAAATGAGATACGATTATTTAACTCGTTTTTACAATCATTATGGAGAAGGCGGGTTCAAACGTTTAGTTAATGAAGGGTTTAATTGTAAAAACAATCATTTTAATTATGCTCCTACAAGTACTGGTCCGGGGCATGCTTCTATTTACACAGGCACAACCCCTTCAACACATGGCATAATAGGAAATAATTGGTACGATAAGGAGAATAATGTAAGTGTATATTGTGCTTCAGATGATAATTATACTTCTTTGGGAACTACAACCGATGGAGGAAAAATGTCGCCGCATAGACTAAATGTTACTACCATAACAGACCAGTTAAGAATGCACACTCAGATGAAGGGAAAAACCATAGCAATAGCTCTAAAAGATAGGGGGGCAGTGCTTCCCGGTGGTCATACCGCTAACGCGGCATACTGGTTTTACGGTGAAAACGAGGGAAATTGGATAAGTAGCTCTTTTTACATGAATAAACTTCCGGATTGGGTGGTGAAATTTAACGCTTCTAATAATGTTGAGAAGTACAAGAAAACATGGACTACTTTAAAAGGTATTTCAGAATATGTTGAAAGTGGGTTGGACGCAAACAGTTATGAAGAGCTTTTTAATGGAGAAAATGCATCAACTTTTCCTCACGATATTCCAGGTTTATGGAACGCTAATGGTTTTTACAATATTTTAAAAGGCACCCCGTTTGGAAATGCTTTAACTACAGATTTTGCTATAGAAGCCTTAAAAGCGGAAAATTTAGGAAAAGACGCAATTACAGATTTTTTAGCTATAAGTTTTTCAAGTACAGACTATGTTGGGCATATGTACGGCGTAAATTCTAAAGAAATTCAAGATACTTATTTGAGACTGGATGCTGATTTAGAGCGTTTGTTTAACACCTTAGATAGTCAAGTTGGTAAAGGGCAGTATACTGTTTTTTTAACTGCTGATCATGCAGCTGTTAACGTACCAGCTTATTTAGAAGATATAAAAATTCCTGCTGGTTACGCAGATATAGATAGCATAAAGGCCGATTTTAATGAATTTTTAAAATATAATTACGGAACTACTGACATTGTGAAGAATTTTTCTAACATGCAATTATTCTTGGACCATAAAATCATTAATAACCTAGATTTAGATATTGATGATGTTCAAGAGGAAATTGCAAGAGAGATGCTAAAATATGATGTTTTTGATAGAGCTTATACCGGGTATCAAATGTGGGAGAACCAGTATAATTCTGGAATACCATATATTTTGCAAAATGGCTTTCATCAAAAACGTTCTGGAGATGTGTTGATGGTTTTAAAACCAGGTTTTATAGATTATCATAAAACAGGCTCAACACACGGTTCACCTCAAATTTATGATACGCATGTACCATTACTTTTTTATGGAGCGGGAATAAAAAAAGGGAATACTTTAAAAAGAACGGAAATTTCCGATATTGCACCTACCATTGCTTCAATGCTAGGAATTGCTTTTCCGAATGGAACAACTGGTTCACCTATTGTTGAGGTATTAAAGTAAAGTATAATTTACATGAGTGAAAACCCTATAGGTATTTTTGATTCTGGTATTGGAGGAACATCTATTTGGAAAGAAATTAGTTCGCTTTTACCCCATGAGGATACCGTGTATTTGGCTGATAGTAAAAATGCTCCTTATGGTGAAAAGTCTAAAGAAGATATCATTGCTTTAAGTATAAAAAATACTGAACTCTTATTGAGTAAAGGATGCAAAATAATTGTAGTAGCTTGTAACACCGCTACTACAAATGCCATTCATTATTTAAGAAAAACGTATCCGGTTTCTTTTATTGGAATAGAGCCAGCAATAAAGCCGGCTGCTTTACAAACTAAGTCTAAAACGGTTGGGGTGTTGGCTACTAAAGGAACGCTTTCTAGCAGCTTATTTGCAAGTACTTCGGAGAACCATACTAATGGAATTGAAGTAGTAGAAAAAGAAGGTAAAGGGCTTGTACGATTAATCGAGGAAGGAAAAACAATGAGTATAGAAACCAAAGAGCTTCTAAAAAAATACCTTAATCCAATGTTGGAAAAAGGTATAGATTGTTTAGTGTTGGGTTGTACACATTATCCTTATCTTATACCTGTGTTAAAAGAGTTGCTTCCGGAAGAAGTAAAAATCATTGACTCAGGCTTGGCAGTTGCTAAGCAAACAAAAGCCATTTTAGTAAAAGAAGATTTGTTAAGGAAGGGAAATACTGTCGGAAAACATCAGTTTTATAGCAATGTAGACACATTGGTTTTGAAGCAGTTTTTAAACAGTAAAAACAACAACTCTCTTTTTGTTAATCAGTTAGATTTTTAGTTAACGTTTGGTGTAAGTTAGATAAGTGAAATCATACTTATGTTTTTCATCTTTTGGGTGATATTCTTCAGCTATTAATTTCCATGTATTAAGGTTGATTTCTGGAAAAAAAGCATCAGCTTCAAAAGATTCGTGAACCCTTGTTAACTCAATTGTAGTAGCGAATTTTTCACACTGCTTGTATATTTCTCCCCCACCAATAATAAACACGGTTTCATTTTGTGCTTGTTCCAAGGCTTCTTCAACGGAGTGTACAATTATACAATTGTCAAAAACCGTGTTATAGGTTTTATCTCTAGTGATTATAATGTGAGTTCTATTTGGTAATGGTTTTGGAAAACTTTCGAAAGTTTTTCTTCCCATAATTATCTTATGTCCTGTAGTAATTTTTTTAAAACGCTTAAAATCATCGGGTAGGTGCCAAAGCAATTCATTGTCTTTTCCTAACGCATTATTCTCCGCTGCCGCGGCAATCATAACTACAGAATTCACTATTCTTTTTTTTTATTAACGTTAGAAATAGGAAAATCAGTCTCAATTTCTTTCTGAATTTCTTCGATTCTCTTTTTTTGTTTTTCTACAAGTTTTTCTCTTTGCATGCGCTCCCAATTTGTCCCCATAAATTTTTGAGTAACAAAAACGTTAAAAACATGAATAATAAAAAGAAAAGCCCAAAACATAATAGCCCAAATGAACCAGTCATAAGCTTCCCCATACTTGAGTATTTTATTGATAAGAATTAGAAAAACACTACCAATTAAAAAAATCACAAAATGTGTGTATAGATTTTTCTTTTGGTTTATACGCTTTTGAGCACTTTCTAGCAGTTCGTGCTGCTCTAAATCAACCGTTATTTTTTTCTGCTTCTTGGAAAACATCGCTTTAGCTATATTTACATCAAAGATAATGTAATTCAATTTCACTATTAAATCCTATGGAAAAGATAAGAAAAGAATTCCCAGTGTTGCGGCAATCAATTTACGCTGATACTGCTGGTTACGGTTTGTTGTATGATGATTTAATAGAATGGCGACAGGAGATTGATTTAGATTTTTTACTGAAGGGGAGTAGGATGCGCCCAAATTCTCTAAAAATAGAAGAAGAGACAAAAAAAACGATAGCTAATTTTTTTACTTGTAGAAAGGAAGATGTAGCATTGGTATCTAACTTTTCTACTGGATTGAATATTTTTTTGGATGGATTAGCAGCCAATAGTAAGGTTCTACTAATAGATAGTGATTATCCTTCACTTAATTGGCCTTTTGAGAGTAGAGGTTTTCAAATATCATATGCAAAGATTACTGAAAACATAGAAGAAGCTATTGAAAAGGCTATTCAACAACAAAATATTACCGTACTTGCTTTAAGTGTTGTACAGTGGCTAAATGGTATAAAGATAGATTTAGATTTCTTAAAACGTATTAAAGATAATTATCCTCATGTACTAATCATAGGAGATGGAACACAGTTTTTGGGTACAGAAAAATTCAATTTTGAAAATTCAGCTTTTGACGTTTTAGGTGTTAGTGCTTACAAATGGTTACTTGCGGGTTATGGTTCCGGTTTTATGATGTTTAAAAGCGATGTGGAGAAAAAAGCAAATATTAAATTTGTAGGGTTTACTTCAGCTTTTAATGATGTAGATAATGCTGATAATATCGCATTTGCTAAAAGGTTTGAGCCTGGTCATAAATCTAGTTTGTCTTTTGGTAGTATTAAATTTTCGCTGGATTTTATGAGTCAACTAGGTGTTGATGTTATAGAGAAACAAATTCAAGAGTTATCAGCTTTTGCCAAAACGGAATTTGAAAGGTTGGGTCTTTTAGAAAATATTGTTGTACAAAGAACAAACCATAGTTCAATATTTAATATAAAAGGTGACGACAATTTGTTTAAATATTTAGAAAAAAATGATGTTGTTTGCTCTCAGCGAAATGGAGGAATCCGATTGAGTTTTCACTTTTATAACACCAAAGAAGATATACAACAAATTGTTAAATTAATTAATGGCTTCAAACGAGCCTAAAATTCTCTAAAATAAAATTTTTGTAAGTTTTTTTTGACAATTTTAAGATATTGTTACCAAATTTTCATCAAATCAATAAAAATGTATTAACTGCTGTTAATGAGAGTGTTAATGTTTTAATTTTGATGTAAATTAAAACATCTTATCATGGCTATTACAAAACAATATCTTAAAACTAAACCTATTTGTAAAGTTACTTTTACCGTTCCTGCTAAAGAAGCGAAAAGTGTTAGCGTTGTTGGAGATTTCAATAACTGGGAAGGAGAAAAAAGTGGCTTAAAAAAATTAAAGAATGGGACTTTTAAAGGAACATTTGATTTGCCCAAAGAAAATGCTTTTGAATTTAAATATATAATTGATGGTGATTATGTAAATGAATCAGAAGCGGACCGTTACCAATGGAATGATTATGCTGGTTCTGAAAATGCAGTTTTAGAACTTTAAAAAATATATTGTAAAAGCCAGTATTTCATATACTGGCTTTCTAGTTTTTATTATTCCGTAATTTCCACACCTTTCCAAAAAGCTACTCTGCCTTTGATTGTTCTGGCAAGTTCGCTTACTTCTGGATAATACCAAGCAGCATCATTGTTTTTTTTGCCGTCTACATTTACGTTATAGTATGAGGCCACACCTTTCCATGGGCATGTGGTATGCGTAGCACTTTCTTTAAAATACTCTTTTTTTATACTTTCTGCTGGAAAATAATGATTGTTTTCAATAACCACAGTATCATCACTTTCAGCAATAATTACGTTATTCCAAATTGCTTTCATAATATCATTTTTTCTTAAAAATATAGTTTTTGTAATAATTTTTATCATCTCCAAATTCAGTCTCAACAGATAGCTCAGCATTATCTGCTATCCAATGAATAGTGTGTTTGTCGTATTTTTGAGAAATTTCGGTATGAATAGTTTCCCAAGCCTTAAAAGTTATTTCTAGTTCTAATTCTTCAATGGTAACAACTTGTTCAATAGTTGATACTAAATAGCTTTTAGCGGTACCTGTTTGCGGGTCATAAGTTTCCCAATGTTTAAACGTGTCCAAATTAAAATTGCCATGCAAGGTATTGTTAATTCGGGTTAGTATGTTTTTGTTAAAAGCAGCGGTAACGCCAGTTGGGTCATTATAAGCATCAAGTATAGTTTGTGGATTCTTCTTTAAGTCAAATCCAACCAAAAGCAAATCATCAGCATTCATATATTGCCGAATGGATGAAAGAAAATCTATCGCATTTTTGTGTTCCATATTACCAATATTGGAGCCTAAAAAAAGAATGATTTTTTTGTTACTAATTGTATCAATTTTTTTTAACCCTTCAAAGTAAGTTCCTTGCACTTTTTGTACACTTACCTTTGGCATTTCCATTTTTAAAGACAGTTCCAATTGATCTAGGGCGTTTTGACTAATATCTATAGGGTGATATTTAAACGGTATATTGGAATTTGATAAATGTTCTAACAGAATTTTTGTTTTTTTACCATCTCCTGCTCCTAATTCAATTAAATTAAAAGGTTTATTTTCTTTATAACATAAATCAGCAATTTGTTCTTTAAAGTTTGTTAGAATATTAAATTCACTACCTGTTAAGTAATATTCTGGCATGGCCATAATTTCTTGAAATAGTTTATCCCCATTGCTATCGTAAAAATATTTTGATGGTAAATGTTTAGGATAATCTGTTAAACCGTTAAAGATGTCTTTTTCAAAATCGGTTCTAAAGAGTAATGCTGTTTTTTCTTGCATGTGGCTTAAGTCGTAATTATTTGGCTAACCTTAATCCTGTATATTGCCATCTCATATTAGTTTGAAAAAAATTACGATAAGTAGGCCGGGTATGTTGCTCTGGTGTTGCTATTGAACCTCCACGTAATACTTTTTGATTTACCATAAATTTACCGTTGTATTCTCCCAAAGCTCCATCAGCCTTTGAATAGCCTGGGTAAGGAGCGTAAGCACTTTCTGTCCATTCCCAACGGTCTCCCCATGAGAATTTATCTTGGGCAATTTCCCATTCAAATTCAGTTGGTAGCCTAAGGCTTTTGTACTGTGCATATGCAAAAGCCTCAAAATATGATAAGTGAGTAACAGGAGAATCTAAATGAACTTCTTGTAATCCGTTTAGCGTGTAGTTATGCCATTTTCTATCAATATTATGCCAATATAGTGGCGATGTAATATTGTTGCTATTTATCCAGTCCCAACCTTCTGCATGCCAAAAGTTATGTGATTTATATCCTTCATCATCTATAAACTCAATGAATTCTCTATTTGTAACCAGCTTGCTGGAAATTTTATATTTAGGTTGATATATTTTATGTCTTCCTAATTCATTATCGTAACAAAAGGAGTTGTCATTATGTCCAATATCATAAATTCCTTCTTCAATAGATATCCATTTTTGAGAAAAGTCCTGAGTAGTGTGCTCATTGATTTTAGAACTATATGAAGGTAGTAAAGGATTGTTGCCTAGTATAAATTTAATGTCGGTAAGTAATAATTCTTGATGTTGCTTTTCATGATGAATTCCTATTTCAAGCAAATCTGCAATTTCGGAAATGTTTGTATTCTTAATTAATTCTGATATACTTTTAGTTACATAATTTCGGTAATCATATACTTTTTGAACAGATGGTCTGGATAAGTTACCTCTGTTTGCACGGATTACTCTTTTGCCTACAGTTTCATAATAACTATTAAAAACAAAAGAAAAATTGTCGTCAAATAATTTATAGCGATTATCGTATTTTTTTAGAATAAATTCTTCGAAAAACCAAGAGGTATGTCCTAAATGCCATTTGGGAGGAGAAACATCTGCAATAGGTTGTACTACATAATCTTCTACTTCAAGTGGAGTGCAAATATCTTCAGTTTGCTTTCGCGTGGTTAAAAATAATTGCAGCAGGGAATCAATATTAGTCATGAAAACAATTTTCCTTTAAAGATAGAAAATATGTCCTCAGGTAATCTAAAGAAAATTTTATGAGTAATAACTTAGTATCCTATTTTAAATGTTATCGGAAAGGAGTACGGTATTTTTACAGGAATGCCGTTATTAAGAGCAGGTTCAAATCTGGGAAGTAAAGAAACTATTCTAAGAGCTTCTTTTTCAAGTATTTCATGAGGACCTTTTATTTTTAAATTACTAATGTTACCATCTGGGTCAATGACGAACACAACGTTTACCTTGCCATGTAACCATTGCTCTAGTGCCTGTTTAGGATAAACGAAATGATTTCTTACATGTTGCATAATCTTATTGTTAAAGCAATTCCTTAGCTCAACATTAACATTGGAGTTACATCCAGGAAAAACGGGTAGTTTTTCTATAATTCCCCCATTGTATTTTTTAGTGTTTTTTATCAGTTCTATTTGGTTTTCGCTTGTGCTTATAAAGAATTTGTAGTTGAAATTATGATAAGAAACGTGTGGGGTGTCCTTTCGATTTTTTATATCGGTAATGTCCAAATGGAAAAAAAGACTTTTAATTTCATTGTAAAGTCTTTTTTTTAGCTTTTTTCCATAAATTCTGATGCTACTTTCTTCCTTTATAATAGTTCTTTCGGAACTAAAAACCAATTTAGCGTCAATCGCAAGTGTATCTTTTTTGGATTTTGATAATACCTTGATATTTTTTTCTTCTGTAAGAACAGAATGTAGCTTTCTTTGTAAATATAGGTTTAGACAACTATTTTTATCAGGATCTTCAAGGCAATCTTTTAAAATTAATTGTTCCTGAGGGAAATATAAAGATTTTGTATTTCCTTGCGCTGTTGTTTGATTTACAGTGCTCAGTAAAATTAGACAATAGATAAGGTATTTCAACATTTTAAATCAGAATTGACTTAAAAATAGTAAATATTCTCAAACTAGTAAAAAAAGCTAAGTTTTTAATTTCAATAGATTGTACTATATGGCAACTGCACCTTTAATATGAGGATGGGGATTATAGTCCGTTAGTGTAAAATCCTCGAATTTAAAATCAAAAATATCCTTAACATCAGGATTTATTATCATCTTAGGTAATTCTCGAGGTTCTCTACTTAATTGTAATTTAACCTGATCCATATGATTGTTGTAAATATGGGCATCTCCAAAAGTGTGAATAAAGTCACCTGGTTGATATCCGCAAACTTGAGCTACCATCATAGTAAATAAAGCATAAGATGCAATATTAAAGGGTACTCCTAAAAATATATCAGCACTACGTTGGTACAATTGGCATGACAACTTTCCATCGGCTACATAAAATTGAAAAAAAGCATGACATGGAGGAAGTGCAGCTTTTCCATTGGCAACATTTTCCGAAAATGATTTAGAGGTATCAGGCATTACACTCGGATTCCAAGCAGATACCATCATTCTTCTGCTGTTGGGATTGCTTTTTAAAGAGTTGATTACATCTTTAATTTGGTCAATTTCATCATTATTCCAATTTCTCCATTGATGACCATAAACCGGACCTAAATCACCATTTTCATCAGCCCATTCATTCCAAATACGAACACCGTTTTCTTGCAAGTAAGCAATGTTGGTGTCGCCTTTTAAAAACCACAATAACTCATATATAATAGATTTTAAATGAAGCTTTTTTGTAGTAACCATTGGGAATCCTTTACTTAAATCAAACCGCATTTGATGTCCAAAAACACTAATAGTTCCAGTACCTGTGCGGTCACCTTTTTGGTTGCCATTTTCTAAAACATGTTCTAATAAATCGTGGTATTGCTTCATATATATTGAACCCCTTTCAAGGAAGAATTTCGTATTAATTTAAGTAAAAATAAGGAAAGGATAATTTTTAAATGTGAAAATACAATTACACTTATTAAAAATTTATTAACCCAAAATCATACCCGCAATAGTTGCAGATAGTAAGGAAGCAAGTGAACCTCCTAAAACAGCCTTCATACCAAATTCAGATAAGGTTTTTCGTTGCCCTGGAGCGAGAGAGCCAATACCTCCAATTTGAATGCCTATTGATGCGAAATTAGCAAAACCACAAAGCATATAGGTGGCCATAATTACTGATTTATTATAGGTAAAGTGCGTGGCATTTGCCATATTTTTTAGTTCTGCTAATTGTATGTATCCTATAAACTCACTTGCAGCTAACTTAATTCCTAAAAGCTGCCCCATAAGCATAATATCTTCTTTAGCTACTCCGATTAACCACATTAGTGGAGCGAAAACAGTTCCCAAAATGGCTTCTAGGGAGAATTTTTCATAGCTTGTATTATTTGCGACCCATTCATTTAAAAAGGTTAACTCTCCAAAATAACCCAGAATACCATTTATCATGGCAATGAATGCAACAAATACCAATAACATGGCTCCAACATTTACTGCTAATTTTAATCCTTCTGTCGTACCGTTAGCTATGGCATCCAAAATATTAGCACCTATTTTTTCTGACGATACTTTTACATCTGTATTTATAGTTTCCGTTTGAGGGTAAAGTATTTTAGATACTACAATGGCTCCTGGAGCTGCCATAACAGAGGCTGCCAACAAATGTTTGGCAAATTGAAGCCTAAGAGCTTCGTCATTACCTCCTAAAAAGCCAATGTAAGCAGCAAGAACAGCACCTGCAACAGTAGCCATGCCGCCAATCATTACCAATAGAATTTCCGATTTGGTCATTTTTTCCAAATAGGCTTTTATGAGAAGTGGAGCTTCTGTTTGTCCTAAAAAAATATTTCCTGCAACACTTAAACTTTCTGCTCCAGATATTCCTAAAGATTTTGAAAGTAACCAAGCTAAAGCTTTAACCACTTTTTGAATAATCCCTAAATAAAACAATAGTGAGGTAAGTGCTGAGAAAAATATGATAGTAGGAAGTACTTGAAAGGCAAATATAAAACCGAAAGTATCCATATCTACAACAAGACCTTCAAATAAAAATTGACTTCCTGCTCTTGTATATTCTAAAATACTAACAAATACCTTTCCAACACTTTCAAATATTTTTTGGACAAATGGAACCTGTAGTACTCCGACAGCAATAATTAATTGTATACCTAAACCAATACCTACGGTTTTCCAGTTAATTGCTTTTTTGTTTGAGCTGAACAGGAATGAAATTAAAATCAACACGGCCATACCTAAAACACCTCGCCATAAACTTGAGATAGAAAATCCTTGGTTGGGAACTATTTTAATAACTTCCTCACTTGGGGTGTTTAGTATTACATTAGGTCTAATAGGGTCTAATAGAATGGTATCTTGGGCAAAAGCTGAAAAAAAGAAAAGAGAAAAAATAAGCAATACCCAAATGTTTTTTTTCATAGAGCTGTTTTTTAAGACTAATTTCTTTTGGAGATTTCGTCTCTAAGTTTAGCTGCCTTTTCATAATTTTCGTTGGCAACCGCTTTATCAAGTTCTTGGTGTAGTTCTTCTATTGTTAATTCTTTATAAGCGTCTGTAGCGCTTCCTTTAATTTCAACCGTTTCGCCTTCTTGTAAAATTTCATCAACCATTATACTGTCGTCATTTTCATCATCCTCTTTATCCTTGGATGAAAATTTAAGAAAAATACCAGCTTTATCTAAAATGGTTTTGTAGGTGAAAATAGGCGCGCTAAATCGTAGAGCAAGTGCAATCGCATCACTGGTTCGTGCATCAATAATTTCTTCAATACCATCTCTTTCGCAAATAATGCTTGAATAAAAAACACCATCAACCAGTTTATGAATAATTACTTGTTTTACTGTAATTTCAAAACGATCAGAAAAGTTTTTAAACAAATCGTGGGTAAGAGGTCTAGGAGGTTTAATTTCTTTTTCTAAAGCTATAGCAATAGATTGTGCCTCGAAAGCTCCAATTACAATGGGAAGTTTCCGGTCTCCGTCAACCTCATTTAAAATAAGAGCATACGCTCCATTTTGTGTTTGACTGTATGAAATCCCCTTTATTTTTAACCTTACTAAACTCATAATTTTTTTAAAAGTACAAAGGGTTGTTTAAATATTGGGTATACCATGTATTTAAACAACCCTAAGGGGTACAAAGTAACAAAATTTAAGCGTTTTGGGCTTTAAAATCCTTTAATTTTTCGATAAGTGCTGGAACAACTTCAAACGCATCCCCTACAATTCCGTAGTCCGCGGCTTTAAAAAATGGAGCTTCGGGGTCGTTGTTTATTACAACTTTTACTTTAGAAGCACTAACCCCTGCAAGGTGTTGAATAGCCCCTGAAATACCAATAGCTATATATAAATTACTGGCAACTGGTTTACCCGTTTGCCCAACATGTTCTCCATGAGGTCTCCACCCTAAATCGGAAACTGGTTTTGAGCAAGCGGTAGCTGCACCAAGAATTTCGGCAAGTTCTTCCACCATTCCCCAGTTTTCAGGGCCTTTTAATCCTCGTCCACCTGATACTACAATGTCTGCATCTGCAATGGTAGCTTTACCAACCAATTTATCTACTTCTACAGATTTTGTTATCAAACTGTTAGAGTCAAGGGTAACCTCAATGTCTTCGGTTGAAGTGCTTGTGCTATTTTCAAAAACTCCAAATGAGTTATTAGAAACACCTACAATTTTAATATCTGTATTTATCTGGGTAAGCGCAAACCCTTTATTACTAAAAGCAGTGCGTTTTACTGTAAACGGGCTAGTGTTTTCTGGCGCTGCTATAACATTTGGAACATAACCGGCTTTCAGTTTTGCAGCAACTAATGGTGCTAAATATTTGGCATTGGCACTTGAACTAAAAATGATTGTTGTAGCGGATTCTTTTTGAGCTACTTCAGCAATTGCATCGGCATAAGCTTTAGCATTAAATACTTCTAACTCATTGTTAATAATGTTTAAAGTTTTAGACACTCCATAATTACCTAATTCTTGATTTTCATTGGAGTTAAAAGCAATTGCTATTACTGAAGTGTTTAATTGCTTTCCAACTTCAGCGGCATAAGAAGCAACTTCAAATGCATTTTTTTTGAATTTTCCGTTTTCTGATTCGGTATATACTATAACTGACATAAATTTTTTCTGTTTTTAAATTAAATAACCTTTGCTTCGTTGTGTAATAAATTAATTAATTCATCAACATTGTCAGCGTTTACAAGTTTCACCGCGCTTTTTGGGGCGGGTTTTTCAAATTTAACATCTTGAGTACTTGCTTCAATAGCTATGGGTTCTATTACATTTAATTTTTTTTGTCTTGCCATCATAATTCCTCTCATATTTGGGATTTTAAGGTCGCTTTCAGCAACAAGACCTTTTTGACAGCCAATAACTAACGGAAGTGAAGTAGCAATTTTTTCTTTACCACCATCAATTTCTCTAAGGGCTGTTGCATTTGTTCCTTCAATTTCTAAACCTATGCAGTTATTTACAAAATTCATTTCGGTTAAACAAGCAAGAATTCCCGGTACCATTCCACCGTTGTAATCTATAGACTCTCTTCCGGCAATTACTAAGTCGTAAGCACCGTTTTTTACGACTTCAGCAAGCTGCTGAGCAACGGAAAAACCGTCTAAAGGTTCTGTGTTAATTCTAATGGCTTCATCTGCACCAATTGCAAGAGCTTTGCGAATTGTAGGTTCGGTATTCGCTGAACCAACATTGGCAACATGAACTGTTGCACCTTGTTTTTCTTTAAACCATATTGCTCTTGTAAGCCCAAATTCATCATTTGGGTTGATAACAAATTGTACTCCATTGGTGTCAAACTTTGTGTCTCCTTCAGTAAAGTTAATTTTGGAAGTAGTGTCTGGCACGTTACTTATGCATACTAATATCTTCATTTGTTATATTGCTTTATAAAATATGATTGCTAAGATAACTAATAATTTTATAATTGCTATGCGTGCATAATAAAATTTATAACTTTTTTTGGCTCCAACCTCGCATAATTTGACATATATTTTTCCTATTTTTGCGTGCCTTTTTAGGTTAACTATTAAGCTAACATATTTTATATAATTTAAATGAAAACATTACAATTTAGAGAAGCAATTGCCGAAGCAATGTCTGAAGAAATGAGGAGAGATGAATCTATCTACCTTATGGGAGAAGAAGTTGCAGAATACAATGGAGCTTATAAGGCTTCAAAAGGCATGCTTGATGAGTTTGGCGCTAAAAGAGTTATTGATACTCCCATAGCTGAACTTGGTTTTGCAGGTATAGGTGTTGGTTCTACTATGACGGGCAATAGACCAATTATTGAGTTTATGACATTCAATTTTTCTCTAGTAGGTATTGATCAAATTATAAACAACGCAGCTAAAATAAGACAAATGTCTGGTGGGCAATTTCCTTGCCCTATAGTATTTAGAGGGCCAACAGCTTCTGCTGGTCAGCTTGCTGCTACTCACTCGCAAGCATTTGAAAGTTGGTTTGCAAACTGTCCTGGATTAAAAGTAGTTGTACCGTCTAACCCGGCAGATGCTAAAGGATTATTAAAATCAGCAATACGTGATGATGATCCAGTAATTTTTATGGAATCTGAACAAATGTACGGTGATAAAGGGGAAGTTCCTGAAGGCGAATATACTATTCCGTTAGGAGTAGCTGATATTCGTAGAGAGGGTTCTGATGTTACTATTGTTTCGTTTGGTAAAATTATAAAAGAAGCTGATAAAGCGGCTGATGAATTGGCAAAAGAAGGTATTAGCTGTGAGATTATTGATTTACGTACAGTAAAACCTTTAGATTATGACGCTGTTTTAAATTCTGTAAAGAAAACAAACAGATTAGTTGTTCTTGAGGAAGCTTGGCCATTTGGTAATGTAGCTACCGAAATAACATACCATATACAATCAAATGCATTTGATTATTTAGATGCTCCAGTTGTTAAAATAAATACTGCTGATACTCCTGCTCCATATTCTCCGGTTTTATTGGCAGAGTGGTTGCCTAATAAACAGGATGTTATTGATGCTGTTAAAAAAGTGTTATATAAGTAGTATAAAAAAATAGGAGAGTTACCTTTGCTTCGCTAGCCTTTTATGGCTAGCGAATTTTTTATTGGTACACTATTTGCTGTTTGTGCTTTTGAGAATATAGAAAACACTTAAATGAAAATATATAATTTACTGATAATACTATTTTTTTCGGTAATAGCTCACGCCCAAACTAAAGTAAGTGGAAAGGTAGTGGATGAATCAGGTCAACCCGTAGCCTTTGCAAATATCCTGTTTAAAAACTCCACTGAAGGAACCATTACAAACGATAACGGACGTTTTTATATGGAGTCCGATACTAGCTATAAAACTCTAGTGGTATCTTTTATTGGCTATGAAACGGAGGAAATAACATTGTCTTCTGCTGTAAATTATGAAATGAACATTGCCTTGAAAGAGGCTTCTGAGCAGCTTAATGAGGTTGTTTTAATTTCTGGAAAACAATCAAAAAAAAATAATCCAGCCATAGATATTTTGAGAAAAATATGGGCTAAAAAAAGAGAAAACGGTCTTAGAAAATTTAACCAATATGCTTTTGATAAGTACGAGAAAATAGAGTTTGATTTAAATACTATAGACAGTGCTTTAATGAAACGCAAAATCTTTAAAGGTTTGGAGTTTGTGTTTCAAGATTTAGATACCTCCAGAATTACTGGAAAAACTTACCTTCCAATATTTTTGAATGAAACCTTTTCTAAGGTTCATGGTGACAATATTCTTAATGAGGAAAAAGAGGAGATATTAGGAAACAAAAACTCTGGTTTTGATAACAATCAAGCTATAACAGCTTATGTAAAGGATTTGTATCAGGACTATGATATCTATAATAACTACTTAAAATTTTTTGATAAAAGTTTTACAAGTCCGTTATCTAAAACGGGCATTGATACCTATAATTATGCTTTAAGGGATAGCGCGTTTATTGAGGATAAATGGTGTTATAATATTGTGTACTACCCAAGACGCAAAAATGAGCTCACTTTTAAAGGTGATTTTTGGGTAAACGATTCTACTTACGCTATCAAGAATATAAATATGGAGGTCACTAAGAGTGCCAACATAAACTGGGTTAAGGAAATTTATATTGAACAGGATTATGATGTGATTAATGACTCTGTATTCTTATTGAAGAGGGATTACATGTTGAGTGACTTTAGCTTTCGTAAAAAAGAAAAGTCTAAAGGTATATACGGAAAAAGAACAACTGTATACGGTAACTATAAATTTGATGAGGTTAAGGAGAAGGATTTTTATAAGAAAAACCCAAATCCGTTTGATGTTGATGTAGTAGTTAGAGATGATGAGTTTTGGAAAAAAAACAGGCTCGAAAAGCTTAACAAAGATGAAAAAGGCATATACAAACTGTTAGACACTTTAAAAACAGTCCCCAAGTTTAAATCATACTATAATATAGTTAGTATTCTTGGGTCTGGTTATGTGGAGATGGATAAATGGAATTTGGATTTAGGTTCTGTTTATGACGTATTTGGTTTTAATCAAGCTGAAGGCCCCAGAGTTAGATTAGGAGCAAGAACATATTTCGGACAAAATGATACTTGGCGTATTGAAGGTTATACAGCATACGGTTTTACCGATCGTAAATTTAAACATGGATTGTCTGGTAAAGTTCTATTAGATAAAAAAAGCAGGTTAATACTTTCGGGAGGAAACCGAAGAGATATAGAGCAGCTAGGCGTTAGTCTTACATCAACAAACGATGTGTTGGGTAGGAGTATAGCGTCATCCTCATTAGTTACAGTTGGAGCAAATAATAGACTTACAAATATTAATCTAAGTGCCATGAGTTTAGAGGTGGAACCATGGAATAATTTGCGTGTTTCTTTGGGAGGAACCTATAGAACATTAAGTTCTGCATTACCAGATGATTTTAGTTTGGAATATATAAATCCTGATGAACCTACAGGTGTTTCCGATGGAATAAATCAGTTCGATGTAAAGGCTATTTTGATTTATACTCCTGGGAAAAAGACAATTGGTTATGGGGTTGAGCGGCTAAATGTTAATGACAATTATAGCACGTTGTTGTTAAGCTATACCAAGGGAATTAAAGGGGCTTTTGATAGTGATTTTAATTACAGTAAACTTCAATTTTCCTATTCTCAACCATGGCAAATAGGTGGTTTTGGAAGATTGTTTAGTACCGTTGAATTAGGGAAAACATTTGGAGAAGTTCCGCTAGGCTTATTAAATGTAGTACCAGGTAACCAAACAGTGTTTACAAATTATGGGAGTTTTGCAAATCTTGATTTTTATGAGTTTGTTACGGATACTTACGCTTCGTTACATTTAGAGCACAATTTTAATGGAAGATTGTTTTCTCGAATACCGTTATTGCGAAAATTAAATCTGAGAGAAATTATTGGGTTTAGAAGTGTTTGGGGAGAGTTGTCAGATGAGAATAAAGCATTGAGTGCTCCTGCGGCTTTAATAACTCCGTTGCAAGCACCATCTGATAAAATTTATTATGAGTATAATGTTGGTATTGGTAACATATTTAAAATTTTTAGAATAGACTTTAATTTCAGAGGGAATTATTTAGATGCACCAGATGCAAGGGCATTTGGAGTAACGGGTACTTTTGGATTTAATTTTTAATGATAAAATAATATAGAAAAATTTAAAAACGATAGTAGAATATTTATTCTTGTCAATCGTTGAACATAGAATAGAAATTAGAAGAATAATAAGAAATGAGTGAACAAGAAGCTATAACTTTCGATGTGTTAATTGAAATTCCAAAAGGAAGTAGAAATAAATACGAGTACGATTTTGCATTAAATAAAATACGTTTTGATAGAATGTTGTTTTCTTCAATGATGTATCCAGGTGATTATGGTTTTGTGCCAGAAACTTTAGCTTTAGATAGTGATCCTTTAGATGTTTTAGTGCTTGGACATCAGCCAACATATCCTATGGTAGTAATGGAAGTTAGACCAATAGGTGTTTTTCATATGACAGATGAAAAGGGGCCAGATGAAAAAATTATTTGTGTTCCGGTTTCAGACCCTATTTGGAGTAATAATAAAGATATAAGTGATTTAAATCCGCATAGATTAAAAGAGATTGAACACTTCTTTAAAGTGTATAAGGATCTTGAAAAAAAGAAAGTTGATACAGGTGGATGGGGAAATGCTGATGAAGCAGTTAAAATATATCAAGAATGTGTAAAACGTTACGATGAAAGTGAGCATAAAAAGAAACGCACATTTACAATATAGTTTGTAAGACATTGCAATATTTACGAAAGCCAGCTTATTATAAAGCTGGCTTTTTTTATTGTTATCGATTTCATACATTTACTAGCATATAATTAACAAAATATTAATTAAGTATGGAAATAATTGTAAACTATTTATGGGGCTTTGGAATCTTAGCCTTAATCTTTGTATTTGTAAAAAACCAATGGGTGTCTAAACAAGACGAAGGTGGAGAAAAAATGGCTAGAATTGCTAAAAATATTTCTGAAGGAGCTATGGCATTTCTCAAAGCCGAATACAAAGTTTTGGCTGTTTTTGTAGTAGCTGTTGCAGTGCTATTATATTTCAAAGGAAATTCAGAAGAAGGGTCAAATGGAATGGTGGCCGTATCATTTATAGTTGGTGCAATTTGTTCTGCTTTAGCAGGATTTATAGGAATGAAAGTTGCCACAAAGGCAAATGTGAGAACTACACAAGCAGCAAGAACATCTTTGGGAAAAGCTTTAGAGGTAGCTTTTGCAGGTGGGGCTGTTATGGGATTAGGAGTTGTTGGTCTAGGAGTTTTAGGCTTGAGTGGATTGTTTATGATTTACAGTGGACAAGGTTGGGGAATTAGCGAAGTATTAAATGTACTTTCAGGTTTTTCATTAGGAGCGTCTTCTATTGCTTTGTTTGCTCGTGTTGGTGGAGGTATATATACAAAAGCAGCAGATGTTGGAGCGGATTTAGTAGGGAAAGTTGAAGCTGGTATTCCTGAGGATCATCCACTAAACCCTGCTACTATTGCAGATAATGTTGGTGATAATGTTGGTGATGTTGCAGGAATGGGAGCAGATTTATTTGAGTCTTATGTAGGTTCAATTATTGGTACAATGGTTCTAGGGGCTATTTATACAGGTTTGCCAGAATTTGCAGAATCGTTTAACGGATTAGGAGCTGTTTATCTTCCTTTGGTGCTTGCAGCTGTTGGAATCATTATGTCTATATTAGGGACGTTTTTTGTTAGAGTAAAAGACGGAGGAAATCCTCAAACAGCGTTAAATATTGGAGAATTTGGTTCTGCAGGTTTAATGTTGGTGGCTTCTTTTTTTATTATTCAGGAAATGTTACCAGAATCATGGGTTGACGGTGGTATAACATATACTTCTATGGGAGTGTTTTGGGCTACAATTGCTGGTTTAGTAGCTGGTTTGGCTGTTGGAAAAATTACAGAATATTATACTGGAACAGGAAAAAAGCCAGTACTAGATATTGTTAAGCAATCAGAAACTGGTGCTGCAACAAATATTATTGCAGGTTTAGGAGTAGGTATGATGTCTACTGCCATACCAATTCTTTTGATTGCGGCTGCAATCATTATTTCTCATAGTCAGGCAGGTTTATATGGTATTGCAATTGCTGCAGTAGGTATGTTGGCAAATACAGGTATTCAATTAGCTGTAGATGCTTATGGCCCTATTTGTGATAATGCAGGAGGTATTGCAGAAATGGCTGAATTGCCCGGTGAGGTTCGCGAACGAACAGATAAGCTTGATGCTGTAGGAAATACAACAGCGGCTATTGGTAAAGGTTTTGCTATTGCATCAGCTGCGCTTACTGCTTTGGCTTTGTTTGCTGCCTTTATGAAAACAGCAAATGTAACATCAATTGATGTTTCAAGACCAGATATTATGGCAGGTTTGTTAATTGGAGGAATGTTGCCATTTGTATTTTCTGCATTATCAATGAATGCTGTGGGTAGAGCTGCTATGGCAATGATTGAAGAAGTTCGTCGTCAGTTTAGAGATATTCCTGCTTTAAAAGCCGCATTAGAAGTGATGCGTAAATATGATGCAGATATTTCCAAAGCGTCTGAAGAAGATAGAAAAATATTTGATGCAGCGGACGGCGTTGCTGAATATGGAAAATGTATAGATATTTCAACAAAAGCATCTATTCGTGAAATGGTATTGCCAGGATTATTAGCTATTGCAGTACCTGTAATTGTTGGTTTTGGAGGAAAGTTAGTTGGCATTGGTGGTGCTGAAATGTTAGGAGGTTTACTTGCTGGGGTTACTACCTGTGGTGTTTTAATGGCAATCTTTCAATCTAACGCTGGTGGTGCTTGGGATAATGCTAAGAAAACGATTGAAGAAGATGGTCGAAAAGGTACAGATGTGCATAAAGCTGCTGTAGTGGGTGATACAGTTGGTGACCCTTTTAAAGATACCTCAGGGCCTTCATTAAATATTCTTTTAAAATTAATGTCTGTTGTGGCATTGGTAATAGCTCCTAGTATCGCTATACCTGAAGAAGGAATGGCGACTAATCTAGATAATGAAGTTAAAACCATTGAAGCGCCTATTACAAATGAAGATAATATTACGGATGACACAGTTGTGTATACTGATGTTGTAGTTAAATAGTACTTAATATTTATATATAGAAAAAGCCACGCGTTAGCGTGGCTTTTTTGTTTACAGATTTATAGATAATGGTTGTGGTTATCGTAATCTAAACGTGATAGGAATACTAAAAGGAACTCTTACTGCTTTACCTCTCTGTTTTCCAGGAGTCATTTTAGGTAGTTTGCTAATAATTCTGGCAGCTTCTTTTTCTAAATTGGCATTCGGACCACGCATTCTTACTTGGCCAATACTACCGTCTTTTTGAATAACGAACATGGTATTGACTCTACCTTCAATACCCATTTCTTGTTCCAATTCTGGATATTTGAATACTTTGCTAATGTGCTTAATCATCATTTTTTGAAAACAAGCATGTTTATCACTTTCGTTTTCGCAACCTGGAAAAATAGGCGCATCTTCAACAGCTCTAAAAGGAATGGGTTCATCGGAGATGGGCTCCTCTTCGTATACAACATCTATTACTTCAA
Organism: uncultured Maribacter sp.; assembly: GCA_947498505.1. Taxonomy (GTDB): domain Bacteria; phylum Bacteroidota; class Bacteroidia; order Flavobacteriales; family Flavobacteriaceae; genus Maribacter_B. The sequence continues at coordinate 125,089 of CANMKG010000007.1, read as the reverse complement.
TTATTTCGTCCTGATTAGTGTCTGAGTCAGCAAAAATGGTTTCTACAATATCAGCATCGTCTTCTTCAATAACAATTTTTTCAGGAATAACAACTGGAGGCGGAGGTGGAGGAGGAGTTTTCAATATAAATACAGGCGCGTCTTCAATAATTTCGTCTGTTTCGTTCATCGCAACAGGGTTATAGCCATGCGAATTAATTGGGGTTTTCCATTCTAGGGCTATATACGTTATGGTAAGTACAAGGAGCATTCCTAGAGCAAAATAGATGCCTTTGTTTTGATTTAAATCTTTACGAGGATTTTTTTTTGGTTCCATATTCTTTATAATTAAGGTTAAAAATCTATTTAAACTTAATCTTAGAAAACGGTTTATGAAATGTAAAATGAGGGAAACGGTAGTTTGGTTGAGTAAAGAGGTTTTAGCTTAGTGAGTTTACTATAAATTAGCCAAAGAAGTACCCTCTTTAACCTCATAAGGTGTTTTGTTTTTTTCAAAAACTCTAGCTGTTAAGTCCTTTCCTTTTAAAATACAACTGTCATTCTGTAAGTGAATCCAGCTACCTTCTCTTAGACCTATTACAGGTGTGTTATTGAATTTGTGAAATTCCTTTATTCTGGTTTCTCGTGTTTCACCCTTGTGTTTTGAAGTCGGGTCTGGGTCTAAATAATGCGGATTAATATTGAAAGGTAAAATACCTAAAGTCTTAAAACTTGGAGGGCAAACTATAGGCATGTCATTGGTAGTTTGCATATTTGGACCAGTAATATTGCTTCCTGCACTGGTCCCTAAATAAGGTGTTCCAGATAAAATGGTTTGTTTGAGTGGGGCTATAAGATTTAGTTCGTGGAGTTTAGAAACTAAAACAAAAGTGTTGCCTCCTCCCGTAAAAATGCCTTTTGCATTGACGATAGCTTCTGTAGGCTTTTTAAAACGATGTAACCCTACTATTTTTTTATCAATTTTGGTGAAAGCTGTTTTTGCGATACTTTCATATTCATCATGTGTTATGCCGCTAGGTCGTGCATAAGGAATAAAAAGAATCTCGTCAGTATTTTTGTAAAGTTCCTTTAATTCATCAAAAAGGTATTCTAAATACTTGCCATTGTAAATGGTTGAGGTGCTAGCAATGACGCAGTTTGTCATTAGAATAAACCGTTAATTTCTGCATCAATCTTATTAATAACACTGCCTAAATCTTCAGGGTCATCAACAAAATCTAATTCATCTACATCAATAATTAAAAGTTTTCCTTTGTCATAACCATGAATCCAAGCTTCATAACGTTCATTGAGTCTACTTAAATATTCAATGGAAATTGTGTTTTCGTATTCTCGACCTCTTTTATGAATTTGCTTTACCAGATTAGGTATAGAGCTGCGTAGGTATATTAACAAATCTGGCGGTTGAACCAATGACTCCATTAATTCAAATAAACTAGAGTAATTGTTGAAGTCGCGATTGGTCATTAAACCCATAGCATGTAAATTGGGTGCAAAAATGTGAGCGTCCTCATAAATGGTTCTATCTTGAATGGTGTCTTCGCCGCTTTCTCTTATTTGTAGTATCTGTCTAAATCTACTGTTTAGAAAATAAATTTGAAGGTTAAAACTCCATCGCTCCATTTGATTGTAAAAATCATCCAGATAAGGGTTATCAACAACATCTTCAAAATTTGCCTCCCATCTAAAATGTTTAGATAGTAGTTTGGTTAATGTTGTTTTTCCTGCTCCAATGTTCCCTGCGACAGCAATATGCATAAAAAAAAGTTTATAGTTAAAATGGTGTAATTAAATAATGCCTCACAATATACAAGTTATCACAACGATGGTAAAATCTTTATTGTGATATCCGATGAAAAAATAGACACTTTCGATGTAATAAAAAATTTATATATGTTATATAATGTTTTCTTTAAATGATTAGTAAATAATTACAATTTACTTACTTTTGCATTCACAATAATGAGGAAAGATTTGACTGCTTGCAACCTCCAAAAATGCTAAAACAGATGTTACACCCTAAATGTAGGGGTGTTAGTATCAATTAGTATTAGGTTTCTTCAGATAGTTTTCTTCTTAAAATTTTATTATGTCGTATTTGTTTACATCGGAGTCCGTTAGTGAAGGGCACCCAGATAAAGTTGCTGATCAAATTAGTGATGCGCTTTTAGATAGTTTTTTAGCTTTTGATCCAGAGAGCAAGGTGGCTTGTGAAACTTTGGTGACTACTGGGCAAGTTGTTTTAGCCGGAGAAGTAAAAAGTAATACTTATCTCGACGTACAAAATATTGCTAGAAATGTTATCAATAAAATTGGATACACCAAAGGAGAATATCAATTTAGCGGGGATTCTTGTGGGGTAATATCTCTTATTCACGAGCAGTCTCAAGATATTAATCAAGGAGTTGATAGAGGAGAAAAAGAAGCTCAAGGAGCTGGTGACCAAGGAATGATGTTTGGTTATGCGACTAAGGAAACGGAGAATTATATGCCTTTAGCCTTAGATATTTCGCATAAAATTCTTAAAGTTTTAGCGGAATTAAGAAGAGAAAATAAAGAAATTAATTATTTGCGACCCGATGCAAAATCTCAAGTTACTATTGAGTATTCAGACGATAATGTTCCACAACGTATAGATACAATTGTAGTATCAACACAGCATGATGCTTTTGATGTTAATGATGAGGTAATGTTATCTAAAATTAAAGAAGACATTGTTGCAATTTTAATACCAAGAGTTAAGTCTCAATTACCAGAACACATTCAGGCTTTGTTTGATGATCAAATTAAATATCATATAAATCCAACAGGTAAATTCGTAATTGGAGGTCCGCATGGAGATACAGGATTAACAGGTCGTAAAATTATTGTAGATACCTATGGAGGAAAAGGAGCCCATGGTGGTGGAGCATTTAGCGGTAAAGATCCTAGTAAAGTTGATCGTAGCGCAGCGTACGCGTCAAGACATATTGCTAAAAATTTAGTTGCTGCTGGTGTTTCAGATGAAATATTAGTTCAGGTAAGTTATGCAATTGGTGTTGTAGAACCAACATCAATTTTCGTAGATACTTATGGTACTTCTAATGTGGATTTGGCAGATGGTCAAATTGCGGAAAAAGTAGCTGCTTTGTTTGATATGCGTCCGTTTGCAATAGAAGAGCGTTTAAAATTACGTAATCCAATTTATTTAGAGACAGCTGCTTATGGGCATATGGGGAAGACACCGCAAACAATTACAAAAGTATTTGAATCTCCTTATAATGGCAGAGTCGAAAAAGAAGTAGAGTTATTTACTTGGGAAAAATTAGACATGGTGGAAGTGGTAAAAAATGCTTTCAACCTTTAATAGGTGTTTAAGTAATTTCAAGGATTTTGTTTCCTAGGATAATATTTTCTTTAAAAAATTAGGATAATTTAAAATTCAGGCTATATATTTGCAGTTCAAAAGTTCAAACACGTATTGAATAGTTATCAAGAAAGGTGGAGGGATTAGACCCTGTGAAACCTTAGCAACCCTTTGTCTGTCAAAGAAGGTGCTAAATTCTACCGAGAACCTTAATTGGTTTTTTAGGCAGATAACAAAACAAATTACCAAATTAAGGTAATGGTTTTCTTAATTTCTTTTTAACTCTTTGATTTTACCTAATTGCAATGTCCGCAGTTAAGGGTTTGGATTTTTTAATAAAATTTTAATAATTAAAAAGTCAAAAAATCATGAGCAATCAAAAAATTTCAACAAATGCGTTACATGTAGGGCATGATACAACGCAAACTTCTGGCACTAGAGCTGTTCCAATTTATCAGACATCATCATATGTTTTTAATGATACAGATCATGCTGCAAATTTATTTGCCTTAAAAGAACTGGGTTTTATTTATACACGATTAAATAACCCTACCAATGAAATATTACAAAATAGATTAGCAGCAGTTGAAGGTGGAGTTGGGGCAGTGGTATTTGCGTCAGGTACTTCTGCAATTTCAACGGGATTATTGACCTTGTTAAAAGCAGGGGACCATATTGTGGCTTCTGGTAGTTTATACGGTGGTACTTTTAACTTGTTAAATGTAACCTTACCTAGACTAGGTATCACAACCACTTTTGTTGATGCGTCAAATCCTGAAAATTTTAAAAATGCTGTTCAAGATAATACAAGAGCGTTTTTCGTAGAATCTTTAGGAAACCCTAAGCTAGATGTTTTAGATTTAAAAGCAATATCTAAAGAGGCAAAAGCGGCTGAAGTTCCTTTTATTGTTGATAACACGGTAGCAACACCAGCATTGTTAAATCCAATTGAACACGGAGCTAACTTGGTTATTCATTCTTTAACAAAATACATTGGAGGTCAGGGAACTTCTTTAGGTGGTGCAATAATTGATGCGGGTACTTTTGATTGGACAAATGGTAAATTTCCTGAATTTACAGAGCCTTCAGCTGGGTATCATGGTTTAGTATATAGTGAGGCTCTTGGTGCTGCTGCTTTTACATTTAAGTTAATTTTGGAAGGGTTAAGAGATTTCGGTGGAGCCTTAAGCCCGTATAATGCTTTTCAGATAATTCAAGGATTAGAAACGTTGTCCGTAAGAGTAAAGCAACATAGTGAAAATGCTTTGGAACTAGCTACGTGGTTAGAAAGTAGAGAAGAAGTTGCTTGGGTAAATTATCCAGGGTTAAAAAGCAATAAATACTATGATTTAGCTAAAGAATATTTACCTAAGGGTCAAAGTGGTTTGGTTACCTTTGGAGTAAAAGGAGGTTTTGAAGCAGCTAAAAAAGTTACTGATGCTACTCAAATATTTTCTTTACTAGCCAACATTGGAGACACTAAGTCATTAATAATACACCCAGCAAGTACTACACACCAACAGTTAACAGTAGAACAACAAGAGGGGGCAGGTGTTGGTCAGGATTTAATTCGATTATCTGTTGGGTTAGAAGATATTGAAGATTTAAAGGCAGATTTAACACAAGCCTTTGAACAAATTAGCTAGAAATTATTTTATACTAAAAAGAATATAATGTTACATCACCTGACTATTGAAAATTATACTACTTATAGTGGTGTTTCGCAAGACATATCATTGTCATATCAGTTGTTTGGAAAGCCTTTGCATGAGGCGCCTATAGTTGTAATTAATCATGCATTAACAGGTAACTCAAATGTAACGGGTAAAGATGGATGGTGGTCTGCACTTGTTGGTGAAGGAAAATGTATTGATACAAATCGTTATACTATACTGGCATTTAATGTGCCAGGTAATGGACATGATGGTTTTGTTATTGAAAACTATAAAGATTTTATAGCAGGTGATGTTGCTAGAATATTTTTGCAAGGACTTCGGGAGTTAAAAATAGATAAAATATTTGCGCTTCTTGGAGGTTCTATGGGAGGAGGTATTGCATGGGAAATGGCAGCTCTTAATCCTAGTTTAACACAACATTTAATCCCTGTAGCGTCTGATTGGAAGTCAACAGATTGGTTGATAGCCAATTGTCAAATACAAGAACAGTTTTTGGTGAATTCAAAGCAACCAGTGCATGATGCGCGCATGCATGCGATGTTATGTTATAGAACGCCAGAATCTTTTAATGAACGTTTTAAACGAAGTACCAATGAGGAGCTTCAGGTTTTTAACGTGGAAAGTTGGCTAACGCATCATGGAGAAAAGTTAAAAGAACGTTTTCAGCTTTCCGCGTATAAGCTAATGAATCAATTACTTAAAACAATAGATATTAGCAGAGAGGGTGAGCAAGCTTTTGTTAGGTTGCAAAAGAGTGATACTAATATTCATATTATAGGAGTAGACTCAGATTTGTTTTTTACAGCAAAAGAAAACAAAGACACTTTTAAAAGATTAGCACAGGCAAATAGTAATGTTACCTACGGAGAGGTGCAATCACTTCATGGTCATGATGCTTTTTTAATTGAGTTTGACCAAATGCAAAAATTGCTGAATGGTATTTTTAATAAAAATAGCAGATCGGGTAAAATTAAAGTGTTGAAATTTGGAGGAAAATCACTAAGTAATGGAGAAGGGTTAGGGCATGTGCTTAACATTATTTCTTCAAAGGTTGATAGTGGTGAAAATATTGCTGTGGTGTTGTCTGCAAGAGAAAAAGCTACAGATCAACTCGAAGCTATTTTAGAAAAGGCCGCAAATGGTGAAAACTATTCTGATGATTTTACAGCTTTTGAAGAATATCAATCTAAAAATTACAAAAATGTTAATCTTTCAGAAGAGTTCGCTGCTTTATATCAGTTGTTTGAGGGGGTTTCTTTATTAGGAGATTATAGTGCAAAAATAAAAGACCAGGTATTAGCTTTTGGAGAACTAATTTCTGTAAAGTTGGTAGCTAAATTGCTTATAGGAAAAGGTGTTAATGCTCAGTATATTGACTCTAGAAAACTGATTAAAACAGATAATGTTTTTGGTGAAGCTAATGTGTTAGAGGCACAATCTAAAGAGAATGTATTGCGGAAGTTTTCTGAGTTAAGTGTAGATGTTGTGCCTATTATAACTGGATTTATTGGTTCAACGCTTGATGAAGAAACTACTACTTTGGGTAGAAATGGAAGTAATTATTCTGCTGCTCTAATAGCTAATTTTTTAGATGCCGAAGAACTTCAAAATTATACCCATGTAGATGGTATTTATACTGCTAATCCAGACTTGGTTTCTGACGCAAAAAGAATTGAGGAGTTGTCTTATGGAGAGGCTAATGAACTAGCAAATTTTGGAGCAACTATTCTTCATGCGAAAACCATAATTCCCCTTATTGAAAAAAATATTCCGCTCCGTATTTTAAATACATTTAATAGCGATAATAAAGGGACTTTAATTAGCGCGAAAACAAGTAAAGAGGGTATTAGGTCATTATCTGTAATAGAAGACGTTGCGCTCGTAAATCTAGAAGGGCGAGGTTTACTTGGAAAAGTTGGGGTGGATGCTCGAATTTTTAAAGCCCTAGGAGATAATCAAATTAATGTAAGTATAATATCTCAAGGATCTTCTGAAAGAGGAATTGGGCTGGTAGTGACAGAAAATCAGGCAAATCAGGCGAAAAGAGCATTGCAAAATGAATTTGCGAACGATTTTGAGTCGAAAGATATCAATATGATTACGCTGACGAAGGATGTTTCGGTGATTTCAATTGTAGGTCAAGATTTAAGTACTTTTCATAAACCTTATAATTCACTGATAAAAAACCAAATAGTGCCGTTGTTATTTAATAATACGGCCTCTGGAAAAAACGTGAGTTTAGTACTTAAGAAATCTGATTTAACCAAAGCATTAAATGTAATGCATGGTCAGGTTTTCGGAAACGCAAAAAAAGTTAATGTTGCAGTTTTTGGTCATGGAAATGTTGGAGGAACATTGGTGAATCAAATTTTGGAATCTTCAAAAACTATTGAAAAAAGGAAAGGCATTGCCATTAATGTATTTGCAATCGCAAATTCTAAAAAGGTATTGTTTAATGATAAAAGTATTCCTAAAAATTGGGAGACTTTAATTGATAAAAAAGGAGTGCCTTATGTTGTTGAGGATATTTTTGCATTTGCTAAAAAGAATCATTTAGAAAATTTAATTGTAGTTGATAATACAGCTAGTGAGGATTTTGTTGCTCATTATTTTGACTTCGTAGAAAACGGATTTGATATTGTTTCTTCAAACAAAATAGCAAATACGCTTGGTTTTAATTATTATCAACTGTTAAGGGAGGAGCTGGCGAAAAATCAAAAACAATATTTATACGAAACCAATGTTGGAGCAGGTTTACCTTTAATAGATACTATTAAGTTATTGCACTTATCGGGTGAAAATATTACTCGAATAAAAGGAGTGTTTTCTGGGTCGTTGAGTTATATATTTAATACTTTTTCTGAGGTTAATGTGCCTTTTTCATCTATTTTAAAAGATGCAATGAAAAAAGGCTTTACGGAGCCAGACCCAAGGGAAGATTTATCTGGGAATGATGTTGGACGTAAATTGCTGATTTTAGCTAGAGAGCTTGATTTACGAAACGAATTTTCAGATGTAAATATTCAAAACCTAATACCTTCAATTTTACAAGATGGTGATGTGAATAATTTTTTGAATAATCTTGAAATTTTAGATGATACCTTTAACGAAATAAAGAAAAATCAAAAGCCAAATCACGTAATGCGATATGTTGGTGATTTACATGGAAATCTTCAAAAAGAAAAAGGAACTTTAGACGTAAAATTAATATCAGTACCTAAAGAAAGTGCTTTAGGGCAGGTTAAGGGGTCTGATTCTATCATAGAGATTTACACAGAATCGTACGGAGAGCATCCGTTGGTGATTCAAGGTGCTGGAGCTGGTTCGGCAGTTACCGCGAGAGGCGTTTTTGGAGATATATTACGCATAGCAGAAAAAAGTTAATTCCTACTTTACGTGGTCACTAGGTACAGTAAGGAGAAAAAATAAATAGATGAGTAAAAAGTTTGAAACAGAAGCGATAAGAACACAAGTAGAGCGTTCTCAATTTTTGGAGCATTCCGCACCAATGTATCTTACCTCCAGTTTTGTATTCGAGGATGCAGAAGATATGAGGGCGTCTTTTGCTGAGGAAAAAGATAGAAATATATATTCTAGATACTCTAACCCAAATACGTCAGAATTTATTGATAAAGTATGCAAAATGGAAGGTGCAGAGGATGGTTTTGCTTTTGCATCAGGTATGGCGGCAGTTTTTTCTACGCTTGCGTCGTTATTAGATAGTGGAGACCATATACTTTCTGCAGGAAGTGTTTTTGGGTCAACACATTCGTTATTCGCGAATTTCTTCCCCAAATGGAATATATCATACGACTACTTTAGCATTAATGAGTTAGATAATATTGAGGCTAAAATAAAGCCGACCACTAAAATATTATACGCAGAAACACCAACCAATCCGGGTGTAGATGTAGTAGATTTAGAAGTATTGGGTAGAATAGCTAAAAAGCACAATTTAATTTTAATAATTGATAATTGTTTTGCCTCTCCATATTTACAACAGCCTATAAAATTTGGTGCAGACTTAGTAATACATTCTGGAACTAAATTAATGGATGGTCAGGGTAGAGTTCTTGCAGGAATTACGGTAGGAAGTAAAGAATTAGTAGATAAGGTGTATCGATTTTCTAGAATAACAGGCCCTGCTCTTTCTCCTTTTAACGCTTGGGTGTTGTCAAAAAGTTTAGAAACTTTGGCTTTAAGAGTGGATAGACATTGTGAAAATGCGTTGAAGCTTGCAGAATATTTGGAAAAGCATGAAAAAATTAATTGGGTAAGGTATCCGTTTTTAAAATCGCATCCAAAGTATCAAGTTGCCAAAAAGCAAATGAAAGCAGGAGGATGCGTAGTGGCTTTTGAGGTAGAAGGAGGTGTGGAAGCAGGTAAAAAGTTTTTTGATGCAATTAAAATGTTATCGTTATCTGCTAATTTGGGAGACTCCAGAAGTATAGTGACTCACCCAGCTTCAACAACGCATAGTAAACTAACAAAAGAGGAGAGGTTGGCTTCCGGTATCACTGATGGTTCTATCAGAATTTCTGTTGGTTTAGAGCATATTGATGATATAATTGCTGATATTGAGCAGGCGTTGGGGTGATTACCTGGTTTATTTTAAAGAACTAAAATTAGTTTTAGGATATAGTAGAGGAAGAAGAGGTTGTTTTTTAATTTCCATTTTTCCTATATTCGCATTATGCTCTCTAAAAAAACTAAATACGGTTTAAAAGCGCTTTCTTATTTGGCTTCAAAGGAAGAAAACACACCTGTGCAGATTGCGGAAATAGCGGAGGAGGAAAATATCTCTCAAAAGTTTTTAGAAAGTATTTTGCTTACCCTTCGTAAGTCAGGGTTTTTGAATTCTAAAAAAGGAAAAGGAGGAGGTTATTATCTAGCAAAAAAGCCTGTGGATATTTTAATGGCAGATATTATGCGTGTGTTAGAAGGGCCTATAGCTATGGTACCTTGTGTAAGTCTTAATTTTTATGAAAAGTGCGACGACTGCCCAGATGAAAATACCTGTACTGTAAACAGGTTAATGCTTCAAGTTAGAGACAGTGCATTAAAGGTGTATCGTAATAATACGCTTGAAGATATTCTTTCTAAATAGATTAATTTAAACCGAATTAATTTTTTACACGAACTCACTTCATTGTATAAATTATTCGCAATTGATTCTACTTTTTTTTAATAATCTACTAATTCGATAGGATTTATGTAATATTAATTGACTTTTTGCGTCAATAATCAAAATAATAATTCTATTTTTGAATACTCTATTATTTTAGTAGGGTTTTAAATTATCAACTATAATGATTGCAGATCGATTGATTTTAGATAAAAATAAAGGCGATTTTAAGCAAGACAAAAAGTCTGAAAAACCTATTCGAAGTGTAGCAAAAGCACTTAGTTGGAGAGTTATTGGTACGGTAGATACTTTAGTGATATCATACATACTTACAGGTGAAATGTCCATAGCAGCTTCAATTGCTTCAATTGATTTTATTACAAAAATGATTCTTTATTTCTTTCATGAGAGATTGTGGAACCTTATTAAATGGGGTAAATAGAAAAATAAAATGGGTTTAGCACAAAAACAAATCGAAGAGTTAAATGCTCAATTTAAAAATGCATTGCCAGAAGAAATAATTTCTTGGGCATTTCAGCATGCTCAAAAAGCTATTGTTACTACTAATTTTAGACCATACGAGGTAGCAATTTTAAATGCAGTTACATCAGTAAAAAAGGATGTTCCCGTAATATGGTGTGATACAGGGTATAATACTCCCAACACTTATAGACATGCCGAAGAGCTTATTGAGAAATTAAATCTAAATGTGAAATTATATGTTCCTAAGCAAACATCTTCTCATAGAGATGTGGTAATGGGGATTCCAGGAGTGGATGATCCAAATCATGCCATTTTTACTGAGCAAGTAAAGTTAGAGCCTTTTAAAAGAGCTATGGAAGAACATAAGCCAGATGTTTGGTTTACAAATCTTAGAAAAGGACAAACAGCTTTACGTGATTCTTTAAATGTTTTAAGTTTAGGTAAAGACGGAATATTAAAAGTGAGTCCTTTTTATCATTGGAATGATGAACAATTGGATGCTTATTTAAAAGAGCATAGTTTGCCTAATGAGCATAAATATTTTGACCCAACAAAAGTATTAGAAAATAGAGAGTGTGGATTACACACATAAAAGAAGGAATATAATGAGTAGCACGGCACATATAAATGCATTAGAAAATGAGTCTATCTATATATTTAGAGAGGTAGCAGCTCAATTTGAAAAACCAGTATTGTTATTTTCTGGAGGAAAAGATTCAATTACACTAGTGAGGTTGGCTCAAAAAGCTTTTTGGCCAGCAAAAATTCCTTTTCCTTTAATGCATATTGATACAGGGCATAATTTTCCTGAAACTATTGAATTTAGAGATAAATTGGTTGAGGAGTTAGGTTTAGAACTTATCGTTAGAAACGTACAAGATTCAATTGATCAAGGTAAAGTAAAAGAGGAAACTGGTAGATATTCTAGTAGAAATCATTTGCAAACAACCACTTTGCTTGATGCTATCGAAGAGTTTAAGTTTGATGCTTGTATAGGAGGAGCTCGTAGAGATGAAGAAAAGGCAAGAGCAAAAGAGCGTATTTTTTCGGTACGAGATGATTTTGGTCAATGGGATGAAAAAAATCAAAGACCAGAGTTGTTTGATATGTTGAATGGGGAAATTGAATTAGGGCAAAATGTTCGTGTTTTTCCAATTTCTAACTGGACAGAATTAGACGTTTGGTCTTACATCGAAAAAGAGCAAATAGAGATTCCATCAATATATTTTGCACATAAAAGAAAAGTATTCCTTAGAGACGGACTTATTTGGTCGCACTCAGAGTATGTATATCAAGAAGAAGATGAAGAGGTAATTGAGCGTATGGTTCGTTTTAGAACTGTGGGAGATATGAGTTGTACAGCAGCGGTATTTTCAGAAGCTTCAGATATTTCATCCGTAGTACAAGAAATCAGAGATTCTACAATCTCTGAAAGAGGTGCGCGTATAGATGATAAAAGGTCAGAAGCGGCAATGGAAAAACGAAAGCAACAAGGTTATTTTTAGAGTTTGCGAAACACATTTATTAGAAAAATAAAAAATATTTAATAAGCTATAAGCCAAGTGTAAGTAGCTAACAGCCAAATAAAATGGAAGTATTAAAATTAGCAACAGCAGGTAGTGTAGATGACGGTAAGAGTACCTTAATTGGAAGAATACTCTATGATACAAAGTCGTTGACTACAGATAAGTTAGAGGCTATAGAAAAAACGAGCAAGCAAAAAGGCTATGATTATTTAGACTTCTCTTTAGCTACAGATGGTTTGGTTGCAGAAAGAGAACAAGGGATTACAATTGATGTAGCTCATATTTATTTTTCTACAGCGAAAAAAAGTTACATCATAGCAGATACTCCTGGTCATGTTGAATATACTAGAAACATGGTTACAGGGGCATCAACCTCTCAGGCAGCCATTATTTTGATTGATGCGCGTAAGGGTGTTATTGAACAAACCAATCGTCATTTTTTCATAAATAACCTGCTGCGCATTAAAGAGGTAGTAGTTGCTATCAATAAAATGGATTTAGTTGATTATTCAGAAGAAACCTATAATAATATTAAGGCAGATTTTGAAGAATTAATGAGTAAAAGAGATTATCAAGATCAAAACATAACGTTTATTCCAGTGAGCGCTCTAAAAGGAGATAATGTAGTGAATAAGTCGGAAAACATGTCTTGGTATTCTGGTACTACATTATTGAATCATTTAGAAAACTTAGATAAAGGAGATATTTTTAATGCAGGGACACCACGTTTTCCTGTGCAATACGTAGTTCGTCCTAAAACAGAAGAATTTCATGATTTCAGAGGATTCGCTGGTAAGGTTTATGGAGGAGAATTAAACGTAGGCGATGAGGTTATTGCGTTACCATCTCAAACAAAATCAAAGATTAAAGAAATTTACTTTTACGATAAAAAATATCAAACCGCGGCTAGAAGATCTTCAGTTACGATTACGTTAGAAGATGAAATAAATGTTAGCAGAGGGGATATGTTGGTGAAGGCAAACGACTTACCAAAAATTGAAAAGCAATTTACAGCGACAATTTCATGGATGGATGCGCAAAATTTAAGTGCAGGAAACAAATACGTTTTACAACACGGTGTAAATAAAGTGTTGGCAAAAGTGGATAAAATCCATCATAAAATTAATCCAGATTATTCTGGAATAGAAGAGGGTGTTAGTTCTTTAGGAATGAATGATATTGCCCAAGTGACATTTAAGTTAAATAAACCAGTTTTTTACGACGCTTTTAAAGAGCACCGTACTAATGGTTCATTTATTTTAATAGATTCTCAATCCAATAATACAGTTGGGGCGGGATTCATTAACTAAGCTAGAAAAGGAAACAAACAATATAACTCCAAAAAGCCTAAAAATGAGTGCTTTCAATTTTTATGAAAGTTAGGAGAGGCTTAAATGATGCAAAGTTTTAGAACAGAAATAGAAAATCCGGTAGTTCAAAATGATATTATTGAATTAGAAGCTAAAATTAGACAATTTCATGAGGGTAAATTGGATGAAGAAAAATTTAGAAGTCTTCGTTTAGCTCGTGGTGTATACGGGCAAAGACAAGAAGGTGTTCAAATGATTCGAATTAAATTACCTTACGGAAAGGTAACATCAAAACAATTAAAACGAATCTGTGATGTTTCTGATGAGTATTCTAGAGGGCGATTGCATATTACAACACGTCAAGATATTCAAATACACTATGTAGACTTAAATCGTACTCCTGAGCTTTGGGCTGAGTTAGAAAAAGACGATGTTACTCTTAGAGAGGCATGTGGTAATACTGTTCGTAATGTAACGGCTAGTGAAACAGCAGGCATTGATGTTAACGAACCTTTTGATGTTTCTCCATATGCTCACGCACTTTTTGAGTACTTTTTACGTAACCCAATAAGTCAAGAAATGGGGCGTAAGTTTAAGGTTTCTTTTTCTGCAAGTGATGAAGATACTGGGTTGTCTTATATGCACGATTTAGGATTTATTGCTAAAATAAAAGATGGCGTTAGAGGATTTAAAGTAATGTTGGGTGGAGGATTAGGCTCTCAACCAAGACTTGCAGATGTTTTATTTGAATTTTTAGAATCAGATAAAATAATTCCTTTGATGGATGGTGTTGTTCGTGTTTTTGACCGTTACGGCGAACGTAAAAGTAGAGCAAAAGCGCGTTTAAAGTTTTTAATAAAAGATGAAGGTTTAGAAGGATTCAAAAAACTGTTAGCTGAAGAGCAAGTTGCTGTTCCTGTTAAATCATTTCCAGTAGATGCAGATAGTTATCCAAAAGTTAATTTGCCAGAAGTAAAAGAAGAATTAACAGGCGTAAAAGTTAATGATGAAGCTGCATTTAATGCTTGGAAGTCAACCAATATAATTCCACAAAAGCAGGAAGGATTTGTTGCAATTGGAATAAAAGTTTTAATTGGAGATTTTTATACAGATAAGGCGCGTTTATTAGCTGATTTAGTTAGTGAGCATGCAGCAGGAGAGTTAAGACTTTCTTTGCGTCAAAATGTATTAATCCCTTATGTAAGAGAAGAGTTAGTTCCTTTTTTCTATAATGAATTGGAAAAATTAGGATTTGTTGAAGCAGGATATAACAAAGCTTTAGATATAACTGCATGTCCGGGTACTGATACTTGTAATTTAGGTATTGCTAGTAGTACGGGTATTGCTAAAGAATTAGAGCGAGTAATAAAATCGGAGTACCCACATTACATTAATAATGAAGATGTTGTTATTAAAATAAGTGGATGTATGAATGCTTGTGGTCAGCACAGTATGGCAAATATTGGTTTTCAAGGAATGTCTATTAGAACTAAAGATAAATTAGTAGCACCTGCCCTTCAAGTATTGTTAGGTGGGGGTAATCTAGGAGACGGAAATGCGAAATTTGCTGATAAAGTGATTAAAATACCGAGCAAAAGAGGACCAGAAGCTTTAAGAGCAATATTAAATGATTTTGAAAAAAATGGAGGAGGAGCTCCTTTTGTAAGTTATTATGCAGAAAAAGGAGAGCATTATTTTTATGATTTCTTAAAACCATTGGCGGAAATAGAAAACCTTACCCAAGAAGATTTAATTGACTGGGGTTCTGAGGAGAAATATAAAAAAGCGATTGGAGTAGGAGAGTGTGCTGGTGTTGTAATTGACTTAATCGCAACATTATTGTTTGAAAGTGAAGAGAAAATACAAAATGCTTCCGAAAAGTTATCTGAGGATAAGTTTGCAGCAAGTATATACCACTCATATACTTCAATGGTAAACTCGGCAAAAGCTGTATTACTTGCTGAAAAAGTAAAAACCAACACGCACGCAGGAATTATTAAGGACTTTGATGAAAAGTTTATTGAAGCAGGAAAGATTGAATTAGCTACCTCTTTTACAGATTTAGTATTACAGTTAAACAAAAATGAGCCTACAAAGCAATTTGCAGAAGCTTATTTAAAAGATGCCCAAAACGTTCTTGCAGCTATTGAGGCGTATAGAGCTAAGGAGCTTTCGGAAGCATAATTTTAGATATGTATAAGAGTGAAGAGTTAATCGTACCTAAACTGACTGTTGTTGGAGCGGGTCCTGGTGATGCGGAATTAATTACGCTTAAGGGAGTAAGAGCCCTAGAAAGTGCGGATGTTGTTTTGTATGATGCTCTAGTAAATGATGATTTATTGAAATATGCTTCTTCAGCGGAAAAAATTTTCGTTGGAAAACGTAAAGGATGCTATGCTTATCAGCAAGAACAAATAAATGAATTGATTGTTGCAAAGGCGAGACAAAAAGGTCACGTTGTAAGATTAAAAGGAGGAGACCCTTTTGTTTTTGGACGCGGAGCAGAAGAAATGGAATATGCGGTTAAGTATGGGTTGAAAGTTGCTATGGTTCCTGGAATATCTTCATCGATGTCCGTGCCAGCAGCTCAAAATATACCTGTTACAAAAAGAGGTTCTTCAGAAAGTTTTTGGGTAATTACAGGAACAACTAAAGAGCACAAATTGTCAAAAGACGTACTCTTAGCAGCTAAGTCAAGTGCCACGGTTGTTATTTTAATGGGTATGAGCAAGCTTCCTGAAATTGTTGATTTGTTCAAAAAAGAAGGAAAATCTGAGACACCAATAGCTATTATCCAAAATGGAACAAGGGAGAATGAAAAAATAGGAGTTTCAACTATCAATACCATTCAAGAAGTTGTGGAAGAGCAATCGTTAAAAAATCCAGCAATCATAATAATTGGAGAGGTTGTAAATCATAGAGCGGTTATTCAAGAAGTTAAACAAGAGTTTAGCGAAAATATAATTTAATCAAATTGTTCAAAGAATAAATACTATAAAAACCAGCTAGCCTCTTTTAAAGGGGCTAGCTGGTTTTTAAAAAGTTGTCACTTTCCTTGTTTTTCAATAGGATGTGGCGTTAATTTGCATACAGTTCATCAGAATTTTGTAATTGTTATCAAGAAAGGTGGAGGGATTAGACCCTAAGAAACCTTAGCAACCCTTTATTAGTAAAGAAGGTGCTACGTTCTACCATATTTGCAAAATATGGCAGATAACCAAAAAAGGACAACAGTCTTACTTTCTCCTACTTGATATTTAATACTATAATTTTTGTTGGTAGCTATAATTTTAAATTGGTTAAGGCTTAATAATGAGTAATATTCAAGACATATTAAAAGAGCGAATTTTAGTGCTAGATGGTGCCATGGGGACTATGTTACAGCGCTATAAATTTACTGAAGAGGATTTTAGAGGAGAACGATTTAAAGATTGGAAATCACCGCTTCAAGGAAACAACGATTTACTTTCTTTAACTCAACCAGAAGCTATAGCAGAAGTTCATAGAAAATATTTTGAAGCAGGAGCCGATATTGTTGAAACCAATACATTTTCAGGAACAACGATTGCAATGGCTGATTACGATATGGAAGAGGTGGTTTATGACTTAAATTATGAATCGGCCCGTATTGCTAAAGAAGTTGCAAATGAGTTTACGGAGAAAGAACCTCACAAGCCTCGTTTTGTTGCTGGTAGTATTGGTCCAACCAATAAAACAGCAAGTATGTCACCAGATGTGAATGACCCAGGTTTTAGGGCAGTATCATTTGATGAACTTCGTCTTGCATACAAACAGCAAGTAGAAGCATTGTTGGATGGCGGTTCAGATTTACTATTAGTAGAAACTATTTTTGACACCCTAAACGCCAAGGCAGCCCTTTTTGCAATTGAAGAGGTTAAAGAAGAACGAGGTGTTGACGTACCAATAATGGTAAGTGGAACAATCACAGATGCTTCTGGTAGAACACTATCAGGTCAAACAGCAGAAGCTTTTTTAATTTCAATTTCTCACATACCAATCTTATCTGTTGGTTTTAACTGTGCTTTAGGGGCAAATCAACTTGTGCCACATTTAGAGGTAATCTCTGCTAAAACGGAACATGCGGTGTCTGCGCATCCAAATGCAGGATTACCAAATGCCTTTGGGGAGTATGATGAAACACCAGAGCAAATGGCAGAACAAATAAAGGAATATGTAGAAAAAGGTTTAGTGAATATTGTAGGAGGGTGTTGTGGAACAACACCTGAACATATAAAGGCTATTGCAGAG
The DNA here is from genome assembly GCA_947498505.1 of uncultured Maribacter sp. Lineage (GTDB taxonomy): Bacteria > Bacteroidota > Bacteroidia > Flavobacteriales > Flavobacteriaceae > Maribacter_B. The sequence continues at coordinate 107,354 of CANMKG010000007.1, read as the reverse complement.
TTGGTAAAACAATTTACACCAAGAGGGATAAAGGATAAGAATTAAATGAAAAAATCAAATTCAAGATTTTTAAAATTAAGCGGGTTAGAACCTTTAATAATTACACCTGAAAGTAATTTCGTAAATGTTGGAGAGCGTACTAATGTTGCCGGGTCCAAGAAGTTTCTTCGTCTAATTAAAGAAGAAAATTTTGAGGAAGCGCTTGATGTTGCCCGGAATCAGGTGGAAGGCGGAGCGCAGATTATTGATATTAATATGGATGATGGTCTTATTGATGGTAAAGAGGCCATGGTAAGATATTTAAATTTGGTAATCGCTGAACCAGATATTGCTAGAGTTCCTATTATGATTGATAGCTCTAAATGGGATATCATAGAAGCAGGACTTCAGGTGGTACAAGGTAAATGTGTTGTAAACTCTATAAGTTTAAAAGAAGGAGAAGAAGAATTTAAACATCATGCAAAACTTATAAAAAGATATGGCGCTGCCGTTATTGTTATGGCTTTTGATGAGGTCGGACAAGCGGATAATTATGAACGTAGAATTGAAATAGCAAAACGTTCGTATGACATTTTGGTTAACGATATTGATTTTCCTCCTGAAGATATCATTTTTGATTTAAATATATTTCCTGTAGCAACAGGTATGGATGAGCATAGATTAAATGCGCTTGACTTTATTAATGCCACAAAATGGGTAAGAGAAAATTTGCCACATTGTAGTGTAAGTGGTGGGGTAAGTAATGTTTCTTTCAGTTTTAGAGGAAATAACCCAGTTCGTGAAGCAATGCACTCTGTATTTTTATATCACGCTATTAAGGCGGGTATGAATATGGGTATTGTAAACCCAACAATGCTTGAAATTTATGATGATATCCCTAAAGATTTATTAGAACATGTAGAAGATGTTATTTTAAACCGAAGAGACGATGCCACGGAGCGTCTACTAGATTTTGCTGAAACTGTTGTTGGTAAAGCTAAAGAGAGTAAAGTAGATTTATCGTGGAGAGAAGAACCACTACAGAATAGAATTACAAGAGCATTAGTAAAAGGTATTGACCAATATGTAGAAGAAGATGTTGAAGAAGCAAGACAAAGTGTGGACAAGCCTATTGAGGTTATAGAAGGGCATTTAATGACCGGAATGAATGTGGTAGGAGACCTATTTGGAAGTGGGAAAATGTTTCTGCCTCAAGTAGTGAAATCTGCTCGGGTAATGAAAAAAGCAGTAGCTTATTTATTACCGTTTATTGAAGAAGAAAAACTCAAAAACCCTCAAGTTGAAGCTAAAGGAAATGGAAAAATTCTAATGGCAACGGTAAAAGGGGATGTTCACGATATTGGAAAAAATATTGTGAGTGTTGTTTTGGCATGTAATAACTACGAAATTGTTGATATGGGGGTTATGGTACCACCAGAAAAGATTATCAATAGAGCAATTGAAGAAAATGTTGATGTAATTGGGTTAAGTGGACTTATAACGCCTTCTTTAGATGAAATGGTTTTTTTAGCTAAAGAAATGGAACGACAAAATTTTAAAGTTCCACTCTTGATAGGTGGAGCAACAACAAGTAAAGCGCATACAGCTGTAAAGATAGATACGCAATATAGCAATGCGGTTGTTCATGTAAATGATGCATCTAGAGCAGTAACCGTTGTTGGAGATTTATTACAAGAAGAAAGTTCTGAAGGGTATAAAAGTGGAATAAAATTAGAGTACGAAGAGTTCAGAGAAAAGTTTTTAAAACGTACAAAGAAGAAAGAGTATAAAGCCATCAATGCTGCAAGAGCAAATAAATTTAAAATTGATTGGTTAGATGCTGAAATTATAAAACCTAAGAAGTTAGGTTCTCTAGTTATCGAAGATTTTGACCTTAAAAAGTTAGTCGATTTTATTGACTGGTCTCCATTTTTTAGAAGCTGGGATTTACACGGTAAGTATCCTGCTATTTTAGAGGATAATGTTGTTGGTGAACAAGCAAAGGAACTTTTTAAAGATGCCAATGAAATGCTTCAAAAGGTTTTAAATGAAAGGTTGTTAAAGGCAAAAGCCATTTTTGGTCTTTTCCCAGCAAATACAATTAATCATGATGATGTTGAAGTTTCTCTTGTGGATGAAGATAGAGATAATGAAACGTTTATTTTTAGAACTCTGCGTCAACAACTTCAGCGTAAAGAAGGAGTTGCAGATTATGCTTTAGCAGATTTTGTAGCGCCTAAAGAATCTGGAATTCAGGATTATATAGGATGTTTTTGTGTAAGTACAGGATTTGGTACTGCAGATTTAGCTGCTCAATATGAGAAAGAGTTGGATGATTACAGTTCAATAATGATTAAAGCAATTGCCGATCGTTTGGCGGAAGCATTCGCTGAGTATTTACATAAACAAGTTCGTGTTAAACATTGGGGGTATGCGGCTAAGGAGACTTTGAACAATGAGGAATTAATAAAAGAGGCGTATAAAGGCATTCGACCTGCTCCTGGCTATCCAGCATGTCCAGACCATTTAGAGAAATTAACTATTTGGGAACTTCTAAGGGTAGAAGAGCGTATTGGAGTAAAACTTACAGAGGGCTTGGCAATGTGGCCAGCGGCATCAGTTTCTGGGTATTACTTTGGTAATGAAAAAGCACGTTATTTTGGTCTTGGAAAAATAAAAGAAGATCAAGTGCAAGATTATGCTGAACGAAAAGGAATTAGCTTAGAAAAAGCAATGAAATGGCTGGCTCCAAATATTGCAGATGATTAATATTAATTTAGTTTAACCAAATGGAGATTAAAGATTTTGTAGCGTCTTACGGAGAATTGTTTAATGGCGAAACTTGGTATGGTAATTCTATTATGAAATCTTTGGAAAATGTTGCCTTGCAATTTTGGAATGAGAAACCGAAGAATACTAAAAAAACCATTGCGGAAATAGTATGTCATATAATTGATTGGCGTTATTTTGTGATTGAAAAGTTAAAGGAGAATACTTTTTTTGATATTAAGTTGAACTCAAAAGCGGATTGGAGAGAAAACGTTTCAGTGCGTACAACAGAAGAAAAAGAAAGTATGTTTTCAGAATTAAAGAAGTCTCAGGAAACTCTTATCGGGTTAGTAAAAGAAAAAGACGCTTTGTGGTTGGAAGAAAAAACCATGGGTAAGGCATATAGTAATAAATATATGCTCGAAGGTATTTTACAGCACGATGTATATCACCTTGGACAAATTAATCTTATAAATAGTCAGTTGAAAACTGAATAGGTAAAAAATGAAAGTTACAGACCATATAAAAAATGCAAAAGGAAAAACGCTATTTTCCTTTGAAATAGTACCTCCAGTAAAAGGTAAAAATATTCAGGAGCTTTATAATAATATAGATCCATTAATGGAATTTAAACCTCCCTTTATTGATGTTACTACCTCTCGTGAAGAATACGTATATGTAGAAAAACAGGGTTTGCTCGAAAAACAAATGACTCGTATGCGACCTGGTACTGTAGGTATTTGTGCGTCTATTAAACATAAATATGATGTTGATACGGTTCCGCATGTACTATGTGGTGGATTTACGAGAGAAGAAACAGAATATGTACTCGTAGACTGTCATTATTTAGGTATAGATAACATTATGGCATTACGTGGAGATGCCATGAAAGATCAAAAATATTTTGTTCCAACTAAGGGCGGGCATACTTATGCCACTGAATTGGTAGAGCAAATACAAAGTCTAAACAAAGGAGATTATTTACATGGAACTATTGAATCTGGAAATTGTTCAGATTTTTGTATTGGTGTTGCGGGATATCCTGAGAAACATTTGGAAGCTCCTTCGTTAAAGTCTGATTTAAAAAGACTTAAAGAAAAAGTAGAGGCGGGAGCTGATTATGTGGTAACTCAAATGTTTTTTGATAATCAAAAGTATTTTGCTTTTGTAAAAGCTGCTCGTGATATGGGTATTGAAGTTCCAATAATTCCTGGAATTAAGCCTATTGCGGTAAAAAGACATTTACAAATATTACCACAGGTATTCCGTATAGATTTACCTCAAGATTTAATTGATGCTGTTGATGATTGTGAAGATAATAAAGCGGTTCGTCAAGTTGGCGTGGAATGGGCTATTCAACAGTCAAAAGAGTTAAAAGAAGCTGGTGTACCAGTTTTGCATTATTATTCAATGGGTAAATCAGATAATATCCATGCTGTTGCCAAGGCAATGTTTTAAAGAAATTCGCCCAAGTTTTATTTGCTACTTTTGTCGTCAATGAGAGTAATTTTATTTATAACAATACTTTTTTTGACGACCATCAGCTTTGGTCAAGAGCATTTTAACTTCAAAAAAAGCACTTTTGATGTAAATCAGTTTCATGGTTCAATTCTGTTACATAATCCTGATATTGCCCATCTAATAACTGCGCATCCGGCAGGCATTATTCTTAGTTATAATAAGAAAACCTTTGGAGAAAAAGAATGGCAAAGTGCTTACAATTACCCAGATGTAGGATATTCGTTTATATATCAAGATATGAACAACAAGACCCTTGGAGAGCATTTCGGGGTATATATGCACTATAATTTTTATTATTTTAAACGAAAACTTCAGTTTAGAGTAGGACAGGGTATAGTTTATAATACCAATCCCTACGACAAAGAGAAAAATTTTAGGAATATTGCATATGGTTCACATATTATGAGTTCTACATATTTTATGTTGAACTTTCATAAAGAAAATATTTTTAAAGGACTAGGAGTAAAAACAGGGTTGACATTTATTCATTATTCAAATGGTAATTATAAAGCACCAAACACTTCTACAAATACGCTTGCTTTAAATTTAGGATTAATTTACAATCTGAATAGTGATGAAAAAGAAGAATATGTATTAAATAAAGATAAAGTAGACTTTAGGGAACCTTTTAAATATAATATAGCATTTAGAACAGGGCTTAATAATAGTGATGTAATTGGTTCAGGAAGATATGCTTTTTATATTCTATCGGCTTACACGGATAAGCGGTTGGGACGAAAAAGTGCAATTCAAATTGGTTCAGATGTTTTCTTTTCTAATTTTTTAAAAGAACTTATTTATCATAGATCTATAGCATTTAATGAAGCGGATATCTCAGCAGATACTGATTACAAAAGGGTTGGCGTTTTTTTAGGGCACGAACTCTTTATAAACAAGCTTTCAGTGACTACGCAGTTGGGCTATTATGTGTATTATCCATATGATTTTGAGGGAAGAATATACAATAGACTTGGTTTAAAGCGCTACTTTGGAAGGAAACTTTTTGGAGAAATATCATTAAAATCTCATGCAGCAAAAGCAGAGGCAATTGAGTTTGGAATTGGAATACGTTTATAAATGAATAAAATTTATTACATAATAGTTGTTTTTTTATTCGCCTCCTGTAATGGAGAAAATGCCCCCGATTGTTTTCAAAAGACTGGAACAATAAGTAGAGAAGTAGTTGAATTACCAGATTTTTCGAAAATTACAATTTTCGAAAATGTAAGTGTTATCCTAAAGCAAGGAGATGCTAGCAAGGTTGAAATTGAAACAGGGAAAAACCTCAGAAAAGAGGTTACTGCTATGGTTGAGGGTGATAGGTTAATAATTAGAGATGATAACAATTGTAATTTTGTTCGAGATTACGGAGTTACGAAAATATATATTACCTCTCCAAACATTACTGAAATCAGAAGTGGAACAAGTTGGTCTGTTGAAAGTGATGGTGTATTGTTATATCCTAATATGGTTTTAATTTCTGAGGATCATACAAATCCCGAAACCAAAAGCGTTACCGGTGAATTTAATTTAGATCTTGAGATATCAAATTTGAGAATAGTGGTGAACGGCTCATCATACTTTAACCTAAGAGGAGCAGCAGATAATCTTAATGTTGTTATGGCGTCTGGAAATTCTCGAATAGATGCCCAACATCTTATTGCTAAAAAAGTAACTTTAAATCATAGAGGAACAAACGATTTATTAATTAACCCTCAAGAAAGTATTAGTGGAGTAATACGTAGTACCGGAAATGTAGTTAGCTATAACAGGCCAGAAGATATAACTGTGGATGAGATATATCGAGGGAAATTAATTTTTAAAGAAGAATAATGAACCCTATTCTTAGATTTATAAAAAATCTTGTTATTCGGGAAAAGTTAGTAGTTAATAGTACCGAACTTAGTGGAATGCTTAAGGCGAACAAAATATTAAGTGTCTTAATAGATAAAGGCAAAGTTCCTGGTATTTCAATTATGGTAAATAAAAATGGAGAAACCATTTTTAGCAAAGGGTATGGATACGCAGATATTAGTAAAAAAAAGCCCGTTGTACCTAGCAAAACTGTTTTTAGAATAGCAAGTGTGTCTAAGCCAATAGCTGCTACAGCATTAGCGAATATGGTTTCAGAGAAAAAAATGGATTTAGATAAATCTTTTTATCATTATGTGCCCTATTATCCTAAAAAAAAATGGGATTTTACAATTAGGCAATTGGCTAGTCATACTGCAGGTATAAGAGGATATAAAGGAATGGAGTATGGTTTAAATAAATCGTATTCGATAAAAGAAGGAATTTCTGTTTTTAAGGATGATGCTTTAGTTTTTGAACCTGGAACCGATTATTTGTATAATAGTTTTGATTGGGTTTTGGTGTCATTGGCAATCCAAGAAGTAAGCGGTATGCCTTTTGAAAAATATGTAGAAGAAAAGGTTTTAGAGCCCTTAAACATGAAAAATACCTTTCCTGAAACAATTAATCAGGAAGGCTACATAGCCCAAAATTTAAGTACTTTTTATTCCAGAAATAAATTGGGCTTTAAAGAAGCAATTCCTGTAAATAATTTTTATAAGTTGGCTGGTGGTGGATATTTATCTACGGTAGAAGATGTCATTAAATTAGGCCAAGCATATTTAGACAAAAGGATTTTTGATGAGTCTACTTTAAAACCTTTTTTGACTTCGGAGGTAATAGATGATAAGCCAACTTATTATGGTTTAGGTTGGCAAGTAAGTCAAGATGTTAAAGGAAGAAATTATTACGGTCATATCGGAAATGGAGTAGGCGGGTATAGTAACTTTTTTGTATATCCAGAAGAAAATATGGTTTGCGTAATCTTAACAAATTGCACAAATCCCAATATTCAAGAGGAGTTAGACGACGTTGTAAGTTCTTTCGTTGATTTAGCCTAAAAAAGTATCTCATGTTTTAAAGATAAGTAAGCGAAGTACTATATTTGCCGACGCCATCAAAAACCATCTTGTATGAAAAAAATTACGTTATTAATTATTGGCTTATTTGTTTTTTGTAATGGAATATCACAAATAACATATGAAAAAGGATATTATATTAACAATGCTGGATTTAAAACTGATGGTCTCATTAAAAATCTTGATTGGAAAGATAATCCTAGTGAGATTATGTTTAAAACTTCAGAGAATGCAGAGCCACAGCACGTAACCATTGAAATTATTCAAAAATTTGTAATTACAGGAGTCTCAGAATACGTTCGTGGAACGGTGCAAATAGACAAGTCGTCTGAGGTTATTGAAAATATGAGTTACCATAAGTACCCTAAATATGTTGAGGAAACGTTGCTTCTTAAAACTTTGGTTCAAGGCAAAGCTAATTTATTTGTTTATGAGAATTCTAAAATAAAAAAATTCTTTTTTAATGTTAATGAAGGTGAGATAAAGCAGCTTTTTTATAAAAGTTATTTGGCAGAACAGACTGGTATTGCTCACAATAATATGTTTCAGCAACAATTATTACTTAATTTAAAATGTAATAATATTAATACGAGTTATGTAAAAAAGATTGGCTACCAAGAAGATGATTTAAAATCTGTTTTTATTGCGTACAATAAATGTATGAATTCTGACTATACTGTGACTAATGAAACTGGAAAAAAAAAGAATTTGTTTAATTTTAGCTTGAGAGCTGGTGTAGCAAATAGTTCTTTATCAATAAATAATGGAGTATCGAGAAACTTAATAAATGATTTAGGTTCGAAATTAGGTTTGCGTTTGGGGGCAGAAATGGAGTTTGTTTTACCCTTTAACAAAAACAAATGGGCAATTATTGCTGAGCCAATTTATAAAAAGTACAAAGCAGATGCTAAAACTGGGGTTACAAATATTTTTACAAATTCTATTGATGAAAGCAAAGTCAGTATAGATTATACCAACATACAAATAGCATTTGGGGGACGTTATTATTTTTTTCTCTCGGAAAAATCGAGAATTTTTATTAACGCAGGTTATACGATAAGCCTGAAAAGAAATGAAGAAATAGAGTTTAATTATCGAAGTAATTTAAAGATTGAACCTGATAAAAACTTTTATGGGGGACTCGGATTTAAACAAAATAAACTCAGTATAGAATTTAGGTATAATACCCCTTTTGATAATATGAGTCGTTATTTATCCTGGGAATCTGAGTTTAAGTCTTCCTCGTTAATTTTAGGATATACAATTTTTTAAGAAGCAGTAAGTTCGGTAAACAAATTTTCAAGGTTTTTGTTTTTTCGACTCAATTGTAACGTTTTTAATTGATTGTCATGGGCGAAGTCAAAAATAACGGGTCGCATATCTTTTTGAGTATCACATGTGATTTCATAATGAAATCCACCAGTGTTTTTTACATGGGTTACTTGAGGTAATTTTTTCAAAAAAGCCTCTTCTACTCTGTAATCAAATTCTACTTCAATTATTTGATGAGATTCCGTTCTTAAATCGGAAAGCTTTTTGTCTGCCACTAAAACCCCTTTGTTGATAATAATTACCCTGTCACAAATAGCCTCAACTTCCTTCATGATATGTGTTGAAAGCAAAATTGTTTTTTCTTCACCTATCTCTCGAATTAAATTTCTTATTTCAATAAGTTGATTAGGGTCTAATCCCGTTGTAGGCTCATCTAAAATTAAAACTTCAGGATTGTGTAATAAAGCTGCAGCTAGTCCAACACGTTGTCTGTAACCTTTAGAGAGTTGCCCAATCTTTTTATGACATTCAGGCTTTAGTCCAGTTTGTAATATTACCTCATTAATTCTAGAAACCCTTACTCTGTATACGTTGGCGTTAAATTGTAAATATTCTTTAACATACATATCTAAATACAGAGGATTGTGTTCCGGTAGGTATCCAATACTTTTTTGAACATCTTTTGGAGCGGACAACACATCAAAATTGTTTACTGTGGCGTTACCTTTGCTAGCAGTATAATATGTTGTTAATATTTTCATCATTGTGGATTTTCCCGCTCCATTTGGACCAAGAAAGCCAACAATTTCCCCTGGTTTTATGGAAAATGAAATATTATCAAGAGCTTTTTGCGAGCTAAAAGTTTTAGAAATATTAGAAACTACTATAGACATGCAAAGGAATTTTAATAACAAGAAGGTTTAAGTACAGTTTGAAAACCAAAATTAATCAATTTGAAAATCATATCTAAGATAGAATATCCTCAATCTTTTCTGCTTTCTTGCTAATTATTAGCAAGAAATATAACTAACGCTAAAAAAAATGAAAAAAAATGGAGCTATTAAGCAGTATTTAAATTTAATTAGTACATTAGCCCAAGTTTTTATAAAAAATGACAAAACAATATTTCTGGAACGGTTTTACTTTTTACTTCTTTTTTAAAAGAGGTACGGGACTGTTCTAGCATATTTTAAAAATATAATTAGAGTAAAGTTCCGAGAAAATCGGAACTTTTTTTTTGTAAAATTTTTGAGGTTTTTGATATAGATAAAATCAAAAAAATTAATGTTTAGTAGATGAGCTTAAAATTAGCAATACAGGGAATAAAAGGATCAAACCATCATCAAGTAGCAAACGACTATTTTGGTAATGAAGTGGATTTAGTGGAATGTTTATCTTTTGATATCCTGGTGGATAAACTCTTAAATAAATCTGCTGACAAAGGTATAATGGCAATTGAGAATTCTATTGCAGGATCCATTATTCCAAATTACGCATTAATTTATCATAATAACCTGCATATAATTGGAGAGCATTACCTAAATATTCATCATAACTTAATGGTGTTAAAAGGGCAAAAAATCGAGGATATTGATGAGGTGAGGTCGCACCCCATGGCACTACTGCAATGTAAAGAGTTTTTAAGAGGCTATCCTCATATAAAAATGGTTGAAGATGTGGATACTGCAGAAACTGCAAAACAAATTCAGGAAAAACAATTAAAAAATATTGCGGCAATAGCACCTAAAGTTGCAGCGGATTTGTACAATTTGGATATTATTGCCTCAGACATACAAACTATTAAAAACAACTCAACAAGATTTATTATCGTGAAAACGGTAAATAAGGAGTTGCCTAAAGAAGAAATTAATAAGGCGTCAATTAGGTTTATAACAGATCATAAAAGAGGGAGTCTTGCTACGGTTTTAAATGTTATGAGTGACTGTAATTTAAATTTAACCAAAATTCAGTCATTACCCATAATTGAAAAGCCTTGGAAGTATGCGTTTTTTGTGGATGTTACTTTTGAGAATTACGAAAATTTTGCAAAAGCGAAATCTCTTTTGAGTATTATGTCAGAAGATTTTAAGGTTTTAGGAGAGTATAAAAATGCTAGAATATGATTACTACGGCTGATAGATTAAAAACAGTTGAAGAATATTACTTCTCAAAAAAATTGAGAGAGGTAAGAGGTTTAGTTGCGGAAGGTAAACCAATTATTAATATGGGAATTGGTAGTCCAGATTTGGCTCCTTCTGAAACTGTAATCGAAGCAATTAAACAAGCCGTAATGGATGTCGGCGCACATCAATATCAAAGTTATCAGGGTTTACCAGAATTAAGAGAAGCAATTGCGAATTTTTATAAGTTAAAGTATAACGTTTCTCTAAATCCTGTGAATGAGATATTACCATTAATGGGTTCAAAAGAAGGAATCATGCATATAAGCATGGCTTTTTTGAATGAAGGTGACGAGGTTTTAATTCCAAACCCTGGATATCCAACGTATTCTTCAGTTACTAAGTTAGTAGGAGCTGTAACTCGAGAGTATCAATTAGATGAAGAAAATAACTGGTTTCCAGATTTGCAAGCCTTAGAAAAGGAAGATTTATCTAAGGTGAAATTAATGTGGACAGGATACCCTCATATGCCTACAGGAGCTACAGCCAATATTCAACAATTGGAGCGGTTAGTAGACTTTGCTAAAAGCAATGATATTATTTTAGTGAATGATAATCCGTATAGTTTTGTATTAAACGAGAACCCAGTTAGTATGCTTTCTATTAATGGTTCTAATGACAATATATTGGAGTTAAACTCATTGAGTAAAACTTTTAACATGGCTGGCTGGAGAGTTGGAATGGTAATGGGCCATGCTGATTTAATAAACGCTATTTTAAAAGTGAAAAGTAATATGGACTCAGGAATGTTTTATGGGGTTCAAAAAGGTGCAATTGAAGCTTTAAACAGTGGAGAAGAATGGTTTAAAAACCTTAATGAGGTTTATACAACTAGAAGAGATTTAATGTTTCAACTAGCAGATAAATTAAACTGTACATACGATAGTAATGCAGTGGGGATGTTTGTTTGGGCGAAATTACCAGAAGGAGCATTATCTTCCGAGGAATTTGTAAATGAAGTTTTATACGATAAAAATATTTTTATAGCTCCAGGAACTATTTTTGGAAATAAAGGAGAAGGATATATACGCTTTTCTCTTTGTGTAAAGGAGGAAAAAATTAAAGAAGCCATAACAAGGTTTTAATCTTTAAATAAAGTAACTCGAGCAATAAGTGCTCATATTTAGTAAAGAAAAATGAATGTATTTGTAATTGGAGTTGGATTGATAGGAGGTTCCATGGTGAAAGATATTAAACGTCTGAAGCCAGAAGCCACCATTTACGGAATTGATGCCAGCAGCGCTAATTTAGACGAAGCAATTGTTTTAGGCATTATAGATGAAAAATCAAGCTATGAGCAATTGTCTATTGCAAATATTGTAATCGTTAGTATTCCAGTTGACGCCATGATAGCTGAATTACCTAAAATATTAGATGCCGTTAATGATGATTGTGTGGTTTTTGATGCTGGTTCAACAAAAGGCGAAATATGTAAAGCTCTAGAAAATCATGCCAAGCGCAGAAATTTTTTAGCATGTCATCCTATTTCTGGTACTGAGTTTTCTGGACCTTCAGCAGCAGTATATGGATTGTATGACGGTAAAACCAATATAATTTGTGAAGTAGAAAAAACAGCATTTAAACTGCAAGAAAGAGCTTTAGAACTTTTTCGCGAGTTAGGAATGCGAATTAGATACATGAATCCTGAAGCGCATGACAAACATATAGCGTATGTATCTCATTTATCACACATAAGCTCTTTTATGTTAGGAAAAACGGTAATTGAAAAAGAAAAAAATGAACGTGATATTTTTGACATGGCAGGGAGTGGTTTTGAGAGCACTGTACGTTTAGCAAAAAGTTCACCAGCAATGTGGACTCCCATTTTTGAACAGAACAAAGACAATGTTGTAGAGACCTTAGATGGATATATAAAAAACCTTACCGAATTTAAAAAAATGCTTGAAAATAATGATTATGATGGCATTTATAACGAAATGAATAATACCAATAAGATTAAAGAAATATTAAACGGAATACCACAAAACAAGCAAAAAGAAAATTAGTACAATGGAGAATTCAAAAGAAATGAGAACATGGTTAGATGATTTAGGACTAGATCATCCTTTAGTAATAGCTGGGCCATGTAGCGCGGAAACGGAAGAGCAAGTGCTTAAAATAGCACATGAATTAAAAGATACCGATGTAAATTATTACAGAGCTGGTATCTGGAAACCAAGAACCCGCCCAGGAAATTTTGAAGGGGTTGGTGCTTTAGGTCTAAAATGGTTGCAAAAAGTAAAAGAAGAAACTGGTCTAAAAACCGCCACCGAAGTAGCTAATAAGGCACACGTAGAGTTGGCTTTAGAACACGATATTGATTTGCTTTGGATTGGTGCCAGATCAGCGGTAAGCCCGTTTATCATGCAAGAAATTGCTGATGCTTTAGAAGGTACTGATAAAGTGGTTTTAGTAAAAAACCCTATTAACCCAGACTTGTCACTGTGGTTAGGTGGTATTGAACGTTTATATACTGCAGGAATTAGAAAATTAGGAGCAATTCATAGAGGGTTTTCTACTTATGAAAAAACAAAGTATAGAAACATACCTGAGTGGCAATTGGCAATTGAGTTTCAAAATAAATTCCCTGATCTACCATTAATTAGTGATCCATCTCATATTACTGGAAATAGAGAAATGATTTTTGATGTTTCTCAAACAGCTTTAGATCTTAATTTTGATGGACTAATGATTGAAACTCATTTTGATCCAGATAATGCCTGGAGTGATGCTGCTCAACAAGTGACACCAAGTAAATTGGTTCAAATTATGAGAGATTTAAAGATTAGAAAGGAAGACGATTCAGAGGCAGCATATACTAAAGAATTGAGTAACCTAAGAGCTCAGATTGATGTAATTGATTCTCAGTTAATAGAATCTTTAGGTAAGCGCATGAAAATTTCTGATGCTATTGGAAAGCTTAAAAAAGAGAAAAATGTTGCAGTCTTACAAAGCAACAGATGGAATCAGATTTTAGGCGCTATGATTTTAGAAGGAGAGTCTAAGGGCCTAAGTGAAGAATTTGTACTTAGAATGTTTAAGGCTATTCATCAAGAATCCATTAACCATCAAGAGAAAATTTTAAATCAATAAAGATTAAAAAAATCCCGACTTTAAGTCGGGATTTTTACTTTTTAACGGAGATTACTTTTTAAAGATATATCTGGTAATAAATATTCCGTTTCCGTCATTATCACCAGAATCACTTTCTACAGCACTTACAACATGAATTAGTTGCCATCCTTCTTTTGTCATAGCAGTAAGTTTAGATGATATTACGGCATCGTTTGCAGCGATATTTTGAAAACGGATTCCAGCAAGATTGTAAAAGTTAAGTAGTTTAGTTTCCTCAAAATTTTTAACTCTAATATCACTTCTTTTAGATTTGTTTCGAGTATTATCTTCTTCTGTTTGTGTCGAAGTATATTTTTCAAAATCTTTTTCTTCGTTAGCATCAATTATTCTAGAACGCCCTAATCCACTTGTAACAATAGATTCAACACTAGTAATTACTTTATACTCTTGAGCATTTAAACATATTGAGCTCACAAGCAACCCCATAACAAATATAATTTTCTTCATAATTTTTATTTTTTTGATTCATAGTATAGTTAAAAGACAATTTTAAAAGTAAAGGGTTGCAGCTTTAGATAAAAACTTAATTTTTTCGAGAACGACCTTAAACTAGTTCTTCGTTTTGGTTTATTACTGTTTTATTAAAGTATTATTGTTTCTTTGTGATATAATTGATGTTAATGACGGGAACTGTTTATAAATCTACTGGAAGTTGGTATACGGTTAAGGCCTCCGATGGAGTCTTTTATGATTGTAGAATAAAAGGAAAGTTTCGCATTAAGGGTATTAAAAGTACAAATCCTATATCTGTTGGAGATATTGTTTCCTTTGAGCTTGAAGAAAATGCGCAGGAGGTAAGAGGAGTAATTTATGACATCGCCGACCGCAAAAATTATATAGTTAGAAAATCAGTAAACCTGTCTAAACAAACGCATATTATTGCAGCGAATTTGGACCAGGTATTTTTAATGATTACGCTTAATAACCCACCTACCTATACCGTTTTTATAGATCGTTTTTTGGCAACAGCCGAAGCTTATGATATTCCCGCCATTTTACTGTTTAATAAAATTGACTTGTACAATCAACAAGAGCTGAGTGAAATAAAGTATTTAGCTGAGTTGTATAGAAGTATAGGATATACCTGCATTGGAATTTCGGCTAAGGAGTGTAAAAATGTCGAAAAAGTAAAACAAGCAATGGTAGGAAAAACATCTATGTTTTCTGGTCATTCAGGTGTAGGGAAATCTACATTGGTAAATGCTTTAGAACCTGGTTTGGCCATTAAAACGTCGGAAATTTCAAAACAACATATGCAAGGACAGCATACAACAACATTTGCAGAAATGTTTGACCTAAGTTTTGATGCAAGAATTATTGATACCCCAGGAATAAAAGGTTTTGGTATAGTGGATATGGAAAAAGAAGAAATAAGTGATTATTTTCCAGAATTCTTTAAATTAAAAGAACACTGTAAATTTAATAATTGCTTGCATCTTGATGAACCCAAATGTGCAGTAAAAGCAGCATTAGATACCAATGACATAGCTTGGAGTAGATATAAAAGTTATACTCAAATGGTAAAAGGCGAAGACGAGAATTACCGACAAGATATTCATAACGAAAAATAAATGCGAGCAGTAGTTCAGAGAGTTTCAACAGCAAGTGTTACTGTTGAAGGTAAAGTAGTTTCCGAAATAAAAAAGGGGTTGTTAATTTTAGTAGGAATCGAAGAAGTTGATAATAAAAATGATATTGACTGGCTTGCAAAAAAAATAATAAATCTTCGCATTTTTAATGATGACGAAGGTATTATGAATAAATCGTTACAAGATGTTTCCGGCGATGTTATCGTAGTTAGTCAGTTTACACTGCACGCAGCAACAAAAAAAGGAAATCGCCCATCATATATTAGAGCAGCAAGCCCTAAAGTTGCAATTCCAGTTTATGAGTCGTTTGTTTCGCAATTAGAGTCTCTTTTAGGTAAAAAAGTGGGAACTGGAGTTTTTGGAGCAGATATGAAGGTAGAACTACTTAATGATGGTCCTGTAACAATACTTATTGATACTCAGCGAAAAGAGTAACATTTTTATCGAAAATACGTTGCATGGTTGTAAGAATTAGTAAGTGTTTTTTGTACATTTAATACCTGAAACCATCACAACCACAACTAAATGCGTTTATTTTTTAGTATTGTACTTCTTTTGTTAAGTACAAACTCCTTCTCACAAGATTTTAAATATCAATCCTTATTAATACCTGAAAATTTAACCAAAAACGCAGACGCAGTTGTTCGTTTAGATGAAATTGAAGTTGAGGTTTTAGCTCAAGATAATATGATTTTGAGGTCTAAAAGAGTAATTACTGTTTTAAACAAGAAAGGAAACAAACATGTGCATGGTTATGCAGGTTATAATAGTTCAAGAAAAATTAAACATTTAAAGGCAATAGTTTATGACCCTCTGGGTAATATACTTAAAAAAATAAAGGAAAAAGATTTTACTGATGTTAGTGCAGTTTCAGGTGGTACACTGTATTCTGATTATAGAGTTAAATATTTAAACTACACGCCAGTACAATACCCTTATACGGTTGAGATAGAAAAGGAAATTCAAACAAAAAATACGGCTTTTATACCAAGCTGGTATTTTGTTGACGGCTTTATGGCAAGTGTAGAAAAGAGTCAATTCACGATTAAATATGCCACTCCTAATTTAAAACCTATTATTAAAGAAAAAGGTATTGAAGATATTGAAGTAAAATTAAAAGAAGGTGCAGGTTCAATAACTTATACAGCTCTTAATATTCCAGCAGTTAAACATGAACATTTAAGTTTGCCATCAAGTGAAATAGCACCAAAATTAATGGTTAGGTTAAACGATTTTCATTACGAGGGTTTTGATGGTCATGTGGAAAATTGGGAACAACTGGGACAATGGATGTATTCTAATTTGCTTAAAGGTAGAGATGGTTTACCCGAAGGAGTAATAGCACACGTTAAAAACTTAACTAAAAATGCTGAAACAGCTATTGAAAAAGCAAAAATTGTGTACGAATATATGCAGGGTGTTACCCGCTATATTAGTGTACAAGTTGGTATTGGAGGAATACAGCCAATATCTGCTTCGGAAGTAGATAGACTAAAATATGGAGATTGTAAGGGGTTATCTAACTATACACATGCACTTCTTGATGCTGTAGGCGTAGAGAGTTATTATGTTCATGTGGAAGCAGGAAAAAATAAAGTTGATTTTGAAGAAGATTTTCCATCTTTAGCACAAGGAAATCATGCTATTTTAGCCATTCCTAATGAAAATAATTATACATGGATAGATTGTACATCTCAAGTACATCCTTTTGGTTTTGTTGGGGATTTTACAGATGATCGTAGGGCTTTTGTAATTAAACCTGATGGAGGTGAGGTAGTAAAAACACCAGCTTATTTGGAAAAACAAAACCTTCAGAGAATCAAAAGTAACATTCAGTTGTTAGTCAATGGTACTGTTAAGCTTACTGCAATGATTGAAACAAAAGGGATACAATACGACAATAGATTCTACATAGAGGAGTATGACAACGATAAAGTTTTAGAGCATTATCAAACAGAGTGGTCAACAATAAACAATCTTGTTTTAGAGGATTATAAATTTACCAATTTTAAAGAAGAGGTTACGTTTAAAGAAGAAGTAAGCATTAGTGCTGAAAATTTTACAAGACCAACAGGAGAGCGAATATTGTTCTGTCCCAATGTTTTAAATAGGAGTAATTACGTTCCGAAACGTTATAGGTCAAGAAAACTGCCTTTTCAAATTCAACGAGGATATTTAGACTCTGATGATTTTATTATAACACTTCCTGAGGGTTATATAGTAGAAACACTTCCTGAGCCGAAAGAAATTATATCTGAATTTGGAGAATACAAGACTTCAACAGTTTTACAAGATGATGGAACCATATTGTACAAACATATGTTTTTACTTAAAGCGGGAGATTATCCTAAAGAAAAATATAATGATTACCGAAATTTCAGGAAAGAGGTTTCCAAATATAATAATGCCCAAGTAGTACTTATAAAAGCTTAAGGGAAATTTAAATAATACGTAAAAGTGATGAATAATTTTTTTAAGGTATGTGTGTTAACATTTCTTTTTTCGAACCTATTAACTGCCCAAAATATAAAATTTGGAAAAGTTTCAAAGGAAGAGTTAAAGCAAAAATTTTATGAAAAAGACTCTACTGCTGACGCGATTGTGTTGTATAGAAAAATTAGTGTAAGATTTGAATATTCTCAAACTATAGGTTTTAGAATAATTAAAGAAGTGTATGAACGGAGAAAAATATATAATAAAGGTGGTTTTAAATATGGTACAGTAATAGAGAGTCTTTATCACGGACGTAGTGATGATGAAAGTTTAACTGCTTTAAAGGCATATACTTATAACATCGTCGGAGGAGAAATTGAAAAAACAAAACTAAAAGGTTCAGACACTTTTACTGAAGAAACCACTAAATATTATAAAAAAGAGAAATTCACAATGCCTAAATTAAAAGAGGGGAGTGTGGTAGAATTTAAGTACGAAATTACGTCCCCCTATTTTTCTTCATTTAACGAGATACTTTTACAATATGATATTCCTATAGTAGAACAAGAAATAAAGGTTGTGACTCCTGAATACTTCGTGTATAAAAATGCCTCTCAGGGTTATCTTCCGTTTAAAGTAAATAGTAGTACAAAGGCAGGAAGCCTTACGCTTCCAAAAAGAACCGCTGGAGCGGGTTTAGGCATAGGAGGAAGAGCTAAAGCGGAATATGGCGCTACTAAAATTGATTTTATTAATAATGTTTCTGTGGTGAATATGAATCATGTGCCTGCTCTGAAAAAGGAAGTTTTTGTTAATAGTATGAATAACTACAGAAGTGCTATAAAATATGAACTACAGTACATAAAATATCCTAATTCGCCAATAGAAAATTATACGGGCACATGGGAAAAGATAGTTAAGAAAATTTATGAGCATCCCGAGTTTGGAAATCAATTACATGCGAAAAGATTTTATAAGGATGATTTAGCTCAGGTACTTTCTAGCAAAACAGATGAAATCGAAAAGGTAAATGCTATTTTTAGATATGTGCAAAGTAGAATGAATTGGAATGGTCTTTACGGCTATTATACTGATGAAGGGGTTAAAAAAGCTTATGGTTTAAAAACTGGAAATGTGGCAGATATTAATTTGCTATTGGTTAACATGTTACAGAGTTCGGGACTAAAAGCTAATCCGGTATTAGTAAGTACCAGAAGTAATGGGGTTCCTTTGTTTCCTACCCGACAAGGTTTTAATTATGTAGTAGCCGTTGTCGAGATAGGTGGAAAAAATATTTTTATGGATGCGACAAGTAAGTTTAGTAAACTCAATATGATGCCAAAAAGAACCCTAAATTGGGCTGGTAGAATAGTAAAAGAAGGAGGGGGGTCAACGGCAGTCTCTTTGTTTCCAAACTATGTTTCAATAGAAAATATTATGATGAGTATAGATTTGTCAGCAGAAGGAAATGTGAAAGGAAAAGCAAGAAGAGTGTGTAGGGATTATAGGGCTTATAATTTTAGAAGCTCTTTTTCAGGTATGGATGAGGAAACCTATTTGGGTAAAATAGAAGAAAAATTTTCCGGGGTAGAGATTGATGAATATAAAATAAAAAATAAGACAAAGATAGGTGCTCCAGTAAACGAAAGTTTTAGTTTTGTAAGCGAAGCGGCAGCAGACGTTATAGGAGATAAAATATATGTTTCTCCTTTATTTTGGTTTACAAAAAGGGAAAACCCTTTTAAACTAGAAGAACGTAATTATCCAGTTGATTATGCATTTCCTTGGGAGGATAAATTTATGGTTACAGTAAAAATTCCAGAGGGATATAAAATAGAATCAATTCCTGAGCCGGTGAACATAGCAATGGAAGAAGGAGTGGCGGAGTATAAAATTAGGGTTGCGTCAGTAATAGGTGGATTTCAAGTATTGTCAAATTTAAAAATGAATCAGGCCGTAATTCCTCCTCACCAATACGAGGGTTTAAAAGAATTTTACAAAGCGTTAGTAGAAAAACAAACAGAAAAGGTAGTTTTGTCTAAAATATAGACAACTATGAATATTCAAAATGCGCAACAAGTTGTTGATGATTGGATAAAGCAACATGGGGTTCGTTACTTTAATGAGTTAACCAATATGGCTCAATTAACCGAAGAGGTTGGTGAGGTAGCTCGTATCATAGCTCGCCGATATGGAGAACAAAGTGAAAAAGAATCTGATAAAAATAAAGATTTAGGAGAGGAATTGGCTGATGTATTGTTTGTTGTGCTCTGCTTGGCAAATCAAACCGGAGTAGATTTACAACAAGCTTTTGATAAAAAGTTAGATATAAAAACTAAGAGAGATCATGACAGGCATCAGAACAATAAAAAGTTGAAATAGTTTTATATTTGCACCTCCATTTTAAAACCTATCTAGCTTGAAATTACACCTATCCAGTCCGTCTAATTTATGTATTGAATCTAAAGTTACCATCACAGGGTCAAAAAGTGAATCCAATAGATGTTTGTTACTAAAAGCTTTGTACAACACAATTTCAATAAGTAATATTTCTAATTCTGATGATGCTCAAGTTATGGAAAAGGGACTTGAGGTGCAAAATGGTATTGTAGACATACATCACGCAGGTACGGCAATGCGTTTTCTTACCAGCTTTTTTGCTACACAACAAGGTAGAGAGGTTACCTTAACAGGTTCGCAAAGAATGACTGAGCGTCCAATAAAGGTATTAGTAGATGCACTAAAAGAATTAGGAGCCGAAATAAGCTATGAGAAAAATGAAGGTTACCCTCCAATACGTATTAAAGGAAAAAAAATAACAAAACATAGAGTTAGTTTACCTGCAAATATTAGTAGTCAGTATATATCTTCATTGTTGTTGGTAGCACCAAGTTTAGAAAATGGAATAGAGTTAGAGCTGGTAGGTAAAATAACATCGGTTCCTTATATAAAAATGACACTTAGTTTGCTTAGTGAAATAGGTGTTGAAAATTCTTTTGAAGACAATACCATAAAAGTTTACCCTAAACAACAAGTTAATAATATTGATTTAGTAGTAGAGTCAGATTGGAGTTCGGCATCGTATTTTTATAGTATAGTAGCTTTGTGTGAAGTAGGAACAAAAATAGAGTTATCCGCTTATAAGGAAAATAGTTTACAAGGAGATAGTGTTTTAGCCTCAATTTATACTTCATTTGGTGTTGAAACTAAGTTTGAAAACAACAAAGTTGTTTTAAGTAAAACCGAGGATAAGTTCCCTAAAGATTTTTCATGGGATTTATCTAATGCTCCGGATATTGCGCAAACTATTGCTGTAACTTGTTTTGGTTTAGGAATAGGGTGTGAATTATCAGGTTTACATACATTGAAAATCAAAGAGACAGATAGATTAGAAGCGCTACATACCGAATTAACAAAGTTAGGAGCTTCTATAACTGTAACAGATAAAAGCCTTTCATTAAAACCAACTTCAATAATTAATGAAGATGTGGCTATTGATACTTACAATGATCATAGAATGGCAATGGCATTTGCTCCTTTAGCCATAAAATCGGGTATCATAATAAACGATGCAGGAGTAGTTTCTAAGTCGTATCCTGATTATTGGACTGACTTAAAAAACCTTCAATTTAAAGTATCAGAGATTTAATTATTGATTTTACTTGACAACCCCTATTTCAGGGTTGTATATTTGCCACCGCAAAAATTGCTAACTAAAAAGCTATTTATGAAATTATCAAACTTCAATTTTGAGCTTCCAGAGGAATTATTAGCCGAATATCCTTCAGAGAATAGAGATGAATCCAAATTAATGGTTATTCACCGCGAAACAGGTAAAATAGAGCATAAAATGTTCAAAGACCTTATTAATTATTTTGATGAGGGAGATGTAATGGTCTTGAATAATACAAAGGTTTTTCCTGCTAGATTATATGGAAATAAAGAAAAAACTGGAGCAAGAATAGAAGTTTTTTTATTACGTGAATTAAACGAAGAACAGCGTTTATGGGACGTATTGGTTGATCCTGCACGTAAAATTCGTATTGGGAATAAATTATACTTTGGTGATGATGATACTTTAGTAGCTGAAGTAATAGATAACACCACTTCAAGAGGAAGAACATTACGTTTTTTATATGACGGATCTTACACTGATTTTAGAAGAAAATTACGTGATTTAGGAGAAACTCCGCTTCCAAAATATATTAAAAGAGATGTTGAACCAGAAGATGAAGATCGTTACCAAACAATATATGCTAAGCACGAAGGTGCGGTTGCAGCTCCAACCGCAGGACTTCACTTTTCTAAACACTTATTAAAACGTTTAGAAATTAAAGGTGTAGACTTTGCTGAAGTAACACTGCATGTTGGTCTAGGCACCTTTAACCCTGTTGAGGTTGAAGATTTGTCAAAACACAAAATGGATAGCGAAGAGCTAGTGATTGATGAAAAAGCTACGGAGATTGTGAATACCGCAAAAACAAACAAACGCAAAGTTTGTGCTGTAGGAACAACGGCAATGAGAGGGTTAGAAAGTGCGGTTTCGTCACAATCAACATTAAATACTTTTGAGGGGTGGACGAATAAATTTATTTTTCCTCCTTATGATTTTAGTATTGCGAATTGTATGATTACAAATTTTCATTTACCAAAATCAACATTACTTATGATGGTTTCAGCATTCATAGGTCACGATTTAATGAAAAAAGCGTATAAAGAAGCAATTATAGAAAGCTATAAGTTCTACTCTTATGGTGATGCAATGTTAATTTTATAATTAACAATTAAAAAACACTTAAATCCTGCCGCTTTCCGTATAATGGTTTAGTTGGCAGGATTTTTTATCTTATAACCTTGGAAAATAAAAAAGACATACGGGCATTAACCCAAGAGCAACTGAAAGAGTTTTTCGTTAAAAACGGAGATAAAGCTTTTAGGGGAAAGCAAGTCTATGAATGGCTATGGCAAAAGTCAGCGTATTCTTTCGATGTTATGACTAACATTTCAAAGCAAACAAGAGAAATGTTAGAAGATAATTTTGTGATTAACAATGTAAAGGTGGACCAAATGCAGCGTAGTAGCGATGGTACTATTAAAAATGCTGTTCGCCTCTATGATGATTTAATTGTAGAATCCGTCTTAATACCTACAAAAACTAGAACAACGGCTTGTGTGTCTAGTCAAGTTGGTTGTAGTTTAGATTGTAGGTTTTGTGCCACAGCTAGACTAAAAAGAATGCGAAACTTAAAGCCTGACGAAATTTATGATCAGGTTGTCGCAATTGACAATGAAAGTAGATTGTATTTTGATAGACCTTTAAGTAACATTGTATTTATGGGAATGGGAGAACCGCTCATGAACTATAACAATGTTTTAAAGGCAATAGAAAAAATTACCTCACCTGAGGGTTTAGGAATGTCACCAAAACGAATTACTGTATCCACTTCAGGTGTTCCTAAAATGATAAAAAAAATGGCAGATGAGGAGGTTAAATTTAATTTAGCGGTTTCACTGCATTCAGCAATTGATGAGGTTAGAACTTCCATAATGCCATTTAATGCAAACTTTAACTTAGAGAGCTTACGAGAAGCCCTAGAATATTGGTATGCTAAAACCAGAAATAGAATAACCTATGAATATGTTGTTTGGAAAGGTATTAACGACGGCCAAAAGGATATTGATGCTCTGGTTAGGTTTTGTAGGTTTGCTCCTTCTAAGGTTAATTTAATAGAGTATAACCCCATTGATGATGGAGAGTTTCAACAAGCAAGTAATGATGCAATAGACAAGTATGTTAAAACACTTGAAAGCAATAATATAGTGGTGACAGTTCGTCGTTCTAGAGGAAAAGATATTGATGCTGCTTGTGGTCAATTAGCAAATAAAAAGGTTTAAGTTAATTGTGGTTTTAAATTACGGTCTACACATAATATTTTTCTTAGTTTTACACTAAACAAACAATAACTGATAACTGTATTCCTTGAAAGTTGTATCGCAAATAAGGGAGCCTATTAATGAGGAGATGGAGATGTTTGAGGCGAAATTTCGCGATTCAATGTCTTCTAAGGTTGCTTTATTAAATAGAATTACACATTACATTGTAAACCGAAAAGGGAAGCAAATGCGACCCATGTTTGTGTTTTTAACAGCCAAGTTATTAAACAACGGTGAGGTTTTTGAACGAACGTACAGGGGGGCTGCGGTTATTGAGCTTATTCATACAGCCACTTTGGTACATGATGATGTTGTTGATGAAAGTAATAAGCGAAGAGGTTTTTTTTCAATAAACGCGTTGTGGAAAAACAAAATTGCCGTTCTTGTTGGCGATTATTTGTTATCCAAAGGTTTGCTGCTTTCAATTGATAATGATGATTTTGATTTGCTTAAGATAATTTCCGTTGCAGTACGTGAAATGTCTGAAGGAGAATTGTTGCAGATTGAAAAAGCGAGGCGTTTAGATATTACCGAGGACGTTTACTACAATATTATTAGACAAAAAACAGCTACTTTAATAGCCGCTTGTTGCAGTATGGGGGCTTGCTCTGTACGACCAGAATCTAAGGAAGTTGAGGTTTTTAGAAAATTTGGAGAATATTGTGGCATGGCTTTTCAAATAAAAGATGATTTATTTGATTATGGTGAAGAAAAAATAGGAAAACCAACAGGTATTGATATTAAAGAGCAAAAGATGACTTTGCCTCTTATTCATGTTTTGAATATTTGCTCCAATGCAGAAAAAAAATGGCTCATTAACTCCATTAAAAACCATAATAAGGATAAAAAGAGAGTCAAAAAAGTTATAGCATTTGTTAAAGAAAACGGTGGGCTAGATTATGCTGTTAAAAAAATGCTCGATTATAAAGAAAAAGCACTTACTCTATTAAAAGCTTATCCTGATTCTGAGTACAAAAGTGCACTAATACTTATGGTAAACTACGTGGTGGACAGAAAAAAGTAACCCATTTATTTTAACCACTTTTTCAAATAATTTTATAGTAGGCAACTTTTTTGATTTATGTTGCGTCTATTAAGTTGAAGGACAATTTTAAAGAATTTGAAAATAATATCATTTTATAAAAGCGAAGGGCAATTAATAAAAAAAGCGGTTGCAGGCAATTCTGAAGCGCAACGCCGAATTTATGATAAGCATTCGCCTAAAATGTTAGGGGTTTGTAGGCAGTATATAAAAGATATTCATTTTGCTGAGGATGTTATGGTTACTGGCTTTTTAAAGGTGTTTAAAAAACTACACACTTTTAATTTTGAAGGGAGTTTTGAAGGTTGGATTCGTCGAATAATGATAAGAGAAAGTATTTCCTTTCTCAGAAAAAAGCAATTTGTTGTTTATGATGATGAGGCTCTATTAAAAAATGAAAATCAAAGTATTAATTCGTTGAATGATGTGGATGTGGAATATATTCAACAGATGATTGATGAACTTCCACAAGGGTATAAAATGGTGTTCATTTTGTTCACAGTTGAAGGCTATAAACATCAAGAAATTGCCAAAATGTTGAAAATTTCTGAGAGCACATCAAAGTCTCAGCTATTTAAAGCGCGTAAAATGTTGCAGGAAAAATTAAATAAACAAAACATTATAGGATATGGAGCCCTCTAAGTTTGAAAAACATATTGTAGAAAAGTTATCTTCAAGGGAAATAAATCCTTCAGATGCTGCATGGGATAGAATTTCTAAAACTTTAGATAATAAGCAAGAAGTGCGTAAAAATAAGCGCGTGTATTGGTATGCTATTGCTGCAAGTTTTATAGGATTGCTTTTTGTGTCATTTTTTGTTTTAAATAAAAATAATGAGGTTTTTCCCGAAGAAGATAAAATTGTGGCGAGTCCTTCTGAAGAAGTTAAAAAAGTAGAAGAGGAGATCAAAATTATGGATAAAGAGGTGATTACTTTTGAGAAGGAAGACAGAAAAATTGAAGTAACTAATACCGAAAGTAATACAGAAACATTTATAAATGATTGGGTAGAAACCAAAGAAAACCCTCAAATATCTGATTCAATTGAAAAAGTATTAGATTTTAAAATTTACGAAGTAGTAGCTCAGGTTAATGAGCTTGAAAAAAGCAAAGCAATTTCAGATGCAGAAGTAGATTCGCTATTAAGAAAAGCTCAAGATGAAATTTTATTGGATAAAATATTCCAAAAAGACAAATCTGTTGATGCGGTGAGTTTATTGGCGGAGGTTGAAAATGAGTTAGATCAATCCTTTAGAGATCAAATCTTTGAAAAGCTAAAAACAGGTTACTTTAAAATAAAAACGGCTGTTGCTGACCGCAACAACTAAAATATTCATCAATCAATAATCAGTGTTTCTTTTTTACCTCCTTTATATAAGGAGGTAAGATAGAAATGCATAAATCAAAAAATCATGAAAAAAATTATCTTATTTGTAATAGTGTTACTGATACCATTTTTGGTCACAAAAATATATGGACAAGACGATATTTTAGGAAAAATACAAGCATTAAGAGCGCTTAAATCTGAAGTTGTTAATGAAGAAAAAGAGGCTTTAAAAATCACTGTTGAGAATATAAATAAGCAATTGAATAAAGGAGAAATAACCCAAGAAGAAGCAAAAAAAAGTAAAGAAGAAGAAGCAAAAAAAAGAGCTTTAAATATTGAAAATAAACTGGCAATACTGGAAAATAGGATTTTTCTATTGGAACGAAATGGTGATGATGTTGTTATAGAGAATGTGGGGAAAGAAGCTGATGAAGAAGGTTTTAGTATTACCATAGGGGGTGAAACTTATGACATTGTTGATTGGGCAAAAAAGAAGGTAGAAGATCGTGAAATTAAGTATGATCGCAGAACATACTCAGATTTTGTTTTTGCTTTAGGACTCAATAATGCTATAATTGATGGGGCTTCTCTAAATGATACACCTTATAAAACAAGAGGGACATTTTACGAGGTTGGAGTAGCATGGCACACTCGGGTATTTGAAAACAGTAATTTTTTACGCTTTCGTTACGGAATATCATACCAATTTAATGGTTTGAGAATAGATGATAACAATTACTTTGTAGCTAATAATGGGCAAACGGAATTACAAGAATTTGAATTTGATTTAAGGAAGGCAAAGTTCAGAAGGGACAATCTTGTTTTTCCAGTACATTTTGAATTTGGCCCATCAAATTTCAGTGAAACAGAAAAAACCATCAGATATAATGTTGATAATAAGTTTAGAGTAGGTTTAGGAGGTTATGCTGGTGTTAATGTATCTACGAGGCAAAAGTTAAGATATCGAGAAAATGGGAAAACTGTAAAAAGCAAGCTTAAAGGAGGGTATAATACTTCTAATTTTATTTATGGTTTGAGTGCTTACGCGGGTTTTGGCGATTGCGTAGTCTACTTAAAGTATGACCTAAACCCAATTTTTGATAATGCAACTATTGAGCAACGAAATATATCATTAGGTTTCCGGTTTGATTTATAGTAATGAACCCTGCCTCTAAAGCTCTGGTGTGTTTTTTACAGTTAAGCTTTGAGGACGGGGTTATCAACCAACCAAATTTATAATAGTTCAAAAGAAACCGATATGAGATATGTCTTTTTATCGGTAGTATTATTGTAGTATAGAGAGTCTTCAATTCTCAAAGAGTTATTGTCTATGTAACTCTTTACTTCTCCAAGTTTTTTACCCATTTTTTTAGCAATAGCAGAGGCTTTCTTCTTTGCATCTTCAAAGGCTGCATTAGAATATTCTGCCATTTGAGCAACTGTAATATTGGAAAAAGCGTTGTTTTCAAGTTTGGATAGCCCCAAAGATTTTGTGTTTAAAAATTTTTGAAACTCTTCCATTGAAGTTGTTTTATACTCGATAATAATTCCATCTTTTTCATACCCTAAAAGGTCATACTTCATTTCGTTCTCTTGTAAACTACTGGAGCTTATTCCTACTTTGTTTAGTTTATCGTAGAAAGTTTTTTTGAGTTCAGTAACATTTGTGTTTTCCGCATCGTAATAAACATTTTGCATGCTTATTACTACAGATGCTTTGTACTCTAGTTCTACTGAGAATTTATGAATACCATTAACTGAGATGGTGTTTGTTGTATTTTGAGCAAATGTGGTCATGGTGCTAAAAATTAAAACGATTAAAAGTGCTGTTTTTTTCATAATATTTTAAATTAATTTACACAACCGAAAATAAGAAAGATGCGGCAATCATCCATGCTCCAACTATTAAACCTAGAACACCTAGTTTGCCTTGTTTTGGAGCTATTTTTTCTCTAAGCTGTTCAGCTTTTTCTTGAGCTTCCTCGCTTTTCGCTAAAACCAACTTGTTAATTAATCCAAAACCAAGCATAAACCCTAAAGTAGCGGAAACAATATTTCCTGCTAAAAGTGTAATCCACCAGATGGGAGCACTAGTCAGCCAACCTAAGTTTAAAATAGCAGTAATAATTCCCCATGCGCCCCAGAAACAAAAGACTAACCCAATCCAACCTTGGTAGGGTTCTACTTTAGCGAGTAATTCTTTCGCATTAGGTTTTTTTGATAGAATTAACGATGGTACCGCGATAATGCTTAATAAAATAAGAGTAATTCCCCAGATCATAATTTTTGTTTTAAAAGGTTATTTTTATGTTTAATTTCTATGATACAAAGATGCTATTGATTAAAAATAGATTTCACCCTTAGTATGGTGAAAATGGCTACCCTGAAAACAGGGTGTTTTTTTAATTGATGTACTTTTTAAATTATCTTTACATATTCTGATACTTTGTTTAAATCACTGAATATTGATATTAAAATCTACGATAGATAAGGTTTATGAAACTGCTCGCTTGGAAGAAGTGATTGGTGATTTTGTTAATTTAAAGAAATCAGGGTCAAACTTTAAAGGATTAAGTCCTTTTAGTGAGGAACGCACACCTAGTTTTATGGTTTCACCTGTAAAACAAATTTGGAAGGATTTTAGTAGTGGAAAAGGAGGGAATGTTGTAGCCTTTTTAATGGAACATGAGCATTTTACGTATCCAGAGGCAATAAAATATCTCGCAAAAAAGTACAACATTGAGGTAGAAGAAACAGAGCGTACTGACGAGCAAAAAGAGGAAGCCAATGAGCGCGAGAGTATGTATTTGGTTTCTGAGTTTGCGCAAACTCATTTTTCTGAGATGTTATGGAACAGTGAGTTGGGCAAAGCAATTGGTTTAAGCTATTTTAAAGAAAGAGGCTTTACTGATGAAACTATTAAAAAATTCAGGCTTGGGTATTGCTTAGATCAATGGGATGGTTTTACTACTGCTGCTTTAGATAAAAGTTATAAATTAAAATATCTAGAAAAAACAGGGTTAACCATCGTTAAAGAGGATAGTAATAATCCTAATAACCCTAAAAAATTTGATCGCTTTAAAGGTCGGGTAGTGTTTCCTATACATTCTATGAGTGGTAGGGTCCTTGGTTTTGGAGGGCGAATTTTAACGAACGATAAAAAAGCGGCAAAGTATTTAAATTCTCCTGAGAGCGATATATACCATAAAAGTAAAGTGCTTTATGGAATTTATCATGCTAAGCAAGCCATAGCAAAAGAAGACAATTGTTATTTGGTTGAAGGGTATACTGATGTAATTCAGTTTTATCAAAGAGGTATTCAAAATGTTGTTGCTTCTAGTGGAACCGCTTTAACTCCTGAGCAAATACGTTTAGTTAACAGACTTACAAAAAACATTACAGTGTTGTTTGATGGAGATGCAGCTGGACTAAGAGCTTCTTTAAGAGGGGTTGATTTAATTTTAGAGCAGGGAATGAATGTTAGGGTATGTACATTTCCTGAAGGGGAGGATCCTGATAGTTTTTCTAAAAATAATGATTATGATGATGTTGTAGAGTATCTTCAACAACATTCAAAAGATTTTATTCAGTTTAAAGCTTCTTTATTAGTCAAAGAAGCTGCCAATGACCCTATAAAGAGGGCAGATACAGTTAGAGATATTGTAAACAGTATTGCAAAGATTCCTGATAGAATAAAAAAAGAAATATACATTCAAGAGTGTGCTCAAATTATGAATATTTCTGAGTCGGTATTGTTTAATACATTGGCTCAAATCGGGAAAAAAGAAACGGCTGAAGCATCTAAAAAAGTTAAACAAGAACAAAAAGCCTTTGATGTAGTTAAAAACGAACAGGTTCAGGAAAAGGTAGATGTACAGTACTTGTTGGAGCGTAAAATTATTGAGTTGTTATTGCTTTATGGTCAAAAACGGGAAAAATTTGAGGATCTTGTTCTAAAAGAAAATGAGGAAGGAGATTTGGTTTTAGAGCCAGAGTCTATTGAAGCTAAAGTTTATGAGAAAATTTTTCTAGATCTTCAGGATGATGAAATTGAGTTAGCAAATACTAATTTTAGGTCTATTTATAAAATGTTGATTAATGAGTTGAATGAAAATGAGTCGTTTTCGTTGAATTCGTTTATGACAAATCTTGAACAAGATGTTGTTAAAGAATTAACTTCCATACTTATGGAGGAAGAAAAATATCAAATACACGATTGGGCTAGAAAAGATATTTATCCAAAAGATAAAGAAGAGGAAATAGCTCAACTTGTTAGTGAAACAATATTAACTTTACGCTGTTTTTTAATAAAAAAAAGAATGTCTGTTTTACAAGAACAAACTAAAGATTCTGGTAAAGATAACCGTGAAGCGTTGGAAGAAATTGTAAATTATATTCACTTGAATAAGTTGTTGAACAAAAAATTAAATAGAGTTTTATCATAAAAAAAGCCTGCATTAGCAGGCTTTTTTTACTTTTAGTCTTCTTTGTTTTTTAGTACAACTCTAAAGCTTTAGCTTGTTGTAATAAATCTACCATGTTGTCAACGTTTAACTTTTTCATTAAACGAGCTTTGTACGTACTTACAGTTTTTTCGTTAAGATTAAGCCCTTGAGCTACTTCTTTATTACGTTTTCCGCTAGCTAATAACTTAAGTACTTCAATTTCTCTTGTTGAAAGTTTTCTAAAGAAACGTCTAGGTTTCTGAGTGCCCTCATCAAAAGCAAGACGTTGCGCAAGTTCATTAGTAATAAACATGCTTCCTTCGCTAACTTTTTTAACAGCAGATATAATATAATCAATATCAGATGCTTTAGAAAGGTATCCAAAAGCTCCAGCTCTAATAGAACTTAAAGCGTAAACATCTTCAGATTGTCCACTGTACATTAAAACTTTCACATCTGGAAAGTCTTTTTTAATTTTTCTTAGAGCAGCAATACCATTAATATTTGGTATGTCCATTTCTAACATTACTACATCGGGGGTAACTTCTTTTAATCTTTCAAACAGTTCATCAGTGGTGGATACATCATCAACAACTTCAAACCCCGTTGCAGAACTCAATACATTCTTCACTCCCATTCTAATAATAGG
Source organism: uncultured Maribacter sp. (assembly GCA_947498505.1). Taxonomy (GTDB): domain Bacteria; phylum Bacteroidota; class Bacteroidia; order Flavobacteriales; family Flavobacteriaceae; genus Maribacter_B. The sequence continues at coordinate 76,150 of CANMKG010000007.1, read as the reverse complement.
GTGATTGTCCGCAATTAACACTTTAATCATTTTGTTTGGTTTTAAATTAGATTTTTTAACTTTAAATTTAGTCTAAAATATAAACTGACATATAATGTAAGGATAATTTGGCTAAATTATGAGACAAAAATGCAATATTTTTCGCTAAAAATGCGAATATAAGAAAGAATATTCGATTTATCTACTTGATTTCTAGCTAAAAGGTCTATTTTTTTAACATATCTGGAATTTCACAAATAGGTATTGGAAGCATTTTATGTTGATTCATGCTATTAAGCCTTGTGAAAATAGAGAATACTTCTTTTTCTCTACCAGAAAAATCTTCAATATTTTTTCCTAAGTCTTTCATTTCCATAGCCCATTCCAGTTCAGGATAAGAGGCTCCAATTTGATCTTCGTCTGTTCTATCATCTCCCCATAAGCCATCGGTTGGTGCCGCATTAATAATTTCTGTATTAATATTTAGCATTTTAGCAATTTCATAAACTTCCGTTTTTACTAAATCTGCAATAGGGCTTAAATCTACACCACCGTCACCATATTTAGTGTAAAACCCAACGCCAAAATCTTCTACTTTATTGCCTGTACCAGCAACTAAATATCCATTTAAAGCAGCGAAGTAGTATAGAGTTGTCATACGTAACCTTGCTCTGGTATTGGCAAGAGACATAAAACGGTCCTCTTCATTATCAACAGGAGGAACAGCATTTACAAGGCTATCAAAAACTGGAGTTAAGTTTACAGTTTGCTTATTTACAGAGGAGAAATTTTCTTGAAGCCAATGAATGTGGTTAGCGGCTCTAGTAACCTGATTTTCTTCTTGATGAATGGGCATTTCCAGGCAAAGTAAATCTAGTCCTGTTTTTGCACAAAGCGTAGAGGTAACAGCGGAATCTATGCCCCCTGAGATTCCTATTACAAAACCCTTAATATTAGCGTTTGTAGCATAATCTTTAAGCCAATTAACAATATGGTCAATAATTTTCTCTGTTTGCATGAAACAAATATATTAGTTTAAAAACAATTAACTTTGCCCCTAAAATAAGTTGTAGATTGTGAATAATAAAATGTATCTCAAAATACTTTCCAGTATAAAGTCAATTTTTATCGTTTTACTCATTTTGCCCCTCTTTTTTAGTTGTAATGATAATGATAAGGTGCAAGAAGAAATTGCAAAAGTTAATGTGGATGTTAACATATCTCGTTTCGATAAAGAGTTTTCAAGTGCCAATCCAGAAGATTTACCTAAACTTAGAAGCAAGTATCCATACTTGTTTCCAGCGCCTGATAGTGTTTGGGTGAAAAAAATGCAGGATACTATTCAAATTGAATTGTCTTCTGAAGTAGAAAAAACTTTTGCCAATTTTGATGATATTAATTTGGAGTTGGAAATGTTTTTTAAACACATGAAATATTATTTTCCGAAGTTTAAAGAACCTCAAGTAATTACTGTTACTAACGATGTTGACCATCAAAACAGAATTATTTTAGCAGATAGTCTTTTGTTTATTAGTCTAGATAACTATTTGGGTGCTGAACACAAGTTTTACAGAAGTATACAGAAATATATAGCAACGGGTATGGACAAAAAGTTTATTACTAGTGATGTGGCTAATGTATATTTCAATACAATGGTTTCGTCTGTTAAGAATCGTTCTTTTTTAGCGCAAATCGTATATTACGGAAAGGCATTATACCTAAAAGACAAGTTGATGCCCAATGCTTCTGATGCACAAAAAATTGGATATACCCCTGCCCAAATGGATTGGGCGAATGCCAACGAAGAGCCAATTTGGAGAAATTTTATTGAAAACGAGCTACTTTACAGTACGGATAATAGACTTGCGTTACGGTTTTTAGACCCAGCACCATTTTCTAAGTTTGGCTTGGAATTGGATAACGAATCTCCGGGTAGAATTGGAAGATATGTGGGGTGGCAGATTGTAAGAGCTTTTATGGATAATAATAATGTATCAATACATCAATTGTTAAGTTTGTCGGGAGAAGAAATATTTAAAAAATCAAATTATAAACCTAGAAGATAATAATGGCGACAGCACACACTTCGGAAATAAGTTTAAAAGTAGAATTAGATGAAAATAGGGTTCCAGAGCAACTTTCCTGGTCTGCGGAAGATGGAGGAATTAAGAATGAAGAAGCAAAGGCAATGCTATTGTCGGTATGGGATAGTAAAAATCAAGAGTCTTTAAAGATAGATTTGTGGACAAAGGATATGCCCGTTGATGAAATGAAAATTTTTTTTCATCAGACATTGGTTTCACTTTCAGATACTTTTATGAGAGCAACTCAAGACGAAAAAATGACAAATACCATGAAGGATTTTTGTGAATATTTTGCAGAAAAACTGGAGCTTAAAAAATAGCACAATGTTATTTTAGGAAAAAGCCCTCATTTTAGTTCATGAGGGCTTTTTTTATAAATAACTAACTAATTGCTAATCTATAGCCAAAATAGGAGCCTCTGATTGCAGTGTTAAAGCATGTGTTAATTTGCCTTTTGATGGACTAATGTTTTTGGTGTGATTTCTGGGTAAAATAGCAATCATATCAATTTCTTTTTCTGAAACATAACTGAATATACCTTCTACCAAATCGTTATTTTCAATGAAGACACGATGCGAATAAAATGACTCTAGATAATACTCTAAAAGGTTTTCATTTTTTTCATCTGCTTCAGAATAACCATATGTTCCAGGTTTGTTTTCAATAGTAAGCACGTGTACCTTAGCGTTAAACTTTCTGGCAACATCTAAGAGTACTCCTAAAGCTTTTTTATCGTCAATTTCATCAGTACCAAGCACCAAAGCAATGTTTTTAAGTTTAAAATCATTAGTATCCTGTGGAATTGTAATTACAGGACAACTTGCTTGTAGAACTAGCTCGGCCGTTTTTGTTGTTGTTCTTTCTTTATTTCCATGAGAACCAGATGTTCCCATGATAATTAAATCCAGTTTTTTGGTTTTTTGAATATCAAGAATAGCCTCAGGTAATGTTCCTGATTTTGATACTAATTCTAAAGGAAACTTTAAGTGTGTATTGTGTTTTTTTGCAATAGCGTTAAATTTCTCTGTAATTTCAGGAGCATTAGTATTTTCTGTAATGTGACCTAAAACAAGTTTCATATTTCTATTTTTACCAATAAAACTTACTGCATAGTTTAGAGCAATTTCTGAGGTAAGAGAAAAATCATAGGGAACTAAAATAGTTGAAATCTTGTCCATAATTCAAAGTGTTAAGTATTCTAAATACTCAAAGTTATATTACCACTTTAAAACTAAATATGACAGCTGTCATGTTAGACGTTAAAACAAAAATATTACATAAAGATCCTTACTTTTTTGATGTAAGTAATGAGTGTTACTAGTGACTATTTTAAAAACGTGAAAAGTTATGAAGCTTATTTTTGTTTATAATGCTAATTCAGGAAAGGGTAATGCTTTTTTAGATAGTATGCATAAGGTTTTAAGTCCAAGAACATATAATTGTGCTTTATGTGATATTACATATGGTGTTTTTAAAGAGAATATAGTTTGGAAAAAATTTAGAGAAACAAGTGCTTTGGAATTTGAGTTTTTACATAAGGATGAATTTTATTTGCAGTATAATGTAAAAACAACGTTTCCTGTAATTTTTCAAAAAAAGGAAGATGCTGTTGAAGAATTTATCTCAACTAAAAAGTTGAATAAACTAAAAGATGCTGAGTCTTTAATAAGTTTAATTACAGAAAAAACTAAAGTTGCTTTTTCTGCTGATCAAAATAATCCAGATTAATGTTATCAATAAAATTAAGTACGCCCTCTCTTCCCGTTCTGTTTGAAGAAGAAGTAATAAAGTATTGTGGCATTTCTTCCCAAATATCGGCTAACATTTTTTGTTCATAGGCTTTTACATGGGTTTCAATGGCTTTAGGTTTAAGTTTATCCGCTTTTGTAAAAATGATACAAAAAGGAATTCCACTTTCGCCCATCCATTGCATAAATTCCATGTCAATTTTCTGAGGTTCGTGTCTAATATCTACCAAAACAAAAGAACATACAAGTTGTTGTCGTTGCTCAAAATAATCCGTAATATATTTTTGAAACGTTTTTTTGTCTTTTTTAGAAACTCGTGCATAACCGTAGCCAGGTAAATCAACTAAAAACCAGTTACCATTAATTTTAAAATGGTTAATAAGTTGTGTTTTTCCTGGTCTTCCAGAAGTTTTAGCTAATCTTTTTTTTTCGGTAAGTGTATTAATTAAAGAGGATTTTCCAACGTTAGAACGCCCTATAAAAGCATATTCTGGTAATAGCTCTTTTGGGCATTTCGCTACATCCGAATTGCTAATCACAAAATCGGCCGTTTTAATTTTCATTGGAAATGGTTTTAGAAGTTTCGTTGCTGTAGCCATTCATCAAGAATCCTGTTGAATTCATCAGGATGTTCCATCATTGGAGCGTGACCACATTTTTTAATCCAAAACAAGTCAGAATCCGGTAATAAATCATGAAACTCTTCTGCAACATTTGGAGGTGTAACATTATCATCTTCTCCCCAAATAATACAAGTAGCCGTATTCATTTTTGCTAAATCTTTCGACATATTATGTCTTATAGCACTTTTGGCAATCGCAAGAGTTTTTACAAGCTTAACACGATCGTTAACGGTTTCAAAAACTTCATCAACAATTTCTTTGGTAGCAACCGCAGGATCATAAAAAACAGCTTCGGCTTTTTTCTTTATAAACTCATAATCGCCACGTCTTGGGTAGCCATCACCCATGGCACTTTCGTATAATCCAGAACTTCCTGTAATTACTAAAGCCTTTACATTTTCGGGATACATTTTTGTATGTAATAATCCAATATGTCCTCCAAGCGAATTTCCAAGAAGAATAACATTTTTTAACCCTTTAAATGCAATAAAATCATCTAAAAACTTAGCGAAATTTTTCACTGTAGTTTTTAACATGGGCATGTCGTAAATAGGTAACTCAGGAATTAGGATTTTATATCCTTTTTGAGGAAAATAATCGGTTACTCCTTGGAAGTTACTCAAGCCACCCATAAGACCATGTAGTATTATAATTGGCGTGCCTTCTCCTACTTCAATATACCTATATTTTCCTTCTGTAATTATTTCTTTTTTCATCCAATGAGAATGCTTCTATTCATGGAAACGCAAATATAGGCATTTCCAAAGAATAGCAAATTGTCTGTATTAGGGTATCGTAAAAATACTTTTAAATCTTAAAGTTGAAAGTACAGAGTGGTAAGCAGTAGTTTGCTTTTTGTCGATTTTAACATTAATAGTTGTCAAAAAAGTGGCTTTTTATTAACAAAGTGGTATTTAGTGGTAAATTGTGGTAATAAATTATATATATTTGAGTTATAAATAGGAAAATCAACCTCTTTTGGAAATTTATTTTTACGGAACATATAATTGCAAGGCTGATGCAAAGGGTAGGGTTATGTTACCTATACTCCTTAAAAATCAGATTATGCCCGTGCTTAATGAAGGCTTTGTTATAAAGCGTTCTATGTATGAGAGCTGCCTTGAGTTGTATCCTATGAGTGAGTGGACAACGGTTATGAAGGAACTAAATTCTAAAAGCCGTTACGAGAAAGAGAATGTGGATTTCATTAGAAAATTTACAGCAGGCGTAAAGCCTGTAGAAGTAGATGCTGCTGGGAGATTGTTGATTCCTAAAAACCTTATTACTACGGTAGGTATTACCAAAGAGGTAGTGTTAGCATCAATTGGTAAAACTATAGAGATTTGGGATAAGGATTTGTATGAAGAATCTATTAACTCACCTGCAGAGGAAGTAGCTGAATTGGCTAGAAAAGTAATGCTGGGAAAAAAGTCTCAAGATGACCAATTATCATAACCCAGTTTTATTGCAGGAGTCAGTGGACGGACTCAATATAAAAAGTGATGGTATTTATGTGGATGTGACCTTTGGAGGAGGGGGGCATTCTAAGGAGATACTTAATCGTCTTGGAGAAGCGGGTAAATTGTACGCTTTTGATCAAGATGAAGATGCTATAGAAAATACTATAGATGATGAGCGTTTTGTTCTGATTAACGAGAATTTTAGATACATAAAGCAGTTTTTGAAATTTTACGGAGTGAGAAAAGTAGATGGTATTTTGGCGGATTTTGGAGTTTCATCTCATCAATTTGATAAAGCGGAACGAGGCTTTTCAACTCGATTTGAAGCTGATTTGGATATGCGAATGAATCAACGTAATACCTTATCAGCTTATGAAGTGGTAAATAAATATTCGTATGATGATTTAAGAAGGGTGCTTTTTGAGTATGGAGATTTGCGAAATGCAAATGCCATGGCAAATGTAATCATTGTAACAAGAGAAGAGTCTCCAATAAAAACCACAGAGCAATTAAAGGAGTCTTTAAAAAAGTTTCTGCCTAGTCATAAAGAACATAAAATACTAGCACAAATTTACCAAGCCATTAGAATAGAGGTAAATCAAGAAATACAGGTTATAAAGGAGTTTTTAGAACAAGCTCCTGAGCTACTTACAGTAGGAGGTAGGTTAAGCGCCATAAGTTATCATTCTTTAGAGGATAGATTGGTGAAAAGGTATATACGAGCGGGTCAGTTTGAAGGGGAGCCAGAAAAAGATTTTTATGGAAATATTGATGTTCCCTTTAAAAAAGTAGGAGGATTGAAAGTTCCTTCTCGAGAAGAGATAAAAATTAATAATAGAGCCAGGAGTGCAAAACTTCGACTAGCGGAAAGAATATAGTTTGTGTAGATGAGGAAAGGAATATTGGACATATTAAAGGGTAAATTTTTGGTAAGCGGAGATGCTCCCAAAAATTGGTTGTTTATAATTTTTGCATCATTTCTGGCTACTGTAATGATAGGTAGTTCGCACAGTGCAGATAAAAAAGTACATCAAATAGCAGCTTTAAATGAAGAGGTTAAAGAGTTGAGAAGTCAGTTCGTGGAAGTGCGTTCAGATGTTCAGCGGTTAAAATTAGAGTCTACAATAACAAAAATAGTAGAAGAAAAAGGTTTGTATCCTTCGGAAACACCTCCAAAAAAAATAAGAGTAAAATCGGTTGAAAACACCAATGAATAAATGCCAGTAACGGAGAAGAAAATATTAACAAGATTATATGTCGTAGCAGTAGGGTTGTTTCTTTTTGCTGGTGTGGTGTTATTTAAACTTGTTAGTATACAAATGGTAGATGGTGATAAGTATAGGGGCTTAGCGGAAAGACGAACCTCTAAGATGTTTACTATTGCACCGAACAGAGGTAATTTGTATTCCGATGATGGTAGTTTGTTAGCAACTTCGGTTTCCAAGTATACCATACGTTTTGATGCAGTAACGGTTTCGGATAAAAATTTTAAAGAAAATGTTAAGCCATTAGCAAATGCTTTGGCGAAAATGTTTGGTAAAACTTCTTCTCATTATCAACAAATATTAAGAAAGGCGAAAAACAATAAAAATAGGTATACGCTAATTGCTCGTAATCTAGACTACTCACAATATATGGCGGTTAAGGAGTTTCCGCTTTTTAATAAAGGGCCGTATAAGGGAGGTATAATTGTTGAGCAAAAAACAGTTCGTGAACATCCATTGGGTAAAATTGCTGAACGTAGTGTTGGTTACCAAAGAATTGATGATGAAGGTCATACAACTAATGTTGGTTTAGAAGGAGCTTTTGGTCAATATTTAAGAGGAATAGAAGGTAAGCGTTTAAAACAAAAAATTGCTAAGGGACAATGGAAGCCAATAGGCTTGGATAATATTATTGAGCCAAAGGATGGGTATGATGTTGTTTCAACCATTGACATTAATATACAAGATATTGCGCATCATGCATTGTTGAGGCAGTTGGAGTATTATAAAGCGGATCATGGTTGCGTAATTGTGATGGAGACAAAATCTGGTGAAGTAAAAGCAATTTCAAACCTAGGAAGAACATCAGAGGGTAAATATTACGAAAAGCTAAATTATGCGGTTGGAGAATCTCATGAGCCTGGTTCTACTTTTAAGTTGATGAGTATGGTTGCGGCATTGGAAGATAAGGTAATAGATACTAGTACGGTATTGGATACTGAGAATGGAAGATTTAAGGTTTATGATAGGGTTGTAAAAGATTCAAAATGGGGAGGGTATGGTAAAGTAACATTATCAAAAGCCTTTGAGCTTTCTTCTAACACTGCTTTTGCAAAAATGATTCACTACGGTTATAAAGAGCAGCCTAAGAAGTTTGTGGATAGACTTTCTGATATGAATTTAAATATAGAGCTCGGATTGCCTATCAAAGGAGAAGGAAAACCGGTAATCAGATATCCCGGTGATAAAGGTTGGTCTGGTGTTTCTTTAGCTTGGATGTCTCATGGTTATGAGGTTTCCATGACCCCTTTACAGACACTAACATTCTATAATGCGATTGCTAACGATGGTGAAATGGTTAAACCTCGGCTAATAAAAGAGGTGAAGGAATGGAACAGAACAATTGAAAAATTTGATAAAGAAGTTATTGATCCTTCTATCTGTTCAAAAGAAACTATAGGAAAAGTTAAGCAGTTGATGAAAAATGTAGTGGAAAAAAAACATGGTACTGGCCACGGGTTGTATTCTCCAAATTTTTCAATGGCTGGAAAAACAGGTACTTGTCAAAAAAATTACGTTTCTAAAGATCCTGATAAGCTAAAGTACATATCCTCATTTGCAGGTTACTTTCCTGCAGATAATCCTAAATACTCTTGTATTGTGATTATCCATGAGCCAGATAAAAGCGTTGGATATTATGGTGCAGATGTTTCTGGGCCTGTGTTTAAATCAGTAGCACAAAAAATATATGCGAATTCTCCATTGATTGATGAGGTGGAAATTAAAGCGGAGAATATTGATTTAGATAAGTCGTATCAAACATATTACGCAAACGCACAAAAAGAGTTTAAAACTGTACCGAATGTAAAAGGTATGAGCGGAATGGATGCAATTCCTATACTTGAAAATTTAGGTTTAGAGGTTGAGGTCATAGGGAATGGTAAAGTTAAAAAACAGTCTATTTCAAAAGGAACAGATATTCAAAAGGTGGAAAAAATTACGTTGGAGCTTTCATGAAATTGTTAAAAGACATATTGTTTGGAGTTAGTCTAGTATCGGTTAATGGAGATACTTCTAAAAGTATCAATGCTGTATGTTTTGATTCTAGAAAAATTGTCAAAAATGATGTTTTTGTTGCAATTAAAGGCACCGTTGTAGATGGGCATAATTATATAGAAAAAGCGCTAACACTTGGAGCTTCGGTAATTGTGTGTGAGATTCTGCCTAAAAATATAGTAGCGGGCATTACTTATGTGGAGGTTAAAAATGGCAATTCGGCATTAGCTATAATGGCTTCTAATTTTTACGAAAATCCATCTAAAAATTTAAAGTTAGTTGGTGTTACGGGCACTAATGGTAAAACAACAATAAGCAGTTTGTTATACGGATTGTTTAAGAAAGCTGGCTTTAAAGTGGGGCTCATTTCTACTATTAAAATTATGGTAGATGACAAAGAGTTTCCAACCAATCTAACAACTCCAGATGCTCTAATAATAAACAAGCATTTAAGTTTAATGAATGCCGCCGGAGTTGAATACTGTTTTATGGAGGTGAGCTCCCACGGAATCCATCAAAAAAGAACAGAAGGTTTGGTGTTTGAAGGAGCAGTTTTTACCAATCTTTCACATGATCATTTAGATTATCATAAAACTTTCGCGGAATATAGAGATACAAAAAAAGTGCTGTTTGATAGTTTACCTAAATCTGCCTTTGCACTTACCAATGCGGATGATAAAAATGGTATGGTGATGTTGCAAAACACGAAAGCAAACAAATATTCGTATGCATTAAGAAGCTATGCAGACTATCGGGCTCAGATTTTGGAAAGTCAGTTTGATGGGCAGTTATTAAAAGTTAATGAAAGTGAGTTATGGACCAAACTTATTGGTCACTTTAATGCTTACAATATTCTTGCAATTTACGCCACATCACAACTATTAGGTTTAGAAAATTTAGAAACATTACGTCTATTAAGTGAGTTAGATAATGTAGATGGAAGATTTCAATATTATATATCAGAAGAAAAAATTACTGCAATAGTTGATTATGCCCATACGCCGGATGCGTTAAAAAATGTACTTGATACAATCAATACACTGAGGACTGGAAATGAAAACGTCATCACCGTTGTGGGGTGTGGTGGCGATAGAGATAAGTCTAAGCGTCCGGTTATGGGTAATATTGCCTCAGAAATGAGTAATAAGGTGATTTTTACCTCTGATAATCCTAGGTCTGAAAGCCCAACAATAATCATTGAAGAAATGGAAGCAGGTGTAGAACCTCAAAATGTAAAAAAAATACTTGCTATTGAAAATAGAGAGCAGGCTATAAAAGCAGCCTGTCAATTAGCGAATGCTAAGGATATTATTCTGATTGCTGGAAAAGGTCATGAAAATTATCAAGAAGCCAATGGAGTTAGAATTGACTTTGATGATTATGAGAAAGTAAAGAATTTATTAAACAGTTTGAATAAATAACCATGCTATACTACCTATTTGAATATTTAGAAAAACAATATCAGGTTCCAGGAGCTGGGTTATTTCAGTTTACCACATTTCGTGCGGCAATGGCGGTTTTACTTTCGTTGATTGTAGCAACTGTATATGGTAAACGTATTATTCTGTTTTTACAAAAAAAGCAAATTGGAGAAACGGTTAGAGATTTAGGACTTGATGGTCAAAAACAAAAAGCAGGAACTCCAACTATGGGGGGGCTTATTATCATACTGTCCACTTTAATACCTGTGATACTTTTTACAAGGCTCGATAATATCTACGTGATATTGTTGATAGTTACTACTATTTGGATGGGTGTTATTGGTTTTATCGACGATTATATTAAAATTTTCAAGAAAGATAAAGAAGGGCTTAAAGGTAAGTTTAAAGTATTAGGTCAAGTTGGGTTAGGACTTATTGTGGGTGCAACATTATATTTTCATCCAGAGGTTACCATGAAAGATCATGATAGTACTACAATTACTGAAACTTTTCAGGTACAAGAAATAACAGGAGAAGAAATAAAATCTACTAAAACTACGGTGCCTTTTTTTAAAAATAACGAGTTAGACTATTCGGTTTTTGTGTCTTGGATTAGTGATGGTGCTAAAGAATATACTTGGTTGATTTTTATTCCAATGATAATTTTAATAGTAACAGCAGTTTCAAATGGTGCAAATTTAACAGATGGGATTGATGGGCTAGCAGCTGGAAGTTCCGCCATTATAGTTCTTACTCTCGGAATTTTTGCTTTGGTATCGGGTAACATATTTTTCTCTGATTATTTAGATGTAATGTACATTCCCGGTGCGCAAGAATTGTTAGTGTTTATTGCCGCTTTTGTTGGAGCCTTAGTAGGATTTTTATGGTACAATACTTTTCCTGCTCAGGTATTCATGGGGGATACGGGGAGTTTAACAATAGGCGGTGTGATTGCCGTAATCGCCATAATAATTAGAAAAGAATTACTTATACCAGTATTGTGCGGAATATTTTTCGCAGAGTCATTATCGGTAATGATTCAGGTGGGATATTTTAAGTATACAAAGAAAAAGTTAGGAGAAGGTAAACGTGTTTTTTTAATGGCGCCTTTGCATCATCATTATCAAAAGAAAGGATATCACGAAAGTAAAATAGTTACACGTTTTTGGATTATTGGAATTCTATTGGCTGTAGTAACTGTTGTTACGTTAAAAGTTCGCTAATGAATCGATTAGTGATTTTGGGTGGTGGAGAAAGCGGTGTTGGAACTGCCATTTTAGGAAAACAAAACGGATATGAAGTTTTTGTTTCTGACAAAGGAAAAATAAAGGAAGAGTATAAAGACGTTCTTGAGCATTTTGAGATTAATTGGGAAGAAGAAAATCATACCGAAAGTAAGATTTTAAATGCTAGCTTGGTAATGAAAAGCCCTGGTATACCAGATACTGCGCCTCTTGTGAAAGAGATTCATAATAAGGGTATTCCAGTTATTTCTGAAATTGAATTTGCATCAAAATATACTAATGCTACAATTATAGGAATAACGGGTAGCAATGGAAAAACCACTACCACAATGCTTGCAGGTCACCTGTTAAAAGAAGAAGGTTTACATATGGGTGTGGCAGGTAATATAGGAGATAGTTATGCTAAAATGGTAGCGGAAAATAACTATGATTTTTATGTGCTAGAAATTAGCAGTTTTCAATTGGATGGTATAGTAGATTTTAAGCCACATATTGCCATACTTACTAATATTACACCTGATCATTTAGATAGGTACGAATACAAGTTTGAAAATTATATAGCGTCAAAATTTAAGATTGCTAAAAATCAAACCAACGAGGATTTTTTAATCTATGATGCCGACGATGAGGTAATTTCAACATGGTTAGCTAAAAACCCAGTTAAGTCAAAATTATTGCCTTTTTCAGTTAAAAAACAGTTGAAAGAAGGGGCATATCTCAAAGACGATAAAATAATAATAAACATACAAAACAATATATTGGAAATGACTACAGATACACTAGCGTTAGAAGGAGTGCACAATCTTAAAAATACAATGGCAGCTGCTACTGCGGCAAGACTAGTTAGTATTAGAAAAGAAACTATAAGACAAAGTGTAGCTAACTTTCAAGGTGTAGAGCACAGGTTAGAAAAAGTACTTAAAATTCATCATGTGCAGTATATAAACGATTCAAAGGCAACAAATGTAAATGCAACATATTATGCTCTTGAAAGTATGAAAACAGCAACAGTTTGGATTGTTGGTGGTGTTGATAAGGGTAATGATTATACTGAGCTAATGCCTTTTGTAAGGGAAAAGGTTAAAGCAATAATTTGTTTGGGAGAGGATAACTCAAAAATTAAAGACGTATTTGGTAATGTTGTTGATTTAATGGTGGAGACGTATGATATGAATGAAGCTGTTAAGGTCGCTTACAAAATAGCGGAACGCGGAGAAACAGTTTTATTATCTCCTGCTTGTGCAAGTTTTGATTTGTTTGATAATTATGAAGATAGAGGAAACCAATTTAAACAAGCTGTTAAAAATTTATAAAGGTGATTAAACTGTTTAAAAATATTAAAGGAGATAAAGCTATTTGGGCCGTTGTGGCGCTTTTGGCTTTGTTTTCGTTTTTACCGGTTTATAGTGCAAGTAGTAACCTTGTTTACGTAGTGGGTAATGGTACCACAATGGGCCATTTATTTAAGCATGCGCTACTTTTATTCTTAGGTTTTGGAATTATTTATGGAGTGCATAAAATTCCACCTCACTTTTTTAAAGGGCTATCACTTATAGCAATGCCAATAGTGTTAGTTCTGCTTGTGTTTACTTTAGCCCAAGGTACTACTGGAGGAGGTGGAGCTAATGCTAGTAGATGGATTAGGTTACCACTAGTAGGTTTTGGTTTTCAGCCTTCAAGTTTAGCTGCTGTGGTGTTAATGATTTACGTAGCCCGTTATCTCACTAAAATAAAAGATAAGGTCGTTACCTTCTCCGAAAGTATAATTCCTTTATGGTTACCCGTTTTTTTGGTTTTGATATTAATACTTCCAGCGAACTTTTCAACAGCAGCAATAATGTTTTCTATGGTGCTGATGTTGTGCTTTATTGGAGGGTATCCAATTAAATATTTGCTGGGTATTATAGGTTCGGGTATTGCATTCCTTGCCTTGTTTATTTTAATAGCAAAGGCTGCTCCAGATTTATTTCCAAATAGGGTAGATACGTGGATGAGCAGAATAGAGAATTTTGCAAATTCTGAAGATACAGAAGCAGATTACCAAATAGAAAAAGCAAAAATAGCAATTGCTACAGGAGGCGTGGTAGGCAATGGTGCGGGTAAAAGTGTTATGAAAAACTTTTTACCTCAAAGTTCTTCAGATTTTATTTATGCGATAATAGTTGAAGAATACGGTTTGGTAGGAGGTTTTGCTTTAATGTTTTTTTACCTATTTCTATTATTTAGAATTGTAGTAGTAGCTAATGGCAGCGAAACCATTTTCGGAAAACTTTTGGTATTAGGTGTTGGCTTGCCAATTATATTTCAGGCTTTAATAAATATGGCGGTAGCAGTAGAACTATTCCCTGTAACTGGTCAAAATTTGCCATTGATAAGTAGTGGAGGAACATCTAGTTGGATGATTTGTTTGGCTGTGGGTATAATATTAAGCGTGAGTAATAAAAACAACAGCACAGAAGCTGAAAAAATAGAAGAAGACGAAACTAACCCTTTAGAAATATTAAGTGGGCAATTATAAGGTCATATTATCTGGTGGAGGAACAGGAGGACATATATATCCTGCTATAGCCATTGCTAATGAGCTTAAGCATAGGTATCCAGATACCGAGTTTTTATTTGTAGGAGCTAAAGGGCGTATGGAAATGGAAAAAGTTCCGCAAGCTGGTTATCGTATTAAGGGCTTATGGATTTCGGGTTTACAACGAAAATTGACTTTGAAAAATGCCATGTTTCCTTTTAAACTAATTAGTAGTTTGTTTAAAGCGTCTAGAATTGTGTCGGGTTTTAAACCTAATGTTGTGGTTGGTACAGGTGGATTTGCTAGCGGTCCTATGTTAAGAGTAGCTTCAGGTAAAAAAATTCCATGTGTGTTACAAGAGCAAAACTCATATGCAGGAATTACAAATAAATTATTAAAAGATAGGGTAGAAAAAATTTGTGTTGCTTACGATGGTATGGAACGATTTTTTCCTGCTGAAAAAATAATAAAAACTGGAAACCCAGTACGTGGTGATTTGGTTTCTTTAAGTAGTGATAAAAATGAAGCGCTGAGTTTTTTTGAGCTTAAAGAAGATAAAACTACGCTTTTGGTTTTAGGAGGAAGTTTAGGAGCGCGTAGAGTAAATCAATTGATTGAATCTGAACTTAATTTTATAAAAGAAAAGGATATTCAAGTAATATGGCAATGTGGCAAGTTGTATTACGAAAGCTATAAAAAACACAATTCTGATAAAATAAAAGTGAAAGCTTTTTTAAACAGAATGGATTTGGCTTATGCTGCTGCTGATATTATTATTTCAAGAGCTGGTGCTGGATCGGTATCTGAATTATGTATAGTTGGTAAGCCAGTAGTATTTATTCCGTCGCCAAATGTGGCTGAGGATCATCAGACAAAGAATGCAGAGGCATTAGTAACAGAAAATGCCGCATTAATGATAAAAGAAAAGGATTTAGATAGTCAGTTTGAGAAAGTTTTTGACGATTTAATTGGTTCAGAAAATCAGCAAGAAGTATTAGCTATTAATATTAAAAAACTGGCAATGCCAAATGCAACGAAGCATATTGTGGATGAAATTGAAAAGTTATTGTAAATGGATTTAAAACAAATACATAACGTTTATTTTGTAGGTATCGGAGGAATCGGTATGTCTGCGCTTGCTCGTTATTTTAAATTCATAAATAAAAGTGTTGCAGGTTATGATAAAACTAAGACTCCATTAACACAAACGTTAGAAGATTTAGAAATAACAATACATTATGCAGATGATATTGCTTTAATTCCTTCAAGTTATAAGCCAGAAAATACTTTGGTTGTGTATACCCCTGCAATACCCAATTCGCATACCGAGTATCAATATTTAGTAAACAATGGTTATGCCATTAAAAAGCGATCTGAGGTTTTAGGAATTATAACAAAAGATACATATTGTTTTGCGGTTGCAGGAACACATGGAAAAACAACAACGTCAAGCATTTTAGCACATTTGTTAAAAGAATCCGGAACTCCCATTACTGCATTCTTAGGAGGTATATCAGAGGACTTTAATAGTAACTTCCTTTTAGAAGGCACAGATTACTCAGTTGTTGAAGCAGATGAGTTTGATCGCTCATTCTTACAGTTATCTCCAACATTAGCCTGTATAACTTCAATGGACGCTGATCATTTGGATATTTATGGAAGTGCGGATGCACTTAAAACATCATTTGTTGATTTTTCAAAAAAAATAAAACCAAATGGAAAATTGTTTATTCGCAATGGTTTACCGTTAGAAGGAATTACTTATGGAATAGAAGACGATTCGGATTATTGTATTCGAAATTTAAAAATAGAACATGGTACCTACATTTTTGATTTGGGAACTCCCGATACTGTTCTTAAGGGAGTTAAATTTAATAAGCCTGGAAGACATAATTTGTTAAATGGTTTAGTGGCTTTTGCTATGGCGATTCATGCCGGTTCCCCAGCGAATCGCCTAGTTAAGGCAATGGAAACGTTTAAAGGTGTTCAGCGCAGATTTTCGTATCAAATAAAAAGTGATGATTTTATTTTTGTAGACGATTATGCACATCATCCAACAGAAATAAATGCAGTTTATGATGCAATTTCTGAGATGCATCCCCATAAAAAAACGTTGGCAGTTTTTCAGCCGCATTTATTTTCAAGAACTAAGGACTTTGTTAATGAATTTGCCAAAAGTCTAGCGCAGTTTAACTCGGTATTGCTTTTGGATATTTACCCGGCAAGAGAACTTCCAATTCATGGAGTTACTTCTGAGTGGTTATTGCAAAAAATAAATAATCCAAATAAAAAAATAATAAAAAAAGAAAATATAATAAATGAGATAAAAAAACAGAACCCAGAATTGTTAATTACAATGGGTGCTGGTGATATTGGATTAGAGGTAAAAAAAATAAAAAACGAATTTGAGTATGCGAATTAATTGGGGGTATGTGAAAATAATGTGTTTGCTGCTGGTAATTGCAGGGTTATACGGTTTTTCTGACTATAGAAGTGGTCTGAGAAGAATAGAAAAACTGAATGTAGAATTCGTTGGAGAGCAAAATTTATACATTACAGAACGGACGGTTAATAAATTGTTAATACAAAATTGTGGAAGTCTAAAAAATGTCTCCAAAGAAAAATTAGTTTTGAATACTATAGAGAAGGTTCTTGATGCCAATAAAATGGTAAAAAAGTCTCAGGTCTATCTTACTGTAGATGGTAAACTTACGTCAGAAATTGTTCAAAGGAAACCAATCGGGAGAGTAGAAAGTGGGTCTAAGTTTTATCTGGATGACGAAGGAAAACGCATGCCTTTGTCTCAAAGTCACTCTGCAAGAGTGCCAATTATTACAGGTGAGATAACAGGAAAGAGCCTTGAAGATGTTTATGAAATTTTAAAATTTATTAATGAAGATGAGTTTTTGCGAAAAAATGTCATCGGAATTCATATTGAAAAAGAAGAAAAGTATCAGTTAAAGTTTAGAATGGAGCAATTTGTGGTGAATTTGGGTAGTGTAGATAATCTAGAATCCAAATTCAGCAATTTTAAGGCTTTTTATGCTAAAGCAAATAAAGACAAGTCTCTTGAAAAATTTGCAATGGTAAGCTTAGAGTTTAACAACCAGGTAGTGTGTACCAAAATATAAATAAGGCAATGGAACAAGGAAATTATTCGGTCGGATTAGACATAGGGACAACCAAAATTGTGGCAATTATTGGTAAGAAGAACGAGTATGGGAAAATTGAAATCCTAGGAATTGGAAAATCCAAAAGCCTGGGGGTACACAGGGGAGTGGTAAATAATATCACCCAAACCATACAATCTATTCAGCAAGCGGTTGAAGAGGCCGAAATGAGTTCTGGCTTAAAAATTGGTTCCGTAGTTGTGGGAATAGCTGGGCAACATATTAGAAGTCTACAGCATAGCGATTATATTACCAGAAGAGATTCTGAAGAAGTTATTAGTGAAGATGATTTAGATACACTTTGTAATCAGGTATATAAACTTATTATGTTACCTGGAGAAGAAATTATTCATGTTTTACCGCAGGAGTATAAGGTTGATGGGCAAGCTGAAATTAAAGAACCAATTGGTATGTATGGAGGAAGGCTTGAAGCTAATTTTCATGTAGTAGTTGGTCAAGTTTCTTCTATAAAAAATGTTGGCAGATGTATTAAAAGCGCTGGTTTAGATTTAGGGAACATTACTCTAGAACCCTTGGCGTCGTCAGATGCGGTATTAAGTCAAGAAGAAAAAGAAGCTGGTGTTGCGCTTATTGATATAGGTGGTGGAACCACAGATTTAGCCATTTTTAAAGACGGGATTATTCGCCATACCGCGGTTATACCATTTGGAGGTGGAGTAATTACTGAAGATATTAAGGAAGGTTGTTCTATAATTGAAAAGCAGGCAGAGCTTTTAAAGGTAAAGTTTGGTTCAGCATGGCCGGGAGAAAATAAAGACAATGAAATAGTTTCTATACCAGGATTGCGTGGTAGAGAACCTAAAGAAATCACATTAAAGAATCTTTCTAAAATTATTCATGCGCGAGTAGTTGAAATAATTGAACAAGTTTATGTTGAAATTAAAAACTATGGGCATGATGAACAAAAGAAAAAATTAATAGCAGGTATTGTTTTAACAGGTGGAGGTAGTCAACTAAAACATTTAAAGCAGCTTGTAGAATACATTACAGGAATGGATACTAGAATAGGGTATCCTAACGAACATTTGGCAGGTGACTCCGATGAGGAAGTTGCTAGTCCATTGTATGCAACAGCCGTAGGGTTATTGATGAATGCAGTTAGAGAAGAAGCAAAACAACAAAAAGTAGTCGAGACACAAGAGAATGTTGATGAATTAGAGGTTGAAACTGTTTTAGCAGGTGAAGAAGAAAGTGCAATTAACGCTGGAGGTACTGCTAAAAAGGAAAGGAAATCAGTTTTTGACAAATGGTCTGAGAAATTAAAAGACTTTTTAGATAACGCCGAGTAAGAATTATAAAGAATACACAAAACCAGTAAAACATTTAGCATGAGTAAAAACACAGAATTTGAGAGTATATCCTTTGATTTACCTAAAAACCAAAGCAATGTCATAAAAGTCATTGGTGTTGGAGGAGGAGGAAGCAACGCTATTAATCATATGTTTGAAGCAGGGATTAATGGAGTTGATTTTGTAATCTGCAATACAGATTCGCAAGCATTGGATAATAGTCCTGTTCCAAATAAAATTCAATTGGGTGTTTCATTAACTGAAGGTTTAGGTGCTGGTGCAAATCCTGACGTTGGTGAACAAGCTGCAATTGAAAGTACGGAGGATATTAAAAACATGCTAGACTCCAATACTAAAATGATTTTCATAACTGCTGGAATGGGTGGAGGAACAGGTACTGGTGCTGCTCCTGTTATTGCTAGAGCAGCCAAAGAAATGGATGTTCTTACTGTTGGTATTGTAACTATGCCTTTTCAATTTGAAGGTAAAATGCGATGCAATCAAGCCGCATTAGGTATTGAAAAGCTTCGTGCAAATGTGGATTCGCTTATAGTAATAAATAATAATAAATTACGTGAAGTATACGGTAATTTAGGTTTTAAAGCTGGTTTTTCTAAAGCAGATGAAGTGTTAGCAACTGCCGCTCGCGGAATAGCAGAAGTAATTACACATCACTATACTCAAAACATTGACCTTAGAGATGCAAAAACAGTACTTTCTAATAGTGGAACGGCAATTATGGGGTCTGCAATTGCTTCTGGTTCTGCAAGAGCAAACGAGGCTATTATGAAAGCGCTAGATTCTCCATTGTTAAATGATAATAAAATTAATGGAGCTAAAAATGTGTTGTTGTTAATTGTTTCTGGAAGTCAAGAAATAACGATTGATGAAATAGGTGAAATTAACGATCACATTCAATTAGAGGCTGGTCATGGGGCTAACATTATTATGGGTGTTGGTGAAGATGAAAGTTTAGGAGAGTCTATTGCTGTTACTGTTATCGCTACTGGTTTTAATGTTGATCAACAAGATGATATTGTAAATACCGAAGCAAAAAAAATAATACATACTTTAGGTAACGAACAAAAAGCTGAGAAGAACTTAACTCCGCAAAATGTTGTGCACCAATTAGTGGAGGAACCAGAAGAGGTTAAGCCTGTTCAGCGTTATAAGTTAGATAGTGAAACGGAGTTTGATTTAATTCCAACCACAAACTACATTAAAAACTTCAATGTATTTTATGAAGAAGTAGTTGCTGAAAATGTATCAGAGGACGATTTTGTTATAATTGATTCAAATAAAAAAATTGATGAGATTGAAGTTGTAGACCCACAAGTGGTATCTGCAGAGAAAGAAGAAGAGGATCAGTTTGCTTTTAGCTTTGATATGCCTTTGAATAATAAGGAAGAAGAAAGTGACAATGTAGTTACATTTTCTTTGGATGAAGACGAAGTAAATGATATGAACGTTAAGGATCATGTGGAGGTTGTTCCTGTTTTAGAATATAATAAAGAAGGAGAAACTCGCTATAGTTTAGATGACTATATGGAGCTTGAAAATAGATTAACGGGGGCTAAATCTAAAGCGGAAAAGTTTACGCCAAAGATTGTTGAAGACGAGCTTGTTTTTGAAAGAAAAACAGCTCCTGTTGAAGAATCTGATGTGGCAGAATCGGATATGGATCCAACTGAAACTCCAATTGAAGTTCTTTTAAAAGAAAGAGCAGATGAACGAAGAAGAAAATTAAAAGATTTTAATTATAAGTTTCAAGGGAATCTTAGCAACATAGAAAAAATAGAAAAGGAGCCTGCCTATAAGCGTCAAGGTGTAGATTTAAGTGAGAAATCTGAAGAAAATAAAATTTCCAGAACAACATTAAGCGAAGACAGTAACTCTGATATACAAATACGCTCTAATAATTCTTTTTTGCACGATAATGTAGATTAAGAAGCGTATTTAATAGACTTTTAAAACCCGAAAATGACTACTATTTTCGGGTTTTCTTTTTATATTCGCAATTCTAAAAAATACGGTTATGAGCTTACAATCAAAGGTAATGGAGCAGATGAAAGCAGCTATGAAAGCTAAAGATTCAGTTGCATTAGAATCTTTACGAGCAATAAAGTCTGCATTGTTATTAGCGCAAACTGAAACAGGTTCTGGAGTGGAAATGACAGAGACTGATGAAATAAAGCTGGTGCAAAAATTGGTAAAGCAACGTAAAGATAGTGCTGCAATTTTTACAGAGCAGGGTAGAGCAGATTTAGCTGAACCTGAAATTGCTCAAGCAAAGGTTATAGAGCAATTTTTACCAGAACAACTATCAGAAGAAGAAGTAGAAAAAGTTGTAGTGCAAACAATTGAAAGTACTGGAGCTTCTGGAATGAAAGATATGGGTAAGGTAATGGGAATGGTTTCTAAGCAGTTGGCAGGACAAGCTGATGGAAAAACTATTTCAACAATAGTTAAAAAATTACTTTCGTAAAAAATAATGGCCGCGTGGCGCAACTGAATAGCGCATCAGATTTCGGCTCTGAGGGTTGGGGGTTTGAATCCCTTCGCGGTCACTAAAGGGGATTTTCCGCAAATCGAGTGGAAAGTCTCCTTTTCTATTTTCTTTAAATTACCTGAAAATGAGCAGATTGCATTAAAAGTTTCATTGATCCGAAAAGTTTGAACTGCCTTCTTTTTGAAGTTATACTAAATCCCATCAGGGAAGACATAACTATATGATGGAAATTCCCCAATAATCACGAGTCAGTATTTTTCAGTAAACCCCAGAAGCTTTGCCTTTGATTTTAGCGGGAAAGAGGTCGGAACTTATGAAACGACCTTTTTGCTCCGTGACAGCACAACGGTCAGACTCTTGAAAACAAGAGACACTTCAGGTTGTTCAACGTAATCGATAATTTCAATCGGAAGTTACTTTATATAGAAGTGGACTTTTCCTCGACAAGCAACTATATCGTTTGGACACTGAACCATCCTATCAACAAAAAAGGGAAACCAAAGAAGATGACGATGGACAACGAACCGGAGTTCATAGGCCGTTTAATGAACTATTGGAGCCAGATGTGCGGGATAGAATTAAAAACAATAACTTTATGAGAAGTTTTTGAAAATTAAACAGTTCTAATTAGGTGAAGCTTACAGGGTCCTGCCATGCCAAAAACATTAACAACTAAGTGTCTAGGTCAATATAATTAAAATCTAAAAAAAATAGGTGTTATTATCATGAACTTATTATGTAAATGTATTTATATAAAAAAAAAATTGATTGTTCTTTCATTTGTTTTGAGTTATAGCTGTTATAACCAAAATCTCTCGGAATACAATTTCGACTTCGAAGAGGCTCCAAACAACTTCAATAAGCTATCTAAAGGCTGGAAATATTGGGGGAATTATGACTTTGAGACTGATACAATAAGTCATTCAGGAAAATTCGCGGCAAAAATAACATCGGATAGTTTAGGGGGTACTTCTGGAGCAATATATTATATGATTCCTAAAAGATATAGTGGTAAAACAATTCAACTTTCGGGATATATGAAAACAAAGGATGTTAGTGATGGTTTTGCTGGATTATTATTAAGTATAGAAGGAGAATCTTCGGTATTTGATAATATGGAATCTCGTAATATTTCTGGCACCAAAGATTGGGAAATTTACTCAATAACTTTGGACTATCCTCGAGGTGCAGAAGAGATTTATTTAGGGGGTATTTTAACCGGTACGGGAGAGGTATGGTTTGACGATTTTCAATTGTCAATAGATGGGAAAGTAATTCAAACACTTAAACCTATCAAAAAACAGACTTATCTTGCCAATAAGGATGATGAGTTTGATTCTGGCTCAAATATCAAATTATCTACAAAATTGGGTAAGAATGAAATTCAAAATCTTGCTGCACTATGTAATGTTTGGGGCTTTTTAAAATATTATCATCCTGAAATTGGAAAAGGAAATTATAATTGGGATTATGAACTATTTCGCTTTATTCCTAAAATAATAAATGTTAAAGACAAATATCAGTTTAATCAATTAATCATTGATTGGATTCATGAATTAGGTGTCCTAAAAATTTGTAAAGAATGTAAAGACACATCTTCCGAGGCAATCTTACAGCCTGATTTTAGTTGGATGCAAAATAATAGTATTTTGAATATTTCATTGAAAAATGAATTACTTAAAATATATAATAACAGGCACCAAGGATTACATTATTATGTTCAATCCAAAAAATACACAAGAAATCCTATTTTTAATGAAAACTCATATTATAGAATGTCGTATCCTGATGAGGGATTCAGGTTATTGACTTTATTTAGGTATTGGAATATAATTAAATACTTCTTTCCTTATAGACATTTAATCGAAAAAAACTGGGACAATGTACTTTTAAATTATATTCCTCAATTTATCAATTCAAAAAATGAATTAGAATATGAACTTGTAGTCCTGCGGCTAATAGCTGAAATTGGTGATTCGCATGCAAATATACAGGATGGAGGAGAAAAAATAGATTCTCTGAAAGGAAGATTTTACTCTCCGTTACATACTAGATTCATTAATGAATCCTTAGTTGTAGTCGATTATTATAATCCCGAGTTAAAGAGTAAAGTAGGTTTGGAGATTGGCGATGTTATAACCAAGATTGGAAGTAAAAAAATCCAGAGAATTGTTGATAGTATTTCTAAATTTTATCCTGCTTCAAACAAGGCTGCCAGATTAAGAGATATTTCTCAAGATATATTACGTTCTCATAAAAAGGAAATTAGAATTGAATACACTCGAAACTCAGATAAGTTTATAAAGAATATACCCTTATATAGCAAGAACAACTTAAATATATATAAATGGTACCCAAATACTGGAGGCAAAAGTTACAAGTTTTTAAAAGATAGTATTGGATATATTACTCTAGCTTCAATAAAAATGGAGGATATAGATATTATTAAGGAAAAATTCAAAATGGCGAAAGGAATTATTATAGATATTCGAAATTACCCTTCAACATTTGTTGCTTTTGCTTTAGGCTCTTATTTTGTTCAATCTTCAACCCCTTTCGTTAAATTCAGTTCTATGAACCTAAATAATCCAGGAGAATTTAAACTCACTAAAAATTTAGAGATTCCCAAAGGTGATTACACTTTTACTGGGAAAGTAGTAGTTCTTGTTAATGAATACACACAAAGTCAAGCGGAGTACACCGCAATGGCACTTCAGGCAGGGAATAATGTTACGGTAGTGGGAAGCTCCACAGCAGGGGCAGATGGGAACTTGTCAACAATATTTTTACCTGGTGGAATACGGACTGCGATTTCTGGAATTGGAGTTTATTATCCCGATGGTAGGGAAACTCAAAAAATCGGTATCATTCCAGATATTAGGGTAATCCCAACAATAGAGGGGATCCAAAAAAGAAACGATGAAGTTTTACAAAAAGCAGTTCTATTATTGGACAGTATTAGGTGATTTTCAAAAACAAACTATGACTGGTCGCCGTAATGCTTCAGCTTTAGACTAAATTATTAGGTAGTGTTGACACAAAATATTTTGTAATTTTCCCCCATGTCAACATATGAAAAATTCCTTACCGACGAAGAGTTCTCCGAGATAAAGAAATTTTTCTCATTGACCAAGAGGTCAAGTGGGAACCAAAAATTTTGAGGCTCTTTTATCATTGATTTTCAGATATTACTATTCGATTTTCAAAAGTAGTGGAATTTCTACCTTTTACCTTTAACACAAAAAAATTGAATGGGTAATAAGTGAAGATTATAATCAATCGCTTCTTGTATGAAATTATGTTTTGATAATAATGTCAATATCTTTTTTCAAAAAGTTCAAATTCTTCCCTCTTGAGGTCACGAAAGCTACTTAACGTATACTGTTAAGTAGCTTTTTTTTATGTTAGTCGTGCTCAATCGGTTCCTTTTTTGTGCTTAAATAATGTTAGAAAAGTATTATCTATCAATACTGACAATAGTTTTTTCCTCGTATAGCGCAATTATTTCTTTTTTGGAATATGCGTATGTGTTTTCTGAGTAGCGGTCTGCTTTTTCAATTTTATATATTTTAGATTTTCTGCCGATTTCATAATTGTTTAGATATACAAAAACACTATCATTAGATACGCTATCTACTTTCATGGTAGAGTATTGGTTCGTTTCGGTTTTGTAACTATAAACGTCTCCAATTAAGGGTTCTGTAATGTATTTGGCTTCATTATTTTTGCTTATTTTACTCGAAAAACCAACAAAAACAAATAAAGCTAGGATAAGGAATAATCCAGCATATTGCCATTTGGGTCCTTTTGCTACGTTTCGAGCTTTTACGTATTCTCTTTTTAGAGTATCTGGCATTTCATTTCTTCGTAAAACTTGCTTACAATAACTACATTCAGCAACTCCTGTTTTACCAATAGGGAAAAGTGGTATCCAAAAAATATGAGCATGTCTACGAAAGATATTAAAAGTAATTGTACGTTCAGAATTGCAGTTTTCACATTTTGCTGATTTACATGGGATATTACCTATATGAGCTGACCTACTACCGTAAATAATCATAATTAATTTTTTAAATGGTTTGTTAAATTCAACGTTGATTTAGTTTAGTAGTGCAAGATTTTTGATGGTGTCATCCACAAAATAGCCTTCTACTACTTCTTTAATGTGTACTTCCTGAAGTGATGAATTAGCAGTTTTATAATCAGACTGAATTAAATTTCGAGCGGGAAAAGTTTCGCAATGTACTTCTTCTCCATTCTTGCTTATTACTTTAAAAGTAGCTGTGCCATCTAATATGGTTTTTCCAGAAACGGTTAACGTAATATTTTCATTTTTATCTGGGGATGAAAAAGGTTTGTTTATTGAGCTTTCCAATAAAATATCAGACTTAATAATAGTTAGCTGTTTTGGAGCTTCGCTCGATTTTTTATCGTTGCTACAAGAAAGAAATAAGACTGAAAGGGCAAGTAAAAATTTAAGTTTCATAATTGTACATTTTTTAGTTGTTGATGGTACAAAGATGAAACAGAAGCGCCTGGATAAATACGCCTCAAATAGTGAAAAATCATACCCCGTTTTCAGGGGTGGTAATTAACTAAGCGTCTAAAAGGCCTATTTTTAAGGCATGTTTGGTAAGTCCTGCAAGATTTTTTACACCTAGTTTTGAAATTAAATTTTTTCGATAACTTTCAATGGTATGTTTACTTAAAAACAGAGTGTCAGCAATTTCCTGAGTCGTATTTTCTTCGGCAATAAGCTTTAGAACTTCCTTCTCTCGTGTTGTTAGGCTAATTTCTTTGTTCTTTTTTTCTTCGAACATTGCGTCGGTATATGCTCTTTTAACCTCTTGAGAAAAGTACTTTTGTCCATTAACAATAGTTGTAATTGCATTTAGCAATTCATCTTTTTCAGCATTTTTAGGTACATAACCATCAACGTTATTCCGAATAAGTTTGTCAATCATTGCCCCGTCAATATGCATGCTTACCACTAGAGTTTTTAGTTTAGGGTATTTCTCTTTTACTATTTTGTTGAGTTCAATACCATCCATTTCTGGCATCGTGAGATCAGTTATAAGTAAATGCAAATCGTCGGAGCCATTAATATCCAAATACTTTACAACCTGAGCTCCATTTTTAGCCGTAAGTGTAACTTGAAATTCAGGAACTTCTTTTAAAATACTAAGCATACCATCAATAAACATTTTGTGGTCATCGGCAATAATTAAGTTGTAGTTCATAATTTATGATTTAAGCAGGTATTTCAATTGCTATTACTGTACCTTTATTTTTAAATGAGTCTATATGAAGTGTTCCTGAAAGTTCAGAAATTCTGTTTTTAATATTACTAAAACCAATACCATCTGAAATTTCTTCCGTATTAAAGCCTACACCATTATCTTCAAAAAGCAATGAAACGTTTTCTTCGATTAAGTTAAGTTGAATATCAATTTCTGTAGCCTTGGCGTGTTTTAATGCGTTGGTCATTAATTCCTGAACAACCTTAAAAAGCTCCATTTTAATTTTTTCGTCAATACTATTTAACTCGTTTTCTTGATGAGAGTAGAGCTTTACTTTAATTTCGTTACTGTTGTTGATGTTTTTTACATATTCTGATAACAATATGATATAATTGTCTTCACGGAATTTTTTAGGTATTAAGGTGTGCGAAATGTCGCGTACTAATTGATAGGTTTCATCTAGTTGATTGGATACAGATTTTAAATCCGTAGAATTAATACTTGCAATTTGAAGTTTAATCCCTGCAAGGTTACCGCCTATACTATCGTGCAATTCCTGAGCAATACGTTTTCGTTCCTCATCTTGTCCATCCAATGTAGCTTTTATAAGGTTTAGTTCTTGTTCTTGTTTTAAGGCAGTTACTTTTTGCGTGTTAATTTCTTCTTGTTTTTTGGTTAACTCGCTTTGGGTTTGTAGTTTTTGATAGTATAGATAGAGCAATCCAATTATTGGAATTAGAATGACTAAAAATCCAATTAAGAAAGCATTTTTTATGGTTTTTTGACGACTTAATTCTGCTTCTTTTTTAATTTGATTTTCTTCTAGTTTTGAGATTTCTTTTTCTTTTTCAAGAGTTTCGTATTGTATTTCAAGCTCTTTTATGATTTCTCTTTGCTGATTAGCTTTAATTTGATTAAGAACACCATAAAGTTGTGTCAAGGCAGCATACGCATTTTTGTAATCTTCCTGTTTTGCAAACCCTCTAGCTTGTAAATGAAGTAAATCTTTTTGAAATTGAAGGTTTTCACTTTCTATAGCATTTACATATGCCACAGAAAGTCCTATCTGTGCAGCTTCATAATATTCTTTTCGGTAATAGTAACGTGCTAATAATAAGGAGCCTTCAAAATAAATACCGTCTAAGTTATTTGCTTTAGCTTCGTTTCTAATAGATTCGTATGCATTAAAGGCTTTTTCTCCTTCGTTGGTATCTTCTGCTAATTTGGCAAGCTCTAACCTTGTGGTTAGTAACATCTCAATATCATTTAATGTTTTGGAAACAGATAAAGCATCATTATAATATTCTTGAGCTTTTTTATAATTTTTATTAAAACGATGTGCTTTACCTAGGAGAATGTTATTTTTTACTTTTAGTAAAGGAAATTCAGGAGCAAAATCCAGTAAGGATTCGTCTAAAATTTCAATGGCCTTATCCATTTTTGATTGCCCTAAATAACTCTTTGATAGTCCCAGTTTGTTTTTATATAGCTGTTCTAAAAAATTGGTATTTTCAGCGGCTTGTAAACCTTTAATGTGCCATTTTATTGAATTGTCCAATAGACCATTCATATAACTTCCCGTACCTAGAAAATAATACGCCTTAGCGTAATGACGTTCTTTTACTTTTTCGGTTTCATTCCAATTAGCTATTTCTTTGATGTATAAATTGCCGTAGTGAAGAATAGAGTCTGTATTGTTTCTTTTGGTATGATGTGCAATAAGTTGCTCAAATACAGAAAATCGTTGGGTGCCGTATTCTATTTTTTTTAATTGATTGTAATAAGGTTCTAATGATTTTTCTTTGACTCTTTTTGTCCATCCAAATTGTATGAGAGTAGATTCGCTTTTGGTTTTAGTTGATGTAGAATCTTGACTAAAAGATTGCATTGAAATTACGCAACAAAGAATCAGAATAAGACTTTGACGAAAAGAATTCTTGTATCGTTGTAAACTGTTTTTTAGAAGTTTTATCATCCAGCTATAAAGTATGCTTTAAATATACAAAGATGAAGTAATAACAAAATTGGAAAAAGACGTTAAGTGGTAAAAAAAGAATCCCTATAAACAGTGTTGTGTTAAACTTTTATATTTTGTACGATATCTTGCATAATAAGTTTAGCATGGACTCTAGAATTTTCAATAAACCACTTATGAGTTTCCATTCCTCCACACACCACACCAGCTAAATACACTCCGGAAATATTGGTTTCCATAGTGTCTGGATTATATTGAGGTATTTTTTTTTCGTCATTGGAAAGCTCAACATTTAACAGATTTAAAAATTTAAAATCCGGACGATACCCAGTTAATGCCAAAACATAATCGTTATCCAGAGCCTTTACTCCTGTTTTGGTCTGAATATGGATTTTATTTTGAGTAATTTTTTTTACAGTAGAGTTGTAATATGCAGTAATACTGCCTTCTTCTATACGATTAATAATATCTGGGCGAACCCAATATTTTACTCTTGAACCAACTTCAGCTCCTCTGATTATTAGCGTAACGTTGGCTCCTTTTCGCCAACATTCTAAAGCAGCATCTATAGAAGAGTTGCTAGCGCCAATCACCGCAACATTTTGTTTGGAGTAAAAATGCGGTTCTTTGTAATAATGCGAAACTTTAGACAAACCTTCCCCAGGAACATTGAGTAAATTGGGGATATCGTAAAAGCCAGTAGCAATAATTATTTTTCTTGAGAAGTATTTTTGTTTCTCTGAAGTTATAGTGAAACCAGATTCTTCTTTTTTTATTTCGGTAACTTTTTCGAATAAATTAATGTTTAGGTCATTGCTGGTAACTATTCTGCGATAGTATTCTAACGCTTCATTTTTCTTGGGTTTTGCTTCAATTGAAATAAATGGGATATTGTCAATTTCTAATCGCTCTGATGAGGAAAAAAATTGCATGTTTGAAGGGTAGTTAAATAGAGAGTTTACTATTGGACCTTTTTCTAGAATAACATAGTTGAGCCCTTTTTTTTGGGCTTCTAAACCACAAGCTATTCCTATTGGACCTCCTCCAATTATTACAACATCATAACTATCCATTAACCCGCTATGCTTTTTAATTCTTTAATTGTTTCGATAGGGTTTTCACTTTTAAAAACAAAGCTACCAGCTACCAAAACATCTGCACCTGCTTCGGTAAGAGCAGCAGCGTTTTTAGATGTCACTCCACCATCAATTTCTATAAGTGTTTTAGCTCCTTTTTTTATGATAAGTTCTTTTAATGCTTTTACCTTGTCATATGTATTTTCAATAAACGATTGTCCACCGAATCCTGGGTTAACACTCATAATACAAACCACATCAATATCATTAATAGTGTCTTCTAGAACATTAACGTTTGTGTGCGGGTTTAGAGCAACACCTGCTTTCATTCCTTCCGCTTTTATTGCTTGCAGTGATCTGTGTAGATGTGTACAAGCTTCGTAATGTACCGTTAGAATATCGGCTCCTAAATCTGCAAAAGTTTTTATATACCTGTCAGGGTCAACAATCATTAAATGCACATCCAATGTTTTTGTCGCATGTTTTTGAATGGCTTGTAGAACAGGCATTCCAAATGATATATTGGGTACAAAAACGCCATCCATAATATCAATATGGTGCCAATCTGCAGCACTTTCATTTACCATTTCAACATCTCGTTGTAAATTTCCAAAATCGGAGGCTAATAATGAAGGTGCTATTTTAGTATTACTCATGGCTAAAAACTTAGTTTATTTTTTGCAAAAGTAATGAAATGCCTTCTTTTAAGTTGCTAATAGTTGTGCTATATATGCTTTAATCCTTCGTATAAAACTATACTTACGGCATTAGCAAGATTTAGGCTTCTGATATGTTCACTGTATAGTGGTATTTTAAAGGTGTTTTTTTTGTGGTTTTCTAAAATGTCTTTAGAAAGTCCAACAGACTCTTTTCCGAAAACAAAAAACATATTATCTTCAAAATCAATATCCCAGTGTTTTTTGGAGCCATGACTTGATAAAAAAGCCATTTTTTTGTGTTCATGCTCTAAAAAAAAGTCAGCTACACTATCGTAAATTTTTACATTCAAATGTTGCCAATAATCTAAACCAGCTCTTTTTAAACGTTTGTCATTTAATTCAAAACCAAAGGGTTTAACCAAATGAAGTGTAGAGTTAGTACCTAAGCTTAATCTACCAATGTTTCCAGTATTATTTGGTATTTCGGGCTCTATTAAGACAATGTTAAAGGGCATTTTTTTGTTTTTTAATACTGTAAAGGTACAGTCGTTCTACCTTCTCTCTAGCCCAAGGCGTTTTTCTTAAAAATTTTAAGCTAGATTTTATAGATGGATTGCTTTTAAAACAATTAATATTTATTTGATTCGCTAATTCCTCCCAGCTATAGGTATTGGTTAGTTCTTCTAATATGGTAACTAACTTAATACCATGTAATGGATTATTGGGTTGGCTTTCAGGGATTTTTTTGGAATTATTCACTTTGAAAAAAGGTTTAAAATTGAAAAACTCCGGTAATCACTCCGGAGTTTATTCATCAATCAAAAAACGAACAGTCATGATAACTGTTGTTACAGTTTACAAATTACAATTTATATGCCTAATTTCCAATTTAAGGAAAGTTTAACATTTGTAATTTGCATCTTGTAGTAATAAACAAGGTGTTTATCCAAGATATGTTTTAAGGATTTTACTTCTAGAAGTATGCTTTAATCTACGTATTGCTTTTTCTTTAATTTGACGAACTCTTTCTCTTGTTAAGTCAAAAGTTTCACCAATTTCTTCTAGGGTCATAGAATGTTGACCTGCAAGACCAAAGTATAAACGAATAACGTCTGCTTCTCTAGGAGTAAGCGTTTCTAAAGCGCGTTCTATCTCGGTACGTAAAGACTCATGTAATAACTCCCTATCCGGATTTGGAGACTCTCCACTACGAAGTACATCGTAAAGGTTAGAATCTTCACCATCAATTAAAGGGGCATCCATAGATACGTGACGACCAGAATTTTTTAATGATTGTTTTACGTCATCAACAGTCATATCCAATTCTTTTGCAATTTCCTCAGCAGACGGAATACGTTCGTGTGCTTGTTCAAGAAAAGCAAAAGTTTTGTTTATTTTATTGATGGAACCAATTTTGTTTAATGGTAAACGAACAATACGAGATTGTTCTGCTAAAGCTTGTAATATAGATTGACGAATCCACCATACTGCATAAGAAATAAATTTAAATCCACGAGTTTCGTCAAAACGTTGTGCCGCTTTTATCAATCCTAAGTTTCCTTCATTGATTAAGTCCGGCAGAGTAAGGCCTTGGTTTTGGTACTGTTTAGCAACCGATACTACGAATCTAAGATTGGCTTTTGTTAGTTTTTCAAGAGCGATTTGATCGCCTGCCTTGATGCGTTGTGCCAACTCTACTTCTTCATCTGCAGTAATTAAGTCTACTTTTCCAATTTCTTGTAAGTACTTGTCCAAAGATGCGGTTTCCCTATTGGTAACCTGTTTTGTAATCTTAAGCTGTCTCATTTAATAATATTAAGTTCATTTTGCATGGACTGCATATACTTATACGTACAAATCTTTAAAATGTTACAAAAAGGGTGAAGAAATCTTTAAATTTCGTTTAAAAGCATAAAAAAGGTGCATAACGCACCTTTTTTACTTATTTGAAAACATAAGTTTTATTGGGTTAAATATTACTTTTTCTTTGGTAATTCTCGTGTTAACCATCCTCTTCTACTTGCGGTAGCAATTGCATAGGGTGTAATCCAAAATAAACCAAAAGTGTATAATATGCTATAAGAATATGCCCAAAAAGATTCTCTAAGTTCGTAGCGATTAGAATAAAAAATTACAGGAAATGTGGATAAAACTAATATGCTCACAAGAGTTGAACTAATAAATAATAGCGGGTGCGTGAGCACAAAAAACAACATGAAAAGAAGGAATGGGTAACTCATGATTATTTTTAAAGATTGATTTAAAAATAAAAGTCTTGTTCCTGCCTTAGGTTCTGTTCTAAAATTTTTGAATACATATTTAGACATTTCAATATTCTCACGAACATTACTTCTTCCCCATCTAATAAACATTTTATATAGGCCTCTGTATTTTTCAGGTACATTGGTATAAGCACAAGCATTTCTTTGAAACAAAACATGGAAACCTTGCTTTAAAATCATATTTGTCATAGCTCTATCTTCACCAATGTCAGAAGGTTGTCCCATAAAAGTTTGGTTAATCCATTCAGGTAAGCATTTAAAAACAGCAGAGCTTCTATATGCGGCTAAAGCTCCGGGAGTACACAATACTGAGTTTAAGCTACTTTCTGCAGAACGAACAAACTCAAAACTTAAAACAAAACTTACATCTAACATTTTGGGCAACAATGCTTTTGCTTTATTCAATACTCGAATATTTCCTGCAACAGCTCCGCATTTTTCATTTTTTACAAACGGACTAACTAAATTTCTAAGAGTATCTGTATTTACTATGGAGTCACTGTCTACTGTTACAAAAACTTCACCTTTTCCTATGTTAAAACCGCGATATAATGCATGACGTTTTCCCTTATTTTCTGGTTGTTGAAAAATCTCCAAACGATCTCCTAATTCGTTTTTTGCATTTTTCATCCAGTTCCAGGTATCATCAGCGCTTCCATCATCAATAGAGATAAGTTGTAACTTTTCGGTAGGGAAGTCACTTTCGGCTAAACTAATTAATGTATCATATACTTGCTTACCTTCATTATAAGCCGGTACTATTACGGTACAAGTTGGTAATTCATCATTCGAAACTGAGGCAACAGGTTTGTATTTAAAGTACCTGAATAGAATAAAAATAAAGTAAGCAGCTTTTAATACAAATAAGATTCCCGCAATAATCATAAAGGATAAACCTAAAACCGAGTTTGTTCTTTCTTGATTAAAATCGTTAAAATCGCTTTGAAGTGTATATGCTAAATAAACAGCACCAATCATTAATAAAAATGAGCTTGTTAAAACCAGAAGTCCCCAGGGATTGGTGACTCTATTTAATTTTTTAGCTTTTAATGGTAAAGTGTTTTCAATTTTCATAAATAATCTAGTGTTTTTATTCCTTAGGTATTACGGAATATTTTACTCCTTGGACTTTATGATTTTGAGTTTTACGAATATTTTATGAAGGAGGATTTTTTTTGAGTATTTAATCAAAATTGGTGTTAAAATGCAACGATATTATCGTTGTTGTTTTTTCAATTTAAATATAAAATGTTTGTTGTAAATAAATAGACCTCAATTGGTTAATACCAATTGAGGTCTTTAAATTGTAAATAAATAATTAAATCTTACTTCTTATCTTCTCTAGGTTTTCTATCATCTCTACGATCACGACTACGGTTGTCTCTACCCTTGTTATCGCGTCCTCGGTTGTTGTCTCTTGGGGGTCTTTCTACATAACCTTCTGGTTTTGGTAAAAGGGCCTTACGTGAAACTTTTTCTTTACGAGTTCGTGGGTCAACACCAAAATATTTTACATCAAAAACATCGCCCATGTTAACAACGTCTTTTACATTTTCAGTACGTTCCCATGCTAATTCAGAAACATGAAGTAACACTTCATTTCCTGGAGCTTCATTGTATTCTACCACAGCTCCAAAGTCTAGCATTTTAATAACTTTTACTTCGTAAACGCTACCTTTTTCTGGCTTAAATAATAAAGAATCTATTTTAGCTAAAACGGCATCAATACCTTTGCTACCTACGCCTAATACTTCTACAATACCTTCTTCAGTTACTGGATCTTCGTTTATAACAATGGTAGTTTCAGTTTCTTTTTGTAATTCTTGAATTACTTTTCCGCCAGGACCAATTAGTGCACCTATAAATTCATTAGGTATACGTCTTGTAATCATTGTTGGTGCATGATCCTTAACATCAGCGTTTGGTGTTTCAATAGTATCCGTAATTTTTCCTAAGATGTGTAAACGACCATCACGAGCTTGTTTTAGGGCGTTAACAAGAATTTCATAAGAAAGTCCTTTTACCTTAATGTCCATTTGGCATGCAGTAATACCATCGGCAGTACCAGTTACCTTAAAGTCCATATCTCCTAGGTGATCTTCATCTCCTAAAATATCAGAAAGAACAGCATATTTTCCAGAATCAGCATCTGAAATTAATCCCATTGCTATACCAGAAACAGGTTTCTTTAATTGAACCCCAGCATCCATCATTGCCATAGTACCAGCACAAACTGTAGCCATAGAAGAAGAACCATTAGATTCTAAAATTTCTGAAACTACACGTACGGTGTATGGGCAATCTTCTGGAACCATACCTTTTAAAGCGCGTTGTGCTAAGTTACCATGTCCTACCTCACGACGAGATGTTCCACGAATTGGTCTAGCTTCTCCTGTTGAAAAAGGAGGGAAATTATAGTGTAAATAGAAACGCTCTTCACCTTCAAAAGATGGCATGTCTATTTGGTTGGCTTCTCTACTGGTACCTAAAGTAACTGTAGCTAAAGCTTGAGTTTCTCCACGTGTAAATATTGAAGAACCATGTGTAGATGGTAGGTAATCTACCTCACACCAAATAGGTCTAATATCAGTAGTTTTACGTCCGTCTAAACGTAAACCTTCATTTAAAGTTAAATCTCTAACGGCTGCTTTTTCAGCTTTGGAATAATATTTAGAAATTAATCCACCAAAATCTTCTTGTTCTTCTTCAGAAAAACTAGCTACGATTTCTTCTTTAATTTCTGCAAAAGAAGCACTTCTTTCATGTTTAGAAGAACCAGCCTTAGCAACGGCATATACTTTATCGTACGCCATATCATGAATTTTCTTAGCTAAATCCTCATCAGCTCTTTCTGGCTCGTACTCACGCACCTCTTTTTTGCCAAAAGCTTCTGCTAAAGCTACTTGAGCAGCACATTGTACTTTAATAGCTTCATGAGCAAACTTAATGGCTTCGGTCATTTCTTCTTCAGAAATTTCGTCCATTTCACCTTCTACCATCATAACAGAATCAGCAGAAGCACCAATAACCATATCAATGTCAGACTCCTCTAATTGAGCAAATGAAGGGTTAATAATGAATTCTCCGTTGATACGACCAACCCTTACTTCAGAAATTGGGCATTCAAAAGGAAAATCTGATAATTGAATAGCAGCAGAAGCAGCTAAACCAGCCATAGCATCTGGCATAACCTCAGGGTCATGAGACATTAACTGAATCATCACCTGAGTTTCAGAATGATAATCTTTTGGAAAAAGTGGACGTAATACACGATCCACTAAACGCATAGTTAGAACTTCGCCATCACTAGGTCTAGCTTCTCTTTTAAAGAAACCTCCTGGGTAACGACCAGCTGCTGCAAATTTTTCGCGATAATCAACAGTTAGCGGTAAAAAGTCTACATCGGCTTGTTTGTAGTTGGAAACAACTGTACATAATAACATACATTTTCCAGATTGAACAACAACAGAACCATGTGCCTGTTTTGCTAGTTTTCCAGTTTCGATAGAAATTTCTCTACCATCACCAAGGTCTATAACCTCTTTAAATACTTTTGGAATCATAAATTCAATTTTACCTAAGCATGTTGCTCAGGTGTTAAACAATGGTCTTTTGCCATGTTGGCAAATTGTTGTTGTGTTGTTGTGTGTGTTGACCAATGAAAAACTGTGTGCAGCTTTTTAATGTTTATCCATCTCGAACCTACGAGTAAACCCTTGGATAAGGGTATAAAAAAGGGAGGCATTGCCTCCCCGTAATTTATTATTTTCTAATACCTAGCTCTTTGATAAGCTCACGATATTTAACAATATCTTTTTTCTTTAAGTAATCTAAAAGACTTCTTCTTTTACCTACTAATTTTACCAGAGAACGTTCTGTGTTAAAATCTTTGTGGTTACTCTTAAGGTGCCCGGTTAAATGGTTAATACGATGTGTAAACAACGCTATTTGACCTTCAGTAGAACCAGTGTTCTCTGCTTTTCCGCCGTGTTTCGCAAAAATTTCGGCTTTTACTTCTTTAGTTAAATACATTCCAATATTATTTTAAATGATTTTTATGTATGTGATTGATTTTCAATCAAGGCGCAAATGTATAAAAAATATCCCTAAAATCAGTATTATTAAATAATAGATTTTAGGGATAAAGCTTTTGCTTTACAATCAAGATCTAACTGTGCTATTGGTAATTAAATCAACATATAAATTAATCTTCTTTTTTAAATCGCTACGATGCGAGATAAAATCTAAGAAGCCGTGTTCTAATAAAAATTCAGACGTTTGGAAACCTTCAGGTAAATCCTGTCCTGTAAGGTCTTTTACAACTCTAGGTCCAGCAAAACCAATTAAAGCTCCTGGTTCAGCAATATTAATATCACCTAACATTGCGTAAGAAGCGGTTGTGCCACCTGTTGTTGGATCAGTACAAAGCGATATATATGGGATTTGAGCTTCTGCTAGTTGGGCTAATTTTGCTGAGGTTTTAGCAAGTTGCATTAATGAAATTGCTGCTTCCATCATTCTTGCTCCACCAGATTTAGAAATCATAACAAAAGGAAGATTTTTCTTTATGGAATAATCAATACCTCTGCATATTTTTTCACCAACAACACTTCCCATTGAACCTCCAATGAAACTAAAATCCATACAACATATTACGATGTCCTTTCCCAAAGACTTTCCAACAGCAGTACGAACAGCATCTTTTAAGCCAGTTTTTTTCTGAGCAGCTTTTAAGCGATCTGAATATTTTTTAGTGTCTTCAAATTTTAATGGATCCTTGGCGGAAAGTTTAGCATCTAATTCTTCAAACTTGCCATCAAAAAGAATTTCGAAATATTCTTTACTGCCAATTCTTACATGGTAATCGTCTTCAGGACTTACATAAAAGTTTTTGGCCAATTCATCTGCTTCAACAATTTTACCTGTTGGTGATTTGTACCATAAACCTTTTGGTGTGTCCTTTTTTTCTTCGGTCAGGGTTTGTATACCCTTTTCTTTTCTCTTAAACCATGCTGACATATGTATACATTTAAATTAATAATACCTTATAATAGACTACAATGTATTAACATTGTTTAAATCTTCAAAGGCTTTCTTTAAACGTTCAACAAAAGATTTTTCTCCTTCACGTAACCAAACTCTAGGGTCGTAGAATTTTTTGTTAGGTTCATCGTCTCCTTTAGGGTTTCCGATTTGACCTTGTAAATAGTCTTTATTATTTTGAATGTAATCTCTAACACCCGCTAGGAAAGCATATTGTAAATCGGTATCGATATTCATTTTAATAACACCGTAACTAATTCCTTCACGTATTTCTTCAACAGTAGATCCTGAACCACCATGGAAAACAAAATCGATATGATTGTGTTCTACGCCATATTTTTCAGAAATATATTCTTGAGAGTTTTTAAGAATTTTTGGAGTAAGTTTAACATTTCCAGGCTTATAAACACCGTGAACATTTCCAAAAGCAGCGGCAATTGTAAATCTGTGGCTTACTTTTGATAATTCTTCATATGCGTAAGCAACTTCTTCTGGCTGCGTGTATAGCTTAGAATCGTCTACATCTGAATTGTCAACACCATCTTCTTCACCACCTGTAATACCTAACTCTATTTCTAAAGTCATATCCATTTTACTCATTCTTTCTAGGTAACTTTTACAGATTGCAATGTTTTCTTCAAGAGGTTCTTCAGAAAGATCAATCATGTGAGAACTAAAAAGTGACTTGCCAGTTTCTGCATAATGTTTTTCACTTGCTTCTAAAAGGCCATCAATCCATGGTAACAATTTTTTAGCACAATGGTCTGTATGTAAAATCACAGGTACACCATAGGCAACCGCTAGTTGATGTACATGTTTAGCACCTGCAATAGCACCTTGAATTGCTGAGTTTTGGCCATCGTTAGATAAGCCTTTTCCAGCGTTGAATTGAGCACCTCCGTTAGAAAATTGAATGATTACTGGAGCGTTTAAGCTTGCTGCTGTTTCTAAAACACCATTTATGGTATCAGAACCAATAACATTTACCGCAGGAAGAGCGAACCCTTTTTCCTTTGCGTAATTAAAAATTTCTTGAACTTGATCACCGGTGGCAACTCCTGGTTGAATATTGTGCGCCATAATTTTATACTAAAGTTAGTTACTAAAAAAAATAATGATGCAAAAGTAATAAAATAATCAGCCTAAAAAGGATAATTTATACCAATTTGTAACTTAGAGTTTGAGAAGTTATATTGTCTAAACCATCTTTCGGAATAAATTTCTGCTGGGTTATATGTTTTAAACCCTAAATCTAATCGAGCTACAAAATACGTGAAGTCATATCTAAGTCCAAAACCTGTTCCTAATGCAATATCACCTAATGAACTAATGCCGTTAAATGTTGCTTCTGGATTTTCTACATTATCCCAGATATTCCATATGTTTCCTGCGTCAGCAAATAGGGCGCCTTTGAAATTTCCAACAATAGGGAATCTGTATTCTAAGTTTAAAGCAAGTTTTAAGTTAGCTTCATTAAAATCGTTAATAGCGCTTGTTCTACCGGGTCCAAGAGAATAAGGATTCCATGCCCTATTGTCATTAGCTCCACCTGCAAAGTAACTTCGAACAAAAGGGACGTTGTCTGAGTTTCCATAGGGAACAGCAATTCCAAAAAAAGTTCTATATGCTAATACTTTTGAGTTAGATAAATCCCAATATTTTACAAAATCAAATTCAGTCTTTATGTATTGCGAAAAAGGTACTCCAAATACCAAAAGATTGTCACTTTCATTTTTTTCAAAATCAATAACTCTTGATGCTAGCGATAAAAGATTACCAGCACTTTCCAATTTAAATCTAAATTGATAAAAATTATTATCAGTTAACCCACTTTTGTTATTAATATCAAAGCTGTAGTTACTTGTGAAAATCAAATTGTTTTCAGTTAAACGAATTCTTCGTTCTTCAATACTTCTAACATCATCAAAATCTTCTGTGGTAGATGTGACTTCTCTATTTAAAATAGCGTTGGTAAAACCTTCTGTACCATCCGAAATTATAAGTGCCGGATTGTTTGAATTTTCAGGTGTTTGAAAAAAAGGAGCAAGTGCAGGGTACTCCAAGGGGTCATCGTATTTGTTAGCAATTATATTAAGTTGGCTGTAAGTGTCTTGGTAGACATTAAAAAATTTGTTGGGATTTACATTATTTACAAATTGCAAATTAATAAGTTCAACTGTATTTTTCTTTTGCTCAGAAGGAGACCAATTGTAACCTAATATTGTATTGAAAGTTTGTTTGTTTAAACCTATATTTCGCTGAAAACTTGTACCTAACGATAACCTAGTTCTTGGAAGCATATAATTAGGTATAAATTTGTCAGTATTTATTAAAGGAAACCAAATTCTAGGAAAGTTTAAATTTACATCACCACTAATTTCAGAAAAGAAATCCTCCGTTAATGTTCGGTTACTTAACAATCCAAAAGATCCTTTTCCGGAAACGCTTAACGTTTCTGAACCTCTAAAAATGTTGCGAATAAGTAGTGATCCACCAACCCCAATTCCTAACCGTCGAATATTTGATCGTGTTACATCAATATTAGATTCAAAAGAATATTTTTTTCGTGGAGATAAGTTAATCTGAGCGGTTAAGTAGTTTTGCGTACTATCCTCCACAAAAGAAATATTAGGGTACTTAAATGTGTTTAGGTTGTTAATTTGTCTAAACGTTCTAACTCTATTGATCTCTCTATAGACACTGTCTTTTTTAAAGAAAATAGCGTCAGTCAAAGTTTTTGGCGTGTAGCGTAACTTGCCTTTATAGTGTATGGTATAATCACCATATGTTATTGAATTCTGTTCTTGAGATGTGTCTAAAAAATTATCTGTATAAATATTTATTGCTTTAAATTTATATACTTTGTAAGTGGAAGAGGTAACTGTAGAGTCATTGCGTTTTTTTAAATCGGCAATGTTTAATCTAACATTCATTTTTTGATCATCATTAGACTTTATTGTGTCTCTAAGAATATTATAATCTATGGAGCTTTCTTGAAAGTTGTAAACACCGTTGTTTCTTAGCAAATTAGTGAGTCGTTCTTTTTCATTATTAAAGTCAGTCAGATCAAATTGTTTTCCACTTTTTACAAATGATTTTTTTTTGTGTGCTATATAAATAGAATCAACCGCTGCAGAAGTAATATTTGTAGCTAAAGAATCTAGATAAAAAGGTTTGCCTAATGTTATATTGTAGCTTAACGCAACACGCTTTTTCCCATAAGTGCTATCTACTTTATAGGTTGTGTTATTGTTAAAATAACCCTTGCTGCCATAATAAAGACTTAATCGCTCTAGTGATTTTCTTGTTTTAAGGGTGTCCAGTGTAACAGGTGGTTCTCCTACATTTTTTAACCAAACACTTAAACCTTTAACTAAAAAGGATTCCCCTAGCCGGTCTACCTGTTTTTCTGAAAGAATATTCGCTAATTTTTTCCTTCTATTTTCTTTTCTATATAGCCAATTATTGAAAGAAGAGTCAGGGTTCTTTTTTGCTAAGTTGTATAAATTTAAACGTAATGGATAACCTAGTATATTTGTGTTTGGTTTTTGAAGAAGCAAACTTTGAATATCTTCACTTTTTACTTTTACATCATCAGCATAAATGGTGTTTTTAGAAAGTAAATGTTGGTTTTCTTCAACTCTTTTAAGCGTATTACAGGAGCATAATGTTACAACTACCCAAAATAGGAGTATTTTAGCAATGTTTTTTTCAGAACAAAACGCAATCTTCATAGAAATCAAAAATACATTATTTGAATGGTTGTTAAAAGCCAAATAAAACTTATCAAAAGCTTACAGCAAAAAAAGTACCGAAATGAACATGGTTTGTTCGTGGTTGAAGGAAAAAAAGCAATTTTGGAGCTTTTGGCTTCAACTATTAAGGTGTTCAAAATTTATACAACTCAAGATGAAGTTTTGAACTGTGATTCCAATTTGGTAGAAATGGTTTCGAGGAATGAGTTGAAACAAATGAGCAGCTTAAAAAATCCGAATACAATTCTTGGCGTTTTTTATATTCCAACTTCAGACAAAGTTGAAGAAAATAGTTGGGTTTTAGCTTTAGATGAAGTTCAAGATCCTGGTAATATGGGAACAATAATTAGGCTTTGTGATTGGTTTGGGATTAAACATTTAATTTGCTCTTTAGGAACTGTAGACTGTTATAATCCAAAAGTGCTA
The DNA here is from genome assembly GCA_947498505.1 of uncultured Maribacter sp. Classification (GTDB taxonomy): domain Bacteria; phylum Bacteroidota; class Bacteroidia; order Flavobacteriales; family Flavobacteriaceae; genus Maribacter_B. The sequence goes on along the minus strand of CANMKG010000007.1, from coordinate 34,368 downwards.
CAAGCAACAATGGGTTCAATTTCTAGAGTTAATATTGTGTATAGTAATTTAGGTAGGTTTTTAAATAGAACCAACCTTCCTGTTTACGGAACATTTATGGAAGGGGATAATTTGGGTAATGTAAATTTTCCTTCTGAAGGAGTTATAGTTCTAGGGAATGAAGGCAAGGGAATTTCTGAAGATATAAAATTACATTGTTCAAATAAGGTTACCATACCACAATTTGGAGGAAATACAACAGAGAGTTTGAATGTTGCAACAGCAACTGCGATTATTTTAAATGAAGTTCGTAGGGGTTAGAAATACTATTCAAACGTGAAATTTACGAAAAGCCCTCTTGTTCGCATTGCGTCTATATTTCCTGTCCATGGGCTATTAGGGTCATTGTCTCTAACTAACTCATCATTAATTCCAAAAATACCTCTAATGGACGGAGAAAATTTAAAGTACTCTAGGTAAAAATCAATACCAAAGCCTAGTTCATAGTTATATCCTGTTTTTTTCATACGAAAAGTGCCAGCAAGATTGTCGTCAGGACTTTTTTCATTACTACCTAAATTCATAGATATTGATGCACCTCCAATTAAAAAAGGTTTCCAATTTCCAATACGTCGTGTACTCACTTTTAATAACAGTGGGAAATTAATGTATGTTGAGCTTACTTCTCTTTCTGTGTTGGAAGGAGTTCTTTCTCCATCAGGAAATTTAGTAAACCTTAAATTTCTAACATTGTAATGTAAACCTGGCTCTAAACGCAAATCAAAAAACTCATTAATTCGCATTTCTCCTATTAATCCAACATTGAATCCAAGAGATTTCAATACTTGAACATCATCTAGCCTATTGGTACTAGTAGTCAAATCGTTTTTATAGTCAAACTTAAAGTCGTATTGGTTAAAACCTAAGAAATACCCCCAATTAAGTAAAGGTTCATCGTAAGTTTCTAGATTTAAAATAGGCTTTTCATTGAACTGAGCCTTTATGGTGTTAGATAATAAAAGAAACCCTGCAAATAAAAATAAAATGTTCTTCATGAATTTACTTTGTAGCAACATAAATAGAGGCTACCCCAAATGTTTGAGGTTTATTCTCTACATCTATAAACCCAATTTTGCGTAAAATATTGTTGAAGTTTTCGCCATGTGGAAAAACGGAAGCAGATTCACTTAAATACTTATATGCTGAGCGATCTTTGGAAAAAAGTTTTCCAATAGTAGGTAGTATGTATTTTGTATAAAAATAGTACCCCTGTTTAAAAGGAAATTTAGTGGGGACAGAGGTTTCTAATACAATAAAAGTACCTCCAGGCTTTAAAACACGAAGTATTTCAGAAAGTCCTTTGTCTAAAGTTTCAAAATTACGAACACCAAAAGCAACGGTAACGGCGCTAAAAGAATTAGAATCAAAAGGCAGATTTTCGCTGTCACCAACTACCATTTCAATAGTATTGTTTAGTTTTTTCTCTTGAACCTTTTTTTTACCAACCTCTAACATTCCTGGTGAAATATCTAAACCAATTATTTTTGAGGCGCCAGTTTCTGTCATATTAATGGCTAAATCACCCGTTCCTGTGGCAATGTCAAGTATGTTTTTTGGAGCTTTCTCTTTTAGAATAGCAACTACCTTTTTTCTCCATTTAATGTCAATTCCAAAAGATATCACTCTGTTTAGACCATCATAATCACCAGATATCGTGTCAAACATTTGAGTTACTTGTTCTTTTTTTCCTAATGAAGAGTTTTTGTAAGGAGTTACCTTATTGGCCATTTTAATATTTTTTACCAAATATACAATTTAGCATTTAGCTTATATGGGTTTAATTTGCACAATAAACTACGCAAAGATTTGTTCTTTAATAGTCCAAACTTAAGTGTAACCAATAAAATTATGTAGTTTTGCATGTAATTATCAGCAAACTTTGCATGAGATAAGTATTTGAAAATTAAATGCGCATTTCTGTTAATCAGGAAAAAAGTTTGTACTTACCCACAAGATGAGCAAAACAATTGCATTGATATCAACCTATATGATTATTAAGGAATCGCATCTGACTAATTTAAAGGATTGTAGATATTAACAGATGAAAACAATAGTTAAAATTAAATGAAAATTATAATAGCAGGTGCGGGTGAAGTAGGATTTCATTTGGCTAAATTGTTGTCATATGAAGCTCAAGATATTACTTTAATTGATACACATAAAGAAAGTCTAGCGTATGCTGATAGTCATTTAGATATTCGTGTTTTAAGGGGAGATGCTACGTCCATTTCTATTTTAAATGAAGCGCAAGTTGAGAAAAGTGATCTTGTAATAAGCGTAACGTCTTCTGAGGCTACTAATATTACCCTTTGTATGTTGGCAAAGCAGTTGGGTTGTAAAAGAACAATTGCAAGAATATCTAACACTGAATTTATTGATAATAAAGAAACTGTTAGGTTTTCTGAGCTTGGAATAGATGAGTTAATTTCACCAGAAGAATTAGCGGCTACGGAAATACAATTGTTACTTAACAAGTCCGCTTTTAATGACACCCATGAGTTTGAGGAAGGAGAACTAATTATGATAGGGGTTTCTCTTCCAAAAACGGCTCCTTTTATTGGTAAAATGGTTAAGGAAGCTGCAATAATTTTTCCCGAACTTCATTTTATGCCAATAGCAATGCAGAGAAGGGGGACACAGTTTACATTAATTCCTAGAGGAGATACCGTTTTTAAAGAGGGCGATCAAGTTTATTTTATTACCACAAAAGAAGGAGTTGATGAGCTTTATAAACTTAGTGGAAAACGAAAAGCCGAAATTAAAAATGTAATGATTCTCGGAGGTAGTAAAGTAGGTTCTAAAACTGCTCGAGATTTATGTGCCAGTAAGTTCAATGTAAAACTTATTGAAAAGAATAAGGATAAAGCTTTTGAGTTAGCGGACGATTTGCCAAATGCTCTAATTATAAATGGAGATGGTAGAAATGTAGAGTTGTTAGAGGAAGAGAATTTAGAATCTATGGATGCTTTTATTTCTGTTACTGGTAATTCTGAAACTAATATTATGTCCTGTCTTGTTGCTAAAAATAAGAACATAAAAAAAACGATAGCACTTGTTGAGAATATGGATTATTTTCAGTTATCACATTCAATTGGAATTGATACTTTGATAAATAAAAAACTTCTGGCGGCAAATAATATTTTTAGACATATTCGAAAAGGTGAGGTTGTGGATATGATGCGTTTAAATAATTTGAATGCGGAAATCCTTGAGTTTATTGTAAAACCAGAGTCACGTATTACGGGTGCAGTAATTAGAGAGATAGATTTTCCTAAGTCAGCAACTATTGGAGGTGTAGTACGAGATGGAAAAGGTATTATTGCGTTAGGTGGTTTTGAAATTAAAGCAGGTGATAGAGTAGTGGTGTGTTGTTTGCCTAGCGTTATTCCAAAAATAGAACGACTTTTTAGATAAAATGAAGCTAAATGCAAAAATAATAATGCACCTTATGGGCCTACTATTGCTGTGCAATGGTGGTTTTATGCTTCTTGCTGCGGTTGTAAGTGGAATATATAAGGATGGCGCGACAATGGATATTATGTTGGCTTCCATTACTACAATGTTTGTGGGTGTCCTAGCAATGTTTTACACTCGTGGGCATAAAAAAGAAGTTAAAAGAAAAGAAGGTTATCTTATCGTTACCTTGGGGTGGATTGTAATGTCATTGTCCGGAATGTTACCCTACTTGTTTTCAGGAGGGATTCCAAATGTCACAAATGCTTTTTTTGAGACTATCTCTGGTTATACTACAACTGGAGCCTCAATTTTAGATGATATTGAAGCATTGCCGGAAGGGCTTCTTTTTTGGAGAAGTTTAACGCATTGGATAGGGGGTATGGGTATAATTGTATTAGCTATAGCAATTTTACCTTTATTAGGTATAGGTGGTATGCAGCTTTTTGCAGCTGAAGCACCTGGCCCAAGTGCAGATAAACTACATCCTCGAATAACAGATACTGCTAAACGCTTGTGGTTAATTTATTTTGGATATACTGTTGCGGAAGCTTTGTTGCTAAAGTTAGCAGGGATGTCATTTTTTGATGCAATAAATCATGCCATGGCAACACTTTCTACTGGAGGTTTTTCAACGAAGAACGCCAGCTTAGCATATTGGAATAATCAGCCATTAATACAGTATATAGTAATCTTTTTTATGTTTTTGGCGGGAAGTAATTTTGTACTCAGCTACTTCGCTTTTAAAGGAAAAGTGAGCAAGGTAATAAAAGATGAAGAATTTAAATATTATGCTGGTTTTGTTTTAGTTTTTACAGTTTTAGCGGCCTTGGTGATTTATTTTAAAGCAAATGTTCCTATGACTGATTACCATCCAATGGTACTAGGTGAAGGTGAAAGTGCTTTTAGGCATTCATTGTTTCAGGTTATAGCCGTTATAACGACTACAGGTTTTGTTTCGGCTGATTTTACTAGCTGGACGCCTTTTTTAACGGTGTTCTTTTTTGGAATGATGTTTTTAGGTGGTTCTGCTGGTTCTACCGCGGGAGGTATTAAGGTTATGCGTCATCTTTTAATTATAAAAAATGGACTTTTAGAATTTAAAAGAACATTGCATATTAATGCAATAATACCAGTGCGGTATAATAACAAAACGGTTAAAGAGCATATTGTTTATAATATCATAGGGTTCTTTGTTTTGTATATGTTGCTGTTTATTATTGGTTCGTTGGTGCTAGGCTTTTTAGGATTAGATTTTGAATCAGCAATTGGAGGAGCGGCGTCTTCATTAGGCAATGTTGGCCCTGCCTTAGGGAGTCTTAATCCGGTTAGTAATTTTAATGGTTTGCCTGTCTTAGGTAAATGGTGGTGTGGTTTTTTGATGCTAGCTGGTAGGTTAGAACTGTTTACGGTTCTTATAATATTAACTCCATATTTTTGGAAGAAAACATAAAAAATAAAGCTCGCAAATAGCGAGCTTTATTTTTTTACAATATGATTGAGCTGTTTTATAAAACAGCTTTAATTCTTGAAACGGCTTCAGTAATTTCTTTTTCTGAAGCTGCGTAAGATATTCTAATACAATTTCCATTACCAAAAGCGTCACCTGTAACTGTTGCTACATTAGCGTTCTCTAACAAGTACATAGAAAAATCTGAAGCATTGTTAATTTTAGTTCCATTAAGTGTTTTTCCGAAATAAGCAGACACGTCTGGATAAACGTAAAAAGCACCTTCAGGTTCGTTACACTTAAAACCGTCAATATTGTTTAATAAGTCTAATATTAAAACTCTACGTTCGCTAAACTTATCAACCATATATTGAATGCGGCTAACTGGTTCTTCTAAGGCAGTTATTACAGCCCTTTGTGCAATACAATTAGCACCACTTGTTACTTGTCCTTGCAGTTTGTTACAAGCACGAGCAATGTATTCCGGAGCACCAATATATCCAATCCTCCATCCTGTCATGGCAAAAGCTTTCGCAACACCGTTAACGGTTACAGTGCGATCGTACATATCATCAAATTCAGCCATAGAAGCATGAGCTGTAACACCATAGTTGATGTGTTCGTATATTTCATCACTTACCACGATAATTTGCGGATATTTTTTTAGAACATCAGCCAAAGCACGTAATTCTTCCTTGCTGTAAATAGAACCGCTTGGGTTACAAGGCGAACTATACCATAACATTTTGGTTTTTGGAGTTATAGCTGCCTCTAATTGCTCCGGTGTCATTTTAAAATCTGTATCAATAGAAGTAGCTATTTCCACAGGAACACCATCAGCTAATTTAACAATGTCACTGTAACTAACCCAGTATGGGCACGGTAATAATACTTCATCGCCTTTGTTTATGCAGGCTTGAGCAACATTGTATAAGGCTTGTTTTGCCCCTGTTGATACTACTATCTGTGAAGGGCTATAACTTAAATTGTTGTCTCTTTTGAATTTAGTGATGATAGCCTTCTTTAGTTCTGCATATCCATCTACAGGTGTATATGAATTATAATCATCATTTACGGCCTTAATTGCAGCCTCCTTAATGTAATCTGGAGTGTTAAAATCTGGCTCTCCAAGACTAAGCCCTATAATATCTTTTCCTTCTGCTCTTAACTCTCGAGCTTTTGCTGCCATCTCTAACGTAGCCGATGGAGCTAAGTTGTTAATTCTTTCCGATAAATGATTGCTCATGTGATTGTAATTTACGAGTACTGTAAAGTGGGTTTTTTGCCCAATTCTTTTAGATGTTTAAAGTGCGAAATTATGGCTTTTCTTGTTGTTTTGTACTCGTTATATGGTAAATTAAATTCTTTTGCTGTTTGTTTAACAATTTCTCCAATTTTTGTGTAATGTACATGGCTGATATTGGGGAAAATATGATGTTCTACCTGATGGTTTAATCCTCCAGTGAACCAGTTTACAATTTTACTTTTGTTTCCAAAATTAACGGTTGTAAAAAGTTGATGAATAGCCCATGTGTTTTTTATATTTCCTTGGTCGTCAGGAAGTGGGGTTTCAGCTTCATCAATTACATGTGCTAATTGAAAAACAACACTTAATATTAATCCTGCAACATAATGCATAACAAAAAAGCCAATTAATACTTTCCACCATGCAATGTCTAAAAACAGTATTGGTAGAACAAACCAAACAGTTACGTAAATAAGTTTTGATATAACTAATTTACTCCAATTTGCTATTGGATTAGGGAATTTTCCATAGGATAACTTTCTTTTGGTGTAACGATACATTTGAAGAAAATCGGTAGTGATAGCCCAGTTAAAAGTTAAAAGGCCATATAAGAAAATAGAATAGTAATGTTGGAATTTATGGTACTTTTCCCATTTCGTATGTTTAGAAAAACGCAAAATTCTTCCAGCGTCTAAATCCTCATCGTGTCCTTGAATATTGGTGTATGTATGGTGAAGAACGTTATGTTGTACTTGCCAATTATAAACGTTTCCTGCAAGAATGTAAATACTGCTTCCCATTAATTTGTTAATCCATTTTTTATTGGAATATGAACCATGGTTGCCATCGTGCATTACATTCATTCCAACACCAGCCATTCCAACACCCATAACTGCTGTAAGTAAAAGGTTAGCCCAGTTGGGTAAGCCTAATGTTAGAATTAAAAAGTATGGTGTAAAAAAAATGGCAAACATAATTGCGGTTTTCAAATGCAATCTCCAGTCACCAGTTTTTTTGATTTTGTTCTCCTTAAAATAAGCGTTAACTCTTTTGTTTAAGGTTTTGAAAAAGTCGGTAGAGTCTTTTCGGGAAAAACGTACAGTTGCTTTTTTCATAATTTAAATTTTTTGTAAAGGTACTTTAAATCTTAATTAGCAAGTTAAAATACTTTGCTAAATCACAAAATTATATGGTGTTAAAAACCTTATTTTTGTGCAAATTTTATGAGTATGGATGTCAATATCATTTTAAAATATTTTCCAGAAATAAGTGAAGAACAAAAAAAGCAATTTGAAAAATTGGAATTTTTGTATAAGGATTGGAATATGAAAATTAATGTAGTTTCAAGAAAGGATATTGATGAGCTTTATTTACGTCATGTGCTCCATTCGTTAGGGATAGCAAAGATTCATAGTTTTAAGTCTGGTTCTGAGGTTTTGGATGTAGGAACAGGTGGAGGATTTCCTGGGATTCCATTGGCCATATTGTTTCCTGAAGTTCAATTTTCTTTGGTTGATGCTATTGGAAAAAAAATAAAGGTGGTGCAGGAGGTTGTCGATGGATTAGGGATTACTAATGTAAAAGCGATGCATACTAGAGTTGAAGATTTAGACGTTCAGTTTGATTTTATTGTAAGTAGAGCTGTTGCCGCCATGCCAACTTTTGTTAGGTGGGTGAAAGGAAAAATAAAAAAGGATTCTCACCATGATATAAAAAATGGAATTTTATATCTAAAAGGGGGTGATTTATCTGAGGAATTAAAAGATTATAAAACCACCCAAATATTTGACCTAACTAATTTTTATGAGGAAGACTTTTTTGAAACCAAAAAGGTGGTTTATTTGCCTCAAAAACACAAATAATTTGTTAGTTTTCTAGAACGGAGTTGTTAACGATTTCTTCAAATCTATTAAATAATTCGCCCCATTTTGGAGTGTTTCTTGCGTTGGTAAGTAAAATAGCAACAATGTTTCTTTCTGGGTCTACCCAATAAATGGTTTGAAAAAAACCACCCCATCCGAATCTACCAGCCTTAATACCGTTATTACTGTCTTTTATGTAAACAGAGCCTCCGTAACCAAACTTTGCTCCATTAGGACCCGTTACGGTGTCTATCTGGTTTTGCATCATCATGGCAACTGTTTCTTTTTTTAGAAGTTTGTGTTTGTCGCTGGAGCCTTTGTTTAATATAGAATTTGCAAATTTTAAGTAATCCATAGCGGTTGAACTTAATCCGCCACCACCACTAAAATATGTTTTAGCGCCGTTTATAGGGAAATCTTCCCTTGCCCAATCTGGAAAAACAGAAATGTCTAAATCTTCAGTAATCCATAAATCTACAAGTCTATTTTTATGACTATCTGGAAGATAAAAATAAGTGTCCTTCATTTCTAAAGGGGTAAAAATGTTTTCCATAAAATAGGTGTCCAAAGATTTTCCAGAGATTACTTCCACAATACGTCCAAGTATATCTATACTAAGCCCATATGTGTATTTTGTTCCAGGCTCATGTATTAAAGGAACACCGCCAATTTTTGCAATATTCTCTTTTAATACAACTGGGTTTTTGGTCCAGCTTTCAACTATTCCATGTGGGGCATATATGGGACCAGCTACAGGGTGACCTGTATAGTACGGTATTCCTGATGTATGAGTTAACAGGTGGTGAATTGTTAATTCACTTTTAGCTGGTTTTGCTGTGTACTCTTTGGTTTCAGAATCAAATTTTTCTACGACTTGCGAATTTGTAAATTCCGGAATATACTTAGAAACTGGGTCTGTTACATTTAATTTTCCATCCTCGTAAAGTTGCATTACCGCCATTGTGGTAATGGTTTTAGTCATTGACGCCATTCTAAAAATGTCATCAACTTTAAGGGGTTTTGTTTTTTTTCTATCACTGAAACCAACAGCTTCATTGTAAACTATTTGATTATCCTTTGCAATAAGTGCAACACCTCCAGCAATGTATTCGCCATTAATAGCCCATTGAATGTGTTCTTTTATTAGGTTAAGCGAGTCCGAAACCATTCCAACTTCTTCTGGGGAAGTTTTGGTTAAATACGGAGCTAACTCGGTGGTTTGACTATATGTTAAATTGCTAGTTAGAACAAGTAATATTAAGGCGATACTTGGAAGTGAGGTAATTTTTTTCATTGGAAAAGAGGTATGTTTATCTCTTAAATATACCTCTTTTCCTTGAAATTCAATTGTGTAAGTTTTTATCCTAAGAAAGGATACCTGTAATTTTCAGGTGTAACAAAGGTTTCTTTTATTAATCTAGGTGAAACCCATCGTAATAGGTTTTGGGCCGAACCAGCTTTGTCGTTAGTTCCTGAAGCTCGTGCTCCCCCAAAAGGTTGTTGACCTACAACCGCACCTGTGGGTTTGTCGTTAATGTAAAAATTACCAGCAGAATTTTGCAGTGCAATTGTTGCCTCTTCAATTGCATAGCGATCTGTAGAAATTACGGCACCGGTTAATGCGTATTCAGAGGTGTTGTCTACTAACTTTAAAGTGTCACTCCATTTTTCATCTTCGTAAATATATATGGTAACCACAGGGCCAAAAAGCTCAGTTTCCATTGTGGTGTATTTAGGGTCTGTGGTAATAAGTACGGTTGGTTCTATAAAATAACCTTTGGATTTATCATAATTTCCTCCTGCAAATATTTCTACATTATTGTCTTTTTTAGCTTGGTCAATATACTTTGTAAGTTTATCAAAAGATCCTTCGTGGATAACAGCCGTAATAAAATTACTCATGTCCTCAGGAGACCCGGGTTTGTTGAATGAATTAATGTCATTTTTTACTAAATCTAAAATTTCTTTAGAAGAAGACTTCGGTAAGTATACTCTGGAAGCGGCGCTACATTTTTGACCTTGAAACTCAAAAGCTCCTCTAATTATTGCTGTAGCTACTTGTGCTGATTTTGCAGAAGGATGCGCAATAATAAAATCTTTTCCTCCAGTTTCACCAACGATTTTAGGATAAGTTTTGTAGGTGTGAATATTGTTTCCTATTTGTTTCCATAATTCTTTAAATACGTAAGTAGAACCTGTAAAGTGTAGTCCTGCAAAGTCAGGACTAGAAAGTACCGTGTTGGTAATCATTACGGGGTCTCCATATATTACATTAATAACTCCATCAGGTAAACCTGCTTCCTTGAAAATATCAACAATTACTTTTGCTGAAAAAATTTGGCTATCACTTGGTTTCCAAATCACTACGTTGCCCATTAAAGCAGCGCTTGCAGGTAAATTTCCAGCAATAGCAGTAAAGTTAAAGGGAGTTATGGCATAAACAAAACCTTCTAAAGGGCGGTATTCTATTCGATTCCAGATACCTTCTGCAGAGTCCGGTTGCTCTTCATAAATTTGAGACATAAATTCAGCATTGAATCTTAAAAAATCGATAAATTCACATGCAGCATCAATTTCTGCCTGATGTATTGTTTTAGATTGTGCCATCATAGTAGCTGCATTAATTTTAGCTCTGTATGGTCCGGCAATAAGATCTGCGGCTTTTAAAAAAATTGCAGCCCGTTGTTCCCAAGGTAAGTTAGCCCATGCATTTCTCGATTCTAGTGCATTTGAAATGGCTTTTTCAACGTGTTTTTTTTCGGCAATGTGGTAATTGCCAATAATATGTTTATGGTCATGTGGAGGAGACAAGGGTTTTGTATTTCCTGTTTTAATCTCTTCACTACCAATGTACATTGGTACATCAACTTTACCGTTGTAGTATTCTTTATATTGTTTTAAAACAGCTTCGCGCTCTGTAGTGCCAGGAGCATAGCTTTTTATTGGCTCATTAACAGCCGCTGGTATTTGGAAAAAACCATTACTCATAATATCAGTTATTTTAATTAAAGTCAGCTCAAAGGTAGTAAAAACCAGACTCTAATATATAACTGTTATAAGTAATTGAAAAGCACTAATTTAAGGAGAAAGGGGCGCTGAATTTAAACGTAGGAATGTAAACTCTGAATTTTTCTCCAGTACTAAAATTGACCATGTTATAATGACCTTTCATTGCTCCAATTGGAGAAACAAGTAAACAACCTGAACTATATGTGTGAGATTCGCCAGGTTTGATAACTGGTTTTTTACCTATAACACCTTCACCATTAAGAACTTCTAATTCATTTAAGGCATCATATATTTGCCAGTGACGTGATGTTAATTGTACTGAGCTTGAGCTTTGGTTTTCAATTGAAATAGTGTAACCAAATGCAAAATGCATTTTGTAGTTTTTAAAGAAAGTACCTTCAAAACTGGTTTTTACTGATATTTTAATTCCCTTCGTTACCTGCGTTATCATTCTCATTCTTTTCTAATATGTAAAAAGACTCCCCGTTAATACTATGCCAACTGCTGAGATTGCTAAAATAAAAAAAATAGTGTTAAGAAAAACAAACTTTATCATAGTCTTAACGCTACCTTGTTGATAGAATCTTCGCATTGATAAAAACAGATAAATTGAGAAGATTAAAACAAAAATCCCATTACTGCTTATGTTAAAAATGGAGTCTACTAAAAAACTAATTATGAGCAAGATAAAGAACAAAGATTGATTGTGAAAACTAAATATAATATGATCGGTATAAGTGTGTTTTTTTCTGATGTAGACCAACCAAATGAAGATTGCAAAGACAGGTAAAAAGAAAAAAGTGGCAAATGGAAGTTTTGAAATTAATGCGCTTACGAAACCTCCTGGATTGTTTTTTGTTTTTAAAAAGCTTTGAGATACGTTGTATGCCTTTCTGTTTTCATAAGTATTTGGTAAGGCTAGTTTGGAGAAAAGTTTTTCTCTAGATGTAAATTTATCTTTGGATGTTAGGGTATTGAAAAAACTAACTTTTTCAACAAATCTTGATAGAAACGGTTTGTTTTCGAGAGTGGATAAGTGTTTTTTAGGGTTTTGTAAAATTACTGAGTCTTGATACTTTGACGCGTTTTCAATCTCGAGTAATGCATTGGAGATAGTTTTTTTAGGCACTTCATCTGCGTCACTATAACTTAGACCACTTTTTATAACAGATTCTTTGGTGTTTTTTGCTACAAATTTGTCTATTTCGGAAAAGTTGTTGGTGGAGTTTATTATTAGGAAATAGATAATTGCAAGGCTTAATAAAAATCTAAACGGATTAGTGTACGAGGCTCTTTTTCCGTTAATGTAGTCTTTTGTGATTTTTCCTGGGCGCCAAAGTAATGCTACAAGGGTTTTTAAGAGCTTTGAGTCATATGAAATCATACTTGAAAAAAACTCGTCAAAAAAATCTTTTATAGAGAGTTTTTTGGTGCTGTTCGCTTGAGCACAATTTGGACAGTATTTGTCGCTTAAGTCAAGTGGATGATTACAATTTGCACACTTCGTTCCTCTATAATTTAGGTTATACCTCCCCTTGTTTCTTAAGGTTGGTTTATTGCTCATACAGGTTTAGTTAGAAATATTTCTTGAATTTGCGGAGCCAATACCTATAATGCTATCGTAGATGTCTCCAAAATTTCTGTAATATACTAAAATTGTATAGTTGTTTTCTGTAAAATGAAAATTACCACTTACTGTATGTGGTTCTATACTTTGGTCTTCCCTTTTAACCACATATTTGTAGTTGTAAAAACCTTGTTTCATTATAATAGAAGCCTCCATCATAGCATTATCTTCGTTATAAACTAATTTGTTCTCGTCTGTTAATGCATAATTATTAAACTTTCCAATGATATAAACATCATCTAAGCCTATTTCGTTAGCGTAAGGCAAGCTAAATTTAACATTAGAGTACTCGGCCTCTCTAGAATTGTCACTTCCCTGTAAAGTGCGTACAACAAAATCGCCATTTATATCGGGAAAATAGGTGTACGGTCTATCAAACCTAAAAATATCAGAAAACAAGTGGTGATTATAAATATCGTCAAGAGTAATTTTTGCAACAGCCGCTGTTGGCGCTCTTAAATCCTTCGTGTCAAAATTTAAAAATTCATTTCCAGCAAAAAAACTGGTTTCTTGGTCATATTTATAAATCAATTCTGTTCCTAAAGTAAATTGTGGTTTAATATTAGTAATAGCTGTTTCCCAAATATGATTTTGTAAAATGGCTACCTTAACTTCCTTTTTAGGGTTAACTAATTGTGCGTTTGCACTATTAATTTTAAACTGAACCACTTGTTTGGTCTCAATAAAATCAAAATTTCTGGAACGTTTTACTGTACCTCCTACTTTCACTAAATCGGTATAAACAACAAATCTTCTGGAAAATTGTAGCTCATTGTAGCTGTTGTAAATTTCAATTAAATAGTTGCCGCTAACTTTAAGTCGCACGTTAGTGTTAGGTATTGTTAGTTTATAATTAGAATATGGTTGAAGTGTTGAGTAACTGTTTTCGTAATCAATTATACGCTGATTGTCCATTCCGCTTAAATACTGGGACTTAAGTAGTGATGATGTTGTCCAATCATAATTACAATGAATAATTTTATAGTAATAATCCTGTTCTTCTGCTAAAAGATCATCAAATTCTAAATATATAGGTTCGCCTATTTTTACGATAGGAAATTGGTCCTCAGAAGGGCCTCTAAAAATAATGGTCTTAATATTTTCTGGCGGATTTACTTCTTTTTGTACCTGTCCTAAGGATATTTGCGCAACCAAAAGAAATAAAACGTACTTGATATTTATAGGCATTATGGGCTTTTTTGTGGTAAAGATAATCAAAAAGCTTGCCTAAAAAATTAAGCTCGTTGTAAGGTTTAAATTTATAGAAGAATAATTATGAATACTTTTTTTTAAATACTAAATTTGCAAAAAATTTAACTAAGGTCTACACCAATATGTCAAAAGACATTCGAATTAAAAAGGGTTTAAATATTAACCTCGTCGGCGCTGCGGAACAGACTACATCCAAAGCCGTTTTAAGTAACGTTTACGCAATTAATTTAAGTGAATTTCATGGGGTAACACCTAAGCTTTTGGTAAAACAAGGCGGAGTTGTTAAGGCTGGTGAACCACTTTTTTTTGATAAAAATCAGGAAGACATAATGTTCGTTTCTCCTGTGAGCGGAGAGCTAATTGAGGTTGAAAGAGGTGCCAGAAGAAGAGTTCTTAAGTTAAGAATTCAGGCAAGTAAAGAACAAGAGAGTGTTGCACATGAAAAAGTTGATGTTGCATCAGCTTCTGCAGAAGATCTTAAGGCTTATTTATTAAAAGGCGGTTGTTGGCCTTTTATTAAACAGAGACCTTATGATGTTATTGCAAAACCAAGCGGGACACCAAAAGCAATTTTTATTTCAGGATATAACAGTGCGCCTTTAGCAGCGGATTTAGATTATGTTCTTAAAGGAAAAGAAACTCAGTTGCAAGCCGCTATAACAGCATTATCTAAGTTTACCTCTGGTAAAGTACACGTGTCCGTAGGTAAATCAGGAAATTCTCCATTAGCTAGCTTAAATGGTGTTGAAATACATAAAGTGTCGGGACCTCACCCAGTAGGTTTGGTTGGAACCCAAATAAATAAAATTGATCCAATTAATAAGGGAGAAGTTGTTTGGACAGTTGCTCCTCAAGATTTAATCACAATAGGAGATTTATTACTTACAGGTGTTTTTAATCCTGAGCGTACGGTAGCTTTGGTTGGTTCTTCTGTGAAAAGTCCTAAGTATTACACTACTAAAATTGGAGCTGAAATTTCTACGTTCTTATACGCTAGCGGTGTAAACTCAGAAAATTTTAGAGTTATCAATGGAGATGTGCTTACAGGAAACAAAAGTACTCCTGATGGTAACCTTGGTTATTACAATGTTACTGTTACCGCAATACCTGAAGGTGATGATTATGAACTTTTTGGATGGAATAAACCAATTTTTAATAAAATATCTACTACGAAGGCATTGACTTTTTCATGGCTTACTCCGAAGAAAAAGTTTGATTTAACTACTAATACTAATGGTGAGCATAGAGCATTTGTGGTAACTGGGCAGTATGAAGAGGTGTTTCCGTTAGATATTTATCCAATGCAGTTGCTAAAAGCGTGTATGTATAAAGATTTAGATGAAATGGAGCAATTAGGTTTGTATGAAGTAGCTCCAGAGGACTTCTCGTTAACTGAATTTGTGTGCATATCTAAGCAGCCTCATCAAGAGATTATAAGAGAAGGTTTGGACTTATTATATAAAGAAATAGGATAGAGAAATGGGTTTAAAAAATAAATTACACGACCTAAAAGTAAAGTATCAGGGTAAAAAAATGGCGCCAGCCTTTAATGCTATCCATACTTTTTTATATGCTCCTAATGAAACAACACATTCTGGTTCTCATATTCGTGGAGCTGATGACCTAAAAAGAACAATGAACACGGTTATCATGGCAATGGTACCTTGTTTAATTTTTGGAATGTTTAATGCTGGTTATCAACATAATTTAGCGTTAGGAGAAATAGCAAAATCTGTAGGATTTTTGGGAGAAACATTTTGGACTATGGACAATTTAGTTGTTGGTCTATGGAAAGTTTTACCATTAGTTGTTGTGTCGTACGGAGTTGGTTTATTAATCGAGTTCATTTTTGCTGTAATAAAAGGGCACGAAGTAGAAGAAGGGTATTTAGTTACTGGTATGTTAGTACCACTAATTGTTCCAGTTGATATTCCATTATGGATGCTTGCAGTTGCGGTATCTTTTGGTGTTGTAATTGGGAAAGAAGTTTTTGGAGGAACTGGAATGAATATTTTAAATCCGGCTTTAACCATTAGAGCATTTTTGTTTTTTGCGTATCCAACATGGATGTCGGGTGATAAAGTATGGGTTCACGGTGCTGTAGAACGTGCTGGTACACCTGATGCGATATCTGGTGAAACTATATTGGGTGGTTTAGCACAAAATAAAGGAGTTTTAGGGTATGATGTTATGGATATGTTTTATGGTATAATTCCTGGCTCGGTTGGTGAAACCTCGGCATTGTTAATTTTGCTTGGAGGTTTATTTCTAGTTTTTACTAAAATTGGCAGTTGGAGAATAATGTTATCTAGTGTTCTTGGAGCGTTAGTAATGGGATTAATATTTAATTGGGTTGTAGACGCAGATGTGATTACAGAAAGTAGTAAGTTTTACGGACTTATGAGTTTACCTTTCTGGCACCATTTGCTTATCGGTGGCTTTGCCTTCGGTACTGTTTTTATGGCTACGGATCCAGTAACTGCTTCCCAAACCAATAAAGGAAAGTGGATATACGGCTTTTTAATAGGGTTTATATCTATTATGATACGTGTATTTAACCCTGCTTACCCAGAAGGAGTAATGTTGGCAATTTTGTTAATGAACGTATTTGCTCCAACCATAGATCATTATGTGGTTCAAGCAAACGTAAAGAAAAGATTAAAACGAGCAAAAGTTAAAACAGCTTAGTAATGAGTAACAAAACAGATTCAAATTTATATACACTATTGTTTGCCATAGGAATGGTAATAGTGGTTGGTACTTTATTGGCGTTTGTGTCCGCATCGTTAAGGCCTAATATTGATGAAAACAAACGTATAGAAAAGCAACAGAATATTTTATACGCTATGGGCGTTAACGAAAATGACGAGGGTAGTGTTACTTTTGTTGCTGATAATAAGGTAGGAGAAGAGTTTTCTAAATTTATAACAAAGCAGTTGGTTATTACTAATGATGTTGAGGTTAAAGAGGATGATAACGCCTACTTAATTGATATTAAAAAGGAACAAACTAATGCGAAAGAGGGTAAGGAAAGACGTTTACCTTTGTTTATAGGAACTAAAGAAGGCAAAACATTTTATATAGCTCCAATTCGTGGTAAAGGTCTTTGGGACGCTGTTTGGGCTTATGTTGCAATGGATGAAAATATGGTGGTGCAAGGAGCTTACTTTGATCATAAAGGAGAAACAGCTGGACTTGGAGCTAATATTAAGGAACGTTTTTTTATGGACGATTTTAAAGATGAGCACCTTTTAAATGCTTCTGGAAAGTTTGTTGGAATAAATATTTCTAAAAGTAATGGTGATCCATTAAACAACGATAAAAAAGATAACGAGGTAGATGCTATTGCTGGAGCTACCATAACAGGAGATGGTGTTGCAGCTATGATTAAGTCAGAGCTAAAACTTTATGTGCCTTATTTTAAAACTTTAAAAAAGTAATTAATTCATGGGACTTTTATCAAAAAAAGACAGGAAATTAATATTAGATCCACTAGCGGATGATAATCCAATTACTATTCAGGTATTGGGTATTTGTTCTGCGTTAGCAATTACAGCGCAGTTAAAAGCATCTATTGTAATGACCATTTCGGTAATTTTTGTGCTAGGTTTAGGTAATGTTGTAATATCTCTAATCCGAAATATAATTCCATCAAAAATTAGAATTATTGTTCAATTAACTGTTGTTGCAGCTCTGGTAATTATTGTTGATCAGGTGTTAAAAGCCTTTTCGTATCAATTAAGTAAGGAGCTTGGTGCGTTTATTGGATTAATAATTACGAACTGTATAATCATGGGACGTTTTGAAGCCTTTGCTTTGGGTAACGGACCTTGGAAATCATTTCTAGATGGTATTGGTAATGCCTTAGGGTATGGTGTAATATTAATTATAGTTGGTTTCTTTAGAGAGTTATTAGGTTCGGGTACTTTATTAGGTTATAAAGTATTAGGAGACCCAATAACCAAAACAGGAGTATATGCTTTTGGTTACGAAAACAACGGATTTATGTTACTTGCTCCTATGGCATTAATTGTTGTAGGTATTATTATTTGGGTACAACGTTCAAGAAATAAAGCATTAATAGAAGATTAGGTATAGTGTAATCTTGAATTTATTTTCAGGTTTCAAACTAAAAAAATATGGAACATTTAGAATTATTTTTTAAATCAATATTTATAGATAACATGGTATTTGCAACATTCTTAGGAATGTGTTCTTACCTTGCTGTATCAAAAAAGGTTTCAACGGCGGTTGGTTTAGGTGCTGCGGTAATATTTGTATTACTTGTAACTGTACCTGTGAACTGGTTGTTAGATCAATATATTCTTCAACCTGGAGCTTTAGGTAAATGGTTGGGAGCTGAGTACGCGGATTACGATTTAAGTTTTCTTTCTTTTATCATGTTCATTGCAACTATTGCAACCATGGTACAATTGGTAGAAATTATTGTTGAAAAATTTGCACCCGGTTTATACAATTCTCTTGGTATTTTCTTGCCGCTAATTGCTGTTAACTGTGCTATTTTAGGGGGGTCATTATTTATGCAATCTCGAGAAATACAAACTATAGGGTTGGCAACAGTATACGGATTAGGTTCTGGTATAGGTTGGTTTTTAGCAATATTGGCAATTGCAGCTATTAGAGAAAAAATAAGATATTCAAACGTTCCTCCGGCGCTAAGAGGTTTGGGGATTACGTTTATTATCACTGGTTTAATGGCTATTGGTTTTATGAGTTTTGGAGGTATGTTAACAGGTGGAGATGAAGAGGCTTCTAAAGAAGAAAAAACTGTAAAAGTTGAGTCAACAAAAGAAAATAATAAAGGGTTAGCTAATAACATAAAAGGAAGCAATTAAATGATTTTAGCCGCAGGAACATTAGGAACAATAATAGCAACGGTAAGTGCTTTTTTAGTAATTACGCTTTTGTTGGTTGCATTATTATTATTTGTAAAACAAAAATTAGCTCCATCTGGTCCAGTAAAGATTAAGATAAATGGAGAAAAAGAGGTAGAGGTTGCTTCTGGAGGAAGTTTGTTATCTACCTTAGGTAATGAAAAAATATTTTTACCATCTGCTTGTGGTGGTGGTGGAACTTGCATACAATGTGAGTGTCATGTACATTCTGGTGGTGGAGAAGCATTGCCTACGGAAACACCACACTTTTCAAGAAAAGAATTAGGTCATGGTGCTCGTTTAGCTTGTCAAGTAAAGGTTAAGCAAGACATGGAAATTTCAATACCAGAAGAAGTGTTTGGTATTAAAAAATGGGAAGCAACGGTTGTACGTAATTATAATGTAGCTTCGTTTATTAAGGAATTTGTTGTTGAAATTCCTGAAGATATGGACTATAAGGCAGGAGGGTATATTCAAATTGAAATTCCTGAGTGTGAAATTAAATATGCAGATATTGATATTACTGCACACCCTGAAGAACATGAAACTCCGGATAAGTTTCAAGCGGAATGGGATAAGTTTGGTTTATGGCCATTGACAATGAAAAATGGAGAAACTGTAGAAAGAGCATATTCTATGGCTTCTTACCCAGCTGAAGGGCGTGAGATTATGCTTAACGTTCGTATTGCAACTCCACCATGGGATCGTGCTAAAAACGGTTGGATGGATGTCAATCCTGGTATAGCTTCATCTTATATTTTCTCAAGAAAACCAGGAGATAAAGTTATTATTTCTGGACCTTACGGAGAGTTCTTTATTAATGAGTCTGAGTCTGAAATGTTGTACGTTGGTGGAGGTGCTGGTATGGCGCCAATGCGTTCACACTTGTATCACTTATTCAAAACCTTAAGAACAGGAAGAAAAGTTACGTATTGGTATGGAGGTCGTTCTAAGAGAGAATTATTCTATTTAGATCATTTTTATGCCTTAGAAAAAGAGTTTCCTAACTTTAAATTCTTTTTGGCACTATCTGAGCCATTAGAAGAAGATAATTGGAAAGTAAAAGAGAATATTGATGCTGAGGGTGATGGCTTTGTTGGATTTATCCACAATTGTGTAATAGATAATTATTTGAGTTTGCATGACGCTCCTGAGGATATTGAATTATATTTTTGTGGTCCGCCATTAATGAATAAAGCAGTTCAAAAAATGGGAGAAGATTTTGGTATCCCTGATGAGCATATTCGATTTGATGATTTTGGAGGATAATCACTCCATTCGAACATATTTAAACCGATATATTTTTATATCGGTTTTTTTTATTAAATTTTGGTTATGCGTGAATTAACTGAGCAAGAGTTGCATAATTTGGCAATGAACATTGTAGGGCGTAAGTTGGAGCAAGATGGTTATGAGTTTATGGCAGTAAACAGTAAACCCAAGAAAAACCCTCAATTTGTATGTCTAAAAAATAAAAAACTTCATTTTATTATTGTTCGTCCTGTAAAATATCCGGAAGACCCACGCAGTTATAATCATGGTTTAATGTATACAATGAAACAACATGCCGAGAAAATGAATGCAACGGCGTATTACGCTGGTGTGGGTTTATTTAATGCTGAGGATAGGTTGAAACCCGTTTATTTGAATCAGCCATACGTAGAAGACTATAGCGGGTTAATTAAAGTATAGTTATGAAAAATTGTTTGCAAGCCTGTCTTTTTTTAATTCTAGTTGGATGTGTTAATAAACATACAGAAATCATTAAAAATAGTAATGATGGAACAGCTTTAGGAACCACATATAGTCTGGTGTATTTTGCAAATGAAGAATTGGATTATCAAAACCAGATTGACTCGGTATTTACTGTTATAAATCAATCTATGTCTACTTACATTCCAACCTCAGATATTTCAAAAATTAATAAAGGAGATTCTAGTATTGTAGTTGATAAAATGTTTCAAGATGTTTTTAAGCTTTCTAAAAGGATAAATAAGGCAACCGATGGATATTTTGACCCAACCGTGGGAGTATTGGTAAATGCTTGGGGTTTTGGTCCTGAGAAACAAATTGCATTGGATAGTACAAAGGTGGATAGCCTTCTAAATTATGTTGGATTTGAAAAGGTAAAATTAACCACTGATAACAGAATTGTTAAAACCAATTCAAGTATACGTTTTGATTTTAATGCTATTGCTAAAGGATATGCAATTGATAGATTAGCTGCTTTTTTTGATTCTAAAAACATTCAAAATTATCTTTTAGAAGTAGGGGGTGAACTGGTTGCAAAAGGGATGAATGTTCAAAAAAATAAAAATTGGGTTGTTGGTATAGATGATCCGCAAGCTATGGAAGAACGGAAGCTTAAGTTGTTGATTAACTTAAAAAATAAGGCTTTGGCTTCTTCAGGTAACTACAGAAAATATCGTGTAAATGCTGAAACTGGTGAGAAATTTGTGCATACAGTTGATCCCAAGACGGGGTTCACTAAAAATTCATACACTTTAGGGGTAACTATTTTGGCGAAAAATTGTGCCACTGCAGATGCTTACGCTACAGCGTTCATGGCTATGGACTTAGATAAAACTTTTGAGCTTTTATCTGAGCAAAAGGAGCTAGACGCTTACATTGTTTATTTAAATGAAGAAGGTAACGTTCAAGAATTTATGACAGATGGGTTAAGAAAGGTTATTTTCTCACCACAGGAATAATTTCATTTTTAGCAAGACAGTACTTTTCAATCTCTGAAGAAGATAAAGAGGCTGTAAAATCTACTTCCTCTACAGTAAACCCGACGGTTCTTAGTTTCTCGAAGTAATCTCTTCCATAAATACGAACATGGTCGTATTGTCCAAATATTTTTGCGCGTTCATTTTTGTCAGTGATGCTATTATCTTCAAAAGTAGTGGCTCTATTTAGGTCTTGAGGTATTTGCAATACCCCCCAACCTCCTGGTTTTAATATTCTATAGAGTTCTTGCATAGCTTTGGTGTCATTTGGAATATGCTCCAAAACATGATTACATAAAATGACATCAAAACTATTATCATCAAAGGGAAGATTACATATGTCCGCTTTAACATCAGCTAACGGTGAATTTAAATCTGTGGTTACGTACTCTATATTTTTAAGTTTTTTGAATCTTTTGTAAAAAGCTTGTTCAGGGGCAAAATGTAATAGCTTAATACTTTTAGTAAAAAAGTTCGTATTCCCTCTTAAATATAGCCATAGCAGTCTATGACGTTCCAGGGAAAGTGTCGAGGGTGATAATACATTTTCTCTTTGATTTTCGTACCCGTATGGTAAAAAACTTTTAAATTTTTTTCCATCAATAGGATCAACAAAATTGTTTCCTTTTAACGCAAAAGCAATTATTGGTCTAACAAGATAACTTAACCTAATTAATATAGGTCTTGGTATAAGGTTAAGAATTAATTTGAAAGTTTTTTTCAAAAGAAGGATTATTTGTAATCTTCACGAATAGGGTAAAACGTATCAATTGCAATACAATCCGTTAAAGCAACAGCACTATGAATAGCATTTGAAGGAATAACTGTGATAGTGTTTGGTTCAAGAATTTTAGTAACACCATCAATTGTCATTTCTAGTCTACCAGAAATTATTTGCGTTATTTGCTCGTTTACATGAGAATGAATTGGTAAAATAGCACCTTTATCAATATTGACATAACCAACGGTTACATTTTTAGAATGAACATATCTGCCAGTGATTCCTTTTGCTAGTTCTTTTGTTTTAATATCGTCAATATTAATAGTCATAACTACACGTTCAGGATGTTTTGTTTGAATTCGTCTTCTTCATTACTTTCAATTCCTAAGGCTTCGTAAATATATTTAAAAGTGGAAAGTAATTCGGGCTTTCCATTTACGATGGCAACATCATGTTCAAAATGTGCACTTGGTTTGCCATCAGCAGTTAGAATTGTCCAACCGTCCTTTAGTTGTTTAATGCGTTTGGTACCCATATTTGTCATTGGCTCTATGGCAACCACCATGCCTTCAACAAATTTTTTGCCTCTCCCTCTTCTTCCATAATTTGGCATCTCGGGATCTTCGTGCATTTTTCGACCTAATCCATGTCCAACAAGTTCTCGTACAACCCCATAACCATGGTCTTCAGTGAATTTTTGAATAGCATAACCAACATCGCCAACCCTATTACCTAATTTAAATTCTTTAATACCCACATATAATGAAGCTTTGGTAACGTCAAGAAGTTTTTTTACCTCTGGTGAAACTTCACCTACCTCAAAGGTATACGCATGGTCACCATAAAAATCGTTTTTCAATGCCCCACAATCAATAGAAATAATATCACCTTCGTTCAACGGAGTATCATTTGGAATGCCATGAACCACTTGTTCGTTTGGACTCATGCAAAGCGAATTCGGAAAGTCATATAATCCAAGAAAACCAGGAACTGCTCCATGATCTCTAATAAAATCTTCAGCAAGTTTATCTAGTTGTAAGGTAGTAACTCCGGGTTTCACTTCCTTAGCAAGCATACCCAATGTTTTGGAAACTATTAATGCGCTTTCGCGCATAAGTTCTATTTCTTCTGGTGTTTTAACAATAATCATAGGGTGCAAAGGTAAATATTTAGTTTGACCCAATAAAACCTACGCAATAGGAGATAGCTTCTAATTTAGACTATTTACATGGAGACTTTTAAAATATTTAAAAGCTCCTAACAATCGAGACCCGTACCAAGAAAAATATTCTCCGTCAACAAACAGTATTTTTCCTGAAATACCGGTTTTTTCAATTTCAGAAATATGTTCTTTTTTAAATGGATAAGGTTCTGATGAGAGTAAAATTAAATCGACTTTGGTTTCATTTAACTCTTTTTCCGAAATTTCTGGATACCTAATATTACCTTC
This sequence comes from uncultured Maribacter sp., assembly GCA_947498505.1. Taxonomy (GTDB): domain Bacteria; phylum Bacteroidota; class Bacteroidia; order Flavobacteriales; family Flavobacteriaceae; genus Maribacter_B. Next base: position 10,675 of record CANMKG010000007.1, on the reverse strand, counting down.
ACTACAGTTAACAAAGTTGTTTAAAGACATGAGGTAATCAATAAATGTGCTTTTGCCTGCAAGCATCCAAGGGGACTTCCAAATAAAGTATAAGACTTTTTTTGAGATGCTATTTTCAATGTAATTTTTAAAACTATTGGCTTCACGTTTTATTTCAGTGATTAACTCAGCAGCTCGGTTAGAACGGTTAAACATTAATCCAAATTGGGAAATTAAAAGAAGAGTATCACTAATGTTTTTTACATCAGAGACATGCACGGTAAATTGTTTTTCTAGTGTGGTGACAATTTCTTTAGTGTTTTCCTCTTTATTGCAAAGAATAATATTGGGTTGTAGTGCAGCAATTTTATCAAAAGATACCTTTTTGGTGCCACCTACTACTGTTTTTGTTGTTTTTATATGTGACGGGTGAACGCAGAATTTAGTAATTCCTACAATATAATTCTCTAAACCTAAGTCTACTAGTAGCTCAGTTTCTGAAGGAATCAGTGATACAATACGAAAAGGCCAATTAGGAGGAGTTAATGTCCTGCCTAATTGGTCTTTTGTTTTTCGTTTCATTAGAGTTTTTTATACTAACGACTCTCGTGTCATAGCTTCTGGCTGAGCAACACCAATCATTTTTAAAATAGTTGGAGCTACATCACCCAATACACCATCTTTTATTTCTTTTAAATCATTGTCAATTAAAATAACAGGTACGGGATTAGTAGTGTGTGCAGTATGTGGTGAACCATCAGGGTTAATCATTGTTTCGCAATTACCGTGATCAGCAATTAAAATTGTCGAATATCCGTTTTGGATTCCAGTTTCAACAACATCTTTTACACAAACATCTACTGCCTCGCAGGCTTTTATAGCTGCTTCCATAATACCAGTATGACCAACCATGTCACCATTGGCAAAATTTAAGCAAACAAAATCTGCTTCTTGCTTTTTTAAATCTTCAACAAGAGCATCTCTTAATTCGTAAGCACTCATTTCTGGTTTTAAATCATAGGTTGCAACCTTGGGCGAGTTTCGTAATATTCTACTTTCTCCTTCAAAAGGTTCTTCTTGACCACCAGAGAAAAAGAAAGTAACATGAGGGTACTTTTCGGTCTCGGCAATACGAATTTGTTTTTTTCCAGCTTTTGATAAAACTTCACCAATAGTTTCAGTGATATTGTCTTTATTAAAAATAACGTTAATACCTTTAAAACTGTCATCATAATTCGTCATGGTAACATAATATAAGTTCAGTTTTTTGGTATTGTGTTCAGGGAAATCATTTTGAGAGAGCATATTTGTTAGTTCTCTTCCACGATCGGTTCTAAAATTGAAAAATATTATAACATCATCTTCTTCAACAATACCATTTTTATCGGCAACTAAAGGCTTAATAAATTCATCGGTAACATCGTTAGCATAATTAGCCTTTAAAGTCTCAACAGGATTATCAGTAGTCTCTCCAACTCCGTTGGCGATAACGTCATAAGCAAGTTTAACACGTTCCCATCTATTATCGCGATCCATTGCGTAATAGCGTCCAGTTAACGTTGCAATTTTACCAGTAGTTTTAGACATATGGTTTTGTAAATCTTTTACAAATGAAGCTCCAGCTTTTGGGTCTACATCTCTACCGTCGGTAAAAGCATGTACATAAACGTCTTCAAGATTGTTATCATTTGCAGCACTCAATAAACCTTTTAGGTGGTTAATATGTGAGTGTACGCCTCCATTACTAAGTAAACCTAAAAAGTGAACTTTTTTATTGTTGGCTTTAGCATAGCTGAAGGCATCAGTCAATACTTTTTCATCTTTAAGAGTGTTGTTTTCAATAGCTAAATTAATTCTAGTTAACTCTTGATAAACAATTCTTCCAGCACCTAAATTCATATGCCCCACTTCACTATTTCCCATTTGCCCATCCGGTAATCCAACGTTTAAACCGTCCGTACGCAATGCTGCATTTGGGTATTTGTTATATAAAGCGTCTATATATGGGGTCTTAGCATTATCAATTGCCGAAACTTTAGGGTCAGGAGAAGTACCCCAACCATCTAAAATCATTAAGATTACTTTTTTATTCATTTTTGAAGCGATTTTGTATGCCCAAAAGTACTATGATTTGTTTACTTAAACTAGGTTTAAACTCCCTTTTTTATGGCGTTTTACGCGGGTGTTATGCTCATGTTAAAAAGAATAGGTATTGTTAAATTTTTGTTATTTAAAGTGTGATGTTGTAACAATCGATGCTTAATACATGTCTCTTAAGTATCAATCTAATTTATTAATCAAAAAACAATCATCATGAGAAAAACAATTTTAGCAATTACTTTAGTTGGTGTATTAATGAGCACTGGTTTAATGGCAAATGAGAAGAGCAATGAAAATGATACCTACACTACCGATTTAGTTTTAAAAGCAGAGATTAGTACGTTTTGTAAGGCAATTATAAAAGGAGATATTGCTTTAGTAAAGGGTATGATAGAAGCAGGTGAAAATGTAAACAAAAAATCTGTTGGAATGACCCCGGCACTCTTTGCTGCTCGTTACAACCGTGTTGAAATTTTAGAGCTTTTAATTGAGAGTGGAGCTAACTTAAAAATTAAAAGCAAATCTGGCTTAACCATTAAGCAAGTTGCAGAATCTGCAAATGCTGAAAAAGCTTTAGCATTAATTGAAAAAGTTATGAGTTAAAAAATAGAAAAAATTATTTTTTAGCAACAAAAAACCCATTCTTAATACATGGACGAATTAAGAATGGGTCGTATTAATTTTAAACTTTTTCAACTCATATAATGTTCTCGCAAAAGAGTCAACGAAAAAAATTAAAATTCAAATCCAGTAAATGCTCTGTAGAACAAAGCATAAAATGCCATAAACAACATTAACATACAAAAAACTGAATAACCTTTTAGTAGTATAACTACATAATTTGGATGACAATTTTTAAATGCATTGGTGTAAAGGTTTCTAAATTGTAAAAGTGTTCCCATATAGTCTCATTTATTAGTTAAATTAAAGCTATATAGGCTAAATCTGAGGCGATTAAAGTATTTGGGAAAAACAAATATAGGTAAAAAACTTTAATGCACTATTAAAATAGGGGTTTATGCTACTTTTGACCCCTATATTTTGCAATTGCCTCTTTAATTTTTTGAATTCGGTTTTCTGGATCAGGGTGTGTACTCTGAAATTCGGGGACACGATTAGGACCTGCAGCGGCTTTTAAAATTTTCATTACTGTAATCATTTCTTCTGGTTCATATCCAGATTGAATCATGAATAATACGCCCAATTCATCACTTTCCAGTTCGTCACCTCTACCATTGGTTAAAAGTTTATTTTGCCCAATTCCACTTACTAATCCTCCCATGTCTGCACCAACGCTAGCACCCATGGTTAATGTTTCCCAAAACTTGCTATCTGCAATACGTTCAGCAGAGTGTCTACCGATTACATGACCAATTTCATGACCTAATACTCCAGCAAGTTGATCTTCTGTTAATTGCGAAAACAAAGCATAGGTAATAAATATTTGACCTCCTGGAAGAGCAAAAGCATTTATGGTTCTGTCGTCAGCTAATAAATGAAAATCATAATTGTAAGGAGTTTCTCTTGCGATACTATTATTTACAAGTTTATTTCCAACTGCATCTACAAAAGATTGTAAGCGTTCATCAGGATAAAGACCTCCATGTTGCTGCGCCATTTGCGGAGCACTTTGAAGCCCAATTGCAATTTCTTGCTCCGAGGTCATATTTATATTTTGGACTCTTCCTGTATATGGATTCTCCTCTTTACTGTTACAGCGTTTTATAAAAGCAAAAGCAACGATTGCAAGACCTATAAATATTCGGATTTTCCAACTTCCTCTTCTCATGATAATGGTATTCTAGTGTTTTAAGTGCCGAAATTTATAAAAGATCTTTGTTAATTGATAGTATATTGTTTCTTACATACGTGTTGATAAAACTTTTAGTAAAATGTTCAGCTCCCATAAATTCTTCTTCTTGTAATAAACGCAATATATTTTTTCTTCGAAATGAAGTAAGCATTGGTATAGCTATTGGAGCATAACTATAATGCCAAGGTTCGTACTTAAAGCCTTTTCTTTTTTTGTCATTAGTATACACTAGGTAAAAGCCATAAGTTTCAGAATTTTCATCCATCCACTTTTTTAAATCTTCAAAAGGACCTCCTTCGCCAAATTTTTCTGGAACCAAAACATCACCCTTTGTTTTTCGGTACCCATCAATAATGTCAATATCCGTTCCCCAATGATGTCTGCTGGTGCCAGGTATTGTAGAATATTCAATTATTTTATCTATGGCCTTTAAAGGTTCCATGTCGTGTTCTATAGTATAATTGGAGTATTTTCTTTCCCAAATAGCTTCCTGTCTAGAAAAATTTCTGTAACTAGATACTATTTTAATGTCAATACCATCAATGAACGCTGCTTTTTTCATCTCAAGAAAAGCATCATGAGCCTCTTCTCTAAGATTAATATTTTTTCCATATAGTTCTATATCAATTTTTCCCATAAGTTCTAAAACAGAAAATTCAGGATCTTCTTGAGAAAAGATTTTAGGGGATAACGCCAATGCAAGACTTGTTAGAGCGCTTTTTTGAATAAATGATCTTCGATACATACTTATTTTTTAATTCGTAAAAGTCAATTTATTCAAATTACAAAAAACAGGTTAACCGCAATAAATTAATTGACTCTAAATCAAAGATAAGAAGTATTTTTTCATTTAGTTTTGGTTTTTAAGCTATATAACGGAAGCAGTATGCTTTATCTGGCTGTTAAGTAGAGATATCCTTGATGCTTTTGTTGTAAATCATGCAGTGTTATTATGTAGAAGTAAACCCCAGATGGTAATCCAGATTTTTTAGCAATAGTTGTGTTGTTATTAGAAATTCCGTTAAACTCGTTTTTATAGTTAGCTTTGCTATATACCATTAATCCGTTTCTATCAAAAATTTGCAATGAATTATTTTTAGAATGTTCGATGCCTTCAATGACCAAAAAATCATTTTTTCCATCATTGTTTGGTGTTAAAAAATAGTTTCCTAATTCTAATTGTTCAAAGGCTTGCAATTTTTCGTTGTTTCCACCAATAGTAATTATAACGAAATCGTCTGGTGTGAATACTTCTGAAGTCAAGAAACCAGAATCAACACTACCATTAACGGAAGTATTCCCAAGGTTAATCCATTTGTTTTTTGATTTACTCCATCCAACAACTTTTAAATCACTTATATAGTCCACCAGTAGTTCTATGTTGCTTTCTTTATCCCAAGTTAAAGTAATGGTTGAGGGCATTATACTTTCTAAATGCCAAAACTCTTTTTCGCTTATTTTAAGATAATTTGAATTATCATTGAAAGACTCAAAATTGTGAGTTAGCGTTGATGAGGTTTTGTAATTTTCGTTAAAATAAGCACACTTGGTAAAAATGTTTATAGCTGCAGATGATATGGTTAACGGACGTAATTTATTCTGATTTCCAACTGGAAATGTAAAATGCTCTTTATTAGTCATAGCAGCATAACCATCAATTTTTGAAACTTGATTTTCTCCAAGGTAAAAGGCTTGTTCTGTGAAGTTCTGATAAATTTCAGATTGATTTTTAGTCGTAATAATATCACCTGAAATAAAGTTACAGTTATTGGAAATATGAATAGGAGTTTCAAGTTTTACTCCATAATCGGCATCAATTTCTAAATCAAAAAATATTGGGGAAAAGGCGCCTGAAATAGTGATGGATTTTTCATAGCCATATAGACCAACTAAACCAGTATTATCATCAAAGTTTCCATTATTTATTAAGTTAAGATGTAACCCTAAAGGTTCAGAATCGTGAACTTTTAAATTTCCGTAGTTATGAATTGCTTCTTGTGCATATGTGATGTTTGCCATCAGCAAAATAAAATATACAAACCTCATATTATAAATCTTTTTCTTGGATAATGATATGACAGTAATTTTGATCTGATGCCCATGTTTGCAATGCTCCTCTGCTTCCTAAGTTATTCGCGGTTCTATTGATATCATGGCTTCGATTAACAAATGTTGTGCCGTTGTATGACCTGGCCGTTAGTTCAAATTGAACAGTGTAAGGCTGGTCAGGAGGTAAATTTAGATTGGTAATAAAGTCTAGTAGCATTTCATGGTTTAAAGCATGTATAGTATAGGCGCTGTGGAACATAGCGCCACCATCGTAACCAGTATTACCTAAATTGTACCAAGAGCCATTTACTTTTACATTTATGTTTACATAGAGCCCGCCCCAACCTGTTGTATTGGATCTTGTTGGCACATAGAGGTCTATTTTTACTTTTTTACCAGCTTGAATGGTAATTTCTGGAAATAAGTTTAGTAAGACTGCATTGCCCCTTCCGAAGGATTTATTTCCTTTATATGTCTGTACGTAAGATTTATTGGTAGTTCGTTGTTTTATTTTTCTAATATTACCATTGTTATCGGTGGTAACAAGCTTATCTGTGTCAGCACCGTCGGGGATGTCCCTAATACGAGTTTTACCGTTAACATCTAATTTTTCTGTTGGATTTGGTACTCCAACACCAATTCTGTCGTTGGAAGCGTCAATTGCTAGAGTATTTGCATCCATGTTTATGTTACCTCCAGTGGAGATGAGTTCCAGGTTATTATTTCCTAAATGAATGTTTCTGTTTTCCGTTAGAACACCGTTATCTGAATAAATATTTTTAGTTACAAACCCCATAGCTTCAATATCTGTTTTTGAGAGTTTGGTATCAATGGTGTGTGGACCGTCCACGAATCCGAATGCTTGGATTTCCGCTTTGGTAAGTTTGGTATCAGTATCAACAGTATGAGGGCCATCTACAAATCCCATTGCTTCAATATCAGTTTTAGAGAGTTTAGTGTCAATGGTGTGTGCGCCGTCCATAAATCCGAATGCTTGGATTTCCGCTTTGGTAAGTTTAGTATCAATAGTATGAGGACCATCTACAAATCCCATAGCTTCAATATCTGTTTTTGAGAGTTTGGTGTCAATGGTGTGCGGACCATCAACAAAACCATATGCCTCGATTTCCGCTTTGGTAAGTTTAGTATCAATAGTATGAGGTCCTTCCACAAATCCCATAGCTTCAATGTCGGATTTTGAGAGTTTGGTATCAATGGTGTGCGGACCATCAACAAAACCGAATGCTTGAATTTCTGCTTTAGTAAGTTTTGTGTCAGTATCAATAGTATGAGGGCCATCTACAAATCCCATTGCTTCAATATCTGTTTTTGAGAGCTTGGTGTCAATGGTGTGCGGACCATCAACAAAACCGAATGCTTGAATTTCTGCTTTAGTAAGTTTTGTGTCAGTATCAATAGTATGAGGGCCATCTACAAATCCCATTGCTTCAATATCTGTTTTTGAGAGCTTGGTGTCAATGGTGTGCGGACCATCAACAAAACCGAATGCTTGGATTTCCGCTTTAGTAAGTTTAGTATCAATAGTATGAGGACCATCTACAAACCCCATAGCTTCAATGTCGGATTTTGATAGTTTGGTATCAATGGTGTGTGGACCGTCCATAAATCCGAATGCTTGGATTTCCGCTTTGGTAAGTTTAGTATCAATAGTATGAGGTCCTTCCACAAATCCCATAGCTTCAATATCAGTTTTTGAGAGCTTGGTGTCGATGGTGTGTGGACCATCTACAAAACCGAATGCTTGGATTTCCGCTTTGGTAAGTTTAGTATCAACAGTATGAGGACCATCAACGAACCCCATTGCTTCAATATCTGTTTTTGAGAGTTTGGTGTCAATGGTGTGCGGACCATCAACAAAACCGAATGCTTGAATTTCTGCTTTAGTAAGTTTTGTGTCAGTATCAATAGTATGAGGGCCATCTACAAATCCCATTGCTTCAATATCTGTTTTTGAGAGCTTGGTGTCAATGGTGTGCGGACCATCAACAAAACCGAATGCTTGGATTTCCGCTTTAGTAAGTTTTGTATCAATAGTATGAGGACCATCTACAAACCCCATAGCTTCAATGTCGGATTTTGAGAGTTTGGTATCAATGGTGTGCGGACCATCAACAAATCCGAATGCTTGGATTTCTGCTTTGGTAAGTTTAGTATCAGCAGTATGAGGACCATCTACAAATCCCATTGCTTCAATTTCTGCTTTTGTAAGTTTTTCATTGTCATATTTACTTAAATCAACAGTTAAAGTTTTGCCATCGTTTGTTGCAATATTTAAAATGTTATTTGGTTCTAAAGAAGCAGATACAATTCCTCCGGTTTTGGAGTTGTTGCCATCTCCAAGATGTATCCATGTTGTACCGTTATGGTAGTAAATGAACTTGTCGTCAGTATTATAAATTAGGGCGCCATGGAGTGGCTTAATACTCAGCATTTGGCTATTTGTAACTCGCGTTAACACTAACGCTTTGCTACTGCTTTCCAGTTCTAGAATAGATGAAGTAGCTATTTGGTTTGGGTTTTTTCCAATTTTTACCTGAGCGATTGTAATGTTAACAACAAGTAAAAAGAATAAAAAAAAGAATGATTTTAGGTTGAACATGACGTATATGGTTGATTATAATCATGTTAAAGCTATTTAATTTGTAGGTTTTTACGTACAAATTGTTGTGTGGCTCATCTATGTTGTTGCAAAATCAAAAGAAATGATATTTAGAAACAATTTTTAGTATTGTTTTTTATCGTGTCAAGTAAAGAAATCCCTGGAAATCTAGATTCAAATCATACATTGCTATTGTGTAAAAATAGACTCCAGAAGGTAGACCTTTTTCTTTATTGATGGTTATATTAGAAACATTTGGATATCCATCAAAACCATTTGTGTAATTCGCTTCTTCATATACTTTAAAGCCATAACGATCATATATGGAAAGAAGACTATTGGAGGACATTTCTAACTCATCAATAACAAGAACGTCGTTTACACCATCACCATTTGCCGTAACTAGGTGGTTTGCAATAGAAATAATTTCATTTTCTGTGTCAAGAATTCCAAAAGTTACAGTTTCAACGTCATTTGGATTAAAAACTCCCGAGGTTATTGAACCAAAACTAAGATCACCCGAAGAAGAACTATTGCCTAAATTTATCCATAAGTTTAACGAGTTGCTCCACCCAGTGACAATAATTTTATTTACATCATCTGTAAGCGTACTCATTCCACTTCTATTATTCCAATTAATTGTAACGCTTGAGTTGATATTACTTTCTAATTTCCAAAATTCATTAGTGTTTACAGTAGCAATTCCTTCAGCTTTCGAGCTAGTATTATAAGAGTTATTTAAAGATGTTGGATTATTGGGGTTTTCGTAAAAATAAGCACATTTAGCAACTAAATTTTCGCTTTCAGATCTTAAAAACAAGGGTCTTAGTTGCTCTGAATCTCCAACAGGAAAATTAAATTCCCGCTGATTAGTTATTGCAGCATAACCATCTACCTTTGAAGAATTTGATTCACCAGTATAAAATGCATTTTGGGTAAAATTAAGTGTATTGTTTGAGTTAGTTTTTGAAGTTACGAAATCACCCAGAACAAATGTTGTATTGTTTTCATTATCAATACCAGTATTTAATAAAACACCGCGTGGATTTACAATTTCAATGTCATAAAAAAAAGGAACAATATTACCAGAAACTGCTAGGGTGTTGCTGCCATAAAATCCTAAAAGGCCTTTGTTTTGATCAAAGGGACTATTATTAATTAAATTAGTATGAAGACCTATTTTACCATTCTCATGAATACGAATGTTGCCGTTATTATACAACGCTGTTTGCGCATGGCTAAAAAAACTTAGTAAAGCAACCATATAGAAAAGATGTTTTTTCATATTAGTTGCTTTTTATTTTAAGGGATTTTTTAATAATCTCAATATCATTTTTTAAAGATAATAACTCCTCGGATAAAACCTGTTTTTCTTTTTCAAGTTTTTTAATCTTCTTCTCTTGTTCAATAGTATGAAGAAAAAGCTCCTCAATTTTTTCTAGGTTAATTTGTGAGGCCTCACCTAAATTCCAATATCCCTGTTTTTTGATTTCATTAGCAGATTTTACATTGGGTAAATGATGATTCTTTTTAACAAATACTTCTATTTCTTTAAGAGTTTTAAATTGGTAATCGTTTTTTAACGTAGAAGTACCGCTAAAATATTTTTGGAAAACGTAATCGGGAGTAGTATCCACTAAATTCCCGTTTGTGGTAATATTACCAGTGGCAAGAATATTTCCATTTACATGAAGTTTTTCAGTAGGAGCAATTCCAATACCAACATTTTGAGAAGGGTCTATTTGCAAGGCTTCTACACCACCAGTGGCGAATCTTAAGTGGTCGGTTAAATTTCCCTGATACATACCTGTATTAGTATCCCCGTTAAATCTGTATGACGGCTCTGTATCAATTCCGTCAGAATTTAGAATTCCTTCAGATCTTATTGCACCTGTGACATGGAGTTTGTTTGATGGACCGTTTGTTCCTATTCCTAATCGATTATTTACATTATCCCAAAAAAGTTGCCCATTGTTTTCAGTTGGAGTTCCTGTCGCTCCTGCAAAAAACAGTGATCCTGTTGTTCCGGAAGCAATGTTATCAGTACCAAGTTCCCAAGTAGTGGTAGTGTTGTTCCATTTAAGTAATTGCCCAGTTGTTGTAGCACCCATATT
>CANMKG010000006.1 GCA_947498505.1 uncultured Maribacter sp. | reverse complement strand
TGACCTTGGAAGCCATAACGGTAATCACTTGTGTTACCTTTTCTTCCCGGCAGTAGCATTCCAAAAGGATAGTAATCTTATACAAAGAGACATCAATATTTATAAGAACTTAACAATATTAAATACTTGGTTAAATTAGCACCTTTTGGTTAAAAAACGATAAAATTTATATAAAAAATTTCATCGGAATATTAGTATTTTTGTGTGCCATTAACTGTAAAGCCATGAAAGTATTTTCTTTATTTGTATTACTATGTCTTTTAACCCTTGTAAGCCTAAATGCACAAGTAAAAATTGGAGATAATCCAGAAGTTATCCACCAAGCTTCGGTTTTAGAGTTGCAAAGTAGCGATAAGGCATTTGTTATTCCGCGCATGACTACAACACAAATGAATGCCATAACTCCACTCGAAGGCGCATTGGTTTATAATACCAATTTGGATTGCGTGCACTATTTTAACGGTATACAATGGGTTAACCTTTGCCAAAATGGTGGTACTAATGGCACTATAGTTAGTACTGCTCCAGATAATGCAATTACCAATAACAATGGAGCATATTACAGCGACACCTACTTACAAACACAAATTACCACGAACAAAAGTAATATGGACAATCATATTATTTCAGATGAGGACAAGGATGCCGCTAACGAACTAACGGACTTACAACTTAATGGTAGTATAATTACCTTATCTAACCCACTAACAAGCGGAAACCAAATAGATGTTGCTCCACTGCTAGGCTCTGGAGGTGGTAGTAATTTATCTAATACCAACTTAACACAAGCCACCGAGGACAGAGCCTATAATTTAAATAGTCGAAATTTGAACTTTTCGGGTGCAGGAACAGTTGCTATTGGCGATTTTGGAAGCAATACACCTACCGAGAAATTACATATTGCGGGTAATGTTAGAGTCAATGGTCATATTTTAGATTCTGATGGCGATACTGGTAATCCTAGTGAATTGTTAAGTGCAACAGCTACGGGTACCAATTGGGTCTCCGCAAATGTAAATAGCCCTTTTCATGCTTTCGGAAAATTTAATGGAGTTAATCCTCTTAATGTACAAAATGTGGCGTTTGCAAGTAGTTTTGGAACAGGTATTTATCAAGTAGAGTTTTCTACAAGTGCAAGTTCAAACCATTACATAATTAACGTATCTGTTTTAAACAGTAGCGAAGCATCAATTGTAATTACTTCGCAAACAACATCAGGATTTACAGTTAGAATTTATGATAATTCTGGAGCCCTAACGGATTCTGCATGGTATTTTTCTATAATAGATTTATAGCCTAACAACCTGAACTACAAAACTTTATTCTTATTGGTAGAGTTCCGAACTATCAAATACGATTTTAAGGTTTTTGTTTCGTACGTCGCATTAGCATTGTCTATTTGCTTTAAAATAAGTTTGGCAGCCTCTTCACCCATAGCTCGTGAAGGTTGATCTACACTGGTTAATGAGGGTTCTAGTAATTCGCCTACAGGCTCGTTGTTAAAGCCTACAACCGAAACTTCCTCAGGCATTTTAATACCACGTTCTTTTGCTGCTAACATTACATTTATAGCCACTTGATCACTAAATGCCAGAACTCCGTCAGGGTAATTTGGCAAATACAATAATTTACGCGCAGCGCTCAACATACTATCTTTATGAAATTTGGTGTACACCAATAAATCATCATCAAAGACTAATCCGTGTTCCTTTAGTGCGGCCTTATACCCTTCTGCCCTATCGCTATTTATCTGTAAAATTTTTGGGCCACCCAAAAAAGCAATCTTTTTACACCCAATAGAAATCATATGAGCCGTAGCATCAAAAGCGGCTTTAAAATTGTCAATAATAACCTTGTCGGTAGTAATCTCATTACACTTTCTATTAAAAAAAACCAAGGGGATTTTATTCTTCTGTAAAGCTTCAAAATGACTAAAATCAGTAGTTTCACTAGCTAAAGAAGCAATAACACCAGCTACTTTTAATCCTATTAGTTCTTTTACAATGCTACGTTCTCGTTCTTGACTTTCGTTAGACTGGCATACAATAATATGCATATCGCGGGTTTCCGCAATTTTTTCGATACCACTAATTGCCTGCGCATATAAGTGATACCCAACCTCTGGAACTATTACACCTATAAGTCTACTTGGCCCATCATTTTCAAAATACACAAACTCAGACGAAACATAACCCATTTCTGTGGCGAGTTTTACAATACGTCTACTTGTTTTTTCACCTATCCTTGAATGCCCTTTAAGTGCTCTTGACACTGTAGAAATAGAAACCTTTGCTGCCTCTGCAATATCTTTAAGTGTGGGCTGAGATTTTTTCATATAGCAAAAATAATACTTTTGCGCAAAAATTTGCGCAAAAAATAATTAAATTTAATTAGGATGGCATTTTATTTTAAGTATATTTGAGTTTTAACAGTGAATTCGATTTTTTAATAAATGCGCAATTTTTGCGCAAATTTACACTTCTCATGAGTAAAACGTATAAAATTGCCGTAATAAATGGCGACGGTATTGGCGCCGAAATTGTTCCAGCTGGCGTGGCTGTATTAGATGCAGTAGCAGAAAAACATGGTATAACTATTGAAAAAAAAATGTTTCCATATGGTGCTGGTTACTACAAAGCCCATGGAAAATTTATGGCAGATAATGCCCTAGAAGAACTCAAAGGCTTTGACGCTATTTTCTTTGGAGCTGTTGGTCTTCCTGAAATTGATGACACGCTACCTGCAAGAGACTATACATTTAAAGTACGTACAACCTTTAAGCAATATGTAAACTACAGACCAGTAAAACTATTTGCAGGTTTAGAAAGTCCGTTGCGTGCTAAAAAAAGTGAGGATATAGATTTTGTTGTTGTACGAGAAAATAATGAAGGTGAATTTGTACAAACAGGAACAACCATGTACCCAGATCAAGCAGAAGGTATGGCTATGGATACTAGTATTTTTACCCGATTTGGCATAGAACGTATTGCGCATTACTCCTTTAAATTGGCTAGAAAAAGAAAAAACAGAGTAACTAACGTAACCAAGTCTAATACACTTATAAATAGTTTAGCGTATTGGGATAAAGTTATTGCTGAAGTTGCGGAACAATATCCAGATGTTGAGTATCATAAAATGTATATAGATAATGCATCGGCTAGTTTTGTATTGCGTCCAGAAGTTTTTGATGTAATACTTACAACAAACTTATTTGGAGACATCTTATCTGACCTAGGTGGAGCCATTATGGGAAGTTTAGGTTTAGGTGGAAGTGGAAACATTAATCCGGAAAGTGAATTTCCATCAATGTTTGAGCCAATTCATGGTTCCGCTCCAGATATAGCAGGTCAAAATATTGCAAATCCTATTGGTCAAATATGGTCTGCAGCCATAATGTTAGAACACTTAGGAGAAAAAGAAGCTGCAAAAGATATTGTAGCAGGTATTGAGCATGCAACGGCTCAAGGAAACTTAACAAAAGACCTTGGCGGAACTGCATCAACAACGGACATTGCTAACCGTGTAGCTGAGTTTATTCAAACATCAAAAACTGTAATAGCCTAAAATTATATGATCGATAAAAAAATTATTGATCTTACATTACCTATTAACTCAAATGTAAGCGGAGTATCCATTACCCCTGCGAAAACCGTAGCAACTGATGGCTGGAATGCCACAACGCTGCATCTTTATTCGCATAGCGGCACTCATATGGATGCTCCCGTACACTTTGAAGTTAACAATCAAACTATAGATACTATTCCAGTTAATAGGTTTATCTCGGAAGCATGGGTTGTAGATTTAAGACATGTTCAGCCCTCCCAAACGCTAACCGTAGCAGATATGAACCCTATAGCAACCAATGTTCAAAAAGGGCAGAGTGTTTTGTTGCATACGGGTTGGAGCAAAAAATTAGGCACAGATGCTTATCGAAATCAACTGCCTAAAATTAGCCCAGAATTAGCGCTTTGGTTTGGCAAAAAAGGAGTGAATATATTAGGCGTTGAACCTCCTTCAGTTGCTGATGTAAATAACATAAACGAGGTTACGGAAATCCATACCATTTTAATGGATAACAATGTGGTAATTGTAGAAGGGCTCACTAATCTTGAGCAGCTATCTAAAAACAAAGTAACCTTAATTGCACTGCCCCTAAAAGTAGAAAATGGTGATGGCGCACCAGCCAGAGTAATCGCTATAGAATAAGTTATGACCAATAAAGCCATTTTACAATCTATTCGTGAAGGTGAACCTAACATTGGTCATTTAAATGATATTCTTGAGGAATTAAAAAGTAATCCCAAAACTATTGTAGTTTTAGATGATGACCCAACAGGAACGCAAACACTTTACAATGTTCCTGTTATTACGCAATGGACAGAAAATGCAATCGAAAATCAAATAAAACACAGTCCGCTGTTTTTTATACTTACCAACTCCCGAAGTCTTCAGAGTGATGAGGCAAATGAATTGGGAAAATTATTGGGAAAACGTTTAAAAACAATGGCTGCAAAGCATCATAAAAAGCTTATTGTTATCAGTAGAAGCGACTCCACTTTAAGAGGACATTACCCGAGTGAAGTAGATGCCCTAGCCAAAGGATTAGGATTACACTCTGCAAAACATATGCTAATTCCAGCATTTTTTGAAGGCGGAAGGTATACTTTTAACGATATACATTATGTTCGTGAGGGTGATACTTTTACTCCAGCAGGGGAAACGCCATTTGCAAACGACAGCACTTTTGGTTATAAAAATTCCAATTTAAAAGACTGGATTCAAGAAAAAACCAATAGCCAAGTACCTTCTAAAATGGTATATAGTTTTGGTCTTGATAGTATCAGAAACAATGATTCCAGTCAATTATCTAATGCTTTAGATAACAATCATAAATGTTATATTGCCAATGCTACAACCTATGGTGACTTAGGAAACATTGCCCTTGCATGTCTAAAAAGTAACACTCCATTAATTTATAGAACCGCAGCATCTTTTGTAAATGCCATAGCTGGAATTCCTCCTAAAGAATTGCTCTCAAAAAAAGCAATTCAGAATAACAACAACACAAATGGCGGACTAGTTGTTATTGGTTCTTATGTTCCAAAAACCACGGCGCAATTAAACCATATTACGAAAAAATTAGATGCCGATTTTTTTGAATTAAATGTAACCCAATTACTGGAGAATAGCACCTCAGCCAATAAACTGCTTGAAATTTCCAAAAACATAGACAAACAAATTAAAAACGGAAAAACAGTTGTAGTTTATACAGGTAGACAAGTCATTACAGGTAAAACAAAACAAGAAAGCTTAAAAATTGTAAATCTGGTTTCAGGTTTCTTAATCTCTATTGTAAAAAATTTACAAATAGAACCTCGCTTTATTATAGCAAAAGGAGGTATTACCTCAAGTGATATAGCAGTAAAAGCGCTAAATATAACGCGTGCAAAAGTAGTAGGACAAATCATAAAGGGTTTGCCCGTATGGAAATTAGGAAACGAAGCCAAATTTCCAAATATGCACTATATAATTTTTCCAGGTAATGTTGGCGGTGATGATGCTTTGTATAATCTTATAAATAAAATAACATGACCAAAGGCAAGTACTTTCCCAGAAGATATTTCATGGTAATAGGCACATTTTTACTTGCCCTTTTACTGTACATAGATCGCGTTTGTATTTCTGTTGCTAAAGACCCTATTTCTGAATCACTAGGACTTAGCGACAAACAAATGGGTTGGGTTTTAGCAGCTTTTTCTTTAGGGTATGCGCTATTTCAAACTCCGTCTGGAATGTTAGCCGACAAACTTGGCCCAAGAAAAGTACTTTCTGTGATTGTTACCATATGGTCTGCCTTTACAGCCCTAACGGGGTTAGCTTGGAACTTTATTTCTCTTTTAATTGTCAGATTCCTATTTGGAGCTGGAGAAGCAGGGGCATTTCCGGGTATTTCCAGAGCAATTTTCAGCTGGATTCCTTTGCAAGAAAGAGGTATTGTTACAGGAATTAATTTTTCAGGATCTAGGTTAGGCGCCGCATTTGCGCTACCACTAGTTGCGTGGATGATTGACTATTTTGGATGGAGCACTTCATTTATGATACTTGGTGGTGTAGGCATTGTTTGGGCAAGTGTTTGGTATTTTATGTTTAGAGACAACCCTGAAGACCATTCTGGAATTTCTGTTGCAGAAAAACAATATATATTGGACAATCGCCAGCAGAAAGAAACAGATGATGTCGTAAACAAAATAGACATTAAAGAACTACTTAAATCCAAAAATATGTGGCTCGCCATGGGACAATATTTTTGCAGTAATTTCACCTTTTTCTTTGCGCTCACTTGGTTGTTCCCACACATAAAAACAGAATATAATCTCAATACGCTTGAAGCGGGATTTTATACATCAATACCTCTAATTTTTGGTGCATTCGGAAACTGGACAGCAGGTTGGTTAAGTGATCGTATTTATAAAAATGGCAACTGGAATAAGTCTCGTATTTTGCCAGCTTCTATAGGCTTTCTTTTAGCGGGTATTGGTCTTTTAGGAAGCATATACATGGATAGTGCCGTTGGAGCAATTGCCTTTTTAAGTATTGCCATTTTTGGTGCTGATATGACCTTACCTCCTTCTTGGGCATTTTGTGTTGATATTGGTAAAGAAAATGCTGGAACCGTATCTGGAACTATGAATATGGCAGGTAACGTAGGCGCTTTTTTAACAGCTCTTGCCTTTCCATATTTACAATCTTGGACAAACTCCACTACGCCATTTTTTGTGATTGGTGCAATTCTAAACGTTTTAGCTATATTTTTATGGTCAAAGATGAAACCTCAAAAACACTTTTCAACCTATTAAAACATGAAAAAATTAAAAGGCGTTTGCATTGGAGCAGGTTACTTTAGTCAATTTCATTATGAGGCGTGGAATCGTTTAGATGGTGTTGAAATTTTAGCGGTTTGTGACACAAATATTGAAAAAGCTACAGCTGTTGCCAAAAACTTCAATATTGCATCTTATTATAATGATGTTGAGACTATGTTTCAGGAGCAAAAACCAGATTTTGTAGACATTATTACCCCACCAGAAACGCACCTAGATTTATGCAAATTAGCCATTCAATATAAAATTCATATTATCTGCCAAAAACCCCTGGCTCCCACCTTATCTGAATCCAAAGCAATTGCATCTACAATAGAAAATTCTGAAATAAGAATGATGGTTCATGAGAATTTTAGATTCATGCCATGGTACAGAGAAATTAGAAAGCTATTAGATAAAAACATCATTGGAAATCAAATCCATACATTTAACCTAAGAATGCGTATGGGTGACGGCTGGCAACCTGATGCTTATATGAACAGACAACCCTATTTCAGGGAAATGAAAAAACTATTGATGTTTGAAACAGGTATTCACTTTATTGATGTGTTTAGGTATTTAGGGGGAGAAATTTCTCAAGTCTACGCGCGTTTAAAGCGTTTAAACAACAATATAAAAGGGGAGGATTTTGGTTGGGTTCAGTTTGATTTTAAAAATGGAGGACTCGGATTTATTGACGCTAACCGATATAATGAAAGTACTGCTGAAAATGCCCGATTAACATTTGGCAATGTACTTCTTGAAGGAAACAAAGGAAGCTTACGGTTATATGAAGATGGTCGTATTACTGTACAGCTACTGGGAGAAAAAGAAAAAGAGCACGTTTATAATTTCCAAAAAATAAATTTTGCCGGAGATTGTGTTTATGCAACACAACAACATTTTATCAACGCTCTTAATACAAACAAACCTTTTGAAACTAATGTTAGTGCTTATCTAAAAAACCTAGAAGTTTTAGAAAAAGTATATGACTCTAATGAAAAAGGGCTACCAATAAAAATATCATAGCAAGCGAACAATAATGTTTGTTATAAAAATTACTTGAAATCATTTTATAAAAATCAGAACAATGAGATGTATTAGAATTAAAAAAATAGTAACCACTTTACTTTTTACAAGTATCCTATTTGGCTTCGTAAAAGCACAAAAAGTTACCGTTGAAGGAGAACTGAAACAATGGCATAAAGTAACGCTTAGTTTTGAAGGAGATAATATCTCTGAAAATGATAGCGAAAATCCCTTTTTAAACTATCGTCTTAATGTCACTTTTAAAAATGGAAGTAAAACATATACCGTTCCCGGATTTTATGCTGCAGACGGAAATGCAGCAGAAACTAGTGCTGATGCAGGGCAAGTATGGAAAGTTAGATTCCGTCCGGACCAAACTGGAGAATGGAGCTATGAAGCATCATTCCGAAAAGGAGAAGCCATCGCTGTAAACGATGATGTTAATGCTGGAGAAGCGGTTGCATTTGATGGGGCAAAAGGTAGTTTCACCATTGTTAAAACGGACAAAACAGGAGTCGATTTTAGAAGCAAAGGAAGACTTCAATACGTTGGAGAACGTTACCTACAATTTTCGGGCAACAAAGAGTATTTAGTAAAAGGAGGAGCAGGAAGTCCTGAAAACTTTCTAGGATATTATGAGTTTGACCAAACTCCAGCCACTCATAAATTTGAACCGCACGCTAAAGATTGGAAAAATGGAGACCCTGTATGGCAAGGTGGAAAAGGTAAAAACATAATAGGAGCTCTAAACTATTTAGCCGCAAAAGGCATGGGTTCTTTATACTTTTTAACCATGAATGTACAAGGTGATGGTAAAGACGTATGGCCCTGGAATAATGTAAATGAACGTTACCGTTTTGACTGTAGTAAGTTAGATCAATGGGAAATAGTTTTTGACCATATGGATAAATTAGGTATCATGTTACATGTAATGACTCAAGAAACTGAAAATGAGCTTTTACTAGACTTGGGCGAAACCAAAACGCAACGAAAATTATACTATAGAGAACTTATTGCCAGATTCTCGCATCATTTAGGTGTTACCTGGAATTTAGGTGAAGAAAATGGTTATGAAACATGGTCTCCAAAAGCGCAAGACGATGACGACCGCAAAGCCATGGCAAAATACTTGAGCACTAATGACCCGTATAAAAATCATGTTGCTTTGCATACACATGCATCAACCAAAGCACAAATCGAAATTTTAGAACCTGTTCTTGGGTATCAGCATATCACAGGTCCATCATTACAAATTCATGCACCAAAAAATACACATGAACTTACTAAGCATTGGATACAAGCTTCGGAAGAAGCAAATCATATTTGGGTTACAAGTTTAGATGAAATTGGACCTGCAAATGCGGGGGCTATCCCCGATGCTGACGATTCTGAACATTTTGAAATGCGAAAAGAAGTTCTATGGGGTAATCTCATGGCTGGTGGCGCTGGTGTGGAATGGTACTTTGGTTACAAGTATGCACATAACGACCTTAATTGTGAAGATTTACGCTCAAGAGACATTCTATGGGACCAAACCCGTTACGCTTTAGAGTTTTTTAGAATGCATTTGCCTTATAATAAGATGAAGTCTGCGGATGAATTAACCAAAAATTCTGAAGATTATGTATTAGCAAAAGAAGGTAGTATTTACGCTATTTACCTCCCAAAAATTAAAGAAACTAAAATAGATTTAACTGGAGTTAACACTTCTTTTTCGGTACAATGGTACAACCCTCGTAAGGGAGGTAAACTGCAAAAAGGAACAGTGCGAAAAGTTAGAGGTGGCAAGATAGTTTCCATAGGGTTTCCTCCTTCAAAAGAAAAAGACTGGGTAGCCTTGCTAACAACCAAAAAACCTGTTACCGTAGCAGGAATAACAAAAAAAAATAAAAGCGTTTATGTTCTAGATGCCCTTAAAAACTTCGAAGTAAATTCTTCAAATAACGCAAAAGCAATTTATTATACCGATACGAAAAATGGAGCTTTAGCTATTGATGCCTCCAATAAAGCTTTCAGAGACGAATATGCGACTGCCAAAACCGTTTTTAATGGAGAAAATGGTAAATACAATTTATCGTTAGTTACACTTACTGAAAATGATGGAGAATCCTCGTATGTAGTTAAGATTAATGGAAAAATTATTGGCACTTTAGTAAATACTACCTCTGATGCTTCATATGCCATGGTTAATCATAATTTGGGCGGTTTTTTTTTATTAAAAAATGATGTAATTGAAATAGCATCTAAAGCAGTGACTAACGGTCGCATTCCTGAAAATGATGAAACAGCATGGTCTCGAGGAAGATGGAAAAAGCTAATTGCTACGCCAGTAGATTTTTCTATGGATAAACAACTCGCTAGCATGCCTGCTTTTGAAGAAAAAAAGGGACTTCTTAAAGTAGAAGGCGAAGCTTTTCATTACAAAACGGCTAACAACACCAAAAGAGATTGGAAAATAAGCTCAAAAAAAAAAGCGCATAACACATATTACAAAATGGCAAGTGGACAAAAATACGTTGCCGCTTTGCCCGACACACGTGTAACGCATGATGATAAATTAATAAAAGGTGAGAATTTTTTCCCGGAGCCAGGTACCGGAGGTATTGTGTCATACAAAGTAAATATTACCACGCCGGGGAAATATCATATATGGGTAAGAGCCTATTCCACAGGCTCAGAGGATAATGGCATTCATGTGGGCCTTGATGGTGAATGGCCAGAAAGTGGTGCTCGTATGCAATGGTGCGAAGGCAAAAATGCCTGGACATGGTCATCTGCACAACGTACTGAAGAAGTACACTGTGGTGTTCCTCAAAAAATACATTTAAACATTAAAAAAGCAGGAGAACACCTTATTTCTTTTGCAATGCGTGAAGATGGCTTTAGAATGGATCAATGGCTCATGACTACTGACCAAACTTATGTTCCAGAATAAAAAAACGAATAGCTTATAATAAGCCATTCTTATATAGATAAACCTAGATAAGTTAATTCATAAAACCAAAAAAGCCTTTACATTGCTGTAAAGGCTTTTGTTTTGCTCCCCCTCTTGGGCTCGAACCAAGGACCCTCTGATTAACAGTCAGATGCTCTAACCAACTGAGCTAAGGAGGAGTGTTATCCCCGCTTTAATGTCTTAAAGCGGGTGCAAATATAAATGTTTTTTCAAATTCCCCAAACAAAAAATAGTTGATTTTTTGTTCTTTTTATCGCTAAGCAATAAAACGTTTAATAATATTCCAAATATCATTACCAAAAATAACAACCATTAATCCCATAAGAATTACAAAACCAATGATTTGACCGGTTTCTAATACTTTTTCACTAGGTTTTCTTCCCGAAATCATTTCATAAAGTAAAAACATTACGTGACCACCATCTAATGCTGGTATTGGAAGTATATTTAAAAATGCTAACCATACAGAAAACATTGCCATAAAACTCCAAAAGAATGTCCAATCCCACGTTGGAGACATCATTTCTACAATGCCAATGGGTCCTTTTACCTGTTTGTACGCCCCTGTTTTTGTATTGAATATTACTTTAAACTGACGTACCTGATCAGTTAGTACTTTAATTGTTTTTGTATAACCCGCTGGTATTGCTTCTAAAAAGCTATACGTATCTGTTACATACAAATCTTCAACATCAAGCCTTACTCCAATTGCACCCTCTTCTGGAACAACAACAGGTAACTCTTTGGTTCTACCATTACGTTCTACCTGAATGTTTAATTGCTTATTTGGAGAGGATTTAACAATATCAGTGAACTCATCCCAAAAATCAATTTTATCTCCGTTTACACCCACAATCATATCACCAGGAAGTAACCCAGCTTTACCAGCAACAGTAGTGTCAATTACCTCTTTTAATAATGGTTTGGAGCGGTAACCCATAAAATTTTTTCCTTTCGTTGCAAAAACAGATGCTTTTCCTTCATCTGAAAGCGGAACCGTAATTTTTTCACCATTTCTTTCAACAGTAATATCATCTCCTAAGATAATTTCTAGTAATGCGTCTGTAAACTTTTTGGTTTCCTTGCCATCAACCGCTAGTATTTTATCTCCTGTTTTTAATCCCAACTGCTGTCCTACTGAATCTACTTGAATTCCATATTTTAAACTGTCAGCAGGAATGTAAGTATCGCCGTTATTAAAAAGTAAAAGGGTATATATTATCCAAGCCAAAAAGAAGTTAACAACTACACCACCTACCATTATAATTAATCGTTGCCAAGCTGGTTTGCTACGAAACTCCCATGGCTGTGGTGGTTGTTTCATTTGTTCTTTATCCATGCTTTCATCAATCATTCCAGCAATCTTAACATATCCTCCTAAAGGCAACCAACCAACACCATACTCCGTATCTCCAATCTTCTTTTTGAACAAAGAAAATTTCACATCAAAAAACAAGTAAAATTTTTCAACTTTGGTTTTAAAATATTTTGCAGGAAGAAAATGGCCTAACTCATGCAGAATAACAAGAATAGATATAATGAGTACAAATTGTACGATTTGAATTGCTAACGTCATACTTTATTTAAGAATTAAAAACGCACAAAAGTACATTTTTACAGGGTCTAAAAAAAAGAAACTATGTAGAGCCTATCTTTTTTATGAAAGAATTAATAACTAAGTGTGAAAAGCGCCTGTTGTTTTATAAATTTGTAAATAAAAAATATGCTTTCCTTTTTTAGTAAATATAAGTTTTTTGGAATCGTATTATTTTGCCTTTCGTGCGTTATTATATATTTATTTTACAACGCTTTACAACCCAAAAAAACTTTAAAGATATATCAGCCAGCAATGGTGCACTCAGACTTAGTAGACTCTTCGCTGCTCCATGTTAAAAAGTATCATACCATTTCAGATTTTTCGTTAACCAATCAAAATGGAAAAACCATAACTCAAAAAGACTATGAAGGTAAAATTTATGTTGCCGACTTCTTTTTTACCACCTGCCCTACTATTTGTCCTATTATGACCAAAAATATGGGCGTAGTGCAAGAAAAAATTATAAATGACAACGACATTCTGTTACTCTCACATTCAGTAACGCCAACTATAGATTCCGTAGCCCAGCTAAAAAAATATGCTTTAGAAAAGGGTGTTAATGACGCTAAATGGAATTTAGTTACGGGAAGCAAAAAACATATTTACGAACTTGCCCGAAAATCGTATCTAGCGGTAAAAAGTGATGGAGATGGTGGTCCCTTTGATATGATACACACCGAAAATTTTATTCTAGTGGATAAAGAAAAAAGAATTAGAGGGTTTTACGATGGAACAGATATTGAAGAAATCGAAAAATTACTTAGCGATATCCAAATTCTGAAAAAATCATACTCAGAACAATAAGTTTTACGCTTTAGCACTTAAAGTTCGGTCTTTTTCACTTACTTTTGCCTCTACTTAAAATCAATCTAAATAAGAATTGGTTACGACCGCAGCAAATTTACAAAAAGGGCAAAAGGGAATTATTACTGAATTTCCAAATGAAGGATTTCCGTTAAAACTTATGGAAATGGGATGTCTTCCGGGAAATACTGTGGAATTAATACAGGTAGCTCCTTTTAATGACCCTATTTACATAAACGTAGGAGATTCTCATATCGCAATTCGGCGCTCTCTTGCCGAAACCATCGTTTTAGAACTTATTGAAGACTAATATAGATGGCGACAAATGAAATTAAAGTTGCTTTATTAGGTAACCCAAACACTGGGAAAACTTCAGTTTTTAATGCGTTAACCGGACTTAATCAAAAAGTAGGTAATTATCCGGGAATTACCGTTGAAAAAAAAATAGGCTTTTGCAAGCTTAGTAATGGCATAACCGCTAAAATATTAGATTTACCAGGCACCTATAGTCTAAATACAACATCATTAGACGAAAGTATTGCTGTTGAAATTTTATTAAATAAGAAGGGAGAATATTTTCCGGATGTAGCTATTGTAGTTGCCGAAGTTGAAAATTTAAAACGAAACCTGCTACTTTTTTCACAAATAAAAGATTTAGGCATTCCTACCGTATTAGTTATTAATATGGCTGACAGAATGCAAAAAAACGGCATTAGTTTAGATGTTGAATCTCTAAGTAAAGAACTGGGCACTAAAGTTATTTTATCAAGTGTACGAAACAATTCTGGAATTTCGGAAATAAAGCAATCTATTGAGGATATTGATGCTATTTCAACAGATTCGTTCTTAGATATTACTGAAGTTTCTCCTGAATATTTTGAGCGATTAAAAAAACTATTCCCTCAAGAAGATCCTTATAAATTGTGGTTGGTAACCACACAGGATGTTAATTTCACTGAAATTGACAAAAATCAGCAAGCGCAGGTCAATGACATAACCACAACGGTAGATTTACGTCGTTATCAACATAAAGAAACCGTATTACGCTACAAAAAAATTAATGCTTCTCTTAAAAAAGCCTACTTAAAAGACCCCACAAAGGCAACTAGTTTAAAGGCAAAAATTGATAGTGTGTTAACCCATAAGGTATGGGGTTACCTTATATTTTTTGCTATTCTGTTTCTTATTTTTCAGGTGATTTACGATTGGAGCAATTACCCCATGGATTTAATTGATGGTTTTTTTGCCTCCGCAAGTAATTGGGTAAGCAAAACACTCCCCAGCGGTATGTTTACTAATTTAATAGCAGAAGGTATATTAGCAGGCATTGGAGGCATTGTAATTTTTATACCTCAAATAGCTTTTTTATTCCTTTTTATTTCAATTTTAGAGGAATCGGGTTATATGAGTCGGGTTGTTTTTTTAATGGACAAATTAATGCGCCCTTTTGGACTCAGTGGAAAAAGTGTTGTTCCTCTTATGAGTGGTACTGCATGTGCAATTCCTGCAATCATGGCATCTAGAACCATAGAAAACTGGAAAGAACGCTTAATAACCATTCTTGTTATTCCTTTTACAACCTGCTCCGCAAGGTTACCTGTATATCTCATTATTATTTCCATTGTAATTCCGGAAGGTAGTTTTATGTTTATAAGCTATCAGGCCTTTACATTAATGGCATTGTACATTTTAGGCTTTGGGGTATCTATTTTATCTGCTTGGATACTTCATAAAATATTAAAGATTAAAACAAAGTCCTTTTTTGTAATGGAAATGCCAGGCTATAAAATGCCGCAAGCAAAAAATGTGGGTATTACCGTTTTAGAAAAAACTAAAAGTTTTGTTTTTGGAGCGGGAAAAATAATTTTAGCAATATCAGTTATTCTATGGTTTTTAGGCTCTTACGGACTTTCTGAAGATTTTAAAAATGCCGAAAAAAATGTAGATGAAAAAATTGCATCTGATGGTTTTTCCGACTTCAATAAAACATTTATAAGCAGTAACATCCAAAACTACGAGTTGAGTCTTAGAGACAGTGTTAGTGCAAAGATTTACCACATAAACAATCAGGATATTCAAGACTCTTTAGCTATAAAACGCAATGATTTAATTGCGGTAGCAAAAGAGGATGAGCTTGCAGGGTATAAGTTAGAACATTCGTTTATGGGGCAAATGGGTAAAGCCTTTGAACCTCTGGTAAAACCATTAGGTTATGATTGGAAAATAGGAATTGCGGTATTAGCATCTTTTGCAGCAAGAGAAGTTTTTGTAGGTACATTGGCTACAATATACTCCGTTGGAAGTGGTGGTGAAGAAGAGGAAACTATTAAAGAAAGACTGGCGGCAGAAGTACACCCATCTACCCAAAAACCAGTATTTAATTTTGCATCAGGAATATCCATTTTACTCTTTTACGCCTTTGCAATGCAATGCATGAGTACCTTGGCAATAGTTAAAAGAGAAACCAATACCTGGAAATGGCCAATGCTTCAACTGGCTATTATGACAGGTTTTGCGTACCTTGTTGCGCTAATAGCGTATCAATTTTTAAAATAAGAGCATGTTTCAAAATATTTTAGTTTTTGTTAGTGTTGCTATTGCTTTTAGCTATTTAATTCATAAATTTTTATGGCCAAAACAATGGCGGCTAAGTAAAAAGGCGCAATCTTCAAAAGGGCATTGCAATGCTGACAATTGCAATTGTCACTAAATTACCTGTAACATAACTTTTAGTAAATCGTCTTCGTAAGTATAAGAAGAAGCCACTTCTTAACGAAAGAATAAAATTTTCTTAAATAAATTAGAAATTGCATTGCTATAAAAACTACTATGTTTAGTTTGCCAGCATTCCAAAAAAGAACTTATGATAAATTTTGCCAAATACGTTTTATTATTTGTTATTGTTATTACCACTCAAACTTATTCTACGGCGCAAACGTTAACCTCAAAAGTTTTAGATTCTACAACACAACACCCTATTCCCTACGCCAATATAATCTTAAATAAAAAAGGTGTAATTACTAATGAAGAAGGTCGTTTTAGCTTTATTTTAGACAAAAACATAAAGGAAACCGATTCGTTATTCATTTCATGTATGGGTTTTGAATCTGTTGGAAAGCCTCTTAGTGAATTTACGGGAACAACCATTTATTTAAAACCATTAGCCATTGAGTTAAAACCCGTAATTGTTACCAACAAACAATACAGCGCCGATGAAATAATTGATTTGGTAAAGGACAGTTTAGAGAAAAACTATAATAAAGATCTAAGTAAAAAACGCTTGTTTTTTAGAAACTCAGACTATAGTAAACTAGCTAAAACTAATTATACCTTGGTGAAATCTACTATTGACGAATTCAACAAAAAGTTTTTAGATAGCGTTATAAACACAATCCCTGCGAGCTCCAGTTATTTTACTGAAGTACTCTGTGACTTATACGGCAATAATGATGAAGAAAACCAAAAAATTAAACTCATAAAGGCTTCTCAACTATATGATAAAAACAATGAGATTGGTTTTACCAGCATGGAAAAAAAGTTTAACGATATTATTAAGGCAAATGTTAAACCAAATTCATATTTCAAAATTAAATCTGGTCCCCTTTTAGGCACCAAGGTTGAAGGAGAAGATTTTGATAATATATTTAAAACTGAAGTAGATTCAACCAACGCCGCCGCCTTGAAAAAAGAAGTGGAAAAAAAGAAGAAAGAAGAGCAGGAATGGAAAAAGAACTTCTCTAAATACAAAAGAGAAGCATTGGGTAAAATGATGCAGAACCTCTTCTATATGGATGATAGTGAGCTTAATTTCATAAACAAATCTAGAA
Organism: uncultured Maribacter sp.; assembly: GCA_947498505.1. Lineage (GTDB taxonomy): Bacteria > Bacteroidota > Bacteroidia > Flavobacteriales > Flavobacteriaceae > Maribacter_B. Next base: position 263,167 of record CANMKG010000006.1, on the reverse strand, counting down.
AGTATCATTTTGAGATAACCGATTTTACTTATATAGGAGAAGATGCTGTTTATATATTAGACTTTAAACCTAAAGGTTCCGCAGATTACAAAGGAAAAATTTACGTGAATTCTGATGATTTTGCCGTAATGCGCATCGATTATCATAATGTAAAACCATTAAAAAAGTTTAGTCTACTTGGTGTAGGTATGAATCAATATTTAGGAAAAGGTAAAGTGTTTTTTGCTAAAGGAAACTCCAACAAATATGAGCTTAAATACCTAGAACAAGAAAGTGGAGTTAAGGTTAGCCTAAAACGTCCATTAAAAATTATAGAGAAAAATAAACATGTACGAGGAAGGCGTAAGCAAAATGAATTATCATTAAAACTTGACTTGGCTTTCTCTGGACGTAATAAACAAGAAGTAATTGTTTTTGATACAGAACGTATTACCTCAACGCAATACGAACAACTCCAAGAAAAAAATACGGTATCGCCTGTCTATATGGCAAATTACAATCCTGATTTTTGGAGCGGGTACAATATTATAGAGCCTAATACAGCTATAAAAGAATTTACATCGATAGAAGAAGAAGCTAAATAAAATTTCGTACAAAAGAATATGCTAGTAAGCCCCAGCCAATAACCAATAATAAACCACCAATTGGTGTTATTGGCCCTAGTATTTTAAGTTTTTTGCCTTTTGCTGAACTAACACAAAGTCCGTAAATACTAAACGAAAAAAGAAAAACACCTATAATAAAACAATATACCATTGCTTTTTCTAATCCAGTTTCTAAATTAAAATTAAAACCAATAACTATCAACAATATGGCATGATACATTTGGTATTTTACTCCTGTTTCAAAACTCTTTAGTTGATCGTCACTTAAAACTTTCTTTAGTGCATGCGCTCCAAAGGCTCCGAATATCACGGCAAAAAACCCTAAAAGTGCTCCAACAAATTGTGCTATTAAAACCATATTTCAAATTTAAATAGAAAAATAGGTTATAACTAATCACTATTTAATTCAAGCTTACTTTTAAAAAGTTGAAATAGTTCTACCGTTTCTAAACTGTCTTTATAATTAATAAAAAGTTTTAGAGAGTCTTTGTATACAACTCTTATTTTTTGCTGTTCAAAATTATCTACAAAAACATGTACCTTTTTATCGGTAAGCGAATCCTTAAACTCTCTATATAGTCCTTTTCCTTTTTCCAAAGCCGAAAAACCATTTAAACGCTCCATAGGTGGTATTCTATCTACCATTGTAATAGAATCTAATTCGGAAAACTTTAACTCCTTGTAATAAATTCCAGATACCATTTTAATACCTTCTGAATCTAATTTTGTCCAATTTTTATAATGTACAGCAAAAGCTACTAAGCAAACAATAAGCGTAACTATTAGAAGAAAGTTCCATAACCAATGTCTTTTTTTTGCCGCCATACTATTTAGTCTTTTACTTTACTATATTTATTTAACCAAGATAAGGTATGCGCCACTTTAGCAATTAAATTGCTTGGCTTTTTTGCAATACCATGCCCCGCTCCAGGGATTTCAACCAAAACAGTTTCTACCTTTCTTAATTTTAAAGCATGATATAATTGTTTTGCCTCGCTGGGTGGAGTTCGTAAATCGTTCATACCTACCATTACCATAGTTGGTGTTTTAATATTACCAACGAGAGAAAGCGGTGAAAATTTCCAATATCCTTCAAAATTTTCCCATGGTTGACCAGGGTAACGGGAATTTGCATATCCAAAATAATTATCCGCTACCAGGGTTTTACTAATCCAATTCATAACAGGTTTTGCAACTACAGCCGCCTCAAACCGATCATTTTTACCAATCATCCAAGCAGACATAATACCTCCGGCACTACCTCCAGTTACATAAAGCTTATCCTCATGTGCAATTCCTTTATGAATGCAAAAATCAACCCCATCCATAACATCGTTATAATCTTCTCCTGGATAATTATTGTAAAGTAGATTTCCAAATTCTTCTCCATAACTGGTGCTTCCTCTTGGATTTGGGTAAAAAACAATATAGCCAGCAGCTGCATACAACTGTATTTCTGCTGAAAAACGGTCTCCATAATTAAGAATTGGCCCTCCGTGATTCTCAACCAAAAAAGGATATTTTTTAGAAGAGTTATAGTTTGGAGGATAAACCACCCAACCTTGAATATCTCTTTGGTCCACGGAAGATTTATACCACACTTCTTCCACTTCTCCTAAGTTTCTATACTTAAATAATGGGTTGTTTAATGATGTAATTTTAATTGGATTTTTTGCCTTTGGTTTTACCACTGCCAACTCGGATGGGAATTCGGGTCTTGTATGTGTATATGCAATAATTCCTGAGTTTGAAACTGTAAAGGAGCCTCCAGAATACGGTCTACCAATGGAGGTTCCTCCTTTATCGCTTGCTAATATTGTAACTGTACCATCTAAGGTTATGTGTCCAATTTTTCCATTTCCTTTATCGTCAAAACTAAAATAAAGACCGTTACTTTTAGCATTCCAAATAATGTTAGTAACACCTCTATCTAACTTTTCAGAAATTACCCTAGCATTAGAACCATCAACATTCATAATATGAAGTTTCCTAACCTGATACGCCTGAACCTTATCTTCAAATCCAATATAGGCAATATACTTCCCATTAGGTGATACCACGGGGTTGGTGTCTGGTCCCTTTCTATTTGTTAAAGCTGTTATATCACCAGAAGAAATATTAACGGAGTACACTTCGCTATTTCTAAAACTATACTCCCAATCTTTGTTTCGGTTCCCAGAAAAGTATAGCTGTTCCCCATTTTTTCCCCAATTCAATTTTCCTCTATGATGAAAGTCCCCAGATGTTACTTGCCTAACTGCTCCTCCAATTGCAGGAATTACAAATATGTGATTAAAACCAGGTTTTATATATCCTTTACCATCCGCCTCATGATACAATCTATCAGTAATTCTTGATGTAGCAGCCCACTTTGCTCCTTTAGGTTTTTTAGGCATTTTAACCAAAACAGGAGGTGCTTTAGGTACATGCATTGAAAATGCTAACTGATCTCCTTGCGGGGACCATGTTAAGGCACTTGGACTATAAGGTAATTGAGAAATTTTCGCCATTTTACCTGTTGAAAGCCAATATATATAAATCTCAACACCTTCTTTTGTTGTGCTTGTAAAAGCAATTCTATTCCCCGTAGGAGACCATCTGGCATTTGACTCTGCACTTTCTCCAGAAGTTAATTTTTGATGTTGAGACCCATCCGTTTTAATCATCCAAAGCTGGCCTACGGCTTTATCTTCCATAATATCAAACCCCATTCTCTGATAAACTATCCATTCTCCATTCGGTGAAATTTGAGGGTCTAATACATATTCTAAATCATAAATATCTAAATATGAAAATGCTGTTTTTTGGGCAATAATAGTGTTCAAAAAAACACTCGAAAACGCAATTATAAATACAATCTTACGCATTTGGTTTTGTTTTAATTAGTCCCTTAAACTTAACCAATAGTAAAGAGTATTACAAGTATAAATTGTCATTCAAAATTATGAGTGATTCCAAACAAAAACACATTGGAGAAAAAATTCTCTATTGTGTATATTTCATACCCTGCAGTTAGTTTGGTAAAATCTTTAATTCTGTAGAAAATGTTACCTGTATAGCGTTCAAAGCTTGGCTCATCTTGCTCCGCGAATATCCCAAAATCTGCATTTAAACTAAACTTGCTTTTTTCTGTTCCTACGTTTAAAACAACACCTCCACCACCGTAAAGTCTATTATCATCCATCCAATATGGATATCCGCCTCTACGGTCAATGCTTCCCCTACCATAAATACCCTCAACTAATGGAGACAGTTTAAACCTTTTATTCTTAATTAACGCGAACTCCGTTCTACCTAATAAAATAGCCTCATATTCTCCATCGGTATAGTAGTTAGTTTCTAGTGCAATTATTTGATTGAACCTTTTATGGAATGGTATTTCTTTATAAACAGTTAGCCTAGTTCTATATAAATCTAAAGAATGTCCTGGTCCAGATTTTACAGGAAACAAGTCCAACTCATATGCTGTAAACTTTTTCTTTTTGGTTTGACTATACGTTGCCCCTGCCTGAAAAAACAGTCCACTTACATTGTCCTTCTCAATACGCCCACGTAGTGTATATTGAAATTTTGGATTGGTTTTTTTAGTATACATGTATTGAATACCTAACAAATCATGATCAATGTTATTGTCATCTTCAATATCAACATTCAAAGCGTACATTATACTTTGTGTTAAAGAAAGCGTATGCATATCTCCCTTTTTATTATGAAAGTTGTAGCTAACAATATTTTCTAAAGTAATAGGCTTAAAAGCATCACTAATATTATATGTATTAAACCCAACGGAATTTCCATATTCTTGACGTTGAATTTTAGCAATTACTTCACCTATTTCGGGATCTAACAAATCGGCATATAATTTATACATCTGAATTTGTTCTTTAACACTCATTCCCAAAACCTCCTTATTTAATGCTTTTTTAAAAGATTTATCAATTTTATGATTCGGAATACTTAATGCTATTTTAGCTGCTTCATTTACATCACTCTTATATAACATTAATGTCGCCATGAGCATTTTAATATCATAATCTTTTGGGTGTTTAGATATGTAATTTTTATACGTCTTTTTTAAATTATCAATTTCATTTAGTTCATAATACCATTGTAATTTACTTTTGATAGGAATGTCTTTAGCACAAACCGACCATTGGACTGCTTTTTTAAAGTTTCCGTAATCTCCAAACGCTGTAGCGATTTTTTTAGAAAGATGTGCTAACTCTTGTTGACAAGACTTTGTTTTCTTTAGCTCATATAAAGCTCTTTGAGTGTCATTTGCTAATAAAAGAGCTATGTAATATGGAAAGTTAGTTTTTTTGACCCTATCAAATGACTTAGAATTTAAAAGCCAATATTCAATAGTCGCCTCATCAATACCACTAGTACAATCTTTCCACAATAATGCTTTATCAAACCTTAAATTATCAGCAAAAGCCCATGCAACAGTATTGGCAATATCTTTATAATTTATATCACATGGCGCAATTTTTTCCAAAGTGGGAATTAAATCATCGTCTTTATAATTTATCAGATGGTCTATATATGTTTTATTGTATGCTGGCTTATCAGTTATATTTATTAGCGTGTTTAGCACTTTTTTAACCGTGGCTTGCCGGTCTGAAGTATTGAAGTGTTCTATGTATTCTAACAAAACGCTTTCATTAGTAGTATCCCACTCCAACTGCCTGTTTAACCATTTTTCGTGTGCTGAAATGTCTATATAGTCAGCAACTTCATTTATTATATGGGATAAATCCGCATTGTTTTTTGATTTATTTTTTAAATAAAAGTTATCTAAGTTAACCCAAAGTTCTTTTTCTCTTTTTTGCCACACCATATAAGTAGCATACTCTTTCCATATAGCTTGTGTTCCTATTTTTGGATTAAGCCTCATTTTAAGCTCAATAAGGTCTGTTGCTTTTTTTAATTCTCCGTCTGCCACATACCTTTTTAGACGTTCATTTAATGGGGTTAAATAATCTTTATTTTCTAAAAATGAATGGTATTCCTTTTTTACTTCAGCAATAACTGCACTATTGGACAAACCGCTTTTAAGGTAATTGCTATATAAATCTGGTAACGCAATTTCAGCATCTTGTGTTTTTATAGAAAACAAATTTCCTTCTAAAAACGGTACTTTTTTAAAAGTCGCCGCTTCCTGATTTAAATGGTCTTCAATACTTTTAGTATTTTCCTTTTTTATATACAGTAACCAGTAATTGTCTCCCTTTCTGGTTTTTGCATTTCTGCTTTCTACATTGTACATACCATCAATATTAAAATGATTGTAGTATGCGTATCTCCAGTTCTGCGTAATCACAGAAGCATCTGTAGCGGTTAAAAAACGTGTAAAAGGGTGTCTTTTTTTATAGTCAGTTATATGACCTTTAAAAATATCGAACATTCCTTTTTTTCCATTTTTAGAATACCAGTTGTACCCGTATTTATTTCGATAGGAAAAATGTCCGCTGGTTTTAGCATTGGATTCATCAGGAATTTGATATACATCATCTGGGTGTACAAAATGCGTCCATGCACCAGTACTTATGTAAAGAGACTCTATCTCCCAAGTATTTTCTGCCTCTAAAAAATAACCACTACTTATTCTCGGGAAGTCAAAAAATTTAGAATTATAAGGATCTGGATCAAATTCTCTGTTTCCACCATCTTCCAAATGTCCTTGAAATGTACTTTGCATAAAACGAAGTGTAGGCATTCCTTTATTTAATTTAGCAAGCCCAACACTGTCTATGTAATTAGAAGGTGGCACATATGAAATGGGCAATCTTTTAAAATCTAATACTTTCCATTTTTTGACTGCCGCATTTAAAGAGGTAACTATATATTCTGGGTTTTTCCACTCATCTTTTAACAATGAAACGTGATTATAACCATGAAAACCTAACTCATGCCCACTATTGATAACATCTTTACCAATCCAAGTACTTTGTTTTTCGAGCCCTCCATTTACAGTAAATGTATTTTTATTCCATTCTTCAAAATTAAACGGAGGAGCTATTTGTACATTATAGTCAAATGTTACATATGCTGTATATTTTATATTTTCCTCAATCGCATATTTTTTCATATCAGGCCACCAGACATCCTTTACATAATCAGATACCGTAATATTTAGCTCAGACTTTATAGGCTCTTTATATATATCATAGGTTGGAGAAGGAAAATCGTCTAAAAAAATTGTTGCCACATTGGTTATAGGATAAGGAACCCCTTCTAATCCGTTTAAAACACCTGCAAACAAAAATCCCCTCATGTTTTTACTAAAAAAGCTTCCTGAATTAAAAAATAACACTTTGCCTTTTCCAACATGGTTTTCTATTAAAACAGGATAATCATGATTATTAATGGCACTTACCAAAACATTTATATCATCTAAAAAATTTGACCTAGAAAACCCTAAATGCGCACTTTTATCATCAAATGAAAAACCTTTTTTACCAGGAAACATTGGTGTATTAAAATGAAACCCTGATGCCTTTTTATTCCGCTCCCAGTTTGCATCTGGTTTAAGTCCAAGTAAAAAAGCCATTCGAGGATCTCTAAAAGCTTTTGTCACGTACAACGTTCCTCCTTTAGCCACAAAATTCATTAGCGAATCTATAGCTACATTATTCAGCATATTAGGGTTATGTAGACATATGACTCTCGCGGTAGGAGCAATTTCTTGATTTTCATTGAACGTTTTTAAGTCAATATTTTGATAGGGTATTTTAGTATAATCTAGTACTTTGTTTAAGTTTTTACTTTCTAGTACATTACTATACTCTTTTTTATCGACAATAAATTGTAGAAGGGCGGGTTCTTTACTTTTACCTGGAATGCTAAACTCATGGTTAATTCGGTAAATTTCTCTCTGGCAACCAGAAAAAACAAGCAACGTAATTAGCGCAATTCCTAATCGATTAAATTGCTTCATAGTTCAAATATTAGTTTATCCAATTTGGAAGAATTGGGTTTGTTTACGATTTCGTAAACTGTTAAATCTTTATTTTCGTAATACAGGTTTACGGTTCTCCCCCTTACCTTTAAGATACTTATCTGAGCTTCTACGTCATCAACAATTTCTTGGGGAGTCACTAATGCATTCAAATCATTATTAGTTGCTTTTTTTGCTATAAAAACAAATACACTATGCGGTAAAATCACAGAAGGATTATTTTTTAGAAAGGCCTTATTCTCTTTAACAGATTGAAAAATAGAATCGCGTCTAGCGTAACCTTTAACAAAATCATGGTAGGTAACAAAATAATGTTCACTTGCACTTATATTTTGACCATAGGAAGCATTAACAACAGCATATGAAAAAGGCATGTAATTACTTGAAAGGTCATCATAGACCAACAAAATATCAGTTTTTAATTGGTCTTTTTTCACATAATCAAACTCAAAAGACCCATTGGTAAAAAAAGAAACCATAATCAACCCCAAAAACAAAACACCTAAACTTATACTTCTTGTTAATGGTTTTTTAGGTATTGAAATTTTAAAATAGTAGACAATAATTCCTGAAGTTATCCCAACTAAAAGCACTAAAAAAACAGACAGTGCTTGAAAATATAGGTCCATATCAATCCACTCCCAAGGAATCCATTTCAATAAAATTACAGCATTAAAAAACAGGATAAATGCTAACATAGGCGTCCATTTTTTCCTTTTCTTAATTGTCATAAATATACTAAGCACAGCTGCTATACAACCAACTCCTAGATAAATAAGAATTAAATCGTCTGTACTAATAATTAACTGTGGAAAATAAGCATACGCATCTACCAAAATCATGTTTTCTCTAAGAAAACCTAAAAAAGAGGTATGATTAACCCAACACACAAAAGCATGTAAAATCATTATTAAAACGGTTGCTAAAACATAACTTAATATACTTCTGCCAACATACGGTCTTGTTTTTTTCGTAGATAACATCAATGATATCAACAAAAAGAGAGGAACAATTAATAGCGCTACAAATAAGTTCGTAAGCGACAATGCCATATAGGTGATGAAAAGCATCCAAAAGTATCGCTTTTTATTCGTGGATAACAACTTAGGTATTATTGTATAAAGCATTGCTGGTAAGGCAAACCAAAGTGCAATATATAATGGATTATGCTCTAATAAAAAGTTGATGTTAATTGGCATATACTTATAAAAAAATGCAAAAAACATAACCCCTACCATTGGTGCTGTAAACTTAGATTTGGTGATTTTTACTAAAATCCAATATAAGACTATACTAAGACCAAATACTTCTAACAATCCAAAGGAATGCACCGCCATTTCTTCACTTATTCCTGTAATTTTACTGTAAAAACTTATTAATGCGTTTTCTCCAAGAAGCGTAACATTATCTGAAAACCAGTTATTAATATTAAACTTCTTAACTGACTCCAAATTTCTAATCCATAAACCTGATAAGGTGTAAAGGTCGTTTTTTAAGAATAAATACCTTGAAACCAAGGTAGCAAATGACACAAAAAATGCCACAATGAGCATTACATTGTACTTTTTAGGCAATTTAAAATTTAATCCTTTCGAAATTTGATTTTGGATACTTAGGTTATTCTCCATGAATTTGAAAAACCCTAATAAAAATGACTTTCTTTTTTTATCTATTCTTTTAGAAAAACTAATAGCTTTTCCGAAAATTAAATATTGTCCTACAAGCAGTAAAAAGAAAATAGATATCAGGGTAAAAACGTCATACATTTTTAACTGTACCAGTATAAATATAAGTAACAATATGGCACTACCATAAATTGTTGTTCTTTTTAAAATATAGTCTAAATCGTAATTCTTAATAGGCTGTTTTGTTACAATTTGATGTACCAACATTGTTGCAAAAAACAATACAAAAATCCTAAAAGGTCCAATAAGTACATTATCTATATAAAACATTATTCTTCCTAATTAAATTGAGGTAGTGATTGTAGGTTTATTTGAGTTATAAAAAATGGAAAACCATGCTTAGACAGCTCTTTAGACACTTTGTTTTTCATGATAATGCTATCCGCGTATTCTAATATATATATTGGTTTTTTAGTTTGGTGTTTTACTTTTTTTATGGTCTTATACAATTGGTTTTTACCATCCTTATCGCGGAAGGCGTATTGTTGATTTCTAAAGTTGTAATTGGTAATCACCGATTCTACCAAAACGGCATCTGTTATTTTATTTAACTCTTTCCCCAAAAACAATCCTGAATTTTGAACCAAAAAAAGCTCTTTACTTTTAATTTGTTTTATAAAATTTACAAGGTGTTTTTTATATGATTTAAGCATTCCCCAATTAGATACATTGTCAATATTGTCTAGAAACAAACCATCGAAACCTTTTTGTTTTAGTAAGTCTATGTTTTTAAGTATAATTTGTTGCGCAGGTTTTGATGAAACATCAATAAACCAACTATTCCAAATTCCATTTTTACCAAGAGTGTACGGTTTAATATCCTCGTAAAACAATGCGGCTTCATTAACCTCTGTTAAACTTATATATGCAACAACCTTATGGTTTTTTTCTTTAAAAATTGAAACTTCTTTAGCATTGTAATGAGCTGCTTCTAAAATTACTAGGTCATAACCTTTAACCAATTCAGGATTTGTTTTTCCATAACAAACAAATAGGCCTTTGTCCATTTGAACATGGTTTTCCTTCTGCGCACCTGCTAAAAAAGGAAGTAGAAAGTATATTAAATTAATAGGCCGCATAATAATTATAGTCTAATTTTTTAAAGAATGTTATGACTTCTTTTAACGTCAACATCATAAAAACTGCCGCTCCAATTAGCATTCCTACAACACTATATTCGTAACTAACGGTTCGGCATAAAACATATCCAACTACAAAATTTACAATGCTAGCATAACCAAGTGCTGTTAAAGCGCCTTTTGGTCTATCTAATGTAAAAAGGTACAAGGTGTTTAACATTCCCCATGTTAAAAACAAATATCCAATGCTCCCAATTACACAAACCTTTATACTTACCCACTCTAAGGCTTCTCCAAAATTAGCTTCGTACCCCCAAGGTTGTGTGACCACTAAATAAATAAAGGAGGTTGAAATAATTGCCGTTAAAAACAACAATGCAATATGCCCTTTGTACATATTGAATAAATTTTGATTGAACTCTTTTTTGTTTTTAAATAGAATATGTTTTTGTCTAACATCCATAAACTTGCTGAATGAAGCAATAGCATATTCCAAAACACCCGCCAACATAAAGAAAATAAGAATTGCCAAATCCATTCCTATTTCATAGTTTTTCTCATATAATAGCGCAAAGTGTTTTGTTAATTCTGAATCAGCAGACCATGCCAAAATTCTGTCTAAAAAAACAAAGACGTAAATTAAAACTCCGTAAAAAAAGTATCTGTAATTTTTATATATAACCACCAGTTTTTTAGGCTTGATTAACATTTTATCTGCGTAGGCGTTATACTTTTTATAAAAATATTTTAGAAACACCTGAGCTATTACAATAGCCAATGCAATTCCAATCCAATGCGTGAAATATATATGTATACTTGTATACTCTTTTAAACACAAAGCAACCGCTGTAGCTACTGATATGGATAAGGTAATCACCCACCGCTGTCTCATAGTATGAAAAGGAGCAATAGTCAACAATAAAACACCTATTAACAATGCATATGAACATGTAATTAAAACCAGATAAAAAGGATATATATTGAAAAGCAAATTGACAATGGCTACCATAATAAAAATAACACCCATGCCTCTAATTCCTGATTGGATAATTTTATCTATTACAATCTTAGCTTTTCCATATTCTTTATGATGCCAGTAAAACGAAGCTTGCCTGCCTAAAACCTGTACATAACCTCCTGAGACTATTAAACCTAACATTACACCCAACACCACAGCTGTTGACTGTACTACATTAAACCCTAAATATGTCCAAAGGGAATATCCAAACAAAATGATAGATACTATTTGTAAAAAAATTGGTAGCAAGTGAAAAATTCCTAATGGATAAAACTGAAGTAAAAGTCTTGCCTTCATCCAAAGGTAACCTGATACTGGAATTGTTCCATTTTGTTTTTTATAGTTTTTAAGTTCACTTTCGTTTTTTAACGCGCTCCTATCTCTACTTTTTAAATCATGATATATATGATTTGCCAAATCTGGAAGTGTTACAAAACCAAAATCGTTAAAAACGTCTTTTTCTCGTATTCCAAAAGACTCCAATGTTGCTAGAACAACCATTCTACTAACAGGGTTGCCTATTTTATGAACTACTGCTGCGGTAGCCTCATCTATGTTATTTTGAATTATGCTCATTGGGGGAAGTCTAATACTCAAATATTATTTAGTATTACTGACCATATTGTGTTTTATATTGGCTAAAGAGTCATACGTTTTTTGATATGCTTTTATAAAAGTCTCAATAGTGAAATTGTTTTGAACTTTAGTTCTAGAATTTTCTCCCATCCAGCGCCTTAGTTGCTCGTTTTCGAGCAGCCTTACAACCTTTTTAGCAATTTCTTTATAATCTTTCGGTTTGCATATAAAACCACAAGTTTCATCCAATGCTTCTGATACTCCACCAACATCTGTGGCAACAACAGGAACTCCCGAACTCATTGATTCTATCACCGTATATGGAAAACCTTCAGATATTGAAGTTAAAATAGAAATGTCTCCTTCGGAATAAATTAATTCCGGACTATTATGAAATCCTTTCAGAAAAAAATTATCCTGTACCTGAAGCTCTTCAATTAAGGCTTCGCACTCTTCCGTATATTCTGGAACGGCATCTTTATTTCCATAAATTAAAAACTGAACTTCGGGAATTTTTTTCCTAACCTCATCACAGGTTCTAATCATGGTTAAAATATCCTTTAGGTCAAAAATTCGTGCGGCCGCAACCACTGTAGGAACATTTGCTAAATGTTCTGGCTTAGGCCGAGGCTTAAAAATAGTGTCATCAACGCCATTATAGATTACATCAATTTTTGACTCATCGGCTCCGTAAAACTTCTCCCAAGTAATATTAAACTTATTTACAGTCGTAATTTTAGAAGCATGGTGATACACTAGTTTTGTAATACTTTCAGAAAAACTAATCAACATTTTCTTTAAAAAGTAAGAGTAGTCAGCAGAACTAATAGCGATAAGCCTTTCTCGAATAAAAACTCCATGTTCGGTGACCAATATTGGCGTATTATGTCTGTACTTTAATGACAAAGCGGGAATAACCGCAATACCCGATATAGTAACATGTGAAACATCTACCCTTGGAACCTTTATTGCCATTGGTATTAAAAAACGATATATCCAACGCATTGCAGTAGTTATATCGTCTAAACTCACATGATTTAACTCCTCTTTAGGCAGTGTTTTTTTAACCACATTACAAAAAGTGTCCCAAGCTAACTCGCTTCTCATTGTGGTTTTGTAATCGTAATCTTGAAAAAACAACCACATATTGTAAAAGCTATCATCTATTTTTTCTATCGATGCTTGCTCTGAAAAAATTTCTTTGATAAAGTCCCTAAAAAAAGGAATAAACAACTCTTTAATTGATTGATTGCATGTATTTTCTTTTGCCTCTAAAATTTTAGAGTATTTTACATCATAATCAATACAATCCAAAGGTTCTTCGGAAGACCATAAAGGTACTTGTATCACCTTTTTAACATTGTTGCTAAGCTTAAATTTTGGTTCTTTTTCAACCTCTGCATTTATAGAGTATAAAACGTAGTCTACATTTTTTACTTTGTTACACAAATCGTGAGCCCAAGTTGAAACTCCACCAAAATTGAAAGGATAAGTGCCTTCTGAAATCAGAAGTACTTTTGTATTATTTTGTAATGCCACGCAGGTATTCTAGTTATTGGTTAGTTTAGTGACCGCAAATAAAATTAATATAGAAGGAATTCTCATTTATTTTAGGTGAGCAGTATATTTAATCTACAAAGTGCAATAAAGTTTCCAACCAACTAAAGGCATATGGCTATTTATTTTCGAAGTACTCAAAGGCATCTATAATATCTAAGTAAACCCCATCGTAACCTGTCGAAATAATTTTATCCAAATACGATTCCTGGAATCCAAAAATAATATTTTGCCAATCTTTATTCCAGTACTTCACTTTGTAGTTTCCTGGCCAATTTTTATTTTCTTTATCCAACCAATCTAGGTTTTTAGACTTCCATTCACTATTCCAATAAAACCTGTAATCTTCTGCCTCACCTATAGACATATAACAATATACCAATCGTTTTCCTCCGTTGGGTTTTGTTTTCATTTTAGTGATATCCAGTTGAGAAAACTGCGTTCCATCATTGAAAAATAGGTCAATTAACACCAAATCGTAGTTGGAATTAGCAACATCTTCAACTACATTACTTTTACTGGAGTAGTTCTCATAATTTAGAAAGAAGACAAAGTTTTGAGCATCATTTAAAGAAACAATATTCTTGTTATTTTTATTCTGATAAACAGTTGGCACAATAGTTAAATCTCTTTCCGTAGCCTGAAAGGACGTAAAACCTAAATTAGAATTATTGATGTAAGATTGATTTATTTTCTCTTTGGAAGAGCAATAATCTGTTACAAAAATGGCTTTACCATGCTGTTGAGAAATTTTTAGATAATCTATTAAATATTGGTTTGCGTCAGTGGGCGTTTTTTTGTTATCACTACTATAACCATAAAACAAACTTTCTTGTCCATGGGCGTCAATTGCATTTAAATAGGATTTGCTAGGTGCTCCATCTGAATTGTCACTTAAAGTCACAAGTTCAATTCCATTTTGAGGTATAATTCCAAAATTAGGATTCTTGGCTTTAGCATAACCACTCAAATTGATTACAAAAGAACGCATATCATCACGATAGTTTCTTTTTACCTCTTGATTTTTTTCTCCATCAACAAGTACGTTTGTAGTTTTACAACTGGAAAGAAAAAAAATTACAACACTTAAAATAGTATAAGTTGTCTGCTTTTTAGTATTGTTTAAAAATTGCGCTGCCATAATATGTAATCTTAATAAGGGCGCAAATATACTTCTTTAAGTAGCATGTAATTATTACTTACAATTTTAATACTAACCTAAACCAACGTCTAAAGTCATCATTACGATAAAACCAGCTATAAATCCCATAGCAGCAATATCTGTATACTTATCGCGCTGCGTTTCTGGAATAACCTCTTCTACCACAACAAAAATCATAGCACCAGCGGCAAACGACAATGCATACGGCAAAATAGGCTGAAAAGTAAGTACGGCCCATGCCCCAAGTACAGCAGCAAACGGCTCAACAATTGCAGAGGCTTGCCCAAACATAAAACTTTTTCTTCGGCTTATCCCTTGTCGTCTAAGTGGCATCGCTACAGCAAAACCTTCTGGAAAGTTTTGTAACCCAATTCCTAATGCAAGCGCAACCGCTCCTCCAATACTTGCGCCATCAAAACCAGCCGCAACTCCACCAAAGAGTACACCTACAGCCAAACCTTCTGGAATATTATGTAATGTTATAGCTAAAGTAAGTAACGTGGTTCTGTGCCAAGGCGTTTTTATTCCTTCTTTTTCGTCATCTTTAAAATTGATGTGAATATGAGGTAAAACCTTATCTAAGCCAAAAATAAAAGCTGCTCCTAAGAGAAATCCAACCGCAGCGGGAATTACTTTAACAAAACCTTCTCCAGGACTCATTTCTATTCCTGGTGCCAACAAACTCCAAAAACTAGCTGCAACCATTACACCTCCGGTAAAACCAAGCATTCCATCTAAAACCGCTCTATTCATCGATTTAAAAAAGAATACTAGTGCTGCTCCTGCTGCTGTTAACCCCCAAGTAAATAAAGTAGCGTAAAGTGCCGCCAAAACGGGATCTATACTCTCAAAATAACTAACTACTGCCTCCATATTGTTTAGCTTATCTGAATAAATAAATTTGAAGCTATCTGCTGCGAAATTCTAAATTGTCTTTCGTTAATTTCTATTAATAATGAATCATCAAACTCCTCCTTGTCAATCACTTTTATGGTATCTCCTAGCGCAATTCTATTTTTGTCTAGAAACTTTAAAAAAGGTGCTGAAGAATCTTTTACGCCTATGCATAAACCAGAGGTTCCTAAACTTACCTCGTTCAATAAATGCTTAGAAGCTTTATTAAACAAACCTTCTTTTGAAGGTATTGGATCACCATGCGGATCAACCTTTGGGAAACCTAATAGTTGATCTAGCTTATCTATTAATTTCTCACTTTTTATATGCTCTAACTGTTCAGCAACATCATGAACCTCGTCCCAAGCAAAATCTAACTTATCTACTAAAAACACCTCCCATAATCTGTGTTTTCTTACTATAGATAAGGCTGTTCTTTCTCCACTTTCACTTAGCCTAACACCTTGATACTTTTTATAGTTTACCAAACCTTTTTCCGATAATTTTTTAATCATATCGGTTACAGATGAGGGTTTAGTTTTCATCTGCTCTGCAACAGCGTTAGTGGAAACCGATGTGTTTTTCCCTTTTCCGAGATGGTATATTGCCTTTATGTAATCTTCTTCTGAAAGTGTCATGTAAATATTACTGTTTTACAAATATATATTTTTATATCTAAAAACTAATATTTAGTTTTGTCTAAAATTTTATTTACCATAATGACAAAATTAATTAAGGATAACCGTAAGGTTATTCTATTCACAATAGTTCTTTTTTTATTTAGCTTCATTTCTAATGCTCAAAACAACACATTGAAGGGTGTTACTTTAGAAGGAAATAAAGCTATCCCTTTTGTAAATATTTATATAAAGGGCACCACTATTGGAACCTCTAGCGATGAAGATGGAAAATTTGAATTACAAAACATTCCTTCAGGTGAATACCGCATTATAGCTTCTACGATAGGTTTTCAACCTTTTCAAACGAAACTGAAATTTGGAAAAAACGAACAAAAAAATATCACAATACGACTTAAACAAGCAACGGAGCAGTTGGATGAAACGGTTATTACTGGAACATTAAAATCGGTAAACAGACTGGACAGTCCAGTTCCCGTTGAAGTTTATAGCCCTACTTTTTTAAAGAAAAATCCAACCGCAAGTGTTTTTGAAGCTTTGCAAAATGTAAACGGTGTACGTCCGCAAATAAACTGCAACGTTTGCAATACTGGAGACATACATATTAATGGCCTTGAAGGCCCCTACACTTTAGTACTCATAGATGGAATGCCAATTGTAAGTGGCTTAGGAACCGTTTACGGACTTTCAGGAATACCGAATTCTTTAATAGAACAAATTGAAATTGTAAAAGGTCCTGCTTCTAGCTTGTATGGTAGTGAAGCAGTTGGTGGTTTAATTAACATAATCACAAAACATACAATAAATGCCCCATTATTTTTTGCTGACACTTTTGTAACGGATTGGGGAGAATACAATCTTGATATTGGCACAAAATTTCCCATAGGAAAATCTACTGATGTTCTTCTTGGCGCTAACTATTTTAACTACGATAACCCTATAGATAACAATGGAGATAATTTTACCGATCTAACGCTACAACATCGTATATCAGTTTTTGCTAAAGGAAACATTAAAAGACCAAGCGCTAAAATATTTTCTTTGGCAGGACGCTTTTTTTACGAAGATAGATGGGGAGGTGAAATGCAATGGACCCCAGAATTTAGAGGTGGTGACGAAATATATGGCGAAAGTATTTATACCAAAAGATGGGAAATACTTGGAAAGTATGAGTTACCCTTTGAAGAAAAAATGTTATTCTCCTTTTCATACAATGACCATCACCAGAACTCAGTATACGGAAACGTTCCGTATTTAGCTGATCAACGAATAGGATTTGCACAATTAACTTGGGACAAGTCCTTTGGTAAACATGATATTTTAGTTGGGTCCGCTCTTCGTTACAATTACTATGATGATAGCACTCCTGCAACTGCAAATGATCCAGATGAGATTGTTATTCCTAGCTTGTTTTTGCAAGATGAAATAAATTTAGTAGATAAACATTCCCTTTTATTAGGCGCTCGGTACGATTACGATAAACGTCATGGGTCAATTTTTACTCCAAGAATAGCTTATAAATGGAAAACTGGAGAAAATGATATTTTAAGATTAAACGCAGGTACCGGCTTTAGAGTGGTAAACCTTTTTACCGAAGAACATGCTGCCCTAACTGGCGCAAGAGAAGTTATTGTGGAAGAAGAGCTAAAACCAGAACGCTCATATAACATAAACTTAAATTATTTGAAAAAAATATATGCTACCAATGGTACTTTTGCGAGTATTGATCTTTCGGCATTTTATACACATTTTGACAATATTATTCTTCCTGATTACGATACTGATCCAAATAAAATTATTTATGACAATTTAGATGGAAAATCAGTTTCTAAAGGTGTGAGCGCAAATCTTGATGTTGTTTTTCCAAACGGAATAAAAATTCTTGCTGGTGCAACTCTTATGGATGTACGAAGTACCGAAAACGGAGTTACAAAAAGGCAAATTTTAACTGAAGGTTATTCTGGTACTTGGGGGGCTTCATATACTATTAGACCTTGGAATTTAAATATAGATTACACGGGAAATCTATATGGCCCAATGCGTTTACCTCTTGCTAGTGACTTAGACCCAAGGAGCGAATTTTCCCCGACATGGAGTATTCAAAACATTCAATTTACATATACTGGACTAAAAAACTTTGAATTTTATGCGGGCGTTAAAAACTTACTAGATTGGACCCCAAATAAAGGTAACCCTTTTATCATAGCTCGAGCTAACGACCCTTTTGATAAAAATGTCACAACTAATGAAACCAACAGCCCACAACCGGATGGGAGAATTCAAGGTCGTATCGTACAACCCGATGGTGTTTTTAGTACAAATGATAATCCGTATGCGCTTACTTTTGACCCTGCATATGTTTACGGTCCCAACCAAGGTATCCGTACTTTTTTCGGGCTGAGATATCGGTTAGACTAAATCCAAAGTAACTATCTTTGAAGTAAAGCGACGAACTAGCCTTCAAGTATCCGCATTCAATTTCTAGATTAGTTATCATGAAAAAATCTCTACTTTTTATTCCAGATATTTCGGGCTTTACCAAATTTGTGCAAAACACAGAAGTGGAACATAGCCAACATGTTATTGCTGAATTACTAGAAGTATTGATAAAATCTAATACTGAAGACTTAAAGTTGGCAGAAGTAGAGGGTGATGCATTATTTTTTTACAAAGAGGAAGATATTCCGTCTCAAGAAAAACTATTAGCACAAGTTGAAGCAATGTTTACTGCTTTTTACAGTCACCTTAAAATACTTAAGGAAAATAGAATTTGCCCTTGTACGGCATGCGCCACTGCTCCTGAATTACAGCTGAAAATTGTAGCACACTGTGGAAAACTTCAGTTTATTGAAGTTCAAGGAAACAGAAAACCTTTTGGACAACAGGTTATTGAAGCACATAGACTATTAAAAAATTCTATTGATAGCGACAATTACGCCTTAATTAGTAAAGACCTTGTAAATGAAATTGGTTTGGCTCACGATTATACAAGTAAGTTATACACGTTTAACTCTGGAGCAGATTTTTACGATGGCTTAAATACCGAATACATTTTTTCAATTATTAATAAAGAAGAACTTTCTTTAAAACCTTTTTTAGAGTCAAAAACAGTTACCGTAGAAGGCTCACCTAATCTTTCTTTTGTTCATGAATTTAATGTTCCTTCAGAAACATTACTAGAATACATTTCTAACTTAAAATATCGACATAGCTGGACAGATAACGTCACCAAAATAGAATATGATGAAAATGAAATTACCAAAAAAGGCAGCCAACACACTTGTGTAATTAACGAAAAGCATTTTAACTTTACCAGTGTAGTTAAAGAAGCTAAAAAGGGACAATTGGTGTATGGCGAATACAGCACCAGCCCCCCTCCCGTTGATGAAATATATCAATTTTATATAATAGAACCTGTTTCAAATGTAAAGTGCATTCTAACGGTAGAGATATATTGGAAGGTTAAATCCCCCTTTAAAAAACTAATGATGTCTCTTTTCGTTAAAAGACTATTCGCAAAAACAGTTAAAAATACCCTCCAAAATTTGTTTGAATTCTCGGAAAAACAAAAAAACTAAACTATACCTTTCGTTTCATTAAATTTTCTCCAAACTGTTTTAGCATAAGTTTTTTTTCGCTTGAAATATTAATTTGCTCAAGAACGTTAAAAGCTTTAATTGTATAGTTTTCTATTTCTTTTTTGGTAATGTCAGCCGCTCCACTTTCCATAAAAATCTGAGTTACTTGTTCTACCTTATTATCCGCATCTATACCTTTTTCAGCATATAAGTTGAGTAACTTCGCTCGATTATTATCGTTAGAAAGGACTAGAGCTTTTAAATAAATAAATGTTTTTTTATTTTCAAGAATATCCCCTCCAACTTGTTTCCCAAACGTTTTAGGGTCTCCAAAAACATCTAAATAATCATCTTGTAACTGAAAAGCTATTCCTAAATTTTTTCCAAATTCATAAATCGCATTTTGAGCTTCTTCAGAAGTTCCGGCAACTATAGCACCCATTTTCATCGCTGCTGCTACCAATACAGCGGTTTTATAAGTAATCATTGTTAAATACTCTTCCTCAGAAACATCATTACGAGTTTCAAAATCAATATCATACTGCTGCCCTTCGCAAACCTCAAGTGCCGTTTTTCCAAAAAGCTTTGCTAAGGACTTAAAAACATCTGGCTCATAATTTTCAAACAGTTGATATGCCATAATCATCATAGCATCGCCAGATAAAATTCCAGTATTAATATCCCACTTTTCATGCACCGTAGTTTTTCCTCTTCGTAAAGGCGCATCATCCATAATATCGTCATGCACAAGAGAAAAATTATGAAATACTTCAACTGCTAAAGCAGCGTCAAGTGCTTGCTTATAGTCTGTTTCAAAAATCTCCGCAGCCATTAATGTCAAAACAGGGCGAAGCCTTTTTCCTCCTAAATCCAATATATAAAGTATTGGAGCATATAAACTATGAGGTTCTTTAGACTTTATTTTTGCTTTTAAATATGTAACAAACTCATTTCTATACGCGTCTATTGAGTGCATTGAATAATTTTTTTTCAAAAATACATCCATTTTACGAAACCACTTTAATACTAAAAAGTTTCTCTACTTTTAAATTATTCAAAAAAAAATGCAATAGTTTTAAAAAGCTTCGTCTTTCTAATTGTACGACGTGCAAAAAAAGAATGAATGATTTCTGACCAAGAAAACCACAACGACCTTAGAACGTTTTTTAATGATGAGTATCATTCATTAAAAGCGTACGCAAAATCGCGTATAAAGGATGCTGCGGACAGAGATGCTGAAGATATTGTTCAAGATGTAGCTTTAAAAATATTTTCAAGATCAGAAAATGCTTCCGCAATAAACAATATTGCCGGTTTTGTATACAACTCTTTACGAAATAGAATTGTTGATATTATGCGAACTAAGAAAGAAGTGCTCTCTATTGAAGATAAAGCCGAAGCTAAGCTTACAGAGTTTATTGAGCTTTTTTACGGAAACTCAGACAATTTATATTCTAATGAAATGAAAAAGGAACTTAAAAAAGCAATTTTTAAACTAAAACCGCACTACCAAAGTATAATCATCGCAGTTGATTTTGAGGGCTATACTTATAAAGAAATTTCAGAAGAAACTGGTATTGCCGAAGGAACTTTAATGTCTAGAAGACATAGAGCGCTATCTATTTTATCAAAAAAACTAGAACTTAAAAAACAATCTTTTAATTAATATAAAAAATTATGGAACAATATTTTAAACACAAGATAAGAACCAAAAGTGTTGGTGAAATTATAGGATGGGTCATATTTGGAATAATATGTGCCATTGCTTTAGGCCTTTTATTAGGTTTTGGAATTATGTGGTTATGGAACTGGCTCATGCCAGAACTATTTGGACTAACAACAATAACCTACTGGCAGGCCATCGGGATATTTGTTTTGGCAAAAATTTTATTTTCAAGCTTTGGCGGAGGAGGCTCAAGCAGCGAAGGCAAAGACAAATGGAAAAAGAAAAAAGAAAAAACCAATGACGAATGTAAAGACGATTTTTCTAAATGGAAACTCTATGATAAGTTTTGGCAAGAAGAAGGTGAAAAAGCCTACAACGATTACGTAAATAAAAAGTTGACCGAAGAAGAATAAATAACCCCTAAGTGGTTTCACTGTTAAAAAAATGTAAAACCTAGGAAACTTTTATTGTTTTAAAAGTTTCCTGATGTATATTTGCCTTCGATCTATGAAAGAAAAAATACTGGAAACGGCGGCAAATTTGTTTATCGACCTTGGTTTTAAAAGTGTAACCATGGACGACTTAGCAAATCATATGGGGATATCTAAAAAAACAATTTATACCCATTTTGCAAATAAAACTAAATTGGTAGAAGAGTCAACCCTTCACTTATTCTATTACATATCTAATGGAATAAATAACATTTGTGCTTTTGAAAAAGACCCTATTGAGGAGTTAGTAGAAATTAAAAAATTTGTGATGCAACATTTAAAAAATGAGAAATCTTCTCCCCAATATCAGTTACAAAAATATTATCCTAAAATTTATAAAGACATCAGAGAAAAACAATATGATGTTATGGAAGAATGTGTAACTAGAAACATTAAAAGGGGAATAAATTTAGGTATCTACCGAGATAATTTAAATATAGATTTTATTTCAAGAATATATTTTTCTGGAATCATGAACATTAAAGATGAAGATTTGTTTCCAACAAATTTGTTTTCTAAAACCGCTTTAATGGATGATTACCTAGAATATCACATTAGAGGGATAGCCACATTGGCTGGAGAAAAAAAACTTAATTCAATCATCAATTCAAATCAAAACTAAATGCGAACATTATTTATACTACTTGTAGTATTAATTGGAAGTTTTATGGGATTCTGCCAGGAGCAAAACCATAACTATTCATTAGACGAAGCCATTGAATATGGGCTTAAAAATAATTACAAAGCAATCAATGCTGAGCGTGATATTGCTGATGCTAAAAAGCAAAAATGGGAAACTATTGCTAGCGGACTACCACAAATTAATGGTAGTGTTAGTTATCAAAACCAAATAGAACAGCCAGTATCTTTATTACCAGCTGCTGCATTTGATAATACACAAAGCACCATTGACATTGTAAATGACTATTTTGACGCAAATCAAACAAATTTTGACGTTAATGCACCTGAAGGTTTTATCCCACTTCGTTTTGGCACAAAACAATCTGTCAACGCCGCAGCAACACTTTCGCAACAAATATTTGATGGCTCATATATTGTAGGTGTTCAAGCAACCAAGGCATTTTTAAGTTATAGTGCCAACAATAAAGAAAAAACGGATCTTGAAGTTCGTAAATCTATCGTTGAAGCTTACGGAAATGTTTTACTCGCCCAAGAAAGTGTTTCTATTTTAGAAAGAAATAAAACTACTTTAGAAAAAACACTTTTAGAAACCACAAAGATTTACGAAAACGGTTTGGGTGATGAAGAAAGTGTAGAACAATTACAAATCACACTTTCGTCAATAGAAAATCAGCTTAAAAATGCTATTCGATTAAAAGGCATCACTTTACAAATGCTAAATTTGGTTATGGGTTTACCTATTGAAAATCCAACCACGCTAAAGGACAATTTAGATATGCTTACGGCGAACAACATTGATATTGGACTAACTGACGCAGGTTTTGATCTTGAAAAAAACGTTGATTACAAAATTGCCATTAACTTAAACGAACAACGTTACTTTGAGTGGAAACTTGCAAAAAGCAGAGCGCTTCCTACTTTAAATGCATTTATTAATTATGGCACCTCGGGCTTTAATGACAAGTTTAAATTTTTAAACAGCGAGCAACAATGGTTTACGTCATCTATTTTAGGGGTAGATTTAAACATTCCTATTTTTAGCTCCTTTAGAAGAAGTGCAAGCACACAGCGTGCTAAAATTGCTTTAGAAAAGGCAAAGACCCAACTTTTTGAAGCTGAACAGCAAATTCGTCTTCAATTGGAAAATGCTAAAAGCAATTACATTTTAGCTGTTGAGCAATATCAAACTTCTAAAGATAATTTGAATCTTGCTGAACGTATTGAAAAGAAAAACCAAATTAAATATTTTGAAGGTTTAGCTACCAGTTTTGAGCTAAGACAAGCACAAACCCAATTATATGATTCGCAACAAACTTTTTTGCAATCCATGGTTGAGGTCATTAACAAAAAAACAGAATTAGAAACAATATTAAATAACTAATACTAGAGGTACTATTAACACTTCTAACCTTATAAAAACAAAACAATGAAAAACGCACTTTACTTAATCGTTGCATCTTTTATTCTAACTTCATGTGGAGGCAGCCCTGAGCAATCTGTTGCAGATATTATTTCTGAAGGAAATTTAGAAAAAATAAGAGCTAAAAAAAATACAATAACTGAACAGCTAAGTGTTTTAGATACAGAAGCTAAACAATTAGATTCTGTTATTGCATTACTTAGTGACAATGAAAAATTTCCATTAGTTACTACAATCAAAGTGGTTGCTCAAAATTTTGATCACTTTTTAGAACTTCAAGGAAGTGTAAAAACAAAACAAAACGTTTTAATATATCCTGAAATGGCTGGAACTCTTCAACGAGTTTATGTGAAAGAAGGGCAACGTGTAACCAAAGGGCAATTATTAGCTTCTATAGATGATGGTGGAATGGGAAGTCAATTAGAGCAATTAAAAACACAAGCAGAACTTGCTAAAACAACTTTTGAACGCCAACAAAGATTATGGGATCAAAAAATAGGTTCTGAAATTCAATATTTACAAGCTAAAACCAATTATATAGCTACAGAAAATGCCGTAAAACAAACCCAAAGTCAATTGGGTAAATCTACTATTAGAGCTCCTTTTTCAGGAATCATTGATGATGTTATTAAAGATCAAGGAACAGTAGTAGCTCCTGGTCCTGGTTCAGAAGTTTTTAGAATTGTAAACCTTTCTAACATGTATATCGAAGTAAACATTCCTGAAAGCTACGTAGATGACATTAAAAAAGGAAAACAAGCTAAAGTGTATTTCCCCGTTTTAGACAAAACTATTGAAACTAAAGTAAGACAAACAGGTAACTTTATTAGTCCTGGAAATAGGTCGTTTACTGCTGAAATTCCAGTTCCAAACAAAGAAGGAAACATTAAGCCAAACCTTACTGCAAAGGTTAAGCTTAATGATTATTCTAAAGCAGACGCTATTTTAATTCCACAAAGTATAATTTCTGAAAATTCAGAAGGGCAACAATATGTGTACACTGCAAATCCTGATGGAGAAAAAGCTTCTGTGGTAAAACAAATTATTACAACAGGAAAAACACAAGGCAGCATTGTTGAAATAACTTCTGGTCTATCGTCTGGCGATGAGCTAATCAAAGAAGGCGCCAGAAGTGTAAAAGATGGTCAAAACGTTCAAATTTTAAAAGACTAACATGAGTAAGCAGAAAAAAAACGCAAATAAAGAGTTTCGGCTATCCTCTTGGGCCATAGACAATCCATCGGTTATCTATGTTATGATAGCTATTTTCTTGTGGGTAGGACTAAAATCCTATTTTGCTATGCCCAGAGAAGATTTTCCAGAGATTGTAGAAACTAAAATATATGTTAGTACTCCTTACCCAGGAAATACTGCCGAGGATATAGAACGTTTAATTACAGATCCTCTTGAGGACAAATTAAAAAACCTAAGTAACGTTGTAAAAGTTACCTCAACCTCACAAGAAGATTATGCTATAATAACTGTTGAGTTTGATGAAGAACTTACCGTTGAGCAGGCTAAACAAAAGGTTAAAGATGAAGTAGATGGAGAAAAAGCCAGTGAAGACTGGCCTACATTTAATGGTGCAAAGGTTGAACCTAATGTTTTTGATTTAAACCTCTCAGAGTCTTTCCCTATTATGAACGTTAATTTCACTGGTGATTATCCTGTGGAAAAATTAAAAGAATTTGCTGAATATCTAGAAGATAAAATTGAAAACCTCCCAGAAGTTAAGCAAGTAGACATTCGTGGTGCGCAAGAGAGAGAAGTAGAGGTTGCTGTGGATATTCATAAGATGATGGCTGCAAAAGTAAGTTTTCAAGATGTTCTTGGGGCAATCAGCAATGGCAACATGACGATGTCTGCTGGAAACATTAAAACTAAAGAGCAGCGTAGAACTATTAGAATTTTAGGAGAAATTGATGATCCTAGGGAACTAAACGAATTTGTCGTGAAGTCTGAAAGTGGCGCTGTATATCTTAGAGATATCGCAGAAGTTTCTTTTGGTGAAGAAGACAAAACAACTTTTGCCAGAGAATATGGAGAAAATGTTGTGATGCTTGACGTTAAAAAACGTTCAGGTAAAAACATGATTGAGGCTACAACCAAGATTAGAGAGCTGGTAAAAATAGCCGAAAAAAATTATTATCCAGCGGATCTCAACTTATCAATAGTAAACGATTCTTCTAGTAGAACATTAAATCAAGTTGATGACTTAGTAAATAATATCATCTTCGGAATTATATTGGTTGTAACCGTTTTGATGTTTTTCTTAGGATTCCGTAATGCCTTATTTGTTGGATTCGCCATTCCAATGTCAATGTTCATGTCATTCATGATTTTATCTTTAATGGGATATACCTTAAACACTATGATTCTTTTTGGAATGATTATGGGACTTGGTATGCTCGTGGATAATGGTATTGTAGTTGTAGAAAACGTTTATCGTTTAATGTCTGAAGGTATGACTCGTACCGAAGCAGCCAAAAAAGGTATTGGTGAAATCGCTTTTCCTATTATAATTTCTACGCTGACCACAGTAGCAGCCTTTGTACCGTTAGGTCTTTGGCCTGGTATTATGGGACAATTCATGAAATTTTTCCCAATTACATTATCAGTAGTTCTTGGCTCATCACTCTTTGTTGCAATTTTCATGAACTCCATGTTAGTGTCTCAGTTTATGGAAGTTGGCGAAAAAGTCCTTACTAAAAAACAATTAATTCGGTTGAGTATAATACTCGGTGGGTTTGGTGCTTTTATACTTATTGTAGGTGGTCAAATGCGTGGTTTAGGTTCCGTAATGATTGTTACTGCAATAATGTTCTGGGTATACAAATACGCGCTTAAAAGATGGGCATTACATTTCCAAAAAAACACCATGGTTCGTTTGGAAAATTGGTATGAAAGAAGAATACAACATGCCTTAAGAGGTAGAAATGTTTATTGGTATTTTGGTATCACAGTATTTACTTTAATTGTTGTTTTCATGTTGTTTGGAATGTCTTATGGAAGTGGTAGAACAAAAATTGAATTTTTCCCAGACAACACACCAAATGAAATTTATGCTTACATAGAATATCCTCAAGGAACATCTATTGAAAAAACAAATCAAATTACAAAAGCCATAGAGCAACGTGTTTATGATGTAATTAGCCAAGATAAATACGTAAACGGCAAAGAAAATTATTTGGTTGAGTCCGCCATATCAATGGTAGGTGAAGGAGCTGGAAATCCGTTTACCGATGGTGGGTCAGCAGCAGAGCTACCGCACCGAGGTAAAGTAACCATCTCTATGAGGGAATACAAATATAGAAATGGATTAGATACCGAAGAGTTACGTGGCGAAATTCAAAAAGCATTAACAGGAATATACCCTGGTGTGGCTATATCTGTTGAAAAAGATGCTAATGGACCGCCTGCAGGATACCCTATTAATATAGAGTTAGAAGGCAGTGATTATAATGAACTTATTAACTCAGCGGAGAATTTAAGAAACTTCATCAATACTAAAAATATTCCAGGGATTGAAGAGTTAAAAATTGATGTAAACAAAAGCAAGCCTTCCATGCAAGTGATTGTAGATCGTGAAAAATCTGGGGAGCTTGGCGTAGGTGTTGGTCAAGTTGGTCAACAATTACGAAGATCCTTATTTGGTGAAAAAGCAGGTGTTTACAAAAAAGACGGAGAAGATTATGATATTAACGTTCGTTTTAATGCAGAAAACCGATATGATTTAAACGCTTTATTTGATCAAAATATAATTTTTAGAGACCCAGCAAATGGACAGATTAAAGAAATTCCTGTTTCAGCTGTTGCTTCTCAAAGAAACTCTTCCGGATTTAGCGCCATTAAGCATAAAAACAATAAACGAATAGTTACGGTATATTCTGGTCTTACACCAGGCTTTACTGATCCTGCTGCAATTGTTGCTCAAATTCAGAAAGAAATGAAAGGATATAAAGGCATTGCTGATGATATTGCTATTGACTATACTGGACAAATCGAAGAACAAAATAAACAAATGGCATTTTTGGTTGGAGCATTTTTCTCTGGCCTTGGATTAATTATGCTTATTTTAATATTCCAATTTGGTGGTATTTCTAAACCATTAATTATCATGATTGCCATCTTCTTAAGTTTTATAGGTGTATTTGGTGGATTAATGGCAACTGGCTGGCCTTTTGTAATTATGATGACAATGATGGGAATTATATCTCTAGCCGGTATCGTTGTTAACAATGGAGTAGTATTACTAGATTATACCCAAATATTAATAGACCGTAAAAAGGTTAAACTGGATTTAGAAGACAAAGATCTTTTAACTAGAGAACAGGTTACTAAAATATTAGTAAAAGGTGGTAAAGCAAGGTTACGTCCTGTTTTACTAACTGCTATTACTACGGTACTTGGCTTAATTCCACTTGCAATTGGTTTAAACATAGATTTCTTCTCATTGTTTAGTGAGTTTAATCCTAAAATATATATGGGAGGTGACAATGTTATTTTCTGGGGACCATTAGCCTGGACCGTTATTTTCGGATTAATTGTAGCTACATTCCTAACCTTAATTATTGTTCCTGTATTATTTAATATAACATACAGAATAAAAATTTGGTTACGTGGCAAAAGAAAACCTGAACAAACAACAGTGTTAAAATCCGCTGCTTAACAGCTTTAGAATATTTTCAAAACAAAGCGAGCTAGATTATGATAATCTAGTTCGCTTTGTTTATTTATATACACATTAAACCTCTCTGCTTAAGCCTAAATCATAATAAAGGTTAAAATTTACTGGCAATTAGTA
The DNA here is from genome assembly GCA_947498505.1 of uncultured Maribacter sp. GTDB lineage: Bacteria > Bacteroidota > Bacteroidia > Flavobacteriales > Flavobacteriaceae > Maribacter_B. The sequence goes on along the minus strand of CANMKG010000006.1, from coordinate 234,391 downwards.
AGTTAGATTATACATCCCCGATTAATTGTGATATATACTTCTTTGTTATGAAAAAAATAGCTGTGCCCCTTTTTCTATTACTAAGTTACATTGCTTTAGTTTCTTATGCATATAAAACTGATGATAAGAAAATTAAACCTTCAGAGATTGAATTAAAAAAATATCCACCAATAATTGTACTCGAATTGTTTACCTCGCAAGGTTGTTCCAGTTGTCCTGCTGCTGATGTTATATTAGAAAAGGTTAAAAACGAATATAAAAAGGAAGTTTTTGCATTATCATATCATGTTGATTATTGGAATTATATCGGGTGGAAAGACCCATACAGCAAAGCGCACTATGCAAAAAAACAAAAGTTATATAATAATAAATTTAAGTACCGTGGCAACTATACCCCAGAATTAGTGGTTAACGGTAAGGAACATTTAGTTGGTTCTCATAAGAATAAAGTATATGACATAATTGCCAAGTACGAAAGCAAATTGAGCTCTAACAACTTGCATATAGAGAATGTTACTAGTAATAGAGAAAAAATAGAATTTACGTATGCAATTGAAGGTCTAACTGAAAACAAAAAAGTTAAAGCTGTTTTGGTGCTTGATAAACGAATAACTAAAGTAAATAAAGGGGAAAATAAAAATAGAACGCTTAATAACAGTAACATCGTAATTGCCGAAAAATACATTGCTATTCAATCAAAAAAAGGAAAGGGTAGTATTAGGATACCTAGTCTGGTAAAACAAAATGAAAAAATACAGTTAATGTTATTCGTTGAAACCGATAATTATGATATTACAGCAGCGGCTAAGAAACCTATTACTCAAAACTAAAAGTCTAGAACTTTTACAAAATACGTAAAACAAAAAACCCCGAAATATTTAAATACTTCGGGGTTTTTCTATATATAATTATACTACTACTTATTCAAAACTACAGCTTCAGAATTATTCCATTGAATAACATTGGCAATCTCATTGTCATAAAAATCTACCTCTTTAAGACCATTGCCTTCCCAAAAGAACCATTTTCCAGTTTTTACACCGTTAATATAAGACCCCATTGCAATTTTCTTTCCAGCCTCGTTATACATTTTCCATTCTCCCTCAAGCTTTTGATTTAAAAAATGACCAACTTGGGCGACTTCTCCATTTTCATGAAAATAGGTAGCTTTCACCATTTCTCCATCTTTTTCAAATTTTGGGGCTATATCTTGAGCAAACACTCCAAAAGAAAACATAAGTGCTATAATTAATATCGTATTTTTCATAGTATGTTTGTTTTAAATTAAACTTTTCATAACATTAACGCTGCTAAGTTACAAAATATTGTCTTTCAAACCATATTAAATTAACTATTAGTTTACATTAAATTAACATTGAATACATAAAACACTGAAAAACAATATTTTAAATATTAATTCAATGTTAACATTAAAAATAAACTGATTCATCATATCTATATATTTTGCTTTTTATCCTTTCAAGAACCTATTTTTTCAAAGACAAATCCCCAGAGATTAATTGCAGCAATACTTTAAGCTTATCATGATACTTCTTACATTTGCCATTTAAAATAAACTAGATGTATAGAAGTCATACCTGCGGTGAAATAAGAATGTCCCATGTAGATCAAGAAGTAACACTTTCTGGCTGGGTTCATAAAACTAGAGACAAAGGTTTTGTTGTTTGGGTAGATCTTCGAGATCGTTACGGAATTACGCAACTGGTATTTGATGAAGAGCGTACTGATAAATCTCTCTTGGAAAAAGCAAAAAGCTTAGGTCGAGAATTTGTTGTTCAGGTTAAAGGCTCTGTTATTGAGCGTACTTCTAAAAATGGTAATATTCCAACTGGTGATATTGAAGTTTTAGTTACTCAGCTTACCATATTAAATACCTCGCAAACTCCTCCTTTTACTATTGAAGATAATACGGATGGCGGAGAAGACTTACGAATGAAATACCGTTATATTGACATTCGTAGAAACCCCGTTAAGGAAAACCTCATATTTAGAAGTAAAGTAGCCATTGAGGTACGAAAATATTTAGCGGAAGAAGGATTTATAGAAGTTGAGACTCCGTACCTAATTAAATCTACTCCTGAAGGCGCCAGAGACTTTGTTGTTCCTAGTAGAATGAATGAAGGACAATTTTATGCGCTTCCCCAATCTCCGCAAACTTTTAAGCAATTGCTTATGGTTGGTGGTTTAGACAAATACTTTCAAATTGTAAAGTGTTTTAGAGATGAAGATTTAAGAGCGGATAGACAACCTGAGTTTACTCAGATTGATTGTGAAATGGCCTTTGTTGAGCAAGAAGATATCTTAAATGCTTTTGAAGGCTTAACACGTCACCTTTTAAAAGAAATTAAGGGCATTGATACTGGAGATTTTCCAAGAATGACTTTTGACGATGCCATGAAAAAATATGGTAACGACAAACCCGATATTCGTTTTGGAATGGAGTTTGGCGAATTAAACGAAGTTGCACAACATAAAGATTTTAACGTATTTAATGCTTCTGAATTAGTAGTTGGAATAGCAGTACCAGGAGCTGCTTCGTATACAAGAAAACAAATTGACGCTCTTATTGACTGGGTTAAAAGACCTCAAGTTGGAGCAAAAGGAATGGTATACGTAAAATGCAATGAAGATGGTACATACAAATCATCTGTTGACAAATTTTATGACCAAGACGACTTAGCTAAATGGGCAGAAAAAACGGGGGCAAAAGCAGGTGACTTAATCTGTGTACTTTCTGGTAAAACAAATCATACTAGAGCACAATTAAGTGCTTTGCGTATGGAATTAGCGGAACGCTTGGAGTTACGAAACCCTAATGAATTTGCTCCATTATGGGTAATAGACTTTCCGTTATTGGAATTAGATGAAGAAACTGGGCATTATCATGCAATGCACCACCCTTTTACTTCTCCAAAACCAGGGCAATTAGAGTTATTAGACACAGAGCCCGGAGCTGTAAAAGCAAATGCCTACGATTTAGTTTTAAATGGAAACGAAATTGGTGGAGGCTCTATTCGTATTCATGATAAAGAAATACAATCTATAATGTTTAAGCATCTGGGGTTTACACCGGAAGAGGCAAAAGCGCAATTTGGATTTTTAATGGATGCTTTTGAATATGGCGCTCCTCCACATGGTGGTATTGCTTTTGGTTTAGACAGGCTAGTTTCAATTTTAGGAGGACAAGAAACTATCCGAGATTTCATTGCTTTTCCTAAAAACAATAGCGGAAGAGACGTAATGATAGATGCTCCTGCTACAATTGATGAAGAACAATTGAAAGAATTAAATCTTAAATTAGATTTATAAATTCAAACTGTATAGTATTATTTAAAAAAATCCCGCTTAATAAGTGGGATTTTTTAATACTTTTATATAAATGCCCGAACACAAAAAAAGCCTTTTTAAACGCATCCTTATATGGAGATACAAACATATTTCCAATAAAACTTTTGTGTACTACTTAAGCATTATTGTTGGTTTTCTTGCGGGTCTCGCGGCCGTTACATTAAAGAACATTACATATTTTATTGAAGCTTCTTTAGAACAAGGAATCATAATTTCCAGAAACCAACTTTATTTTATACTTCCTATCGTCGGCTTAACACTTGTTTTTTTCTACGTAAAATACGTTCATAAAGAAAAGCTTCAGCACGCTATTTCCTATATTTTGTTTTCATTATCTAAAAACAAAGGACTAATTCCATCAAAGCAAATATACACCTCGCTAATAACCGCACCTTTAACCGTTGGTTTTGGAGGGTCCGTTGGGTTACTTGGTCCCGCAGTGGCTTCAGGAGCTGCAATAAGCTCTAATTTTGGAAAACTATTTCATGTAAATGCAAAAACCCGTTCGCTACTCATAGCTTGTGCCTCTGCTGGTGCAATAGCTTCGGTTTTTCAATCTCCGATTGCAGCTATCATTTTTGCTGTAGAGGTTTTTAGTATGGATTTAACCATGCTCTCAATGCTTCCATTACTGCTAGCCTCCATATCTGGAGTGCTTACCTCCTATTTTTTTCTTGGGAACGAGGTACTTTTTAATTTTACCATTTCAGAGGATTTTGCTGTAAAAGACACGCTCTTCTATATTATTTTAGGTGTAGGTACAGCTTTTGCCTCTATTTATTTTACAAAAATGTACTTTAGAATTATTAAGCTTTTTAAACCCTTAAAAAGCCCAAAATATAGATTGTTAGTAGGCGGAATTTTTATAGGAGGAATGCTATATCTAATACCCCCTTTATACGGTGAAGGTTTTGGTTTTATAAATCATTTGTTAGAGGGCAACCACACCGAAGCTATTGGTAAAAATCCATTTGACAATTACATGAATAACATTTGGGTGGTAATAGCACTTCTTTTTGGTATTACCATTTTTAAAGCTGTTGCAATGACAACTACACTTGCTGCTGGTGGCGCTGGCGGAATTTTTATTCCAACTATGGTAATGGGTAGTGCCTTAGGAAACGTAGTAGCAAAGATTATCAACAATATTGGATTAGGTTTCTCCGTATCTGAAAGTAATTTCACACTAATAGGGATGGCCGGGCTTATTGCTGGAGTGCTTCATGCTCCACTTACTGCTATATTTTTAATTGCTGAAATCACCGGTGGATATGGGCTTTTTGTTCCTCTAATGATAACCGCTTCTATATCCTATTTAATTACAAAAAATACCATTAACCATACTATTTATACAAGAGAATTAGCACAAAGTGGTGCTTTATTAACCCATGATAAAGACCAAACGGTATTAACATTAATGCAACTTGATGATGTAATCGAAGACAATTTTAAGCAAGTTCACCCTGAAATGACTCTTGGTAATATGTTGCATGAATCCGTTGCAAAGTCTACCCGAAACATTTTTCCTGTAGTAGATGATGCGCAAGTTCTTGTGGGCATAGTTCTGCTAGATGATATAAGAGAATTTATGTTTGATACTAAATTATACAAAAAAACTACGGTAGAAACCTATATGCATCGTCCTCCAGACCAAATAATTTACGAAAAGGACAATATGCAAACGGTAATGCAAAAATTTCAGGATAGTAGTGCTTGGAATTTACCCGTTATAAAACATGGAAAATATTTAGGATTTGTATCAAAATCCAAACTTTTAACAGCATATAGAAGAGAACTTATTAATTTTACCAAATGAAATACCTAATCACCATAGTACTCTTATTATCAATAGGTTCTATACTATATGGTTTTTCTATTTTAGAAGAACAAACTCCACTTGGTCATAAATTTATAGGTTCTGGAACCGTTGGTATTTTTTTGGTAGCTATGCCTCTTTTTTTAATCATGGCTAGTAGAGGAAAAAAAATGAAAGACTACATGCTTACTAATGAAAAAATACGAGAAATGCAGGAAAAAGAAACCAGGAATACTGATAACCAATGATTTCTATTTTAATTTTTCAAAGTAATACACTTTAGAAATGCTTAAAAATTTATAAATTAGAGCATAACTATAATATTTATTTTGATGACCGGTACAGTAAAATTCTTTAATGGATCCAAAGGATATGGATTTATTACCAACGATGACACAGGAAAAGACATCTTTGTTCATGCAACCGCTTTAAACGGCATTGAGCTTAATGAAGGCGATAAAGTAAGCTATGTTGAAGAAGAAGGAAGAAAAGGCATGGTTGCAGGACAAGTCGAAATTATAGAGTAATCTCAGTTATTTTATGCGACATCACACCACCTAATACGTGGTGTTTTTTTAATCTCTTTTTTTCGAAAAAAACGCTCTGAGCAAATCTCCACATTCGTTTTCCATAACACCACCTTCAATTTTAGTTTTTGGATGTAGTTTAGTTCCCAAGGCACCGCAACCTCTTTCAGGGTCTTTTGCTCCATAAACAATTCTCGAAATTTGGCTCCAATACAAAGCCCCTGCGCACATTTGGCAAGGCTCCAAAGTAACATACAATGTGCAATCTTTTAAATATTTGCCTCCTAAAAAGTTAGCCGCAGATGTTATCGCCTGCATTTCGGCATGTGCCGTAACATCATTCAATTGCTCTGTTAAATTATGTGTTCTAGCAATTATTCTGTCTTTTATCACAATTACAGCACCTACTGGAATTTCACCATCATCAAAAGCGTATTGCGCTTCCTGCAAAGCTTTTTTCATAAAGTAGGAATCGTCAAAAGGTTGTATCATGTTATATTTTAAATGGCAATCGCACAAATTTAAAGATTTCAAGCATAAAAAAACCCTCAACGAAAAGTTGAGGGTTTAATTAAGTTATAAGCTTAACTATTATTTTGTAAAATAGTATTTTGCAGTTTCATCACCGAAAGTCTCTATAATGATTAAGGAATTTCCGTCTAATTCAGCTTTACCGTCAAAAATTAATTCTCCTTGCCCTGCTTCATTAACATCTTCTTCAGTTTCTCCTTCAAACAACTCCTTGTACTTATATTCAACTAAAGTCAACCTTTTTGTTTCAGCTACATATGCCCAGTTTCCTTCGGATTCATATCTATAATCATATTTTAAGTACTTAGGTTCACATGATTCTTCAAAAGCTTCTTCATCTAGAGTTTCATCTTCACCCTTTTGATCTATATAAAAAGTGCCATCGGCATTCAAATTTAAATAAGTATATTCATAAGTTTCACATTCAGTAACTTCAACATACATACCCGTTTGTGAACAATACTCTTGGTAATCGTCACAATCTTTTTCTCCGATAACATCAGTATATATCTCCATTCCGTAAAAATCTTCAATTTTTGACATACTCCACTTAGCAACTACATCTTTATTTCCTCCCCAACTCTCTACAGTAACACAAACCTCTTGCGGATTACTTATATTTCCTTCAGCATCATAAACACAAATTTCATAACAAAAAGTTCCTGGTTCAATATTAGCATCAAAATCAACGTCTAAAGTAACATCGCTATCTTCCTTGGATTTACTTGACTTATTATGTTTTTTACTATCGGATTTTATTGCTTTTTTTCCAGAATAATTAGATGCAACATTTACATCATAATAACTATCAGAAACGTCTCCATCGTTTTCTTTGAAACGAATATATGCTCCCGTTACATTCGCATCTGAATCAATAGAAATATTAAATCCTTCACCTAACAATGCTGTCTTAGTTGTGTTAGAAACATCTAGAGATATTGCCCCATTTGGTGTAGGTGGTTCTCCGTTTTCTTTAGTAGCTCCTTTAATAACTACGTTATCAGAAACAACATTGGCTTCAAGAGGTCTACTTTCAAATTCTTCAGCTTGTTGCTCAAGCTCTTCTGCAATATTATTTGCTTCATCTTTTCCACATGCGGCAACGATTAACAAAGCTGCCATTACGGCACTTCTTAAAATAATTTTCATGATTTTTGGTGGTTTATTTAATTATGTATTAGGTACTTTAACGATTAGAATTATCGAATATTGTCTCCGACTATTATTTGTGGAAAAATTCTCATGACAACTAAAAAACGTAGCTTTGCTATTCCTTAGGTTTAACTATGTATAAAAGCATTCTTTCCAATATTAATTTCCCTGAAGATCTTCGAAAAATAAAGAAGGAGAAATTGCCTTTTCTTGCTAAAGAGTTACGAGAATTTATTATTGATATTGTCGCTACAAAAGAAGGGCATTTAGGTGCAAGTTTAGGGGTTGTTGAATTAACTATAGCCATACATTATATTTTTAACACTCCAGTTGACAAACTAATTTGGGATGTTGGGCACCAAGCATATGGGCATAAAATACTCACGGGAAGAAAGAGTGTTTTTAAAACAAACAGACAACTTGGTGGCATAAGTGGTTTTCCGAAAATTGAAGAAAGTGAATATGACTCCTTTGGTACCGGGCATAGTTCTACCTCAATATCTGCTATTTTAGGTATGGCCGTTGCATCAAAACTTAAAGGAGAAACAAACAAACATCATATTGCTGTAATTGGTGATGCCTCAATTGCAAGTGGAATGGCGTTTGAAGGACTAAATCATGCTGGAGTTACTGATGCCAATGTGCTAATAATATTAAATGATAATGCAATAGGGATTGATCCCAGTGTTGGTGCATTAAAAAAGTATCTTACCAATGTAAAAAAAGGAACTGCTAAAGATGAAAATATTTTTGAATGTTTAAATTTTGAATATTCAGGTCCAATTAATGGGCACAACATCTTTGCGATTATCGAGGAGTTAAACCGACTAAAATCCATTCAGGGTCCAAAACTTTTACATGTTATAACCACTAAGGGAAAAGGACTTAAACAAGCAGAAGAAAATCAGGTTACATATCATGCCCCAGGGAAATTTGATAAAACTACTGGTGATTTAGTCAAAACAAAAAACGACAATCTTTCTCCAAAATACCAAGATGTGTTTGGTTTTACCATTTTAGAACTTGCTAAAAAAAATCAAAAAATTATTGGAATTACGCCTGCAATGCCAACAGGTAGTTCTTTAAAATATATGATGCAAGAAATACCTGAAAGAGCTTTTGATGTAGGTATTGCTGAACAGCATGCGGTGACCATGGCATCGGCAATGGCAAAAGAAGGTCTTATTCCGTTTTGTAATGTTTATTCCACTTTTTTACAACGTGCATATGACCAAGTAATTCATGATGTTGCGCTACAAAATTTACCAGTAATATTTTGCTTAGATAGAGCTGGTTTGGTTGGTCAGGATGGGGCAACTCATCATGGTGTTTACGATATTGCTTATTTAAGATGCGTTCCAAACCTTATTATTTTTGCTCCAATGAATGCTATTGAGCTAAGAAATATACTTTACACGGCACAATTAGGGTTACCACATCCAATTGCAATACGCTACCCTAGAGGAAGAGCTCCTGAAAAAGTGTGGAAAAAACCTTTTGAGAAAATTATTGTTGGAAAAAGTCAAAAACTAAAAAAAGGCACAAAAATTGCTATGCTTTCTGTGGGTCATTTAGGAAATAGAATACAATCTATCTTAAATGATTTAAACCAACCAAAGGAGATAGGACACTACAATATGCGATTCATAAAACCGCTTGACTTTAAAGAACTTTCGTCAATATTTATGGAATATGAAACCATTATAACCTTAGAAGACGGTTGTATAAACGGTGGTTTTGGTAGTGCAATTCTAGAATTCGCCAATGAAAATGGGTTTAAAAATCCTATTAAAATTTTTGGTGTCCCAGATGCTTTCCTTGAACACGGTACTGTAGATGAGTTACACAAATTGTCCAAAATAGATTCTCAATCACTAAAAGAATATTTAAATGCGTTACTTTACAAAGCTTAAATCGCTTATGAAAGTTGTTACTCTTTTGAGCTTTTTCCTCGTATTCAGTTTTTCAATAATTCATGCGCAAGATAGTATTCCGAGTGGCATAGCATTAGACACAACAGTTATTGACACTATAGTAATAAGAAAAACACATGAAAAAATAAAATATATACCGCGGGGTACAAAACTAACAAACCCCTATATTTCCTTTAAAAAAACCAAACCACTAAATAAGAAATACAAAAAGTTTAGAGTTCCTTCGTTTTGGGAAAAAATAAATCATTTAGGTGTTGATTTAAGTGAAGCTGCTTTTGTGAATTGGAACGCAGGTGGAAATAATTCTATTACGGCATTGGGTAATCTTAAATTTGAACGCAACTATAAATTTAGATATGTTCAATGGGACAACATCATGATTATAAGATACGGACTAAATGCTCAAGAAGATCGTAAGCTTAGAAAAACAACTGACCAGTTCAGAGTTGCATCCACTTTTGGATATCGAAGAGACACCATTAGTAATTGGTACTATTCTGTAAAAGCAAATTTTAATACTCAATTCTCTAACGGTTACAAATATCCGGATAGAACAACACCCATTTCAAGATTTATGTCTCCTGGATACTTTTTTCTAGGTGCAGGAACATCTTACATCTCTCAAAATCAAAAATTTAATCTTTACATCTCACCAATTACAGCAAAATCAACTTTTGTACTAGATCAGCGTTTGGCTGACAAGGGAGCTTTTGGTGTAAAAAAAGCAGTTTTAGATACGGACGGAACTGTTCTTGAACCAGGTGAAAACCTTTTTATGGAACTTGGATTTTTAATCACTAATAATTGGAAAGCGATTGTCGCAAAAAATGTCAACTTAGATAGTAGGGTAAGTCTTTACACAGATTATTTAGCTAGTTTTGGTAATGTAGATTTAGACTGGGAGCTTAATTTAAAACTCAAGGTGAATAAACATATTTTAACCTCTGTTGGAACTCATGTAATCTTCGACGACGATATTCTATTTAACGAAATAAAAGATGCTTCAGGAGCAATAACCTATCCGGGAGAGCCAAAAATCCAATTTAAACAAGTTTTAGGTGTAGGTGTTATTTACGACTTTTAAAACCTAAAGTTGCTTTCCTTTAATTTTATTGTGAATATGTACGGCAGCACTATCTGATAAACTGGCTACATAGCAACAAGTGTTCAACAATATTTCATAGAGCGATTTGTCTACACCTTGATAAAACTCAGGAAGTGTTTTAAGCATTAAATTATCATAATTTGAAGCTTCATCATTCTTTTTTCTTACCAAAGCAGTGCAATACACGTCTAGAATATCAGAAATAATTTTATATCCAGCGATTTCTTTTTCTATTACTTCAGGTGACTCATATATTTTTTTAACGCTTATTGCAATAATATCGGAGATTTGAGCTTTAAAACTACTTTTATCCATTAAGGCAACATCAAAACTTCCGTTTAAAATAGCTTCCTCATTATCAATAAAAATTTCCACAGCATCACTAATAAGTGTGTTTATGGCAAGTGCCCTTAGGTAGCTCAACCTGTCTTCTCGAAACTCCAGAGAATTATACTTTTTGGTATTAATCGTATTTTTTACCAATTTTATTAAATACTCTAATGCATATTCCTCAGAAATGAGTCCTAAATTAATTCCGTCTTCAAAATCTATAATTGTGTAGCAAATATCATCTGCTGCCTCCACCAAAAAGGTAAGCGGATGTCTTGAAAAAGAAATATCATCACCCTTTCTAGTTTGCAGCAACCCTAAATCTTCTGCAATTGGTATAAACGTATTTTTATCATTCTGAAAAAAGCCGAATTTTTTATCGGACACATGCTTGGTAGGTTTTTTAGGCAAAGACTCCTTAGGATACTTCATAAAAGTACCAAGTGTAGCATAACTTAACCTTAATCCACCCACTACTCCTTTTTTATCTTCTGTAAGTAACTTAAACCCGTTGGCGTTGCCTTCAAAATCTATCAAATCTTGATACTGTTTGGTATTTAATTCAGGTTGGTATTTTTTTCCTCTCCCCGTTTTAAAGTACTCTCCAATAGATTTTTCTCCACTATGACCAAACGGAGGATTTCCAATATCATGAGCTAAACACGCAGCAGCAACAATAGCTCCAAAGTCATTAAAACGATACCCGTACTCTTCTTTTAACTGTGGGTGCCTTTCTAATATTTTTTTCCCTGCAATACGTCCTAAACTTCTTCCCACAACGGAAACTTCCAAGCTATGCGTTAGTCTAGTATGCACAAAATCGGTTTTTGATAATGGAATTACTTGCGTTTTATCTTGTAAACTTCTAAAAGCGGCTGAAAATATTATACGGTCATAATCTACCTCAAAACCAAGTCGGGTCTCGTCTTGCTCCTTACGAAGTCTTTTATGAGTATCTCCATGACGTTTTAACGAAAGTAATTGCTCCCAATTCATGTTTCTTATTTTGTCGCAAGATACATTATCGTAAAATTTTTTCAACTCCTAAAAGCACCAAAACTTTAATAATTACTTAATAATAACATTACTTTAAATTAGCTTTTATACCCGAATTTCGTAACCTCGTTACAGTAAAACATAACATTTCATTACTCCTATTTGTTCATCGACGAATTGTATTGAAATAGGCTAGCTACCTTTTAATTAAGGTAGCTTTTCTTTTTTTAATAAAAACGCTTTGTTTCTTTATGTTTTAACTATCTTGAATGACTAAATATTTTGACCTATAATTGAAGTAAATATCAATTACAACTTAAAAAGTTAAAAAAGTGTATTTATCTATATGTTTTAGCTCAAAACATAACCTTTAGATAACACAACAAATAAACTGGTTATGGATATTTGTCAACTATTTTAATTACCTGATGGGAGAGAACATTTACGTGTATATGATTGCTGCATTAGCAATCTTGGCTATTACAGATTTAATAGTGGGTGTTAGTAATGATGCTGTTAATTTTTTAAATTCTGCGATAGGTTCTAAGGCGGTTTCCTTTAAAACTATAATGATTGTTGCTAGTGTTGGTATTGCCTTTGGAGCAATGTCTTCCAGTGGTATGATGGAGGTTGCCAGAAAGGGTATTTTTAATCCCGAAAATTTTGTTTTTTCTGAAATCATGATCATTTTCATGGCCGTCATGATAACGGACATAATGCTGCTCGATTTTTTTAACACATTGGGTATGCCTACTTCTACAACAGTTTCTATTGTTTTTGAATTACTTGGTGCTGCTGTTGCCATAGCCATTATTAAAATATTTACTCTTGATGATAGCCTTTCATCATTATCAGATTACATAAATACTGATAAGGCTACTCAGATAATAGTTGGGATATTACTTTCGGTACTAATTGCCTTTTCAATTGGAGCATTTGTTCAATACATTTCTAGAGTTTTAATATCATTTAAATTTGATAAAAAACCGAAATGGGTTAGTGCATTATTTGGTGGCTTTGCCATTACAGCAATTATATACTTTATTATTGTTAAAGGATTAAAAAGTGCATCAATACTTGATGGTTCTATTTCAGATTTCATTTACGAACAAACAAATTTGTTTATCATATTAAACTTTGTTTTCTGGACTACTGCATCTTTGCTTATAACTATATTTTTCAAAACCAATATTTACAAACTTATTATCCTTTTAGGAACCTTCGCATTGGCAATGGCTTTTGCCGGAAATGACTTGGTTAACTTTATTGGCCCACTTATTACAGCTATTCAATCTTTTCAAGACTGGAGTGCATCTGGTGTGCTTTCTACAGAATACAATATGTCTGGCCTGTCTAGAGCGGTTAAAACTCCTACACTCCTACTATTAGCTGCTGGAATAATCATGGTTTTAACCATTTGGTTTTCTACAAAAGCTAGAAACGTACTAAAAACTAGTGTTGATTTATCAAGACAAGATGAAGGAGAAGAGCGTTTTAAGGCTAATTACCTTTCTAGGTTAATCGTTAAATATTCTTTGAAATTATCTGAAACTATGGGCAATATCATGCCTTCATCTGTTCAGAGTAAAATAAATAAACAATTTGAAAAAGCAGATGCTCCGTCTATTGTTCTTAAAGAGCAAGACAGACCTGCTTTTGATATGGTAAGAGCTGCTGTAAATTTGATGGTAGCAAGTGTACTAATTTCTTTAGCAACCTCAATGAAACTCCCACTATCAACTACATATGTGACTTTTATGGTTGCTATGGGGTCGTCATTGGCAGACAGAGCTTGGGGAGTTGAAAGTGCGGTGTATAGAGTTGCTGGTGTACTAAACGTAATTGGCGGATGGTTTTTTACAGCAATTATAGCTTTTATCGCTGCTGCAATAATAGCTTCTTGTATTCATTTTGGTGGTACCATTGCGTTAGTAGTTCTATTAGTTTTTGCATTTTATTTAATCTTTAGAAATTATCAAAAACAAAGCAAAAAATCTAAAGAAATTAAAGCAGAGGACACCCTCAGAAAAGCTGAAAGCAGCTCAATACAAGGTGTAATTGAAGAAAGTGCCAATAATATTGCTCAGGTAGTTAAAAGAAGTAATATCATCTACTCAAACAGTATAAACGGTTTAGCCAAACAAGAAATTCAGCTTCTTAAAAAGAATAAAAAAGGTGTTGTAAAATTATCTGAGGAAATTGATCAATTAAGAGATCATATATTTTACTTTATCAAAAATTTGGATGAAGCCAGTGTTGGTGCTAGTAATTTTTACATTAACATTCTAGAGTATTTACAAGATATTGTACAATCATTAGAATACATTGCTAAGATTACTCATAAGCACATAAACAACAATCATAAAAAGCTTAAATACAATCAAATTAAAGAGTTAAAGGAATTAGATATTGAGTTAGAAAAACTTATGTCCGATACACAAAAAGCTTTTGAAAATAGGTCTTTTGAAGAAATCGGTGCGCTTCTGAACGATAAACAAAAATTGTTTGATCTTGTCACTGAAAAAATTCAAAAACAAGTTACAAGAACCAGAACGGAGGAATCCAGTCCAAAAAATACTACCTTATACTTTTCATTATTATCTGAAAGTAAAGATTTAATAATCGCCACTATTAATCTACTGGAACTATATTACAAAGAACACGACAGCTCAATTAAGCCTGCAAAAATAGAGTCTTCTATAGCTGAATAGTTTTTGTTTTTTTTGAACAAAATTGAGTACCTTAACCGTTATGATTAAATACTTTATTTTGCTCTTTGCATTTCTCACGTCGATTACTTTCTTTGGACAAGAACTTACAGGTGAACAACTATTAGATAAAGCTATTGCTTATCATGACCCAAATGGCGTATGGGAGACTTTTAATGGAGAACTACATATCACTATGCTCACCCCAAATAAAGGTAAGCGCGTAAGTGAAATAACCTTAAACCTTCCTAAAGAGTATTATAAATCTGAAGTTACCAAAGAGGAGAATACTATAACTTCTACAATAGAAAAAGGCAAATGTTCGCTTAAATTAAATGGTAATTCTAACATATCAAAAAAACAAAAAGATAGCTTACGAATTACTTGTGAACGTGCAACTTTTATGAAAAACTACTATTCGTATTTATATGGTCTCCCTATGAAATTAAAAGACCCTGGAACTATTATAACTTCTAAAACGGAAAGCAAGTCTTTTAAAGGAAAAGAGTATTTAGTTTTAAAAGTAACATACGAAAAGGAGGTTGGGAAAGATACTTGGTATTTTTACTTTAATCCGGAAACCTATGCTCTAGAGGTTTACCAATTTTATCATGATGAAACTAAAAATGATGGAGAATATATTTTACTAACAGGAGAATCAATTGTCAACGGTATTAAAATGCCAAAAAACAGAGCATGGTATTACAATAAAAACGATAAGTATTTAGGAATAGATATCTTAAATATGACTAACTAAATGCAACGTTGTTGTATATAGGTTTTTATCCTCTATTTTAGATTTTAACCATGCATAAAAACTCATAACATAAATATCCTCCTTTTTGTTTTCTTTCCAATCAAAAGCAAACTCCACCTTATCTTTAAACTTCTGCGATGTTACTAGCTCTGGCGCATTATAATAATCTAAGACAAGGTTAATAAAGGTAAGTACTCTGGTTTCATCTATATCTTTTAATCTTTTAGTAAACCTTTGCTTAAAACTATTAACCCTTGCTAAAACCAACTCTAAATGGTCTAATTCCATTAACAATAAAATTTCAATAATGCTCTTTTTTAATACCCAAATCCACCCCATTTTCTTTTCATACCAAACATCACTATGATTCATTTTTCTAAGAACTGCATAAGCATCTTTAAACTTGTTTTGTTGAAACAAGCACATTATTTGTATTAAATCAATATTTAATGATGTACTTGGTTTTTCTAATAATCTTAACGCACTTTCATAATCACCACTATAATTATAATTAAGTACTTTTAACATTAGTAAATCATCTGTAAATCGTTTGAAATAGCGTCTATTATCTTCCAACATTTCTGTTTCCATTTTTTTGACGAATTTCATAGAAACCTCAAAGTTTTTATTTCTAAAATGCACCATTGCCATTATATGAAGTATACCTATGTGATAAAACAAATGTTTATGCTTTATTATTTTTCGCGAATTTACAATGGTGTATATTTTTTGAATAAAAGGTGTTATCTCATAATAATTACGCTGTAATTTAGCTGATATTGACGTAACACTCATTAATTGATAAAGCGATTTATATGACAATGAAGTATCAATAGAAACCTCATATTTTTCAAACGCTTTTTCAACAACCGTATCAATCACCCCAATAAACTCCGTTTTCTTCATTTTTTCTCTTATCTCCGCATAAGCCATATTCAGTTTAAAATCTCTATTGAACTTTTCCATATTAAGATTAGACTTCTCAAGTACTGCTTTCAAATTCATAGACGGTAAGCGATGCGCATATTGAATTTGTGTATGGTAAATTTCATTTAACAATGAATAATGATCTATAAACAAGGCTATTTTTTCAGCTCTTTTTAGTGTTTTATATCCCAGTTTATAATTTTCTTGTTCGTAAAATATTCTGCCAACAACAATTAATTTAAGTACTCCTATTTCTTCAGAGGTTTCACCTGAAAAGCTTTTTGAAGCAATAAAGTCCAATAGATTATCCTGAAGTCTTTTACACAAAGCGTGAAAAGCATTTCTAGCAGGTTTACCATAAAGCTTTATATCTAAATCAGCCGTTACACCTTCCTTTAAGTATTTAAATAAACTTAAATTTTTAGCGTCCCCACGTCTATTCTTTTGTTTCATCCATTGCACAAAAGCTCTTTTTGACTCTTCATCAAGTGAATTAATTATTTTGATAATTGAATACATTTAATCATAAGTTTAATGATACATAAATATATCATTTTAAATTATTTATATACTATATAATAATTTTTAAATAATAAGTTTAATATGAAAATGAGGTTTGTGAAATTCTTGAAGTGCCACACCTTTGTCCACATAAACATCAAAAAACATATTATGGAAAATCAAATGTTTTCAGAGACTAAAAAGTCTTCAAACGCAAAAAAAGAAAAGCAGTTTACTGACATAAGTTTAAAACCAACGCCGGCTTTTATATCCGCATCATGGAGCGCATTATTAATTGGTATGGTAGCATACTGTATTGGTTTATGGAATGCAGACATGCTGCTGAACGAAAAAGGGTATTATTTTACCATTTTATTATTTGGTTTGTTTTCGGTTGTATCCGTTCAAAAGAGTGTACGAGACAAAAAAGAAGGATTACCGGTAACAGATGCTTATTATGGTATTAGCTGGTTTACCACAATAGCATCAATTGTACTATTGGTTATAGGCTTATGGAATGCTGATTTAGAATTGAGTGAAAAAGGATTTTACGGAATGTCTTTTACACTTAGTTTGTTTGCCTCAGTAGCAGTTCAAAAAAACACTCGAGATATTAAATATATAGAGGAGTCTGAAGTCTAATTTAACAATATCATATTAAAGTGTAGTTATGTACTAATTGCGCTTTGATGTTTGTAAAAGCGGCCATTATTGGTCGCTTTTATCTATAGAAATTCATTTCATCCATATATTTCCAAACAGAATCAGGAAGTAGAGTTCTAACATTTTTGCCCATTTTATGATTGTTTCGAATAAAGGTGGACGAAATTTCCATAATTGGCGCATCAACTTTGGTTACTTTAGGGTGATTTTTAAACTGATTATCAATTACTCCATTTGATATTCTTGGGTAAACAAAAAGTTCGTAATCTTCTAAAATCAGTTCATAATTTTTCCACTTATGAAAGCCTTTAAGATTATCCTCTCCCATTATCAAACAAAATTGATAATCATCAGGATATTTTTCTTTTAAATAGGTTAGTGTATTAATTGTATAATTTGGCTGAGGCAAATCAAACTCGATTGTGCTGGGTTTAAGCTTTGGATAGTGTTGTGTAGCTTCAAATACCATTTGGTATCTATGGTTATTGTCAAGCAACGTTTTTTTTGTTTTAAAGGGGCTTTGAGGAGTAACTACAAACCAAACCTCGTCTAAATCTGAATATTCTACCATATGATTTGCTATAATCATATGACCGATATGAATTGGATTAAACGTTCCAAAGTATAAACCAACTTTTTTCATGACTATTATTTATCCTCAGAGTTCACAAAATTGTTTACCAATTCATAGGCTTCCTCTAGCGCAACATCCAAATCATAATTCTTAATAATCTTATCAAACTGTGGAGCTGTGGCTAATTCTACAGATGCTTTAGCTATTCGCATATTAATTTTGTCTTCACTTTCGGTACTTCGTTTTTTCAACCGAATTTTAAGCTCATCAACACTAGGTGGCTTCACAAAAACCGCTAGGGTTTCTTTTGGAAATTTTTTCTTTATACGTAATCCCCCAGCGACATCAATATCAAAAATTACATTTTTTCCTTCCGCCCATAAACGTTCTACTTCAGACTTTAACGTTCCGTAAAAATTATCTCTATAAACCTCTTCCCATTCTAGAAAATCATCATTTCTAATATGTTGTTTAAATTCAGAAACGGTTTTAAAATAATAGTCTATTCCATTTTTTTCTTTACCTCTTCTGGGTCTTGAAGCTGCTGAAACAGAAAAAGCAAGATTTAATTCCGGCTGTTTTAAAAGATGACGTACAATAGTAGTTTTTCCACTTCCGGATGGTGCCGAAAATATAAGCAGTTTACCTCCCTTCATTACAAAACGTTAAGCATTTGTTCTTTAATTTTTTCCAATTCATCTTTCATTTGAACTACTAACTGCTGCATTGGAGCAAAATTGGCCTTAGAACCTATTGTATTTATTTCTCTACCTATTTCCTGACAGATAAAACCTAATTTTTTACCATTACTATCATCAGATTTTAAGGTGCTAGTAAAATAATCTAAGTGGTTAGCAAGCCTTACCTTTTCCTCAGTAATATCATACTTCTCTAGGTAGTAAATTAATTCTTGTTCAAACCTATTGGCATCTACCTCTTCCTTAACGTCTGCAACTGCTTTTTCTAAACGTTCGCGGATAGTACCTTGGCGCTCCGGGTCTATATCTATAACTTTATTTAAAAGATTGTGCAAGGTTTTTATTCGTTCTTGGAAATCTTCTTCAAGAACTTTACCTTCTTCCGATCTAAACTCATTAATTTTTAGTAGCGCTTGTTTTAAAGTATCTTTTATATGTTGATACTCACTTTCATCAATATCTTCTTTGTCCGTCTTTAAAACATCTGGCATACGAAGTGCCATCTCCAATAGGCGCAACTCATCACCATCGGCAACCCCTTTTAGTTGATTCATATATTGACGCACCACAGTTTCGTTTACTTGAACAGTGGTTTCATCACCAGTTAGCTCTACATAAAGTCCAAAATCAACTTTACCTCGCATTAGCGAACTTGCTATAATTTTACGTAGCTCTAGCTCTTTTTCTCGATATGCTTGAGGCATTCGAGCATTTAAATCAAGGCTCTTACTGTTTAAAGATTTAATTTCTACTGTTACTTTTTTTGTAGGAAGCTGAAGTACATGCTTTCCAAATCCTGTCATGGATTGAATCATAGTGCAATTTTAATTGAGCACAAAGGTAACCAATTTGCCTTTATTTAAGCTTTTATAGCTCTCTTACCCATATGTTTCTATAACTCACTCGGCTATTATCGCCATGATCTTGTAAACGTAATGGTCCTTTACCATGTGCTGGGTTTTTAGGCCATCCTATGTATGGAGTTGTTCCTTTTATTTCTACATGGTCCTGTACCAATATTCCATTATGCATAACGGTTAGCGTGCCAGATTTTATTTTTAGCCCTTCAGCATTAAATTCAGGAGCATGATAAACAATATCATATATATTCCATTCACCACTAGCCACAGAAGCCATAGCCAAAGGCGTATGTTGCTTATAAATTGATGCAACTTGCCCGTTAACGTATGTGGCATTATCATTATTATCTAACACCTGAACTTCATAAATACCAGAAAGAAAAACCCCACTATTGGCTCTATTTTGGCCATCTCTTTGTACTTCAGCAGGCGAACGCCACTCAATGTGCAATTGCACATCACCAAAGTTCTGTTTGGTTTGTATATCCCCAAATTTATCTTTAACGGTCATACTACCATCCTCATTTAAATGCCACTTGGCTTCAGTACTATCTTTAGCACTAATCCAATTATCTAAGTTTGAACCGTTAAATAATACAATAGCATCACTTGGTACTCCTTTATCATTTTTGGGGTTTACTTTTGGAACAACAGGCTCGTAAAACTCTGTTGCTTCAGGCTTGGTTGGTTCAACTCCAGAATATTCTTCATGGACAACAACATTAGTTTTCACTTCTTTCTTCGCCTCTGAATTTGTGTTTTGCCCCTGACAAGAAGTTGCCAAAATAGCAAAACAAATAAACAACACTTTTTTCATCATGATTCTTTTAAATTCCTAATATTTTTTTCAGCATTTCTTTATCTGACCCTCCACCTGCAAAATCATCAAAAGTTTTTTGAGTGGCTTCTATAATATGCTTTTGTATAAATGGAGCTCCTTCACGCGCACCTTGTTCTGGACTCTTCATACAACACTCCCATTCCATAACTGCCCAAACATCACAATCGTATTGTGTAAGTTTAGAAAAGATACCGCTAAAATCTACCTGACCATCACCAGGTGATCTAAACCTACCTGCTCTATCAATCCAATCGGAATATCCACCGTAAACCCCTTGTTTTCCTGTTGGATTAAATTCAGCATCCTTTACATGAAAAGCTTTAATAAACTCATGGTAATGATCAATAAAAGTTAAATAATCTAAGTTTTGAAGTACATAATGGCTTGGATCATAAAGCATATTAACCCTTTTATGATTATTTGTGGCTTTTAAAAAACGTTCAAAAGAAATTCCATCATGTAAATCTTCACCAGGATGAATTTCATAACATACGTCCACTCCTTCTTCGTCAAAATGATTTAAAATAGGTAACCATCTTTTAGCTAATTCTTCAAAACCCATTTCAACCAAACCTGGAGGTCTTTGCGGCCAAGGATACATTGTATGCCAAAGTAATGCTCCAGAAAATGTTGCATGCGATGATATACCTAATCTTCTACTCGCAGTCGCAGCTTTTTTTACTACATCAACAGCCCACTCGGTTCTAGCCTTTGGGTTATTCTTTACAGCATCTGGGGCAAAACCATCAAACATTATATCGTACGAAGGGTGTACAGCCACTAACTGACCTTGTAAATGTGTAGATAACTCTGTAATTTGAAGCCCATAAGAACTCACCTTCCCCTTAAGTTCATCGCAATATGTTTGACTTTCTGCAGCCTTATCTAAATCTATTAAAAAACTCTCCCATGTTGGTATTTGTATTCCTTTATACCCTAAATCTGAAGCCCATTTACACAATCCATCTAAGCTATTGAATGGTGCCTTGCCATCAACAAATTGGGCAAGAAAAACAGCTGGTCCTTTAATTGTTTTCATTTACTTTTTTATTTTTTGATTTCACAAATACATCCATACTCAAACCAACATGAGGATAACAATAAATAACTTAAGTTTTTCCAAGCAGATGATATTCACTACAGACAAGTTATAAATATAGGAATATCGAAAGAATAATTATGATAAATATGCATTGAAAAAATCATACATAATTAATGGTCTTATTTATGCAACAAAAAATAAATATATTTAGAGAACCAAATACAAAAAAGCAATATGTAATCGTTATATTTAGTACCGATATTAATAAACCTAACTTCTAATTTTTAAATACTTTGCTTTTGAAGCATAGTTAAAAATAAACAATTATGGAAAATGCTTCGGCAAGAAACATGTGGGGTGACTATTTAGATAAGCATCTTGAAGATGCTTTTGTTGAAGCACCCAAAACAATTCATTTTTGTGACAATGAAAAAGACGCTAATGAGTGTGCTACCTTGGTTAAAAAAGGAATAAAAAAAGCTACATCGCACTCTTTGCTAGGCATCCAATGTAGAAACGAAAATTTACCTAAAATTGGTGATTTTAAAGTAGTTACAGACTGGTCTGGAAAGGCTCAGTGCATTGTAAAAACCACATCAATTAAATTTAAACCTTATTTTTCAATTGATGAGGAACATGCTCAATTAGAAGGCGAAGGAGATAAGTCTCTTAATCATTGGAAAAAAACGCACTGGGAATATTACTCTAGGGAATTATCGCCATATGATAGACTTCCAAGAGAAAGCATGATTATTGTATGCGAAACCTTTGAAAAAGTTTTTGGATAGTATATGATTAATAACAAATAAAAAAGGCTACTTAAACGTAGCCTTTTTTATTATGAATTTCTTTTGATTAAGATTCTAAACTTACCCAAAGATTGCCTTCTTTATGAGAAGCAACAGTGGCCTCAATAAAATTCATTCCACGAACACCATCCTTCATAGTAGGAAACTCTCCATCATTATATTCTTCACCACGAATTGCTCTTGCAGCGCCCAAATATATGTTTGCCATAGAATCAAATATCCCTTCAGGATGTCCCGGTGGTAATTTTGTTCCGTTTAAAGACAAATCTGAGTTATAAGCATGTCCTGGTTTATAAATTTGAGTAGGTTCACTATCACTCATCTTATACAAAAAGTTAGGTTTTTCTTGTTCCCAACGAAAAGATGCTTTTTCTCCATAAATGGTTATTGCTAAACCATTTTCCTCCCCAGTAGCAACTTGACTACTGCGAATAACACCTTTAGTATGTTCTCCAAGACGAATTAAAACAGTACCATCAACATCCATTTTATTATCTTCATACAAATAATTAAAATCACACAATAGGGACTCTACTTGTAATCCGGTAACATACTCTACCATGTTAAACGCATGTACACCAATATCACCCATGCAAGAACTTATCCCTGCCTTTTTAGGATCTAAGCGCCAAACCGAAGAGCGTTTTTCCTTATCATGAATTATAGTATTTATCCATCCTTGGTAATATCTAGCATCAACCTTATGTATTTTACCTAAGGCCCCTGCTTTTATCATTTCGCGCATTTGACGTACCATTGGGTAGCCAGTATAAGTATGCGTTAAAGCAAATACAGTTCCTGCTTTTTTATGAGTTTCTTCTAAAATTTTTGCTTCCTCCAAACTCGTAGTCATTGGTTTTTCACATATTACGTGAAAACCATTTTCTAATAGCTTTTTAGCCATTGGAAAGTGCAAAAAATTTGGTGTAAGCACTGAACAAACTTCAATACGCTCCTCCTTTGGAAGCTTCATTTCTTCTTCAATAAATGTATCGAAATCTTTATAAATTCGGTTAGTAGGTACATCAATCTCCTTTGCAAAAGCCATATTGGCCTCAAAATCTGGATTAAAAACCGCCCCAGTAATTTGATAATTATCATTAATATGCGAAGCTACTCTATGCAATACTCCAATAAGTGAATCTCCACCTCCACCTAGGATACCTAATCTTATTTTTTTACTCATTAATCTCTTTTTAATTTCTTTTGCTAAATTTTTCTATACTTGTTTATGCAGGGACTTCATCCCCATGCCCAATTCTATTTTTTTCAATTTTATTTCGCATAAAAAATAAAATTCCAAACAACGCCACTAACGCTAGAGGGAAATAAACCACGATTCCTAAAACCGCTTTTCCGGCTGCAATTTCGGCCAATGCACCTGATAGACCAGATGCTAGTGCAGTTTCTTTTTCTGCATCTAACCATGAACCTATTACAGGATTCCACATAGAGGTAGCAAACATTCCTGCTCCACCTACTAAAGACATTCCTAATGCCCCTGTTTTTGGCAAATATTCCGATACAAAGCCAATCATAGTTGGCCAAAAATAGCATACTCCTAAAGCAAACAAAGCAGCTGCTACATATATCATTGATCCATCAACAATACTCATTAGGTAAATAGCAACACTAGTTATTATTGCTGACATCCAAAGAACTCCAGTTGGGTTTAATTTATGTACAATTGGGCCAGCAAAAAACCTACCTAATGCCATTATACCTGTAACCAATGCTAGAACTAACATAGGACTAGCTCCAGAGCTACCAAGTATGGTTTCTATCCATTGCTGAGGTATAAATTCAGAAACTGCAGTTAATGTCATACAAACAGCAATAAAAATAAATAATGGACTTGCTAAAGCTTTAATATTATTAGAAGTATTGGTTTCCATATTCTTACTCTCCGGGAATTTTTGAGTGAATATTAAATACCCGTAAATTAAGGTTGGAATTAACATTGTTGCTATTAAAGTCTGCCATCCCATACCCGCATCTGTTAAAAATTTGGTAACAAGTGCACCTATTACAAGACCTCCAGGAAACCAAACATGAAATTTATTTAACATTGCTGTTCTGTTATTCGTATACATTTCTGCAATCATAGGGTTACACGCCGCTTCTACAGAGCCGTTTGCAAAACCAATAAAGAATGTTGATATAATTAAAGTCCAAAAACCACCAGCAAAAATGGTTAACAATAAACCTAACATATGACATACAAAGGCAACAATCATAAGTTTTTTAGCTCCAACAGAATTATAAAGTAACCCTCCTAAAATCATTGCAAGAGGAAATCCTAGAAATGCCATACTGTTAATCCAACCTAATTCTTTATTAGAGATTTCAAAATCTACCCCTAATTGAGTAAGAATACCTGCTCTAATAGCAAATGTCATTGAAGTTACGATTAGCGAAATACAAGCCGCTAAAAAAATCTGATTTTTGTTTACACTCTCCATTTAATCAAGTTTTGGTTGTTTGTTTTATTTGTAAAATTTTATTCTAAATTTTTAGATGCAGTAAGTAATAAGTTTTTTGTTGCAAGTATACCTTCTTCTTCCCCTAATTTTCTTCCTTCATATTCAACACCAATATATCCGTTGTATCCTGCGTTTTTTACTATTTGAAGCATTTTTTTATAGTCTATTGTTGTCTCTTTTCCATCTGCATCAAAATCATAAGACTTAGCGCTAACTGCTTTTGCATGAGGCATTAACTCCTCTACACCTTTATAGTTATCATAACTTTCCGCACAACCCTTAGCATAATCTTTAGGGTCATTTCTAACAATGCAAAAATTTCCAAAATCTGGCAAAGTACCACAATTGCTCATATTAACCATCGTCATAACTTCAGCTAACAATGCGCCGTTAGATGATAACCCTCCGTGATTTTCGACTACAATATTAATATTTTTATCCTTAGCATAAGTTGCCAATTGCTTTAAACCGTCAGCAGCATTCTTTTTCCATTCATCTGGATTACTACTACCATTTAAATTAACTCTGATAGAATGACAATTCATGTCGGCAGCAGCATTTACCCATTTATAATGATTTTCAACCGCTTTTTTTCTTTCGTCTGGATTACTTAGTGCTAAATCCCCTTGACCGTCAACCATTATCAGCACATTTTTAAGTCCGTGTTTTTCAGCTTCAGCATTAGACTTTTTTACAAAATTTTCCATCGCCTCATGTGAAAAATCAGACTTTTTTAATTCGTTGTAATATAATCCACTTACATATTCAAGCCCTTCAAAACCCCATGACTTTGCTTTTTCCGCAAAAGAATATGGATCAACACCATCATTAAAAATCATGTTGTGCATAGACCATTGTGCTAATGATAGTTTGAAAAAAGAATCTTCAACTTCTATGGTTTCGACAACTTCTATGGCTTCAGCTTTTTCGGCTTTATCAGCTTTTTTTTCTTTACATGAATAACTCCCAAATAAGGAAATTGCCATAAGGGCAAAAGCTCCTCTTTTCATAAATTTTATTCTTTCCATTTTAAATTGATTTTTAGTTCTACAACTTGGTATTGATAAGTGTCTTAAATATTGATTTTGCTTTTTTCGCAATATGTAAACGTAATATTTACAAGTATTCCAACAATATTAAATCATATATATGTAATATTCAATATATAATTGATAAATTTAAGGATTAAACAAACTAAATAAATGAGCAAATTTTACTACAACGAAGAGCAAGACTCTTACGACGCAATAGTCGTTGGAACTGGAATTAGTGGTGGTTGGGCCGCAAAAGAACTCTGTGAAAATGGTTTAAAAACTCTGGTATTGGAAAGGGGCAAAATGGTGGAACATATTAAAGATTATACCACCGCTCATAAAGACCCCTGGGATTTTCCAAATGGAGGACAACCCACCCAAGAAGACATTAAAAAACAACCTAAACAAAATAGAACAGGCTACACTACAAATGCCGCAAGTTCTATGTGGTTTGTAAATGACAATGAACATCCATACAATGAAACAAAACGTTTTGATTGGATGCGTGGTTATCATGTTGGTGGTAGGTCTTTGCAATGGGGTCGACATAGCTATCGTTGGAGTGACTTTGATTTTAAAGCAAACAAAGAAGATGGTCACGGAGTTGATTGGCCAGTACGTTATAAAGATATTGCACCTTGGTATGATAAAGTAGAATCTTATATAGGTGTTACTGGTGAAAAGTTAGGACTCCCTCAACTACCTGACGGACAGTTTGAGCCAATGATAGAACTCAATTGTGTTGAACAACACGTAAGAGAAAAAGTTTCAGAAAATTTTGATGGCCGTGTTATGACAGCTGGGCGTGTTGCCCATATAAACAGTAATAAAAAATTTGAAGGTGCAGGAAGAACACGATGCCAGTTCAGAAATCGTTGTATAAGAGGTTGTCCTTTTGGAGCATATTTTAGCAGTTTATCTTCTACTTTGCCAGCCGCAGAGGCAACAGGAAATATGACTTTAAGACCTGATTCCATTGTTCACGAAGTGATTTATGATCCAAACACAAAAAAAGCAACCGGCGTTAAAGTAATAGATCGTATTACAAAAGAAACTTTTGAGTTTAAAGCAAAAGTAATTTTCTTATGTGCCTCTGCAATAGCTTCAACCTCTATTTTAATGCAGTCAAAATCTGATCGCTTTCCAAACGGAATGGGAAATGATTCTGATCAATTAGGTCGAAATATCATGGATCATCATTTAGGTGTAGGTGCTTCTGGGAAAATGGATGGATACGATGATAAATATTATAAGGGAAGAAAACCAGGCGGTATATATCTTCCTCGCTTTAGAAACCTAGGAGGTGATACAAATAGAAAGGATTATGTAAGAGGTTTTGGTTACCAAGGTGGTGCCAGGAGAGGAAATTGGCAAGATAGTATTTCTGAATTATCTCATGGAAAAGACCTTAAAGAAGCTATTTTAAAACCAGGGGGGTGGTCTTTTGGTTTTGGTGGATTTGGAGAAGTACTACCATATCAAGATAATAAATTTACCCTTGATTATGATAAGTTAGATCAATGGGGACTTCCAACCGTTACTTTTGATGCAGAGTTCAAAGAAAATGAATTAAATATGCGTAAGGATATGATGCAATCAGCTGTTGATATGCTTACAAAAGCGGGATTGCGAGATGTAGAACCATTTGATAGAGAAACAGGTTTAGGTCTAGGTATTCATGAAATGGGAACTGCTCGTATGGGAAGAAATAGAAAAACATCTGTACTAGATGGAAATAATGCCTTACACGATGTTCCAAATGTATATGTTACAGATGGTTCATTTATGACATCTGCTAGTTGTGTTAACCCTTCATTAACTTATATGGCTTTTTCGGCCAGAGCCGCTAACCATGCCGCACAAGAACTTAAAAATGGAAACTTATAATGGACAGAAGAAAAGCTCTCAAAAATATGGGGTTATCTCTAGGCTATGCAGTAGCCACCCCTACACTAATTAGTATTTTTCAAAGTTGTAAAACTGAAACTGTACTAGAATGGACTCCAGACTTTTTTAGTAAGGAGGAAGGCTCGTTAATTACCAATTTGGTAGATTTAATCTTACCTAAAACCGACACTCCTTCTGCTTCAGAGGTTCAGGTTAATATCTTCATTGATCGTTTTGCTAATGAAGTTATGGAGAAAGAACAGCAGGATTTTTTAAAAATGACAATGAAAAAGTTTGTAAATGTAACGTTAAAAAGTTCAGGAAAAGAAATTGTTAATGATTTAAATGCTCAAGATATAGAACCTGTTTTAGCTCAAGCACTAAAAGTCACCAAAGAAGAGGAGAAAAATTACACCAAATCCGTAGCAGACTATAACATAAGTCTAAAAGAAGGCAACTCGTCTGAGTTAGATGATAAAACTGCCTTGTTTGGCTTTGCCAACAGCGTTAGGGGACTTACTATTTGGGGTTATAAAACATCTGAATATGTAGGAGAAGAGGTACTTGCTTACTTACCTATACCTGGTGAATATAAAGGGTGTGGTGATTTAGAAGAATTAACTGGAGGAAAAGCCTGGTCCCTTTAAAATTACACTCTTAAAATTTTTAAGCCTGGGGTTTCTCAGGCTTCTTTATGTATTTCATCGAATATTTTAATCTTTTCGACATACAGCAACAATAAATTGTAAGAATAGTACCACTTGTTCGTTTTGAATTCATGGATTCTTACATTAATATTATGATTGTTTACATTATACTTATTCTTCTCTCAAGGGTATTATATTATTATTACAAAAAAATAATGCATAAAAATCTATAAACTGATTTAAAAATCATGCTATTTATATGTAGTACTTAAAAGATAAACAGGTAGTATTTTATCTATAAAATGTAAATAATACGGTTATTTATAAAAATTTAACGATTTATATAGCAATATATCTAATATATTTTCGTTTTTTTATTGATATTACACTTGATTCACTTTTTAAATTTTAATTTTATGGAAAAACATATCATAATTTTATTCGTATATATTTTGGCTTTTGCTTGTTCCATATTATTAAAACCATACTTTAAAAAATACATGGAACTGTAAACATATTATAATTCCTAAAACATAAAAAAATCCCGAGTATTACTACTCGGGATTTTTTATTTCTATAATACAATTTTTCTACTAAGACCCACACATTAAACAGTCATCATCTCCTTGGCCTTCCTTGGCTCTAGCAATCATTTCTTTCATCTCCTCTGGTGTCATAGGTTGTACATCTATTTCCTCTGCTTGAGTAACCGTTGTAGACTTAACACTGAGTTCTTTTGCCTCATCCACAGATGGAGGTGTTGCTGCTACAACTTCAGCTTCTGCTGCAACGCTAACAGGAACTTCTTTCTTTTTAGTATTATCTAAAGTAAACTTAATAGCATCTACCGCCGCTTTTGTTCTTAAATAATACATTCCCGTTTTTAAACCACTTTTCCAAGCATAAAAATGCATTGAAGTTAGTTTTGAATAATTTGCATTTTCCATGAACAAATTCAATGACTGGCTTTGATCAATAAAGTAACCTCGTTGACGACTCATATCAATGATATCCTTCATACTAAGCTCCCAAACGGTTTTATACAAATCTCTAATATCTTGTGGAATAGTCTCAATATGTTGAATAGAGCCATTAGCACGCATTAATTCTTGCTTCATATTTTCATTCCACAAACCTAAAGCAACCAAATCTTCTAGCAAATGCTTATTTACAACAATAAACTCTCCAGAAAGCACTCTTCTTGTATAAATGTTTGATGTATAAGGTTCAAAACATTCATTATTACCTAATATTTGAGATGTAGAAGCTGTAGGCATAGGCGCTACTAAAAGTGAATTACGAACACCATTTTTCTTAACATCTTTTCTTAATTTATCCCAGTTCCATCTTCCCGAAAGTTCTTCATCTTTAATTCCCCAAAGATTATACTGAAATTCTCCTTGAGATATTGGCGAACCTTCATATGACGAATATGCTCCTTCTTCTTTTGCCATTTCCATAGAAGCTGTTACCGCCGCAAAATAGAGCGTTTCAAAAATCTCTTGGTTTAATTGCTTAGCCTCATCACTTGTAAATGGCATGCGCAGCAGTATAAAAGCATCTGCTAAACCTTGAACACCAAGTCCAATAGGTCTATGCCTCATATTAGAGTTTTCTGCTTCCTTTACTGGGTAATAGTTTCTATCAATTACCTTATTAAGGTTCTTAGTTACGCGTTTAGTAACCTTAAACAATTCTTTATGATCAAATGCTCCATTTTTTACAAACATTGGTAAAGCAATTGATGCTAAATTACATACTGCAACTTCATCTGGAGATGTATACTCCATTATCTCTGTACATAAATTTGAAGAACGTATTGTTCCCAAATTCTTTTGATTACTCTTACGGTTTGCTGCATCTTTATACAGCATATATGGTGTTCCCGTTTCTATTTGAGATTCTAGTATTTTCTCCCAAAGTTCACGTGCCTTCACCGTTTTTCGGCCTTTACCTTCTGCTTCGTATTTTAAATAAAGGGTTTCAAACTCTTCACTATGGTGTGTAAACAATCCTGGGCACTCATTCGGGCACATTAAAGTCCAATCTGCATTAGCCTCAACTCTTTTCATGAATAAATCCGAAATCCACATTGCATAGAATAAATCTCTAGCACGCATTTCTTCTTTACCATGATTTTTTTTCAAGTCCAAAAATTCAAAAATATCGGCGTGCCAAGGTTCCATGTAAATGGCAAAACTTCCTTTTCGTTTTCCACCTCCCTGATCCACATATCTAGCAGTATCATTAAATACACGAAGCATTGGAACAATACCATTAGATGTTCCGTTTGTACCCGCTATATATGATCCCGTTGCTCTAACATTATGAATTGACAATCCTATACCACCTGCAGATTGTGAGATTTTTGCCGTTTGTTTTAACGTATCATAAATACCATCTATACTGTCGTCTTGCATAGCCAATAGGAAACATGACGACATTTGCGGTTTTGGTGTTCCTGAGTTAAAAAGAGTTGGTGTAGCATGCGTAAAATATTTTTTAGACATTAACTCGTATGTCTCAATTGCAGCATCTAAATCATTTAGATGAATTCCAACTGAAACTCGCATTAACATATGCTGAGGGCGTTCTGCTATTGCACCATTAATTTTTAATAAATAAGAACGTTCAAGTGTTTTAAAACCAAAATAATCGTAGCTAAAATCTCGGTTATAAATTATTGTAGAATCTAATCTTTCAGCATTTTCAGAAATCACCTTATAAACCTCATCAGATAATAGAGGTGCTTTTTTCTCAGTTCTTGGATTTACATAAAGGTATAAATCCTTCATGGTCTCAGAAAACGATTTTTTCGTGTTTTTATGAAGGTTAGAAACGGATATACGTGCGGCTAGTTTTGCGTAATCTGGATGCATTGTTGTCATGGTTGCCGCTATTTCTGCTGCAAGGTTATCTAACTCAGAAGTTGTAACTCCATCATATAAACCCTCTATAACACGCATTGCAACCTTTAATGGGTCTACCAATGGGTTTAATCCATAACATAATTTGCGTACTCTTGCTGTAATTTTGTCGAACATTACAAGCTCCTTTCTCCCGTCTCTTTTTACTACATACATTGCTACAATTGTTTTTTATAAGTGATACGTTGACTTGGTCAAGTTCTCAGCAAACTTGACAATTTGATATTAATTTGTACAAACTATCCTTTTCGAGTAACCGAAATGGATAACTAAAATGGTTTAATCTTAGAAATCTGCGTCGAAGCTTATCTTCTGTGCATCATCATCATTTTCTTTTTTCAAAACACCTGCCTTTTGATATTCAGACACACGTTTTTCAAAGAAATTAGTTTTCCCTTGTAGAGAAATCATATCCATAAAATCAAACGGATTTGTAGAATTGTATACTTTATCGCATCCTAATTCTACCAATAAACGATCCGTTACAAATTCAAGATATTGGGTCATTAATTTAGCATTCATTCCTATAAGACTGGCAGGAAGAGATTCTGTAATAAATTCTCTTTCAATATCCAGAGCATCAACTAAAATTTCAGTAATACGCTCTTTAGGAACTTTATTTATTAAATGATTGTTATGTAGATGTACTGCATAATCGCAATGCATACCTTCATCTCTTGAGATTAACTCATTAGAAAAAGTTAAACCTGGTAAAAGTCCTCTTTTCTTCAACCAAAAAATGGAACAAAAAGCTCCTGAAAAAAAGATACCTTCTACCGCTGCAAATGCAATTAAACGTTCTGCAAAACTTGGAGATTCTATCCAATTTAAAGCCCAATCTGCTTTCTTTTTAATAGCAGGAAAGTTTTCTATAGCTTTAAATAATGTACTTTTTTCTTTTTCATCTTTTACGTAAGTATCAATTAACAATGAATACGTTTCTGAATGAATGTTTTCCATCATTATTTGAAAACCATAAAAGAATTTTGCCTCAGCGTATTGCACTTCACTAACAAAGTTCTCCGCTAAATTTTCATTTACAATACCGTCTGATGCAGCAAAAAAAGCTAATATATGTTTTATGAAATAGCGCTCATCATTACTTAATTTATTATTCCAATCATTTAAATCTTCATGAAGGTCTATTTCTTCTGCTGTCCAAAAACATGCCTCACACTTCTTATACCATTCCCACAGGTCATCATGTTTTATTGGAAAAATAACAAAACGGTCTTCATTTTCTGCTAAAATGGGTTCAATAGCTGTTGACATAATTTTTACTTAGGTATTAAAATGTTAAAAATAAGGTGGCATTTACCTCATCTATGGCATACACAAAGATTCAAAAAATGTTAACAAAAATTGAATGTAGTTTACTTTTTCCACTTCAAAGTTTTTAACAAAATGTTGAAATCTATATCTAAATTCAATGTTTATCAGGACTACGAGAAGATATTTTTTTTGGCAAAAAACAACTGTAAAAAATAAACCGGAAAGTATACTTTCCGGTTTATCATGATAAACGAATATTTTGAGTATTTAATCGATATTTATTTTAAATTCTGCCAATCCCAACAATCCATTTGATGCATAAATTACTTTATCAATATTCCGACTTGGGTAGTTCCCCCGAAACCCTCTATCAAAACAATTAAGACTTAGTAACCGACATCAAATCGGTGTTATTTAACAGTTGCACGTGCATTTATTGTAACGTGGTTCTAGGATTGCTTAAATCGGTATTGGCAGTTTTTAAATTTTATTTTTATACGCTTGAAATTTCCCTTTTATTTTAAAATATTTTTTGTTCTGATTTTGCATTTTAACATCAATATAACCTTGAACTTTTTCATCTTCTAGATGATAAATTGTGATTACTCCTTTATTAGCAAAAAAAGGCTCTTCTCCTAAAAGTTGAACATTTGCAAAACCAAAAACTCCATCAAAACAATTTATAAATCCATCAATATTATTTACAACCTTGTATACACCTTTAGTAATACTTTTATGTTTATTAACACTTGAAATTAAAAATTGCATCGAGTGCTCTATTCCATCATCAGAATTTTTCAAATTCAGTTGCAATGTTGAATACATTTTTCCTTTTACTGACTTTTTATGAGCAATTTCAAATGCTATATCCCCAACAAGTTCTTTATTTAAAGTTCCGCTAGTATTTAAATGATACTTACCATCTAAATAAAAAGCCCTATTAACTTCACTATTGTCAACACCAGAAAAGAAAAGACCAAAAACAAACAACCAAGAAAAAAACCTTACAAATTTATGAGTTTTTTCTATAGTTCTAGAATATTGTCGCAAAAAAATATGAAGCATCATTTGGATGTAGTCTTTAATCCTGTTTTCACATCCAATTCACCTACTATTAGTTTACCTTCTATTGTATCTTGATTTTTAACATCGGTTAAAACAGCAATCACAAGTACCACAACAAAACAAACAAACATTAAAATACATTTCTTCATAGTGCTCTTCTTTTAATAAACTATAATTAGCTCTCCATAAAAGTATCGTATTAAGGTGCTTAGCAAAATTCAACATGTATAAATGGTAGATTATTTTGTATAATTGGAATTCTAAAAAAGTTCCATTTTAGAGGATAAAATTGTGTTGTAATATTTTTCTTTCGTTTAAAATATCAGAAAAACAAAATCCAATTTTACCACCTATTCTACAGTTTATCATCAAAACTATTCCAACTGCACATCTTTTAAGAATTACATTTTAAGAACGCATTTTTTTGATTAATTTTCTAGTTATATTTAAATTCTATGTTAGAAGCAGTTATCGTTGATGATGAAATAAAAGCACTACAAAGTTTGTCGTGGGAGTTAACTAATTTCAGTAAAGAAATTAACATATTAGCTTCTTTTACAAATCCTTTTGAAGCTTTGGAATATTTGGAAAAAAACACACCTGACTGTTTATTTCTAGATATTGAAATGCCAACTATGGATGGTTTTCAATTTATTCAAAAATTGAGTAATAAAAATTTTCCAGTAGTTATTACAACTGCATATAATCAATACGCAATAAAAGCTATTAAAAATGAGGCTATTGACTATCTACTAAAGCCCATTGACTCTGATGATTTAAAGGAAACTATTGCTAAAATTAAAAAATACAATTCCAAACATTTTACTGCCGAAAAATTAGAACGCTTGCTGCTTAATTTTAACTCTAATTCAACCTTTAAAAAAATTACGTTTAATACAGACGGTAAATTACTTTTTCTAGAAAGTGATGAAATTTTATATGCTGAGTCCGATGGGAATTATAGTACCATTTATTTATCTGACGGTCAAAAAATTGTTTTAACCAAAAAATTAAAAGAGGTTAACGAGCTACTGCCAGATGATTCCTTTTTTAGAATACACAATTCATTCATTATAAACCTTTCTAAAATAAAAGAATTCATTAAAACCGATGGTTATGTAGTTTTAACATCAAATCACAAAATACCCGTTTCAAGGCAAAAAAAATCTGATTTTTTGGATATGCTGTAATTCATTAAATTAGTTATGCAATCACGTTTTTCGTTTACGCAAAATACAATGCTCAATTTTTTATTAAAATTATTCCTCTTTTTCTTTTGTTTTGGACTGTTCTCCCTTTCATCTCAAGAAATTCCTCCCAGTTTTAAGGAGCTAACGGAGAATGTAATTATACTTCAAAAAAAAACTTATAAAGATATTGATGAGCACCTGAACTCTTATAGAAAAGATTCACTCTCAATGCGATATTTTGCAAATGAGTGTATTAAACAAAAATATTTATTTGGAGAGGCCTATGCTTTTAATCAGTTAGGCAGAAAATACCGAAATATTTCTGAATTTGCTAAGGCGGCTGAATTACATAGAAGGGCTTTGCTTGCTTCTGAAGAAGCAAAGAGTTTAGAGTTTAAAGTATACAGTTTAAATATGCTGGGTGTAGTATACCGAAGAACAGATGCTATTAAAACCGCTTTAGATTACAATCAAGAAGCTTTAGAACTAGCTGAAACTGTGGAAAACCCCTCTGATGGCATAAAAAGAAGTATTAATGTTTCACTAAACAGTATCGGAAACATTTACCAATCTCTGGAGCAGTATGATTTAGCTATACAACAGTTTAAAAAATCTCTGAAGCTAGAAAAAGTTCTTGGAAATAAATTAGGATTGGCAATTAACAATCAAAATATTGGTGAGTGTTTTGAGGAACAAGGTAAACTTGAAGATGCTTTAAAAAGTTACAGAATTTCCTTAGCATATAATAAAGAGATTAATCAAGATATTGGTGTTGTAATATGTAACAATAGTATAGCCCAAGTTTATATTAAACAAAAAAAGACTCAAGACGCCATAAAGATTCTTGAACCCACCATAAAAAAGGCAAGAGCTTTAGGTGACCAGCATGTAACAACAACTGTATACATAAACTTAGGATGGGCTAAAATGCAAGCTAAGGCCTTTAAACAGGCTGAAGCAAACATGCTAAAGGGTCTAGATTTAGCCAAAAAGTATAATTTGCCCAATAGCATTTCAAAATCAAATAAATTTTTGTCTGAATTGTATGCAGAACAAGGTGATTATAAAACTTCTTTTGAATATTATAAAAAAGCTCAAGAAGTTAACGATCGTATTTCCAATGATAGAAATCTACGCTATGTAAACGATATGATTATTAGATATGATAGCGAAAAGAAAAACAACCAAATAGAAGTTCTAGCCAAAGAAAATGAAATTGTAAAACTCAAATTAAGAAAAAACCAAACTTCACTTCTCATTGGAACAATTGCGTTGGCACTCTTAGCTGGAATTTTTTACATCTTATACCGGCAATATCAACTTAAAAACGAGAAACAACTGCTAACATTGGAACAAACCATGTTACGAAGTCAAATGAATCCTCATTTTTTGTTTAACTCATTAAATTCGATCAAGCTTTATATAATTAACAATGAGAAAAAAAATGCAGTTCATTACCTCAACAAGTTTTCAAAACTGGTTCGAAAAATACTAGAAGCATCATCACATAGAGAAATTTCTCTTGCTGAAGAGCTTGAGACTGTTGAGTTGTATATGAATATTGAAAACATACGGTTTTCGAATGAAATTAACTTTACTACTACAATTAGCGATAACGTAGATATTCATTCAAGTAAAATTCCTTCGTTAATTTTACAACCCTTTTTAGAAAATGCCCTATGGCACGGATTGTCATCAAAAGACGGTTCCAAAAATATTGACCTTCATGCAAGTAAAGACTCTGATAATTTTTTGAACATTACAATTACTGATAATGGTGTTGGCAGAGCTGCTGCTGAAAAAATAAAAGAGGCAAAAGTTCTCAAACGAAAATCTGTTGGTATTGATATTACTAGAGAACGATTGGCGAATTTTTCAAGAGATTTTCAAAACTCTTTTAATGTAGAAATCGTTGACCTTTTTGAAGAAAACGGAACAGCAAGCGGTACCAAAATAATATTGCGAATTCCTACTATTTAAGATGCTCTTTAGCAACTTCTTCTAACTCATTATACCACTGTTCTCCAAACTTACGCACCAATGCTTCTTTTACAAATTTGTAAATAGGAACTTGCAATTCCTCACCTAAAGCACATGCGGCATCACAAATTTCCCATTTATGATAATTTACTGCCGTTAGCTCTGTATATTCTTTAACTCTAACAGGATACATATGACAAGATATCGGTTTTTTCCAATTTATTTTTCCTTGGTTATAAGCCTCTTCTATACCACACTTTGCAATACCTTTTTCCGAGAAAATTGTATAAGCGCATTCGCTCCCATTAATTAATGGTGTTTCCCACTCACCATCTTCTCCTTTTACAAATGCTCCTTGCGCTTCAATAACCTCTACTCCTTCTTTTCTTAAAAACGGCTTTACTTTATCAAATATATCCACTAAAATTTCCGTTTCATCATTTTCTACAGGTGCACCCGCTTCCCCATCAATACAACACTGCCCTTTACATGCATTGAGATTACACACAAAATCGTTCTCAATAATCTCTTCAGATATAATTGTTTTCCCTAATTGAAACATTCCATTAAAATTATTCTGCAAGATACATTATCCAACAAATAAAAAACAAAACCTTTAGCCAGATATCTATTACATCTTAGTAAGGTTTAAGTAAAATAATCTGAAACAATCACCTATACCCAAAAGAAACTTGTATTAAATGTACATTTGTACAAAATTTAAATATCATGACATTAAATTTTAACTTCAGAGAAATTGTGACTTCAGGAATGATTCTTTTTGCCGTGATTGATATTGTAGGAAGCATTCCCATAATTATTGGATTACGCGCTAAAGTTGGACATATTCAGTCTGAAAAAGCGTCAATAGTTGCTGCAGGAATTATGATAGCCTTTTTATTTATAGGGGAAGAAATTTTAAATCTTATTGGTATTGATGTAAACTCATTTGCAGTTGCAGGGGCTTTTGTAATTTTCTTTTTAGCTATTGAAATGATTTTGGGTATAACGCTTTATAAAGATGACGCTCCTGAAAGTGCATCTATTGTTCCTATTGCTTTTCCATTAATAGCTGGGGCGGGCACAATGACTACTTTACTTTCTATGCGCGCAGAATATCATGTGGAAAATATTATTGTAGCGATTATCGTAAATATTATATTTGTATACGTGGTTTTAAAATCCTCAAAAAAGATGGAACATATACTCGGTAAAAATGGTATTAGCGTTATTCGTAAAGTTTTTGGAGTAATTTTGTTGGCCATTGCTGTTAAGTTATTTGCATCTAACATTAATCAACTTTTTTAGTAAAAGTAAACCCCAAAATATATTTAATCATGAGTAAAAACTTTGTAATTGTACTTATTGTAATTGCAGTAGCCTTAATAGCATATAACGTGACTCTTATTAATTACGAAAACCCTTTTGAAGGAAATAGCACAATAGCTTTAATAGGTATTGTTGCTTCATTATGTGCCATTATTTTACTATTGATTTATTTAACTAGTAAAAAAATCCAGAAAAAAATAAATGATAATGACTAATTGCTAGTTTCAATAAGTTCTTTTTCGTCTTGCTCTAACATAAGCCCATCCAATTCAAGTATTTTATTCAACATAACATCCTCTTCGCTTTTAATTAAAGCGTGAACGTTAGAATCAAACAATTGCTCAGCTATCGCTGCTTTTAAATACAATTTAATACTGTCCTCAAAATCGTAGAAATTCATTTTTAAATTTCTTTCCAAAGCATACTGAATAAATTTTTCGAACAGAATATCATCTACTCTAAAATCGTTAATAAACTCGGTTTTACTTAAATGGTTATATCGCTGTCTATCCTCATCTAAATGTTCGAAAACAAAAAAAGATAAAAACCCTAAGTTGTCCATACTTTCAACAGCTTCTTGCTCATTACTACCAATCGGTACAAATACATCTGGTACAATTCCTCCTCCTCCGTAAACCACCTTTCCTTTTGGTGTTGTAAACTTCAAAGAATCGGCAACTTTAATACTATCAACAGAAACTAACTCTCCACTATGGTAACGATTGGTAAACTCCTTATAATAGTCTTTGTGACCGTTTTTATAGGTTTTTTGAATACTCCTTCCTGTGGGCGTATAATATCTTGACACTGTAAGCCTAACGGCCGAACCATCGCCTAATTCCATTTCTCGCTGTACGAGACCTTTACCAAAGGAACGCCTTCCTACAATAGTTCCAACATCATTATCCTGTAAAGCACCTGCTATAATTTCACTAGCTGATGCAGATCGTTCATTTATAAGCACGTAAATAGGTTTATCTTCAAAATTACCTTTATCTGTGGCGTGCGTTTCTTCAATTTTACCTTTTTTATTTTTGGTAAATAAGATAAGTTTTCCGTCTTCTAAAAATTCATCTGCCATTTGCTCCGCAACACCCAAATAACCACCAGGGTTATCTCTTAAATCTAA
This sequence comes from uncultured Maribacter sp., assembly GCA_947498505.1. GTDB lineage: Bacteria > Bacteroidota > Bacteroidia > Flavobacteriales > Flavobacteriaceae > Maribacter_B. The sequence goes on along the minus strand of CANMKG010000006.1, from coordinate 195,308 downwards.
TGTCAGCTTTTTAGCCCCTAATCTTTGAAGTTCTTTTAATGCTTTTTTAAACTCTTTAAAAGTAGATTCTGCAAAACGATTTACTTTAATATACCCCATTTCTGGAGTAAGCATATAGTACGCTTCCACACTTTTTAAAGGAATTACCCCCCGTTTTACTTTTACTTTAAATGTTTTGTTTTCTTCTTTTCTATAAACGGTTAATTCTACTGTAGTGCCTTTTTTTCCTTTAAGCTTACTTACAATTTTACTATTAGATATTCCTTTACCAAAAAGTGTATCGTTATTTGCCATTAAAATACGATCTCCTGGTAATATTCCCTTTTGTTCACTTGGTCCGTTTTTTACCGCTCTAATTACCGAAATAGTATCTAAATAGGAGTAAAAATTTATTCCAATTCCAACAAAATCTCCTTTCATATTTTCGGCAACCCTATCCATATCCTGTTTAGGAATATATACAGAATGGGGGTCTAACTTTTTAAGAATATTATTTACCGTAATATCTACAATGCTGTCCGTATTAATATCATCAACATACTCATAATCAATATAATCTATGAGTCGGTTTAGTTTATCTTTTTTAGAATTCGTAGTAAATAGTTTTTCTGGAGAATCATTAAAGTGAAGTTTACCTCCAATAAAAACTCCTGCAGCTAAAGCTGCAGCAAGCATCGTAGGCAATATAAAACTATACTTTTTTTTCATTCTTTATTCTTCTGATGCTATTTCCAATAGGTGTACAAGTTCCACTCCAGCTTTTTCTAAAAACTGCAATCCTGAGGTATCTTTATATGCATTTTGGTATACAACACGTTTTATGCCAGATTGATGTATTAATTTACTACACTCACGACAAGGCGATAATGTAATGTACAATGTAGCCCCTTGACATGATTGCGTAGAAGCTGCCACCTTTAAAATAGCGTTAGCTTCTGCATGTAGAACATACCACTTGGTATAACCCTCCTCATCTTCACAAAAATTCTCGAAACCGGTAGGTGTTCCATTATAACCGTCGGAAATAATCATTCTATCTTTTACAATAATAGCACCAACTTGCTTACGCTCACAATACGACAATTTACCCCACTCACTTGCCATGCGTAAATAAGCTTTATCGTACTTTATCTGCTTTAGATTTTCCATAAATAACCTTAGAAACAACTAAGATACCTGCTTTTAGAATTTTAAACACTCTAATAGGCTCAAATTTAACAAATGCTAAAATGGAAACGTTGATATTAACAGCGGTATTGTAATCAGAACGATTAAAACTGAAACTACTACAACAAAAATTGATTGTTTAATTTTTAGAAATTTGGTTATTAGATATCCCAAAATTAACACGCATAAAACAATAACTAATTGAGAAATTTCAATTCCAGCCGCAAAGCCAACTAGCGGAGATAATTTTTCCTCTTCGCCAGACATTAACATTTTAAAGTAATTAGAAAATCCGAACCCGTGAATTAAACCAAAAATAGTTGTAGCAATTGCGTGTATAGTTATATTCCCCTTTTTTGTATCTATTTTACTATACCACAAATTAAAAATGGCTGTAACAACTATGGTAACAGGAATTAAAAACTCTATCAAATGAACTTTAATTGTAAAAAAGTTATAGACTGATAACACTAGAGACAAACAATGAAAAATTGTAAATACTGAAGCTAGTAGTACAACTTTTTTCCAAGATTTAAATGTAAATGGTACGGCCAGAGCAGCTAAAAACAAGATATGGTCATACGCACCAAGGTCCAAAACATGCTGTAAGCCTAGTTTTATGTAAAACCAAAAATTTTCCATTAGCACAAATTATAACCCTCTTTGTTTTTGAATTTCTTCATACGCTTTTTGCACCTGTTTAAATTTTTCTTCAGCTCCTTTTTTAATAGCCTCATCTTTAGTTACAACACGATCTGGATGATATTTCTTCGCCATTGTTCTATAGGCCTTTTTAACCTCATCATCTGTTGCCGACTTTTCAATTTCTAATATTTTATAAGCAGTGTCCGTAGATTTTATAAACATTGCTTTTATACTATCAAAATCACGAGCAGAAACTTTTAAATATCTTGCAATTTCATTTAATTTATTCAATTCAGAATTACTTGTAGCTCCATCGGCTTGTGCTATTCCAAATAAAAAATGTAGTAGTTGTAATCTAACTTCATAACGTGTTCTTTGATTTAAATACTCACAAATATTTTGAGCTGAAATCTCGCGTTTTTTGTTAATCTCATTAAACGTTCTAAAAATAGCATTCGCCTTCTCTTTTCCATACGTTGCCACAAAATACTGTCGCACATAATCCATTTCTTGCTGGCTAATTTTACCATCTGCTTTAATTACAATAGAACATAACGAAAGTAAATTCAACTCAAAATCTGCAGGGGAAACTTGCTGCCTTGTAAAGTCTGAAAAAACCGTACTTGAGCCTCCTCCTCTTAAGTTATCTATAAAGCTTCCCACAAAAAAACCCATAATAGCTCCTGGAAACCTAAACAAGGAATAACCCAATATTGCAGCAAACCATTTAATCATACTCAACCTAATTTTAGCCAAATATATAATTTAACAAATAAAACTGGTACTATTTGAAAGGGGTTAGTTTTATAAACGACTATCTCAATAAAGGTGTTTTGCGATACTTTTGGTATTCATTACCTTTGTACAACTTATTATAAATTATAAATACGGTTAGTTATGTATCCACCAGAATTAGTAAAACCAATGAGAGAAGACTTAGTTTCGGCTGGGTTTGAAGAGCTTTTTACTGCAGACGCAGTTGAAAGTGCAATAAAAAAAGAAGGTACCACATTGGTTGTAGTAAACTCAGTTTGTGGGTGTGCTGCAGCAAATGCAAGACCTGCTGCTAAAATGAGTTTACAAAACTCTAGCAAACCAGATCACATAGTTACTGTTTTTGCGGGAGTAGATACTGAAGCTGTTAATGCGGCTAGAGATTTAATGATTCCTTTTCCTCCTTCTTCTCCATCAATAGCTCTTTTTAAAGATGGCGAATTAGTACATATGATTGAAAGACACCATATTGAAGGTAGACCAGCAGAGATTATTTCAGATAATTTAGTTGAAGCTTATAACGAGTTTTGCTAAACTTTTTTTGAACAATGTATTTAAAACCGTTCTGTACTCAGAGCGGTTTTTTATTTTTGTGCTATGGAGAAAATTATTTCCTACATTTTAACCCCTGTTTTTTATATCGTTTTTGGGATAATTCTTTTAGTTTTTCATCCTTTGCAGTGGGCGTGCTTTAGCATTTTTGGATACCAAACACATAAATCTTGTGTGAGTTTATTTAATTGGTGTCTCATACGAAGTAATCATATTTTAGGTACTACTTACAAGTTTAATAATCCTCATAAAATTCCAACTGATAAACCCTTAATTGTAGTAAGCAACCATCAAAGTATGTTTGAGATTTCTCCATTAAGTTGGTGGTTTAGAAAGCATCATCCTAAATTTGTGAGTAAAAAAGAACTTGGAAAAGGTATACCCAGCGTCTCTTTTAACCTTAGAAAAGGGGGTTCTGTTTTAATTGACCGAAAAGATTCTAAACAAGCACTTATAGAGATTCGAAAGTTGGGAAAGTACATTGAAGAACATAAACGAAGTGCTGTAATATTTCCTGAAGGAACTCGTAGTAGAACAGGAGTGCCCAAAGATTTTCAGCGGACTGGATTAAAAATATTAATGAAAAATGCTCCTTCTGCGTTAATTGTTCCTGTAAGTATCAACAATTCATGGAAACTTCTTAAATATGGTAAATTTCCTTACGGGCTGGGAAGCAGAATGACCTTTGATGTTCACAAACCTATTGAAGTAAATAGTGATTTGGATAGCCTTATTGATACTATTGAGCTTCAAGTTAAATCAGGAATTAACTCATTTAAATGAAAAGTGAAACTTTAATTCAAAAAACAATCGCTTTTGTAAAAGAAACCCTTCTTGAAGCCGAGGGGGGTCATGATTGGTTTCATATTCAACGTGTTTTTTTGAATGCTAAATATATTGCTAAGCATGAAAACGTTGACGAGTTAGTTGTTGCCTTAGCTGCTTTGCTGCATGACATTGCGGATTCAAAATTTAATAATGGAGATGAAAGTGTTGGTCCGGAAATAGCATCAAATTTTTTACGCTCTCTTGAATTAGATGAATTGCTTATTGAACATGTGGCAAAGATTATTGAAAATATGTCATTTAAAAATAGTCTTGAGAAAAAAGAACGTTTTAATTCTATTGAGTTACAGGTAGTTCAAGATGCAGATAGGCTTGATGCTATTGGTGCTATTGGTATTGCACGGGCGTTTAACTATGGTGGATTTAAAAATAGAGCATTATATGACCCAAAAATCCATCCGGCGTTAAACCAGACTAAAGAGGAATATAAAAGCTCCACGGCACCAACCTTAAATCACTTTTACGAAAAACTTTTATTGTTAAAAGATAAAATGAATACCAAAACTGGTTTGAAATTAGCTGAAAAAAGACATCAATTCATGCTCAACTATCTCGACCAATTCTACAATGAATGGAATGGAGACTTTGAATAGTTAAATCTTAGCTAGATTATTACTTCCTCTTTTTTTGTATCTTCCTACAAATCATCAAATAAAACAAAAAATGAAAAGAAGAAGCTTCATTAAAAACACTGCCGCTGCCGCAACAACTTTCTCCATCGTCCCCAGTTTTGTTTTAGGAAAAAATCACATTCCACCAAGTGATACTTTATACGTAGGAGCCTTTGGTGTTGGAGGCCGAGGAGCGGGTGTGATTAAGGGACTAGATGGCACTAAAAAAGTGAAGTTTTCTGTTCTATGTGACGTTGATGATAGAATGGCTTCTGATACTTATAAAAAATACCCTAACGCAAAAAAATATAAAGATTTTAGAAAAGTATATGATAATCATTTAAATAATATTGATGCTATTATGGTTGCTACTCCAGATCATATGCACGCATCAATTGCATTACCATTTATGCGTGCTAAAAAGCATGCTTATGTGGAAAAACCGTTAACCCACAATATCAACGAAGCAAGACTTATGACAACCGTTGCCAAAGAAAACGGGATTGTAACTCAAATGGGAAACCAAGGAGCCTCCAGTGATGGCAGTCGTCAAGCTAAGGAATGGATTACGTCTGGTGTTTTAGGAAAAATATATAAAGTAGATTGTTGGACCAATCGCCCCGTTTGGCCGCAAGGTGTTTCTGCTCCTACCCAAAAAAATAAAATTCCCAAAGAATTGGATTGGAACCTATGGTTGGGTGCTGCCGCTATGCGAGACTATAATGATGCCTATTTACCTTTTAAATGGAGGGGTTTTTGGGATTTTGGAACGGGAGCTTTAGGTGATATGGGGTGTCATATCATTGAATCTCCATTTAGTGTTTTAGACCTTGGCTACCCCACTGAAGCAGAAGCTAGCTGTACTACAAATTGGATTGGCGATTTTGTGGAGGCAAATTATAGCAAATCATGCCCTGCTTCTTCTATTGTAAGACTTAAATTTAATACCAAAGAACACGGCGACATTGCTTTAAACTGGTATGATGGTGGACTTTTACCTGATTTACCTGATGAGTTAAAAGATGCGGAAACCATTGGTGACGGTGGTGGTGGATCCGTGTTTTATGGAACACGAGGTATTATGGTGATGGACACTTACTCCAACAATCCAAGGTTATTACCTTCAGAAACCATGAGTTTATTAAACCCTCCTAAACCGTATTTAAAAAGAATACCTGGAGGCACTAGCGGACATCAACAAAATTTTGTTGATGCTTGTTTAAGTGGAGGAGAAGCTTCATCTGACTTTAAACGCTCTGGCCCACTAACTGAGGCTGTTTTAATGGGGAATTTGGCTATCAAAGCATTTCAGTTAAAAGAACTCAAAGAAGGTAAAAAAATAGGTGATTGGGCCCCATTTAATTATCCTGGACGTCGGAAAATCATGTGGGATGGAGCAAACATGCAAGTTACCAATTTTGAAAAGGCCAATGAATGGGTAAAAGGTTCTTATAGAAAAGGTTGGGAATTAAAATAGATTCCTTTTAATCACAATTACCATCAATATCACAGGAGCTTCCTTTTTCTGGGGACATAATCGTTAATTCTTTTGAGTGTTTTTGCCAGGCTGTTTCTAAAGTTTCTGCAAAAACTTCAACTGGTTGTGCTCCAGAAATTCCGTATTTGTTATCTAGTACAAAAAAGGGAACACCATTGATACCCAAATTTCTTGCTTCCATTTCATCCTGTCGAACTTCATAGGTATAATCATCCGATTCAAACATTAACTTAACCTTATCTACGTCTAAACCTATATTTTCAGCTAAACCAATAAGAAAATCAATATCATCTATATTTTTACCCTGCTCTAAATAGGCACTTAAGAGTGCTTCTTTTGTTTCATCCACACCACCAAATTCTTTGGCCAAATGCAATAGACGATGCGCTTTTAATGAATTTGCAGGTATTGTATCTTCAAAATTAAAATTTAATCCAACCTCATTAGCTATTCCCGTAACACTATCAAACATATCCAAAGCTCTTTCTCTATCTACCCCTTTTCGTTCCATAAAATGCTCTGTGTAGTCTCGAGTGGGTTCGGTTTTCATATTTGGATCCAACTCAAAACTCTTCCATTCAATTGTTATTTTGTTCTTATGAGGAAAACTAGCCAAAGCTGCTTCAAATTTCTTTTTTCCAATATAGCAAAACGGACATCTTATATCTGACCAAATACTTACCTGCATAACATTCTAATTATATATTGCTATAGACGTAATTATGCTGATAACCTTTCCAACTTCTTTTTGAAATGGTTTTTCTCCAGCTCATTTTTGGTAAGTTTGATAGCTTTTTCTAAAGCTAAAATACAGGCATCCGTTTCTGGTAAATCAATTAACAATTCCGCCTTAATGGCGTAATACAAGCTATTTTCAATAAAATGAGAACCTTCTTCGTATTTTTTTAATTCGATCATTGCCTTTTTTGAACCAAATACTTTAAAAACAGGAATAATTCTGTTTAACTCTACAATTGGTGAATATTGTCTTTGTAGTTGCAAGTTGTAGATATATAAAATTTGCTCCCAATTGGTTTCTGCAAAAGTTTTAGCTATACAATGATGATAAGATACTGCTGCCTGTAAGTGATAATTTGATGGTTGTACCTCTTCCCCATCAGCATTTTGTAAATGTAAAAGACCTTGATTTATTAAACCTTGATCATATTTGTTACGATCCTGATGTTCTAAATCTACAAGCTCTAAGTTATCATCAACTCTGGCTTCAAATCTAGAAGTGTGAAAGCACATTAATGCAATTAATGCATTTGTATCAGGTTTATTGCAGTATGTGTTTTCGGTTAACAACAATGCTAGTCGTATAGCTTCTAAACAAATATCTTTTTTTATGATACTAGTACCAATACTTGCTGCATAACCTTCAGAAAAAAGAAGATATATTACCTTCAAAACTACCTTTAGTCTTGATTGCAATCCCATTTCTATTGGAATATCAAGTGTTGAAATAGTTTCTTTAAATTTCTTTTTTGCCCTTGTGAAAGATTTAGCTACGGTATCTTCTTTTTTAAGTAAAGCCTTTGCAATTTCTTTATTGCCAAAACCGCCTATTAATTTTAGACTTAAAATAATTTGATATTCAGGAGAAAGAGAAGGATGACAACAAGCGAAAATCATTCGTAATTGACTATCCGAAATAGTATTCTTTAAGTCCAATTCGTTAGGAGTAAAGGAGTCCTTAGTTGAAACATATTCATCATCAAAAACTACTCTCTTATCTCTTCGTAATTTATCCACCAGCAAATTTCCTGAAACACGCAGTAGCCATGCAGTTGGATTATCTGGGATATTTTTATAGCCCCATATTTGCATTGCTTTTATTAGAGCATCCTGAACAGCATCCTCAATAATTTCTATATGATTAGTGCCAAATCTGTTAACCAATAGAGCAATAATTTTTCCGTACTCATTTCTGAACAAATTTTCGACTACCTTATTTTCTAGCAACATAGCTTAAAAATACAATTAAACTAAAAAACCAAAACTATAATAATAGCGTCTTTTTAAGTTTTTCATAAATACGCTACCCTTAAAGCTAGAGTTGTAAAACTAATACGTTAGCAACACTAAGCTTTTGAGAGTATTATTTCGTTATCAACTGCTATTTTATGTAAAAACAATTTATCTCCTTCTGCCAGTAGTTGTCTTCCTAGAGCATTATTAAATGCTCTTTCAATTAAAAACAAAATTGCAACCGAGTTGGATTTAGTTAAACTGTTTGTTCGATAAACGACATCTCTAATAGTAGAAAAGCTAATATTGGTTTTCGCTGATATATCAGCGAAGTCATTTTTTGAAGTGTTTCTTCTTAAAACGGTTGAGAGTTTTTCGTTAATTGGTTTCCCGTAGTTTTCTTTTGAAAGCATATTACAATACAAATTTTGGCATTAACATATTAAGTTAGTTTTTATTCATAACGTATTTGTATATGTAACAATACTGCATTTGACTATATTTGTTTGTAATTGAGTTACAAATAAGCGAAATTTAATTTCATATTATTACAAAATACGTAAGATTATTACACAATAATACAATTTTATGTTTACACTAAAGCTATTGCGTCGAAAAAAAAATATTAGTCAGACCGAATTAGCGAATGCCATTGAAGTTAGTTTACGAACAATACAACTTTACGAAAAAAAGAATGCAAATATTCCAATGAAAAATCTAACTAAAATTGCAGATTTTTTTCAAGTGAGTATAAGCGAACTATATGCTGTGGAAGTAAATGAAGAGGACGTAAATTATACCAAAAATAGTAAAGAACAACCCCATAGCATTACCAAGCTAGAGGCAGGAAAATACTTGCTGACTGCCCCTCTTATTATTTCATTTAAACAGGATGAATATGTTAAAAAATACAATAACACCCATTTTTTAAAACATACACCTAAAATTGGTTTTGTCGTGGATAAAGTTTCTGTTGCGAACTACGTATCCTTTGAAATAACCAACAATTCTATGTATGACGGAAGTGCAAGTAGCTTACCTATTAAAACCATTGTTTTAGGCAAACAAATTACACTCAAAAATTTTATAAGAATATACGGAGACTCCGATGAAAAAATCTTTTGGGTTATGGTTCTAGAAAGCGGAATAATGTGCAAACAAATTATAGACTATAATAAAAAAGAAAAAACCATTACCTGTCATAGTCTTAATACTTCGCCTGAATATCCTGATTTTAGCATTCAATTGGATGATATAAAACAACTATTTTGCGTAATTAAAAAACAAATCGACTAAATATTCAATTTACTAATCACCAATTCTTTATACATTCTACCTATTGGTATTTTATGATTTGAAACATACATTATGTTTCCTTCAATTTTATGTATTTTATGTGTGTTAATGATAAATGATTTATGTACTTGAATAAACTTTTCTTCAGGTAATTTTAATGCCCAGTTTTTTAAAGCATCAACAAAAGTATACCTGTTGGTATCTGTTACTACGGTTACGTAGTTCCTATCCGATTTTAAATAGCAAATTTTATCAAGATATATCTTATGCAATGTTTTATCCACATTAATAAATATATAATCTGATTCAGGCTTTACGAAGTCTTGACAAGAAGCCGTTTCTTTTGGCGAAGAGTTTATTTTATTTATGCTTTTTAAAAACCGATCAAAAGAAATTGGTTTTACCAAATAGTCATTTATGACTCCTATTTCAAAACTTTCAATTGCGTATTCAGGATATGCCGTTGTAACGATTATTTTAGGAGGGTTTTGCAAGGTTTTTACGAATTGCATTCCTGAAATATCGGGTAAATTAATATCAATAAAAATAAGATCTATCTCTTGTTTTTTTAAACCATCATTAGCTTCAAGAGCAGATTGGAATGTTCCTACTAATTCTAATGAACTAATTTTAGAAATGTAGTTTTTTAAAATATTCTGAGCTGGTATTTCATCTTCAATTATTATACAAGTCATAAATTTATTTTTAGCAATACCTTGTAACTGCCATTACTCTTTATAATCTGAAATTTGTGGTTGTTCTTGTAAAGGATATTTAATCGTTTTTCAAGATTAATTAACCCCAATTTATTGTTGCTTTCGGTGTTAACACTTCCAATGGTATTTTCACAAGTAAAATCTAGCACTCCTTTTTCTACTCTAATAAAAATTTCAATACAGCTATTATGAGCACTATGCTTAAACGCATTTTCTATCAAAGTAATTAATAATAATGGGGCAATTAAATGGTTGTCATCTAAAATGTTTTTTTGATAGTTTATAGTCTTAACATTTTCGGTTCTAATTTTCTGAAACGCAATATAATTATCAATAAATTCAATTTCCTTCTTTAAAGCAACCTTAGAGGCACTACTCTCATATAAAACATGTTTTAAGTTATCCGATAACATAAGAATTAAGTTGCCGACTTCATTTGGTTTTTCTAGAGTATAAGAATATATCGTATTTAAAGTATTTAAGAGCACATGAGGGTTAATCTGAGATTTTAAATACTGAAGCTCTATTTCCGTATTTTTTTTCTTTAGAAGTTCTATCTCATCCTGTTTTTTAATGTAGTGAAAAAGCATCCAAATAAAAGAAAAGAACACAACAGGCACCAAGGTTTGCCATAAATAATTAGACAGACATTTTAAGATTGAGCAACCACATTCTGCAAAAACAAAACAATAAAGTTGCGTTGCAAAAAAAGCAATCATACATATGGTTATTATATATAACACGTACATTTTTTTCTTCACAAAAAATGGTAATAGTGCAAAGTCATTCGTGTAAACAATAACAAACAGAATAATAAAATAATGTAAAAAAGGATTTTCTTTCCAATGATATTCGGGGAAAACGAAAAATGAAATAAAAATAAACAACATCCAAAAAAGGACGTGAATTAACACTTTAAACAACTTATGGCTTAAAAAGGTCATTTTGAAAAATACTAATAAACTATGCAAGTAGCAAAATAGATGTACCAACAACAGTTATAAAGGTACATACGCCAAATATGTTGTTTGAAATAGGGTTTATGCTGTTCACATAATTGTTTCGGCTTTACGTAAAAAGAAATTGATAGGACACTACTTCCTAAATATGTTTGGTCAAAAAAAAAAATTAAAAATTATGAAAACCAAAATCATCCTATTTACTATAGTACATGCTCTAACACTACAAATATCTTCGGCACAAGAGGTAAATAAAACAGAGAAATTACTGGGTAAAATCAATGAACTGCAATTACAAAAAAAACCTTTTTCAGATTGGTATACAAAAAACTACCAAAACTACATTGTAGACAAAAAAACAATAAAGAAGCTTCGAAAAAGCTTAAAAAAATATGATATTCAAATATTCATGGGAACCTGGTGTAAAGACAGCAAAAGAGAGGTGCCAAGATTTTATAAAATTCTTGAAAATGCTAAGTTTCCGAAGAACAAAATCTCGTTAATTGCTGTAGACAGTACCAAGGAAAATTACAAAAAAAGTCCAACCGGTGAAGAAAAAGGGTTAAACATTATTAGAGTTCCAACATTTATATTTTATAAAAACGGCATTGAAGTAAACCGCATTATAGAATATCCAATTGAATCATTAGAAAAGGATTTGCTTAAAATTATTAAAGGCGAAACTTATATTCCAAATTATAGCGTACATTAATTTAATAAAAAAATATTTGATCCACGTATAGTTTTTCCTTCTCATGAGGTATTGCTATAATTTTAAAATAGGGATAACCTGAATTTGAAACGTTTACCTCTATAGTTTTAGCTCTTTGTAACTTTTTGTTTACCATATTGTATGGTTTTGTAATACGTTTAATTAAATGCCATTTATCTTTGCCTTGACTGCCCCAAATTTCTAAAAAATGCAAGGACTCTTTTTTTTGTTGTTTATGTATACCATAACTAAAAATTATTTTTTCGATTTTTTTTGCGTCTTCTTTAAAATAGGCAACTGCATTTAACGGATTTTCTTTATTAAAAGTAGACCAAATTGGGGAAGATTTTGCATTACCACTATTTCCTTTATTAGTATCTATAAGTATATTTTGTGCTTCACCTATAAACTCGCTATTTAACCCTTGGTGTACAAGATTAAAAGTGTGAGGAGTATATCCTTTATCAACAAAAGAATAGTTTTGCACAGTACTTGGTAACCAATTGTTTTTATAAGCAATTGTTTTAATTGGTTTTTTATTTTTTAAATCAATTTTTATTGGTGTTTTGTATAGGCTAGAATTTTCATCAGGTACAGAATCATTAATGGTATACCTAATTTCAACTCCAGGCATTTTGTGTCCTAATTCTACAAAATCATCTTTAGTAATAACTGTTTTTTTGCTTATTAAAATTGGAGGAGTCAACTGTAATTTTTCTTCAGAACCTTTAAAACCTGTTTCAAAAACTACATTCGGATTCTTAGATATTAAAGCAATAATTTCATCCTGAGAAATAGAAACATTCCATAGATATACTTTTTCCAGAGTAGGTAATTGTTCTAATAAATTAGTTATAGTATAATTTACTTTAGTACCGGATAATGATAACACTTTTAAATTTTTACAAGATTTTAATGCTTGTAGGTCATTAGAATTAATATCTGTAAAATTTAAAATTAATTCTTCTAAATTTTTTAAAGTACTAATAAAATTAATGCTGCTTTTGTTTATAGGTAAGTAAGATAGGTTTAAAGAAACTAGCTGGTTTTTAATTTTTTCTAAATCTGTTAAAAATTTAGGTTTATACGTTTCTCTACCGTAAATAACAACTTCTATTGCGGGTGATAATGGCGATTTTTGAAGTACTGTTCTATATGGATTGTCTAAAGCTAGAATAGTTTTTTTGCTAGCAAAATCAAAGGAATAGGTAAACTCTCTTTTCTTTTGTAAAGCTTTTAGTTTATTTGTTAATAGTGCTTTTAAAGAATCTTTTTTTGGTAATTGATTTATGGTTAATTTTTCATTAGCACCTTGTTTAATCCAAGCCGTAAGTAAGTTAATTTCTTCTTTAGTAAGTTGTTTTTTGCCTTCAGGAGGCATATGCTCTTTATGTTCTAAAGGTAAATGAGCTCTTTTAAGCAAAGTACTTTTATTAGGGTTTTCACTAACCCAAATTTCTCCGTTTTTGCCTCCCAACTTTATTTTTTCAAAAGAAGACATATCTAAATCTCCTTTTTTCTTTTCCGGATTATGACAACCCACACATTTAGTATCTATAATAGGTTTAATAAACCCAAGGTAAATCGGAGTATCTAGAGTGATTTCTTTATGTTCTGCTTTTGTTAGAGGTTCTGTGATAAAATTAGCACCATGAGTTAAGCCTGCACCATAATGTCCGGTAAAAAGCACTCCTATAAACGCAATATAAAGTACAGTTTTATATATATACTCTTTTTTAATAAATACCAAAAAGTATATTAGACAGCAAAGCCCAATACCTAACCATTTATGTATGTTCATTAGGTTTGTTGTACTGCTTTCTAAGGATAAAAATAGTCCCATAATGGTAGCTATAATTGTTGTGAATGCAGTAAATAACACTAAAAACCTATTTATTTGCTTATAGGTCTCTATATCTATTTTTGTTTTAAAAAAATTTAAAATAACTAATAGCACTATAAGAGTTATAGGAAAATGCAAAATAAGCGGATGCATTCTACCTATTGGTTTTAGCCAAAAAGGTATAGTAATATTTTTTTCAAAAATTAATAGTACTAGTAAAAAACAATAGAAAAAAAATAAAATTTGTAAGGTTATAGATTCTAGTTTTTTCATGCTTTATGCTAAAATATCCTTCATTACATGCCCATGCACATCGGTTAATCTAAATCGTCTTCCTAAATGTTTATAGGTTAATTTTTCATGGTCTAAGCCCATTAAATGTAAAATAGTAGCGTGTAAATCGTGAATATGTACCGGGTTTTCTATTATATTGTATCCTAATTCATCGGTCTTACCATAAGATGTTCCCGCTTTAACGCCTCCACCAGCCATAAAAATACTAAAGGCTCTTGGGTGGTGGTCTCTACCATAATTATCTTTAGTAAGTTTTCCTTGACAATAATTAGTGCGTCCAAACTCGCCACCCCATATAACTAATGTTTCATCTAATAACCCTCTTTGTTTTAAATCTGTTATTAAAGCCGCAGATGCTTTATCTACATCCATAGCTTGTTTAGGCATATCTCTTTCTAAATGTCCATGTTGATCCCAACCTTGATGGTATAATTGTACAAAACGAACGCCAGATTCCGATAATTTTCTAGCTAACAAACAATTAGATGCATAGGTGCCTGGTATCATAGAATCTGCTCCGTACATTTCCGTAATATGTGCTGGTTCTTTAGATAAATCTGTAATTTCTGGAACAGCAGTTTGCATTCTAAAAGCCATTTCATATTGCTTTATTTTAGAATGTATTTCTGGATCTCCAAATTCAGCATGTCCAAGATTATTTAATTCTGCCAAATGGTCTAACATTTTTTTTCGCTGCACTTTATCCATCCCGTCCGGATTGTTTAAATACAAAATAGGATCTTCACTAGCACTTAATTGTACGCCTTGGTGGTTACTATCCAAAAATCCATTAGACCATAATTTAGAGTAAACTCCTTGTCCATTTCCAGAACCTTTAGATAACAAAACACAAAAAGCAGGAAGGTTTTTATTTTCGCTACCTAAACCATAACTAAGCCATGACCCCATACTTGGCCTATTACCTTGTTGGGAACCTGTTTGAAAAAAAGTCAACGCAGGGTCGTGGTTAATTGCATCGGTATGCATACTTTTTATAACGCAAATATCATCTGTAATTTTTGCGATGTTAGGAAATAATTCGCTTACCCAAGTTCCAGATTTTCCATACTGTTTAAAATCAAATTTAGAACCTACTAACGGAAAGCTTTTTTGGTTAGCGGTCATACCGGTTAAGCGTTGCCCTTGTCTAATAGATTCCGGTAAATCTTGGCCAAACATATCTCTAAGTTTTGGTTTATAGTCAAAACTTTCTAATTGAGAAGGAGCGCCATTTTGTGTAAGCATAATTATACGCTTAGCTTTACTTGCAAAATGTTTTACACCAAGAGGTAACTCCGCGTTATTATTATTTGATCCTTTAAATAAATTAGGTACTAATAATGACCCTAGAGCAGCGCCGCCAACACCCATAGCCATTTTACCTAAAAAATGTCTTCTATTGACATTTAAACGGTGTTCAAAAAATTCTTTATCCATAGGGTGGTTTTTTAACTTTTCATAATGGTTTCTTCCATATTATACAGCGTATGTATAATTTGCATTAATGAAGCTACATTTATAGCATTTCCATTTTTCAGTTCAGGATATTCGCCAATATTAATGAAGGCTAAAGCATTCTCTGGTTTTGTTACAAACAGTTGTTTCTGTTCGTTGTAATACTTTATTAAAATGTATTTCTCTTTTTCTTTTATTTTACGGCATACAATACGTTTGAACGCTATTTCTATTTTTTGTTCAAGGGTTAAATTTTGTGCACTTAAATTTTCGGAGAGCACTCTAGACGCTTCTAAAACTTCAGGACCATTTAACATTATTAATGCTTGTAGCGGAGTAGATGTACTTTGTCTTTTCACTTCACATTGGTCTCTTGCAGCCGCATCAAAAGTGGTTTGTACAGGTGGTAAAACTGTCCGTTTCACAAAAGTGTAAATACCTCTACGATATAATTTATCACCATGATCTTGTACATATTTTGCTAATAATCCACGTCTTGAACTAGCAGAAGCCCATAAATTATCTGGCTGGTAAGGTTTAACACTTGGGCCTCCAATTTCTTTATTTAGTAAGCCACTACTACTTAGAACATGATCCCTAATCATTTCGGCATTTAGTCTAGTTCTTCGCATTCTTGACAAGTATATATTTTGGGGATCCAACTCTAATTTTTTAGAATTTATTACAGTAGATTGCATGTAGGTTGCGGAGGTTACTATTTTCTTTAATAACCTTTTAATATCCCAACCATTTTTTTGAAAATCTACAGCTAACCAGTCTAGCAATTTAGCATGCGAGGGTAAATCACCTTGCATTCCAAAATCTCCGGAGGTATTTACTATACCAATTCCAAATATATTTTGCCATATTCTATTTACATATACTCTGGAAGTCAAAGGGTTTTTATCGTCCAATAGCCATTTTGATAATCCTAAACGGTTTGCCTTAAACTTGATAGTGTCAAATTCTAAAACAGCTTTTGGAGTTCCCGTAGTAACAACTTCAGTTTTTCCGTCATAAACTCCTCGATCTAGTATATATGTATCTCGTAGCCCTACTGAATCTTCCATAACCATTACCCGAACATTTTCTGGGGCTTTTTTGTTTATAAAAGGAAGTTTTTCTTGTATTAATTTATTGGTAACAGTGATAAACGGTGGGTCTGCAAAATTGCCTATAGTTCCATATAAGCCTTTTTCTGGAACTTTATCAAAAAAGGCAAAAGTTTGATAATAATTTTTTTGTGATATTGGATCATACTTATGATCATGGCATTTAGCGCATTCAAAAGTTAAGCCTAAGAATGCTTTGCCAAATGTATTGGTTCTGTCTGTAACATATTCTATCCGATATTCTTCATCAATTACACCACCTTCTTGAGTAATTTTATGATTTCTGTTAAAACCAGTTGCAAGTATCGCTTCTATATTTTTTTCTGGCAGTAAATCTCCTGCCAATTGCCATGTTAAAAATTTATCGTAGGGATAATTTCTGTTGAATGCATGAATAACCCAATCTCGCCATGGCCACATAGTTCTTGCTCCGTCATCTTGGTAGCCATGAGAATCTGCATAACGAGCAACATCTAACCAATGGTTAGCCATTTTTTCCCCATAGTGTTTACTTGCCAAAAGTTTATCTACAATTTTTTCATATGCATTGTCTAAAGTATCTTTTAAAAATTGATTTTGTAATTCTACAGAAGGTGGCAAACCTGTTATATCAAAAGCAACACGTTTTAAAAGACGTTCTTTTTTTGCTCTTGGGTTTGGTTTTAAACCAATATTTTCAATTTTATTTAAAATAAAATAATCTATTTCATTATTTACCCAATCTGTTTTTTTAATCTTGGGTAGATTCGTTTTTGTAGGAGGAACAAAAGCCCAATGAGTTTGGTATTTTGCGCCTTGTTGTATCCATTTTTTTATAACAGATATTTCATAACCTGTAAGCTTTAAATTAGACTCTGCAGGAGGCATAATTTGACTAGTGTCTTTTGTCGTAATTCTTAAAAAAACTTCAGACTCTTCCAGATTCCCGCTTACAATAACATGTTTATTTTCATTGTCTTTTAATGCAGCATACGCTCCTTCCGGAGTATCTAATCTTAGTTCTGCAGCTCTTTTATTTGCATCAGGGCCATGGCAGTTAAAACATTTGTCCGATAATATTGGCCTTACATCAAAATTATAGTCTACAATTTTTGGAGTTTTCTTTTTGGGGATACTAGTGTAATCAGAAGTGATGTCTTTACAAGAACATAGTATAATTACAGCTAAAAGAATAAGTTTAAATTTCATTTATACTCTTTCTAATTTAATGGGATAAGATTTATTTGCATTCCATTGACATATGTATACATTTTTGTCTTCATCTATACACACATCATGGCAATGATTAAAAATTGTAGTGTTTTGAAGCATAAGTTGCAATTCTCCTTCTTTATATTCTGGTTTAGCTCCACCGGGGTTAGAAACCACTTTATTGTTTTTATCCAATATGGTAACAAACCCCGAATTTGGAACACGTTCTAAATATTTCATTCTTGACCAGCATACACCAGAATAAATATTTTCACCGTCTATCACAGGTCTACAAACGTAAGCTCCTGGAAGAAATATGGTTGATAGATATTTACCATCTAGCGTAAATCTTTTAAAAGAATTATGAATCCTAGAAGTACATAGTAAGGTTATATTTTGGGGGTCTCTATCATCAATAGCAACACCATGAGCATTGTTAAGTTGTTCATCTTTATGCCCTTTACCTCCAAATTTTCTTATGAACTCTCCATCTTTATTAAATTGTAATATAAAATCGGAACCATACCCATCTGCAACGTAAATATCTCCATTAGGAGCAATGGCAGTTTCTGTTGGTTTATAACGCATCTTTTCGGTGTAAGTACCAATATCTTTAGGATTTGGCAGTTCCATTAATATGTTACCGTCTACCGTGGTTTTTATAACCGTTCCGCTATTTGGGTCTGTAATGAATAAAACATCTTCTCCTCCTTCATCAAAAAGGGTTAAACCATGGCCAGATTTATACTCATGTCCCCATGTTTTTATTAATTTTCCTGATTTATCATAAATAATAATATTATTTTTAATTTCGTCAGTAATCATAATTAATCGGCCTTTAGAATCCAAGACCATTTCATGACAGTTCTTTATAGGAGTAACGTTTGGATTTAAATTTCCCCATTCCTTGTGCACTTTATATTTAAAGTCTCCATGACCAATAATTTGTGGTTTTATTTCTGGTTTTTTCAGAATAGTAAACCCATAGGATGGTATAGATAAGGCTGTACTAGCTAAGGTTGTTTTTTTAATAAAATCTCTACGCGAGTTTGCCATTGGGTTTTAGTTTTTTAAACAAAGTAGTATTTTCAAAAATATACTGAAACCTGTAAAGCAGTGGTGGACTTTTTGAGTATAATGGTGTAAATATTGAGCAGAGAAATTACTCTTTCTTCTTGGAAATGTAGTAAGATGGAGGATTCCCAAACTCTTTTTTAAACGCGCGACTAAAATATCGGTTGTCGTTATATCCTATTTTATAGGCAATTTCTTTTAGGGTGTAGTTCCCTTCTTTTACCAAGGTCATAGCTGTAGAAAGCCTATGAAAATTAATATATTCAATAATAGATTTTCCTGTAAGAGCCTGTATTTTTCTGTAAAGTTGAGATCTTCCGATAGCTAATTCTGAACAAAGTTGATCTACAGAAAAATCTGAATTTTCCAGGTGGTCTTCTAATTTTAAGTTTACTTTTTCCAGATATTTATCTGTGTTTTCAATGTTTATTTTTTTTATTTCTTCTGAATTTTCTTTAGCAACCTTTTTGAGTAAGTGATTTCTACTATCTAAAACATTCTTGATTTTAAGTTTAATTTCTGAAATATTAAATGGCTTTTGAATATAATCTTCTGCTCCGGTGGTTAAACCTGTAATTTTATTTTGAATCCCTGTTTTTGCTGTTAAAAACAACAATGGAATGTGAGAGGTTAACTCGTTACTTTTTAACTGATTTGCCAATTGAATACCGTCCGATTCTGGCATCATAATATCACTTATGATAACATCTGGTAACGTTGCAATAGCTAATTTTAATCCAATTTTTCCGTTTTCCGCTTCAATAATTTGATAAGTTTCTTTCAGCTCGTCATTAATATAATTTCTTATGTCATCATTATCCTCAACAATTAAGACTAAAGTTTTAGCCGTATTTATTTCAGGAAGTTCATTACTGTTTTTGGTAAAGAAGGTTTCATAATCTTGATACCCAATAGGAATTTCAACTTTAAAATGACACCCTTTTTCTTTGCTTGTTTTTAACTCAATATTTCCTTTATGAAGCTTAACCAATTCGGCAGTAAGCGATAACCCAATACCACTACTATAACCAAATTCTGGATTTTCGTCTAATTGATAAAAACGTTCAAAAACTTTATCTTGATATTCTAATGGAATACCAGATCCATTATCTATTACATGTATCCCCATAATACCATGAAGTATTTTATTGCTTTCTTCACTTACATCCATATTTTCAAAATGAACCAACAACTTTACTTGGCCTTCTTTTGGAGTGTATTTGAAGGCGTTAGAAACAAGATTTGTTACTATTTTTTCTATAACATCTACATCAAATAATAATTCATAGTTATTTGGTGGAATGTCGTTGCTATATTTAATGTTTTTTTCCTTTGCCCAATAAAGTGATGAAGCGTTGATGTTGTTAAAAACTGAAAGATTTTTTTGACTGGTAATTTGAAGCTTTTGATTACCTTCTAGTTTTCTATAATCTAAAATTTGATTAACTAATTCTAAGAGCCGTGAACTGTTTCTATGCATCATTTCTAAAACCTTATTATTAGGTTTTATGTCTTCCTGAATAAATTTATCTAAAGGTGAGGTAATAAGAGTTAAAGGAGTTCGTAACTCGTGAGATATGTTTGTGAAGAATTTTAATTTCATTTTAGTAACTTCCTCAAACTGAAATACACGGTCTTTTTCAATTTCAAATTTGGCTCTATTTCTTTCTTTTTTTATTACGAACCATAATATTAAAGCAAAACATAAAATAGCTAATAATAACCCTGCGATTTTCACCCATAAAAGTTCCCAAAAAGGTGGAGTTATAGTAATAGTTATTTCTTTTATTTTATTACTCCACACACCATGTTCATTACTTCCTTTTACCATAAAAGTATACTCTCCAGAAGGTATGTTGGTATAGGTTGCTTTTTGATTATCTTGGACATTACTCCAAGATTTATCATAACCATCTAACTTGTAGGCAAACTTACAGCGTCCGTTATTATTATAGTTTATGACTTGAAATTCTATTTCAAATTTTTTGTCGCTATATTCTAAGTTAATTTTTTCTTCTACTTCTATATTTTTTGTAATGTATTTACTATTAGGCTTAATAATTTCATTATTTACCCATAGTTTAGATAAGTATAATTTGGGACTTTTATTACTTTCTTTAACATCTTCTGGGTTAAATACCATTAAACCCTTATTGGTATTAAAAACAAGCTCTCCGGTTTTTAAAGATAAACTATGGGTTCCTATTTTAGGAGATAGTACACCGTCCTGCTCATTCAAAACCCTTATTTTATTATTTTTGTAGTCGTATTTTATTAATCCATTTAAGGTGCCTATCCATAAATTACCTTCCATGTCCTGTTCAATAGACTGAACAATTTTATCTTTTATAGCAGGGTTTTCACTTTGTACAAAAGTGCCCGTTTTTATGTCTAACCTACATAAACCTGCTTTGGTACCAATCCATAAATTATACTCACTATCTTCAAAGATTTCATGTACAAAATTATTGTTAATCGTAGTTTTGTCTCCAATTGTATGTCTATAATGGGTAAATCTTTTAGTTTTAGAATCGTACTTTTTTAGTCCGTCTCCTTCTGTACCAATCCAAATAAAGTTTTTACTATCTTCAAATAAAACATAAACTTTATGAAAGTATCCAATGCCGTTAGGAAGGTTCCAATCGCATTTAAATTTTATATTTTTCTTAGTTTTTATATTATAGTTAGATGCTCCTAAAACCTCACCAATCCATAATTGGTTGTCTCTGGTTTGTAAAGCAGCGAATGGCCAAATATTTTCTTGTATTTGCTGTAGCAAAATGCCATTGGAACTAAATTCGTAGTAATATTTATTATCCGCAACCCAAATGGTCTTATTACCTTGCGTTGCAACATAAGGTTTGCCAAAAAAAGTTTTCTTTATTTGTTGGTAATTTTTGGGATTTTCTTTGTCTACTATATAAATACTATTGTCTTTAGATACCCAAAAGTTGATCTCAGTTTTAGAAATATCTCCCTGAAAATTTTCTTCAATAAAAGGTGTAAAAGACGAAGTTTTATTTTCAATGAGAAAAAAAGCTCCAGACCTATCTAATACCCATGTAGAGTTGTTATTTGTATTATGAAACAATCTTGTTAGGAAGTAGTTTTTTTTAGTATTAAAGACTTCTTGAAGTTTTATTTGTTGTTTTATTTTTAAATCAGAATCTGCGATTATTATATTAGTACGATTTAAAAACCAACAATTTTCATCATTTATTTTTTTAACATCATAGGCTGTACCGTTTGAAATGGATAAATGAGAAAACTTGTTCTTAGAATAAGTATAGAACTCTTTAGATGCAGTTACTAATTTTCCGTTATAATATGCTAACCTATAGTGGTATTGAGGACCATTACGTGGCGATTTAAAAATTCGTTTAAATTTTCGTGTTTGGGAGTCAAAAACATTAAGTCCAATCCAAGTGCCTATTGCTAATTTACCATCGGCAATTTCTTCTATAAAAAGTACATTATTGTGACTAATACTAGTAGAGTCTTTAATATTGTACTTAAAAGATTTAAAAGAACCATCTTGTCGATTCATTATGTTTAGACCACCGCCATCGGTACCAATGTAAAAAGTACTGTCCTTAGTTTCGAAAATGGTTTTTACCTCGTTAAAACTAAGGCTTTCGGGGTCGTTGTCTCTATGAATAAATTGTTCAAAACAATCACAATTTCTATCATATTTTAACAACCCCCCTCCATAAGTACCAATCCATAATATTTTTTTCTTATCCTCATAAAGACAAGAAATATGATTGTCCGTAATACTGGTTTTGTCGTTTTCGTTTTTTATGTAACTTTTAAAATTGTTACCATCATACCTCCATAAACCATTAGTAGTTGCAATCCATAAAAACCCGTAAGAGTCTTCTAATATATCATGGGCAGGAGTTTCGATAGGTAATTTAAAAGGTGTTATTTTATAATTATCTACGAATTTTTGATTATACGCTTTATTATAAAATAAAAGCAACACATAAAGTAAAAGATAAAAATGTTTGTGTGCTGTCATTTCTAAAAAAACGCTATTAAAGGAATTGTATTTTTACAAAATACAAACTAATTTAAGTAGTTCAACATAAAATAGTTAGATGTTTTTTAAAGTATCCGTGGCTTTTATCAAAACCTCATCCGTTTTGGCAAAACAAAAACGAAGTACTTTATCATCTTGATTGTTAATATTAAATACTGATATTGGTATACTAGCTAATTTATAATCCGCTATTAACCTTTTGCAAAAATCGATATCCGATTCATTTGTTATTTCAGAATAATCCAAAAGTTGAAAATAAGTGCCTTTTGATGGTATGATTTTAAATTTCGATGCTTGAAGTTCAGATAAAAATAAATCTCTTTTTTTCTGGTAAAAAGCTCCTAATTGCAGGTAGTGCTCTGGCTTTTTTAAATACTGAGCTAACCCTTCTTGAACTGCGCTATTTACCGAAAAAACATTAAACTGATGTATTTTTCTGAACTCTTGCATTAAATAATCAGGCCCAACACAATATCCAACTTTCCAACCTGTGACATGAAACGTTTTTCCAAAAGAAGAACATATTATACTCCTAGAAGCCAAATCAGGGAATCTACAAGCACTTTCATGGTGGTTACCATCAAATATTATGTGTTCATACACTTCATCACTTAAAAGAATAATATTAGTGCCTTTGAGTATGTTTTGTAATTCTTCCATATCCTTATGAGATAACATTGTCCCACTTGGATTATGAGGTGTATTAATAATTACCATTTTTGTTTTCGGAGTGATTTTATTTTTAAAATCATTCCAATCAATTCGAAATTGACTCCCCTGTAATTGAACATGGATAGTTTTTCCGCCATTAACTTCTATGGCAGGCTCGTAGCAATCATAAGCAGGTTTAAAAACTATAACCTCATCATTTGTTTCTATAAAAGCTGATATCGCAGTATAAATGGCCTGAGTTGCTCCGGCAGTTATTGTTATTTCTGTATCTGGGTTATACTTTGTATGGTGTATAGTCTCTATCATCAAAGCTATTTGTTCCCTCAATGCCATAGAACCAGCCATTGGCGCATATTGGTTATACCCTTGCCTCATTGCACTGGCAACGGCTTCTACTAATTCAGCATCTGCTTCAAAATTTGGAAATCCCTGTGAGAGATTTGTCGCATTATGTTTTTTTGCAAGTTTATTAACCACAGTAAAAATAGTTGTTTTTACATCTGGCAGTTTTGATGACAATTGTACTTCCATAACATTAAAAGTAACCAAATTATTTAATACCCTATCTTACTCCAAACACCCAATATTTAATTGTTCACGCACAAAATAAAAAGCCCAAACCTGTTTAGGTTTGGGCTTTAACATATAATTTTAGAGTTATTATCCTTTTAAGCTTGCTCTTAAAAACTCTCTATTCATTCTTGCAATATTTTCTAAAGAAATTCCTTTAGGGCACTCAACTTCACAAGCTCCAGTATTAGTACAATTACCAAAGCCTTCTAAGTCCATTTGCGCTACCATATTTTGTACACGCTCAACGGCTTCAACTTGTCCTTGAGGTAATAACGCATACTGTGATACTTTGGCTCCAACAAATAACATCGCCGAAGAGTTTTTACAAGAAGCCACACAAGCTCCACATCCTATACAGGTTGCAGCATCCATTGCTTCATCAGCAGCAACTTTTGAAATAGGAATAGCATTTGCATCTTGAGTATTACCAGAAGTGTTTACAGAAATATAGCCTCCTGCTTGTTGGATACGCTCAAACGATGTTCTGTCTACAACTAAATCCTTTATAACTGGGAATGCCTTTGCTCTCCATGGCTCAATGGTAATGGTATCGCCATCTTTAAACATACGCATGTGTAACTGACATGTTGTAACACCTCTATCTGGTCCATGCGCTTCACCATTTATATACATAGAGCACATTCCACAAATTCCCTCTCTACAATCATGGTCAAAAGCTACAGGCTCATCACCAGAAGCAACTAACTGCTCATTAAGAACATCCATCATTTCTAAAAAAGACATATGTTCAGAGATATCTGTAACCTTATAATCCACCATTTTACCTTTATCGTTGGCGTCTTTTTGTCTCCAGATTTTTAATGTTAAATTCATAAATTCTCAATTTGAAAATTAATCAATTTGAAAATGTACCAATTGATCTATTGTTACATTCACCAATTGGTAAATTATTTGTACGAACGTTGTTTTAGTTCAATATCGTTAAACTCTAATTCTTCTTTATGAAGCACTGCATCAGCAGGTTCTCCTTTATATTCCCAAGCAGAAACATATGCATAATCTTGATCATTACGCTTTGCTTCACCTTTTTGTTCTCCATCAAGCTCTACAGACTCTTCTCTAAAGTGTCCACCACAAGATTCATTACGGGTTAATGCATCTTTTGCGAATAACTCTCCAAGTTCTAAGAAATCCGCAACTCTTCCAGCTTTTTCTAATTCCGGATTAAGTTCATTTGCAGTTCCAGGAACCTTAACCTCTTTCCAAAACTCCTCACGAATTGCTTTAATCTCAGCCATGGCTTCTTTTAAACCTTTTTCGTTTCTGGCCATTCCAACCTTATCCCACATTACTTTACCAAGTCTTTTGTGGAAATGATCAACAGACTTTGTTCCGTTGTTATTAATAAAGAAATCTATTTTTTCCTTTACTTCTTTTTCAGCTTGATCAAACTCTGGCGAATCCGTTGGTATTTTACCGGTACGAATATCATCAGAAAGGTAATCTCCTATGGTATATGGTAATACAAAATAACCATCTGCAAGACCTTGCATTAATGCCGAGGCACCAAGTCTATTAGCTCCGTGATCAGAGAAATTAGCTTCTCCTATACAATATAAACCAGGAACAGTAGTCATTAAGTTGTAATCTACCCAAACACCTCCCATTGTGTAGTGCGTCGCTGGGTAAATCATCATTGGTGTTTTATACGGGTTTTCATCAACGATTTTTTCATACATCTGAAAAAGGTTTCCGTATTTAGCTTCTACTATTGCCTGACCTAATTCGTAAACTTTAGCAGCAGAAGGATTATTAATACCTTGAATTTTGGCTTGTTCTTTTCCATAACGCTCAATAGCTGAAGCAAAATCTAAGTAAACAGCCTCTCCTGTTGCATTTACTCCATATCCAGCATCGCAACGCTCTTTGGCTGCTCTAGATGCAACATCTCTTGGAACCAGGTTACCAAAAGCAGGGTATCTTCTTTCTAAGTAATAATCTCTTTCATCTTCAGACAAATCAGTTGGTTTTTTACGACCTTCTCTAATTGCCATTACATCTTCCATATTTTTTGGCACCCAAATACGTCCATCATTACGAAGAGACTCTGACATCAACGTTAATTTAGACTGGTAGTCTCCAGAACGTGGTATACAAGTTGGGTGAATTTGAGTGTAACAAGGGTTAGCAAAAAAAGCTCCTTTTTTATGTATTTTCCAAGCAGCAGTAACGTTAGACCCCATTGCATTGGTAGATAAAAAATAAACATTACCATAACCTCCCGTAGCAATAACTACAGCATGAGCTGAGTGACGTTCAATTTCTCCTGTAACCAAATTACGAGCTATAATTCCTCTTGCTTTGCCATCTATTTTAACTACATCAAGCATTTCATGCCTATTGTGCATCTCAATTTTACCACGAGCAATTTGTCTATTCATTGCTGAATATGCCCCAAGAAGTAGTTGTTGTCCTGTTTGTCCTTTTGCATAAAAAGTACGTGAAACCAATACCCCACCAAAAGAACGGTTATCTAAAAGTCCACCATAATCACGCGCAAACGGAACACCTTGAGCAACACATTGATCAATAATATTTGCAGAAACCTCAGCCAAACGATACACATTTGCTTCACGAGAGCGATAATCTCCACCTTTTACAGTATCATAAAAAAGACGATAAGTACTATCACCGTCTCCTTGATAATTTTTTGCAGCATTTATTCCCCCTTGAGCAGCAATTGAGTGCGCTCTTCTAGGAGAATCTTGATAAGCAAATGCTTTTACATTATATCCAAGTTCCGCCAAAGTAGCAGCAGCAGAACCACCTGCTAATCCAGTTCCAACAACTATAACATCAATATTACGTTTATTGGCAGGGTTAACAAGGTTAATTTTATCTTTATACGAAGTCCATTTATCCTTAATGGGTCCTGCAGGTATTTTTGAATCTAATACAGACATAAGAAATGGTATTATTAGTGGTTAAAATGATGAAAAAGTGCAATAACAATAAATCCTAATGGAATAAGAATCGCATATGCTTTTCCAAAACCTTTTAAGCCGTTGGTATATTTGTTGTTTGCTCCTACTGATTGGAAAGCCGAGTTAAACCCATGCAATAAATGGAGTGCTAAGAAAACAAATCCTAAACAATACAGGGCAACACGCCAAATTGGAACAAATTTTTCTTGTAACTCATGAAAGTATCTAAATGAGCCATTGTGTAATCCGCTCATGTCACCAACAATGTATTTGGTGTTAATTTCAGGAATCCAAAAATCCATAAAGTGAATAATTAAGAAAATTAAGATAAACAAGCCACTGTAAATCATGTTTCTACTTACCCATGTAGAATTTGCTCCTCCATTATTTTTTGCATAGCTAACAACTCTTGCTGACCTATTTTTAAACTCTAAAATAAACCCCATTACAAAATGGTATATTACTCCAAATAGCAATACAGGTTGCAATGCATATTGAATTAACGGATTGGTTCCCATAAAGTGCGAGACCTCATTAAAGGTATCTGGGCTAAAAACCGATAAAATATTAATTGCAAAATGTTGTAAGAGAAAAAACATTAGGAAAAATGCAGAAAGTGCCATTGTTACCTTTCTACCAATTGAAGATTTAAAAAATCCACTCATGTTATAAAATTTGATTTTACAAATTTACTCCACAAACCAGTCTTGAACAAGTTTTAAAAGCCCAGAATTGTTATTTAGAATCGCTTTAAAGAAAAAAATGTTAGATAATGTTTTCACTATGTTACAAGACAATTAATCCCTTTTACAACCACTTGGTTTAAATGTAAAACATACGTTTTTACACAAATTTTTGCAATCAAAAAAAAACAGTCTTACTTTGATAAATAATAATCGCATTTTAAATTAAAGCATTAACCTAAGCATAAAAATGGATATTGGATTATTATCTGTAAGCATGGGTGTTTATTCTACTAAACGCATTGCTGAAGAAGCTGAAAAAGCTGGCCATAATATTGAACAAATTGATCACACTAAATGTTCGGTAAAACTTGGTTCTGGCAAACCACAGGTATATTATCAAGGCGATAATATTACCAATGAGTTTAATGCCATTATCCCAAGAATTGGATCAAAAGTCACACGCCACGGTATTGCCATTGTGAAACAATTTGAAATGAACGGTGTTTTTAGTACCGCCAGAGCACTAAGCATTGCAAGAGCAAGAAATAAGGTGCGTACTATGCAAATAATGGGAAGAAAAGGGATACCAATTCCCCCAACCCTGTTTTCAATAAACCCTGATGATATTGAAGAACAAATAGAACTTTTAGGTGGAGCTCCAGTAATAATTAAGCTTCAAGAAGGTACTCATGGATTAGGAGTTATTCTTGCCGATAGTAAAAAATCTGCAAAATCTATCATTGATACATTTTACAAAATGGACACCAGCATTTTGCTTCAAAAATACATTCAGGAAGCTAATGGTGAAGACATTAGAATTATAGTAGTCGGCAATAAAATTGTAGCTAGTATGAAAAGAATAAGTGAAATAGGAGACTTTAGATCTAATATGCACAGAGGGGCGGAAGCTCAAAAAGTAACACTTACATCACAGGAACGCTACATTGCATTAAACGCAACTAAACATTTAGGACTTGGGGTTGCAGGTGTAGATTTAATGCGTTCAAAAAAAGGTCCTTTACTAATTGAAGTAAATGCCTCTCCAGGATTAAGAGGAATAGAAGCTGCGACAAACATTAATGTTGCCAAAGAGATTATTAACTATGTTGAAAAAAATGGATATCACCGAAGAAAATAAATCCATAACCATAAATGGAAGTGTAATAAAACCGGGGCAACATAAAATGGTTCGTATTGGCATATCTCGACTTCCAACAGGAACCTTAATTGATATTCCTATACATGTTTTTAATGCTAAAAAAGCGGGGCCGACAGTTTTAGTTCAAGCGGGTTTACATGGTGATGAAATTAATGGAGTAGAAACCTTAAGAAGAATGCTTCAAAAAAAAATGTTCACCATTACAAAAGGTGCCATCATAGTGGTTCCTATTTTAAACGTTTTTGGTTTTATTCATTTTTCAAGAGACGTACCTGACGGAAAAGATGTAAACAGAAGCTTTCCTGGCACAAAAATGGGATCACTCGCCAACAGAATTGCGTATCATTATACCTCTGAAATTCTACCTCAAATAGATTTGGGTATAGATTTACATACTGGAGGAGCTCAACGCCATAATTTTCCACAGGTGAGATATTCTATTGATGACGAAAATAGCAAAGAACTGGCATTGGCATTTAACGCACCATTTCATATGCCTTCAAAGTTAATTTCAGGTTCTTTTAGAAAAGCAACTTTTAAAATGGGAATTCCCACAATTGTTTATGAGGCAGGAGAAAGCATGCGCTTCAATGAGTTTGCTATTGAACAAGGTATTCTAGGAATAAAAAATGTATTACATCATTTAGAAATGCTGTCAACAAATTCTAAAAAAGAAAAAAAAACTGTTCATCTCCAAAAAACAAAGTGGGTACGTGCTCCGAAAGCGGGCATGTTTATTCCTGCAGTTATTAACGGAGTATTTGTAAAAAAAGGAGAAATCATTGGAAACATTACGGACACTATAGCTGAAAAAACCAGCAACGTAAAATCTCCTATGGATGGCTATATTTTTTGTTTAAATCATCAAGCAGTAATCAATCAAGGTGATGCTTTATTCCATATTGGAGCAGTTTAAGGTTGTGTTTAACAAACTAAATGGTTTGTTTTATATGCTCCTTCCTAAATTGTTGTATTAATTTGTGCAGTTCATCGATATTTTAAAGAATAAAGTCTACAAACTTGTACAAAGCATTTCAATTATTCAATTCCTTGAACGAACCACATAGTCGGTTTTTCTATATTTAGGTAAATTAGCATTTTAAAACTATTTTTCCATATCTCTGAGCTGAATGGAAAGTGCTTTAGTAGAAAGTTGAACTTCAATTAAGCTTAAAATCAAAGAAATCATTAATGCAAAAAGGCTTATTCCAAAAACAAGATTTGCCCAAAAATTAAGCTCTATATAAATTAAAAACATAGTAATTACAGCCAGCAAAAAACTTATAATTGCTACTGCCTGCATGTTCTTAATTATAGACAACCTTTTACGCAATTTTTTAACCTGTAGCCCTAAAATATCAGACTCGGTTTCTTGATATTTTCGATGTAATTGTCGAATTAGTGCTGCAATTGCTAAATATCTTGCATTATAAGCCAGCATTGTTAATGAAATTGCTGGAAAAAGAAGTGCTGGAATACTGAGAGATAAATTCATTGTTATTAACATTAATCAATTGCTATTCCAAAGTACGTCCATTCTACATTCTCTGAAAAAGGATTGCTTTGTCCATGCAGCTCATTAGGTTCAATGGTAATACAATCTCCTTCTGAAACTAAAATTTCTTTTCCTTCAACTAAAAAATTTGCTTTACCCTTAGTAATATGAAAAACTTCATACATAGTTTCGTGTTTATGAAGATCAACAGAATCTCCAGGCTTGAAAACTGCAGAACCATACATCATTAATTGCGGTATTTCCCCTTTTTTAATAAATACCTTCTTCATTATATCAGGATTATGAGAAACCCCTTCTTCTGGAAGCCTTTTTGAGTTTATTTTTTTCATCAAAAAAATCTATTTTATTTCAAAACTAATGTTCTCATTTTGACCATTACCTGAAATTTCTAATACATACCTCCCTTTTGTTAAATACGTTTTACCATTTTTCGCTACTTTAAGTTTTGTTTTATTTTTTCTCAAGTACGCGGATTTGCCAGATTTGGTAAAAGCTACATCATATGAAAGCAAATTAAATCCTTTATCTGCCTCTACTTCTACTGAGCTTATAATAATGTTATCTAAGGTTTTAACATTTACTAGGTAAGTACCAGACTTTGACGTTTTAAATGTAATATCTAAGCCCGGTGTTGTTGGTTCGCTCCACGAACTTCTGGTGTTTCCCCAATTTTCTGAGTACTTAATATCATCCACATCGAAAATCAACAGGTCTTTTTCAAAATTTTCTTTAGTTAATTGTTGTAATGTGCTAATATCTGCTTGATATATACTTCTACCATGAGTTCCAACTAACAAATGTTTAGCGCGCGGTTGTATTACCAAATCATGCACAGCTACATTAGGCATTCCGTTTTTAAAAGCTTCCCATGATTTTCCACGATTAAACGAAACATACAGACCGTTATCCGTTCCCACAAAAAGTAGTTTTTCGTTTTCTGAATCCTCAATAATTACATTTACAGATGCTGCTGGAATATTTGAGGCAATATTCTTCCATGTTTTTCCAAAATCGTCACTACTATAAACGTAAGATGTAAAATCATCATTTCTATATCCATTTAGAGTAACATACACACGTTCTGCTTTATGTTTTGATGCTAAAACGCGACTAACCCAAAGATTCTGAGGAAGGGATTTTGAAATATTTGTCCAATTACCTCCTCCGTTTTTTGTTATATGCATAAGCCCATCATCGGTTCCAGCATATAAAATCCCAAACTTAAAAGGTGATTCCGAAATTGTGGTAATGGTACCAAATGCGACATTTCCTTTTTTACCTCCTTGAGTTAAATCTGAAGAAATGATTTCCCAATCATTTCCTTGATTCATTGACCTATGCAGTTTATTGCTACCTAGATACAATATGTCTTGATTATGACTTGATAATAGAATAGGAGTTTGCCAATTAAAGCGAAACGGAGCCTCACCCAACTCATGCTTTGGCTGGATATATTTTTTATCTCCTGTTTCTAGATTCAATCTAAAATAATTACCAAATTGATATCCAGTATAGACTATATTGGAATTTCTATTATCAATTTGAACTTGCATACCATCGCCTCCTAAAATAGATTTCCATGGATATTGACCTGTTTGATGCCATCTATAATTTTCTTTAGCGTTATGAGCTCCTTTCCAAACACCATTATCTTGCAAACCACCATAAACATTATAGGGTTTTTCGTTATCCACATTTACCGTATAAAACTGGCCCAGCGTTTCTGAGTTGTTTTTTATCCAATGCTCGCCTTCATCATATGTTATATTAACCCCACCATCGTTACCGTTAATAATATGTTTTGGCATTTGAGGATTTATCCATAACGCATGATGATCAGCATGCACATTATCTCCACTAATATTTTCAAACGTTTTTCCTCCATCATCTGATTTTATAAGAGGAACTCCAGCTAAATATAACTTATCTAGATCATTTGGATTAACCCTTATTTGCGCAAAATAATATCCATAACTATAAAAAAGATCATCAATATAATTTTCATTTTGCTTAGTCCAAGTTGCACCTGCATTATCTGACCGATAAACCTCGGCACCAACAACTGGAGTATCAAAAAGCATGGCATTTGCATTTTCTAGATATTTGGCCAAGTCAACAGGTTTTACAGCCCCACTTCGAACCATATTTTTAACATTCTCTGCCTTGTATTTCTCCTGAAATCCGTTCGTTTTTAAAAAATCGTTTAATTTTTTATCTGTAATCTTTAAAAACGCTTCTACAGTCATTGTTTTAAAATCGTTTTTAACTAACTCAGCGCTTTTATCACTTTTAGCATCTTCATTTTTTTTCCTTCTAAACTGATTGTCATGAACTATATAAACTGTGTTTTCATTAAATACTGTCAAACCAATTCTACCAACACCTTCGCCTGTTGGCAAACCACTTTGTTCAGTACTAATTCTTTTCCATGAACTGCCTCCGTCTATACTTTTGTAAACCCCTGAGCTATTACCATTACCTGTAAAATTCCAAGCCTTCCTATCTTTTTGCCATGCCGCAGCATACATTATATTGTAATTCTGAGGAGCATGAGCAACATCAATGATTCCAGTTGACTCATTAACAAACAACGTTTTATTCCAGGTTTGACCACCATCTAATGTTTTATATATGCCTCTTTCTTTATTCGGAGAGTATAAATGCCCTGTAACTCCTACAACCACCTCATTTGAATTTTTAGGATTTATAACAATCCGTCCAATGTGATGAGAATCTTTCAAACCCATATTTTGCCAGGTTTTTCCTTTGTCTATAGATTTCAGAATGCCTATCCCAGCATAGGAGGAACGCGAAGCATTGTTTTCTCCTGTACCTACCCAAATTGTTCCATTACTCCAATCTACCGCTATATCACCAACATTTTGGGTTTCTGAATTATCTAAAATAGGCGTAAAAGAAGTTCCGTTATTATTGGTATACCATAGCCCTCCAGAAGCGTAGCCAACATAAAATTCTATAGGATTATTGGGATTAACATCTATATCTACAACTCTACCACTCATTACAGAAGGCCCTATGTTTTTAAGTGGAATGTTTTTTACTAAAGAGTTTATTTCCAACTGCTGTTTTTGTAAAAGTGCTTTTTCAATTGCTTGTGCAGAGGTGGGTTCTGATTGACCGTAACTAAAGAACGAAAACCCAATTACGGGCAACAAATAAGCTAACTTCATTTCGAGAAAATTTTATCCAATTTATTATGGGAAGTTAGGAATAACTTTAGGGTAAGACAAAAAATTTATTATTCTCTAAATTATGTTGTTATATTTTATAAAACACTAATTAACAGGATATAAAATTGTAAATACAATATAATTTTTGTTAATTTATTAACAAATAACCAATAATATAAACAAATGGAAGAGTATTTACCGTTAATTATTCAGTTAGCATCGGGCGCCCTAGGTGGTAACGTTGCTGGAAAATTGCTTAAAAACTTATCACTAGGAACCTTAGGAAACTCCATTGTTGGAATTTTAGGAGGCGGTCTTGGTGGATCATTATTAGGAATGCTTGGCATTGGAGCTGGAGCGGCCGCAGGAGGAGACGCCATGGATATTTCTAGTATACTTGGAAGCGTCGCTGGTGGCGGTGTAGGTGGCGGTGTAGTAATGGCAATCATTGGAGCCATTAAAAAAGCCATGGCTAAATAAGAAAAAACCAACCAAAAATTTGGAAAAGGAGTTCAGTTTGGAGCTCCTTTTTTATTGTAGTATTTTCAGCTAATAAAATGTTTTATACATGAAGAAAATTTTGCTGTTATTTGTATTGGTTCTTACTATCCTTTTTTTGTCCTTTACTTCTGAAAAAACTTATCAAATAGGGCAAATAAAAACTCCATATGGAGAAATTTTGGTTTGGCTACATAATGAAACCCCAAATCATAAAGCCAGCTTTATAGAATTAGCAGAAAAAGGCTACTGGGATTCATTAACTTTTAATCGGGTTATTCCAAATTTTGTTGCTCAAGGAGGATGTCCTGACACCCCTGAAGGGTTTACTAATCCTGAGTATTTGTTAGAACCCGAATTCCATGAAAATCTCAAACATGAGTATGGAGCCTTAGGTGCCGGTAGAGATGACAACCCAAAAAAACTATCTGCTAGGTGTCAATTTTACATTGTTCAAAACAAAGAAGGTTTACATAGGCTTGATGGCGATTACACCATTTTTGGAAAGGTTATTAAAGGAATGGATGTTGTGGACGAAATTGTTAATGTAAAACGCGATTCTTTAGACAACCCAATTACTCCAATAACTTTAGATGTAAATATTATAAAAATTGATAATAAAAATCTTAAAGATTTAGGTTTCAACATTTAACACCAGAAACTTGTTTTTTAATATAATTTACTACTATTTATTGTTAGAAGGATTCCAATATAAGTATTCCAAATTATCAGCAGCAACTCGAGTAAACTCCTCTCCCAAAATTTTAGACATTAAGTAGTAAGAAGCGTCAATACCAGCAGAAACTCCTGCCGATGTAATTATTTTACCATTATCAACATAACGTTTATTGCGATGTACTTTTTTAATCGCTGGAAATTGTTTTTCAAAACTGTCCAACCCAGCAATATGGCAAGTAGCTTCTAAACCATCCTAAAGCCCTAGTTCTGCAATTAAAAATGCCCCATTACATATAGATAAAACGTAGTCTGCGTTTTCAGCACTTTTTAAAAGCCATTCTCTAGCTTCTTTATTAACTGTATTTTTTGCTCCTGCAGGGACAATTATAATATTTGGTTTAGGGGCATTATTTATATTATAATTAGGGGTTACCACTAATTTTGGATAAGTAGTTATAGGCTCAGATGTTGCTCCTACAGTATATACATTAAAACTACTTCCTGCTGAAGCAAATACATCATAAGGTCCTGCATAATCTAAAACTTGATTAAAGGCAAATAAAAATACTGCTACATTTATTACTTTACTTGGCGGCGTTATAGGCTTAAATATTTTTGTGTCAGGAATTTCAACTGCCATTTTTTTTGTTAATGGCATTAAACAACTAGGGCATTCACCATCGCTATGTGAAATTTTACCATCATCTTCACATTCACATGGGTCACATACATAATATGTTTTAAGTTTTTCTTGGGCAAAACCACTACCTGAAATACTCAACAAAAAAAGAAACACAAAAATAAACTTCATTTTTTTTGAAAAATCCAAAACCAATTGCATAATTAAACTTATTTAAAATTAACCTCAACAAATTTAATTCTGCAACCAATAAAGTTAAAAGCCAATAGTACTCAGTATTAGGACAATTTTAAAACAGCTTACCTCTTTCTATATAAAAAAAGAGTTTGCCAATTAGATTCGCTACTTTTACATACAGATAAAATAGTAGTAAGAAATATGAAATACGAGCAAATAAGCAACTCCTTATTTATTAAAAACCGCCAAAAATTTATGGCTCATATGAAGCCAAAAAGTATTGCAGTTTTTAACTCTAATGATATATATCCTGTAAGTGCCGATAGCACAATGCCTTTTGAACAACATCGTGACATTTTTTATTTGAGTGGTGCTGATCAAGAAGAGTCTATTTTAATTCTTTTTCCAGACGCCTTAGACCAAAACCAGCGCGAAATACTTTTTGTTCGCGAAACTAATGAGCATATTGCCATTTGGGAAGGAGAAAAACTTACTAAGGAGAAAGCTACCAAAGTTTCAGGTATTAAAACAATTTACTGGGTTAGCGATTTTGAAAAGGTGCTTTTTGACTTAATGACCGAAGCGGATACTGTATATTTTAATACAAACGAGCATTACAGACAAGCGGTAGAAACACAAACCAGAGAAGACCGTTTTATTTTAAAATGTAAAAAAGAATATCCAGCTCACAATTGGGCAAAAAGCAACCCTATTTTACAGGAAATAAGAGGTGTAAAAGAGCCTGAGGAAATTGCTTTAATGCAAAAAGCTTGTGATATTACTGAGAAAGGATTCCGAAGGTTATTAAGTTTTATAAAACCCGATGTCTGGGAATATGAAATTGAAGCTGAACTATTGCATGAATTTGTTAGAAACAGATCCAAAGGTTTTGCTTACACACCAATTATTGCATCTGGCTATAATGCAAATGTATTGCATTACATTGAAAACAATCAGCAATGTAAAACTGGTGATTTAATTCTCATGGATGTTGCCGCTGAATATGCAAATTATTCAAGCGATTTAACCCGAACCGTACCTGTAAGTGGAAAATTCACTAAGCGACAAAAAGCTGTTTATGAAGCGGTTTTAAAGGTAAAAAAGGAAGCTACAAATATGCTTGTGCCTGGAACTATTTGGGCTGAATACCATAAGGAAGTGGGTAAAGTAATGACGTCAGAATTATTAGGTCTAGGACTACTTGACAAAGCTGATATTCAAAATGAAGACAAAAACAAACCAGCATATAAAAAATATTTTATGCACGGCACCAGTCATCATATAGGTTTAGACACTCATGATTATGGGGCTCTAAAAACCCCGATGAAAGCAAATATGGTTTTTACTGTTGAGCCAGGAATTTATATTCCTGATGAAAAAATGGGTATCCGAATTGAAGATAATGTTGTTATTCAAGAAACGGGAGCTCCCTTTAATTTAATGCAAAACATTCCTATTGAGGTTGATGAGATTGAGGATTTAATGCAGCGGTAATTATAAAAGCTAAAAAAGCGGGTAGCACCCAACCCATGCTATATTTACTTAAAGGAATATAACTCTGTACTGGTTGCGTAATTCCCTCTAGTCCAACGGAATTTAAAAAGTCCGGAACACTAAAAATAATAGTTGTAATTACTACTACTCTGAACACTTTTGAAGTTGCATACTTGTTTGGAAGTATGTTTAAGAGAATAAGTATAATGGTAATTGGGTAAATAAACATAAGTGCAGGTAGCGCAATTGCAATTATATAGTGAACATCAAATTGCCCCATTATAACTCCCAATAAACAACCTATCATTGCAGTAATATTATATACTTTTTGAGAATTTCGAAATCTAGATTTTACAAAGTCTGCTGCTCCGGTAACAATTCCCACAGCTGTAGTAAAACAGGCTAAACTTACCAGTACACTTAAAAACATATTTCCAGTATTTCCTAAAGTTTTAAGACTTAACCCTTTAAGCAATTCGGTTCTAGAAACATCTTCCGCAAATTCAGAAAACATAAGAGCTCCCGTAATAATTAGTCCCGAGTATATTATAAACAATCCAAGTCCTGCCAACCATCCAGATTGCATCACGAGCTTTTTTTTATCCTCATAAGAAATCCCCTTTCTGCGCAAATCTATTGAGACCAATATTACACCCCCCACAACTACAGAACCAATAGCATCAAAAGTTTGATATCCCTCTAAAATTCCATCAGTAAATGGACTCTCAAATAAAACGTTGTCAAAAACAAAATCATTAGAAAAGAAGCATATTCCAATGATAGTAAAAAGTACAAGTACTATAACTGGAGTAAGTATTTTACCAATAATACCTAAAATTTTAGATCGGTTTAAAACAAAAATCAAAACCAAAACAAAATAAACAACACTAGTAAGTAATGACGAAGAATTAAAAAAAGGCTGAATAGCCATTTCATGAGTTACAGAAGCTGTTCTTGGTGATGGTAAACTAATAGATATTATATACACTATAGTAGCATATATTAAACTAAAATTGGTAGATACCTTTTTGCCAAAATCAAAAATAGTGCCCTGTAATTTGGCATGTGCAAGAATACCCATTATTGGAATAAGTACCGCAGAAATACAAAAGCCCAAAGCTACTAACCACCATAATTCACCAGATTTAAAACCCAGCAATGGAGGCAGTATTAAATTTCCAGCACCAAAAAACAAAGAAAAAAGCGCAAAGGCTACAACTAGTGTTTCTTTTATTTTATGCATTTTTAAAAACACTTTTCATGGTAGTGGAAAGATAATCTTTTTTAGATTACATAAATTTAATTCTTGTTTAACCCTCGTATTGATATATAACACAATCTTTGTTTTAATTTTTTAAACAGCATTTCGTCGAAAAAAAAGAATTTCATCGAAAAAATTTGCAAAAAATAGAAGCTGTGCCAATAAAAGTAAATACTGCTCGTTATCGTCATAAAGCTTTTTATAATTGCTTTTAAAAACCAAAAAAAATCAAAATTAATATCGCATTTATTAGTGAATAATTAACCACAAATGCCCAACTAAAACCTACCAGCATGAAAAAAGTATTCTGCAATATCTTCGGCCATCACTACACAGTTTCAAAAAAAGTTACTGAACATATTAAAGAGTATAAATGTATACATTGCAACAAAGAAGTTACTACCGATGTGAGTGGAAATTTATCTACATTAACTCCTGAGTTAGAAGACATTAACAGAACACTTGAAAATATATATCAAAAGAGACATGGAGCCCCTGCACAGCAGGTTGCTTAACTATGCTTTGGCAAATGAATTCCAACCCTGAGCGGTTAACGGAATTTTAGAATTATTCCTGGAAATTAAGAAAGCTCCTTCGTTCTTCTCTGTCGTATGCCCCACAACAGTAAAGTTAGGATTACCCTTGATTTTCGGGAATTCTTTTTGGTCTATAGTAAAAAGTAATTCGTAATCTTCTCCCCCACTTAACGCAACTAAAGTACTATCCAATTTAAATTCCTCACAACTCGAAATTACTGTAGGATCCAGTGGAATTTTATCCTCATATAAATTACATCCTACCTCGCTATTTTTACACAAATGTAAAATTTCCGAAGAAAGACCATCGCTAATATCAATCATTGATGTAGGTTTAACCTCTAGTTTTTCAAGAAGTTCAACGATATCTTTTCTAGCCTCAGGTTTTAACTGACGCTCAACAATGTACGAATAAGGTTCTAAATCTGGTTGACTCTTAGGGTTAACTTTAAAAACTTCATTTTCGCGTTCTAAAACTTGCAACCCCATATATGCCCCGCCAAGGTCTCCAGAAACCACCAATAAATCATTTGGTTTTGCCCCGCTTCTATAAACTATTTCTTCTTCTTTGGCTTCTCCAAAGGCAGTAACACTAATTAACATTCCTTTTGTTGACGAAGTGGTATCACCTCCTACCAAATCCACTTTATATTTATCAGCTGCCAAAGCTATTCCTGCATACAACTCCTCCATTGCTTCCAATGGAAATCTGTTAGAAACTGCGATAGAAACTGTTATATGAGTGGCTTTTGCATTCATTGCATATACATCAGATAAATTCACCATTACAGCCTTATATCCTAAATGCTTTAATGGTGTGTAACTTAAATCAAAATGGACCCCTTCAATCAACAAATCAGTTGTTACAATTGTCTTTTTTGATTGAAAATCCAATACGGCAGCATCATCTCCAACCCCTTTAATGGTTGATTTATGTGTTATTTTAAAATGCTTGGTTAAATGGTCAATAAGTCCAAATTCACCCAATTGCTCTAACGATGTTTTTTCTTGATTTTTATCTTCTAACATTTTGCAAAAGTAGAAATTGTTTTATTTTTTTAATACAAAAGCGTCCACTATAAATAAATCTTATCTACATATTCGTTATAATAATGTCAGGAATTATAGAAAAACCCTACTTATAACCTATATTTGTAAACTGTTTAGAATTAATCCAATTAAATATGATTAAAGTATCTGAAACTGCGAAAGATAAGGTCATTAGTCTAATGACAGAGGGAGGCTTTGATGCTTCTTCAGACTATGTTCGCGTTGGTGTTAAAAGCGGAGGATGTAGTGGTTTATCATATGAGTTAGATTTTGATAAAGAAGCTGGAGAATCTGATAAAGTATTCGAGGATAATAATGTACGTATTATAGTAGATAAAAAGAGTTTTTTATATCTGGTAGGTACGGTTTTAGAATATTCTGGAGGACTTAACGGAAAAGGATTTGTTTTTAATAATCCTAACGCTCAAAGAACCTGTGGATGTGGTGAAAGTTTTTCGCTCTAATGATTTGTTTAAAATGAAAATATAAATCGGTTGTTTCCTAACAATTGAGATTTAAAGATAATGGCGTATACAGAAGAAGAATTAAAAAAAGAGTTAGAAACCAAAGAATACGAATATGGTTTCTATACTGATATAGAATCTGACACTTTTCCGAATGGATTAAGTGAGGAAATTGTTGTTGCTATTTCCAAAAAGAAAGAGGAACCAGAGTGGATGACAGAGTGGCGTCTTGAAGCGTATAGAACCTGGGTACAAATGGAAGAGCCTGAATGGGCAAATGTAAATTATGAAAAACCTGATTTTCAAGCCATATCATATTACTCCGCTCCAAATAAAAAGCCTAAATACAATAGCTTAGACGAAGTGGATCCAGAGCTATTAGATACATTTAAAAAACTAGGTATTTCTCTTGATGAGCAAAAAAAGCTTGCGGGAGTTGCTGTAGATATTGTAATGGATTCTGTTTCTGTGGCAACTACCTTTAAAAAAACGTTAGCAGAAAAAGGTATTATATTCTGTTCTATATCAGAAGCTATAAAAGAACACCCTGAATTAGTTAAAAAATACATTGGTTCAATTGTTCCTCAAAAAGACAATTTTTATGCGGCATTAAACTCAGCTGTATTTTCAGATGGTTCTTTTTGTTATATTCCAAAAGGTGTACGTTGCCCAATGGAATTATCTACTTATTTTAGAATTAACCAAGCAGGAACAGGTCAGTTTGAGCGTACTTTAGTAATTGCGGATGAAGGTAGTTATGTAAGTTACCTAGAAGGTTGTACTGCGCCATCTCGAGATGAAAATCAACTACATGCAGCTGTTGTAGAACTAATTGCCCTTGATGATGCCGAAATAAAATACTCAACGGTACAGAACTGGTTCCCAGGGAATAAAGAAGGTAAAGGCGGCGTTTTTAATTTTGTGACCAAAAGAGGTTTATGTGAAAAAAATGCGAAAATTTCTTGGACTCAGGTTGAAACAGGATCTGCGGTTACTTGGAAATATCCTTCATGTGTTTTAAAAGGAAATAACTCTATCGGTGAGTTTTACTCTATTGCTGTAACTAATAATTTTCAACAAGCGGATACAGGTACAAAAATGATTCACATTGGAAAAAACACCAAAAGCACAATCATTTCCAAAGGTATTTCTGCGGGAAAATCGCAAAATAGTTACAGAGGCTTGGTTCAAGTAAACAGCAAAGCGGAAAATGCCCGTAACTTTTCGCAATGTGATTCTTTATTAATGGGTAACGAATGTGGAGCACATACTTTTCCTTATATAGAAGCAAAAAATAAATCGGCACAAATAGAGCACGAGGCCACAACAAGTAAAATTGGTGAGGACCAAATATTCTACTGCAACCAAAGGGGAATTGATACCGAAAAAGCGATTGCACTTATTGTAAATGGTTTTAGTAAAGAAGTACTAAACAAACTCCCCATGGAATTTGCTGTAGAAGCTCAAAAATTATTAGAAATTAGTTTAGAAGGTTCAGTAGGATAATTAAAACTTTTGAAAATGAAAAAAACAATTGTGCTATTCCTGAGCTTAACTTTTTTTATTGGATGTAAGGAAAATAAAAAAGCAGCTATTAAGGAAGTTGTTGAAAAACCAGAAGTTAAATTATATACTTTTGATGGTGGAACTGTGATAGCTAATAATTTAGAAATATTTTCTCAAGACACCACTTATCAAGGTCAGTCAAGAGAATTTTCAGATGCATTTTATGTAATTAAGCACCCCAAGGGAAATCTAATATGGGATACCGGTTTACCAGATGGTCTGGTAGTACTTCCTGAACCTTTCACCTCTCCAGATGGTAATTTCACAGTCTCACGAAAAGACTCCATGATAACTCAATTAAAAGAAATTGAATTAACTCCTTCTGATATAGATTTCATAGCACTATCACATACTCATTTTGATCATACTGGTACTGCCAACGTATTTAATAAATCTACGTGGTTAGTTCAGGAGAGTGAATATGACTTTATTACAAGTGAAGAGTCGCAAAAAACAGATAATTACAAAGCCATTCAAAATTTAACCGTGGTTAAAAAACTTAATGGAGATTTTGATGTTTTTGGTGACAGCACGGTAATTATTAAATCAATGCCAGGACACACTCCAGGACATCAAGTATTATATATCAATTTACCAGAACATGGTCCTATATTATTATCTGGAGATTTATATCACTTATATGAAAACCGTACACACAAAAGAGTTCCTAGTTTTAATTTTGATGTAGCTCAAACTAAAGCTAGTATGGATGCTTTTGAAAAATTTGCAAAAACAAATAATGCTAAAGTTTACATACAGCATTCGAAAAAAGATTTTAATAAAATGCCTAAGGCACCTGAATATTTAAAGTAGAAGATAATGTTGAAAATTAACAATCTACACGCTAGAGTAGAAGATAAAGAAATTTTAAAAGGTATTAATTTAGAAGTAAAACCTGGAGAAGTTCATGCTATTATGGGACCCAACGGTTCTGGAAAAAGCACATTGGCTTCTGTAATTGCAGGTAAAGAAAACTTTGAGGTTACCGAGGGTTCTGTTGAATTGGAGGGTGAAGATTTAGAAGATGTTGCTCCAGAAGAAAGAGCTCATAAAGGAGTGTTCTTATCCTTTCAATATCCCGTAGAAATTCCTGGAGTATCTGTAACCAACTTTATGAAAACGGCTATTAACGAATCTCGTAAAGCTAGAGGTCTGGAAGAAATGCCAGCGAAAGAAATGCTTAAGCTTATTCGTGAAAAATCTGAACTGTTAGAAATAGATCGTAAATTTTTATCGCGCTCTTTAAACGAAGGGTTTTCTGGTGGAGAGAAAAAAAGAAATGAAATTTTTCAAATGGCAATGCTAGAACCTAAGGTCGCTATTTTAGATGAAACCGACTCTGGTTTGGATATTGATGCACTTAGAATTGTTGCTAATGGTGTAAATAAATTAAAAAGTAAAGACAATGCAGTTGTGGTTATAACGCATTACCAAAGACTATTAGATTATATAGTTCCAGATTATGTTCATGTATTACATAATGGGAAAATTATTAAATCTGGTACTAAGGAACTTGCTTTGGAGTTAGAGGAAAAAGGATACGATTGGCTTAAAAATTAAAAGAAGATTAACATGGAATTAAAAGACAAATTAGTTTCTTCTTTTATGGCTTTCGAGAATACTGTGGATTTAGATAGTCCTATTCACGAAATTCGTTCGGAAGCAATTAAGAATTTTGAAAATAAAGGTTTTCCCACCAAAAAGGATGAAGCCTGGAAATACACATCGTTAAATAGCCTTCGAAAAATTGATTTCAGTATTTTTCCTAAGGCAGATAATGCTATTGAGTATAAAGATGTTAAAAAGTACTTTTTACATGAAATAGATACTTATAAAATTGTTTTTATTGACGGTATTTATAGTTCTTTTTTATCTGAAACTACCCACGATGGTGTTGATGTTTGTTTAATGAGCTCTGCACTCACTAAACCAATGTATAAGCAAATTATTGAGCTTTATTTTAATAAAGTTGCCTCTAAAGATGAATCACTAACCTCTTTAAACACTGCATTTAGTAGAGAGGGTGCTTACATTTATATTCCTAAAGGAAAAATGCCCAAAAAGCCTATTGAGATTATAAACTTTGCTACTGGCAATGAAGCTTCTTTAATGATTCAGCCGCGAAATTTAGTTATTGCTGAAGAAAACGCAGAGTTACAAATTATTGAAAGACACCAAAGCTTAACAAGTAATGCTGTTTTAACTAACTCCGTTACTGAAATATTTGCCGCTAAAGATGCTATAGTAGATTACTATAAAGTTCAAAATGATAATGCAGACGCATCATTAATTGACAACACATATATAGACCAAAAAGGAAATAGTGCTGTTAAAGTACATACCTTCTCTTTTGGCGGAAAGCTTATTCGTAACAACCTAAATTTCTTTCAAAACGGAGAGCATATAGACTCTACAATGAAAGGAGTAACTATTTTAGGGGAGAAACAGCATGTAGATCATCATACTTTAGTTCATCATATAGAACCAAATTGTGAAAGTCACCAAGATTATAAGGGTATTTACGGTGAAAAGTCTACAGGTGTTTTTAACGGAAAAATTATAGTTGAAAAATTGGCTCAAAAAACCAACGCTTTTCAACAAAACAATAATATTTTAATAAGTGATAAGGCATCAATTAATACAAAGCCGCAATTAGAAATTTTTGCTGATGATGTAAAGTGTTCACATGGTTGTACTATTGGTCAATTAGATGAAGACGCTTTATTCTACTTACAATCCAGAGGAATTCCTAAAAAGGAAGCACGTGCACTTTTAATGTATGCTTTTGCAAACAATGTTTTAGAAAGTGTTCGTATTCCTGAGTTAAAGACAAGAATAAATAAACTAATTGCTAAAAAACTAGGGGTTAACCTTGGTTTTGATTTGTAGTAAAAATGAACGATACCTTTAATGTTTCCTCTATTCGTCGAGATTTTCCCATTTTAAGCCGAGAGGTTAACGGAAAACCATTAGTGTATTTTGACAATGCCGCTACATCTCAAACTCCACAACAAGTTATTGATGTTATTGTAGATTATTACAGCACCTACAATGCAAATATTCATCGTGGAGTGCATGCATTATCACAAGAGGCAACAGACAAGTATGA
Source organism: uncultured Maribacter sp. (assembly GCA_947498505.1). Taxonomy (GTDB): domain Bacteria; phylum Bacteroidota; class Bacteroidia; order Flavobacteriales; family Flavobacteriaceae; genus Maribacter_B. The sequence continues at coordinate 150,335 of CANMKG010000006.1, read as the reverse complement.
GCAAGCACGACATACAATACAGAAGCATTTTAATATTGCAAAAGCTCATGAAGTAATTTTCACTTCCGGAACTACACATAGTATCAATTTAGTTGCCAACGGATTTTCAGCTCTTTTACAGTCAGGAGATGAAATTATTGTTTCTGCGTTGGAGCATCACTCAAACATTGTGCCTTGGCAAATGTTATGTGAACGTACCGGAGCTATATTAAAAGTTATTCCCATGAATTTAGATGGAGAACTTTTAATGGATGCGTATCAAAATTTACTTTCAACAAAAACCAAATTAGTTTTTTGCAATCATGTTTCTAATGCCTTAGGCACTGTGAACCCAATTAAACAGATAATTAATAAAGCACATGAGGTTGGTGCTGCGGTTTTAATTGATGGTGCTCAGGCAGCTCCCCATATAAAAGCTGACATGCAAGAGCTAAATGTTGATTTTTATACAGTTTCTGCACATAAAATGTGTGGACCAACAGGAACTGGTATACTCTATGGCAAAGAAGAATGGCTTAACAAATTACCTCCCTACCAAGGAGGAGGTGAAATGATTGCCGAAGTTACCTTTGAAAAAACTACTTACGCAGACCTACCGCATAAATTTGAAGCCGGAACACCAAATATTTGTGGTGGAATAGCTTTTGCTGCTGCATTAGATTATATGAGCGGAATTGGATTTCAAACAATTGCCGAATATGAGCATGAACTCCTATCCTACGCAACAGAGCAACTCTTAACTATTGACAAACTCAAAATATATGGCACTGCTAAAGAAAAAACATCTGTAATTTCTTTTAATATAGAAGGTCTACACCCTTATGATATCGGAAGTATTCTAGATAAATTAGGTGTTGCTGTTAGAACAGGACATCATTGTGCGCAACCTATAATGGACTTCTATAAAATTCCAGGAACTATCCGTGCAAGTTTTAGTTTTTACAACACGAAAGATGAAATAGATATCTTGGTCGAGGGCGTTAAACGCGCTCAAAACATGCTTCAATAGCCTAACCAGTTATCATTATCTTAAATTGTTGGCAACCACTAACACTTATTGTACTTTTGTATAAAATATAGCAAATGAGCATAAAGGAAATACAGGAAGAAATTGTTGATGAATTTTCAATGTTTGATGATTGGATGCAGCGCTATGAATATATGATTGAGTTAGGAAAATCGCTTCCTTTAATTGAAGACCAATACAAAACTGACGATAATATTATAAAAGGTTGTCAAAGTAAAGTATGGGTTCATGCCGAATTAGATAATGATAAATTGGTTTTTACAGCAGATAGCGATGCAATTATAACGAAAGGTATAATTGCAATATTAGTTCGTTCATTCAGTGAACAAAAACCGCAGGACATTATTGATGCTAACACCAATTTTATTGATGAAATTGGTTTAAAAGAACATTTGTCTCCTACTAGAGCAAATGGATTAGTGAGTATGATTAAGCAGCTTAAGTTATATGCTGTAGCATACCAAACACAACTTAAATAAAATATCATATGAGTATCGATACGAAAGAACTAGGAGAAAAAATCGTAAATGTTTTAAAAACCATTTACGATCCAGAAATACCTGTTGACATTTACGAGTTGGGATTAATTTATGACGTTTTCGTAAATGAAGATAATCAAGTTAAAATATTAATGACCCTAACTTCTCCCAACTGCCCTGTTGCGGAGAGTTTACCAGCTGAAGTAGAAGAAAAAGTAAAATCATTAGATGCCGTTGTCGATGCTGAAGTTGAAATTACTTTTGATCCACCTTGGACTCAAGATTTAATGAGTGAGGAAGCCAAACTAGAAATAGGACTTCTTTAAAATTTTTCCTTTCGCCATGGAAGATGAAATTGTAAATAGAGTTGCTCAAAGCAAATTGATTACTGTTAACCTTGAGGATTATTATCCCGAAGGTAAACGCATCTTGCTAGATATTAAAGATTGGTTATATGAAGGTGTAATCTTAAAAGAAAAAGATTTTAGAGAACATGTAGCCCAACACAATTGGGAACAATATCAAAATGCGTACGTTGCGCTCCATTGCTCCGAAGAAGCTATTATTCCAGGATGGGCATATATGTTAATTGGCACCAAACTAAGCGTTTTTGCCAAACTTACCGTTCAAGGAAACTTGGAACAATTGGAAACCTCTATTTATCAATCTATAATTGAAAAAATTGATGTTTCAGCGTTCAAAGACAAGCCGGTAATTATAAAAGGTTGTAGCAACAAACCAGTACCGCCAAATGCATATTTATGGTTAACAACTAAAATTCAGACTGTAGCAAGGAGTGTTATGTATGGAGAAGCCTGTTCTTCAGTTCCTTTATTTAAAAATAAATAAATTATTCTTTACAGATGTGACTTTTAGTACATTTGCGGTTCTAAAAAAATAAACACTTAACAAATTACATTATGAAAAAAGTATTATTCGCGTTAATTGCAGTATTTGCGCTCTCAAGTACTTATGCTCAAACGTTAGAAGAATTAAAAGCTGAACAAGCCCCAAAAAAAGACTCCATTGCAGCTATCCAAGCAAGAGTTGATGCTTTACAATCCAAAATTGATGCTTTACCAGGGTGGAAAAAAGGTGCTTTTGGTACTATTGGCGCTAACCTTTCTGGATTTAGTAATTGGTATGCGCAGGGTACACCAAATAACGCTTCTGGAAATATCGGTGTTACAATAAATGGTTTTGCCAATCTTAAACAAGAAAAATTCTTTTGGAGAAATGCTGCCAACGTTAATTTAGGCTGGGTAAAGTTTGATGATAAAGACGATTCAACTGATGATGATAGTTTTAAAGAAGCTACGGACGTTTTTACCATTTCTTCGCTATATGGTCGTAATTTAACTAAAACTATGGCCATATCCGCTCTTGGAGAATATAGAACTACCATTTTAAATAATTTTAATGACCCTGGATATTTAGATTTAGGTATTGGTGCTACTTGGACACCTATTCAAGATTTAGTTGTAGTTATTCATCCACTAAACTACAATTTTGTATTTGCAGATAACGATGCCGTTTTTGACTCTTCATTTGGTGCAAAAATAGTTGCGGACTATACTAGAAAAATAGGTAAAGTAAACTTTAAATCTAACTTCTCTACCTTTCAGAGTTATAAAGATGGTGATTTATCTAACTGGACATGGATTAACTCTTTTGGATATACCATTTGGAACGGAATTGGTTTAGGTTTTGAATTTGGACTAAGAGATAACAAACAAGAGGCCTTAAACTATGAGCTTACCCGTGCAGATGGAGATACAAATGCCACTTTTGATAGTATCGATAACGAACTACAAACGTATTGGTTATTTGGTCTTAACTATGCGTTCTAGTCAAAGAACAATTAAAATATTTGAAGGCTCCTCAATTGAGGAGCTTTTTTTTACATAAACTCTAAATTTTAATGCATAAAAAAGCCCTTTTTGCAAAGGGCCTTATTTTTTTGATAAGTAGGTAATCTGTAAGATTGGGTAATCTGTAAGATTGGGTAATCTTTTTTAATTTGGTTAAGTATCGATTTTGGGGAAATCAACACTACATTTTCGGTTAAGCTCTGACAATGGATTTGGGTAAAACACTATCACTTAATTACACTCCAAAGATATAACGACTCTTAAGTTTTTCAGCAATTTATGTTGTGAAGTATCCCTATAATGTTGTGAAAAAAATCAAGTGTTTAAATTGATCGATGAACTACCTAATTCAGATACTAATACTCATCCAAATGCTCTGGATATAAAAAGTTGTTATACGGAAAACGAGTTACATGAATGTCTCTAACCTCATCATAAACACGTTTACGAAACTCATCTAAATTCTCTTTATTAAGTGCCGAAATAAATAATGCCCTATCCCCTACTTTTTCCATCCAAGTTTGTTTCCATTCACCAATAGTAAAATGTTTATTAGTTTTTTCGGTGACTAAATCATCTTCATCAATAGTTTCGTGCTTGTATTGGTCAATTTTGTTAAAAACCATGATGGTTTTTTTATCTGCACTTTTAATTTCTGACAAAATTTGATGTACAGAATCTATATGTTCCTCAAATTGAGGGTGAGATATATCTACTACATGTAAAAGCAAATCAGCCTCGCGCACTTCATCTAAAGTACTTTTAAAGCTCTCTACCAACTGCGTGGGTAGTTTTCTAATGAAACCTACAGTATCACTTAAAAGAAAAGGAAGATTGCCAATAACCACTTTACGAACCGTAGTATCTAAAGTTGCAAAAAGTTTATTTTCAGCAAATACCTCACTTTTGCTAATTACATTCATTAAAGTAGATTTACCTACATTGGTATACCCTACTAACGCAACACGTACCAAAGCCCCACGATTACCTCGTTGGGTCTCCATTTGTTTATCAATTTTTAACAGCTTCTTTTTAAGTAAGGTAATGCGATCACGAACTATACGTCTATCAGTTTCAATTTCCGTTTCACCAGGTCCACGCATTCCAATACCTCCTTTTTGACGTTCAAGGTGTGTCCATAAGCCTGTTAGTCTTGGCAAAAGGTATTCGTATTGTGCAAGCTCAACCTGTGTTCTTGCATAGCTTGTTTGAGCACGTTGCGCAAAAATATCTAGAATTAAACTTGTACGATCTATAATTTTACAACGCAGTTGTTTTTCAATGTTACGTTGCTGCCCCGGAGAAAGTTCATCATCAAAAATTACTGAGCCAACGCCTTTTTCTTTTACAAAGGCTTCAATCTCCAACATTTTTCCACTTCCAATTAATGTTTTTGGATTAGGAATATCCATACGCTGAACATAGCGTTTGATTACTTCACCACCAGCAGTATAAGTAAGAAATTCTAATTCGTCTAAATACTCGGTTACTTTTACTTCGTTTTGCTCTTTATTAATAACCCCAATAAGAACCGCTTTTTCGTATTCGTGTTTCTTCTTCTCTAACATAGAATATATAAAGTGCAAAATTAAACAAATCAGCTAAGCTATTTTATTAAATTTGCTCACCTAAAAGATAATAATGAGCTTTTCAGTTTTTAAGAAAGAAAAAAAGGCAAACCTTTATACCGTTGCATTTTATAATTTAGAAAACCTTTTTGATGTTAAAGACGATGAGGATACGTTAGATGATGATTTTACTCCTGACGGATATAAAAATTGGACAAAAAAAAGATATCATAAAAAACTCTCGAAGCTTTCTAAAACCATTTCTAAAATTGGTCTCGAATTTACTGAAAACCCTTCGGTGTTAATAGGTCTTGCAGAAGTTGAAAACAAAGAAGTTTTAAAAGATTTATTAAAAACAAAACCTCTTAATGAATATGACTATAGCTATGTTCATTACGAGTCTCCAGATGAACGTGGTATAGATACCGCTTTATTATATGATGATAAAAAATTTGAAGTCATCCATTCTGAACCTATTCCCCTATTAATTTATGATGATGAAGGACAAAGAGATACTACAAGAGATATTTTATATGTAAAGGGTAAGCTAAATAACGAAGAAGTTCATGTTTTTGTGAATCATTGGCCATCAAGAAGAAGTGGAGAAGATGTTACACAAGAAAAACGTATTGCCGCTGCTGAAACGCTAAAAGCATTTATGCATAAGATTGAAGAAACTCATTTAGACCCAAATTACATTGTAATGGGAGACTTTAATGCCAATCCGCATTCAAAAAGTATTAAAGTTCTATTAGAAGACTCTAACTTGCACAACCCTATGGAAAAATTACATTTTCCAGCAGAACAAGGAACCTCGAACTATAATGGAAAATGGAGTATGTTTGACCAGATTCTTATCTCGTATAGTTTTTTAAACTATGAAAAAGACACACACAGTTTTGAGCAAGCAAAAATATTTAACGAAGAATTTTTAAAAGAATATAAAGGAAAATACAAGGGTAACCCCTTTAGAACTTACGCTGGAAAAAAATATCTGGGTGGTTATAGTGACCATTTTCCAGTGTATATTCAGTTAAAATATAACGATTAGTATATTATATTCTTTTTATTTCAGACTCCTCCAAAAGCTCCTCGTTTCGCAAGCGAAGAAACACTTGAGCCGTTGTAATTACATCCAACTCACAATAGTTACAAATACGATCTATATCCTTATCAATATAATACACTTCCCGAACCATACTACCATCTATATCTTCCTTGGGTGAAGGTATCCCCAGAACGTTTGCCATAAGTTTAAGGGATGTAAAGTGCTTGTAATCCCCAAATTTCCATAACTCCATAGTATCTAAATGAGGGATTTCCCATGGTTTTTTTCCAAAAAGATTTAGTTTATACGGAAGTTCAATGCCATGAATAATCATTCTTCTGGCGATATACGGAAAATCAAATTCTTTAGCATTATGACCACAAAGTAAGTGCTTTACTGAACCAAAATGTGTTTCCAACAAATTTTTAAACTCCTTTAAGAGTACAGATTCATCTCCTTGAAAAGTGGTAACTCTAAAAGTTCTATCCGCTCCCTTAAAATTAAAATACCCAACCGATATACATATAATTTTACCAAATTCAGCCCAAATTCCAGCTCTTTCATAAAATTCTTCAGCCGTAAAATCATCTTTGCGCTGGTATTGCGATTTATGCTCCCATAATTCTTGTTTAACAGCATCCAGCTCATTATAATTTTCCTGCTCAGGAACAGTCTCAATGTCCAAAAAAAGGATATGTTCTAAACTAATTTTATATAGCATTGTGTTTAGTTTTAATAGTAAATGGTGGTTTAAAATACAGATTTTAGATGATTTTTTGGCATTTTTCAAGAAACCGACCAATGAGTTTGTTTTTTTACTTCCAAAACAGTTATTAAATAGTGTATTGAAAGACTATTAAAAATAAAACTTCGATGAAATGTATATTTTAAGAAGAAAATAGTGCCTTAAAATTAGGTAAACAAACTTGGTAGTCTGTAAAAAATTAAAAGAGTGATTGTTGCTTTACTGGGCTCTCATGTTCTAATAACCACTTTTTCCGATGTAATCCACCTGCATAACCTGTTAGAGAGCCATCGCTACCAATTACTCTATGACAAGGAACAACAATCCAAAGCGGGTTTTTACCATTGGCCGCGGCTACTGCCCTAATGGCTTTTGGGTCTCCTAATTTTTTAGACAAGTCCAAATACGAAACGGTTTTTCCAAACGGAATATTTAGTAACTCATCCCATACTTTTTTTTGAAATTCGGTTCCTTGAGGATTAAGTGTTAGACTAAAAGTCTTTCGTTCTTCAGCAAAGTACTCATGAAGTTGGTATACAGCATCTTCCAACACTTCTGGAACAATATCACTTATAGGTTCATTATTGTTTAATACTGTAATTGAAACTATACCATTTGTATCACCAATAATTTTGGTTACTCCTAAAGGACTTTGAATATAGACTTCTTCCACTTTTAATCAATTAAACCCGTACGTTTTGCTCTATTTTCCCATTGTTTTCTGGCAAATTTTTGAAGATCTTCCACATTATCGCTCTCATCCATAATTTCTTGCCCCAATAGTGTTTCAATAACATCTTCCATCGTTACAAGGCCACTTACTGAACCAAACTCATCTACAACAAGAGCAATATGTTCTCTTTTTTCTATTAAGGTTTCAAAAAGTTCCGGTATACGAGCTGTACGCGTTGTCGTAATTAAGTTTCGCTTGATAGTATTTAAAGGTTTATTACCATTTTTATGAATAATCTCTTCAAATATATTATCCTTTAAAACATAGCCTGTAATATGATCCATACTTTCACCAAACAGTGGTATTCTAGAGAAACGAAGTTTTTCATTTTCTTTATAATACGTTTCAATAGGCATATTTTCATCCGCAATCTTCATTACGGTACGGGGAGTCATAATATCTTTAGCCAAAACCTCATCAAACTTAATTAAGTTCTTAATCACCTTTGATTCTGACTCCTGAAAAACACCTTCTTCATGCGCTATATCTGCCATTGCAGTAAAGTCTTCACGACTTAAAACACTACCATGATGTCCTTTGCCCCCCACTAATTTTGTAAACAACTGCAACAACCATAACAACCCTGTCCATTTTAATGCCAAAACCATTATTGTTAACGATTTTGCGGTAAAGTTTGCGAGTTGCTTCCAATAGGTAGCACCTATAGTTTTAGGTATAATTTCTGATGCTACTAATATTAAAATGGTCATTATGGTAGAAACAACACCTACCATTATATCTTCTGTAAACCTTATCCCTAAAAAGGTTTTTGAAGCTTGCCCGTACATTTGAGCATAAGCAACCTTAGCCTGAACCCCTACTAAAATTGCTCCTACGGTATGTGCAATTGTATTTAAGGTAAGTATTGCGATTAAAGGTTTATCTACATCTTTTTTTAACTCCTCAAAAGTATGAGCATATGCTTTTCCTTCTTTCTTTTTAACATTTATAAATGTTGGTGTTATACTAAGAAGAACTGCCTCCAAAATGGAGCATAGAAATGAGAAAAAAATAGAAACAAACGCGTAAAAAAGAAGTAATCCCATGAATTGTGTTTAACACTAAAGTACTAAATAAGGTTTAATTTAAATGACTGCATAGATTTGCTATAACAATTTAACAGCATCTTTTGCAAAATAACTAGCAATAATATTAGCTCCTGCCCTTTTAAAAGCAATTAATTGTTCCATCATAACTGTATCATGATCTAGCCAGCCTTTTTCAGCTGCCGCCTTAACCATAGCATATTCACCAGAAACCTGATAAACCGCTACTGGCACATCAACCTCATTTTTTATTTCACGAACAATATCTAAATAACAAAGCCCTGGTTTTACCATTACAATATCTGCACCCTCATCAATATCCATTTGCGTTTCACGAATAGCTTCAAATCTATTCGCATAGTCCATTTGGTACGTTTTTTTATCTTTTGGAATATTTGCCACATCCACTGGAGCGGAATCTAAAGCATCTCTAAAGGGTCCGTAATATGCACTTGCATATTTAGCACTGTAACTCATTATACCCGTATTAATAAAACCTTCATCTTCTAAAGCTTCACGAATTGATAATATTCTACCATCCATCATATCGCTAGGTGCAACAAAATCTGCTCCAGCTTGCGCATGAGAAACACTCATTTCTGCTAAAACCTCAGTGGTTTCATCATTTGCAATTTGTCCGTTTTCGACAATACCATCATGTCCATAAACAGAAAATGGATCCAGAGCAACATCAGTCATAACTAACATTTCAGGGCAAACGTTTTTTACCGTTTTTACAGCTCTTTGCATTAGTCCATCTGCATTTAACGCTTCTGTTCCTTTATTATCTTTTAAATTATCGGGTACTTTCGCAAATAACAAAACAGCGCATAATCCCATTTTCCACAACTCCTTAATCTCTTTTTCAAGATTATCCAAGCTCATTCTGTACTGTCCTGGCATAGATGCAATTTCTTCCTTTATACCTTTACCTTCAACCACAAAAAGAGGGACTAAAAAATCATTTGGACTAAGCATAGTTTCTCTAACTAACCTACGAACAGATTCATTACTGCGCAGTCTTCTATTTCGAATAAGTGGATACATAAAATTGGTTTTATAGAATTACAAAGTAAAGAAATTGACCTTTAGAAATGATGAAATTGGAGAATATAATTGGTATTTAAAAACGTGAATTCCTACATTTATAGTTAAAACCATACTGTACCTTGATTTCAAGTTTCGAATCCTTAGAATTTTCTTTCCCTTGGCGTGCTTACCAAAAAAAGTTTTTAACCAATCTTGATGATTACATTAATGACAATCATTTACATTTAATTGCTCCTCCGGGTTCAGGAAAAACTATATTAGGTTTAGAAATTGTAAGGAGAATAGGTGGGAAAACTTTGGTACTATGCCCAACCATAACTATTCGTAATCAATGGGAAGATAGGTTACAAGAGTTTTTTACTAAAGACTGTGACTACAAGGAGTTTTCATTTGACATTTCTCAGCCATCCGACATAACATTTAGTACCTATCAAGCTATACATGCTTTTTATAAAAAACAAACTTCCGAAATAGATTTTCTAGCTTTTTTTAAACATCAAGGTATTCAGACTTTAGTTCTGGATGAAGCTCATCATCTAAAAAATGAATGGTGGAAATGTTTAAACGCAATAAAACAAGACCAAGATTTAACTATAGTAGCTTTAACCGCAACGCCACCATACGATAGCGGTAGCGCAGAAATTTTGAGATATTTTGAGCTTTGTGGCCCTGTAGATGATGAAATAGCCGTTCCTGATTTGGTGAAAGAAGGAGATTTATGTCCACATCAAGATTTTGTTCATTTATCAATACCTGATGATTATACCATTAATTATATTGTTGAATTTCGAAAAAAAGTTGCTCAGCTTTCTATTGATATTCAAGCGGATGTTGATTTTCAAAAATTTATTACAAATCATCGTTTTTTACAGAAAACGGAATTACACCTTGAAGAGATATATAAAAACCCCACATATTTTTCCTCAATATTAATTTATTTAAACGCTACTGGTAACAAAATACGAAAAGAGAAATTAGAAGTATTGGGTTTTAAAAATGAAGATAGTATAGATTTCCCCGAGTTTAATAACCATTGGCTCGAAATTTTATTAAACCACCTGTTTTTTGTAGACAAAGATAAATTTCCAAATCACGATACATTTATAGTAGAATGGGCAAAGCGATTGAAAAAATTAGGTGTATTAAAAACCAAACGAATAGATTTGGTGGGAGGAGATGAGTTTTACAAAGTCTTGTCTACTAGTCCGAGTAAGTTAAATAGTATTGTTGAAATTATTGGGTCTTCTGGTAAAGATTTAAAAAAAGATTTAAGAGCCGTTGTTTTAACAGATTACATCAGAAAAGAGTATCTAAATACTAAGGATGACCAACTAAATGAAATTAACAAATTAGGTGTTTTACCTATATTTCATAGACTTAGAGCTTCCATTTCAAATAAAGAAACAATAGCCACACTTACTGGGAGCATTGTAATTATCAGTAAAAAAACTGTCGCTAATTTAGATAAAATATTCCCTAAATATAAATATAGTCTGCAAGTTTTAGAATCGGATAAAGATTTTGTTATAATCAGAGACGTAGGTAGTCAAAATAACTCCATAGTTGAAATAGTAACCGAGCTTTTTCAAAAAGGTTACATAAAAATACTAATCGGCACAAAATCTCTGTTGGGAGAAGGGTGGGATGCACCCTCAATTAACACGCTTATTCTAGCTTCTTTTGTTGGCTCTTTTGTTTCCTCTAATCAAATGAGAGGTAGAGCCATCCGTTCTATGAATGGTCATAAAAACAAAACAGCAGTCATATGGCATTTAGCATGTTTAGACCCATCAGATGAAAAAGGGGGGCAAGACTATGAAACTTTACAAAGACGGTTTAGCGCTTTTATGGGGGTTTCTACCACTTCACCTTTTTATATTGAAAGTGGTTTAGACAGACTAAATATAAACAAAGTAGTTACCAAGGAAAGTGTTTTAAAACTCAATCAAAAATCAATGGAAAAAGCTATTAATCGTAAAAAGATTAGTAGTGATTGGAAACAAGCAATTTCAAGTGGAACAGGGTTAGTAAGGGAGCTAAAAAAATATCACTCAGGTAAGTTAAGTCACAAAAAACAGAAACAATTATATTATCGTGATATGGTTGCTTACAGTTTCATTGAAATCTTGACAGGATTAACGTTTTTTTTGCCAGAATTTTTTCTGAAAAATTTGAGTACACTTTTATCTAAAGGATGGTGGACGTTCTTATATACCCTAATTGGAGTATTCTTTGTTAGTTTTGGGTTAAAAACTTATAGAGCAGTAAAGTTATACATATCATATGGTAGAATACATAAAAGTATGGAGTCCATGGGATGGGCAGTTTTAGAAACCATGTTTGAACTAAACTACCTAAAAACCTCGAAAAACAAATTAAAAGTAGAAGTCAAACTCAATGAATTAGGGACAGTTTCTTGTTTTCTATTAGGTTCATCAAATTATGAAAGCTCCATATTTATTAAAGCCTTAGAAGAAATTGTTTCACCAATTGAAAATCCAAGATATTTAATTACTAGAAAAAAATGGTACAAAAAAGTACTTGGCATAAAAACCTTTTTTGTAGTACCTAGTTTATTTGGCGATAAAAAAGAAAGAGCCTTAATATTTCTTAAACATTGGAACAAAAAAATTGGTCAATCCATGTTGATATACACTCGTCAAAAACAGGGTAGACGTACTTTATTAAAGGCTAGAATATTACATATTTCTAAAGCTCACGAAAAGCCTACTAAAAAAGCCGTTATTTGGAAATAACCCTCTTTAATTCTTTGGAGAAACCTCCTCTGTTTTACAATAAATATTAGTCTTTAAAGCTTCTCCTAACCCTTTTTGTTTCCAAAGCGAAATATCTCTCTTTATTTTTAAAGGGTTTTGGTCAAAATCAATATACTTTTTAATTGATGTTATAAAAGGGCTTTCAAAACTTTTAATTTTCAATGCCGATTTATCTCCTGGTATACTTAACGCCCCTTCATAATCATAGCATACTACAAGTACTTTATCACCAATTTGATATCCTAAATTGTTAAAACAGTCTGAAACAAAATACTTTTGATTTTGATAACTGTTTTCTCCCAAGTCTTTTATTTTATATACCGCCTCTATAGCGATAAACGCTTTTTGAGAAACATAAAGTGGTCCTGGGTCATTATTTGAGGCTTCAATTTGTGTAATTGTTCCAGAAAATACAAATGACATTTCGTCTCCACATAATCCAATAAAAGGACCCGATTTTGGCCACCAATATGTATAGGCAACCTCAAGTGTATCTGAATTAAAAATTACATCGATATCACTTTTATTTTTTCGTCGTTCTTTGCAAGAAATACATATAAGCGTACAAAAGCATATTAAATAGCAAATTCTATTTTTCATTTAAAACAATCGGTTTATGTTGCCAACCCTAAATATACCCAATGTCCGTTTTCTTTTACAAAATCCGATTTCTCATTTAGCACATTAACCTTACCGTTTTCGTAGTAATAAGCATTAAAAGTTACTGTTCCTTTATTGTCTTTTTCTTTTCCTTGAGTGGTTTCTATAACTTCCAAACGAATCCAACTTACAGATTTTGCCCAATCTATAATTGCTTCCTTATCACTTATTACTCGTGTTGACGAATGGTGACTTTCCATAAGATAATCTCCTTTAGCCATAACAAATGCACTATAACGCGAGCGCATTAGTTGTTCTGCGGTAATAGCTTTTTTAATAGGCTTATGAATTTCGCCACAGCAAGCCTCGTAATTCTCAGAAGTACCACAAGGGCAGTTTTGATTATTCATTAGTGTCTAATTTTTCTTGATGCTTTTTTACAATAACTTTTAACCTTTCTTTTCGGGTTTCTTTCTCCTTTTTTATCCTATTCTTCTTTCGATTAAGAAGTTTAGTGTGCTTTGCCTTGTTCGTTGTATTTTTTTCTTTGCCTTTTTTAGACATTACACCCAAGCTTTAGGTTCTTTTAAAACATGTAATAAGCGTTCCTCCTCACTTCCTTTTTCCGGATGATGGTCATACCTCCATTGCACATGTGGTGGCAAACTCATAAGTATACTCTCAATTCGTCCATTGGTACGTAAACCAAACAAGGTGCCTTTATCATGTACTAAATTAAACTCTACATACCTACCACGACGTACTTCTTGCCAATCCCTTTGTTTTTGGGAATATTCAACGTCTTTTCTTTTTATAACAATTGGTATATATGTGTCTAAAAAGCTATCGCCTACCTCAGTAACAAAATTGTACCAATCCTGCATTTTCATACTTTCACTAGCCTTACAATAGTCAAAAAACAATCCTCCAACTCCACGGGCTTCATTTCTATGAGCATTCCAAAAATAATTGTCACAACGCTCTTTATATTTAGAATAAAAATCTGGATTGTGTTTATCACAAGCTTTTTTACATACCTCATGAAAATGACTAGCATCTTCATCAAATAAATAATACGGTGTTAAATCTTGACCGCCACCAAACCACTGATCAACGATGTTACCTTGCTTATCATACATTTCAAAATAGCGCCAATTTGCGTGAACTGTAGGCACCATTGGGTTTTTAGGGTGTAATACTAAGCTTAAGCCGCAAGCAAAAAAGTCGGCATCTTTAACACCAAAATAGTTTTGCATACTTTCAGGTAGATTGCCATGAACAGCAGAAATATTCACGCCTCCTTTTTCAAAAACAGCTCCGTTTTCAATTACTCGGGTTCTTCCACCACCACCTTCAGGTCGTTTCCATTCATCTTCTTTAAACTTGGCGACACCATCTACTTCTTCCAACTTGGCAGTAATAGTATCTTGTAATTGTAGTATGTATTTGTAAAAAGAATCTTTCATACCTGTTTTATATTGTAAATTAATTAGCTATAAAGCTCATAAAGTTCCATGTCTAAAGGTTTGCTACCAGGAGGAGTAAACACTTCTGGCAAAGTTTTAACCCAAACGTATTTACTTTTTTTCGCAACAGAAATACTCCCTTTATTTGTTTCATGAACCAATATTTGCAACGTTTTTAACTGTTGTTCGTTAAAAGCCCATTGCGATAAGGCATTAACTGCTTTTGTGGTAATTCCTTTTCCTTCAAATTGATAAGCTACCGCATATGCAAGTTCTGCTTGACTAATTTTCCAGTCTAGTTCTTTAATATAAACTAAGCCAATTAACGATTTTTCATTCTTACTTCTAATGGTAAAGAGAAATTCTTTTTTTGCTATAAACTCTTTAACCTTTTTCTGTACAAATATTGACGCTAAATCGGGGGTTAAATTCTCCTTGAGCGTTTTTGGAAAAAAGGTTTTTAATCGTTCTGAATTGGCAATGACAAAATCACAAAGTCGCCAAGCATCTTTTTCTTGAATAGCATCAATGTAATATGCGTCAAATTCAAAAATCATTACGTTATAGTTTTCCTTTCTTCATCAATAATTTCCACCGCGCTTAATGAAGCGGCTGTTACCGAAAGCGGTAAAACTAGAATTATACCAATTAGAGGTATTAACAAAAACACCATAAAAACAATACCATTACCTATAGCAACTCCCTTGTGTTTTTTTACAAACTCAATACTTTTATGGTATTTAAAATGACGCTCCAAAGTGTAGTCCATATTACCAAAACCAGCATAATATGCCTGAATTAAAAAGACTAATACCGTTGCAATTATACCAACTACTGGAATAAAACCAATTAGTATTAACGGTATGGTCAACATAATTTCTTTGGTTAAGTTTCTAAGGTTAATTCGTATACCTCTCCCCAATTGTTCTTGAAAAGAGGTAATGCGATGTTGATGCTGAGAACTCCCTGTTAAATGAGTTTCAATTTTTTCTGAAACGGGACTCATAAAAGGGGCTGAAAGTGCCATTACAATATGCTTATACAATACCAAACCAAGTAATATAACTGTTGCTCCTCCAATAAAATTACTTATGGTTGTAAACGTTGTTTTACCCCATTCCCAAATCCATAACCTTGCAATTAAGGCACCTATATTATCCGATAAAGTGTAGGCTATAAGCCCAATAAACATCGCAGTAACCACACTAATACCAATAGGTACAAAAAAATACTTCCAAAGTTTTAATTGAGAGATCAATTTCAACGTTCCAGAATATGCTTTTATTCCTTTGAAAATATTTTTAATCAAAACTGTTTGTTTATAAACTACTGTTTGTATTCTTTAACGGCATCAATAAATGCTTTAGCATTTTCTAGTGGAATATTTGGTAAAATACCGTGCCCCAGGTTAACAATATATTTATCTTTTCCAAAATCGTTAATCATCTGAGTAACCATCCTTTTAATTTCAGCTGGAGGTGAAAGTAACCTAGACGGATCAAAATTACCTTGTAAAGTAATATTTCCGCCTGTTAAATATCTTGCATTTCGCGCAGAACACGTCCAATCTACTCCAAGTGCTGAAGCACCAGATTTAGACATTTCGTTAAGCGCAAACCAACAGCCTTTTCCAAATGCTATAATAGGGCTTTCGTCTTTTAAAGCATCTATAATTTGTTGAATATATTGCCATGAAAACTCTTGATAATCGCTAGGCGCAAGCATTCCTCCCCAAGAATCAAAAACTTGAACGGCGTTCACACCTGCCTTTACCTTTTCTTTTAAGTAGGCAATGGTTGTATCTGTAATTTTTTGAAGCAATGCATGAGCGACTACAGGTTGCGTAAAACAAAGTTCCTTGGCCTTGTCAAAATTTTTGCTTCCTTGGCCTTGCACACAATAGCATAAAATTGTCCATGGTGAACCTGCAAAACCAATTAACGGTATTTCATCATTAAGTTTTTCCTTGGTCATTTTAATAGCATCCATTACATAACCAAGAGTGTCATTAATATCAGGAACAATAACGCTGTCTAAATCCTTTTGCGAACGAATAGGGTTTGGTAAGTATGGACCAAAATTAGGTTTCATTTCCACCTCAATATTCATGGCCTGTGGAATTACTAAAATATCGCTAAATAATATGGCTGCATCCATACCATATCTTCTTATGGGTTGCACCGTAATTTCAGAAGCTAACTCCGGCGTTTGACAACGTGTAAAAAAATCATATTTTTTACGAATCTCCATAAATTCTGGCAAGTAACGCCCAGCCTGACGCATCATCCAAACTGGAGGGCGGTCTACCGTTTCTCCTTTTAGTGCTCTTAGAAATAAATCGTTTTTAATCATAATATATGGTATCCGTATAAATTATTTTAAAAATGTGGTAAGTGTATTAATTACCTCATCTATAATAGGTTTTTTAGCAATATTAATGTCAACAGTATAATTTTTGGCTTCTGAGGCTGTGGTTCTTCCAATGCAAAATAGCTTACTATCTCCAATGGTATTTTCCATTACATAACTTTTTATTCCTGAAGGACTAAAAAACAAAATAGCATCAAAATGCTGTTCAAACTTTTTTGGAATCAACAGCGTTTCGTAGCAAATTATCTCTTTAAAAGAAATCCCTTTTTCTGTTAAAATGGATGGCAAATCGTTTCTTCTTTTATTTCCTGCCAAAAACAAAAAAGATGTATTTGAATGATATTTTGCAATAAAATCAGCTAAATCTGCTGCATTTTCAGCCATTTTTACAACTTTATAGTCATTTTCATCCAAAAGTGCTTTGGTTTTTTCACCAACACAAAAACAGTTGATTTTACCCTTTTTGCCTTTATCTAAAAATGCTTTTACCGCATTTTTACTAGTAAATATATAATTCTCGTATTCGCCAATAATTTCAAAGTCTATAAACTTTATAGCAATGGCATCATATTCTACTAAGTTTATTTTAAAATCAGACAAAAGTGCCTTTTGCGAGAGGGAAAGAACTTTAGTTGAAAGTACGCTTTTCATAACTATCCAGAAATACTTTTCTTTATTTCAGCCATTAACGCCTTGCCTCCGTTATTTAAAATTTTTAGCGCACATTTTTCTCCAAAACCTTCGACGCTAGTTAATTTTATTTCCTCTTCAATCTCCAGTTTTTGTTTCCCATCTAGGGAAAACAAGCCCCCTTTAAACCTAAGCATACTATCATTAACACTAGCCAAAGCTGCTATTGGTGCTGTACAACCACCTTCTAATTTCCTTAGAAAATCACGCTCTATTTTTGTGCAAATTTCGGTCTCCGTATCATTGAGGTTTACTAAAGCCTCCAGACAAAAGGTATCGCTCTCATTAGCCACAACTAACATTGCACCCTGCGCTGGTGCTGGTGTCATCCAATCCAACCGAACGGTATTTTCTGGAATAATATTTAAGCGCCCAAGACCTGCTTTAGCAAATATGGCACCATCCCAGTCGTTGTTTTCCAATTTTTGCAAGCGTGTGTTCACATTTCCACGAAGGTCTACCACATTATGGCTTGGATATTTGCTTAACCATTGCGCTTTTCTACGTAAACTTCCAGTAGCAATTGTACCTTGGTTTTCTAAAAAATCTAACCCTTTGTGTATTAAAATGTCTTCTACAGGAGCTCTTTTTAAAACTGCTGCTTGCACAATTCCATGAGGCAATGCAGTAGGTACATCTTTCATTGAGTGCACTGCAATATCAATTTTCCCCTGAAGCATTGCAACGTCCAAAGTTTTCGTAAATATTCCTGTAATTCCAAGTTCGTATAGGGGTTTATCTAAAACTAAATCTCCTGTTGACTTTACCGGAAGTAAGGTCGTTTTATAGCCTAACTGTTCTAACTGAGATTTTACGGTATTGGCTTGCCAAAGTGCTAATTCACTATCACGAGTACCTATTCTAATAGTTTTACTCATTATTATTTAATTCTAACTGAAAAACCTTTTTTATAAGTTGTAAACTGTCATCAGAATCGTTTCCAGTTTCTTTAAGGTGATTGGCAAATTGCTTGGTAATTTTTTGGATAATTCTATTTGAAACAACATCGGCTTGCTTAGAATTAAAATCTGTCATTTTTTTTGATTGATAATCCAATTCTTCCTCCTTCATTGTTTTTAGCTTTTTATTTAAAGCCTTAATTACCGGAGCAAATTTTCTAGTTTCGAGCCACTGAATAAACTCATCTTTAATTACCTTGTTTATTTCTTCGGCCTGAGGAATAAATTGTTTTCTACGTTCTAGGGTTTCATCAGTCATTTGAGAAAGGTGATCCAAATGAATTACCGTCACGTTTTCTAATTCCGTAACATCTTCATCAACATTTTTAGGTATTGATAAATCTAAAATTAAAAGTGGCTTTTTAGTGTAGATAAGCTCTTTTGAGATTGTTGGTGAATTTGCCCCTGTTGCTACTATTAGCACATCGGTATTTCTAATTTCCGTTTGTAAATCCCCGTAGTCTTTTACTATTAAATTAAACTTACCTCCAACCTTTTCTGCCTTATCTTTTGTTCTATTTATAAGCGTTATATGCGAATTATTAGTATGCTTTATTAAATTTTCACAAGTATTTCTTCCTATTTTACCCATACCAAAGAGCAAAATATTTTTATTAGAAATATCGGGAATATTCCTCATAATGTATTGCACAGAGGCAAAAGCAACTGACGTAGCACCGGAAGAAATTTCAGTTTCGTTTTTAATACGCTTACTTGCTTGAATTACAGAGTTGCAGAGGCGTTCAATAAATGGGTTTGCTAAATTTTGTTTTTTAGACCTATTAAAACTCTGCTTTAATTGGCTAATGATTTCAAAATCTCCTAAAATTTGACTGTCCAACCCAGTTCCAACCTTAAATAAATGACTAATAGCATCATTATTTTTATAGATATAAGCAACGTTCTGAAATTCCTCAACATTACCTTTGGTATTATCACAAAGCAATTTAATTAGCTGAAAAGGATGTTGTGCAAAACCGTGAAGTTCTGTACGGTTACAAGTTGATGTTACCAAAAGACCATCAATACCTTGATTTTTCGCTTGAGTTAGCAAATTATCCATAGCAGATTCATCTAAACTAAATTTACCTCTTATAACAGCATCTGCCTTTTTGTAATTAAGACCAATGGTGTAAAAAGAACTATGTCGAGAAATGTGGTAATCTTTCATAAATCATGTAACGGGACAAAAATAGATTCATTAACATGATAAAAATAACGCTAGAGGAACAATTTATAACGATATCGGAGTTTTTAGTACTAAATAACTCGTTATAAGGCAAAATCCATTATTTTTATACTGTTAAGGTGTTATTCTATTTAGAATACATCTAAATAATATGACAAAAATCATGAATATATCTCAAAAAAATATCGCTCAAAGTTCTTATAATGAAGTTTTAATTGAAGAAGGGTTTTATGTACTTAAAATTCAAAACGACACCCTTGAAAATCAAAAAGTTATACGCGAAATAGATAGTTCATTTATTCAATTTCATTTTTGTTTAAAAGGAAAAGCCAAATTTATTTTTAATGAAAACCGCTATGCGTTAGATGTGTCAGAAGAACATTCTTTATTACTTTATAATACTCAGGTAGATTTACCAATGAATTTGGAACTAGCTCCAAATTCTTGGTTAGTTTCTGTAGTCATGACCATAAGAAAGTTTCATGCGTTATTTTCAAAAGAAGCAGATTATATTCCTTTTTTAACTGCTGAGAATAAAGAAAAAAAATATTATTCTCAAGAAGCAGTTTCACCGGCCATAGCAGTTATTTTAAGTCAAATAATAAATTACAACCTGCACCCATCAATTAAAGAGTTGTATGTAAAAGGTAAAGTCTACGAGTTAATTTCATTGTATTTTAATAAAACTGATAATGCAGATATTGAACAATGTCCGTTTTTGGTTGATGAAGAAAACGTAAAACGTATTCGAAAAGCCAAAGAAATTATGATTGCAAATATGGCAGAACCTCCTTCTTTATCTGAACTTGCTGAGGAAATTGGGTTAAGTCTTAAAAAACTGAAAGAAGGTTTTAAACAAATCTATGGAGACTCCGTCTACAGTTTTTTGTTTGACTATAAAATGGAACATGCTCGAAAATTACTTGCTACTGGGAAACTTAACGTTAACGAAATAGGTTTAAAAATAGGATACAGCACATCAAGCCATTTCATAGCTGCCTTTAAAAAGAAGTATGGAACTACTCCAAAAAAATACATAATGTCGTTATCGTAATAAAGAGTATTATTTATTACATGTTTTTTACGATATTTAGGGTTTAACCTTAGACTCACTTAATAGAACATTATGAAATTTCTTCAGAAAATTACTTTTACAGCTTTTGCTCTTGTTTTTATGATTAGCTGTGGAGCAGCAACAACGAAATCTGATTCCACTAAAAATGTTAAACCTTCAATGGAAAAAATAGATCAGGTTTTGGTTTTTACTAAAACTGCTGGTTGGAGACATAAATCTATAGAAAAAGGAGTTGAAACTATAAAAGAATTGGGTGCTCAGAACAACTTTGTTGTAACTCAAACAGAAGATTCATTGGTATTTAACGCAGCCAATCTTAAAAAGTATAAGTTGGTGATTTTTTTAAACACCACAATGAACATACTAGGCTCTAATGAGGAAAAAGCCTTTGAAAAATATATCCAGTCCGGAGGGAGTTTTTTAGGAATACATGCCGCATGTGATACGGAGTATGATTGGCCTTGGTATGGAAAACTTGTTGGAGGATATTTTAATGGTCACCCAAATAACCCAAATGTTAGAGAGGCAAAAATTGATGTGAAAGACAAAAACCACGCTGCAACAAAACATTTAAAAGATACTTGGACAAGAAAAGATGAATGGTATAATTATAAAGACATTAATCCAGATACTAATGTGTTAATGACGCTGGATGAATCTTCGTATGAAGGTGGAACTAATGGAGAGCATCACCCAATAGCTTGGTATCACGAATTTGATGGTGGCAGAGCCTTTTATACTGGCGGAGGTCATACAAAAGAAGCTTTTGATGAGCCAGATTTTAGAAAGCATTTATTAGGTGGTATATTCTATTGTTTAAATAGATAAAACAACTGACTGGTTTGTATTCAGTTTACAGAATTCCTATTCTGTAAACTGGAATTCCAGTTATATTTTTGTTTTGTTTAGATGAAATGCACTTAACTATATACCAAACTACTCCAAATTTAAAGTAGCAAACCAGTGGGTTTGTAAAAAAGTTACTATTGAGGTCTGCAAACCATTATTCCAGTATTGTTTTTGATACCTTTTAGGTAATCTGTAAGGGGAAGTTTAGAAATTTTAACCTCACCAGATGTTGAAGCATGCAGAAGATGAATTCTGCCATCTTTTTCTCTTGTTGCAATGCCAGTATGTGTGACATCCAACCCTTTTATTGATGTTGTTAAAGCAATAATATCGCCTGATTGAATATGATGTTCGTTCGCGGCTATTTGATTTTGAGGTAGAATACAAATAGGTTGATTATTTAAATAACGCTCTGAAGCCCTTATCCTATCAAAGTTATTTTCATCTTTTAAAAAAGGATATAGATTTCTATGTGTACTCATGAAATCAATTTTCTTTGTGACTACAATGCCTCCTATCTCGGATGTAATGTCTTTTACAAAGCCCTTAACCTCATTGTTTGCAATCCATTCCGAAAAATAATGAAGCCGAGAAGCATAACCTTCTAATTTTCCGTCTTTATATCTAATCTTTTCCAAAGTTTTGGTAAAATCAACAAATTCGCTATTATCGTTTTTTGTCAATAGAGCAAAAGCAAGTACATTTTCTACATAAGTAGTACAATCAAACCCTTGTAAGTTAACAACTAAGGTTTCTTTTTCACCTATTTCAAGTGTTTTGGCAACATATGGTGTTTCCAAAAAAGATTTTCCGATGGCAACTATTGTATTTCCAAAATCTCCTTTTTGAATTTCGCTTAAAGTTTTAAGTTTAGTTTCCACCGCAACTTTATCCGTAGCGGAGCAGGTTATTTGCTGAGCCGAAACATGAAAAACCCAAAACAAAAAGGCTACAACAAAAAAAACTAGTCTCTTAATATCCATGATACCCATAAGCATTATAACTATTAGGTTTGTACACAACAGCTCGCTTTCTGTTTTTTAGTAAAAACTTTTCAGTAACATAACCCATTACTTCTTCTTCAGTCTCAGTATCTTCAATACGCATTCCATTATTTTTGTAAAAAGGTTTCGTTTGTAACCCTTTTGCATCTTCATAAACTAATATGTGCATATTAAAGTTTTTGTCATAATCATTCTTCTTTTTCTTTTTAAAATAAAAAGCGGTGTATTTTACATTATCCAAGATAACCTCATTTTTATTTAGGTATACCACTTGGTCTTTTTCATCGTCATACAATGTATATTCAAATAAATTTGGTTCCGCTAAATCTTTCTGATTTTTGTATTCAACAGGATATAAATCTAATCTTTCGATTTTTTTTAGCTCATTGAATACTATATTTCTACTATTAATATCTTTAACTAATAGTTTAATTGAACCATTTGGTATAAAATTATCCTCTTTTGCTTTGAGTGCCAAATATTTTGAACAAATAACCGGGTCCTTTACCAATGACAATTGGTTAAAAAACTGACTAGTGGCTTTTTCTGCCCTAAACGGAAAAAGCAAGGTTATATAATCTGATAAAACACCTCTATTTTTGCTATTTAGTGTACTTCTAAAATTACCGTGTTGTCCAGAATTTGAATCTCTCCCTAGCTGCCTTTTCAACTGAATTTTTGCATCATTCAAAATTTGCTTTTTATACTTTTTATACACAGTTTGCTTGACATATTTCTCCCCCATTAATTTTGATAATAATGAAAAAATAGGTGCTTTATATTCTTCTATAGCGCTATATGCCAACACCTCCGGAAACAATTTTTTTGCTAAAGGCAAACTATCTCTAAAAGGTCTAAAAATGTAATTTGTTTGCAACTTACTTGATGCTAAGGGTAAGTCAATCTCCATTAACTCCAACATAAGCTTAATAGAAGCTTCGTCTCCATTTTTAGCCAGCGTCTGAAGTATAATAGTTTGTACTTGAGAATCTTTGTATGAGTTTAAATAAAAAGACCTTAAAAATGGGTTAATATTAATCCCATTAATGTCTTTTAACTTTCGAATTAAATACGTCTGTATTTCTTTATTATTCTTGGTATACTCATGTTTAGCAATATAATGCTTTAGTGAGTCAATATGCTTTTTGTCAAACTTTAAAAACCTATATCCTGTAATTGCTAGACTATCGTTAGTTTTTAAAGCTTTGAAGAATTCTGATGTTTTGTCGGTCAAAATACTCTTTCCAATAACCGTATCTAAAGGTGTAAAATTGTTAAAAAACTCCTGAACAAATCTACTTGGTTTAGTTATAGTATCTACACCAGCTTTTATTTCATATAGTAACCCGTCTTTTATAATATTCTTTACCAATATTCCCCTTGTACTGGCAGTATCTGAAATTGTTAATAGTAATTCATGGTATCCTTTTTCAGATGTGCTTTTCGCTTCATTAAGAATTAATAAGCTTTTTTTAGCGTATAATTTTTTACGTAATGACCATACAGAATCAATATTTCTAAACATTAAAAGGTCATGAGATTTAACTAGCTCAACCGCTATTGCCTCATTATTATCATTTTGATAATAGGTGTTTTTTCTATATTTCTCGTAAGGTTTAACCTTGGGTGCTCCATTATAATGCTTTATGGAATTTTCCACAAACTTAGGAGGTTTAACCGTAGTTTTTGTGCTAAAAAAAAGTGCTGTATCTATCACTTTTTCATAAGGTATAGTGGCTTCAGCCTTAGTAATTTTAAAAGAATCCAAAAACAACTGAGCTTCATCCTCCAAATGAGTAACAACTCCTAATAAATAATAACTATTTCCATTAAGCACTGATTTTAAATGTATTTTCTTTTTATTAAAAACCGCCTTGGAGGATAATGAACGCTCATTAAAATCTCCATAAACAGGCTTAAGTTTTAAATCTTGATAAAATCTTTTTTGAATTTGCTTTAATTCAAAGGTATCCTGCTCAATAAAATTAAAATCGTTTATAGTTACTTTATGAACAAAGTAATAGGATTCTGTATCCTCATCATATGCTTCTATATACCGATTTCCTTTTTGTGAGACATTATTAAAACTATATAACGACGGTACCTCAACTTCAAAATCTTTAAAAGCGGAAGTTACTTTTTCCTTAGTTTTTTTGAAATCTTTAAACGAAATGCTATTAAAAATAGAATCGGAATATTTAGTCACGTAGTCTCCTTGACCCCCCATTTTAAATATAATAATCTCTAAGGGCGTTTTGTAAATATGATAACGTTGTTTATCTCCATTTTTAAGTTCGTTTTTTATATCTAATCCAATAAACTTTCCATTTGTAATGGTATCTTTTTCAAGAATTTTACCAGGAATGTTTTCAAAAAGAAGCTCATTAATATCAGATAACTCCAATGAAACATCATGCTTCAAAAAAGAAAAAGTAGGAATACGATCAACAACCATGAAGCTACCATTGGCTAAATCTGGAGAGATATATATTGTTTTTCCTACCTCAGAAAAAGGATACAGTTTATTAGGAAGGTTTATAGTAAAAAAACCATCCTCTGGGCTGTAAGGTTTATATATATTTTCCTTTACCTTGGTTTCAAGTTGGGTCTTAATTTTTTTTCCCTTGTAACTGAGTTTAGAGGTTAGCGCTTTAACCCTATACCCTTTTTTCCTAAGAAGATTTATGACTCCTTTTTCTCCAGGCAAATGCGCAGCACCAATACCTGCAAAAACTTTTCCAAGATGCATTACAGAGTCTAAACTCTTAGTCATATTTTCGTTTCTAATATGAAGCATATTTTTTAAATAATGCCCTGTATACATTGCATTATCCAGCGAATCCAAAAGGTTAATATTACGTTCCCTATATGCGTCTTCCATTAAAAACATAGGGTTTTGTAATTGCATCTTTTTTTGAAGCCATTCATCTGGCTTTTGTTTCATTGCATTTAAACTTGCCCTACCAACTAAAGCAGCAGATTCTTCAATATCTTCAAGAGCTACAATAGGTTTATCGTACTTTTTGCCCGCTTGATAAATAAACATATCTAAATAGGTCTCTTCCTCAAAATTTTGAGAAAAATCATTTGTACGGTACAATATTCCATTCACAATTCGGTCCTCATAAGCCAGATAAGAGCCAATATTTTCTTTTCGCGGATTCTTAACCTTAAAAGAATACGTATAAAAACCTTTTAAAGCATTCCCCAGCCCATACGATAATCTCATATTACTCGCAAGATTTTCGCTCTCTAACCATGTATCAGGATCACTTTCCAAAGCAACAATATCACTACTATCCAACGCTTCATAAAAAACATCATCAAGCCTAAATGCAATTTTTTTACTAACATGCATAGTTCCATACAGGTACGAGCTTTTTTCAAGACCATTTCCCGAAACCTCCCATAACAAGCTATTTTCTTCTTGTGCAGTTACGCTACAAGAGAAAATCATAAAAAAGAGTATACTTAATCGCATAAAACACATATGTTTTTATAAAGTTGGCTTAAAAGAATTGATTTTAAAAATATAGGTCTAGGAATTAACTTTTAATTAGCAACCTTTTTGCAGCACAATTACCTTTACTTATAGCACTATTGTTAATGTATTAGAATAATGCTAACGTATATTCAATACAAGTAGTATTTTTGCCTCACATAAAAAAGAAGGAATGAAAGGAGTTTTATTGGTAAATTTAGGTTCCCCAGATAGTCCCACACCAAAAGATGTAAAACCTTATTTGGATGAATTTTTAATGGACAAAAGGGTAATTGATGTGCCTAATTGGTTACGAAATATTATTGTTAGAGGCATAATATTGCAAACCAGACCTAAAAAATCGGCCGAAGCATATCAAAAAATTTGGTGGGATGAAGGCTCTCCCTTAGTAGTTATCTCTGAACGATTTACAGAAAAAGTAAAACAGCAAACTAAAATGCCTGTTGCCCTTGGAATGCGTTACGGCAGCATGACCATAAAAAATGCCCTTCAAGAATTAAAAAATAGAGGCGTAAACGATGTTTTATTAGTGCCTCTATATCCTCAATATGCAATGTCATCTTTTGAAACTGTAGTTGTAAAAGCTATGGAAGATAAAAACGAGTTTTTTCCAGAAATGAAGATGACTACATTGCCTGCTTTTTATAAAAATGAGGACTACATTAAAGTGCTTTCAGAAAGTATTGCGGACGGATTAAAGGATTTTGATTATGATCATATTTTATTTTCTTATCACGGTATCCCTGAAAGGCATATTAGAAAGTCTGATCCAACAAAATTTCATTGTAAAATAGACGGTAATTGTTGTTCAACAAATTCTGTAGCTCACAACACTTGCTACCGTCATCAATGTTTTGATACTACCGAAAGAGTAAAAGCTTACTTAGGATTACCAGAAGATAAGGTAAGTTTATCTTTTCAGTCCAGACTTCCAAATGACCCTTGGTTAAAACCCTATACGGATTTTGAATTTGAACGTTTTCCAAAAGAAGGAAAAAAGAAATTAGCGGTAATAACCCCAGCTTTTGTTGCCGATTGTCTTGAAACTTTGGAAGAAATTGCAATGGAAGGAAAAAATCAGTTTATTGAAGCTGGAGGAGAAAAATACAAACATATTCCCTGTTTAAACGAAAGCAGTGACTGGGTTAATGTTATGGCAAATTGGGTAAACACCTGGGAAGAATCTGAAATTCTTCCAACCTAATGTCAAAAATTTCGACAGAACAATTAGGCACTCAAACTATTGGAAAATTGCTAGTTAAACAATCCGTTCCAGCAGCAATAGGTATTTTAGTAATGTCTCTAAATGTTTTGGTAGATTCCATATTTGTTGGCAATTGGATAGGACCCATTGCAATTGCTGCAATTAACGTTGTATTACCTGTCTCTTTTTTTATTGGTGCATTAGGAATGGCCATCGGCGTTGGTGGTTCAAGTATTATTTCTAGGGCTTTGGGTAGTAATCTTAAGGAAAAGGCACTTAAAACCTTTGGCAACCAAATAACACTCACATTCTTTGCAACCGCTATTTTTGTCTGTTTTGGTTTGTTTTATGTAGATGAACTGATTCCTGCTTTTGGAGGAAAAGGAACCATTTTTGAACCTGCTAAAATTTACTACATTATTGTTTTGTATGGGGTTCCGTTATTAGGTTTTTCAATGATGGGAAGCTCCGTTATTAGAGCAGAAGGAAAACCAAAGTTTGCAATGATTGCCCTTATTCTACCCTCCATAGGAAATTTACTTATGGATTATATTTTTATTTACATTTTAGACTGGGGAATGTACGGTGCTGCTTGGGCTACCACTTTCGCTTATTTACTTAGTTGTGGATACGTTTTTTATTTTTTCGTTTCCAAAAATTCAGAACTAAAAATAAAGCTCTCCCATCTCAAAATTGATAACACAATACTAAAAGAAATAGGTTCTCTTGGTTTTGTTACATTATCGCGCCAAGCGGTAGTTAGTGTAATTTATTTGCTAATGAATAATATTTTATTCAATCTAGGAGGAGAAGCAATGGTGGCGGTTTATGCGATTATTGGTCGTATGCTAATGTTTGCTTTTTTTCCTGTTTTTGGTATTACTCAAGGGTTTTTACCTATTGCCGGTTATAACTATGGGGCAGAAAAATGGGATAGAGTACGTGAATCTATAAATACAGCAATTAAATATGCTGCAGTTTTAGCAACCATAGTGTTTTTGGGTCTAATGATATTTCCAGAAGCCATTGCTTCCCTATTTTTAAGTGATAACCCCAATTTATCTGCCGCGGATATTGCCACAAATGCATTTGTAATGGAGCACGCTCCGAATGCAATACGGTGGGTTTTTGCTGCAACACCAATTATTGCAATACAACTAATAGGAGCTGCTTATTTCCAAGCTATTGGTAAAGCAGTCCCTGCCTTATTACTTACTTTAATGAGACAAGGGTTCTTTTTTATTCCCTTAATTATAATTTTGCCTAATTTTCTAGGAGAACTAGGTGTCTGGATTTCTTTTCCAATTTCAGATGTATTAGCAACCATTGTAACAGGATATTATTTAAGAGAGGAAGTAAAGAAAACACTAATTTAATCCACCTAAAACAACATGAAAAAAATTAAATTCCTTCTGGTATTATTTAACGCAATACTAATTGTTTCATGTGAAAATGAAACTAAAAAGTTGTTTGTAGGTACATTCTCAGAAAACAATAGTGAGGGACTATATAGCTTTTTATTTAATACAGATTCTGGGGAATTAACGTATAAAAAAGTAGAAGTAAAAATTAAAGACCCGTCGTTTTTAACAATTTCCACTAACAAAAAATTCTTGTACGTAACCAAACGAACAAATGAATTTGTAAATTCTAAAGGTGCTGTTTCGGCATATAAAATTGAAGAAAACGGATTAAAAGAAATGAATACCGTTGGAACAGGCGGAGGTTACCCCTGCCATGTTGGTGTTTCGGAAAAAGGAGATTTTTTAGCTGCGTCATGCTATTCAGATGGAAGCTTATCCATATATAATGTTCAGGAAGACGGTTCTTTATCTGCTAACCCTCAATACATAAACCATAAAATACTGGACAGTATAAAAAAAGCAAAGGCACATGCTTCCATATTTACTCCTGATGGATTATTTACAGCAGACTTAGGTTTAGACGCTGTAAAAAGATACGTTCACGATGGTAATAAATTTATTCCTCATTCTCAAGAAACACTTGATTTACCAAATGGTGCGGGTCCAAGACATTTTAAATTTAATGCTACTAAAGCATTTTTATATGTTATTAATGAACTAAACAGCACCATAACAGTTTTTAAAAGAAATGAAATTGGAGAGTACAAAACCATAGAAACTATACCAACAGTTGCCAAAAACTATACTGGGGAAAATTTCTGTGCTGATATTCACCTGTCTAAAGACGGTAATTTTTTATACGGATCCAATAGAGGTGAAAACACCATAGCAATTTTCAAAATTAATAACTCAACTGGCCAATTATCGCTAGTAGGAAGATCATCTGTGCATGGAAATTGGCCTAGAAATTTTAGCATTGATCCTACAAATAATTTCTTGCTAGTAGCCAATCAAAAAAGTAATAATATTTCAGTTTTTAGAAGAGACAAAAAATCTGGAATGCTAAGTTTTTTACATGATGTAAAACTCCCTAGCCCTGTTTGTCTACAGTTTTTAGAAAATTAAATAATCCCTTTAGAGTCTTTGGTATTATCGTTACATTTAAAGTGACTAATTATACCACACAAAAAATGAAAACTTTCTGCAAAGTATTATCTATTACCTTGCTGTGTACTTTTATGGTACCTTCAATAATTACAGCGCAACGAAAAAAATCCAAACAAGCAACAGTTCAATTTTCTGAGGATTTATATTCCAGCTTAAGCTATAGACTAATTGGTCCTTTTCGTGGAGGACGTTCTGCCGCGGTAACTGGTGTGCCTGGAGAACCAAACTTATTCTATTTTGGAGCTACTGGCGGAGGTGTTTGGAAAACCCTCAACGGGGGTCGTACTTGGGAAAATATTTCTGATGGTTTTTTTGGAGGAAGCATTGGAGCTATAGAAGTTTCAAAAAGTGATAAAAATGTTATCTACGTTGGTGGTGGTGAAAAAACCCTTCGAGGAAATGTTTCTTCCGGTTATGGAGCCTGGAAAAGTGTTGATGGCGGAAAAACCTGGTCATCTGCTGGACTAAAAAATAGTAGACACATTCCTCGTATTCGAGTGCATCCAGATAACCACAACATTGTTTATGCTGCGGTACTTGGAAATATTTACAAACCTACACAAGAACGAGGTATCTATAAAAGTATTGATGGTGGAAAAACCTGGAAAAAAATACTCTTTGTAAACAATCAATCTGGAGCGGTAGATTTAACACTTGACCCTAATAATCCTCGTATTTTATATGCATCCACATGGAGAGCAAAACGCACACCTTACAGTTTAAGCAGCGGTGGTGAAGGCTCTGCATTATGGAAAAGTACAGATAGCGGAAAAACCTGGCAAGAAATTTCAAAAAACGAAGGTTTTCCAAAAGATACACTCGGAATTATAGGAGTAACCGTATCTCCTAAAAATTCTGAACGCGTTTGGGCTATTGTAGAAAATAAAGAAAAAGGAGGACTATACAGAAGCGATGACGGTGGAAAAAAATGGACACAAGTAAATAGTGAGCGTAAATTACGCCAACGTGCTTGGTATTATACAAGGATTTACGCAGATACGGAAGATGTTGATGTTGTTTATGTTTTAAATGTACGCTATCACAAATCCACTGATGGTGGTAAAAGCTTTACAACGTTTAATGCCCCACATGGAGACCATCACGACCTATGGATTTCGCCAGAAAACTCCAAACGTATGATAATTGGTGATGATGGTGGTGCCCAAGTATCGTATGATGGTGGAGAAACATGGAGCACCTATTACAACCAGCCCACAGCACAATTTTACCGGGTTAATACGGATAATGCTTTCCCTTACAGAATTTATGCTGCACAACAAGATAATTCTACAATTAGAATCAATCATAGAGGTAATGGGTCAAGTATCACAGATAAAGACTGGGAACCAACTGCTGGAGGAGAATCTGCTCATATAGCTATAGATCCCTCTAACAATGAAATTGTATATGGTGGTAGTTATGATGGCTTTTTAACCCGAGTAAATCATGATAAAGGCACGGTTAGAGGAATAAATGTATGGCCAGATAACCCTATGGGACATGGTGCTGAAGGAATGAAATATAGGTTTCAATGGAATTTCCCTATTATATTTAGTAAACACAATCCAAAAAAGTTATATGCTTTTTCCAACCATGTTCATGTTACCGAAAATGAAGGTCAAAGCTGGAGCTTATTAAGCGATGATTTAACCAGAAATGATGCAACAAAACTAGTTTCTAGCGGAGGCCCTATTACTCAAGACAATACTAGTGTGGAATACTATTGCACCATTTTTGCAGCAAATGAAAGTCCTTTAAAAGAAGGTCTTTTATGGGTAGGTAGTGATGATGGATTAATCCACATTACAAAAAATGGCGGTGAAAGTTGGGAAAATGTAACGCCTTCAAACCTACCAGAATGGAGCATGATTAACAGTATTGAACCTTCCGCTTTTGATGAAGGTACTTGCTATGTTGCAGCTACAAGATATAAATTGGGTGATTTTGAACCTTATTTATATAAAACTACAGATTATGGTAAAACCTGGAGCAAAATAACAAACGGTATAAAAAGTGAACATTTTACAAGAGTGCTACGTGAAGACCCTAAACGCAAAGGATTACTTTATGCTGGCACCGAAACTGGAATGTACGTTTCTTTTAATGATGGCACAGATTGGAGTCCTTTTCAATTAAACTTACCTATTGTTCCTATTACTGATTTAACTATTAAAGAAAATAATTTAATAGTAGCAACCCAAGGGAGAAGTTTATGGGTAATGGATGACTTAACAGTTTTACATCAATTAGATAATGCTAAAAAAAGTGCTTCATCAATATTATACAAACCTAAAGACTCATATAGAACTAAAGGTAAATCTACAAAAAAGCCTTCCCTAACTGTGGGAACAAATCATCCTAATGGTGTTATTACTCATTTTTATCTTAAAGAAATTTCAAAAGATGATAAAATTGAACTCTCTTACACAACAATCAATGGAGATACTTTAGCGTCTTACAATAATTCTACAAAAAAGAAAGATAAAAAACTAAGTGTAAAAAAAGGAGGAAATACCTTTGTATGGAACACTAGAGGAAAAGGAGCAAAAAAACTAGATGGTATGATTTTGTGGTGGGCAAATCTAGATGGTGCAAAAGCTGTCCCAGGTAATTATAAAGTACACCTAAATGTAAACGGAAATAATCAAATACAAGAGTTTATAATCTTACCCGACCCTAGAGCTGAAGTTTCGGTTGCTGATATGCAAAAACAATATGATTTTATTACAGACGTAAATGTTACAATAGAAAAAGCACATAATTCCATTAAAAAAATCAGAAATATATCCAAACAGCTGGATGCGTTTACAAAGCAATATAGAGACAATGCGCAAACAGAAAATTTAGTAGATAAAGCCAAAAAAATGAAGGAACAGCTAAGTACTGTGGAAAAGGCTTTATACCAAACTAAAAACAAAAGTGCTCAAGATCCATTGAACTTTCCTATCAGACTTAATAATAAACTAGCGCATCTTAATAGTTTGGTTGCTATTGACGATTTTCCGCCAACGGATCAAGATATTGCGGTTAAAAACGAATTAACCACGCAAATTGAAAAGCAATTAAAAGCGTTTAACGCTGTAATTAATAAAGAACTTCAAGAATTTAACCAAGAATTTAATACCTTAAAACTAAATTATCTGTTTATAGAAGAATAAAATAATGGGAGAATATTATAATTACATCAAAGCTTTACATCTCATTTTTGTGGTAACATGGTTTGCTGGCCTGTTTTACATACCGCGCCTATTTATTTATCATATTGAAGCACAACAAAAATCTTCTCCCGAAAAAGAAATTTTATCTAATCAACTAAAGGTAATGACTAAACGTTTATGGTATATTATTACATGGCCATCGGCCATATTATGCACCGTTTTTGCAGTTTGGCTACTAATACTTATTCCGGCATGGTTAGACCAAAACTGGATGATTATTAAGCTGATTTTTGTAGCACTCCTATTTGTATATCATTTAAAAAATCATCAAATATTTAAGCAATTGCAGCGGGATGAGGTTAACTATACCTCAAGATTTATGAGAATTTGGAATGAAGGAGCAACGTTAATTCTTTTTGCAGTTATTTTTCTAGTGATTTTAAAAGGAACGTTTAACTGGATTTTTGGCGTTGTTGGTATTATAGTGCTAGGAATACTGTTAATGTTAGGCATTAGGCTATACAAGAATATCATGAAAAAGAATTCTTGGGACAAAAAATCTTAGACTTTTATACCTCTCAACAGATTTTGTTAAAAAACCAATACCCAAGATTTGGACTGATTATTGCTATCTTTATGTTCAAATTTAACACTGTTGTTCAAAAAATTATCCCTTAGGTCAAGAATATTCATTACCATGATTCTATTGGTGCTAATAGCATCAGTTTTAATTGCTGGTGTTACCATTTACCAATCCAGAGAACGAAACTCAGACTATCATGAAATTCGTTTAGACAAAAAGGAAGAACAGGTAAAACAAAGTGTTAGTAATGTCCTTAAAAGAACAACGTACCCCCAAACTACTGAAAATTTACCTCATATTTTTAGAGAAGAAATTTATCAAATAGCCGAAGTATTATCAGCCCACTTTAACATTTATGATTTAGATGGTCAATTACTAAAAAGTTCAAGACCAGATTTTGAAAAAGCACTCACATCAAATTGTTTGGACGCAGAAGTGCTAAATAACTTGCAAGCCAGTTTAGAACGTAGATATATTGAACGAAATTCTGCTGCTGGAGACAAGTACCAGGCATCATACACCTACATTACTGATGGTAAATTTAAACCAATTGGTATTTTAAATTTACCTTATTACGAGGACAATACCTTTAACGATATGGAACTTAGAGAGTTTTTAATTCGTTTGGGTTGGGTATACTTTGCAATGCTAATAATTGCAATTGGTTTGGCTTATTTTATAACAAAATATATTACCCGTTCGCTTCAAACTATTTCTGATATGATGAACAAAACAGATTTAACTAAGCGAAACGAAAAAATATACATTGAAAATCCAAGTGAAGAGATAGGTAAGCTGGTAGATTCGTACAATGATATGATTGATGAACTGGAACAAAGTGCTGCGAAATTGGCTCGAAGTGAAAGGGAACAAGCCTGGAGAGAAATGGCAAAACAAGTTGCCCATGAAATTAAAAATCCACTTACTCCAATGCGTTTGAGTGTACAAAGTTTTGAACGAAAATTTGATTCCACGGATCCAAATGTCAAAGACAAAGTAGGGGAATACTCCAAAACGCTTATCCAACAGATTGATACAATGAGTAACATTGCTTCAGCTTTTTCAAATTTTGCAAAAATGCCTGCACAACAAAACGAAACACTAAATGTGGTTAAAATCGTGAAACTGGCGCTAGATATTTTTAATGAAGACTACATTCATTTCCTCGCTGAAGAACAAGAAATTATTGCTAAATTAGATCGCACACAATTAATACGTGTTATCACCAACCTTGTAAAAAATGCCATTCAGGCAATTCCAGAATCAGTTACACCTAGAATTTTAGTTTCCGTTTCCTCAGAAAAAGAAAGCGTAAAAATTTCCGTTGCGGATAATGGTGTAGGTATTGCAGATGATCATAGAGAAAAGGTTTTTGAGCCAAAATTTACCACTAAAACCAGTGGAATGGGGCTAGGTTTAGGAATGGTAAGCAACATCGTAGACACTTATAACGGTAGCATAGATTTTACCTCTCAAATAAATAAAGGAACCGTTTTTACTGTAAAATTTCCAAAAGAAAACAATTTATAAAGCAAATGATGATGAAGTATAAGAATATTTTGATTTCAGAAAACGAAAAAATAGCAACGATTTCCATAAATCGTCCAAAAAAACTAAATGCACTAAACATTGAAACCATTCAAGAACTGCATGAAGCTATTGAGGTATGTGATGAAAACAAAAATGTTAGGGCTATTATTATTACTGGTGTTGGAGACAAAGCCTTTGTGGCAGGAGCAGATATTTCAGAATTTGCTGACTTTTCGGTAAAACAAGGCACAAAATTAGCATCGGATGGACAAAACACGCTGTTCAATTTTATTGAAAACTTAAACACTCCTGTTATCGCTGCTGTAAACGGGTTTGCCTTAGGTGGCGGTTTAGAATTGGCAATGGCATGCCATTTTAGACTAGCAAGCGAAAATGCTAAAATGGGTTTACCAGAAGTCTCTTTAGGGGTAATTCCAGGTTACGGAGGAACTCAACGACTTCCACAATTAATTGGCAAAGGAAGAGCTATGGAAATTATTATGACCGCAGGAATGATTTCAGCCGATAAAGCATTGACATACGGTCTTGTTAATCAAGTTGTGCCGTTAGAAGACCTTATTCCAACATGCGAAAAAATAGCACGTAAAATTTCCAATAATTCACCAACAGCTATCTCCTATGCAATAAAAGCTATAAATGCAGGTTTTAATGATGATAAAGATGGTTATAACAGCGAAATTGAAGCTTTTGGAGCATGCTTTGGTACCAAAGATTTTAAGGAGGGCACCTCAGCTTTCATGGAAAAACGAAAAGCTAATTTCAAAGGGTTATAAGTTTTAATCAACTAAAAAAACCTATTTATGAAATATCTTAAAAATACTATCCTACTACTTTTTTTTGCTCTTAGTTTCGTAGTAAAAGGTCAAGAAATACCCATTGAATATAGTTTTGGAGAAAAATATAACGATAAGTATAAATATTCCAATTTGCTATCCATCACTCAAGATGGCAAAGGAGGTAGTATTTTAGTTAGAGCCTATTATACAGGAATAATTTTACACCCTAGAGGATATTTTATAGAACACTACAATGAAAATTTAGAGCTTATTTCTGAGTATAATTACAAGCTTAAAAATTCAAATTTTGTAGAATCATATACCCAAAACGGACAAGTGTATTTATTGTTTATGGATTATGACTATGACCGAGGCTCCTATAAATATTCAGTACACAGAAGCCCTATTGATGATTATAATTTTACCAAAGAAACTATTTTAAACATTTCATCAAAACAAGTAAATAATCCGTTTGACAGAAATAGATATACCCGAAATTTCAATAAAGGGTTCACAAGTTCCATTTTATTTAATACAGAAAAAACGGCATTTGTAATTTCTACTCATTTCAAAAAAGGAAAAACCAATCAACATCGTATCCACCTTTTCTCAGCATCATTAAACAAATTAATTGAATATGACTTCTCTGAAGCTGCTGAGGAAAAAAATTATGCCTTTGAAAACATGGCTATTTCTAAGGATTTAAAAGAGGTTTTTCTGGTAGGAAAGGCTTATTATAAAAAAAGACGATTTGGTGCTAAAGAACGTAAGTTTAGGTACGAATTGGTAAAAATATCCCAATCTGGAGCTAGGACTCTTGAATTTGATAGTGAAGGAAAATATTCAGAATCTTTAAAACCTATTTTATATAACGGAGATTTATTTTGTCTTGGATTTTACTCAAATAGAAAAGACAATCGCTATAACGGAATAGGATATTTTAAAGTGGACCCATCCTCACTTACCATAAAAGAAAAAAAATACAACAAATTTTCTGAACAATTTATGCATGACAAATTTGGTCGTGAAGATGATAAAGAAATTAAAAACTTAGTTTTTAAAAGTATGAACATCACAGATTCTGGGTCTATACTTTTTAACGCAGAAGAGTATTTTAAAAGCACAAGTGTTCAGGCTAACAGCAGTGGAGGTCGTGTTCGGGTTGAAAGGTTTCATCATAATGATATTGTAAGCGTAAAGCTTAATCTTAACGGTGATATGGTTTGGGCAAGAAACATTAATAAAACAGAGGTTACGCAAGGTGATGGAGCTTATGCATCATACACATCTTATACACTTGGAGAAACCACATACTTTTTTATCAGTACGGCTTCTGAAAACCCACAACAATTATCTTCGGAGCGTATTCAATTTAAACAAGGTTTGAGCAGAAATCGGAACGTTTTTGTTATTCGCTTAAATGAAGCGGGTAAAATGGACTTCAAAAAAATTATTGATAGTAAAGACGCTCGTCTACCACTTATGGTTTCTAAACCTTTAATTGACACTAAAAACAATGATATTCTCTTTTATGCGAAACGAGGGAACAAAAAACAACTGGTAAAAGTTGATGTTAAAAATAAATAGAAACTTATAATAAATGGATTAATTCCATATTTTTGGAATAAATCCAAAAATTGAACTCTAAAAAATACATTAAAGGGAGAGGAGCCCAACAAAATACTGCAAACAAATTTCTAAAAGATGTTTATGAAACTCGTGACGACTTCCTAGAGTTTTGCCGTATTGAAGGCGAAGAAGCAGATAACAACAAAACGCAGTATGTTCCCATATTTCCAAAAACCATTGTAAACAAAGTTACCAGCCCTGATATTGGAATGACATATTCCATGAACCCTTATCAAGGCTGCGAACATGGGTGTATTTATTGTTATGCTCGCAATACTCATGAGTTTTGGGGATATAGTGCTGGTCTAGATTTTGAACGTAAAATTCTGATTAAAAAAGATGCTCCAAAATTACTTGAAGCAAAAATCAAAAACAAAAAATGGATTGCTAAAACCATAGTATTATCCGGAAATACAGACTGCTACCAACCAGCAGAAAAAAAATTTAAAATAACGGAGGCCTGTTTAAAAGTATTTTTAAAATATAAACATCCTGTCGGAATAATTACTAAAAACTCCTTAATTCTAAGAGACTTACATATTCTTAAGGCATTAAATGAGCATCAATTAGTTGGCGTAAATATCTCGGTAACCTCATTGTCAGAAAAAACACGTAGCGTTTTAGAGCCTCGCACAACAACCATAAAAAAAAGATTAGATACTATAAAAATTTTATCAGAAAATAATATTCCGGTAAATGCAATGCTAGCCCCAATAATACCAGGTATTAACAGTCATGAAATTTTGAGCTTAGCAAAAGCTGTTTCAGATAATGGAGCTTTATCTTTTGGGTTTACTGTAGTGCGATTAAATGGTGCAATTGGAGAAATTTTTACAGATTGGATAAAAAAAACATTGCCCAACAAAGCAGATAAAGTTTTAAATCAAATTGCCGAATGCCATAATGGTAATTTAAATGATAGTCGCTTTGGTATTAGAACCAAGGGGGAAGGTAAAATAGCAACCCAAATACATGATTTATTGCGTTTAGCCAATAACAAATACTTTAAACAAAAAGTATTTCCTAAATTAAATACCAAATTACATGAACAATATAAAGACGGGCAAATGAAATTATTTTAAAAAATTGTCCAATCCTTAAAAATGTATTCGTCATTACTTTAGAAACATAAAACACAATCAAAATGAGCAATTTTTTATTTTTATTTAGAGGAGGAGACAAAGAATGGAAAAACCAGTCACCAGAAGTTGTACAGGCACACATGCAGAAATGGGGAGCCTGGATGGGTAGTTTAAAAGAAAAAGGGAAACTTGTAGATGGTTTACCACTATCAGAAAAGGGTAATGTAGTTCATAAGGCTGGAGAGGTAATTACAGATGGTCCTTTTGCAGAAGGAGCTGAAGTTGTTGGGGGTTATTTAATTGTAACCGCTGATAATTTAGAAGAAGCTGTTGAAATATCAAAGGGATGCCCAATCTATGAGCATAATGGAAATACTGAAGTACGAGAAATTATGTCTATGGATATGTAATGTAATGTAAACTACATTAAACAAAAAAAGAGCAGTCTTTGGGGAAACTGCTCTTTTTCATAATTCTTTTTTGCAAAAGATTATAACATAAATAATTTCTTAGTTAAAAAGACAATTCCGTTTAAAAAATCATTTTTATAAACTTGAATTTCTTTTTCAACTGTTCTATGGTCTAATTGTGCATCCATTAGGTTAAGTTTTATACGGTTAGATTTTTGGTTTTTTACTTGCTTATTGCTTAGCAAATGTAGTATATAACGTTATGTAGCACATTATTATTGTTGTGAACTCATTGGAAAATGTTGTGAAAAATACCAGCTGCCAATTTCTTCGACGAATAACATTTTAATTTTACTCTAATCTATCATTTCTGGAACGGTATCTGGGATTACTAAAGTACCTTGGGTAGCTTCTTTTATTTCCTGAATAGAAACACCAGGTGCACGTTCTAAAAGCAAAAATCCTTCAGAAGTTACTTCAAGCACAGCCATGTTAGTAACAATTTTTTTTACGCAACCAACTCCTGTCAATGGTAAAGTACATGACTTTAACAGTTTGGAATTTCCTGCTCTATTCGTATGCATCATGGCAACGATAATATTTTCAGCAGAAGCTACTAAATCCATTGCTCCCCCCATACCTTTAACCATTTTTCCTGGTATTTTCCAATTTGCAATATCTCCTTCTTCAGAAACCTCCATAGCACCTAAAATGGTAAGGTCTACATGCTGGCCTCTAATCATTGAAAAGCTTGTCGCGGAATCAAAAAATGAAGCTCCAGGAAGCGTTGTAATAGTCTGTTTTCCTGCATTAATTATATCAGCGTCCTCTTCGCCTTCAAAAGGAAATGGTCCCATGCCTAATACGCCATTTTCGCTTTGAAATTCTACACTGATATCCTCACGTACAAAATTTGCAACTAAGGTTGGTATTCCTATACCCAGATTTACATAATAGCCATCTTTGACTTCCCTTGCAATGCGCTTAGCTATTCCGTTTTTATCTAACATAAAAATTGATTTGAAAATGTATTAATTTGACGATTTCCTTCGTATTACAACAGAGTTAAATTTATGAGCCTGTTCTCCTTCATATCTCCAAACAAAAATTGGAATCGAAAAACTAAAGCTTGCTATAAATCCCAAATAACTAATTAAAATTGCTGTAACAACAACACCCAATACAACACTAACAATAATTACCCTATTATCAGGTATTGCAGTGATTCTATTTATGTGTCTTTTATCTGTTTTTCCACAGTTATTACAATTCACTATAACCTCTTCATCATTAACCTTCATTTGCAAATTAGCTCTGTTATCTTCTCTTAGGTTTAAAAAATTTCTCCTTTTACATGCTCTACAAGTATATGTTAATCTCATACAGCTATTTTGTTCTTACTGTTCTTTGCTCTATTCTTTTCTCATAGTTTTTACCTTGAAAAATTCGTTGAACAAATATCCCTGGTACATGAATTTCATTAGGGTTTAAAGTTCCTGCTGGAACCAACTCTTCAACCTCAGCAACTGTTATTTTAGAAGCTCCACACATACAGGGATTAAAATTACGCGCTGTGCCTTTAAAAACTAGGTTCCCTGCCTCATCACCTTTCCAAGCTTTTACAAAAGAAAAATCGGACTTAAATGCCTCTTCCAAAACGTACATTTTTCCATTAAACTCTCTAGTTTCCTTTCCTTCAGCGACCTCTGTACCGTAACCCGCTGGTGTATAAAACGCAGGAAAGCCTCCTTGCGCCGCTCTACATTTTTCTGCCAAAGTTCCTTGAGGAGTAAGTTCTACTTCAAGCTCTCCACTTAGCATTTGTCGTTCAAACTCATCATTTTCTCCTACATACGAAGAAATCATTTTTTTTATTTGGTGTTTTTGTAATAATAAACCCAACCCAAAATCGTCTACCCCAGCATTATTAGAAATGCAAGTGATATCAGAAATCCCTAAGGCCACTAATTGAGCAATTGCGTTTTCTGGAATTCCGCATAGGCCAAAACCTCCGAGCATAAAGGTCATTCCATTCTCAACACCCTTAAGTGCTACTTTTGCGCTATCTACCTTTTTATTTATCATTGTTATATTTTAAACAATTCTTACTAAAAATACATGATTAATATCAAAAAAGCACCTTTCTTTCAATGAAAAGAAAAGTGCTTTTTTACTAGGTCTACTATGTTTAATAAAAACCTTAGAAATCTATATCGTCCATATCATCCTCAATTTCAATATCAGAAGCAACTACCTTTTTACAATCTATATTTATAGATATGTCTTTGGGTTTAGGAAAAGCTTTATCCGAAACTCCAATCTCTTTATTAGCATAATTTTTCTTCATATAAAGCCCCCATATTGGTAAAGCCATTGAAGCTCCTTGACCATAAGTAACACTTTTAAAATGAGTAGCTCTATCTTCTCCACCAACCCAAACTCCAGTAACTAAATTTGGAACCATGCCCATAAACCAACCATCACTATTATTTTGTGTAGTACCTGTTTTTCCAGCAATTGGATTTTTAAAACCATAAGGATATCCTGTAATAATTTCATCATACTCCTTCTTCCATTTGTTAACTCCGGAAGTTCTTAATCGCGTTCCAGAACCTCCCTGAGTAACACCTTTCATAAGGTCTACCATCGCATAAGCAACATCTTTGCTTAACACATCTTTAGTTACTGGGGTGTATTCATACAATACTGTGCCATTTTTATCCTCGATTCGGGTAACCAAAACAGGTTTTACATATACACCTTGATTGGCGAAAGCTCCATAAGCCCCAACCATTTCATATACATTCATCTCCGAAACTCCCAACGCAATAGAAGGAACTTCCGCAATTTCCCTAGTTATTCCCAAGTTTTTACCTATTAAAGCAATAGATTTAGGACCTACTTTATCAATTAACTGCGCAGTAACCGTATTTACAGAATTTGCCAATGCTCTTTTTAAAGAATACATTTTTCCAGAATACTTACTATTAGAATTTTTAGGACACCAAGGTTCTGGATTACCATGTTTGTTGGCTTCAATGCAATACTGGGTATCTGGTAGAGAATCACATGGAGAATAGCGCAATTGATCTATTGCAGCTGCATATACAAAAGGCTTAAATGTTGAACCCGCTTGCCTTGAACCTTGAATAACATTGTCGTATTGAAAATGTTTATAATTTATCCCTCCAACCCATGCTTTAACATGACCTGTTTGAGGCTCCATAGACATCATAGCTGTTCTTAAAAATGTCTTATAATAGCGAATAGAATCAAGAGGAGTCATTACAGTATCTTTCCTTTGATTTTCGCTATTCCAATCAAAGACACTCATTTGAATTTTCTTATTAAAAGAGGCTTTAATTTCTTTTTCTGATTTTCCCTGTTTCTTAAGTATTCTCCATCTATCTGAAATCTTCATAGCCCGATTTAATATACGGTCTATTTCTTCTTTTTTAAGATCTAAAAAAGGTGCAGTAGAATTGCGATCTGGTGTGTTTTGATGAAAAAACTCCGCCTGTAATTTAGTCATGTGTTCTTGTACCGCTGCCTCTGCATTTGCTTGCATTCTAGAATCTATGGTCGTATATATTTTTAACCCATCTAAATAAAGATTCCATTTATCTCTTTCCCCTTCTAAAGCTGGTTTAGGATTATCTTTAATCCACCCTTTGATAAAATCCCTTTGTAAATGCATTCTTAGATATGTTGCAAGTCCGTCTTTATGGGATTCTGGATTAAAATTCAGCTTCATTTCCATAGCTTGAAGCGAATCTTTTTCTTTTTCCGTAATAAAATCATATTTAGCCATTTGGGCTAAAACAACATTTCTCCTATTTTTAGTCCCTTCAGGGTTTCTCCTCGGAATAGGATTATATAAAGAAGAGTTTTTAAACATTCCGACTAACATAGCCGCTTCTTCAATTTTTAACTCCTTTGGTTCCTTTCCAAAATATATTCTTGCTGCTGATCGTATTCCGTCCGCATTGTTGCCAAAATCATAAATATTGAAATACATTTCAATAATTTCTTCTTTTGTATAATTGCGTTCCAGTCGGGTTGCTATAACCCATTCTCTAATTTTTTGAGTATATTTTTTCCAATTCTTAGCTCTGATTCCAACAAATAGTTGTCTTGATAACTGTTGAGATATGGTACTTCCTCCACCAGCATTTCGTAAAGTTAATTTTGCAAATAAAGCTCTTAAAAAACTTCTCATGTCAATGCCCGAATGATCATAATATCTTACATCTTCGGTTGCAATAAGACAATTAACTAAATTATCGTTTAAATCTTTAAAAGCTACTGGCGTTCTATTATCGTCTAAGTAATATTTTGACAGTAATACTCCATCAGCTGAAATAAGTTGAGATGCTAAATTGGTTTGAGGGTTTTCTAAACTTTCAAATGTTGGCATTTCTCCCAACCAACCCCACGAAGCAGCCGAAAAAACAAAAACCACCAGTGAAATACCTGTTAAAACTAAAATCCAAAACCACTTAATAAATTTCGAAAAACTACCTGCTACCTTTTTTTTTGCAGCCTTTGCCATATACCTATTTATTACTTTTTACAATTTCTAAACCAACATCATGTACTCCAGAAAGTTTAGCAACTCCTGATACATTTCCGTTTTTTCGCATAGCGTGCGAAACCTCTAAAGTATATACGCCTGAAGTTGGAAAAACGATGTTCTCTTTATACCACAACTTGTTTTCTTTAAGGCTTCCACTTCCTTTACCTAACCAAGTACCGTCTGGTAAAGCCATTTCATACTCTAAAGTATCTGTTTGTATTTTTCCATCAGGAAAATAAAGCGATGCAATTAAAAACAAGTTACTATATTCAAAATCATCATCATTTCTAACGTTAATAAACAAATTATGTTTTTGAATGGTATCTAAATCTTGGAAAGTAAATTTAACAGGTTCATCTTTATTCCAAACAGCATTAGAAATTGATTGATGG
Organism: uncultured Maribacter sp.; assembly: GCA_947498505.1. Lineage (GTDB taxonomy): Bacteria > Bacteroidota > Bacteroidia > Flavobacteriales > Flavobacteriaceae > Maribacter_B. The sequence continues at coordinate 106,395 of CANMKG010000006.1, read as the reverse complement.
TCAGATACTTTTAGTGAATCGTTACAGGAAATTAAAAAAACGGTGAGCGTTAAAACAAGTATACCCTTAAGCATTTCTGGCTTTCTTTTTTCTATTGTTTCTATTATTTCTTTTTTTCTTGTTCCGGTTGTTTTTATGTTTTGGTTTGTCAAAACGAGTAAGGCTATCTTGACCCACTACATTTTCAAAAACAACTTTTTCTTCTTCAATAGCTTCAGAAGCATACTCCTCCAAGCTTGCTACTTTTTCTTTTTTCTTATTTTTCTCTAAAATCTCATGTACCTGATCTTTTGTAAGTACATGCCAATTTGCAGGTTCGTCTTTATAGGAAAACCATAGTTGCCCCTTAAAAATATCGGTCTTTTGACAAAACGCTAAACCCTTTGCCGTAAACAATTTAGTGTCCTGAGCTGGAAAATCCTTTAACGCATCTAAATAAACATCAAGCTCGTAATTTAAACAACATTTAAGTTTTCCACATTGACCTGCAAGCTTCTGAGGATTTAATGAAAGTTGTTGATATCTAGCAGTTGATGTGCTCACCGACCTAAAATCAGTTAACCAAGTGGAACAGCAAAGTTCTCTTCCACATGATCCAATACCCCCTAGCCTTTGCGCTTCTTGGCGGTAACCTATTTGACGCATTTCAATACGAATTCCAAAAGCTTTAGCCATATCTTTAATTAACTGTCTAAAATCTACTCGATCTTCTGCAGTATAATAAAACGTTGCTTTAGAACCATCTCCTTGAAATTCAACATCAGAAATTTTCATCTGAAGTTTAAGAATAATTGCCATTTCTCGAGCTCGCTTCTTAATTTCTTCTTCACGATCTCTACACTTTTGCCAAATATCTATATCTTTTTGCGAAGCTTTTCGGTACAGTTTAGGAAGTTCTTCATCATCAAAATCTACCTTTTTCTTCTTCATTTGAACCTTTACAAGTTCTCCTGTAAGTGTTACCATTCCAATATCGTGACCAGCCTGTGCTTTGGTAGCAACAATATCTCCTATGGCTAATGATAAATTTTCAGAGTTTCTAAAAAACTCCTTTCTACTATTTTTAAAACGCACCTCAACACAGTCAAAAGGTCTTTCTCCATTAGGAAGCGACATGTTGGAAAGCCAATCAAAAACCGTTAATTTATTACAACCATCTGTTCCACAAGTACCATTGTTCTTGCATCCTTTTGGTTGTCCGTCCTTACCGGTTGAACAACTGCTACAACCCATAATTTATATCTTGATTTAGTGAAAACTTAATATTTTCACCAAAATAGGTTCATAAAATTTACTTAAGTGTAAAGATAAAACAATTTGAGTCGTAAGCGAAATCAGTATTTCAAATTCTTCCAGTATCCTTACTACTTCTTATACTTTAATACTTCTGACCTGCCTTTTTTAAAGATTTTGTTACTTACTGTTTTCCCTTTTCGAAGTGCTTTTTGTTCTTCGTAAGGCAAACTATTAATCTCTTGGCATTCATTAGAACAACAACTGTCCATACTTTCCGCACATTCTTCACATTGTATGAATAATAAATGACAGGCCTCATTGGCACAATTCACATGAGTGTCACATGGCTTTCCGCATTGATGACAATTTGCAATAATATCCTCAGAAATACGCTCACCTCGTCGATGATCAAAAACAAAATTTTTGCCTAAAAATTTATTTTCTAGGTCGTTTGCTTTTACTTGTCTAGTATATTCTATTATTCCTCCTTCAAGCTGAAAAACATTTTTAAAACCTTTATGCTTGTAATAGGCACTTGCTTTTTCGCATCGTATACCTCCTGTACAATACATAACCAGTTTTTTGTCTTCTTTGTGGTCCGCCAAATCATTTTCAATAATATCTAATGAATCTCTAAATGTATCAACATCAGGCGTAACTGCGTTTTTAAAATGTCCTATTTCGCTTTCGTAATGATTCCGCATATCCACCAAAACCGTATCAGGATCTTCAATTAACTCATTAAATTTTTCCGCACCAACATGAATTCCTTTATTAGTAACATCAAAAGTATCATCATTAAGCCCGTCAGCAACAATTTTATGACGCACTTTTACTTTAAGCTTTAAAAAAGATTTATTGTCTTGCTCCACCGCAACATTTAAACGTACATTCTCTAGAAATGAAATACTGTCTAGGTGTTTTTTAAAAGACAAAAAGTTTTCGGAAGGAACAGATAACTGAGCATTTATACCTTCATTAGCGACATAAATACGCCCTAAAACATCTAGATCGTTCCAATTGATAAACAAATGATTTCTGAAAATGGAAGTATTACCAATATGCGCATATTTGTAGAAAGAAATTGTAAGACGATCTTTACCCGCTTCTTCAATTAAAGCAGCCCTTTCCTTTGCGCTTAACGTATTGTACAGTTGCATGCTATATCAATATTTAAGTTAAAGAATTATTATTTTAAGAACACAAAGGTAATTATTCTACAAACTTGATGAAATAAAAAAGAGTCTTGAATTATCAAGACTCTTAATAGACTATTCCTAGCATTCTTTTTCATAGCATTCTTGAAAGAGTAGTTAAGGAGATAGTCATCACTGTCCCATTACCAAAAAATGGCAATGGTATATTGAGTTAGCGATTGCTATTTTGTACTAGATGCATAGTTGTAAAAAAGGTTGCGTTAAAAAAACCGGTTGCCAAAAAAGAATATCGTTTATGTTGATAAATTTAAAATTAGAGATAGCTTTTTGATAAAAGAAATGCTAATTTAGCTTGCCTAAAAAATAGATAATGAGTTCAGAAAAAGATGCGAAACTAAAAGCCCTAAAGCTTACCCTTGACAAATTAGACAAAACTTACGGAAAAGGAGCTGTCATGAAAATGGGTGATAGCGTTATAGAGGATGTTGAAGTTATTCCTTCTGGTTCGCTTGGACTTGATGTCGCCTTAGGAGTTGGAGGATATCCAAGAGGCAGAATTATTGAAATATATGGTCCTGAATCTTCGGGTAAAACTACGCTGACATTACATGCAATTGCAGAAGCTCAAAAAAATGGAGGCATTGCCGCTTTTATTGATGCAGAGCATGCTTTTGACCGTTTTTATGCTGAAAAACTAGGGATTGATATTGATAACCTTATTATTTCTCAGCCAGATAACGGTGAGCAAGGTTTAGAAATTGCTGATAATCTAATTAGATCTGGAGCCATAGATATTGTAGTAATAGATTCAGTTGCTGCGCTAACTCCTAAAAGTGAAATTGAAGGAGAAATGGGTGATTCTAAAATGGGATTACACGCTCGTTTAATGTCACAAGCACTTAGAAAGCTAACAGGTTCTATTAGTAAAACAAATTGTACTGTAATATTTATTAACCAATTAAGAGAAAAAATAGGGGTTATGTTTGGTAACCCTGAAACAACAACTGGTGGTAATGCGTTAAAATTTTACGCTTCAGTACGTTTGGATATTAGACGATCTACTCAAATTAAAAATACCGACGGTAACGTTCAAGGAAACAAAACCCGTGTAAAAATTGTAAAAAACAAAGTTGCTCCACCATTTAGAACTACTGAGTTTGATATTATGTATGGTGAAGGAATCTCCAAAGTGGGTGAAATTATTGACCTTGGCGTTGAATATGAAATTGTTAAGAAAAGCGGTTCATGGTTTAGCTATGGTGATACTAAATTAGGTCAAGGTAGAGATGCTGTAAAAGCATTACTTTTAGATAACCCTGAACTTTTTGAAGAACTAGACAGCAAAATAAGGGAAGCAATTAAAGCGCTAGCTTAACCTCAGCCCTTCTTTTTTACGCAACCTTTCCATTTAACAAGCATCTTAAGTAAAAAATGTTAGTTAAATGAAAAGGTTTTTTTATGCCGTAATTGCGGTACTTGCTTTTAGTAGTTGTACTCTTGATGATGATGACCCCAACTTTAATTACGTAGCACTAAATATCGTTGAGGCGGAACTCCCTGAGTCTTTTAATTTAAATGAGACTTATGATATTAAAGTAACCTACCAAACATCAAATGATTGTTCATTTTTTGAAGGTTTTGATGTTGTTAGAGAAGATGAAACTGTTCGGAGGGTAGTTGCACTAGGCAGAGAGCTAATAGACGAAGATAATTGTAAAGAAGAAACGGTTCTTGTTACAGAAATGTTTAGATTTATTGTACTTTATAACCAACCCTATACGTTTCGCTTTTGGCAAGGAGAAAATGCTGATGGAGAAAACGAATATTTAGAGGTAGAAGTACCCGTAAATAATTAACATTTTTAAGTAAACAACCCGCTATCTTGAGTCTAGAAGAACTCATACATAATTGTAAAAAAGGAGATAGAAAGGCACAATCGCAATTATACAGCAAATACGCTGCTGTGTTGTTTGGTATATGCCTCAAATACTCACGAAATAAAGCTGAAGCTGAAGATAGCTTGCATGACAGCTTTATGACGATTTTTAATAAGATAGCGCAATATAAGTCAGAAGGTTCTTTTGAAGGCTGGATTAAAAGAATTACCGTAAATACGGTTCTTCAAAAATATAGAAAGGAAAAGCTCCTGGAGGTTGTTAGCGATAATTACACAAAGGAAGAAGTGGTAGAAATTCAAGAAAAAGATGCTACAATTCCATTGCAAACATTGCTAAAATATATTCAGGAATTACCTGACAAGTATAGAACAACATTTAATTTATATGTTCTGGACGGATATTCTCATAAAGAAATTAGTAACCTATTGGGAACATCAGAAGGAACATCAAAATCTAATCTTGCGAGAGCAAGAATGATTTTAAAAGAAAAAATCGAAACCAAAACCACCGAAGCAATAATTGGATTATTAATTATTGTTTTGGACAATTCTTTGTGATGCTATGATTAACACGCAAAGAAAAACACAAACATGGCTTAAGCCACTAAGAAATGAGTAAGAAAAAATTAGACAACTTATTCCAAGAGAAGTTTACCGACTTCAAGGAGCTTCCTGATGAAAGGGTCTGGGAAAGGATAGAGGCTTCTTTGGATAAGAAAAAAAATGACCGTAAAGTTATTCCGATTTGGTGGAAACTTGGTGGAATTGCAGCTGCCCTTGCTATAGGAATATTTGTTATAAATCCTTTCGAAAAAGAATTGGATGATTCAAGTATTTCTAATGTGGAAAATGAAGAAAAAAAGGGTTCTACTAACCAAAATAATGTTAACGAAGAGATCATCGTAAATAAAGACTCGAAACACCCATTTGCAGAAAAAGAGCAAGAAGAAAAAATAAACTCAAAAAATACCAATCGTTTTAATTCCTTGCCAAATCAACAAAATGCTCTTGGCAATAGGGTTTCCAAAAAAAATACGAAATCTACTATTCCGTCTGAATTGGTTGAACAAAAGACCAACACACAAACGAACAGGCTAACTGAAAAGGAACCTCAAAACAATGTTATTGTATCATCTTCCGAATCGGATAAAGTAACACCTGAAAACCAATCTGATTTTATTAACAACAATATTGAAAATACTGTTATTGTAGATTCTAAAAATAATCCAGTTTCCAAAAACAATAATAACATTAAAAACACCGAAGTGCTTACTGAAAATGCATTAGCTGAAAATCAGGAAGATAATGACTCGGCTAAAAAATCCATTTTTGATGAGATTAATGAGGAAGAAGAGACACTAGTTGCTGAAAAAACATCTGGTAAATGGTCAGCAGGTCCTACGGTTGCCCCTGTATATTTTGACGCTATTGGTGGTGGTTCTCCTGTAAATTCAGTTTTTGAATCTAATTCAAAATCAGGGGATACTAAATTGAGTTATGGTCTGGCTGTAACTTATGAATTAAGTAATAAACTAAGTATTCGTTCTGGAATTCATAGAGTAGACTATAGTTACAACACCAATGATATTGAATTCACTTCATCGGTAAACGCATCCAGTAATCCCCAATTTGCAAACGTAGATTACAGTGCCGCCTCTGAAAATTTGGTCATAAATGGTAATAATTCTCCTGTAGAAAGAACAAATTCTTTAACTAAACAAGATGCTTTTGATGTACTTAGTAATAAAAGCCCCTCTAGAGAAGGGTTTATGACACAACAGTTTGGTTACGTGGAAGTACCTCTAGAACTTAACTATGCTTTAATAAATAATAGGTTTGGTGTAAACGTAATAGGGGGTGTAAGTTCTTTGTTTTTAATTGACAACTCCATTTCATTAGTATCTGGAGATTTATCAACGGAAATAGGCGAAGCAAATAATATTAATGCGGTTAACTTTAGTACTAATGTTGGCTTAGGTTTTAATTATAAATTTACGCCTAAAATTAAATTGAATATTGAACCTGTTTTTAAATACCAATTGAATACTTTTTCAGACACTAGCGGTTCTTTTAGGCCTTATTCTATAGGTATTTACAGTGGACTAAACTTTAGATTTTAACTCATTTAGAATAACATCGCGCACTTCTTCTCGAAGTGTGCTTTTGTCTTCTTCTTCCAATATTCCAGTTTCAAAAAACTTATGCACTTTGGCTCTTATTCTTCCAGGACCACCACTTAAAAAAGTGAATGAAAATCGTTTTTTGTTATCATAAAACGTCATGGGAATTACTGGAATTTTATGCGCTATAGCCATTTTAAAAGCTCCATCTTTAAACTCATCCAAAACAACATTCTCATCAGGCACTCCGCCTTCAGGAAATATACATATACTTAACCCTTGATTTAATCTTCGTTGTGCTCTTCGGTATACACCTGTTCTACTCTTTGCACTTTCTCTATCCACCAATATGCAAACGCGTTTATAAAAAAAACCAAAAACGGGAATTTTAACAAGCTCTTTTTTTCCAACAAAAACAAAAGGATTTTTACTCACTATAAGCATAAGCATAATATCTAACATGCTAGTATGGTTAGCTATTAGCATATAACTCTTACCCTTTACTATTTTTTGTTCCACTACTATTTTGGGAATACACCCCATGCCCAAAAGAATAGGTTTCGCCCATAAATTACGCGCTAGCCAAAAAAACTGGGGATACCATTGTTCGCGAAGTGTAAACAAAAAAAGAAAAGGAAAAAATATAAATATTGGCAAGGCTACTAATACATAGAACCAAATTCTATACAATACGTGCCCAATATGCCTTAAAAAAGTTAGCATTAATCAAATGTAATAATTTGACGGCATTATTTGCTATTTGTTTTAACTTTGCTTCTTGTTTAACACTTTACAAGATACCTGCACTCAGGTGATATTATGGCAAGAATTTTAACTGGTATACAAAGTACAGGAACTCCACATTTAGGTAATATTTTAGGTGCAATCATGCCTGCAATAGAAATGGCTAAAAATCCAGAAAACGAATCGTTTTTGTTTATTGCCGATATGCACTCCCTTACCCAAATAAAGGATGGTGAACAGTTACGAAACAATACCTATGCTACTGCTGCCACTTGGTTAGCTTTTGGTCTTGATATTAGTAAAACTGTATTTTACAGGCAAAGTGATGTCCCGCAGGTAACAGAATTGTCATGGTACTTAAGCTGTTTTTTTCCGTATCAACGATTAACACTTGCACATTCATTTAAAGATAAATCAGATAGACTTTCCGATGTAAACTCTGGATTGTTTACCTATCCCATGCTTATGGCCGCTGATATTCTGTTGTATGATGCACAAATTGTTCCTGTTGGAAAAGACCAGTTACAACATTTAGAAATGACACGTGATGTAGCATCGCGTTTTCATGCCCAATTAGGAGAAACCTTTGTTTTACCAGATGCAAAAATTCATGAAGAAACCATGTATGTTCCAGGAACCGATGGTGAAAAAATGAGTAAAAGTAAAGGGAACTTAATTAACCTATTTCAGCCCGACAAAAAATTACGAAAACAAATTATGGGTATAACTTCAGATAGCACACCTCTGGAGGAACCTAAAAACCCAGATATTGATACTACATTTGCTTTATACAGTATACTTGCAAATGACACTCAAATAGCAGAAATGCGTAAAAATTATGAGCAAGGTAATTTTGGTTATGGTCATGCTAAACAAGCTTTGTTTGAGGTTATTATTAACACGTTTGGAGAAGCCCGAGAAAAGTTTGATTATTACATGAATAATTTAAATGAGGTTGATGAGGCTTTAGCTATTGGAGCCGAAAAAGCTAAAAAAGTTGCGGATGAAGTACTGTTAAGAGTACGAAACAAAGTGGGTTATTAATCTCCCTCTATCCAAAACCTTTAAAAGTGAAAACCAACTACCTAGTTTGTAGCTAAAAGTACATTTTTAAGTATAAACGCTTTCAGTGTAGATTTTGCTCTATAAATTATCGACGAAATGCACTATTAATAATTATTTATAACGCTATAATATTACGAACAAACCAATTAGTTTGTATAATTTTTAAATAGCTTCAAATAATTTTCCAGGTAATGGTCTAACAACACCTTTCATTTCCATATTTAAAAGCGTTGACGAAGTTTTAAATATTGGTAGTTTACATGTTAATGCAATACTATCTAATAATTGCTTTCCATTACTTTGTAATAGACTATATATTAATTGTTCTTCATCAGTTAAATTCACAAATAACTCTGCTTGTACGTTTTTTGAATGCTTTTCTTCAATATTCCAACCTAGTGTATAGATTAAATCCGCTGCAGAAGTAAGCATTTGTGCTTTTTGTTGTTTTATTAAGTTATTGCATCCGAGGCTGTACTTATCTCTTGCTCTTCCAGGGACTGCAAAAATATCTCTGTTATAGCTATGCGCAATATCGGCAGTAACCAAACTACCTCCCTTTTCTGCTGACTCTATAACTACGGTAGCCTCAGACATCCCTGCAATAATTCTATTTCGTTTTAAAAAATTATTTCGGTCTGGATTACTATTACTCCAGAAATCTGTTATAAAACCCCCATTTTTCTCCACATCCTTAACATATTTAGCATGTGTTTTAGGGTAAATTTGATTTAATCCATGTGCTAAACAACCAATAGTCTGCAAGTTATATTTAATTGCTGCACGTTGAATACAAATGTCCACCCCATAAGCAAAACCACTAACGATAATTGGGTTTAATGGAGCAATATCTGCAATAAATTGTTCACAAAAATCAGTTCCATAGCTGGTTATATTTCGTGTACCAACCACACTAATTATCCTTTGATTTTCAAGGTTTATATTTCCTTTTTTAAAAATCAAGATAGGGCCATCTATACAATGTTTTAGCAAATTTGGATAATCATCATCCAAAAAATAAGTATAAGAAACATCATTTGTTGTAATATACTCATGTTCCTTTTGAGCGGCTTCAATATGCTCACCATCATAAATTCCTTTTAAAGTATGGGTTCCAATACCATCTATTTTTAAAAGGTGTTGTATTTTATCTTCAAAAACGGCTGATGGGCTTCCGCAATGTGAAATTAATTTTTTAGCTGTAACATCTCCAATATTTGGAATATGTTGCAAACGTAATGTTGCAATTAATTCACTTGTAGTCATTTATAATTTAGTTAGTATTTATTCACAAATTAGTAAAAATATAATGTTAATAAAAAGTTACCTGAAGAGTTTTTAGAGCCCTCTTTTTTTACAATCTTTGTGTACTATGGTTTTAGAACACTATATAAAAGATTTATTATACAGGTATAATTGTGTAGTTATACCAGGCTTTGGTGCTTTTTTGGCTCAAAAGCAATCTGCTAGACTTCAAGAAGATAGCAATACCTTTTATGCCCCATCTAAATTAATTTCATTTAACGAGCAATTATCTTCTAATGACGGATTGTTAATTTCGTATATCGCTGAGCTTAAAAAAGTTCCCTACGAAAAAACGTTAATTGAGGTCGAAAATGTTGCCAAAACATGGAAGGATAATTTACTCAAAGGAGAGAAGTTAAATCTAGAAGACATTGGTGTTTTAAGCTTAAGTGTTGAAGAAAAAATTCAGTTTGAACCATTTGATAATGAAAATTATTTGACCTCATCTTTTGGGCTTACAACTTTTTCATCAACCCCTGTTACTAGAGAAGTCTTAAAAGAGGAAGTTGAAGTACTTGAAGAAAGAATTCCTTTTATCATAACTCCTGAAAAGAGAAAAGAATCGTCTTTCAGATTTTACTATAAGTATGCCGCTATAGCATTATTAGCACTATCGACAGGACTTACAGGATTCAAATTTTACGAAAATAACAAAGAGAAAAATCAACTTGTGCAACAAGAAGCACAAGAAGAGGTTTCTAAATATATTCAAAAAGCGACCTTTTTTGATGCTGTTCCCATGGAATTACCAACTATTAATTTAGATGTAATTACGAAGGCAAACAAAAAAGAAAATCAATCACTTCACCACATTGTTGCTGGTGCTTTTAGGTTCAAAAAAAATGCAGACCGCAAAATTAGGCAACTTAAGCGTCTTGGTTATCATGCTGATTATATTGGAACTAATAAGCATGGTTTACACATGGTAACCTACGATCGCTATGAAGATGTTGACCAAGCCTTATCTGCCCTAAGAAAAATTAAACGAGTACAATCTAAAGATGCTTGGTTACTTTCTTTAAAATAAGACTACTCACTCTATTTTCTTTTAAATTGAACGTATCTTTGCAGAAAGAAAAAGTATGTCTAGCAAAACTCCCAGTGATTCTCGTACCGTAATGACAGATATGGTTTTACCTAGTGAAACTAATCCATTAAATAATTTATTTGGTGGCGAGCTTTTAGCTCGTATGGATCGTGCTGCCAGTATTGCCGCTCGTAGACATAGCAGAAGAATTACGGTTACCGCATCTGTTAATCACGTTGCATTTAATCAAGCTGTTCCTGTTGGTAGTGTAGTTACTGTTGAAGCTGTAGTTTCCAGAGCATTTAATACTTCAATGGAAGTTTATTTAGATGTTTGGATGGAAGATCGTTTCAGTGGTGAACGTACAAAAGCGAACGAAGCTATTTACACTTTTGTAGCTGTTGATGATACTGGAAAACCAACTAAAGTGCCAGAGTTAGTGCCAGAAACAAAACTTGAAAGTCAACGATTTGAGGCCGCTTTAAGAAGAAAACAATTAAGTCTTGTGTTAGCAGGAAAACTTAAACCCAAAGAGGCTACCGAACTACGTGCACTTTTTATGGGGGAATAGGGTTTATTCATGTTATTGAAACGTAAATATATGCTCTAACCCTATTTTGAGGTAATAGAACCCTATTTTCAGTATCAAACTAAAAATAAATTTACATTATGGTAAGATTACTTTTTTTACTGCTGTTTTTGTCATGCGGATCTTTAAAAACCATAGAGTTAAAAGATGGAGTAACAGATGTTCCTGCTGAAAAAGACTTTTTTGATACGAATTATCGAGAAAAATATAAAATTAAGAATATTGCTGGTATAGATTATAATGCTATTTATATGGAAGAATATTATATTAATCATAAGGGTAAAATGATAAGTATAAAAGATTATTTTGTTGAAACGGGAATTCGATTTTACGAAAATGGCTGTGTAAATCAATTTGACATTTATAAAGGTCTGGAATCTGATCAGATAGATTTAAATCCTGATATAACAGGAGGTAGAGGCATCTGTTATTTTCTAGACAATAGATATATGATGGCTATGGTAACCATCACCGGGGAATACTATAAGATAGGTATTTATAACCCTGAAATCAAGCTTAAAGGAGATACTCTATTTCTACTAAAAAAAGGTTCAAATTATAATCGCGTTTTAATAAAAAAACCATTGTCTAAAAAAAATCAAGAATATACTGCTAATTGGTAGTAGTAACCACTCCTCTAACCCTATTTAGAGGTAATAGAACCCTATTTTCAGTATCAAACTAAAAATAAATTTACATTATGGTAAGGTTTCTTTTTTTGTTGTTGTTTGTGTCATGCGGATCAATGGAAACTAAAGTGTTATTAGATGGAAGTACCAAAATACCTCTAGACGATAATTTTTTTAACAAAAACTATCGAAAAAATGCTACTGTTAAACTTATTGAGGGAGTAGATTATAATTCGATTTACGTGGGAGGTTACTATAGAGATCATTATGAAGTATTAAAAAGCAATTTTGATAACAAAGATCGGGCATACTTGAATGTTTTAAAATTTTATGAGAATGGATGCGTGAATCTATTTTTTTTAAAAAAGAGTGACGTATTATCTGATAAGATACCACAATTAAACCCTGAAAATAGTGGAAATAGAGGGGTGTGCTATAGTAATGGGGGTGAAAACAAGCTTGCAATTTTTACAATAGTAAGTGAAAACCTTAAAAGGGGTATATACAGTGCCACTATAGGTGTTAATGGTGATTCTCTTTTTGTTAAGAGAGAAGATGAAAATTTTACCGCCATTTATATTAAAAAACAGTTGCCAAAAAAAAATAAAAAATATACAGCTAACTGGTAGTAGTAACTACTCTGCGAAGTGAAGCTTTGCGAAATTTGTAACTTTAGGAAAAATGTATCAAGAAAATAGGGTTATAGAATTAAAAACTTTTCTCAATACATTTCGTCTTTATTTTATTACGATAAAACACTCGAAATGACGTTTTTTAATGTGTAGTTTGTTTGTCACCAATAACCTCAGTATTAATTTTAATATCACTCAACAAGGTTTTATGAACAGGGCATTTACTTGCTATTTCTTTAAGCCTATTTATCTGAGTATCATCTAAATTTCCAACAAACTTTAACTTTTTATCTAATACATCTAAACGTATTGACTTATCTAAATCTAGACCTAAATCATCACTATGCTTTTTAGCATATGTAATGTATACAAACACTTCTTGTAAATCCCATTTTTTACGTTCTGCGTATAATTTTAAGGTCATAACCGTACAAGAAGCTAAAGAAGCGCTTAAAAAATCGTAAGGTGACGGTCCAAAATCATCACCTCCAAAACTTACAGGTTCATCCGCTATAAATGCATGGTTTTTAGTTTGCATGCTTGTGGTAAAGTTATCTTCCAATAAACTTAAACGTGCAACAAGCTGCTCTCCCCCTGTAGAAAGCATCGTATTTTCAATAGGTTCAAAATAGCGCCCCACCCAAGCGCCAATAATGTTTCCTGCATATTTACTGTCTTTAGATTTAGAAAGTAAATGGTCTGCATCATCTAGACTTACAAAACTTTTAGGATGATGGGCGTTATGATATAATTTTTGCGCATTTTCTATACCTACAACAATATCAAACGGAGCATGCATTATTAGAATTGGTTTTCGCAAATTTTTAGTGATTTCTGGCAAGTCCGTCTTTTCAAAATCACTTACAAACTCTTTGTTAATCTTAAAAGATCTACCTCCTATATTTACACTAACCTCTCCTTTATCTTTAATTTCATCTATGGCATGAGAAAATAAGTGCGTAACATGATTAACAGTTGCAGGGGCTCCAATAGTTGCCACAGCTTTAATATTATCCAACCTAGAAGCAGCAACAATGGCTGCCGCTCCGCCTAGTGAATGACCAACTAGTAAACTTGGAGCTTCATATTCGGAGGTAATAAAGTTATTAACTGCGATTACATCTTCCACATTGGCAGAAAAATGACTGTCCGCAAATTCTCCTTCACTTCTTCCTAAACCAGTAAAATCAAACCGCACTACTCCAAAACCATGATTAGTTAAAGACCTACTTATATTTTTCACGGCACTTAACGTGCTAGAACAGGAAAAACAGTGTGCAAATATGGCATAATAATTAGGTCTTTGATTTGCTGGAAGTTCTAAATACGCGTGTAGTTTAACGCCTTTAGTATTAGTTATATGCAATCTAGAACTTTTCATAAAAAAACGATTTAATATTGGTTAGTCGTAGGACTACAGTTTTTTTACAAGTACAATAGAGAAAATGTTATAACTGATAAACCCAGTCCTCTGGATTTAACCTACTTGTATCTTTATATAGATAAAATTTAAGGCGAGTTTGGCCATTATTCCGATTGGTATATATCTTACCTAACGACTGTTTAGCAGTTACCTTATCTCCCTTTTTAACGTATAATTCAGATAAGTTATAGTACGTACTAATATAATTACCATGCTTTACCTGAATACCTTTGTTTCCACCAGGTACCGCTAAAATTGCTATCACCTCTCCTTCAAAAATAGCCCTTGCATTTGAGCCTTGATTAGTTGTAATTATTACGCCATTACTCTGATGTTTAATACCCGGATAAACAGCATCTTTGTACACTCCAAAACCTTGACTTTTTATTCCCTTTTCTACTGGCCAAATAAGTTTCCCCTTGTTTGCAGAAAAACTGTTTGCTACGCGAGTTGCTTCTGGTGTTAACACAAATTTACTTGAACTTGTCGTCTTCTTTCCTGCCTTTTTATTCGAAGCCGCAATTGCATTTCTGATTAACTTTTCTATTTGACGGTCAATCCTTTTAGCTTCTTTCTTTTTCTTATCAATAGTTGCGGTATACTTTTTCTCGTTCTTTCGAATATTACTCAACAACTCCTTTTGCGCTTGAATTTCGGAAAATAATTGATTTTTGGCTTTTCGATTTTGAGCAAGTAAAACCTGTTTTACTTTACGCTCTTCATTAAGGTCTTTATTTAATCGTGCTAATTCGTCTGTTTTAGCCACTATCTCCTCTCCTTGCTTCTTTCTGTATTCTGTATATTGCTTTATGTATTGAAGGCGTTTAAAGGCTTGAAAAAAGCTCTCAGAGGACAGTACAAATAACACTCTACTTTGCTGAGATTTGTTTTCATACGATTTCTGAATCATAGCCGCATATTCTTCTTTAACCGTTTTTAAATCAGCTTTAAGTTTACTTATACTTCTGATGTTTGCACTAATTTTTCTACTTAATAAGTTGGATTGTTGGTTGGTAACCCTAATAAGTTGCTGACGTACACTAATTTTTTTATCCAGCGCCTCCATTTGATCTAACACATTACCTTTCTCCTTTTTTTTGGCAAAAAGTAATCTGTTAATTTCTCTGATTTCCTTTTGAAGCTTTTCGCGCTTTACTTCTAAAGATTTTTGTTCATTAGTTTGCCCAAAGCTTAAATGCGAACTCGCACTAACTAAGCAAACAATCAAAAAAACACGATATAGCTTGCTATATTTCATTTTTTCTTAAAACAATTTCTTTAAAACCTTTTGGTATTTTATAAGGAAAGTTAAGCGATTTATTAAACTCAACATTTCTATACTCTAAATCAATGGTACTTTTATTGGTAGCTTGTTCTGCTTTAATAAGTACCTGATTGGGTATTATCCACTTATTAATTTTTTGATAGTTTTTATAATCTATTTGGAGCAATCTATTTTTTGAAGGCTGTGATAATTGTTGTGTAGCCATTTTAAAATTTTGAGGCTCAATTTGGTACATTACTTTAAAAAGGTCTAGTGCTTTTTTTAGTTTTAATTGATATTTCTTATTGGAAACAGAAGATATATATTTTTCTTTTCGTAAATCAAAAAGTGCCTGACCCAGTAACAGGTTTTGAACCTTATCAAAATTTAACTCAACACCTAACATATCACTCAAATACGAGAAATCTCCATCAAAATACTCGTTTTGTAATTTATTATAAAAAGTAACCCTTTCTGGGGTAATGTACGCTTTAACCATACCTAATGGAGCGCTCATCCAAATGGCTTTATCTTTTTCCATCCTAAGACTTACACTAACTCCTTGAGAAGCATACCCATCGGAATAATCTATTTTAACCTTTCCGCTTAATGTTTTAAAGTTAAGTTGATTTTGATAGTGTGTTTTTATTATGGCCTTTGCAGAAAGATTCTTATTAACGGTTCCATCAGCAATAACTGACTTGCTTTTACATGATACTAACAGTAATAGAAAAGTACATAGGCAAATACTTTTCTTTATTAATCGCCATATTATGGTCATATGCTTAAAATCCAGGTTTTATCTTACGAAGATACATATTTGACTTAGAAATGTTATTTACGCCTTTATAGGAATCTGACAGTTCCTTATAAATTTTATTTGCAAGCGAAATATCATCCAATAAATAATCAAGCCCCGCCTCTAAAATTTCAACAGCATCACGATATTTTTTAGTGCGATTTAATGCATATCCCTGCGCGTAATAAAAATAAGGCTGTGTTGGATACTCCTCTAGTGCCTTTTTTGCTGTTTGTAACACTAAAGCATTCCCTTTTATACGCATTTGACCTTGAATGCGCATTTTGTAATTTTGTACGGAACTTGCCTCATTAGAAGTCCCCTGTTTAAAGCTAAATGAAGCACTGGTGGTTACAGTTTTTGCTTTTTGCTTTTTGATAGAGTCCTTAATTTTTGACGTTAATGTTTCTGAAAATGAAGTTTTCTTTACATTTTCGATAACCCTAAGTGCTGCTCCAAAATTTTTCTGATTAAAATATATACGAGCTAAATTCAACTGGAGGGTATTATTGCTAAAAGGGATCTCGTTTTTAACAATACTAAAATCACTGGATTGTTTTTGCAAAACTTGTACCAGCGTATATAAATACCAATAATTTTCTGGCGCACTATTTACGGTTTTAATGGCATATTCTTGCGCTAAAATATATTGCTTGTTTAGGGTATAACTTTTGGCTAACTCATACCAAATGGCCGTATTGTTGGCTTCTATTTTTTCACATTCTAAAAAAAGATTTATTGCCCGATCATAATTTTCAATCCCTTTTTGTTTAAGGCCTTCAAAAAATTTCTCTTGAAACTCATCAGAATAAGCTTCTAGAAAGACCTCTGCACTTTCCTCGATATTAAGAGGGGAGTCCGTTTCTTGGGCAAAAGAAAGTTTTGGGAACCAAAATAGCCCCATAAAAAGTAAAAAAAAACGCCCAGCAATTTTCATTTAATATCTCTCTAAAAGTTATTATTCCAAAACAGAATAATCTCCAATACTTATAGCTTTAAAATCTCCATTAAATTTAGCATGATTTCCAATCATAGCATTATCTAAATCTGCATTGCTAATTTTAGCATTAGTTTGAATTAAACTATTTTTTATCGTTGAATTTTCAACTACAGTATTATCTCCGATTGAAACAAAAGGGCCAACGGTAGTATCTTTTAAAACTACATTTTCTCCTATAAAACAAGGTTCTATAATATTTGCATTTTCTAGTTGTACAGAATTTGCGATAAGTTGCTCTCCATCCGCTTCAAGAAAACCTAACATTCTTTGATTGGTTTCAATAGTAATATTTTTATTACCACAGTCCATCCATTCATCAACGGTACCTGTTTTAAATACTTTACCATCTTGCATCATACGTTTAATACCATCATTAATTTGATACTCTCCGCCATTCATGATGTTTTCATCAAGAATTTCTTGCAACTTTCCTTTTAAAACTGCTACATCTTTAAAGTAATAAATACCAATTACAGCTTGGTCACTAACAAAGGTTTCTGGCTTTTCAACTAACTCAACAATTTCATCATTGCTATTTAACTTAACAACTCCGTAAGCTTCTGGGTTTTCTACTTTTTTAGTCCATATTACACTATCAGCTTCTGGATCTAAATCAAATTCAGCTCTAATCAGTGTATCGGCATAAGCTATAACCGCAGGACCGGACAACGAAGGTTCAGCGCACATGATAGCATGACCTGTACCTAATGGCTGATCTTGTCTATAAATTGAAGCTTTTGCTCCTAAACCTTTTGCTAATTCTTGAAGACTTGCAATTACATCATCTCCAAACCATGCTGGATCTCCTAAAACGAAGGCAATTTCCTCAATAGGCTGTTTAAGAACTTTTGCAATGTCACTTACCAAACGGTGTACAATTGGCTTGCCTGCAACAGGAATTAATGGTTTTGGTACTGTTAAAGAATGTGGGCGTAGACGAGAACCTCTGCCCGCCATTGGTACTATTATTTTCATTTTAGATTTTATTTCTTTTCCACAACGATGGAAACATTTTAAACTTTATTTTTATTCAATAGTTTCCTGCTATTGCAAGAATTTATTTTGTTCCAGTACTTCCGAATCCTCCTTCTCCTCTAGCTGTTTCAGATAACTCTTCAACTTGAATCCACTCTGCTCTTTCATGTTTTGCAATTACTAATTGCGCTACACGTTCTCCGTTTTCAATAGTAAATGCTTCGTTAGATAAATTGACTAATATCACACCAATTTCTCCTCGATAATCAGCATCAACTGTACCTGGAGCATTCAACACGGTAATTCCCTTTTTAGCAGCTAATCCACTTCTTGGTCTTACTTGTGCCTCAAATCCAACCGGAAGCTCAATAAACAATCCCGTTTTAACGATTGTTCTTTCCAAAGGTTGTAACGTTATGGATTCTGAAATATTGGCTCTTAAATCCATTCCAGCTGATGCTCCAGTCTCATAATGAGGTAAATCGTGTGAAGATTTATTAATGATTTTTATATTCATTTTTTTAAAAATATTTTTCTAAGGTTATCATTTTCAAGCTTATATATTAATCCCAAAAATACTACTAACAGTATGCTGCCAATAATTAAACTTCTATTAAATAGGTAAAAAGATGTAAAAGAAAAAATAATAGATAAGCCTAAGTAGAATACTATTTTTCTAAAGTTATATGGAATAGGATAATACATTCGTCCAAAATATAAGGAAAGTCCCATCATTGTACCATATGCCACCAAAGTAGCAACGGCTGAAGCCATATATTCAAAATGCTCAATAAACACATAGTTAATTACAATGGTAAGTATTGCACCTATCATTGAAATGTAACCACCAAACTTCGTACGATCCGTGACTTTATACCAGACAGAAAGGTTATGGTATATGCCTAAAAAGAAACTTGCTAAAACAATTATAGGTACAATTGGCATTGCCTCCCAATAATCAGAATCACGCACAATGAGTACTTTTAAAACATCAGCAAAAACTACTACAGTCAACAAAATAATGCTTCCTAAAATCACAAAGTAATTTGTGATTTGTGCATATGTTTTTTGTGGATTTTCGGAGTTAGAGTGACTAAAGAAAAAGGGTTCTATTCCCATTCGAAATGCCGTAGCAAAGAGTGTCATAAAAAGTGATATTTTATAACATGCTGAGTACATTCCCACTTTACTTGAAGCGACATTCTCTGGAAGTAGCTTTTCTAGCAATACGCGATCAAAAACTTCATTAATAGAAAACGCAATACCTGCTACTAAGACTGGAGCGGCGTACTTCATCATATTCTTCCATAGCTGAATATCAAAAACATATTTAATTTTAACATATAGCTTAAACATTAATAGTAATGTTATACCACTCGCTATTAGATTGGAAATGAAGATATACGATATTTCAAAATTGGGCTTGTAGAGTGCCTGTAAAAAAGTGTCTGGGTTATTTTTAAGGATCCCAGGAAGAATTAATAAAAAGAAAACATTAAGTCCTAAGTTTATTGCTACGTTAGCTATCTTTATAATAGCATATTTCATTGGTTTTTCATTAGCCCGTAGCCAAGCAAATGGCACTACCACAAGTGCATCTAAAACCAAAATAAATAATACGTACCTAATATAATCAACACTAATACCAAGCATGTTTGCTAGATTAGTTTGAAACAACAACCCAATTAGCATAAATAAAACAGTTGTTCCTAAAATGGATATTAATGATGTAGAAACAACCGTTTTTTTATTTTCTGCTTTATTATAAAATCTAAAAAAAGCGGTTTCCATTCCATAAGCAAGAACTACATTAAAAATGGCAAACCATGCAAAAATTACTGATACTTCTCCGTATAAACCTGGCGCCATTACCTCAGTATAAATAGGAACCAAAATAAAGGATAACATTCTAGGTAATACGGTTGCTAAACCATAAACAAATGTTTGCTTAAAAAGTTTTTTTAACGGATTCAATAGTCCTTTGCTTAGGGGTTAAAATTAAACATTTAAAGCCCGTAAACAAAGTTTAGTTAGTTATGGAACAAAAACAAAATACTTTTTTGATTCCCATATTTTTATTGTTTTAATTCCTTTAAAACCTCTAACTCATTTTTAATCTGTTTTGCGATGAAAATGCTTAATACAACAAGCATTACTGTAGATGATATTTTAATATAAGTGTAAAATCCGGATGATAAATTTTCTTTAAATGAGGGTAAAAGCATAATAAACCCTATACAATAGGTCATAATTATAATGGGCGTAATTATAAAATGTATTTTAACCCTTTTACTATAATAGCCAATCATTTGTTTTTTGAAAATCTCAGTTGCCTTTGCAACATTCAAATTTTTTAAACTTCTGATGCTCAAAATTTCTAAACCAACCCTTGTAGCTAATGCTCCTATCATAAGAGATAACCCAATCATTGGTTTCTGAGATTTGTATGCGGAAACATAGAAGAAAAAGAAAATTAAAATTATAGCCGTAGTCATTAAAACAATATTGGTAATATTCTGTTTTTTTCTAATTAAAGCCACTTTCTCCACAATCTGTTTAGATCCGTTTTCTGGAGTTTCAGTTGCTGGTTGCTTTTTCCATTGTGATTGTAAGTCTTCAAATGTTGTCATTTTTGAACGCATTTAGTTAAACTATTTTTTATTCTATGGACTCTTACACGAATTGCTTCATGGGAAAGTCCTGTTATATTTGCTATTTCCTTTTGTGGTAATCCTTCTAACTCCAATAGTATAATACTTTTGTTTTCTTTAGAAAGCTTGTGAATACATGCATACATACTTTTTAATTGTATTTCATGTGTTGTTTTACTTTCTTCCTCTTCTTCAACAACATTATTAAATTCACTTTGAGTTGAGGTCTTTTTAATTTTTTCATTTCTGAGTTGAAGCAAACAAGTATTTACTGTTATTCTATATATCCATGTTGATATCCCAGATTCTTCCCTAAAAGATTCTAAATTCTCCCAAACCTTTATAAACACCTCTTGAGTAATATCTTTAGCCTTTGCTTCATCTCCATTCACATAACCCATACAAAGCCGTATTACTTTTGCATAATTGTCTTTGTATAGATTATCAAAATGTATTTGTAATTGCTCCACGTTATAATAATTAAATAGTATTATTTAAGCTCTTCCACAACTTGATTCACAAACCATTCTGGCTGATCAAACATTATAAAATGAGCCGATTCTTCCGCGTAAATAATAGAGTAAGAAGATAAGTTTTTATACTGTTCTTCATAATTTTTCTGAACCACATCTTTACCGTAGGGTTTTGTTGCTGCCAAAATAGTTACTGGCGTTTTAATCTTAGCCACATCTTCTCTCAAATCCAACCTTAAAAAATCGGTATATCCATATACATAGGTTTCTCTATCGCTCTGTACCATCCATTCCACAACCATGGCTTGTTTTTCATTAGAAAGCATCATATACGGTACCATGCCTAAAGCCATTTTTTCAAAATCTTCCTCATTCATTGCTAATTGCTGCTTATTATATGGACTATCATATACCATATTTTCACTTTTATAATTAGGCATCATTAAAGCTCCTGAAGCTGGTAAAGCATCTACAACAATTAATTTTTTATAATTACTATTCTCTTCTGAGGTTAACCATAAGCCTAAAACTCCTCCTAAACTATGTCCTATTATAGATGGGTTTTCTAACTTGTGCTTTAAGACATAGTTTTCTACACTTTCCTTAATTTTTGGAAGCCATGGCTTCTCTATAGGCGCTACATCTCCAAAACCAGCAAAAGTGAATATATGACATTCGTATTTTTTTGAAAGCTCTTCTACCGTTTCTTCCCAAACTTCTCCTGTGCATGTAAATCCTGGAAAAAGCAATACTGGATCACCTTTACCTATTACTTCTACTTTAAATGCTTTGTTTTGGGCAAATAACCCTGTCGCTAATAAAAATGTTGCTAAAAATAAGGTGCTTTTAATTGTCTTCATGTGATTCATTTTTTATTTAATTTTCCTTTTAGATACATTTATAAAAAAATGTTACATACAGAAACAAAAAAACCTCACTAAAAAGTGAGGTTATAATATTACATACTGTATTTCAGTAAATTACATCAAAAAAATATTTGTTCTTTTGCTTAACTTAATCATTTAGGGCTTCTGCTCCACCAACAATTTCTAATATTTCGTTAGTAATTGCAGCCTGTCTTGCTTTATTATAAGTTAATTTTAACTGATCTCTAAGCTCTGTAGCATTATCAGTTGCTTTATGCATAGCAGTCATACGTGCGCCATGTTCACTTGCAAAAGAATCGCGAATACCTTTGTATAATTGAGTCTTTAAAGACTTAGGTATTAGCTGCTCTACGATTTCCGTTTTTGATGGTTCAAAAATATAATCAGAATTCGAAGATTTCTCACTAGTAACAGGAACTATTGGTAGAAATTGTTCCGTCATTACAATCTGAGTCGCTGCGTTTTTAAACTTGTTGTATACAATTTCAATTTTATCATAAGTACCTTGAACAAATAACTCCATTAACTCTTCAGCTATTGCAGCAGAGTTATCAAAAGTTAAGTCATCAAAAATATTACTATGATTATTAACAACATTATGGTTTTTAGTAAGTATATCATTCGCTTTCTTACCAACCGCAATAAAATCTACTTGTTTTCCTTCATATGTGTTTTCTGCTAAAGAAAAACACTCTTTAAGTATATTGGTATTAAAAGCGCCACACAAACCTCTATTTGAAGTAATGGCAACAACCAATGCTTTATTTACTGTTCTATTTTCAGCAAATTTACTTCCAGAATCTGCATCTAAACTAGCACTTAAACTCTGCAGAAGTTCAGTTAGTTTATCCGCATATGGTCTCATAGCGGTAATAGCGTCTTGAGCCTTCTTTAGCTTTGCAGCAGATACCATTTTCATAGCACTAGTAATCTGCATCGTAGAAGATACTGAAGATATTCTGTTACGTATTTCTTTTAAGTTTGCCATTTTATATAGTAGTTAGTATTAAGTATTTAAGTTAGAATGTTTTCTACTAAATACCTCTTACTAGTTATACTTAGCAGATAAATCTTTACAAACTGCTGTTAACGTTTCAGTAACCTCATCTGTTAATTTACCTGATTTTAATGTATCTAAAACACCTCTGTGCTTTGCGTTCAAAAATTCAATAAAATCTCTTTCAAACTCCTTTACCTTTTCAACAGGTACATCTTTCAACAAGTTTTTAGAACCAGCATAAATAATTGCCACTTGATCTTCCACTGTGAAAGGATCATTTTGAGCTTGTTTTAAGATTTCAACATTACGTTTACCTTTTTCAATAACGTTTAAGGTAGCTGCATCAAGGTCAGAACCAAACTTAGCAAATGCCTCCAATTCACGGAACTGTGCTTGATCTAGTTTAAGTGTTCCTGAAACCTTTTTCATTGATTTAATCTGAGCATTACCTCCAACACGAGATACCGAAATACCTACGTTAATTGCTGGACGTACACCTTGGTTAAATAAATCTTGCTCCAAGAATATTTGTCCATCAGTAATAGAAATTACGTTAGTTGGAATATATGCAGATACATCACCTGCTTGAGTTTCAATAATTGGTAATGCCGTTAATGATCCACCACCTTTAACTTTAGATTTTAAAGAATCCGGAAGGTCATTCATGTTTTTAGCAATATCATCATCAGCAATAACTTTTGCTGAACGCTCTAATAATCTAGAGTGAAGGTAGAATACATCACCAGGGTAAGCTTCACGTCCTGGAGGTCTTCTTAATAAAAGAGATACTTCACGGTAAGCAACTGCCTGCTTAGATAAATCATCATATATAATTAAAGCAGGACGACCTGTATCACGGAAATACTCTCCAATTGCAGCCCCAGCAAAAGGCGCATAAACCTGCATTGGAGCAGGATCAGAAGCGTTAGCCGCAACAATTGTTGTATATGCTAATGCACCTTTATCTTCTAACGTTTGTGCAATTGCAGCAACCGTAGAAGCTTTTTGACCAATAGCAACATATATACAATATACTGGTTCACCAGCATCGTAAAATTCTTTCTGATTAAGGATGGTATCAATACAAACAGTAGTTTTCCCTGTTTGACGGTCACCAATAACAAGTTCACGTTGACCTCTACCTACAGGAATCATGGCATCAATCGCTTTAATACCAGTTTGTAATGGCTCAGTAACTGGCTCACGGAAAATAACCCCAGGAGCCTTACGCTCTAATGGCATTTCAAAAGTTTCACCAGAGATAGGTCCTTTACCATCTATTGGTAAGCCAAGTGTATTAACAACACGTCCAACAATTCCTTCACCAACATTGATAGAAGCAATAGTTTGTGTTCTTTTAACCGTAGACCCTTCTTTAACATCTCTAGATGGGCTTAATAATACCGCACCAACATTATCTTCTTCAAGGTTAAGAACGATCCCTTTTAAACCTCCTTCAAATTCCACTAGCTCCCCAT
This sequence comes from uncultured Maribacter sp., assembly GCA_947498505.1. GTDB lineage: Bacteria > Bacteroidota > Bacteroidia > Flavobacteriales > Flavobacteriaceae > Maribacter_B. Next base: position 82,044 of record CANMKG010000006.1, on the reverse strand, counting down.
ACTGAACGTTAGATAAACCGTAGATTCTAGCGATACCATCACCAACCTGCAATACAGTTCCTACTTCGTCCAAAGAGGCCGTAGCGTCAAATCCTGATAATTGTTTCTTTAAAATTGCTGATACTTCAGCGGCTTTTACTCCTGCCATTTGTTTTAGATATAAGGTTCTGGATTATTATAATCCGAAAATATATTATAGACTATTTGTAAATTCTCTTTTTAAACTACTTAATTTGTTAGCAACACTTGCATCATACTGCACATCACCAACACGCAATACAAAACCTCCAATAATGCTCTCATCTATTTTATTTTCGATGACAACTTTATTTCCTGTTAGTTCTGATACTTTGCTTAATACTTTTTGCTCTAATTCTGAAGTTAAAGGCACTGCTGTAGTTACAAAAGCAACATCTTTTCCTTTTAACTGCTCATTAAGAATAATATACTTCAAAGCAACTTCATTTAGAATTGAAACTCTTTTATTATCAACCAGCATACTTATTGCTCCTTGAGTAACTGAGTTACTATCTTTAAATATTTCTAACAAAGCGTCCTTTTTAATACTTGGCTTAATCACAGGACTTACCAACATATCATTAAGTTCTTTGCTTTCTGATATTGCACTTACTATAGCACGCATATCTGACTCAACAGCATCAACAACTTTATTGTCAACCGCAAGATCCAGTATAGCTTTAGCGTAACGTACTGCTGCTCTAGAATTGCTCATTATTCTTTGATTAATTCAATTTAATATCTCCCAACATATCGTCAACCAGCTTTAATTGTTGGTCTTTATTAGATAGTTGTTCTTTAATAACTTTTTCTGCAATTTCTACTGAAAGATTTGCAACCTGATTTTTAATGTCAGCTACTGCAGCCTTCTTCTCTCCTTCGATAACTGCTTGTGCTTGCTGAATCATTTTATCAGCCTCAACCTTAGCTTGCTCTTTAGAGTCAGAAATCATTTTATCTTTAATTTCGCGAGCTTCTTTAAGCATAGCTTCTCTTTCTGCACGAGCTTCCTTTAATAACTTATCGTTATCCGCTTGAAGGTTTTGCATTTCCTTTTTTGCATTCTCTGCTGCTTCCAAAGCATCTTGAATACCAGATTCACGTTCATTTAATGAATTAAGAATAGGCTTCCATGCAAATTTTACCATTAGAAAAATTAATCCTAATAATAATATTGTTTGTACTATAAATAATCCTGGTGAAAAATCGTTTAATAAAGTTTCCATACTATGAAAATTAAATTTCTTCTTTGTTTAATTTTAAAACACCTCCTGTAACCAACCGTTACAGGAGTGTGCCTTTAGTTTTGTTTGGATTATTATTTTCCTAAGAATAATGCACCAAATGCTAAACCTTCTAAAAGTGCTGCGATAATAATCATCGCTGTTTGGATTTTACTAGTTGCTTCTGGCTGACGAGCAATACCTTCCATTGCCTTACCACCAATTTGACCTAGTCCAATTCCTGCTCCGATAACGATTAATCCTGCTCCAATTAAATTGTACATAATAATTGATTTATATTAAATTAAACAAACTTTTATTAGTGATGATCATGCTCCTCCACAGCCATACCTATAAACAATGCAGATAGCATTGTAAAAATATATGCTTGTAAGAAAGCGACTAACACTTCTATTAATGTTATAAAAAATGACAGCAACAATGATAATGCTGTTGCTCCTCCAACTGTTAATGATTCTTTAAGTGTAAACATTATTGCAATTAAACTCATAACTACAATATGCCCTGCAGATATATTTGCAAAAAGACGAACCAATAATGAAAAAGGCTTAATTAATAAAGCCCCTGCCAATTCTATTACGGCAAGTACTGGACGAATTAAAATAGGAACCCCTGGCATCCATAAAATGTGCATCCAATAATCTTTATTACCACTAACTGTGTATATTACTAAAGTAAATATGGCTAACGCAGCTGTAACAGCTAACTGCCCAGTAACATTGAATCCAAGTGGTGTTAATCCTAATAAATTTAATATCCATATGAAAAAGAAAACGGTTAATAGATAACCAGTAAATCTTCTGTACTTCTTTTCTCCAATATTTGGTCTTGCTATTTCATCTCTTACATAAATAACAAGTGGTTCTAAAACTCTACCAAAACCTGTTGGAATTTGTTTCTTTTTATACTGTCTAGCAAGGGAAGAAAAAGCTAAAAACATTAATAACCCAACCAATAATACTCCAAAAACACTTTTAGTTATAGATAAATCTAAAACCTTACTAGCATTTGTTGCATGATGACCATCATCAAAAGAAACTTCAGACGCTCCACTTTCTAATTCATATATTTTACTGTGAATTTTGGCGAATTTTAAACCGTTTTTCTCCACAATAACATGTCCATCATCATTATGATGAAATTCTGACGACATAAAAGTTGTTAAGCCGTTACTTGTCCATAAAATTATTGGAAGTGGAAAACCTACATGTTTACGTTCGCCTTCTCCACTTGTATATGAAAACAAATGAAAATCATGTGCATCCTTAATATGGTGTAGGATGTACTCTGTAACTTCATCCTTTGTATCTACTTCTTTATTTTCGTCGTTCTCAGATTTTGCCAATCCTTGAAACGATGCAAATAGTATCATTATTAATACTACTAATTTAAAAGATTTTGATGCTCCGTTCATTGCGTATTTTTAAAAATAGGGCTCTTTAAAATTTGCGCAAAAGTAAATATTAAAAACGTAAAACACAGCATTTTTTAGTTATAAAATTTGTGTTTTGCAATTATCTAATAATTTTTGAAATAAAATAAACCTCTAAAAACAAAAACAAAAACACGGGAATAAGTAGTGAACCGCTTTGTTGCTTAGTTAATGACTCCTCAAATAGTTGAGAATAAAAGAGAATGGAAAATAAAAAAATCTTTAGCACAAAAAAGCCAATATAAATAAAGCCCAATTGATGGGCTATTGACTTAATCTTTGAAACTATTTGAAAACCGATGCATACAACTAAAGAAAACGTTGCATGAAATATATAAACTTGTTTAAGTAATAATGAGAACTGGCTACTTAAATTAGCCATGTAATGGTGTAAATAATAACCGAAAAAACCAACTATTAAAAAAACTAAGATATAAGTAATGTAACTTTTCAAAAACCTTGGAGCTATTTAATTTTAGTTGCTTTGAGTATTACTAAATACATGGACAAAAATACTGCAATCATGGTGACAATATTTTCAAAATAAGTCTTATCATATTTTTCATCGAGCCATTCTCCCAAAAGGTTTCCAAAATAAATTGTCGCCCCCATTTGAATTGCTATTCCCGAAAAACTGGCTGCATTTCTTAAAAAACGTCCTTTATTAGGACGCTTTTGCTGTTCCATTAGTTGAATTACTTACTTGTTGCGGTTTTGAAAAAGCAGATGCACCTCCTTTACCTTTCATAGTACACGAAGCGTTAAATGTTGCTCCTGGCTCTACAGCTAATTTAGTAACAGAAACTGTTCCTTCTATAACTGCTGAAGCTTTTAATGAAAGTAAGTCCGAAACTAAAAGTTCTCCATTAAAATTACCTTCAATATCAGCATTTACACATTCCACTTTACCATTTATATAGCCATCTTTACCAATGACCACTTTACCAGAAGTAGTAACATTACCATCTAACTTTCCATCGATTCTAAAATCGGCTTCAGAAATAATATCTCCTTTAATTTTTGTGTTTTTCTCAATTCTGTTTGGTTGTCCGCCGATTTCGTTCATAGCTTTAGGTTTTTTGTTATCTGAAAACATTAGTTAAGGTTTTGGGGTTAATTCTGCTTTTTGATATTCATCAATATTCTTGTGAACTTGTATTATTTTATAGTTCTCCGATAAAATTACGAAATTCTTATTAGCTATTTTGTAATCTTTATTAATTTTTAAAAGCTCTACATAGCCAAGGGCAAATTCCTTTGATTTAAAACCGTGAACTATTACAAATTGATCTTCAAGATTATAAATATCTTTTGAAATTTTATTGTTGTAATTAAGCTCTTTTACTGATTTTTCCAACTTTTCTTTAAGCTTTAAAGCAACTTCGTTATCTCTAATTTTAAAAGGAAAAACTACTTTCCAATTACTTGTTCCCTTGCTCCCTTGCTCTTGCGAAAATTCTTTTGTTTCTAATTTAGGTAATTGTTCACTCACCATTTTTTCTGCCTTTTTCCCTTCTGGGTTATTTGGATAGGTAAGTGCAACATAATTTAATGCTTCTTTAAAGTCATTAAATCCTTGTAATCTTCCAATTGCATTTGCCTTTAGCATTTCAAACTTAGGAACAATTGGATCACCGGTATACCGATCTATATTTTCCTCAGCACCAGTAATAACTCTTAAATATTCCTGCGCTTGATATTGCTTAAACAGTGCTTCATATCTTGAATCTGGACTATCTTGGTTTCCTTCCAAAACCGTATCAGGATTTAATAATATTTTGGCATAACGCGTATCAGGGTGATTATTAATAATATTGTTTTTCATTGACTCCGCTAACACGCTACCCTCTTGTTCATATATTTTAAACAGATTGTATTTACTTGGAAGTATTAAACGTTCTTCTGGATTAGATTTTAAAACATCTTCTAACTTTGCTGCTGCTAGCTGGTTTTCCTTAAATTTTTCCATGTAAATTAACCCTAGTTGGTAATTAGAAAAATTTCTTTGCCCTTGCAAACTATCAATAAAACTCTCATCAGTAGGTATCTGCTTCATATAAAATTCTACATCATACTTTTCGCTTTGAGAGGGTTCAACATTATCGTTGGATGCTGTTGACGTATTATCATCTGAGCTTATAGTAACTGTATTTTTATCTGACCAACGCCAATCGTCTTCTAACTCTCTGGTACCCCAACGTGTTTTAAAATCATTTTGTCCATGACCAAGACTTGTAATATTGTAAAAATAAAACTTCCCTTTGTTTTCCTTACCGCCTTTACTTTCACCAAATGCAGCATATCCTGCTGTTATTTTATTTTTTTGCTTCTTCAAAGCAGCTTCATCTGCTTCTTTTAATGCAGTAGTATACTCGGTAAAATAGGCTATTTGTTTTTCTTTTGGTAAACGATATAATGTTATAATGCTATCCGCATAATGTACGATGTCTTCATACTTAATTACGTCTTCTAGGTTATCTAATTTCTTTTTAATTTGTCTGTACTTTTTAGTGTTATCCTTTAAATTAGGAAGTACACTATCATAATATGCGCCAGCTAGTTTATAATTGTTTATATCAAAATTATAAGTCCCCAGGTTTTCATAATTTAAAGCGTTTAGTGTAGGATCATTTTGCGTACTTCTAAGCGATTTATTAAAATATACGAGGGCTAAACTATCAGACTGTTTTGCTAAATAGTATTCTGCCTTTTTACGATAAATTTTGTCTAAAAAAGGTCGGTTTTCTCTGTTTTCTTCTAAATCAGTGAGGTATTCAAGCAACTCTAATTCATTTTCTGAGGTTAATGCTGTATTCCCAATTTTCTGTAAATGCGCATTAATCATATAAACTCTTGGTGATTTTCTATTTAAATCTATCACCTTATCAAAAGCTAAGTTAGCACTGTCTTTATGGCCAATTTGATTATACAGCTGCCCAATGATAAAATAGTATCGCCCTTTTTCTGGCTTTTTTGGCGTATATGCCGAAGCTATACGAAGCTGTTGAATTGCAGTGTCTGGAGCATTTAAATTTAGATAAGCCTGAGCTAACATCGCGCGGGCATCGGCATATTCTTGATCCTTTAATTCCTCATACTTCATTAACCTTTTAAGGTTTTTAATTGCCAATTCGTTATTATCTAACCTAATGTTAACTTTTTCTCTCCAAATACTTGCTTCATTAAGTTGACTACTTTTAGGATATTTTCTAAGTACATAGTTAAATGCTTCTAAAGCGGGCATGTACCTTTGATCAAAGTATCTTGCTTTACCTAGCAATACAAACGATTCATCTATTTGATAATTACGCTCCTCATCATCAATGTCCATACTATGTTTCTGAATAGCTTTGGTTGCTTTTTCTTCAGCTATAACAAAATTTGGGTTATTATCTTCGGAATCTAGCTTTATATCTTCGGTAACCTGTAGACGTTCTATAGGGAGTACATTCCAATAATCATCAGTGTAATTATCGTTCAATGATTTTCGGCCTTCATCAAATGCAATATCACCATTGTAAAGCGTATTATATTTGGTATTTAAGGCATGCCAATTCCGATTCAGAAATGCATCCTTTTTAGTAGAGCATGCATTAAAAATGAATCCTCCGAAAATGGCAGTTATAATAAGTTTATATTGAAGCTTCAAAATTCTATGTATTCGTACGTTATGTAAACAGAAAATCTACCATATTATTATGTATTTCATCGACAAAATAAACGTGTATACGTTTTCATATGTATTTATCTCTTATTTTTTTAACGTATCAAGAATAAATATGTAATCATTTATTTGCCAAATAAAAAATGGTGATTCTTAATTTCTTACCGAGTTAAGCGATTTAATTCATCTTTATAAATCAAAAAAGCTGCTCATTGTATCTACAAAGAACAGCTTTTTAAAAATATGTTTTAAACCTAATTTAACCAGCGAAAAAACTTTCTAGCTCTTGAAGTGTTTCTGTTGAAGTTTCAATGTCTCTAACAATTTCTCCTTTGTTTAAAACAACAATGCGTTCGCATACTTCTGTAACATGAATAAGATCATGACTTGATACCAAAACGGTTACTCCTTGTGTATTCGCTAAGTCTTTTATTATCCCTTTTAATCTTATTTGAGTGGTAGGGTCCAAATTAGCAAAAGGTTCATCTAAAATCACTACTTCTGGATTGCCAATGAATGAGGCTACAATTCCCACTTTTTTTTGATTTCCTTTGGACAAGTCTCTCAGATATTTATTTTGCCCTAAAATTTCTCCATGAAAAAAATCTTCAAACCTTGAAAGCAATGCATTAACATCTGCCTTGTTTTGTCCGCGTAATTCTCCAATGAAATTAAAATATTCTTCTGGTGTTAAATACCCTATTAAAAATGTTTCATCTATAAATGATGATGTAAAGGGTTTCCAGTCTTCACTTGTATTTACTTGAACATTATTATTTATAATTTCTCCTGCTGAGGGTTCAATTAAATCTAAAAGTAGACTAAAAAATGTTGTTTTTCCTGCTCCATTATTACCAACAAGCCCAAAACTTTGTCCCTTTGGAATTTCTAAGTTTTCAATATTTAAAACTTGTTTGCCACCATATTGTTTGGTTAAATTTTTTGCAACTATCATACTTTTAGCTATTTGTTTCTTTAAATCCTGATATCATTCCATATTTCTTTTTTCGATATGCTTTAGTAACATAATTTAAAAGCATATTTCTAAAGGCAAAAGTTATAATGCCTACCCCACCTATTACCATAAGCGCCACCTCAAACGAGACTAAATACTTAAATCCAACGTAGAGCAATAAAGGCAGAACAATTATGGGCAGCATAATTAAAAACTGTGCAGCACCAGCTCCTTGCATATTTCCAAAAGCGCTTTTATCTAAGTCTATTCGTTTTTTATTAAATGACCCAAAAAACAAAATTAGCGGAACATTTACTCCAAGATTATACAATGCGCAACTAAAATTAATTGCTAATGCTTGCCAACCAAAATATACATATGGCACTGACAATAAAAACATTACAACAACACTTACTGAGATTAAACCCGACTTAGATTCTAAATACTTTTTTAGTGGAATATTTTGTGACATCATCATGCTATAATATGCACTATCCCAGGCTGGTATAAATTGCCCAAAATTGGTTAGAAAAATTCCTGTAATAAAAATTCCGACAAAAACCATCATGGGTGAGGTTGGTCCAAAATCATCCATCTTGTAAAAAATGAGGCCATAAAATATCATTGCAAGTGACATAAACACTTGAGTTTTTGTTCTTTTATTTCTCCAAATAAGTTTTAAGTCTAATTGAAGAAAAGGAGCAATTGATCCAAAGCGTTTGGTCCATGATAAATCTGATGCTTCTACTGTTTTTACTTCCTTCTTTAAGGATGCATCTAAAAAAATTCTACTCCTTAAAAACTTATAATTCAGAAAATACGTTATTACTGCTAGAACAATTGGTACAACAGTTAAAACTGGATTAGCATATAATGAATAAAACATTTGACCCAAATACTCAGTAACCGAAAAAATATTAAAATACTCCAAACCGTATATACCAAGAAGCGTAAGAAGTAAGCCAAAGAATATTTTATCGCTCTTATTAATTATAAAATTTATGTAATTAATAGACATTACAATACCTAGTATTGAAAGTAACCAAATTAAAACATTTGCCACTGGATAGTCGTGAGCAATAAGCACCATACCAAATGGTATAAAAATTACCATGGACAGCAAATTAAAAAATGAAAAACCTGATTTGCCTAAAATGTAATGTGTTATTGTACTTTTTTTAACAGGAAGTAATAACATAGGTTTTACATCCATCACCGGTAATTTTTGCATGAAATACCTGGCTAAAAGCTCTATGATAATCCAATATACAAGATACTGACTCAAAATTACCATTGGGTCAGCGTCAGGGAAGAACTTTTCTAACATAAAAAAAAGGCCGATTCCCAAAAAAGTAAAAGAGACTAGCATGTAGATAGCAAAAAAAATCATAACGATTTTTAAGGCTAACCCTTTGCTCAAATTTGCGGATCTAAAAAAAGACTTCCATTGAAGGTTTATAAAATATTTAAACATAGGTTGGTAAATTTCTGCGAAAGGTTAGTATCTAAATTTCGGAAATTGTTACACCTAATTTAAAGTTTAAATAATTTCTAACTGTAATTTCCTTTTTTTAAGATATTCTTTTTCTAAATTATTAGAGGTGTTTTGAATGGCTTTATCTAGGTAGGAAATTGCCTTTTTGATCTCTTTTCTTTTAAAAAAATAATCAGCATAACATCCATAATACAAATATGCTCGCTGTTCTAAGTCAGATACCACAATGGTATCTAGCATTTCTTTTACAACCTCAAGCTTATTTAGCTGTAAATTCACGATAGCAATATTTAAATAGGTAAATACCGCTGGTTGCAATTCATATAATTTGTTATACCATCGTAATATTTTATTCCAATTGGTCTTTTCAAAAGTTTTGGCTTTTAGATGCTCTACTGCAATTGCTGCTTCATAATGATAACAAGAAATATCATCATACTCCATAGTTTTATTCATAGCATCATTCCCTATTTTAATCAAAGGAAAATACCATTTACTTCTATCCTGCTCGTTAATGGTTACTATTTCATTTTTATTATTGATTTTACTGCTTAAGCGTGAAGAATGAAAACACATTAAAGCAAATAATGCATACAATTTGCCATTCCTAAATTTCTCTTTTTTTAATAGCAGCTTTACCAAACGAATTGCCTCACCACACAAATCTTCTCTAATTAATTTTGTTTTATTGGTAGAGTGGAAACCTTCATTAAAGGTCAAGTATAACACTTCCATTACCCTATCTAACCTTTTTTCAATATCTACAGCAGGTGGATAATCAAACTGAATATCTTTTTTAATTATTGTTTTTTTTGCCCTACTTAATCTTTTTTGAATAGTTTCTTCTTTAGTGAGTAGTGCAGCGGAAATTTCTTTAAGACTAAAACCTGAAATAGTTTTTAAAGCAAAGGCTATTTGTTCTTTAGGTTTTAAACTGGGGTGACAGGCAACAAATATCATTCGTAACTGACTATCTTCAATTTCGTGGTCTAGAAATAGTTCATTTATTACTATTGCACTTGCTCCAGAAGATATTTTATTAAAGCGATTTTTTTCTGCCTTAATGCTTCTAAGCAAATCAATGGTTCTGTTTTTGGCAACTTTTACTAGCCATGCCTCTGGGTTTTTAGGAATTTCGTTTCGCCATTGCAATGTAGCTTTTACAAAAGTATCTTGAACGGCATCTTCAATAGTTTCGATATTGGAAAATCCAAAAAAACGAACCAAAATAGCGACCATCTTTCCGTATTGATGTCTGAAAAGATGGTCGACAATTTTATTTTCCATTATTTGTCAAATACCATTACTTCACGTATTTCAACGGTTCCTCCCAAATCATAATCTGGATAATCTTGAGCAATTTCAACTACTGCATCTGCATTTTCAGCTGAAACAATATAATAGCCTCCAACCAGTTCTTTACCTTCAACTAAAGAGCCATCAGTAATTGTTCTGTTTGGCCCAGAAACATGTTTTACCACAGGCACTAAAGCATTTCCTCCTTTAAGAATACCTTGCCCCTCCATTTTATCATTCCAGGCAAACCATTTTCCCATACGCTCTTGTAATTGTTCGGGAGACAAGCCTAACTCTTGATAGTCTGCTCCAATAAAAATCATCATAAAATCTTTCATTTCAATTTTGTTTTAAATATTAATAACTAAGTCTATGACGAAACAAAAATTAATCTTACGGACAAATTATTAATTTTTTGTAATCAATTTATATTCTGGATACGTTTCTTCAAGTAACTTTTCTGCTTTTTGCGGAACTACAAATATTATAATGTAAGACAGCATCATAAGCGTTGTTATTAAAATAGCAAAAAATAACTCCTCAAACATTAATTTAGCAGCTATCAAATCAGATACAAAAGTTAAGTTTAACATTATAGGAATAAGGTTAATAATGTGAACATAATTACAAAAAGAATATATCTGTTCTTTTAAAAGCCACTGTTTACTGTTGTTCAAAGTTTCTTTGTTATACTTTTTATCACTTATAAATCTAAAGGTTAAAACTCCAAAAGAAATTATTAATAGTAAACTAAAATATACATTGTACCTGTGTTCTATATTGATTGCTTTAAAGATCATAGTAAGTGCAAAAATAAAGGAGAACACCAATAATATCTTAGGAGGTTTAAAGTAGGTTTTCATAAACCCCAGAACTACTTTCCAATATCTAAGGGACATGGCTTTTCGTTTTTTCTCAACAACATCAAGAAAACCAAAAACTCCAAACTTTTTATATTCCTTATTTAGCGCTTCGTTAAAAGATATTTGCGAATCTAGAAACATTTGCTCCTCAATACTATTGGCTAAATGATCTACTAATTCCGTTTGTAAATCAAAATACACTACATTATGCTTACGAGTAAAGGCATATAGCTCTTGTATTTCAGAATCACTAAGTCTGGGCATTTTATTGATACTTTTGAGCTATTTGTTGAAGTTCCATTCCCCAATTTTGTCCTAACTGCATTCCTTTTTGCATAAGCATCATTTGTTTAGATGCCATTTTCTTTCCCAAATCAGAGTTATAAAACTTAACAAGTTCCTTTATTTCATCATGGGTAAATTCCTCCATATACATTTCTGCCATTTTTGAATATATCCCATCAATACTTTCTGTTGCTTCTTTTTTATAAACTTCTTTATTTGCTTCGGCAACCATTCCTCCCATTTGTGTTACAACTTGCTCGAAAGCTGCACCAGCTCCAGTAAGCTTTAAAAAATTAACAGTATCTGATTTAAAATCGGAACTTTTCTGTGCTTTTACAAATGGTATTGCTGCAACGAAAAAACAAATTAATAGGATTCTTTTTTTAGTGTTCATATGTAATTAGTGTTTATTAATTATTCTTCAAAATAAGTTTTCAGAAAGGTATACTCTGTTAGAACTTTTTTTCTTTTTAAGGCTACTTCTATGTTTGCTGCTATAATTAAAATAAATGCTATACTGTTACATATAACCCAAAACCATTTTTTTTCAAATTCAAGAAGATTAAAAAAATTCGGAAACTGCAGAAATAACATGGGCAAACTGTAAATATTAAATAAGTATTTATAAGATAATACCTTTTTTTCAAGTTTTAACCCGAAATAATTTCCTCTAAAAAAAGCAATTATTTGAGTTACTAAACATATACCAATAACTCCAACTCCAAAAAATTTAATCCCTGCATCTTCAAAAAAAATATCAATAGTAAATAGCATTATTCCCCATAAAAAAAAGCATCCGTAGAAAACAGGCTCCTTTAAAAAGTTAACTATTCTTTTCTGCAATGCTTTTTGATACCCCCAGTGTATGGATTTACTTTTTTCTTCAGAAACTTTTCTACACCAAGCTATTCTTTTTCGTAAAAAACTCTCTAAATCAGGATAGTTTTCTATTGACTCATATTCCGACACTAAATGATCCATTAACTCATACCTAACATCCATATATTTAATGCCTTTTTGCCTTAAATACTTATCGATATTTAAAATATCTTGTTTGGTAAGCTTCATAGGAATTGACCACGTTTTACATTCATATGACTTAGCTCTCGGTAATTCAAATGACTTTCAATAGTTCTCAATTGTTCTTTGGTTAATTTCATGAATACTAATTTTAAGAAATACTCCAATTAGGGTTTACCAAGTTTTGCATGCTACGAATAAACTCTTCTAATTCTTGCAAACGATTAACTGTTTCTTTCTCACCTGCCTCTGTGAGCTTATAATACTTTCGTAAACGATTATCCACCTTAGCTATCTCTACATCTAACAAACCCTCTGCTTCTAGTTTATGAAGTGCAGGATATAAAGCTCCTTCAGTAATGTTCAACTCACCTTTTGTGAGTTCCTTTACCTTTTGGGTTATTTCATAGCCATACATTTTCCCCCGCTCGTCCAATAACTTAAGAATAATAGTATTTAAACTGCCCTTATATAATTTAGAATTCCCCATGCTCATACTTCTATCAACTCAAATATATACATAATTTTCTTATACATAAAAAACTTAGGTATATATTTTTTGTAATCTTCTTTAGTACAATGCCAGCTTTATGTAATTTTGCACTCTCTTTTTTAGAGACTTAATATAATACTATGGCCAATTTTCATCCACTAGCGGTAAAGCACGTAAGTCAATTAACTCCCAGTTCTGTCGCTATAACTTTTTTTATTCCTTCAGAATTATCAGAAACTTTTACTTTTCTTCCAGGGCAGTATATCACAATTAAAAAGGAAGTTAAAGGCAAAGAATTTAGAAGAGCATATTCAATAAGCTCTACCCCTAACGCTGAATCATTTACTATTGGAGTAAAAAAAGTAGGTAAAGAAGGTTTTTCCGATTACGCAAATAGCAAAATTGCAGTAGGAGACGTTTTAGAAGTTATGCCTCCAGAAGGAAGGTTTACGTATGCAACAGCCAACAAGCCAGAAAACATAGTTGCTTTTGCAGCCGGAAGTGGTATTACTCCAATTTTAAGCATTGCTAAAAGCGTTTTATCTGCAAATACTAAAAACACTTTTGTTTTGGTTTACGGTAATAAATCTCTCAAAGAGGCTATGTTTTACACCGATTTAGTTAAACTAGAGCTTGAATATACCAATAGGTTTTTTGTGTATTTTACAAATAGTCAAACTCGTGAAGATAATTCGTTATTTGGCAGGATAGACACTTCTACAGTAAACTATGTGTTGAAAAACAAGCATAAAGATATTGACTTTGATGCCTTTTATTTATGTGGTCCTGAGGCTATGATTCGTAATGTTGAAGCTACCTTAGCTGAAAACGAAATTTCAAAAGATAAAATTCATTTTGAACTTTTTACCTCAACTGAAATTAAAGATGAATTGCCTGTATCTGCCGATGGTACTACACAATTAACTGTAACTGTTGATGATGAAGAGTTTTCATTGGAAATAGACAAATCCACTATAGTATTAGATGCTCTTATTAAAGAAGATATTGATGCTCCGTATTCTTGTCAAGGAGGTGTTTGTAGCAGTTGTATAGCCAAGGTAACTGAGGGAAAAGTAGAAATGGTGAAAAACCAGATTTTAACTGATGGAGAAATTGAAGATGGATATATACTAGCTTGTCAAGCACATGCAACAACACCAACTTTAAAAATAGATTTTGATGATGTTTAGCTTAGTTTAAAAAGGTTTTCTAAACTTTTCATAGTCTCGGAATAACCAATTTCATAAGCTTTTTTAATACCCTTTTTATCCAAAAGACCAATACTCTCCAGTGCTTTAGGTGAAATTGCTAAATCGCATTCCTGAACCTTCTTTTTACTAGAAGCGTATATCATTAGGCCGGTTACACGCGCAGCCATTTGTATTGGGTTTTTTACATCCTTTTTTCCAATCTCTCCCGCGATAGAAACATTACTACCAATAGTAAAATTTACAAATGGGTCCACATACTCTTTCGGAAAATTATTCATAATTCCTCCATCCGCATATAAAAATCCCCCTATTTCTACAGGACTAAATACTGGAGGTAAAGCCGCAGAAGCTAATAAAGGTCTTATAAGCTCGCCGCTAGAAAACATTTTTTCTTCTCCTAACTCCAGATTAGTAGCTACAACAAAAAGTTTCTTCTGTAAGGCTTCAAAAGTATTATCAGGAAAATATGTCTTAAAAAGCTCTATATATTTTACAGTATCTAAAAATCCGGCCTTATTAATCGTAAAAAAACTATATTTAAAAAGCGGTGTGTCCTCAAAAAAATGAAGCATCTCGTCAGTAGATTTTCCGTTAGCATACAACCCAGCCACCAAAGCTCCAACACTTGATCCAGCAACCACGTCCGCACTAAGATTAAACTCCTTTAAGGCTTTGATTAAGCCAATATGAGCCATTCCACGAACACCTCCTCCAGATAATATTAACCCTATTTTCTTTGCTTGAAGTGTTTCTAAATTCATAATAACAACGTTTTTATTTGCCTGCTGCAAACTTCAAATTTATAGGGATTAACTCAAAAGCAGGTTAAAATTTTAATTGATTTAACAAACTAGTTAGTTTTAAGTTTTCTATTATTCTTTTAAAATGTGAATCAGTGTTACGTTTCAACCATTTTTTGGTTCCTTTAATAGCTATTACATATCAAAATAACTCTTTTTTGAACTGCGTTAACAAACCACTTAGTTGGTAAATCTTATTTTTAGTAATTTATCTGTAATTCGATTAAAAATTACACGACAAAAAACTTAGCACTTAAAAAGTGTAAATTTACCTTAGAAAAACTTTTTTTGATTCCTAAGAAAAAACATACTACGGCTGTTTTAATTTTTGCAAATTCTGCACAAGAAGATGCTAGGCAAAAATCTATTCCAAAAAGTAATTTTTTGTTTGAAGAGTTTTCAAAAGATACTATTGGAAAAGTTGAAAAAACTGGGCTACCCTATTATGTCTTTTCGGAAACTAAACAGCGTGGTTTTTCTTTTGGTGAAAAATTTACAAATGCCATACAAGATGTTTTTGATTTAGGATACGAAAACGTTATTACAATTGGCAATGATACACCGCAACTTGAATCATTTCAAATTTTAAACGCATCTGAAAAATTAAAAGACAACAAAACAGTCTTAGGACCATCTGCGGATGGTGGATTTTACCTTTTAGGCATCAATAAATGCAATTTCAATGCCAATGTTTTTAGTGGTTTTTCTTGGTGTACATCAAAAATTACTTCGGAAATTACAGAATGGCTTGTTGCAAATTCCTCATCAACATTTAAATTAAAAACGCTCAGAGATGTAGATTCTATTGATGATTTAAGGTTTATGCTGAATTTATTTCGAAAAATTTCTAATCGTATACGATTAGAAATTGTCGAAATCCTTCGCTTATTTGCTAAAACATTGCTCCAGAATATACTTTTTGGTATTAAAAAAACATTTTTACCTTCTTCTTTTAATAAAGGGTCTCCTTTATTCTAAAACTTCCTTACTTAAGACCTTAGTATATATTCAAAATTTTGAACAAAATCATAACACTTGGATTTGAGAATTCAATCCTATGTGAAACATATTAATCAACTACTATTAAAATAAAGATAATGGCAAACAACTATTACGACGCAGCCGATTTAAGAAAATTTGGAAAAATAACAGAATGGAGTGAAGAGCTTGGAAACAAGTTTTTTGAATACTACGGAAAAGTCTTTGAAGAAGGCGCTCTAAGTGCCAGGGAAAAATCACTAATAGCTCTTGCTGTAGCACATGTTGTTAAATGCCCCTATTGCATAGATGCTTATACTAAAGATGGCCTTCAAAAAGGTATTACTAAAGAGGAAATGATGGAAGCTGTACATGCAGGAGCGGCTATTGAAAGTGGAGCTACATTAGTTCACGGTGTTCAAATGATGAACAAATATGATAAGTTAAGCATGTAATCAGGAAGAAAATATCGTTTTTCAAAGATTTTGCATTATCCAATGCCCTAGATTTAAATAAAGAATACAATAAAAAATGGCGACAAAATCATTAAAAGCAAGACAAGACGAGCTTGCGCAAACTAATAAACAGTTAGAAATTCTTGACGGAGGAATTTTTGCAGACGGCGAGTTGCCATATTTCAAAGATAAAATATCAGAGATAGGGCATTTTCCACTTCGTCCTAAAAAGCTTGAAATTTTGCAGATTAATGTTGGTTACATGTGTAATCAGGTTTGCGAACACTGTCATGTAGATGCTGGTCCAGATAGAAAGGAAATCATGACAAAAGAAACCATGCAACAGTGCCTGGATATTATTAAAACAACAGGAGCTCATACTTTAGATTTAACCGGAGGTGCTCCAGAAATGAATCCAAATTTCAGATGGTTTGTTGAGGAAGCTTCTAAAGCAGGTATTAAAGACTTTATTGTTAGATCTAATCTTACCATTATACGTGCAAACAAAAAATATTATGATTTGCCTGATTTCTTTAAAAAACATAATGTACACGTAATTTCGTCAATGCCACATTATACAAGAGGAAAAACGGATAAGCAACGCGGAGATGGTGTTTTTGATAAATCTATAAAAGCACTACAAGAGCTTAATGCTGTTGGATATGGTATGCCAGATAGTGATTTGCGTCTAGACTTGGTTTACAATCCTTCCGGTGCATTTTTACCTGGGGACCAAATGGCAATGGAAAAAGATTTTAAAAAAGCATTGCTAGAGGATTTTAATATCCAATTTCATAATCTTTTTGCAATAACAAACCTTCCAATATCCCGTTTTTTAGACTACTTAATAGCTTCTGAAAATTACGAAGACTATATGTACGCACTTGTAGAAGCATACAATCCGGCCGCTGTTGCTAATGTAATGTGTACAAACACAATATCTATTAGTTGGGATGGTTGGTTATATGATTGCGATTTTAACCAAATGCTGGGTTTAAAAGTAGCTAGTAAGGTTAAACATATAAAGGATTACAATGAAGATATATTGAATGATAGAAACATAATTATATCTCAGCATTGTTACGGATGTACCGCTGGAGCGGGAAGCAGTTGTCAAGGGACAGTAGCGTAAAAGTAGGTTTTTAGATTTCAAAAAGTAATCCTAAGTTTACTTTTGATTGTTTTTAATCGTAAAAACTAAACATATAAACCGACCACCTAGTTTGTTACTATTTGAAAAAAAAGTGTAGTTCACCCGATTTTTGTCGGTTGACCGTTTTTTATGCACAGTTTATCATTTATTGTTCACCAGTTTTAGCAATCGCTGGTTCTTTGTTATAGACCCAATGGTCTATTTAACGTAAAACCCAAATCGTTATGAACAAGAATCTTAAACGCATGGCTACCATGCAAAACATGCAAAAAACTGGACTGGAATTATTCTATACAAAAGGATATTATAATACTAGTATTGATGACATTTTAAAAGAACTATCCCTTTCAAAAGGCGCTTTCTATTATCATTTTTCGTCTAAGGAAGATTTCTTCATTGAAATTGTTCAAAATCTATTAGCAAGAAAAGTATACAGTCTTTTAATAGAACCTATAGAAGGTCACGAAAATCCATTTGAACTTATAACAAATTGTTTTGAGGACGCTTTAGAAACTGCCGTACACAACGAAATGGATTTTGGTTTTATTTTAGGAAACTTCATCTCTGAGTTTAACGGAAGAAACCCTAAAATAATGAAGCATCTGAATGATGTTTTAAAAATATGGGAGGTAAACCTAGTTTCTACACTGCAAAGAGGAAAATTCAATGGTTATATTGATAGACATACTGACAGTGAAGCAGTAGCTGTATTTTTAATTAGTAGTTTTTTAGGAATACGTACAATGATGGTTGAAACTGCACCAAGTGCTTTAAAATATCGTTTTATGCACCAGATAAAAGTATACTTTAAGGCTATTGAGGCTAAAAAGGAAAATGTTTAAACACAATAACTAGTCAAAACGATTAAGATAATACGTTAACTATTTTCTGATAAACGCTTTGAGGTTGTATGGTATTCATAACAAACTCATATCCTTCTGGAAATTTGTTACCATAGATTGAGGTTGGTATTAAAGGGTATTGACTTCGATCTGACAACAAAGCGTTTTCAGGATTTTGACCAAAAGGGTAAAAACCAGCATGAGGATGCGTAACTCCCCACAACGTAATCGTATTTATTCCGTACATGGCTGCCAGATGCGCATTTCCACTATCCATAGCAACCATACAATCCAAATTAGAAATTAGTGAAAGCTCTTCCGCAAATGATAATTGCCCAGTAATATTTATACAATTACCATATTCTTCTTGGAGAGCGTTTAACTTTTCTTTTTCAGTTTCTCCTCCTCCAAAAAGTAATATTTTGTATTCACTCTTAACATTTAAAAGCGCTATTAATTCCTTCATCAAACCCAAAGGATACATTTTACCACTAAAGGCAGCAAAAGGGGCAATCCCAATCCATTTTTTAACATCCGAGCCTACCAAATCCACAACTTTATTGGTTAATGGTTCTCTTTTAGGTAAGTTTACTTCAGACAAGTTTATGGGAAAACCTAATGTTCTAAACACATCAGCATAGCGCTCAAAACTAGTTTTTAATGCCTCAAATTTTTTGTTGACTGAAGCTGTTAAAGCTTTTTTTTCTTTCCTCCCTTTATCAATCTGAATAAATGGAATACCGCTAAAGCCAAAGAAAAATTTTAAAACATTACTTCTAAGCACATTGTGAAAGTCGGCAACAGCATCAATCCTTAAAGGTTTTAAGTCAAAATATAATTTTCGTATACCTAAAACTCCTTTATGCTTTCCTTTAACATCCACCTCAAAAACGGTGACATTCTTTAATTGAGAAAACATAGGTGCATAAAAAGCTCGAGTTAAAACCGTAATTTTTACATCTGGATATTGTTGTGTAAATGAAGACAAAACAGGAACTGTCATTGCTACATCACCCATCGCTGATAATCTAATTACGAGTATATGCTTTCGGGACTTCACAACTAAAAATTTTAATTATTTCTGAGCTCTTAAAACAGGATTAAGTTCATCGTCATTATACATTTTCATTTGCTTGTATACTTTCATAAACTTATCGCCATTTTCAATATCGGTAAGTAACTGGTCAATAGCAGAGGATAAATCCTTTTTCTGTTCCAAAAGAATATTCAACTTTTCGTTACATTTATTCAAATGTTCTTCGGAAGCGTCCTTACGATTGGCTTCTTCATCCATATGGTATATTTTCAAAGCCAAAATTGATAAACGATCTATTGCCCATGCCGGACTTTCTGTATTTATTGTTGCCGTTGAGGTTTTAGATACGTTTTTATATTTATTAAGAAAATAGCTATCTATATACTCCACTAAATCCGTTCTATCTTGATTACTGGCATCAATTTTACGTTTTAACACCAAAGCATCAACCGGATTAATTTCTGGGTCTCTAATAATGTCCTCGTAATGCCATTGCACAGTGTCAATCCAGTTTTTTCTATACAACAAATGTGCTACGTCATCTTTAGGGTAAGGATTATCAAATGATTGATTTACGTCATCTTTTACATGGTATTGTGTAATACTTTCTTCAAAGATTTTAAGAGCTAAATCACTAAACATAGTCAATATATTTTACAACAAATATACCCCTATTTATTGAAGAATTAAGCTTGTAACAAACACTAAAAAAGGAATAAAAACAGCTATCATAAGTGCAATCTCCTTTATGTTAGGTTTTTCTATTGCATCTACATAATTGGAAATTAAAACTGATGAGGCAAAAAAACTGACCATAAGCGGAAACTCATTATCATTAGAAGATAAAACATGTAAAGTTATTCCCAGAATAAAAGATAAAATTAGTAAGCGTACAGTAGTTATTTTTCCAACACCGGACTTTCCTAAGGTTAAAAAACTCCAAAAGCCCAATAATCCATTCAATATAATATAAACAGCTAGCTTACTACTATTTCCCCAACTTGAAAAAATAGTTGAAAATGAAGTTGTTTTAAACTGATAATGCGTCTCTAAAAAACTAATTTGATTCGCAAGGAATAAAACGATATATAAAACTATTGAAAAGCAAAACACAGCCGAAAAAGGAACCATCCAGTTCCTAATATTCTTAGGTTCATAAATATAAATAGTAGTAAAAACTAAAAGAACATAAACTATTGCCCAATCAAAAAACAGTGAAGCTATTAATATCCATAGTGTAGCGTCAAAAATTTTGTTTTTAGTACTTTTTAAGGACTTAACACTCAAAAGACGCCTTGTTCCGAGCAATAGAAAAAAACTACATAAAATCACATTTTTCCCACTGAGAGTCTCCCAAAAACAAACAATTAATAGACCATAAAATAAAACCGAAAACGAGTTCGCGCCAGTTAATTTGTTTCTTTTCACAATAAAATCAATCACGAAAATGCTAAACAACAAAACTACTAAAACAACTAATTTTAATATAACTTCTTCTGTGGACAAGATTAAATCAAACAACTTATACTGCACAAGCCAGTAAAAAAAGAACAGAAATGTAACTACAATTATATAGTTTATTGGTTTTGTTTTACCAAAAATGCTTGATATCATCTTAGGTTTTTATATTTTTGCCCCGTAAATATACTAATATAACATGAAGGCATTTTTTGAAGGTATACAGGATTTATTTGTTGATGGACTTTTTTTACCATTAGACTTTTTAAGATTTTTGCAAAACTGGTGGTTAGCAAACTCTATAAATTGGATATTCGTAGTTATAGGATTTGTTGCTTTTGTATACTGGATGATAGAGTTAAAAAAGTACAATGATGCTGGTGAAGAAGACACGAGTAGTACTTCTCACTCTTATTTATAAGTCAAACCCAATATCTTTTCGATAGTTCATTCTATCAAAATGTAATTTAGTTATATTTTGATAGGATACTTTTAGTGCTTCTTTAAAGTTATCTCCGTAAGAAGTAATAGCTATTACTCTTCCTCCACTTGTTACAACTTTACTATCTTTAAATTGCGTTCCTGCATGAAATACTATTGATGAATCTATATCATCATGACCTGTAATTTGCTTCCCTTTTTCATACGCTTCTGGGTAACCTCCAGAAACAGTCATAACAGTTACTGCTGTTCTTTCATCAATATCTAAATCTATTGTATCCAAAGTTTGATTTGCAACCGCATCAAATACCTCAACCAAATCGTTTTTAATTCGCGGCAAAACAACTTCGGTTTCCGGATCTCCCATACGAACATTATACTCTATTACTAAAGGCTCATTATTAACCATAATTAAACCAATAAAAATAAATCCCTTATAGGGCAAATTATCTTTTTTTAGACCGTTTACGGTAGGTTTAACGATACGCTGTTCAATCTTATCCATTAATACATCATCTGCAAAAGGAACAGGAGAAATAGCTCCCATACCACCTGTATTTAGACCCGTATCACCTTCACCTATTCTTTTGTAGTCTTTTGCGGTTGGTAGTATTTTATAATTTTCACCATCGGTAAGTACAAAACAGCTTAACTCTATGCCGTCCAAAAATTCCTCTATTACAACCGTTGCACTGGCATTACCAAATTTGGCATCCACAAGCATAGCTTTTAACTCTCTTTTTGCCTCCTCTAAATCATTTAAAATTAAAACTCCTTTTCCTGCTGCTAAACCATCAGCCTTTAATACATAAGGAGCATCAAGAGTTTCCAAAAAAGAATATCCCTTTTCTAAATCGTTAGATGTAAAACTTTCGTATTTTGCAGTTGGAATATTATGTTTAAACATAAACTCTTTAGCAAATTCTTTACTGCCTTCTAATGTAGCTGCTGCTTTCTCTGGACCAATAACTGGTACGTTTTTTAGTAGGTCATCACTAAGAAAAAAATCATGGACACCATTTACCAATGGATCTTCTGGCCCAACTACCACCATATTAATGCCTTCTGAAAGAATTATATTTTTAATTCCTTCAAAATCATTAACACCAATAGGTATATTTTTAGCTATTGAAGCAGTTCCCGCATTTCCAGGTGCTACAAATAATTTGCTAAGTTTTTGGCTTTGATTTAATTTCCAGGCAATTGTATGTTCACGACCACCTGAACCAAGGATAAGAATATTCATGTTTTAAGCTTTCGGCAAAAATACATGAAGAGAAGGGAATAACATTAACTTTCTTGATAAAAAAGAAGCAATATTATTCCCTTTAGAATACACTATTATTTTTTATTTATATCAGAAAAATCTCTATGTTCTGTTCTTTCCAACTCTTCTTTAGATAATGTTTTAAAGTATTCAAAAGTTCGTTTCATGCCTTCTGCTCTACCAACTTTTGGCTCCCAACCTAAAATTTCTTTAGCTTTAGAAATATCTGGTTGTCTTTGCATTGGATCATCTTGAGGTAAATCTTTATAGATTACTTTTTGATCCGTTCCAGTTAAGTTTATAATTTCTTCAGCAAAGTCTTTAATAGTAATTTCATGAGGGTTACCAATATTTACAGGATTCGAATAATCACTCATTAGTAGTCTGTAAATCCCTTCAATTTCATCATCTACATAACAAAAAGATCTAGTTTGAGAACCATCTCCAAAAACAGTTAAATCTTCTCCCCTAAGTGCTTGCCCCATAAATGCAGGTATTACACGACCATCATTTAAACGCATTCTAGGACCATAGGTGTTAAAAATACGAACAATTCTAGTTTCAACACCATGAAAACGATGGTAAGCCATCGTAATAGACTCTTGGAAACGTTTAGCCTCATCATATACACCACGAGGGCCAATAGTATTAACATTACCGTAATATTCCTCCGTTTGCGGATGTACTAGTGGGTCTCCATAAATTTCAGAAGTAGATGCTATTAAAATGCGTGCTCCTTTTTCTTTTGCTAACCCAAGCAAGTTATGCGTTCCCAAAGCACCAACCTTTAATGTTTGAATAGGTATTTTTAAATAATCTATCGGACTGGCTGGAGAAGCAAAATGTAAAATATAATCCAATTCACCAGGTACATGAACAAACTTGGTAACGTCGTGATTATAAAATTCGAATTGTTCCAATTTAAACAAATGCTCAATATTTTTTAAATCACCAGTAATTAGGTTATCCATTCCTATTACATGAAAACCTTCATTGATAAAGCGATCACATAAGTGTGATCCTAAAAAACCAGCGGCGCCAGTTATAAGTATTCTTTTCATACTTGTTTTTTAATATTATACTGTTTTGGGAAACTGGAGCGAAAATATATCGGAATACTGGTCAGGACAAATCTTTCAGGTTAAAAAACCAATAAATAGGGGCAAAAGAAAAAAAACAAATTTAATATGCCTTCTCCTCTCCAGAAATAGCATTTACAATTGTTTGAATTATGATTTTAATATCTAAAAGAAAAGACCAGTTTTCCACATAGAATATATCAAATTTAATTCTGTTTTGAATATCACTATCTTTTTCTATTTCTCCACGATATCCTTTTACCTGGGCCAAACCGGTAATGCCAGGCTTAACAAAATGACGCAACATATACTTATCTACTTTACTAGCATATTCATCCGTATGCTTTAGCATATGTGGCCTGGGTCCAACAACTGACATATTTCCAAAAAGCACATTATAAAATTGTGGGAGTTCATCAATACTGGTTCTTCTAATAAATTTACCAATTTTAGTAACTCTCATATCATTTTTTCCTGCCTGAATATTGTCTGAATACTTATTAATTCCCATTGATCTAAATTTTAAACAATAAAACTCCTTATTGTCAAAACCAGTTCTTTTCTGAATAAAAAATACGGGGCCTTTTGATTCCAAAACAATTAATAGAGCCAAAATAGGTCCAATCCAAATTAACAACCCAAAAATTACGATAATTGAAAAAATAATATCAAAAGATCTTTTTAAAAAAGCATTTATTGAATTATGCAACGGAATGTCTCTTAAAGATAAAATTGGCAAATAATCGTAGTATTCGAATTTTAGCTTTTTAGCAAAAATGTTTTTATTATCTGGTAAAAATTTAAGTGTTTTAAGGTTGTTATCAGAAAAGCTTATAAACTTGGCTAAATCCTTATTCGTTAATTCAGAAACTGAACAGTATATTTCATCGATTTTTTCATTAACAATAAACCGAAAACAGGATTCCAAATCAAAATTTAATTCTTTAGAATCGAATTGCTTTAAAAAATGGTATCCGTACTCGGTTCTTTCATTAAACACATTTTTTAATTGATCCATTTTTTTATTTCTTCCAATTATTACAACCCTTCTAATATTACCTTTCACCTTGCTTCTGTATTTAAGTAAAGCAAAGTGATTAATAAATTTAAACAAGGATATAGAAACAAATACTAGGGTAAAATATTGAATCATGGCTAACCTACTTACTTCTGGTTGTTTAAAAAAACCCATATAAGCATATAGCACTAAAAAAAAAATACTAAACTGACTAAATATTTTTTTCAAAATATGCGTGACCTTTGAGTATCTATATACCTCATAAAAACCATTTTTAAACGAAAGAATTATCCACGAAACTGATAAATAACAATAAAAAATTAATGGTGTTTGAAAATTAATAGGTAAATAATAAGCAAATAAGCTTAAAACCAACAAATCAACCATATACGAAATTGGGGTTAATAATCCTGAGTATCTGTGCTGGTTGAAAAACATACGGTAATTTAAGTTTAAACAAAGGTATTAAAACCTAAACTTCTCTTTTAGAACTAAAAAAATAAACTTAGTATTTCCTACTAAATATCTTCTCCACATTCTTTTGGGTTCCTGTAAAAATCTATAAAACCATTCTAAACCCATACGCTGCATCCATAAAGGAGCTCTTTTCACTTTTCCAGCAATAACATCAAAACTTCCGCCAACACCCATTACAAAATTTACATTCTTTAGGAGCTCTTTATTTTTATATAAAAAGTTTTCCTTTGTAGGCGAGCTAATTGCAACGAATAAAATATTTGCACCACTACAAGCGATTTCATTTGCTATCTCAATCTCATCATTTTTTTGAAAATATCCATTTCTATAGCCAGCTATTATTTCTGTAGAATATTGTTTAGAATATCTATTTACTACCTCTTTTACAATTTCCTCTGTTGCTCCAAAAAAATATATTTTATGTTTTTTTCTATAAGCAATCTCAATCAAATTAATCATTAAATCAATTCCTGCAACTCTCTCCTTCAAAGGTTTTCTCAACACCTTTGAAGCCCAAACTACAGCTTGTCCATCTGCATTAATTAAATCACTCTCATTAACACTTTGGCGCAATTGCAAGTCATCTTGCATACTTACAATTTTACCTGCATTAACAACAACATGATGTAATTGATTTCCTTTAGATATCGAACCATCAATAATCTCCAAGGTTTCTTGCATAGTAAGGTTATGAATCACGGTATTAAATATTTCAATTTTATCCATAAAAACCCAACTAAACTTGTTTTAAAAATTTAAGCAATAGACCTTTAACTTTAATACTATCATATTGTAGTGCTGTTTTTTCACAGTTGTTAGACATTATAATTTTATCTGCCTCAGAAAATCCATAATACTTGAAAACTTTATTTACAAGATTATCTATGTCTTGTTTATCAAAAAGAAATCCATTAAAATTTTCTCTTACATATTCTCGAGGACCATCCACATCACTTACTATTACGGGTACGCCACAAGACATTGCCTCAAGTCCAACCAGCCCCAAGCTTTCTTTTTCGGTAGGAAAAATAAATAAATCTAATTTATTGTAAATCTTCGCCAATTGCTCTTGGGTTAAATTTATATGAAATTCAACCTTAATATCGTTTTTTTTTATGAAATGATTTATTTTATCTAAATCAGGTCCATCCCCAACCATTATAATTTTCAAGCGGCCAATATATCCTTTTTTCTTAATTTTTTTTACCGCTTCTAAAAAAACATTCCAACCTTTTCCGGGTATGAAGTTTGAGACAAATCCAATTCTAAAATTATCAAAAGGTTTTTTCATCGGAAAAAAAATTGACCTATTAATTCCTCCAGAAGGGTAAACAAAAATTCTGATGCCAGAAACATTATATTTAGTTCTTAGTTTTTCTTTAAAAAAAACGGATGGAACTACTATCTGAGATTTTTTTAAAATGGGTACTAAAAAAAAAGAAAGAATCTTAGTCAGTACGGTATTAAAAATCAAATCGCTTCCGTGAAAATTAAGTATAATTTTTTTATTTGCTAACATAAGCAGCAATATCATAGGAGCAACATGTAAGGGAAAATGGATATAGATTAAATCATTTTTTTTTGCCCTAAAAAGTAAAAATAAAATTCTAAAATACAGTACTAAATAGGCAATTAACTTATTGACGATTCTGTATTTTTTAGTTATTACAAGTTTTTTAACTAAAAAGTCTTCTTGGATTGCTGTTTCAAAATTTTTAACAAATATACCATATCTAACATTTTTTTTAGATGGGTACATATTTGATATAAGAAACACCTTCTTTTTTTTAGGGTTGGTTATCATTTTTTATCCCTGTATTATAGTATAAAATTGAAAACGAATAGAAAAATGAGAAAATAAGAACCCCTTGACTTCGCTCAAAAAAACTTTCACTTATAGAAAATAACAAAAAAACAACAAAAAAACTCAACGTTTCATTATTCAATCTAGTTTTATGCCAAAACACTACAAAAACAATCACATAGACAACCAAGCCCAAAACTCCATTAGAAACCAAAAATTCCAAGTATTGATTATGCGCATTATAGTTATTATCCAAAGCTAAATCAAAATGTCCGATAATATAGGCACTTTCATAAACTTTTTGAGTGTCACCAGACCCAACGCCTAAAAACAGTTTTTCTTCTTTGTTAAAAACTTTAAGTATTTCTACCCAACGATAATATCGTTCTATTTTAATTTCTCCATCCCAACTCAATATTTTACTAAATTTTGATCCTAAATAATCAAATTTTAACGAAAAAAAAACAATTAAAAAAAACAACCCTAACATTAAAAACAGTCCTTTTAATTTAATTTTTTTAATACTATAAACAAGTAATATGATGAAAAAGGTAATTATTCCTATTCTAGAGCTCGTTTCTATTAAAAAAAGAAAATATGGAAATATTAAAAGTCCAAATTTTAATTTGTTTTCTCTTATCTTTTTAAAATTGTCATTTATAATTATAGCACTCAGGAAAATAACAATAAGTACTGCAAAATAGCTAGGATGAACCTCCAATGGGCTCACCAAATTCCAACCTGTATAAATCCATTCAAAAAAATATTTAGCCTGTTCAATTGGTTTATTATTAGACCAAATTGATATTAAGATTTGAAACCAACAAACAAGCATACCTATGAAAAGTCCAACTCCCAAAGAAACGTAAATGCCTTTTAAGTTAAAGTTTTTTCTATTATTTGAAAACACAAAAAATGGCACTATAAACAACGGCAAAGTCCTTATAATATGCTTCATTACTATGCTTGATTTTTCTGATAGAAAAAACCCAAAAACATAAAGTGCAAAAAGAGTAAGTAATGCCAATAAGGGTAGTCTATTTCTCTTTACATTAATGACAAAATCCTTTTCCTTCAGCATCGTAATAACAGAACTTAAAATAAAAAGCCATAAAACAATTGTATTGAGTTTTAACCATAATGGCAAAGTGCCCACAAAAAGGTATGTGCTTACCTCAAAAAAGAAAACTTGCCAAGGTTTATTGTTCAAGTAATTTTTTATACCTTTTTTCATAAGTGTTATGTATACAAACTTGATAAAGTTTTTCTAAGTATTCTTCATACTTCTCTATTCCAATTGATTGAATTTTATTATGAATATCATTAATACGACTTATTGAAGAAAAAAGGTCGTATTGCGAACCTAGTAGATTTATTAAAGGTAAATGATTTTCACTAAAAAAAGGTATTTGTAGACTAATAAAATCTAAAACTTTTATTGGAAAAGTTATATCGTCATATTTATTTTTAGGTCTAGTGTGTAAAGCGAAAGCAATGTTATTTACGTTAATAAATTCAGGAATATCTTTCCGGTTTAAAGTTGTTAAATTAATTGAAGTTGTGGATAATGACGATTTAAGATCTTTATCTCCAGAAAGCACAAAAAAATTATAAAATTGTGCATACTTTTCTGCAAATTCTATGAAAGTACTAAACCCAGAATTTTGGTATCGGGTGCTTCCTAAATACATAATTCCAATTTTTTTTGAGAAATCAGGTAAAACTCTTTTTTCAATCTCAACAATAGTTCCTGGTGGTAAATCACTATATCCACGTTTTGGAAAAAACTGGTTTTTTTGAAAAAAAATATTTCCCATTTCTTTTGTTGGAAAAACCATCGAGCTAGCTAGCCAGGTTAAAAAAAAATTGCTTATTTTATTACAAAATAATGTAATTTTCCCTCTAATAGAAGCATATTCCTCTGGAAAGAGTTCAATATAAATATCTCTAACAAAAACAATAATTTTTTTCGAATATAATCGCAAAAAAAACAAGCTAATGACATCAATAAAACTTATTCTATTTGTAGCAGATTCAACATAAACCAAACTTAATCTTCTGGGTTTTAAACTACTAGATAATTTGTTTCCTTTTTCGATAACTTCTCCGCCATTTTTTCTGAACACTTCTTTAAACAAGGATACCCTAGTTCTCGGTCCACCAGAAACTTTTTTTAAATCAGGAATAACGTATAGAATGTTCATGTTTTAATATTTTATCAAAGCTATTTAAAATACGATCTTTATATAATATTAAAAATGGCAATAGCACATAAAAATAATAATTGAAATAATGAATTGATAAAATATTTGTTATACAAACAATAATCACAAAACCTATTCTCGCTTTAATGGCCTTTACCTTAAACATTAAATATATATGTGCAAAAACAAAAATACCTAATAATGACAAACCTCCTCTATGATAAAGGTAATAGAATCCATTATCTATTTCTTGAAAACTAAATGTTCTACTTAAACTTGGTGAAATTTTATTTTCTCTATAGATACTTGTCGATGCTCCAAAGCCCTCACCAAATATTTTTTTAAACGTATTGAAATTTTCTTTTTTTATAGCCTTACTTAAGTCTTCTATTCTTGTTTGTAAAGAAGGGTACTCCCAAGGTTTATATATGTACTTCATTTTTTCAGACACCAACTCTGGTACAAAAGAAGAATTCAAATACCATAAACAACCTAATAAAATTACAAATAAAACAACCACATAAATAGGTCGAAAAAGCTTTCTAAAATTTATCGCGAGCAATAAAAGTAATGCTGCCAAAATTGCCAAATTCATAAAATTTGTAGTAGACGAAATATAAAAAACTCCCATTATGGAGGCAATAATCAATCTTTTATCAAAGGGTTTTTCATAAAGCAAATAGTAAAATAAAATAAATACTATTGGTGTTATTACGGGACCATAGAGTCTTCCACCATGTCCTATTGCACTCTCATTCCAAATATTGGGAATTGTATTAAAAAAAAGTAATAAATATGTAAAAAAAGTTACGGTATTTATCGTAAATAATAATTTCAATAAATTAATTTTTAAACTATTGTTAATCAATAAAAATAGAAATGAAAATGAAAACAATTGAAACTTAACATCTATAAATGGTTTTTCGTGAAAATTGAAAACTCCAATTAATAAATAAAATAAATAAACTAACGCTGCAGCTATGAAGTAATATGATATCTTAACAGTTCGTTTATTTGCTAAAACTAATATTGAGAGCAAAATAAACAGACCTAGCACAAAAATATTTAATGTATTGGTTCCCTGTAAAAGGAAAAGGATTATTAATAATATTTGAAATAATTTAGTCAATATAAATGTATAAAGCGAAAACTCAAGTAAGCAATTCTAGACACTTATATTTTCTATCCTAGCTAAAACCTAGTATAAATACAAGGTAGAAAAGTATTTGGAAATCTAAAGCTTTTATAAAATAAAAATACTATATTTTAATAGTAACTTGCATAATAGATATGTTTTTTATTTTTTGATTCCGATTAATTAAAAAACAATTTCAAAGCACACAGCAAGGAAATTACCTGCATTTTCTCTATTCCATTTCCGGAATTATACTGATTTATACAATCTGTTTTTAACTGGGAATTTTTTACAAAGTTGATATTATCTATAAAATACCCATTCAGATATTTTCTTAAATTCTCATTCTTATCAATCCAATATTCTATTGGATTCATATTATTTTTTGAGTTGTATCCTATTTTTTTTATTCCTGTTTTAATAAGTACTTTTCTATATAATTTGTTGACAGTAATTTCCTTGTTTTTTATAAAAAATGAAGGTGAATTTATTCTTTCTCCCGTTTTTTCCCAAATGTAATTGGCGGCTTCCGGGTATTTAGTTAAAATCCATTTTTTATATATCTTTTGTTTACTTCTATATTTTATTGGTATTGTTAATGCAAACTTAAAAACATCTACATCATAAAAAGGAGACATCGTTTCTGTATATTGCTGTATTCCCATCAATCCATCATTTATACCATTAAACCCTCTTTGATACATACAAAACAACTCATAATTATTATGCTTTTCCTTTATTGCCTGCTTAAAATCAACTTTATCCAATAACCTTCTAGAATATGCACCATCTCCATTTTTAAAACTTGTTTGTAAAACAATTCCTTTATCATAGCTTCCAAATATAACATCCCCCAATTGACCAGAATGTGATATTCCCAAACTCTCAAAATTAATTTGTTTATATAAACTTAAGCCATGGGCTAAACCATTGTATATCACATTACCTCCAGTAATTTTAGTCGTGTTCTCTATATCTTTTAAAAACAATCCATTATCTAATGCCTTAAAAACCCATTCATGATGTAAATCAGATGAAATAAGTTTAGGAATAGTCTCATCTAGATATCCAGACTGAGAAAATGTAAAATTTAATTGATTAGTATATCCCATTTTATTTGCTACCCATGAAGTCATTCTTGAGTCTAAACCACCGCTTAATGCAACAAAATGTTTATATCCATATTCAATATCTTTTTCGAATTGTCTTTTAATTGCTTTTTTAAACAAACAGTCCATCTTATCAATAATCTCGTCCTCAGATAAGTTGTTATTAGGGGTATTACTTAATTTAAAATAACTGTGATTAGAAATTTCATTCCCTTCTATTTTTACATAACTGCCAGGTAGTATTTTTCTTACACCTTCAAATAAAGTATAATCTTCCAACATGAAACCATAGGTAAGTAACATATAGGCAGCATTTATGTCTAACCTCTCTCTTTTTTCCTTTTTTTCTTGAGTTTTATAAGCATCTAAAATTGAAGTAGTAAAATAAATTGAATCTTTTTCTAAGTATGAGATATACACGTTTTTACTACCAATATGATCTTGATAAATAATCCACTTTCCATTCATTTTATCAAGAAATACACCACAAAAAGACCCTCTAAATTCGTTATAAAAACAATCTCCTTTTTGCAAGTACAAATTAATTATTACCTCTTCCCAACTCTGCTCTACTTTTGATTCTAAAAAAATTTTCTTGTTTAATATTACCCCAGTTAAAACAACAACAAATCGTTCATTTTCAAAATAACATTCGTCCTCTTTAAACTTACCATTAAGGACAACTTCTAAATCGTACTCTAATGCGTTTAATTTATTTATTTCTAGAGAAAAACTTGACATACCTGTGTTTGTAATTAATTACTAAATCTTTTAATTTATTTTCTGTGAAGTAGGCAGAAACAAATAAGGAAAAGAACAATAGAATTGACCAAAATACCTGAGAAAAAAAGCTTGTTTTATTATATAAAAAATATAGTAAAAAAACCATTATCGAAATTGCAAACGGAAAAAACACTTTTAGCACATATATATTAAATGGCATGCTTAAAAGTTTTCTATAAAACATATACCAAGAAGGTATAATTAAAACTATTTGAACGGCCGCAATCGATAAAATTGCACCCATTATACTAATATTAGCACCTATCAATATTGCTACAGGAAATAGCATCATAACCAGTATGTTCCAATAAAACTCTATATCGGTTCTACCTTTGGTTATTGATAATATACCTACCAAGCCAGAAATTGATCTAAAATAAACGACAAATGTATACAACCTAACAAAATTAACAATTCCAATATAGTCCTCACCATAAAGAATTATAATAACTA
The DNA here is from genome assembly GCA_947498505.1 of uncultured Maribacter sp. Lineage (GTDB taxonomy): Bacteria > Bacteroidota > Bacteroidia > Flavobacteriales > Flavobacteriaceae > Maribacter_B. Next base: position 49,576 of record CANMKG010000006.1, on the reverse strand, counting down.
AAGGAGCAGTAATGGCAATGGCCCCATAAACAAATGCATTTATAAAACTAAGACCTGTAATTAGTTTTATAAAATACCCTAATAACGATTTGTTGTCTGATTGATATCTTGGTAATATAGAAATAGCAACTTTATTTATGACTGTATCTATAATACTAATTGGTCTTCGAACTAATTGTTTAGCTAAACTGTAGCCACCTAATAATTCGGAGCCAAAAAATTTACCAATGATTAGTACATCTATATCTCTATTAAAATAGTTTACAATTTGCCCTCCTACTTGATAAATTCCTATTTTTAAAAAGGGTTTTGCCTCTTTAAAATTAAAATGAAAAAAAAGTGGATTACTTTTATTCCCCACAGCGAAATAGACTATGTTACCAATTGCAAATTGAATTAATGCAGAATAAACCAAAGAATAAACGCCAAAATTTTCTATGGCCAAAATAATTGCTATTGTTAGTCCAAGAACAACCACAGAAATATCTATTAATGCAATTGTTTTAAAGTTTAAGTTTTTTTGTAAAATAGTTTTATGCTGACGACCAATAGCAGAAAACGGAATAGCCAATCCTGCCAAAGGTATAAGCTTATTTAATTCCTCCTCATTATAAAAATCTGCTATAAAAGGGCTCAAAATGACTATTACCAAAAATAGAAAAAGACTAAAACAGACATTAAGCCAATATAGACTAGTATACTCTTCTTTTTTAATATTTTGCTTATGTAAAATAGCGGAAGTTAGCCCCATATCCATAAATAAATCCATGAATCCAAGTACAAAACTTACTAAAGCCATTAACCCAAAATCAGAAACATCTAAAAAACGTGCAAGTATCGATATCTTTAACAATGCAACAATTGCTACTATTATAGTAGCCAAGCTTGTCCATTTTACGCCAGATACTGCCTTTTTTCTAATGTTCACCTAATATAGAATATAAATTTTTCTCCAATTGGGTCCTTATGCTACTTAAACCAATTTCTTGGTTTAAAATTTGTCTATTCGTATTAACTTCAACTTTAGACAGACCAACTAATGCCATTGGATTATTTAGTAATAAATCCTTATCAATAGAAAAAATAGTGACTCCAATTCGTTTCAAATAAGGATAAAACGTATTTCTTTCATCTAAATATACCTTTGCACCCATCCACAACATAGCTATAATATTACCAACAGCTTGCTGTCTATAATGATTCATTATCACAATATTGCAACTACTTAATAGGGTGTTATAAGAATCTAATGGCATAAAATCAAAAAGAGAATATAGGTTTTCACCAAAAAAAGTTTTCCCTATTTTATTAATATGTGTACCATATTCTTTACTACCATAACTTAATGGTACAATCAATTTTTTTCCTGTTAAATCAAAAGCTCTTAACTTTTCAAAGGCCTCTAAATGATTATTCGAAATAGAAGAAGAATTACCTAATAGAATATTATTACTATTAACTCTTAGATTTTCAATTCCCTTAAAAATATATTCTAAAGGGTAGTAGGTCATACAAAAATATGATGTCGTTTGTCCTAAATAGCCAAGTTTTTTTAAATACTCTAGCTCTTCTTTATGTAAAATACCAAAATGCTTTATTTTTTTAGCAGCTTTTAATACATGTTTTTCTGGAGTTTTTGTACCGTTTTTCACCAAATAATACAATGGTCTTATTAGACTCTTAAATTGATTTTTAATGCTTTTATTACAGAATCTTTCAAAAGTTTTTTTACCAATAATCTTTTTACCTAGGGCACTAGGATTATCATAAATTTCTCCGCCCCAAAAAAACCAAACAAACCTATTGATATCAGACGAGTTTAAAACAATTTGACTTTGAAAGTAGTTTAAACCATGTAGAATAATAATGTCATACTTTTTTGATTCATTTATACAAAATGAAAGGTTTTTTTTATTCTTTTCAATTAGAACAAAATTATCCTTTAAATCAACATATTTGATATTTTTAACATTATTATCTAATAGAATTAAAAAGGTATTCTTACTGTTTAAAATTTCATTAAACTGAAAATATATATTGTTTACAAACTTTTCATCTGGTGCAATATGTAAAATTTTCATTTAAAAAATTGATTAATACTTTGTACTATATATCTAACCTGATGCTCTTCTAAATTATAAAAAAGAGGTAATCGTATTAAACATTCAGTATACCTGTCTGCCTCTGGTAAATTTTGCACTTCTCCTTTTATTGTTTGCAAATAATACTTGCTCTTATGTAAAGATAGATAATGAAATACGGCATGTACTCCATTGTTCTTTAAATGTTTTAATAGGTCATCTCTTTCTTTCAGATTTTTTACAACAATATAAAACATATGTGCATTATTAGTAGCAAATTCAGGAAAAACAGGTTTTATTATTTTGCCTTTTTGCTGAAGCGAAGCTAGTTCTTCTGCATATGTATTCCACAATAAAATACGCTTTTTTTGAATTTCCTGTAAATGTTCTAACTGCGCATATAAAAAAGCTGCAATTAATTCAGATGGTAAAAATGAAGACCCGGTATCTACCCATCCATATTTATCGACCTCACCTTTAAAAAATGCAGACCTATTAGTTCCTTTCTCCCATATAATTTCAGCTCTAACAATAAACTTTTTATCGTTAATAGTTATAAGTCCACCCTCTCCAGAGATAATATTTTTCGTTTCATGAAACGAGAATACTCCAAAGTGTCCAATGCTTCCCAAGGGTTTATCTTTGTAATAAGAATCTATTGCTTGGGCAGCATCTTCAACAACTAACAAATCGTGCTTATCTGCAATATCCATAATAATATCCATATCACATGCAACACCTGCGTAGTGAACAATTATTATTGCTTTGGTTTTTTTAGTTATTAAATTTTCAACAGATTTTTCATCAATTCCGGGGTGATCGCTCCTACTATCCGCAAATACAATCTTCGCACCTTGTCTTGCGAAAGCCAACGCTGTTGACACAAAGGTATATGAAGGTACTATTACTTCATCTCCTGGCTTAATATCCATTAACATGGCAGTCATTTCCAAAGCATCAGTACACGATGTGGTTAAGAGTGCTTTTTTAAAACCAAATTTGGTTTCAAAGAAAGCTTGACACTTTTTCGTAAAACTACCATCCCCAGATATTTTTCCTGATTTAACAGCTTGTTCAATGTATTGGGTTTCTTTCCCCACCAAAAATGGTTTATTAAAAGGTATCATAGGTTCCAATAATGATAAACGTATTCTTTATTCTTTAAATTATAACCGCATTTCCTATAAAGGTTTACAGCAGGTAAATTATTTTGTTGAGTCACAACCTGAATATTTCTTGTATTATTCTCTAAGGCCTTATTCTCAGTGAAAGTAATTAATTTACTACCAATACTTTTACCCCTCGAATTTTTATCTACCGATACCAATCCTATGTCTGATAAATGAGCACTCTTTTTTTCTAAAGAAACAAAACCCAAAATTTCGGTGTCTTGCTTATAGATAAAAACCTTCGAGTTTTTTTTATCATTAACAGCGTTGTATATCCATTGTTTATACAATGATTCATACTCATTATTATAAAACTTAGAATCTATGTTAAATCTGGAGTATACTCCACTCATTAAAGCCAGCCTTTCTAACATCTCATAGCTGTCTTTATCTGGTGTAAAAGTTTTTAAGTTTTCATCAGCAAGAATATTTATACCCTTTATTCTTTTGTGAAAAGTTAGTTTTATATCTACTAACTTTATCTTGTCAGTTTGTAATTTATTACTAGAAAAAAGATAAACCAATTTAAATTTTCTTGCTTCTAACTCAAGCTTTTGAATATCAAAAAAAAAATCATCTTCTACCAAACACTTACCAACAGGGTATCCAAAAAAATTGCTGTCCCATTCAAGTTTTTCAATCATCATTATATTCTTTTCAGATATGCTCCATATCCACTTTTCATGTATGTGCTTGCTATTTCATGTAACTTCTTTTTACTTATAAACCCCATACGATAAGCAACTTCTTCGATACAAGCAATTTTAAGACCTGTTCTCTTTTCTACAGCTTTTACAAATTCTGTTGCTTCTGTTAAAGCTTCATGAGTTCCTGTGTCTAACCAAGCATAACCACGACTCATTACCTGCATTTTTAAATTTTCTTTTTCTAAATAGGTCTGATTTACTGATGTAATTTCAAGTTCTCCTCGTGAAGAAGGTTTTATCTTTTTCGCAATATTAATCACAGAATTTGGATAATAATACAAACCAACTATTGCAAAATTTGATTTAGGATTTTCAGGTTTTTCTTCAATGCTTAAAACATTTCCTTGCTCATCAAAATCTGCTACTCCATAACGTTCAGGATCTTCTACATAATATCCAAAAACAACCGCTTTACCATCATTTTGAACAGTATTTACAGATCTAGCAAGCATATTTTGTAAACCCGCTCCATAAAATATATTATCTCCAAGAACAAGACAAACATCTTCTTTTCCAATAAAATTCTCTCCAATGATGAAAGCTTGGGCTAATCCATCAGGAGAAGGTTGCTCAGCATAACTAAGTTGAATCCCTAATTGAGACCCATCTCCAAATAATCTTTTGAAATTAGGTAAATCCGCAGGAGTAGATATAATTAAAATCTCCTTTATACCAGATAGCATTAATACCGATAAAGGGTAATAAATCATTGGCTTATCGTAAATTGGCAAAAGTTGTTTTGAAACAACATGGGTAAGTGGGTGTAGTCTTGTTCCCGAACCCCCTGCTAATATTATACCTTTCATTATATTTTATATTAATTGTATTTAAACCAGCTCTTCAAATAATGGATAAAAGCTAAATTTCGCAAGTATTTTTCATTTCTTAATTACCTATTATATTCTTTTGCATAAACAAATTGTACTCCAACATATGACTATTAATTATAAGTATTTCGGCTCATTTTAAAAACTTATTTTCTGTTTTCAACGTACTCCAAACTATCTTAAAACACCGCAAAAATCCAATATTACTTTATTTGAAGTAAGCTTTAAAGTTTTAAACTCTTCATGTGCCACCAAGAATACAATAATATCAGCTTTCCCTACGGCCTTATTATAGTCAGTAAGTTTAAAAACAGTATGTGAATCTATATTTGGCTCCACTATATAATATTCTTCATTATTAGCATTTTGAAGAACTTTCTGGGCTATATACTTTGCTGGAGATTCCCTTAAATCATCAATATTTGGTTTGAAAGCTAGCCCCATTAAAGCAATACTAGGTTTTCTTCCATGTTTTAGTTCAAACTCCAATTTTGTGGTTTGAACTTTTTCCGCACACCAAAATGATTTGTAATTATTTATTTCTCTTGCCGTTCCAATTATTTTCGACTCCATAGGATAATCAGACACAATAAAGTAAGGGTCTACAGCAATACAATGACCTCCAACTCCGCAACCGGGTTGTAATATATTCACTCTTGGATGCTTATTTGCCAATTCTATAAGTTCCCAAACATTTATATCTGCCTTATCACAAATTAATGATAACTCGTTCGCAAATGCTATTTGCACATCTCGTGATGAGTTTTCCACTAGTTTGCACATCTCAGCAGTTCTGGCGTTGGTACTATGTAAATTTCCTTTTATAAATTGCTTGTAAAAGGCTAGTGCTTTTTTCGTTGATTTAGAATTTACTCCTCCAATAACCCTATCATTATGCACCAATTCATACATAACATTTCCAGGCAACACACGTTCAGGACAATAAGCGATATTTAATTTACCCTTTAACTCTGGTCTTTGTGAATAAATTAAATCCACCATTTTTTCAGTAGTCCCTATTGGTGATGTTGACTCTATAATATATAAATCGTCCTCCTTTAAAAAAGGTATTACTGCATGAGTTGCCGATTCAACGAAAGAAATATCAGGTTCATTTTTACTTTTAAAAGGTGTTGGTACAACTATTAAATATGTATCCGCTTCCACGGGTTTAACGTCTGCTTTCAGGTATCCCTTATCTACCGCTGTTGCTACAGCTTCATCTAACTCCGGTTCAACAATGTGTATTTTACCGGCGTTAATTGTTTTTACAACTTCCGGATTAATATCAACTCCATGAACATATACACTATTCTGAGCAATTAAAGCTGCTGTTGGTAAGCCGATATAACCAAGCCCTATCATTACCACTTGAGGTTTTTCCATTCTAAGTTATTTTATTTGTAATAAATGGTTTACTATTCTTTTACAAGCCTCTCCATCACCATATGGATTATGTAACGTACTCATTCTTTTGTAAGCATCCTCATTTATTAACAATCTCTGCGTTTCTTTAACAATTTTATCCTTATTCGTTCCTACTAAAATAACCGTTCCAGCATTTACCGCCTCTGGTCTCTCCGTAGTATCACGCATAACAAGTACTGGTTTACCTATACTTGGAGCTTCTTCTTGTACACCACCACTGTCAGTAATTATTAAATAAGATTGATTCATTAACCATACAAACGAAGGATATGAAAGTGGAGATATGAGATGAATATTACTTATACTATCTAACATCTCATAAACTGGTTTTTGTACATTAGGATTAAGATGTACTGGATATATTATCTGCACATCAGAATTAATTAGTGCTATTTGTTTAAGAGCTTCGCATATATCTATAAAGCCTTGACCATGGTTTTCTCTTCTATGACCAGTAACTAATATTAGCTTTTTGTTTTCGTCAACTATTTTCTTTAATTTTTCTATCTCATCATCCAAAAAATTACTATCATTTACTTTATTTACGCTAAATTTCAAGGCATCAATAACAGTGTTTCCAGTTATTAAAATATTTTCAGAAAGTTTATTTTCGTTAATAAGATTTTGTCTTGAAGTTTCAGTTGGTGAAAAATGTATATTAGTAACCACTCCTGTAACACATCTATTCATCTCTTCTGGAAACGGAGATTTCATATCAAAGGTTCTAAGCCCTGCCTCAACGTGACATACCGTTGCTCCTGAATAAAAAGCAGCAATACTAGTCGCCATAGTAGTTGTTGTATCACCATGAACATAAACATAATCTGGATTAAAATTCTCCAATACGTCCTTTAAACTTAAAATTATATCTGCTGTTAATGAATATAAGTTTTGATTTGGTTTCATTAAATTCAAATCAAAGTCAGGAGTAATTTCAAAAAAAGATAATACTTGATCTAACATTTCCCTATGCTGTGCAGTAATGCATACCTTAGTATCAAAATCCTCAGAATACTCATTAAATTTTTTTACCAAAGGAGCCATTTTAATAGCTTCTGGTCTGGTTCCAAAAACTATCAAGTTCTTTTTTTTCATCTTCAAATTAAATTAGTGTATTTTCCAAAATACTTGTTTTTGGTCTACTGGCAAAAGTACGATAATTCTGTATTGCGTTAATTTTTACATATTCACTCAAACCATTTTCTTCAACAATTAATTTGGCAAATTCATACCAGCTCATAGGAGCTCCATCAGAATAATGAAATAATCCAAATGGATACCCATTCGTCACTATTTGAATTAAATAATCTGCCAATTTATAGGTGTTAGTTGGTCGGCCATATTGATTATCAACTATATTTAGGTTTTTGCCCTGTCTTACACTATCTAAAACAAATCTGTAAAAATTTTTACCGTAATCCTTACAATATAACCAAGATGTTCTTACTATATAATGGTTGCTTAACATATCCTGAATGTTTTGTTCTCCTTTTAACTTAGATTTTCCGTACTCATTAATCGGATTCGGAACATCATAAATGGTATAGGGTTCTTCTTTTTCTCCATCAAAAACATAATCGGTAGAAATATGTACTAAAATAACTTCATTTTTTTTGCAAATCGTTGCTATATTTTTAACCGCTTCTGCATTTATATCATAAGCAATTTTAGGTGTTTGTTCTGCCTGTTCAACATTGGTGAATGCAGCACAGTTTATGCAATAATCATAATTTCCTGTCCTAAATGTATTTTCAATTTGTTTAATATTCAATATATCAAGACTTCGAGAGTTCTTAAAAATAAATTCTATTTCTGGATAATTTGAAGAATTTTTTTGAATAGACCAGCCTAATTGCCCTGAAGAACCTGTTACTAAAACTCTTTTCATCAGAATAACAAGTTAAAATTTGGCAGCAACAAATCCTTATCGGAAAGTATTAAATCGTTCTTGGGAAAGTTCCAATCAATTTTTAAACTAGAGTCGTTATATATAATTCCTACTTCGGATTGTTTATTATAATAATTATCACATTTATAACTAAAATGTGTTTCATTAGATAAAGACAAAAAACCATGAGCCATACCTCTTGGTATAAAAAGCATTTTGTTGTCATCACCAGATAAAACAATCTTAAAGTGTTTTCCGAAAGTTGGGCTCTCTTTTCTTAAATCAACAGCTACATCAAGAGCTTCTCCTTTTATGACACTAATTAACTTTGCTTGCGCGTATTTTCCTTTTTGAAAGTGAAGCCCCCTAAGAACCCCTTTTTTCGATATTGAACAATTATCCTGAACAAAATTAATCTCTTTACCTAACTTCTTTTCCAGTTTTAGTTTATTATAAGACTCATAAAAGGAACCTCTACGATCTAGATATACATTAGGCTCTATTACAAAGCACCCTTTTAAATTCGTTTCAACAATATTCACTAAATAATTTCTCTTTTTGAAGTTTTGTTAATTCTATCTCTTATTTCAAGCAAATCATATCTCATATTGCTCTTTATAATAATCTAAATAATCTCCCGATGTTACATTGTTCAACCATTCTTGATTTTTTAAATACCAATCAATCGTTTTTTTAAGCCCTTCAGGAAAAGTTACAGAAGGTTTCCATTGTAATTCTTCATTAATTTTAGAGGAATCAATAGCATAACGTAAATCATGCCCTGGTCTATCTTTAACAAACGTTATTAACTTTTCAGATGTACCTTTAGGCCTATCTAGTTTCTCATCCATTTGAGAACACAGCAATCTTACTAAATCTATATTTTTCCATTCATTAAACCCACCTATATTATACGTTTCATTCTTTTTACCCTTATGAAAAACTAAATCAATCGCAATCGCATGGTCTTCAACAAATAACCAATCTCTTGTATAATTTCCATCTCCATAAACAGGTAAAGGTTTATTATTAATAATATTATTAATAAATAAAGGGATTAATTTTTCCGGAAAATGATTTGGTCCATAATTATTTGAGCAATTTGAAACAATGTATGGTAAACCATATGTTTCTCCATAGGCTCTAACAAAATGGTCAGAACTCGCTTTTGAAGCAGAATAAGGAGAATTGGGTGCATACGGCGTTAATTCTGTGAACAATCCTTTCTCTCCTAGAGAGCCGTATACCTCATCGGTACTTACGTGATAAAACCTTTTGTCCCTAAAATTTTTCCCCCAAGAATCTTTAGCAACGTTTAGTAAATTCATTGTTCCAATTACATTAGTCTTAACAAATGCCAAAGGGTCAGTAATAGATCTGTCTACATGAGATTCTGCTGCTAAATGAATAATGCTGTCAAAATTGAACTCCTTAAACAACCCACTAATAAATTCTACATCATTAATATCTCCTTTAATAAAAGTATAATTTGAACGTTTTTCAATATCTTTTAAATTTTCAAGGTTTCCCGCGTATGTAAGACAATCCAAATTGAATATGTGATAATCGGGATATCTATTTACAAACCTTCTAACCACATGAGACCCTATAAATCCAGCTCCACCTGTAATAAGTATTTTTTTTAACTCTCCAATTATCATGGCAACATTTTTGCTTTGTTATTCAAAAACTTTAAAAAAGAACCAACAAAAAAGAGCCCTATAAAAGCTATTGGCATCAATACCAATCCTCGACTAAAAAAACTTTTACTAACTACGTGAGGCTTCCCAAAATTTAAAACCTTAATGGTTTCTTGCATTTCTTTTAACGATATTTTGTTAGCTGCGTTACTTTGAATTAATGTATTTTTCAAATTTAATAGGGAAGGGATATTTAACCCTTCTTCTCCTCCAAGTAATACTGTACCATCGCCAGAAGACCGATCCGATTTAGTTCCTAACGCTTTAGAATAATTTTCAATCAGAACATCTATTTGTGCTATAAGCTTATCATTTTCTTTTATTCTTGATTTCGCATTTTCTACATATATCTCTCTTAAATCCTTAAAATACTTGTTATCATTTATATAATTCATGATTTTACCTGCTGCTGCATGCCCTCTGTTCACATCCTTATAGTAAAAAGAAATTTTATAGTTTACATAACTATTCCCTAAAACCTCATTTTTAATAACTTGTTTTATAGAACCATCCTCTTTTAAATCGCCTAAATACTCAAGATATTTCAACTCTTCTTGAAGATTAGATTTAACATCTTGCGTAACAGGTTCAATTTCAACTTTAAATCCTTTTAAAGAATCTAAATTAATTCCCAATTTGGCAAAAAAGACATTATCCCTTCCATTAGATTTAGATTGTATTTCCTTAATTACACCGTATAAATAATCTTTGCTTTCAAAGTTTGGTTTTACAATAATTTCCGTTTTTTGCTTACTTTCAGAAATCTGATTTAGACCATAACCAATAACAATGCCAACAACGCCAAGAATTATAAGTACTAAAAGGTTTTTTTTAAAATATAGAAAAACCCTTAATACCCATTCAAAAACTTTACCGAGTGCATTTTTAATCATTTGAAATAGTTGACCTAAATCTATTTCATCAGCATTATTGTTTGAATTTGTTGGTAATTGCTCTCCCATTTTTTAGCTATTAAATATTTGTTCTAATATTTTATCAGTAATTAAATATGTAGGTTTCACTCCTGTTGTTCCCAACCCTCCAGAGGCCAAAGTGCTCCCTGTTTCTAACGGATTATCAGAAGCATAATACGCGTATCTCAGCTTAACATCTTCCCGAATACTTTTTCTAACTTTAGAGGCGGATTGTACCGCCTTTTGATAATGCACTCCTTCCATCTCAAGTCCAATGACATTCCATGTTGAATCATGAAAAAATTCCAGTATATCTTTATTTTGTAAAGATGTGCCTAAAACAGTAATCATGGTTCCTTCAAAAACTTGTAAACCATAACCTTCAAAATCTTTAGCGCATAACTCATTTTTAAAAGGATAATTATCAGATGTTCCTTCAAAAATATGTGCAGAAGGAATCATTAAATCTCCTTTTCCTCCTTCTAAAATTCCTGCTTTACCCATTATCGAAATGGAGGCAATATTCATAAATATTTGCCGATTTTCATCAACATTAAAAGGTTTCAAAAACTCATCAATGGTTTCATAAGCCTGCTCACCAAACGCATAATCCATAACAAATATAACAGGTTTCTCTTCGTCTGGAATATCTTTAGAGAAAGTATAGCAACACATGTCGGAACTTATTTTCGCAGTATCAAAAATTTGTACGTTAATATTGGTTCCTGAAATATCGTCAATGATAATCATTCCATTTTTCTTAGCAACATCAGTAACTTTCTTACGTAAGGTTTTATTCTCTGATGAGCTTAATGCCTCATATATTGCTAACGAATTTGATTCTGGGAATTCCTTTTTCAACACTTTTCTAGCAAAAAGAGAATTCATAACACTATGCATATTTGCACTAATAATATGAATTGGTCTATCCATTAACCTATTCTTCTGAAGCACCTCCTTAATGGTATTTGCCCAACGTTCTCCATGAATATGATGACCAAGTCTTTCTCTTAATAATGCGCTAAAAGTAACCGCTCTTTTCTCCCCAGTAGTTTCTTCCTCGATTGCCAATTTTCCAAGCCAAAAAATAATTTCAAGAAATCTTTCTGGATTATTTTTTGTTGCAAATTTTTGATGAATATCTATAACTTCTTCAAAAGATCTTCCTAAAATATTTGCTGTATGAATAATTGCTACTTCACGCTCTACCTGACTTAATTTTTTCTTTTTTACAGCTTCTTCTAACTTACCCCAATCTCGAATAGTTTCATTACTATCCTCGATTAAAACTCTTTTACATATTTTTTCTGACTCGATAAACAAAAAAGTAAGATGTGTAAGAATATCATAAATATCAGATCTTCCTCTGGTAATTTCAATATTCATTTGTTCATCATCAATCCTATAGCAATTTCTTCTTCTTTTAGGCGGAACTATTAAATTGAAATGAGATTTGGTATACCCCTCGTCAGAAGTCAAGTTTATAAACTTACATTGTTCAATTCCCTCTGGCAAACGTTCCAAAACATAAATAAGACCATTTAATTCTGATTTTTCTTCCGAAACAGAGCCATAAATTTCTGGTCGTAAAAGTAAAAGGGCATTTTTTAAAGCCTGACCCGAAACTCCATTGGGTTTATAAAAACCACGATTAAATAAATGCCTCATGGTTATATATAAACGCTCAATAGCATTTGTAGATTCTTGGGCTCTAGTAGTTGTAATTGTTTTACTCATTGGAGCGTTTAGTGTAAAATTACAATTATTATTTTAGTTTTTTTAGCGTATAATTTGCGCTGTTATTGCATCTGCCAATTTTCTATCATTTGAAAGGCGCTGAATTTTGTTCTGCCCCCCTAGCTTGCCTAATGATTTCATATGAGCTTTAAAACCTCCTACCTTAATTTTAGTAATTTTTAATGTTTGAAGAATTTTCCCATCTATTAAATCAAAATAATAACTGTTTTGTTGTTGTAATGATTCATCAATAATAGTAATGAACTTTTTCATATCGGAAGGGGCTTTTTCAAACTCTACTAACCATTCATGATAGGGTAGTTCGTTTTCTGAAGGTGTAATTTGGGGAGCCACGCTAAACTCATTAACAACAGCATCGGTTTTACGTATTGCCAACTGCATTGCTTCTTCCACTTCCTTCGCAATAACATGTTCTCCAAATGCAGATATAAAATGTTTGATTCTTCCGGAAACAATTACTTTATAAGGCTTAACAGAAATAAACTGAACGGTATCTCCTAGATTATATGCCCAAAGACCTGCGTTTGTAGAAATAATCATTACATAATTTATACCCACCTCTACATCCGCAATGGTAATGCGTTTGGCATTCTCCTGAAAGAAGTCATCTGCTTTTATAAATTCATAGAAAATACCCGAATTTAATAATAAAAGCATCCCTTTCTCTATTTGGGAATTTTGATAAGCAAAAAAACCTTCGCTGGCAGGAAAAAGTTCAATACTATCTACTTTTCTACCTATTAAATTTTCAAATTTTGACCTGTAAGGTTCATAATTAACTCCACCATAAATAAAGAGATTAAACCCTTTAAATAACTCCCCTACTTTTTTACCGGTTCTAACATTTAACTTTTCAAAATACATCTGCACCCAAGAAGGAATTCCAGCGATTACCGACATATTTTCGTTTACAGTTTCATCAACAATAGTATCAACCTTTGTTTCCCAATCTTCAATGCAATTAGTCTCCCAACTTGGTAACCTGTTTTTTTGTAGGTAACTAGGTACATAATGTGCAGATATCCCAGAAAGTCTCCCCAATTTAATTCCGTTTTTTTCTTGCAAAACTGGACTACCTTGTAAAAAAATCATTTTTCCATCCACAAAATCAGTATTACCTGTTTCATGAATATATGTAAGTATAGCATTGCGTGATGCTTCAACCTGATATTTAATAGATTCCTTTGTAATGGGAATATACTTTGCACCTGATGTTGTTCCTGATGTTTTTGCAAAATAAATAGGGAGTCCTGGCCAAAGAACGTTTTTTTCACCATCTACAACTCTATTCACATAACCTTTTAGCTCCTCATAATCTCTTACCGGAACATTGTTTACAAAATCGGAATGAGACTTAATTGAAGAAAAATTATGATCTTTTCCAAAAACCGTGTTGCTTGCATTTGCAACAATTTCTTGAAATACTTTTTGCTGAGTGTTTATTGGGTTTTCTACCCATTTATTCGTTTTAGAAACAACTTTTTTTGCGAAAATTTTAGCTGCTAATGATTTTATAGACATTGCTTACTATTTAAAATCAACAAAATCTAATGGGTTCATTGGAGAACCGTTATTCCACAATTCAAAATGAAGATGTGGACCTGTTGTAAATTCACCTGTATTTCCAACAGAAGCAATTACTTCTCCTGCTTTTACCAATTCACCTTGCATTTTATTTAATGACCCATTGTGCTTATATATACTTAAAAGTTCGTTTTTGTGTTTCACAATTATTACATATCCTGTTTCTGCAGTCCATTCCGCAAAAACAACTATTCCATCGGCAACTGTCTTTACTGGCGTTTCAAAAGGAGCAACAACATCAACTGCATAATGTTTTTTTTGAGCATCAAAAACTTGAGAAACCATACCACTCACAGGAGAAAAAAGTACAATATCTATATCTCCAACTGCTTTTTCAAAAAGATTGTACTTATCTTCTAAGGCAACCTCAGCACGTAGCAGGGAATCTTCTTTTATTGGATTTAAATCCACAGAAGAAGGATCCAATTTAAACTTTTCAAATAACGAATCTCTGCTGGCTTCATTATTTTCAATTTCACCCTTTAACACTAGTCTAATATTATCTAAATACCTGTTGGTATATTCTAAGGTTCTAACTAGCGAATCTGTTTTATATGTAAGTTCTGTAGCTTGTTTTTTCAATTGTGTAGATGAATACCCTGGTATGTATTCTCGTAATGGAGTAAAAGCTATTAGTAATGTCGTAAGCCCAATTAATCCAATAATAAACAATGAGCCCGTAACAAAAACGTTAAGTCTGCTAAGTTTAAAAGAAATTTTTTCCTCAAAAGTACTTTCATTCAATATCACCAAGCGATACTTATGTAAAAGCTTTCTTTTTATTTCTTTTGTCTTTTTAACTTTTTTTGCCATCAACAGCAAATATAAGGTTAGAATTCAAAAATGGACGGATTCTAATAAATTTTATACTTCCTATAACATTCACATTTTATGACATTTTTTATACGAAACAGACTAAATAATAGTTTTAATTAATTGAAACCCTAAATATTATTAACTACTAACTTCTTTTTAGTACTTTTGTATTTCTATAAATCATTATAATTATGATCACTTTACAAACTTTTTTAGCAATTGGTGCTCCACAAATCATTTTAGTTGTTGTTGTTGTTCTATTATTATTCGGAGGGAAAAAAATTCCTGAGTTAATGAGAGGGCTAGGCAGTGGAATAAAAGAATTTAAAGACGCTTCCAAAGAAGACGAAAAATTAGAAGAAGATTCTAAAAAGGAATAATCACCTTTTTAATATTGATAAAATATTTAGAACCGCCTATTGGCGGTTTTTTTTGTTCTTTTTTTAAGAAATATACCTATTGGTTTTGTGTTTTTGCATTAAAAAACTGAAGCATAATATGCCTCAACTACCAATTTTTATACGAAACAACTAAAAAAATCGTTAAGGATAAACGGAATAAATATACCTATTAAGTAAAACCAAAAAATTTATTCCCAACCTAAATAGAAATTTAACCAATCACTAAATCTAAAATCTGAATGTAAAAATTCAGAAAGCCTACAAGGTGTTTACCTTAAACCCATGAAGAAGATACTATTAACTTGCGCCCTAATGCTATCTCTGGGAATGTACTCTCAAAACTTAGCAAATAACGATTCTTCAATTGTTACGTCAACCTCTTTCTCAGAAAAACTAAACAATTCCAAAGGTTTTGAAGAAACTGCAGAGGAAAATAATATTCCACATCGAAATTTTGAAAATACCGATGGTATAGAACCCGGATATTATGTTATTGCTGCGGTATACGGAAAACTTCGTTCCGCAAATAAAATGGTAAAAAAATTAAAGAAAAAAGGGTTTGACGCTGGCTTTGTATCCAATCCAGATACTCGCCTAAACTATATTTACCTAAACAACTATTCAGATTGGAAAAAAGCTATTGCAGATATAAACAATCAATTTAACGGAAAATACAAAGAACAAGTTTGGATTTTAAACGCTAATGGTGATTCTTTATCCAAAGAACCTGTATCAATTTCAGATGAAACCGCTATTGAAAAGCCAGAGGAACCTACTGAGCAAAAACAAGTAGAAAGCAATACACCAAAAAGCACTTTAATAAAAAGAGCTGATTTTTACTTCCGAAAAATGTGGTATGCTGAGGCAGCAAAATTATATGAGCATGCTTTAGAAAAAAGTGAAAAAAACTATTCTTTTGAAATTTTACAAAAGGCTGGCGATGCACATTATTTTAATACCAATATGGAAAAAGCCCACCATTGGTATAGCATATTACATGAAAAATATAAAGATGAAATGTCTGCGGACAACATTTTTAAATATGCGCATTCACTCAAAGGAACAGGCAAATACAGTAGAGCAAAACGTTTGATGAGACTCTATAATAAAAAACTCAAAAAAACAGACTTAAAAGTTAATAACGAAGCTACAAAAAGTGAAATTATATTGGATGGTATAATGAACACTAGCAAAAATTATGAGCTTAAAAACCTAGCCATTAATTCTGAATACTCCGAATTTTCTCCAATGTTTTACAATGCTGATGAAGTAGTATATGCCTCAGCAAAAGACTCTTCTTTTTTAACCACTAGAAGATACAAATGGAACAATCAACCTTACTTAGATTTATATGTAGCAAAAATTAATGAGGAATCTCAAGATTTAAAAAACGCAATTAAGTTTTCGAAAAAAGTTAATACGAAATACCATGAAGCTGCTGTTACTTTTTCTCCTGACAATAAAACTATGTATTTCACCAGAAATAATTATGGTAAAAAGCTGAAAAGAGATAACAAAGGAATAAATCACCTTAAGATTTATATGTCTAAAAAAATTAATGGAGAATGGACAGAAGCTGTTGAGATGCCTTTCAATAGCAACGCATATTCTACGGGTCATCCAGCGTTAAGTCCTGATGGAAAAGAACTTTATTTTGTTTCGGACATGCCAGGAAGTATTGGAGAAACAGATATTTTTATGGTAGATGTTTTAGAAGATGGTAGCTTTTCGGAGCCAAGAAATTTAGGTCCTGAAATTAATACCGAGAAAAAAGAAATGTTCCCTTACATTAATAATAACAAATTATATTTTTCTTCAAACGGACATACTGGACTTGGAGGTTTAGATATTTATGAAGTATCCTTTGACGACGACGAAGGGTTTCTTGATGTAATTAATGTTGGGCAACCTATAAACAGTAACAAGGATGATTTCTCTTATATTATTAATGAAGAAACTCAAAAAGGGTTCTTTGCTTCTAACAGAGAAGGTGGTAAAGGAGATGACGATATTTATTCATTTAAAAAGCTAATTGTTGAAGAAATTCCAGAAAACAAAAACGCAATTGCGGGAGTTGTTACTGAATTAATTACTGGTGAGTTTATGCCAAAAGAACTTGTTGAACTGCTAGACGAAAACAACATAAAATTAAAGGAAGTATATACCAAGGAAGACGGAAGTTTTGTATTTGAAGATTTAGAAGCAGATACAAAATACGTATTACGAACAACCAAAAATGAGTACTTTAATGATGAACAAACAGTTACTACTCTTGTGAATGATACCCTGACAGTTGATGTTAAGCTTAGAAAATTAAAAGAAATGATTGCAATAGAGGACGGTATCAAAAAGCTTAAAACTGATATGATACATTTCGACTTTGATAAATCATACATACGAAAAGATGCTGCTGAAGAGTTAAATCAACTTGTTGAAGTTATGACCGAATATCCAAGCATGGTCATTAAAATTGAATCTCATACGGATTCTAGAGGTAATAGTGCTTACAATAAATATCTTTCAGACAAAAGAGCAAAATCAACAAGAAAATACATCATATCTCAAGGTATAGACCCTTCTCGAATAGAAAGTGCAATTGGTTATGGAGAAGACAATTTAATAAACGAGTGTAACGGAAGAGTACGATGTACTGAAGAAAAACATTATTTAAACCGTAGATCAGAATTCATAATCGTAAAAATGTAAAAACAAACACCTAATAATATTAAAAGCCACTGATACCCTACATCAGTGGTTTTTTGTTTTATACAGCTAGTTTTAATTCCAAAAAGAACACTTCACCACATCAAAGAATATTTTCACAACAAAAACTATCGACAAAATAACATAAACATCGGTTTATCAGTTATATAAAAGTATTAACCAACCAAAATCCCTTATCATGAAAAATGTTCTACTTATTAAAGAAATTTATCTAGAAGCTTTTAAAAACCTGGGGCATGCAATTGTCTCTTCATACTTTAAAGCCTTCTCTTGGTTTTGTATGGCGTGCTTTGCAATTGTACTTTATGCATTTGTATTTAGAGTAGTAACGGGCTTTGATTTTAATTAAATTAAATAACCAACCAATGTAAAAGCGTCTTTTTTAAGGCGCTTTTTTTATTTATACATTATTTAAATTCACTTAACCTAATAAACCTACATTTAATAGACTTTTTAAAATACAACGATTCAATCAACCTAAATAAGTCTTGTTTGGACTAAAGAATTTAATTTACTACGCTGATATATTGACCTTTGTAAACATTAATGTTTAAAATAATTAGCGTATGGGAAAATTTCTACTATTCAAAGAAATTTATGTTGAAGCGTTTAAAAACTGGAGAAACCTTATTTTGGAGAAATATTTCAAAGTGTTTTCTTGGTTTTGTTTTATTTTATTAGCTATAGTTATCTACGCATTTGCATTTAGAGTTTCTACTGGCTATGCATTTGACTAAAGGTATTCAACATAAATAAAAATGCCCTTAAACCAAGTTTAAGGGTATTTCTCTTTTAAAACGTCTTGGTTATATCCATTTCCTTTTTTAAAACCTAACTGTTTTTAAAATAGCTTCTAGCTCAAACATATAATCTCGTTTTTCTGCAGACGGAGCAAAAGCAAAACCTTCTAACACTAACTTTCTATTATTTTCTTTGTCATTAATAATATAAGTTAAAAAAGGTCCTGCCATTGGATAATTTTTAATCTCCCAAATACCTTTTACCTCAGCTGCTTTTTTACTTCCAATTTCAGTAGGAAAAACATAGGGAGCAAAAGCTCTTTCTGTAATCATATATGTGACTTTACCAGGAACCTCGGTACCAGGGATATAAAGTTTTCCAATAGAATCTCTCATTTTTATAATGTCCCCAACAAAGGTAGAATCACTTTTAAAAGTATTCATAGGAACGCTATACGCAATAATATTCATTGTTCCATTTAAAATAGGTCTATCAAACCAAACAAAATTCTTTTCTTTTCTTCCTAATTTATAAACCGAAGGAATGTTTAATGATACTCCAAACTCTTCCTCAAATACTTTAGTTTTATTAAGTGACTTTAAAAATCTGTTCTGAGACTCTTTAAGCTCCAATGCTTTAAATTTTACAATAAAGTCTTCAGCATTTTTATCTATGTTTTCAATAAGTTCTTTGTTATTTCTTCCTTTAAATACAGCTATTTGCTGTGGAATAGCATATAAGTCTTTTTTCATATGACCTCTGCTAATGGTATCCTTTTGCACAAAAACAACAGATCTTGTGTTTTTGACGGTTCCAGAAAAAACGCTTGGCGGAATTTGTGTTATTGTAAACTTTGCCTGTTCTGGCGTTAAACCTAATGCGGGTGCTGCAAAATGTTCTCTAAGTTTATCTCCTACTTGACCATTCCAAAGACTATTTTCAATAACAATAGTTAGCGAGTTAAACGCTCCAATAGATTCTGGTAAATAACTTGGTTTTTCCTTACCTGATTCCTTACATGAAAAAGTCGTAATAAGTAAAAAAAGAGCTAGTGTTTTTAATATTTTCATAATGGTTTTTTGTTAAGAAGGACAATCACATAACTTTAGCTTTGTTCCTGGTTTTAAATTGTTACCACTAATACCGTTCCATTCTTTTAAATTTTCGATACTAACTCCAGGATATTTTCTAGAAATAGTCCATAATGAATCTCCACTTTGCACGGTATGCACTTTTAAACCTGCTGTATTAACGGTTTGGTTAGTTTTTTTTCTTGGTAATGATTTTTGAGAGATCACTGGTTTTCTTGAAAAAATTGTAAGTCGTTGTCCAATTCTTAAATTATTGCTTCTAAGTCCATTCCATCTTTTTATTTGACTAACTCCAACACCAAATTTTTCTGCAATTTTACCTAAATAATCACCACTACGTACCTTATACCTAATTCTGTCATCTGTTTTAACAAGTTGCGGTAAAGGGCTTTCCCTTTCCTTTAATTGTTTTTTCACATAAGCATAAATGGAATCTTCATGGGTAACAAATTTTCCCATGGCTTCCATAGGTAAACGCAATGAATAGTTTTTTCCTTCAACATAAGGAATAACATTTAATTTGTATGAAGGATTTAAAATTTCAAGTTCCTGAGTAGTAACCCCAACCAATTCTGAAATTTGGTCAAATGTTATAATATTTTTAACCCTAATAGTATCTGTTTCAAAATAAGGCTGTGTTACCTTTTTTCCCTTTAAGCCATGCTCCTCGGCATACTCAAATAAATACATTGTAGCCAAAAAAGCAGGTACATAACCAGCTGTTTCTCTTGGTAAATTTCTTCTAATATTCCAGTAATTTTTATAACCTCCTGAACGTCTAATAGCTTTGTTTACGTTTCCTGGTCCAGAGTTGTATGCTGCCAATGCCAAATCCCAATCACCAAAAATATCGTATAGCTTTCCAAGATATTTGCACGCTGCCTCAGTAGATTTTATGGGATCACTACGTTCATCCACATAACTGCTTACATCCAATTTATACATTTTTCCGGTGCCGTACATAAACTGCCATAAACCAGTGGCTCCTACTCTTGACTTTGCTCTTGGATTTAAGGCAGATTCTACAATCGATAAATATTTCATTTCAATTGGAATATCGTAATTGTCCAATTGCTGTTCAAAAAGAGGAAAATAAAACTGACTTACCGTTAACATACGTTCAATTAATCCTCGCTTTCGTTTTAAAAACGACTTTATTACTGCCTCCAAAGAGGGGTTATAAGCAATATTAAATGGCGTTTTTGCATTAAGTTTTGCCAATCTTTGTTTTAACGTATCTGTATTTAACTCATACAATACTTCTTTACGTTCGTCTATTGTAGTGACCTCCTCGTACATTTCATCAAAAAGCTCCGCATGATTTGCAAGTTCCTTCAACCAAAGACTATCATATTTGGCGGCAACCGGATTATCTTTTAAATTAATTTTATCATCAAAAGATCTAATAACAACTGTTTGGCTGTCATCCAACGGTTTTGAAGGAATAACTACATCTATTTGTTCTTTATGTACAATTGAGTCTAGTATAGTTTCAACTATTTGAGTTTTTTGCGGGGTAATGCTATCTTGTTCCTGAGCAACACCAGAAACTCCTAAAAAGGAAAGTAATAAAATTGAAAAGTATGAGCGTTTTAATAAAACCATGAGTATATAATTACATAACGGGGCTAACGAAAATCGGTATTTTTTCTGGGGGAATAAAATTTTAACTCCCAAAAATATCCGAAAATTCACTAGCCCCGTTTATCGATTAGGGTACTACTATTCTAATATTGCAGCAATACCTGGTAAGGTTTTTCCTTCTAAACTTTCTAACATAGCTCCTCCTCCAGTAGAAACATAACTTACTTTATTTTGGAAACCAAATTGCTTTACCGCAGCAACTGAATCTCCTCCACCAACTAAAGAAAATGCTCCATTTTGAGTAGCTTCATCCACAAAATTTCCTATTTGGATAGTTCCATTCGAAAAGTTTTCCATTTCAAAAACTCCAACAGGACCATTCCAAAGTATTGTTTTAGACTTTAAAATAACCTCTTTTAATTTTGCTAAAGTAGCAGGCCCGGCATCTAAACCTTGCCATCCATCAGGAATTTTATCAGAATCTACAGTTTTTGTGTTTGCATCATTGCTAAAATCATCTGCAGCAATAACATCTACGGGAATATGAACTTCCACATTTTTAGCTTTAGCCTTTTTAAGAATCTCTAAAGCTAACTCCATTTTATCATCTTCACAGATAGAATCTCCTACTTGACCACCTTGCGCTTTTACAAAAGTATAGGTCATTCCACCGCCAACTATTAGATGATCTACTTTATCTAAAATATTTTCTATGATTGTAATTTTAGAAGAAACCTTTGCTCCACCTAAAATAGCAAGTACTGGCTTTTCGCCTGTTTGCATTACCTTTTCAATAGATTCTATTTCTTTTGCTAACAAATAACCAAAACATTTGTTTTCAGGAAAAAACTGCGCAACTATTGTTGTAGAAGCATGTGCGCGATGTGCCGTTCCAAAAGCATCATTAACATAAATATCTCCTAATTTAGATAGCTGCTCTGCAAAACTTTTATCTCCAGCAGTTTCTTCGTTATAGAAACGTAAATTTTCAATTAATAAAATTTCTCCATTTTGTAATTCCTGAACAGCTTTTTCTACATTTTCACCAACAGAATCATCAACAAATTTTACATCAACACCAATGATTTCAGAAACTTTACCACAAATATGTTTTAACGATAAATCTGGATTACGTTCTCCTTTTGGTCTTCCTAAATGACTCATTAAAACAGCACTACCACCATCTTCTAAAACTTTAATAATTGTAGGCTTTGCAGCTTCTATTCTATTGGTATCAGTCACATTAAAATTTTCATCTAATGGCACATTAAAATCAACACGAATAAGTGCTTTTTTATTTTTAAAATTTAAATCGTCAATAACTTTCATAAAATCTGTTTTTAGAAAGCAGCAAAGGTAAAGATTTATGCTATTGGTTTAAAGGCTTATACTTGATAATTTGTAATATGAAATGATATTTACCAATACTTCAAAAAACCTATCTTTGAGCCCATGTTGTTTAAAGATGTTTTAGGGCTTTCTCATATAAAAAATCATTTATCGTCAAGTGCGGATAAAGGCAGAATTCCGCATGCCCAATTATTTGTTGGACCCGAAGGTTCTGGTATTCTTCCAATGGCTTTAGCTTATGCGCAATATGTTATTTGTGGAAATGCTAATGGTGAAAATATTGGTGAAAATGAAAGTTGTAACATTAAGTTTGATGCTTTAGCCCATCCTGATATGCATTTTGCATTTCCTGTTGCAAACTCAGATAAAGTAAAAAGTCATGCAGTTAGCAACCATTATATGGAAGATTGGAGACGCTTTGTTAAGGAGCAACCTTACGGAAATCTTTTTGATTGGTATCGTTTTATAGATATTGAAAAAAAGCAAGGGCAAATAGGTGTTGATGAGGCGCAAGATATTGTTAAAAAATTGGTTTTAAAATCTTACGAGGGCGGCTATAAAGTTATGCTCATTTGGATGGCAGAATATATGAATACTGCGGCTTCAAACAAGCTGTTAAAACTTATTGAGGAGCCACCAGAAAAAACAGTTTTTTTGTTGCTATGTGAGAGTGAAGAACAAATTATACAAACCATAAAATCTCGCTGTCAAATATTGCATTTTCCCCCTCTTGCAGATGATACAATTGCAGATGCCTTAGTTGAAAAAGGTGCAACGAGAGAAGAGGCTATACGTTTTTCTCATGAAGCAAATGGCAATTTTAACAAAGCTCTTGATTTAGTAAATAACGATTCTGAAGATTTAGTTTTTGAAAAATGGTTTGTACAATGGGTTAGAAGTGCATTTAAAGCCAAAGGGAACAAGGCTGCTATTCATGAGCTAATTCTTTGGAGCGAAGAAATTGCAAAAACGGGTAGAGAAACTCAAAAAAAATTCATGCACTATTGCATTGCAGTTATTCGACAAGCTTTGCTAATTAATTATAAAGCAAATGAGCTTGCTTATATGCAAATACATTCAGATGGTTTTAAGCTTGAAAAGTTTGCTCCTTTTATCCATGAAAATAACATTTTAGATATCGTTGGCGAATTGGAAGATGCTATATATCATGTGGAACGAAATGGAAATGCGAAAATAATCTTTACTGACCTTTCCATAAAATTGACCCGATTACTTCACAAAAAAGCAGGATAATTAAAGTATATTATGGATTCTATTTTAAACAACATAACAGAGATTCTATTACTCATATTTTTAATAATTACTTTTCTTCAAAGTGGTCTTGATAAAATAACCGATTGGAAAGGAAACATATCATGGCTAAAGGAACACTTTTCTAAAACAATGTTTAAAGACATTGTTCCTCTTTTGGTTTCTATAATTTTAATTACTGAAATAGTAGCGGGAGTACTTTGTGTTATTGGCATTTACGAGATTCTAACTTCTGGCAGCAAGTTAATTGCATTTTACGGAGGAATTTTATCTAGTGTTGTTTTATTCATGTTGCTTTTTGGCCAGCGCATAGCCAAAGATTATGATGGTGCTAGAACTATTGTTATTTATTTTATTCCCACCATTTTTTTAGTTTATTTACTTCAAGGTTAAAAAAATTACAAATTGTAAGCACCCTTGACATTAGGCTGTCTTTAGTTGATTTTAGTTTTGTTTCAAACTTTATTTACTTCTAAAATGAAACAACTACTAATTTTACTATTAATGCTCATTATTAACTGCGAAAACACTTCAAACAACAAACAAAGTGCAAATTCAGATATAAACACCGCCATACTAATAATTGGTAAAACATTACCTCAATACTCCCAAGAGGAAGTTATTAATCTATCAAGTGCTATTGACCCTGTGGTTGATAAGTTTGATGGTTATTATGGTAGAAAAATGCTTATTAGCAACAAATACCCAAACTTGATAGGTGATATTTTTTTTTATAGAGACATTACTTCTTTTGAAAAAGCATCGGAAATAGAATTGCAAAGTACAACTTGTCAAAAATTCTTTGCCACAATGGACCCAGATACAACTGCGTCAAAAATATTTATTGCAAAACCCATTTTTATGACACAAGAAAAACAAGGGAAAACTGGTGTTGTGGAAATAGTTATCAGCAAGACTAAAGACAACTATAGTGAAGATGAAATTATAGCGGCAGCAAAAAAATTAAATCCACTTCTAGATACGTTTGATGGTTTTTTAAGTCGAAAGCTACTCTTAACTGAAGATAAGTATTGGATAGATGTTTTATACTGGACAGATATGCAAGAAGCCAAATCTGCTTTCGCTAAAATTGGTGAAAGTACAATTGCCCTTCCTTATTTAGAAATGGCGGATGAAAATAACACTCAAATACATCATTTTAATGTTGTCATAGACACTGAAAAATAATTTTAAACAACTTATAATCAGATAGTTAATAACAAAAAAAAGGGTTCGACATTAGTGTCGAACCCTTTTTTATTTAAAACTAATAGTTTACTTTTTATAGTTGTCGTTTAATATTTTAACAACTTGCTCTGTAAGATCATTTGCATCGGTTCCGTAAAGAACGCTACCGCCCTCACCTCCACCTAAAATATAGGTATAACCATTAGCTTTTCCGTATGCTTTAATTTCTTTTTTAACCTTGCTTACAATACTATCCATTTCGGTTTGCCCTTCAGCTTGTAATAGCTGATCCTCTTGCTGTAATTGCTGACCAATAAACTGACCTTTTTGTTGCATAATACCATACTCTTCTTGAGCCTTTTTCTGAGACATGTTTTGTGCTTTTGCTTGAAAAGCTTGTGCCTCAATCTGAAAAGCTTGAGAAATACTATCTCTCTTTTTTGTTAATGCTTCTGCTTTAGCTTTAAATTTGGCTTCTACATCAATCTTTTCTTGATACTTTTCCATCAACTTAACATTATCAACATACCCTATTTTATCTTGTTGGCATGAAACCATTCCCAACACAACCATCGCTAAAACTAATTTTTTCATTTTTTTAATATTTTATTTAATAGTAGTTCTCAAAATTTTGATTCGCTAAAATAACAAAGCTTTTTATACTTATGTCTTAATTAAAAAAGATTTATAAGGACTCTTAAAAAAGGGCAAAACCCATCCATAGTTAAAATCTATTTAAAAGCACTGTTTCAATAAATTTAAATTATATTTTACACATCTCAAAGAAGACGCATAACAGTATTTTAGAAGTTATAAATACAATTTACCATGCACCTGATAAAAACAAGCTTAAAAGCGCTTAAAATGTGCTTTCACCTCTTTTTTATGATATAAATCAACGAAGAGTATTCCCCAGTATTAATGGCACTAAGATTAGATTTTAAACCGGATATAAATCCTCGTAAAAAATTTTGTTTTCCTGTCTTATATTTTTCTGAAAGCAGTGAAACATAAAACGAATCAAAAATCATGGGTTTAGTTTTAACCACTTCCATATCCACATTAGAAAAAAGCCTTTTAATTGCGCTTTGTGAAAAATGCCATAAATGTCTTGGAACATCATAAGCCGCCCAATACGCTCCATATTTTTTTGCATCGTATGATTTGTAATTAGGAACAGCAATAATTAAAGTTCCATTATCTGATAATAAAGCCTTAAATTTTTCAATCTGAGATTCTAAATTCGGAAGATGTTCTAAAACATGCCAAAGCGTAATTACATCAAAATTAGTTTCTCCTAGTTCTTCAATATTTGCGAAAAGCTGAAGCCCCTTTTTACTTGCTAGTTGGTTCGCCCGAGTATTAGGTTCTACTCCAAAAACATTCCATTTATTATTTTTGGCAATAGATAAAAAGTCTCCCGTTCCTGCACCAACATCCAATAATTTTTTTGAATCCGAGGATAACGATTCTATTAAAACTAACTTTTTAGCTAAACTGTATTTTTTTACAACCTGATAGATTTTATCCACTAACGATTTACTAGCATCTGTATGCGAAATATAATCTTCGCTTTCGTAGTATTTATTTAAACTTTCCGGTTGCGGAGTAGTAATCAACATTTGCTTGTCCTCATCAAAAGTTAATTCAAAACTTTCTCCTGAAACGGAATAGTCTTTAGTTTTTAAATAAACGCTCATCGTAATTATATGTGGAGAGATTTTCAAATTTCAAGTTACGAAGATACTTCAAAACGGCTTCTCTAAAAAGGGAATCTTTATTAAGCAATTTGATTTCCGATAAATGAGATTTCTCAAGAGTGTAACTATATCAACTTTTTGTTCCACGTGGAACAAAAATTAAATTTTGTTGACCAAATTAATCTTCAAAAGCGATGCTAATTCCTCTCCTTTTTGCTCTACCTCCGTTAACGAATTACTTTTAAAAACAGTAAAATATTGATTTCCTTTAAAAAACCTAATTACATAACTTTTAGAACCATTTTTAGCATTCATAGCCGCTATAGGACCCCAACCTGTTCCTACATTAAAAGAAGCCGAAAAAACAGATATATAATCTGGTTTTATGCAATTAAGCTTAAGCTCTAAAACAGAAAAACCAAAAAGCCTAAAATGCTTTTTATTTTTAAAATCACTCCTAATCTCATAAGCAACCGAGTAGCCCAAAATAGAAGTAGACAATAAAAATAGTGCAACTAATTCCGAAATATTTGATTTATATAGTAGCTGAATACAAGCTACAACAAACATACAAACTCCTAATATCTTAGCTGTGGTTGGTTTATCTTGTTTAAACAACATGCTATTTTTCATCTTCCCATATAAACTAATAGTACACTAATATCACTTGGTGTAACTCCACTAATACGAGAGGCCTGTGATATGGTCACAGGCTGAATAGCCGTTAATTTTTCCCGAGCCTCAAAGGATAACGATTTTAACTTAGTGTAATCAAAATTCTCAGGAATTTTAACGCCTTCTAGACGTTGTAATTTATCCGCATTTAGTTTTTCCTTAGCAATATACCCCGCGTATTTAACCTGAATTTCGGTTTGCTCTAGAACCTCAGAATCCAACTCATTCGAATTAACGAAATCAGAAACCGAATCAATTTTAAGCATATGCTCCATGGTAACCTTTGGCCTAGAAAACGATTTAAACATTTTAGCAGATTGCTTAACCAATGCAGAATTTACACTTTCCAATATTGGATTAATCTCTTCAGGCTTAACACTGGTCTCCTTAAAGAAATTTACAAACATATTAGATTTAGCCTGCTTTTCCTCCATACGTTCTAAGCGCTCCTTCTTGGCCAACCCTATTTCAAATCCTTTAGGCGTTAATCTTAAATCAGCATTATCCTGTCTCAACAGGGTTCTATATTCAGCGCGAGAAGTAAACATTCTATATGGCTCCTCCGTTCCTTTTGTAATTAAATCATCTATTAAAACACCAATATAAGCTTCATCCCTTTTTAAAGTAAAAGCTTCCTTTTCATGCACTTTCAAGTGAGCGTTTATTCCTGCCATCAATCCCTGCGAAGCTGCTTCTTCATAACCCGTAGTACCATTTATTTGACCAGCAAAATATAAGTTACTTACCAACTTAGTTTCCAAGGTATGTTTTAATTGTGTTGGTGGAAAATAGTCATACTCTATGGCATAACCAGGTCTAAAGAATTTTACATTCTCAAATCCCACAACTGAACGCAAAGCTTTAAACTGTACGTCCTCAGGCAAAGAAGTTGAAAATCCATTTACATATACCTCAACAGTATCCCAACCCTCAGGTTCAACGAACAACTGATGGCTATTTTTGTCTGCAAATCTGTTAATTTTATCCTCAATGGATGGGCAATATCGTGGCCCCAAACTTTTAATTCGACCATTAAACATAGGAGACCTATCAAACCCTTCGCGTAATAAATCATGAACCAGTTCACTAGTATGAGACATATAACAGTCTCTTTGTTCAACCAGCTTAGGGGTATTTAAATACGAAAACTTTTCAGGTGCAT
This sequence comes from uncultured Maribacter sp., assembly GCA_947498505.1. Taxonomy (GTDB): domain Bacteria; phylum Bacteroidota; class Bacteroidia; order Flavobacteriales; family Flavobacteriaceae; genus Maribacter_B. Next base: position 20,816 of record CANMKG010000006.1, on the reverse strand, counting down.
CATCACCAGGCTGTACAATCATTTTTGAATAATCCAGTGATCTTCCGTCAACGCGTGGAGGTGTGCCTGTCTTCATCCGGCCTGAATCAAAACCAATATCAACTAACTGTTCCGTTATACCTTTTGCTGCCCTTTCACCAGCTCTACCGCCGCTAAAGTTCTTCTCCCCTATATGAATTAAACCGTTTAAAAAGGTACCATTAGTAAGCACAACAGATTTTGATTTAATTTCAATACCTAATGAAGTTCTTACACCTACAACAGCATCCTTTTCAATTATCAAACTAGAAACCATTTCCTGATAAAAATCAACATTTGGTGTGTTTTCTAAAGCCAATCTCCACTCCTCAGCAAATCGCATACGGTCACTTTGAGCTCTAGGGCTCCACATAGCAGGGCCTTTGGATTTATTAAGCATTTTAAACTGTATAGCAGACTTGTCGGTTATTATTCCACTATAGCCGCCAAGTGCATCTATTTCTCGAACAATTTGCCCTTTAGCAATTCCACCCATAGCAGGATTGCAAGACATTTGCCCAATAGCTTGTAGATTCATAGTTACCAATAAGGTTTTAGAACCCATATTGGCAGCAGCAGCAGCAGCTTCGGCACCAGCATGCCCACCACCTACAACGATTACATCATAAATATTATCAAACATAATTTCATTGTTCCACGTGGAACATTTTTATCTTTTCATCCTCTTTGCTTCGCATAATTGCAGCATCATCATCCAACTTGTCCTTATAACCCATAAGGTGTAACGCACCATGAACTAAAACCCTTAAAAGTTCATTGTAAAAAGAAACCCCAAACACTTTTGAATTTTCCCTCACACGATCCACTGAAATAAATATATCACCACCAATGACCTTTCCCTCAGAATAATCAAAAGTGATTATATCTGTATAAGTATCATGATTCAAATACTTTTGGTTAATCTCTAACAAATATACATCGTCACAAAAAATATAAACTAGTTCGCCAACATCAAACCCTTCCGAACCAACTACTCTTTTAATCCAATCTATAATCTTTTCCCTATTCTCTAATTCAAAATCTATCTCATTATAAAAATCAATCATCAGATTTAAAATACGATTTAACCTTAGTTTTGTAATTTGGGCGCAAAGGTAAGCTTTGTCTTTTTAAAATTTCCACTTCATTAGTATTATTATCCAACACTGAAGGTCTAGTAATTAACGAGTTATTGAACTGTTTTTTAGCTTGATTTGCCTCTCTTTCATTCTTTTTACCTTGTTTAAGTGCCGCGCCTTTTATCTTCATTAATTCATACTGAATAATATTAACCTTACTCTGAGTCCTCTGAGTAATGCCACTTTCAATCAAATCACTTTCGAAATCTCGCATTTGCTGCAATATCTTTTTGGTCAGGCTTTTATCGGAATCGTTAATCATATCCTCAAGTTGCTTCTCCAATTCAGCTCTAATTTGCTGCTGTTGTTTATAGATTTCATATATCTCTTTCATGTTTGATTCGGGAGTTTCGCTGGAACCTTCGCCAGACCCCCGACCTCCAAGACCTGCCCCGTTACCACTTTTACCTTGATCGCCATTTTTACCAGATTTGCCCTTTCCTTTACCCTCCTCATTTCCATCACCATTACCACTCTTCTTCCCTCCCTCATCGCCATTTTCACCTGATTTTCCTTCACTTCCATTTCCTTTACCTGAATTACCCTTGGAACCTGGTTTAGCACCATTCATCTTCTCTCCTAAACTTTGCTGCCCCTTTATAATATCTGGTAACTGAAACCCTTTACCCGCACCAGAGCCACTACCAGATTTCATACTTTGTTCCATGTTATCAAGCAACTTAGCTAAAAAATCAGCCAAACTGTTAGACGCATTAAGTACATATTTTTGGTAAGAAGCAGTTTGCATTGACCTATTTTCAGCCATATTATCTAATGCCTTGTCAACATTATAATATACCTCGTTAATCTGTTCATTAACAAACTCAGATAATTCAGCTCGTCTAAGTGATAGTGCAAATAAACTATCATCTACGTGTTCAAACAGGTTGCGTAAACCTTTTTGTTCCTTAATCCTTTCTGCAAAAGCTCCATCATTACTATCAACATCAATTGCTTCGTACAGCTTTTCTTGTTTAAACGAAAAAATCACAAGATTATCTAATACCTGTCTTAACATTTCAGCGTCCTCAGCTATAGAATCCTCACCTCCACCAGCAGAAGATTGAGAAAGTGAATCACTCATTTCATTCATCTTATCAGAAGCTGATTTTTGCTTTTTAGAAGCACCTTTTGAATCGTAGGAATTCAACTTATCCACGGCTTCCTTTTGATCCCCAGAAATTGAATTCTGTTTCTCTTCACTATTCTTTATTGGTAAAGGTTTTTCAAGTTTATCATTATCCTTCTTCAATTCGCTTAATTCCTTTTTTAGCGCATCAAATTGTTTATTCAACTCTTTCTGAGTTTGCAAAGACTTCTGTTTATCTAAGAGCTCAGATGCCTCTTTTTGTTCTTTAGCAAGTTCCTTTAAATCCCGGGCTACCTTACTTACTTTTTCTGAAACGTAATACCTTTTTGTCAACTCCAACAATTGCTCAAGATTTCGCATATTGCTCTTTTGATTCTTAGCCAATTGTTCCAACTTTTTTGCCAACTGTTCTTTATTAATCTTATCAGCAACCTCATTAAGTTCTTCCAACAAACGTTTGTTCCTTTTGGCCTCCAATTCTTGTCTTTCCAGTCTTTCCTTTAACAAGTCATTTAAATCTCCATTCTCTTTATCTCTAATACTTTTATGTAATTGCTTACTAAACTTCTCCGCAAGTTGCTCTTGGTGTTGCTGCCTCTGAATAAAATCTTTAATATTATTTTTATCATTAAAACTTAAAGCTTTTTTCTCCCTTTGACCTTTAGTAATCTCTTCAAGATTCTTTTGCTGTTCCTTACTCTCCTTCAAAGTATTCTTAAAATCATCAATTGCATTCTTGCTTGAATCTAACTCTTTGTTTTTCAACTCTTTATCAGAATATAAAAAAAGTCTAAACACTTCGCTTTTAACAGATTTAAAGTTATGAATAGCATCATTATCGAACACTTCGAAGTAATAGTTATACTGCTTCCCTTCTTCCAAATCAAGTCCAGAAGGAAATGTATAATAAAAAGTATCGAAATTCGACTCCGGATTTGCTAAAACAATTTCTTTAATATCTTCTCGATCACTTTCATTGTAGTACACCAATTTAAGTTTAGTCAATCCGTAATCATCGCTAATCTCTCCAGTAAAATTAACAGCATTTAATGAAATTGAATCATTGTTAATTTCTTTTACCTTAATCGACGGATAAGCATCCTTAACAACCTTAAAATTATAGTTTAACTTATCAAAATTCCTAACATCATCATTGGATGTTAGAATTTGATACTCTAAATCACTATAAAACCTTCTAGTATAATTAAAATTGTCAGCGTTCTTTACAAAGCTAAAAACAGTATCCTTAACCTTAAGATTAACCTTTTGAGTATTCTTTCCAACAACACTCCAACTTACTTTGGTTCCCTCAGGAAAAGTAGCATTACCCGTACCCTTAATTACCTTTTTAAACATACCAAGATAACTTGGAAAGTCAAGAAGCATTTCAAACTCTTGAATTAAAGGTGTTTTAATAACAATTAAATTATAATCTTTAGAAACCACATTATTACCTTCTAAATAAAATCTAGCATCACTAAGTGGTTTATTAAAAGTGTACTTATAAATGCCCTGAGATTCACTCATGACAATTTTTTCTCCATCTATAACAATATAAACATCCTGTGGCTTTACCTCACCAACAGTGCTTATCTCTAGTTCAAACAAACCGTTATCATAAACGGATAAACTATCATTTAAAACCTCAAAATAAAATGGCGCTGGTGGTTCATAAGCCAAATTATAATTAACCACTCGATTGTATGAACTAAAAAAAGATTGTATTCCGCCTGAGACACCAAGTAAAAGCAAAACAATTAACGGTATACCTAAATAAGGAATATACTTAACATTATCTTTAAAATTAACTGCCTTAGTAAATGGAACATTATCTAATTTGTTTGATCGTTGTTCAATACTAGCCAACAATAACTCGGAGCTAGCATTATCCTTTGCTAAATCCAACAAGTTAACCAGCTTATCATTAACACTAGGAAAATGTTTTCCTATAATTCTAGAAGCCTCTTTATTAGAAATTCCGGCTTTTAACCGTGTTAAATACAATATAGGTACCAGTATATACCTGTAAAGCAAAAACACTTCAACAAATAACAAGCATATTAGCAATACCAGCCTACCCGTAGAGTTAAGCCACAAAAAAAACTCCACTCCAACAAACAAGAAAAAACTTAACATACCAAAAGCTATAAATAGCAAAACACCCTTTACCAACATTTTGGTATAGTACTTTTTAATAAACCTATTGAGTTTGTTTAATATGTTATTATAGCTATTCAAACAAAGTTTTTTACCAAGATACTTGAAATGCCAAATTTAGTACGAAAAAATTTGTTAAAACAACAGTCCAAAAATTAAACAACAGCTATCCCATCAACAACCCGATTACTTATCTTTGCAGCCTAAATTTTCTGTTATGTCACAAAAAGTTCGCGTTAGATTTGCTCCTAGTCCAACTGGTCCATTACATATTGGGGGTGTTAGAACCGCATTGTTTAATTACCTTTTTGCCAAAAAAAACGGAGGTGACTTTATTTTAAGAATTGAAGATACAGATCAAAACAGATATGTAGACGGTGCTGAAAAGTATATTGTTGATGCACTTAATTGGTGTAACATTCCTTTTGATGAAGGCCCGAGTAAAGAAGGAAAATTTGGTCCATACCGACAAAGTGAACGTAAACATCTTTACAAAAAATATGCCGATGAACTTATTCAAAAAGGACTAGCTTACTACGCCTTTGATACCGCTGAAAAACTTGACTTTCACAGAAAAGACCACGAATCAAAAGGGAAAACATTTATATACAATTGGCACAACAGATTAAAGTTAGACAACTCATTATCACTCAGCGATGATGAAATTAATAAAAAATTAAATGATGGTGTTCCTTATGTAATTAGATTTAAAACTCCTCAAGATCAAAAACTTCAGCTAACCGATATAATTCGAGGAAATATTGAAATAGATACCAATATTCTAGATGATAAGGTTTTATATAAGAGTGATGGAATGCCAACATATCACCTAGCAAATATTGTTGATGATCATTTAATGGAAATAACCCATGTTATCCGAGGAGAAGAATGGTTACCATCATTGGCCCTTCATCAACAATTATACGATGCTTTTGAATGGCAAGCGCCACAATTTGCTCATTTACCACTAATTATGAAACCTGTTGGTAAAGGAAAACTAAGCAAACGTGATGGTGAAAAATTAGGGTTTCCAGTTTTTCCTTTGTCATGGAATGAATCTGTTGGTTATAAAGAAACCGGTTATTTTCCAGAAGCCGTTGTTAACTTTTTAGCTTTGCTTGGTTGGAATCCTGGGACAGAACAAGAAATATTCTCACTTGAAGAATTAATAAACGAGTTTAGTCTGGAACGGGTAAACAAGTCTGGCGCTCGATTTGACCCTGACAAAACCAAATGGTACAATCAACATTATTTACAACATGCTGATGTAAAAACTGTTGCTGATTCATTTTTGAATATTCTAAGCAGCAAAGAAGTTTTACCTCAACTTTTAGAAACCACCTATATTGAACAAGTTGTTACTTTAATCAAAGAAAGAGCTGTATTTATTGGAGATTTATGGGGTCTTGGTGATTACTTTTTTGTTGCACCCCAAAGCTATAACGAAAAAGCTGTTAAAAAACAATGGAAAGCAGGTACTCCTGACATTATGCAACAGGTATTTGAAGTAATTGAAAGTATTTCAGATTTTACTTCAGAAAATGTTGAAGCAATTGTTAAAAACTGGATTGGAGAAAAAGAACTTTCTTTTGGAAAGGTTATGCCTCCACTTCGTCTTATTATTGTTGGTGATATGAAAGGCCCTCACCTTTTTGACATTATCGCTTTAATTGGAAAAGCAGAAAGTCTTGAAAGAATTAAAAAAGCAATTGCCACTTTGTAGTCATATTTCTTCCAAAATAGAGCTGCCTTCTGTATAATCACCCGAGGTCCATTTCCAAGATTCGTATAACCGAATTTTTCCATTTTTCATGACTTCAGGTTTAGATACGCAAGTACCAGTTAACAACTCCCCCTTTTGGTTGATTTGTTGATATGCCATGTTAATGCTTCCATCCGAATTTACTATTCCTAGTAATTGCCCTTTTTGAACTGTTTCTCCCTTATATAAACAGAATACCATGTTATTTTGTTGAGCATACTCAAAAATAGTATCCGAAGACAATTCTCCATTATCAGAGTTCTGCTTTACCCTAAACCTTTTACCGTTGTAGTTTATCATAATTCAACCATTTATTTTGCATAAATACGAGTAGTTTTTGTAACAAACCTCATAAATAATATACACATATAAAAAAGACTTTGTACTTTCATCTTAATCTTTAAAATTAAATTTATGAACCTAATTTACATAGTGCCCATAGTAATTATATTAATAATACTAATATTTTCTTTTGTTTTTATTGTTAAGCAACAAACAGCTGTTATCATAGAAACTTTTGGTAAATATAGTAGTGTTAGACAATCTGGTATACAATTCAAAGTTCCGCTAGTACAAAGAATAGCAGGTAGATTAAGTCTCAAAATCCAACAACTAGATGTTATTGTAGAGACCAAAACATTAGACGATGTTTTTGTAAAACTAAAAGTATCTGTACAATATGTTGTTATTAAAGATAAAGTTTATGACGCTTTCTATAAACTAGAATATCCGCATGATCAAATAACATCTTATGTTTTTGATGTTGTGCGTGCAGAGGTTCCAAAAATGAAATTGGATGATGTGTTTGTTAAGAAAGATGATATTGCAATTGCAGTAAAATCGGAACTTCAAGAAGCAATGATTAACTATGGTTTTGACATTATTAAAACTCTGGTAACCGATATTGACCCTGATTCTCAAGTAAAAGAAGCAATGAACCGTATCAATGCTTCTGAGCGTGAAAAAATTGCCGCTCAGTTTGAAGGTGATGCTGCTCGTATCTTAATTGTCGAAAAAGCAAAAGCGGAAGCAGAAAGTAAGCGTCTACAGGGACAAGGTATCGCAGATCAACGTAGAGAAATTGCACGTGGATTAGAAGAGTCCGTGGAAGTACTGAACAAGGTTGGAATAAATTCGCAAGAAGCTTCTGCCCTAATCGTTGTTACGCAACACTACGATACACTACAATCCATTGGAGAAGAAACTAACTCTAATTTAATTCTTTTGCCAAATTCGCCTCAAGCAGGTAGCGATATGTTAAATAACATGATTGCATCTTTTACTGCATCCAACCAAATAGGAGAAGCAATGAAAGAGCAAAATGCCAAAAAAGGAATTGTAAGTAAAAAAACAAAGCCTTCTGACAATAGTTAATTAAAATCCGTTTAATAAAAAAGGTCCGTTTAAAGCTTATTTTAAACGGACCTTTTTATTATTACTTATGCATGTTATCTTTTATGCGGTTCTATATTTTTTAGTTTTTCCAGTAGAGGTTTAAACTCTTCTCTATTTACAGGTTTATGAACAACCACTTTGCTTGGTTTACTTTTTGCTAACCTATCCTTTGGTCGTATTGGTCTGCGCTCAAAACCACCACCACAATTGGGACAAACATTATGAAGAATTGTATCTACACATTCAATACAAAAAGTACACTCATATGTACAAATCATTGCTTCTGTACTATCAGGACTCAAGGGCTTATTGCAATTTTCGCAAGTGGGTCTTATTTCTAGCATAATCTATTGTTTAAGTTTTTTGTGCATCACATAAAATTCAAAATCCTCTCTTCCTATAGTATATTTATGCATGCCAACACTTTGATAATCACTTTTTAAATAAAAATCAATAGCTCTTTGATTGCTTTCTAAAACGGACAACCAAATAGAATCATACTTTTTATCAATCGCTATTTTTAACAGCGTATTATGTAATTCTTTACCTATTCCAAGCGAAAGAAAATCTTGCAAAACATATATTTTCTGAAGCTGACATACATTTTCACCCTCCAAGAACTCGCTCTCTGAATGTAATTTCAACTTGCCATAGCCTACTGGAAGTTCATCTAGAAAAGCGATAAAAAAAACATTATTCTCCTTTTGTATTCCTTCTTTAATTTTTTGAACTGAAAAAGTTCGTTCCAAATAGTTTAATAAATCATTCTTTTCTGAAAACAGGCCTCCAAAAGCTTCAGTAAACGTAATCCTTCCTAAAAGAGCTATGGATACGGCATCCTTAACTGTTGCCTGTTTTATAGCTATTTTACTGTTTTCCATCTTATTATATTGCTTTAATATCACAAAATTAATATAATCATGGACTATTAAAGTAATCCAGTAAATAAAAAACAAGTAGTCCAGTTAGACCAGCGCAAAATATTAAAAACCATTATGGTGAAAAGTCTACCATAAAACTTGCCTTGAGGTTAAACAGTCATCATAAAAAAGGCGCTAATTAAAATTAACGCCTTTTTATTTCTCAAAACATATTCTTTAAAAATATTGTCCAATACCAAAAACAATTCCGTTAGTTGCATTGGAACCAATACCAAAACCGTAATCTAATCGGAATACTGCATTAAATATTCTCTTGTGGATTAAGCGAAACCCTATTCCTGGATAAAATTTTGTCGCAGAACCCTCAAACAATTGAGAAAAATTCTCTCCAGGTGTTCTCCAAGAACCCGCATCTATAAAAGCATTTCCTTGAACTACAAACCAACCTTTTTCATAAAATGTATGTCTATATTCTGTATTAAGAACTATTGCAGCAGTTCCGCGATCAACGGTATTTCCAACACCTCTAACATTTAATTGATTATCTAATGTAAAAGGTGCAAAAGGTGAATCTTCATTTCCAAAAGCAGCTGCCAAACGCAACCTACTAGCCCAATTACCTTTTTCCTTAACTTTTTTATAGTAAATAAAATCATTTCTAAGCGAGAAAAAAGAATTTAAAAACTCATTTCCTGATTCGTCTCCATTCAAAAACTGAATATATTGCCCAGTGAATTCACTACTAATTCCATCTAGATATTGATAATTAATATCTAAGTCTACATACCTATATCCAGCTTTATAAATAAGTTTGTCTGCATTAAGCGATAATGGCTTATCTGGAATGGGGTTTTCCGCTTCAAAATTATATGCTTCCTTAACATAAACAGCACCTAGCTCCGCCTCATTATTAAAATCAAAAGAAAACAAAAACTTACCCTCAAACATTTCTGAGTTAAACCGATAATCCTTATCTCCTTCCTGAAAAAAAACTGGCTCCTGAGTTGTAACGTTTTGATAATTAAATCCAATTCCAACTTTATCACTAAATAAAAAAGGGTGTTCCCAAAAAGCTCCGTAAGAATTGAAAACATTCTTTTCGTAAAATCCACCAATTATCTGATTGTTTCCTAAAAAGTTAAATTCAAAAACAGAAACTCTATACGCAAAACTTCCATCATTTGCAGTAGCTATTCGAAGGCCTGGAATAATTGTAAAGTTTTCTTCTATAAGATAATTTACAATAATACCTTCTGGTTTTTTTTCTAAGGAAAAATCAGCATTAGCAATTCCCGGCAATCTTTTTAGTCGTTCAATATCCTTTACAACCAAAACGGAATCATACGGAACATTTGTTTTAACCTTTATTAAACGACGAAGAAAAGTTTCTTTGGTTTTCTTTAAACCAGAAAATTGTATTTCAGAAATTTTCTGATTCTGAGAATAAAGTAAAACACCAATAGAAAAAAAACATAAAAAAAATATCTTTTTCATTCTTTAAGTAATTTTCCTTTATAAGACGAGTATATTCATCGTTCCATACACGAAAATCCTAAATTTCGATTTTAGTTGGATTATTCAACTACTTTTTCGCAAAACATCTCAATGTATTTCTAACAAAAAAAACGGCCTTAAAACAGCTTTAAAACAGCCTGATAAAATAGAAAATACCGATTGATATAAATTAAACGATAAATATTATTTATACTATTTTTTTTCCTCAATTTTTGCCCAAGTATCTCTCAATCCAACCGTTTTGTTGAAAACCAATTTATCCTCAGAAGTATCCGGATCCACACAAAAATATCCTAGTCTTTGAAACTGCATTTGATCTCCTGCTTTTGCTTCTTTTAAACTAGGTTCTAAAAATCCAGTAATAACCTCTAAAGAATTTGGGTTTACAAATTCCATAAAATCTTTATCCTTATGCGTATCTGGACTCTCGTCAGTAAACAAGCGATCATATAATCTTACTTCAGCTTCCAATGCATGACTAATAGATACCCAATGAAGTGTCCCCTTTACTTTTCGCAAACTTTCTTCTGTTCCACTACCACTTTTACTTTTAGGGTCATATGTACATTGAATTTCAGTAATATTCCCATCGGTATCTTTTGTGCAACTCTCTGCTTTAATTATATAAGCATTCTTTAAGCGAACTTCCTTGCCTAATTTTAACCTAAAAAACTTTTTATTAGCCTCTTCTCTAAAATCCTCCTTCTCTATATATATTTCCTTAGAAAAAGGAATCTTTCTTGAGCCCGCACTATCATCCTCAGGATTATTTTCAGCATCTAACCATTCTTCTTCACCTTCAGGATAATTCGTAATCACAACCTTAACTGGATCCAACACACCCATAACCCTTGGCGCAACCTTATTTAAATGATTACGCACCTGAAATTCCAACAACGAAACGTCAATTAAATTATCACGTTTAGCAATACCAATAGTATCAGCAAAATTCCTGATAGACTCTGGTGAATATCCTCTTCTTCGTAAACCAGAAATTGTTGGCATTCTGGGATCATCCCAGCCATTAACAATGCCACTTTCAACCAATTGTGCAAGTTTACGTTTACTTACAACCGTATGACTCAAATTTCTTCTAGCGAACTCTCGTTGCTTTGGTCTCACCTTTGTACTGTCATAAACTTGATCCAAAAACCAATCGTATAACTCTCTATGCATTGCAAATTCAAGTGTACAAAACGAGTGAGAAACCTGTTCTATATAATCACTCTCTCCATGAGTCCAATCATACATTGGGTAAATACACCAATCGGTATTAGTTCTGTGATGAGCCTTATGTAGTATTCTATAAATAATTGGATCACGCATCAGCATATTCGAAGATGTCATATCAATTTTAGCTCTCAAAACATGTGACCCCTCTTTAAAATCACCGTTTTTCATGGCCTCAAACAGTCTTAAATTTTCATCAACAGACCTATTTCTATATGGGCTTTCTACTCCAGCTTCCGTTGGTGTGCCTTTTTGTTTTGCCATTTCCTCTGAAGATTGCTCATCAACATATGCTTTTCCTTCCTTAATCAGATTCACTGCCCAATCATACAATTGTTGAAAATAATCCGAAGCATACCTTTCGGTATCCCATTGATACCCCAACCATTCTACATCTTTTTTTATCGCATCTACAAACTCCTGTTCCTCTTTTGCCGGATTTGTGTCATCAAACCTAAGATTTACTGGAGCGTTATAACTTAAACCTAGACCAAAATTTAAGCAAATAGAGCTTGCGTGTCCAATGTGTAAATATCCATTAGGTTCAGGTGGAAAACGAAACCTTAAATCCTCCTTTGGAAAGCCATTTTTAAGGTCTTCTTCAACAATATGCTCTATAAAATTAAGAGACTTAGGCGCATCACTCATGGTATTCATATTTATGAATCGCAAAAGTAGCAAAAATGCAGCAACGACTGGTCTTAAAATACATAGACACTATAATAAATGAATTTCACAACACTTTTAAATAGCCATACAACAATAAATTTATTCACCAAACTATATTCGACATATTTGTTGTTATATAATCCTTAATCGATGAATTGTACAAATGCTGTTGATAAAATTATGAATTAACCCCAAATCTATCACAGCGCTTAAAACCACGTAGAACAAAAACCTACTCCTCATGGAATCGAAAAAAAATGTAATTCAAAAAACAATCATCGTCTTGTTATTGCTAATGGGTGTAACAAACCTATCTGCACAAATTTTAATTAACGCTCCAACACCTGCCGATAATCCAAATTTAAGTGGAAACTCACCTTGGACTGCCATTTGTGCGGGAAACTCAGGGTTCAACGAATATTTTGTAAACGTTACTTGGACCGGTACTACCAACAGTGGTAACGAATTTATTCTAGAATTATCCGATTCGTCTGGTGATTTCTCATCAGCAACTGAACTAGCTAAAACTAGCACACAAAATGCCAATACCGATTTTGATTTACAATTTGCTATTCCAACTACTACTAGGGGGCAAGGCTACAGAATGCGAGTAAGAAGTACAAATCCAGCAGCAACAGGCTCCGTATCTGATGCCTACAACATGTACTATATGGATGTCACAACCAATTTAAATATTAGTGAGTTAGGTAATGGAGTTCCTCCAGGAACAATATGCAATCCTACCTCAGTTTTTCTACAAGTAGATAATATTGCAAACCCTGAAACCTATCAGTATATTTGGTATAGAAGCGGTACTGAATTAACAGGAGAAAAAGGACACACTATTACGGCTACCACAAGTGGTATGTACAATGCAATAATAGATTACGGTCCTATATGTACAGGTTCTGGTAATACAGATTCTAATATAGTAGACGTAACTATTGGTTCTTCAAGCAACGGTATATCCATAAACCCTCCAAGTAAAACCGCTTTATGTACTGGAGAATCTGAGACACTTTCTATAAATATTACTGACCCCAACTGGTCATATCAATGGTTTAAAAACAATATTAGTATTCCAGGGGCAATTGCTTCAACTTATACCGTAGATGCTGCAAATCCAGGTTTTGAAGGAGATTATCAAATAGAGATTACTCCTGCTGGTGGATGTCCAGAAATGTCTACTGCGGTAACTATGAGTAACGCAGACAACTTTACAGTAACCAGAGTTAACCCTGAAAACATAGTTGTTTTGCCTTCTCAACCAGAAACATTAAGTGTTACTACAACCGCCATTTCTCCCACATATCAATGGTATAGGAATAATAATCCAATACCTAGTGAAACTAACAGTTCGTTAAACATAACTCAAGATGGTACATATCATGTTTCTGTAACCCAAGGCGGAGGCGCATGTCCAGGTACCATAAAAAATTCAGAAAATACAATTGCAGTAGTTCCTGCTTCCTTTGAGATTGTAGTAGATTACCAAAGTGCCTATACTTCTTGCGTATCAACCACTACCCAGCTAGAAATGATAACTATAAACGCAATTGACGGAAGTGGTACAAAAACAGATGTAACCACTGCTTTACAAAATGACTTTAACTATCAATGGCAAATAGATGGAACAGATGTTTCGGGTGCAACATCTTCGTCAATATCACTTGCCACTCCAAACGAAAATGGTATTTATACACTAAATGCGAATTTAGCAACCTATAACGAGGTATCCAATACACTTCCAGTTCAATTACTAACCAGTGAAACTCTTGCAGTTAATAGTACAAGTACAGTTTACTGTAGTTCTGGAGATACTGTTACCATAACAACAACTACAGATTTAACAGGAGCCAGCTTTTCATGGGAAAAAGATGAGGTATCTGTAAATACATCTAGTGAAGCGTTAACAGTAAGTGACACAGGAATATACCGATTGGTTGTTGATAGAAATGGATGTTCTCTAACTTCCAATGAAATATCCATAACACCATTGGATCCAAACCTTATAAGCATGGATATAGATGGCGATGTTGTTTTTCCCGAAGGAAGCTCTAGAAGTGTAACTGCTTCTGGTGGTACAGCATACAGATGGCTTAATCAAGCTAATACTGAGATAAGTACTTCTAGCTCTTTTACATTTACAGAAGAAGGATCATATACACTAATAGCAAATATTGACAATTGCGAGATTGTAAGACCAATAAACGTGGTTTATCAAGATTTGTTTAATGTGCCAAATGTTATAACTCCAAACGGAGATGGCGCCAATGATCAATGGGTTATCCCTAATTCATATTCCAATAAATCAGACGTAAACGTAATTATATATAATGATAAAGGAGAAGAAATTGTTAATGAACTAAGCTACCAAAACAATTGGCCATCTTCATCAACATCTTTTCCTAAACAAAACATGGTGTTTTACTATGTAATTAAAAACACCTCAGAAACATTAAAACAGGGTACTATTACAGTTATCCGATAATTGACCATGAAACTACGAAACCTAATCTTAATGCTATTTGTTGCGACTTTGGCGCTAACCACAGTTAAAGCGCAAGATAATGATGACCCTATTTTACCTTATAAAGTTGCGCCACAGAATTTACTTAAATTCAATAGGTTTTTAATAAACCCTACCTTTTCAACAGTCAGGGAAGATAAATCCTATATAAATCTTTTACATAGAAATCAATCCGCACAGTTTGATGACAATGAGCAAACTTATTTTTTAAGTTATAGCGGTAGAATTGGTGATCGCAGTGGTTTAGGGTTAAGTCTTTATTCTCAGCAGTTAGGTACGCTTTCTAATATTGGAGCCTTAGCAAATTATGCTTATGGTGTAAAACTAAGTGATAAAAGTAACTTTACCTTTGGGGCAAATTTAGCATACTACAGTTCTGGTTTAAATAGAAATAGTGTTGATATTGTTGATGTCAACGATTTCAGAATTAATGGAACTCAAGATAGCAATGTACTATCATTTCAGCCCGGTTTCAACTTATCGTACGGCAATTTTGATTTTGGTGTTTTTGCCGAAGATTTATTTGATTACGATTTAAAATCGAGTGAATCGCTAACAGAATTTAAAGACAAAACGTTTTCTTCTCATTTACAATATACCCATCAGTTTAAAAATGGAGATGGTATTATGGAAAGCGCACGCCTAATGCCTTTAGTTAGAGCTAAAAAAATAGGAGAAGAAGAAGTTACTTTAGGTGGTAGCTTAATTTTAGATTTACCAAAACTTGGTTGGGTTCAAGCAGGTTACGATAGTTTTTACGGAGCTTCAGCAGGTTTAGGTTTTAATATTAACAGAAGACTTTCTTTAGGCTATACCATGGAAAAAGGTCTATCAACAAATTTTGACAATTTTGGTTTAACCCATGAAATATCTCTTGCATATTCCTTTACACCAAATCTTACCGAAGACCGTGTAATGTTAGAAGATGACTACGAAGATAGTTTAGTAGATGCGGAAGAACCCACAAATAAAATTGCAACCAACGAAGAAATTGAGGAACTCAAAAGAAAGCTAGCCGAAAATGATGCTATTCTTGCTGAATTAATGTTTCGTCAAGATTCGTTAGAAGCAGGTCGTCAAAAAGACCTTGAGCGCAGATTTGAAATGGTAATGCGTATGGTTCGTAATGAAACCAAGGGAAAAAGACCAGATTTAGAAAAACGTGCGGAAGAGCTTTTCTTTACAGGAAAAAACAAGCCTCAAATTGCTTTAAATGAGCCAAACACAACCGAGGAAAAAAATAATACGATTTCATCTGCCGCTCCAACAACTAACTACAACGACAATATTATTGAAAAAGTAACTCAAAAAAGAGATGCTATCGTTACCACTAATACGCAAACAAACCCATCGTCTACAACAAAAACATCAAAGCCTACACAAGATAAAATCAAAAGCAGAAGATTTAGAAATCTTGATGGGGTAGAAGACGGTTATTATGTTGTTGCAAACGTATACAAAGGTGGATATTATATGGATAAATTTATTTCCAACTTAGAAGAAAAAGGAATAAATGCTGACTATGTTGACAATCCGCAAAATGGTCTTAAGTATGTGTATCTTCAACGATATGATACTTGGGAAGAAGCAGCAAATGCTCATAAAAGCAGTTTTAATGGAAACTACGATGGTGCAACATGGATAATGAATGTGGACAACAAATACACTAACGAAGCTTATGCCACCAATGTTGACAAGCTAAAAGAAAAATCATCTAAGTACAATATAGAAAGTCTTCAGAAAAATGTAGTTGCCAAAGACAAAGTTGCCTCTACTGAACCTTCCACGGAAAGCTATAAAATTGACGGTGTAGGTTCTGGATACTACATTATTGCTAATGTTTTCGCAAACCCTAAAAACGCCAATAGATTTGTTAAACTATTAAACTCCTTAGGGCTTAATGCTAGTTACTTTATTAATGAAGAAAACAATTATAGATACGTTTATCTAAAACGTCATAATTCTTGGAATAGCGCATTAATATCTTACTATACTAATTTAAACGATTCATATAATGATAAAATGTGGATTATGCGAGTTAATCCTAATCAAATGGCATAAAGTTTATTGATTAGAACTTAAATTAATTAGACCTCTATTTTACTAAAATATATTTTAGTAAAATAGAGGTCTAATTTTTGCCATCTCCACCAGCTTTTTCCTACAAACAGTATATCGATAAGCCCAAATAAACAAAGGCTTAAAAGATGATTACCATATATAATTTGATTTTCACAACATAAAATCCTTCTACTACAACAATAAATTCTGTAGCTCATTATAATAGATAATATTTGTTAAGAATGTTCCCTAAGTCTATAGGTTTATATGTAAAGAAGATTTCGAGAACATAATAAAAAATTAATAATGCAGATGAAATACGAATATACGTTTACCTCAAAAAACTATACCTCGTATACCGATTTGGTGTTGATTACACCTATTAAACCAAATTCTATTGCCGGATGAAGCTATTGCAAAACAAAACCAACAAACTATTACTGCTTATTTTCTTAACAATATCCAGTCTTGGGTATTCTCAAGTTAAAAATGACTTTGATGTTCGATATTCAGCAGATATTCGTGGTGAATTAACATTTATTGCCAATAACATTGTTAACCGTCAGGTAGACGGGCATTGGGAAGGTGCATGGGAAGGAAGAGGAAGAAACAGAGTTTGGAATCCACAAGCAACATGGATTCCCGCAGAAAGTCCTAACGATCCTTATAACGAAACAGGAAGTTCATCCGATTACAACGATGACCTCAATATGCAATATATTGATATTGATAACGACAACGATACTTTTAGTTCCAGTAGCGCAACATTAGACGTCCCAGATGAAGGTTGTGCATTAGTAAGGTACGCAGGTTTATACTGGAGTGCTGTTTACGTAAATACCGATAGGAGCAACATAAATAATATTAAATTTAAAACACCAGGAGGTGCCTATCAAGACATTACAGCAGACGAAATTCTTTTTGATGGAGCTGGTGATGCAGATTTTGGATATTATAGCCCATACGCTTGTTATAAAGATGTAACCTCTATAATTACAGGTCTTTCAAACCCCGATGGGGAGTATACCGTAGCAAACGTACTTGCAAGTAACGGAAGTAATATCTCTGGTGGTATCTCTGGTGGTTGGTCTATGGTTATAGTTTATGAAAACCCAAACTTACCTGGTAGTAAATATATTACCACTTTTGATGGTTATGCAGGTATTGCATCGGCAGCACCAGATGTTGAAATTCCAATAAGTGGTTTTACTACATTGCCAGCACCTTTTAATGTAAGAGCAAATATAGGAATTGCAGCTCTTGAAGGGGATAATCGAATTGGAGGAGATGGATTATCAATTGATGCTTTTGGGGGTGGTGTTTTTACACCTTTAAGCAGCACAGTAAACCCAGCAAACAATTTTTTCAACTCTAATATTTCTATTGATCCTAATATAGTAACAACACGTAACCCCAACAGTACAAACACTTTGGGTTGGGATGTAGACTTGTTCCCTGTTACCAATGTCCCTAACAACAACGTAATCCCTAACGATGCAACAAGTGCTATCTTAAAGCTTAGTTCTACTCAAGATAAATATGACGTTTTCTTTGCATCCTTTGACGTAGATATTATAGAACCCAATATTGTCTTAGAAAAAAGAGTAAATACCCCTGGTGGTGTAGATATTACTGGGCAAGGCGTAAATCTAGGGCAAACATTAGATTATGTGCTATCATTTCAAAATATTGGTAATGATGACGCTGATAATTATACCATTAGAGATGTTTTACCATTAAATGTAGCGCCCCCAAACGGAACCGATTTTACGGCTGCAGACATGGTTCTTCCCACAGGAGTAACCTATACGTACGACCCAGCAATAAGAACAGTAATATTTACTATACCTAACAATTTGGTAGAACAAGGACTTACCACATATTCTATAAGAATGCGCGTTCAAGTTGCAGAAAACTGTTTTGACTTTATTGATGCTTGTTCCGATTTAATACAAAACTTAGCCTATTCAACCTACCACGGAGTAGAAAATACTGCTTTAATAACAGATGATCCTAGTGTTACCGATTTTAACGCATGTGGATTTATAGTTCCTGGAGCAACTAACTTTTTACTAGATGATCTTTCTGATTGTAATTTTGCAAGAACTGTTGAGCTTTGTGGTAACGAAGCAGTTCTTGATGCCGGAAATGGGTTTGATGAATATATTTGGTATTTAGACACCAACGGTAATAACCAAATAGATGTTGGTATTGATACCCTTCTACCTTCCGATGGAGACCCAGATAATGATATTAGCACATACGTGGTTACTGAAATTGGCACATATATCGTTGATAAAATAGTTGCAGATCCCTGTAAAGGTTTTAAAGAAGTTATTACTGTTGCCTCTTATGGAGAAGGAGTAATACCAAATCCTATAATTGAATATTTTAATGATGTAAATTCAGATACTGACCCTTCAAATGATTTAGCTGGCGAAATAGTTGAATGTAGTATTGATAGGGACTTGTTACCAAAACTATTCCTCTGTGGAATAGGCGATACTAGATTACTACAGGTTAATATTCTTGATGCTCAAAACATCGTATGGCAAAAGTTAGTTGAGGGCAGTTGCGAAGGGGATGACCCTGGTGATGATTGCGCAAATAAAAATTTAACATGCGACTGGAATGAAGTAAGTACAGGTAATAACTACCTAGTTAATGATGCTGGTAAATATAGATTGTCTGTAACCTACCAAAACGGATGTACAAGTCGTTTCTATTTTAATGTTTTTCAAAATACTTTAGATCTTATATATAATCACAATGATATTATTTGTACCACAAATGGTAACATTACAATTACTAATTTAGGGGCGGGTTATGGATACCAATTGGTAGATGATGCCACCGGTGAAGTGATAATCCCTTTTAGTGCTAATAATGGCCCTAACTTCGATTTCGGAACAGGTGAAAATGGTGCATACAGAGTACAAGTAACACAACTGGATAATACGGGAACTCCAATTGTGGATGGTTGTATTTTTGAAACTCCCGTAATTGGCATTGTAGAAAGAGATGTACAATATAACGTAAATACTACGGCTTCAAGTTGTACCAATTTAGGTGCCGCCACAATTCAAGTCACTAATGCGGACGCAATCTATAATTATGAAATTAGATTAGATGATGGCTCCAATGGAGGGTTAGGAACATTGGTTGATGATGAATTGGCTCAAACAAATAACAGCTTTACTTTTTCCGGGTTAAACCCTGGTAATTATATTGCCTATGTAACAACTGATGATGGCTGCTCATATAATGAGGAAATTACCATAATCAATGAAAACAACTTAGATTTAATTGCACAGGTGTCACAACACATTAGCTGTAAAGAGGGGAACATTCAAATGAACTCTATAGGAGGGCAAACTCCACATACATATGCTATATGGGAATATGTAGATGATACTGGAACTACAATCATATCGTATCCAACTATTAACGATATTCCTCCTTCAGAATTTCAAACCAGTGTTATTTTTGATATTCTAGAACCTGGTGATTATACGTTTGTAGTGATAGATAGAAATAGTTGTAGCGCTATTTCAAATACAGTATCTATTGAATTTCAACCCGCTGCAGAGTTTAATCCAATTGCTATTACAGATATCCAATGTTTTGGAGACTCTACAGGGGAAATTCAATTTAACCTTATAGATTCTAATGGTTATCAACTTACATTCTACATTTTTGATGCCACAGGCTTTAATGAAAACAACTATAATTTAGCAAATGCTCTAGACACTAATCCAACAGGCTATTTTCCTGGATTAGTAGCTGGCGATTATGCCATTGTAATTAACCAAAGAAAAGGCAGTTCTTCTTGCGACTATTTTGAATATTATTCTATTTCTACTCCTAGTACTGCTTTAAGTGCAGATTCATCCCTTATTAATGATTATACTTGTACACAAGACGGAATCATAGAAGCTCAAAATGTAACTGGTGGTACTGCTCCATATGAATATAGTATTGATGGCGTAAATTTTATTTCAGATGCAACTCCAAATGCGCATAGGTTTGAGAACTTAACAAATGGCACTTATACTATTACAGTAAGAGATGCCAATGGTTGTTTGTTCCCAACGGACGCTATAACTTTAGATTCACTTAACGAGCCAAGTGATTTAACCTTTACATCAACACAACCATTATGTCCAGCACAAGCTTCCAATGTAACTGTAACTGTTACTGATGGTAATTCACCATATGTTTTTGATATTATTGCACCATCAACGATAGCAGCTACCTCAATTTCTGGAATTACAGCAAGTTTTGACAATTTAGCTCCAGACACTTATACCTTTAGAGTTACCGATAACAAAGGATGTGAGTATACTGAAGATTATACGATAAACCCTGT
>CANMKG010000005.1 GCA_947498505.1 uncultured Maribacter sp. | reverse complement strand
GGAAAAGCATCATCAACATCTGGGGTACCGTCTCCGTCATCATCATCATCAGCATTATCGCCTGTACCATCATTATCAGTATCAGTATCTTCATTTGGATCTAATGGAAATGCATCATCCTCATCTGGGGTACCGTCTCCATCATCATCATCATCGGCATTATCTCCTGTACCATCATTATCGGTATCCGTATCTTCAGTATCATCTAAAGGAAAAGCATCATCAACATCTGGGGTACCATCTCCATCATCATCATCATCGGTACTATTTCCGTCTCCATCACCATCCGTATCTTCATCTGCATCAATATTAGATGTATATGTTGCTGTACTCACCTCATCAGCTAAATCTTTTACTTTAAATGTGAAAGATGTATAGTTTGTACCAAACTCTCCTGCCTCTGTAACATAGAGTAAAAGGGTAACATCATCAATAAAATCATTTTCAGAAACTGGATTACCTTCATATGTTAATTCACCTTTTCCTGATGGCGGCAATGTTATAATTTGGATTCCATTGAATTCGTCTGCTAAATCATCATCGTTAAAGGTAAAATCACCTGGCGTGAACGTAAAATCTACATCCTGAACAACATCTACTGATATATTACCACCTGTTGGAGCATCGTTTTGTAATGACACATTTATATTAACCGTTACATCTTCACTAAATGTATTTCCGTCTTGAAAATTATAGGTAAAAGAGTCTTGTTCTTCTTCTGCCCCATTATGAACATAAGTAAATGAACCATCATTATTAAAAGTGAATGATGAAGCGTTTGTTGGCCCACTAACTAAATGATAGGTCAGCGGGTCTCCATCAACCTCTTCGTCATTTACAGAAACATCATCATTAAGTGTATCATTTTCATTAATATCGTAAGTATCTTCATTACCTATGGGTTCATCATCTACTGGAGTTATAGACACTGTAATAGTTGCCGTAGCAAGTGTACCATTATCATCTAATTGATACGTTACCGTATCTGTACCGTTTTCGTTTTCGTCTGGGTTATAAAAAATTCTTGTGTTATCTCCATCTACACTCGCAGAACCTTTTAGTCCTTGTGTAATTATTGATAAAGTAACATCATTACCAGAAGCGTATACATCATTATACAAAACATCAACAGGCGTTTCGTCTGAATCTTCATCTACTACAAGTAAATCATCATTCGCCGCTACAACTAACGTTAAGTCATATGGCCCAAACGACTCTGTACCAGTATTTCCTGCATTGTCTTTAGCTTCTGCATGTATGTACCAACCACTTCCTCCTGATGAGAAAGACACATCTTTTGATTGACTATTGCTCCAAGAACTCCAACTTACATCATCTCCGGCGGGTGGTGTTGCACTTTGCACTAATACATAGCGCTGAACATCAAAACCACTTCCTGAACCTTCATCTGAAAATGTTAACTGAACAGTATCATCGGTAGTAATTGTTCCATTTGCTGGTGATGCTTCGATAGTTGGATTTGAAGCATCATGAATTACATTTAATGTTCGGTAAAACGGCAACGACCAAACGCCAGTGTCCGTTTGTGTTCTTAAACTAATTATATATTCTGCGCTTTCCGTATTGTATGATGAAAAATCGGTCATCGGTGTTGTTGAATTATATATTTCAACATCCACTGGGTTATCATCATTATCATATGTTCGTTGTGTAACAATCCACTCTTCAGCTGTAAGGGTTCTTCCGTAAGGATCTGCTGAGTTGTTTTCAACAGCTATTGTCATTACCCCAGCATATGTGGTTAACACATCTGGTAAAATATTAAATTGAGCTAATGGCAAATCGTCATTTGTAGGTGGCGTAGATGTTTTTTCTACATAAACACTTGCAGGTGCGCTATATGTTCCTTGATGATCCTGTACTGTCAACATTATTAAATACTGACCATCAGGCTGACCGGTTGGATTAAATTGTCCTATTGTCCAATCGTTTGTTGCACTTGCGTCTACAGATTTCCATTTCCATTCGGAATTCGCAATACCATTATTAGCACCTCCGTCTAAATCATAAGAATTATCAGTTAATGCTCCTGTACTTTGATTATAAGCAAAGCTTGCTACTGGTTTTCTATGAAAATATAAAGTGGTAGGAGCAGTTGGTAAATCCTCGAAAGTAAAGTTATATTCACCTGTTTTTTCGTAAAATTCAGGAACATCTTCTAGATATAAATCATGCCAGGAAACTTTTCCCGAATTGTTATCGAAAAACGTTTCATTGTGATTTATTTTCCACCTTCCGTTGGGGTAGCTAGCGTTAGCAGTATTCGTTTTTAACTCTGTTGGCGAA
The DNA here is from genome assembly GCA_947498505.1 of uncultured Maribacter sp. Lineage (GTDB taxonomy): Bacteria > Bacteroidota > Bacteroidia > Flavobacteriales > Flavobacteriaceae > Maribacter_B. The sequence continues at coordinate 299,358 of CANMKG010000005.1, read as the reverse complement.
ACAGCAATTTCTACAGAAGTTCCTGCTATAAAATAGTCGCCTGCGCTTACTGTTCCAAAAACATATTGGTCATAAATGTATTGTGCAATTTGATCTATCCAATCGTTATACGATGTTTCATCTCTATTTACAAATGTCCCTTTTTGATTGTTTTGGGTGACAAATCGTTCAAACTGCGTTTTATTGGCATTTACACCCCATCCTATATAATGAATGTCCTCATTTATAGTTCGCATTAAAATTTCTGATAAATCAGAATCATTTTCAAAATCTGCAACTTCTAAATCGTCTAAGTTTACGTTAAAACGTAGTGCGCTATTTCTCCATTGAGGCTCTCTTAATACATCTTTAAAAGCTCTTAATGATAGCTTTTCGATTGCTATATTTTCAAAATATGCATTTTCTTGTTCATGAACATAAAAACCATAACTCCCAGCCGCATGCGTTGTATCGTTAATATTAAATGCCTCTATCCAATCTGTACCAGCATTACCACCGCCTCCTTTACGGGTGACTTTTATATTATCACCAGCCATTTCTATTTTAAAATCAATACTTTGTCCATTCGTAAAAGCAGAAAACATATCTGCTCTATTTGCATCCCATCCATAGGTAGCTGTACCATTTGTTCCACTGTTAGTATTAACAGCTAAAATTGTTGTTACTCCATTTTCTCTTTTTAAAATGGCCTCGGCAGGATACCCATCACCTGGTGCGTAACCCTGTAAATTTCCACAATAAGTGTGGTTATCAATGATGTAGGCATAAAAGTTATCATTATCAACCTTTCTAAAGATAAAACCAACCTCTGCATGTACGTATGGTGCACCTGAAAGACCAAAAGTTGCCGAAATTGAACCATCAGAGACATCGCCAGTAGGATCATACATTGCCACTCCGTAATTACCAGAATTTCTTGCAACAGGATCGGCTAATATTCTGTTTGTTCCTGAGTCAAAAGTAAAATATGGCCCACTATACAATCCTCCACTTAAAGAGTTGTGAGGATTTGGTGGTTCCGCTCCTGTAAAATCCATCTTATTCCAGCTATTAAAAATATCTGAGGCATCTGCTTGATCAGAGGAAATGGTACTACGCTGAAAAGCCTCTACACGTAATTTACCCAAGGGCATTCCTTTGTTAATCAAAGATGTTTCTAAATCACTCTCAAAAGGTGTTAAATCTAGTTGAGCTGAACCTACAGTAACCATAACATCAATGTTAGGTCCCTGCTGCACAGTCATATCAACAGTCTGTGCTACGGACATACTTGCGTATAGCAAGCATATCCAAATTAATGGATATTGTATTATTTTCTTCATATCGGGGAATTTTAGTTTTGGATAATGGAACTATTTAGCACTTGACCAAGTGTAGAATGATTAAAATCAAAACTGTTATCAAAAATAGAAGTGCAATCGGTACTAACACCAACATTAAAATAGGCTTTTTGACCTAAACTTTTTAACAACGATAATCCCTCGTCATTTGAACCTAGATTACAATTGTATACTAACAATTGAAAATGCTCTCCTTGATAAAGCCCTTCTAACATACTAAGCTCATTCTCACTATTTACCTGAGCTAAATCATAAGTTATAGCTCCCATTTGCATGGAGTTGTATGTTGCATTTACAAAAAGATGAATTGTTTTAATGCTACTATTTGACTCAAGGTTTTCTCTAATAGCTTTCCAAGGATTGGAATCGCCAGATAGCTCTAATATTGTAGCCGTTGAGGGAACTTTAGCTAACACGTCTTGTTTCTGAGAAAACTGGGCATCAATTACTACCAAGTTTTCAGATTGTGCATAAATTGCGGTACTAAATAGAACCGAGCATAAAAGGGGTAAAAACACCCCCCTTAGCTGGAGAATTACATTTTTCATTACTTTAAAATTTCGTTAAACTGTATCTTTATATCGATTAACGGCAAGGTTATATCTTTTTTTAAGGAAAAAACCTACAAATGTTGTGAATATATTATTTTATGTAAATCATTTCCTACATAATTGATGTCTGAAAAATAATTCCAACCCTATTTTTTGCTAAAATTCATGCACTACCACAAGCAAAACATCATACAAATTGTTGTCTTTAACAACTTATTATGAAGAAAAAATTAATTAAACAATAATGGAGCTACCTATTTAAGTATTGAACTTACGTACACCACTTTGTAACCCACTTTAATGTTATCCTGAAAGAGACAGTAACTATTAAAAGGATCTTTAGTACCTTTAACAAGACTAATTTTATTAAAAACAAACATCCAATTTGCCAACCCAAAGTTTTAAACCTTTAGGGCATTATCGTACTATCAACAGTATGCATAAATAAACATGGATGCGGGTATTACGTATAATCTTTTATAAAAAGTACTTTATATTATGCCTATTTATCATAAGCTCGGGAAAATTCCCAAAAAAAGACACACACAATTTAAAAAACCCGATGGTAGTTTATACCATGAACAATTGTTTGGTACTATTGGATTTGATGGTATGTCGTCGTTGTTATACCATCTACATAGGCCAACTCAAGTAAAAGAAATAGGTATACCTGTTGACGTAACACCTAAGATAGCCGTCGAAAAAAATATTACTTCTCGAAAATTAATTGGTTTTAATATCTCTCCAACTAAGGATTTTTTGGAAGCAAGAGAACCCTTGATGGTAAACAGCGACATTATCATAGGACTTGCAGCTCCCAAAGAGTCAATGACATCTTATTTTTACAAAAATACTGATGCCGATGAAATGTTATTTATACACAAAGGCAGTGGTACCCTAAAAACTTTCCTAGGAGATATTCCTTTTGAGTATGGAGACTATTTAATTATACCTAGGGGAATGATTTATCAAATAGAGTTTGATTCTGAAGACAACCGTATTTTGTATGCTGAATCTTTTACTCCTATATACACCCCTAAACGTTATCGTAACTGGTTTGGTCAATTATTAGAACACTCCCCTTTTTGTGAGAGGGATTATAAACTGCCAGAAAACTTACGAACTTATGATGAAAAGGGAGACTTTTTAATTAAAGTAAAAAAACAAGGGCTAATACATCTGCTCACCTATGATACACACCCCTTTGACGTTGTTGGCTGGGATGGGTATAATTTTCCTTATGGATTTTCCATCCATAATTTTGAGCCTATTACAGGACGTGTGCATCAACCCCCACCAGTACATCAAACATTTGAAACTAACGCTTTTGTAATATGTTCTTTTTGCCCAAGGTTATATGACTATCATCCGGAAGCAATTCCAGCACCTTATAATCACTCTAATATAGACTCTGATGAAATGCTTTATTATGTGGATGGAGACTTTATGAGTAGAACAGGAATAGATCCTGGGCATATTTCTTTACACCCTGCTGGGATTCCTCATGGACCACACCCAGGAACTTACGAAGCTAGCATTGGAAAAAAAGAAACTAAAGAGCTCGCAGTGATGATAGATACTTTTAAACCTCTTCAACTTACAGAAAACGCTTTAAAAATTGATGATGGTAAATACTATAAATCATGGTATTCATAAATAGTAATTCATCTTCTTAAAAAACGTATTTATAATTATGATAATACAAATACCCCAAAACTCAGATTTTTCCATTCATAATATCCCTTTTGGCATTTTTTCATCAGAAGACAGAAACGCAAGAGTAGGAATCGCAATTGGTGACCATGTTTTAGACTTGGTTATGGTTTCCAAGCTTGGAGTTTTTAGTTTTGACATTACAGTTTTAGAACAACCAACCTTAAATGCATTTATTTCTTTAGGGAAAAAAATTACTTCTAAAGTTCGTTCAGATATTCAACGCTGGTTACAAGACGATACTTCTATTTTGGCAGGAAAGCCAGAGTTGTTTATTCGTCAGTCCGAGGTGCTCATGCATCTACCTATTTCTATAGGTGACTATACAGATTTTTATTCCAGTATAGAACATGCGACCAATGTAGGCAAAATGTTCAGAGACCCTGCCAATGCTTTGTTACCAAACTGGAAACACATTCCTGTAGGTTATCATGGCCGAGCAAGTTCAATAATAGTAAGTGGAGAACCTATACATCGCCCAAAAGGTCAAACCTTACCAAATAATGCAGATTCTCCAATATATGGCCCAACGCAACGATTGGATTTTGAGTTAGAAATGGCTTTCGTTACTGGAAAAAAGTCCGTGCTGGGAGAATCCATCGCTACCAATGAAGCGGAAGACTATATTTTTGGATTGGTACTTTTTAATGACTGGTCTGCCCGCGATATTCAAAAATGGGAATATGTGCCTTTGGGTCCTTTTTTAGGAAAAAACTTTGCATCACACATTTCTCCTTGGGTAGTTACCTTAGAGGCTCTAGAACCTTTTAGAGTAAAAGGTCCAAAACAAGAACCAAAAGTGTTACCGTATTTAGAAGTTGAGGGAAACAAAAACTACGACATTAAGTTAGAGGTTTCATTAACCCCTAATAATGGGGAAGAGCAAATCATATGTAATTCTAATTACAAATACATGTATTGGAATATGGTGCAACAATTAGCCCATCAAACGGTAAATGGGTGTAACATTAATGTTGGAGATTTATACGGTTCTGGAACAATTTCTGGAAAAGATGAAGATTCATATGGTTCTATGCTAGAACTTTGTTGGATGGGCACGAAACCTATTCAAATGAATGATGGAACCACACGTGTATTTATAGCTGATGGGGATACCGTAACCATGAGAGCCCATGCTGAAAAAAATGGAATACGGATGGGTTTTGGTGAAGTTTCTGCAAAAATACTTCCCGCTAAATAGGTAATAGAGTAAGGAAAACTTGTATCAATATTGAAAAACAATTTTATACTGTACTTATTAATACAGTGACCCCTTCTAATTTGTTTTATGACGCTCATTGTACAGATTTGTTATTCTTTTATAACCTATCTCTTCCCCTGACAACATTTTAGCATATTCATGGGGTAGTTCAGATTTTAACCATTCTACCACTAAAGGGCTTGTCATTTTATTAGGAATATAGGTATTACTAGAAGGCGTAATTAAAGAATCAAACTTTAAAGTTTTTTGTCTTAACTCTTCTAAAACGTTCTCATATTTAGGATTGCCTGCTAAATTTTTTAGCTGATACGGGTCAGTTTTTAAATTATACAACTCCTCATTAGGTTTAAAGGGTTCAAAAAACGGTTTTTGATTATCATTCAGTTTACCTTCTTTGTATAGTTTTCGCATTACATGAACTGCTGGTCTGTAAAACTCTAAATACGCCTGATGCGTATCGTAAGGAACCTCAGGTTTATCATTTCGTATATACGACCAATCTCCGGAGGTAATTGCCCTTGATTTTTCTTCTATTTCATCCCATAAATCTCTAGCAGCATAGATATATTCTCTATCAAAATCATCAGAAAAAATAGGCTTTCCCGTCATGTAACTCGGCACATCAATACCTGCAAAATCAACAATTGATGCTGTAATGTCTGTGGCACTAATAACCTCCTTTTTAATTTCTCCACCTTTAAACTTACTAGGATAATATACTATAAATGGTATTCGTAGCCCAGTATCCTGTAAATATCCCTTACCACGAATATTGCAACGCCCATTATCTCCAATAAAAATTACAATAGTATTGTCTGCCATTCCCTTTTCTTCCAACTCATTAAAAATCATTCCAACCTCATCATCCATATACTCTATTTGGTCTAGATATTTAGCCCAATCCAAACGAATAGCAGGCGTATCTGCAAAATAAGGTGGTAACGTTACTGTTTTGGAATCGACTGGGTGTTTAGATTGGTTTCGTACCTCGCTCCACCATTCTCCTCTATGGGTTACTACAAGTTGTATTTGAGCAAAAAATGGTTGATCTTCTTTTTCAAAAGTGTCATACTTATCAAACAATCCAAATTGTGTTTTACCATCCCATGGTCCAAGCGGTTGATGTTTAAAATTCACATCTATTTTTCTACCCTTCCCTTTAACTCCATGGTGCCCCAAAATGGTAGTATAACCTGCATCTCGTAATAACGAAGTAAATGGTTTAAACTGGGAATCCAACGGTACTTCCCTATTACTTCTATGATGATGCGTATTAGATTTTATTTGATGAGTTCCTAGCATCATCGCCGAACGGCTTGGAGAGCATATAGGATTAGTTACAAAAGCATTTTTAAACAATACACCTTCTGATGCCATTTTGTTAAGGTTAGGCGTTTTTACATCTGGCATACCATAACACTCTAAATCGGTACTCATATCTTCCGCCATTAACCAAATAATATTTGGCTTTCCATTTTCGGTAAATTCTTCTTGTGGTTTTGAGTTAACTTTGTTCTTGCAAGAAAAAATAATACAAGACATAAGAGCTAATAAAATTATCTTTTGTTTTACTAACATATAATTTGTTTTGAAGAAGTGTAAATTGAAAACCTTAATTTAATCATATCGATAACTTAAAACAAGTATTCATATAATTTAGGCTCAAAAAAACCAGTTCAAAATTAAACCAGCTTTTATCCATTACAGAATAAGTTCAATGACAATCTCTTACATCTATATCGTTAGGAATTGGTATGGGTATATTAATTTTATAACTAGTTAAACCATTTACTACAAATGATTGGTTGTTACATGCTAGCAATACTATTAATTAGCAAAATAATTATTCCATTTCCTATCAAATTTTGGGGTACGCCAAAAAAACCAGTAACAATAAATTAACTTACCTGTATTTCTCTAAAGACTTAATCATAAAACAAGTGAGTAAAAACAATCGTTACTATGTTAGATTTTTTCCAGAATTATACAAAACGGCTCTCCAATTACAATCAATACGTATTAGAAGAAGATTCTCTTTGAATTAACTCATGTCTTAAAATTATCAACTCAGCAGAATTTAAATTTATAGACCCTTTAAGGTGACTAATAATACTTTCTCCGGCCAACAATCCCATTTTATATCCAGGGTACTCTATAGTTGTCAAATCGGGGTTTATAATTTCTGAAACAGGATCATTATTGAAACCAACAACCTTTATTTCTTGCGGAATTTTATATCCTACTTTTTGTAATTCTTTTATACAATTAACTGCCATAGTATCATTAGCAACAAATATTCCATCGATTGCATTTTTAGATTGTTGTATAAAAAGTATTACATCCTTGATTTTTTCTAAATCTAAATTGGTCTCCAAAAAATGTGCATTTTTTGGGGCAAGATTATGCTTTCTCATAGCCCTCATATACCCTTCATACCTGTTGCGATAAACATTTCTTTTAAGGTTGCCGCCAACATGTAAAATATTTCTACACCCTTGTTGTATTAAATGTTCAGTAGCATCGAAACCCGCTAATTGATTATCTATTAATATAGTAGGACAATTGGATAATTCAACTATCCTATCGAAAAACAATAAAGGAATGTTTCTTCTGGTATAGATATGAAAGTGATCGTAGTTAGTAGTTTCGTTGGCTAATGAAACTAAAAGAGCATCAACACCACTATCATATAGCGTTTTTGCGTTCATTTTTTCTTTCTCTTCAGATTCTAGAGATTGACTAATGATCAAATTATATCCATTATTGTTAGCCACTTTTTCAATCCCAGAAAGTACGGTCGACATAAAGTTTGAATTGAGTTTAGGTACAATAACTCCAATAGTATTAGATTTTTGTTTACTAAGGTTTGCTGCAAACTTATTGGTTCTATAGCCTGTTTCATTAGCAGCAGAAAATACTTTATCCTTTGTTTTTTTACTAATTGATGGATGATTATTTAAACTTCGACTAACTGTCGCGGGTGATATTTTTAGCATTTCTGCCAAATCGTATATGGTAACTTTTTTTTTCAAATTTTATAATAATTACTTGCGACAATATTACGCAACAAAGTTTAGTTATGAAAATAAAATTAGCTAGAATCCCCTATTTGCAATTACAAAATAACCATTTTGAGCCATATAATTCGTAATATTTCAGTTAAAAAGTGAAATTTTTCATGAATAATTAACGCAATCGATTGCATTTTTACTATTTTTGATTTTAGACATCATATTTATGTCTTTTTTTTAACTGACTTAATAACTTAATTAAACATTCATTTATGAAACATCTATTACGAAAAATTAAGCATCTTAAAATGATGCTGTTCGCATTACTGTGCTTCGGAAGCTTATTTTCACTAAGCGCTCAAGACAGTTTTACGGTTTCTGGTACTATTACTGATGACACGGGACCATTGCCCGGCGCAGCAGTAGTTGAAAAAGGCACTCGAAATGGAGTACAAACAGATTTTGATGGTAATTATACTATTACAGTTACCAATGGTAACGCTGTTTTAGTAGTTAGCTACATTGGATTCGAATCAAAAGAGGTTTTAGTAAACAATCAAAACCAAATTAACGTTACTATTGAAGAATCTTCATCAAAACTTGATGAAGTTGTTGTAATCGGTTACGGAACTCAAAAAAGAAAGGATTTAACCGGTGCAATTGCCAGTGTAGATGCTGCGCAAATTGCTCAAAGAGGGGTTACAAACGTTAGTGAAGCTTTAAGAGGCCGTATCCCTGGTCTTAATGCTACGGTAAGTAATTCTCCTTCAGGAGGCTCCAATTTTCTTGTACGTGGAGCAACCTCAATAGAAGCTGGCGTAGAGCCATTAATTGTACTAGACGGTACCATTTATTATGGGTCTCTTGCAGACATTAATGCTAATGACATACAGAGTATTGATGTACTTCGAGATGCTAGTTCCGCTGCTATTTTTGGTGCTCGTTCTTCTAATGGTGTTATAATCATAACCACAAAAAAAGGAAGAGGAAAACCTACCATAAACATCAATTCCAGTATTGGTATTTCTAAACTGGTTAATCATCCTGAATTCCGAAGCCCAAAAGGTTATCTAGATTATAAATCTGCGGCTTATGCAACCTTAAATCCTGGACTTTCAGGTCAATACGATCAATTTTACACAAATCCTGCTGAGTTAAATGGTGTAGATATCAATACTTGGAGAGATTATGATGTTCCAGGTGGAGATCGATCTAATAACCAAATTTGGTTTGATCGAATGGCAATGAGCAGTATTGAGCTCGAAAATTTTGAGGCTGGCAGGACAATAGATTGGTTTGACGAAGTTACACAATTAGGAATCCGTAAAGAAAATTCAATAAGTATTTCTAGAGGAGATGAAAAATCATCACAATATTTTTCTTTAAGTCATATAGACAATGATGGATATATTGTTGGAGAAAATTTCAAAACCATGAGAGCAAGACTTAATGTGGATACTGAAGTTGCTTCTTTTCTTAAAATAGGAGCCAATGTGCAATTTTCAAGAGATAATGCATTTAATGCTGATGGTGTAGAAAATTCAGTTAATGAGAAGTTATTGCCAAGCTTTAGGGCTGCAGTGGTTAGTAGCCCCTATGGTTCAAAATTTGATGACGACGGAACCCTAAAATTAGAAACTTTTGGAGATGCTTCGGGTCCAAATCCTTTTTTTGCTTCTGAAAATACTGATAGAAAAATAATAGATGATAGGTTAATAGCAAATTTATTTGCTGAAATTAAATTACCACAAGGGTTTAAATACCGTGTTAACTGGGTTAATAGTTTTGTTTGGGACGAATTCTCAAGTTTTAATAAAACCACTCCCGAAAGACAAGGTAGCGGTGGATTTAGAAGAGCAAGAAGAACTTATACATGGAATATTGATAACATTTTAAGCTGGGAGAAACAGTTTGGTGAAGATCATAAAATAGATGCCACCTTTCTTTTAAATGCAGAAAAAAGAAAAAGCACATCTGTACAAGGAAATAATTCTCAATTCGTACCCAATGAAAATTTAGGAGTCAACAACTTATTTATTGGTACAAATCCAATTGTAAATACAGGTGCTTCGGCATACACTGCAGATGCAATAATGGGTAGAATTAACTACGGTTATAAAGGAAAATATTTGCTAACAGGATCAATTCGTCGTGATGGATATTCGGTTTTTGGAGAGAATAACAGAAGAGCAAACTTCCTAGCTGGTGCTTTTGCCTGGAATGTTTCGGAAGAAGCTTTTTTAGAAGATGTAGAATGGCTAGATTACCTAAAACTAAGGCTTTCTTGGGGTGAAAACGGAAATAGATCTATTCCATTATATAGTTCTCTATCGCTGTTAAACACAGTTAACTATATTTATTCCGATAACGGTTCCAATATACCGGTTACAGGTCTTTCAAAAAGTAGGTTAGGAGACCCTAATTTAAAGTGGGAAAGTACAGAGTCTTTAAACATTGGTACCGATTTCGCTGTTTTTAATGGAAGATTATCAGGGTCTCTTGAATATTACAAGGCTTCAACTACAGACCTTCTTGTTAGAAGAGCACTACCAATTCTTACCGGTTTTAGCACTATAAGAACTAATCTTGGTAGATTAGATAACACTGGTTTTGAAGCTACACTTAATGCCAAGATTGTTGATAATCCTGACTTCCAATGGAATTCATCGTTGATTTATTACACCAATAAAAATGAGATTAAAGAGCTCTATGGTGATATGGAAGATGTTTTAGATGATAATGGAAATGTAGTAGGACAACGTTTAGCAGATGATCGGGCAAATAATAGATTTATTGGTGAATCTATAGATGCCATTTATGGGTTTGAAATAGATGGGGTTTACACAACTGATGAAGCAGATGAAGCAGCTGCTTTTGGTAGAGAACCTGGTGATTTTAGGGTTGTTGATCAAAATGGAGATGGTGTTATAGAATCTATTGTTGATCAAAAGATTTTAGGACAGACGACACCAAAACATAATATTAATTTCACCAACGATTTCTATTACAAAAATTTTAGTCTATCAATATCTTTGGACGGTAAATTAGGTCATAAATCCGCTTACAATGGTCGTTTTGGCGGCGGTCTTGAACCGAGTATATCTTGGCAAGCACAACGTTTGAGTGGTTATGAAGCTCCATTTTGGACTCCCGATAATCAGTTGAATGATTGGGCAAGGATAGGTTCTAGAGCCAATGGAGAACAGTATTATGATGACAGATCATTTGTAAGAATTCAAAATATTACATTAGGATATAGTTTTCCTAGCAAGGTCACTGAAACTCTTAATTTACGAGGTCTAAAGTTCTCTTTGGATTTAAATAATGTTGCTCTTTTCTCTGATTGGGAATTTTACGATCCAGAAACATACAGATCTGAGGGGTACGGTCCTCCAACTCCAAGACCAGTACCTTTTATTGGAACTTTTAGAGTATTAATAACACTATAAAAAAATAGATATGAAAACAAATAAATTTTTAATCGCCGTAAGTTGTGCATTCTTGCTTTCATTGATAGGGTGTTCAGAAGACTTCTTAAATGACTATGCAGATCCACTTGAAGATTTTTCAGCCGGAAATGCCCTTAATACTGCTGAAGGGTTAGATGCAGCTTTGGTTCCTGCAAGAAGAGAACTAAGAACAGAGTATGTTGTCACCCCGCAATTAAGAACAGAGTATTTTTGGACGGATATTTCTTATTCAAGCCTTCAAAATTCAGGAACAGCTCGTGACGCTGTTTTATCTTTGACCCCTTTTCGAAATGTTTCCCAAGGAGCTTCAACGTATTATTGGACGCAACCTTATGTTCTTTTTAAAGATATAAATGCCGTTATAGCCGGTATTGACGTGCCAGAGTATGAAAATCCAGCACAAAGAAATGAAATTTTAGGAGAAGCATATTTTCATAGAGCCTATTGGTATTACAGGTTAGTTCATCTTTTTGGTGATGTACCATGGGTAGGACAAGAAATACAAGCTCCTAAAGTAGATTTCGAAACGTATTCTAAAGAAGCCATCTTGACCAAGATTAAACAAGATATGGAGGAGGCAGTACAATGGCTACCTGAAACTACACTTTTTGGAAAAGTAAACAGAGCGGCTGGTAATCACTTATTAACAAAAATATATTTATCGTTAGGTGAATTTGATAATGCAATAGCTTCTTCAAGTGCCATTATAAACGATGGAAAGTATGCGTTAATGACCAATCGTTTTGGTTCTGGAACCTTTGCTGATGATCCAGCATATGATGTTACTTGGGATTTACACCGAAGAGAAAATATAGATATTAACGAAAATACAGAAGCTATATTGGTTACTCCGGATGAAATAGATGTACAAGGATCTTCTGGAGGAGGACGAACACTTCGTTTTTGGGGACCACTTTGGTGGTTATCCGCAGATACGGAATATAACTTATCAAATGGAGAAGACGAGTTTGAAGAGCAATTGGGAAGAGGAGTAAGTTGGGCTAGACCTAACAACCACTTTGCATATAAATTAAGAAATGATAGTCCTAACGATAACCGGTTTAACGACACTAATTGGTGGGGGGTTGAAGATTTCGTATATAATAGTCCTGGATCAAGCAAATTTGGAACACCAGTTGTGCTTGCTGATGAAGGTATAGATACCATTAGTAGGTTTTTTGGATTTCCACATTACAAAATTTACACACCACGATCAAGACCACTTCCAAGTAATGCTGACGGAGGGTATAGACCATTCTATATATTTAGGCTAGCTGAAACTTACTTATTGAGAGCTGAGGCCTACTTATGGAAAGGTGATATGCAGAGTGCTGCTGATGATTTAAATACTGTAAGAGCTAGAGCTGGAGCAACTGCAAAAACCGTCGGTGAAATGTCCATCGATGCTATTATGGATGAACGAGCGGTAGAACTGTATTCTGAGGAACCTAGAAAAACAGAACTTTCGCGTGTATCTTATCTTATGGCACGAGGTAACATTGGAGGATATTCTTTAGAAACAATTAGTCAGAGTAATTATTATTATGACAAAATGGAAAGAACTTGTCCAGAGCTGTTTTCGGATATCCAATACAAAGACCAAGTGTATCGTGTAGCTCCTTATCACATTTATTGGCCAATTCCACAAAGTTCAATTGATGCCAATTCAGGAGCCCAGATTAATCAAAATGAAGGTTATGTTGGTTTTGAAAACAATGTACCTCCAAAAACAACGATTACGGATGAAGATTAAATTAGTTAGAGTTAGTTGTTAGTTTTAAGGCCGTCCACATCAGGGCGGCTTTTTAATATCAAAACACTAGTTAATATAAAATATTTTTGTTCTTTTTTAATTATTCAAAAATTTACAGAAAAGATTTTACCATTGAGTCCTATAAAATATTTCATATTTTATAGGACTCTCTTTATTATTTAAATAGACAGTCATTTTTTCATTATAATAACGGCCAAGCGGTATCCGTATATCCCAAAAAAAGCTACATACGTATAATACACTATTGATCATTAGTATTTTCATAAAAACCTAATCATGGAGAAGCAATAAAATGTTATAGCTTTAAAAAAACAGATATATAAGTTAACGTTCAGGGATTACTGCTTTTCTTTAAAGGCAAACCTCAAGCTATTAAGACATGTAACGTATTAAGAATAATCAAACAGCCTAACCCCGAAATCAGAAATTTAAAGCTATGATTAATTCAATTTGTTGCATAAAAATAAACTAAATATTGCATGTATTATGTTACCTATAATTTTCCACAAGGTTTTATTTAAAAAAATAACAAAGCAACTTTAATTTTTAAAACAAATCTTCTATTTCTTCCAGACTTTTGTTTTTTGTTTCTGGTATTTTATACTTCACAAACAAAAAGCATAAAAAGCACACAAAGCAATACAACCAAAATGTACCATGAGTGCCCATAGTTTTATTAATTATGGGAAAAGTATATGTAAGTAGAAAACAAGCTACCCATAGTGCAGTGGTTGTTATAGACATTACAGAACCTCTAATTTTATTCGGAAAAACCTCTGATGCTAACACCCAGAATACTGGTGCCAACGTTAATGCATAAATAGCAATGGCTACAACTACAAGAAGGACTAGTATAATCCCTTTCATTTCAAAATAATAGAACAACCCAATTAAAATATACAAAACTCCTAATCCAACACTGCCTATCAACCATAGTCTTTTTCTTCCCCAATTATCAATCACCTTAATGGCGACCAATGTAAATACAAGATTTACTACCCCTGTAAGAATAATATTAAAAAGGGAATCACTAACGCCATACCCAGCACCTGTAAACACTTCTTCTGCATAATTAAATACTACATTAATTCCACACCATTGTTGTAAAAAGGCTAAAACAATTCCAAGAGAAATAAATCGTTTGTTTTTTCCTTTCAAAAGCTCACTAAAGCCAATTTTAGTATTAGTAGTATTAATAGTTTTATTAATTTCATCTTGTATTCGCTCCGCATAATTTACGCCCCCAATACTAGACAAAATCTTTGTAGATAATATTTTTTTACCTTTTTTAGAAAGCCACCTAGGACTCTCAGGAATTTTAAAAATAAGAACAAAGAAGGCTGTTGCAGGTACTAATTCTGCCCAAAACATCCACCTCCACCCTATTTGCCCATTCCAGGAATTGAGAATAATTTGATCTGTAGCGTTTTCATCGACAACATCTGCTATTAAATAATTAACAATTTGTGCTGCCAAAATACCTATTACTATAGCTAACTGATTTAAAGAAACTAAACGTCCTCTATATCCTGAAGGAGAAACCTCAGCAATATACATTGGGGAAATAGTCGAAGCAAGACCAATTCCCACCCCCCCAATAATCCGAAAAACAATAAATAGGTTAAAATTGTTAACCAAACCTGTACCTAAAGCAGAAATTATAAATAAAAATGCAGCTAATGCCAACGGCTTTTTTCTTCCAAAGTGTTCTGTGATTTTTCCTGCTACAATAGCTCCCGCAATACATCCTATCAGTGCGCTACTCATAGCCCAGCCCTGTAATGATGGTAAATATGATATCTCAAAAAAACGTTCGTAAAAAGGTTTAGCACCACCTATTACAACCCAGTCGTATCCAAAAAGCAGTCCTCCTAAGGCAGAAATCATGGATATGAAAAGAAGGTATTTTAAATTATAATCGTAGTTAGAGTTAGTATTTCCTTTACTTTTCATAAATCCGTTTTTATTTAACCTTTTCTTTCAATTTATACAACTACTGAATTTCATATTTTAAAAAAAGATATCCTGCCTTATTATTTATATTCAATTTTATTTTTCCATCAATTGTTGATAATATTTCAGGTAGTTTTTGTTTTCTTTCTAAATCAATCAATTTAACCGATTGATTTTTTAAAAATTTTAGGGATATTTCTTTAGTTTTTTCTTCATTATGAAGTTCTCTAAATACCATTAAATAACCTGTTTTTTTGTTCGGGTGATGTATTTGAAAACCAGTCCAAGATGCATTATTAGGTTCATCTCCTATTGGAAAAACATAACTTTCAAATATCTCTTTTCGGTTTTCCTTGTAAACTCCTATAATCTTTCTCAATTCTTCTCGTTCTTTTGGTTTCAATAACTGTGTAAGCATAAAACAAGATGGAGCTGTCATAAAAGCAGAAAGTGCTGCATAAGACTGACTATGTAAATAAGCGTCAGAATATTTAGGGTTAGTTCGTGATGGATTTTGCCAGTGACATTGCAAATCATTCATATTATAATACTTAGACATCATCCAATGATGGCGCAACGTAATATAGGGCACATAAGCTAGGTGCGTTGGCAGATTATTCTGAATATTCTGAAAATACATAGGACCACATTCCCGAACAGGGCTATACCATCCATATCGTTGGTCATCATATTCTGGACACCAGGAAGTTTGCGTGGTGTATCCTGTTTTCTTAATAAATTCTCTTACTCCTTTTACTCTATTAGCAAACGCATCATGGTCTTCCAATTTATCAAAGTCAAACTTCCAAGTGGCAACTCCTAACTTTTCTTGATTTGTAAATAGCTCTTCTGGTGTAATGTGTAGAATTGCTGCCCACAAACCAATTCGTACATTATAATTTTTTGATAATTTATTTATTTTACCCCAGTCAGTATCATAACCGACTTTAGTATTTGGATGCCAAGATTTTTTACTTTTTGTTCTTCCTTCCTGCCAGCCATCATCAATGCGAACTATATCAATACCTAAATCGGAGGCTGATTTAATTTCTTTTTCAATCACTGAAAACTCAGAGTTTTCTCTACCATATATTTTATTATAATCTTCATTTTGCCAGTCACTACCCCAGGTGTCTATCAAAATATGCATATCGCGCTCAATATTGACCGGATAGCGCACCCTATCGAACTCTTTTAGAGCCAGTTGCATATTATCATTATTCCCTGTGTAAGCTATAGTCCACGTAGCCCAAATGCGCTTAAAATCTGAAGAGATTTCATCAGGTTTCAAACCCCAACCTGTAACCTCAACTCCTTTAGGTGTACAATAAAAAGCTCCAGTTTGGTGACCATATTTATTAACTGTTTTGTTAGATTCTTTCAACAAAATAAAGCCGTCATCTTCAAATTGAATATTGAGTCCATTTGCCCAGGTATTTTGTTCATCCTGAAAGATTGGGAATCCAGTAACCGTACGTTCCTCAACCATATTCTCTGTATTAACCCGATTTCCAGGATTATTATAAATTCCCCAATAGGTTCTTTTATTTTCTTTTGAAAAATCTATTGGAATAAATTCGTTACGAGCAATTTTTACCGGTTGATTAGAGCCATAAGATTTTTTTGTTCCTAAATCTTCCGGAACCCCTTGCGGTGAAAACGATGCATTAGCTTTTACTTCTAACGCAGTCCATATTCCTGGAGAATCAGGATAAATCCGCACTAAATATTTAACGTCTAATCCTGATTTATACTGCATAAGCGCAGTAACTAATAAATGTTTAGAAGTAAAATGTTCATCATCAGTCTGTACACATTCAACAGATAGAAGTCTTGCTGAAGAGGTAGAATCAATTTTGGTTGGTAAACCCCAATCGCTATGGTATACCGGCTTTAAGGTTGCCCATTCTTTATTTGAGCCTAAATTTTTATATGATGTTGTAATGAATCCTTTTCCTGTCCAAAATAACTTCCTTTCAACCTTACCTGTGGACACCTCTAAGGTATTATTAGAAAATTTGAAAGTGGCATTACCTAATTTTTGGCTTTTTTGTCCACTCACTATATTAACAAACAAAAAAAAGGCAGCTAAAAACGTAAAGTAATATGTTCTCATAGGTTAACTATATTTACATGTATTAGTACTTGTATAGAATAACTATCAAAGTATTTGATTCAATTCTTTTACGAATGATTATTTAATGCACTCTAAACCATAGAAATAAATAATAAAAAACTTGCCTCTTTTAACTTAAAAAGCCTGTAACACTTTCTCTATTAACACCTTAACTACTTTATCTCTTATTTTTATTCCATTGTCTAAATTAGCTTGACTTGGTTTGCCATTAATTCCACCAGACTCCGAATCTAGTTCATATCTAGATCTAATTTTATACCACGGTTTTTTTACGGTAAAATCCTTAACTAATTTCATTTCTGACCTAGTACCTACTGCCATTGCCACTTCAGTTTCTCCTTTATCTGCATGATGTATGCCAGTAATACCACAATCGCTCCACCAATTCCAGCAAATACCTTTAAAATCGGAATGCTTTTCCCAAACTTTATAGAATGCCAATTCACAAGGGACTTTATTAGCACCATGTCCCGTAATGAAAATGACCTTTTTAAATCCCTGCTCGCAAAAACGAACACACAAATCTTGTATAATTTTCATTAGTGTTTCTGCTGATACACCTAGTGTTCCTGGATATTCTCTCATTTCATCCGCAAACCCATAAGGTAAACACGGCGCTAAAATAGCTCCTGTTTCTTCTGCTACCTTTCTACAGAAATATTCCGCTGTATCTATATCTACACTAACAGCCAAATGAGGCCCATGTGCTTCTACCAAACCTAATGGCACCAAAACAGGAATATTACGGTCTAGTAAATTAATTTCATTAGAAGTTAGTTTTAACCAATCTTTCATAATTAACTTATTTTTTGTTTGAGCATAGCCGCTGCACCGTATACACCTGCAAACTCTTTTATTTTGGATATAACAATTGGAACGCCCGCGTTTTTAGGGTATCTAAAAACTCTTTTGTTAAGTTCTTTCTGAACATCTTCTAAGAATAAATCCGCTGCTAAAGTTGCACCTCCGCTTAGTATAATTCGCTTTGGAGCATATGTATGTGTTGCATTTACCAATAAAACTGTTAGATATTCCTTCCAGATATTCAATTCTCTTTGGCATAATTCATCTCCCTCTCTACAAGCTTCTGCGATATTTTTGAAGTTTATTTTTAACGAATCTTCAAAATACAATTCTGACAATAAAGATGGAATACCCCTTTGAATCGCGGTACGCACCTGATTAACTAACGCTGTAGCAGAACATAAAGTTTCAGCAGTTCCAAAATTCCCAGTCAAACAGAAATTATTATTTGAACTATCTATTACTAAATGACCTAACTGAATACCAAAATTTAAGTGAGGGTCTGTGAGAATTTTTCCATCTATAATCACGCCTGAACCTACACCAGTTCCTAAAGTAACCACTACTGCCCAATCTACGTCTTTAGCCGAACCATAGTATTTAGCTGCATAGGCTGCTAATCTTCCATCATTCTCGGCATAAACCGGAATATTAAATTCCTCTCTAAGAAGAGGTACTATTGGAAATCCTTCTAACCCTTCAAACTTACCTGGTAATAATACCACACCTACCTCTGGGTCTACCGGTCCTGTAAGACCTAAACCTACTCCAAGGCATTTAGCCTTTGGTGAAAACGAAAGGTTTTTTTTAATTATTTGTTTCAATTCTTCCAGAAGCGCTTCTGCTCCAAGATGAGCTTTAGATTTTACTTCTTCTTTGAGGTATATATTTCCTTCTAC
The DNA here is from genome assembly GCA_947498505.1 of uncultured Maribacter sp. Classification (GTDB taxonomy): domain Bacteria; phylum Bacteroidota; class Bacteroidia; order Flavobacteriales; family Flavobacteriaceae; genus Maribacter_B. The sequence continues at coordinate 280,484 of CANMKG010000005.1, read as the reverse complement.
ATCAACAATCCCAGATTTTATCCGAGTACCTCCTACGTCACATGCGATAATGTAATCTTTCATCCTATCTTCCCTAAAAATTCGGTGCATCCACTACAGCTCCTTGCTTTTTCAAAATACTCCTTAACTCATTGGTATCAATAGCTTCTGGAGCGCAATTTCCAGAAAGTGCTAAGGTTGCAGCCACTCCTGCCGCTTCTCCCATTACCATACATTGTCCCATAGAACGTACACTACTTTGCGCCACATGATTGGCAGAAAAACAACGTCCTGCAACTAGAATATTGCTACTTTCTAAAGGCACTAATGTTCTATATGGAATACCAACTGTTTCGCTGTTGGGAATATATTGCCATCTTACACCTTCACCATCATGATGGTCTTCCATGGGAGCCCCACATAAACCTATTTGGTCTTCAAATTTTTTAGCACCCAGAACATCTTCCGATGTCAATCTATAATGCCCATACACTCTGCGAGTTTCTCGAACACCAATCTGAACACCAAAAGTTGAAAGCTCTGATTTTTCGTAACCAGGAACATATTCTTTTAGAAAACGGATGTACTCTAAAGCTTGTAAACGTCCCTCCATTTCAGCATTACTCCAAAGCTCAGGATTTGTAGCATTTATTACACTATTATCTTCCTCCTTTTTATAAGAAGACAATCTTGTCATAATGGTAGCGGTCATATTATTTACTGGAGTAATATGATCACTACCTTCTTTTCTTGGAAGACTAAACTTACCTGTTGCTACTGCCTTTTCCATTAAGGCATTCAACTGTGATTTAGTGATAGATTTGCGCTTAGCCATATCTACATTAACCATTTTAAAGGTTGTTGTTAATGTTTGAGCCGGGTCTATTGCTCCTGCTAATTCGTATGGAATACCGGCTTGATAGCAGATATCCGCATCTCCAGTAGCATCTATAACTTGTTTACATTTTATGTATTGCAATCCGCTCTTGGTAGCCACAAGTAAGCCCACTATTTTATTGTTTTCGACAATGGTGTCTTGAACCCATGCGTTAAGCAATATTTCACACCCAGCACTTTTAACCAATTGTTCCCAAACTACCTTTAAATATTCAGGATGGTAAGTAACACCTGTTCCAGCTCCAAAAGAATTAGGGCGTTCTAAATATGCATTATACTTAGCTAAACCACTTACAACATCATTTGCTATACCACCTACTACTCTTTTTGAACGCTCACCAGGAGTGTAATACCCGTAAAACGTATCTAACACGGCAGTACTTGTACCTCCCAAAAAACCTAACCGTTCTAAAAGCAATACTTTAGCTCCTCTTCTTGCTGCCGCTATGGCAGCAGGAGAACCAGCAGAGCCAGACCCTACAACAATAATATCATAACTGTCTTTTGTAGCTAACGTTTTACTGTATAATTGCATATTCATTCTATATATTCTTTTAATTAGAGATACTCCACCCTGCATCTACTTTAAGTACTTCTCCAGTAATAACTTTACTCTTATTGCTTAATAAAAAACATGAAGCTTCGGCAATACTTTTTGCATCCATAACACCTTCTACTAATGGCTGTTTTTTCTTCATAAAGTTTACGATTTCTTCATTTTGAGATGCGCGTGCACTCATACGAGTTAAAGCTAACCCTGGTGCAATAACATTTACTCTAATTTTATCTTTAGCATACTTTGATGCCATCGATTTGCTCATACTTATAATCGCTCCTTTAGCAGCTGCATAACCTATGGTACTAAAAAACTTAGGTTCTGGACTAATTCCTAAAATACTGGACATATTAAGTATAGTTCCTCTTAACCCATCTTTATCGCATGCTTGCTGTAACATTACTTTTACTACCTCTCTACACATTCTATATTGTGTAGTCACATTTGCTGTCATGGTAGTTTCCCAACCTTCTTCCGTACATTCGTGAACAGGACCGTCACCAAATTTTCTACCACTTATACCTGCGACATTAAACAGCCCATCTATACGGCCATATTTATCCATGCATTCTTGCACCAGCTTCTTTGCAATCACAGGATTTGTTAAATCTCCTACCAAATAATTTATATTAAAATAAGTTGTTTTAAGTTCATCATAAAAAGCCTTACTTCGGTTCATATCGCGTCCAATATAGAATACCTTTCCTCCTTCTGATAGTACTAATTTTATAGTTTCAGCGGCAATACCAGAGGATCCTGTTATAATAAACACCTTATTTTTCATGTTTCCTATTTACTTGGCTCTACACGATTAGGATTATAAGTTGCTAAAGCGTAACGTTTACGCTGATCATCCAACCATTCATCATAATTATCTGTCGTGTCCGCAATGTGCATGTTGCGTAATACATGATGAGCAACTCCCCTATTATCTAACTCTTTAATAGTTAATTCATTTAAACTTTGTATCACGGATATAGCTCCAATGGTAGACAATGGACATACTTTATATGTTCCTGTTTGCCCTTGTACTTCTACCGAAAGGTCTCCGTGGGGCATGCCATTATCAATAAAATAGCCTTTTGGATTCTCTTCTATAATATGAATTAAATTTTTACCTCCACTATGTCTAGGTGATATTGATGAAGATTGAGATTTTGATGCAATACCAACAATTTTTAACCCCGGATATTGTTTACTAAATTCTGCTGCCATATCTACCGCGGCTGCGGTTGTTCCTGTGGCGGTAATAACTGTTAATACATCCTTTGGACCAAATTGAATTTCTTTTAAAAGTGTTTTTCCTATACCTTCTACCTTTTCGTAAAATTGATCTACGCGAATGCCATTTGTACCTACCACACCATTGAAAGTAATAATAGCATCGGTCAAAATTGGGTGAAAACCAGTTAAAGCTCCCATTCTTATTACAGTTTCTTCGACTGATTGCCTAGAGTGACCGTTAGCATATAAATGCACCAACCCCCCACCTTCAATGGCATCTGCATAATTTTTTGCAACTTCCTTGAGAAGTTCCTCCTGATTTATTAAATTTTCTTTTACTTTATCCAGTTGATTGGGAAATGTTAAGTCCATAGCTATCAGCAAAATATAGTTGTTATATTAATTTTCTTGTTCAATTAATTTTTTCAATTCTTCTGGATGTATAGTTTTGTTAAATTGCTTGGACTTATATATATAAGAATCAGCTGGAGCAATTATAGATGAAAACTCAAAAGGAGTATTATTAAGCATAAAAGACAACCGCTCTACTACCAAAACAATAGGCGTTTTTAATTGTAGTGTTTTAACTTCGTAATCGGTTGCTTGTCTAGCATAGACTTCCTCATCAGCTGATGCTGGTACCAGATTAAATTCATCTTTAAGAAAAACATATAAAGATTCTTTATCCATATTTTTTTTATTTATTTCGGGTACTAGTCGTAGAGGAATTTCATTAGACATCAAACAAATGGGATTACCATCGATTTCTCTTAACCTTTTTATTTGTATGGTCTTCTCTCTTGCTTTTAGTTCCAGTTTATTTACAATTGCTTGTACTGGAGATTTTTTCTCCATTTTCATCCAAGCCGTACCAGGTACAATTCCTTGATCAGATATAGAGTCCGTCCAACTAGATACTCCAACATGATTATCAACTATTGTAGGTCTTTTTACTATAGTACCTCTACCCGCCTTTGGCTGTAAGTAACCTTGTACTTCTAGTTCTTTTATAGCTCTTTTAACTGTAATTAAACTTGTTTGGGTATCTTCTGCAATTTTGGACTGCGGAGGGAGTAAATCATCTGGTGCAAACTCGTTTTCTATTTTTTCCAACAGATAATCATATACTTTCAGATATAAAGGTTCTTTTCGTTTGAAATTAGTACTCATGTATTATTTTTTTAACCTTAATATAAGACTTAAACATTTATTCTTGTTAATGATTCTTTTTTTTCTTTTTCTTCTTAAGATAGTCTAAATCCCAATCCCAAGTATTTGCAAATACCTTTCTCTTTACATCTTCATACCCTTCAGATTTAATTTCAAACCAACACTGTGCAGGCCTCCTGTAATATGTTATGTCTTTAAAAATCACCTCTCCTTTTTTTGCTTTTTGAACATAAGTATCAAGTAATTCTTTTTGCTTGTTATATACATTTAAAGTTACTGTACTAGTTTTGCTCCTGGCTACCTTTCCTCCTACTTTAAAATTTACAAAAACATCTACTTTGTCTGGAATCCATCCTCCATCAGAGTCTAACTTAACTTTTTCTGGCGGATTAATTCTTACCTGCATTTCTCCTTTTTCCGAAGAGACTTCTAAGGTTTCTCCTTTTAAATTTCTATAGGAGGATGCTATTTTTATTTTACCTGGTTTTGTAGAGGATTGAACCTTAAAGTTCGCTTTCCCATTTTTTAGGTAAACGGAATCTTTAGTCAAACCATTTTCATTTAGTGCTTCTCCTTCTAATTCTATAATTATTGGTACTCCAGAAGTGAGTACCTCGTATTTGTTTAAATCATAAAGTCTGGCACTTAATTTAAGGCTGCTACTACCATCTGCTAGTAAAACGCTATTTTCTGATGTTATTTCTAATGTAGTTGGGTTCCCATAAATTGGAAGTTCAAAAACTGAAGTTTCAATTTTTAATCCCGAAACGATAACTTTTGCAACACCTGGAATAGAACCTGATTTTAAAAGAAAAGATTTCTTTTCTAGAGCCCCAATACTCATCTCTTTTTCATTATTTAGAAATGTGGCTTCTCCTTCTATTTTTAAATTAACTTGATTATTAAAGTCGTTTGTGTTTTTAAAATCGATATTTACTTTTGCCAAACTATAACCATCAGCGGGTAAACCTGCCATGTTAGAAGTGAAATAAGGTACTGCTAATTGGGGAAGTTCAACAACTATTTGACGATTTGCCTCTTCAATCTTAATTCCTTGCCTCCATTCTATTTTCTCATTCTTTGATGTCAGTGGTATTGTTCCTAAAGGATCTTTATCTTCATGGTTAATGGCATATCTCCATCCTTTATCAAGTTTTATAATAGCCTTTCTATTTTTTTCATCATAATACCATCCGTTTTCAGTGTAATCGTTAACAAGACTTTTTGCATCACTAACAAACTGTAACTGGTTTCCATCAACAACTATGCTTTTAGGAATTATCATAGTATGCATTTTAACCAAAAAAGTTCTTTTTTCTGACATCTTATCATACTTCCCTTTTCTAGCAGATATATTTATTTTTATATTACTTCCAGTTTTTTTACTTTTTATATCGGTAATTGCATAAGCTCCTTTTTCGTAACCGTAAGTCGTACCATCATCTTCGTATAATTGGTAGCTTGATGTTTTGTGAGGGTATATATCTAGAACTACTACCTCATCCGGTTTTTCTCCAACGTAATTTTTAACTTGTCCCATTGGAATAATGGCACCTGCTTTAACAAAAAGTAATCCGCCTAAATATTCTGGCCATTCACCCTTAATCCATTGCGCTTTTTGAATGTTTTGTTCTTCCCCGTTCCAATAGTTAATCCATTTTCCTTTAGGTAAATAAGCACGTCCGTAATTGCCTTTTTGCGACCCAGTCCAAAAGTCAATTTTTTCTCCAGATGGAGAGTCATCAACATCAGATAATGCTAATAAAAACCAATCTCCAACCATAAACTGTGATTTCATTTGATGTGTAACAGGGTCATCATGATAATTTAACACCATGGGGCGTTCAATTGGCAGCCCTGTTTTATGAGATTGCCAGAGTGTTGCATATAAATATGGCACCAACCTTGACCTTAAACATGCATACAATCTGTGACTCTCTTCTATAGATTCTGAATACAACCAAGGTTCGCGATAATATGCCCAAGCATCAACTACCGAAAAAGGTGTAAAAAAGCCTTGGTGCCATCCAGCCGCATAAGGGTTTCTAATATCATAACTTACCATAGCATGCCCAGAAAGGCTGGCGTTTAACATCCCATTTTCAGCTTGAAAATCTCCTGCCCACTGAAATGGCCATCTATGAGACGCAACACTTGCATTATATGCATGAAACATAACAACAGCTCGTTCATTAGTTTGTTTTCTGAACTCATTAAATAAAGTTTCACTGTATAAGGTATTAGCGACATTATTTAGCTCTTCTCCACTTAAACTTTGATCATTTAATTTATTATTCGCCAACACGGGTCCAAGTAATTCAGAGCTTAAAATTGATCTGGGATAGGGATCATCTTGCTTGAACATTTTTACTCCCATATCTACTATAGGTTTTCGTTTAGCATACCATTTTTTCCTAACTCTATTACTTGTAATATTTTTGGTTGGAGCCACACCTGACTCCCACAAATCAAGTTTAAACCCTATAGAATCTAACTGTTTAATCATCTTTTTGGGTTCAGGAAACCTTTTTGGACTCCACCTCCAATCCATAGAATAAGCCACATCTTCCCAACCGGGCTCAAGAGCCATTATATCGGCAGGAATTTCTTTCTTTCTAAACTCTTTTGCAATACTTAACAACTCCTCCTGATTACCGTAATAGCGTAATCTGTATTGCAGACCAAATGCCCACTTAGGCACCATCATACTTTTTCCTGTTAAATCTGTGTATCTTTCTAAAATCCTTGGAAAATCAGGGCCATAAATAATATAAAAATCCACTACACCTCCATTTGACACCACCGTGTAATAGTCCTTTAATCCAGCATCTGACTTAGATGTAAAATCAAAATCTTGGTTATAAATATTGTTGGAATAAAAAGCATACCCCCTTGTGCTCATAAAAAAAGGCAAAGTAGCTTCTTTCCACCTATATGCTCTTTTAAAAGTTAACTTATGCCCTCTAGCATCTAAAGTTTTTCTCATGAAACCAAATCCAAAAAAATGCTCATCAGCAGGCATATCAAAATTAAGCACATTTTTAGCACCTGTTTGAATTCCTAATTCAGTATTATTTTGCACAATTAGATTGTTCTTTTTATCCAAAACTTTAATTCCGAAATTAGCTTTGTTTACTAGAATAGTTAGAAGCGATGTAGATACTTTGAAATACTCTTTTTGCTCTACTATGTTATAGTTTGTTTTTTGAAAATCATCTTTTACATAGCCCAATTCTATCATCTTAGACTTTTTGAACTGCCCTTTCGAAGAAATCTCAACTCGAATTATATCATCTGCAACAAGACTTAGCCTAGCCTTTTCTCCGTTAGCACAATTAAAAAGAACTGATTGGCTATCTTTTTTAAAAGATCTTATTTCATTAGGTGTACTTTGAGCTTGCAGTGTAACAATAAAGCTTAAAGCAAATAAAAAGGAAGTTATTTTCTTACCAAAACACATCATAAATAAACATCTTAACATATACGAATGAATTTAATATATAGCGTAAATATTATAATATTATACTATATATGCAAATATATTGTTTCTAAAATTATGTGAAATATGATATTTTCTGATAGTCCTTTGATTCCGTTCGTCTCTTAGACCTCATTAGAATCTATCATAGACTTTTACTCGTATTAGTTAATATTATGATTTTTTTCCTTAATTAAGTTCAAATTTAAAAACGTTTGCAATCTCATTCATCTCTGCATCTGGTACTGTTAAATAAAAATTACGCAATCCAAATTTCCATGAAGCTTCTACATCTGTACCTAACACCGTAATTCTTTTTATTCCTTTTTCTGGGTAGTAACTGTGTTTAGCTAACCCTCGAATTTCTATTTCCGTACCAACTTCCGGTTTACCCAGCATAAATAAATATATATACTTTCCGTCCTTAGATCTAAGAAAGCGACCGTCTGTAGCACTATACGCTACTGTGGCAGATTGCCCACCAAAATGTCCGTCATCTGCTTTTGTTTGCCCAAAGCCATTAAAATCAAAAGGACGCGTTTCATACACTGCTTCCTCATGTTTTTTCATCCATTTACCAATTTCTTGTAAAACAACTCGCTGTTCTTCATTAATTACTCCATCTGCTCTCGGCGAGATATTAAGTAAAACAACTCCATTTTTACTCCACACATCAATCATATTTCTAACCACCAAATCAGCTGATTTATATTCTTGACCTTCTACATAACACCAAGAGTTTTTGCTCAACGTAACATCCGTTAACCAAACTGATTCAGACAAATCCTTCTTCCCTCCCTGCTCAATATCCAAAACCCCAAGTGATTTTGGAATATCATTTTGTTTATACGCAATAACCACTTCTTGATTTTTCTTTTGCGCTTCATTAAGGTAATATGCCGCAAATTCCTGTCTATATTTAGCAGGAATAATATTTAACCATGAATCAAACCAAATAATATCTGGAGAATACTGGTCAATTACCTCTTTTAATTGATCAAACCAATATTGATTAAACTCTGACTCAGGAATATTACCATATAGTTTTGCAACATCCGAATCTGTTGATGAAGTTGCATAATTGGGATTATATGCATAGTGACTATGGTATGTATCCCATTTGGTAGAATCACCAAAATGACGTTGTAGATTCCTTGCGTGATGAAAAGTTGTTATAAACTTCATTCCTCTAGACCTAATAGTCTTTTCCAACAATCCTGTAATATCTTTCTTTGGCCCACGGTCAGCTGCATTCCAAGGGTTAACTTCACTATTCCACATCGCAAATCCGTCGTGATGCTGTGCACTTGGTCCGGCAAATTTTGCTCCTGTTTCCTTGAAAAGCTGCGCCCAATTTTCCGCATCAAATTTTTCTCCTCCAAACATGGGAACAAAATCATGATAACCAAATTCCGAAAGATTTCCGTAAGTTTTAATGTGATGACTTTTTATTCTATTATCCCCCGGTCTATGCATATAAAAAGGATACCACTCAGAACCAAAAGCCGGCACTGAAAATACACCCCAATGAAAGTAAATACCTAATTTTGCATCTGCAAACCATTCTGGTGCTGCATTGTGTTTAGACAAGGACTCCCAGTTAGCCTGGTAAGATTCCTCAACTGTTGTTCCTTCCTTAAGTTTTTCATTTTTATTACACGAAACTATTGCAACAACAGCAATAAATATTAACTTTTTCATATTTAATTGTTTTTATTTTTTTTGTGAATAGTTGTAAATTCTACTCCCATTCGCTCTTTATATTGAGCTTTAAATAACGACTCGGGGTATAAACCTTTTTTATTACTTCCTTCTATATGACCTTCTGGCCCATCAAATGGAGCGTGAGGTCTTTCTCCGCTAACCTGTCCAAAACAACCAATAGCATAATTTTGTGCAGTGGGTGGCTTTTGTACAACAATTGTCTTTCCATTTGCATCGCAATTCCATAAAACGGAATGAGCAGTTGACCAACCATGCCCATTTGCCCAATTTCCCCTATTATAAAAACCCATTACTCTATTTCCTCCTTCATTCTTCTTTCTTGTAACCGTTTCTACTAAATTATCAAACAACATTCCTTGACTCCACTTTTGATGCCCTTCACTAGTTGTATAAGATCGCTCTGATGTACACTCTACAACCGCTATTCCTGATACTGTTGCCCTACCATTAGACACATAAGCATGCCTAGCATCTACAGAATTACAGTGGTAAAACAATATTTGTTGCGATGCTGTTGACACATTAAAGTTATAACGCTGCCCTCCTTTAATCGCCCCAAAAGGTTCAAGTGCTTTACAATTTATTATAGATACTTTAGAAGCCGTTCTTGTAACCACTCCGGACTTCCAAAAATGCGTCATAGTACATCCCTTTACCCAAGCATCTTCTATTTGAAAAAGTCCTATAGCACTCTCGGCATGATTTTTAATATCGGTACGACCAAGGGTATGAATATCAATCCTTAAATTCTCTATCCCAATATTAGTCAACAAATCTACTTTTCTAGGTTTATAAATAAAGCTTTGCGATAGTTTTTTATCTAGGTGATTATAAACTGGGACATCTATAGTTATTTTATTTCCTTCTATTTTTTTGATATACCTATTATACAAAATTGGCATTTCGCCCTCAAACCAAAACTTTGAAATATCATTATTAACTCCCCATTCATTAGCTTCAAGCCATTTTTTTGTACAAGGGTGATTTATTATAATATTATCCCCTACTTTATATAAAGCAACATTTTCAACTTCAAATTCATTCGAACCTACTTGAACAAATTCACTGCTAATAAAACTTCGGGTTCCCCATTCCCAATCTTTCCAAGCCATATCCCCATTGCCTCCTCCTGCTATTAATATAGTTCTGTTTGATGGTGCATCTCCAACACCATTAATAACTGTATTCACAGAGGAGTCTCTTCCATCTCCTTCTCCTCGGAGTATCACTCCACTATGGTTAAGGTATACGGTTCCATATACGTTATAACTACCAGCTTTTAACAAAAGTGTTCCTCTAAAACCATCTTTATTCAAAGGCATAGAACCTAACTCATTTATGGCTTTTTGAATATGAGCAGTATTATCTCCATCTATAGGTTTTATAGATTTTACCACGGGAATATTAGGAATTGACTCTTCACTATTTTTATATCCAGCATAACTAAAATCGGGGATTCTGTTTTTCTGTTCATCAGAAGAATAAACAAGTTTGTTACTTGAATCGTAATACACTTTTGATGATTGCCATGAATTTTCAGGAATTTCCTGGCTGATAGTTATTATTGGTATGAACAAAAATAACACCCAACATTTACTTACACTATTTCTATCGCTCACCTTTACCATTATATTAGCTTTTTAATTATGTAATAGTTGTTTTTTACGTTTTAGTGCTTCTAAAAAATAATAGTCTGCATAAACAATTGGAACGTCAATTTCCGAATGTCTTGGCCAGTTTCCTGTAGAATGATTCAGCAAAAAACCTTGTAAAACCCCTTCTTTATTTAAATAGGCATCAGACGAAAGTGTTTTGAGTGTTTGATCTGCAAATGTTAAGTACTTTTCTTTATTTAGAGAATACTCAGAAAGTTCATATAAAGCAGATGCTATTATAGCCGCAGCTGACGCATCGCGTGGTTCATTGGGTATATCCGGAGCATTCATATCCCAGTAGGGGATTTTATCATTAGCTAAGTTAGGATAGGATGTTACCAATTCGGCAATTTTTTCCGCTTGTTTTAGATATCTTTCGTCTTTAGTTTCACGATACATTACTGTAAATCCATATAATCCCCAAGCTTGACCTCGTGACCAGATAGTTTCATCAGCATACCCTTGGTTTGTTACTTTTTTTATGACTTCGCCTGTTTCTGGAGAATAGTCAACAACATGATACGAACTATTATCATGTCTAAAGTGATTCTTAATGGTTGTGTTTGCATGATTCACGGCAATATTCTTATAGGTATCGTCTCCTATTTCTTTGCTTGCCCATAACAATAATTCCATATTCATCATATTATCAATTATTACTGGATAGGTGTATAAATCTGTAGAATGGTCCCATGACTTAATACACTTAACAGTATCGTTATATCTTGTTGCCAACGATTTAGCTGTTTGAATTAACACTTTTTTATATTCCGAGCTTGCAGTAGTTCTATATCCATGACCATAGCTACAATACATCATAAAACCCACATCATGGGTTCTTCTATTGTTTTGTTCTTTTTTAAGCAGTTCGGTATACTTAATAGCTCTACTTTTCCAAATCTCTTTCCCCGTTAAATCATACATCATCCATAATTCTCCAGGAAAAAAACCGCTGGTCCAGTCACTGGAAGACACCATAACAAGACTATCTCCATCAATTGACCTTGGCAATATTTTTTTTCCAGAACTATTTTTTTTCACCACCTGGTAACCAAAATCCAGTTGAGCACTAACTTTGTCAATAATAGGGTCCATTTTAAGTTTTTGTTTTGACTTTGTATTGCAACTAATTACAAACACAAAAAAGGCCAAAAACACAACTAAAATCAAACCATACTTAACACTTCTTAAAATCATAATTATAAAAATTATTTTAACATTATTAGATGGCATTTTTAAAGCTCCAAAATTTGCGTTTTTGCAGCCTATTAGCAAGATGAAACTATTTTGTAACCTTCAGCACATATGCACAATCACATGGCTTCTTTTCAGGGAAATATACCTTCAAACCATCCGGATGCCTTTCAAAACAAATATCACCTTCATGCCCTAGTGGCTTGACATTTTTATTGCCCTTAAATTTAGGGTTCATATCTGCTAAATATTGTAACTCAACAGGACTGTCACCAGGCCAATCAAGAACAAATACATAAAGTACATCTCCATTAGTGGTATACCTAATATCCTTGTCCGTAAAAGGAGATTCTACTACAAAATGAGGTAAGTGGGTATTCCCTTCTCCATACATATACCATGGCCGCGTACCAAAAATTGCCTCTTGATTTACATCCATCCATTTGCCTATATCTTTCAATATATCTGTAGCGGTTTTATCCAGCGTTCCATCTGCCTTTATAGGAACGTTCAAAAGCATATTCCCATTTTTGCAAAATCTACTAATGAAACCTCTCCTCAAGCTACAAACAATGAATCTGACAATTCAGCTAATAATGGTCTTTCGCTAATAGTATCTAACTCAGCCAAAGGCATTTTTTTATCTCACTTTGTGCTCGTACCGAGGTCCACACATTAACTTTTGGAGGCAATGAAAACTCAGTCAACTCCCCCTTAATGTGAATATTTTTATTCTCTTTAAATTCGTACCCAAAAGCTATTCCTTCATTATAAGCCCTAACCCTAATATTATAGGGAACATTGTTAGAGAGATATACAAGGGTTTCATTAAACCGATTTTATATTCATTTTTTCCGCCATATACCTGTCTCCACATAGTATTGGAGGACTTAGTACTATCTATTTTTAAGTCAGCGCTATTGCTCTGAAAAGATTCAGGTTCAAAATTAAATCTCAATTTAGAATTAGAAATTATTTTCTCCTCATTAAAAGTCACCCGATATTCTAGGGTAGATAAATCTTTAATATTTAAATTAAAAACCATTGTATTATCGGGACTAACAACCTCTATATTCGACCTTCGAATGTCTTGGGAACATGACGTAACTAAAACAATCAAAAAAAAACCTCAAACTCTTATTACAAACATATTAGGTCACAATTAAAATTACTCTGTTTTAAATTCCAAAATCACCACCACAATATTTTTTTAGCACAAATATACCACATATAGTATAATATTATACTATTTATATCATTATATTCAAATGAGTCCAAATTTTCTTACCAAACCATTTTCTATATACTATAAATTATTGTTGTAAGTAAAAAAATCATTATTAATAATTCTTTAGCAATCTCAATTCTACTATTAGAATACTAAGGTTTAAAATTACCCCTCATGAAGGTTTCATGACATAGACGATTTTTTGATTTTAATGGACTATATTCTTATTCGTGTAAAATTATAATGAGAAAACAACTCTTAAAAGAGGGATAAAATATTATTACCGAGAAAGAAAAAAACTTTTCAAATCACCACATTATAAATTTGTGTATATAAATAGTTATAAAAATATCCTACAGATACAGAGATTGTAAAGCCATTTAGAGTTATTTTTTTCATTGTAATAATTTTTCATTTTCCTTATTTCAAAACACTAATCATCTTTAAACAAGTTATTCGCTTTTACGTGTTTTGCGAATATTATATTTCCCCATGCAATGAGATTTAATAACTTCAGCCTTAACAATTTTATCCTATCTCAGCAATTGATTTTATTCTTGGCTTTAACTTTAACTACATGACCTTTTACAGCGAAAAACAATAAATACACGTAACAAACTAATGGAATAATGAATGAATATTTAATTCCAACCGTATCTGAAATATACCCCATTAATGGTGGTACAATGGCTCCTCCAACAATTCCTAATAAGAACACCGAAGACCCTGTTTTTGTGTATTCCTTTAAATCCTTCATACTTAAACTGAAAATAATTGGGTAAATAATAGAAGTAAAGAACCCAACAATTGACAAGCACGTTAAAGAGAAATATCCATTAGTAACAATAGCTACAAACACCATGACAAACGCACCAATACTACAAAATGCCAATACATTTTGAGGCTTAAATCTTTTTAGAATATACACCCCCAACAATCTACCAATAAGTACTAATCCCATAAATGCAGTAATATATTGAGCCGATTTCTGCTCTGTAAGCTCTGGTAAATCAAACCACTTTGCGTATCTGATAATGAAACTAACTATACCTACTTCTGCACCAACATAAAAGAATTCTGCTCCTACACCGTAAAGGGTATGCTTAAATTTAAGAATATCGATTAGTGTTTTTTTATCGCCACCTTCTTCTTCTTTGATACTCGGTAATTTTGTAAACACCACTATAATGGCAATAACCAACAATATTGCACCTAAAATGATGTAAGGTGGTTTTACTAAATCAGCTTCACTAGATAAAAAGGTTTCCAATTCAGTAGTCGAAAATGCATCAATAGTCGCCTGAGTCACATCTTCTTCATGCAATAACAGTAATGCAGCCAAGGAAGGCGCTATGGTGGCTCCCAATGAACCAATAGCTGCTGCCAAACTCAAACGACTTGAAGCGCCTTCAGGATTACCTAACTTGGTAATATATGGTGATGCTGTAACTTCTAAGACTGCAAAACCTGCCGCCATGACAAATAAGGCAATTAGAAACAGTGAGTAAACTCGTGTCTCCGCAGCTGGATAAAATAGAAAAGCTCCGATGGCAGCAATAAGTAAACCGGTAATTATTCCATTACGGTACCCTTTCTTCTGAATGTACCACCCTGCTGGTAAGGCAACAACAAAATAAGCTCCAAAAAATGCCGATTGTACTAATGAAGATTGGAAATCTGTAAGTTGACATGCTCTTTTCAAGTAGGGAATTAAAACGTCATTAATATTTCTACTTAAGTTCCAAAAGAGCATCAGTGCCATGACTATAATTAATGGTACTAGAAACTTCGAATAATTTGCTTTTTTGCTTTCCATTAAATCTTGTTTTAGTTAGTTACACCTTTTGAGCATTTAATTGAACGTTGTCAATTCGAGTGAATTTTACGATAATAATGAGTAAAATTTGTATCGAGAATACAGGTTTTAGTCTTTTCATTAGTTCTAGATACAATTTTTCATGTCTCAAAATCACTCGAACTGACAGGTTGATACTATTTTAACTCAAAACACTTAAAGGTTTTAGTTGGTTTATAGTTCTATAATTGCTTTTATCAAATCCTTTTGTTTATATAACTTTTCAAATTCTGTTGGAACCTCATCAAAACTCATTCTATGGGTAATAAAAGAGGTGGCATCTATTTTACCTTCTTCTATAAGCTTGATGATTCTTCCAAAATCGGAACCCATAGCTGCTCTACTTGCTTTAAGTGTTAATTCTTTTTTATGAAAAGAGGGGTCATGAAAAACAACATCTCCCATAAAAAGTCCTATAAAAACAATAGTTCCTCCTGCAGCAGCATATTTAAAAGTGTTCATCATTGAGGTTGAGTTGCCAGTAGCATCTAAGATAACTGTTGGTAAATCACCATCTAAAACAGCAGTTAATACTTCCTTAACATTCCCTAATGCATTAATGGTATCTTCTACCTTTGTGATTTCTTTACATTGTTCCAATTTAGCGTCATCAATATCCATGGCAATAACTCTTGCCCCCTTTAATTGAGCAAATTGAATGGTTCCCAAACCTATGGGACCAACACCAATTACCAAAACAATATCATTTTTTTTAATCTCCGCTCTATCTACCGCATGACAACCAATTGCCAAAGGTTCAATCATTGCTAATTGGTCATCAGATAATGAATTTGTTGCATGTAAAAACTTTGCCGGATATACAAAATACTCCTGCATGCCTCCATCAACATGCACGCCTAAAACCTGTAAATGCTCTCCGCAGTTGGTTTTACCACGTCTTACGGCTTGCCCAATTATATCATTGTAATAAGGCTCAACGGAACATTTATCACCAACGGACACATTGGTAACGTCATCCGCAACAGCAACAACCTCAACCGCTAATTCATGTCCTAAAATACGCGGGTAATTAAAAAAAGGTTGTTGTCCTTTAAAAGCATGTAAATCGGTACCACAAACACCAATTTTTTTCACTTTTAAAAGTGCCTCTCCAGATGACAGGACCTCACTTGGCTTATCTACATTTAACTGTTCCCAGTTTCCTGGTTCATTCAACCTAATTACCTTCATATTTATTTAGTTAGAATACAAGCTGTTACTTCATTAAATAGTTCTTCTGATAGTTTTCCAGCATTCCAATCGTCTATAGTTGCCTTAATCTGAGTTGGCGTTCTAGCTCCCATCACTACTCTATCGGCTTCCTTAATTGAAAACAAATAGCGCTGAGATAAGGTCGCCAAAGACAAATCATATTTATCGGCCACAGCTTTTACCCTTATGGCATTTTCTAAATCCAATTGTGTTATCCATTCGCCGTCAACACCTTCAGCTTTATATTTTTCAAAACGATTTCCTAAAAGAGAGAAATGCAATGCTGATGCGGCATAATAAGCAATACCTTCTTTGCGATAACTTTGAATTTCACCATTAAAAGCTGATAAATTACACGCATCCATATGTAAAAATCCAGAAACTACATCAAAATTATCTTTTGTAATGTATGGCTTAAACTCTGGTGACGGGTTTCCCCCAACTCCAATTTTGCCAATTAATCCTTCTTCTTTAAACGATTTTAAAGTATCTAAAACTTCAGGTATTTGCTTTAATGGCACTAGCTGCGGTTCGTGCAGAAATAACAAATCTATATGTGAAACTCCTAAGGTTTTAAGGCTGTCGTCCAAACTGCGTTTCATTCCCTGTGGACTAAAATCAAGATTAAAATCATAAGCATGTATTCCTTTAAGCCTGCCTATTTTGGTACTTATAAACGGTTTTGCTCCACGCCACTCTTTTAAAGCCATTCCTACGTAGTATTCTGCATTGGCATAAGATGGTGCAGTATCTAATGCAGAAATGCCGTTCTCAAATGCATACAATAAAGCATCAATAGAATCCCTTTGGTCCACTTTTCCCCAAACGCCACCTAAGCCAGAGGTTCCATAAACTAGTCGGCTTTTATTATCAAATGCCAGACTTATAGAGTGGTCTCCTGATATATATGTTGGTTTTTTCATTATTATTTTAAAAATTCACTGTTGCTCCTCCATCTACTGGTAAAATGACACCTGTTATATATTTAGCACCTTCAGAACTTAGAAACACCGCTGCATTCCCTATATCTTCAGTTGTACCGAAATGGTCCATAGCAATTCTGTTAGTTATTTGTTCTTTACGTGCTTGATCTTTATTAACCGCATTTAAGAACATATTTGAAGTAATCCAACCCGGAGCAATAGCATTAACTCTCACATTATGTTTAGCATATTCCGTAGTTAAACTGTTCACTAACCCTGTTAGCGCTGTTTTAGATGCACTATAAGCAATGACTCTATCAACCCCGAATAAACCAGCCATTGAGCCAATCATAATTACAGAACCGCTTTTGCGCTCAATCATTTTTTTTGCGCATTCCCTTGTTAGTGCAAACACGCTTATAAGGTTGGTTTGAATGACGCGTTCAAAATCATCATCGGTTGTATCTTGAGCCCAAGCTTTGTGATGAATACCTGCATTATTTACCAAAATATCAATACCTCCAATATTCCTTTCAATATCCTCTACCAATGTTGGAATTGAAGCTCTATCAGTAATATCATTGACTCTGTAAAACGCTTGGACTCCTAATTCTTTTATAGCCTCTTGTAAAACAGTTTCTCTCCTTCCTGTAATCACTACTTTGGCTCCAGCCTCAACAAAAGCCTTGGCAATACCCAAACCAATCCCAGTACCTCCTCCAGTAATTAGAGCTAGTTTATTTTTTAACGAAAAAACTTCTAAACTCATTTATAACTTGATTTCGGTTAATTTATCATCAATAAAATTGAATCCCCAACCAGGTAAAGTATGTGGTTTTGCGAATCCATCTTGAATCACCATAGGATTATCAATTAACGGGTCTATCCAATCAAATGATTCTGCGCCCACACCATTGGAGATGGTACACAATAAAGGCACATCATAATCTTTGTAATAATGCGGTAACACCGGAAGATTGAAACTTTGTGCCAACGCAGCACTTTCACGCCATTTTTCTACCCCACCAATTCTTAAAATATCAGGTTGCCAAATATCTAATGCATTTCGGCTAGCCAACTCTCTTAACGGTAAAGTATCATATTCGCGTTCACCCATCGCCAATGAGATGCCTGCCTGATTTTTGAGAATTTCAAAGGCTTGGAAATTTTGGTGATTTACGGGTTCTTCAAACCAATTGATATTTAATTCTTTTGCTTGCCTAGATAATTTCATAGCAGATGGCAAATCCATACCTTGGTTGGCGTCCATCATGATATCAACCTTATCTCCAACAGCTTCACGGACTAATCTTAAGCGCTCAACATCGGTACTTACTTTAGGTGACCCAACCTTTATCTTCACAGCTTTAAAACCTCTATTGGCATAATCGGTTACCTCTTCTATAAGCTCATCTATGGTATAGGAAATCCAACCGCCGCTACCATAAATAGATACTTTTTCTTTGCAAACACCCAAAATATCCTGAACAGGTTGTTTAAGCGTTTTTCCCCAAGCATCCCACATAGCAATATTTACAGCAGCTTGCGCCCACCTATTAACACCTTGGTTTCCGAAGTACTCCCCTAAATGGTCTAATCTATCATATACCAATCCCATTTCATTGGCTTTACAACCAATAATATG
This sequence comes from uncultured Maribacter sp., assembly GCA_947498505.1. Taxonomy (GTDB): domain Bacteria; phylum Bacteroidota; class Bacteroidia; order Flavobacteriales; family Flavobacteriaceae; genus Maribacter_B. Next base: position 261,743 of record CANMKG010000005.1, on the reverse strand, counting down.
TGGGACTGCATCTTTTAAAGCACCGATTATGGCGTTTGGCGAGTATTGAAATGATAATAAATAAGACTCTCCCTCCACACCATTTTCCAGCTGGATTCGGAGTACTAAAAATGATATTTCTGTAAGTGTATGAGTGGCATCCGAAATAGGCTTTTTTAGCACTGTAACCGTCTTGTAAATTTTGGCATCTCTGATAGTTATGTCTTTAGACATGTAGTATAGTTTTTAATTTTAATAGATAAATATCTGTCTTTACAAATTTATTGATTAAAGCGTTGGATGATTTCCACAATAACGCTATTTTTATACACTATTTTGGAACTAAAATAGTTTATTGTAGTTTTATAATTCCAAAAAAATTCATTTTTATACATAAATGAAAGCTAGATACCATGACATACGCAACTCTCCGGGCAGTTCATTTAGGGTAACTTTATTTGAGGATAAAGAGTTTCCAGCGGCTTGGCATTTTCACAAAGAATATGAGCTCACTTATATTTTAAAAAGTACTGGAATTCGTTACGTAGGCAATAGCATGGATACTTTTGAGAATGATGATTTGGTGATGGTAGGTGCCAATCTCCCTCACTGTTGGAAAACCATTGGAAAACAGACCGAAAATGTTAAATGTATTATCATTCAATGGCATGAAGACCTTTTACTCAATTGGCTAGATAAGAAAGAAGTTAAGCATATACACGAGCTTTTAAAGCGCTCACAAAGAGGTTTAAAGTTCAATAAACCTTTTGCTAAGGAAATAAAGCAAAATTTACTGCATTTAGTTGAAGCTCAATCTTTTGAACGATTAATTGTTTTTCTGCAAGTTTTACAGAAACTGGCTTTATCTAATGAATTTGAATTATTAGCAGGCTCTAGTTTTTCAGACAGTTTATCTTCAAAGGAAAGTGAGCGCATTAATATCATATACACTTACTTAAAAGAAAACCATTTAGATAAAATTACGCTTAGTGATATTGCCCATGAAGTTTCTATGAGCAATGATACTTTCTGCAGATTTTTTAAAAAGACCTTTAACACTTCGTTCTTTTCGTTTTTGAATGAATACAAGGTTAGTATTGCCAGTAAAATGTTAATTGATACTGATTTATCGGTTTCAGAAGTTGGTTATAAAACGGGATATAACAATTTAACTTTTTTCCATAGACAATTTCAAAAACATATGGGCATGTCTCCATTAAAATATAGGAAAGCGTATCAACGAATTCCTATTGTTTCCGTTTAAACTCTCTTGTTGAAACCTTATTTGTCGCTGGAAAATCTATAGTTACTTTTCCCGTAGTAGCCCATCCGGTTCCTCTCAACAAAGTTGTAACAAAACCAACGCATTCAAAAGCTTTGGTATCAAACCCTAACGTAGTATGAAACACTCTTCCTTTTTGATAATCTATAGTCATTAACAAAGGCCTATCTAGTACCAAGGAAAAACTAAAGTTTACTAATTTATCGATTGTTTGGGAAGGCCAAACAATAAAAAGAGTGTGGTTTTAAATTCATCTCCTAGTCTTTCCCTAAGTATTGAAAAAGCTTTTGAAATATGCGCCTCAACAGTTTTAATCGAGATACTCAAGTAGTTTGATATTTCCATATTAGTCAACCCTTCCTTTTTACTGAGTATAAAGACCTCACGACATTTCTTGGGTAATTTTTTTATCTCTTTGGTAACTAGGGTAATCATCTTTTCCAATGCTTCTTCATCGGTCTTTTTCACAATTTCATTTATAGATTCGTAATAACTGTGCTTCAACAGCATTACAGATTTATTTTTTTCATATTCTTTAAGAAATTCGTTGTAAACCGATTTGTATAGAAGACTTTGTAAAGAATATTTCGAATCCAACTTTTCTCTAAAATGCCATATGTTAATAAAAACGTTTTGGATAATATCCTCTGCCGTTGCATGATCATCGGTTAAGGTGAGACAGTATGCATACAATCTTCTATGAAACTTATCCACCAAATACATAAAGGATTTTTCATCACCATCCCTTAAATTTTTTATCAAAATTTTGGTATCCATAAATTACACAATTCGCTTTTTTAAAGTTAAATATGTGACAATATAAAAAAAAATTATCCAAAAAGTTAGGGTATTGCAAATTTCTCTGTTATTACTTATATAAATACGATTCTTAATGCTGGACAAAAAAATAGAAAAATTACTGATTAAATATTTGCATAAATCTTCCAGCAAATCAGATTTAAATTTATTGAACAAATGGCTTCAAGACTCTACAAACAAGCTGGAATTTAGGGAATTGATTAAAATTCATTTTATAAGTTTACTTGCTATGAACAACCCCAATTCTGAAAAAATTAAAGAACGTCTGAAGAAAGAAATGAAGGATGATAAAAATCCATTCAAAAAAATAAAACTTAAGAATTTCATAAAGTATGCAGCTATTTTGATATTCATGTTGACTATTGGATATTTTTATCAACAAGGCTATTTTGCTAATTCTCAAAATAATATAGCTTTCCCTAATGAGGACGTTATTACCTTGGAAATGCAAAATGGTGAGATGAAAATTATCTCGGAGTCAGAAACCATGGAGATTGTAAATTCAGAGGGTGAAGCAATAGGTAAGCAACAAGGAAACCGACTAATTTATACAAATCCAGAAGAACACACAGACAAACTTGTATACAACCAACTGACCGTTCCTTATGGAAAAAGATTTGAATTGGAATTTTCAGATGGTACGGTGGCTCATTTAAATGCCGGTTCTTCGTTAAAATATCCAGTGAAATTTTTGGAAGGTCAGGAAAGGGAAGTTTTCTTGGTAGGTGAGGCATACCTGAATGTGGCAAAAGATGAACAGCGACCATTTATCGTCAACACTTCAAATGAGTTAAACGTTCGTGTTTTGGGCACACAGTTCAATGTTTCAAATTATTCGGAAGACGAAACCACAGAAGTTGTCTTGGTAGAAGGTTCTGTAGGTCTTCAAGTAAAAGGTGAAGATAAAGACGTGATTCTCGAACCTGGCATCAAAGGGAGTTTTGATAGAACGGAAAAGAATATATCCACTAAACCAGTAATAACCAGTATTCATACCTCATGGATAAAAGGAAATCTAATATTCCGAAATATGACTTTTGAAAACATTCTGAAAAAATTGGAACGCCATTACAATGTCAAAATAACCAATCAAAATCTTAAATATTCTCAGACGCTCTTCAATGCAAATTTCGGAGACGAACCTATAAACAAAGTGCTTGAATATTTCAAATATAAATACAATATTGATTATTATACGATTAATAATAATGAAGTAATTGTTAAATAACCTTAAATAAACTAAACGGCCAATGAAATAAAACAACTAATCCAAACAAAAATTAATACCTAAAAACGGTCTAATCTTTAAATATAAAAAAATCGGAAAATGCGGTAACATTTCCCGATTTACATAAAGTGATTAGACTAATGTATAACCACATTTTAACACTATAAAAATATGAAAAATCTTCTGAAACTAGCGGAAAATCACGTTCCGTTATTGAAATTTGATTTAAAAATGAAAATTAGTGCACTTTTATTGTTTACATGCTTGTTCGCATTACAGGCAAATGAGGGTTATTCCCAAAAGACAAAGGTCACTGTCGATTTGGAGAATGTAACCGTTGAACGGCTTATTGATGTTATCGAAAACCAGACAGAATACCGATTTCTTTATATGGTAGACGATATGGATCTCAATAGATTAATTACAGTCAAGGCCAATAAACAAAGAATTCACCGTGTTTTAGATAAAGTATTCAAAGGTACTTTAACCATATATGATATCAAAGACAGGCAGATATACCTAACTAAAGATAAAGAACCTAAAATAATCCTAGAGAAAATATCCGTGGCTCCGGTTCAGAATATTATTTCTGGAACGGTATTCGAAAAGAATGGACAACCCCTACCCGGTGCCAATATTGTGGAAAAAGGAACTACTAATGGGACTCAAACCGATTTTGATGGTAACTTTACCCTAGAAGTGTCTTCTGCAAATGCCATTTTGGTCGTTTCCTATATTGGCTTCGCCACTCAGGAGATAGCTGCCGACGGTAGCCAAAATATAACAATAGTCCTCGAAGAAGATGCTGCCGGTTTAGACGAGGTAGTGATAATCGGTTACGGTACGGCAAAGAAAAGTGATTTGACCGGGGCTGTTGCCAGTGCTGATCTGACAAATGCAACAGAATCATCTAATGTATCCGTGATTCAGGCACTTCAAGGATCTATTGCCGGTCTAAATGTTGGAGCGGTCACTAATGCCGGGCAAAACCCATCGTTATCCATTAGAGGGCAAAGCACATTGTCGAGCAATGGAAGTGACAACCAACCCTTAATTGTTTTGGACGGTATTATTTACAGAGGTAGTATTATAGATATTAATTCTGCAGATATTAAAAGTGTTGAAGTTCTAAAAGATGCCAGTTCAGCAGCCATTTATGGTTCACAAGCATCCAATGGTGTTATTGTGATTACAAGTAAAGGAGGTACTACTTCTAGTAAACCGGTCTTCAATCTAACTACAAGTTATACAATTCAAAACCCTTCAAATAGGTTTGAGCCCATGAATGCGGCAGAACTAGAAGAATTCTATCCGGATATTTGGTGGAATCTAGGAGGTAGGTTAGCACCTGATTATTTACAGGTAGATCCAAGTTATGTATGGCAAAACAATTTTAAGACCAATGAAATTACGCAAGGCTATGCTGATGGTTTGGACACACCATGGTTTGATCTGTTAACTGGGACTGGAAGTATAAGTACCCATAACCTGAGCGTTCAGGGCAAAAGTGAGTCTTTAGGTTATTTTTTATCTCTTGGATTAACGGATCAAGAAGGTTACATTAAAGGAGATGAATACCAGCGATACAATTTTAGAGTCAATATTGATGCCAAAGTAAATGATTGGTTAAGTATAGGCACTCAAACGTTTGTTGCAGTAAGTGATTATTCCGGGCAATCTGCAAACTATGATGCCAATGTTTTTGACAGTAACACAACAGGACAACATGGCTATTTTTTCCTGCAACCATGGGCACCAATCAGGGACGGGGCAGGCGAATTTGTTCCCAATCCAGAAGGAGCATGGCTCAACCCTTTTCTCGCTCTTGAAATTGATGATTCAGACGTTAGGTTCAACCTCTCAAATGTCATGTATGCAGATATTAAATTGCCTATTGACGGACTTAGTTATAGAGTAAATTATGCCAACAATTACAGAAGAAGGGACTGGTCTCGCTTTGACACCAATCTCAACAGTTTTCAAGGGGGGGCTTTTAAGAATCATTCCATAAATTGGGATTGGACTTTCGACAACATCCTGAACTATAGAAAAACGTTCGGTGATGCTCATAATATTAACGCTACGTTAGTCTATGGGGTTGAAGAAAGACATATCTCCAGTACACGTGCCTCAGCTAGAAATTTTGGAGTTGACATTTTGGGTTTCAATAACCTAAGTGCCGGAGATCCTACTTTAAACAGTGTTCTTTCTTCAAAGGAAGAAGAATCTAGTTTGTATCAAATGGGTAGACTTCTTTACAATTATAAAAACAAGTACTTCTTTACAGGAACAATCAGAAGAGATGGATTTTCAGGTTTTGGGACAAATGAAAAAATAGGAGTATTTCCTTCTGTTGCATTAGGGTGGACAGTTACAGAAGAGTCCTTTGCCAACGATTCTTCATGGCTTAACTATTTAAAATTAAGAGCTAGTTATGGCCAATCGGGGAGACGTGGTGTAGGACGTTATGACACACAGGCTGTCATTGAAACTGAACCTAGTGTGGTCTTTGGTGATGGCGGACAAACGTTTTTAGGTCAACAGCCCACAACTTTATCCAACCCTGCTCTAACTTGGGAAACAACTACTGGAACTAATCTAGCTATCGACTTCGGATTGTTTAAATCTAGAGTTCAAGGAACTATTGATTATTACCAGAATAAAACGGAGGATATACTATTTCAAATCAGCCTACCACAAATAACTGGTTTTGAGAATGTAAATACAAACCTTGCAGAAGTTTCCAACAATGGTATTGAGCTAACTTTAAACGCTAATATTGTCAATACCGGGTCTTGGAGATGGGATACATCATTCAATTTCAACAGGGTAAGAAATAAGATAAAATCAATCATAGGAGATGATAATGATGGTGATGGGATTGAGGACGACCTAGTTGCAGATCAACTATTCATTGGAGAACCGCAAAACGTACATTATGGGTATGAAATAATTGGCATGTGGCAATTGGCAGATGAAGCAGATGGATCCATCTGGTCTGGTTTTTTACCGGGCACCTATAAATTGAATGATCTAAACGGTGATGATGAAATTTCCTCCTTGGATGATAGAAAGATTTTGGGTTATAGAGATCCGTCCTATAGATTCGGAATAGGTAATACTGTTTCCTATAAAGATTTCAGTCTTTTCTTCTTTATTAATTCAATTCAGGGGGGCAAGGACTATTATTGGGGAAATGACACTCCGCATTCCCAAGGAGGCTTTGAAAAATCAGACCAGTTGGGTTATCACAATATTCCCAAAGGGGCATGGGATTATTGGTTGCCAGAGAACCCCAATGCGAGATACAGGCGCCTGGATACACCATCTCAGTTCGGAGGAGCGCCTCTTACACAGAGAAATTTTGTACGATTGCAAGATGTGACATTTACCTATAAGTTTTCCAATAAAATAACGGATAAGATAGGTCTTGATAATCTTAATTTATTCATTAGTGGAAAAAACTTGGCAACTTGGACCAAATGGGAAGGTGCTGACCCTGAAACGGGAGTTGGTTTTAGACCCGCTAATCCCTTGTTGAAAACCTATACAATAGGACTAAATGTTCAATTTTAATAAAAGAGTTATGAAAGAAATTAAAAATTTATTCATGTTGATTTTTATTGTATCATTTTTATTTTGCTGCAATGAAGAGGATTTTTTAGAAGAAACCCCATTTGATTTTTATACTCCAGAGAATTCGTTTACAACACCTGACCAAATAGATTTGGCAGTAGTTAAACTATACCAAGGCGTTCATGAGATTTTTATAGCTGGTGTAGTAGACACATGGGCTCTCTTTTACACCACGGATATTGCCTACGACTGTATTTCCCCTGAACATCAATTAAACTCTTGGGCAGACAAGATAACCCCGGAAACAGGTGAAATAGAATTTTTTTGGGAAGAATTGTATAAAATAATAGCGAATGCAAATACCATTTTGTCTAGAATAGATAATGTTGAATATCCCTCAGAACAAGAAAAAAATGCAAAAATAGCCGAAGCAAAATTTTTTAGGGCATACGCCTATAGAGCATTAGGCATCATGTACGGGGGTGTGCCTTTAAGTCTTGAAGAACTTACAGCACCGAAAAGAGACTTTGTAAGAGCTTCGCAAAGTGAAGTATTTAACCAAGTAATCTTAGATCTTATAGACGCCGTTGCCAGCTTACCCGATGCCGATGAAGTGTCACAAGATGGCAGAGTCTCAAAAGGAGCCGCAAACCATCTTTTGGCGGAAATGTATATTATAACTCAAGAATATCCCAAAGCAATCGCGGCAGCTTCTGCCGTTATCGATAATCCTAACTATGCTCTTATGACCAATCGTTATGGCTCAAGAGTTGATGAACCTGGAGACGTATATTGGGATCTGTTCCAAAGAGGCAATGTAAATAGGGGTAGTGGCAACACCGAAACTATTTGGGCAAGCCAATATGAACACCTTGCTCCGGGAGGTGGCAGAGGAGATGCTTTGCCGCGGTTTTTAGTGCCTCTTTATTGGCAGTTAAAGGACAATGATGGCATTAACATATTCTTTGGACATTCCAGCCAAATGGGTGGCCGCGGTATAGGTTGGTGGGCAGCCTCTGACTACATGTTAAATCAGGTTTGGGTGGGAGCTCCGACCGATATTAGAAACTCAGAGTTCAACATTGTGCGTGACGTTATGGTAGACAATCCAGAATCGGCCTTTTTTGGTCAGATGATGGTGGCTAGTGGTTCCATCGATAATTTCTCTGATCCTATCAACAGATGGTGGAGTGCCCTTTTTGCCAAAAGCGCGCCGTTGGGGGATTTCCCCGAAGATGTAATCGCTGACCCCGAAACAGGGGCAACGAATAATGGTGCACAACACTCTTTTAACGACAGGTATTTGATGCGGCTTGCCGAAACCTATTTGTTGAGAGCCGAAGCTCACTTGCTCAACGGTGACACTTCAAGTGCAGCGGATGATATTAATACCGTAAGGGCAAGGTCAAACGCAAATCCTGTAACGGCGGGTGAAGTGGATATAGATTATTTATTGGATGAAAGGGCTAGAGAGCTATTCACTGAAGAATTCAGGCTTCTTACCCTTATGCGAATGGGCAACATTGTAGAACGGGTAAGGACATATAATCCTATGCACAACGGTCAATACGCTTCCAACCCAATAAACGACACTCAAAATCTTTGGCCTATTCCCAACTCTGAAATAGAAGTTAATACAGAGGCAACTTTAGAGCAAAACCCAGGATATTAAAAAATTAAATACTACATATAATGCTTAGTGAGTTATTAATTTAAGTTAGTTTTAGTTAGTTGTTAATGAGGCTGCCAATGCGCAGTCTCATTTTTTTCTAAAACAAAAACACCGAAAAATGAAAATAATGAAATGGTTCGTACTTGTTCTCATGTATATGACGATAGGTGCTGAAAGTATATTGGCATACTACCAACAACCTAGTCCTAAAGAATACGATGTTATCTGGACGGAACAGAGTCAAAACAGTAGTGCCTCCATGCCAGTGGGAGGAGGTGATATTGGTTGCAACGTCTGGGTAGAAAACGGAGAACTGTTACTTTATATACAACGTAGCGGTAGTTTAGCAGAGACTAACGAATATCTTAAACTGGGGCGTATTCGTTTGCACTTGAGTCCAAATCCGTTTGTGGGAACTAGCGTAAAGTTCAAACAACAACTCAAACTCAATGATGGCTATATTGAAATTGATGGTGAACGCAAAGATGGAAAGTCTCCTCTACAGGCTAAAATTAAGATTTGGGTGGAAATTCATGAGCCAGTAGTAAATATAGAAGTCGATGCAAATCAAAAAATCAAGGTCGATGCCGCATACGAAAATTGGAGGACGGTGGACCAAATAATTCCCAATACTGGGCGGAGACACTCTACTTTTAATTTGGATCAATATCCTGGTGAGGTAATCATGAACAAGGATTTTGTAAAGCAGCAAGAAAAAAGTATTATCTTCTACCACCGCAATCCAGCTAATAAACTGTTACCTGAAATGTTGATTGCGCAACAAGGTTTAGAAGCTTCCAAGGAGGAAATCACGGACGACCTAAAAAATCGAACTTTCGGCGGAATTCTTCAAGGTACGGGCTTTACATATACTATCACCACCAACGGAACCTATCTCGGAGTACCGTTTAAAGCTTGGCATTTGGTTTCCAAAAAAGAAAAGAAACATCATCTGAAAGTAATTACCTGTATTGCCCAGACCAGTTCGGTGAAAGGTTGGAAAAATAAACTTGCGGAAACAGTATCGCGGGAAACCACCCAAAATCCAAAAAAGAAATTCGAGGCAAACAAAACGTGGTGGCACAAATTCTGGTCCAGAAGCTATATAAGAATAAATCCGGAAACACCTTCTGAAGCAGACAAAGGATGGGTTGCCTCACGCAACTACCAGTTGTTTCGCTATCAATTAGGTACCAATGTTTTTGGGGAGTATCCAACAAGGTTCAATGGTGGAAATTTCACCATAGATGCAGGTTTAATTGATAAAAAAAGAGATTTTGGCCCCGATTATAGAGCATGGGGAGGTGGTGTGTTTACCGCCCAAAATCAGCGTTTGGTTCATTGGCCCATGCTAAAGACTGGAGATTTTGATGCTATTCTCCCCCATTTTGAACTATTTCGAAAAGCATTACCCGGCGCCAAAGCTAGGGTAAAAGAACATTTTGGTCATGATGGTGCCGTTTACAGTGAATATACAAACGCTCCTGGTTTGGCATTAGGTGCTGGTTATGGTTGGAATGAAGGAAAGAGAAAGAGAGGAATTGAAATTCCTTTTGGGGATGTCAGAGCAGATGGCGCTCAAGGATATAATAATCCAGTGGAAAAAGGGGTCATGGCAAATCCGGCTATATCGTACCATTGGGAATCGCAATTGGAAAATTCTTATATGGTAATGGAATATGAGCGCTATACAGGCAATGATATATCAAAATATATACCCTTCATAAAACAGTCCATTATCTTTTTTGATGAGCATTATCGCATAAGAGAAAAGATGCGAAGTGGTAACGAACTAGATGCAGAAGGAAAGCTAGTAATTTTCCCCTCTACCTCTTGCGAATCGTACCGTGGTGCAAAAAATCCAATTGATGTGGTTTCTGGTCTTCAAGCATGTTTAACATCCCTACTACGCCTTGATGAAAAATATGTGAGTTTGTCGGAGAAAAAATACTATAGAGAATATTTAAATCGATTGCCAGAATACTATTACGATGAAATTGATGGAGATATGATTATAAAACCAGCCAAAAGCTGGAAGCGTTATCAAAATGTGGAATGCCCCCAATTTTATCCACTGTTTCCTTTTAATCGGTTTGATTTGGACAAAGATGATATGGCAACTTTTCAGAATACTTGGAAACATGGAACTTTTCCAAAAGACATGGTTGTAAGTTGGCACCAAGATGGTATTTTCTTTGCTAGAATGGGCATGACATCTGAAGCTGTGGATTACAATACAAAAAAAATGATGAATTCTAAACGTAAATACCCTACTTTTTGGGGACCTGGACATGATTGGGTACCAGATCATAATTGGGGTGGATCGGGCATGATAGGCCTTCAAGAAATGTTGATGCAATGTTTTGATGATCGCATTCTTTTATTTCCTGCGTGGCCCAAAAATTGGGATGTGCACTTTAAACTCCATGCCCCAAAAAATACCATTGTAGAAGGAAAATTAGAAAACGGAGAAATAACCGAATTAAAAGTTACACCAGAGTCCAGAAGAAAAGATCTACGTATTAAGAACGAAAATTTTTAAAAAACAATACAACACCATATGAAATTAGTATATCATTATATCCAAAGTTATGCATCAAGAATTTTAGGTTCGATTATTATTTGCGCTTTATTTTGTGCTTGCGTTTCCAATTCAGAAACGAAAACAGAAGTAGCGAACAAAATCGATTGGCCCGAATTCCTAAGACCACATAACATGGTTTGGGATAGCTTGCCACAACAATGGAAAGAAGCACCACATTTAGGGAATGCTTCTATCGGCTCAATGATACATCAAGACAGCAATGCCATAAAGCTTCAACTGTTCCACGCTAACGTGAACGACCATAGAGATAACACTTTTGGTTGGACGGCTTATAGTCGTCCAAGGTTCGAAATAGGCGCACTTCATCTTAACCCCATAGGTAAAATTCAGGGTGGGGAATGCAATTTGGATATCTGGAATGCCGAACTGAACGGTACTGTTAAAACAGATCGTGGTGAGATTCGTTTCCGTCATTTTGTACATGCTGATGATATGGTTATTATTACCGAAATTTCGACTACAGAAGGCGAACGTGAGGCTCAATGGTCATGGCATCCAGAGAAGGCAGAAACGACTCGAAACGGATACCCCCGTAATAAAAATGAAGTACAGGAATACGCAAAAAAATATGGCGAACACCATGCCGAAACCCTGAAGCTATTTGAACCTAATCCTAAGGGTAAACAAATTCTAAAAAATGGAGTGAACGTTTGGCAACAAGACCTACTGTCCGGGGGACAGTATGCAACTTCGTGGTCTGAAATCAAAAAAACCGAAGAAGAACGAACACTTTTCGTTAGCATATCCAGCACCTACCCAGATAATAATGCTGTAGATACAGCAGTTAAATCAGTAACCAATGCCATAAATTCAAACAAAGAAAACCTTACAAAACGTCATCGACAATGGTGGCACAGTTACTATCCCAAAAGCTATGTAACTGTTCCCGATAAAGCATTGGAGAAATTATATTGGAATTCCATATACCGCTATGGCAGTACAGCAAGACAAGGTCGCGCCTTTGTCAATACAGCAGGACTTTGGTTTCAAGGAGGTTCATGGCCTTATGTAACCCATGACTATAACACCCAGGCTTCGCATTGGGCGCTACCAATGGCCAATAGACTTGAACAATCAGCAGAGGTACTAGAGGCATTATTTAAAGCAAGGGAGACATTAATCAAAAACGTACGACCTGTCGAATGGCAAGATGATTCCGCTTTTTTGGCACTTAGTACTGCACCAGATATGATAGGATCCCGTGACCAAGATATGCGATATTGGAATTTAGTAGGAAACCTACCATGGGTACTCCACAATTGTTGGTGGCAATATACATATAGCATGGATGATAAAATGCTCAAAAACAAACTTTTCCCATTGTTACGAAAAAGTATCAACCTTTATTTAAAATTAATCAAAGAAGAGGACAATAAGTTACGATTGCCCCCTACTTACTCTCCCGAAACAGGTACGTTTGAGGACAATAACTTTGATTTAGGCCTACTACGATGGGGTTGTAAAACATTATTACAAAGTTGCGAACGACTAGGGATTAATGACCCTCTTATTCCCAAGTGGAAGGATGTTCTCGAACGCTTGATAGATTATCCTGCTGACGAGCGTGGCTTTCGTTTAGGTACGGATGCCACCTCTCCTGTAAATCATAGGCACGCTTCCCATTTGTTGATGATTTACCCGCTTTATGAAGTGAACATAGATCAAACCGGTACCAAGGAAGTACTTAACGCTTCAGTAGAACGCTTTTTCAACACACCAGGGCTCCCGGCAATGGTCATGACTCATGCGGTACCCTTGGCTACGGCTATTGGAAATGGCAATCTGGCCTTAGAAGGGTTGAAAAAACAAGCTGCGGACCTCCACCCAAACGGTCTTTGGCATGGCTCTCCATGTATAGAAGCCTCTCTTTCTATAGCCAACGGACTGCAAACCATGCTATTACAAGATTGGGAGAATACAATTAGAGTATTCCCGGCCATACCAGACAAATGGAAAGATATAACTTTCAAAAACTTACGAGCCCAAGGAGCTTTTTTGGTAAGTGCGAAACGCATAAAAGGGATTACAGCATCTATTCGCTTAAAAAGTCTTGCAGGTGAACCTTGCCAACTTAAAACCGATATGATAAACCCAACAATAGCAGAAGGTTTGGGAGAAATTAGAATTATGGGCGATGGTATTTTTGAAATTAAAATAGAAAAAGGAGCGGAAATCGTTATAACGCCTAAATAAAAAGGCTATTAAAATTGTTTGATATCGACTACCATGAAAAGAATTTGCGCTGCAGTTAAAGTTAATGAGCGATAAAATATCAATGATTCTGATTTGCAATGCTGTGAAGATTGATTAAATAGGCTTTATGAAATGAATAAAAATGACGCTCCAGCGTGGAACAAAAATTGTAATTAAAATAAAATGAGAGTTTTTCACCTATGTCTTTTTATTGGAATATTTTCTTTTGCCTGTGCCCAAGAAAAGAAGCAACCCAACATTCTTTTTATTATGTCTGACGACCATTGCGACCGTGCAATTGGAGTTTACGGTGGAAGGTTAGCCCCTTTAAATCCTACTCCAAACCTAGACAAACTTGCTGCTAACGGAATGCTATTCGAAAATGTGTTCTGCACCAACTCTATTTGCACCCCAAGTCGTGCAACCATAATGACAGGACAGTATTCACACACCAATAAAGTTTATGACTTGTACAACAATTTACCCGGGGAACAACATTATCTTACCAAAGAAATGAAACAAGCTGGCTATGCAACAGCAGTGGTAGGCAAATGGCATCTACAAGATTCTCCCAAAAACGTTGACTATTTTGCAGTAATCGCTGGACAAGGTAGGTATATTAATCCAGTAATTCATGTAAGCAAAGGAGGCAAAAAACGAAAAATCAGGTTCAATAGTACCTTTAGTAAAGAAGTCGATGTGATTGATACAGAAGGTCATTCTTCAGATGTACTCACTAATTTATCGCTGGAATGGCTCAAAAACAAGCGTGATAAAACCAAACCCTTTTTCCTGATGCATCACTTCAAAGCTCCACACGACATGTTTGTACACGCCGACAGATATAAAAATTACCTTGAAGATGTAGAAATCCCAGAACCAGATAATCTTTACAACCAACCTGGAAAGCATTTCGGTTCAATAGCTACACGAGGTGAAAATGATGAACTAGTAGAGGAAATTGGTTCAACTGTTTCTCCTAATTCAGGTAAAAAAAGAAGCCAATCCCATATTTATCAATACCGAAAAAGGATAAAGGCGAATGGACAGTCCAATCAAGAATTAACTCATCAATCATATCAATTATATTTGAAAGAATACTTAAGATGTGTAAAAGGAATAGATGATAACCTGGCACGAATACTTGAGTATCTCAAAAAAAATAACTTATTGGAAAACACCATTGTAGTTTACACCAGTGATCAGGGAATGTTTTTAGGAGAACACGATTTTATTGATAAACGTTGGATGTACGAGGAATCTATACGTATGCCTTTAATAATACAATATCCTAAAATGATAAAAGCTGGTAGCCGAAACAATTGGCTAATAAACAATACTGATTTTGCTCCGACAATTTTAGAACTTGCTGGAATAGAAACTCCAGATTATATGCAGGGACATAGTTTTGCAAATGCATTAAAAGGCAAGAAAGAACCTAAAGATTGGCGTAAATCTACGTATTATCGCTATTGGATGCACATGGCACACACGCATAATAACCCTGCACATTTTGGCATTCGCACAAAAAGATACAAACTCATTTTCTTTTACGGAGTGGATTATACCGATACACACAATAAGGTAAAAATCAAAGATAAAGAAGGAAATCGCTACTGGAAGAGTACTCCAGTTGCCTGGGAATTTTATGATTTGGAAAAAGACCCGAATGAAATGGTGAACCAATATTCGAACCCTGATTATTCAGAGATTGTGGAAAAGTTAAAAAAAGAACTCGTGGGAGTTAGAAAAGAAGTTGGTGATACAGACGAAAAATTCCCTCGTATAAAAAATATTTTCGAGACAAATTTATAGGTTGACTTAGTATTTTTCCATTTATTTTGGGAACACTTCTCTTTTATGTTGATTCTAATATAAATGGAAAGTTAATTGGAATAGTTTCTTGATTTTCTGTAAAGAAAGTTACAGCAAAGTTGCTTTTTGCTTACATTGTAAATGACTTTAGTTAAACATTATTTTGTAGAGATGAAAGTCAAATCATGTCTTAAAGCTCTTTAAAATTACTACTATTTTTAAACGATTGCACGCTTTTAAATGGGTTTAGATATTTTTATTTGATATCAAATAAAATACATAAAAACAAAAAAACCTGATAATTATATTATCAGGTTTTTCATTTCTTAAAAGTCGGAGTGGCAGAACTAACTACACTACCACAACGCATTAATTATCAATCTTTTAAAGCCTCTATTTTAAATAGTTAACCGAATTCTAAACGTGGTTCAAAATAATACAAATGGATGCAAATTTTATACGTCTTTTGCAATATTAAATTAGGGAATAAATGGATAGAAAATTTTAGTTCTTAATTGAAGGTATTCTTTTTAAAACCTTAAAACTCCAACCTCAAGTTCATCTTCTTCTTTATCGAGTCTTACTACTGCTATTTTACGTTCTTCGCTTGGCCTACCGTAATTGGTAAACATCGTCACCTTTAAAACCGTTGGACCAGATATTTTCTGAACAGCATCTGCATAATAGTCTACTAAAATTTTGTATTCTCCCTTAATTGCGTCTTTTAGCATAAATTCTTCAGGTCCATAACCTTCCATCATATCTTCTGACATATGACCCCCAATTTTGGTTTCCGGGTTTTTGTAGTACGCCTTTTCATCTCTTGGGTCTTCTACCCATAAATCAATATCAGTATCGTTATGATTCCAATCGATAACGATTCTTACATCCATCGACAGGTCTTTAAAGTTCTCCTTTTCGACTTTATTAAGTTTAAGCTCTTTCCCATATTTATTGACAAGTCTGGTAAGTTCAATAAAGGCAATTTGTTCTATTCCATAGAAACGTTCTTCTTCATCCTTTTCTAATAAATCCCCTTTATACAATTTGTATAGTAAATCATAACTCCTTTGTATTTCACTAGACTGCTCATACGCCAAAGCCAAATCTCTATATGACTGCGGCTCCTCTGGTCTTAATTCCAATACTTTCTCATAAACAATAGCTGCCAATTGGTATTCTTCAAAATATTCCAACTTATACGCTAAAGCTTTCATGATTTCGTGATTGTTCAATTCTACTTCCATTAGGTTGGTAAGAATTGTAATGGCGATATCATATTTTTCTTTTTTCTCAAAAAAGTCAGATACGTCAAGATAAAATGAAGGGCTATTGGAATAATCATCTCTTATATCTAGATACTTTTTATAAGCTAATTCAACGGTTGCCTCTTTTTCTAGAATCTTAATATAGGGTGTCTCTGGATTCCATGATTTTAGTTCTATTTTATCAGTTATTTCTTGATTCAATTCCTCTATCGCTTCTTGATTAGATTCCAAGCCTTCCTTTGTGGTTATAATTATAACTCCATTAGAAGCTCTAGCACCATAAATTGCTGCAGCACTTAGTGCTTTTAAAACTTGTATCTCTTGGATATCATCTGGTTTTAAGTTCAGCATCGGGTTATTTGTTGCTATTTTCCCGTCCACAATATAAAGTGGATTGCTATTATTAGACATAGAACTCAATCCCCTTACTACAACAGTTGTATTTGAACCTGATTCCCCGGAATTTTGAGTGATTTGAACCCCTGCGGCCTTGCCTTGTAAGGCTTGAGAAACAACCGAGGTCACTGAACTGGTCATATTTTGTACTCTTTGAACACCATACCCTACAACAACCACCTCATCTAAATGTCCGGCATCTTCTTCCAATGAAATTGAAATGCTATCCGCATCTCCGATAAAAGCATTTGTCGTCGTAAATCCGATATAAGAGAAAACAAGCTCATCACCTTCTTCGGCATTGATGCTAAAATTACCATCAAAGTCAGTTGTTGTTCCTGTCGTTGTTCCTTTTACTAACACATTCGCTGCTGGTAATGGTTTTCCATCAATATCCAACACTGTACCAGAAACTATTCTTCTAGTCGAATCAATATTAATACTTATTCTTGTAGATGGCGGATGGATCGTAAGACTGTCAGTTGCTATGGTAGCGTCTACATTAGCAGTATTACTTTGTGGAACAGAAGTATCTTCATTATTTGCTATTTCCTTTTTGGGTTGTTTTACTTTCTTCTTTGGATACTTGGTAGCGTACCATTCCAAAATAGCTGTGTAATCATCAAACAAATCTTCTTTTCTGTCATTTAAGTCTTCAAGGTTATCAACTTCGGCTGACTCTAAATTTTTAATCCGTTCCTTATATTCAGCTTTCAATTCCTGAGGTGGCTCAATACGATAACGCACATAATCTTCAATTCTATCTAAAATCAACATTGAGGTATAATCTGTTATCAAATGATGGCTTTTAGCAAGTGAAATTATTTTTTCTTTGTTCTCCCCTTTATTAGTATTTAAGTACTTAAGTTTTTGTTTGGCCCATAATCTTTTGACTAACTCTGTACCTTGAGATTTTTTAATTGGAACCTTGATTCGCTCAGTAACTTTTCCACCATAGCCAAATAACAGTTCTACGGAAGTTTCTTCTGAAAATCTCCCTGAAACGGAAAAATCTTTGGAAACGTATGTTTTATTCTTTGGATATACTTCCCGAACAGTATTGTTATGTTTAACTCCTAAAAATTGAAATGTTTCTTGTTTTAAAGTATTTATGGCTTCTGTTTCAGGTAACCGAACTAGATTGATATAAGTGCCGCCAGATGAAGTAGCAATTTCTCTTAGCAATTCATGATTTGCAGAAGTAGTTGAGTTGATTGTATAAATAGCTTGCTTATTCGGAATAGAGAAATCTCCAAGATTTGCTAACCCATCCGTGAACAGAAGTGTCTCGCCCGACTTCTTGAGTAGTGATTTAAACAAATTCATAGATGTTCCCCCATCATAAACAGCTTCTTTCAGTACTTTTTTCAGTCCTTCCCAATTCCCATTCTGAACCTTGAAAACAATGTTTTTGTGTATAGAATTACTAAAGGTAATATAATGCACTTCAACGTCTCTGAGGTATTCGAAATATTCTCCTAAAATCGATAGCTCTTTACTTAAATTTCTATTTCTTAATGAATAAGACGTATCCCACAGCAAGTTGATTTTTTTAGGTTTTTGTTTTAGTCTAGTGTTCGGTTTGAGTGTCTGATTTACATAAAAATAATCCCTGTAGCTTAATATTGTCTCTGTATTGTTTGTATTTAGTAGTTCTACAAGTACAGGGGAGGTTGGAGCATGATTTTGCCGTTCTAAATTTGCAGTAAAAACATCATTCTTCTTTTTAAAGAAGAAGTTTTTGTAGCTACTACTTTTTATTTTAGGCAGCATCTCTCCATTAAAAACTTGCATTTGTATTGAAAAATTATCTAAATCTGTCTTTATACCCAATGGCAGTTCATAGGTTTTATGCTGGTTCGATGTTGACAGTTCTTGCTCAAAAGTCAAAACAACATGTTTATGCTTTCTTGGTAATATGGGATATACTCTTGCCTTATAATTGTTTCCCTCCGTTTTTTCCAATAGGCCCGGGTCAATGTTCTGCCTTACAGTGCTTTCAAAAGCAACACGAGCTAATTCCTTTTCTACAATGACTGCTTCACGAAGTTTGCCGTTAACATCCATAGCAAATTGAGAAACTGATTGACCTTCACCTAAAGGAAACACTAATTCTCCTTCCAAAGTTCTATCAAGTTCGTTGTAGAACTTCATATCGTATGTAGTAGTGGCAAAATTACCAACGATACTTACATCTATTTTTAGACTAGTAAGTTTTAATTTACTAGAATCTTTTAGTACTATTTCCAGAGACTCTTGGGCAAAAAGCTGGGAGCATACGGACAAAAAAATGAGTGAAATTAGCTTTTTCATGGTTGGTCTGTTTTATTGTTTAATGTAAAACTCGCTCCAAATTATCTTTTATAAAACAGGCATTGAGGGAAAGAGTACTTTGGCTTAGGGAAGTGTAAAGCTAACTTTTGCTATACAGACTTATAGCTTTTTCCAATTTCTTAGCAATTCGCTTGCGAAGTCTTTCAGGTTGAATTACTTCAATAGCATCACCAAAACCCAAAATCAAACGTTCCAATTCAAAATTGATTTTCACTTTGATATTTACTTCAACACTACCATCCTCATTTTCTTTCTCTATGAGCTGTGAATGATGCATGGGTTTTGTAATCACGTAAGGAGCATTATATCTATCAACCCATAACTTAATATTTGAAGCGCGCTCTCCTTGATTTACCGTTACACCAACAACATCCTTGTAAAAGGTATCTGCATCAAATTCAAAGTCTGTGTAGGAAGTTGCAAAATCATAATCAATCGAGATAATTCGGTCTAAGGCCAAATTAACAACGCCATTATTTTTATTCCCCATTCCAACAAGAAACCAACGGTTATTAAACTCCTTCAACAAACAAGGATGAAAGGTAATTGTATTCGCCTCTATTGCTTTGAACGACTTATATTCTAATTTCAAGACCACCTTTTTCTGAATGGCTTGATACAATTCATCTAACCAATGGAGTCCCTTTAGGTTTTCATTTTTATCTAGATGTATAATCGAAGATTGGTGGGTTTTCTCAGTATATACTTTATCTTCTAATCTTTGAATAATTCCACCCAGTTCTGAAAACAAAGAAAAGTCTTTAAACTGCTTTAGCATTTCCACCGTTTCGGAAAGCACATTCATGTCGTTCTCCGTTATCGGGATATCCGTAATGGAATAATCCTCATCTTCGTATTTGTAATACTTTCTATCATAAGCAACAATTGGAGCATTGTAACCTAGTTTATCACTGCGCATCAACTGAATATCGAGTTGCACGGTACGTTTACTTACGTTCACTTCCCTACCCTCGTATTCGTGTAGGGCATCTGAACAGGCCTCTATCAAATCATTCAGAGTCCATTGTCGATAGTTATTTTGAAGGCATTTGTCAATAGTTTTGTATCGGATTAGTGCGTTTTTGTTTAGGGCCATTCTAGATTATTTATTGCATTCATTACAGTACAAATTTTTAATGCTTTCCATTCTTAGATTTTGAAAATCACTATTTATCCAATCACACCATCTATCCTGATTGAATTCTATTGCTTTTTTATGAGTTGCAAGCAATTGGGTCTCGTTAATTCGCTTTGCATATTTCGTATACGGATAAGCAGTTAATGTTTTTGCAAGAACAAATGAGCCTTCTTCGTTTAGCTTATCATCCCATAACCGGTCTTGCAAAAGTTCGGCGGTTAAATCATATCTACTCCATCCGTTGAAAAACATACTCAATGCGATATCATCATCTACGGTGGTTGCTTGATCTCTAAAATAAGCTGAAATAAAATCAAAAGATTCTCCAATTTCATCAGCTTCATTGATTTGACCATAGTATTTAATACGCATCATGTGAAAGTTGAGAAATAATGGATTTACGACATCGTCTGATTTATAATTTTCAAAAAGTGGTGTGACTTTAAGTGGATGCATAACCTTTGAAAGGTTTTCTGAACTTACATCCCAAAACTGAAGCATTTTTCTACCGGTAATTGTATAAAGATTAAGCAAATTTTTCTGAGCGCCTTCAGATAGTTCTCGTGAACGTGATAGCCAATTACGAACGAAGTATACTACATTCTCCACCGAATAACCGTGAACATCCTTCAATAACAAAGCGGAAACATTCTGAACCAATTCTTTTTTATCAAATAATCGGTCTATTATGAAATCCTCTCCTAAAAAATAGAGGTTTGTGGTGTCTTTATAAATTTCAGCTAAGGCTTTATTGGTCCGCTCATGGTCTTCATTTACAAGGCCATCCAAAAGATTGTTATATAAATGATTGGCATCTTCCTTCTCCCATGATTTGTATTGGTACAATATGGCTTTAGATTTTCGCTGATTGTTCAAGGCGGTCGTCCATTTTTTGGTTTTATTGCCATTGATATATCGCCTGATTTCCTTTTTCTCTTTAGCTCGCAAATCCTCAAGACCAAAAAGCTCTAATTGATAATCGCATAACTCCCAGTTTTCTTTGGCATCTATATTTATATTACTCTCGTCAACTTCAAAAGACTCCAAAACGGTCTTCTTAATGAACTCGGCACGTTCTTGATGCAAATTTTTATTGACTGAAAAACTTCCATCTACAGAGGTAAAACTTTTTATGTCAACGATTTGTACCTTCTTTTTTTCTAAAGGAATACCTTTAATTCTCATTGCTATATTTCTACCAGAATCGAAATCAAAAAGCACTTGGTCAACTTGTCCAATTCCCTCGGTTTTCAAAGTAACTTTAGGGTTATACAATACTGGTTCAACAGGTCGCAGCGCATATTGCCCGCTGGGTACTGCAGCTGGAACAACATAGTTACAAAGCATTCCTAGTTTAATAATAACTACGTTCGGACTAAGCTCTTTTCCTTTTAACTCCTCAGGCACTTTACCTAAAGACAAAACCAACCGTCTTGGGTTCTGAGCAGTATTATTTGCTAAAATTTCATCGCGATAAAGAGGTTTTAGCAACACCCCATCATATATTTCAGAGGCGTCTAATCGGTTATCATCGCCACATTGCATTTGATCTCTTTCTACCAAATCAATTGCCAATCCGTCTTTCGGGTCTTCAAAAACTTTTTTAACAAAGTCAAGGTCGAAATAGCGAAGTACTATTTCATTTCCTTCTATTCCTACAGAATTACCAATATTCGTTACAACATTTTGACGCCCGCTTAAAAGCGTTGAACAATATTCATCAGTTCTCTGTATTCCAAAGGCATTTTCTGATAATTGACCTGGAATGATAAATCCCATTTTACCAAAAACTTGTACCGCATAAACTCTTCTGGTGCTTGGGTCGTAATCGAATGCAAAGTCGCTATAAGAATACGCATCCGACATCATATTTTCATAATGGCCTTTTGAATTTTTCCATGAATTGAACATGTCATATGCCAATTTTGAAATGACAGCCGTTTTCAGTGGTAAGTTGGTAGGTTTGGAGTAAAGCATATTTTCCCCTGTGCTGACAAAACTTTTGTTGTAAGAAGCTACACGATGTTTTACGGTTTTCCAATCTTCAGCCGGATGTCTATGACTTAACTTGCCAGCTTGGGCAATATATTCGCATTGTATTGCAGCTGCTTTGGACAAATCACTATTGCGCTTTAAACGTGAATGTCCTTTTTCTTCTCGATGATCATTGATTCTTTTGTTAAGAAGTTCTGCAATTTGCTTTTTTTCATCTGCCTTCAATTGGGCATTAGATGCTACAAAAGAGAAGACTAGAATTGTAAAGAGTATTAGTTTTTTCATAAGTTGTAATAGACAAGAATCAAACCAAACTTTAACTTATGGTTAACATTGTTGATATTTCAATGGTTTTTTTCTACTAAAATTACGAGAAAAGAGTTACTACGCAAAATAATTGCGCACATGAGTCGCAAGTTTGTTCTGGAATCATAAAGAAGCCGGTTCACCGACTTCATGTAGCGCTCTGCCGAACGCTTGGAATCGGCAGAGCTAATTAAAAGGAATTATGAAATGAGTCAAAACGGATTGGCTAATATTATCCGATTTCCAAAGGCGAATTGCATCTGACCTTTGAAAAATAATAAGAATCGACAGATGAAAAATAAAGTAAACATTACAGGAAAAGAGTTAATCGATTTAGGCTTTCGTTCAGGAAAATGGTTTCCAGAAGCCATCGAATATATAAACACAAACCAATTAGAAGGAGAAGCTATGCTCGAGTTCTTAGAGCAATATCGCTTACCTCCTATGACAAACTTACATGCAACTGCTGCTGAATTTGCTATAAACATCAAAGCAGAAAACCAATTGGAAGAAACCAATGTTAACTCTGTGGTAGAATCTATGAAGGTTTTAATGCGTACGCCTACGGTAGTCAATGGTGCAGTTATGCCAGATGCTTGTCCGACTGGTCCTTCAGGAACAATTCCTGTTGGGGGTGTGGTAGTGGTAAAAAACGCCATCCATCCAGGTATGCATAGTGCAGATATTTGTTGTTCTGTAATGTTGACTGATTTCGGAAAAACGGACCCAAAACTAGTTTTGGATGCCGCGCATTCCGTAACACATTTCGGTCCTGGTGGAAGACCACGTGGAAAACAATTTCAGCTAACCGAAGAACTATTAGCTGAGTTCAAGGCCAACAAATTATTGAATGCCGATAAAGACATAAGTCTCGCGAGGGAGCATTTAGGTACACAAGGTGATGGTAATCACTTCTTGTTTGTGGGTATTTCAGAAAAAACGGGTAATACTATGATGATTACGCATCATGGTTCAAGAGCGCCTGGTGCCAGATTATATAAAAAAGGAATGCATATAGCTGAGCGATTCAGAAAAGATTTATGCCCTGCGGCATTAAAACAAAATGCGTGGATTCCTTTTGAAACAGAAGAAGGGCAGTTGTATTGGAGCGCTTTACAAACTATCAGAAAATGGACAAAGTTAAACCACGAATGTATTCATAATGCCACTTTAGAAGTTTTGAAGATGCAAGCTGAAGACCGTTACTGGAATGAACATAACTTTGTTTTCAAAGACGGAGATTTGTTCTATCATGCTAAAGGCGCCACTCCTTTGGATGTGAAATTTATGCCTGATATTACTGGGCCTAGATTAATTCCTTTGAACATGGCAGAGCCCGTTCTAATTGTGGAGGGTAAAACAACAGCAAACAATTTAGGCTTTGCACCTCATGGTGCCGGTAGAAATATGAGTCGTACCCAGCATAAAAGAAACAATGCGGATTTTACAAAAGAAGCATTGTTCGATTCAGAAACCGAAGGTTTAGATGTACGTTTCTTTTCTAAGGAAATTGATATTTCTGAATTGCCTAGTGCCTATAAAAATGCGAAAACCGTTCGTTCTCAGATGGAAGATTATGGTTTAGGAGAGGTCATTGATGAAGTAATGCCTTACGGTTGTATTATGGCTGGAGATTTTCAGATTAATGCGCCTTGGAGAAAGAAAAGGCGAAAAGCTTAAATTAAAAATGGCCACTAAAACAAATTCTATAGTTTTAGTGGCCATTCCTATTAATGTCGGTTCTGAAACAATGAACTGTTATTCAGCCTACCTGGCTTTACAGCTGAAGTATCAATTTGCATATAGCTTTTATGAACCCATTTTTTCTTATTCAAATCCTCAGTAGCAAAAACAACATCACCTTTTTCATTTTCAAAAGTTTTAAAGTTGGTGACTGCATTCAATTTTTTGATTGAATTTTTATCCGCTGTGGTTACCGTTTCCATAAAAGCTAAAACCTCTTTCTCTGTTTTTTGCGTAAGGACATCATCACCTTCTTTACTTATCGCTTCCACAATTATAGACTCTAATATTTTATCCCATAAATCAGTAAAAAGTTGGGTGTTATTATAGACTTCTACGCCATAAATTTCTCCGTTAATCGCATATGCATATCCCAGAGCATCAGGCGTATCAATCAAATCTTTTAGCTCTCCATAAAATTCTTCCTTTGCCTTTTTCAATTCTTCACTTTCTAAGGCCAACTGCAGACTGCTATCAGATTCATTATCGGCCACATCTACTTCATATCCATTTTTTGCAGAAAGTTTGTCATTTAAATATCCTTTTTGTTCAGAAACTTTACTCCATACCTTTCCTTGGTTCTTTTCATGTTTCGCAGCCAGTTTTAAATCTCTCGAAGACAACATTTTTGAATTTGAACTAAAAGCCACAACTTCTTCTTCTGCTCTTTGTTCCCATCTTCCTTGCTCTACGCAAAAGCTTTCTAATGGAACATTCTTGCTGTTTGGAGGAATAATTACATCATAACTGATGGTTCTATCTTGTTTACCACCTTTAACAATATCTCCGGAATGGATAAAGACGTAATCATCACTAGTGTTGTCAATGGATAACTGATTGACGGAACCCGTTTCATTCACCACTACTTGCTTCTCAGCCATGGCTTTTGAAAGCGTAGTGTAAGTTTTGCCTGTGATGTTTTCTTTTCCAGTAAGTATGAAAAGACTCAGGTTTTGAACTGTTACTGGGTTATGTATTGTAATTCCGTCTATGGAATGCACCTCATTAGGCATATTCATAGCAATATTTGGCTTTTTAGACTGTTCTTTACAGGAAAACACAAGGATGCATATTCCTATTAGAAGGGTGTTTTTTATGTTTGTTTTCATGATTTAGTTTTGCTCAAATGTATGAGCGCAACGGTCAAAAATCAATCCATAGTTAGGGAACAGGTCATTTCAAGGAGTAAAGTATCCTTCCAATTTAGTATACCAAAAAATGCTGGAGATAATCGATGCACCTTATCTAAGCCTTGTTTAACTAAATTACTGTTGGAATTGATACAAATAAAACAGCTATTCATCCTCTTAATCGATAAGATTTGGAAGTAATTGAATATTAATCGCATCTTTGCAGTAGTTCATTGAAATAGTTCTTTTGAAAATTTTATTGGATATGCACACCAATAGTGGTCTGCATAACTTTTAAAATTTAAAACATGAATTGGAAAATTCAAAAATTACTTGATGGTGAGTCCATCATTTCAAAAGAACCCGGTAATTCTATGTTACCCATACTCAAGTCCAAACAACCAGTGCGGCTCGCGCCTATCAGTTGGGAAGATTGTGATGTTGGTGACATTGTATTCTGTAAAGTACGTGGAAACGTATTTACACATCTCGTAAAAGGGAAAAGCGACAAGCGTGGTTTGCTTATTGGCAATAACCATGGTAGAATTAACGGATGGACAAAAAATGTGTATGGTAAAGTAATAGAAATATTATAGGCACCGTGCCATTTTTTAACCTTTGAATTTTAAAAGCAAATTATAAAAATAGAGTATATGCCAGATTATTTGAATCACATATCGGACGCTGAAAAGCTAGGATTGCATCGAATTGATGGGTAAATACTATTGAAAAGAGATAAAGAACTAGAGCGTCCAAGAAATTGGGCGTTTTTTTTATGTAAATTTTTTGAGAATTCTCAAAATTCTATAAGAATGCCATTTGAAAGCTAAGCATTTGAAGAAGAGCAAATTGATGAAATATGCTGCTATCTGTTAAACAACGGACAGGAATACTCATGTCTATATTTTATCATAACTAATTGATAATAAATAAATTATATTATATTTTTTTGTGTAATCTAAAAATCCGTTTTAGCTTTGCACCGCAATACAGCAACAAAATATATTAACTGAAGTATATATGACAATTTCAATCACATATCAAAAAACACTACAAGCACCAGGTGCAATTGTGGTGTCGCTTCAGGACTTCATACACACATAGCGCTACTCGCAATATGATAGAAAGTCCGAAGCTCCAAAGTTTCGGACTTTTTTTATGCCCTTCTTTTTCGAGGCACAACTTTCCGAATTAACATATCAAATCTAGTATGGTTTCCATAAATGGAACAGCCATCCTATTCCTAAAATTAAAATCATGGGAAAGAAATTAAGCGGAAAAGACCTAATTAAATTGGGCTTTCCAAAGAACAATAGTATCAACATCACACTAGGTCAAATCAATCGGTATCATAAACGAGTAAAGAAAGAACAGATACTGAGAGAAGCCAAAAAAGTATTGTTACATCCTGAAAATTATAAAGGTGATGGGGTTTGGGGTAAGATTGCTGAAAGTTTGGTAGATCCTGTAATAGTGAAAAAGCATGCACTCAAAGCGGTACGCGTACCATTTCATATTTATGGTGAAAATGAAATTGAAGAACAAGCCAAGTATCAATTGTATGATGCTTTAAAACTTCCAGTTTCTGTTGCCGGCGCATTGATGCCAGATGCACATTCTGGTTATGGTTTACCAATTGGTGGTGTTTTGGCAACGAAGAATTCGGTGATTCCTTATGGAGTAGGCGTTGATATCGGCTGTAGAATGTGTTTGACTATTTATCATATTCCGGTCTCTTATCTGAAAGGAAAGAAACATCAATTGGCAAACATTTTATCTGAGCATACAAAATTCGGAATGCGAGAAACGCATCAAATAAAACATGACCATGAAATCTTTGAAAGAGATGAATTTAACGACATCCCTTTGGTAAAAAGATTGAAAGACAAAGCCTATAAGCAATTAGGAACCTCAGGTGGAGGAAATCATTTTGTCGAGTTCGGAAGTGTTTCTATAATGGATGCAAAAAACGAATGGGGATTAAAACCTGGAGAATATCTAGGCATATTATCTCACAGCGGTTCAAGAGGATTAGGTGCAAACATTGCAAAACATTACACCTATTTGGCAACAAAGCAATGTCCGTTACCTAAACATGTGCAGCATTTGGCTTGGTTAGATTTAAATACGCACGACGGGCAAGAATATTGGCTAGCTATGAATTTAGCTGGCGATTATGCAACCGCATGTCATGATAATATTCACAAGCGTCTGGCCAAATTAATTGGAGAAAAAGCGGTGGTAAAAATTGACAATCATCACAATTTCGCTTGGAAAGAAGAGGTAAACGGCGAAGAATGCATTGTGCACAGAAAAGGAGCTACACCAGCAAGGAAAGGAGTATTGGGGATTATACCTGGCTCAATGACCGCTCCTGGTTACATCGTAAAAGGTTTGGGTAACAAGGAGAGTTTACACTCTGCTTCCCACGGTGCAGGACGTCTTTTTTCAAGACGAAAGTGTAAAGAAACGTTTACTCGCAGCGAGATTAAAAAGCAATTAGACGCAAATGAGGTAAGCCTTATAGGTGGAGGAATTGATGAAGCACCAATGGCCTACAAAAACATTGAAAAGGTCATGGCAAATCAACAAGAATTGGTTGAAGTACTCGGAACCTTTACACCCAAAATAGTGCGAATGGATAAATAACAGATAGTAGTTAGCGACGGTATTCATAAAGCATATTGAAAACCTAAGATTATTGGAATACTAATGCTGGCTACTTTTTTAAAGAAAGAAAAAATGGAAAAAATAATACAAATAACAGCAGGAAGAGGCCCAGCAGAATGTAGCTGGGTTGTTTCCCAAGTGCTTAAGAAATTCTTGCAAGAAGCCAAGACTGAAGGGTTTCAGTATGTCATCTTGCAAAGAGAAAAAGGCAATCAAAATGGAACGATACAATCAGTCAGCATCCGCTTGAAAGGGGCAACCCTAGAAGTTTTTTTAGCTACTTGGTTAGGAACAATTCAATGGATTGGCAACTCAACTTTTCGAAAATACCACAAACGTAAAAACTGGTTTATCGGAGCTTTCGAATTGAAATTGCCACAGCATTCTGAAATATGTGACAGAGATATCTCTTTTCAAACGATGAGAAGTGCAGGTCCTGGTGGTCAGAATGTAAATAAGGTAAACTCAGCCGTACGGGCAATTCATACCCCCACAGGAGTACAAGTAGTTGCCATGGATAGTCGTTCGCAACATCAAAACAAAAAACTTGCGATAGCCCGATTAAAAGAAAAAGTAAACGAGGCTAACATAGAAAAGCTGAAAGAAAAGATGATGGACCAATGGGAAAATCATCTGAATATAGAACGCGGAAATCCGGTTCGTGTTTTTAAGGGAAAGGATTTCAAGTATAAAAAAGAAAACAAAAGCTTTAAACCAAAACGGCAAAAGCTAAAAAACGATTTAAAACAACAAAAATGGGACTAACAATAGCTGACACTTATTATTTAAAAGCAAAGGCAGCATCTGGTTACGATTGGGACGAAGTTTGTGAATCACTGAACTACGCCCTATCATACAATGAAAATCATTGTGCCGCCCTTTGTCTTTTAGGTAAAGTATATGCAGGAAACTTGAATCAGTATACTGAAGCTTTCGATTGCTTTGACAAAGTAATTGCAATTGACCATCACTATATGGATGTATATCCTATCTATGCAAAATATCTTATTTGGGCTGATGAAATTGAAAGAGCAACTAAACTAATTGCTTTTGCTCTCACCATAAAAGGCATATCAAAAGGAAGTTTATTTTGGCTTTCCGCGTATGCATCCGAAACCAAGGAAGCCTATAAAGATGCGCTGAAGCACCTTAAGAAAGCTAAAAAGTATTCATACAATGATGACTATTTCTCATTTATTGAGGATGAAGAGAATAGAATTAAGAAAAAGTTGAAATTGGATAAATCAAAAAAGAAGAAATCATCATCTAAAAAAAGGAAGAAAAAGAATAAATAATAGTATCAAAACGTTTAAAAATAACATCTTTGTAAACAAATGACACCGAGAAAGTTACATATCATCCAACAAATAGAGCTTTGTCTCTTAGATTTTCGCTCAGAATATAGTGAGCTAAACGGACGCTATGTGACTTTATCCAACAGTTGATTCTATGAAATAACTTAATTAAGCGATAAAATGAAAGCGTCCAATTACAATTGGGCGCTTTTTTTGTGGAATTTTTTAAAGTAAAATGTGAAAAGTAGCAAACAAATAAAATAGCATAGTTGAAACAGAAAACAATTGGTAGACAGACAGTTGTAATAAATGTTCAAAATCCGCAGTATGACGGACAGGAATTCTATTGTTTATATTTTAATTTAACTATCTGATAATCAATAAATTAAATCAATTTTTTCTTGTATAATCTAAAAATCGTTTTTAGCTTTGCACCGTCATAAATTATAAACCCATACAAATGGAATCTTTAAAAAGACATATACAATTATTGGAACTACATATCTGTTCCCCGAAATGGTTTGAACGGTTTTATAGTGATCAACTGTCCATTTGTAAACAAAGGAGAAATACGTGTAACATGTGTTGAAGTCATAGACAACATTCACATAGGTACATAGCATCTCCGATAAAGAGATGCTTTTTTTATGCGCATTAGATTTTGAAAAAAGGAAGAGCAAGCCAAAGGGCGGTGGCCACACTCTTGAAAAGTGTTCGGAGTAACCAGTCTCGTGTGGGTTCGACTCCCACCTCTTCCGCAAACGGAGGGTAGGCATCCCGATAGCTATCGGGAGGTTTGTTGCGCTCGCCTGCTAAGCGAGTCTACCTATGGTAGTGAAGGTTCAATTCCTTTGCCCTCCGCCAAAAAAGACAAGGTGGCTGAATGGTTAAGGTAGCGGACTGCAAATCCGTTTTTTATGAGTTCGAAATGCAAAGCATTCACGAACTCCTTAATAAAAATAGAGATAGCGAGAGTAACCTCATCCTTGTCTCTAAAATCTTGGAAGCATTGAGCAATTGGCTGGCTCGCCTGACTGTAAATCAGGTTCAGAAATGACATGTAGGTTCCCCCGAAGCATCGGGGCTACTACTTCCACAAAGTACCGTAGTTCAAAGGCTAGAGCGCCCGACTGTCTATCGGGAAGGTACGGGTTCGAGTCCCGTCGGTACTGCAAACTGGGAAGATAATCCCGAAGTCTCGGGAGTTGTTTACCCGCCTTGGACGCGGGAGGTCGCAAGTTCCTCCGAAGCGTCGGGGTTGCTTCTCAGACAAAATGCTCCATTAGCATAGTGGCTAGTGCATCCGACTTTCTATCGGAAGACAAGGGTTCGATTCCCTTATGGAGTACAGGATGAAGCGCTAAAAAATGTCTAGTAGATATTTTTAGCGTACAGGCCAGACAGCGTGCTGGCAAAAATAATGATTTGCGGTTCCCCCAAAGTGTCGGGGCTAATGCCTCAACAATTTGCAGGGATGGCGAAATGGCAAACGCAGCTGGTTTAGAACCAGTAATCTGAGAGTTCGAATCTCTCTCCCTGTACGAATGCCCCACTAGCCCAACTGGCAGAGGCAAAGGACTTAAAATCCTTAAAGTCCAAGTTCGAATCTTGGGTGGGGTACAATTAAGCTTATAGTGAAATGGATAGCACAAAAGGTTTCTACCCTTGAGGTAAGAGTTCGAATCTTTTTAGGCTTACAAATAGACCCGTGATGTAACGGTTAGCATACAAGGTTTTGATTCTTGTTGTAAAGGCTCAAATCCTTTCGGGTTTTCAAATAGTGTCTCTAGCTTATCTGGTAAAGCGCCCCACTGTGAATGGGAGGAACAGGGTTCTCCCGAGGCGTCGGGACCGGAGTACACCCAAAAAGGAACAGTAGCAAAGATGGTCAATGCGGCGGATTGAAGATTCGACGATACAGGTTCCCCCGAGGCGTCGGGGCTGTCTGTTCCACCATAGGAGTATAGTTCAATTGGATAGAACGCTGGGCTACGAACCCAGAAATGCGAGTTCGAGTCTTGCTACTTCTGCTAAAAAAAAAAGAAATCTTAACTACGCATATTAATTGCGTAGTTATGTTTCAGTTTTGTGAAGTAATTGGAAAATACCTCTTTAGCTTAAAAGGAAGAGCTGTGGTAAAAGATATTGATCGTAGCCACGGAGTGATTGGAAGATGTTGTTAGCGGCGTGCCTGCTAATGAATAGAATTTGCAGAAGCACCGAAATAGTCAAGTACCAAAGTAGGGAAGCGCATTTATAGCCAATCTGTTCGTTTCGACGAAAGTGCCAGTTCGAATCTGGCAAGAGGTACAAAGTTCTTTGAAAAGAAATTTCTGCTTAGGCAGGATTAACAATATCAAGCTAGTCTTGTTGGGTGTTTCTGTAGGGCACTATTGTATGAAGTTTTACTGAGAAGTATAATGTCTTCATGTATAACTTGACTTGATGGTTTCGATTGTTTACCAAAAAACAATCTCCGCGCTGTGGGTCATGGGTTCGAATCCCATCGGTTCTGAAAAGAACCGTAGTTCAGAGGTCAGAACAACAGACGTAGGTGTTGCGGGTTCAATCCCCGTCTAAATCTATTGGATTTAGTAGCTCAATTGGTAGAGCACTACACTTTTAATGTAGGTTATGGACTGAAAATCCATTTTCAACAAGAAGGTCACTTGTAAAAAGACCACCGGACGGTCACTCCGTATAATTGACAAAAAGCCGTAGTTATACCTCGGTTGGTTTTTCTTCGGATGAATCAACAGTCTTAAAACTACTTTGAAATACTGAATTTTTGATGTGAAAGGCAATTTCTTTTTTGAATATCCTTCCCTCGGAAAAACCAATAAATAGTATTGGAAACACCGACTGAAACATACCAAAAAACAAGTCGTAACGAGCTTCGAAAACCAATATTTCCGTATCGAATAGATGAGTTATAGTTGCGGTTTTAAAAAAACAAATTAATAATAAATGAAAATAGTTTAACCCGTTCGTCCGTCACTAGACTGGCGGACACAAATTTTAAGCAATGAAAAGAGTAAGAATTAATGCAGGAAAAGTAGGTTTGGTATTCAAAAGAGGCGATTACCAAAAAGTAATTACCCAAGGTACACATTGGGTAGGTTTTAGAAATGTGGTTATGATTTATGACCTTACCAAAGCCTTTGTTGCTCCTATAGCATTAGAAATCTTGCTACAGGACCAAGATTTGGAAGCAATGTTGCATATCATCGAAGTTAAAGATGCTGAACTGGCTTTGGTTTCTGAAAACGGAAACTTGAAACAAGTCCTTACTGCTGGTAAGTACGCCTTCTGGAAAGGTTTAATCAACTATGAGTTCGTTATAGCAGACTTGAGTAAAATCTATATCACTGAAGCTATTACCAAAGCGATGTTGAGCCATACACAATTACGTCCTTACGTTCGTGTTTTGGAAGTTGCCGCACATGAAAAAGCTGTTCTTTTGGTTGATGATGTTTATATCAAGACTCTTGAAAGTGGTGCTTACCATTTCTGGAAAAATGATATCTCCATCAAAATCGCCAGAGCGGATATGCGTCAATTGCAATTGGAGATTTCTGGTCAAGAACTGTTGACTAAAGACAAGGCTGCTATTCGTATCAACTTCTATACGCAGTATAAAGTTATAGATATCGAAAAGGCCTTGCTAGGAAGCAAAGACTACGAGAAGCAATTGTACATTGCTATGCAGTTGGTATTGCGTGCCTATATCGGCACCTATACGCTAGATGAACTTCTAGAGCGAAAAGAAAGCATCGCGGAAGCGGTATTTGCAGATATCAAAACGGATACTACCCAATTAGGTGTTGAAGTTCTGAGCTGCGGTATCCGTGATGTAATCTTAACTGGTGAAATGAAAGACATAATGAACCAGGTTTTGGTGGCTCAGAAGAGAGCTCAAGCGAATATCATTACCCGGCGTGAAGAAACGGCGTCGACCAGAAGCTTGCTGAACACCGCAAAACTAATGGAAGACAACGAAATGCTCTTCAAGCTGAAGGAAATGGAATACGTTGAAAAGATTGCCGAAAAAATCGGTGAGATTACCGTCTCTGGTAACGGAGGTATGGTAAAACAATTGAAGGAGATTTTCTCCGTCAATAAGTAGGTTGGTTGGAATGCGTCAGTGAAAGCTGGCGCATTTTTTATGACATTACGAATTTGCCAAGGACAGATAATCTATTCAATATTGGTTGTGTTGTCTCCCAAAAAACTATTGTAAAACAGCATAGAGGTTACTGCCGACTCAGGCTCCCAATCAGTCGGATTTAATGCTATTTTTCTTAAGTGTAAATAGTCTTCGGCGATACAGTTATAGTTTTCTTTTTCTCCCTTCATAAGGCTCCTATCAAATTTGCTAATATGAGGAATATCTTGCTTAGTTGCGTTTAAAAATTTTGTTAAAACATCATAGAGTGCGATATTTTCTTTTAACCTACACATAAACATGAATGCTGGGTTTCCAATTTCTGTGCTAATACCCCAACCCAATAATTTAATTTCCGATATGACATTTCTTTTTATTCCCGCTTCATTTTTTAACTCGGTCAAAATTGCCGATTTTATATTGGGCCGACCATCCTTAAAAACATGTTTTGAATCATATCCGTGAAGTTGTATGCCCACAGCAAGTTGAATTTTTCCCTCATTCGTTGCAACACCTTTTTTAGATCTGTAGCTATAATACGTTTTGTTATTATTATCACACACAAGAATTGTAAATCCTAAATTGTTTGAAAAGTTCGATTTGTTAAGTTCAAAATTGTATCTCTTTTGGTTAAGATGAAGTAGTCTACTAATTTTTTCATCTTTTCTTGCGGCAAGATTTGCGCCCCTAAAATGAAACCAACTTGAATTGCAAAACCATAATCTAAGGTTTTCCCTACTATCTTGGATATCAATAACTTTAAATGAAGGTTTTTCTTCGTTGAACTCTGCATTGGATTCGGAAATACGTTTTGGCAGATACTTATTATATGCTTGCAACAGTTCACCGCAGTTATAAATATCGTTTTTAAAAGTACAGCAACAATAAAGGAAAGGCAAGTATCTCCCGTCAATTATTGACAACATACGAACCGAAAGTCCATTCTTAACAATCAGGTTGTTTAAAATAGGACAGTCTCTCCAAAAAAAATGATAAAACCAAAATTAGATTAACGAATTTATAATAAAATAAATTCTATTAAATTTCATAAATTTATTGCTAGAAATGACTCGTGATTTTATCAATATCAATGACTTTGTAGTTTTAGTTGAAGAAGCTAATACAACTGCTATTGCAGTTGATTCTTGTTGCTTTGATGAGCCAATTATTGGAGTGGCTTTTTATGGTTCTGGAAATGTAGATTTGACTGTTAAATACGGTCAAAACCAAAAAAAATTTCATCACACTAAAGGATTGGCTCTTTCTTTTCATGCAGACCAAGAAGTTGAATTTGAACATACCATTAGCCCAGATAAAAGTCTGAAATGCCTTGTTGTTGCTACAAAGCTTAATAGTTTAGAACATCTACCCAATGAGGAAGGTGAATTATTTACTGACCTTTTAGAAGAGTTAACACGTCCTAAAGATCATTATGTAGAGGGTCCAAGCTTTTTCATGACCCCAGAAATGGAAGCTATTGTTGACGCTTTTTTTGTAAATAATTATTCTGGTAAGACCAAAATGATGTTTTTCAGAAGTCAAATAACTGCACTATTATCTCATTTTTTTGGTCAACTAGCAATACAACAAGAAAAGACATCAAAACCTAATCATAGGAAACAATTGAACAAGGCTCGTGATATTTTATTAGAGAATATTGACAATCCACCATCACTTTCTGAACTTTCCAAAGAGATTGGTTTTAATACAACAAAACTAAAGAAGGAATTTAAAGCTAGTTTTGGTGTTCCCGTATTTAAATATCTGCAATCAGAACGGTTAAAACAAGCTTACCATCTAATTAAAAGTGGAGAAAAAACTATTCAAGAAGCTGCTTGGGCTGTAGGCTATGACAGTTTAGGTTCGTTCTCTAATGCCTTTGAAAAAAAATTTGGTTACAGACCCAGTCAAGCGTAAAATTCTTTTCGAATAAATCATACTTCCGCTCGAATAAATGATTCGAACTAATTCTGCGCAATTTTGTGTCATCATAAACTAGTAACAGAAAAATGATGATCACTTTAGCAAAACTTATTATCGGAATCTGTCTGACTTATATTTCAGAACAAAACGAATCCAAAACATTGGCTAACAACTACGAAACTATAGCTATTGTAATGAAAACAACTGAAAATTCAGTCAAGGAAAAAGCCTTTGAAATTCTCACCAATAAATGTAATGTCTGCCACATAAAACGTAACCGCAGACGTGTCTTTTCTAAAGATAATATGGATTCTTGGGCGAAAGACGTATACAGACAAGTATTTATTAAAAAAAGAATGCCAAAAGGAAAGAAAAACAGGCTAACCAACCAAGAATATCAAGATTTATTAACCTGGATATCATCCACAAAAGCCAATGAAAATGGAAATCAATTTTAAAATTATCATACTTATCCTAAGCGTTTTGTTTACAGGGCTTACGGCAGGATTATGCTTTACATGGTCTAATGCCATAACACCAGGAATTGGTAGATTGGACGACTTGGGCTTCTTACAATCGTTTCAAGTAATGAACAGAGCTATCATTAATCGTAGTTTTCTGATTGCCTTTTTTGGCCCCGTTATACTGCTGTTTATCAACGCCTTTATGCATCGTAATGTAAACACTATAGCGTTTTGGTCTTTTATACTTGCAGCTGTTCTTTTCTTTATTGGAATTGGCTTGGTTACGGTTTTAAAAAATGTACCACTTAACGAAATACTCGATAAAACTATACTTGAAAATCTTTCAACACTGGAGCTTAAAGAACTTCGTACCAAATTTGAACAACCATGGAACCACTGGCATATTTGCCGAACAATAGCCTCTTTCACATCCTTTTCATTACTAATTATAGGACTGATTTATTCAAAATAAAAATCATCAATTATAAAAGCAAATAAATATGAAACTAGCAAGAGCAACTATCATTGGATTACTCATATGGATAATCGGAGTGAATTTATATGCATCATCCTATTACGTGCAACTTTTAGAAAATGCGGAACAACAGGCCAATATATGGTTATCAATAGTAATAATCCCTTTGGTTTGGTTTGGTGCAAAATTGTATTATGGAAAGAACATTAGTACTCACGGATTTTGGACAGGACTAGTTTTCTTCATCATATCTGCAATTTTAGATGCAGCCATAACTGTACCATTTACAGTACTTCCTTATGGAGGAACCTATTACGATTTCTTCGTTGATTTCGGTTTTTGGTTCATTGGTTTGGAGTTTGTTGCGACCGTAACCCTGTATTGGTATGTCAAAGTTTATCTCAAAAGAAAACCAAAAAATTTCCGTCTTCACGAAAGTGAACATTAATATTAATTTAAAAACGTATAAACATGAAAACAGAAAACATCTTAGTAATTGGAGGAACTGGGAAAACAGGAAAACGAGTAGTTCATCTTTTAGAAGAATTAGGTCAAAATGTTCGAATAGGTTCCCGCAGGGCTTCACCCTCTTTTGACTGGCACCAACCCAAAGAATGGACTCAAGCCTTAGAAGGAATGGATAAAGTGTACATTACTTACCAACCTGATTTAGCAGTACCTGGGGCTTTACAAGCTATTGAAAGATTGGTTAAAGAATCAAAACTTGCTAATGTTAAAAAATTAGTAATACTTTCGGGAAAAGGTGAACGCGAAGCAGAACTCTGTGAGCAAGTTATCATCCATTCAGGATTAGATTATACTATTGTTCGTGCAAGTTGGTTCAACCAGAATTTTAGCGAAAACTTCTTGTTAGAACCTATACTTGAAGGTGTAGTTGCTTTGCCACAGGCTGAAGCCCAAATTCCTTGGATTGATGCCAATGATATTGCAGCTGTTGCTGCCAAAGCCTTGACCGAAGACGGACATAACGGAAAAATCTATGAACTTACAGGTTCTCGTACCCTTACATTTCAAGAAGCTATTGCTGAAATTGCCAAAGCCAGTAAACAAGAGATACGGTTTATCCCTATCTCTATTAAAGAATATGGGGATGAAATGAGAAAAGCTAACATTCCAGGAGATTTTGTTTGGCTTATTGAATACCTATTTACCGAAGTATTGGGTAATCCTGAATTAGCACAAGTGACCAACGATGTTGAAAAGGTTTTAGGTAGAAAACCCATTGATTTTAGTGAGTATGCAAAAAAAGTAGCAGCTACTGGCATTTGGAATAAGAGTACTTTTAAAACCTATTAATTCAAGTGAACAATAAAACTATTCACAATAACAAACTCAATTATTTGAATATTGAAATATCAATATTGTTCATAAAAAAAGCCAGTTCATTTCTGAACTGGCTTTTGTCGGGGTGGCAGAGTTAGAACCCCTGCCCTATTTCCTTAATAACCAATATGTTATAATCAATTTTTCAAAATAGGTAACCGAATAGGTCTACCTGAAAGGCGTTTCGACGCTTTCATACTTTAAAAATAAGAAAGATAGACCAAATTGATACAAATTGATTCATATTTAATTTAACCTTAATTGAATATTTCTGTATGAATAATCAATAAAAGTAAATCTTCTTTTAACTAAATTCTTCAAAATTTTTCATTTTCAAACGGCCCGTTGATTAATTCAATAAGGCATTGATTAAAATTCAGTAAGTAAAACTTTTCTCACACTTATTCCTTAAATTGTTCAAAATTTGTCAAGTCTTTAAATGAAAACTACCTGATTATGATAGGCGAGCAC
This sequence comes from uncultured Maribacter sp., assembly GCA_947498505.1. Lineage (GTDB taxonomy): Bacteria > Bacteroidota > Bacteroidia > Flavobacteriales > Flavobacteriaceae > Maribacter_B. Next base: position 223,457 of record CANMKG010000005.1, on the reverse strand, counting down.
ATACGAGCATTAAGGGAGTCTAATGATGTTTTGTTGCGGCAATTAGCAGCTAAATTAGAAATAGATCAAGCAATGTTAAGTAAAATGGAACGTGGCGAGCGTTCGTTTAAAAGAGAGCATATAGATGTTTTAGCCAAAATATTTAAACAACCCAAAAAAGATTTGCTTACAATGTGGTTAGCAGATAAAATTTTGAAAACCGCTAAAAGTGAGAAATTCACAAAAGAAGCCTTAAAGCTTGCAATCGAAAATATATAAAGATTATAAATAATAAATTGAGCAACGATACACTAACCAACCAAAGCCCAAATGTTACCCCTGGAATAAGGATTAGCTTAAGAGGCGAAGATTTTATAGTTACTAACAGAGAGCGAGACATCATTGATGTCGAAGGAATTTCTGAATTAGTATACGGTCAAAGTTTTCAATTTGATTTACGATTAGAAAACTATCGAGTAATACAACCAGAAGAAACCGAACTTCAGGCAGACGACTCTACCCATTACAGGCAAACAAAGTTGTTTCTTGAGACAATCTTCAGAAATTCTTCGCATTATTCTGAGCATATTGAGATAGCACATAAAGCAGCTATAAGAGGGGCTAATTATCAATTCGAATCTACGATAAAGGCACTTTCATTACCACAACCAAAAATCCTTATTGCGGATGCTGTTGGTCTCGGTAAAACCGTTCAAGTTGGAATTTTTTTAGCGGAATTAATCAGACGTGGAAAAGGAAAAAAAGTTCTAGTAGTTACACCAAAATCTATCCTTGCGCAATTTCAGCAAGAGATTTGGGCTCGTTTTGCAATTCCATTAGTCAGATTGGATAGTCAGGGAATAGCAAGAATAAAAACAGAAATACCTTCAAACAAAAACCCTTTCGATTACTATGATAAGGTTATAGTGTCTATAGATACCTTAAAAAACAATGCGAAATTTAGACACTATTTAGAAAAAGTTAAATGGGACGTTGTAGCAATAGATGAGTGTCATACAGTTGCCAATGTTGCTTCACAAAGAGGTGGATTGGCTAAATTCTTATCGGAAAGAACAGAAGCAATGGTCTTAACCTCTGCAACACCTCACAACGGTAAGCGTGAGAATTTTGCAAATTTGATAAGTATGTTAGACCCTACTGCAATACCATACGATGGTGAATTTACAAAAGAAGATATTCAGCCATTATATGTTCGTAGGTTTAAAAAGGATATTGAAGATGAAGTTGGTGACGCATTTAGAGATAGGATAACCAGTAAAATAGACTGCCCTTTAAATCCAGATGAAGAAGAAGCTTTACGGATTATTCAACAATTTAAAGCAGTTGCACAGGAAGAAAGCGATGGAAACACAACCTTCGGAGCATTGCTTTTTTCTATTGGATTGTTTAAGGCATATATGTCATCGCCAAAAGCGTGTTTAGAAACGGTAGTTAATAGAATTGATAAAGCGATTGATGAAGATGGTGTAATTGAACACCTTGAAGAGCTGAAAGACATTCTAGAAAAAATAGTGGCTGAAAAAAGTGATTCTAAATATAACCAGTTGCTCTTTAAACTAGATCAAATGGGCTGGAAAGGAAAAAAGAACGACGAGCGAATAATAATTTTTGCTGAACGTAGAGCAACATTAAATGAGTTAGAAAAAAATCTTAAAAATGATTTCAAACTAAAAGACAATGCGGTAGTTCAATTTAACGGAAGTCTTACCGATACGCAGCAGCAAGATATTTTAGAAGATTTTTCTAAAGAAGATAGTACCATAAAACTATTTCTCGCTTCTGATGCAGGAAGTCAAGGTGTGAATCTTCATTACTTCTGTAATCAAATGTTTAATTACGATATTCCTTGGTCAATCATAACTTTAGACCAAAGAAATGGTCGTATTGACCGTTTTGGTCAAACCAAAACACCTTTCATATATTACCTAATTGCCGAATCGCAAAGCGAAGATGTTCAAGGAGATATTAGAATTGTAGAACGCTTAAAAGAAAAGGAAGAAGAAGTACATAAAAGTTTAGGAGATGCTGGTAGCGTTATGGGCTTTTACGACCAACAGCAAGAATCAAGATTAGTAGAAAAAGCCATAGCCAATAATGACTTATCACTTCTTGATTCCAACGAAGAAAATACAGTAGATGATGATTGGTTAAGTGCATTAACCGAAGATTCATCTGCCACCAAAGTAAAAATGAAAATTGACGAAGGTTTTGCTTCGTTTTATGAAGATGATTTTAGCTATTATGCTTCGCTAATTGATGAATTAAAAGCGAAAGATGATAGACTTATTCCTTTAATTAATATAGATAGAGCCGACAAAGTTTTAGAAATTGAACAATTTGAAGAGCTATCATCTAAAGGTGTTTTGTATGATATGCCTAAAGAAGCTTTTCCAAAACCAAATCAAACATTCAATCTCACTACTAATGTGGATTTCGTTGAGAATTCTATTATTCAAGCGCGAAAGAAACAAAACGAATGGCCAAACTTTCAATTATTATACGACCTCAATCCTATTGCAAAATGGATGCAATACAAATTGCTGGGGCAAATAGATCGTGGTAAAGCTTTGGTGGCTCGACTAAGAGCACCACTACCTGAAAACACAGCTTGGTTTGTGTTTCAGGGTATAACATCCAATCAACAAGGCAAACCAATTTTTTCAAAAACCTATGTTGTTGGAAAATCATTTGACGGATCTAGTGTAGGTAGTTTAGAAGATTTCGAAGAATTTCTAAATCAATACCGCCTTAAAGACACCTTGCCTGAACTTGAAACTTCAGAAAAACAACTTCAAAAAATTAAGGAGCTACTTCCTGAAGCAGTAAAAAGTGCAAAGCAGATTTATGATTTAAAGATTCAAGGTGATCTTGAAGATGAAATGGAAGATAAACTAGAACGCTATCAGAAGAAATTAAATGATTGGCTAAGCGCATCCGAGCGGCAAATGGAAATCAAGTTTGGAGATGAAAAAAATGGTGGAGGTTCTTTTTATAAAAAGAAAAGACAGGGCGAAGTAAATTATGTAAAAAATCAAATGGATGCATTCTATAATGAATACTTCCAATTAGAAAATGAACCCTTCCTAAGAGTATTAGCGGTTTTTTATAATGGATAATTAAGAATGATAGATTTTTTAGAAAATATAGGTGATTACTTTTCTCAACATTTCTTTGATGAAGATTTCCCAAAGAAAGTGTTTGATAAGTCTGGCTATGGGGCTGAGCATATTAAAGAGTTCACAAGTAAGATTGCACCAATTAGTGAAAAGTATTATAAGTTCAAGAATGACTTTTTAAATTTAAGAAGAACTAAGGATAAAATTCTTCGTACACACCAGTTTCATACAGAGTTATTGGAAGCACTGGGCTACATTAATGGCGTTAGAGCCTATGATGAGCCTGTGGTAATGGACGATAATAAAATCATTCCTGTACGTTATCGTTTCAATAAAAATGACAAACCGTATCTGTATATAATGGAAATGCAGCCTATGATACAAGTGGGCGATGTAGATGCAGATGGATTATATGAGCAGAGCTATATAAAAGATGATTGGGAAAAAGTACTTCCTAACTCTTGGGATGGTTTTGATATAAGACCAGAAGTAATAAAAGAGGCTTTGTCTGAATTGTTTCTATTACCAGAAGAAGAGCGTCCAGTATATCTTATTATGCTGGCTGGTCCAAAAATATTCTTAATTCAGTATGAGAAATGGAAGTTTGACAGCTATTTACTTTTTGACTTAGAAGAATTATTTACGGTTACAAAAACAGCGTCTAATAGAAATTTACTTGCATTATTTTATGCTTTGTTAGCTAAAAAGCAATTTATATCAGAGACCGAAAGTATTTTAACTGGTTTAGAGGAAGATGCTCACAAAGCAAGTTATGGTGTAACAGTTACTTTAAAAAGTGCGGTTATTTATGCTGTAGAAGCATTGGCCAATGAAGCTATTGAATACCGATTAAGAACCGCCTCTACCCAAGATGATAGACGTAAGATAGTTGAACTTCGAAATAGCGACAATTTTGCTAGAGAACTAAAGGATGAATGTCTAAATTTTGTTTACCGTTTACTTTTCCTTTTCTATGCAGAATCTAGAGAAGATTTAGAGATTTTACCAATGAAAGACAGTACCTATCAAAAAGGTTACAGTCTAGAAATGTTGCGTGATTTAGAAATGGTGGCATTAACTACAGAATCCTCTAGAAATGGGTATTTCTTTTCCGAAAGCTTATGGAAGCTTTTTGATTTCCTGCATACAGGTTCCCATTTAAAAAACGGATTCCAGATGCGACCGTTAGATTCCCCTTTATTTGATAATGATGCGCTCAAGCATCTTCAGGGAATTCAATTTAGGAATAAAGTACTGCAAGAAATTGTGGTTCGCTTATCGCTGTCCGAAAGAACAAAAAATAAAGGGCGTGGCAGAATATCGTACTCAAATCTTGGTATTAACCAGTTAGGTAGCGTTTATGAAAGTTTGCTGTCCTATTCAGGTTTCTTTGCAAGAGAAGATTTAATTGAGGTTAAAAGTGCTAAAGATAAAAACGGAAATTACGGCACATTCCTAGTGCAAAAATCAAGACGAGATGATTTTAAAGAAGCTGAGATATTAAAAGATAGCGAGCATCTAGAACAAGATGTTTTAATACCAAAAGGGCAATTTGTCTATCGATTAAATGGTAGAGACCGTAAAAACTCAGCCTCGTATTATACGCCCGAAGTTTTAACGCAATGCACCGTAAAATATACACTTAAAGGTATTATAGAACGTCTCAAAGAGCAACAAGCTATTGTCGATGGAACATTTACTGGCACACCTTGTGCCGACGAGATTTTAGAGCTCAAAATATTAGAACCTGCTATGGGAGCGGCAGCATTTCATAACGAGGTAATTAATCAATTAGCTATTGTCTATTTAGAGTTAAAGGAAAATGAAGAACAAGCAGTTGGTCGCAAACGTATTACACCTGGTGTTTACAAAGATGAATTACAGAAAGTAAAAGCATATATCGCTGCAAATAATGTGTATGGCGTCGATTTAAACCCAACAGCGGTTGAGCTTGGCAAACTATCACTATGGCTCAACTGTATGCACAAAAATATGGAAACCCCATTTTTTGCACACCGTCTTGGTGCTGGTAATGCAGTAGTTGGTGCTTGGTTAAAAGTATATAACGAAAAGGACTGCTCATTAGAATACCCAAAAACCGCTGCTGGTGCTATTGCTAAAAAACCTATACCTAAACCTTGGTGGGACAAAGCACCTAAGCGTGTATTATGGAAGAAGGATGGCACGCTTTCGCGAAAGCAAAACCAGATATATCATTTCTTATTAGCAGATGATAATATGGTGCCGAGCTATGGCATTAAATTATTAAAAGAAGAATTATCAGATGTTGAAATAAGTGCCTTTAAAGACTGGCGAAACGAATTTAAACAACCCTTAACCAGTGTTGAAATAACACGATTACAAAAGATAAGCAGCGTTATTGATTACCTGCTAGAAGAACATTATAAGCAGCAAAAAGGGGTTATTGCTGATACCTCTTCTGTGTATCAAGTTTATGGACAACCAAACCCTCAAATTAAGGCAAAAGGTTATGACGAAAAAGAAAGACTAGCCGAATCTCGTAAAGACCGTTCTGCGCCTTATTATAAATTAAAACTGGTTTTAGATTATTGGTGTAGCCTATGGTTTTGGGATGTACGAGATGTACGTTTATTACCCAACAGAACCGAATGGTACAATGAGATTGAATCGATATTACAGATAGACAGCAATGAGCTCACGGTTGATGGCACAGAACAAAGCATTAAAGAACAGATACGTAAAAAAGCGAAAGCGGGTACTTTGTTTGACGATGATAGACGTATAAAAAATATAGAAGCGTTAGCGCAACAACACCGTTTTTTCCATAACGAAATTGAATTTATAGAAGTATTTAAAGAGCGTGGTGGTTTTGATGTTATTGTCGGGAATCCGCCTTGGTTAAAGATACAATTTGAGGAAAAAGGGATTATGAGTGAGTCTTTTCCCGAACTTGAAATTAGAAAAACTACAGCATCAAAAGTAAGAAAGCTTCAGGAAAACTTTATGACTGTCGTTGCACAAAAAAAATCATATTTCGAAGAAAATATTTCTGTAGATTCTGCTGGTAATTTTATGAATGCGCATCAAAATTATCCTTTGCAAAAAGGACAATCACAAGCTTCAAATTTATATAGAGGGATATTAGAAAACTCGCTTTCATTACTTAATATAGATGGTTTTGGAGGACTCGTCCATCCTGAAGGTATTTATGATGACCCAAAAGGTAAAATTTTGCGAAAAGATGTTTTTAAAAGGTTGAAATATCATTTTCAATTTAAAAATGAGCTTACGCTTTTTTCTGAAGTACACCACGAAACTATTTACAGTTCAAACATTTATGCTGGAAAAAAGGGAGAAGTTGATTTTATTTCTATTCATAATTTATTTCACCCTTCAACAATTGATAATTCCTTAAATCATTCTGGTACAGGATTACCAGGAGGATTTAAAATAATGGACGAGATTCAAGGAAAAATGATTTGGAATGTAGAACCACATAAGGATCGGGTTGTACATATAACTGAAAAAGAATTGAAAGTATTGGCTCGTCTTTTTGAAGATTCCACAGATTGGGCTACAACAAAATTAGTATCAATACACACTACACAAATTTTGAATGTTTTATCTAAGCTTAGTGAATTCGGAGATAAACTGGATAAATATCCATATTATATTACTGATGGTTGGAGAGAGACAGATGCTATCAATTCAGGAATAATAAAAAGAGAAACTAAATGGGCCGACATTGATGATTATGAACTTATTGTTAGTGGACCACATTTTTTTGTCTCAAACCCTTTATATAAAAATCCTTATGAAGATTGCAAACTGAATTCTGATTATGACGTTATATTATTAGATGATGTAAAATCAGACTTCTCACAAAGAACAGTTTTTCTACCTATTATCGATAGGATAAAATTTGCTAAACGCTTTGAATGGAAGATCAAAAACAAGTCTATTTATTGGATAGACCAATATAAGTTGGCTTTTAGTAAAATGCTATCTATTACAGGTGAACGAACTTTACAGCCAACTATTTTAGCACCAAAAGTATCTCATAACAGTGGTGTGATTTCAGTATTAGTTGAAGATGAAAAACGACTTATTGAATTATGCAGTTTATGTTCTTCATTAGTTCTAGATTTCTATGTTAAATCTATGGGGCGAAGTAACTTTTACGAGAGCTCTATAAAAATGTTAATCTTAGGAATTGAAGAAAAATTCCTCAAAAAACTCTCTCTAAGAGTTCTTTTGCTCAATTCTCTAACTGAAAATTATGCAAGTCTATGGGAAAGAAATTGGAATAACGATTTTGCATTTGAAAGTTGGAGTAAAGTAGATTCGCGATTAAAATCTTTTACCAGTTTATCCCAGGAATGGAAATGGGAAACACCATTACGGAATTTCTTTGAACGTAGACAGGCATTAATAGAAATCGATGTCATTGCTGCTATGGCATTGGGGTTGTCATTAGAAGAATTGATTCTAATGTACAATGTACAGTTTCCAGTCCTTCAACAAAATGAAGACGATACTTGGTATGATACTAATGGGAATATTGTATTCACTTGTTCTAAAGGGTTAACTGGTATCGGTTTAGATAGAGGAGATTGGAATTCTATTGCATTAATGAAAGAGGGCGAAACCTACGAGCATACTATTGAGAAAAGCGAATTGTATCAAGGAAAAAAAATAACCTATTATGCACCATTTGCTAAATACGACCGTGTTGAAGATTATAAAACGGCTTGGGCTCATTTTGAGAAAACATTAAAAAAAGAACAGTAAGAGACTATGCTACCATTATTACAAGCAAATGAAATAAAACGTGCGGTAGTAGATTACTTAAGATCTACTTTCAATTTTGAAGATGCAGCATTAGACCAGTCTTTTGAGGAGTTTCTCTTGAATGAAAGGAGAGGTATGTTTAAAGGGCCATATATGCAACTTAGACTACCTTTTGATAAAGTTGAAGAAGATGCTGATATAGAAACTTTATCCAAGGCCTTATTTATTAAACCATCCTTTAGCCCCTATCATCACCAATTTGTTTCATTTACCAAGTTATCTACCCGAAATGGGCATAATCCGGATCCTGTAATTCTAACAACAGGAACTGGGTCTGGTAAAACAGAAAGTTTCTTATTCCCATTACTGGATTATTGCTACCAGCATAGAGATACACCAGGGATAAAAGCAATAATTCTATATCCAATGAATGCATTGGCTACAGATCAGGCGAGAAGAATTGCAGAAGAAATAAACAATTTTGAAGATGCGGATGGCAAACACGTTTTACAAGGTAAAATTCGTGCAGGTTTATTTATTGGTGAAGGAAAAGATAAAAATGGTGTGCGTAATACAAGAATGGGTGAAGACCATATCATTGAAGATAGAGATACCCTTGTAAAATCACCACCAGACATTTTATTGACAAACTTTAAAATGCTTGATTTTGCTTTATTGCAATCAAGATTTCACAATTTATGGCATCATAATTTTAAGAATACAAGCTTGCTAAAATTCATCGTTTTAGATGAGCTTCACACCTATGATGGCGCAAAAGGTTCAGATGTAGCAAACTTAATACGTCGATTAAAATTAAAACTTAAACTACCAAAAAATCAAATTATTCCTGTTGGAACTTCTGCAACATTAGCTGGAGGCGATGAAGGAAAACAAGAATTAGTTGAATTCTTTTCTAAAGTTTTTGGTGTTAAAGTAACAATAGATTCAGTAATAGAAGAACAACGGCAAGAACCTGATGAGTTTTTCGCAGATACTCTTGAAGCCCCTAATGTTAGTCTTAAAAATATAGCGCAATGTGCATTTTTAGAGAACGATACTTATGAGACCTATTTAGCTAGACAACTACAATTTTGGAATTACGAGGATTTAAACCCAAGCCAGTTAGGAGAAGCTTTAAAGAAAAACGAATGGTTTTTTGAACTACTTAAGATATCAAAATCTAAAGTGGTTGAAATTAAGCCACTACTTATAAGATGGAAAGATAAAATTGATGCAGACTTAGAAACAGATAATGTAAGATTATTATTTGGCTCTTTACTGTCGCTAATAACCTATGCTAAGGAACAGTCGGGTAAAAAGCAATTTCCGTTTCTTTATTTACAAATAACCTATTGGTTACGAAGTCTTTCCAAAATAGTCCGTAAGCTTCAACCTAGCCCTGTATTTGAATGGGAAAGTGACAGTAACCCTAATGACAAAGCTAAATCATTGCCCCCATATTTCTGTCGTGAATGTGGTGGTAGTGGTTGGATAGGAATTAAAAAAGAACAAAACGTACATTTTGAAGAAGACCTAAAAAGAACACGCCAACATTTAATAGCAAATAATCAAAACAAGAACCTTTATTTTATTAGTAGCCTACAAGATAAAGGGTATACGGAAACCTATGCATCAGATTACAGTCATTCTGGCGATGAAATTGATGGATATTTACATCCGCATTCTCTAAGTATTTACGATAATTATGAAAGTCCGGAGTATTTTAAAATTCTAGGTACTCGCATTGTAGACGGCAATAGAGTAGATAAGATTTGTCCTCATTGTAATTCAAGAAACACTTTAGCTTTAATTGGTACAGGAGTGCCAACATTAGAATCTATTGCTACAGCTCAAGTTTTGGCAACCGCTACAGACCCAACCAACGACCGTCAAAGAAAACTGTTGGCGTTTACTAATGGAGTCCAAGATGCAGCCCATCAAGCGGGATTCATTGAAAATCGAAATTTTCGTTTTGGAATGAGGCACGCCATCCAAACCATACTGAAAGGTTCAAAAGACTCAGTAAAATTATCTGAAGTATATGAGCGCTTTATTGAATATTGGAGAACAAACTCAGATGATGAAGGTAAAGGGAATCTTGAAGCGTATTATTACAAATTCTTTCCGCCAGATTGCGAAGCAAGGTTAGAAATAACAGATTACAAAAATAAAAGCGGAAAATTTAGTGCTGTTTTTGACCAAGAATTCTCGAATAGAATGTCTTGGGAAATTTGGGCTGAGTTTTCTTATCGAGCAATCATTGGTCGTACCCTCGAAAAAACAGGAGCTTCAGCGACTCACTTTGATAGTGAATTGATGGAAGAAGTCTATGACCAAATGAAGTATTGGTTAGATGAAAATGAATTAGGTAGTGCTATTGATAAAGAGCCCTTTCTTAAGTTTTTAAATGGCTTTTTACATAGGTTGAGAACAAAAGGAGGTGTAGATCACCGCTACTTAAAAAAGTACAGGACAGAACGTACAAACTCTTATTTAATAGGGCACAGAGGAAATGTAAATCAACAATTCTTTTTAATGAAGAATTTTGGTCCTTCATCTAGATTGCCAAAGTTTTTAGCACTCACAAGTGGTCCAAATACAAGAGCTTTTGATGTGGTGCAAGCAGCATCGAAGGACAATTGGTTTAGTGCCTATTTTAAGAAGTGCTTTCAAACAATTGTATCAGAAGAAAAAGAATTAATTAATGATTTCTACGCACAACTTTTAGCCTATTTAGATTCAAACAGAATCTTAGATACACGAGTGGCAGCTGGTGTCACTAATTATGGTTTAGCAGAAGATAGTATTTATGTAAGTTCTGATGTAAACTTTTTTGGCTGTGTAAAATGCGGTCATAAAGTAAATACTGGTTCTAATGGGGCCGATTTGGTTAACGATATGAAATGCCTTCAATACAGGTGTAATGGCCATTATAAAGTTATTGAAAAATCTCAGCTAGATTACTATAGAATGGTCTATAACAGAGGGCGCTCATTAAGAATTTTTGCAAAAGACCATACAGGGCTTATAGATAGAAACGAAAGAGAAAAATTAGAGTACGACTTTAAAAAACAACCTAAGCAAAATAGCACTAATGTATTAGTGGCAACGTCAACGTTGGAAATGGGTATTGACATTGGAGATTTAAATGTGACATTTAATTCGTCACTTCCACCAGAAACTGCAAACTATTTACAGCGTATTGGACGTGCAGGTAGATCTAGTGGAACATCTATGATTTTAAATCTAGCTGGAAGGGATGAACACGATCTCTATTATTTTCAAGACCCTCAAGATATGATGAGTGGTGAAATTAAAACACCAGCTTGCTATTTAGAGGCGAAAGATATTCTGAAAAGACATTTTATGGCCTTTTGCTTTGATAATTGGGCAACCTTAGATCCTGAAGAAAATAAAATTCCACCCTTGGTTAGAATGCTAAGTGTAAAATCACTTAGGCCTGGAGATCCTAATTTTCTGTTTCAAAAAATCGCAGCTTATATAGTATCAAATAAAACGGAGTTATATGAGGCATTTGTTGACCAATATAAAGACCAGTTAGGAGAAAATTCTAATAGTTTGTCATCCATATTCGAAGATCTAAGTTCTGGGAGATTAGTAAACCGATTAACCGTAATTCATAAAGATTTACTTGCAGAGCTAGAGTATTACGCAAAGAAAGTGAAGGATGTAAATAAAAGATTGAGAAGCTTGCCAGAAACTGGTAATGAAACTATTATTTTAAAGAATGAAAAGCGAGCTTTATCAAGCGCTATTTATAATATTCATAGGCGAAATGTCATAGAATATCTAACAAATATAGGTTTACTTCCAAATTATGCTTTTCCAGAGACAGGTGTAACCCTCAATGCTCAAATAAAAAGGAAAAAGCAAGTTGATGGTAAGACAGAATATAAATACGAAGATTTTAGTGAGATAGTAAGACCTAGCTCTTCTGCGCTAACCGAGCTTGCACCTGCAAATACTTTTTACTCACAAGGTTATAAATTAAAATCAGAAGGCTTAGAAATAAAGTCTCAAGAAGATTACGAAGAACATCGTTTTTGTAGTAATTGCGACCACGTAAAAAAAGAAATAGATGTTGAAGAAGAACATCAAACTCAATGTCCTGCTTGTGGTCACGGCTCTTGGTCTAGTTTGAATAATCATAAGCTACTAGTTAAACTTCAAGGGGTTCTCTCAGTAAATGACAAAGAAGATTCTAAAATAACTGATTCTTCTGATGAAAGAGAACGGAAATTTTATCAAAAATCAGTTCATATAAAAATTAATCAATCTTCATCTCAAGGAGCACACGTTCTGAAAAGAGTTCCTTTTGGAATAGAGTTTTTTCAAGATGTTGATTATTTAGAAATTAATACAGGAATTAGAGAAGAAGGCTTTTTTGGTACAAGAGAAATTGAAATTAATGGTGAAAAACATCCGCAAGTAGGTTTCGTGGTTTGCAAAACTTGTGGTAAATCAACAGAAAGACCTTTAACAGCTAGAGAGTTAAATGATAGACGAAGAGCTTACCATTTCCCATATTGTTCAAATAGGGAAGCTATTTATGATGATGCAATCGATGATGTTTTTAATGAAATCTATTTGTATAGAAAGTTTAATACAGAAGCATTATCTATTTTATTACCAATTCAAGAATTTAGGTCTGAAGAAAGAATTGCTTTATTTAAAGCGGGTTTACAACTAGGGCTTAAAGAATATTTTAAAGGGAGACCAGACCATATTTTGATTAGAGAAAATGAGGTTTTTAACAAAGCTTCAAACAGAAAAGACAAGTATTTGGTTTTCTATGAAACTATTCCAGGTGGTACAGGTTATTTATCCAAGTTGTTCGATACCGAGGTTTTTACAGAAATTCTTAAAAAAGCATATGAAAGAATTGCTTTTTGTCCTTGTAAACAAGAGGGTAAAGATGGTTGCTATCGTTGTATTTACACGTTTGGAAATCAATATGAAAGAACAATTTTAAGTAGGTCTGAAGCTCAAGATTTATTTTCAGATATCATCGAAAAAGCAGACGAATGGAATAGTATTGAGAGCTTACAAAACGTAAGCACATTTGCAAACAACGAAGAATCTGATTTAGAACTAAAGTTCGTAACATTATTAGAAACATTATCAGACCGATACAAAGGATCATCTTTTAAGCCAGATAATGAAAAAGGGCTTAAAATTTATAGACTGAAACTGGTCTATGGAAATAGCGAAATTGTTTATAAAATATATCCTCAAAATTTAGGAAGAGTCCTTCAAGGGGTAACATTAAAGACGCGGCCAGATTTTGTAATGTCTTGTGTTCGTATCTCAATTAATGACAAAGAATGGTCTTTAGATGATATAGAAAAATTAAAATCTATTGCTATTTACCTAGATGGATATGAATTCCACGCAAGTGAAAATCACCCGAGATTCCCATCTGACTTGGCAATAAGGAATAACATTATAGATTCTGGAAGGTATAATCAATGGACATTTACTTGGGGAGATTTTTCTGAAAATATGTTTAACGAAAAAGATATTCTTGGATTAAAGCAAGATGAGAAAGTCATTAAAGATAAGTTTTTCCTAAAGCATCCTTCATTTAAAGGATATAACGTTTCTGACATATTTCTCAATAATAATATAACTAGATTCTTCCATCTAATTATCAATCCAATAACCAATATAGATTTAAAGATGTGGTCAAGTTTAGCACTCTTTAATTCACAGTCTAAAATGATGGGGACGTTTTATAGTCCCGATAATATTGAAGCTATATTAACTCAGAGAAGTGTTTCTGAAATTGAAAAAGCACCTCAAGGACTTACTAATTATGTTTATGTTGATGGCATAAAGTTTAAGGATGAAGCCACATTTGGAGTATTTATTCGCCCTCAAGATTTTCTGTTAAAAGCTTTTGGCGGATTCAAGATTGTTCCATTTTGGGAAAAAGAAAATTGGATTAAATTTTGGAAAATTTATAATCTAACACAATTTCACAATATAACTGTTGAGTCATTAGATGCTGAAATTAAACCACAAGTGGTCGTGCCTAAAAATGAGGTAAGCAATGAAGTTCTGTCGAATTTTGATGAATCTCTGCACGATATTGTTAGGGTATTATATAAAAATAATATTGAGTTTAATACTGAGTATGACTTCGATCTTATTGAAAGCGATATAATTATTGCCTCGGCAGAATTGGGTACACATACCAAGAAAATTGTTATCAATCCATTTGATGAAGAATCAAAACAAACATTTATAAAAAACGGATACAAAGTATATAGTCCGGATAATTTTAAATTAGAAGATTAATATGAATCACGCAATAAAACTATTTATACACGATTCTTTTTTCGATGCTTTTTCAGCACTTCCTAGAAAAATTCAAAAGAAGACAAGGGAGTTTATGAAAAAGTTTAAGGAAGACCCTAAGTCTAGTGCAATCAATTACGAAAAGATAAGTGCGTTTAGAGACCAGTCTTTGAGAACTGTAAGAATTGACCAAAAATATCGTGCAATCATTCAAGCACCAGAAGAAGGGAACGGTTATCACTTGCTTTGGGTCGATAATCACGACGAGGCGATGGACTGGGCTCAAAACAAAGTCTTTGAATGGAATTCAAGTACACAGTCTTTTCAAATGTATGATAAGCCAGCTACAGAAGATCGTGAAGTAGTTACAAATGATAAGGTTCAAAGTTCACCAGTTCTATTTAAAACCTACACAGATTCTGAACTTACTCAAATTGGAGTACCTAGCGACTTATTAGAGCTTGTAAGAAGTATTGAACGCGTAGAACACTTAGAAAGCTATGCTTCAAATATCCCAACAGATGTATATGAATACCTCTATTATTTATCTGAAGGCATTTCAATTGAAGATATATTAGAAGAGATAGAAGCTGGTAAAGTTCAAGATTCAGAAGAGCTAAGTCCTAATGCACAGAAGAGTGTTTATGTGCTTACTGAAGATAGTGATTTAGAAAATATACTTTCAGGAGATTTTGAAAAATGGAAACTTTTTCTTCATCCATCTCAACGATCAATAGCGTATGGAGAATTCAAAGGGCCATTAAAAGTAACTGGAAGTGCAGGTACAGGTAAAACTGTATGTGCATTACATAGAGCTAAATATTTAAGCCAAAAGCTAGAGACTTTTGACAAGCCAATCTTATTTACTACTTATACAAAGAGTTTGACTCAGTATTTAAGCTCTGTAACAGAAAAGTTTAATATTCCAGAAAGTGAAATTGAGATAAGCAATATCGATAAATTGATATTTGATATTTCTAAAAGTTCCAAGGTTATAGAATCATCATCTGGAATGATAAATAGTTCTCAAGAATTAGAAATATGGAAAGAGATTATTGAGTATAATCCTTCAACTTTTGATGAAAGGTTTCTACAAGAAGAATATAATGATGTGATCTTATCGCATTCGGTTTCTACATTAAGTGAATATTACAAGACAT
Source organism: uncultured Maribacter sp. (assembly GCA_947498505.1). Taxonomy (GTDB): domain Bacteria; phylum Bacteroidota; class Bacteroidia; order Flavobacteriales; family Flavobacteriaceae; genus Maribacter_B. The sequence goes on along the minus strand of CANMKG010000005.1, from coordinate 208,087 downwards.
CGAGAATAGGTCGTTCGGTTAGAATAGGTCGTCAAGATAAAACTCAAATATGGGAATTATGTGAGGAGTTTAAAAAAGCTAAAGAGACCAATTACACTAAGTTTGAACTTTGTAATTTACTAATTTCTCATTATAGAGAAGAAACAGATAAGCCATTTTCGTACATCATCTGCGATGAAGTTCAAGATTTTTCCAATTTAGAATTGACTTTGTTAAGATTATTAGTGGCAGAAAAAGCAAATGATTTATTTTTAGTAGGTGATCCCTTTCAGAATATTTATGGCAGGAGAATTAACTTTTCAAAATCAGGAATACACATTAGAGGAAGAAGATCTAGGAAACTAAAAGTCAATTACCGTACAACCGAAGAAATCAAAAAGAAAGCTGTAAGCGTTCTGTTTGATGAAGTGTATGATGATTTTGATGGAGAAGCTGAAACTAACGCAGGCTACGTAAGTTTAATGCACGGTGTCAATCCATTATATAAAACATTTTCTACGCCCGAAGATGAGGATTCTTGTATTATTGGAGAAATTCAAAAGCTTTTAACTAATGACAATGTTAGTCCTAGTGATATTTGTATTGCTGGTAGAACCAATAAACTTGTTGACGACACTAAAACACTTCTAAATGAAGTTCAACAGAAGTACATCGATATTAAAGCAAGTAAAAGACCTAGTGAAGCTGTGGTTGTGTCAACGTTTCATAATCTAAAAGGTCACGAATTTAAGCATTTAGTAGTTAGAGGCTTCAGTAAAGACCTTGTGCCTTTTAAGCATCCAGATTTTGACACTTATACAGATATTCAGAAAAGAGCATATCTAAAACAAGAAAAATCACTTTACTACGTAGTGTTTTCAAGAGCAATTCAGACACTCATAATTACTGGTATTGGCGAAAAATCAGATTGGATTAGCTGAATTAGCTAGAAACATCCTTTCAAAACATTTAAATACAGTTAAAATTACATTAGAAGTCCTTTAAGAAAAATGAATATCTTGTAATTACTGCTATTTCACTCAGCATATTTCCGCTGCATTCCGCTGCTCTTCATTCCGGGCAATACGCTTCGTTCCCACTTGTCTTGGACACAATCCACTCTTTTGACTTTCCATTGCGCTAACCCTTCCCGATGCTCTGGGAAGGAACACTTCATTACAAGCCAAAAACGTGAATTAAGTCCGCTTGAACTGAAATTGATATTTAGTGTTTTGTTCCGCTTCAAGAGGAGTTTGAAACTTCACGATTAAGGGTTTTGACCTACTGCCCGAACCGCCACCATTACCTTTTTTTGACAGCGAAAAAACAACATTCATTCTTGGACGACTGCATAATCAGGCTCGTACCTCGCTCTTTTTATAAGTCTTACCAAACCTGAATATTGTGAAGCGTTAAGCAACAAAAAAAGGTAACAGCGACGGCTCTGTGGGAAGTAAATCAATACCGGAAATCATGAAATCATATCAAATCCTCAAAAATGAAGCGGAACAAAAGTTAAAAAACAACAAAAAGGAAAACGCTCTAGGTGTAATAAGTAAATCGATTTTAAAAGCTGTTCGAAAAGTTCGGACAGAAGTATTAATTAATTCTAAATTTTTCAATTATGAGTAGTATCAAAAATTATGTGCATCTGTTAGGGAACATCGGAGATGACCCTAAAGTAACTGAACTCGATGGTGGTAAAAAAGTTGCCCGATTTTCTTTGGCCACAAATGAAACCTACAAAGACAGTAAAGGGGAAAAGCAACAAGCAACCGACTGGCATATCATTGTGGCTTGGGGCAAAACCGCTGAGATCGTAGAAAAGTATGCACACAAAGGCAAACAAGTGGCGATAGTAGGCAAACTTAAAAGTAGAACCTATACCGAGCCTAAGGAGGGCAATGAAAGACGTGTTACGGAGGTTGTAGCCGACGAAATTCTGTTATTAGGCGGTAAGTCCGATAAATAAAAAATAAAAACAAAGAGGGCGACACCGTGGAAAGTTACGCCCTCTTTTCCATCGTCTAATCTTAATAATAAAACAATGAGAAACGAAGTTAATGAAATTCAAATAAGCTATTGCGAAAAATTAGGGGTACTAAATTCAGAACCTGCGAACTCGTCGGATAGGGTTGCCGAATTGTTATATCAAACATGGGATAAAAACACCATCGGACTTCATGAAACCTTTAAAGTGTTATTACTTAATAATGCAAATAAGGTTAAAGGCACATTTCAAGCTTCTACAGGAGGTTTGACAGGCACATTGGTAGACTTGAGAATACTTTTCGCAGTTGTCCTTAAAACACTTTCTACGGCTATTATACTTGCGCACAATCATCCATCAGGAACTAGCAAAGCCAGTGGTGCCGATATCGCATTGACCAAAAAAATAGAAAAAGCTGCTGAACTTTTTGATATCAAGGTTTTGGACCATCTTATCATACTTCCCGATGGTAACTATTTTAGTTTTAGGGACAATGGATTAATGAAAAATTAGGCGACTATGGATATAAATATTGATATACCTTTTCGCTTAAATTTCAACAATCTGGACCGTGAAACCCAAGAAAAGCTAATGCAACAATCAAAGCAAGAGGTAGAACGGAAATTTGGTGAGGACTTGAAAAAGTATGCAGTTGAAAACTACCTAGACTATAATTCGCTCTTGGAAGAAGAAGCTATTAAAAATCTTTATAATCATAAATTTAAGTTTAGTATCTAATGCAACAATAGTTGGATTAATACAAGGCAGCCTTTACGGTTGCCTTTTTTCATTTGATGATTCTCATCAATTATTTACCAATCTTGAAAATTCCTCAAAAGTGAGCACCAAGAACTCTTAAAATTTTAGTTTCGAAATCCGCAGTAAAAACGGCAAACTAAATTGAGGTGAAGGTTGAAATTTTCTCCGGCGGAGTAAAAAGGAAGAGCAAGAGGACAACGCGCTGGCGCGGCGTTGTAGTATATCGATAAATTCTAACATACTGTTAATCAACAATTTGAATAACTCAAAGTGTTACTAACCGCCGTCAGGATTTTCTCTTTTTGCGGCAAATCGTTTCGTAACCCCCGAAAACAGGAGAAAATTTGCGGCAAATCATTTTAAAAAGAATCCAAAGAATTGAAAACATTTAGCAACATACGTTTCAAGACACCAACGGCTAGAACGTTTCAGAAGTTTTCCAAAAGGTTATTTAAAACCCACTCTGAGGCATTACAAACAATGCTAGATTTTTTCTATTACAATGAGATTTCGCCAAAAGAACGCTTCGGACCAACAGCCAGAACTTTGGAGAATCTCATAAAAAAAAGGTTCAATGGGATGGCGGCGATTATGAAAGAGATGGATAAGCGCGGGATAACACCCACTAGAGCTATGATGGAATTACTCTTTGAACACGCACCACAAAATAACAAGCAAAAAAAATCACTTTCATCCAACAAACAAGACATGCCCATTAAAGATGATGCTTTCTTTAAATCCGCTTTTGAAACCATAGAACTTCAGAAAGAGAACACCGTAATGAAGCAAAATCTCGAACAGCTGCAGCAACAGTTTATGGAAACCCTAGAAAAGGTGGAAGTAACTAAATCAAGTTTCGGCAGATCAAAATTGCATTTGAATATGAAGCGAAAAGAATTCAATCATTTGAAAGCATCACTTGAAACAGTCTGAGTTATGTACATCAGTATTACTAAACAGCATTTAAATAACAACTTTTCCCAGAGCGCTTCTGATTTTGTAGATTATTTGGAAAAAGAAAATGAGGGCATCTTGCCTGAGATGCAAGAACCATTTTTTAATCAAAAGAATGACCATATTCCACCGGAACAGGTTGTTAAAGAGATTGACGGGAATACGGCCAAACTTAAAAAAGTAGAACCGAAGTTTTATTCCTTGACAATCAATCCGAGCCAACAGGAGCTGAAGGCCATCAACAACGATCCTGAACAACTAAAGAAGTACGTGAGGGAGGTCATGAAGGATTATGCGGCTTCATTTCATCGCGACCAACCGGTTAAAGTAGAAGACATTAAATACTTCGCAAAAATTGAACACGAACGAACCTTCAAAGGTTTTGACCGAGAGGTTCGAGAAAATCAGCCCTACCGTGCTCAAATCGTAAGACTTGAAAATGAAATCCGTAAAATACAGCGGGGGGAACTTTCTGGTAATATTTCATTAAAGACAAAAAAAGTTGAAAGCCTCAAAACTGAAATGCCCCATAAAATAGAGGGAAGGCCCATTGAACAGGGAATGAAAAAGCCAGGTTTCCAAACCCATGTTCATATTATCGTGAGCAGAAAAGATGCCAGTAATCGGTATAGCTTATCCCCTGGCAGCAAATACATGGAATCAGAAAGCAAGTTAAACGGCAAAATGGTCAAACGAGGTTTTAACCGTAACCTATTTTATAAAAGGGCTGAAAAGACCTTTGATACGCTATTCAACTACAAAAGAAATTTTGTGGAAACCTACGATGCTAGAAAAACCTATATCAAAGATCCCCATCAATATTTCGCACACCTACTTGGACTCCCCACCAACGAGCGTAGTGCAGCATTCAAAATACTAGGTAAAGCTGGGGTACGGGTTCCACAGGTAAACATTCCTACGAATAAAGTTCAAATGGCCCTTAAAACTATCAAACAGTTCAAAAAGGCCATGGACTTGGCCCGATCATCAAGTTCAATAGGTATTTAACAGCTTATGCATATCCTTTCGGTCATCCTGCTATATTATGTTTCCGCTTCCGGATTGATACTCCTGATGCATCGCTATTGCCGCTATTCTTTTGTTAGTCTTGCTGTGATATTCTTGTATTTGGGTATTGTGGGTTGTTTGGGAAACAGCTTTCAGTATGGTCTATTTTTTTGTTTAAAATGGATTTTACCATTGTATGCCATCAGCATGGTTAGTTATGCCGCTTTAGTGGAAAGCGAGACTACCAACATGCCTAAAAAATACCACGCCAAATTTCAGCTTCGGAATGGTGTGCTAAACATGAAAAACATCCGTAGGGGTGTATCGATTATTGGATCTGCGGGAAGCGGTAAAACGGAATCCGTTGTCTTCAATTTTCTCAAACATTTCAATACCCATGCATTTTGTGGGGTCATTCATGACTATAAGGATTTTGAGATTACCGAAATGGCCTATCCCCTATTCCAAAATCCAAAAATGCCGTTTCACATCGTTTCCTTTGGCGATATCTATAAACGCGTAAATCCCATTGCCCCTCGTTACATGGTAGATGAGGAAAGCGTAAATGAAATATCGCGGGTACTCTTGGAGAACTTATTGGAGCAAAAAGAATCGGTCGCCTCGGGATCTTCCAAGTTTTTCAACGATGCCGTTGAAGGCCTTTTGGGCGGATTGATATGGCGGCTTAAAACGGCACATCCAGATTACTGTACCCTACCGCATCTCATTGCGACCTACCAATATATGGATACCGAGCAACTCGTATCCTTTCTCAGTTCGGACTTTACTTCAAAAGCCATGGCAGATGCATTTATTTCCGGAATCGATTCAGAACGACAAACAGCCGGGGTGATGAGTACCTTGGCCAATGCACTTAAAAAAATCAGTACCCAACGTATTTTTATGGCCCTCTCTGCAGATGAAATTCCGTTGGATGTTAATAATCCGGATCATCCGTCGGTAATCTCCATCGTAAATAATCCAAAGTTCGATACAGCCTACTCCCCTGTAATTGCAACCATTATTCACACCGTTACCAAACAAATGAGTGTTCGCAATCGTTTATCATCCTTCTTGCTTGCCGAGGAGGCATCCACTTTTCGTCTATTGAACATGCAACGTATTCCTGCTACCTTAAGAAGCTATGATATTGCGACAGTCTATGTACTCCAAGATAAGATTCAAAATGATTTGATGTATGGGGACAAGGCCAGTAAGGCCATATTGAGCAATCTCTCCTATCAGTTCTTTGGGAAAGCCAACGACCCCGATACGGCAAAATATTACGAACGTTTTTTTGAAATTATCAAACAGCCAACTCGCAGTGTCAGCAAGAGCAGCAATTGGAATTTTGATGCAAGAATCACCAAGGGGGAAAAAGATGTCAGCAAAATACGCGCAGATGTTTTCTTCCGATTGAAACGCGGTGAATTTATAGCCTTTGCCGATGGAAAAGATAAACGGGTCAGGTTCGAAAGACCCGAGATAAAACGGGAACTTCCCGAGCCAGTCTTGGCACACAACAACGCAGAAATCAAAGCTAATTTTCAACGAATACATCTAGAAGTTCGAAGGCTATTCCCATAAAGCGAATTGGAGCCAATACAAGCAAAACAAGATGAAATATACTTCAATCTGACCTTGAAATTTCGTATATTTAATGGTCAACCAAAGCCCTAAAATCGTGTGGTTCAATCAGGCAAAATGTGATATTTACATGGGTACCGGAGCTGGTACCAAGTTGCTGAAGGAAATCGGAAACGCCCAACGTTCAGTGAAAATTTCTTCCCCCTACCTATCTCCCAAAATGGTAGATGAATTGGTTTGGCTACATAAGAAGGGGATAAAGGTAGCATTGATAACTTCGGATAAATTTGACGGTAGAAACTATAGGCAAGAGAAGAGTATTGAACCGTTGGTTGTGCAGAACCGACACTTAGATGAGGAGGCCAACAGAGTCAGAAAAAGATGGCTATTTACTCAGAAAGCTTTAATGACCGAGAGTATTGCTTTAACCATACTCTTGGTCATTCTATTCCTTACTTCGTACAACTCAACTTATATCTTTGCTTTTGGAATGGCCTTCTTGCTTTTTTTAAGTTACAGATATGCTAGAAGAAAGGCTAAGAGTACAAAAATTTATTCTTACACCTATTCACCGCTTTTTCCATTCAAAGTATTTGTGGCTCCAGACTCTTCTCGGATAAACGATTTATTTATCCATGGTAAAATCTATATTATCGATGGCCATACGGCTTATTTGGGTTCTTTGAACTTTACTGAAAGTGGTACTAAATACAATTACGAAACTAGGATTCGGGTTACCGATATCGAAGTGGTTCGGAAAATTGAAGAAGAATTCGATGCCTTGTACGACCATCCGGATTTGGCTTTTTTTGGAATTGAAGATTGGGGCAAATCGATTTATCATGAACCAATAAGCTAAACTTCTTCTACTCAGACCCATATTTCAGGAATTTTTAAAATTGCATAAATTTCTTTGGAAATTAGAAAAGATTATTAATAGTGTCGAGTTTAAAGAATTACGCACACTTTACTTTTTTTATTTTGAAAGAAATTTCACATATTTTTTATATTTTGGTATTCCCCCTTTGCTTAATCAAAACAACAACCGAAATGAAAAAACTACTATTCGTAAGCATTATTACTGTGCTTTTTGTTCAAAATGCTTTTACCCAAATACTTCCAAACTCAAAAAAGTTTGATATCAAAGATTTTCTTTTGCAAGGTCCAACTGGCAGTCTTAAGCATTTTAATTCTAAAGGTTTTATTCAACATACTGCATCGGGCTCCTCTGGAAGAGTTTTTATCTTACCAACCGTTAAAATAGATTTTGCCAATATAAAATATTCTGGCGATGATGGTATTAGCTACGATGCATATCTTGGGGATGACGTTCCAGCAAGGTCAATTACCATTCCAATAACTTATCATTTAGAGCTTCCTTTAAAATCTGAAATCCCTGTACTGTATGATGCTTCAGTAGGTCTACAATTAACTAGGTTTTTTCCTGAGCCGCTGCCCATTAAATTTGACGATTGGACTTGGAATAGTTGGGAAGCAATCAACTATCCAGGATTTAAGAATACTATGAAGAGTATTTATGACCAATATGTTAATGATTATAATAACCAACAGGCAAAAATTGCTAAGTTTGCCAATTATGCAGCTGAGAAAGTTTCATTAAATAGTTTAGAAGTTACCTTGAACGTTGACGATGAGTATATTTCAGGGAAAAAATATACTGGTGATTTTTTTGTCGGAGATAATATCTTAACGACAATATCAATCAGAAATCCTGATTTATATACCCAGAACAAAATACTTCAAAAACAATTTGAAATTGTAGCTTCATATAAATTCAGAGATGCTAAAACCAGCACAATTTCAGCTCAATTTGATGCTAGTCAAATTATTAATCATGTGCTTGAAGAATCACAAAAAAGTTTACAAAAGAAAAAATCAAGTGGTTGGTCAGTTTTAGGATTTGGACAAAGAAGAAAAAGCATTCGTACCTCCATTAATCAGCAAGTTAACAATCAGGTCAACGATAATAGTTTGGAAGGAACTAAAATTGAAATATTTGACGCAGATGATAGTATGATCGATAATTTCGAAAACAATTTCTTTCCAGTTATTAATAAGAACGAAGTCATTAATAATCATAAAATTGCCGCTATCAATGCGGCAAATGATGGTAAAGATAGTTTAAGTAATCTCCATCTAAGTTATGCAAAAGCTATTGAAGAAAATGACCCAAACCTAGAGACAGATATAGCTGGGGCCTTAGCCTCTTTAGCTGCGCAGGACTATATTGGTTTTGTTGCAAAGGGCGTAAGATGGGGATCAAATACGGGGACTGGGTCAAACTCGTTTAGAAGTACTATTACGAGCAATATTGAAATATCAAAAAGAAAAGACTGGTTACAATCAAAAACAATCTCAGTTCAAAGAACACTTACAGAGAGGATTCCCTTTATTGCTCAAAGACTTAAACATCAACCATATTTCGGATTTATGCTAACCTTAGAAACTTCTTATCAAGTTTTTGGAACTGATAATTGGGGTAGGCCAATTCCAACAGGATATAGTAAGGGTGTGGTTCCTGTACTTGTTGCTAAAGGTGGTCCCGCACATTTATCTGGTATTCAGCCGGGTATGATTATCACATTCATTGACGGAGTACCAATTACAACCAACGATGACTTCAAGCTAAAACTAAAGGATAGGAATCCCGGAGAAGAGGTTATTTTGCTAACCAGAAAATTATATGGCCCACACCTAGGAACGGAAATTAAAATTAGTAGTAATTAAATAAAAATCAATTATCAATAATGCTTTGAATGGTACTTTATAAAAATATTTAATCAGTTTGAACTAGCCCTCCATGAAATCAACGGTATACTTTTCACTTAACATTATCCTATTTTCTTCGATAACGATCAATAGTGTAAATGCACAAGAGCAAACAAGCTTTAAAGAAATATTTTTACAAGAACTACAATCCGGTGATGTAGAAGACGGATGCAAAATTGTTATTTTGGTTGCAGATATTGCGGCAAATGCAGCGTGTTTCGTCCCTGAGCCAACTGTATCGAAGGTTGCCTGTGCAGCCGCGCAAATCATGAACATTACCTCCGTAAATAGTTATGACCCAAATAGTCCAAATTTAGTTTTAGATGCAGGGGTGAGAGTATGTCAATTAACATATGCTTCCTCGTCTGCAGGAATTCAATATATATTTGAATTTTCCGAAAACCAAGCACACGAAATTAGACAAACCTGGAATTAGTTGAATACCTTAGAGGGCTCAGTACAGTTTTTAGATTATATGTCCTTTTAAAGACATTATAGATTACCTTACATTCAAATTTCACTTATTGTTTAATTGTTAGGGAGGCCTAGATTTAATTTACTATACTTGAACATAAATAGCACAAAAAGTCAAATGAATTCTTATCATTTCTAAAGGAATGATTCTTTGGATGTTAATCATAGACCAATTGTAGTAATCTATTTCCTCTAGTCTCTTTGAGTTCCAATAGTAATTTTTCCTTATCGCCGAAGGTAAATTTGGGAGTGGTTAATACGAAGGTTCGACTCTCCCCTTCTTCTATTATTTTTGGGGGATTATGTCTGTAAATGGGTTTCATTTCTATCTTTTGATAGGATGATTTTCGTCTTCTATTTCCATTGACTTTAAACATTTTTAAATAGTCAATCTCAAAATCAATCTTTGATCTGTTCTTGATTTCAATGATGGCATATACCTCAGTTCGGTCATAGACTAAATCTTTGAGGCACATTACAACTCCTTTCTTTCGCTTTTTCTTTAAACTATTTTGATTATGTTTCAAATGATAACTACTGAATTTTTCAAAGTACTGCACTCGATAGTTGGAGTCCACTTTTGAAGGTTGAGAAAACACAGGATTAGTCTTTACTAGCATCCTATTTTTAAGAGCTGTTATACTAACGGACTTTTCCAATCCTATTCGCTCTTGCTTGCCGACGAAATGCGTTAAAGTATCCAAAGATTTGCGATACTTGAGAATATAGGAGAAAACCTCATCCGATGAAGTTATAACTAGTAAATTACTGTCAGTACCCTTAACACCCTGCAATAAACCTACGTGCTGTGGATTTTCCTTGTTATAACTAAAAGTAAAGTTCGGCGACCCTACCACTGCCTGCTGAATTTCATCAGGAAAGAATAGGGCCACAGCATTATTTTCATTGGTAAATAAAGTTTTTAACTCTTGGGCGTTTATAACACCCAAAAACAGCATTGAAATAATGAATAGCATTGTTTTCATGGATTAGGTTTTAAAATGAGCTGATATTGATTGTAAATGGTAACTTTCACATTGCGGTTGTTTCGGCGAAATACTTGTTTGATTCCGCCTACTTGAGGAACACCTGGGATATTGATGTCTTGAACAATATCATCCAAGACTTCACCCCTAGCCTCAGCTGTAAAGCTATTTTTAACGTAGATTCCCTCATTGCCATCCAACAAATCGAAAGCTTTCAAATCAACCGGATTGTGATTGATGTTCGTGATGTTGATGAATACCCGATTTGCCTTGAAACTAACAAAACCGTAAACCAAAGAATTCCTTGGAATGGAATCCCCGCCAATCAAAGCATCTACTGCCAATCGTAATTCCAATCTACTATCGTTTTTTACCGTTTGTTCACCATTGACCTCAACCGCTATAAAGGCATCTGTTTTGCCGTTTGTTTGTTCGGAAACAGCCATGGAAATGGGTTTGTGCTCAAAGTCAAAAAAATCTTGATGTGCCTTACTAAAATCAATAGGAGAGTCTTCATGTTGATCTTTAATTGTCTTGTTTCCTACCATAGCAGACTTGTTACTGGCCGTATTTCTATAATCACCTGATTCATAGTTTATCCTTCCTTCTGAATAAATACTGTCGACAATTCGCTGCCGTTCCTTTTCTTGAAATGATGGGTCGTAGAATCCTGTAGAATCCAAAAGGGATTCGTCATAAATACTTGGGGCATTGGATTCACGTACCTCCTTTAAATCATTGATAGCATCCATTTTAGAGGAATACTCCTTTTGTTCTTCTTTCAGTTCCGGCACAACAGGTTGGGTCAATTCAGTTTCTGATTCTTCCCCATCGCCCATTACAAATATTGCATAACCGACAATGAAGATGGCCACTGAAGCTATTACCCCAATAAATATTATTTTGTTTCTATCTAGTTTCATCTGAATTTATTGTTGATTGTGGAGTTTTCTAAGTGAGTTTTCAAAAAAATTAGCAATCAATAAACCATGGGTATTGTTCGGAAAGTTCCTATCCACAGGTATCAAGTTTCCAGTCGTAATTAATTGATACCTGTCAACAATAGATCCTCTATTGATTTCAAAAATAACTTCGGTCCGAAATGACGTCGTTTTTGAAGTTAAAGTCAATTCTGTATTTACGGAAATAACCTTTTGAACCAGAGAATACTGAAGTAACCTATTATAAACACCATCCGCTTTTTTCTGCCGATAAACATTATCAACGGTACTGTCTCCCAACCACAAAGCTTTCTCTAGATTTTTCTCGTAGTTACTTTCATCGATTCCATAGAAGTATTGGTGAAATAAGTCGAGATGTGAAAGCGCCTCGACCTCCATATTCTCTTTTTGCGACACCAATTTTAGTGGAATAATTGAACCATCGGTATTCACAGCAAACGTGCTGTTGAGCATACTGCGGTTGAATCGGAATACTGTTAGCATCGAAAAAATACAGGTCAATAAACAGGCCGCGACTACGGCCAAGACGATGAAACGATTTATTTTCAATACGCTGTAAATATTCTTATAGGATGTGATTTTGTCTTTCATTGCGCTTCGTTTAGTCTACAAACAATCTTAAAGTAAAAGTGCTCGCACGTTTATACAGTTTAAATTTTATGAGAATGATGAAGCCTACTCCCGCCAGTTCTATGACCGGTGCAAAAAGTTCGCTTCCAAAATCGGTTCCGAAAAGACTAGGCCAAAAGTTTTCCGTAATTTCTTGATAGAGCTCGTTCGCAAAAATATTGACCAGAAAGAACGCAGGTACTATCATATACACGGCAGCATATAGTTTGAAAAACCGATACCCCATATCTCGAAACTTCTCAAAAACCGCCATACTGATGACCAAGGGGAAAAAGGCCTGCATGATGCCCAACAAAAAGTAACGTTCCGCCAAGAATATGGGATAAATGAACAAATCCAACACCCATAGGAATAGCCCTGCGGCCAAGGCTATCATTCGGATTCCCAAGAATGGAGTTGTAAGCCATTCATATAGAATCCCCATAGCCTTTGTGGTCGCATCCAGAAGACCTAAATCCTCTTCAACTTCAATGTCCTGCAATTCAAGTGGTAATAAAACTGGTGCCGTACCTCTGTACTGCCCCTCTACAGCTACCAAAATGGAATCGAAAGCATCTAATACTTGCGTTGAAAAAATAACCACTAAGACCACCGCAAAGTTTTTAATCAGTTCGGTTGGTGTCAATCCCCAAGTAGCTCCCTCACTACTTGCCCCTCCTTCGTAGTATTTTTTCAGGATGTTGATTAGAAAAAACAATATGGCAAGCACCTTCATACCACCAATGGTATAGGAGGCAAAATCGCTATCCTTAATAGTCTGAAAAACCGTATCAACATATTCTAACCCGATGGACAAAAACATTATAAACCCCTTTAATAATTAGTTTCCCTGTTGTTGATTTTATCTTGCATCTCCCGGAATGAAATAATCATTTTGTATCGTTTATTCTTTAGGGTAATGTCCGCAACCATTTTTTGCGAATCGTCGCGTTGCGCCTCCAAAATGGCCAATCGCTCAGCATCATTCAGCTTTAAGAAGTCGTTGGAGAGCACCTGGTTCATAAATTCAAGATTGCGAAGTGAACCCTCAATAATTGTATTGAACGCATTGGAAACCGCATCTATCTCATCTGGATGGATATAGGGCGAATTTAGAATACCCCTCAAATCGTTTCGTACCATGTTGACCAAAGCTTCGTTGTTTTTATTGATTTCCTTGACTGCCTCATACTGCTCTACAGCACTATTGACCTTTTCAATAGTCTCCTTCGCTTGTTTTAAAAACTTTACGGTCTTAATCATTTCGCTAGTCTGTTTGGCAGACTCTAGTAATTGCTTTACAAGGGAAATAAAACTTACATTGTCATAAACAGGCATGCCTTGTGCTTTTATTTGTCCCGTACTTGCAATAAATAAGAAAGCTGATACGATAATTGTCTTGATTGTAATTTTCATGATGTTCTAATTTTAAGTGAGTGAATATGATTTTTGAAATTTCTGTTTTACGAACTCGATAATAGCCGACTCCATATTTTCGGTTTTCTTATAAATGGCCATTATGGATTCGTTCTCGGCACCATCGGTTAAATAGGCTGCATATACTTCTAATGGGACTTCCAAACGGAATATGTTGCTTTCCTTACCAATCTTGATAAAGATTTCCGTGTATTTTCTTTTGCCTTTTAAATCGTTCTTGATGGACTTCAACTGGTTCAAGTCGTGACTGGAAAGGTTCAACCGTTTGACCAATTCATCATAGCCCTTTTCATTTCGTAGGCTATAAATAACTTGGGTATTTTCGAGAATACTGGCTGATGTTGAATTACTCGGTAATTGGTTGATGGATTGAAGGATAATCCCAATGGCGCCATTTTGTTTACGAATCGCCTGATAGTAGAATTCAACACTTTCCAAAACATTATCGAACTTCAATTGCTTTGCAAATTCATCAAATAGAATGATGCCCTTTTCAGCACGGTTACGCCATATAGTTCTTTGGATAGCGGACTTGATAAGCTTGAGCATAACCGATAATACCTCCTTATTATCTTTAACTTCATCCAATTCAAAAACGATGAGACGTTTATCCTCTATTTTGTAAGATTGGTCTTCGCTTACTTCAAACAAAAAACTATACAGCCCCTCGCCTACATACTCCGACATGATATGAAGAAAATTTGTCGTATTAAAATAGGCCTTATCGATACCCAAATCATCCAACAAGGTTTCTTTAGTCTGTTGTACGAAATTGTAAAAGGCCTCCAACGAATGAGTTTTAGTTGCGTTGCGCTTGTAATAGTGTTGAAGGATTTTCTTTAGAGCCACTTCTTGGGCTTTGGCGACCTTAAGACCCGAAGCAAAGAGCTCTAAAAGGAAAACGGTAAGATCTTCCAAACGCTCCGGGCTTAGGTCATGTAGACTATTAATGTAAAAAGGATTGATACCCAAGTTTTTGCCTTGCTCATAGCGTAGGGTGATATATTGATCAGGGTAAAGTTTCGCAAACTTGGAATAGCTGCCTCCCAAATCAATAATGACCAACCGTACACCACTTTCAAAATATTGGCGAAGGATGTTGTTCGCTAAAAATGATTTCCCTTCTCCCGTTGGGGCAAATATGGCAAAGTTACGTGCCTTGATACGCCGCTTCTTTTCGTCCCAAACATCTTTAAGAACAGGAATATTATGTTGGCGATCATTAAAAATGATGCCTGATGCATCCGATTTATAATTGGTATTGTTGATAATAAGACAGAGTGCATGTTTAAGGTCTGTGACATACAAATCTTCGTCAGAAAAGTTGGAGGAAAAACAACAGTAGCTATTCAGTAAATAATGCTTCCGCTCCTCACCTTTCGGATAATACGGTATGATATCAAGCTCCTTAAACTCCGTCTTTATTCGGGATGCAATTTTACCCAAATCAGCTTTCTGGTCGCTCCAAAAAACTACGTTGAGATGTCCCCGAATTATTCGGGCATTGTCATCTTGGTTTATTTGATCCAATATGACATTGATTTTCTCATGAACGACCTTGTTCTGCGTTCCGAAATTGGAACTCTTGCTCAATTCCTCCAACCGTTTTTCAAGCAGCTTTCGCCACTTGTGCTTATCGTCTAAATAGATAATCTGGTTAACGATATGGTTTTCGTTTAAATCAAGCCCCAGCCCATCGATAAAGCCTTGATGAAAGACAAAGTCATCTGAAGTAAAAGCATCATTGGTTTTACTACTGCTCACGGATTCTCCAAAACACAGTTCATTATTGACCGCCAAAACGTCAAAATAATGGTTGCCAATCTGAGCGTGGTCTTTGTTCAAAACGATATCCGTATCGAACCCCTCATTGAATCCATTGAAGTACGTATCAGTAAGGGAAAGTATTTCCTTTTCCTCTATCAGTGTAAAATCAAATTTGTAGCTATTGTTGAGAAAACCTACCGCGTCACGGACGGATGCCATAAAACTCTCTGCGGAATCCGCCATTGTTTGAGGAATAGCTTTTGGAACACCTTTAAACGGATTTACATATTTGGACTTATTCAACCCCTTGTTTTTTGGCCAGATGAAGAACAAGTAGGATTGATGCGAGATATACTCCCTGCCCTTAAAATGTTTGTGGGTCGCCTTTTCCAAAAATGTAGTATTCGGCAAACGCTCGGCTGTATATTCCAATTTTTGAAAAACATCTTGTTTGTGAATGACCGTACCGGCAGGTAAGGATTTTAGGGCTTGAAACCAACTACCGTGCAAATCTTCAAAATCGGTTGAGGACAATGAATACACCTCAGGCAAATCGGCCTTGTAGCAAAATACCAAGTTGCCGTTATTGGCAAAGACCAGATTCTCCTGAATATCAACTATCGGATAGTGTTGGGTTAGATTAATCCTCATAATGCAGCGTGGTTGTTTTTTTATTGGAAATAGCTGTCGGAAATACTTTTTGAATATGCAGTAAATGTGGCTGATGGGTCAGCTTCAATAACACTACATAGAGCAAAAGATTGATTGCTATCGCTCCCATGACCAAAAAGAGGCTAAACGAAAAAATCACGATCAATAGGGAGCCAATCACCGCTGCCATTTGTAATGCGAACAAAGAAACCGGAAGCCCGAATATCAATGCCCGTTTACGTATGTTTCCGTATATCTGGTACCCCTTCATTATACGACAAGGGTAATTAGATAGGTGAAGATGCCCACAACGGCACCCGCAATCAATACAAAGACCAAGACACGGGTAATCCCTTTTTTAAGGTCTGCGTTTTCGCCAAAGAAGTGTCCGGCATTAAATAGGAAACCTACAAGAAAAATAACCCCGAGAATTATGGGGAAGATGGTTCGTATGGTATCCGAAATATCGGCTACTGAATCTTCTATGCCTCCGATTTGGGCATAGGTTGGGGCCGTTGCCAAAAGCAACAACCAAAATGACTTTTTTAATCTTTTCATAACTGTTCGTTTTAAGTGCCTGATGAGGGCGGTTGATGAATACTTGTTGACGAATTTGAAATGAAAAGGAGCAAATGCAGAGAATCGGCTAAAAATTAACAGTTGGGAACGTTAAAATTTCACGGATTTTAAATGATTACCTCAAATCGATGAAAATTGTGCAACACGCACCTAAAATTTTCAGCGAATGAAGCCTTATTGTTTTTATGTATTGATTTGGATATGCAACCTTACTTTTTCTCAAGTCGTTAGACAAGAAGTAGTGATAAAACCGATTGTTATCATTGATCCCGGACATGGCGGCACGGATTCTGGTGCCATTGGCATCAATGGTATAAAGGAAAAAGAAGTCGTCTTACAAATAGCTAGGGAGGTTATGAGGCTAAATGGAGTACTATTCAATGACACTTTGGAAATTTATCTTTCTCGCTATTCGGATACGCTTATTTCATTAGGGGATAGAACCAAACTAGCAAGAGCGCTCAATGCCGATGCGTTTATCTCTATTCATTGTAACCAAGCAGCCCGTAAAGCGGCGCAAGGAATTGAAGTTTACATAAACCCTTCGGAAGCGGAATCAAAAGATTTGGCCAAACTCTTTGTAAAAGGGCTAAATGAAAAACTATGCTTTAAAATTAGAGGGATTAAGCATGGAAATTTTCAAGTGCTTCGAGAAACAACACATTGCCCAAGTGTACTTTTGGAATTGGGGTTTTTATCGAATTGGGAGGAGGCCGAGCATAGCAAAAAAGCTAGTGCTATTTCTGGCTATGCGCTTTTGATTTTAGAAACGCTTTTGAAATTTTTATATCATGGTTAAAATATCTAAAAGGCTCATTTTCCTCCTAAGGGAAATTTTACAAGAATTATTTAAAACCCTAATCAGTTTTTTTCGAAATAATAATTGAGGCTCTAAGAGAATCAAACTATACTAGGGATTCAATCCTTCCAGTTTTCAATTAGCAGCATAGTTTTATTATCTGGTTCTGCTTCTTTTTTTATTTTTCCTATGTCAATCATTACAGGTACTTGAGCAGATAGACCAGCTAAAATACAAGTCCCAGTTGGTAGAATCGGCAATGATTCAAAAGATAACTTGTCCAAATATGAAACAGTTCTCTCAACAGCTTTTATGTCATTATTGTTTATTAATCTATGCAAAAAGAAATTATGCAATTGTGAAATAATCGTTGCTGAAATATCCGATGGTCTTTGACTTGCAATTGTCAAAAAAGTTCCAAATTTCCTGCCTTCTTTTATTATTTCTTCAAATGTTTCAAGTCTGTAGTCTTTCCAAGTTTCACTTTCTCTTTGTGATACAGAGGATAAAATGTTATGAGCTTCATCAATAATTATATTTAAAAACTTTTCTTTTTCATTCAGTTCCTTTTTCTTTTCATAGAGTTGTTTGCAAATTAAAAGTGGTAAAATTTTTCTTATTTCTATGTTTACATCTCTTAATGATATTATAGTAATGTTCTTAGTAGTTTCTATATTATCATTTATTTCAATTACCTTATTTACGTCTTTTACTCTTTTGCCCAGTCTTTTAATTAATGGTGAAATATGTTCTCTATTTGAATGACCTCTTACAATTTCTAAGTAATAATTGTATATTATTTTTATTCTTATTTCTTCTATTCCACTTGGTTTGATAAATTTTAAACCGTTAATCAATGGGTTAATATAATCCAAAGCCAAATTAATGTTATCGTAATCTTTTATACCGTTATTTAATACATAAAAATTGCCATTATTTAGAGTGCCGAGATTGCTTTCACACCAAGTGATTATATCAAGAATATTACCTTGATTTGAGACAAGAGGATAAAGTTCCCACAAGAAATTAAAAATTGCTTTAACACCTAAATCTTTATCTCCTTTAGACAAAATTTCTTTGATGATGAGCTTTACTTCATTATGAATATTTTTAAAATCTAAGTTCTTTCTTAAAGCTCTTTCAATAAAGGGTTTTTGTGTTTTTTCAGTAGCCTCTAACACTACTGACCAAAACTCCGGATTATTGATTTCCTTTTTACCTATTGGTATTTTGTCTTCACCACTGTCCTTTCTTGTATTAAGACAATAAATATCTTTAAAGGCTCTATCTATTATGACATTTTCATTTATATATTCTCCATTGAAATCAATAAAGAAGAACTCCGCATTTTCTTTAAATTTTTTTTCGTCAATGTATTTTAAGAACAGTTCTCTATAGATTTTTGCCAAAGTATAGGATTTACCACTTCCAGTATTACCGAAAATACCAATGTGACTTGCAAAAAGTTCATTAACTCCAACTTTTATTTCTTGATTGTTTTCGTGTGTAAGTGTACCTAGAGTTAATGGGTCATCTTCTTTTTTTACGAAATTATGAACGTCTTCAAATTCATCTAAGTCTAATAAAAAACATTCATTATTTATCAGAGGAAGTTCTTTTATACCTCTTTCGAATCCTTTGTTACTAAAAAAACCTAATAGTGAAACTTGAAGTATTCTTTTTATTTTTTGTCTTTCGCTAGTGTAATTTTTATTTACAAATTGTTTGTCTTCAATAATGAATTCCCCTTCAACTTTACCAATGATTTTTGTAAAACCCTTTGTAATTTTTACGTAGCCGTTTACGGAGATATTTCTAAGAAGTTGGCCTTTATACAGAAGGTGTGCACCGTTTTTCGATTTGTCAACTTCTATTTTTATTGTTCGTCCCTCTACCGAGGTAACTTTACCAACTTTAAAAATAGAATCCTTTTGCAGTATTTCTTTCATACAATCTTAGCTCGTTATTTTTTTAAGATTATACTGTCAAGTAAAGGAATGAGAATGGTCTCGTTGAATTTTCTAAGATTAAAACCATCTTCAGGATTAATCATCTCCACGTTTGGAAAGCTCGTGATATCTATCAAATCATCCAGGAAGTGATTAATTATATCTGTAGCCGCTTTCGTATAAGAAACAATAAAAATCTTTAATGTTGGATTTGACTTAATCGCTCGAATCGTAATCTCTCTAATATGTTCATCTGCCATCGAAAAGCCCATAATATAAAGAACAGAGTTTTCTTTCTCAAGTTCGTTGGCATATAACCTCAACAGCTCATAATAGTTTTTATTAAAAGTTGTGTCTTTGAATTTGTCTTTAGTCGGATTTACGATTTGAAGTTTTTCATAAGATTTTATGAAATCAGAAACAATTGGTTTAGGCTTTACTTTATTTACCTCGTCAACTATTTCCTGAACGGTTAAATTTTTATTCTCAGCTTTCCATTTATCATTATTTAACTTTACAATATCAATCAAAGAAATTTTTAAGATCTCAGAATTAACTTCTTCAATTATATCAAGATTTGAAAAACTTATGTTTTCATCTTTCATTTGCCAAGTTACCGACCCATGTATCTTTAATAAATTAAAAACGGGAATTTCAGATATGTTGTCGTAGTGTAAACTCTTTTGATAAAAAGATTTTTTGAAATTGCTCAAACTGAATTTTTTATTAAAAATTCCATTAAAGCCATCATTAAATTGTAAATCGAGGTCTTCTAATAACTTTTCTATGAAGATGTCTACATTGGTTGTGAAAAGGTTTATCTGTTTGTTTACAGTATTGCTTCTTCTTTCATATAAAATATGATTGAGAGTTTTAAAAAAATCCTTATACGCTTTATACGTATTGTTCAGCTTATGCGCTGAAGTTTTCTCAGCAGCTTCGTACTCATCTTTGGTTATTTTGGTTTTACTAATTTCAATATTTGCTTTCATCGCAACATCAAAATAGGTTTTATAAAGAGTTGCTTTTACAATAGTGTAATCGGCATCACTAATTAATTTAGAAGACTTCAAACTTTCAAGTCCTTCTAACCAAGTCTCAATGTTACCTAACGTTCCGAAAAAAGGGCTTGATAACCCAGAACCAATAAGGAAATTTATATTGCAATCTTGAAAAATACTTTTTTGATGATTTAGTTCGTGGTCTTCCATTCAATTTGGTCATTTTGTCCACCTACGGCGGTGAAATCACATACAAAATATACAACGTTAATGCTCCAAATATAGTAGATAATTTCTTGTTAAAATAGATTAACACAAAACCGTTTGTTACTTTATTCGAGTATAATACTCAATATGATTCCCCTTCTTTGGAAAACCAAAGCAATGCTCATTTTTAGCATCTTGGCAAAAGGTAAAAAGCAGTAGCCCATTAAAACGCATGGGTTCGTGTTCATATAGTACCGATACATGTGTACCGTGGCTTATCACCATGGTACAGTTAGCGATTACCTCATCCTCCCATTTCATGTCTTGATCCGCCAATGCATCATGAACCATATTCAGAATAGTTTCCGGTATATATTTTTTTATCGTTAGACCTTCAATGAGATGCAATGTCCGTATTCCAATAGTTACCGTTCGTATATCTTCGTTCTTTTTCATTGTAAATGTACCCGTACCCAACCCGAATCTGGTAAGTCATAACGGTCAATGACCATGATGCCCCAAATCCCTTTTTGCGGATATTTATAGATTAGCATGGTATTGCTATCCCGTGCTTCGATATAAAACAAGGCCAACCGTCTTGGAAAATTTAAATGCTTGTTTTCGCATTCCTTTCTTAGCCGATGCTCCCCTATTTCTTTCAATAAATGCTTTAAGGCATATCTATCGTAATTGCGAAACACGATATCTTTCATATTTGGATTATTTCCTATTTATTGGATTATATCCAAATATAGCGAACTACCTATTCTAAAATTAAATTTTAACATTTTGTAGGTTAAAAGGTATCTTTACAATAAATCATTTTGGAATGGAATCAGAATTGATAAAAAAAACAGTTGAAGACTTAATGGAAAAATTTGGAGCAGGAAACCATAAGCCCGGCTCCGGAAGTGCTGCGGCGTTTCAAGGTATGATTTCCGCCAAACTGATTTCCACGGTAATTAGTCTAACCGCAGACGAAAAAAGAAGGCATTTATATTCACATTGTGTAATTGAATTACTCGATTTTCAAGAACAAATTGAAAGACGAATTTATCCCACGCTTGTAGATTTGTTTCAATTTGATTCTGAACAATTTGATAAAACGATAAAACTGAGAATAGCTCGGAATGAAGAGAAAGATGAAGCAACCAAAAATCAGCTTAGAAGGCAAGCACTTGAAGAGCTCAAAATTGCTATCGCCATACCATTGCAGATTGCCTCTCTTTGCAATGAGTTAGCCGAAATTTCAGCTTATGTATTTGATAACGGCTTTAAATCTGCTCGTGGTGATTCTCAAGTAGGTTTAAGCGGTGCTGTTTCTGCTCTGGCGGGTTGTATCGCAATTATTAGACTTAACGTACTTTCTTTTGATAGTGATGAATTTGAATATTGTAAATCTGTTGTTTCCAAAGTAGATGATTTGGACAAGGAATATCAAATATTAAACAAACTTGCTAATTCAAAAATCAAAATACTTCAAGCTGAATTTGAAGAGAAAATACCTTTATTTCAAGGAGTAAACGACATAATAAATAAATATCGTGGAAATATAGATTTGAATATCGAACAATGTGTTAGAGAATTGCAAAATCTTGTATGGACAAATAGACATTTAATATGGAAAAAGAACATTCCAAATAATGAACTTCAAATCCTCCGTCCTGATTTGATTTTAAAGAGAGTCTTGGGTTACGACTACTTCTCTTCTACTAGATTTGGAATCCCTTCTAAAGAGGGTGAAGTAATTGAAGTTGCTGGAATAATAGACCAACCAAATAAGCTTGTTGCCGTATCCAATTCGTTTTCACCAGAGGTACAGAAATTTACAGCTGCACATGAACTAGGTCATGCAATACTTCATGAACAACCGATTTTACATAGAGATATACCCACCGATTGTGCCGGAAAAAGAAAAACTCGGGATAAAACCGAAGTTCATGCTGATAAATTCGCCACCTTTTTCTTAATGCCCACAAAATCAATTCAAAAAGAATTCGAAAAAATCTTCTCATCAAAGCTTTTTGAGCTAAACGAAAACTCTGCTTTTAAATTTGGTGGGCGCAGTACGAATGATATAAGAAGGGAATGTAAAAATCTTCGCGGATTTTCAAGAAAATTAGCCGCATTAGAGTCATTTGATAATAAAGAATTCACTTCGTTATCAAACAAATTTAACGTCTCAACCGAAGCTATGGCTATACGGCTTGAGGAACTACAACTAGTAAGATATTGACGAATAATTATAAATCAATTCGAGCCCAAATCAAAGGATGTTCACTAGCAGCATGATTCTTACTTGCTATTGACGGATACAGTTTCCAATTCGGTTTCCGTTCTGGCCAGGTGCCTTGTCGGTTCATTCCTGCCTTCTTTATTTTTTCGAATAAGCTAGGCGAGAGCATTAGATAGTCTTGCTGCTTAATATTTATTCCCATACGGTAGGCTCCCAATCTAAAGTAATTCTTATCCCTTCCTAAATCTGTATCGGATTTGAATCTTTTGTTTTTGGATACATCCGTTAAATCCGTTTCTCGAAGTAATGGCGACAAACAATCGCTGTATGACACATCATTTAAGGTACCGCATACTGCAATCAAATTATTATCTCCTTCCCGTAATTGCAAATAGCGCTCAGCCACTTTCTCAGCCTGTTCCTTTCGTTGGTTTTCATCCGATGAAAACTGGTTGCTCAATACATAAATAGTAGCTCCTTTTGGAGTTACAATCGAATATTCTTGACAATCCACATCAAATAAGGTAAAACCTTCGTAGTCTAAATCATGTAGATGATTTTTAAAACCGCTTAAGTGATATCCTTCTTTCAACATTATTCCCATTCCCAGCCCTCTACTATCATTTGTTTCAAAGACCATGACTTCTTGATAGGGTGTAATCTTTAGGAGTGGCAAAAATTCATAATTAAACTCCACTAGTGAAGCGCGGTCTTCGACTTCTTGTAAAATTAAAATATCAGGATTGGTTTCGGCAACCATATACGCCTTACAGAAAATGGCCTTTTCATGTATGGGCCTGTTCGCTAATTTCGTCCAACCTTGCCAGTCGGTAAGAAAAGAAGCCTTGGTTGTATTTTCCACTACCCTACCCTTAAAATGAAGTTCACCCGCTTGCCGCTTCAAGATAGCATACGGATTGTCTTCTGTCTTCTCAAACCCAAGTAAGAATGATAAACAATTGATACGCTCGTTGTCCTCCGTATTTTTTGTAGGCTTTCTTAACAGCGCATCCAATTCGGAAATCCAATCGGTAGCGTTTTTAGTTCTGTTCGTTTTAATGAGTTCCCGATGTCTGTGGAATAAGTTTTGAATGTTGAATGTGGCTATTTTCATATTGTAATTATTAAATTCTTTTATCCTTGGTACTCTTATCAAAGGCTATTAGATTGAACATTTGCCGCATTCGGCTTCGTACCCGTTTTCCATAGCGTTCTTCCAATTCTTCAGCATTTAAATTCGTAGTAGCATGTGTTGGTATTTTGGCCTTTAAAAACAACTCATATCTGGAAAGGATAATTTCACCGAGTACATTGCAATCTTTTCCAAAATGGCGCCCCATAGGTTCCACTCCCAAATCATCAAAGCAGTAAAAACGTCCATCACCATAATCCTCAATAATTCGAAAGCCGATATGATTGAAGCCAAAAGCAACATTTCGAGCAGGGATGATTTCATAAGCACGTCTATGGGGTACGATATAGCGAATCAATCGCATCAGACTTGTCTTGCCGCAGCCTACAGGCCCTGTCAACAAAATACCTTTGTTAGGGTCGATTCCGTACTTAGCGCAGTTATCATAGTCTCGAACCATATAGTTACAGAGCCTTAAAAGCACATCTTTATCCTCTTCGTAAATCTTAAAGTGTTTACCAAACAAGATTCTACCTTTCGCTTCCAGATAAATCAGCACCTTGGTGAAGTCGTACTCCACCTTTTTGCCATCAAAATCCCCTAGGGTATAGACCACACTACCTTCCGTTATCTTAGAGGGGTTCGCCATAGTTTTTTTGCTCATTGGTTATTAAAAAATCTGTATTTTTTGATACTATCTGAAGGGTCGGCTTTTCTTTAATTTCTTTGGCCTTTAGCATCCAATTTTCAGCGATAGCCTGCCAATTTTCAATTTTTATCTTCCCCCCTATTTTCCATCCGATGCCATCATAGTGATTGTAGAATTTTGAGGCTTCGACCAAAGGCCATTTTTTTTCTTTAAAAAATTCAATTACAATAAATTCATTTTTTGGGCTGCTCTTTACAGAGCGTTTATATTGTTTGGGTTGTTTTGTATATAAGGAAAGTGGTACATTTTTAGGACAGTACCGTTTCATAAGTGTACTAGTAAGTCCTGTTTCTGTACTACCGTTGGTACAGATTTGGGACATTCTGACCATTGTTTTTTGCGTAGGATTCTGTGTCGGCAAATAGTGGATATATTCCCATTCAGAAAGGTCATTTATAAGGCGGTGGTACGTTGAACGGGAACCGATTTTTGCCATTTTCATTATTTCAATTCGATTTGCATAAAAGGTATCCGGAAAGTGATGTAAGTTCCAATAGAAGAACAAGGCCATATATAAACTGATATGCCCCCCATGAAGACGTGTATCTGAATAAAATTCATGAAAAGCTGCGTTCAAATGTTTAATGTAGTTCATGCCCGACACCTTCATTTTCAACTGCGTTTTCCAATAAGACCCTATCGATTTCAGCGGCATCGTAAAATAGGATACCCTCTATCTTATGACCTTTGATTATCTTTTTGTTCCTGAGATTTTGAAGTGTGGTATTACTGATTTTCAATTTCTTTTTCACATCGGCAGAACGAAGCCACGAAATGGGTTCCGGTGTTGTATGAAATTTGGAAAGTAGCTCTTCTAGCTCTTCAAGTAATTCTATTTTGAACTCCCTTAAATCGTCCGTAGTTATAATACTCGTTGGCATATATTCTTTTGTTTTTAAAATCCCACCGCTGGTTATCGTTTTTAGAAGCGGTGGGATTACAGCAATTTGACTTTTCAAGAACAAATTTGAATAGTTTTGATAGGTTTTGTTCACCAGTACGACCGGACTACGGTTAAATTTTAACACTATTAAATTTGGCATGAAATGGTATGAATTGTACAGTAAAAAACTCTCAAATAGAATTGAAATTTCCAAAATAGAGTCTTTATAAGGCTTATTTATCGATTACCGGAGGTCGACCGGAGTACGGTCATAAAAGTCAATAAATACGGGATATCCGAAAGCACTACTCTTCAGTACTATCCATGTGAGATTGTAATCCAGAGGATAAATCGTCAAGAAACTTAGTCCGACTATTTTTTCTTGATTTGATTTCAGAGAAAATCTTATAAAAATCCCCAATATCGAAATGAAGAACCTGTTGAAATGCGAGCGCTATTTCTTTAATATCGGCATTGCCATTATTGATAACCCGATTGTAATGCAACGCGTAGATTAATTCAGTAAGGGCAGATTTGCTCGAAGTCCATTGTAGGTTTAAATGAGCGTTGAGCTCGGTAGGCTCTTGATTATATGATTTTGTTTTATCTATCATTCGATTTTGCAGATACATTACTAGTAAATCGAATGCCTTAAATTCGGAAAGCAACAAATCCTTTGGCGTACTGAAATCAGGGTCATGAAAGTATATATGTGGTGATAGGATAGGAAATTTATTCAGGTATTTTCTGGTAAAATAGTGTTCATCAAAATGGGTACGCCCAGATGAGATATATTCACCAAAATCGATGTGATTCCGATAGAATCGATTTAGACGATTTAATCTTTTTTTAATGAATTTACGCTGCACCTCTAAATTCGCTTTTGGAAATTCCAGTTCGAAAGAGCGCACCTGAGAATGGTAAAGCAATTGAGCAGATGGAACGGTTTTGATATTTTTAAAAAAATCTATTTCCCTTTCTACAGAATCAAATCCATCATTAACAACGCTTCTCTTGAAAATAGAAAGTAGGGTGTGACATAGGTGAATTGAATGATTTGCGCGTTTTACAATATTGGGAATATTGTCCTGCGCCTCTTTCAAATCACTTTGAAGGCCTTCGATAAAGGGTTTAAAATCCATAGCAACCCAATTAAATTAAGGCTTATGGAAATCGAAAAAGATGTTTGGCATGGTGGTTATTTGGGAAATTGACGATTTCCATACAGCATTCTATTTACCCAGAAGCTTAGGCTAAATCGTATCTGTTAAGCCAGTTTCGGGGTCACTTAAATTTAGGTTACAGGAATTAAAAAAATAAGACTTACGCCCGTATTGAACTACGGAAAAGTCCGTATTTTTTGTACGGATGCACAAGGTGCTTTTTAAAGGTCAGTTTTTCGATTTAAATCTCTTTAAAAATTCAGCTCTACTTTTGACATTCATCTTTTTAAAAATATTGGAAGCGTGTTTAGAAACAGTACTTTCAGCAATAAAGAGATCGTCACCAATTTCTTTATAGCTCCTATCGCCTAGAACCGACATTGCGATTTCAAACTCACGCCTTGTCAAACCTTTATTTAAAAATTTAGGCTTAAGAAATTGTTCCTTATTATCCTTGTAAAACTCTAGTACTTCAACCAATTTACTCTTATGTTCTAAAAGATACAAGTAGCGATCTATCTCCATAGCTGTAATCGCAAAGAAGGAGATGTTTATTACCGTAAAAGTCAACCATTGGTAGTCACCTATTACGGTCAAAATTGGCAGTAGCGCGATACATGTAATACTTATTAAGGATAACCTATTCCGACGTAAAATAAACTTATTCGGATTTAAAGGATTAGAGATTTTTTTGAAAAAAGCCCAACAGATGTAAAGGCAAATGGCGGACACAGGTAACGAAAAATAGATTCTCCCCATGTCTATAGAATCCGTCAAATAATAGGGCACTAAAAATAGCAGTAAAAAACAGCCAATCACATAATAGGCAATGTTCGATACCGTCAAACGAAACTTCAAAACTGAAATATCGTATTCATTGTAGAGGTAACGTACCACATAAACACACATAGCGATGGCAACGCCATAGGTTATTACGTATTGCAGAATGAAGGGACCAGGGAAATTATCGATTGGAAGCAAGCCACCTGTTAAATTATAAAGAATAAACAAGCCACCTAAAATCAAAAACCGATTCAAATTGTTATGCTTGAGTTTTTCGCTTTTAAGGAAAACAAATAGCACGATAAAAATTTCTATCAACAGATAGAAGAAAGTAGTCCAATGTATCGATGTTCCAAACATAGGCCTTGTACATTAGAGTTCCTTTTCAAATCGATTAGTCTCAACATTCTTCTTGACATTGTCCCAAGAAAAGATATTTCCATTCATGGCAATATAGACTCCCTTTTCTAAGAAATCGAGAACACCTAAGGCGTAACCTAAATTGAAGGGAGCATCAGTATCCTTTTCGGTTCCTAGAATAAGTGCACCAACCAACACAATGGTTTTATCAAGTTGAAGCCGACCCAAAAATTTAGCAGTTTCCGCCATTGTCAACGTACCATGCGTGATGAGAATTTTATCTGAGTCGGAAGCAGCTATTCTAGAAGCTAATTTTATTCTATCCTCAGGAGTAATGAACCGACTATCTTTTTGAAAAACAGTATCGATAGTATACTCGAAGGATACATTTGCAGATTCAAGAAAGTTCGCAATAGATATGGTCGGGCTGGAAATCCTATTTTCTGGTTTATCATATTCTAGCCCCTCTATAGTGCCTCCCGTGGTCAAAATGTGTTTCATACCGTTACTATTAACTTTATTCAACAATAAAATATTCTGGCTTATAGACATTACAGGCTAAGCCAGATAGGTACACTATATTCTAAAATTGGGTAAAGCAATGAGAGAGGTGAAAATCGCACATACAATACCTTATTACAGAAATGGTTAGTGTAACATAGTTTTCTGTTCAGGCAACTTGGGGACCGATATATTCTTAAAAATAGGATATTTCTGTCAAAAAAAGTACAAAAATCATGCCTTTATTGGTGATACTTATTTTCCCAATAAATCTAAAACTATAATTCTCAAGAACTCCTCGATACCGAATTCTCAATGGTTACGTGCGACAATTTGAGTTTTGTCTTTAATAGAGCTATATCCTCACTGATTTTCTTTTCCATTACCCTAGCATAGATTTGAGTTGTGGAAAGTCTTCTATGGCCAAGAAGCTTTGATACCGTTTCAAGTGGTACTCCATTCGCCAAGGTCACGGTAGTCGCAAAAGTGTGCCGTGCCGCATGAAAAGAAATATTCTTATCGATTTTACATTTGGCGACGATTTTCTTCAAATATGCGTTACACTTCTGGTTCGAATATACCGGTAACAATAATTCCTTATTCTTCCCATAGCCGGTATCAGAGTATTTTTCTAAAACCTCTTTTGCCCTATTCAATAATGGAACTTTGACTGATGTTTTACTTTTTTCACGTTTCGTGAAAATCCACTCGTCTCCATCAATACCAACAACTACTTGCTCCGGTCTTAACCATTTAACATCAACATAAGAAAGACCGGTATAGCAAGCAAATACGAAACAGTCCCGAACCCTTCTTAAACCGATATCAGTCAAATCAAGTTCTTCAATTAAGATAAGTTCTTCGATAGTTAAATATTGCCGATCATAAGGTTTGAACTTCGCATTAAAAAAAGCAAATGGATCCTTTTTAATGCAATCCAGTTTACATGCAATTGTGGTCATCTTTTTAAAACGCTCCAAATGCTTCATAATCCCATTATTGCCTAAGGGTTGTGATTTCATCAAAGGTTTGCAGTTCCGGAGATAATTTTCAAAACTTAGAACGAAAGCGTAGTCAATTTGACCCAAGTTTACATCTGTAGTTTTGTACTTCGTTTTAATAAATTGATAGAGGTATTTTTCGGTTGCTCCATAATTTTTTGCAGTACCCTTTTCCAACTTTTTCAACTCACGATCCTTGTGGTACTTTATGAGCTCCATCAGGGTTGATAGTGGTTTATCTACACCCAGATAACGAGATTTAATTAATTGGGCAGTAATAAAAATTCCGTCTCCTTTCAAAACCTTCCTACATTCAATGAGGTCAGAATGCACTTGGGTTAAATTATCATTGATCTTCTGTGCTCCTGGAGCTCTAAAAGTTACGCGTCCCGTTTTGGAGCACCAATAATCTGGTCGCACATATTCTTGAAGACTTAGTTCGGCACGTCTACCATTTACAGTAATGCGAACATAAATTGGAGATTTTCCATCCCTTCTTTCGGCTACTCTCTTAAGCCAAAAATGGATACTAAAAGTGTTTGTAGTTTTCATCACTTTCGTTTTTAAAGATTATTAAATCAGTTGAACGAAAGTCAAATCGCCGTGAAAAGTCGATTGCTGATAAACGAGGAAGTAAATTCGGTATTAATAATAGGTAACCGAATAGGTCTCGCTCAATATGGTATTAAAACTATTCAAATGAAACCAAGAAATATTTAATTCCTTGGTTTTCATTTAATTAGTTATAAAATGGTATTAAAAAATACCATTTTTGTCGGGGTGGCAGGATTCGAACCTGCGACCTCCGCGTCCCAAACGCGGCGCGATAACCGGGCTACGCTACACCCCGATATGGCTATCATTTTAAAATTTTGAAAAAATTGCGGAGAGAATGGGACTCGAACCCATGCGACACTTGCGCGTCGACAGATTAGCAATCTGCTCCGTTACCACTCCGGCACCTCTCCAATATTTTCTTTTTAATGAACGTGCATCCTAAAATGCGGTTGCAAATGTATGTTTTCAATTACTATAACGCAACATTTTTATAGCTTTTTTTTACCTAAAAATTGTAAACCGCTTATTCTGGGTATTCTACACGTAGGTGATAAATATTAGTTAACTTTTGTTTAAATATTTTTTTAATAGATTCTATCTCTTTAAACGTGATATCAGCATTTAAAAATTGATTAGCATTCATTTGTCCACTAATAATTTTATCCACAAATTCATCAATAATTAAAAACGTTGGGTTTTTCAAACTTTTCGAGGCTGCTTCAACCGAATCAGCCATCATTAATATAGCGGTTTCTTTAGAAAAAGGTAAAGGCCCAGGGTATCTAAAATCATCAGCATTTGCTTCCCCTTCCTGATCTTCCTGTTTTTTATAGAAATAATATACCAGAGTTGTTCCGTGATGAGATCTAATAAAATCAATTACCCGATCGGGTAATTTATTTTTGCGAGCTATTTCAATTCCTTTAATAACATGACCAACTATTATTTTTCCACTCTCTAAAGGAGTTAAAGCATCATGCGGATTAACATTTGTAATTTGATTTTCGGTAAAATACGTTGGGTTTTCCATTTTTCCGATATCGTGATACAATGCTCCTACTCTAACTAACATTGCATTTGCACCTACTTCATTTGCCGCCGCCTCAGCTAAATTAGCAACCTGTAACGAATGATGAAAGGTACCTGGCGCTTTATTAGAAAGCTCTTTTAACAACTTTGAATTTGTATCTGAAAGCTCTAACAATGAAACATCCGATACTAGCCCAAATAACTTTTCGTATATATATATTAATGGTTGAACAAACAAAGTAATCATTCCGTTTAATAAAAACAGACTAAAAACAAACCAGTTTACAGCTTCAATACTACCTTCATGAATCACATGAAATGCTAAATACCCTATCAAATAAATGAACGTAATTTGAGCTACAGAAACAAAAAGGTTAGCTCTTTTGTACAGTTCTGAAACGGTAAGAATAGTAACAATTCCGGCAATTATTTGAAGAAAAATATATTCAAAACTATTAGGAACAACAAACCCAAGTATTAATACTGTTAATACATGAACGTACAAACCTAATCTAGCATCAAAAAACGTTTTTAATATAAGGGGTAAAATACAAAGAGGTACGACAAAAACATACGTGTCATTATATTTTACAACCAAAGTAGTTATAAGAACTTGGAGCAAAATATTAAAAATGATGAACGTGACTTTAGTATTATTATCGGAAATTTCTCTTCTGTATTTCTTAAGAAAAAGAAACAACATCATTAATACTAATGCGACCAAGATAGTATACCCTACAAGAATGTAATAATAATTATTTCCTATCCATAATTCTGATTCAAATTCTGTCGCCAAGGAGTCTAACACTTTTACATCTTCAGATTCCACCACTTCTCCTTTGGTAATTATGAGTTCTCCTTCATCAACGGTACCTCTGGTATAGGACACCTTTGATAACTCATCGTTAAGGGCTTTTTCAGAGAGGTCTTTGTCATAAACAATATTAGACCTAATTAAACCATCGAAAATCGATTTATAATGTACTTCTAAGTCATCTAAACTCTGATTTTCGAGAGTATTCTTTATTAACCTATTTGCTTGAGAAACTTTAAACAATTCAGAAAATGCAACATTATTAGCTTCATTATCTTTTATTAGAAATACATTTTTTGTAGTTGACTTTACCTCTTCTTCGTCAAATACTCCTTTATGATAAATGTTTTCTATCAATTTTTTTCCAATAACTCTTAGCCTATATAATTGTGCTTCTGAGAAATCATTGTTACTAAAAGTAGTATTGAACTTTTGATTAAATCGCTTACTTACATCGTTTACAATTTCTTGATTGTAACTATAGTAGTCTGGAGAATTACTTTCAATATCCTTTTTTTCAAGAAGAACCTCTTCATTTGTTTTTTGAATTGAAAAATCAAACGGTGCTCTTAAATCTTCATATTGCCAAGTTTGCCCTTTAAAGTACTCATACTTAAATTTTCCTCCTTTCGGAAAAAAGAAAACTATAAAACATATAGAAGCTATGTATAAAAAATATTTATATAACAGCGATTGTTTTTTATAAAGCTGATCTAAGGATTTTCGCATGTAGAAAGTATCTATTATCAAAAATAGAAAAATATAACCTTAAAAATACCATTTAATGCTATAAGCCTAATGATTGAGCATTATTTTACTAATTTCGTAATTGGTAATATAAAAAAATATGAAAAAAGTAGTTATTGTATCCGCTGTTAGAACGCCAATAGGAAGTTTCATGGGTTCTCTTTCAAGTATTCCTGCCCCAAAATTGGGAGCCGTAGCGATAAAAGGAGCCTTAGAAAGCGTAAATCTTAATCCTAATTTGGTTGATGAAGTATTGATGGGGAATGTGGTTCAAGCCGGTACTGGACAAGCTCCAGCAAGGCAAGCAGCTATTTATGCTGGTATTCCGGATTCTGTTCCATGCACTACGGTAAATAAAGTATGTGCTTCTGGAATGAAAACGGTAATGCAAGCAGCACAGTCTATTGCTATAGGTGATACGGAAATTGTTGTAGCAGGAGGAATGGAAAACATGAGTTTAATACCTCATTATTCGCACCTTAGAAATGGTGTTAAATTTGGTCCAACTACCTTTGTTGATGGTATGCAAAAAGATGGTTTAGTAGATGCCTACGACCAAAATGCGATGGGTGTTTGCGCAGACGCTTGTGCCCTGGAACATGATTTTTCAAGGGAAGAACAGGACAATTATGCTATACAATCTTACCAAAGAAGTGCGGCCGCATGGGATAACAAAAAATTCAGCAACGAAATAATACCCGTTGAAGTTCCACAACGAAGAGGAGAACCTATAGTGGTTACTGAAGATGAAGAATACAAAAATGTTAAACTAGATAAAATACCAAATTTACGTCCTGCCTTTTCAAAAGAGGGTACTGTTACTGCTGCAAATGCATCTACCATTAATGATGGTGCAGCCGCTCTTATTCTTATGAGCGAAGAAAAAGCTAAGGAACTGAATATAAACCCTCTGGCTTATATTAAAAGTTATGCTGACGCGGCTCAAGAGCCAAAATGGTTTACCACTGCTCCAGCTAAGGCTTTGCCTAAAGCTATCTCTAAAGCTAACATTACAATAAAAGACATTGATTATTTTGAATTTAATGAAGCTTTTTCTGTTGTTGGATTAGCCAATATGAAACTTCTAGGTTTAAATGACGCTAACGTAAATGTTAATGGTGGAGCTGTTTCTTTAGGGCATCCATTAGGCTGTTCTGGGGCAAGAATTATTGTTACCCTCCTAAATGTATTAAAACAGAATAACGGAAAAATAGGAGCCGCTGCTATTTGTAATGGTGGAGGGGGCGCATCGGCAATTATTGTTGAAAGCCTATAAACACAAACTATGCAATACGGAATTTGTGCTTTAAGTGTGGTACCTGTAAGAGAATCTTCGCAGGATGCTTCTGAAATGGTTACGCAATTACTTTATGGAGAACATTTTAAAATACTAGAAAAAAGAAAGTTATGGAGTAAAATTCGTATTGCTTTTGATAAGTGTGAAGGTTGGGTAAAAAATGTTCAGATTAATGAAATAGAAGAATATGAATACAATGAAATTAAAGCCGTAGACAACCCAAAATATTCTTCGGATTTAGTATCCTTTGTAGAATTAAAAAACCACTCATTACTCTCTATTGTTTTAGGCTCAACTCTTAGTTCTCAAATACTAGTAAATCGTAAATACGATTGCCAATTTTATAATGAAAAAAAGAGTAAAGACAATCTTATCAAAACTGCTTTATCTTATTTAAATACTCCACATTTATGGGGAGGAAAAAGTCCATTTGGAATTGACAACTCAGGATTTGTTCAGATGGTTTATAAAATAAATGGGTACCAACTATTACGTTTTTCACATGAACAAGCTACTCAAGGAACAGCCTTAAGTTTTATTGAAGAAAGTGAGGCTGGAGACTTAGCTTTTTTTGACAATCAAGATAAGATTATTAATCATGTTGGAATAATTATGAACGATAATTATATTATTCACGTCAACGGCTGCGTTCGTATAGATAGATTAGATCATACAGGAATATTTAATGCGGAACTAAAAAATTATACTCATAAACTTAGAGTCATTAAAAAGATTATATAAAAAAAGCCTTGCTAATCATAATTGATGCAAGGCTTTTTTTATAATACTTAGCGAATACTACTCACCAAGCAACTTCTTTAACCTCATGAAGTTTTCATTGTCGCCCATAGCTCCATAAATATTCTTCAATTGATTTAAAATTCCTTGATTATCTGGATTTGTTTTTAAAGCTTCCTCTAAAACGTTAGCTCCTTCTTGAAACAAACCATCTTTTTTAGCTTTCAACTCATCGTATCTTGCGATATCTTTTCTAGAGTTCCCTAAAGAATTCATTTCATCAATTAAACCGTTACCTTCATTAACATAAGTTGTAGAAAGGTTTAACTGTGCATTAGTATATCCAGGGTTAATTTCAAGAGCTTTCCTATAAGAAGCTCTTGCCTCCTCAATGTTATTCTGTTCCATATTAATTACACCAATATTATAGTGTAAATCTGGGTTTTCCGGATCAACAGACGCAGCTTCTGCCATTAACTCTTTAAATTTAGTCTTATCATCTAACTTATAATATAGGTTAGCTTGATTGAGTATAAGATTAACATCCTTTGGATCATTAGCTCTTGCTAATTCGTATGCTTCCAAAGCTTTCTCATCTTGCCCTAATTGTGTATATATTAAGGCAGTATTCTTAACTATTTCTGCCTTTTTTGAAGGTGTTTTTTCGTCTACAGGATCTTTGTAAGTTTTAGATTTAACCATTAAATCACGTTGACCTTTTGGCATTTCTTCAACCTTTCCTGTTTCAACATTTGTTGCTTTATAAACTATGGCACTACCATCGTAACCAACTTCTTGAAGTTCGTTATAGTATTTAAGCGCATCTTGATACTCTCCTCCATTTACTGCACTACTTGCTGCATAATATAAGTAAACGGTATCCTGTGGACTAAGTTTATAGCTTAAATACAATTTTTCAGCTGCCTCTTTAAACTTTTTAGTACCATTATCTTCAACAGCAGAATTTACTAAATCCGCAGACAAAGCAGTCATTAACGTCTTTGTTTCCTCAGTATACTTAGATTTTCCAGACTTTTCTTCTACCTCAACAACTTTATTATACGCGTTTATAGCTTCATTAAAAGCAGCATTATCACCTTTTTTAGCTAAGTCAGCATATGTCTTTCCTTTTACATAATAAAACTGAGATTGTAATTTGGCATCCGCTCCAGAAATTAATCCGGCTGCAGCTTCTAATGACGCTTTTGCAGCATTAGAGTCTCCACTTTTAAGTGCTTTTTCAGCGGCCTTTATTTCATTCTTCTGAGAATATCCTACCATAGAAAGGGATAAGGCAGCCAGTAAAATAATTTTAGTTTTCATTATTAATTTAATTAAAATATTAGTGTTATACTATTCTTTAGATTCTTCGTTATTCGTATTATCAATTGCCGTGCCATCTTCTGTATCTACCTCTATATCAGCTATATCAGCATCGCTAATTTCCTCATCATCTTTCATCACCTTAGCAACAGCCGCGATAGAATCATTACCTTTTATATTGATAAGTCTAACTCCCTGAGTTGCTCTTCCCATTACTCTTAGGTCTTCAACACTCATTCTAATAGCAATTCCAGACTTATTAATAATCATTAAATCATCAGAATCCGTTACATTTTTAATAGCAACTAGTCCTCCTGTTTTCTCTGTTATGGAAATTGTTTTAACACCTTTTCCTCCTCGGTTAGTAATTCGATAATCATCAATACTAGAACGCTTACCATAACCATTTTCAGAAACCACTAACAATTCATCGTCAAAATTATGAACTGAAACCATTCCAATAACTTCATCATCATCATGAGCTAACGTAATACCTCTAACTCCAGAGGCATTTCTACCCATTGGTCTAGTTTTACTTTCCTCAAAACGAATTGCCTTACCTGATTTTAATCCTAAGAAAATTTGACTTGTTCCCGTAGTAAGTTTAGCTTCTAATAACTCGTCTCCTTCTCTAATACCAATAGCATTAATTCCGTTTTGACGCGGACGAGAATACTGCTCCAATGAAGTTTTCTTAACGGTTCCTTTTCTTGTAGCCATTATCACGTAATGACTATTAACGTATTCCTCATCCTTTAAATCTTGCGTACAAATAAAGGCTTTAACCTTATCGTCTTGTTCAATATTTATTAAGTTTTGAATAGCACGCCCTTTGGAGGTTCTACTTCCTTCAGGAATTTCGTAAACACGCATCCAGAAACATTTTCCTTTTTGCGTAAAGAACAACATATACTGGTGATTAGTTCCTACAAACAAATGTTCAAGGAAATCTTCATTTCTTGTTGAAGATGCTTTTTGCCCAACACCCCCTCTATTTTGTGTTTTATACTCAGTAAGCGGAGTACGTTTTATATAACCAGCATGAGAAATGGTAATAACTACTTGCTCGTTAGGAATCATGTCTTCCATACTAAGATCTCCACCAGCAAAATTGATTTCTGATCTACGCTCATCACCATATTTATCTTTAACCTCTAGAAGCTCATCTTTAATGATTTGCATTCTACGGTCTTTATTTTCTAAAATATCCTTTAAATCAGCAATAGTCTTAATTATTTCGTCGTACTCAGCGCGTAACTTATCTTGCTCCAGACCCGTTAGCTGTCTTAATCGCATTTCTACGATTGCCTTCGCCTGAATTTCAGTTAGCTTAAAGCGCTCCATAAGCTTTTCACGAGCTTCATCTGCATTAGAAGATGCTCTTATCAGCGCAATTACCTCATCTATATTATCAGAAGCTATAATTAATCCTTCTAATATGTGAGCTCTATCTTCAGCTTTCTTTAATTCAAACTTAGTTCGCCTAACTACTACTTCATGTCTATGCTCCACGAAATAGTGAATCATTTCTTTAACATTCAATAACTGAGGACGCCCATTTACAAGTGCAATATTATTTACACTAAATGAAGATTGTAATGCTGTATATTTATAAAGGGTATTTAAAACAATATTTGGTATTGCATCTCTTTTAAGAATATAAACAATACGCATTCCTGTCCTATCAGATTCATCTCTAATAGTAGATATTCCTTCTATTTTTTTATCATTTACCAAGTCAGCAGTCTTCTTAATCATGTCTGCCTTGTTAACTTGATATGGAATCTCAGTAACTATAATACACTCTCTGCCTTGAACTTCTTCAATATTGGCCTTTGCACGCATTACAACTCTACCTCTTCCTGTATGAAAAGCTTCCTTTACACCATCATAACCATATATAACTCCACCTGTTGGAAAATCAGGAGCTTTAATATGTGTTATTAACTCATCTATCTCAATATCATTATTATCAATATAAGCAACGGTACCGTCCACAACCTCAGAAAGGTTGTGAGGAGGCATATTTGTTGCCATACCAACAGCAATACCCGAAGCTCCATTTACTAATAAGTTGGGAATTCTGGTAGGTAACACTGTTGGCTCTTGTAAAGAGTCATCAAAATTTAATTGGTGATCTACGGTATCCTTTTCTATATCTGACAACATTTCATCTGCAATCTTTCGCATACGGGCCTCCGTATAACGCATTGCTGCAGGACTGTCTCCATCAATAGAACCAAAGTTACCTTGACCATCAACTAACATATATCGTAGACTCCATTCCTGAGCCATACGTACCATAGAATCATATACTGAGGTATCTCCATGAGGGTGATACTTACCTAAAACCTCACCCACAATACGTGCAGATTTCTTATGCGCACTATTGGACCTAACACCTAATTCGTGCATTCCATAAAGCACCCTTCTATGAACAGGTTTTAAGCCATCCCTTACATCGGGTAAAGCACGTGACACAATGACCGACATTGAATAATCAATGTAGGCAGATTTCATTTCATCTTCTATGTTAATAGGAATCAATTTTTCTCCTTCTGCCATCTAAAAATATTATTGTTTATATTTTAATTAAAAAAGCATGCCAATATACGTATTTTTAAAGGCTTCAAAGCATATCAACAATACTTTATTCAATAATTTATTAACACTCTATTCGCTAATAAAAAAACACAATTATCATGACCCAAAATGTAATAAATTCCTTTTTTTTTCGTCTTCTATATTCAAGCAATAGTATAATTAGGCATTGTATTTGTACTAACATAAGCTGATATTTATTAATTTTATAATTGATAAGATAATTTATGGATGATAATTTTTCACCTCGAGTAAAGGATGTTATAGCTTATAGTAAAGAAGAAGCGTTAAGATTGGGGCACGATTTCATTGGAACCGAGCACCTAATGCTGGGGCTTTTAAGAGATGGTAATGGAAAAGCAATAACAATACTTGATGCTTTAGATGTAGACTTGGATCACCTAAGAAGAAAAGTAGAAATATTAAGCCCTTCTAATCCAAATCCGAGCAGCTTGCAAAAAGATAAAAAAAACCTGCACCTTACACGTCAGGCAGAAAGAGCTCTTAAAACAACTTTTCTTGAAGCTAAGTTGTTTCAAAGTTCTTCCATTAATACTGCACATTTATTACTGTGTATACTACGAAACGAAAATGACCCTACAACCAAATTACTCCACAAATTAAAAGTGGATTATGATGGTGTTAAAGAACAATTTAAGTTTATGATTACAAGTGACGACGATATTGTTGACGAACCTACAAGTGAGTCTTTCCCTAGTGACCCAGAGGAGCCCAGTGCTGGTAAAGAAGGTACTTTCGGTTCTTCCCCAAACCCTAAAGGAAATAAAAAGTCTAAAACGCCTGTTTTAGATAATTTTGGTCGTGACCTAACTCGCATGGCGGAGGAAAATAAATTAGACCCTGTTGTAGGTAGAGAAAAAGAAATAGAAAGAGTTTCTCAGATATTAAGTAGAAGAAAGAAAAATAACCCTCTTTTAATTGGAGAACCTGGTGTTGGTAAAAGTGCTATTGCCGAAGGTTTGGCATTACGAATTATCAACAAAAAAGTTTCACGTATTCTATACGGTAAAAGAGTTGTTACACTAGACTTAGCTTCGCTGGTTGCTGGCACAAAGTACAGAGGGCAATTTGAAGAGCGAATGAAAGCTGTAATGAATGAGTTGGAAAAGAATGACGATGTAATTCTTTTTATTGACGAAATTCATACTATAGTAGGTGCCGGAGGAGCTACAGGAAGTTTAGATGCTTCTAACATGTTTAAACCAGCCTTAGCTAGAGGAGAAATTCAATGTATAGGTGCAACAACCTTAGATGAGTACCGACAGTATATAGAAAAAGACGGTGCTCTTGAAAGACGTTTTCAGAAAGTTACTGTAGAACCCACATCTGTTGAAGAGACCATTGAAATTCTTCAAAATATTAAAGGCAAATACGAAGAACACCACAATGTAAGTTATACTGATGAGGCAATTGCTGCTTGTGTAAAGCTTACTAACCGATATATGACAGACAGGTTCCTTCCAGACAAAGCTATTGATGCTCTTGATGAAGCTGGATCTAGAGTACATATTGTCAATATGGATGTTCCTGAGCAAATTCTAGAGCTTGAAAAGCAACTAGAAGATGTTCGCGTACTAAAAAACAGTGTTGTTAAAAAACAGAAGTACGAAGAAGCAGCCAAACTTAGAGACGACGAGAAAAGAATTGAAAAAGATTTAGCACTTGCTCAAGAAAAATGGGAAGAAGACAGTAAGCTTCATAAAGAAATTGTCTCGGAAGATAATGTTGCCGATGTTGTTTCGATGATGAGTGGTATTCCCGTGAACAGAATTGCGCAAACCGAAAGTAACAAATTAGCTGAATTACCTGATTTAATAAAATCAAATGTTATTGGGCAAAATGAGGCCGTTGCCAAGGTTGCCAAAGCAATTCAACGTAATAGAGCTGGACTAAAAGACCCAAACAAGCCAATTGGTTCGTTTATTTTCTTAGGACAAACTGGTGTAGGTAAAACACAGCTAGCTAAAGTTCTTGCTAAAGAATTGTTTGATTCTGAAGAAGCCCTTATTAGAATTGATATGAGCGAATACATGGAAAAATTCGCAATATCAAGATTAGTAGGAGCACCTCCAGGTTACGTGGGCTATGAAGAAGGTGGGCAACTTACCGAAAAAGTACGTCGTAAGCCATATGCTGTTGTATTACTTGATGAAGTTGAAAAAGCACATCCCGATGTATTTAATATGCTACTTCAGGTATTAGATGATGGTTATCTTACCGACAGTCTTGGTCGAAAAATTGATTTTAGGAATACCATTATTATAATGACATCTAACATTGGAGCGCGTCAATTAAAAGATTTTGGTCAAGGAGTCGGTTTTGGAACAGCAGCGAAAAAAGCGCAAACAGATTCTCACCAAAAAAGTGTTATTGAGAATGCGCTTAAAAAAGCATTTGCTCCTGAATTTTTAAACAGAATTGATGATGTAATTGTTTTTAATGCTTTAGAAAGAGAACATATTCATAAGATTATTGATATTGAATTACGTAAACTTTTCGAAAGAATTAAAGATATTGGGTATAATCTTGAACTTACCGAAGAAGCAAAAGATTACATTGCCGAAAAAGGTTTCGACAAACAATATGGCGCTCGACCTTTAAAAAGAGCTATTCAGAAATACATTGAAGATGCACTGGCAGAAGAAATTGTAAATTCTAAACTAGAAGAAGGCGACCACATCTATATGGATTTAGATAAAGACGAAGATCAACTTACTATAAAAATTAAAAAGGCTAAAAAACCTTCCAAAACGTAAGTTTTCAACACCATAAATAAGAAGCGCCTATCGGCGCTTTTTTACTTTAAAAGAATCGATGAAATACCTTGCAAAAGCAGTATGAACGATATTTAAGCTTTTTGTCTAAAAATTTATTCAATCATTTTTGTTACCTATATTTTCGTCTCGGACACTTAGAAATACAATAATGAAATTGAGTTCAGCAAAGAGAACAATTATAGTAAGAGAGTATCAATTAGACATTGGAAAAGTTCAAGTTTATGATAATTATATGGTAGCCATTTTTGAAGAAGGCGCCACATTAACTCTCGAAAGAGCATATCAACTAATAGGAATTTCTGAAATTCATTTTAGAAATAAAGATTTTGGATACATTAGTTTTCGAAAAAACTCGTATGCAGTGGATCCTACCATATATAGTTATTTAGCCGGATTAGAAAATCTTAAAGCATTTGCCATAGTTTCTATTAAAGAAATTGACATGCATAACTTTAAAATAGAAAAGCTATTTTATAAAAAACAAATGAAATTTTTTATTGAATATGAAAATGCCCTCACTTGGGTTAAAAAGAAATTAAAAAGAAAATAGGCTAAAAGCCTATTTTCTTTTTAATTATTGTTGCTCTTCTGACTGAACTTCCTGAGGTTGTTCTGGCTGTTTAAATAAATCCAAATAAGCTTCTTTTATCCCTTCTACTATATTTGTAGCAATTAATGATTGATACCCTGTTTTTTCAACCATAAGATCACCAGCTTTACCATGTAAGTAAATTCCAAAAATTGCAGCACTCAAAGTCTCATATCCCTGGGCAATTAAGCCTGTAATTATACCTGTTAACACATCTCCGCTTCCTGCTGTTGCCATCCCTGGATTTCCAGTAGTATTTATATATCCTTTATTTTCATAAATCGTAATTGTATGAGCCCCTTTAATTACTAATACAAAATCGTACTTTTTAGCAAAAGCCTTAGTCTTCTCCAATTTATCAAAATCATTTTCCCATTTCCCAATTAATCGTTCTAACTCTTTAGGGTGAGGTGTTAAAACAGATTGCGCAGGTACGTCTTTTAAAAATTTCTTGTTTTCAGACAATATATTTAGCGCATCAGCATCTATTACTAAAGGCTTCTTACTATTCTTTAGAAAGTCTCCAAAAACTTTAACCGTGTCAACATGTTTTCCAAAACCAACTCCAATACCAACTGCAGATGGCTCAAAATCTATCTTAATTTCCGATATTAATTCTTCTCCACCGGACAACACCATTACCTCTGGTACAGATGATTGCATTGACACATAACCACAATTTGGAACACAAACAGTTGTTAAACCAGAACCCGCCCTCAGCGAAGCTTCGGATGCTAAAATCATAGCACCAATTTTGCCATAGCTCCCCCCTATTAACAAGGCATGCCCATAAGTACCCTTATGTGAAAATTTTTCTCTAGGCACATACAAAGGAAGAACCTCATGCCTACCTATTATCTCATAAGCCGTGTTCTCACTCATCAAAAATTCTGGATCTAATCCAATATCCAAAACCTCCCATTGATTGATATAGATACC
This sequence comes from uncultured Maribacter sp., assembly GCA_947498505.1. Taxonomy (GTDB): domain Bacteria; phylum Bacteroidota; class Bacteroidia; order Flavobacteriales; family Flavobacteriaceae; genus Maribacter_B. The sequence goes on along the minus strand of CANMKG010000005.1, from coordinate 165,398 downwards.
CGTTTCAGGAAGAAAAAATACTAATTTAGGAGCTTGAAAACTCAAAACGTAATTAGCTTTTACAACTGCCTCTTTATTCACTGGAATTTTATCAGTATACAACCCCGAAGGAATATCTACAGACAAAATAAAAGCTTCTGAACCATGTAAATGTGCCATTAAATCCACCACCCAATCTTCAGGAGCTCTATTTAATCCAATACCAAAAATCGCATCCACAATAATATCATCTCTTCCTATTTCCGGAAAATCACAATTGTCATCTAAAAAATTCGGCCAAATTTTACGGTCTTTAAGCCTATCTAAATTAATTAAAAAGTCTTTTGAGCGCTTTTCACTATAATTCACTACATACACTTCAATATTATAACCATGCTCTTGTAAATGTCTTGCTAAAGCTATGCCGTCTCCGCCATTATTGCCAATTCCACAAAAAAGATGGATTTTTACGGGCGCCCCTTGCATTCGTAAATGCATCCAATTAAAAATTTGAATCGCAGATCGCTCCATTAAAGAATCACTTGTAATTTTCTGCTTTTCTATGGTAAATTTATCAGCAGCGTATATCTGCTGCGCATTAAAAAGTTTCATTCTATACAATTATTAGTCAATTAGTGAAGATTTCGCAAAAATCACTTGAAAAGATTTGATTAGCAAATCAAATGTACTACTTTTGAGCCTCACAAAGAATCATGTACTACAAATTCACGGACATATTATTCTCTTCATTGACCAATGGTACAACAACAATTGGTACGATTACCCCATTGGGGTAAACAACAACATATACGTCCATTTTTCGCGTTTTTACGCAATTCAAATATTCAGTACAAGTTAATTTCCTTACATAATGAAAGTTTTAAAATTTGGAGGCACTTCAGTAGCCAATGCAAATAATATAGCCTTAGTAAAAAACATTGTTAGCAATAGCAAAAGTGACAAAACAATAGTTGTTGTTTCTGCTTTTGGTGGCGTAACAGATTTATTGTTAAAAACAGCTGAATTAGCCGCTAACCAGGATAAAACCTACACAACGGTTGTTAGCGAAATTGAAAAAAGGCACTTAGATACTATAAAAGAGCTTATTGCAATTAAAGAACAAAGTGCTGTTTTAAGTAAAGTAAAATCTGAATTAAACACTCTCGAAACATTGCTTGAAGGGGCTTTTTTAATTGGTGAAATAACACCAAAATTATCTGATAAAATTGTAAGTTTTGGAGAAATACTCTCTTCATATATTATCAGCGAATATTTTGCCCAAGAAGGTTTAAATGCAGTACATAAAGACAGTAGAGAACTTATTAAAACTAATGAGCTTAACGGAAAAGCAATTGTAAATTTTGATATTACAAATGCCAATTGTGAAGATTTCTTCAATACTACTTCATCTAAAATTATCGTTACAGCAGGATTTATTGCCTCTTCTGAAAATGGAAATTCCACAACATTAGGGCGTGGAGGTTCTGATTATACAGCAGCAATCTATGCTGCAGCGATAAAGGCTGAAATTTTAGAAATATGGACCGATGTAAGCGGAATGTATACAGCTAATCCTAAATTAGTAAAGCAAGCAAAAGCGATTCCTCATATTTCTTACGAAGAAGCTATGGAACTTTCGCATTTTGGTGCAAAAGTACTTTATCCGCCAACTATTCAACCTGTTTTAGCAAAAGGAATTTCAATCTGTATTAAAAACACTTTCGACCCAGAAAACCAAGGGACATTAATAACTAAGATTAAAAACGAAAAAGGCAAAACAGTACGTGGTATAAGTCATGTTGAAAATATTTCATTGTTGTCTTTAGAAGGTTCTGGAATGGTTGGTATTCCAGGTATTTCCAAAAGGTTTTTTGAAGTTTTATCGCAAGCCGAAATAAGTGTTGTTTTAATCACGCAAGCTTCTTCTGAACATTCTATTTGTGTTGGTATTTCTGATGACGATATCGAAAGAGCAATTGAAATAGTTAATGATGCTTTTGAATACGAAATAGAACGTGGAAAAATAAAACCAGCCATAGTTGAAAAAGATTTAGCTATAGTTGCTCTAGTTGGTGACAACATGAAAAGTCATCAAGGTTTAAGTGGTAAAATGTTTAGCACTTTGGGTAAAAACAACGTAAACATCAGAGCTATTGCACAAGGAGCTTCTGAAAGAAATATTTCCACAGTAATTAAAAAGCTCGATGTAAAAAAGGCTTTAAACACCTTACATGAAGAGTTTTTTGAAGAAAACGTAAAGCAACTTAACCTTTTTGTAATGGGGGTTGGAAATGTTGGTTCTAAGTTTTTAAATCAAATTTTACAACAAGGAAATTATTTAAAAGAAAATTTAAAACTAAATATCAGAGTTATTGGAATTTCTAATTCCAGAACCATGCTTTTTGACGAAAATGGCATAGATTTAAATATATGGGAAAGTGTTTTAGCAAAAGGCGAAAAAGCAGATAAAGCGAAATTTCTTGAAACCGTTAATCAATTAAATTACCGAAATAGTATTTTTGTTGACAACACTGCTAGTGCGGAAGTTTCAGAAACATACCATTCATATTTAGGAAATAGTATATCTGTTGTTACATGCAATAAAATTGCATGTTCATCTGAATACAACAATTACAAAAAACTTAAGCAACTAGCCAGAGAATATAATGCTCCGTTCTTATTCGAAACCAATGTGGGAGCTGGGCTACCAATTATTGACACCTTAAAACATTTAATTACTTCTGGTGACAAAATACTTAAAATACAGGCTGTACTTTCTGGAAGTTTAAATTTTGTATTTAACAATTTTAATGACAAAACTACTTTTCACGATGTTGTTAAACAGGCGCAGGAAGAAGGTTATACAGAACCTGACCCAAAAATTGATTTAAGTGGAGTTGATGTAATGCGTAAAATATTAATTCTTGCTAGAGAAAGTGGTAACCAATTAGAAATTGGAGATATTATAAACAATTCATTTCTTCCTCAAGAAAGTTTAGACACCACAAATAATGAAGACTTTTTTACATCATTAATCAAACATGAATCTTCATTCCAAGACATGTACAAAAAAGCTCAGGATGCAGATAGCAAATTAAAATATGTTGCTCAATACGAAAATGGAAAAGCTAGTGTTGGGCTTCAAGAAATTCCGAAAGGACATGATTTTCACAACCTTGAAGGCAGTGATAATATTGTTTTGTTTTATACAGAACGCTATCCTAATCAACCTATGATTATAAAAGGAGCTGGTGCTGGTGCCGATGTTACCGCATCGGGTATTTTTGCTGACATTATTAGAATTGGTAATTTTTAAGCATGGAAGAAATTAGAGTTTTTTGCCCAGCCACTATTGCCAATATTTCTTGTGGTTTTGATGTTCTTGGTGTTGCTTTAGATGCAGTAGGTGACGAAATGGTCGTACGAAAAACACATGAAAAAGGTATTCGGATCACCAAATTAGAAGGTCAAGACTTACCGCTTGAAACTAAAAAAAATGTTGCCGGAGTTGCTGGATTAGCGTTTTTAGAAAAAGCTGATTATAATGGTGGTTTTGAAATCGAAATTTACAAAAAAATTAAAGCTGGAAGTGGTATTGGAAGTAGTGCTGCGAGCTCTACAGGTGCCGTATGGGCAATGAATTACTTATTAGGAAATCCTTTTTCAAAAACAGACTTGGTAAAGTTTGCCATGGAAGGAGAAAAACTTGCAAGTGGTGTTGCACATGCAGATAATGTAGCCCCTGCCCTGTTCGGAGCTTTTACCCTAGTTAGAAGTTACACCCCGCTAGACATTATACCTATTAAAAATCCGTCTGAATTATTCGCTACAGTTATTCATCCGCAAATTGAAATTAAAACAGCAGATTCTAGAAAAATATTAAAAACTAATATTTCTTTGGAAAATGGTATAAAACAATGGGGAAATGTTGGTGGGTTGATTGCTGGTCTTTTTACAGAAGATTATGATTTAATAGGTAGGTCTTTAGAAGACCACATCATAGAACCTATTCGTTCTATTTTAATACCAGGTTTTGATGACGTTAAAAAAGAAGCTCTAAGTGCAGGAGCCATGGGCTGTGGTATTTCAGGGTCAGGACCTTCCATTTTTGCTTTTAGTAAAGGAAAACAAACCGCTGATATTGTAGCAGATGCTATCAAAAAAACATATCAGAATATTGGAATTGATTTCGATATTCATGTATCAAAAATAAATTCCGAAGGAATTAAAATAATTAAATAGTAAAATGAATTTTTACAGTCTAAATAAACAAGCTCCTAATGTATCTTTTAAAGATGCGGTAATTAAAGGTATTGCTCCAGATAGAGGATTGTACTTTCCAGAAAGTATTACACCTTTGCCAGCTTCTTTTTTTGAAAATATAGAATCGTTATCCAACGTAGAAATTGCATTTGAGGCTATAAAACAATTTGTTTCGGAGGAAATTCCGGAAGACAAATTAAAAGCCATTTTAGCAACTGTTCTTGACTTTGATTTTCCTGTTGTTGAAATAGATGAAAATACGGGCACTTTAGAACTTTTTCATGGCCCCACAATGGCATTCAAAGATGTTGGTGCCAGATTTATGGCGAATTGTCTAGGATATTTTTCAGAAGGTGAAAATAAAGAAGTCACTGTACTTGTGGCTACCTCCGGAGATACGGGTGGTGCTGTGGCCAATGGTTTTTTAGGTGTGAAAGGTATAAACGTTGTTATTTTATATCCTAGCGGAAAGGTTAGTGATATTCAAGAAAGACAATTAACCACATTGGGAAAAAACATTACCGCACTTGAAGTTGATGGTACTTTTGACGATTGTCAGAACATGGTAAAAACCGCTTTTTTAGATAATGACTTACTAAGCCAAATGCAGCTTACATCTGCCAACTCCATAAACGTTGCTCGTTGGCTTCCACAATTATTTTATTTTCTTTTTGCTTATAAAGAAGCAAGATCAAAAGGAAAAGGAAAAGAAATTATTTTCTCTGTTCCCAGTGGAAATTTCGGAAACATCTGCGCTGGTATGATGGCGCAAAAATTAGGAATGCCCGTTAAACAGTTTGTTGCCGCCACTAATGTAAATGACACTGTTCCTCAGTTTATGAAAACTCAGGAATATAATCCTAAGCCTTCTACTGCTACAATATCTAACGCAATGGATGTAGGTGACCCTAGTAATTTTATTAGAATTCGTCATCTGTTTAAAGACAATTTTGAGAATCTTTCCAAGAACCTTTCTTCTTATTCCTTTACGGATGAGGAAACCAAAAAGGCAATGATTCAGATATACAATAATAGCAACTATGCCGCTGACCCTCATGGTGCTGTTGGATATCTTGGATTAAAAAAATACCAAGAAAAAGAGGCTGATACTTACGGAATATTTCTAGAAACAGCGCATCCAGTGAAGTTTTTGGACATTGTTGAGGATACAATTGGTAAAAAAATTGAAATCCCAGCTCAAATTACCAAGGTAATGGATAAAGAAAAAGTTTCTATCAAAATAGAAACCTACAATGAGTTAAAAGACTATTTGTTAGCTAATTAAATTTATTAATTCTTTTTAGCGAAGAAGAATATTAGTAAAAGGCATAGTTAGCGGAAAACATCCAATATATTTTCGATAAATTTGAAACGACTAATTTATATGAAAATAAAACGATAACCCATTAATCCTATACGTAGGGTTAATTGGGGATTTAAACAAATTATTTCTGGATGAAAAATACTGCATTAACCTCCACCCATGAAGCATTAGGCGCAAAAATGGTTCCTTTTGCTGGTTATAATATGCCTGTCTCATATGAAGGTGTAAATATTGAACACGAGACTGTACGTAACGGTGTAGGTGTTTTTGATGTTTCTCACATGGGCGAATTTTTAATCAGTGGTCCAAAGGCACTAGATTTAATTCAAAAAGTAACATCAAATGACGCGTCTAAACTTACTATTGGTAAAGCTCAATACAGTTGTTTTCCAAATGAAACCGGTGGAATTGTAGACGATTTAATTGTTTATAGAATAAAGGAAGAACAATATTTACTGGTTGTAAATGCATCTAACATTGAAAAAGATTGGGCGCATATTTCAAAATATAACAGTGAATACAATGCCGACATGAAAAACCTTTCAGAAGGCTATTCACTACTTGCCATTCAGGGACCAAAAGCAGTGGATGCAATGCAAGGTTTGACCAGTATAGATTTATCTCAAATAAAATTTTACAATTTTGAAGTTGCGGACTTTGCAGGCATTCAACATGTTATTATTTCTGCAACTGGATATACTGGGTCAGGAGGATTTGAAATATATTGCAAAAACGAAGAAGTAAAACAAATTTGGGACAAGGTTTTTGAAGCTGGAGCAGCTTTCAATATTAAACCCATTGGTTTAGCTGCAAGAGACACCTTGCGTTTGGAAATGGGCTATTGCCTTTATGGAAATGATATTAATGACACAACTTCTCCTTTCGAAGCTGGTTTAGGATGGATAACCAAGTTTTCAAAAAACTTTGTAAATAGTGAAGCCCTTGCAAAAGAAAAAGAACGAGGGTTAGAACGAAAATTAGTTGCCTTTGAATTAGATGAAAGAGGAATTCCACGTCATGATTATGATATTGTTGACGGACAAGGAAATAAAATTGGCGTAGTTACTTCTGGGACTATGTCTCCTTCATTAGGCAAAGGAATTGGACTTGGGTATGTTCCAAAAGTATTTTCAGAAGTAGGTGCTAAAGTTAATATACAAGTTCGCAAAAAAGCTATTCCAGCAACGGTTGTAAAACTTCCTTTCTACAAAGGCAATGATTAAATATCAAGAAATTATAGATAACATTTCTAGCGGTGTTAAAAAGGCCAAAAACAAAGGAACTGTTGCCTCATACATCCCCGAACTTGCAAAAGTAGATGGTAATAAATTTGGCATCCATTTAATAGACGCTAGTAAAAATAGCTATAGCGCCGCAGATGCTTCTGAAAAATTTTCTATTCAAAGTATTTCAAAAGTGCTTTCACTTACCCTTTGTTTTAGTATTGTTGGAAACGACATTTGGAAACGTATTAATGTAGAACCATCAGGGAGTCCATTTAATCATTTATCCCTTCTTGAATTTGAGAAAGGAATTCCAAGAAACCCTTTTAATAATGATGGTGCTATTGTAGTAGCTGATATTCTTATCTCTAAACTTAAAAATCCTAAAGTGGATTTCTTAGTCTTTCTACAAAAGCTTTGCAATGACGCTACAATAACATACAATAAAAAAGTAGCAGAATCTGAAAGAATAACCGGTTTTAAAAACTTCGCTGCTGCCAACCTTTTAAAATCATTTGGTAACCTACACAATGATGTAGAAATTGTATTAGATTTCTATTTTCACCTTTGCGCCATAGAAATGAACTGTGAGCAACTTGCAAAAGCCTTTTTCATTTTCATGAATCACGGAAAATGTTTGCAAGGAGAAACCTATCTAAACATTAATCAGATAAAACGAATAAATGCGCTTATGCTTACCTGCGGTTTTTATGATGAAGCTGGGGAATTTGCTTTTGAAGTTGGTCTACCCGGAAAAAGTGGAGTTGGCGGAGGTATAGCAGCAGTGCTACCTAATAAATATACTGTTGTTACCTGGGCACCAGGTTTAAACGAAAAGGGAAATTCAAAACTAGGAATGCTTGCTTTGGAACAATTAACAACCCAAACTCAACAATCAATCTTTTAAAAATTTGGATAAAAAAAAGATATTAATATTAGGAGGTAGTGGTTTTTTGGGTAACGCGCTTTATAAAGAACTCTGCCCCTATTTTAATACTTATGCAAGCTACAATTCCGCCAGAAGGTCTTTTGAAGACAATAAACAATTTTTAAAATACAATATGGAAGAGGATGACGTTTATAGCATTCTCGAAGATATACAACCCCAAATTATAATATCGGCATTACGAGGAAATTTTGCCTCCCAAATACAAGCGCATCAGCATATTGCAGAATATTTATTAAATCATAAATGCAAGCTTCTTTTTCTTTCTTCGGCTAATGTTTTTGACGCATATAGTAAATATCCATCCTATGAAAACGATAAAACACTATCAGAAAGTATTTACGGTAGATTAAAAATCCGCATAGAAAACATGTTACTGAGGTTACCTAAAGAAAAAACCGCAATTTTAAGAGTACCTATGGTTTTTGGGAATACCTCAGTTAGAGTAAAAGATATTAAAAATAGCATTTTTGCTGACGAGCCTATTGATGTTTTTCCAAACCTAGTAATGAATGTTACTAATGATGACAAGCTTACTCAACAAATTCATTATTTAATAAACAGAAATAAAAGTGGAATTTTTCATTTGGGTAGTACAGATTTAGTACATCACGAAGACTTTATAAAAGAAATTATAGACCGTATTGGCACTTTTAATCCTATCTATAAAAGAAACTACACCACTAATAACGAACGTTATTTAGCAGTTCTTCCTAAAACCAATAAACTCCCTAAAAACCTACAATTTGGTTATCAAGACATTATAGACCATCATTTAATTATCTAACTTTATAAAAAAGTAATTATGAAAAAACTTACTGCTTTAGAAATAGAACAACATCTAAAGGATTTGGACGGATGGGAATATAACAATGGTGCATTAGAAACCACTTTTGAGTTTAAAAATTTTAAAGATACCTTTTCGGTGATGACACGCATTGCCTTTGAATGTGAAATCCAAAATCATCACCCAGACTGGAGCAATGTATACAACACTTTAAGCATACGTTTAAATACTCATGATGCTAATGGTGTAACACTAAAAGATATTACTTTAGCGAAAACCATAGAAGATATTATTCTAAGTGAATAAACGCTAAAAACATTCCCCTTGACAAGGACACAAAATTTATTAAATTTGCCATTACTCATTTAAAAAACTTAGAATATTATGGGAAGAGCTTTTGAGTTTAGAAAAGCGCGTAAAATGAAAAGATGGTCAGCAATGTCTAAGGCCTTTACACGTATTGGTAAAGATATTGTTATGGCTGTTAAAGAAGGTGGCCCTGACCCAGACTCAAATGCTAAACTTAGAGCGGTGATACAGAATGCTAAGTCTGTAAACATGCCTAAAGATAATGTTGAACGCGCTATTAAAAGAGCCAGTGATAAAAGTCTAGGTGATTTCAAAATTGTGTTGTTTGAAGGATACGCACCGCATGGTATTGCAATTTTAGTAGAAACTGCTACTGACAATAACACTAGAACCGTCGCCAATGTACGTAGTTACTTCAATAAATGCAATGGTAGTTTAGGCACTTCTGGTTCGGTTGAATTTATGTTTGACCACACATGCAACTTTAGAATTAATGGTGAAGGTTTAGACCCTGAAGAGCTTGAGCTTGAACTAATTGACTTTGGAGCTGAAGAGGTTTTTGTTGATGATGACGGAATTTTAATATATGCGCCTTTTGAAAGCTTTGGTTCCATACAAAAAGAGCTTGAAAATAGGGAGATTGAAATTTTATCTTCTGGTTTTGAACGGATTCCTCAGGTCACCAAAGAACTTACTGAAGAACAAGTAGCAGATGTTGAAAAACTTCTTGAAAAAATTGAAGAAGATGATGACGTCCAGAACGTGTTCCACAATATAGAACTTTAATTATATTATTGGTTTTCAGGTATTTATGGATGCATCTGAAAACTTGTTCTGCACATCATGCACTTCATATTTTATGGTGTTGCCTAAAGCTTGACGGAATCACATAACCATCTTTAAATCAATGACTTAATTTACATGAAGAAGCAAGTAAAACTAATAGCCCAAAGTTCACAGCTATTCAAAGTTAACTAACTAAAAGGTAATTTATTCAGCATAAAATACACCAAGAATCGCACTAATTTCGAACAAATAAAATTGCGCATAGCACATTCAACACAAAAACTTACTAACCAACTGATAATCAAATGAATATTATAGAATCAGATGATGTGTAAAGTACATCAAGTATTTCATATGTCAAAGCGCTTAAAATGTTTCAATTGCCACCTCTGTACGGCATACGTTCTTAGTTTTAGTTAGCTAGTGAAGCTGATATTTATTGTCGGCTTTTTTATGCCGATATCCTAATTTAAACGTCCATTTTACTAAATTCCTCCTTAGCTCAGTTAGTTAGTAAATATCTAATAATCAGAGGGTTATTGGTTCGAGTCCAAGAGAGGAAGCTTTAAAATCAAGCAGTCACATAAAAATGTACCTACTTTTTTGTTTGGTGGCGTGCTTTATTTATTCCAAGATACTCCTAATTTTGCCCGATATTTATCAAACTATAATTTATGAAAGCCGTTTGCTTACAAGAAGAAGCTTTCTACGCTTTATTTGATAAGGTGGTCGAACATATAGAGGCTAAAAGAAAAGATAAACCTGCCAAATGGTAAATGGTGATGAGGCAATGTTCCTGCTTAAGATAAAGTCCACGACCATCTTGCGAAAATTAAGGGTTTAGGAGAAAATAAGATTTTCGAAGCTTCAAAAGAAAATCATTCCTTATGACCGGCTTTCCATAGGTGATTATATTGAAGAACATGTAAGAGAAACTTTTTAAATTTTGGATATGGGTACCAAAGTTAGTATTGACTTTAAAGAAGCATTTAACCTTGGCTATGAACTGGCAAAGGAATTGAGCTTAAAATCTCCGATGTTAAAAGATATAAATTCGGAGAATATCCGTTCGAATGCTATGCAGGCGGGTATGGTCGAATGTAGCACCGAACTAAAACAAGAACAGCGCAAAGATCTTGATTTAGATAATGAACTTGCCGACCGGGATATGGATTCTAAGGAAGAAAAAAATAGGGATAAAGATAAAGGCTTGGATATGTCAATTTGAGTAATCAGATACTTATCCCAATTTTGGATTTATGCCTCCCATTCCTCATTTTGAGTGGAATGTATGAACATTTTTCATTTGACATATTTTAGTTTATAAACCGTAACTTTGTAGCCTTACCTGAAAATAGGTCAGCTTAAAATTATAATGCCATAAACCCAAAAATTATGATTAGATTTTTAGTGTTTACCATGTTTCTTTTCGGTCATGGTCTAGCTCTTGGTCAAGATATCTCTGGTTATGTCATTGACTCAAAAACCAGGGAACCCCTACCTGGAACATCGGTTTATCTTGATGGGAGTCCAATTGGAACCACAACAGATCTAGACGGGCAATTTAGAATTCACCAAGCGATTAATACCCATGCCACCCTAGTTATAAGTCATATGGGATATATTACAAAGAAAATCGATAATCCATCAAAGAATGAAAAGCTTGAAATAACTCTTGTAGAAGATGTGCAAAAATTATCTGAAGTTGTAGTAACATCCGACCCTTTTTCGCGCAAACAAAAATTAAAAGCTTTTAGGATAGAATTTCTTGGTGATACCAAAGCAGCTAAACTTTGCAAGATTCTCAATGAAGATTCCATTGAGCTATTCTTTAATACCTACGACAACACACTCACGGCCCTTGCCAATGGACCTATAGTCATACAAAATGAATATCTAGGATACCGAATCAAGTTCGATTTAAATGAATTCAAAATCTATTTTAAGAAAAAAAGTCTTAACCAGTTCGACAATGTCAAGTACACTTTATATTCCGGTTTCACTCAGTTTTCAGATATAGCGAATGACGACCCTAAAATAATCAAAAGAAGGGAAAAAGCCTATCTCGGGTCATCTATGCATTTTATGCGCAGCTGCTGGAACAGCGATTGGAAGGACCAAAATTTTACCTTTAAACAAGGTTCAAATACGGTCTCGTCCGATCAATTAATAGAGAATATCGAGAGTGGGGTCGGAGATTTTAGAATTATCCGATTCAAAAAGGATTCCATTACCATTAATTATCATAAGAAACCTTATTATCAGTCTACTGTTCAAATAAAGAAAACCGATACTTTCTCTATTGATAAATATGGAAGTTATAGACCATATGAAAATTTAGCCCTTGGCGGCTATATGGCCGAGTTGAGGATTGGCGACATGCTCCCCATAGATTACCTATATCATAAAACACCTCTTGCGAAAAGCAATACTGTTGTCTCCTTCAAATCTAAAAAGAAGAATAAAAAGCCACGGGATGTAAAGATCTTGTGGGATAACTCGCTATCCTCGAATAACAGGAATTTGGATAAAGAATTACTTTATCTAAATCAGTTTTTTAAGAAACTCGGAGATGTTCAAGTTATTTTTCAACCGTTTGGCTATGAATTGGGCCAAGAACAAGAATTTGAAATTAAAGATGGTGATTGGGATTCACTAAAGTTGCGAATTCAGAAGTTAATAAATGATGGTGCGACCAATTCTGAAGTCCTTGAAAAAATACAAACCAATGATTTCACATTACTCTTCACAGACGGACTAGGCTTTAACCAAGAAATCGGCAAAAATTGGTATGGAAAGCTTTACCCGATCAACAGCAAGACTCAAGCAAATCATAATCTTTTAACTAAAATTGCGGAAGAATCGGGAGGTAATTATATCAATCTTGCATACGTACACGATATGAACAAGGTTGCCGATTACGCCAGAATGCAAGGAAATTACACTTTTCAAAATATATACGAAAACCCGTCCATCTCACAATTAATAACAGTTCGGGGTCATGTCTCAGATTTTAATGACCCAATTGAGCATGTGCTTGTTCAAGTAAAAAATACCAATAGGAAAACCCGAACCGATACTAAGGGCAACTTTACCATCCAGGCAGAATCAGGGGAAATACTCGTCTTTTCTTACCCTGGTAGAAATACCGTGGAAGCCGTGGCAAATCAAGGGACCTCAATGCTCACTATTACTATGCCTTTGCAGGTAAACGTTTTGGACGAGGTTGTGGTATCTGAAGACAAAAGAAAGCGATTGGAAAAGTTGAAAACAGACGCTATAGGCAAAAAAAAGGTAGTTACCTCAACAGGGGTTTTGGATCCTAAAAAGACCGGACTTGCCTTAAGGCAGATTGAGGGAGATAAATTGAATCTGACCGGTACATTATTGGACGCATTAAGAGGAACATTTGCAGGTATGAAAATCATCGGTAGTCGCGTATTCTTAAGAATTGGTAGAATTAAGCCCTTGGCCCCAGCAGCGGGTTGGGATGTTGACGGGGTGGTTTACCCTTCGAGTGAACCTCCACTGCTTATCAATGCACAGGATGTGGCCAGAATTACTATAATGAATGGTAGTTGGGCAGGTACCAGATACGGTCCCGTTGGCGAGGGTGGAATTATTATTGTGAGCACTAAACAATTTATTAATAGACTGGGAGCCAGCGCTGACCCTGTATATGACCAGGCAAGGCTTCGGAATAATTATTATAACGGAGAAGCGGTACTGCCCGAAAGCACTATTTCAAGCCAACCGAAATACCTAATGGAAATCGATAAAGCAGAAACTCTTGAAGAGGCCTATCAACGGTATCTTGGGTTCCGGCCCCTGTATGGTGGGCAATCGCATTTTTTTGTTGATGTTCACGATTATCTTCTCCAAAAATGGAATGCCGAGAACAAAGCAGCACAAATCCTGTCCAACATAGGGGAGAAATTTCCTAGGGACGCTAGTGCTTTAAGGCTTCTGGCCTATACCTATGATCGAAAAGGCTACTTTGAAAAAGCGTGCTCCGTTTATGAAAATATCCATGAGTTAAAACCTTCCCAGTTACAGAGCAATAGGGACCTGGCAAATGCGTATGTTAAATCGGGCAAATATACCAAAGCCTGGAGCGTTTACACTGAATATCTTAGAGCGCGAAAAGATGATTCAGATAACAGCGTAATGAATAAAATTGTAAGAAGTGAAATGCGACGACTTTTGAAAGAGCATAATAAAGAAATAGAATTGGATACCCATGCCTTTTCATTGGGCGAGGAACAACAGGATATCTCGATTATCGTAGAATGGAACAATCCAAATGCCGAATTTGAACTTCAATTTGTAGGGCCCGAGAAACATTATTATACCTGGAAACATACACGGGCGGACAATAGTTCACTCTTCCTTGAGGAATTACGACAAGGATATTTTTGCAATAGCTTTGATATTCAAGATATTGGCGGAGGTCCGTGGATGATTAATGTAAATTATATCGGTAATCAAGAAAATACTCCTACCTATTTGAAATTCACAGTAAGGGACAATAAGAAAGGGGTGGAGGCCGTAAAGATTCTCAAACTGCGCGCTAGGAATGTAAACTATCAATTTTTGAACATATCATCCGATGAAGTATCTGTGGTCGATTGACGAATCTGTTCTTACTATAAATTCATAAAAATTGTAAAAACAGAAAATTCAAAAAAGGGTTGATACATTCCTACTACCCACATATAGGGAATTCTTGACACGATAGAATACCTTTGTATCAAGTCTTGATTCCAACTCTTTCAGCTGATGGCTCTGGGCAGATGGCTTAAGGAAAATCTTTTTGGTTGCTTCTTGCATAGTGCCAACCTCTCCGATTGTATCTATCAGTCTTAGATATCTAATTTCTATTTGGCTCATTCGACTACGGTTTTGACCAAAATACAACTAGAAAGATCATGTTGAAGATTAATGGTCATGAAAAAAATAAGGGTTTTGTTCAAATATTTTCATCATAAAAGTGCGGCTTCCATTAAAGAAATCTATTTCGGAGGCTTAGCATTGATTGAAGGCATGTCTTATATTGCGCAAACGCATTACTATCCAGAAGTGATTCACAATGCAATTCCTTATAAGTTAGCCCAATTAGTTGTCAATCACAAATATCCTGAATTTGCTAAAAATCCACTATATGTATTTGCTCTCTGCGATGCCTGTTTAATGACTTGTCACCCAGTGTTAACCTTTTTTTGAATTTTTAAATGGAGTTAAAAATGAAGGTATTTTACTTTTGAATGAAGAAGAGGTATACGAACTTGTTTATTACACAATAACTGGCAACGGCAAAAGCATTTTAGAAAATTTCAGGGAATTGAATAATGAAGCACGAGAGGGATTTACTCATTCCTTTACAACAAATTTCTACGATAATGAAAAGGAGTGGATTATTACAGTATTAGAACGAGCAAAGGAATTCCGACTAAATCACCCTGCTTTTTTACTTGACCTCCCAAGGCAAGAAAAGGCAAACTCCACATACCTGCGAAACATCATTATGGAACTGGGATAGCCATTAATTCAAAATATGGATAATGAATCACATATGTTTATCCCTAGAGGACTTGAAAATATTCCACTTCGCATTGATGTGTTTTCAGCAATCAACGAAATTTTCAAGGTTTTTGATACGGGGAAAGGTAGGTGTGGCTTAATTAACTATTGTAAAATTCTGTAAAAGGAAATATAACTGATAACAGATGTGTTCGCGAACCTTGGGAGAGGTCATTCGACCTAGAGTTTTGTGGTTTTGGAATGCTCTGGAAAATATGGGGATTACAGCATTGTAAACCTGAATAAATAAAAAATAACCCTAGCGAAGCCTAAAATTCATAGTTGTTTCATACTTTAGGGTTGTGTAAATTAAACTCTGTCCGTTTTTACTAAAACAATTCAATTTTTTAAAAGGATTTACATCCTAGTTTCGAACAAATACCGAACAAATACTATTTCACACCTTATTAATTTATTGTATATCAATTATTTAAGTACAATATCAAGGTGTACAAAACGTTTATCACACTATGAAAGAATAATTTTTGAAAGGTTTTTCATACTTATTGTAAATAAAAACATATTGAAACGACTGATTAATAAATTAAGTTTATGAATCGGTCGTTATTTTTTCTAGCTCTTTTTTTCTTGATATTTAGCAATGCTGTTAACGCTCAAGAAATGACTCCAGAAAAATTGGAAAGTATCATTTCTAAAGTATCAGACACATTAGTTTCCACAGGAAATTCCCATCAATTTATATACAAAGAACGACCTTTAATGTGTGTGTATGATACCAATGCAAATCGAATGCGCATAATATCTCCAATTATTAAAAGGGAAGATATTAAAGAAGATGATATTTTAAATGCATTGGTAGCGAACTTTCACACCGCTTTAGATGTAAAATATGCTTTAAGTGATGAAATTATATGGTCCGTTTTTATTCATCCACTAAAGGAGCTTTCGGAGCATCAAGTGGAAGATGCTATAAAACAAGTTTACGCTGCAAATGTTACTTTTGGCAGCACGTACTCCAGTACAAACCTCACTTTTCCTGGAAACACTAAAAAGAAAGAGGAATCGGAAGAAAAACAAAAATTATAAATCAATAAAAGCCCCAAATAGGGGCTTTTAATAAACTTTACTTTTTTGTGTTACTTTACAATCAACTGTTTTTCATAAGAAACACCTTCAACATCCAATACTTTTATAATGTATAAACCTGGCTGTAAAGTACTCACGTTTACATCATAACTATTTCCTTGAAGAGCATGGTTTCCAGAAATCGTTTGTATTAACCTACCATGAATATCAAAAACAGTAATAACGTCAATAGTTATTGCACTACTAAAACTTACCGTGGTATGCTCTTGAGCTGGATTTGGAAATAACTGCATTTCAACATTATTAAGTCCTATAATATCTGCGCCTACTCCTTTGGCTGCAAAAAACTGATTGTTGCTGGTTTGATTATTTATAGATAATACTTCAATTGCGTTAATTACTGGATGACGTTCGCCTCCTACTATATCTCTAGAATCAAATTCGATGTTCAATACGCCTCCGGTAACAATGACGGTATGGGTCTTGACCAGCATCGCATCGGCACCTACTTGTGCAAAAACATCGAGATTATCCTCGGCCAGTTGGCCTTCGATGTTGACATCGAATACGCGGCTGCCGACTCCGCCAGCACCTCCACCTGTTGCTCCAAACCACAGTTCTGCAAAGTATAAATTAACCGTATATTCTCCGTCTGGCACCGGAATATCATAACTCATTTGCTGAGAAGGACTATATCTAAAACTTTGATAAGGTTCTGGTAATCCAGTTTGAGGCCTATCTAAGGTATTTCCTGTATTGAAATAGGTATCTGTAATAAACGTTTCTCCGTTATAATTGGTTTCTGAGCTACCTGTGTTTATACGTAATGCAAAATCAGTAACATTATCGCAACTCTCTGTCTTACCAGCATCATTAATAGTCCAGCCGTAAGTATCAATAATATACTGTCTAGCCACTTTTGATTTACAATATTGATTTCGAGGTGTATCTAAACGTATTCCATTTTGCAATGAGGGTAGTTGACTCCAACCAATTAGCATTTTATCATAATTTTCATTAGAAAAAGCACCATCGAAACTAAACATTCCGCTCATATTAGTTACATTGCTAACGTCCCAATTCGAAATGTCTTTATTGAAATGAGAGGCTATAAATTGTGAATTATTGTCATGAAATTTAACTGATCCAGCAAACATATTAGACATATTTGTAACGTTACCTACATCCCAAGAGGAAATATCTTGATTAAAAATTGTTCCTTCAAACATTCCAGACATGTCAGTAATTGCGCCTACTTCCCAATTAGAAAGTGAATGACTTTCTTCTCCTGTCATTAAAGAATTCTTAAACATATTTTTTAAACTGGAACATTCACTAAGGTCTGGAACATCTAAAGCAGAATACTCTAAGTGGGTAATCTCAAAAGCCTGTTCCAAAGAAATCCACTCTATATCTCCCCATTGATAAAGTTCTATAAATCTATAATGTCTATATTCTCTATCAACTCCAAAATACGGTCTTGGAAAAATACCAGTTATTTTTATTTTATACGTTTGAGTAACCGACTCGCCATAATCATGCGTAATTTCGGTGGTTACATTTTCATCCATATAACCATCTCCCCAATCAACAGTATAATTATAAGTGAGGTTGGGGTCTATTGGTATTCTTACAGAGCTAATTGGTTCTAAACCTACTCCTTCGTTTCTTTTGACCGAAAATATAAAAGGACGCTGTGCAGTTATATCTTCTAAAGTTTTTACAGTTTGAATTTCTCCAACAAAACTATTACCTGCTTCATCTTCACCAACTACGCTATAATAATAAGTAGTATTTGCATTTAATCCGCTTACAGTTTGAATATGGTGCGTTAAAAAATTAGGCTCAAACGTGGTAGCATTATCTAGGGCAGCATCGGATGTTCCCCAGAGTACTTTTCCCGTACTTGCTTCATTAAGCATCCAATCTACTTTAAATGAATTTTCAGTAATATCCTCTGTGGCAATACTAGTTACCATTGGCGGTATACTATCACCATTTGAACTACTTATAACTTCAATAGCATTTATTATCGGGTGACGTTTCCCTCCCACTTCATCTCTTGAATCAAAAGCTATATTTAATATTCCATCCGTTACCGTCACCACATGGTTCTTCATTAACATTGCATCTGCACCAACCTCAGCAAAAACATCCAGATTATCTTCTGCTAAAGCACCTTCTATATTTACATCGAATACACGGCTGCCGACTCCTCCTGAGCCTCCACCTGTTGCTCCAAACCACAGTTCAGCAAAGTATAAATTAACAGTATACTCTCCATCCGGTACCGGAATATCATAACTCATTTGCTGAGAAGGACTATATCTAAAACTTTGATAAGGTTCCGGTAATCCAGTTTGAGGTCTATCTAAAGTATTTCCTGTATTGAAATAGGTATCTGTAATAAACGTTTCTCCGTTATAAGTGATTTCTGAGCTACCTGTGTTTATACGTAATGCAAAATCAGTAACATTATCGCAACTCTCTGTCTTACCATCATCATTAATTGTCCAACCATAAGTATCTATAATATACTGTCTAGCCACTTCTGATTTACAATATTTACTAGATGAATCTAAAGTTACCCCGTTTTGCAACGAGGGTAGTTGACTCCAGCCAGTTAGGGTATCATCGTAGTTTTCATTAGATAAACCCGAATTAGTAAACATATTTTTCATACTATCGAAAGACCACGAATATTTACTACCCTTTAGATTAGAAATATCCCAATCCCCAAGACTGTGGTTAAAAGACTCTGCCTCAGTAAACATACTATACATGTTTGTGACATTTGAAACATTCCAATCTCCTATATCCTGATTAAAGTTTTTAGTTTTCTTAAACATGGAACTCATATTAACTACATTTCCAACATCCCATACCCCAATATCTTGGTTAAAGACCTCTGCCCTATTAAACATCTCTGACATATTTATCACATTAGATACATCCCATACCCCAATATTTTGGTTAAAAGCCTCTGTCTCATTAAACATCCCTGACATATTTGTCACATTAGATACATCCCAACCAGTTATGTCCTGATTAAATATATACTGATCAGAGTTTTCATAAATAAACCCATTCGAAAACATTGCTCGCATATTAGTCACACTGGAAACATTCCAATCACCAATATCTTGATTAAAGTTACGAGCCGCATAGAACATAAATTTCATATCGATAACATTGGAAACATTCCAATCGCCGATATCTTGATTAAAGTTATTTGCACCACTGAACATACCACTCATATCTGTAACATTGGAAACATTCCAGTCATTTAACGGATGATTAAAATCTGGTCCCCGAGGAAAACGATCAATTTCACCAAGATTCATACCTGAAAACATGTAAGACATATCGGTAACGTGAGAAACATCCCAATTTGAAATATCTTTATTAAACTTTGAATCAGCGAACAATCCGCTCATATTAGTAACTCCACTTATGTTCCATACAGAGATATCTTGGTTGAATGATGACCCATTAAACATACCCTCCATATTAGTTACATTGGACACATCCCAGGAGGATATGTCTTGATTAAATGCTCCTCCCATTGGGCCAGGACTATCACCATTACCCAAAGTACCTGAAGAAAACATATAAGACATATCTGTAACATGAGAAACATCCCAATGAGAAATATCTTCATTAAAATTAGTTCCGTGAAAAAGACCTGACAAATCCGTAAATTGACTAATATCCCATTGCGGAATCAAAGCCATACCACTGCCAGACATTCCGGAATTTCTGAATAAATTTCGAATGCTAGAACATTCACTTAAATCGGGTATATCGTTTGCCTCCAAACGTAACAAATGAGTATTTTGAAAAGCTCCTTCCAGGTTTTTCCATTTTTGATCTCCCCATTGAAGAATCTCATAAATATTGTTAGCAATAAAATTAGAACTTTCATTAAACATGGGTCTTGGAAAATCTCCAGATATTTTCACCACATATGTTCCTTCTGAAGAATAGGTATGACTTACAACTTCTGTTACATTTTCATTACTATTTCCATCCCCCCAATCCACACTATAATTGTATTGGTATTGCTGGTCAATAGGAATTGTAAATGTTAACATATTATAACCAGCTGCTTGGGTAATTGAAAATATAAAAGGGCGTTGCTCTGGTTCAGCTACTTCACCCAATATTTCAATAGCATTAACAATAGGGTGGCGTTCCCCTCCTACTTCATCTCTGGAATCAAAATCAATATTTAATATTCCACCTGTTACGGTTACGCCATATGTTTTCATCAGCATTGCATCAGCTCCAACCTCAGCAAAGACATCTAAATTATCTTCAGCTAAAACCCCTTCAATATTTACGTCAAAAACACGACTACCAACTCCTCCTGAGCCTCCACCTTTTGCTCCAAACCAGAGTTCTGCAAAGTATAAGTTAACGATATATTCTCCATCTGGGACTGGAATATCGTAACTCATCTGTTGTGAGCGGCTAAATCTAAAACTCTGATGAGGTTCTTCAAGACCCGTTTGAGGCCTATCTAAGGTATTTCCGGTATTGAAATAGGCATCTGTAATAAAAGTTTCTCCGTTATAAGAAGTTTCTGAACCTCCTGAATTAATTCTTAGAGCGAAATTATTGGGATCTTCACAACCAGAGCCTTCACATTGATCAACTATATTAAAGCGATAATAATATGTAAAACCTGCTATTCCTCCTAAATTTTCTTCCGAAAATGGGGTAATATATATATCATAACGTCCTATTTTATCTATATTTAAAACAGGAAATTCTCCATGTAGCGTCTTCACTTCTACATTACCATCGGGTCCATGAATCCCAAATCGCAAACTCTTAATATTACTTGAAATAATTGGCGCAATACCACTAAAAACCTGTTCGTCTACCGTCTTAGAATAATCTTCCCCATCTTTATAATCACCATTAGGCAAGTATGTAATTTCTTCAAAAATGGTTGAAGCCCCATTAGAAGATCTTACCGCATACAATTCGCTTATAACAAGATCCTCAATAATCTCATAAGAAATAGTTACTGGTGTACCTACCTCACCACCCTTGTCAGGTTCTGAATATGGTGTTGCAGTTATAGAGTACACTCCAACTTCTGTACTAGTTTTAGTCCAGTCTTCAAAATAAAATGGCGCATTAACCACCTTAGTTTCTGGAATACCTTCCTCATTTACATATTCATAGAAAACACTTTCAACATTTTCGTTTGGATTAGCTACTATACCACGAAAAACTCCAAATTCAGTTCTAAAAGTAATTTGATCTCCATCATTCAAACTAAATTCACCTACTCCCGAATCTCCTCCATAAGGAGCCCTAACTTGAGAAAAACTTTCGATAGTTAAATTGTCTGATTTCTTTTCTTCTAAAACCTCAATTCCATTAATTATTGGGTGACGTTCCCCTCCTACTTCATCTCTAGAATCAAAACCAATATTTAACACTCCACCCGTTACGGTTACTGTATATGTTTTCATTAGCATTGCATCAGCACCAACCTCAGCAAATACATCTAGGTTATCTTCCATCAATTGGCCTTCTATATTTACATCAAAAACACGACTACCAACTCCACCAGAGCCACCAGCAGTTGCACCAAACCAGAGTTCTGCAAAGTATAAGTTAACGATATATTCTCCATCTGGGACTGGAATATCGTAACTCATCTGTTGTGAGCGGCTAAATCTAAAACTCTGATAAGGTTCTTCAAGACCCGTTTGAGGACGATCTAGAGTACTACCTGAACTAAAATAGGCATCGGTAATAAACGTTTCTCCGTTATAAGTGGTTTCTGAACCTCCCGCATTAATTTGCAAGGCAAAAGGGCCTTCATTTTGAGCGGATATTTGATAAAATCCTACGATAAATAAGATTATAAATAAAGTGAAGTAGTTTTTTTTCATTTTTGGTTATGGTTTATACTTAAAAATACTGGTTAAATACTTTATACCTCGTGAAAATATAAAAACAAAATATTGTACGTATTTACTCAATGTTATATCTGGTTAAACTACGAAAATACTCGACGAAATACACTTTTAAACATTATCACACCAAGTGCAATTCATCGATAACAATATACATATAAGCAACTTACAAACAACCCACCTAAAATAAAACCGCATTTAAATATATCATAAAAATACTACTTAACTAATAGCCGCTCTTCATATGAAGTACCGTAAACATCTATTATATTAACATAATACAAACCCGGTTGAAGTGTATTTATATTAATAGAATAAACCATTGGGTTTGATGGATTATTGATTGTTGAAATTACTTGAACTAATCTACCATGAATATCAAAAATTGCTCCTGATGAAAACTTAACTGGCTTATTAAAACTTAACGTAACCATTTCACTCGCTGGGTTTGGCACTAATTTTAAATCTATATCGTCTAGAATATCAGTCTCCAAACGCTTCGCTAAAAAAATGTTTTGATTGGATTCGCAACTAAAATCGATTTCTCCAAAGTTATTTGGAATCTCTTCTTTTTTTGTAATAAATAATTTATCTAAACCAACTCCATCTTCTCGATTTCCAATTTCAATTGTATTTAGACCTTGCTGTAAATCAAACTCTAACGGAACAGAAACCAATTCTCTGTCATGTACTTGATTCCACGTAAAAGTTTCTCCTTTTGATATATTGTTCCATCTTAACCAGTTACCGTTATTTATACGAACATAAAAACTATCATCAGACAGGGTTGGAGCAAGGGTTCTTGCATAAACTTTATATGTACCCTCTGCTACTTCAAAATTAAACTTAACAACGTTTTCTTCAGTGCTTGGTATTTGTGAACTAAAGCCCAACGGTGGTAAAACGTATTGCGAATTTGAAGCGTTTACACTGCTTTCAATCATCCAATTTGAACCAATAATAGCACATTCGGCTTCCAACCAAACATTTTCTGGAAAGTTAGGTGGTTCTTTAGGGGATATACAGTTTTTATCTTCCCCTCCTAAACCTTCAAGGACTATGTTTTGCGCTTGTATATATATTTTATCTATACTTATTCCATCTTCACGATGACCTATTTCGATAGTATTTTCTCCTGCAATTAAATTAAAAAAAAGTGACTTTTTCTGCAATTCACGGTCATGCACTTGATTCCATTTAAAACCTAGATCTTTTGGAATATTATTCCACCGTAACCATTTTTCATTGTTTACTCGAATCCAAAAACTATCATCTTCTCCCGTTGGTGCTTTAATAAGTCCATAAATTTTATAAACTCCCTCAGCAGCAGTAAAATTGAATTTTATAATATCATTTTTATCTGTTGATGGTGTAAAATTATTTCCTGAAGGAGCTCTTAAATAACTGATTTCCGTTTCTTCTTCGTTTACCATTGCCCAATGGCCTCCAATATCTGCACATTCTGCTTCAATAATAATGTCATGAATTGTAGATGTTACTCCACATGAAACGGGTTGACTTAAACTATCATCGGGTTCGTAAGCTGCTTTTATTAAAATTTTATCTAAACTAGCTCCATCTTCACGGTGCCCTATTTCAATAGAATTTTCTCCATCAATTAGTTTAAATACTATGTTAGTATCAACATTTTCTTTTTCATGAACTTGATGCCATGCAAAAGAACCATTCCCTGGAATGTTATTCCATTTTAACCATTCTCCATTATTAACCCTAATCCAAAAACTATCATCTTCAACCGAAGGTGTATTAACTAAAGCATATAACCTATACAATCCTTTATTTGCAGAAAACTTGAACGATACAATATCTTCTGGATTTGTTGGTGCTTCAGTATATTTATTGCCCAAAGGAGATTGTAGATACGTAAATCCTGAAGCTTCAGAATTGCTCCTTTGTTTCCAATTCCGACCAACTTCTGCGCATTCTGCCTCAAGCCAAATTTCGTTACTATAATTAGTATAACGATTTACCTTCACAATTGCTTCGCAACTAGTTTCGTTACCAGATGCATCTGCAACTTTTACAACTACCGTATTCTCCCCCAAATCGTCTGTTGTAAAAAGTGTCTTGCTTGCTGATATCGTTTTTACTTCACAATTATCTGAATAGCTTTCTATAAGATTTTCAGTAGACAATATTGCATTTCCATTACTATCTAGACTTACTTCATAATTTTTACATATTAAACTTGGTTTAGTAGTATCAACAACGGTTACAATGAAACTACAGGTTACTACATTTCCAGAAGTATCTGTAACCTCAAAAACGTTGTCGGTCTCACCAATGGGAAATACGGCTCCACTTTCCAAACCCTCTATTTGTTTGATTGTTTTGTTTGACTGATTATCATTGCTGACTACTTCATAATTCACCACCGCCCCACATAAGTTTTCTCCAGCATTTACCCGAATATCTTCTGGACAAAAAACTTCTGGAATAGTGCTATCTTTCTCAATAACAATAACCACCTTCCACTCCTGAATAGATTTATCTTCGGCGGTTATCTGAAAAACGGCGGATTCACTAAAATCTACTATCTCTCCAGATGTAGGTAAGCTTTCTGCCTCATTAGAAATTTCAAAAATTGGTGATAAATTTGTTACATCGGTACCAAAAGGCATGCTAAGCTTAATAGTAAAATTAGACTTATCAATAATAGTTTCTCCTATTTGGTTTTGTATAGAAAATGAAATAATCTCTTTTTCAGTTGATGGATTAAAAACAATATTAACCTCCTGAGCACAGGTGGAGGAGTTTCTAGAACTATCGGTTGCTTTCCATAATATGGTTGTTACCCCAAGCGGAAAAGGGTCATTAATTGCCAGACCATCACTTCGTTCTTCAGAAATCTCCACAATATTACAGTTATCGATAACACTTGGCTGTACAATACTCAGTACTAGCGGATTGCTATTTTCCGAAGTAATTTCTACATTTTCCGGGCATAAAATTTCTGGAAGACTTTCATCAACAACTGTAACTAACGCTTTGCATATGCTTTTGTTGTTCGCAGTATCAACCACCGTTAGTTCTATTGTATTTTCTCCCAAATCCTCACAAGAAAATACCTCTCTAGAAATTTGCATTGATGCTATTTCTACGTTATCCTTAGACCCATCATTAATATCAAATGGAGTTAATTGTGCTTCTCCCATTTCACTCAAAACCAATGTAAAAGGCTTGCATTTTGCTAATGGTGGTTCCTCATCAATACCCGTTATTCCAGGAGAACCAATATCCTCTCCTGAATTTCCTCCTTCATTAAAACTCTTATAGGTTATATTAACCGGCGTGCTAACTCCTTCTACACTCAATCTCCAATTTTCTCCAACTGTATTATCAGCATTAATATCTACCAAATATATGGAGCCTTGGTTATCGGTTTGAGGCCATGAATTTCTGTTGTTTTGAAACGTTACTTGTTCAATAACATTCAACTGATTTTGATGGTCCCCATTATAGTTAGAGAAACTATCCCAAATACCAATAGTATCTCCACCATTATTTAGTGTCATTTTACTCCAGCCTGAAACTGGAATTAAGTTAACAACTCCCCATGCATCCAAAAAATTAATATCAGTGGCATCAGCATTATATAGCACTCCTGATGTTTTGGGAAGTAAAAACCCGCCGGTAATATTTGCCTCTGCATGTTTGGATGAATTATTATCATCAATAACATAACCATTTAAGTTTATTGCTTCAGAAGTATTATTATACACTTCTATCCATTCCCATTTACTCTCCGAATCATTAGGATTGTACATGATTTCCGTAATCAATATCGAAGCTCCTAGGTTTGCTGTTCTTTGTTTTTTCGAGAAACTTAGTAACGAAGTAATAATTAAAAAGGTTAATACCTTTTTAGGTAACATAATTTTTTTCATTTGATGTTAGTGTTTAACCAATAAAACCTTGTAGGAATTACTGAAAATGAATATTAGTTTACTTAAAAAGATTGGAGGCAGATGAAAAAAGGGATTAATATATTTCGATTTTTTTCTATATAAATGTAAGAAAAAATTCTATATATGCAAATTGGATAAAAAAAAGCGACCTGAACAGGTCGCTTTTAATGTAACATAAAGATTCTTATTTAACGAACTACAAGCTGTTTTTGATACGTATTCCCTGCAGTATCTTTTGCTCGTATTATATACATTCCTGGTGAGAATGTATCAACATTTACTACATTACCATTTGTTTTGGAAACATTATTTCCAGAAATCGTTTGTATCAATCTACCATGAATATCAAAAATAGTAATAGCATCAATAGTTATTGCACTACTAAAACTTACCGTGGTATGCTCTTGAGCTGGATTTGGAAATAACTGCATTTCAACATTATTAAGTCCTATAATATCTGCGCCTACTCCTTTGGCTGCAAAAAACTTATTGTTGTGGATTTGATTATTTATAGACAACACTTCAATTGCGTTAATTACTGGATGACGTTCTCCACCTACAGCATTACTTGAATCAAAATCAATATTTAACACACCGCCAGTTACAGTTACCGTATGTGCTTTCATTAACATGGCATCAGCTCCTACCTCAGCAAAAATATCCAAATTATCTTCTGCCAGAACACCTTCGATATTTACATCAAAAACACGACTACCAACTCCTCCTGAGCCTCCACCTGTTGCTCCAAACCAGAGTTCTGCAAAGTATAAATTAACCGTATATTCTCCGTCTGGCACTGGAATATTATAACTCATTTGCTGAGAAGGACTATATCTAAAACTTTGATAAGGTTCTGGTAATCCAGTTTGAGGTCTATCTAAAGTATTTCCGGTATTGAAATAGGTATCGGCCTCAAAGGCTTCTCCATTGTAACTTGCAGACACTCCTCCTGTATTTATTCGTAATGCAAAATCATTTGGTTCCTCACAATCCGCAGCTTTGCCTCCATCAGTAATTATCCAACCATAATCATTTATTATTTTTTGACGAGCTTGTTCTCCGTCACAGTATTGGCTATTGCCTGCATTAAAAAGCACATCATTTTGCAATGATGGTAAGCTACTCCAACCCATTAACAATTTATCATAGTTGTCTTGTGAAAATCCCGCATCAAGAAACATATCAAACATACCTATCACATTACCTACATCCCAATTACCTATATCTTGATTAAAGGATGTTGCTCCAGAAAACATTACCAACATACTTTTAACATTACTAACATCCCAGCCACTTATATCTTGATCAAAATTTGTACAACCTCTGAATAAAGCTATCATAAAATTTACATGACTAACATCCCAGCTTCCTATATCCTGATTAAAAGATGATGCTCCATCAAACATTCCTGATATATTAATAGTACCACTGATATTCCAATTACTAATATCTTGATTAAAATTCACACAATTTCTAAACATAGAGCTTATCTCCGCTACATTACTAATATTCCAATCACTTATATCTCCATTAAAATTTGTAGCATTTAAAAACATTCTATCCATATTAGTTACACTACTAACATCCCAGCTGTTTATATTTTGATTAAATGACTCGGCTCCTATAAACATCCCTTGCATATTCACTACATTACCCACATTCCAATTATCAATATTTTGATTAAAACTAATTGCTGCTCCAAACATGTTATGCATGTTTATTACATTAGCAACATTCCAAGCTCCAATTTCTTGATTAAAACTTGTACATCCAGCAAACATTTGAGCCATATTTGTAACACTACTAAGATTCCAATCATTAAAAAATTCGTTTCCTTTTAGAGATTCACAACCATTAAACATACCTGACATATTGTTTACCTCTGATAAGTCAGGAACATCAATTGCTTTTACATCCATAAAATCACATCCTGAAAATGCATTTTCCATTGAAGTCCAAATCTGACTTCCCCACTGATTAACGTTAATTATTTTTCTAGAATCATTAATATTTTGGCCTATACGGGATGAAAAGTATATTCTCGGGAAATCTCCAGAAATAGAAACTTCATATGTTCCAGAAGTAGGATACGTGTGAGTAATATCTCCAGTAACATTATTATCTGAAGTACCATCTCCCCAGTCTACAGTATAATTATACGTTTCTCCTGGGAAAGTAGGAATCGTAATTTGATTGTCCTCCGAGGTTCCAGGATTAACAGTATTCCAAGTTGTTATAAAAGGGTTTATATCAATACAGTCAGACGCTTTACCTCCATCCGTAATAATCCAACCAAAATCATCAATTAATTTTTGACGGGCTTCTTCAGCAAGACAATATTGACTATCACCACCATCAAAAATAACTCCATTTTGTAGTTGTTGAGTACTCCAACCAATTAAAATATTATCATAATTCTCCGTAGAAAGTCCTGAGTTAAAAAATAAATTCCGCATCGTTAAAACTGAACTTACATTCCAATTGCTAATATTTTGATTAAATGATCTAGTTTCAAAAAAAGTATTCTCCATGGACTCTACATTCCCCACATCCCAATTAGATAAATCTTGGTTAAAAGCATAGGCATGATAAAATAAATCTCCCATATATACAATTCCACTAACATCCCAACCAGATATATCCCCATTAAAGTTAGTAGCCCATTCGAACATGCTATTTAAACTAGTTACTTTTGGAAACTTCCATGACCCAATATCTTTATTAAATGATTCTGCACCATGAAACATATCATTCATTTCAGTTACATTTTGCAAATCCCAAGCATCAATATTTTGATTAAAAGAACTAGCTCTAAAAAACATATAGGAAATATCTTGCGCATTAGTCATAATCCAATCATTGAAAGAATCATTACCCACCAAGCTCGCGCAATTTGAAAATGCTGCGGAAAAACTAATCACCTTAGATAAATTTGGAACGTCTGTAGCCAAAACATCTAAATTTGTACAACCAGCAAACTGACTATTAAAAGTTTGCCATTCAATATCGCCCCATTGATTTACAAATATTAACTTTTCTTTATCTGTTTCCCCAAATGTACCTCCTGGCTTCAAACGAGGAAAATCTCCTGAAATCGAAACTTGATATTCACCCGGATTAACATAAGTATGAGTAATATCTCCAGTAACATTATTATCTGAAGTACCATCTCCCCAGTCTACAGTGTAATTATACGTTTCTCCTGGGAAAGTTGGAATTGTAATTTGATTATCATTAGAAATCCCAGGGTTATCCGTTTTCCAAGTGGTTATAAATGGTCTTTGCGGTTCCTGTTGCTTTCCTAAAATTTCAATAGCATTAACAATAGGATGACGTTCACCACCTACCTCAGCTCTAGAATCAAAATCAATATTCAACATACCGTCCGTTACCGTAACTGTATACGCTTTCATTAACATAGCATCCGCTCCTACCTCCGCAAAAACATCCAGATTGTCTTCTGCTAAAATATTTTCAATATTTACATCAAAAACACGACTACCTACTCCGCCAGAACCTCCACCTGTAGCTCCAAACCATAGTTCTGCAAAATATAAATTAACAGTATATTCCCCATCTGGTACTGGAATGTTATAACTCATCTGTTGTGAGCGACTAAACCTAAAGCTCTGATAGGGCTCAGGTAATCCTGTTTGAGGCCTATCTAAGGTGTTACCTGTATTGAAGTAAATATCATCAACAAAGGTCTCTCCATTATACGTGGTAGATACACCTCCTGCATTTATTCGTAATGCAAAATCATTTGGTTCTTCACAATCCGAAGCTTTACCTCCATCTGTTATTGTCCAACCAAAATCATCTATAAGTTTTTGTCTTCCTGATTCGCCTGAGCAATATTTAGAACTAGCGTCAAAAATAACCCCATTCTGTAGCGTAGGTAAACTACTCCAACCTAATAACAAAGCATCATAATTTTCTTGTGAGAGGGAGGAATTATGAAACATATATCCCATATTTTTAACTTTACTAACATCCCAATTGCTGATATCTTGATTAAAATTTGCAGTTTCCTCAAACATAAGATACATATCTGTTACTTGAGATACATCCCATCCTCCAATATCTTGATTAAATAAAGATGCATTTAAAAACATAGCTTCCATTCTTTCAACTTTTGAGGTATCCCAAGAGCCAATGTTTTGATTAAAAACACCACTACCATTAAATGTATTGGACATGTTGGTTACATTACTTGTATTCCAAGTTATTACTCCTTCATTATTAAAGGACGACGCTCCTGCGAACAAATTTGACATATTGGTTATTCCACTAATATCCCAATCTCCAAAAGCAGAGTTCCCAATTAGGGAAGCACATCGTCCAAACATATAGCTTAAATCAGATACTTCTTTCAAATTAGGGCTATCTAACGCATTTACATCTAAGTTTTTACAACCATTAAAAGCCGAGTTCATAGTAGACCATGTCAAATCCCCCCATTGCTCAACTAACATTAATTTTGAAGCATCGCTAAAAGAATCAATACCACTAGGGTTATTAAAATAAATTCTTGGAAAATCCCCTGAAATTGAAACCTTATATGTACCTGCCGTAGCATAAGTATGCACTATATCACCTGTTACTCCAGAATCTGATGTGCCATCACCCCAGTCTACAGTGTAATTATACGTTTCTCCTGGGAAAGTTGGAATTGTAATTTGATTATCATTAGAAATCCCAGGGTTATCCGTTTTCCAAGTGGTTATAAATGGTCTTTGCGGTTCCTGTTGCTTTCCTAAAATTTCAATAGCATTAACAATAGGATGACGTTCACCACCTACCTCAGCTCTAGAATCAAAATCAATATTCAACATACCGTCCGTTACCGTAACTGTATACGCTTTCATAAGCATAGCGTCAGCACCCACTTCGGCAAAAACATCCAGATTATCTTCTGCTAAAATATTTTCAATATTTACATCAAAAACACGACTACCTACTCCGCCAGAACCTCCACCTGTAGCTCCAAACCATAATTCTGCAAAATATAAATTAACAGTATATTCCCCATCTGGTACTGGAATGTTATAACTCATCTGTTGTGAGCGACTAAACCTAAAGCTCCGATAGGGCTCAGGTAATCCTGTTTGAGGCCTATCTAAGGTGTTACCTGTATTGAAGTAAATATCATCAACAAAGGTCTCTCCATTATACGTGGTAGATACACCTCCTGCATTTATTCGTAATGCAAAATCATTTGGTTCTTCACAATCCGAAGCTTTACCTCCATCTGTTATTGTCCAACCAAAATCATCTATAAGTTTTTGTCTTCCTGATTCGCCTGAGCAATACTGACTATTCCCTGCATCAAAAACCAATGAACTCTGTATTTGTTGATTACTCCAACTATTTAAAATAGCATCATAATTTTCCTCAGAAAGGGTAACGCTATCTAAAAAATCAATCATGGAAGATACTTTTTCAATATTCCATTTTTCCAGATTTTGATTAAACGATGTGGCAAGTTTAAACATGCTATGCATATTTTCCACATTTTCCACATTCCATTTATCAAGTGGTTGGTTAAATTGGGTTGCCTGGAAAAACATATTCGACATTTGAGTTACATTTCTTAAATCCCATTTATCTAGAGGTTGATTAAAAGAATTTGCTAAAAAAAACATGGCGGTTAAATCGGTGACATTACTTATATCCCACTCGTTAAAAAAGTTGTTTCCCCTCAACGAATTACAATCCCAAAATGCTCCTGCTAAAGAGTTAACTCTGGACAAATCAGGAACGTCTGTTGCCACAATATCCAAATTACTGCAACCATAAAATGCAAGGTCAAAAGAAGTCCAACTAGCATTACCCCATTGATTTACCAGCAAAATTTTAGTTTGATCTCCTACGGTAAAAGGGTTAAACGAAATTCTAGGGAACTCACCTATAATAGCTACCTCATAAGTACCAGGAACAGCATAAGTGTGAGTAATATCTCCCGTTACTCCAGAATCTGATGTACCATCTCCCCAATTCACGGAAAAATTATATGTCTCTTCAGAATGTGTGGGAATCGTAATTTGATTATCGTCCGAAACTCCTGGGTTATCTGTTTTCCAAGTAGTCACAAAAGCATTCTCAAAATTAAAGTTAACTACTACATCAAAACTGCAAGTTGAAACCCCTTGAGCATTTTGCACTTCAAATGTATTTGTTGTGGTTCCTATAGGAAACAAAGAACCGCTTGACAAACCTGCTGTTTGCGTAATTTGATGCTCTGGTTGCGCACTATTATTACCAGTTATATTAAGACTTATATCGTCTAGGTTAACATTAAAATGATTCAAATTATCTTCCTCAACAAATTTGACACAAACTTGTTTTCCTGCATATTCTTGTAATACCTCAGTAAGTTCAAACTGTCTAGGATTAGGTCCAATTTGAATGTTTGGGTCTCCTGGATTTGTTGAAAAAATTTCAGAAATAACATTCATATTTTCATCTAACAGCTCTACCCTAAACTCTTGGCTTGGGTCCGAAAATACTGACGCAGTGTTTCTAATTCGATCCTTCCACGAAATGTCTGCCTCCATAACATTAGTTGGAACAGTAAAAGGTTTACTAATTAATTGCTTGGTAGGTCCAGTTTGTGCAAAAATAACATCATAATTACCCGAAATAGGCTCTAAAGCTAAATTAGTCCCAGGGGGATCATAACTACCATCATTAATTATCACAGATCCCGAACCGGAAATATCTAATATCCAACCAGATAAGTCCGCTGTCTCAAATCTACCATTAACAATATAGTTCTTTGTTGTAATTTCGGATATATCTACGCAATTGCTATTAGAAACATTTGGTAATTCATACGATACAATTGCTCCATTTACTCCTGAAGCTAATACAGAAATATCTTCAGGGCAAACCAGTGTTTGCGAAATAGATTCTTGAACATTTATTGTCTGTATACAATGAATAGATTCATTATCCGCTTCATCAACCGCTACCCACTCTATATATGTATTTCCTAAACTAAAAGGTGCAGCTAATTCTTTTCCGTCATTTCGAGTACCTGTTATACTAATAACATTTCCAGAATTATCTGTGGCCAAAGGTTGTTCAATAGTGACAATAGTTTCGCATTCATTCTCACCTACTTGAACAAAAATGTCACCTGAACAGGTTAGTACGGGAGGAACCTCATCAACACTTATTATAGAAAAGTTCATGGTGATTCCGTTACCTATATCTCCACCCGCATCATCCTCAGAATACGGAGTAACTGTTAAGGTGTAATCTCCGACCAAAAATTCACCCGAAGAAGAACCTCCAAACAAAGAGTACTGTTCAGCGTTATCAATATTATTTTGGATTAATGGTCCAACAAGCTCAAAGCTAACACTTTCAACCAACGAGGTTACATCTGCTCTTATATTCAAAAGATTTGTTGATAAATCCAACAAGTTAATTTCTACCCCATCCTTTAGCTCTAAAATATCTTCGTTAGAATTTGCGTCTACTAAAACCAAATTTTTAATAGAATTAGGTGTTAAAAACTTATTACCAACTCCAACTGCATGCCATGCGTTTGTTACTTCAATTTCTTCTTGACTATTTTCTCCATACAAATCTATAGCGGATTGAATAGCTCCTATTCTGGCCTCCTCAAAAGTTGAAGTACTATTAAGGTACACAGATAAATTTCTATATGCTACGGCGGCGGCTTTTTCCATACCAATAGCATTTACGGTAAAGTCATTACCAATATCATTAGTCCCAGAACCACCTACACTTAATAAATAAAACCAATAATTTTGTACCCCTGAATTGGTATGAACTCCACAATAATCATTTCCTGGAGAAGGCGAACAATCAGGGTTTATCCAAAAAACACCTCCATAAGTATCTGGGTCTCCAAATTGGTTTGGATTACTAAACGAACGAAGAGCTCCATTACTTCCTCCTGCCCCAATGTGATCACCCATAAGCCAATCGTTAGTTCCACTTCCAAAAAATTCAATTGCTTCTCCAAAAATATCTGAAAACGATTCGTTTAAAGCTCCGGACTCCTTTTGGTACAACAAATTAGCGGAATGCTGCGTAACTCCATGAGCAATTTCATGACCAACAATATCCAATGAAACTAGTGGACCATAATTAACTCCATCTCCGTCTCCATATGTCATCCTAGAGCCATCCCAAAAAGCATTGACATAGTTAAACCCATAACTAACATAAGAGTTTAAAGGTGTGCCCTGATTATCGTATGAATCTCTACCGTGCTTTTGCGAAAAATAATTGTATGTGTTTTCTGCCCCCCAATGTGCTTGTACTCCAGTTGCAGTTTCTACAGAAAATACATTTGTATCACTTGTTATATCAGTTGCAGCTGCGTAATTTGTACCATTGTTTAAATCAAAAGTATTCACTCCACCTCCACTTAACGTTTGTTGCAACCTAAAATTACCTAAAGCATCATCGGCTGTAAAAGATACAATACCATTATACAGACTTTCTCCCGTGGCGGGTACATCAGCAATATGAATTGTATTGTTTTCCAACAAAATCTGACCAGTTTGCGCATCAACATAAACATCAGCTCTATACAAAGGAGCAATTGCATAAATATCAAACTTGTAAGCAATAACGGCCTGAAAACTAGTATTGTTAGGATTTGAAAAAACTACCAATTCACCCATTGGCCTTGCATAGTCTTTTACTAATGCCATTTGCGCACTATCCTCCCATAAATACCTAGAAGCTCCAACATGCAAAATTGCTCTATTAAAAGCATTCTCACTGCTTAAACCAGGACTAACATTAACATTTTCAAGAGGAGCAACATTATAAGACATAGAGTGTAAATTTCCCTGCTTTCTATGTAAGGAAATCTCTCCAAACTCCACCTTGACGCCTTGATAATATTGTTGAAATTTTTCGGTCGTAAACCCCGTGAGGTTTGCTTCATTTTTAACAGAAATAAACTGATTCTGACTATTAAGTTGAAACTCTTGATTAAAAATTTGCTCCGAAGAAACTATTCCTCTAAACTGATTTTGCTTAAAAATCTTTATTCCCTTATAAGAAGTTGGCTCTTGAGCAAAAAGTGAAGCAATAAAAAATAGATAAATAAAAGAAAAAAGCGTAATTTTTTTCATGTTAGATTGTGTTTGCGGTCAATTGGTTTGTGAAGTCCAAAAGAGAATACTCGTTACAACAAACAAAAAAACACCCTATTTCGGGTGTTCATTTTTTTCTTAAAAACAAACTATTATTTAAAATCAAAATTTGACTTTTTACTGTCGTATAATTCTCTCTTCTGAACTACGCGGCAAATATTAAAATTATTCTGATTTAGTAAAAAAAATAGTGTTAAAAAGAAACTAATCATCGACAAAATGCTATAAATCAAGATAAAAACAATTTATTTATAGATTTATTTCTAAAAATCGGTATTTGAAACTTACTTTTAGAACGAATTTTCTGCTACATAACCTTTTACTCCTTTAAAAAAGGTTTCATAGTTTTTAAAATCAGTCTCTTGGTTATTTGAAGTGTATTGAGGCGCTCCTACCTTTATCAATTTTTTACCAAAATCAAATGCTATAGGTACAATAGGGACATTTGCTTGTTTCGCTATAAAATAGAAACCAGTTTTCCAGCCACTTACCTTTTTCCGCGTTCCTTCTGGAGCAATGGTCAATCTAAACTTTTTCTTTTCCTCAAAAATTGCTACTGTAGCACTTACTACATTATTATGCTTACTTCTATCTATGGGCGTCCCTCCCATCCATCTAAAATAGTACCCAAACGGAAATGCAAATAAACTCTTTTTAGCTATAAAATTGATTTCTTCATTCCATACTCTTCGAATTAATAATCCTAAAAAAAAGTCAACCCAACTAGTATGTGGTACTACAATAATTACAAATTTATTCAAATGACCAGGAAAGTCACCCTCCAGCTTCCATCGCAGAATTTTAAAATAAATAAATTTGGACAATTGTTGCATGTGCTAAAAAAATTAATGGACAATTACAAAATGCTATTAAATTTTCTTATAAATGGATTTCACTTTTTCAGGAGTCATTACTGTTTTCCAATTTTTTCCAAGGGCATTTTCCCATAAAGGCGTCATGCCAAGCGCTACGTTAATCATAATATCAAAATCACTTTCTGATAGATTAGCGCAAATACCTTCTGGTAAACTTATATTATGCTTAGTTTTCATTTTATTAAAAAGTTGAACCCCATCTGGATAAAACTCCTCTAAATGTTGAAAGACTAAACAATTTCCTAATCCGTGTTTTACTCCTAATAAATGAGATAACCCATAGCTTAATGCATGAGCAACACCTACTTGTGAATACGCAATACTCATACCTCCATGCCAAGACGCCATCATTAGCTTTTCTCTTGATTCTGATTCTTCTATATCTCCAAGGTACACCTCTTTACATAATTCCAACGCCTTTTCTCCATAGGATTGACTAAAAGCGTTTAAAAAAGTACCGTTTAAGGACTCAATACAGTGAATGTAACAGTCCATACCTGTATAAAACCGTTGTTCTTTAGAAACTCCTTTAGTTAATTCTGGGTCTAAAATTACTTGGTCAAAAGGAGTGTAATCAGAATTTATACCTAGCTTTTTTTCCGGTCCTGATAAAACAGCTGTTCTAGAAACTTCTGCTCCAGTACCACTTATTGTTGGAATACCAGCATGGTATACCGCGGGTCTTTTAACTAAATCCCAACCCTGATAATCTGCTGAATTGCCCTTGTTATTTAGCATAACTGCAACTGCCTTTGCCAAGTCTAAAAGTGTTCCTCCTCCAATACCAATTACTCCAGAAGGCTCTTCTGAAAAGCTTGTTTGAATTAGCTTAACCAAAGCATCAACCTGTCCCGTTTTAGGTTCTTCTTCAGCGGAAACATATATAATTAAATCATTAAACAACTTAGGAATCTGAGTTGATAATTGTTGATTTTCAAAAACATCATCTACTAAAAATATAAATGGTGCTTCAGAATTTTTACGTTTTGGCAAAAGAATCTCTTCCAGCTGTTGAAAACAGCCATTACCAAAAACCACTCTGGGTACCATTGGAAAATTTTTAAACTTCATTCAAATCTATTTATACGCATTTAAGGCTTTCTGAAATTCCTCATAGAAAAGCCCAACGTGATATCCGTCCACTAATGCATGATTAACACTAATTGACACATTCATTTTTAACTTATTATCCTCTTTAACCATTTTGGCAAATGCCAATTTGGGAACCGACTCTTTACCCCCATTTATTGGCTCTTTATGTCCTTTAAAATTAATCCAGGGCATTGCAGAGCAATAAATACAATCATCCGAATTTACTGGTGGAAAAAGTTCATCCGAATTAAATATCCGCTTCTTTTCCGTTCTGACATTTGCACTAAAGTCTACTATATCTTCATTGAATTTAATAAAAGAAAAACCAAAAGTTTTATTTGGTCTCATAATTGTTGCAGAACTATGAATAGTATCATAGACCACCACCTTATTATCTTGAATTCGATATTTAAAATTTTCAATTGAGTTGATGGCCTTTAAACAAGCATGCAGATATACTGTAAAAAAACCAATACCTTTTTTTTGAGAAAAAGTATAGGCCTTGCTCACCTCAACATCCATGCTCACAGCAAAATAAGGGTCAAAAAACGTATTAAAAAATTCAAAATGTTGTTTTCTTTCCCAACTATCTATTTCTAAATAACGCATTTATAGGTATCTTAAAAGCTCTTCTATTTTATTCAGTTTTAAATAACCTCCATTATCATTTTCTTTTGAAACCATTTCATGCTGCCATGTGGTATGAAAAGGAACATGAACCGCCTGAGACCCAATATTTATAATTGGCAACACATCTGATTTTAAAGAATTTCCTACCATTAGAAATTCATTAACATTAATCTCTAAATGCTCAAGTAAGTTTTTGTAATTATCTTCTTTTTTTTCGCTTAATACTTCAATATGATGAAAATAGTTGGATAAATTGGACCTTTCCAACTTTCTTTCTTGATCCAAAAGATCCCCTTTTGTTAATACTATTAATCGGTATTTTCCCTGTAACTTTTTTAACACATTCTCTACCCCACCTATTAATTCCACAGGACGAGATATCATTTCTTTACCGAGTGTTATAATTTCATTAATGGTTGATTGAGGAATTTTATTATTTGATAACTCCATCGCGGACTCTATCATAGACAAAATAAAACCTTTAATACCATATCCATATAGCTCTAGGTTTTTCATTTCCATTTTAAAAAGCTCTTGATCAACCTTATTTTTGGTTTCGTATGCTCCCAAAAGAGATGAAAATTTTTCCTCTGCATCTCGAAAATACGTTTCGTTAACCCATAAGGTGTCGTCAGCATCAAAACCAATTACTTTTATTTCAGAATAATCTACTTCCATTGTTGCTGTGCTCTTTTTAAATCTTCAGGAGTATCTATTTCTATACCTTGAACATTAGTTTCGACCATTTTAATTCGCTTTCCGTATTCTAAATACCTTAGTTGTTCCAATTTTTCAGAAGCTTCTAAAGTTAACATTGGCAAACGATAAAAATCAAGCAAAGCTTCTTTTCTAAATGCATAAATACCTTTGTGCTTGTAATATTTTACATCTACACTTTTATCTCTTGGGTAAGGAATTGGACTTCTTGAAAAATACAAAGCAAAGTCAAATTTGTCTATAATTACTTTTACTGTATTTGGATTGTTAATTTCATCTTCGTCTGTAATATGAACCATTAAAGATGCCAAATCAACTCTTTTTTCATCATCTTCCTTAAAAGTTTGAATTAATTTTCGCAATGACTTTTCATCGGTAAAAGGCTCATCGCCTTGTACATTTACGATTATATCAACATCCATGTCAATAACTGCCTCGGCAATCCTATCACTACCACAATCATGTTCTTTAACACTCATAATGGCTTTCCCCCCTGATGCTGCAACCGTTTTATATATGATATCACTATCAGTAACCACATAAACTTCGTCAAACAATTGTGTTTTTACAGTTGCTTCGTATGTTCTAAGAATTACAGGTTTTCCAGATAAATCTTGCATTAATTTGGCAGGAAACCTAGAAGCCGCATAACGAGCGGGTATCATTGCTATAATTTTCACGTTACTACTTTTTGATTATAATTATACTTTAGGTCTTAGTTTTCGGTAAATACGAAATATGATTACCAAAATTATAATTACCAGCACCATGGCTATCATTGGCGCAAATATTGACGCCGCTGTAACAGCTACTGCTGTACCGGTCTCTACTGTTGAAACAATTGGATTTGCGAAACCGCCAGTTGTAGCCGTTGAAGCAATTCTACCGGTTGCTCCTGCAGATTTAATTGCTGTTGCTGTTCCCCCACCTGCAATTATTGCCAAAGACCAGGTTACAACAGGATCTAAATTCGCTATGGTTGATACCATTACCGCTGTTCCCGCAATAGCGGCCAAAGGTACCGCAAAACTATCTAAAACATTATCTACCCAAGGAATAAAATAAGCAAATACTTCTACAAATGTCGCTACTCCAAGGGTAACCACGGCTGCCATACTACCAATCCATTGCCAACTTTCATTAAGTTCCCAAAAGTTAAAATACGAAGCAAGACTTAACGCAAACAACGGTAAAAAAACCCTAAAGCCTACAGAAGCTGCAAGACCAACTCCTAAAAAAATACTTAAAATAGTTTCTGATGTCATATTTGCTCATTTAACACTAAAATAACGGTTTATTACTCCAGAAAAAAATCGTTTTTAAACCCTATTAAATACAGTTGTTTTTTAGCTCTTGTCACTGCAGTATATAACCAACGCAAGTATTCTTTATCCATTCCATTTGGTAAATATGGCTGCTCAACAAATACTGTGTTCCACTGCCCTCCTTGAGATTTATGACAGGTAATGGCATAGGAGAACTTTACTTGAAGTGCGTTAAAATATTTATTGTTTTTTACTCCCAAAAACTTTTTGTACTTAGAGGTTTCATGTTCAAAATCTTTCATTACCTCTTGGTAAAGTCTATTACTCTCCTCATAAGATAATGAAGGAGATTCTGCATTAATGGTATCTAAAAGTAATACCGTCTCAAATGGACGCTGATTAGGATAATCAACCATTTTAACGCTTACTTCGGCAAACTTAAAACCATATATTTCTTTAAAAGCAAATATTTCAAGAACTTCAATAATATCTCCATTAGCAATAAAGCCAGCTTCAGAACTTGGTTTTAACCAAAAATAATTATTCTTAACCACCATCATATAATCACCAACTGCAAGCTCGTTTTCTAAGTATAGAATTCGGCTCCTTATGTTTTCATTATAAAGATTAGCTCTTTTATTAGAGCGCACTATAAACGTAGTTTCCTCTTTTCCGTTTTCACTATATGAATTATCAATGGCTTCTTGAATTTCATGGCCATCAATTAATCGAACAATGTCTTTATACGGTAACACATCAAACTTAAAGGAATCAAAATAATTTCCTTGAATTTCCTCTCTAAGTAATGTAGCATTAGCCAATATCCCAGAATCTTCTGCCTGTCTCACAACATCATCTAACTCTAGTCTAACAACCTCTTTATTATAATTTAATGATAATTTATCTTCATCTAAAGCAGGACTCAAACTCAAATGTACTGGTGGAAGCTGCGCGGTATCTCCTATTAAAATAAGCTTACAATTATGCCCAGAATACACAAACATTATTAAATCATCCAATAATGAACCATTCTCAAACAACTTGGAATCTGCGGGAGTATCAGGTATCATAGAAGCTTCATCTACTATAAAAACCGTATTTCGATGTTTGTTTGGGGCTAGCACAAATTGCACTCCACTAGCACCTTGCTTTTTTGGGAAATAAATCTTTCTATGAATTGTAAAAGCTTGTGTTTTAGAGTAATTAGACATCACCTTTGCTGCTCTGCCTGTTGGCGCCATTAGCACCGCTTTTTTTGTGGTTTTCCACAGATTACCAACTAAAGTTCCTATTAAGGTTGTTTTTCCTGTACCTGCGAATCCTTTTAACAAAAACAGTTCGTCCTTCTCTTTAGACAAAATGTATTTAGCCAGCTTTTGTAACGCTACAGATTGTTTATCGGTAGGTTCGTGAGGAAACTTTGACTTTAAAAGTGTAAAAAACGCTGATTCAGTGAGCAATGTCATAGGGTTCAAAGATAATCAGGATTTTTACTAGAAAAACTTTTACGATTGAAAAAAAATTGTAGATTTGTGAGAACGTCTAAATTAATTAATACTTAGAAAATGAAGACCATAATACAAATTGTACTTTGGATTGTATGTATCGGTTTGGGATACGCTATTTACCAGTCAGTTAACGGACCTATTGAGTTCAAAAAAGTTAAACAAGAGCGTTATGCTAAAGTTGTAGCTAAACTAAAAGATATTAGAAACTCTCAAGAGGCCTACAAAACTGTAAATAGAAGGTACGCTAGCAATTTTAAAAGCTTAGTTACATTTATTGATACTGCGCAATACACAATTACGCAACAAAGAGACTCTTCATTTACAAGATTTGATAAAGCTTTTGGTATTGATATGCCAAAGGACACTATAATTATTGACACCTTAGGTTTTGTTTCTGTAAAAGATTCTTTATTTAAAAAAGATACACGTTACAAAACGATGATGAATGTTCCTGGAGCTAAAAATGGTGAAAAATTTGAAATGAAATCTGCTGTTATTGAAAAAAGTGGATTTAGAGCTTCTGTTTTTGAGGCTAAAGTTAAAAAGGATGTTTTACTAGGTGACCAACCGCAAGATTTAGTAGCCC
This sequence comes from uncultured Maribacter sp., assembly GCA_947498505.1. Taxonomy (GTDB): domain Bacteria; phylum Bacteroidota; class Bacteroidia; order Flavobacteriales; family Flavobacteriaceae; genus Maribacter_B. Next base: position 123,467 of record CANMKG010000005.1, on the reverse strand, counting down.
GTGAAAATGCTCAGATAAGTGTGGAAGAGGTTAACGGTGATGTTATAAAAGTAGGTTCACTAGATGAAGTTAGCACCAGTGGAAACTGGCCACCGATATATGACAAAAAAGGTGACAAATAACAGCAATAATATAGCTGACAAAGATTTTAAGAAATTGTCCATTCAGGTTAGCTTGAGTGGACTTTCTTTTTGCGTTATAGATGCGACTGAAAACGCGGTAACACTATCAGATTCAGTTACTTTTGAATCTGAAAATAACCCGTTTGAAACACTTAATGCTCTTAAAGTACTTTTAGAAAAGCATTCTATTACGAATCAAAATTTTGAAGAGGTTATTGTTATTCACAGGAATAACCTTTTTAGCTTAGTCCCGAATGCGCTTTTTAACCCAAATGAGCTAGAAAATTACCTAAAATTTAATGGGAAAATTTTAGCAAATGATCTAATTGCTTTTGATGAAGTAGAAAATTTTGAGATTACCAATGTGTACATTCCGCTCATAAATATCAATAACTACATTTACGACTTGTTTGGTGAGTTTACCTATAAGCATAATGGTACGGTAATGATTCAATCATTATTAAATAGTACCCTTAATAAAAGCAGCATTTGTTACATTCATGTTTTAGAAAATCAGATGGATGTAACGGTAGTTCATCAAAAAAAATTGCAGCTATACAACAGTTTTAATTTTGAAACAAAAGAAGATTTTGTCTACTACCTCCTATTTACTTTTGAACAGTTACAATTAGATACAGAAGTAGTTCCTTTAAAACTTTTTGGAGATATTGAAGAGGGTGATGACATATATAATCTTTGCTACAATTACGTAAAAAATATTTCCATCTTTATCCCTTCCAATAAACATCATTTTCACACCAAAAGCGAAGATAAATCTATTGATTTTACTTTGTTAAATGCATTATAATGAGAATTGTATCTGGCAAACACAAGGGACGATTTATTCAAGCTCCAAAAAAACTTCCAGTTAGACCTACAACAGATATGGCTAAAGAAGCCTTGTTTAATATACTAAACAATACTTATTATTTTGAAGACCTTTCGGTACTTGACCTATTTGCTGGAACGGGCAACATTAGTTATGAATTTGCGTCTAGAGGTACACAAAATTTAACTGCTGTAGATGGTAACTACGGGTGCGTAAAGTTTATAGCTAAAACATCCGAAATACTTGATTTTGGTATTTCTGCATTAAAAAGCGATGTATTTAGTTTTTTAGAAAAAACAAATCTTAAGTCAGATATTATTTTTGCTGACCCCCCTTACGATATTAACCAAACAGATTTCGAGAAAATACCTGAATTGGTGTTTAAAAACAATTTGCTTTTAGAAGAAGGTGTTTTAATTGTGGAACACTCTAAACACACGAATCTGTCTCATCTGGAGCATTTTACAAATGACCGTAAATACGGAGGTAGTGTTTTTAGTTTTTTTGAAAAATAAAAGCAGGCCATAAGCCGGATTCTGTAAAGTATAAAACTTCCTTATCATTTATCTAGACCATAAGTTACCTCAAGGTTCTAACCGCCTACCCTTCAACTTGGGCGCGCAACCCTTCCCCGATAAACATCGAGACGCTGATATACATGACGTTTCACCGCATAGAGTTTACCTGATTTCACTACAGCATTACCTGTACATTCTTTCTGCTGCACTTGTCCGCTCGTTAAACGAGGACGGGTATTACCCGCTATGCTGCACTATGGTGTCCGGACTTTCCTCTCTCAATAGTAATTGACAGCGATAAGGAGACCTGCTGACCGCAAATGTACTACTTACTTCATAAGCAATAAAATTGTACCGCGGCAATACAGCATTTTTAATCTACAATTGTTGATAAAAAAATGTGGTAAACCTTATTTAACAAGCTAATCAATGCTTTGCTATTTTTATATTTGTATTAAGGAGTAATAACCGAAAACATTAAGTTTGGAACCATTTATAGTATCAGCTAGAAAGTACAGACCAAAAACATTTAAAGATGTTGTTGGGCAACAAGCTATTACTAAAACTCTGCTTAATGCTATAGAACATAATCATCTTGCTCAAGCATTACTTTTTTGTGGACCTCGTGGTGTTGGGAAAACCTCATGTGCACGTATTTTGGCTAAACAAATTAACCAAGACGGTACTGAAAAAACAGAGGAGGACTTTGCCTTTAATGTTTTTGAATTGGATGCAGCCTCTAATAACTCTGTTGATGATATTAGAAGCCTTATCGACCAGGTTAGAATACCACCTCAAGTAGGTAAGTATAAGGTATACATCATTGATGAGGTACATATGTTATCGCAATCTGCTTTTAATGCTTTTCTAAAAACTTTAGAAGAACCTCCTAAGCATGCTATTTTTATTCTTGCAACTACCGAAAAGCACAAAATAATACCCACCATATTATCTCGATGTCAGATTTTTGATTTTAAGCGGATAACAGTAAAAGACGCTGCCGAGTACTTAAAATATATTGCAGAAAGTCAAGGTATTGAAGCCGAAGAGGATGCTTTACACATTATTGCCCAGAAAGCTGATGGAGCCATGCGAGATGCGCTTTCCATTTTTGATAGAGTAGTAAGTTTTTCAGGAAAGCAACTAACACGTAAAGCTGTTACCGAAAATTTAAATGTATTAGATTATGACACTTATTTTTCTGCTACCGATTTAATACTTGAACACAAAATACCGCAATTACTCATTCTTTTCAACAAAACCCTCTCATTAGGTTTTGATGGTCATCATTTTATTAATGGACTGTCTTCTCACTTTAGAGATTTAATGGTTTGTCAGCACGAAGATACCATTAGCTTACTTGAGGTTAGTGAGGGTGCAAAAAAGAACTATTTAGAGCAATCGAGAAAAACCTCTACTCCATATTTATTGCGAGCCCTGGAAATTGCCAACGACTGTGATTTAAAATACAAAACCAGTAAAAATCAGCGCCTTTTAGTTGAACTCACCTTAATGAAATTAGCCTCTATCAATTTTGATGGAGAAAAAAAAAATCCTGAATCCCTAGCTTTAAATAACACCCGGATTAATTTTATTGCTCCAGCTTCTTTTTTCAAAAATATTGTTGCTGAAAAACAAGAAGTAATACAACAGGAGGTTACTGCAAAAGAAAATAACCAAGAACAAATTGCTGAACCAAAACCTCAACTAAAAGAGGTAGAAATTGCTTCAAAAACTGTAGAATCAGATATTGCAATTGCGACACCTGAAACTTTAGAAATTGAAAAGCCTGCTGAAACAGCAATAAAAATTGACATTAGCTCACCAAGAAAAAGAGTTTCTGGGTTATCTATAGCTAGTCTTAAAGCTAAAAAAGAACACGAGCTTAATAAAATTGAGGTGGTAATTGATCCCGAAAAATTACCCAAGGAGTCCTTTGCCGAGGAGGAAATGCAAAAACATTGGGCTGATTTTGTTAAAATAATAGATAAGAAAGGTCAAAAAATTCTAGCCTCCAACTTAAACACCGATATTCCCTCCTTACGTGATGATTTTACTATCTGGATTGAACTACCAAATAGTACTATGAAAAAGGAAATTGAACGAGAACAATATGGTTTAATGGAGCATTTACGCACCAATCTTAACAATCATTTTATAAAACTTAATATAACGGTTAACGAAAAATCAGCAAAGAAATTCGCCTTTACTCCAGAAGAAAAGTACCAAAAGCTTCGAGAAAAAAATGCAGTTATAGATTTGCTTAGAAAAGAATTTGATTTATCTATTTAGATTTTGAAGCAAAACCATATAACGCCATTACTACGGCATTAATCAATAATCCCAAAGCCTCTCTTCCCTCTTCTATATTTTTAATATCACCCTCTCCAATAGTTACTCCCTCATAGGTTTCAGGCCAAAAATAAAACGCCACACCAACATATCCAACCGCTAAAACTAAATACACTATTTTAGGCAGTTTTTCAGCTATAAACAATAACGACGCTATTGCTGCTATACCATAAATAAAATACCACAATGTGGCATCCGAGTCATTACTGTTCATATAAGCCGCCCATACAAAATAACCAGTAAATACAATTGCTAATAATTTGAGTATATTTTTCATATGTTACTTTTTGTTAATCATCTAAAACGTGTTTTTTTAATAACGAATACACATCTGTAGCTAATATATTTTGTGCTAACGCTATCTCCCTTTTGTTAGTAATAAAAATAGGATAATCATCTTTCTCTTCAGGAACCACACCATGAGAACCTTTTATTAATGTTGCGTTCAATGGAATTATATCCAATACGGTTCTAAAACCTAGTTTCTTCTTTAAAAGCTTCCAAATTACTTTCAACGTAACTAACTTATCTTTTGGGTTAACTAACATTTCAACAGGATCATAACCTGGCTTTTTATGAATATCAACCATTCTAGCATAATCAGGAGCTTTATTATCGTCATTCCAAAAATAGTAAGTAAACCAAGAAGTTGCATCTGCTAAAACTATTAAATCGCCACTTCTTTCATGATTTAAATGCATATTTTTAATTTCATCACCAGTAAGCACTTTGGAAACTCCTTTTTGATTTTCAAGCAACCGTTTTACCTCACTTTTAAGTGACTTATCATTCAAATACACATGAGCAATTTGATGATCTGCTACTGCAAAAGCCTTACTAGCACCACAGTCCAACAACTCCAAACCTCTTTCCGTCCTTATATTTAAATATCCCTTTGTTCGCAACACACGATTTAAGTGAATTGGATTATTCACATTAGTAATACCATATTCAGAAAGCAACACAATATTTGCGCTCTGCTTTTGGTAGTATTCAACAAGTTGTTTGACAACTCCATCAATCTCGTTTAAATCCTTAGAGATAATATCAAAATTTAAACCGTGACGTTGTAAGTTATAATCCAAATGTGGTAAATACACCAAACTCAAAGTCGGGTTATAAAGTGCATCAGTTTTAATAGTGGCATCCGCTATCCATTGGCTAGATTTGATTGAAGTTTTTGGACCCCAAAAATTAAATAGAGGAAAAGTGCCCAACTCGGATTGAAGCTTATCTCTTATATCTGATGGATATGAATACACATCTGGTATTTTACGCCCGTCCGCCAAATAATTTGGTCTTGGCGTAACACTAAAATCTACTGTGGAATACATATTATACCACCAAAAAAGGTTAGCACATGTAAAACCAGAATCCTTATTTTTAAGCTCATCCCACAACTTGGGTTGTTGCACTAACTTGTTAGATTGCCTCCAAAATTTAACTTCACATTCTTCATTAAAATACCAACCGTTACCAACAACTCCATGTTCTGACGGCGACTTACCCGTTACGTATGTAGATTGTGCGGAACAGGTCACCGCTGGTAAAACAGGATCTATTAATGAATAGTTTCCGTTTTCTAAAAATGATTTAATAAATGGTGTATGCTCTCCTATAAGGCGTTTGGTAAGACCTACTACATTTATAACTACCGTTTTATTCATGGCTTCTTAATCTTTGATTTAGCCAGTCTATTTCTCGAATAATGGACTCAGACAAATCTTTTTTGAGCGATTTAGGCAACACATCCCAAGTGTAAGTTTCTATTTCTAAATGTTCCGAAATTGTGTCTTTCTTTAAAATGGAAATTACCTTTAAAATATGATCTTGAGTAGAGTGGAGTAATCCAAACTGTTCTAAAAAAATAGGTACATGAAAATGCGCCCGTAGCTCCTTAAAATCCTTCTTCTTGGCTAGAACAATAGGCAAATCATTATAAGTTTTAACATCATCTCCCACTTTTTGTGTAACCTGATGTAAATATGTGGGCTCATTAAAAACCGAAAGTGCTCTCCAAATATCTTCTTTATTCTCTTCTTCGAAAATTATTTTAAGCGCGGCGCTAACTTGAATTTTACCTACTGTAATGCCTGAAGCTTTTAATTTTTTAAAAGTATCCTCAGGTTCCTCATACGCAAGTGAAAAATGACAAATATCATAACAAATAGTTATATACCTCTTTATTAAATTTTTAGCCTCAGTTAAAGTGAAATCCAAATCGTTCTTTAAAATATCAACACCTAATGGAATCAAATAGTTTTCAAAAAACTGTATAAATTCATCGCTATTTTCAATAAGTCCGTCAGGTTCTGGCTCTATATCCAGGTGTAAATATTTTCCAGAACGTTCTTCTATTTCCGAAAGCTGTTTTACAATTTTTATTAAACTAATTGCCCCTTGTGTAAAGGCTGCTTTTTTAGAATCATCAGATTTAAACCAATGTTTATAACTTATTGGAGAGGTGGATATTCCACCTGACATATTTTCTGGAAGCAGTGCTTCTAATTGCTCAAAAAGGCGTTGAGTATATTGTATTCTCTCAGAAGTAGTCCAATCCGGAGCATGCACCAAATCTTTAACTGGTTCATCATGAAAATTCCCATATGGAAATCCGTTCATGGTAAATACGTAAAGATTATTGTCTGCAAGCCAACTTTTAAAAACTGCTAAATTACCAGCATTATTTAACTCTTCACTTGCCTTATTTGAGAGTCTAAGACCCAAACCAAATGCCACTTTATTAGCAACATTTTTTTTTATTTCAGGAAGGTTATCCTTTAGGCTTTGAAATGTTTGTTTCCAATCTGCCCCAGGATGAATATTAGTACAATAGGTAACATGAAATGCGTTATTTACTAACATATTACGCTGCGTTTATTTTGCACATTTCATTTAAAATTTTTATTGCTTTTTTCATCACTGTAATATCTATATAATGTACGTCGTGTTTTTTTCCAATACCCGAAATTAAAGTAATGGTTAGTTCTCCTCCAAGGTGTTCTCTAAATTCTTCAATTCCTGCTAAAAGAATATCAATTTCTTTTTCAGTATATACAGGAATTTCAAGATCAAAACCAATACGCTGCATAGTATTTAAAATTCTACTAAGCTCTCCTTCTGATACTAAACCCATCTGTGTAGCGTATGTAACATCTAAAGCGATTCCTTTAGCAACAGCTTCACCATGACGAAGGCTGTAGCTAGTCATTTGCTCCAGTTTATGTGCCGCCCAGTGACCAAAATCCAAAGGTCTTGAAGAACCACTTTCAAAAGGGTCTCCTCCTTGAGCTATATGCTCCATATGCATTTCAGCACATTTATATATAACGTGCTGCATTGGCTTATTTAACCTTTCCTCTAATTTAGTAGCATTGTCTTCGATATATTTGAAAAAAGTTTCATCTTTAATTAAAGACACTTTTACAGCTTCTGCAATACCAGCTATCCAATCTCGTTGCTCTAACGTTTTAAGAAATTCACTATCATTTATAATTGCATAAGGAGGTGCAAATGTTCCAAGAAAATTTTTCTTCCCTAAAGCATTAACACTATTCTTTACTCCTACAGCTGAATCGTTTTGCGAAAGTGTGGTTGTTGGAATTCTAATTAATTTAACACCTCTATGCGCTATTGCAGCAGCATAACCTGCCATGTCTATAACCGCCCCACCTCCAATTGCGATTACAAAAGAATGACGACAAATTGCGTTAACGCTAACACCCTTTATAATTTCATCTACATACTTGCTGTTGTTTTTACTTTGTTCACCACCAGGAACTATTATACTATTGGTATACTGCATACTGGCACTATTAACTTGGCAATAATTTGTTATGCTATCTAACAAATTAGGATGATGTTTTAACACACCATCATCTAACACAAAAAACAATTTTACTTTTTCGCTTTTATTGTATTCACATAAAATTTCATTAAATAAAGTGTTTGACTCATTAAACAGCCCAGCTGTAAAATGTAACCGATATTCATAAGGAACCGAAAAGGATTGTTTTATAGATTTCAATTTGGTTTGGTTTACGTTACTGCAAATAATTTAGACAACAATATTGATAGTGGAAATAACATAACTACAGCTATACCTACTTGCCAATTTGTAAAACTTGTCGCCAAAGAAGCATCCAAAACAATAATGGAAAGTACTCCAGCAATTACAGCCTTTTTTACATTACTTGGAGAATTTAGTTTATAAGCCTTTATTAAAGGCCCATATATTAAAAACACAAATAACATTAGGAACGGAAGTGTTTGTAATACCATATTAGTCTTAGACACAATTATACTTAAAACGAAAAAAAATACAACTGCGTACAAAAGACCTGCCCAAATTATATGCCTTTTGTTATTCCCATGTACTTCTCCCCTGCTTATTAAGGTTATTGCAAAGATATAAATAACTGGAACTAAGGCGTACCACCAATAGTTAACATCATTAAGAACGCTCATTCCTAAAACTAAATTAAGCCCCCTGCAGACACCCATATTTAAAGGGCCAATAAATTCATGGTTTTTAGAAAAAGCGTCGTACATAACTATTGCAATCATAAGTACTCCGGCTATTAAACCACTTAAAACGCTTACATAAAAGGCCGCTAAAAAACCTAATAATAACAGTAGAGTACCGTAAATAGCAGCCGATTTCAATGGTACTAAACCGCTTGGAATTGCCCGTTCTGGACGTTCTATTTTATCAATTTTTGCGTCAAAAACATCATTAAGAACAACCCCTCCTGCATATAATAACACAGAAGCTAATATCAGGCACAAAGAATTAAAACTATTGTTGGTAAAAAAAGTTCCTAAATTTTGATCATTTACACCTATAGCAATGGCGATACCTGCAAAAATATCTGCAGCGGCTGTTGGCAAATTAGCGGGTCTAGCCAAACGTGCGTACCCCATCAGAATTTTACGCATTTTTTTAATTAATTTGATCCGTGTCTATTCGAGGCTCTTGTCCACGCAATACACTATTATCATTATAAAGCTGCGATTGATTAATTCCTTCTTTATTTGTCCAATGCTCTTCTTTCATTTTTCCATTTTTACTAAAGGCGTCCAATGCATTTTGATAACATGTTTTAATAACATCTTCTTTAGCTATACCACTTTTAAGCATTAATGATGCAGTTTTTGGCACCGCCAAAGGATCACTAACTCCCCAATCTGCCGAACTATCAACAATAATATTGTTGCTACCAAACTTGCGAACTACTTCAACCATTCTGGCATTTCCCATTTTAGTTTTGGGATATATTGTAAATGCAGCTATGAATCCCTTATCTAAAACTGCTTTAACGGTTTCTTCATTATTATGATCAATAATTACATTGGATGGATCCAAACCATGCTCTAAACAAACTTCCATGCTTTTTAAAGTACCTGCCTTTTTATCTCTGTGAGGGGTATGAATTTGTACTGTCATATTCAACTCACGGGCTAAATCTAATTGCATTCTAAAATACTTGTCTTCTGCTGGAGTTTGGTCATCATAACCTATTTCTCCAATAGCAACTACATTTTCTTTATGCAAATACAATGGTAATAACTCAATAACTTGCTCAGCTAAAGCTTCATTGTTTGCCTCTTTAGAGTTTAAACCAATTGTACAATAATGTTTTATTCCAAATTGACTAGCTCTAAAAGGTTCCCAACCAACTAAACTGCTAAAATAATCTTGAAAAGAGCCCACCTGAGTTCTTGGTTGTCCTAACCAGAATGAGGGTTCTATAACCGCAACCACTCCTGCCGCGGCCATCGCCTCATAATCATCTGTTGTTCTAGCGGACATATGCACATGGGGATCTATTATCATTAATTTTTCTTCCATTCTTATTTTTTTATATTGAGCCAAGTTATTTTTTTAGATTCTACTTGGTTTTTGAGTTCTTGATATTGTTCTAACAAATCCTTAGCTTCTTTTTTATCTGATAAAGCACAACACAATGCGGCTGCTCTATTTTCTGCTAAATTATCACTTTGGAACAAATGTTTCATATCATCTAGTAAAACACCTTCTATAAATTTAGAAACTGGTCTCCAAAAAAAAGGGTCTATTGTTCTTGAGGCTGCCCAACGTTCATGGGCATAATCCGAAATTATTCGGGTTAAATCTTTATTTGCTCGCTCCTCAACTCCTAGAATATCTAATAAATTGCGTTCCATAAATGCCGCCTTCAAATACATTTGATTCCATTGCTGAGTATTAAAATACTTAGCAGGATATGGATTATTTAAGGTAATAGCATCAAAAACGTTAGAAATATTTGTTCTTAAAGCCTCTACAGCTGCAAATTTGTAGTTTTCAGGGTTTGGTAACAAAATTAAGAATTTTAAAAAAGTTTCTATTTCACCTGTATCGGCGACCTGTATAATATTTTTAACCTTTTCCACAAAAAAATCTTCGTCGGCCTCCAATACAGCTATTAAAAGATAAATTCTTGAAACTTCTAAAAGATTTGCTTTTTTAGTTTCTAAATACGCTTTTAGTGAATCATCTTTTATGATATTTAAAAAGTCAGTTTTTTCAGTATTAATTTTAGCCCCTAAAATACTATAACACAAATACAGTTCTCTTGCAGACTTACCTCTTACAATTACATCAATTTTACTTGACAACCACTGACTATTTTCTTTGATTAAGTGGTGATTTATAATTGCAAACAATTGCCCTTTATTGTTTTTAAAATCCATGTAACTAACTACTGAAAAATTATATTTAAAATTACGATAAGTTTTCTATTCAACCGCTTGCGCTTGTTATATCTTTTTTAATAACTTAACAATACCGTTATTGTTGTCTTTTAACAATAAAAAGGGCAATTATAAAAACATTTAAGCCTATTAATCCTGCTAGTTTTTTACTTTTGATGATTATATAATTTAGAGATATGCTTGGATTAAAACTACCAACAGACCCGCGTTGGGTAAATATCGTTGAAAAAAACATTGATGAAATTTTAACCGATCACGCCTATTGTGAGCAAAAGGCAGCAAGTACAGCTATATCTCTTATTGTTTCTTTTCCTGAATATCCTGAGTTAATTGAGGAAATGATTGCACTTTCAAGAGAAGAAATGGGACACTTTAAAATGGTTCATGATAGAATTCTTGCTCGCGGAAAAACATTGGGTAGAGACCGCAAAGATGAATATGTGTTACAATTGGTAACTTTTTTCCCGAAAGGAGGAAGTAGAACTACCCAATTAGTGCATAGGTTGCTATATGCAGCATTAATTGAAGCTAGAAGTTGCGAACGCTTTAGGTTATTGTCTGAAGAATTGGAAGATAAAGAACTTGCTGAATTCTACCATAAATTAATGGTCAGCGAAGCTTCTCACTATACCATGTTTTTAAAATTTGCAAGACAATATGGCGAAAAATCAGAAGTAGATAAAAAATGGCAAGACTTATTGACTTTTGAAGCTGAGATTATGAAAAACCTTGGTGACAAGGAACTTATTCATGGTTAAGCTTCCATTGTTTTATTATAAAGCGTTTTTATAATACCATCTGAAAGTCCAATTTTAGGGACATATATTTTTTTTACAGCGCATCTCTTCGCTGCGAATAAGAATATTTTTGTTGCCGGAATTATAACATCTGCCCTATCAGGGTTTAACCCTAACTCCGAAATACGATCATCATAACTTAGGCTTTCTAAAAAATGATATTGCGCATTAAGCCAAATGTAAGATAGCGGTTGCCCTTCTTTTCTACCTGACATTTTATGTAGTTTGTTTATATTTCCTCCTGATCCTATTATGGCAATTTTTTCGTGATTTACAACATGTTGTTTTAGCCACTGATCTAATGAACTCCATAATTCATTATCCACCATATCATTTAACAAACGAACAGTACCTAATTTAAAGGATTTAGACACTTTTATATCCCCTCCAGTAAATAATGTAAACTCCGTGCTACCCCCTCCAACATCAATATATAAATAAGTTTGATCCGCCTTAATTAATTGTTTTAAATCGGTTGAAGCAATAATTGCCGCCTCTTCTTTTCCATCAATTAAATCAATTTGAATACCTGATTCTTTGAAAACGGTTTTAATAACCTCTGCCCCATTTTTAGCTTCCCTCATTGCCGATGTTGCACAAGCTCTATACTCCACAACTCCAGCAACTTCCATGAGCAATTTAAAAGCCTTCATGGTTTTTATTATTCTACCTATATTATGCTCTGATATTTCTCCAGCAGTAAATGAATCTGCCCCTAAACGAACAGGCACACGAACCAACTCACTTTTTCGAAATTGTGGTTTTTTATCTTCTTCCTCAATAACATTATGGGTTAATAACCTAATGGCATTAGAACCTATGTCAATAGCAGCAAACTTTCTTACTCTCAAGGGTACTCGTTTATAAATTTAATTTTTGTTGATAATATTTATACGTTTCAAATTGCGACCTTTTTGGGGTATTTGAATTATTTCGGTAAGCGTTATCCTGCTTTTCCGAAAAAATACGCGCCTTTAAATTATCATTCCAACAAATTTCAAAAGTATCTTTTAATTCCTCTTTAATATCTTCATCGTAAATGGGACACCCAACTTCTACTCTATGGTCCAAATTACGCGTCATCCAATCTGCAGACGATATATAAATTTTAGAATTCCCATTATTCCCAAAAATAAAAAGTCTTGTATGCTCCAAAAATTTATCTACCACACTAATAGCTTCTATATTTTCACTTAGCCCCGGTATACCTGGTATTAAGCAACAAACTCCCCTTATAATAAGTTGAATCTTCACCCCTGCATTACTAGCTTCATAAAGCTTATCAATCATTTTATAAGAAGTAAAACTGTTCATTTTTATTTTAATGAATGCTTCTTTACCCTCTAATGCATTTTCAATCTCCTTATCTATAAGTTTTATAAATGTACTTTTTGTATAATGTGGGGAAACTATTAAATGCTTGTATTTATTAATTTTATATGTAGTTTCAAAAAAGTCAAACACCTTATTTAATTCCTTTAAAATAGCTTCATGGGCAGTAAACAAGGTATAATCAGTATAAATTCTTGCTGTGGATTCATTAAAGTTACCAGTACTTATAAACCCATATCTCTTAATATTTTCATCTTCTTCGCGCTCAATTAAACATATTTTACTATGCACTTTCAAGCCAGGAACACCAAAAATTAACTTCACGCCTTCTTCTTGCAATTGTTCCGCATACATAATATTTGCTTGCTCATCAAAACGCGCTTGTAACTCTATTTGAACTGTAACTTGTTTTCCATTTTTAACGGCATTAATCAAAGCCGTTGCAACCTGAGATACATTTGCTAAACGATACACAGTTATCTTTATAGTTCTAACTTTGGGGTCTAAAGCTGCTTCTTTTAAAAATTTAAGCACATATGAAAACGTATGGTAGGGAGTGTATTGTAAATAATCCTTTTCCGCAATGCGTTCCAGCAAACTCCCCTCTTTTCCAAGTCCTTTAATAGGCAACGGTGTTATTTTTTGATACTGTAAGTCTTTTCTACCAAGACTCGGAAACCCCATATAATCTCTTCTATTATGATATCGTCCACCAGGAATAACGCTATCCGTGTCCTCAATATTCATTTTCTCCTTTAAGAAACTTAAGGTGTCTTTTTCGATACTTTTATCGTAAACAAATCGTACTGGATCACCAATTTTACGGTGCTCAACACTTGACGAAATTTTTTCAATAAAACTTTTACTTAAATCATTATCAATATCCAATTCTGCATCTCTTGTAATTTTAATCATATGTGCAGAAATAGATTTGTAATCAAACATGGTAAAAATATGATTCAAACAAAACCTGATTACATCATCAAGGATAATTATATAATCTTTGTTCCCGTCTTTGGGCAAAACCACAAAACGATTTATTCCTTTTGGTATTTCAATTAAGGCGTATCTATTTTCCTGCTCCTCCTCATTATTAATTACCATTTTTACAGCCAAATACGCCGCAGTATCTTTTAGCGTAGGAAAACGTCTTAAATCATTAAGAATGATAGTCATTAACTGAGGACTTACCTTTTGAAAAAAATAATCCTTTACAAACAGTTTTTGCGCATCATTCAGTTCAGTATCTCTTAGTATAAATATATTTTCGGTTTCAAGCTCACCTTCAACATCACCAAGTATTGCTTGACTCCTTGCTTGTTGCTCAATAACAATTTTAGTTATCTCGTCTAACAAATCCTTCGCCTTTTCACCTCCAAGAACACTTTTTCCTTTTCTACCAGATTCCACAATACGTTTTACCGTAGCATAGCGCACTTTAAAAAACTCATCTAAATTATTAGAAAAAATGCCTAAAAAACGCATCCTTTCTATCAACGGAACATTTTTATCCGCACTTTCTTGAAGTACCCTCTCATTAAACCAAAGCCAACTTATTTCTCTATTTATATATTGATTTTTAGTCTTTATCATATTTTAAATTGCTTAGGAAAAATTGTTTTTACCGTTACTCCTTTTTTTATGGAATTCCAGTTATTATCATTAAAATTAATCTGCACCAAACCGCTCGTGGGAACATTGTCAATATATGAATTACCAATAGTATTTACAATATTGGTTAGTGCATTATTATGCCCAAAAATCATTACAATATTGAACGAATCATCTAATTTGGATATAAACTCATAAACACTACTCCCTGAAAAGTCATACAAACTATTAGAAACTCTAAAATAATCCATTGAAAGGTCTAAGTTTCTGATAAAAATCATGCTCGTGTGGAGCGCTCTATTTGCCGGACTAGAATAAATAAAATCTGGCTTAACATCTTCATGTTTAAAAGCATTACTTACTATATGCGCATCATTAATTCCGCGTTGCTTTAAAGGTCTGTCTTTATCATCAACAGGATATTCCCAAGAAGATTTCGCATGACGCACAAGAATAAGTGTTTTCATTTACGTAAGTACATTTTAATTAAAAACTAAGGTTGAAGGCGTTCAATTTTCCAATCAAAACTTTCTTCTAACGTATATCGTAAACGGTCATGCAATCTATTTGGTCTGCCTTGCCAAAACTCCATTGATATTGGTCTCACAAGATAACCTCCCCAATGTTTTGGACGTTCAAGTGGTTTATTTTGATACTTCTGCTCTAATAATTTCACGCTTTTTTCAAGCTCTTCGCGTGAAGCTACTACACTACTTTGATTTGATGCAATTGCTGCTAGCTGACTTCCAACCGGCCTAGACTCAAAATACCCGTCTGACATATTTGGAGCTATCTTTTCTGCCGTTCCTTTAACAATAAACTGACGTTCCATATTTGGCCAAAAAAAGGATAAACAAACGCCCGGATTTTCGTCAATAGCTTTTCCTTTTTCACTGTTATAATTGGTGTAAAAAATAAAACCTTCATGTGTATACTTTTTCAATAACACTATTCTATTTTTTGGAAAACCATCAAGCCCTATAGTGGAAACTGTCATAGTATTTGGCTCATCAATGCCACCAAAATTTTCTACCTCATAAAACCATTTTTGGAAAAGCTCCATTGGGTTATCAGAAACACCGCTTTCCAATAAATCGCTTTTTTCGTACGATTTTCTATAATTACCTAAATCCTTTTGCATTTTTTATGAATCTAAACCAAGATAAACAAAGTTCCGCAAAAGAAAGTAAAATGGGAAGCTAGAGTGTTACTATTTAATTAAATTTCGAAAACTTTACCGTCTTCAGCCAAGCATACATTCGGAAAAACCTGTTCGGCTTCTTCTTTGAAAGCTTCAATAGATTTATATCGAGTAGAATAATGTCCTAAAATTAATTTTTCTACCTCAGCTGCTTTGGCAATTTCAGCTGCTTCTTTTGCTGTCGTGTGTTTGGTTTTAACTGCAAGTTTAGATTCGGTATCTAAAAAAGTAGACTCGTGATACAACACACTGCTTTTTGCAATTTGACTGACAATATCTGGCTTATACGCTGTATCACTACAGAAAGCGTAACTTTTAGGTTTTGGAGGGTCAAAAGTTAGTTCAGAATTTGAAATTACTTCTCCATTATCCAATGTAATACTCTTCCCTTTTTTTATATTTTGATAATATGCTGTATCAATATTATGCTTTTGAACAACTTCAATATTAAGTTTACGGTCCGCAGGTTTTTCTGTAAACAAAAAACCATTGGTATAAACTCTATGATTTAAGGGGATGGTTTCTACTAAAACCTTATCATCTTCTAAAACAACTTGACTTTCTTTTGAAATTAATTCATGAAAATGTAGCGGGTAATTAGTCCAAGAATCCCCTAACTTCAATAACATGGTAATAGCTTCCTTTATACCTTTAGGTCCATAAATATGAAGAGGTGTTTCCCTTCCTAAAAGCCTAAACGTAGAAACTAAACCCGGCAATCCAAAAAAATGATCGCCATGCAAATGTGAAATAAAGATGTGTTTTATTCTTGAGAATTTTACCTTATGCTTGCGAAGCTGAACTTGAGTACCCTCTCCACAATCTATTAAAAACATATGATTTTTAATCTCAAGTACTTGAGATGTAGGGTTAGTTAAAGTACGCGGCGTAGCGGCATAACAGCCAAGAATAGTTAATTTCAAATTCCTAAATCCCTTTCTATTTCTTCCATTTCAATAATATCTCTGGCTTCTTGAAGTGTTGGCACCACACAAATTTCTTCTGGGACATCGTCGTAAGAAACTTTATTTGTTACCAAAACAAAAGATTTATTGGATGCTCTATGGGTATTAGATAATTGTAAATATTCCAAAACATCATTAGCCGTAAGTTTTTCAAAGGAAAAAAGATTCACAATTACGTTATCATTCTTAATTTTTGGGTATGCTTTTTCGAGATTTGTTTTAAACTCTTCTTGTGATATATTTTCTTGAAAAACTGTTGTAGTTGTTCCTTTTTTATCAAAAACCATATTACTTTATTTTGGAAGCTAAAAGATAAATAACTGCCATTCTAATCGCCACTCCGTTTTCAACTTGATTTAAAATAATGGATTGTTTAGAATCTGCCACATCACTTGTAATTTCAACACCCCTATTGATTGGCCCAGGATGCATAATTACAATTTCTTTGTCCAGATTATCTAAAAGGTTTTTATTCACTCCAAATTGTTGGGTATACTCCCTTGTAGTTGGGAAATAGCTGATATCTAAACGTTCATTTTGTATTCGGAGCATATTGGCCACATCACACCAATTAAGCGCTTTTTTTAAATCGGTTTCCACCCCAACCCCTAAAGATTCTATATATTTAGGAATTAACGTTTTAGGTCCACACACTTTAACGTTTGCTCCTTGTAGTTTTAGCGCAAAAATATTTGACAGAGCCACTCTTGAATGCAATATATCTCCGACTATAACCACATTTTTACCCGCCACATCACCAAGTTTTTCTCGAATGGAAAAGGAGTCTAAAAGTGCCTGAGTAGGATGTTCGTGAGCTCCATCACCAGCATTGACAATTGCAGCTTTAACATGCTTAGATAAAAAGATTCCAGCCCCTGGATTAGGATGTCTCATAACAACCATATCTACTTTCATAGATAAAATATTGTTGACTGTATCTATAAGTGTTTCTCCTTTTTTCACAGATGATTGCCCTGCGGAAAAATTAATAACATCAGCAGACAATCTTTTTTCAGCAAGTTCAAAAGATAATTTTGTACGGGTACTATTTTCAAAAAATATATTTGCAATAGTAATATCTCGTAACGAAGGAACCTTTTTTATAGACCTATTTATTACTTCTTTAAAATGATCTGCGGTTTCAAAAATGAGTTGAATATCTTTTTCATTTAGATACTTTATTCCCAATAAGTGGTTTACACTTAGTTCGCTCATTTTTTATTTATTTTTCAAGTATATAATATCTTTTCCGTCTTTTTCTTCCCACATAACCTTAACTTTTTCATCATTAATAGCATCTACCTGTCTACCTCTATAATTGGGTTGAATAGGCAAATGTCTACTAAATCTTCTGTCTATTAAGGTTAGTAACTCTATTTCAGAAGGTCTTCCAAAAGATTGTATTGCAGTTAATGCGGCTCTAATACTACGGCCAGTATATAACACATCGTCAATCAAAACCACTTTTTTATCTTCTACCAAAAAATCCATTTTGGTTTCCGTTGCCTCTAAAGGTTTTTCTCCTCGCCTAAAGTCATCTCTATAGAATGTAATATCCAACAGGCCAAGTTGAATATTTTTAACTCCATATTCTTCCTTTAAAATCTTAGTTAATCGTTCAGCAACAAACGTGCCTCGCGGCTGAATACCTATTAAAACTGTATTCGCAAAATCTAAATGGTTTTCAAGGAGTTGGCAAGCCAATCTATGAAGGATAATATTTATTTCTTTTGAGGAAAGTAGTACTTTTTGACTCATGTATTATGTCATCAACTCTTTTGTTTGACAAAAATAGGGAATTATGATTAAATACATACTTAGCTATGTCCATAAAAAAAGCCCTAACGTAATTGTTAGGGCTTTATAATAAATTGAAAAAGCTAATTATTTTTTACCAGCTTCCATTTTATCTTTTAACGCTTGTAAAGCTTCATTAGCATCACCTAAAGTAGGCTTAGCCTCATCAGCAGCAGCAGCTTGTCTTTTAACAGCAGCTTTTACGTTACGTTTTTCTTCTTCTCTGAATATTGCAGTGTGACTAGCAACAACTCTCTTAAAGTCTTTATTAAACTCTATGATTTTGAATTCTGCTTCTTCACCTTTAGCAAGTTTGCTACCATCTTCTTTTTCTAAGTGACGTTGCGGTACAAATGCCGTAATGTCTTCATTAAAGTCGATAGTTGCTCCTTTATCTACAATATCAGTAATTTTTGCTTTGTGAACAGTATCTAAAGCGAATTCTGCCTCATACTTATCCCAAGGGTTTTCAGTCGTTTGCTTGTGACCTAAACTTAATTTACGTCCTTCAACATCTAACTCTAACACCTCTACTTCTAAAGCATCACCAACAGAAACAAATTCTGATGGATGTTTAACTTTCTTAGTCCAAGATAAATCAGAGATATAAATTAATCCGTCAATACCTTCTTCTAACTCAACAAAAACACCAAAGTTTGTAAAGTTACGTACAACACCATTGTGTCTTGAACCAACTGGGTATTTATCAGTAATATCTGTCCATGGGTCTGGAGTTAATTGCTTGATACCTAATGACATTTTACGATCATCTCTATCAAGAGTTAAAACAACTGCTTCAACCTCATCTCCTACTTTTACGAAATCTTGAGCAGAACGTAAATGTGTAGACCATGACATTTCAGAAACGTGAATTAATCCTTCAACACCTTCAACAACTTCGATAAATGCTCCGTAATCCGCAATTACAACAACTTTACCTTTTACTTTGTCTCCAATCTTAATTTCTTCACTTAAAGCTTCCCAAGGATGCTTCTCTAATTGTTTAAGACCTAACTGAATTCTAGATTTGTTTTCATCGAAATCTAAAATTACAACGTTTAATTTTTGGTCTAATTCTACAACCTCATTTGGATGATTAATTCTACTCCAAGAAAGATCTGTAATGTGTACTAAACCATCAACTCCACCAAGGTCAATAAACACACCGTAAGAAGTAATGTTTTTAACAACACCTTCTAATACTTGTCCTTTTTCTAATTGGCCAATGATTTCTTTTTTCTGTTCTTCAATATCAGCCTCAATTAAAGCTTTATGAGAAACTACAACGTTTTTGAATTCGTGGTTGATTTTTACAACTTTGAATTCCATTGTTTTATTTACGTACTGATCGTAATCACGTATTGGCTTAACATCAATCTGCGAACCTGGTAAGAATGCTTCAATTCCGAAAACATCTACAATCATACCTCCTTTAGTTCTACACTTAACGAAACCACTAACAATTTCTTCTTTATCGTGTGCAGCGTTAACTCTATCCCAAGCCATGATTGTTCTTGCCTTTCTATGCGAAAGAACTAACTGACCACTTTTATCTTCACGGATATCAATTAACACCTCTACTTTATCACCTACAGCTAAGTTAGGATTGTAACGAAATTCATTTAGTGATATAACACCTTCAGATTTTGCGTTAATATCGATAATTGCCTCACGATCTGTAAGATATACTACAGTACCTTCAACAACTTCTTCATCTGCTGTATCGACAAAATTTTCAGCTACTAATTTTTCAAACTCCTCTAATTTAGCATCATCAACACGCTCAATACCTTGCTCGTATTTTTCCCAATTAAAGTTTTCTAAAAATTCTTTTGGATCTTGAACAGGAGCCTGCTCTTTTACTTCTTGTGCTACAGGAGCAGTTTCTTCTACCTGAGCTTCTTTTTTTTCTTCAGCCATTTGCTGATTTAAATTTGTATTCTATAATATCTCAAGAGTTATACAATTATTATAGAAGTAGTTATAAATAAATTTTTGTTCTATCCCCTTTTCCTCTTGAATATTTGTAAAAAAGGTGTGCAAAAATACAATTTATTTATTAGTATACCAACCTAACTTTTAGAAGGTTTCAATTTAATGGTACTATTACCCATATTTTACGGTGATATAACATAAATATTGTTATATTGAACTCGGAAATATTAACCATTAAAAAAGATTATTATGAGCGTAAAAGCAAAATACCAAGCTGTACTTGATTTAGGTGAACAATTAGCAATTAAAGATGGTAACGTAACTGAGGAAGGTGGCGTTTTAAAAATAAAAGGTGAAGCAAACACACCATACGAAAAAAACCTTATCTGGGATAAAATTAAAGAGTTAGGGGGAGAAAGTCCTGCTGATATTAAAGCGAACATTAGTGTGGCGGACGATTCTGTTTACCACAGACATACTGTAAAAGGAGGAGAATCTTTAAGCAAAATTGCTAAGCACTACTACGGTGATGCAATGAAGTACAAGCAAATATTTGAAGCAAATACAAATTTATTAAGTAATCCTGATGTTATTCATCCAGACCAAGTTTTGGTAATTCCAAACGCTTAATTCTACAATTTAGAATATAAAAAAGGCACTTTATAAAGTGCCTTTTTCTTTTTTTGATATTATACGCAACGCGTAATTATGCATACGTTCAAATTGTTCATCTAACCCCATATCGCTATTATCAAATTCAATGGCTTCTGTAGCTCTAGTTAAGGGTGAAATTTCTCGATTTGAGTCAATATAATCTCTTTTTTCAACATTTTTAAGCACTTCCTCAAAAGTAACATCTTCACCTTTATCTAAAAGCTCTTTATACCTTCTGGTTGCTCGCTTATCTGCTGATGCAGTCATAAATATTTTCAATTCAGCATCTGGAAAAACCACTGTACCAATATCACGACCATCCATGACAATTCCTTTTTCAGCTCCCATGCGCTGTTGCATTTCAACAAGTTTAGTTCTAACCTCTCCTATTGCTGCAATATCACTGACGTTTCTAGAAACTTCTAAGGTGCGTATTTGTTTTTCCACATTTTCTCCGTTAAGATACATTTCAGAAAAACCTAATTCAGCATTGTAAACAAATTTTAAAGCGATTTTTGGTAACTCAGTAACAAGCCCTACTAAATTCTCCTGTTCCCCTCCAATAAACTTGTTTTGCATAGCATACAAAGTCACAGCCCTATACATTGCTCCAGTATCTACATAAATGTACCCTAAAGCTTTGGCTAATTGCTTTGCAATAGTACTTTTTCCTGTAGAGGAAAATCCATCAATAGCTATGGTGATTTTTTGCATCAATTAAAAATACTACAAATTATAACTTCTTAGCGTTTTTAACCTTCTGATTTAGTATTGCAATATCCACAACCTCGTGCATATCTGTAACATAATAAAACTTTAATCCTTTTAAATAATCTTGCTTAATTTCCAGAATGTCCTTTTCGTTATCCTTACACAAAATTATTTCTTTGATTTTTGCTCGTTTAGCTGCAAGAATTTTTTCCTTTATTCCGCCAACAGGTAGCACCTTTCCACGAAGAGTTATCTCACCTGTCATTGCCAAACTCTTTTTTACTTTACGTTGCGTAAACAAAGAGATTAAAGAGGTTAACATAGTTATACCTGCACTTGGTCCGTCCTTAGGTGTTGCCCCTTCTGGAACATGAATATGAACATTATATTTATCAAAAATAGTAGCATCTAATCCAAATCTATCAGCATTAGATTTAATATACTCCATAGCAATGGTGGCAGACTCCTTCATCACCTTTCCTAAATTACCGGTAATGCTCATTGCTCCTTTTCCTTTGGACAAAATAGATTCTATAAACAAAATATCACCACCAACACTCGTCCAAGCTAAACCGGTTACCACGCCTGCAACATCATTGTTTTCATACTTATCACGTTCTAAACGTGGTACACCAAGTACTTTTTCAATAATATCATTATTTACTTTTACATCATACTCTTCCTCAATAGCAATAGACTTAGCCGCGTAACGTACCATTTTAGCCACTTGCTTTTCCAAAGAACGAACACCAGACTCTCTAGTATATCCTTCAACAATTTTCTCCAGCTGTGGTTTGGCAACTTTTAAATGTGTGTTATTTAAACCATGTTCTACTAGCTGCTTAGGTAGTAGATGCCTTTTTGCTATTTCTACCTTTTCTTCAATAGTATAACCACTTACATTAATAATCTCCATTCGGTCACGCAATGCGGGTTGAATAGTACCAAGACTATTGGCTGTAGCAATAAACATTACCTTAGAAAGGTCGTACCCCATCTCTAAGAAATTATCATAGAACTCGCTATTTTGTTCTGGATCCAACACCTCTAACATAGCAGATGATGGATCTCCTTGGTGACTATTAGAAAGTTTATCTATTTCATCTAGTATAAAAACTGGATTAGAAGTACCTGCCTTTTTTAAACTCTGAATAATTCTACCCGGCATTGCTCCTATATAGGTTTTTCTATGACCACGAATTTCCGCTTCATCACGTAAGCCACCCAAAGAAATACGTACATACTCTCGCCCTAAAGCTTCTGCCACAGATTTTCCTAATGAAGTTTTACCCACGCCTGGAGGTCCGTATAAACACAGTATTGGAGACTTCATGTCATTACGAAGTTTTAATACTGCCAAGTATTCTATAATGCGCTTTTTTACATCTTCTAGACCATAGTGATCACGATCTAAAATTTTCTGCGCTCTTTTTAAGTCAAATTTGTCCTTAGAAAACTCATTCCAAGGTAACTCCAAAAATAAATCCAAATAATTTCGTTGGATAGAATACTCAGCAACCTGAGGATTCATTCGTTGCATTTTAGCTAACTCTTTATCAAAATGCTCACCAACTTTTTTATCCCACTTTTTACTTTTTGCCCTTTCGCGCATTTCCTGAATTTCCTCATCATAAGAAACTCCACCAAGTTCTTCTTGAATGGTTTTCATTTGTTGATGAAGAAAATACTCCCGTTGTTGCTGATCTAAATCATTCCGAACTTTAGACTGAATATCATTTTTCAGCTCTAAGCGTTGAAGCTCAACATTCATATATTTCAACGTAGCTAAAGCGCGCTCAGTAAGGTCTCCTATTTCTAATAACCCTTGCTTTTCTTTAACACCTAAGTTAAGGTTTGAGGATATAAAATTGATTAAAAATGAATTACTCTGAATATTTTTAATAGCAAATGACGCCTCACTAGGAATGTTAGGATTATCCCTAATTATTTTTAACGACAATTCTTTAATAGATTCTATAATAGCCGTAAACTCCTTACCACTTTCATCAGGTCTGGTTTCTTTAGTTTCCCTAACCGTAGCCGTCATATAAGGCTTTTCAGTTAAAATTTCGGCAACTTCAAATCGTTTTTTTCCCTGAATTATAACAGTAGTATTCCCATCAGGCATTTGAAGCACTCTAAGAATTCTTGCTACCGTACCCAAGGTGTTAATATCATTAACTCCAGGGTTTTCGGTTTCTTCATCTTTCTGAGAAACTACGCCAATTACCTTTGAACCATTGTTGGCATCTTTTATTAATTGAATGGATTTATCTCTACCAGCGGTAATTGGAATCACTACACCAGGAAACAAAACTGTATTGCGTAATGGCAATATTGGCAGTGTTTCAGGTAAGCCTTCACTATTCATGCTTTCCTCATCCTCTGGAGTTAATAGCGGTATTAACTCAGAATCCCCATCAATGCCATGCAAAGACATATTGTCAAAATTTGAAAATTTAGAATCTCCCATATCTATATATCAGCCATTATGTCATTATCATAACGCCGATTTCTTTTAAAAATTTATATTTTTTACACATAAAAGCCTCATTCAAGCAAACATACCCATCATCAAGACTAATTATTCACCCCATAAAAACAATTGTTGTGCCATTTGCATTAAAAACAAAAAAATCTAAAAAAAACTGTAACAATGCTTAAATTAAATCATCTTTAAAACAAACTAATCACCTTTTGAGCCACAAAAGAGAACATACTGATACGTTAATTCAACACTGTCTAAAAGGAAAACAGAGTGCCCAGTTAGAAGTTTACAATAGGTATTACAAGGCTATGTACAACACTGCCTTGCGAATTGTAAAAAACGAAGCCGAAGCCGAAGACATTATGCAAGAGTCGTTTTTAAACGCGTTTACGAAGCTGCATACTTTTAGAGGCGAAGTTACTTTTGGATCTTGGTTAAAAAGAATTGTAGTTAACAACAGTATATATCATTACAAAAAGCAACAAAAAAATAATGAAGTTGCTATAGATGATGTTTTGTATAAGGTTGAGGATAATAATGGAGTTGTTTCTGATCATGTTTTTACAGAACGGAAGGCTCAAAAAGTGATGGAGACCATGAACAGTTTAAAGGATAATTACAGAATTTCCTTAACCTTACATTTAATCGAAGGTTATGATTATGAAGAAATAAGTACAATAATGAATATAAGCAATGCCAATTGTAGAACTACAATTTCAAGGGCAAAGGAGAGTTTACGAAAAAAAATGCTAGCGACATCATGATGGAGAAAAACAATTTAGAAGATTTATTTAATAATCTACAAGGTCAATTAGATACTCATGAGCCTCATATTGGCCACAGAGAAAGGTTTTTAGACAAATTAAACACAAAAGATACTGTTGTAAAAAAAGGAATTAATTGGTGGAAACATTTATCAATTGCAGCATCAGTGGTACTTGTAGTTACATTGAGTCTTACTCAATTTAAAAATGATAGCACAAGACAAGAACAAGTTGCCGAGATTTCTCCTGAAGTTTCAAATACGCAAGTTTATTTTGCCAGCCTTATTCAAGAGCAAGTAAAAAGCATACAAAAAGAAAGCACTCCTGAAACTAAAAAAGTAATTGACGACGCTTTATTACAACTTAAAAAACTGGAAGCCAATGCTGCTAAGTTAGAGCAAGATTTAATTAATGGCGGAAATACTAAGCTGATCTTAAGTGCAATGATTAGAAACTTTCAAACAAGAATTGATTTGCTACAAGATGTTCAAAATCAAATCGAAGCAATAAAAAAATTAAAAGATTATAAGGATGAAAATTACACTATTTAAATATTTAACTTTTATGCTAATTGCTTTTCCATTGGCACTCTTTGCCACAGATGGAAAGCTAAAGGGCAAATATTCAAAGGAAAAAACCATAAAAAAAGAATTTGATGTAAATACTGATGCCCTGCTAAAAATTAAAAATAGCTACGGCAACCTAACATTAACTTCTTGGGATGAGGACAGAGTTGTTATAGAAGTTCATGTTAAAACTAGCGGAAATAATGAAGAAAAAGTGCAACAAAAACTCAACAATATCTCTGTAGACTTTGAAGCTAGTAGAAGTATGGTTTCTGCTGTTACTATTTTCAAAAAAAATAACAGCTGGGGATATAACTGGAAGGGCAACAATGTTAACATGCAAATTAACTATACTATTAAATTACCTGTAAAAAACAGTGTAAACCTAAACAACGATTACGGTAGCATTAAGCTAGATAGAATTGATGGTCATGCCAAAATATCTTGTGACTACGGAAGGTTAGATATTGGTGAATTAAGAGGCAGAAATAATCAACTTAATTTTGATTACACTTCTAAATCTAATATTGAGTATATAAATAGTGGAAGGATAACCGCTGATTACTCTGGATTTACTGTAGAAAAGGCTGGAGATTTAACTATTAGTGCAGATTACACGAGTTCTACAGTTTTAGAAATGAAAAACCTACAGTACTCTTGCGACTACGGAAATGTAGATGTTAAAAATGTAAATAATGTCCAGGGTTCTGGAGATTACATTTCTGTAAAATTAGGTAATGTATATGGCAATGTTAGTATTCATGCTGACTATGGCTCAATACGAATTGCAGAATTATCAGAAGATGCAAAAAATGTAGAAATTAATACAGACTACACTAGTTCCAAAATTGGATATAACGCTAACTATCATTTTGATTTTGAAATTATTTCAGAATACGCTGGTATTGGTGGTAAAGAAAATTTTGAAATAAATATTAGCAAAGAAAAATCTTCTTCTAAATACTACAAAGGTTATCACGGTAGCCCAAATAGTGGAAATAGTGTTTACATAAATACCGAATATGGGGGTGTTTCCTTCATCAAAAATTAATCAATCACAAAACAGAACAATCATGAAAAAATTACTAGTACTTAGCTTGGCAATTACGTTTACCTTTTCTTGCAATGCACAATGGGGGAAAAAAGTAAAAGGAAACGGAAATTACACCACGATAGAAAGGTCTACGCCAGAATATGATATCATTGCAGTATCTGGCTGGTTTGATGTTGATATTGTCTCTGGAAAAGAAGGGAATATTACCCTGGAAGGAGAAGAAAATCTATTAAAACATATTGAAACGGAAGTAAAACAGGGTAAACTTCGTATTAAAATAGAAAAAGGTGTGAATCTAAAACCTTCCTCATGGAATACTGGTATAAGAATTACGGTACCTGTAGAAAATGTAAGTTCGGTTTCTCTTTCAGGTTCCGGCGATATTAATGGTGAAACAACTTTAAAAGCTGACAACTTTACAACGGCGATGTCTGGTTCTGGTGATATTACATTGGACATTGAAGCCAACTCTGTTGAAGCGGTTATGTCTGGTTCTGGTGATATTAACCTGTCAGGGAACACATCAAATTTAGAAGTAAGCGTTTCTGGTAGTGGAGATATAAAGGCTGGTAAACTAAATGCCAACAACGTAAATGCAAATGTATCTGGATCTGCAGATATTGTAGTTACCGCAAACAAAATGCTCAAAGCAAGAGTATCTGGATCCGGGGACATTACCTACAAAGGAAATCCTGAAAAAATTGATACTAAAGTTTCGGGCTCTGGAGATATCTCTAAAGGGTAGTTTCAACCAAGAAACAAATAATACATTAAACCTCCTCATAGGAGGTTTTTTTATGCTTTTTTCTTATTTACACGTAAAAGTAAAAACACACCTATTACGAAAAATATCCCCAAAAAAATTGTAGCATTTCGCATGCTTCCTGTCAATTGTGCAATAAAACCATATAAAAAAGTTCCTATTACAATTCCTATTTTTTCAGACACATCATAAAAGCTAAAAAATGAAGCTGTATCTGTGGTTTCGGGTAGAAATTTAGAATATGTTGACCTAGATAATGCCTGAATTCCACCCATTACTAATCCAACACAACCCGCGGCTATATAAAAGTCATTAGGTGTTATTAAAAAGAAAGCGTAAACACAGATTAGCACCCAAAGGATATTAATACCTATTAACGTTTTTATATTCCCAAAGGCTTTGGAAGCTCTTGCTGTTACCATTGCTCCAATTACAGCAACAATTTGTATTACAAGTATACTTACAATTAATCCTACTGTTCGGTTGCCATCGCTTCCCCAGTTTATTTCTTCCTCACCAAAATAAGTAGCAATTAACATTACCGTTTGTACGGCCATACTATAAACGAAAAAAGCACCTAAATACCTTTTAAGTTTAATTTGCGCTCCAAGCTGACTCCAAACCAATTTTAGTTCCTTAAATCCGTTTAAAATCACATTTTTTCTCTCTCCTTCTTTTCTATTTCCATTTGGCAAATGATAAAATGTATACTGTGCAAATATTATCCACCAAATACCAACGGTAGCAAAGGAAACTTTCATTGCTTTAACAGAAGCTACATTCTTAGCCGCCTCAATTGCCGAATTAATTTCTTCTTCCGTTCCATTATCCCTTATTGCATCCGAAATACTGGTATCAAATCCAAAAAATTCTGGTTTCATTACCATCGCTAAATTAATGAGTAGTAGAATGACACTTCCTATATACCCCATTGAAAACCCTTTAGCACTTACTTTATCTTGTTGCTCTGGAAAGGCAATATCTGGTAAATACGAATTGTTAATTGCAAAACTCACCCAAAAACCAACCAATCCAAAAAAGTAACAGATAAGTCCCAAGTAAATATTTTCTAAAGAAAACCAATACAATCCAATGCAGGATATTCCTCCTAAATAGCAAAAAAACTGCATGAACATTTTTTTGTTACCCAAATAATCAGAAATACCGGAGATTAAAGGTGTGATTATAGCAATGAACAAAAAGGCTAAAGAAGTAGTATAACTTATTAAAGGCGCTCTTTCTATCTCACTTCCAAATACTACAACAGTTTCTATTTCTGCAGCTCTAAATAAAGCTCCGTAAAAAATGGGAAATATTGCCGAAGAAATTACTAAACTATAAACTGAATTTGCCCAATCATAAAAAGCCCAGGCGTTTAAAAGCTTCTTACTTCCTTTCAATGCTAATGTTCTTGCCATAATCAAAAAAATAAAGACCGTTCTTATTAGGAACGGTCTTTAAATATACAATTAAATGATATACATTAATTATTTAAAACTGGTTACCCCAAACTTAGCTGCTTCTTGTTTTGCCAATGGCGCCCAAGCAGTTAAATTATTAATTCTGGTATCGTTAGAAGGGTGCGTACTCATAAATTCTGGCGGTGCTTGACCCCCACTCTTTACTTTCATTCTCCTCCATAATTCAGCTGCCTCATCTGGGTTATAACCCGCAATTGCCATAATTTGAAGCCCTATCCTATCAGCTTCAGTTTCATGACTTCTACTAAATGGTAGCATAACCCCAACGGTAGAGCCTAAACCGTAAGCTTGATT
The DNA here is from genome assembly GCA_947498505.1 of uncultured Maribacter sp. Taxonomy (GTDB): domain Bacteria; phylum Bacteroidota; class Bacteroidia; order Flavobacteriales; family Flavobacteriaceae; genus Maribacter_B. Next base: position 94,498 of record CANMKG010000005.1, on the reverse strand, counting down.
AAATGTATTTCGTGCTTGTTCATCTTGTATTGCAATGTTACCTGCTACAGCTCCCAATTGCTGCAATGTTCCTGCACTCATACGTTGCGCTCCGTGATCCGCCAATGCATGAGCTACTTCATGACCCATAACAACGGCTATACCTGTTTCTGTTTGAGTAATAGGTAAAATCCCTGTATAAAAAACAATTTTACCTCCAGGCATACACCAAGCATTAACAGTTTCATCATTAACTAAATTATACTCCCATTTATAATCACTTAAATAACCTGCGTGACCGTTTGCAGATAACCAACGCTCCGCAGCTGAAGAAATGCGTTGCCCTACTTTTCTAATTGTATTAGCTTCTGCTGTTCCTTTAACAACTTTATTTTCTCCTAAAAACTGATTGTACTGTGCAAAAGCAGTGGGGAATATTTGACTATTCGGGTAAAAGTTAAGCACTTTTTTTCCCGTAAAAGGGTTCGTTTTACATGCCGAAACGGCAACAAAAATTACAACTAATGCTATTATTTTTTTCATCTTCTATTGTGTTTAGTATAGGGCAAATTACAAAAAATATTATTTTCCTTTTACATGTAATACGGTGAAATCTTTTCGAATTTCAACCCTATTGCCTCCATTTAATTTAACATCGGTTTTAGAAACCAGTTCATTATCTACCTCAATAGTTTCAATTTCAAAAGGTAAGCCATGGAATTTAACTGTAATATTTTCATATCCTGTGATAAATGACCCATCTTTAAATTGCTGTATTACCAGCTCATTTTCTTTACCAGTAAATTTAAAATTACGAACGCTATACCTTCCTTTTGTATAGTCGTATCCGTCTTGATCATCTTCATAAACTGATGACGATTCCGACCCTATTTTAAAGTAAACATCTATTAGTAATTCTGCCACTTCCAACTCACCAACATACTGTTGTACAGGGTATTTTGGAATAATTGCTCCTTCTTTTATATATAGCGGTATTTCATCCAAACCTGCAGCTACCCATTTTTCCTTTCCACCTTCCATAACCTCATCATTCCAATAATTGTACCATTTACCTCTAGGTATGTACATTCTTCTCCCTTGCGCATTAGGCTCTTGAACTGGGCAAACCAAAATATGCTCTCCAAAAATAAACTCATCAGTTCTAAAATGAGTTTGTGGATCTTCTTGATCAAAATACACCAAAGGCTTTAGCATTGGAATATTCTCATTAGAATATTTCCAAAACATAGTGTACAAATAAGGCAGCAATTGATAACGTAATTCTATGAATTTACGAACAATATCCGTTACCTCAGTATCAAAAGACCAAGGCTCTTGCTCACCATGATCACCACTAGAATGCACTCTACAAAACGGATGAAAAACACCCAACTGAATCCATCGAGCGAATAATTCCCCATTGGGTTGTTCAGCAAAACCGCCAATATCGGAACCTACGAAAGACATTCCGCTAATTGACATTCGTTGCATTTGCACGTTGGCTATCCATAAGTGTTCCCAGGTTGCAATATTGTCTCCTGTCCAAGTTGAAGCATAACGCTGTGTACCAGAATAGGCCGCTCTTGTAATCACAAATGGACGTTTTGGATATACATATTTTTTAACCCCTTCATATGTTGCTCGCACCATTTGCATTCCATAAATATTGTGTGCTTTTCTATGACTACACGGATGTCCGTCATAGTCATGTCGCATATCTAAAGGAGCTGTTTTTGTGGGCACCTCCATAATTGCTGGTTCATTCATATCGTTCCAAACCGCATGTGCTCCCACATCTGACATTAATTCTTTATATAAATCTGCCCACCATTCTCTTACTTTAGGATTTGTAAAATCTGGAAAATTACATTCTCCCGGCCAAACCTTACCGCTCATATAAGGTCCATCTGCACGTTTACAAAAATAATCGTTCTCCATTGCCTCTTGATACACCCAATAATCTTTATCAACTTTAATTCCTGGATCAATCATAACAACGGTTTTAAAACCGTCTTCATTAAGCTCATCAATCATTCGTTTTGGATCTGGGAACTTATTTTTATCCCAGGTAAAACATCTAAAACCATCCATATAATCTATATCTAAATAGATAGCATCACATGGAACTTTTAAATCTCTAAACTTTTGAGCTACTTCTTTTACTCTTGCTTCTGGATAATAACTCCATTTAGACTGATGAAAACCTAATGCCCATAGGGGTGGTAATTCTGGCGTTCCCGTTAAATCGGTATAAGCTCTAACAACCTTTGACATTTCTGGTCCGTAAAAGAAATAATAATTCATTTCTCCACCATCTGCCCAAAAACTTGTGGTGTTTCTTCTCTCATGAGAAAAATCGAAAAAAGACCTAAAAGAATTATCAAAGAAAACTCCATAGGCTTTTCCATTATGCAAACCTGTATAAAAAGGAATTGCCTTATACAACGGATCCTGATCTTTTCCGTAAGCGTATTGATCGGTAACCCAGTTATTAACTCTTTTCCCTTTTAGGTTAAAATGAGTTGCTTTATCTCCCATACCATAAAAACTTTCACCACTTTGGGTGATTTTACTCATTTTTACAGTATTACCTCCATATTCGTAGTTTTCTTCCCAATGAAAACCTAGCTCATCTTCATTAAGAATATTTCCTTCTAAATCCGAAATTTGAGTACGCATCGTTTTTTTATCCACCAAAACCTTAAGTTTCGAGGTATTAATAATGTACTCTGTAGCAGTTTCTTCAACCTCCAAATCGCTATATCCTCTACTACCATCTTCCGCTATGGCATATGAAAAATCAGGTTGAAAAACATAGTTAGTTGCATACCTAAAACGGAGAACACTATTTCGAAGTACCGTTATATGAAGAATTACTCCATTTTCAGAAGTAAAATATAGTTTGTCTTTATCCTGTTCAAACTTAACAATATTACTAGGGTACAAATTCCCTTTATACTCCAGTTCAGTATTCGTAATCATAACTAATAATTTTATTACGTAAACAAAAAAAACACATAAAAGCCTAATACTAAAATGATTTAGAAAGCTTTTTTAAACTAAAACGATATAGTTAAATTTTGTTATTGAAAAATAACAAATCCGAGAGGAGGAACAGTAATTTCTACGGATTGTTTAAAACCATTCCAACTCACCATTTCACTTTTTACCGAACCATTAACTGTACCACTGCCATTGTACTTTTTATTGTCACTATTAAATATTTCTTTAAATGTTCCTTTTTTGTGAACACCAACCCTATAATTATCTCTAACGATTGGTGTAAAATTACATACAACAACAAGATCATTTTCAGCATCATGTCCTTTTCTTATGTATGATAATATTGAGTTTTGATGATCACCATAGGATATCCACTGAAAGCCCTCTGGACTAAATTGTTTTTCGTATAATGCCGGATAGGTTTTATACAACGCATTCAAATCTTTCACCATGGTTTGCATTCCTGAATGCACCTCATATTGTAACAAATGCCAGTCTAAACTTTGTTGAAAATTCCATTCAGACGATTGCCCAAATTCTCCACCCATAAACACCAAATTAGCCCCAGGATGTGTATACATATAACCAAAAAGCAACCTCAAATTTGCAAATCGTTGCCACTCATCTCCTGGCATTCTATACAACAATGACTTTTTACCATAAACCACTTCATCATGCGAAAAAGGCAACATAAAGTTCTCGGTAAAAGCATACGTTAAACTAAATGTAATATCGTTTTGATGATGCTGACGATAAACAGGTTCTTTTTTAAAGTATTCCAACGTATCATGCATCCATCCCATCATCCATTTCATTCCAAAACCAAGACCTCCTAAATCAATTGGCTTAGAAACACCAGAAAAGGCCGTAGATTCCTCAGCAATGGTCTGCACACCTTCAAAACTTTTATATACCTCTGAGTTAAGTTCTTTTATAAAAGAAATAGCTTCAAGATTTTCATTATTTCCATACATATTAGGCTCCCATTCCCCTTCTTCTCTAGAATAATCCAGATATAACATAGAGGCAACAGCATCTACCCTTAGTCCGTCTATATGAAATTGGTCAAGCCAAAAAATAGCATTACTTATTAAAAATGCTCTTACCTCATTCCGACCATAATTAAATATCAAACTCTTCCAATCGGGATGGTAACCCTTCCTTCTGTCCGGATGTTCATATAAATGTGATCCATCAAAAAAGCCCAATCCATGAGCGTCTTCAGGAAAGTGAGACGGAACCCAATCTAAAATCACTCCAATATCGTTTTGATGAAATTTATCAACCAATAGTTTAAATTCTTCAGGCGTTCCAAATCTAGATGTAGGCGCAAAGTATCCCGTAAGTTGGTATCCCCAAGATGGGTCATAAGGGTATTCCATTACTGGCATAAATTCTACATGCGTGAAACCCATTTCCTTTACATAGCTTACTAAATCATTACTATAATCCGTATACGATAAAAACTCATTATTCGCATTTCTTTTCCAAGAACCCAAGTGTACTTCGTATACCGCATAAGGTTTGTCCAACCCATTTTTATTTTTTCGATATCCCATCCAATCGGCATCATTCCACTCATAAGAACCTTCCCAGATAACCGATGCTGTTTTTGGTGGTTGCTCACAGCGTCTTGCAAAAGGATCTGCTTTTTCGGTTACAATGTCATCAACATTCGATATTATTTTATACTTGTATATAGCTCCTTTTTTAACATGGGGTATAAAACCCTCCCAAATACCACTTTCATCCCAACGCACGTTAAGTGGGTTTTCTTCAGAGTTCCATCCATTAAAATCACCAATAACGGAAACAGCTTTTGCCGATGGTGCCCAAACCGCAAAATAAACCCCTTTATCTTCGTTAAGCTCCATAATATGAGCTCCTAATTTTTCATAAAGTTTAAAGTGTTTACCTCCTTTAAACAAGTTAATATCAAACTCAGAAAAAAGACTGTGCGGAATTGTTTTTGCCATACAAAAAGGTTTTTATGCAAAATTATATAAACTATACCCTAAGGTTAGTTATTATTTACGTTAAACACAAGAAGGTAACAAAAAAATAACGCACTTTTTAAAAGTGGCACCCTTTTTGAATACCTGATAATACAATCAATAAATAATAACAAATTACGAACGAATTAAATTAAATATTATGAAAAAGACACTACTTATATTCAGCGCATTTTTAAGTTTATTTTTTATCGCATGCGAAGGACCTGAAGGACCTCCTGGTTTTGATGGAAGAGATGGTGTTGATGGAATAGATGGAGCGCTTTTTGAAGCCCAAGCATTTGAAATTAACATTGACATGGATTATAACGCTGATGCAAATACTTTTGAATTTTTAGCATCTGAATATGAAGGAGGTGCTGAAGTTTTAGCAAGTGATGTTGTACTAATATACCGATTAGAAGAAGTGAATAATGGCGTTGATATTTGGAGACAATTACCTCAACCTGTTATTACAGATAATGGAACTGTATTTTTCAATTTTGACTTTACACAAGGTGACTATAGCATTTATTTAGAACCAGAATTTGATGCCAACCTAATTGCTACTGATTTAACCGATGACCAATGGTTCAGAGTTGTTATCGTACCTGCTGAAGTACTTAGTAGTTCCAAAATGGATAAATCTAATGTTCAGAATGTGCTAGACGCTATGGGAATAAAAGAGGAGCAAATTCAAAAATTTACTTTAAAATAGAACACCCCACTATATATTTAAAAAGACTTGTTATTTATTTAACAGGTCTTTTTGTTTTATTTTAGAAAGGTATTTTATAGGATATCGACTATTTACAAAAACATTAAACAATGTATTCAAAATTCATTTTTATATTTCTTTTATTACTTACTAGTTGCAAAGGTGTTTCGCAAGAAAAAGAGATTTCAGCTAATGCTGAAAAAGAAAACTTTAAAGTATCTAAAACCGAAGCAGAATGGAGAGCGCAACTAACTGATATGCAATTTTACGTACTTAGAAAAGCAGGGACAGAAAATGCTGGAACAAGCGAATTATTAGATAACAAAGAAAAAGGCACATACGTTTGCGCGGGTTGCAATACTCCTTTATTTGAAAGTGACCGCAAATACAATTCTGGAACAGGTTGGCCAAGTTTTGACAAAGAAATCATTGGAAATGTAGCCTTTGACGTAGATTACAAAATTGGTTATGCACGTACCGAAGAACACTGCGCTACTTGTGGAGGTCATTTAGGTCATGTTTTTGAAGATGGCCCAAGCAATACCACAGGTAAAAGACACTGTATAAATGGCGCTGCTTTAAAATTTGTTCCAAAAAAGGAATAGTTTTTCTAAATTTAAGTTCATTTATTTCATACCATTATGAACTTCGAGGACAACTATTTAAAAAGTGCTTTGTACGAATTTAACAGATATAAAACACTAGGGGACAAAACATTTGCACAATTAAGTGAACAAGAAGTTCAGTGGTCGTACGTCGAAAACGAAAACAGCATTTCTCAAATTGTAAAACATATTGTAGGAAACATGTTAAGTCGCTGGACAAACTTTTTAACTGAGGATGGAGAAAAATCTTGGCGAAACAGAGATAAAGAGTTTGTAAATCCGTATACATCAAAAGAGGAAATGATTGTTGCATGGGAAAAAGGTTGGAAATGTCTTTTTGATGCCATGAATACCATTAATGAAACAAACTTTTCTTCTAAAGTTTATATCCGTGGTGAAGCGCATACCATTGTAGATGCTGTTAACAGACAATTAGCGCATTACGCAAGTCATGTTGGACAAATAGTACTTCTTGGAAAAATGCAAAAAGGCAGCGAATGGAAATCGCTTTCTATTCCAAAAGGAGAATCCAAAGCGTTTAACGCCAAAAAATTCAATTCATAATATACTTTCCCAATTTGTGCTAGCTGGCACATTTTTATTTAAAATAGAGCTATATCATTTCAGTTTGGTTTCGTATTTTTGCACCTCAATTTTTATATAAAAAACTAAATATATGAGCACTTTTGATGTAATTGTTCTTGGTAGTGGACCAGGAGGTTATGTAACCGCAATTAGAGCTTCTCAGTTGGGATTAAAAACGGCTATTGTTGAAAAGGAAAACCTTGGTGGTGTATGTCTTAATTGGGGTTGTATTCCAACTAAAGCACTTTTAAAGTCTGCTCAAGTATTTGAATACCTTAAACATGCGGGTGACTATGGCTTAAAAGCAGATAATATTGAAAAAGATTTTGATGCCGTTGTAAAGCGTAGTCGTGGAGTAGCTGATGGCATGAGTAAGGGTGTTCAGTTTTTAATGAAAAAAAATAAAATTGAGGTAATCAATGGTTTTGGAAAATTAAAGCCTGGAAAAAAAGTAGCTGTTACAGCCGAAGATGGTTCAGTAACTGAATACAGTGCCAAAAATATTATTGTAGCAACTGGTGCGCGCAGTAGAGAACTTCCTAGTTTACCTCAAGATGGTAAAAAAATAATTGGATACAGACAAGCTTTAACTTTAGAGAAACAGCCTAAAGAAATGATTGTGGTTGGTAGTGGAGCAATTGGAATTGAATTTGCTTATTTCTACAACTCAATGGGAACTAAAGTTACGGTTGTTGAGTATTTACCAAATATTGTTCCTGTTGAAGATGAAGATGTTTCTAAACAATTGGAACGTAGCTTTAAAAAGGTAGGAATTAAAATAATGACTTCAGCAGAAGTAACCTCAGTTGATACCTCAGGCGATGGTGTAAAAGCAACTGTTAAAACTGCTAAAGGAGAACAAGTTTTAGAAGCAGACCTTGTATTATCTGCTGTAGGTATTAAAACTAATATTGAAAACATAGGTTTAGAAGATGTTGGAATTGCTACTGACAGAGATAAAATTTTAGTAAACGATTACTACCAGACAAATATCCCAGGATACTATGCCATTGGAGATGTAACTCCAGGCCAGGCTTTAGCTCATGTAGCTTCAGCCGAAGGAATTATTTGTGTAGAAAAAATAGCTGGAATGCACGTTGAGGCTTTAGACTACGGAAACATACCTGGTTGTACGTATTGTACTCCTGAAATTGCCTCTGTAGGTTTAACTGAAAAAGCGGCTAAAGAAAAAGGGTTTGATATTAAAGTTGGTAAGTTCCCATTCTCTGCTAGTGGAAAAGCAAAAGCAGCTGGAACTCCTGACGGATTTGTAAAAGTTATTTTTGATGCGAAATATGGAGAATGGTTAGGTTGCCATATGATTGGTGCAGGAGTTACTGATATGATTGCGGAAGCTGTTGTTGCCCGTAAATTAGAAACAACAGGTCATGAGATACTTAAAGCGGTTCACCCTCATCCAACAATGAGTGAATCTGTTATGGAAGCTGTGGCCGATGCTTACGATGAAGTAATACACCTATAACAAATATACATTCAACACCCTTTTAAAAGGGTGTTGTTTTTTATACTATGCTTAAAACATTTAGACTTACTGCTCTTTTAGAAGGAATCTCCTATTTACTACTGTTTGGTATAGGTATGCCTCTAAAGCGCCTTGGCGATATCCCAGAACCTAACATTTATATTGGATACGCTCATGGCTTTTTGTTTATTGCTTTCGTAATACTAGCTGCAATGGTTTGTTGGGAAAAAAAGTGGGGGCTAAAACGTTTTATAATATTTTTTATAGCTTCCTTATTGCCGTTCGGCACTTTTTATATTGATAAAAAATATCTAAAAAAGGCGTAAACCAAGTCTCTACTATACTCCAAATTGATTTAAATGATGGTCTAAATGCTTTGAAAAAAGTGTATTCCATTCCTTTTTAGACAAAGCTCCAAAAGCATGCGATTCTTTTCCATCAAAATGTGAAGCCCCTAGTTCTTGTGTCTTCTGAACATAGTCAATAAGTCTTTTCTTTTCTGTTTCAAACTCTCGCTCATCTGTAATTAAAAATGCTGGTGCCGTTCGTATATTCTTTTTATAAGGTTTTGGACCAACAACAATGTTTTTAGCAAAAAGTTTAATCATAAATTTTTGAAAACCCTTTGGCTTAGGGTGCTTATCTGTATAAACTAATTCATAGGCAACATTACAATGCGCTAGCATTTGAGCAACGCTCATTTTTCCCCATTGAGGTTGCGTTTCTGGAGTTAATGCATTGACTCTTTCAATTGCTTCTTGACTCTCTTTTTCTTCAAATAAGTTTTTCCAATTCATCTGACTATATTTTTATAAATATATTAAAAATTATACTCGCGGAATTAAATCGCAATACCAAAAAGCAGTATCCCATGAAGTATCTTCTTTAAAACAGTCATCTTCATCATCTTTTGAAGGCGTATAGGTTTTTAATACCTTTTCTCCAATGCTAAATGAAACTGGTTTTTTAAAAATAGGCCCATCAAAAACAAAAGTATGAAACTCTCCATTTTCACCGCATACATCAACATTATTTGGCAAATCTTGGATAAATGATTCATCTAAAATTCTACCACAAAAGGACTCATCTAAAAGTTTAGCATTTACACATACCGTAATTGCCTTATAGCCTTTTTCTAAAAATTCTATCAATAAATCTTTAGTATTTTGTTTCCACAGCGGAAAAATTGCTCTCACTCCAACTTCGGCTAACTTTTCTTCTCTGTATGCTCGTAAATCCTCTAAAAAAATGTCTCCAAAAAAAGCATACTCATAACCTTTCGCAACCAATTCTTCCATAGAAGAGCGCATTTTTTTGTCGTAGCTCTTTAGACTTACATTCCCCGATAGTTCTATTTTTTGAAGAGGAATTCCGATTGCCTCCGCCTGCTGCTCCAATAATGCAACAGACAAACCGTGCATTGAAACTCTATTAAAATCGGAGTTTACAGTAGTAACAAGTTTAGAAATTTCATATTCCCCTTCAGCAATAATTCTATCCAATGCTAATGTTGCATCTTTACCACTACTCCAATTAAAATAGGCTTTTTTCAATTACAAAAAACTTTGAATGGCTAAATCATAGCTCTGAAGGCCAAAGCCAAGTATAACACCTCTTGCTCCAGAAGAAATATAGGACACATGTCTAAAATCTTCACGTTTATGTGTGTTAGAAATATGAACTTCAATAACCGGAGTCTCCACCGCCTTAACGGCATCACCAATACCTACAGAAGTATGAGTATAAGCAGCAGCATTAAGTACAATACCATCATACGAAAAACCTACTTCCTGAATTTTTCCAATAAGCTCTCCTTCAATATTAGATTGATAATATTCCAATTCTACTTTTGGAAATTTACTTTGTAATTGTTCAAAATAATCTTGAAAAGTAGTGCTTCCGTATACTTCAGGCTCTCTCTTACCTAAAAGATTAAGGTTTGGGCCGTTTATAATTAATAATTTCATACTTCAAAAGTATCAAAAAAAGAAAAAGGCAGCTAAATAGCTGCCTCCATTCTTCAAAACTTTTATTATTTATTTTTTAAAATCGATTTCGCTTGTTGCTAAAGGTATACTTTATACCAAAGTTTAATGTAGTCCAAGAAACATCATCATCTAACTGTATTCCCGTATACGACAAGTTAACTTCGGTTTGTGTTCCAAACATGTAGCCAAGCGTTGGTCTATAATATAATCCTCCATCTAAGCCGTCAGTTAAACCAAAGCCCATCCCTAACTCTGTTCCTACAGAAAAACTTCTAGATGGCCATATTCTAATTGAAGCAGCCACGGGAGCAAATTGTATGTCTGGTAAATCAACTGTTATCTGTTCATCATGAAATGTTTCTGCAAATCCGTGTATATAACCTGCGGTAATTCCTAAATCAATAACCTCACCTAAAGCCCACATATGCCCGACTTCTCCTCCGACAAACAAACTTGCTTGATCATTAAAATCATTAAAAGGCAAACCTGCCTGCACTCCTATTTGAAAACCATGTTGCGCATATGTTGCAACTCCAACTAAAGTAAAAACTAGTGTTAAAAATGTATTCCTCATATCTCCTAATTAAATTAACGCTAGCGAAAATAAAGGCTGTAACCGCATTGAAATAATTTTTGTTGTAAAAAAGGAATTTGGAGTTGCTTAGAACCAAAAACACGTTAAAAACCATTAAAAAAGAGTGAAAAACCAATGTCTTTCACTCTTTTTTAATCTGTAATATTTCTTTTTTACTATAAGAAGTATACTGCTGAAATTTGAAAAACTCTGTTTTTAGAGTTTACATCTTTAATTGCGTTTATAAATCCGAAGTTAAATCGTGCCTGAAAATAAAAATTATCATCCAATTCATAACCTGCTCCAACGGCTAATCCAAAATCAATTGTATTGGTATCAAAACCATCAACAACAACAATATCAAGGCCATTTAAATACTGGTCCTCGGTATTATCACCTAACAAAAACCCAATTTGTGGGCCAGCTTCAATGAATAAATTATCCCAAACATTGTATTTTCCTACTACTGGAACATTTACGTACCATAGGTTTAAATTTTCGTTAGTAATGTATCCACCAGTACCTTGTAAAGAAATAAGTACTTCTGGTTGAATATTAATAATATCGCTAAATGGGATATCCAAAACACCTCCAATATGAAATCCAGGTTTAGTAGAATAATTTCCAATATTGGTAGAACCTCCTAAGGTTGCTAAATTAAAACCAGCTTTTGCTCCAAATCTGATATCCGAATTAGAAGAGCTAGATGATGTACCTTGTATAACTTGTGCATTTATTTGACTCATTCCGAATAAAATAAAAGCTCCTATTAAAAGTTTAATTTTCATAATTGTAATAGCGTTTAAAATTTCATGCAAATATATATATTCACCATAAGGATAACAGGAAAATTAACAATTTAATAATACCTGTTTTTATTTTTCAAACCTTACTAATAGATATACTACCTTTAGAAAATGAATTGGAAACAAGCACTGAAAGATTACGAACACTATTTAAAAATAGAGCGAGGGCTTGCTCAAAATTCGGTTCATAATTACATTTTAGACATTCAAAAACTTATTCAGTTTTTAGAGCAACACAACATTAAAGAATCCCCTATTCAACTCTCTAAAAACCGTGTGCAACAATTTGTATACGAAGTTGCTAAAATTGTAAACCCAAGGTCGCAAGCAAGAATTATATCTGGATTAAAAAGCTTTTTTAATTATTTAGTTTTTGAGGATTATCGTGAAGACAATCCCATGGAATTGATAGAGTCACCTAAAATTGGCAGAAAACTTCCTGACACCTTATCTGAAGAGGAAATTAACAATCTAATTAAAGCGATAGATCTTAGCAAACCTGAAGGTGAGCGTAACCGAGCTATTATAGAAACATTGTATGGTTGCGGCTTAAGAGTTTCAGAGCTTATTACATTAAAAATATCAGATTTATATTTTGATGAAGATTTTATAAAAGTTACTGGCAAGGGAGACAAACAACGTTTTGTTCCTATTAGCAGTATTAACAAAAAATACATCACTATCTATAGCAATGAAATTAGGGTTCATTTAAATATTCAGAAAGGATTTGAAGACACTTTATTTTTAAATCGAAGAGGCAAGCAACTAACTCGAGCTATGATTTTTACCATTGTTAAGCAGTTGGCAGAAAAAATAGGTCTAAAAAAGACAATAAGCCCACATACCTTTAGACATTCATTCGCAACACATTTACTTGAAAATGGAGCAGATTTAAGGGCAATTCAACAAATGCTTGGTCACGAAAGTATTACCACTACAGAAGTTTATATGCATGTAGACCGCTCTCATTTATCTGATGTACTACACCAATATCATCCTAGAAAATAAAGGTTTTAGAATTTATATTTACCACTAACTGAAAACAAATTTGGAGTTGCGTAATTTCCTAAACTTGTTTTATTAAAATGTAAATCGTGTTTAGCTTCCAGAAATAAACTTTTGTTGACCTCATAACCAAACCCGTTTATAAACTTTAATGCGGGAGGCGCTGGCTTATTTCCATATTTGTCAAGCTCAATTTCTGCTTCTACTCCCGAGAAAAAATACAATTTATCTGTAGCATACCATTTTGTAGAAACGGGTACTCTAAAAACATCTGAACCAAGGTAAGTATCATAATACCCTTGTAGCTGAAGCTGGAAATCGGAATCTAACTTAATATCCAAGTCAAAATAAGCATGCATTTCATCATTCAAAAAAACCGGATATCCCTCACTTATTAACTTTACCTTATCCGTTTTTTTTGCGTTACCTATGTTCTCAATTTCATATTGCTGTCCGTGCGAAAAACCCAGAACGGCCAACATAAAAATAATAGTAAACTGTTTCATTCTAATTGGCTGATAGTCATGTCAAAACTAACTCAACTTCAATAACAAAATGAAACTTTTAACTATTTTAACGCGCTGTTAATTTTGTTAAAATTAATCTTTAAACTTACTGTAATCTCTTTGGTAGGGACGTATAATTAATCGTGCTTCTCTATCAAAACGAATATAATTGTATACCCAGTTTACAAAAACCACTACTCTATTTCTAAAACCAATTAAGAAAAAAAGATGTACAAACATCCAAACAAACCAAGCAAATACACCTTGGAATTTAAAATTTTTAGTATCTGCAACCGCTTTATTTCTACCAATGGTAGCCATGCTACCTTTATCTTTATAAACAAATGGTTTTAAAGGTTTACCATCTAACAAACGTACCAAATTTTCTCCTAAATTTTTACCTTGCTGAATTGCCGGTTGCGCCATCATTGGATGTCCACGTGGAGTATCTTCATGTTCTATACAGGCAATATCACCAATAGCGAATATATCTGGATAAGCTTCAATTTGATTGTACGCATTAACACGCAATCTACCACCTGAAGCAATTAACTCTTTTGCATCCATGCCCTTAACAACAGCTCCCTTAACACCTGCCGCCCATACCAGTGTAGCTGTTTCAAAAGTTAAATCGGTTTTTGTAGTAACCGTTTTTCCATCATACCCTGTAACTCTTGTATTTTTCCAAATTTGCACTCCCAGTTTCTCTAAAAACTCTTCTGCCTTTAATGATGCCTTGGTACTCATACCTGCCAAAATTTTGTCACCTGATTGCACCAAATTAATTTGCGCTTTTCGGGTATCTAAATCTGGGTAATCTTTAGGTAAAATTCCCTTTTTTATCTCTGCTAATGCACCCGCCAATTCTACTCCGGTAGGCCCCCCACCAACAATTACAAAATTCATTAGAGCATCACGCTCATGCAACTCATCAGTAAGTAATGCTTGTTCAAAATTTTCAAGGATAAGACTTCGCAAGTTTAAACTTTGCGGAATTGTCTTCATTGTCATAGCATGCTCTTCTATTTCAGCATTTCCGAAAAAGTTTGTTTTAGACCCCGTAGCTATAACCAAATAATCATAATTTAAATTACCAATATTTGTTTTCACAATTTTATTCTCGGGATCTACCTCATCAACCTTAGCCAACCTGAAATAAAAATTAGTGAAATTTTTAAGCACCTTACGAATGGGATATGCAATAGAATCAGGCTCCAATCCACCTGTGGAAACTTGATAAAGTAAAGGCTGAAATGTATGATAGTTGTTTTTATCTAAAAGTACTACCTGCACATCTTTTCCATTTAATTTATGCGCAAGAGAAACTCCACCAAAGCCACCTCCAATTATGACAATTCGTGGACAATTTGATTTTGGAATGTTCATAGAAAATAATAAGCTCCAAAATTAATGATTCAAAATCTTCTTTCACAGCGTAAAAAGGGGTTTTTACTATATTTACTAGAACAACTTTATAAAAAAACTTCATTTTATTTGTAACAAGTATATCTTAAAGACTACTTATTGTGGTAACAACCTCCAACTAAAACATTGAATAAAGATTTAGAACATCAATTTGTAACCGAATTACAGAACAACCAGAACATTGTTCATAAGGTATGTACTCTGTATACAAATGACCAAGATGCTCATAATGATCTTTTTCAAGAAATAACAATACAGCTATGGAAAGCTTATCCTAAGTTCAGAGGAGATTCTAAACTTAGCACATGGATGTATAGAGTGGCTTTAAATACAGCAATAACGTTATATAGAAAGTCTAAAAGAAGTATACAAACTCAAGATTATGAATCGGTTATTTTTAAAATAAAAGCCGATGAATATGACGAAACTCAAGAGCAACAACTAAAGCTTATGTATAAAGCTGTAAAGCAATTGGGAGATATTGACAAAGCGTTAGTTTTTTTATATCTGGAAGACAAAGATTATAGAGAAATTGCCGAAACCTTAGGTATTAGTGAAGTGAATGCAAGAGTGAAGATGAACAGGATTAAAACAAAGTTAAGAACCATATTGAATCCATAAATATATGATGGACGAATTAGATTTATTAAAAAAAGATTGGCAGAAAAAGGAAGACCACCTTCCTAAGCTGTCCTATCAAGATATTTATAAGATGATTTGGAAAAAATCATCTTCTATAGTAAAGTGGATACTTATAATAAGTATCTTAGAATTTACAATCCCGCATTTATTATATTTTATTCCTTCCACGAAAAGTGGTTTTGAGTTCTACGAAAATATTGGTTTAAAGTATATTTTTCTCTCACTAACTATTATTCAATACGCAGTTGTAATTTATTTTATTTACTTGTTTTATAAACGTTACAAAGAAATATCGGTTTTAGATGATGCCAAAAATCTAATGCAAAAGATTATCAAAACCCGTAAAACGGTAAAACACTATATCATATATTCATTGTCTATGATAATGTTTATCTTTTTACTAGTTGTTATTGGAGTTTACTTCTCGGATAATTTAATAGAAAGCTATTCTGCTTTAGTAGATGAACCTATAGACCTATCGCCAACTAAACTCAAAAAAGTAGTAATGGCTACTATTGCAATTTTCGGAACACTATTTACTTTATTTCTGGGCGGAATATACTTTTTACTCTACGGTAGGTTACTTAAAAAGTTAAAAGCAAATTATAAGGAACTTCAAAAGTTGGAAGTCTAAAACCAAACTACCAATTTCTTTGCTTGTTTTCTTCCTCCATTGCCAGTAAATCTTTTTTAGAAATTACTTTTAAAAATGATGGGTGTTGCTCAATGGCGTACTCTAGTTTCTCAATTATAGAGTCGAAAGATTCGTTTTCATAATCAATATCAAGTGGCTCCTTAATTACCATTGATTGTAAAATTCCTTTTTTCTTGATACGCAGTCCTTTTTTATCAAAAGAACGTCTAAAACCATCAATAACAACGGGAACAACAACAGGTTTATATTTTTTAATGATATGCGCAGTTCCTTTTCGTAAAGGTTTCCATGGAGTGGTAGTTCCTTGTGGGAATGTAATAACCCAACCATTTTCAAGTGCTAAGCCTATACTAGAAATATCGCTCATTTTTACCTGTCTCTTCACATCTTTACCTTCAGAACGCCAGGTACGCTCAATATTAATTGCACCAGCATAAGCAAATAATTTGGTAAGTAGGTTCTTTTTCATAGTCTCTGCAGCTGCAACGTAGTACACATCCAACTTTGGATTCCAGAGATACGCTAAATTTTTAATAGAATCTTCTCTTCCGCTTAAACTTGCGTTAAATACGTGAAACATTGCTACAACATCAGCAAAATAGGTTTGATGATTACTAACAAAAAGCACATTTTTTTCTGGTAAATTTCTAATCACATCAGAACCCTCTATCTCCAAAGTATTAAAGCCTTTGTAACGTTGATGGGTCAGCATACCCATTATACGAATGAGCCATTTTTTAAGAAATAATATGTGACCAAAAGGGTTTCTTTTAAATAAAGCCATAACGGCAAATTTACAAAATAGGTTTATAACACTTGCTTTAATAAAGTTTTAATCTCACTTAGCATCATAGCGGTAGCTCCCCATACTATATGACCATCAAAATTAAAAGCTGGAACCTGTACTTTTTTAGCATAAGACGTATTTATTTGAGTAGAAACAAGATTTGTATCATCCATAAAATTGGTTAACAAAACTTCCACAACGGCCTCTACCTCGTCTTCTTGAATGATAAATTGATTCTTATTTTTATACAAACCAATAAACGGAGAAACTATAAAATTACTAGGTGCTATGTAAACTTCGCTAAGCGGTTTTATTACCTCAACGTGTTTTGGCAACACTCCAACTTCCTCATGGGTTTCACGTAAAGCTGTTTCTAACAAATCAGCATCTGCTTTTTCCTCTTTCCCACCAGGAAAACCAATTTGGTTAGAGTGCACACCCTCGTAGGTTTTTCTAAGAATAAGTAATAGACTAGTTTGTTGTTTTTCATCTGGATAAAACAACGCCATTACAGCAGCACGTCTAGCTGTTTTGTTTTGAGCTTCAAACTCTTTTTTTAATTTTGAACGAAATTCAGGAACCATTTTATCGTGAGAAGCTTCGCCCGGAAGCGGCAGATTTTTTATTTTTGAAATTCGTTGCTCAAAAAAACTAAAGTCCATGCTTTTTTCTAAAACTTTATTACGCGCTATAGCACTATTCGTATTTCTAATAGGATGTAAAGATACTAAAGTCGAAAAAGCCACTGCTAATTCCAAATCAAAAGAAGTAAAGGAAATTGTAAAGGAGCAAGAACTTGAATCCGAACCTGAAGAAGAGTTTAAGTTAACTACCGAAAATGCGATTCCATTTTTCTTTGAGTACAATAAAACACTAAAAGCTAATAGGGTGAAAATAACCACTAATCATGGTAGTTTTACTGTACAGTTATTTGATAATGTACCTTACCACAAAGCCAATTTTATATACCTAGCAAGAAAAGGATATTTTAATTACACCCAATTTCACAGAGTCGTAAAAAACTTCATCATTCAGGGTGGAAATTCGGATGATAAAAAAACCGCGCAAAAACGAAGAGATATTGGTCGTTACTTACTTCCTCCAGACACAAAAAAAGGATATAAGCACCATAGAGGAACATTATCTATGCCTAGTAGCGAGATTAACAATCCACACATGTTAGCCTCTCCTTACGAATTTTTTATCGTGGTTAAAAAACCCGGTTCTTACCATTTAGATGGCGGGTATACTCCATTTGGAAAAGTGATACAAGGTATGGATATTGTTGACAAAATTAACAACCAAGCTGTTGGAAAAGGAGATTGGCCTTCTCAAAATATTTATATTGAAAAAGCAGAGGTTTTAGAATAAACTACTTACCAGACCTGTATATATTGGGTAGGGCTAGTTTAAACTTAACCGCTAACAATCGCATTAAAATTATAGCTATAATGGTTACACCGTAGGTGTACGCAGCATCTATTGGCAGCGGTTTTAACAAAAAGTAAAGTACACCTCCCAAAATACATGCTGTAGCATAAATTTCCCTTCTAAAAATAACTGGAATTTCATTACACAAAATATCTCTTATAACCCCGCCGAAACAAGCTGTTATTGTTCCTAAAGCTATACACATAACTGGTAGCAGGCCTACAGCTATGCCTTTTTCAATTCCAATCATAGTATACAATCCTATACCTATAGTATCAAACAGAAAAAGAGATTTTCTAAAATATTTCAGTTGTTCAACAAACAAAATTGCAAGTACCACAGATACTGCTATAACTATAATATAAATTGGATTTTTCATCCACGCAACGGGAGTATAACCAATCAGCAAATCTCTTAATGTCCCTCCTCCTACTGCGGTAACAAAAGCTATCATAAAAACCCCAAAAAGGTCTAGTTTTTTTTCCATAGCAACCAATACTCCAGAAATTGCAAAAGCAATGGTTCCTAAAATATCAACTACCAGATAAAACATAAGTGTAATGTATTAAAAAGTTAATACCTTTTTCTTGGCACTTTCAAACTCGGTCATCATATCCCTAACAATTTGACCTGCTGGTTTAATTTCTGAAATTAACCCAGAAACCTGACCTATTTCTAACTCTCCTTCTTCTAAATTCCCTTCAAACATTCCCTGTTTTGCTCTACCTCTTCCTAATAAATCTTTAAGCTGTTGGTTTGTTGCATTGCATTCATATGCTTCTTTAACCTGCTCATAAAAGTTATTTTTTAAAAGTCTTACGGGTGTTAATTCTTTTAGCGTTAGCATGGTATCACCTTCACTGGCTTCAATAACCTTTTGCTTGAACAAAATATGAGAAGAAGCCTCATTACTCGCTACAAACCTACTACCTACCTGAACACCATCAGCACCTAAAGTCATTGCGGCTAACATAGCATCGCCTGTTGCAATACCACCTGCAGCTATAACTG
Source organism: uncultured Maribacter sp. (assembly GCA_947498505.1). GTDB lineage: Bacteria > Bacteroidota > Bacteroidia > Flavobacteriales > Flavobacteriaceae > Maribacter_B. The sequence continues at coordinate 75,304 of CANMKG010000005.1, read as the reverse complement.
GAATTGTTACTTTCTTTTTTACTGAAGGTATTAAAACCAATGTTGTAGTTTCATCTCTGCCGTTATGTCCACCTGCCTCAAAACCTTCAGCTACGATTGCATCCACCCCAGCATCTTGAGCCTTAATGGCAAATTTTAAACTGCTCACCACATGAACAACAGTAATTCCGTTTTCTTGCAAATGAGATGTCCATGTTTTAGGGTTACCCGCTGAAGTAAACACTATTTTTACTCCTTCCTCGATAATAATTTCCATTAATTTATCAATATCTGGGTATAACAAAGGAACATTAACCCCAAAGGGTTTAGTTGTTGCTTGTTTACATTTTTGAATATGCTCCTGTAAAACTTCAGGATACATGCTACCAGCTCCAATTAATCCCAAACCACCAGCATTGGAAACTGCAGAAACCAATCGCCAACCACTTGCCCAAACCATGCCTCCTTGAATGATGGGGTATTCTATATTGAATAATTGTGTAATTCTATTTTTGGTTTTCAATACTTGAGCAATTTTATTTTTTCATTAAAATCATTACCCTTTACCTCTAAAATATAAACGGCACTGCTTAAATGCGCAATGGATATTACATTTGAGCTTGGCGTAATATTACTTTTAGAAATAAATTTACCTTGAATATCGTAAATACTTACCTCTGCTTGTTCCAAATTTTCAGGAAGTTGAAGCATTATAGTACTCGATGACGGATTTGGGTAAATCAACATTTTAATGTCTTCTTGATTAGCATTACTGGAACCATCATCTATTAACGAAGAAAAATCAGGAATACCATAACCCATTTGTTCGTTAGGATTTGTAAAAAAAGAAGCACTCTCACGCACCATTTGCATGATTTCTACATTTGTTTTTTCTGGAAATGCTTGCCAAAGACTTGCAATTGCCCCAGCCATAATTGGACTTGAAAACGAGGTTCCGTCATTTTGACCCACATTGTTATCGGTACCAATAACGGCAGCATTTCTACCCATTGCCATACCATCTGGTTTTACAACTCCATCTGCAGTATATCCTCTTGAACTAAATGCTACGTATTGACCTTGAGCATTTACAGCACCTACAGTAAAAACATTAGCATCAGCCGGTGCGGTAATAATCCCCCAACCTGAAGCACCAGAATTACCCGCAGAATTCACAACCAAAAGCCCTTTTTCGGTGGCAATATTTGCCCCTTGCGATATAAAGGTAGTTTCACCATCCATATCAGATGGTGAGTAGTTGTATTTAGTTTCGTCAAAAGTACTATAGCCAAGAGATGTATTTATAACGTCCACCCCAAGGCTATCTGCTCGTTCAGCCGCTTCAACCCAATACGATTCTTCCACAGGTGTTTCCGACTCAGCAACTTCTGTTCTAAACAATACATAGGAGGCATCTGGAGCAGTACCCACAAACGAATCCTCTATAAACCCAGCCATTGTTGATAGAACTTTTGTTCCATGGTCGTTACCCTGATATGCAAAAACATCATCAGTTCTATTTGGAAAATCATACCCTCCAAGTAATTTACCTTGGTCTCTTAGTCTAGAAAAACCTTCTAAATTATTTACCTGAGGAAAACCAGAATCCATAACCGCAACCAGCATACCCTCTCCAGTATAATCTTGTCTATGTAATGCATCAACGGTTATTTGCGAGACTTGATTAGAAGTAGCACCATAATTGTAGTCCTCCTGGCTTGCTACTAATTTATTAGCGTGATTATTACGTTCAAACTTATCTATAGGTTTTTTACTATTTAAGCTTTGGTCCGCGTACAATACATGAGAAACAAAACTTAAACTTTCTAACTGCAAAATATCATTACTTGAACCAATGACATGTATACAATTTTTCCATTTAGATTTAGCTAAAACCAATATGTTAGGAACCAATTTTATCTGAGCTATATAGCTTTCGTTAACTGGAACATCTCTTTCATCAATAGCAATGTTATATCTGGCTCTTTTGGTAATAGCTCTTTGCGATAAAATTGAAATAGGATTACCGACGCTTGCTTCAACATCCTCTTTATCTGTAAAATATACCCATGCATGTTCTTGTCCTCTACTCCAAAAGGATATTAAGAGTAAAAAAACAAAACACTTTTTATACATACTAAGAAATTACACCTGAGCCTACAAGTTCGTCATTTAAATACCAAGCAACAAATTGTCCTTCTGCTATTGCCGATTGTTTTTGCTCAAAATCAACGTACAAGCCACCTTCTACTCGATACAAAATTGCTTCTTGGAGCTCTTGTCTATATCGTATACGTGCTGAAACCTCCATAGTTTCATCTATGTTTAAAGCCAAATCCGCCCTAACCCAATGCAATTCTTCATCAGAAACAAACAACGCTCGTCTGTATAAACCAGGGTGAGTTTTTCCTTGACCTGTATAAATTACATTTTCCGTAACATCGGTTTCTATAACAAACAAAGGTTCTTTAGTTCCACCTACGTCCAAACCTTTACGTTGACCTTTTGTAAAATAATGAGCGCCTTGATGTTCTCCAACAGTTTTTCCATCATTAATGTTATACTCAGGTTTTTTAGCATAAAATGCTAACTCTTCCGCTTTATTAGAAAAATCTGGAAGCATTACTTGATACTGGTTTAAACTTGCAGGCACTTCAACAATAACACCTTTTTTAGGTTTAAGCTTTTGCTGTAAAAACTCAGGCAAACGAACTTTTCCAATAAAACATAATCCTTGAGAATCTTTTTTATCGGCAGTGACTAAATCGTTTTCCGCAGCAATTTTACGCACTTCTGGTTTTGTTAATTCTCCTATTGGAAACAACGTTTTAGACAATTGTTCTTGAGATAACTGACATAAGAAATAAGATTGATCTTTGTTATTATCCTTTCCAGATAGTAATTGATAGGTATGACTACCATCCTCATTTTCTATAATTCCTTTTCTGCAATAATGTCCTGTGGCCACATAATCAGCCCCGAGTTGCAAAGCAATTTTTAAAAAAACATCAAACTTTATTTCTCTATTACATAATACATCAGGGTTTGGTGTTCTACCCTTTTCATATTCATTGAACATATAGTCTACTATACGCTCTTTATATTCAACACTTAAATCTACTGTTTGAAAAGGTATTCCTAGTTTTTCAGCAACAATTAAAGCATCATTACTATCTTCTAACCAAGGACATTCCTCAGATATCGTAACAGAATCATCGTGCCAATTTTTCATAAAAAGCCCAATAACTTCATAGCCCTGCTCTTTTAAAAGGTAAGCTGCTACACTAGAATCTACACCTCCTGAAAGTCCTATTACTACTTTTTTCATCTAATAATTATAAGGCAACAAAAGTACAAAATAACTACATGGTCAATTCTTAAAATATATCTAATAGGCAAAGAAAATTTGGTTTTGTTTAATCTTTTTTTATATTTGTTAAACAAAATTGAAATTAGGCGCTTTATTTAACTTCAATTCAACACATTACAACGTGTTAGCTTACACCACAATTACAAATTTTAATTATTTAAAAAAACTTGCTATGAAAAAGATTTTTAGAATTAAAACATTGTTTCTACTTGCCATTGTTTCTATGATTACAATCTCATGCGACAATGATGACGATGGGGATGACATTGTTATTCAACAGTTCAACATTGTTCAAACAGCACAAAATTCCAGTGCACTTAGTTCATTAGTTGCCGCTTTAACCAAGGCTGATGAAAAAGCCGGAACAGACCTTATTGGTACACTTAGCGGAACAGGCCCTTTCACCGTTTTTGCCCCAACCAATGACGCATTTACAGCACTTTTAGGAAGTTTAGAAGCCTACAACTCCTTAGACGATTTTACCACCGATGAAGACAAAGCACTTCTTGCATCTATTTTAACATATCATGTAGTAGCCGCTTCTGCTTTATCATCAGATTTAAGTGACGGACAAAACTTAACCACTGTTCAAGGAGAGCAACTAACAGTTGGGATTGATGGCTCTACCGTTACCATTAAGGATAAACAAGGCATGGATATCGCTGCAGCTGTTGTTTCGACCCCAAATATTGAAACAAGTAATGGAATAGTTCATGTTATTGACGCGGTATTATTACCTCAAGAAGTTATTGACGCTATCAACGCTGCTTCGGCAAAATCGTTGGTTGAAATTGTTGTTGAAACAGAAGCCCTATCTGTTCTTGAAGCAGCCGTTATTAAAGCAAACTTGGTAGACACTTTAAATGGTGATGGTCCATTTACAGTTTTTGCTCCAACGGATGATGCTTTTACTGCTCTATTAGATGCTTTAGGTGATGATTACAATAGCTTGGATGATTTTGATACAGAAGATGAAATGAATCTGCTTAAAGACATTCTTTTATATCATGTTATCCCTGCAAAAGTTTTAGAGGCAGACCTTTCTTCTGGAGAAGTATCAACAGCGCTTACAGATAACAAAATAGAAGTTATTGCTTCTGGAAATACATATGTAATTGGAGATGCATCAGATGTTGATGCCGAAATTACTGGTACAGATATTATGGCCTCAAACGGAGTAGCGCATACCATAAATAAAGTATTACTTCCCCAAGCAGCTATAGATTTTGTTGCTTCTCTTACTGCAAAAAATATAGTTGAAACCGCGCAAGAAACTGAAGACTTGAGTTTGTTAGTTGATGCATTAGTTCAGGCAGATGCTGGGTTAGTAGATGTTCTAAGTGGAGATGGACCTTTTACTGTTTTTGCCCCAACAAATGCGGCATTTGCCGAACTATTGGATATCCTTGGTAATGATTACAATAGTTTAGCAGATTTTGACACGGAAGATGAAAAATCACTACTTGCCAAAGTATTAACATATCATGTAGTTTCAGGAGTTGCTGCGCTTTCTACAGATTTAAGTGATGGACAAATGATTGAAACTGTACAAGAAGAATCTGTTGAAATAAACATTAAAAATGATATGGTACATATTATAGATGCTACGGATGAAAACGCGACAGTAGATTTGCCTAATGTTGAAACCAGTAATGGTGTTGTACATGTAATTGATAAAGTTTTACTACCCCAAGAAGTTTTAGATCTTATTGCACACATGTAATAAGTAATATTGGTTGTGTTGTGTAAAAGCTTCTTATTGCAAATAGGCGATAAGAAGCTTTACCTTTTTCATTGTATTTCTTAAAGTAAAAAAGGCAAACATCATATCTAATATCATTAACATACAAAAAACATTCTTTGGCAACTTTTAATTTTAAAATCACTCAATTGCATGCATCTTTGACATTCCAAATCTTACCATAAACCAACCTAAAAATAAAAACTCCTTCAATATGAAGGAGTTTTTATTTTACACAATATGCAATGTTACTTTATCTTTTGCCAGTCTTTTTTTGTTCTTCAGCTTGCTCCATCATCTCTCTCATTTTTTTCTGAAACTTGTTTTCCTTTTTAGGTTTCTTCTTATTCTCCTGTATCTGCGCATGAATCTTATCATTGTCAATAATAAAATTCTTAATCACCAGCATAATACCTATAGTAATTAAATTAGAAACAAAATAATACAAACTTAAACCACTTGCATAGTTATTAAAGAAGAATAACATCATGAAAGGCATTAAGTACATAATAAATTTCATGTTAGGCATACCGGGTTGCGTTGGCATATTTTGCCCTGTAGTCATCATCATGTAAAAGAAAATTGCTATCGAAGCTAAAATCGGGAATAAACTAACATGATTCCCGTAGAAAGTAGATATAAACGGTATATGTGTTGACCACTCAAAAATAGCATCAAAAGATGAAAGATCATCTGCCCATAAAAATGGTTTTTGTCTTAACGCAAATGATGTTGGAAAAAACATAAACAATGCATAAAATATTGGCATTTGCAGCAAAGCTGGTACACATCCACTCATGGGGCTGACTCCTGCTTTACCGTAGAGCTTCATTGTTTCTTGTTGCTTTTTCATAGCATTGTCCTTGTATTTTTCATTAAGCTCTGTAATTTCAGGTTTTAACACCTTCATTTTAGCTTGAGATAAATACGACTTATAGGTTACTGGCGACATTGCCAATCGCACCAAAATTGTCATTACAACAATTGCTATTCCAAAAGGCAAGAATGAGCTTAGTAGCGAATAAAATGGAGTAAACACATATCTATTTATCCATCCAAAAATCCCCCATCCAAAAGGAATAGAATCTTCTAAATCTAAATTTTCATATTTAGAGAGCACTTTTACATCTGTTGGGCCGTAGTATAAGTTTAGCTTTTCATTAATTTCGCCTCCCTCCATCTTTATTGGCATTACAGAAGCATAGTCTTTCGTGAATTTAGTTTCTTTACTTTCTTCTTCAACCAAATTTTTAGAAGTAAGCTCCGCACTTTCAAATCCAGACTTATTAATTAGTATAGAGCTAAAAAAATGTTGACGGTACGACAACCATTTTACATCAACCTCTTGTTCATCATCATCACTACTTTCCGATAGTTTACTAACTTTACCTTCTTCGTGATTATAAGTTAATCTGGTATAACGGTTTTCATATTTTACACTTTTAGAGTGTCTAATACCTTTCATTTTCCAATCTAGATTAATAGATTGATTTCCGTTAATTACGCTACCTAAACCTTGCGAACGAACCGCAAAATCAACCATATAATCATCTGGCTTAATTTCGTATCTGTACTCCAAAAACTGATTGTTAGATACTTTTGCCTTCATGGAAAGCACCTTATTACCGCTACTTTCTGTAATTGACGGTTCAAAATATAAATCCGTAGAGTTTAAATTTCTATTGTCTGAAGTAGAAAAATTTAAACCAAATGAGGCATTACCATCTTTAACAAGATAAATTGGAACAGAATCATAAGTGACAAAATTTTTCATTTTTGCCTCAACAATTTGCCCACCTCTATTGCTGACTTTTAAATAAAGTACATTATTCTCTAAAACGGTAACGTTATCAGAAGGTGCAGTAAAACCAAAAGCACCTATGTTACTTTTATAATTTGCTACTGCTGTAGAGTCTTGTAAATTTATTGCGGGTTTTTCGTTAGATACAACATTGCTTGCTTTTGCCTCCTCTGCCTTTGCTTGTTGCTCAACCAACTCCTTTTTCGCCTTTTCTGCTTCTAATTCTTCTGGGGTAGGCCTATTTTGATAAAACATAAAAATGAGTATCCCAAAAATAAGCACAAAGCCAATAATAGAATTTAAATCTAATTTCTTTTCTTCCATATAGATAACCTAGTTAATCTGGTATTGTTTAATTTTCAAAAGCAAATATATGCCCAATTGCGTGGTTTATGCCAATATGGCACATTTTACTACTTTTTGTGTTCTAAAGCCGCCTTTACAAAACCTACAAATAGTGGATGAGGGTTTGCTACGGTACTTTTATATTCTGGATGATATTGTACTCCTAAAAACCAAGGGTGGCTCGGAATTTCAACAATCTCCACAAGACCCGTTTTTGTATTAATACCTGTGGCTAACAAACCAGCTTCTTCTAACTGTTTTTTATAATCGTTATTAAATTCATAACGGTGACGGTGCCTTTCAGAAATTTCTTTGTTTTTATCGTAAACCTCATGAACTAAACTGTCTTCTGCAAGTTCACAATCCCATGCTCCTAAACGCATAGTTCCACCCATTTCGGTAATACTTTTTTGTTCTTCCATTAAACTAATTACTGGATCTGCAGAATTAGTATCCATTTCGGTAGAGTTTGCTTTGGTTAGTCCGAGAACATTTCTGGCATACTCTATAACAGCCATTTGCATACCTAAACATATTCCTAAAAACGGAATATTGTTTTCACGCGCATGCTGTACTGCTTTAACTTTTCCTTCAATACCGCGCTCTCCAAAACCTGGAGCAACCAAAATACCATCTAAACCGTCAAGTTTATCAGCATAATTAGATTTCGTTAAATATTCTGAATGAATTGATTTCACACGAACTCTAACTTCATTCTTGGCTCCTGCATGTATAAACGCTTCTAATATTGACTTATAAGAATCTTGTAGCTCTACGTATTTTCCTATTAAACCAATAGTTACCTCATTCTTTGGGTTTTTATGACGATTTAAAAAATCTTTCCATAAGCCCAAATCTGGTTGCGTATTATCTGGTAAAGCCAAACGTTCTAAAGTAACAACATCTAACTTTTCTTGCTGCATTAAAATAGGAACATCGTAAATTGTTGATGCATCTATAGACTGTATAACAGCTTCTCTTTTTACGTTACAAAACAGAGCCAGCTTTCTTTTAATATCATCTGAAATCTCATGCTCAGTTCTACAAACTAAAATATCGGCTTTAATACCACTTTCCATTAAAGTTTTAACAGAATGCTGCGTTGGTTTAGTTTTTAACTCTCCAGCTGCTGATAAATATGGTACTAGTGTTAAATGAATAACTATACCATTATTATCTCCTAACTCCCAAAGTAACTGACGAACAGCTTCAATGTATGGTAATGACTCTATATCACCAACAGTACCACCAATTTCGGTTATAACAATATCGTAATCTCCACTTTTACCAAGTAGCTGAATACGTTCTTTAATTTCGTTTGTAATGTGCGGAACAACCTGCACGGTTTTACCCAAAAACTCACCTCTACGCTCCTTTTCAATAACACTTTGGTAAATTCTACCTGTAGTTACATTATTAGCTTGTGAAGTTTTAACATTTAAAAAACGCTCGTAATGCCCTAGGTCCAAATCGGTTTCTGCACCATCATCCGTTACATAACATTCTCCGTGCTCATAAGGATTTAATGTTCCTGGGTCTACATTAATGTAGGGATCAAGCTTTTGAATGGTAGTTTTGTACCCTCTTGCCTGAAGTAACTTAGCTAATGAGGCTGCAATTATACCTTTTCCAAGAGAAGATGTAACCCCTCCGGTTACAAAAATGTATTTTGTCTGTGACATGAAGCGTTCGGTTGAATTCGTAACGCGAGCAAAAATACAAATTGCTATAACAAATTACAGGGATTCCTTTGGAAAATCTTTCTGAATTCTACGAATTAAAGGTTCTAATCCGTTTATTTTAATTTCAAACATTGATTTTAATAAATCTCCTAATTTACCTGTAGGAAAACCTTTTTGCTGAAACCAAACAAAGTAAGGTTCTGGTAGATCAACCAAATAACGCCCTTTATATTTACCAAAAGGCATTTTATAATGAGCCATTTCCACTAATTTCTTTTTATCTGGTTGTATTTTCATTATTATGGTTAAAAAATATATCTTTAGTACCGCGCAAATTACAATATCTAATCAAACATAGTAAATCCAAACAAATCATTAAATCAAAGTAGGTTATGAAAAGGAGAACTTTTATTGGCACTTCTGCGGCTGCAACTATTGGTATGGTTGCCTGTAAAGATGTTAATGCTCAAGATAAAAAACAAAATATGGAATTTAAGCTTAAAAATAACTTAAACCACAGTGTTTGCCATTGGTGTTTTGGAGATATTCCTCTCGAAGATTTTCTTAAAACATTAAATACTTTAGGTGTTAAAGCTATAGACTTAATGGGTCCTGAAGAATGGCCTTTGTTAAAAAAATACGATATCCACTGCGCCATGTGTAATGGAGCTGAAATTAATCTTACCGAAGGGTGGAATGACCCTAAGTACCACGATGTTCTTATAAAAAATTACACCGAAATGATCCCTAAAGTTGCTGAGGCTGGTTATACAAACCTTATTTGCTTTAGTGGTAACCGTAGAGGAATGGATGATACTGTTGGACTTGAAAACTGTGTAAAAGGGTTAAAACAAATTATGCCTTTGGCAGAGAAACATGGTGTGGTAATACAAATGGAACTTTTTAATCAAGTGAATCACCCAGATTATATGTGTGATACTTCTGCCTGGGGAATTGCTTTATGCGAGGCGCTTGGCTCGGAAAACTTTAAGTTGTTATACGATATTTACCATATGCAGATTCAAGAAGGAGATATTATTCGCTCCATTCAAAACAATCATAAATACTTTGGTCACTATCACACCGCAGGTGTTCCTGGCAGACATGAGATTGATGAAGGTCAAGAATTGTACTACCCTGCCATAATGAAAGCTATTTTGGCAACAGGCTATAAAGGCTATGTAGCTCAAGAATTTATACCCGAAAGAGAGGATAAAATTGATTCACTCAAACAAGGGTTTTTAATTTGTGACGTATAGCTTTGTAAACGGTATAGTTGCATATAATCACCTAGGTGATTATATGCAACTGTACTCATAAATTTCAAAAAAAGTAGATTCAACAGAAGATTTCAAAGATTCGTCTTCAATATTAAATTTAGAACAAGGCTTTATTTTAAGATTTCTACCTCTTTTTCTAAAGTAAAACTAAGGTCATCAAGGTATCTTGTTCCAAATTAATCTCACTCGCAAATTCATAATTTCAGTACTGTAGTACTTGGAGTATTATACCTTCATTTTTCCCATGATAAAGATTGGTATCTTTATTACTTTTAATCAATTAACTTGTCATAAATAAATCTTTTTTAGAACAAGATTCGGTAAATGAAAATTTGTATTGCGCAGACATCCCCAATAAAAGGGGATATCCAAAAAAATATTGAAAACCATAAAAGCCTAATAGAACTTTCTATTGAAAATAAGGCAGATGTTATTGTTTTCCCAGAACTTTCTTTGACAGGATATGAACCCGAACTTGCGAAAGAATTAGCAACTACGAAAGCTGATAAAAGGTTTGATGATTTTCAAAAAATTAGCAACTCAAATGAAATTATAATTGCGGTTGGACTACCAATCAAAAATAACATTGGAATCTGTATAGGTATAGTGATTTTCCAACCTCATAAACCAAGAGAAACTTATTCAAAAAAACACCTGCACCCTGGTGAAGAAAAGTATTTTATTTCTGGAGAAAATCTTGCACCAATTGAGGTTAAAAACAACACCATTGGATTTGCCATCTGTTATGAAACTTCCGTTTCAGAGCATTCAGAAAACGCTTTCAAAAAAGGTTCAAACATTTATATAGCCAGTGTTCTTAACTCCGTAAGCGGAGTTGACAAAGATATTCGTCGGATTTCCGATATCGCTAAAAAATTCAGAATGACTTCATTCATGGCTAATTTCGCTGGAAAATCTGGAGGGTATGATTGTGCTGGAAAAAGTTCCGTTTGGAACAACAAAGGAGAGCTCATTGCGCAATTGGATAATTCAAACGAAGGAATTGCCATTGTAGATACTAATACACAGAAGGCAACAATAATTCAATTAGAAAAACCGTGAAACCTATAAAGTACTAGAAAAGAAACTCTTCTGGTTGCAATAAAAAATCTCACGAATACTTTTTTTGGAGTATTCATTCCAAAAAACATATATTTGCAGTGTGACTAAAAAACAAGCTATATTATCTTCAGCGCTTAAGATTCTTACTGAGAAGGGGGTTCATAACACGCCTATGTCCGCCATTGCAAAAGCTGCTGGAACAGGAATGGGAACCATTTACAACTACTTTCCTAACAAAGAATTGTTAATCAATGAAATTTACATAAATATAAAGGAAGAGGAAAAATCAACTCTAAAAGACTTTGATTTAAAAAAACCCATTAAAACACAATTTGAGGGTTATTTTGCATTAATTATCGACTTTTTCATCAATAATCCTGACTATTTTAAATTTATGGAGCAATTACAGGCTTCTCCTATAATTACTAAAGAAAGTAAAAGTGTTGGTGAAAAAGCTGTTTTGCCAGTTTATGAGTTATTGGTTAGAGGAAAGCAAGAACGCATTATTAAAAGTATTGATATTAATGAGATATTAATGTTTGTAGGCGGAGCCATTTTATCGTATTTACGATGGTACTTTAATCAATCAGAAAAAAAACAAGCTTCTCTTAAAAATCAAATTCAAATGGTTTGGGATGCAATCAAGGAATAAAAAAAACAACTACTAATTGGAATGAACATTCATTCCAAAAAATAATTACGATGAAAAAAAATGTATTAATTACTGGAACTTCAACTGGCGTAGGATTTGAAAGCGCCATTCTATTTGCCAAAAACAATTACAAGGTCTACGCTACAATGCGAAATTTAGATAAGGCCAACAATCTGAAAGCAAAAATTGAAGAAGAAAATCTAGATATTGAAATTCTTCAACTAGATGTAACCAATAGTACTTCTATAAAATCTGCTGTAAATACCATAATAGCAAAAGATAACAGCATAGACGTTTTAGTGAACAATGCTGGAGCGGGTTTCGCTAAAACAACGGAACATGCAACAGAGGAAGAAATTAAATGGGTTACCGACGTTAATTATCACGGCGTTGTACTTTGTACCCAAGCTGTAATACCCTTTATGAGAAAACAAAAGTCTGGTCAAATCATTAGCATTACCTCGGTTGGTGGTTTAGTTGGTCAGCCCTTTAACGAATTGTATTGTGGAGCAAAATTTGCCGTAGAAGGTTATATGGAAGGTCTTGCAACCTATATAAGTGATGCTTTTAATATTAACATTACTTGTGTTGAACCTGGAGGAATAGCTACAGAATTTATGACCTCTGCCATTGAAAAAACTGCCGTTGAAGGTCAATTTGCAACTGGCGAATACTTACCTATCTTTGAAAGGTACATGGCAGGAAATCAAAAAAGAGCTAACGAGAGTACAGAACAAATTTACCAAACAGGTCTTGAGGTTGCTGAAGTAATTTTAAAGGTAACACAGACAGAAAAAGCTCCCTTGCGCATTCGTACTTCAAAATGGGCCGAGAATTTTTGTACCTTAAAAACTCAAGCAGACCCTGATGGTACAAAAATAGTTAATCAGATTAAGGAAAGTTTTTTATAACTAAAAAATATGAAAACAATATATTGGTCATCCACGATTATAATTTCTTCTTTTTTATTGTTAAGTTCTTACACTTATCTATTCAGTAAAAACACTATTGAAGGTGTAAAGGCATTAGGGTTTCCAGACTTTTTTAGAGTAGAATTGGCTGTTTTAAAACTTATAGCTGCGGTTATACTAATACTGCCTTTTGCGCCTTTACAGGTAAAGGAATGGACTTACGCTGGTGTTGGGCTGTTTTTAATTACTGCCTTAGTAGCTCATATAAAACATAAAGACTCCATATTTATATTGTTTTTACTTGTAATACTTATGGCGGTTTTAGTAGTATCTAACATTTACATGAACAAACTCATGAAATAAACACTATACCAGTGTTTTAACCATTAAAAAAGCCTTGATTTTTAAATCAAGGCTTTTTTAATCTTGTGATTCAACAATTAAATTTCAACTAGCTTGCGTGCTTTTTGCGGAATTTCATTCTTGTCTTGTACAACTTCTTCATCGTAACCTTTAATACCATCAAAAACACTTTCCTGAATGTCAGCAAACAAGTCCTGTATTGCACTAATTTCAGACGACGCTAGTACAATTATAACCCCACCTACTATTTTCAAGTATCTTACCAATTTTAGATTACTTGCGCAAAGTTGATTCACCATTTTTTCGTAATCTACTTCCTCCTTTTTTGGTTTAATTGCAACTCCAACTTCTTCCAAAAGCTCTAATAGCAATTGGTTCTGTTTTTCGGTACTCTTAATTTTACCTACTAAGTGTCTTACCTTTTTTGGTATTTCATGTTCTGCACTACAATCTATACCAAAAACTGCATCCAAAGCTTTAACAGAAGCTTTCTTGTCGTAATGTTTTTCGAGAATAATTTCCTCATAATCCTCAATGTGATCTTCAAATGAAAAAAGGCTGCTATTAGCGTAAAACCTTGTCATTTGATTTAGGGTCGGAATTGCTGGCGCATGAATGTCACACATATCCTCTAAAGTGGGGCTTTCCTTTTCGAAAAAATCTCGTAATCTAAAAAGCCTTCTAATGGTTTTTTCGGATATGCTTACACTATCGTGCGCGGCAATGGTTTTAATAAACTCCCTTCTTGTAGAAATACGCAACTCATTTTCTACTTCCTGTATTTGATCCATCAAAAACAGAAATCCAGGCACTTGTTCTCTTGTTAGTACTGACATATCCTTTGGTTTAATTAAATGTTAAATAAAATTACAAAATATCAATCGCAAAAAAGCCATGTCCAACGTCATGTCTTTAATTTTTAACAGTTGTAACTGCTTGACAGACATGTCGCATGTATAGCTCAACCACTTTATTCATTTGTGTCATGATAACATTTAAAAACATCTATTATGAGAACAAAAGTAAAGTTAGGATTAGCAAGTCTATTAGTCTTAGGACTAGTTTCTTGCGAAAAAGAAAATGACAATGTTTATGAAAAACCTTCAGAAAACAACGTTGAAATTAAGAAAAAGCTAAACAGTTCTGACCCTATTAGACTACCCGCAGGTGGTGCCAAGTGAATTTAAAAAGTACAGGTACGAAATCAAGATTTCATACCTGTACTTTTTTTCAAACATGCTTTCAGTTTCGCCACACAAAGCCCAAAGTTATATATTGGACAATCGTTTAAGAAATTCATCTTTTCGTCTCACTGCTATTTCAACATGTGAGCCATCCTCCATTAAAGCATAGCCTCCTTTTCCCTTTAAGTACTTAGTTACCATTAGTAAGTTTACCAAATGTGAATGATGTGTTCTAAAAAAATTTTGCGGTTCTAGAAGCTCGTCAAAGTACTTTAAAGTTTTGGCAACTGTAATTTTTTTATTTCCTTTTAAAAATACATGCGTATAACTGGTATCAGACTGGCACCTAATTATGTTAGCAACACCCACTAGAGTTAGCCCTTCCGCTGTTGGTAATGCAATTTTTTTTTGTCCCCCACCTCTTTGCTCTTCTAAATTATGGAACAGTACTTCCATTTTTTTTGAAAGTTCTTGTAAAGACGTTTTCTGTTTTAGTTTTTCAACGGCCTTATCAAAGGATTCCTCATCTACTGGTTTTAATAGATAATCTAAGGCTGAAAATCTAAAAGCCTCCAATGCATAATCGTCATAGGCTGTGGTAAAAATGATTTCAAAATTAATGGTGTCTAATTGTTTTAATAAATCAAAACCAGTTTCTTCATATATCTGTACATCTAAAAAAACCACATCTGGCTGTTCTTTTAAAATGCTCTCCTTTGCCTCAGCTACCGTTTTTACCGCATTTGTCAGCACAATATTTTTATCATGCCTTTTAAGTAATTTTAAAATTCTATCTATACAATGCTGTTCATCATCAACAATAATTGCTTTTATCATTGCATTAAAATTTTAACTCCAACGGTAATTTAACCTCAACTTTTAAACCTTCCTCCTTATCTATCATGGTTACGCTACTTTTAGCGTTTTTTAATTGATTAATGATAGACAGTCTATTTTTTGTGATTTGCACCCCCATAGATTTATGATTTAATTGTCCTTCTGAACGAACGTTTCTTCCCACACCATTATCATCAACACCACATACAATGGTATCATCAGTTTTATTAAAACTAATTTTAATATTTCCTCCTTCAGCTTTTTTAGCGATTCCATGCCAAATACTATTCTCAATAAAAGGTTGTAAAATAAGTGGCGGAACCAGAGTGTTTTCTACATCAATAGTATTATCTACATAAAAGGCATGTGTAATTTTTCCTTTTAATCGTAACGATTCTATTTCAATATACAAACGTGTTAATTCTATATCTTCTTCAAGACTAATCCATTTTTTTTCTGAGTTTTCAAGTATAGCACGAGTCAATTTCGAAAATTTAACCAAATAACCACTAGCGGTTTCCAAATCATTGTTATCCATATAATCCCCAATAGAACTCATAGCATTAAATATAAAATGAGGATTCATTTGAGAACGGAGCGCTTTTAACTCAGTTTCAGCAACCTTAGTTTTAAAATCGGCCATATTTTTTTGTTCAATGGCGTCTCTTTTTCGCTTATATAAAATATACCCAATTACAGCTCCAATCAATATTCCCAAACCACACAACAGTGTAATATTTTTGATTAATTTTTCCTTTTCGATTTCGGCTTTTGCTTTTATTTCTTGATTCTCTAATTCAAAAGTCATTTCCTTACGTGCAAGCTCTAATTTTTTATCTTCACCTTGAACACTATCTCTTAACTGTATATGGTTTTTATAGGCCACTAAGGCTTTTTCATGCGCTTCTGAGTGCCTATATATAGTACTTAAATGCTTCCATGAGGTTAACTGCCATTCTAATGTATTGATGTCTTTGGCTAGTTGCAACGCTTTTTCTCCCTGTTCTCTGGCTAAATCATATTTTTCAAAAATTATGTTTAACTCGCATAAACTATTCAACACCGGAGCTTGTACATATTTGTTATCAATTTTTTTTGCCCGCTCTTCCGCTTCTTCAAAATGTTTTAAAGCCTCAGTATATTGTTTTTTAAATTTGTACGTATTGCCAATATTATTTTCAATCGCAGCAATGGCAAACTCATTAACCTCTTCTTTTGCATATGCTAATGCCTTATTCAAAAAAGTAAGTGCTTCACTTGGTCTTTTAAGCTCTAAATAAACTTGACCAATATTAGACAAGCCATTAACCATATTATTTTTATCATTTTTTTCTGTGGCAATGGCTAAATAAGATTCGTAATGTTGTAATGCTTTTTTATACTGTTCTATATCTGCATATACATTTCCTAAATTATTGTAAATACTAGCAACAAGTAATTTATCAGATAACTCTTGATCTCTGTCAATTTTTAAAGCATTCTGCCATGCTTCCATTGCTTTTAAGTAGTTTCTTTGCGCATAATAGTTAACCCCTTTTTGTCTTAAGGCAACAACCTTTCCCTTATTCCAATTAATAGTATTAGCAATGTTAAACGCTTCTTCTACATATTCAAAAGCGCCATCAGGGTTAGTATATATTACATTCCAAGCTGTATTAATCAACAATTTTACCCGAATACTATCCGCTTGCTTATGATTTTTAAGTTCAGATAAGAGCGAATCTATTTTTTGTTGCTGTCCGCTGCTTAAAAGAAGAAAAAAGAGGAAAAAAATGGTAAAAAACCTGGTTTTTTTTGAATAAACAGACAATGACATATCGTGGTGTTGGTTTATCAAATGTAATGGTTTTTAACAACTGAACTAGGTTACAATGGTATTCTCAATTACAAATTCAATTTTTTAGCATATATCACACAAAACAACCAAAACAGTTATGCTCAAAACATCCACACTTAATCGTTAAAAAGTCACATGTATTAGTTGGTCATAGTTTTATGAATTAAACCCTCATATTTTACGGTTTATTTACAAAAACCACCAATATGAAAACCTTAAAAACACTGCTTTTACTCACCTTATTCCTGAATATTGGAACACTTTTAGCCCAAGAATCTAATGGTGAACAAAAAACAGAAATGAATGAAATAGATAAGGCGAACAAAACAATTAACGATGCCAATACCTCTATCAAAAACACTAACGAGTCGGTAAAAAGTACTGTGGACAGTTCTAAAGAAACCATTGCCACTATAGGCACTATTTTTGGTTCGGGAAAAAAGAAAAAGAAAGAAAAAAACAAGAGTAATATTACCATAGGCATCCAACAGGTTACGTACGATAACGAAAATCTAAACAGCCTCTACAACCATATTTCTAAAACAAAAGGCGTTAAAGCACCCGTAAAAAAATATAGTAATGGTAGTGCACTAATTACAGTAGACTTTAAAGAAAGTGCGGATGCGTTATGGCAAAGTATACCCAAAAATGTACGCAGTTCTTTTAAAATGATAGAAATAAGTGATAACAATATTGTAGTTCAATTTTTTGATAATTAACCAACCGTAAAAATGAAAAAAACATTTACCACAATTGCCCTTGTAGCATTAAGCATTAGCTTAAGTAATTGCTCTGAAGTAAAAGACACCATAGATGAAAGTAGAGATGCGCTAGAATGTGCAAACAAATTAGAAAATCTGGAAGATGACGATTCTGAAACTTGCGAAGACACCATAAGAATACTTAACGAAATTGAACAATCGTGCGGTGAGTTTTTAAATGAATCAAGTAGAGAAAGTATTGCCCAACTTAGAGCCGCCTGTGCATCTAACTAATCAACCAAAAAAAATGAAAAAACAATTACTTTTTATGTTGCTTTTAGTAGCAACTACCTTTAGCTACGCTCAAGAATTTAATAAAGGCACTAATGTTATTAACCTAGGTGTTGGATTTGGTGGAAATTTCGGAAATTATACAACCTCATCGCAAAGTCCTGGATACGGAATTGCATTTGAAAGAGGTGCATGGGACATTGCTGGGCCAGGTGTAATAAGCATTGGCGGCTATTTGGGTAGAAAAACCTATAAATACGACTATGCCTTTGGAAACGATAAATGGAGTTACACCATAATTGGAGTTCGTGGGGCATACCATTATAACGGATTAGAAATCGACAATTTAGATGTATACGGAGGTGTTATGGTGTCTTACAATATTTTATCATTTAGTGGTAGTAGCGGTAGTTTTAATAGCAAACCTAGCGCTACAGCTTTTGTTGGAGGAAGATGGTACTTTACCAAAACCTTTGCTGCATTTGTAGAAGCTGGTTACGGAGTAGCATTTGCAACGGTTGGAGTTTCCGCCAGATTTTAAATACACGCAGATGAAAACCTTACGTAAAGCAACTTCGTTACTCGCTATATTATTTGTTGTAATTGGATGTTCGGAGAATACCAAAGACACAAGCGACGACATTACAACTATCACGGGAGAACTACAGCTTTCAGGAGACGATACTTCTGATGTTGGTACTACCTTAAAAATAGGAGATGTTGCAGAGGGCAGAAAAGATTTAACCGGAACCGAAGATTCCATTGTTATGGTAGGTGAGGGCACAACTATCTCCAACGAAGTAGCTGAATTTGGTGCTGCTGACCCACGAAATACCGAAATTTTTAAAACCGATGACCTCAATAACGGATTTGTAATTGTTATTGCCGATTTTACGGGTACAAATAACTCCGCAGTTAACAATTCCATTTCTATGACAATTCTGGTGGATGGTACTTCTTATAAATACGCCTGCGTTTCACCAGAAAGTGTATTTATAGGCTGTAGCGACGTTGCCATAAATTTTGAAGAGAATAAGGTTGATTTTAACAATGCAACCATAGAAAACACCACCACAAACACTATATTAACTATCAACGGCTCCGTAACCTGGGAGTAAACTTAAACGGTTTCAAAAAACGGGCTTTATATTTTCTTTGAGAAAGTATAAAGTCCGTTTTTTTATTAAGAAACACTATTCCTTAATTTTTTACCGAAATTGATTACGGAAAATGTCCTGCAAAAAAAGAAAAAATAGTACATTAACACATAAGAAATTTAGGACAAGTAACTTAGATAATAGATATATGATTACTTAGGTGATTATATCCGATTGTTC
The DNA here is from genome assembly GCA_947498505.1 of uncultured Maribacter sp. Lineage (GTDB taxonomy): Bacteria > Bacteroidota > Bacteroidia > Flavobacteriales > Flavobacteriaceae > Maribacter_B. Next base: position 55,931 of record CANMKG010000005.1, on the reverse strand, counting down.
TACACAATTTAAAAAACAACTATGGACACATTTGGAAACAGAATAAATCAAACAATTCGGAATTCTAAAAATTTGTTATTTCTACAAGGAGAAATGGCTCAACTCACCTACATTTCCTTTGAGAAAAATATGGAATGGATAAATGCGTTGGAAGATGAACAAACTATACCAATTGCATATCCATTAGGTTTTCGAGCAGACAATACTGCTATTATGAGTGACCCAAAAGAATATACTCAACAAGAATTAACGGATTGGTACTCACATCTTGGACTAAACAAGTTACCAATAGACAGTATATTTCAATTGGTTACAATTAAAGAAACGCTATTGAATGATATCCTTAAATCAATCCTGATAGAATATCCAAATAAAATACCTTCGAAGAAAAAAATAGATGTTGATTGTGTTTTATCATCTACCTCTCTTGAACAAGTAAAATTGACAATAGTCGACGGAATTTTGAACGATATTGCTTATAAATCACCAACTGACTATGCTGCGGAATTTGAAAAATATACTGGTGTGAATTTATTAGAAAATCCTGTTTTTCATAAATACATAGAACTGAAAGCAACGCGAGATATTCATATTCATAATGGTGGAATAGCTAATGATATTTATTTAACAAAAGCAGGTGTATCTGCTCGTGTAAAGAGCGGCGAATATTTACCTGTTACAATTCAATATTTTTTGAGCTCTTACGAACAATGTCTTCAATTAAATGAAATTTTAGAAAATGAGATTGACAAAATTTGGCCAAGTGAAGAATTAAGAATACGCAGAGAAGGTAAAAAGGCTTTAGATAAGGAAGATGTTGTAGAGCAAGTGATAGAAGAATCGAAAAAATCACAATCGGAAGAAAAAATTGCATAGAACAATGGCTCCTATGAAAAGCCATAGTCCAGAACGTTATAAGCAAATTAAAAATAGATAAGCCTTTTGGAACAACTATTAACAAAAGAAGATATAAAGCAAATTTTATATGGGAATTTTAAAAATCCTGTATTAATGTACCATGGCTATCATTTAATTTCAAAGGAAGACTATCCTCATACAGCTTTAATAGCTGTTTCAGACCACAATTCTCTATTCTTAATTAAGGGAAATAAGGACACAGGTTATGAACACATAATAGATAGACACAATTATTGGTCTACAAAGCTATATACAATTAAAAAAGAAAATGGCGAAACTGTTTTTCAGCATCAAAGTAGATTTCCTGGAGATGTTAGCCCCATCCATTTCACAAAAATAGCTGATGAAATTTATAAGCCGGAAAATCTTATTACCGAAAACATACACAAGGACTCGAATAAATTTGACTTATATATTGGTGAATACTTTTTTGAAAACGAAAAGAAAGAAAAGGTAAAATTGCTTATTTATAAAGACACCAAAATTATTCACTCATTATTTCTACAAAGTGCTAAATTCAATAAGAAAAGAGTGAAAAAATTCCCTTTCGCCAGAGGAGTAGTAAAATATGCAAAGAAAAAGCCTAACGAAGTAAGAAAAGTTCTAATACCTTATCTTAATAGTAAAGGTAAGCTATGTTTCGGAATAACCATTGAAAAATATCCTGAACTAAATAGAGAAGATATTATAATTATGATTTTTGACCCAAAAAGTTCGGATTTATCAAAGTATAATTTCATTAAAATACAAGAAAGAGAAATAAATAATTTTTTGAGCATGCAAGCAGAGGAATTCAACTATCAACATGCAGATTTAAGAGAAGTAGAGCAGTTAATTCAGAAATTGGACAATGACCTAAAATCTGGACGATATGAATTCAAACGTGAAAAAACCAGTTTATAACAATACCTATAATTAATACGGGTTTTAGGGCTTGACGCCAAGTTTTGGTTATATTTAGGGTGTCCGCCAAATCTTTTGGATTTGGCTTTTAAAAAGTGAAAAATTAAATATAATCCCGAAGCGTCGGGACGGCTCTGTGTTAATCCGAAAAGTTAGTGTCTTTTTGTACGCTACGTCCCATACACTAAGCCGTTAGCATTAATTAAAAAATGACTCACAAAATAAAAGAAAAAGAAACTGAATTTTGGAAAAAATTGTCTGATTTTGAAATTATAGCTAATGATATTATACAGAAAAAATCTATTTCAAAAATTGAATCAGAAAATTGGGTTAATCAGATTGTTGAATTTCTCAATACAAATATAATTCCAAGTCCTGATAGTATAATTAAAGCATTTCAATATTCTTACGACGAAAGGACAAATATGTTTTTCACATTTAGTCCTATTGGAGAAACTCAAGAAGATATAACAAGACATAAAATCAATCAATTCAAGTTTAAATTAAATGAATTTAAAAAATTAAAAGGTTACCTATCTGTTATAAATAGTTTAAATAATGATAATGTCTCCACAGAAATAAATTCCGTAAAAGAAAAGTTAGATTTTACTATGGAAAAATTATATTACTTATATGGAGATAATTACTACTATTCAATAGCTTTAATTTTGGAATCTAATAACATAAACTTAAGAGATGATGAAGCAATTGAAATTTGTGAAAGCTTAGAAAAAAAAGGATATGCAATCAAAGAAGAAAAGTATTCAAAAAAAGATTCTGTAAAGTTATCTCTAAAAGGTGCTGAGTATGTAGAAAGAAAAAAAAGAGGAAAAAGGAATAATGAGAAAAAAAAATCACAATCTGAAACTAATAAAAAAATTGATTTAGTTTTAAGGAAGTTAGAGGAATTGGGTTATGGTCAAGAAATAATATTTGAAGAAATAGAAGAACTAAGAGGACTCTCTAAAAAATTAAATAAAAAAACTTGGTCGCAAGTAATAAAAGGAAAAGTAGTTGATTTAGCTTTATCTGAACTAATCAGTAAAGATGTAGCAACATTTATTTATGAATCTTTGGTTGAGGATAAATTTAAACTCTTAAAATAATAACTAATGCTAACAATGGCTATAAGTAATTACTTGCGGATTTTTTAAACGGAAATCACAAGCAAAAAACTATTTTTAGGTTCTGCAAGATTGTCCTTCGGATGAATCACATCAACAAACCTTTGCTCAATCGTTAACATTAATTATACAAGAAATTGGGAATTTTTAGTAAAAACAAGTACTACATCAGATTATATACAAATCGAATAGAAATCAGAGATTTAATAAACAAAAAATCTATCTCTGATAAATCGCAGATGGACTTTAATAACCAACGACTCTTGATTGCAGACTTTAATATGGCGGAAAAATTTATACGTGATGTATTTATAAATAATAACCTTTCAACCAAAAACTCGATTGGAATTATCCAACAAATGGAAATGTCAGAAGGTGGGCTTTCGGAAGTGGAAAAAAGAATTTTACTGGAATTGTTCTCAGGAATTGGGATTAAAAAAGTCCACATTGACGAAAGTCTAACAGATTTGACGGAAAAAGAATTAATTGAGTATAAATAACAATACAAAAAAAAATTGGCTCATAGCTAAGACGGAAACGAAACGTTTTCTTGTCTCCGCACTATGCTCAGCCGAACTATTAGCAAACATTTAAAAATCCTCATGAAAAAGAAAATTGGCTTAAATGGATAATGGAGAAATTGGAATTACAATAGCTATCGGAGTTAGTTTCTTTATTCTGTATACAAGAAAAAAGAAATGGATGAAAGAAAAAATAGTATGGTTAATTTGTATCGGACTTTTGACAATCGGACTCCACGGATTTTTATTCTTAAAACCTACATTCAGAACTGACAAGGTATTGTATTTCGGACTTTGTATTCCAACAGTCTACTGGATTTTTGACAGAATTTTTAAGCGGATTAGTGTAAATATTCATAAAAGAGATTTTATACTATTTTTAAGATATTCAGATGAAATAAACGATGGACTAGGAGCAAAAAATCCCCACGTCAAAACTTCCGATAAAATATTTACGTTCGGTCTTTTAATCATTACTATAGTGACTTTAATAATTGGACTAGAAACGATATGAATAAAAAACGAGATGCCAACAAAGTATATAAAAAATCGCTACTTTTAGTCTAATCAATGTTAGTTGCTAGTTTGCTAGCTTCTGATTTTCCTTCGGAAAATCCTCGCACTCAAACACGCAACTTTATATATAAGAACCTTTAATAAAACGCCATTTGAATGTATAGTGTCGAAGAAATAAGAGAAAACTACAAAGGCTTTTCTGATTCAAAAATTGAAAGTATTGCTGAGAACGAATCGAAAGGATTACGAAAAGAAGTTCTCGAAATTCTAAAAAGCGAAATCGAAAAACGAAATTTGGACAAGCGACTTATCACATGGGTGGATGCAGAAACTAATACACTTACCGAATTTGAAAAACAATCCCTAATTAAAAAGATTGAAAATCTAAAATGTCCCAATTGTGGTCAAAAAAGAAGTAAATTATCTGGCCAAGAATTCAATACAATTGTATCCCTAATTATATTTTGTAATGATTTGACTCAAAATAGAATTCTTTGCGACTATTGTGGAAAAAACAAAAAAATAAAGTCAATGTTAATCACATTTTTTGCTGGTTGGTGGTCAAGAAGAGGAGTTTTGAATACGCCATATACTATCATCAAAGACACAATCAACCTATTTTACAAAAAGAAAATTAACGACAGAATAATAACGAAATTTATTGAGCAAAATAACGGAATGTTCAGATTACATGGAACTGACGAAGAATACCTTTTCAATTTAATTTCGTTGCATAATAACGATTATGAAATTCAAGAAAGAGAATAAAAAAACTGTGTCCCACAAAAACTATAAACAATGCGGACTTAACTAAGGCTTAATCGAAAGTTCATCACTTTTAATTCACGTACTAACGATGCTGAGACGTTAGCCACAATATGACAAAAACCAAAATCAAAGAAATAACTACAAAGATTCATTTCTTCCTTTTAGGAATGGTTTTATTGAACTTTGCTCTGAAAAATACAATCAAAATAAGCCTAAATTATAACCTGACGTATTTTACAACATTATTGGTTTATGCAAGTGGAATTATTCTCTTTTTCTCGAGTTTAAAACCATTTAAAAAATCAGTAATCTATTACGGTTTTTATTTTACTACTCCAATTCTGGCTTTGGCATTTTGGTTATTTGGGGGAATGTTTTTTGTTATTTTAACATCAACTATTCTCTATCCAATATATCCGAATCAAATGAAATTGGAAAACGAAAAAATTGTGGTTTACTCAAAATATCAAGGACTTATGGGAATGTGTTGCCCTTACGAATTGACTGAAAAAAAGTATTGGCTGTTAGAAAAGAAAATAATGGAAATAAATCTTAATGAAGATATTGACTTTGATAAAGCTTCTCTAAAAACTAAAAACGGAAAGTCAGTATTAAAAGTTAGGTATAATAAATACGAGTTTGGACCTGAAAAAAGTATAGAAACGGATACGATAATTAAAATAGAAAACAAATAAACACTATGCCTAACAATACCTATAATTAATACGGACTTCGAGTTTTACGCCAAGGTCTGTGTATATTTATGATGTTGCAAAATCTTATGCCCCGAAGCGTCGGGGTAGATTTGGCACAAAAAAAGAAAAAACAAAACCAAAAGCTTTTGCTTAGCGCGTAGCTGTTACAGGCAATTTGAAAAACTACAATTTAGATGAAAAAACATCAAACAATATTTTTCGTATTTGCAGTCGTTCCTTTTCTAATTTCAGGAATAATTAGGCACGACCGAGAAAAAGAGGAATATCTTGAATTAGCGAATAAAAAACAGTTTGACTGTATTGGGCAAATTCAAATAAATCCAGAACAGACTGGTTCAGCTGTCTTGATTAATAAAAATTACATTTTGACTGCGGCTCATATTCTAATTGAGAATGATATTCGGGTCGATACTGTAGACAATAACGGTATGATATTTTACGCAAATGTTCCTATTAACCACAGAGTTACACCTCTTGACAGCGTAAAATTCTGTATAAACGAGATAGAATATCCTATTTCTAAAATTGTAATTCATCCAAATTACTTAAAAGACTTTGACACAGGCGAAAATGATATTGCAATAATTAAACTCGCAAATCCAATTTCAGATATAAAACCTGCAAAGTTAAATGACCAAAAAGATGAACTAAATTCAAAAGTAATCGGAGTAGGTTACGGTGGTTTCGGAATTGGAAATAAAGATGGGCTTACATTTGCAAACGAGAAAATTGCTGGACAAAATGTTGTGGATTCGATTGGCGGACAAAAAATAAACGGGCTTTACAATTTTCTTTATTGTGATTTTGACCAACCAAATACTTCAGATTCAAATAAAATGGGAAGTCCAGAGCCTTTGGATTTAGAATATTTGTGCGGTGCTGGAGATAGTGGTGGCGGACTTTTTAAAAAATCAGGTCAAGATTGGACTTTGGTCGGAATTTGTAAGGGTTATGAATTTGACCACCGACAATTCCAAAAAACAAAACATTATGGGCAAATAATGCGATGGACAAGGGTTTTACCTTATGAGGAATGGATAAATAAAAACTGCCTGTAACACGGTATAAAAAAAATAGGACTTTTATACTAAATAGAAAAAAAATCTATGCGTATTAACAAAGTCCGCAAAATATAAAACCAACAATGAGGATAAAACAATCATTTAGAATTATTATTTGTTCATTATCACTTGCAGTTTTTACTTTTTCTTGTAAAAACTCAAAAAATGAAAGAAAAGAATCGAAAGAGATTATACGGGTTGAATATCCCGAAACTTATGAATTGGCAAATATTATTTTAGCACTTACAGATTATGGAAAAACAGATAAATGGGAAGTTAGAAAAGACTTTGAATATTATAACAAGGTTCATGAATATTTTAAATCAGTAAGTGAACATTCTTTATTGGATTCTGTGAACTACTCAAGAGAAAGATGGGAAGAATATCTGAGCTTTAGAACGGATTCTTATGCATTCACTTTTGATGAGAATAATCAGTTAAAAAGAAAGTTTGATTTCTATGCAAACAAAGGGTTTCAACCTTTTGATAACCATTTGGACTTGATAAATGACTTTGTTCAAAAGTCTAACTTTAGAGATTTTTTTGCTCAAAACAAGAGGTATTATAATGCTGTATCTGACAAGTACAAAAAAACGCAGTACTTAAACGAAATGCGTGAATTCTTGATAAAAGAGTTTGGTGAGCAATATTCAAACGATGAGAAATACAATATTGTACTTTCCCCTTTTGTTTATAGAATGAATTGCCATAGGGATATTGATTCAACCACTGTGGCAGATTTCATAACAATTCCCAATTATGTGTTATCCGACACTATCACAACTAATGAGAAAGACATTGCGACTTCTATACATAATCTTTTTACTGAAATGGACCACGGATATGTTAACCCTACTACAAATCAGTATAAAGAATTAGTTGACAAAAGTTTCAATGCCCACTTATGGGATAATAAAAGTGGTTATAATAAAAGTAATGGTTATGACAATTCAGGTAGTGCTGTATTCAACGAATATATGACTTGGGCAGTCTACGATATATTTTTAAAAAGGTATTTTCCAAAATATGCAGACGAGATTGGATTAAACTGGAGTTTTCAAAACGATAGCAGAGGATTTCAATATGCTCAGCTATTCACACAACAGTTTTTGAACATTTATAATCAAAAGGAAAAAGGAGAAACTTTGAAGGACTTATATCCTAAAATGCTTGAATGGACTTCTGAAACTCAGAAAGACTTATCAAAACCGAGAATAATCTCACCAAAGGATTCTACATCCACCAATTTTTCCGAGAAAACCAAAATCGCTATTTCGTTTTCAGAGCCAATGAAAAAAAACGATACAATAACAACAATTTTTCAAGATGGAAAAAATTTAAGAAAACTTATTCACTTAAATAATATTGAAAACAACCTAAACTGGACAGAAAACGGAAGGACAGTTGAATTTGAAATTAGTTTACCTGATAACCGTAATGCCTATTATTTGCAGTTCAATTGGTGGGGAACAAGACATCCGCTTATAAGTGAAAAAGGAATATTGGTAAAAAGTGGTAGTTATTTTAAAATCATTGACGAATAAAAACTTTACCTAACATTGGTTATAAGCAATTGGGGCGAAAGTGATAAAACGAAAGTATTAACATAAAACAAAGGTCGGCGCCAAACCGAAAAGTCAGGGCTTATAACCCCAAACTACCTATAGCCGAAACCGTTAGCAATAATTAGAATAATACAATGAAATCATACCATATTATACTGACAATCTGTTTGATTACTATCATTTCTTGTCAAAATTCAACGGACAGAAAACCAACGGAAGGCCAGGTTGAATCAAATAAAGTTCAAGTTTTATTAGTTGGAAGTTCTCACTGGAATAACTATCGGCAAGGGGGATTTGATATTGCTCAAACTAACGAAATCGATATTCTATCAGAAGATTACCAAAAAGAGCTTGAATCAATTGCCAATAAAATAGCAAAATTTGGTCCTGATAAAATTTTTGTTGAGAGAACCCTAGCATATCAGCCTAAACTAGATTCTCTGTTCAACCTCTACAAAAACACTAACTGGGGACAAGACAAACGAAATGAAATTTATCAATTGGGCTTCAGAGTAGCAAGCAAATTAAATCACAAACAAATCTTCGGGATTGATTACCGTAATACTTCATTTCCCTACGATAGTTTAATGTCAGCAATGACAATTGCCAACCAAGAAAAATTGATTCATAAGTTCAACCTAGATATCGAAGAATACGAAAATCAATATAATGGACTGGTTAATGATAAAGCTTCATTAATTGATATTTTCAACTTTTTGAATAATAAAGAGCAGAGGAGAATTAATTTAGATTGGTATTTATCTGCAGCAAATCAAGCAGGAACAATTGATAATAACATTGGCTCATTTTTAGCATCTGAATGGATAAAAAGGAACATATTCAGTTATGGCTTAATACAAAAATATGTGGAAGAAAAAGACAAGAAAATTATGGTATTAATGGGAGCAGGTCATATTGCAGTGCTTGAGAATTTAATTAATTCTAAATCAGACTGGAAAACCATTGAACTCGAACAACTAATAAGAGAATAACTATGGTCCTATAAAAAGCCTTAGAGAATTTCTATTGAGTTTGTATTTGTTAAATTAGATGCATGTAAGACATTATTAAACAAACAATGAATTATAAAGAAAAAACAAACAGGGAATTGATTGAACTTTTAGCAATTCATAAAAAGTTGACATTCCAATCTCAACTGAACTTAAAAGAGGAATTAAATCATCGAAATATTCAAGATAATACTAGCGAATTAAAAAACACAATTAATAGTAAAATTTCTGAAATAGAGAATCTTGAATATCTCAAAAACATTGGATTTAAAGCAGAAAAACTTAACGATTCAATAAAAGTTACGCGAACCCAAAAAGCAGTATTAATTGATATGGTGTCTATATTTTTTGGAATAATCTTTTGTATAATCGGATTTTTCGGAGTTTTAAGTCTAGTTAACTCATTTTCTACCGAAAATGATTTTAGTCTTTTTTCGTTAATTATAGAAATCGGAATGATTGTTATAGGATATATAGGAGTTAAGTTCTTAAATGGAATTAGTCGCCTTATTGATTATTCTGGATTTGAATTATCAAATGCCAAAAGAACTATAACACTTAAAAAAAGATTCGATACCAAACTTGTTGAAATACAAAAAAACGAATCTTTACTAGAATTAAAGGAGGAATCAAAATTAATAACTTTACGATTAGATAATATTGATGTTTTTAATGCCAATAAAAGTAACATAGTTCAGAGAATGACAATGCATGAATTGGCTAAAAAACTAAAAATTGTTGCCAAAACGGTATAAACTAATTTCTAATACACTCCTATTTGCAAAGTCAAAACATCTAGGCTCTCAGCATTTCTATTCAGTTTATATTTGCTAAATTAGATACTTACAACACATTAGCAAGCATAAAAACAATGCAAGATTATATTGATTTAGCTGAAAAAAATGGAGTTACACTTTTAGCTTCGGGTAAGTGTCAGTTTTGTGGTGCTAATACAAAAAGGGGAATTCATGAATGCTTAGAAATTTTTAATCTTGGATTTCAAAACATTGACTTTTCGCAGGTGGAAAACCATTTATACAGATTTTTAATTGTTGATGCACATACATTGCAACACCCAGAAATACATGGTAGATGGAATAATCATTTTCACCTAACAAGATTGCATTTGGTTTTCAAATATGATGTTAAATGGACGTATAAACTATCGCCAAAACTAAGTAACTATTTAAATAGGTATAAGGCTAACAAACCAAATGAATATCTAACTCCGCCCGAAGTTTTAAATCGAGGAAAAATTACAACAACTGATATTTTAGAAAATGCTACCAATGAGGCTGTATGTAAAGCATTGATAGTAGAATGGGCAATGGAAGTTTATAACAAATGGAATACTCATCACGGTGTGGTAGACAATATTGCAAAAGGTTTTTTAGATGGAAAAAAAAGTTTTAGTTCTGTGTTTAATTGATAGTTCATTATTTTTAATACCCATACAAACTATACCCAAACCGTTGTGTTGAATTAAAAAAATGGAGAAGAAGTTAAAAATTAGACATAAGGGAAAATCTTTCACTGGCAGAATTCGGTATTTTTTAATATCATTTGCTGGTATTTTACTAATTTTTTTTCTTCTACTATTATTCAACGAACACTTACAAAACCTGACTAACTTTATAGGGTTTTTTATGTTACCACTTGGAGGTTTAATTGGGTATAAAATTTGGCAAACTAAATTATATATAGTAGATGTTGAATCCGACTCAAATATCATTATCTTCAGATACTACGACAAAAAAGTAGAACGTAACATCAAATCAAATATCAAAACATTAGAGGTTACTCTGGTAAATACCAGCACAAGAGCTGGATTTAATTGCGAATTAAAATTGAGAGCTAACAATAAAAACTTTGTAATTACAGATACGTTTGACTGGTCACTTTCTGAAATGAAATTGCTTTTTGAATATATCAAATATTTCAAAAATGAACCATTAACTGAAAAAGAGAAATTTAAAATCTCTAGAATAGATGATAAAATTAAAAAATACGAAAGCCAAACTCATTACAGACTTTAAAGCTAATTCAAAAGGTTTGTGTATTTTTATAAGGCCTCCAAGTTTAATTTACTTACTAGCGAAACATTCAATTTAGTTTTGGAAAAAGGAACAAACCACAAAATATTAATTCATGAAAAAAAAATATGCAATATTACCGGACAGAGTAAAAGCAGCTGTTATCGACGGAATAGTAATTATTGCCGCTATGTATATAATTTCTGAAATATTAAACTTATTTGAAAACGTTCCGAATTTCGTTAGGATTATTGCAGCAATAATATTATTCATTCTATACGACCCTTTTTTTACAAGTAAATATGGAGGAACCATAGGACATTCGTATAGCAATATTAGTGTTAAAAACGATTCCGATGTTTCAAAAAATATTTCGTTTCCCATTGCGATTTTACGATTTGTTTTAAAAGCATCTTTAGGTTGGTTATCACTACTTACGGTGACGAGTAATAACAAGAAAAAAGCAATTCATGACTTAGCTGTCAATTCCGTAGTATTGGAAGACAAAAAACAAAATTAAATTTGCAAATCAATCCCAAGACTGAAAACAAAATAGTTGAATAAACGAAAGAAATAAAAACTACTTCGCTAACTCCTTTTTTATTTTAACATTCCAGCGTAATTGCGCTTCTAAGTTTCTAGAAAAATTAGTCTCGTTATCGTAAGTATTCTGAAAATCGTTAAGCTCTTGAAGTGTGGTTTTATATATTTTTTGAATTTCGCGCTTAATATTACTTGTAAACTTTGTGCTACTAAGTTGTGCTCTCATTTTTCGAGCAAATAGTTCCGAGATATCAAAATGTAATTGTTCATGACTTAAAATTACATCATCACAAAGCTCTTTTTTGTACCAAGACTTATCAGGATAAAAATGTGCTTCTACGGTAAAATCAACCTGCATAACATTACCCTCGTAGATGGTTGAAAACTGATACGAAATTCCACTTGCTGTTGTAGCTGCAGCTCTGGTAACAGAGGGTGGTTTTGCTTTAAAGTCTAACCAAGTAAGTTTCACCTCTGGGCTCCACAAAATCATCTCCTCACTTTCTTGCCCCAAAGCAAAATTGCCTGCAAGCAGAAAAACAAGGAATATGTATTTTAAAGCACCCAATTAAAAGTTATTATTTTTTCGATATCAGGGTGAAGACTATGATGCACAGGACAAGTCATAGCCGTATTTTTAAGTATTTTGCGTTCCTTTTCTTCAACATCAGCTGGTAAACTCAAAACAACCTCAATCTTTGTAATTCTTCTGGGGTTGGTTCCCATGTGCTTTGTTACCTCGGCCGTAGCATTTTCAATATTAGCATTGATGGTTCTAGATTTAATCCCCATCACGGTTAACATGCAGCTTGCCAAACCTGTAGCAACTGTATCTGTTGGAGAAAAAGCTTCTCCTAACCCATTATTATCTATTGGTGCATCAGTGACAAAAACAGCTCCAGACCTTAAATGCTCATTTGTTGTTCTTAACTTTCCGGTATAGGTAACTTTAGAAGTAGCCATAATTACTTTTTAGTTTCATCTTTAATTTCTTCTCCAGTCAACTCTTTAATGCTCATATCTTGAAAACACATAATGTATGAAGCTTGATTAACAACTCCAGCCTCAGTGCTTTCGTAATCAAATTTATTGGCTGTATACTCCGTTACCCCAATTTCTTGAGAGACCGCCTTTAAATTGTTTTTATAAGCCAATTTCAATAATACATCATACGTAATATCAAAACCGCGTGTTGCATACCTATCTGGGTTTTCACCAAACCTTTTTTTGTACATTCTGGTAAAGGAGTTCGAAGACATTTCCTTATACACTGACGGATATGTAAATCTTAAATTGGAAAGATGAGAATTAGAGATTACATCGTTATCAAAAGCTTTGTTCTTATTTGTGGTAAACATTTTTACCATTACCTCTTCATTAATTGAAGAGTTTAAAATAGAACTTACGCTCGAAATTATTTTAAAGTTGCCTGTCTCCAAGAAAACCCAATTTTCAACATCTTCAGATAGCAATCTAGTTAATCCGTCTATATTAATGGCTACATTCTTTTTTTCTTCTTTTAGGGTTACAATTTTTGCTTCCGGAAACTTTTCAAGAATTTGTTTTTTTACTACCTCATTTTTAGCATCGGCAATTACAACAATATTTTGATTAGTTCTATTTTCTTCTACATAACTTAACAAGCGATTACGGAGCACCTCTTCAGAAGAATATGTATAGTATAAATTTGGAATTTGCTCATTAATTTTCGCTGGAGCAGGTGCCAATACTGGAACATCATACATACGTGCTTTGGTAGCCACCTCTTTTAAAGAAACAGCGTCTAACGGGCCAATAATAGCATTGTACCCAGCAAGAGACTCTTCAGTTAAAATTTGTCTGGTTGTATTTATATTTAGTTGATTATCTAATGTTTTTACATCAACAGAAACTCCTAATTTTTTAATAGAATCTAACGCCACTAAAGCTCCTGAATACAACCCTAAACTTACTTTAAGGCTACTTCTGTTTTGAATAGTTTTAGCAACAGTTTTTCTATCTTTTATATTAAGCTTATCTAACCTAAAAGGAAGCATAAAAAGTAGCTTTGGTTTGTTAACTACATTTATACTATCGATTAAATTAATTTTATCAACTATCAAGGCATTACGAACCTCAAAATCACCTGTTTGATTTTTTGGAAGTTTTAAAACCATTCCTGCTTTTAACCCTCCAATTAATTTAGGATTTAAGGTAACCAACTCTGTCCAAGAGATATTAAACTTTCTGGTAAGACTAAATTCTGTTTGCTTTGGTTTAACCTCGTAAAAAATAAAGTTCTCCGTATTTACTGCTTCGGGGTCCTTTTTTTTCTGAGGAATGCGCAAAACCATGCCCTCTTTTAATCCTCCGCGTTCTTTAATTTCGGGGTTCAGTTTCATAAGCTCATCAGCTTTTATCCCAAAATTCTTTTCCATATTATAAAAAGTTTCCTTTGCCGGAACTTTATATGAAACATAGTTAGGCTCTTCTAAAACTACTCCACCGCGTTTAGGCACTCTTAGTGATTGTCCTTCTGCTAAATAATCTGTAGATTTAGATAACTCTGGGTTTAAAACCAACAAGCTGTCTAACGTAATTTCAAATTTATGCGCAATGCTCCATCTGGTCTCACTGGGAGATACGGTGTACGTTTCAAAATCGGCCTCATTAATAACTACTTCTTTTTTCTCAACCCTTCGATACTTAGGAATTTGTAAGCGCATCCCTTTTTTAAGTTGTTGCGCATATAACTCTTTGTTATATCTTTTTATATCATCTTCCGTTATTCGATATCGTTTTGCGATTCCAAATAGCGTTTCTCTTTTCCTAACCTTATGAGAAGTAAAACCAATGGGCTTTTCTTGGTCTTCAGCTTTTTCAACTTTTTCCACAACCTTGGTCGAGTTGGTAGAAATATCGGAAGCTTTCGCATCTAAAGGAATTACCAAAATGGTATTTGGTTTTACGCCCTCTCCTTTTTTTATCTCTTTATTAAAAGATAAAATACTGTACGGAGTTACTTTATAGTGTTTTGCTATACTTTCTAAAGTTTCTCCTTTTTTAACAGCATGAGTGGTAAGTTTTTGAGCAAAAACTTTACATGATACTAAAACAAATAAAAATACTAAAGCGGTATTTTTGAAAAATTGGTTCATATTTATTCCCATTCAATAGTTGCTGGCGGTTTTGAGCTTATATCATATACTACTCTATTAACGCCTGGAACTTTATTTATTATTTCGTTTGATACTTTTTGTAAAAACTCATACGGTAAATTTACCCAATCTGCCGTCATACCATCCGTACTTTCTACAGCTCTTAAAGCTACACATTTTTCGTAAGTTCTTTCATCTCCCATAACTCCTACACTATTTACGGGTAAAAGCATAGCTCCGGCCTGCCAAACACTATCATATAATCCCCATTCTTTTAATCCGTTGATAAAAACAGCATCAACTTCTTGAAGAATATTAACTTTTTCAGGGGTGATGTCTCCTAAAATTCGAATCCCTAATCCCGGTCCTGGAAACGGATGTCTACCTAAACGTTCTTCACCTATATCCATACTGGCTCCTACTCTACGAACCTCATCTTTAAACAACATACGTAATGGCTCAACTACCTTTAATTTCATATAATCTGGCAATCCACCTACGTTGTGATGACTTTTTATTGTTGCAGAAGGTCCTCCTGTTGCCGAAACCGATTCAATAACATCTGGATATATTGTTCCTTGGGCTAGCCAAGTTGCATCTTCTACCAAATGAGATTCATCATCAAAAACATCAATAAAAACGCCTCCAATAATTTTACGTTTTTTCTCTGGATCACTTTCTCCTGCTAAAGCTTCCAAAAAACGTGCCGAAGCATCAACGCCTTTAACATTAAGTCCCATGCCCTCGTACTGTTTAAGTACATCTTGAAACTCATTTTTACGTAATAATCCATTGTTCACGAAAATGCAATGTAAATTTTTCCCAATAGCTTTATGTAATAAAACAGCAGCTACAGTAGAATCTACTCCCCCAGATAAGCCTAAAATAACTTTTTCATCACCTATCTTCTCTTTAAGTTCCGCCACAGTAGTATCAACAAAGGCATCAGGAGTCCAGGTCTGTTCTATTTTTGCAATTTTTACCAAAAAGTTTTCCAATAACTGTTTTCCGTCGGTACTGTGATATACTTCTGGGTGAAATTGAATTGCGTATGTATCTTCTCCTTCTATTTTATAAGCTGCATTTTCTACATCATTAGTACTCGCTAGCTTAAATGAGTTTGTTGGTAATTGTTTAATAGTATCTGAATGACTCATCCAAACCTGACTACCCTCTGAAATACCTTCAAAAAACAGTTCGTTTTCTTTTATATACGAAAGATTAGCTCTACCATATTCTCTTGTATTTGAAGGGGCTACATTTCCTCCTTTAAAATGCGCTAAATATTGCGCTCCATAACAAACTGCTAAAAGCGGTTTTTTTCCTTGTATTTGTGATAAATCTGGATGCGGCGCATCATCTGCTCTTACAGAAAAAGGAGACCCCGACAGAATCACAGCTTTGTACTCAGAAAGGTTTTCTGGTACTTTGTTATACGGTTTTATTTCACAGAATATGTTTAGTTCTCTAACTCTTCTAGCGATGAGTTGTGTGTACTGAGAACCAAAATCTAAAATTAGGACGTTGTTTTGCATCCGCAAAAATAGTAAAATGAAAACTTTGTGAAAGCTTATGAAGCGTATATTTAATAGATTTCGACAAAAAAAAAATATTGTGATATTTCAATCAAAACAAGGGTATTGATTTTCAGTATATTCTTAAAAAAGAAAAGTCTGGAAACCACTCCAGACTTTTGAATCAAAATCGAAAACCAACCTAAACACATACCTAAGTATGTACTATTAAGATGTTTTTAAACCAAATTAACTAACCAACTTTTTTGTAACAAACTCCACCAAGGCAATATGACCTACCTCTATTTTGGTGGAGTTAATTACAACCTATTTCATAGCACTTTTATTTATATAACAATCAACTCAGAAAAAACCCTACCTTAATTTTTATTTTTTTTAATTTTATATAAAATCCATGTGTATATGATTGAGTCTCAGTTTATAGAAATAAACAAAGAATTGCATAAAGCAGCTACGGAAAAAGGTCATCCTTTTAGGTCTGCTACTTTAGGCACTGTTGGCCTGGGATCAATTGCCAGACTTAGAACTGTTATAATAC
Organism: uncultured Maribacter sp.; assembly: GCA_947498505.1. GTDB lineage: Bacteria > Bacteroidota > Bacteroidia > Flavobacteriales > Flavobacteriaceae > Maribacter_B. The sequence continues at coordinate 39,043 of CANMKG010000005.1, read as the reverse complement.
GTGGCTATTCTGAAAACGAAGGAATTACATTTTTTACAGACAAGCGATCAAAAAAAGTAATGCACTTAAAAGAAAATCCTAAGGCAAGCATGCTTTTTTATCATCCTACAAAGTTACTTCAGCTGAGAATTGAAGGAATTGCTAACATTAACAATAATCATGAGGAGCTCACAAAGTATTGGGAAAACATGCCAAAAGAGGCAAAAAAAGACTACACTACAGTAGAAGCTCCTGGAACTAAGGTTAAAAACATAGATATTGAGTACTTAAATGAGAGCAACAATTTTTGTGTAATTACACTAATCCCCTATAAAATTGAATATTTAAAGCTATCCAAACCTCAACACATTAAAATACAATACACAAAAGATAACGGTGTATGGCACAGTGATTACTTGGTTCCTTAATTACATCTTAATAATTAAAAAATCTTTCACTAATGGTTTTAGCTTTTGAATTAGATTTGGAATTAAGTCTGAACCGTATTCTAAATACAACTCAGAAAAATTTTGATTGCGTTCTTGCAAGGATTTATTCGGAAAAAGTTCATTTTGAATATCAACCATTCTAACAACATGGTCTTTTAATTTAATACGCTGCGCTTTTAACAATCGTTTCTCTAGGTTTTCCAATCCTTTAAGTTGTTTTACTTCTTGCGCTTTAACTGCTCCTAGAAAAGAACCATCCGTTTGTTTTGCAATTGTATACAGGTCCAAAAAATGTTTGGATAACAACTGTTTTTGCTTTGAGAAATCAATTTCAATATTTGATATTTCTCTTATTTTTTTATTTATAAAACTGTGTTGATTTAAAAATAAATCTTTTACAGAAAGATTCATTTTATCCAGCTTTTCTTCTTGTTTTTCCGTTATGACCAATGCAGAATTTCGAACCAAAAGCATAGGAAAAGTTACATCCATAGCTTTAAAAGCACTTTTAAGCTCTAACCAGTACGCAATTTCTCCACCTCCTCCTATATAACAAAGGTTAGGCAAAATAACTTCTTGATACAAAGGTCTAGCAATTACGTTTGGGGAATAGTTTTCAGGATTATTTTCAATGTCCTTTTTTAACTCTTCTTCAGAAAATTCGATATTAGTATCATTAACCACATACTTACCATCTTTTTCTATAATACGCTCGCGTACGCCATCAGCCAAATAAAAATAATTTATTTCTCTAGGGTTTACTTGTACATTGTATGAAGAAGAAGCTTCTTTTATAATTTCAATAGTTTCTGATACTTTTTTAAAAGCTGTATTTTCAAAAACATCTTTCTTTACATAAGTAACTAGTTGCTTTTTCAGCTCTGGTGAATCTCCGTCAACAATTACCAGCCCATATTCACCAAATAATGCATTCGCCAAATAGCGCGTTGCATCAGTTAAATTATCATGATTTAAATAGGCGTTTTTAAACAATTCTTTAAGTGCTTCTGCATTTTTGCTACCTCCTATTTGAGATTCATAAATTGCAAATACTTCGTCTAAACCATCTAACGCAATTTTTCCTACTGCTCCAGAAACTTTTTTGTTCCATTGAATTTTTTTTCCACCAAAATTAAAATAGTTTATCTCATCAAAATCATGATCTTCAGAAGCCATCCAGTAAACGGGAACAAAATTATTCTCGGGATACTTTTGTTTTAATTCGGTGGTAAGATTAATTGTAGAAATTATTTTATATAAGAAATACAGAGGACCAGTAAACAAGTTTAATTGATGCCCCGTAACTACGGTAAACGTTTTATCGTTCTTTAGTAATTCTATATTATCCCTTGTTAAATCCGATACTTGCGTATTCTTATATTGATTCAATAAAGCCTCATTAAGTATTAGCCTATTTTGTTTTGGAAAATTAGCCTCCTTTTCTATTATCTGCGCTTGAAAATTGTCTAGGGAAGGAAAACGATTATAAAAATTACTAATCTGTTCTTTTTCCTCTATATAATCAATAATTAACTTGGAAAAATAACCAGTTTCTTTAAAAGGAAGACAATCTATATCCATATATACTTTAAAATGAATGTAAATATAAAACTCTTGTATTTTAGAGTTCCTAAAAATACGTTAATTACTGGCTTCTATCCCATAACGACCACCAAAACAAGTACTAACATTTTTAATTTATATTTCATAGATTTGGTTTGACTAAAATAATGCTGCATGAACAAACTATTACTCTTAGGTTTTTTAGTATTTGCAAACCTTTTGTTTTCTCAAAAAATTAAATCTCCCACCGATTTTCTTGGATATGAATTAGGCTCCCAATTTACCAGACACCATGAGGTAGTAGACTATTATGAATATTTGGCTAAAGCCGCAAGTAGCAATGTTAAACTCACAGAATATGGTAAAACTAATGAAAGAAGACCTCTATTGTTGGCTTACATTTCTTCTGAGGAAAACATTAAAAACTTAGAAACCATTCGGTCAGAGCATCTTAAAAACACCAAAGGAGAAAGTAACCCCAAAACAGCTATTGTATGGTTAAGCTATAATGTTCATGGCAATGAAAGTGTGAGTACCGAGGCTTCAATGCAAACAATATATGAATTACTTACCAATAAAACCAATTACCTTAAAAACACCGTAATAATTATTGACCCTTGTATTAATCCTGATGGTAGAGACAGGTATGTAAACTGGTACAATCAATATAAAAATGCGAACTATAATATTGACCCAAACAGTATTGAACACCATGAAGATTGGTGGAATGGCAGAAGTAATCATTATATGTTTGATTTAAATAGAGATTGGGCTTGGCTAACTCAGGTGGAAAGTCAACAACGCATTAAACAATACAATAAATGGTTGCCTCATATACATGTAGACTTTCACGAGCAAGGTGTAGACGAACCGTACTATTTTGCACCCGCTTCTGAACCTTATCATGAGGTAATCACTAAGTTTCAGAGAGATTTTCAAGTAACTATTGGTAAAAATCATGCTAAATATTTTGATGCAAATGGATGGTTTTACTTCACCAAAGAAGTGTTTGATTTGCTATACCCAAGTTATGGAGATACTTACCCAATGTACAATGGAAGTATTGGCATGACATATGAACAAGGCGGAAGTGGAAGAGCTGGTCTCGGAATTGTAACAACTATTGGAGATACCCTAACCTTAAAAGACCGTATAGCGCATCACCATACCACAGGCATCTCTACCGTAGAAATTTCATCAAAGAATGCCACAATTTTAAATACCGAATTCAAAAAATTCTTTCAAAATAAAAATCACAAGTACAAGAGCTATGTTTTAGATGGAAATGATGACAATATTGGTTTACTAACACAATTGTTAGACCAACATGAAATAGCCTATAGCTCCGCGAAAAATGTTACCGCTAAAGGTTTTTTATACAGTTCTAGTAAAACAGGATCTTTAAAAACTTCTGAAAACGGAATTGTAATTTCAACCAATCAACCAAAAAGCACATTAATTAAGGTACTTTTTGAACCCAAAGCCAAGCTTTCAGATTCTTTAACGTATGATATTACTGCATGGTCTTTGCCATATGCGTATGGCTTAAATGCCGTTGCCTCAACATCTACTATTTTAGGTTCTGAATATAACAAGTCCATTACTAAAAAAACAACACTAGACACCAAGGCATATTCATTTATCACGGATTGGAACAGTATGAACGATGCTCGTTTTTTGGCTGAATTGGTTAATAGTAGCATTAAAGTTCGAAAAGCTCGCAAGCCGTTCTCTTTAGATGGAAAAATGCATAAAAGAGGTAGTTTAATTATTACTAATGCGGACAACAAAAACAATAAAACTTTTTACAAAACTTTGCAAAATGCAGCCGAAAAGTATGGCAAAATACTTCATCCTGCTTACACTGGTTTTGTTGACAAAGGAAAAGATTTTGGTTCTAGTCATGTTGATATTGTTCCTCCTGTTAAAGTAGCTATACTCTCAGGTAACCCAACTTCAACATTACAATTCGGAGAAGTGTGGCATTATTTTGAGCAACAATTACATTACCCGTTAGCTGTAATAGATAACAGCTATTTTAAAAATATAGAATTAGGTTTATATGACGTTTTAATATTGCCAAGTGGATTTAACTACAAAAATTGGTTAGATGAAAAGGGACTTACTAAGCTGAAAAAATGGGTGAATCATGGTGGCAAGTTAATTGCTATGGGAGGCGCAATTGATGCTCTTGCAAAAGAAAACGGTTTTGCTATTCAACCCAAAGAAAAGAAAAAAGATACCACTGCCAATTTAAAAGCTTTTGAATCTAGTGACAGAGAGCTTATTAAAAGCGCTATAACAGGCGCTATATTTAAAACAAAGGTAGATAACACGCATCCATTAGCTTATGGATATAATGACAGTTATTTTACGCTAAAGCTAGGTGATCGTGCATATGAATACCTTCAAACTGGAAGCGTTGTTTACTTAGAAGAAAAGCATAGTAAACCTGTATCAGGATTTGCAGGAAGTAACGCCCAACAAAAAATAAAGTCAAGTTTAATTTTCGGTGTGGAAAATCTCGGTGAAGGTCAAGTAATTTACATGGTAGACAACCCTCTATTTAGAGGTTTCTGGGAAAGTGGAAAACTGTTTTTCGCTAACGCCTTATTTATGGTAAATTAGATTGATTTACTTTTCAACTGGCTCTCCGTACAAATCAAAGTCCGCTGCTTCATTAATTTTAATAGTAGCAAATTCACCTTGTTTTAAATAATATTTGGTAGCATCAATGAGCACCTCGTTATCAACATCAGGGGAATCAAACTCAGTACGTCCCACAAAATGATTTCCCTCTTTGCGATCAATAATACATTTAAACGTTTTCCCTATTTTTTCTTGATTCAATTCCCACGAAATTTGAGACTGCAATTCCATAATTTCATTAGCTCGTTCTTGCTTTACCTCCTCAGGAACATCATCTACCAAATTATATGCATGGGTATTTTCTTCATGACTATAGGTAAAACATCCTAAACGCTCAAAACGCATTGCTTCAACCCATTTTTTAAGCTCCTGAAAATCTTCTTCGGTCTCACCAGGGTATCCCACAATTAATGTTGTTCTAATAGTCATATTAGGTACGGCTGACCTAAAATCTTTAATCAACTGCGTGGTCTTAGCCTTTGTTGTCCCTCGACGCATACTTTTTAAAATAGTATCCGAAATATGCTGGAGCGGTATATCTAAATAATTACACACTTTAGGCTCATTATTCATTACTTCTAAAACATCCATAGGAAATCCTGTTGGAAATGCATAATGTAAACGAATCCATTCTACTCCATCTACCTTAACCAACTCTTTTAAAAGCTCAGCAAGATTTCTTTTTTTGTATAAATCCAGTCCGTAATAGGTAAGATCTTGTGCTATCAAAACAAGTTCTTTTACACCATTTGCTGCAAGCTTTTTTGCTTCAATCACCAACTCTTCAATCGGCTTACTTTTATGCTTACCACGCATTAATGGTATGGCGCAAAATGAACATGGTCTGTCACAACCCTCTGCTATTTTTAAAAAAGCATAATTTTTAGGCGTTGTGGTTAAACGTTCACCAATTAACTCATGTTTATAATCTGCCTCCAACGCTTTTAATAAACTTGGCAATTGACTAGTACCAAAATACTCATCCACATTCGGAATTTCTTTCTGTAAGTCTGGCTTGTATCGCTCACTTAAACATCCTGTTACGAAAACTTTATCAACTTCACCTTCATTTTTCTTTTCAACGTACTCTAAAATTGTATTTACACTTTCCTCCTTCGCGTTATCAATGAAACCACATGTGTTTATTACAACAATGTTTCCTTCCTCCTCATGAACCACCTCTTTATTATTAGCACGAAGCTGGCCCATCAACACTTCTGAGTCATAAACATTTTTAGAACACCCGAGTGTCACAACGTTTATTTTATTCTTTTTAAGTGATTTTGTTCTCATAGCTTGCAAAAATACAACAAGAGTGACTAACTAAACTATTTTAATACGTTTTCTTAAACTAGCTCGTTAAACCTTTATTGACAATAGTTGTCTAAAAACGAAATGAATTAACATGACAAAATCACGTATTTTAATTGGTATTTTCACCTCACTACTTTTTATTTCATGTTCAAAAAATGAAGAAAACTTAACCGAAGAAATACCTCCCGCTCCAACATCGATGTTTTTCCCAGAAAACAACAACAATAACTGGGAAACTATTTCACCAGAGCAGTTAAATTGGAACGAGAATAAAATAAATGACTTATACACCTATTTAGAAGATACAAAATCCAAAGGGTTTATTATTCTTAAAAATGGTAGAATTGCTATTGAAAAATACTTTAACGGACACTCACAAAATGAGTTATGGCTATGGTACTCTTCTGCAAAAACACTTACAGCGGCCACCGTTGGTATTGCTCAAGATGAAAATTATTTGAATATTAACGACAAAACCTCTGACTACTTAGGAAATGAATGGACATCGTTAGAAATAGATAAGCAAAACCTTATTACCGTAAAAAACCATTTAAATATGACCACCGGTTTAATTGATAACGTGGGTCAGCTTATTAAATGGTCATGCACAACCCCAAATTGTCTGGAGTACGAAACAGATGCTGGTAATAGATGGGCATATCACCAAGGAGCATACACCTTACTAAAAGACGTTGTTACCCAAGCAACAGGGACTGATTTTAACGACTATTTCTACACTAAAATTCGCGATAAAATTGGTATGAATGGTTCCTGGGACAAACAAACCTTATTAACTTTATATTCAAGTGATACAAGAAGTATGGCTCGCTGGGGTTTGTTAATGTTAAACAAAGGTGTTTGGAATAAAGAAACAGTGCTAAGTTCTTCTTTCTTTACAGAAATGACTACTACATCTCAAAACATAAATCCTTCTTATGGATATTTATGGTGGCTGAATGGCAAAGACAGCTATTTAAACACAACAAGTCAAGAAAGTTTTACGGGTAGTTTAATTCCAGATGCTCCGGCGGACACTTTTGCAGCATTGGGAGCAAACGACCAAAAAATATATGTTGTACCAAGTATGGATTTAGTTATTATTAGAACAGGTGAAAGTGCAGGAGAAATGCAATTAGGGTTATCTAGCTTTGACAACGAACTATGGAAAAAAATAAATGCGGTTATTAAGTAACCGCATTTATCTAGCTATTAAAAGTGTCAACGGCTATTTACTCAGTTTAAAAAACGAATCCACAAACTCATATTTATTAAACACTTGTAAGTCTTCTATTCCTTCTCCAACTCCAATATATTTTACGGGAATCTGAAATTGGTCTGAAATACCAATAACAACTCCACCTTTTGCTGTACCATCTAATTTAGTAACCGCCAAGGAAGTTACCTCTGTGGCCTTGGTAAATTGTTTCGCCTGCTCAAAAGCATTCTGCCCTGTAGAACCATCTAAAACCAGTAAAACGTCATGTGGAGTATCTTCTACTACTTTTTGCATAACACGCTTTACTTTAGTAAGCTCATTCATGAGATTAACTTTATTATGTAGTCTTCCCGCAGTATCAATAATAACAACATCGGCATCTTGAGTTACCGCAGAACTTAGCGTATCAAAAGCAACAGACGCAGGATCACTACCCATACTTTGCTTTACAATAGGAACATCTACCCTGTCTGCCCAAACCTGTAATTGATCTATTGCCGCCGCTCTAAAAGTATCCGCTGCGCCTAAAACTACTTTTAACCCTTGTTTTTTGAATTGATGGGCTAATTTACCAATAGTAGTAGTTTTACCTACTCCGTTAACACCAACCACCATTAAAACATAAGGTTTTTTATCCTTAGGAATTGTGTAATCTTCTTCTTCGCCAACATGCGTTTCCGAAAGTAACCCAGCAATTTCTTCCCTTAAAATAGCATCTAGCTCCTCCGTACCCATATATTTATCCTTAGATACACGAGCTTCGATACGATTAATAATTTTTAAAGTGGTTTCAACGCCAACATCTGAAGAAACTAAGACCTCTTCTAAATTATCTAATACGTCGTCATCTACTTTGGACTTACCTGCAACGGCTTTGCTAAGTTTAGAAAAAAAGCTTGTTTTACTTTTTTCTAGACCTTTATCTAAAGTTTCCTTTTTTTGAGAGGAAAATATTTTTTTGAATAAACTCATACCTAGTAAAAAATCAATTTTTCAAATATAAAAATTAAAAAGCCCCTTTCATATGAAAGGGGCTTTAAAAACAATATGAAATTGTTTCTTATTTTTTAGCGATCCATTCGTTCACCAATTCTGGCGCCATAACAGATTCTACAAATGTGTAAGCACCGCTTTTAGGAGACTTAACCATTTTAATTGCCTTTGTTAATCTTTTAGAGCTTGTTTGTAAACTTGCTACCGTTTTCTTTGCCATGACTTATTATTTTATCTCTTTATGAACTGTCATTCTCTTCAAAATAGGATTGAATTTTTTGATTTCCATCCTTTCTGGAGTGTTTTTCTTATTCTTAGTTGTAATGTACCTTGAAGTTCCTGGCTGACCAGACTCTTTATGCTCTGTACATTCTAATATAACCTGAATTCTATTTCCTTTCTTTGCCATTGTGTCTAATTTTTAGGATTACTTTACTAATCCATTTAATTTTGCGTCTTTTAAAACAGCTGAAATACCTTTTTTATTGATAATTTTCAATGCCTTAGCAGATACCTTCATAGTCACCCAACGGTCTTCTTCAGGAATGTAAAACCTTTTCTTAGAAAGATTCACATCGAATCTTCTTCTTGTTTTATTTATAGAGAAAGATACGTTGTTTCCAAACATAGCTCTCTTACCAGTAACTTCACAAACTTTCGACATTGCGCTCGATTTTTCTTTTAAACAGGGTGCAAATTTATGTCATTTTTATCAGTCGAACAAAATTCTTTTTCACAATTTTGAAATTTCTTTCTGAATCATCTCAAAAGCTTTATTTACAGCCCTTTGAACAACCATATTTCTAAAATTACCCATCGCAAATTTTTCCGAATACACTTTATCTGGAGTTGCAATGGCTATACAAACCGTTCCTACCTCAACATTTGAATCTCCTTTTAAAGGACCAGCATTACCCGTTGTGGCAATAGCATAATCTGACTTCATTACTTTTTTTACACCCAGGGCCATTTGTTCTGCCACCGCTTCGCTTACCACAGAATCTGTCTTAACAGTCTCTTCAGAAACTCCCAGAACATCAATTTTAGTTTGAGTTTCATAACTCACCACTCCTCCTTTGAAATAAACAGAAGCTCCTGGCATAGCCGTAATTTTCCCTGCAATTTTACCTCCGGTACAACTTTCCGCAACCGCCAATGATTTTTTTTTCTCGGTAAAAAGTTTTGCTACAACTTCCTCCAAAGTTTCTTCTCCTTCTACACCAAAAATTATATCTCCAATTAGCTCATAAAGCCTTTTGGATTCATCTTCTATTGCATTTTTTAATGTATCTAAATCTGCTCCTTTTGCTGTAAGTCGCAAACGCACTTTACCCATTTGCGGTAAATACGCTAAACTTATAAAATTAGGCAAAGCATTTTCCCAGTCTTCTATTTTTTCAGAAAGCGCGCTTTCGCCTAACCCATAGGTTAAAAACGTTTTATGTAAAATATGCGGTCTATTAAATTGAGTAATTATCTGCGGAACCACCTCATTTGTAATTAAGCGCTTCATCTCAGAAGGAACACCTGGCAAAGAAACAAAAACTGTTTTTTCGTTTTTAATCCACATTCCAGGGGCCGTTCCAATAGCATTATGCAATACTGTTGCCTTGGAAGGCACTAAAGCTTGTTTTCTATTAATTTCAGTAATTTCTCCTTTTCCAAAACTTGCAAAAAGGTCTTTAACATGTTGAAGTGTATCCGCATCTTCTACTAAATTGTCCTGAAAAAATTCGCACAATGTATGTTTAGTGATATCGTCCTTAGTGGGTCCAAGCCCTCCCGTTATTATAACAATATCTACACTAGCGTTTGCTTCTGCAAGCGCCTGTAATATTTGCTTTTTATTGTCTTGAATTGAGGTGATTTGATGAACTGAAACTCCAATTTTATTAAGTTCCTTGGCAATAAAAGCAGAATTTGTATCTACAATTTGGCCAATTAGTATTTCATCACCTATGGTAATGATTTCTGCAAGCATTATAAACCAAAGTCTTTTTTTAGTTCGGAAATTACCTGATGAATATCGGTTTTTAAAACAGGAAAAACAGCTGCAATCTCTTCTATATTAGCTTCAGCTTTAGCTAAAGTCTCCATTTCAAGAGCTCTAGCTTTACTTTGCTCCATACCAAGTAAATCTACGTTAGGTTTAATTTTGTGCGCAAGCATGTATACTTCTTTATGGTCTTTTTCATTCAAAGCTGTCTCCAACCCTTCTAAATCACCTGGCACTTCTTCTAAAAAAACTGAAACAACAGATTTGATGAAATCTTCATCGCCTTCCGCCATTTCATTAATTTTATCTAAATTATATATCATTATTTTATTTTTAAGGAAAAGAGTTCTTTTCCTTCTAACGAACCCGAAAGATAATCATTTGGCATAACTCTTCCAACACCAGCAGGTGTACCCGTAAAAATTATGTCTCCTTTTTTTAGCATAAAATACTTTGATACATAGGATATTAGCTCATCTATTTTCCAAAGCATTAAACTGGTATCTCCTATTTGCACCACTTCATCATTCTTGCTAAGATTAAAGCTTATATTGTTGATATCTTTAAAGTTTGTTTTAGGCAACCACTCCCCTATTACTGCAGAACCATCAAAGCCTTTAGCCTTTTCCCATGGCAATCCTTTTTCTTTTAATTTAGATTGTAAATCACGAGCTGTAAAATCTATCCCCAAGCCAATCTCATCATAATATTTGTTAGCAAACTTCTCATCTATATGCTTACCTACTTTTTTTATCTTCACAAGAACTTCTACCTCGTAATGCACATCATTAGAAAACTCTGGAATATAAAAATCTTGCTCCTTTGGCAAAACGGCAGAATCCGGTTTAATAAACACAACAGGATCTTCCGGTTTTTCGTTTTGTAACTCTGTTATATGATCAGTATAATTTCTACCTATGCAAATGATTTTCATAATTGTATTCTATTAAAAAAGCATCGAAGTTAAACTTACTCTTTTGTTACTTTTAGACTAATTGCAGGAACTAAGTTTTTGGAATAATCTTTAGATTTTACTTGAAAATCTGTCCATTCTCCCATACCATAAACCATAACTTTAAAGTTTTGGTTCTTATTATAAATTCCTCCAAAAGTTGGTGCAAATCTATCCTCCACTACCTTTTTATTTGTTAATTGATGTTTAAACGTATTTGTATACCAATTATAGGGAACAAATAACCACTCCACCCCAATGTAAATGCCACTCTCCGGAACTTTCATATTAAAAGCAGACAAATCTATTGAAACAAAATCTTTATCAACATCTGACTCTAAAACTACACTTTTTCGAAGTATGTCCTTATTTGGTTTTTTAGTCTTGACATCTACATCATAGATGCGTAATCTAAACTTAGATGTTTGCCTTTTAAAATTTTTATTTTTTTGAAAGAAGATGGTTACTTTGCCTACTTTCTTTTTTTGAGCTCCTATGTTGGGGAAATACAATGCAAGTACCCAGGGAGTGGACGAAGATGAAAATCCGCTGGTAATATTATAGCTACTTACAGGATTCATAACTTCGGAGTTTCCTAAATTTTGGGTAACCACTACTTCATCCAATTCAAAGGGCTCCTCGACCATTTCAAATTTTTTGGCTGTGTAGATTGTTTTTGCCACCACAATAGTATCATTAAACCCCAAAGAAGAGATATGCAACTGCTTTTCCAAAAAAGATGATGGAACATCTAAGTAAAAATGACCGTCTTCATCAGTAGAGGTACCTTTTAAGGTGTTTAAAAAACTGAGGTTTGCATATGGAATTGGTTCTTTGGTCTTTTTATCATAAATATGACCTTCAAACAAAACTTCTTGTGCCGATAATTGAGAAACCAACAGAAAGAAAAACAGAAAAATACGCACTACCCTAGTTTATTATTTAGCTTACTTAGCTTTATTTGCGTTAGTACTTTTTTGGTATATAACGGAAAATCAGCATTTAATATCCACCCGAAATATCCTGGCTCTTTTTCTAAAACGTCATGTACCTTTTTTCCCTTATGTTTTCCGAATGAAAAAATTTCCTCTCCAGAATCATCCAAAGCAATAAAACCAGCAAAATCAACGGACTGTTTACGTCTAGAAAACTCCGATAACTTTTTTACATTATTTTCAAGATCAGGGTACCTTTCCAGCTGTGCCAGTAACACTTCATATGTTGCATTGGTGTCTGCTGCTGCACTATGGGCATCCGTTAAATCTTTATCGCAATAAAATTTATAAGCCGCTTCTAAAGTTCTTTTCTCCATTTTATGAAAAATGGTTTGCACATCAACAGAAACCATGTTTTTCATATCAAAATCTACATCAGCACGTAACATTTCCTCGGCTAACAACGGAATATCAAAACGATCTGAGTTAAAACCACCTAAATCGCTGTCTTTAATCATTGCATAAATTTCTTTGGATAACTCTTTAAAAGTAGGTTCGTTTGCTACTTTTTCATTAGAAATACCATGAACAGTAACAACTTCATCTGGAATGTTCATTTCCGGATTTACCAGCCACGTTTTACTTTCTTTATTTCCGTTCGGATGAATTTTTAAAATAGAAATTTCAACAATTCTATCTTTAACCACATTAATACCAGTGGTTTCTAAATCAAAAAAACAAATCGGTTTTGTAAGTTGTAGTTCCATTTTTTTTGGGGTTGTTTACGCAAATATAATCTATGCTCCCCTTAAAAAAGTGAGTAGTATAAATTTATTTTTAAACTTCTCTATTAATATCCCAAGACTCTAAATAATCTGCAACTGCCTTAACAAACATACTACCTAAAGCACCATTAACAACCCTATGATCATAACTATGCGAAAGAAACATTTTATTACGTATACCTATAAAATCTCCTTCAGCGGTTTCAATTACCGATGGTGTTTTACGAATGGCTCCTAAGGCTAAAATACCTACTTGCGGTTGATTAATGATTGGTGTTCCAAAGACGCTTCCAAATGTTCCCACATTAGTTACCGTATAGGTACCGTCTTGAGTATCATCTGGTTTTAGTTTGTTATTTCTTGCCCTGTTTGCTAGGTCATTAACCGCTTTTGCCATACCTACCAAATTTAACTGGTCTGCATTTTTAATCACTGGAACAATTAAATTACCATCAGGCAAGGCAGTTGCCATACCTAGGTTTATGTTTCTTTTTTTAATCACATTATCCCCATCCACTGAAATATTCATTAATGGATATGCTTTTAATGCCTTTGCTACTGCTTCAAAAAATATTGGGGTGAAGGTTAATTTTTCACCTTCTCTTTTTTCAAAAGTATCTTTTACTTTTTTTCTCCAATTAACTAGGTTTGTAACATCTACTTCAATAAAACTTTGCACATGAGCAGAAGTGGAAACACTTTCAACCATATGCTTAGCTATAAGTTTACCCATTCTAGACATTGGTAAAGTCTCATCACCTATTGCGGTTTCTAAAGCTTTTGTTTGGGGTTTACCAACCTCTTCTTTTGCGAGTTTTACTTGCTCCACAGCAATCTGTTCTTGAACCTCAGGTGTTGAAACTGAAACATTACCCTGCTTACGTTTAGTAACGTAGGCGAGAATGTCACTTTTTGTAACTCTGGCATCTTTCCCAGTCCCAGATATGGTATCTAATTCTGCAACAGTAACTCCTTCTTGCTTAGCTATATTTTTAACCAAAGGAGAGTAAAAACGATCAGTACTTTTATAATTTTGAACTGGAGCTGCCACAACCTCTTTAGCCACCTCCACGGTACTCTCTACTGCTGCTAAAATTTCTTTATCTACAGCGATTTCTCCATTTGAATTTGTTGCTTCATTGGAAATATTTGAATCACCTTCAATCTCAATTATTGCAACTGTAGCCCCTACCTTAATGATATCATCAGCTTCATAAAGTCTTTCCACCAAAACACCGTCTACCTCGCTTGGCACTTCTGAATCCACCTTATCTGTAGCAATTTCAAAAATTGCTTCATCCATTTCAATAGTATCACCTACTTCTTTAAGCCATGTAGTTAATGTTGCTTCTGCAACACTTTCTCCCATTCTAGGCAACTTTAGTTCAAATCTTGACATATCGATATTTTAAAAGCCTTTATCTCTATATTTTTTACAAAAATATCAAAATAAATAGCATTTTGTTGAATTTATCACATAAAAATATGTAATTAATCCGCTCTCAAAGAGTTTTCAAAAGGAATGCGATTTAATATACTTCTTCCCAGTGTTACCTCATCTGCATATTCTAATTCATCTCCCACAGCAATTCCTCTTGCAATGGTAGATGTGTTAACTCCTTTTCCTTCTATTTGCTTATATATATAAAAATTAGTGGTATCTCCTTCCATAGTGGAACTTAATGCAAAAATAAGTTCCTTTATTTCTCCTTTATTCACCTTGTTTACCAAAGCTTGTATTGTTAAATCTTGAGGACCTACACCTTCCATAGGTGAAATTTTCCCTCCTAAAACATGATATAGGCCTCTATATTGACCAGTATTCTCAATGGCCATTACATCTCTAATATCTTCCACAACACAAACTAAGCTTTTATCTCTTTTAGGGTTTATACAAATCTCACAAGTTTCCGTATCTGAAATATTATGGCAATTTGAACAAAACCTAACAGTACTCCTTAAGTTTTCCAACGCTTGAGATAATTTCTCAGTTTGCTGTGCTGGTTGTTTAAGAAGATGCAAAACTAAACGTAACGCTGTGCGTTTACCAATGCCTGGTAATTGTGACATTTCGTAAACAGCATTTTCAAGAAGTTTTGAAGAAAAATCCATAAACACAAAATTACATACTATTTTTACTTTTTGTACTTTGCATTTGAAATTTATTTCTATGACAGCTTCCC
This sequence comes from uncultured Maribacter sp., assembly GCA_947498505.1. Lineage (GTDB taxonomy): Bacteria > Bacteroidota > Bacteroidia > Flavobacteriales > Flavobacteriaceae > Maribacter_B. The sequence continues at coordinate 24,029 of CANMKG010000005.1, read as the reverse complement.
ATATTCTATTGCTTATAGCGGGTTACTTTCTTTTACTATTCACAATTTCGTATTTCACCGGAAAAAATGATTCTAATTCTGACTTTTTTAAAGCAGGAAAACAATCGCCATGGTACTTGGTTGCTTTTGGTATGATTGGTGCTTCGTTGTCTGGTGTTACTTTTATTTCGGTTCCTGGGTGGGTAGCTGACTCCCAATTTAGCTATATGCAAGTTGTTTTTGGATATCTGGTTGGATATTTTGTAGTTGCCTTTATTTTAATGCCAATTTATTATCGATTAAACGTAACCTCTATTTACGAATATTTACAGCAACGTTTTGGAAACATTAGTTATAAAGTTGGGGCTATCTCATTTTTCATCTCAAGAGTTTTAGGAGCTGCTTTCAGGTTATTTTTGGTTGCTATTGTTTTACAGCAATTTGCGTTTGATGCCTGGAATATTCCCTTTGAAATTACCGTAACCTTATCAATATTACTCATATGGATTTACACCTATAAAGGTGGTATTAAAACTATTGTGTGGACGGATACACTGCAAACTTTGTTTATGCTGTTAGCTGTTGGATTATCTATTTACTTTATAAATGATAAAATTGGATGGAGTTTCTCAGAATTTTTAGACTCTTCCGAATTACAGGAATACAACCAAATATTGTTTGTTGATAATTTTTATGCGAAGGGGCATTTTATCAAATCGTTTTTTGGCGGTATGTTTATTACTATTTGCATGACCGGTTTGGATCAAGATATGATGCAAAAAAACCTCACATGTAAATCACTCAAAGATGCTCAAAAAAATATGATTTCATTCAGCCTAATTTTGGTTGTAGTAAATTTCATATTTCTGCTGTTAGGTGCTCTACTGTTTATATATGCTAACAAATTTGATATTGCCATTCCTCTAATGGATGGTAAACCTAAAACTGATCTGCTTTTCCCCGAAATTGCTTTAAACAGCGGATTAGATATTACAATATCTATAACCTTTATACTTGGTTTAATTGCCGCTGCCTACAGTAGCGCAGATAGCGCTCTAACATCGTTAACAACATCTTTTTGTATTGATTTTTTAAATATTGAAAGTGAAACCCCGGAAAACCAAAAACGCACTCGAAAAATTACACATATTGCTATGAGTGTACTGCTCATTATTGTTGTAATTATTTTTAAACATATTTTGGATCGCAACGTAATTGATAACCTGCTCACGGTAGCCACATATACATATGGTCCTTTACTTGGACTATTTATGTTTGGTATATTTACCAAACATCAGGTAAAAGATAATTTGGTTTGGGTAGTAGCATTAGTGTCCGTTTTTACCATATATATTATGGCGAATATCCCCGCTGAATTCCTTGGTGGCTATAAAATTGGTTATGAGCTGCTCCCTTTCAACGGGTTAATTACTTTTGTAGGACTTTGGCTAATCAGAAAAAAGCCTACTATAGCTACTGAACACTCTTAATACTGATTTGTAGCTAATAAAACTAAAGTGCAAGCAACCTCTACCTGTATATTATTTTTCTCTAAGATTCTGTAAAATTCAGGGTTTTCAGTGCCAGGATTAAATATTACACGTTTTGGTTGTAGTTCTACAATTTTACTGTAGTATGCTTCTTGCCTTTTTGGATTAATGTAAAGAGTTACAGTGTGAATGTCCTTAAAAAAATCCAATTGATTTTCAATATTTACTCCATTAACTACACCTTTTCTTAGTCCAAAGGCTTCTACAGGGAAATCCTTGTCAACTAGACGATTTATTGCTATATTGCTGTAACGAACTGGTTTTAAGGAAGCTCCGAATACTAGAGTTTTTTTCATTTGAAATCAAGAATGTTAAAGTTTACCTTATGATGTAATTTTTTCAAAAAAAAGTCGTCTATTAGACAAGCGAAAGCATTCACATTGTCCTACAAAATTATCATCAAAGATAAATCGTTGATAAAGCTATATATTTATAGTTAATGGTTAGTGTTTAGTATAGTACATCAGCGAAAGAAACCCAGAGCATTGCTCTGGGTTTTGCTTTTTAATTATTTTTTTGTTTTTCATACATTTAAAATCAGTTACATCCATAGACAAAACTACCTGATAACAAAATCGTTATGAGGTTTAAGTTTCTATTAGTTCGAATTTTTCCATATTCCTAACAAATTATTTTAACTTTTTTGTGTAACATAAATAAACATTCGTCGTCATATCTGAAACATCAATCAATCACTAAAACGACAGTTACGAATGAAAAAAGTTATTTTACTTTTTGCACTGGTATTCTCTAGCGCAATTTTAGCCAACAACAATAATTTTGAACCAGATTTAAAGGTTGGAACAATACAAGGTAAAGTTATTGACCAAACTACTCAAGAGCCTGTTCCATATGCTGCAGTAGTAATTAAATCTAAGAAGGATGCCTCAACAATTTCAGGCGGCATTACCAAAGAGGATGGCAGCTTTGAAATAAACGATTTGCCCGTTGAAAGCTTAATTCTTGAAATTCAATTTATTGGATACAAAACATTTTCCAAAGAAATTACAATTACCAAAAGTAAAAAAGCCCTGAATATTGGGACTATTAGCTTACAAGAAAACACCGAAGAATTGGAGGGTGTAGAAGTTGTAGCCGAAAGAACTACCATTGAACAAAAGGTAGATCGTAAAGTTATAAACGTTGGGAAGGACCTAACAACAAGTGGCCCCACAGCTTCTGACATCATGATTAACATACCCTCAGTAAGTATTGATCAACAAACAGGTAATATAAGCCTTAGAGGAAACGACAATGTGCGTGTAATGGTAGACGGAAAACTTTCTAATATTCCTGCTGCACAACTTTTAAAACAAATACCATCTGCGTCTATTAAGTCAATAGAACTTATCACTAACCCTTCAGCAAAATATAATCCAGAAGGCATGAGTGGAATAATAAATATTGTACTTCATAAAAACTCTATGGTTGGGTTTAATGGTAATGCAAATATTGGTCTTTCGTACGATGAAAGAGCTAAATTTAATAGCTCATTGGATTTAAACTACCGCAATGGAAAGTTTAACATCTACGGAAACTACGGAAACAATATTGCTAAAAACGAAAACTACGGTAGCGTTTTTAGACCGGACAACAATTTTGATCAGTTATTTGATTTTCTTGAAAATAGAAAGTCACATTTATATAAAGTAGGTATTGATTTTTACTTAAATGAAAAAAATACGATTTCGTTTTTTACGAACCAAAACGTTTCCGAATTAGATTTAAATGGAATGACTCGGCTGGTTTTTTATAATGATTTAAGTACCAACGAAAGGCAAAATTTCACCAATATTAACAATAATGGGTCTTCGCAGTATAATTTTGACTACAAGTTAGATTTTAAAAAAGAAGGGCATAATATAGAATTGGAGGCCGATTACAATAGATACAATGATGATCAAAATATCAGCTATCGCTATGGAGGTGCCGCTACAGACGTTGACTACAACGATCGTATTGACACGGACAGAGAACGAGTTACCATAAATTTAGATTACGTTAATCCGCTTTCTGAAAAAACAAAACTAGAACTTGGTTTACAAGCAAGACTTTTTAATTCAGTTATAGATTATAAGTCTAATAAGTTCGCCATTGATAGATCTACAAACTTTGATTACACTAGAGATATTTATTCTGCCTATGCCAATTTTAGCAAAAAGTACGAAAAATGGACCTATCAGTTGGGTGCAAGAGTAGAAACTGTTGAAGTAGATGCTGTACCTATTTTAACCGATGTTGCAACCAACACTTCAACTTCAGAACCTTTTAGTAACGAATACGTACAGGTATATCCATCCGCCTTTTTCACCTATACACCCACCGAAAAAAACTCATACCAACTAAGTTATAGTCGTAGAGTAGATAGACCTGGAATAGGGCAAGTAAATCCAATTCCTGAATGGAGTACTCCTTTAGTCACTTCCAGAGGAAATATTGAACTAGAACCTCAATTTACAAACTCAATTGAAGTAAATTATACGAGAGCTTTAGAGAAAGGTAGCATTACAGGTGGTATATTTTATAGAGCAATATCGGATGAAATAAACCAGGTATTGTTTGAAATAGAAGGTGATAATCCTATTAAAAAAGAGATTATTTTATCTCACGATAATTTTGATAACTCCTCTGCATATGGTCTAGAATTATCTGGGAGATACAAACCAAACTCATGGTGGAGTTTCAATACTAGTTTTGATTTATACTCTCAGCAGCAAACCGGTGTTTCTCAAACAATTAATGCCAGCGGTGAGGTAATTGAAACTCTTGAAGGGTCTGTAGATAATGTTGCCTACAATTTTAGAATGTTCAATAACTTTGCTGTTAACAAAACCTTATCGTTCTCCGCTTTTGGTTTTTACAGAGGTGCTAATAAAAGTTTACAATTTAATATAAACCCTATGTATTTTGTAAACATTGGAGCAAGGTTAAATTTTGCAAAGGGCAAAGGTACTTTTAGTGTAAATTATAACGACATTTTTAATACAATGAAGTTTGCCTTTGATTCGGACCGACCTTTTACACAAATAGGAGAATTTAATTGGGAAAGTCAAACCGTTTCTACAACACTTTCGTACAGATTTGGTGGAGGAAAATATAGAGCTAAATCTCGTAAACAACGAGACAACGATGAAAAGCAGGGAGGTAGCTTTTTATAAATAGCTAATTTTAGCTATTGAACGTCCCCTTATGAAATTCATAAGGGGATTTTATTTACCATTTTATTATTGCACTTCCCCAGGTAAATCCACTACCAAAAGCCGCTAAAACAACCAAATCACCTTCTTTAACCTTACCTTGTTCCCAGGCTTCGGTTAAGGCAATTGGTATTGAAGCTGCTGTGGTATTACCATATTTCATGATGTTATTGTATACTTGCTCGTCTTCTAAGCCAAATTTTTTCTGGATAAATTGAGCTATTCTTAAATTTGCTTGGTGAGGCACTAGCATATTTATATCAGTGGCCTCTAAATTATTTTTAGCTAAACCTTCTTTTATAACTTCACTAAAACGTACTACCGCATTTTTAAAAACAAACTGTCCATTCATGTATGGAAAATAGGATTCATCATTGGGGTCCTTTTCATCTATAATATCGGTTACCCAACGTTTACCCATACCTGGTGCTATTAACGCAAGTTCTTCTGCATGTTGACCCTCTGAATGTAAATGCGTAGACAAAATTCCTTTAGCAGTATCTTCTTCTCTACTTAAAATTGCAGCTCCTGCTCCATCTCCGAAAATAACCGACACACCACGTCCTCTAGTTGACATATCCAAACCAGTAGAATGAACCTCAGAACCAATAACTAAAATGTTTTTATACATTCCACTTTTAATGTATTGATCGGCAACAGAAATTCCGTACACGAAACCAGAACATTGATTCCTTACATCTAAAGCTCCAACCGTACCTATTCCTAAATCTCTTTGAACTAAAACCCCAGGGCCAGGAAAATAGTAATCTGGGCTTAAGGTGGCAAAAACAATAAAATCAATATCATTTTTATCAATTCCAGAACGTTCTATTGCAATTTTAGCAGCCTTAACACCCATTGATGTTGTGGTATCCTCTCCTTTAATAATATGACGACGTTCTTCTATTCCTGTGCGCTCCCGAATCCATTCATCATTGGTATCCATTACCTTTGATAAATCATCATTAGTTACAACATTATCAGGCACATAATAACCTAAACCCGTGATTTTTGAATTATACATAGCAAAGTCGGTTTTTATTTTATTCTTTTGACTTTCATATTTAATGGTGCAAGTTACTATTTACTTAACATTTACACCAATAACTCTAAGATAAGTATAAAACGCAATCTAAATGCCTAAAAGTGTCAGTTTGTCATCTTTATCACTATGGTATTTTTTTTGACTGCATAAATTCGTAAAACTTAAAACGAATAACTAAAAATGGCAACAGGTAAAATAAATGTTTCGGTAGACAATATATTTCCGCTAATTAAAAAGTTTTTATATAGTGATCACGAAATATTTTTAAGAGAATTAATTTCAAATGCAACAGATGCCACACTAAAACTAAAGCACTTAACTGCAATAGGCGAGGCTAAGGTTGAATATGGCAATCCAATTATTGAAATAAAGGTTGATAAAGAAGGGAAAAAACTTCACATCATTGATCAAGGACTTGGGATGACAGAAGAAGAGGTTAAAAAATATATTAACGAGGTTGCTTTTTCTGGAGCTGAGGAATTTCTTGATAAATACAAAGACTCTGGCAAAGACACAGGTATAATTGGCCATTTTGGACTAGGGTTTTACTCCGCTTTCATGGTAGCCGATAAAGTTGAAATTATCACAAAAAGCTTTAAAGAAGCGCCTGCAATGCATTGGTCTTGTGACGGTTCTCCAAATTTTGAACTTAAGGAAGCTAAAAAAGATGACCGTGGTACAGAAATTATATTACATGTAGCGGATGATTCTACGGAGTTTTTAGAAGACAATAGAATTTCGGAGTTATTGGTTAAGTACAACAAGTTTATGCCTATTCCTATTAAGTTTGGAACAAAAACAGAGACTTTACCAAAACCTGAAGGTGCAAAAGAAGAAGACCCCGCTCCAACAAAAGAGGTAGACAATATCATAAATAACCCTGTACCTGCTTGGACAAAGCAACCTGCAGATTTAAAGGACGAAGACTATAAAGGTTTCTATAGAGAACTTTACCCAACGCAATTTGAAGAACCGTTATTTAACATACATCTTAACGTTGATTACCCTTTTAACTTAACAGGAATATTATATTTCCCAAAGCTGTCTAACGACTTAAATGTCCAAAAAGACAGAATACAACTATATCAAAACCAAGTTTTTGTAACAGATAATGTTGAAGGTATTGTACCAGAGTTTTTAACCATGTTGCGTGGTGTTATAGACTCACCTGATATTCCTTTAAATGTTTCCCGTTCGTACTTACAAGCTGACGGAGCTGTTAAAAAAATATCATCTTACATTACAAGAAAGGTTGCAGATAAACTTGCTTCGCTATTCAAAAACAGTAGAGAAGATTTTGAAGCCAAATGGAACGATATTAAAATTGTAATTGAGTACGGAATGCTTTCTGAAGATAAATTCTTTGAAAAGGCTGACAAATTTGCATTGTACCCTACAATTGATAATACCTACTTTACTTTTGAGGAGCTTCAAGAAAAAATTAAAGACAACCAGACTGACAAGGATGATAAGCTGGTAATTCTTTATGCTTCAAACAAAGAAGAGCAACACAGTTATATTGAAGCTGCAAAAGCAAAAGGTTATGAAGTTTTGCTAATGGATTCTCCAATCATTGGGCATTTAATGCAGAAATTGGAAACTTCTAAAGAGAAAGTATCATTTGTTCGTGTAGATGCTGACCATATTGATAACCTCATCAAAAAAGAAGATAATCAAATATCTAAATTATCCGATGAGGAAAAAGAGAGTCTTAAAACTAATCTTGAAGAAGTTATTGCTGATAAAGGCTATACGGTTCAGTTAGAGGCTATGGACAGTGAAAGTTCTCCATTTATTATTACTGAACCAGAGTTTATGCGAAGAATGAAAGAAATGCAAAGCACTGGTGGTGGAGGTATGTTTGGTAGGGGTAACATGCCTGAAATGTACAATCTAATTGTAAACACAAACCACGAATTAGTTAGTGAAATTTTAAATACAAAAACGGCTAAAAAGCGTGAACGATTAATTCATCAATCGCTTGATTTAGCTAAACTTTCTAAAGGTTTACTAAAAGGAGCAGAATTAACCGAATTTATAAAACGTAGTTACGACATGGTTAAGTAAAACCATTACAAACATTTGGAAGGCCGCTTATAACAAAGCGGCTTTTTTTTATTTCTTAATTTGTTATATACTGCTTATTTATATGACTTCTAATAAAATAAATTTGCAGCAATAAAAAGAATGCAAGACCAACAAAACCATACAAATATGTATTTGAGATTACAATTTTGGGTAACTCTCCGAAAACATAACTTACGTCCATATTCGTACTCGGCCACCAACCTAAGGTAGGTTCAAAATCACTCATATGTGTCACCAGTAAAACAATCAACATAAGCAAACATATTATTATCCAGTTGGTTTTTGAAATTAAAGGTTTATACACTAAAGCGGTTTTTTCAACTTGTTTTACTTCTAGTTTTTTAAGTAAGTCATCAGTAAAATTTATAGAAGGAGCATCCAGCTCAACTTCTTTTATCGATTTTTTAAGAAAAGCGTCAAATTGTTTTTCTTTATTTTTTTCCATAGCCTTGAATAAATTCGGGTTCTAGTTTTTCTTTCAGTAATACTGCTAACCGATTTCTACTTCTAAAAAGTTTTACCTTTACTGTATTTGAGCTAATACCCATAACTTCAGAAATTTCAGCAAGAGATAAATCTTCATAATAAAATAAAGTTATTAAAGTATTATCATCTGGAGATAACTCTTTAAGGACTTTAGCTATCTCTATTTTTCGTTCCTTTCTTTCAATTCCATTGATAATATTTTCCATATCCGGAAAATTCATATCATCATAACCATCAACAGAAAAAGAATCTATTGTTCTTTTTTGTTTCTTTAAACAATCCAAACTTTTGTTATATGTAATTCTATACAGCCATGTGGAAAATTTAGATTCTCCTTTAAATTTATCTAGAGAATTGTAAACTCTTATAAAAGTGTCTTGAGAAACCTCTTCTGCCTCTTCCCTATTTTTCACCATTCGTAAGGCCAAAGTAAACACCATGTGCTTGTATTTATCCACAAGTAGAGAAAATACGTGATTTTCTCCATTAATGACACGTTGAATATACAGTTGGTCTTGGTTCATTTAATAGGTATGACCTTTAAATTAATTAAAAGGTTACACTAAATCTGAAAAAAAATAAAAAAATGTGTAACCTTAACTCAAAAGGAAACGTCATACCATTAAACACATTAAAAAACAATTAAATTATGGAACCAGTAATTATAGTAATTGTAATATTTTCAACAATATTTGGTGTATTTTATTTACACTATTCTACAAGAAACAAGGAACGTTTGACTTTAATAGAAAAAGGGGCTGATGCAAGTATTTTTATAAAAGGAAAAAACGACAAAACAACTCCTGTATGGAAAATTTTCACTTTAAATTTATCGCTATTATTAATAGGCATAGGGCTAGCCATATTTATTGGTTCAATAATGGTAAATTCATTTGGAATACATGAAAAAGTTGCATATCCTGGAACCATATTTACCATGGCAGGCGTAGGTCTTTTAATAAGTTTTTTTGTAATTAAAAAGATTGATAAAGAAGAATAATCTCGTCCATTTTTTTTGCTAAAATGTTTAAAAACTACTGCCCTAAACAGTGGTTTTTTTATCTTTAAACTATGAAGATAATTGCTACTAACATTGGTAAGCCTACAACTATTACCTGGAATGGTAAAGAAGAAAAAACTGGTATTTATAAATACCCAACACATTCTCCTATTTTTTTAGGTGAATCGGATGTTCTAAATGACACCGTTATTGATCGCAAACATCATGGAGGAGAAAACAAAGCTTGTTATTTGTTTTCTTCTGAAGCATATAGTTATTGGAAACCATTATACCCAAATTTAAACTGGAATTGGGGCATGTTTGGAGAAAACTTAACTGTTGAAGGTTTAAACGAAGCCAAAATTCGCATAGGAGATATTTACAAATTAGGTACAGCCGTAGTACAAATTTCGCAACCAAGAGAACCATGCTATAAACTTGGAATACGTTTTAAAAGCTCCAGAGTTATAAAGCAATTTATTAACCATGGATATCCTGGCACCTATGTTAAAGTGATACAAAAAGGAGAGGTAAAAACGGGAGACAACTTTATATTGCAAAAACAGTCCCCAAATGAATTAACCATTAAAAATTTTTACAAACTTTTGTTCGATAAAGAAAAAAACAAAGATATTCTCAAACTAGCAATACAAAATGAAGCTCTACCGCAATATAAAAGAGATAAGTTAAAAAAATACCTCCTTTAAAAGCACAAAAAAGGAGGCTCTCCAGCCTCCTTTCTCAAAAAATTAACTTAAACCAACTTAATTAACCGCAATACTTTCGTAAAAAGTATTGTTGAAATCTTCCACAGATATTGTATATGTACCCTCTAAAGCTTTAGTAAAGTCAAAAGCTTTTTCTACAATTTTTGTATCTGTATATGTCTCTTCAAAAAGCACTCTATTTTCAGCATCCACTACTTTAACTTTAACACTACTTTCATCTAAATTTAAAAAGTTAAGAAGTACCTTACCATCTACTCTTCTAAAATAAGGTTTTGTATTTTCTTCTTTATCTATAATCTTAACATCTGTATCCGTAACATCAATAGTATACACTATTTCTCTTAGTTTGTTTTCAGTTGTAAAGTAATACAATCCATCTTCCAAGTTTTCTAAATTAAACTTTTTGGAATATGATGCATTTGAAACGCTTTCAGAATAAATAATATTCCCATCAGAATCTTTTAAAATCACTGTTGTTTGCTCGGAATATTCCATTTCAAAAACTAAACTCTTAGTAGCACTTTTAGTTTTTAAATTGAACTTTGGCTCATTTGCCATGCCAGTTACTGTAACCAACATTAAGGCAACTACTGTTGTAAATTTTAAAATTGTTTTCATAACTCTCCGATTTAAAGGATTAGTAAATAATTACAAGACAAAATTACCTCCTACATGCGCCCTACACAACATCATATTTTTCCTATTTATGTGGTATTTTACCATTACCTAATGTTAATTAAACGTTAACTGGTAATTTAGAGCATATTTTGGTTAATTTTACATCCAAATTCCTACAAATCATGAATAAGTTAAAACCAGCCTTTGAAATTATAGAACCCAATTTTGGTAACTCGTTCACATACCAAAAATTTGAAGAAGGAACATTAAATGAAAACAATACCTGGCATTATCACCCGGAAATAGAGCTAGTGTATGTTAATGGCGGTTCTGGAAAAAGAAGAATTGGCAGTCACGTATCCTATTATACGGATGGTGATTTAATTTTAGTTGGTAGTAATTTGCCGCATTGTGGGTTTACCGACAGGCTAACAGGTAACAAAAGTGAAACCGTTGTTCATATGAAAGCTGATTTTTTAGGTAATGATTTTTTCAACATTCCTGAAATGAAAAAAATTCAAAACCTGTTTAAAGTAGCTAATGGTGGTATTGCATTTTACGGAAGCACTAAGACAAAAATTGGAGAAAAAATTGAAATCTTAGAATATCAAACCGATTTTCAGCGGTTACTTTCTATTCTTAATATATTAAACGAATTAGGAAACGCCAAAGAGTTTAAACTTTTAAACGCCGAAGGTTTTTCTATGGAAACTGATGTTAAGGATAATGATCGCATTAACATTGTTTTTAATTATGTAAAAAACAACTTTAAAGATGAAATCACCTTAGACGAAATTGCAAGCATGGTTAGTATGACGGTTCCATCCTTTTGTAGATACTTCAAAAAAATCACCAATAAAACGTTTATTCAGTTTGTAAACGAATGCCGATTGGTACATGCCTCTAAGCTACTGGCAGAAGCTCCTATGAGTATCACGGAAGTATGTTTTGAATGCGGTTTTAATAATTTTTCTCACTTCAACAAATCGTTTAAAACATTTACGGGGCAAAGCCCGTCTGCTTATCGCAATCAATTAAAAACACTTTTAGAATAAAGTTAAACTAATATTCGTCTTATTTAAAAGTATCGTTAAGTACTTTAGCTAAACGTATCCCTCCTTTTTGAAGCTGAGTTTCTACTGTTCCCCACCATTTATAACCATATTGGTAATATAGTTTTTCATCCTTCTCTACTGACTCGTATAACTTATTTGCAATGTCTTGCGATTCCTCTACCCAATCAATAATTGTCCCTTGCTGAATTTCTTTCTTTTCTTTTTTCGAAACACTAGGTAAATTACCTGCTAATTCTGAATAACTCATTCCAAAATCATTAATCATATTATAGTCCCAAACCTTATGAAGGTTAGATTCTTTATTAAACCACAACACATGAATATCGTTCCCTCCTTTATCTTCTAACCTTCCAACATGCATAGGCTGATGTAAATCACCAACTAAATGAATCAACATTTTTAAGTAAAATATTTTGTCCTCTCTGCTGCTGTTTGTTTGTTTTATAATTTTAATACAAGTGTTAATTCCAATAATTAAATCTCCATGCTCACTAGGAGAAACATCTCCATATTTTTTGTCTTTAGGAAAATTAACATAATGCCATGCACTAAATTTTCGATACCTTTTATCCGCCTTTATTTCATCAGCAAAATTAGACGCACCTGCCAAATTAAAGTTTCCTAACAGTTTTTTAATGCTTCTTTTAGTTTTACTTTTAAGATGATTTTGCGCAACTTCCCCTATAACTCTATGTCCAGTTTTTGACCAAAAAGGAGGATTTGAGTACGAAATTTGAAAAAATAAAATAAACAGTAATATTAGTATTCTCATAACTAATCAGTTTTTTCAAAAGTAAAAAATAAGGTATTAAGGCACTGTTAATTTTTAACCTTTGCTGCTATAAGTTTTATGAATTTCTTAACGATATAAAAACTTAAATTTGAGCGACTGATTAATTGACTAACTTAATGACAAAATTCCTTAGTGCAGCTTTACTTTTTTGCACATGTTTTTCTTTTGCACAAACCAAACCGCAATCATTTACCGTAAAACATATTTCAGCAACCATTGAGAGTGATGGTGTTTTAGATGAACCTATCTGGGAAACCGCGGAAAGTGTTTCAAATTTTTGGCAATATTTTCCAATTGATAGCATTCCTGCTAAAAAACAAACCGAAATTAAAATACTTTACGACGACACTAATATTTATATAGGGATTAAAGTTGAAACCGCTGGAAACAATTACATAATACAATCTTTAAAAAGAGATTTTAGAGCTAGTGGTAGTGACAATATTACGCTACTCTTTGATACTTTTAATGATACAAACAATGCTTTTTTATTTGGTATTAACCCCTATGGAGTCAGAAGAGAAGGGGTGATTTCTGGAGGGGGTTTTAACAGAAACGGCTTTAGTGTCTCATGGGATGTAAAATGGAAGGGAGAGTCCAAAATTTACGATGATTACTATACAGCTGAACTTATAATACCCTTAACATCTTTTAAATTTGAAGAAGGAGAAACTAAATGGCGTTTTAATAGTTATAGATATGATACACAATCTAACGAAAATAGTACATGGGTAAATATTCCCCAAAATCAATTCATAGTTAACCTTGCTTATATGGGAGATATGATATTTGAAAAACCTTTGCCAAAATCAAGAACTCCCTTAGCCATAATACCTTACGTAAACGCACTCTCTCAAAAAGATTTTGCCGAAAATGACAATAAAAACTCTTTAAAATTTGGTGGAGATGCAAAAGTTTCCATTGGTAATAGTATGAATTTGGATATTACTGTTAATCCAGATTTTTCTCAAGTAGAAGTTGATGATCAAGTTACTAATGTTACTAGATTTGAAGTTTCATTACCGGAAAAAAGACAATTTTTTATTGACAATAGTGATTTATTCTCAAGTTTTGGAGGCCGAAGAGATGCCAATCCATTCTTTTCAAGAAGAATAGGTATAGCTAGAGATACTGCAGACGCAAACATTGAAAACAAAATAATTGGGGGTGTACGTTTAAGTGGCAAACTAAACAAAAATTTAAGGTTAGGCTTTTTAAGTATTCAAACAGCCGATGATGTTGCTAATGAAATTTCATCAAACAACAATACCATGTTTGCATTACAGCAAAAGGTTTTTTCAAAATCTAACATTGGTATGTTCTTTATTAATAAACAGTCTTTTAGTGACTACGATTTTTTAGAAGACCAAGATAAATACAACAGAGTTTTAGGCGTTGATTACAACTTAGTTGCTGATAATAATAAGTGGATGGGTAAATTTTATGCGCATAAATCTTTCCAACCTGAAGGTGAAGGCGTATTTGATGGTGACAACAACCCAGTAATAGATGATGATCATAACCTCTCGCTAGGTGCTTTTATGCAGTTTAATAATCGAAATTATAATTTATTTACCGACTGGGTATATATTGATGATGAATTTAGATCCGATTTAGGTTTTATTCGTAGAAAAGATATTATAAAAGCAGTTCTTGGAGGCGAACGCATATTTTGGCTAAAAGATAAGGCAATTCAAAACCATAGCTTTGAATTGCTTCCAATGGCTATATGGAAGCCTGGCCTTAACTATAAAAAAACGGATCATAATATCGTAACCACCTGGAGTGCTCGATTTCAAAATCAGTCGAGAATTTCAGTACAATACTCTAATAGATATATTTTTCTACAAGACGATTTTGACCCTACAGGAAAAGACGATGCCGTACCTTTAGCTGGAAATCAAGGTTATCACTTTAATAGGTATGCTTTTTCCTATGGATCCGATCGTAGAAAAATGCTCTCGGGTTTTATTGAGTCTTCCTTCGGACAATTTTATAATGGCAGTCGATTTGCCGTGAGAACGGATTTTAACCTTCGTTTTCAACCCAGAGTAGCTTTCTCGTTAATATTAAATTATGATAACATTGACCTTCCCGAACCGCATTCAAGTGCCGATATATGGCTGGTGAGTCCTAAAATAGATATTACCTTTAGTAAATCTGTTTTTTGGTCAACTTTAATTCAATATAGTAATCAAAGAGATAATTTAGGTTTTAACTCTAGGTTGCAATGGCGATTTGCACCACTCTCCGATTTATTCTTAGTGTATAATGATAACTACTACGTAAACAGCTTTGAGCCAAAAAATAGATCTATAAACCTTAAATTTACATACTGGTTAAATATTTAGAATGAAATTTAAAGTTTTATGTTCCGATTTAGACGGGACTTTGTTAACTACTAAAAGTGATGTTTCTGCTTTTACCGTTTCCGAAATATCTAAAATCAAAAGTGACATTCAAATAATTCTTGTTTCAGCTCGGATGCCAAAGGCAATGCGATATATTCAAAAGGATTTAGGAATTTTAAACCAACCTATAATATGTTATAATGGTGCTCTAATTATAAGTGGGGCAAATGAATTGTTTTCTACTGTTATACCAATAAATGTTCTAAGTACTATCTATAGTATAGCACTTAAAAATAACGTAAAGCTAGGTTTATATTACAAAGATGAATGGTATGTGGAAGAAAACTCTGAAAGAGTTGAGAAAGAACAGAAACATACCAAAGTAGAACCCGTATTTAAAAATACTGCAAGTACAATTGCGGATTGGAAAGACAGAAATATTAGTGCACATAAAATTATGCTCATGGGTACTAAAGAATCTGCAGATACTGTTTTTTCACTATTAGAGGAGCAATTGTCTGAAGAAATAAATAGCTATCGCTCAAATGACACATTGATTGAAATTGCTCCGAAATCGGTTTCTAAATTGTCTGCAATTAACTCCTTATTAGAAAATAATTGTTCGTTACAAGATGTTATATCATTTGGAGATAATTATAATGACATTGAAATGCTTAAAAATACTGGCTGCGGAATTGCGGTAGGTAACGCAAGAGTCGAAGCAAAAGAAATTGCAAATGCTATAACATTAAAAAATACAGAAGATGGCGTTGCGTATTATCTGCAACAAAACTCTATAATTTAGCTATATTTGAGCAAGACAGACTTTAACTTTTATGAGTGAAAAGCTTTTACCAGAACCCCTAATCACCAACGACACTGTTGTTTTTGGCTTATTGGCTCTTTGTTTAGTGTTTATTTTTTACACTTCTTCTAGTAAAAATGGTTTTTGGAAAAAGTTTTATTCCGTAATACCATCAGTACTTATGTGCTATGCCCTACCTGCTCTGTTATCATCGTTTGGGGTTGTCGCTGAAAAATGGCATGTAGTTGATGAGTTCGGTGTTGCAACCGAACATAGTTCCAGGCTATATTACATGGCAAGTCGTTACCTTTTACCGGCTGCACTGGTTTTAATGACATTGAGTATTGATTTAAAAGCCATTTCTAATCTTGGTTCTAAGGCCATCATCATGTTTTTAACAGGTAGTGTTGGTATTATTATTGGTGGTCCAATTGCTATTTTAATTGTTTCTATTTTTTCTCCGGAATCGGTTGGAGGAAATGGCTTCGATGCTATTTGGAGAGGGCTTTCTACTATTGCCGGAAGTTGGATTGGAGGAGGAGCTAATCAAGCGGCAATGTACGAGATTTTTAAATATACCCCAGACAAATATGGTGGTATGGTTCTCGTTGATATTTTTGTTGCCAACGTTTGGATGGCAATTATTTTATTGGGTGTTGGAAAAACAAAAAAAATTGATGCTTGGTTAAAAGCAGATACTTCCTCTATTGAAAAATTAAAAATTAAAGTAACTGAATTCACCAAAAAAGTTACTCGGGTTCCAACTTTAGGAGACTACATGATTATGTTAGGAATAGCTTTTACTGTTGTGGGTATTTCTCATTTTTTTGGAGGACACGTTAGTAAGTATCTAAAAGAAAATATTTCTGTAGTCGCTGATTCAACAAATTTTTTATCCTTTTTAGGATCTGGTTTCTTCTGGATGGTGATAATAGCTACTACTGGTGGTATTCTATTCTCCTTTACTAAAGCTAAAAACTACGAAGGTGCTGGCGCAAGTAAAATAGGGGGAATGTTTATTTACATTTTGGTGGCTACAATTGGAATGAAAGTAGATTTAGGTCGAGTACTTGAAAACCCTGGTTTAATTGCTATTGGTTTTATATGGATAATAATCCATGCAGGTCTTATTATACTTGTTGCCAAACTAATAAAAGCTCCATATTTTTTCTTGGCTGTAGGTAGCCAAGCTAATGTGGGAGGTGCTGCATCTGCTCCTATTGTTGCGGCAGAGTTTCATCCATCATTAACCTCAGTTGGTGTTTTGTTAGCCGTCTTAGGATACGTTGTTGGAACTGGAGGAGCTTTGTTATGTGCATACTTAATGGAAATTGCTTCAAAAGTTTAAAATTTAATAAAGTTTATTGATATTTGCTCCACTAAAAAACCAACATGAAAAAATACATATTGTTTATTTGCCTTTCAATTTTACTCTTTGCTTGTGGTGGAGATTCTGAGCAGACCATGACCGTTACAGGAAAAGTAAAAGGGTTAAAAAAAGGTATACTTTATCTTCAAAATTTTTCAGACAGTACCGTAGTTACTATTGATTCTTTACAGATAGATGGTGACGGCTCTTTTACATTTAAAAAGGAATTGGAAAGCCCTGAATTGTTTTATTTATATCTTGATAAAAAGGATAATAATGAATTTAATGATAGAATTACTTTTTTTGGAGAACCAGGAGTAATCAACATTAATACTACATGGAATACTTTTGAACCAGGAGCAAAAATTGAAGGTTCCGTTACACATGAGAAATTTGTTGAATATAAGGCTATGATGTCTGAATTCAACAAAAGAGATATCGCCCTAGCTCAAGAAGCCAATAATACGGAACAGCCACTTGATGCTGTACAAATAGATTCTATTAGAAAAATAAGCGATCGAAATTTTAAAAGAAGTTATGCATTTTCAATAACCTATGCATTAACTCATAAAAACTCATATATTGCTCCATACATCGCGGCAATTGAAATTCCAGAAGCAAACCCTGTATTTCTAGATTCAATTTATAAATCGTTGCCCGAAAACATTGCAAATTCTAAATACGGCCTCAAGCTAAAAAAGCGTTTAGAAAACACTCAAAATTAATACAAATAAAAGAGCCACCTTTAATGTTAAGATGGCTCTTTTATTTTATGGAGAACGAAATAGTTTAACTTAAAGCGTTAAGTTTTTCTACAAGTCCTTTCCCCTTTTTCTCTAATTCTTCACGAACTGCTTTTAGGTGTGCTTTTTTATTTTCAACACCGCGGTCATTTACCTTAGCTATTAATTCATCAAAAGTTTCAATAGCCTCATCAACTATTTTAGAACCCTCTGGAGAATCTGGTTTATTATTTGCGGCATCAACAATATAAACAGCCTCAATAATATCACCTAATACGTAATTAATATCTTTTTTTAAATCTCTAATACTTGCCATTATTTCACTTTTAAGCAAAAATAAGGTTTTATATTTTTAGAATGGTAAATGCGTTTTTTTGTTTATCAAAAATTTGCGCTAAATAGACACTTCTAAAAGCTTAGCTCCTTTACTTTGCAACGTAATTGTTGGTGACTGCGCAGGTACTAATACCGTTTCTCCTTTTTTAATATGCGCTTCTCCATCATCCGTTTTAACCACTGCTTCTCCCCCTACACACATATAGATTGTAAAGGAATCTCTATTAGATACGTCCTGAAACAAATCATTTGTAATCTCAATGATGTTTGTTTTAAAATAAGGGCAATCTACCATTTGACTTGGCTTATCTTTTTCTAACCGATAATCAACCTTATAATCATCTTTTTTACTGTAATCCATGGCATCAAGTGCCATTTCGGTATGCAATTCTCTTAAATTTCCTTCTTTATCTTTTCTATTGAAATCAAAAACTCTATAAGTAACATCTGAGGTTTGTTGAATCTCAGCTAGCAAAACTCCCGCTCCAATGGCATGAATTTTTCCCGTATTGATGAAAAAAGTATCACCCTCATTAACTGTTTCATAGTTTAATAATTCCAGCAGCTTATCATTTTGAAGACTAGTTGTATATTCTTCTTTAGTAACGTCTTTATTAAAACCAACAATTAATTTAGCATCTTTATCCGCATCCATTACATACCACATTTCCGTTTTTCCAAAAGAATTATGTCTTTCTTTAGCAAGCTCATCATTGGGATGTAACTGAATAGATAAATCTTGTTTGGCATCAATAAACTTAATAAGAATCGGAAATTCTTTTCCAAACCTTTTTACAACACTTAAACCTAGTAACTCTTCTGGAAAATCATTGATGAGTGTTTGCAACGACATTCCTACAAGTTCACCATTAGAAACTGAAGATATGTCTCCGCATACACCAGACAACTCCCAACTTTCACCAGTAGCGTTATTTTCAATAGGTTTATCTAAAACTTCTTTTAATTTGGAGCCACCCCATAATCTTTCTTTTAAAATTGGAGTAAACTTTAATGGATATAATTTCATGGTAGGTTAATTATTAAAATACGTTTAATTCTAACGAATTTTCTTACAAAATATTATATTAATTACCCGCTGTACGTCACAAAATTTCTTGGTGTTTCATATAGTACAACTTCCAAATCTTTAGCCTTATTTATATGAGGTCTAAGAATATTCCAAATTACAACTGCTATATTTTCAGCAGTAGGGTTCAAATCTTTAAACTGCGAAACTTCAATATTGAGGTTTTTATGATCCAATACATTTTCAATTTTTTCTTGAATCAATTTTTTCAAAACTTTCATGTCAATAACAAATCCAGTTTCAGGGTCAATTTCACCATAAACACTAACTATAAGCTCATAATTATGTCCATGATAATTAGCGTTACTGCATTTACCAAAAATTTCAAAATTTTTCTCATCGCTCCAGTCTGCTCTATACAACCTGTGCGCAGCATTAAAATGTGCCTTTCTACTTACCTTAATTTTCATGGTTTTTGAATATTACGCATTAAATGCTCATAAAACTTTTCAAAAATTATTTTAAACCAGGCTGTGTACTCATCTGGATTTTCTTTGATATCCTTTTTTATATCAACAGGTTTCATCCATTTCCAATCAGCAACTTCTTCGGTATTTATAACTGGGTTATTCTCATACTCTCCCATCATAACATGATCTAACTCATGCTCAGTAAGACCATTATCAAAAGTTGCCTTGTAGGTAAAAGAAAATAATTCTTTCAATGGAGCTGTAAAACCCATTTCCTCTTGTAACCTTCTTGTTCCTGCTTGAATGTTACTTTCGCCTAAACGCTGGTGACTGCAACATGTATTTGTCCACAGTAAGGGAGAATGATATTTATGGGCTGCCCGTTGCTGAAGCATTGTTTCACCTTTAGCATTCATTATAAAAATAGAAAACGCTCTATGAAGCACAGCTTTTTCGTGTGCTTCCATTTTAGGCATTGTTCCAATTTCCTCGTCTTGACTGTTTACCAAGATTACCTGTTCTTCACTCATATTACAAAAATAAGACCTTTACCTTATTTATGAGTTAAGCCATTCATAAAAAAACTAAATGATTTTTGCTAAAAGAATCGAGGAGATTTTAAGTTTCCTTTGGTATGAATAAAATCATATCTAAAAATAACCTCAAAAGAGCCATCGTTAAAAGCGGCATTACCCAATTCTGTTACTTCACGATCATATGCCATACCTAGATACATAGATTCATTTATATGAAACCCAAACAAACCACTAAAAGCAGCATCCCAACGATAGGCTAAACCTGCAACAAACTTGTCATTCAGCATAAAATTGGCAGATAAATCTACCCCAACAGGCGCTCCAGTAACGACTTTAGTTAATAGCGCTGGTTTAAACTTTAAATTATCATTCAAATCCCAAACATAACCTGTAATGAAGTAAATATTCATTAATTCTTTAGCTGTTGTTGGTTGTGGTCCTGATTTAAAGTGTGAAGTTTCTAAAATCCGAGGCACTGATAATCCAGCATAAAATTTATTGGTATGGTAGTACACTCCTGCTCCTATATTAGGAGAAAATTTATTATCAATATCACTTTGTAATAATGGATCAACTATATTAAAATCTTGATTAAGTTTAGAAAAATTAACATCCAATAAATGAGCTGACGCTTTTAATCCAAAACTTAATCTACCTTCTGTTGAAGTCCAAATCGTATATGAGAAATCTACATCAAAATAAGTTTCAGATGTTGGTCCAATTTTATCATTCACAATGGATAACCCTAACCCCACTCCTTTATAACCTATGGGAGAATGTATATTAAACGTTTGCGTTTCAGGAGCTCCATCTAAACCAAGCCACTGGGCTCTATACAGCAAAGCGGCACTTATGTTTCCTCTTGATCCCGAATACCCTGGATTAACACTTACTGTATTATACATATACTGTGTATATTGGGCGTCTTGTTGAGCGGATAACTGAACAGCAAACATAAGTGTAAACAAAGCTAAAACTAGCTTAACATTACTCTTTTTGATTGTTTGGTTTAAACAAAAATTATACGTTACTCTCATTATCTGTTAATATAAATATAACCTGTTAACGTTTTAGTTTGTCCTAAATTATCTTTATAGTCTAAAATATAGAAATAGGTACCTACTGGAAGTTTTTTATCTGGACTTACGGTTACTCTTCCGTCAGATGATCCATCAAATACATTTCCTTCATTATCATAAGCTCGGGTTGAGAATACTAATACACCCCAACGGTTATATATTTTAACAGTATTATCAGGGTAATTCTCTATTCCTACGATTCTTAGATATTCATTTAATCCGTCATTGTTAGGCGTAAGCACGTTAATCACCTCAAGCTCATCTTCTTGCGCATTTGGCTCTAAATATTCAGGAGTACCATCACCATCACTATCATCATTGGCATAATCGCTATCTAAGTTTAAATCTTCATCTTTTGAGGCAATACCGTCATTATCATCATCCGCATCACGATAGTTAGACTCTGCATCGCCATCGGTATTTGGTAAATCGTTATAAGGGTCATCTATTTCATCATTAACATCATCATCTACAGTAAACTCTCCTTCATAACCATCATTTAAACCATCGCCATCTTTATACGAACCATTTAAAACAACATCAGGAATACCATCATTATTATAATCATGACCTTCAATACGATCAGGTATATTGTCATCATCACTATCACTATCTAAATAATCTGGTAGATTATCACCATCTGTGTCTACAGGGAATATTCCTAATACTCCGTCTTCGTAAGCATCATCTAAACCATTATTATTGGCATCTATCAAACTTGGTGGAATATATCCTGCTGTGGTTTGGGCTTCCACGTTATCTGGAATACCATCATCATCTGAATCGATATCTAAATAATCTGGGAATCCATCACCATCGCTATCTGTAGGGTCAGTAGAAGGGTCATTATCTCCATCAAGATTTAAGTCTTCAAAACTATCTACAATACCATCATTATCGCTATCAATATCTGTCGCATCGGTAACTAAAACAGTAACAGTTGCCGTACTACAGTTGGCAGAATCATCACATAATGTATATGTAAACGTATCGGTACCAGTAAATCCATTATTTGGTGTATAGGTAACTGTATCATCAGATGGATTATTTGGTGTTCCATTGTCATTAATACTTACAACACCATCATTAGGACTGGTTGTAGTTAATGTACCTATGGTAGGAACGTCATTATCGTTTGCGAGAATATCTATATCTACAGCGGTGTCTTCCTCTGTAGCTATTGAATCATCTATTGCGTCAACAATAGGAATAACATCAATAGTTACTGTAGCTGTACTACAGTCTCCAAAAGTGTTACATAATGTATAGTTAAAGGTATCTTGACCGTTGAAATCTGGATTCGGCGTATAAGTTACAATATCATCCAAAGGGTTATTTGGCGTACCATTATCATCGACCGCAACGATTCCATTAGATGGGTTTGTTGTTGTTAATATACCTGTTGTTGGCAAGTCAGAATCATTATCGAATATTGGAACTATTACTGGTGTGTCTTCATCTGTAGTCACTAAATCGTCTACCAAAGTTGCAGCCTCATTAATACATACCACGGTAAAATTTGGTAAACTTACTGTGTTACCTGCTTTTGTAATTGTGGCGGTATATTTTTGTACTGTTGATGTAGCTTCAACAGTTGGTCGTAATTGATCTCCACTCTGAGCAGGAGTCCAGCTGACTGTTGCTCCTGAGGAAACATTTTGTGTGATATCCAATGTAACCTCATTAAAAGGAGCATTACAATTGGTAACTATAAAATATCCTGTTGCATTTGACCCACACAACGTACCATCATAAGTCGCGAAATACACCCCTCGTTCACGAACTTCTAAAACCGAATTTGTTCCTAAAACCGTGCTTGTATCTGAAGCTTCATACCAACGATAATTAGTTTCATCTGTACTACTAGGTGCTTGCAATAAAAACTGAGCATTAGCTGCTGATATTCCTAGCAACATAAATGTTATGCTTAGTACAAGTAGTTTATATTTCTTAATTAATTCCAAACTAGAGGCTGAGTTTATTTTCAATTATTTTACTACAAATACCACGTTGATTAACGAATTATAATCTGCAGGTGGTGCAATAATATCATATGTCATTACTCCATCAGCATCTATGCTTACATTATCAAAAACAGCAGCATCATAATACGTAACATAATAATACAGGTCTTCTTTTGCATATGTAGGTATTGTTGCTGGTGCATCATCACTAGCTACAAAAGTTGCGGTAAATGGTAAGGTCGTTGGTGCATATTGATTAATATATTCTTGATATAAATCTTTAGTCTGATTCGTTGCCGCCGCGGATGCATCAATTGCAATTGACGGTGGATAGAATATTCTTGCTGCCTTAGAAGTTATTGGTTCTATTGCCATTAAAGCTTCTTGTACTGTTGTTTCTGATACACCAACAGGTTCAGGGCCTGCTCCATCAGGATCTACGCCCGAATCACCATTTAAATCTAAACTGGTTGCTAGAGGAACTTCTGAGTCGTTTTGATCATCACTTCCTAAAGAAGATAATGACACATCAAAATTAGTCCCGGCTTCAGTAATGCGTAAATTTGTACCATTGATTTCAAAAGCTGTAATGGTTTCATTACTTGAACTAGCATCGGCATCATTTACATTTAAATTTAATGTACTACCGTTGTCTATTGTAATATTACCAGGATTATTATTTGTACTTATATCCTGACTATCAGTGTTATCCGGTACATCTATTGTAAAGTTTGGATATGTTCCACCTACCGTTACATTACCACTTCCTCCATCTGCTATTGCTACTGT
>CANMKG010000004.1 GCA_947498505.1 uncultured Maribacter sp. | reverse complement strand
TTTTTAACCCACATGCACACACACCTACTACACAACACTTTACAAACATCAAAATATCAAGAGAAAAAATTCCAAACCAACATTAAACCTCATTTTCCTATTCAATACCTCTTAACAAAACATATACCTATATATATTGTCTGCATCAAGCTTACTTATTATCTTTGCAAACTTAAATAAGGAGCATGATTAAAATTACTTTACCAGATGGTAGTGTTAAAGAATATAATAAAGGTACAGCTGTAATAGATGTAGCCAAAAGTATTAGTGAAGGACTTGCCAGAAATGTGATTTCCGCAAAGTTCAACAATACTGCCGTTGAAAGTGTAACCGAATTGCACGAAGATGGTTCTTTAGTATTATACACATGGAAAGACAAGGAAGGTAAAACCGCTTTTTGGCATTCGTCATCACACATTGTCGCGCAAGCTTTAGAAGAGTTATATCCAGGAATAAAGTTAACAATTGGACCCGCTATTGATAATGGTTTTTACTACGATGTGGATTTAGGAGAAAACCCCATATCAGATAAAGACTTTCCCATAATAGAAAAGAAAGCTCTGGAGATTGCAAGAGGAAAACATGATTTTAAAATGAGAGCTGTTTCCAAAAGCGAAGCTCTTAGTCTATACAAATCTCAAGGAAATGAGTTTAAGGTAGAACTGATAGAAAGCTTAGAAGATGGCACAATTACCTTTTGTGACCATGATACTTTCACCGATTTGTGTAGAGGTGGACACATACCAAATACAGGCATTGTAAAAGCTATTAAAATATTAAGTGTTGCAGGAGCTTATTGGAGAGGTGACGAAAAGAACAAACAACTTACAAGAGTTTATGGTATTTCTTTTCCCAAACAAAAAGAGCTTACTGAATATTTAGAACTTCTTGAACAAGCAAAACAACGCGACCATAGAAAACTAGGAAAAGAATTAGAGCTTTTTACGTTTTCGCAAAAGGTAGGACAAGGTTTACCTTTATGGCTTCCTAAAGGCGCTGCACTACGAGAACGTTTGGAACAGTTTTTAAAGAAGGCTCAGAAAAAAGCTGGGTATGAAATGGTAGTTACGCCTCATATTGGACAAAAAGAGCTTTATGTTACTTCAGGGCATTATGCTAAATATGGTGAAGATAGCTTTCAACCAATTACAACACCTAAAGAAGATGAAGAGTTCTTGTTAAAACCAATGAACTGCCCGCATCACTGTGAAATTTACAACAGCAAACCTTTTAGCTACAGAGAACTCCCAAAGCGATATGCAGAATTTGGTACTGTATATAGGTATGAACAAAGTGGAGAGCTTCATGGATTAACAAGGGTAAGAGGCTTTACCCAAGATGATGCTCATATTTTTTGCACACCAGACCAGTTAGACCAAGAATTTAAAAACGTTATAGACCTTTCTTTATATGTATTAGGTTCTTTAGGTTTTGAAAATTTCACTGCCCAGGTTTCGGTTCGTGATTTAGAAAAGCCAGAGAAATATATTGGGGAAGTTGAAAATTGGGAGAAAGCTGAAAACGCTATAATTAATGCTGCAAAAGAAAAAGGGTTAGATTTTGTTGTTGAAAGTGGTGAAGCTGCATTTTATGGCCCTAAACTAGATTTCATGGTAAAAGATGCCTTAGGAAGAAGCTGGCAACTAGGAACTATTCAAGTAGATTATAACCTTCCTGAGCGTTTTGATCTTACCTATAAAGGCAGTGATAATGAGCTGCACAGACCAGTAATGATCCATAGAGCTCCATTTGGAAGTATGGAAAGATTTATTGCACTTTTACTGGAGCATACCGGTGGAAATTTCCCGCTTTGGCTAATTCCAGACCAAGCAATAGTACTACCTGTTGGTGAGAAACATGAAAAATATGCTAAAAAAGTTTTAAATTCTTTAGAAAATAACGAAATTCGCGCCCTCATTGACAACAGAAGTGAAACTGTTGGAAAGAAAATACGAGAGGCAGAAATGAATAAAATACCATTTATGCTGATTGTTGGGGAAAACGAAGAAGAAGCCAATACCATTTCTGTTCGTAGACATGGTGGAGACGATTTAGGTTCTCTGAGCGTTACAGATTTTACAGACTTGGTCACTAACGAAATAAATAGTACCTTAAAGTCGTTTTAGAAAACAAATTTAAGTTTAATTAAAAAACAAAAGTCATAGCAATACGAAAGAGATTTAGGCCCCAACCTAGAAGAGAAAACAAAAACCCTCATAAAATCAATGAGAATGTTATCGCACCTAACGTAAGATTGGTGGGAGACAACGTTGAAGTAGGTGTTTATCCATTGCGACAAGCAATGGCAAAATCAGAAGAGTTAGGATTAGATTTGGTTGAAATTTCGCCAAATGCTGACCCACCAGTTTGTAAGATTATAGATTACAAGAAGTTCTTATACGAACAAAAGAAACGTGAAAAGGTAATGAAAGCCAAAGCGTCTAAAGTTGTCGTAAAAGAAATTAGGTTTGGTCCAAATACAGACGACCATGATTATGAGTTTAAAAAGAAACATGCCGAAAAGTTCTTAAAAGAGGGAGCTAAATTAAAAGCATATGTGTTTTTTAAAGGACGGTCAATTGTATACAAAGACCAAGGTGAAATATTATTGTTGCGTTTAGCTTCGGAATTAGAAGAAATAGGTAAAGTAGAACAGATGCCTAAACTTGAAGGAAAACGAATGACTATGTTTATTGCACCTAAAACAAAAAAATAAATTCACTGAGAAATCAGATATGGTTTCTTTTGAATATAAAATACTGAACCTCTGCCTACACTATATGGGCAGTTTCAGCATAGTATAGTGAGATAAATTAATAAATAGGAAAAATGCCTAAACAAAAAACAAAATCTAGTGCTAAAAAGCGTTTTAAGCTTACAGGTACTGGTAAAATCAAAAGAAAGCACGCTTTTAAGAGTCACATTCTAACGAAGAAATCTAAAAAGCGTAAGCTAGCGTTAACACATTCTGCATTGGTTCACGATTCAGATGTTAACAGTATTAAAGAACAATTACGTTTGAAGTAAGTTGTTTTTTCGGTAATTAAATATTAACCCTGGAGTTAGGCTTTTAAAGTGTCAAAAAAATTGACCGCCTACTACAAAAAACATTAAAATTATGCCAAGATCAGTAAATGCAGTAGCTTCAAGAGCCAGAAGAAAAAAGGTAATGAAGCAAGCCAAAGGTTACTTTGGAAGACGTAAAAACGTTTGGACAGTAGCCAAAAATGCGGTTGAAAAAGCAATGTTATATGCTTATAGAGACCGTAGAAATAAAAAGAGAACTTTTCGTGCTCTATGGATTACTCGGATTAATGCGGGAGCCAGATTACACGGAATGTCTTACTCACAGTTTATGGGTAAAGTAAAAGCTAACAATATAGAACTTAACAGAAAAGTTCTTGCTGACTTAGCTATGAACCACCCTGAGGCTTTTTCAGCTATCGTAAATAAAGTAAAGTAATAACAATATATCTCACTTAAAAAATCCCGATTCTTTCGAATCGGGATTTTTTTATATCTAAATATTTGTTTTTTTTAATCAGCCTAATAAAAACATATATAATCCTGCAGCAATTACAGCACCTAAAATTGGTCCAATAACAGGAATCCAAGCATAACTCCAATCACTACTTCCCTTTACAGGAAGAATAGCATGCATTATTCGAGGCCCTAAATCACGGGCTGGATTAATAGCATAACCCGTGGTACCTCCTAAAGCTAAACCTATTACCCACACCAAAAAAGCTACTGGTAAAGCTCCAATTGAGCCTAAACCAATTTTAGCACTTGCATCATTGGCTAATTCAATTTCGGAACCTGTGAGATAAAAAATCACAAACACCAAAACAAAAGTTCCTATAAGCTCACTAACAACATTAGAAAAAGGATTTCTTATTGCAGGTCCTGTACTAAAACATGCCAATTTACTAGCTTCATCTTGAGTTTGAGAAAAATGATCTTTATAAAACAACCATACCAAAAAAGCTCCTAACATTGCCCCTATCATTTCACCAGCCAAATATTCCGGAACTGCGGCCCACGTTATTTTTCCTGCTACAGCTAAACCAACAGTAACTGCCGGATTCAAATGAGCACCACTATATGGAGCTGCCACTACAACACCAACAAAAACAGCCAATGCCCAGCCAGTTGTTATAACAATCCAACCAGAGTTATTGCCTTTAGTTCCGTTTAAAACCACATTTGCCACTACCCCATTTCCTAATAAAACGAGTAACATTGTTCCGAGTATTTCTGCTGCTAGTAAAGACATATTTTGTTTTTTTAAATTATTCTTCTATCCAACTTTGTGAACATTTAACTGCTTTATGCCAATAATGAAGCATTTTGTCCACTTTTTCCTTCTCTAATTTAGGGTAAAATTTCTTACTTACAATCCATTGTGACTGAATTTCATCGATACTATCCCAATATCCTACTGCTAAACCAGCCAAATACGCGGCTCCTAAAGCAGTTGTTTCAATAGTTTTTGGGCGAACAATTTCAAATCCAAATAAGTCTGATTGAATCTGCATTAGCAAATCACTAGCCGCTGCACCGCCATCAACTCTCAACTCTAAACTTTTAGCTTTAGCATCAGCCTCCATAGATTTTACAACATCATATACCTGAAAAGCAATCCCTTCTAATGTAGCACGAGCAATATGACCATCGGTGGTTCCTCTAGTAATACCCATAATGACCCCTCTAGCGTATTGATCCCAGTAAGGAGCCCCTAAACCTGTTAACGCTGGAACAAAGTAAACACCTCCATTGTCTTCAACGGTTTCGGCTAAATGATTTATTCCAGGAGCCGTTTTAATCACTTTAGCCCCATCTCTCAACCATTGAACAGCAGCTCCACCAACAAATACACTTCCTTCTAATGCATATGTAGTTTTTCCATTAATTTTCCATGCTACAGTGGTAAGTAAGTTATTTTCTGAGTATACTGCCTCATCCCCTGTATTCATTAGTAAAAAGCATCCTGTTCCATACGTATTTTTAACCATACCGGGTTTAGTACACATTTGTCCGAATAGTGCAGCCTGCTGATCTCCAGCAATACCAGAAATTGGAATTTTAGAAGAAAATAGTGTAGTTGCCGTTTCTCCATATATTTCACTACTCTCTTTTACTTCGGGCAATATTGATTTTGGAATATTGAACAATGATAATAATTCATCATCCCATGACATAGTATGAATATTAAAAAGCATTGTTCTACATGCATTCGTAACATCGGTTATAAACATATTTCCTCTGGTAAGTTTCCAAACCAACCAAGAATCAACTGTACCAAAACACAATTCACCAGCTTCTGCCTTTTCTCTTGCCCCTTCTACATTATCTAATATCCATTTTAACTTGGTTCCAGAAAAATACGCATCTAAAACCAATCCTGTTTTCTTCTTAATCAGGTCAACATGCCCTTTTTGCTTTAACTCATCGCAATATTTAGAAGTTCTCCGGTCTTGCCAAACAATAGCATTACAAATAGGTTCACTTGTTTTTCTATCCCAAACCACAACTGTTTCTCGTTGATTAGTAATTCCAATTGCAGCGATATCTTCACCAGTAATTCCTGATTTTGCCACAACTTCTGCTGCAACAGATATTTGCGAAGACCATATTTCGTTTGCATTGTGTTCTACCAATCCAGGTTCCGGAAAAATTTGTTCAAATGGTTTTTGAGAAATTTCAACAATTTCTCCATTATGATTAAATAAGATTGCTCTGGATGAAGTTGTCCCTTGATCTAAAGCTAAAATTAATTTCTCTTTCATTTTGCAGTTATTAAATTGGTTACACTATTTTCTTTATCTATGGAAGTATAATCTACCAGCAAATAACCCTTTGCTAGTTGAATAAATTCTGCTTCTTGTCTTTCTATCCAACTTCCATCTTTATTCAATTCTTTTGCCATAATAGCGGCCACTTTACCAGCAACGTCAATAGCAGCTCTGGCGTCTAAAAACAATAATCGTACTCTTCTTGCTAAAACATCTTCAACGGTTTGCGCCATTTCATTTTGTACTGCCCACACTACTTCAGCAGCTGTATAAGGATACCTTGGATGTAATTTTTCACCATACTCCATACTTTTATTTTGCAACTCCTTTATTGCAGAAATATCTGCACCATAAACATAAAGATAATTGGATCTATCCACTTCATTTACAGGAATATTACCATGAATTGAAAAATTTTCCGTTACACATTGTTTTTTAGGTAGTTTTTTAGCTTTTACAGCTGTATCAACCACATCTTCTGCCATTTGTCTGTAAGTTGTCCATTTACCACCCGTTATGGTCACCAGTCCCGTGTCCGACACTATTACCTTATGGCTTCGTGAAACTTCTTTAGTTTTGGTTCCTTTTCCTTCCGGAGCAGCAAGAGGCCTTAACCCGGCAAACATTGAAAGAACATCTTCTCGTTTTGGTTTTTTTACCAAAAACCTTCCTGCAGTTTCTAAAACAAAATCTACCTCACTGCTTAACGCTTTAGGTTCAAAACTAGGATTATCTATCAAGGTGTCCGTTGTTCCCACAACCACTTTATCATGCCATGGAACTGCAAAAAGTACTCTACCGTCACTAGTTTTGGGAATCATTAGAGCATCATCACTTGGTAAAAAAGATTTATCCAAAACCAAATGTATCCCCTGACTAGGAACTACAAATTTTCCATGTTTAGGATTATCCATGTTTAGTATTTTGTTTGTAAAAACGCCAGTTGCATTAATTACTACTTTACTTTTAACCTCATAATTTTGACCGGTTAGCACACTTAGCACATTTACACCACTTACTTCTCCCTCTTCATTTTTAAGTAACCCTACAACTTTATTATAATTAAGAACACTTCCACCTTGCTCTTCTATACTTTGAGCCAGATTAATTGCAAGTCTAGAATCGTCGAATTGCCCGTCATTATACACCACTCCGCTAACTAATCTATCACCGTTAATTGTTGGTATTTTAGAAATTGTATTTTTCCTGTTAATGTATTTCGTTTTTCCTAAACTTAACTTACCCGCAAGCATATCATAAATTGAGAGTCCAAATTTATAATACGGACCTCCCCACCATGTATAGTTGGGAATAATGAATTTTTGATTCTTTACCAAGTGAGCAGCATTTTGCGCCATTAAACCACGTTCTTTTAAAGCTTCTCTAACCAAAGAAACATTTCCTTGAGCCAAGTACCTTACTCCACCGTGAACCAGCTTTGTACTTCTACTTGAAGTACCTTTTGCAAAATCATGAGATTCTAACAACAATGTTTTGTATCCTCTAGTAGTAGCATCCAATGCAGCCCCCAAACCACTGGCCCCTCCACCGATAATAACAAAGTCCCATTCTGGAACTTCTTTTACCTTTTCTATTTTCTCAACCAGTTTCATTTATTTTCTTTTTAAATTTCTTTATCTTTCTTTTTTCAAAAATAACGAAAGAAAACGAAACTTCATAATTTTCACAACCTATCTTTTTTTGTACCTTGCGTAATAATTCATAAACATATTACCTATCTTAATCTATGGCAAAGCTAAACGAACGGCATACTCAAATTTTAGATCTAATAAAACCTAGCGGTTTTGTATCTGTGCAGGAGTTGAGTCAAAAATTAAATGTCTCGCTGGTTACCATTCGAAAGGACTTAAGTTATCTAGAAAAAGAAGGTTTTTTATACCGAACGCATGGTGGCGCGAGTAAAAATTCTACCTACGCTTACGAAAAAAACGTAATCGAAAAAGAAGGTATTAATACCGAACAGAAACAAAAAATTTCGAAAGAAGGAATTAAACTTATTCAAAATAATGATTTTATTATCCTTTCTTCTGGAACCACCATTCATTATTTAGCAAGAATTTTAGAAGATTTTGAAAAACTTACGGTTTTAACATCTTCATTAAGTGTTAGCATTGAGTTGTGTCAAAAGCCCAATATTGATGTTATTCAGCTTGGTGGTGAAATCAGAAAAAATTCTACTTCGGTTATCGGAGCAATATCTGAATCCGTTTTAGAGCAATTCTCTTGCAACAAGCTTTTTTTAGGCGTAGATGGAATTGATGTTAACTTTGGTATAAGCACTTCCAATGCAGCAGAGGCGCACCTGAATCAAAAAATGATGGAAAGTGCTGATAAAATAATAGTTTTAGCTGATTCTTCTAAAATTGGAAAAAGAGGGTTTGGAAGAATTTCTTCTTTGGCTAAAATAGATGTTTTAATTACGGACAATAATATTACCAATGATTCTTTAAATAAATTTGAAGAAATAGGTATTGAGGTAATCATCGCATAAAAGACTTCTTAACATAAACTTTATTGTTTCTGCATCGGTTATTTAGCAATAACCAATACCTTTAGCGTTTTTACTACAACAATATGGATTTATCTCAAGTAAAAATGGTGGTTACCGATATGGATGGTACACTATTAAACAACAAGCATCAAGTTAGTAACCGTTTTTTTGAACAGTTTAAACAACTTAAAGAAAAAGGAATTTTATTTGTTGCTGCCAGTGGAAGGCAGTACAGTAGTATTATTGATAAACTGCATAGCATTAAAAAGGAGATTATTGTTGTTGCGGAAAATGGTGGCTTCGTAATGAAAAATGACAATGAAGTATTTTCTACCCCATTAAACCAGCGAGCTAAAAACGAAATTTTAGATACTATTGCTAATCTAGAAAATGTGAATCCAGTTTTATGCAGCAAGACTAAAGCTTATTTATTGAACGATTCTTCTGGTTTTGTACATCGGTTGAAGGAATTTTATAATGAATATGAGATTTTAGAAGATTTAAAAAGTCATTCTGGAGAAATTTTAAAAATAGCCATATATCATCCTGAAGACTCTGAAAAATACATTTATCCTGCAGTAAAACATTTTAATGAAAACTTAAAAGTAAAAGTATCTGGACAAAATTGGGTTGACCTTTCCGAAAATGATGCAAACAAAGGCTACGCTATTGAAAAGTTACAAGAACAATATAACATTAGCCCAGATGAAACCATGGTATTTGGAGATTATAATAATGATTTAGAAATGATTGGTAAAGCCAAATATAGTTTTGCAATGGCAAATGCACACCCAAATGTTATAGAAGCTGCCAATTACAAAACAAAAAGTAACGAAGAATATGGTGTCGAAGAAATTTTAGAACAGCTTTTATTATCTTAATTATTCTCCGTAAGCAGTAATAACAACTTTTCTAGAGTCTCCATTGTTTCTATGTTCGCATAGATAAATGCCTTGCCATATTCCTAAATTTAAATTTCCATTTGTAATCGGTATTTGTACCGAGGCCCCCATTAATGAGGACTTAATATGAGCTGGCATGTCATCTGCTCCTTCATATGTATGCGTATAATATGGTGCATTTTCAGGAACCATTTTGTTTATATGACTTTCAAAATCAACTCTAACACTTGAATCTGCATTTTCGTTTATCGTTAAGCTTGCAGAAGTATGTTTTATAAAAACTTGTAAAAAACCTGTTGTAATACTTTTTAACTCCAAAAAATTACTCAAAATTTCATTGGTAATTAAATGAAATCCCCTTGACCTAGGTTTTAATGCTATCTCTTTCTGATACCACATGTTTATAAAACTATGTTTTTTGTTTCTTTTTTTGCGCAGCAGGAAACAAAACGTTGTTTAAAATTAACCGATATCCCGGCGAAGTCGGGTGCAATTCCAATTCGGTCTTTGGATCCCCCACTCTATGTTGATAATCTTCGGGATCATGACCTCCATAAAAGGTAAAAAAGCCTTTACCTTGTATTCCATGAATGTATCTTGCCTCCCCATTAATTTTATTTTCACCTAATATTAACACTGTTGGTTTAATATTATCTCTATTAAATGCTGTAGTTTGCCCCATGAATCCCTTTACTAATGAAGTATGGTTTTGACATAACATGGTTGGAACGGGGTCCCATTTCGCAGAGAAATCCATCAAAGAAAAATAATCTGACTCTTTAGCCACTCTTCCCCTTTTTTTAGTCATATCTATAGATGAAAACTCATATTCCAGCGGGTTTCTTTCTAAGGTAAAATTGGCAAACGCAAAAGTTTTCTTATAGTCTAATTTACTCTGATAACTCGGTTCAGAAGGATCCCCATCAAACATGGGTTCACAAATATCTACTCCATCTGCAGACAAAGCAATATCAAAACTATCAGTAGCGGAGCACATTGCAAACATAAATCCGCCACCTATAACATAGTTTCTAATTTTTAAAGCAACCGCACGTTTCTCTTCCGATACCTTTGTAAAACCTAACTCATTTGCTAAAGCTTCTGCTTTTTGTTTTCCTTCAATATACCAAGGAGCTGCTCTATACGCTCCATAAAACTTACCATACTGTCCCGTAAAATCCTCATGATGTAAATGCAACCAATCATAAAGGGCTAACTTATCATTAATAACTTCTTCATCGTAAACAGTTACATATGGAATTTCAGCATATGTTAGTACCATTGTAACTGCATCATCCCATGGTTGATTGCCTTTTGGGGAATACACCGCAATTTTAGGTGCCTTTTCTAAAATTACTGCTTCTTGATTTTGAGAGGGGCTACTTATGTTATCTAGAATTGAAGCTGCTTCATCATTTGATATCACCTCAAAGGACACTCCTCTTATTTGGCATTCTTTACGAATACGCTCTCCGTCGGGTAATAAAAAAGAGCCTCCCCGATAGTTTAATAACCATTGCACTTTTTGTTGATGAGATAGCACCCAATAAGTGATTCCGTAAGCTTTTAAATGATTTTTTTGACTTTCCGCATCCATCGGAATTAATATTGATGATGCAAAAATTTGAGTACTGGCAAAAAGAAAAAGAAACATCAAAATGTTTCTTAAAGTTAACTTTCTAAAATATGATTTTAGTTTCAAAAACAAATTTTAAGCTTTAAAAAGGAACATCGCTATCGTCCAAATCAGATTCATTATTCATTGAACTTCCAAAGGCATCGTTAGGGTTTGGAAGATTTTTGGTGATAAAGGGATTATCCTCGTTGTCATTCATTTTAGATTGAAACTCGAAAGGAGAATCAAAGTCATCTAAGTTATCAAATTTACCTTGACTACCGATAAATTTAAGCCTAATGTTTTCTAGACCACCATTCCTGTGTTTAGCTACTATAAATTCACCTTGACCCGCTGTTGGAGATCGTTCTTCATCATCCCACTCGTCAATTTTATAATATTCTGGACGATATATGAAGGATACAATATCTGCATCCTGCTCAATTGCTCCGGATTCCCTCAAATCAGAAAGTACAGGACGTTTACTTCCGCCACGAGTTTCTACCGCTCGAGAAAGTTGCGATAATGCTATTACTGGTACATTAAGTTCTTTTGCAAGAGCTTTTAAGTTTCTAGAAATTGTAGAAATTTCCTGTTCACGATTACCTCCTTTTTGTGTACCCCCAGCAGTCATTAATTGAAGGTAATCAATCATTATCATTCTAATACCGTGCTGCGAAGCAAGCCTTCTTGCCTTTGCACGTAAATCAAAGATGGATAATGAAGGTGTATCATCAATAAACAAAGGTGCTTTTTCTAAAGCTTTTACTTTTACATTTAGTTGTTCCCATTCGTGCTTTTCCAGTTTTCCTGTTCTTAACTTCTCAGAAGAAAGTCCTGTTTCCGATGAAATAAGTCTGGTTATTAACTGTACAGATGACATCTCCAGCGAAAAGAATGCCACTGGAATTCCAGAATTAACAGCCATATTTCTTGCCATGGATAAAGTTAAAGCTGTTTTACCCATACCAGGACGTGCAGCAACAATAATTAAATCACTAGGTTGCCAACCCGAAGTTAGTTTATCCAATTTATCAAAACCTGATGGAATACCACTTAAGCCCTCTTTGTTAGAGATTTCCTCAATCTTCTTTTTGGCCATAATAACCAAATTCTGAGCGGTTTCGGCGGAACGTTTTAGATTGCCCTGCGTTACATCATACAGCTTAGATTCCGCAGTATCTAAAAGGTCAAAAACATCAGTCCCTTCATCATAGGCTTCTTCAATAATCTCACTTGAAATTTTAATTAAACTACGTTGAATATACTTTTGAAGAATAATTCTTGCGTGAAACTCAATATGCGCTGATGATGCTACTTTTTGAGTAAGTTTTATGATATAAAAATCACCTCCGACTGATTCAAGACGGCCATCCTTTTTTAATTGAGCAGAAACCGTTAATAAATCGATTGGTTCTGATGCTTCAAACAATTTAAAAATAGCTTCATAAAGATATTTATGAGCCTCTTTATAAAAAACATCTGGATGGAGAATGTCAATAACCTCATCAACACCTTTTTTATCAATCATCATTGCCCCAAGAACAACCTCCTCTAAATCAACTGCTTGAGGTGGTATTTTTCCTTTTTCAAGGTTAATAATTGTAGATTTATCAATCTTTCGACCGACAATCGGGTTTGTGTTCTCCATAGTTACGAAAGTATGCAATTAACCTTAAGTTAACATAGAATACCCAATTTTGGATATTAACTGCTAGTTAACAATAGCCTGTTTATAAGTTACGATTTTATGTTGATAACAAAAAAAATCCGGAAGTTTTATGTTCCGGATTTTAAGAAACTTCTTAGTATTCAGGGTTATCCATTAAAAACACCCATGTTCGAATATTTTTCCATTCGTTGCTCCACCAATTCTTTTGGTGATAACTTTTCTAATTCCTTAAAATGGGTTACAATTTTGTTCTTAACTGTTTCGAACGTTTTTTCCCTATTAGAATGTGCTCCTCCAATTGGTTCTTTAACGATTTCATCGATCATTTTAAGTTTTTTCATATCAGGAGCTGTAAGTTTCAAAGCTTCAGCTGCTTGTTCTTTATATTCCCAACTTCTCCATAAAATAGAAGAACATGATTCCGGCGAAATTACAGAGTACCATGTATTTTCTAACATTAATACTTTATCTCCAACTCCTATACCTAAAGCTCCACCAGAAGCTCCTTCTCCAATAATTACTACAATAATTGGAACTTTAAGGCGAGTCATTTCTAAAATATTACGAGCAATTGCCTCTCCTTGTCCACGCTCCTCAGCTTCAATACCAGCATACGCTCCAGGAGTATCCACAAAACACACCACAGGAATATCAAACTTTTCAGCAGATTTCATTAATCTTAATGCTTTTCTATATCCTTCAGGATTTGCCATACCGAAATTGCGATATTGGCGTGTTTTAGTATTAAAACCTTTTTGCTGTCCAATAAGCATAAAACTTTGGTCGCCAATTTTTCCAAGACCACCAATCATAGCTTTATCATCTCTTACCGTACGATCACCATGAAGCTCTAAAAACGTATCTCCGCAAATTGCTTTTATATAATCTAAAGTATATGGCCTGTTAGGATGTCTTGAAAGCTGAACACGTTGCCAAGCTGTAAGTCCTTTATAAATTTCTTTTCTAGTTTCGGCAAGTTTTTTCTCGATTTGCTTACAGGTTTCTGTAACATCAACATCGCTCTCCTCCCCTATAATAACGCATTTGTCCAACTGCTCTTCCAATTCTTTAATTGGAAGTTCAAAATCTAAATATTCCATAAGCCAAATAGGTCTCGTTTGTTTAAGTTCACAAATATAAAACTTTAAAGCAAACCTTATTGTTTACTTATTCTTTAATTTTAATCTACTTTTTAGTATTCCGTTTAGAACCACTACAGTAATTATTATAAGTGCTCCGATATAAAATGAGCTTGTTATTTGTTTATTTTCTCCTAAAACAATAAACGCCAAAACTATACCGTAAACAGGTTCAAGGTTAATAGTTAACATAACGGTATATGGAGACAAATGCCGCATAACTTTTACCGAAGCAATAAAAGCATAAGCTGTACAAATTGATGCTAAAACTAGGAGATACACTAAATCTGTAAATGACAACTTGAAGAAGTCAATAGTTGTAAATTGTTGATTAAACAAAAAGTATACAGTTAAAAACAAAACCCCAAAACCTAATTCAAATAATGAAATTACTGATGGTATTTCCTCTTTAATGAGGTTACCATTAATTAAGGTAAAACAAGATGCTAAAAAGGCAGAAACTGCCGCCAAAAGCATTCCGTACCAATAGGTTGTATCTACTTTAAAAATATAATATAGCCCTAGAATAACAACCAATCCAAAAATCACTTCGTGCTTAATTATTTTTCTTTTATACCATAATGGTTCTAAAAAAGCAGTAAAAAACGTTCCAATAGACATTGTAGCCAAAGCAACAGAAACATTAGATACTTTTATTGCCATAAAAAAAGTAACCCAATGCAAAGCAATAATTACTCCCCCGATTATCATCCACAACATGGTTTTTTTGGAAAACTTAAATTTTACCTTCCGAATTAAAACATATCCTAGAATTAATATCGTTGCTATAAGCATTCTATACCAAACCAAAGGTGCAGCATCTATAGTAATAAGCTTACCTAATACTGCCGTAAACCCCCAAATAAAAACTATAAAATGAAGATGAAGTAAATTTTTTAATCTATCGTTTTGCATTTTGCAATAAATAAAAAGCAAGTGCTCCAAAAATTACATTAGGAATAACTACTGCAAGTAGTGGTGAGAAACCAGATTGCTCTGCTAACGTGCTAAATACCTTATCAAAAAATATGTAAATAAATGCAATTAATATTCCAAAGGCGAGGTTTATTCCCATACCTCCTCTATGTTTCACCGATGAAACAGACACACCAATAATGGTTAGAATAAAAGCTGCCAACGGTAGAGCCCACCTTTTATATTTCTCCAAAATATATTTATTCAAATTAGAAGCTCCCTTTCGTTTTTGGTCTTCAATAAAATCGTTTAATTCAAATAAATTTTTAGTCTCTGCGGCATATGAGACCGGAGTAAGGTCATCAATTCTAAATGTGAAAAGTGTATCTAATCTTGGCTTAGCTTCTAAAATTGCAGTATCACCAACAATTTTTCTTTTCTTGAACGATGTTAGTCTATATATACTATCTACCCATCTAATATTAGAGGCTGAAATTTTAAATTCTAGTTGATTATCTTCTGAAAAACGTTCGAATGTAAAATTATACCCTATTTGTCTTGCAGGGTCAAAACTACTCACATAAATAAAATCGGTCTCATTAAGCTGATTAAAAATGTTAGTAGTTTCTCTTACTTGTCTGCCCTTCTTCAGGTATTTAAACTTAAATTCATTAAAGCCTTGGCTAGCTCTAGGAACCAAAAACATGCTCAACACAAACATAATAATAGCAATAATAGTTGCGCCAATAAAATATGGTCTTAAAAAACGACCGTAAGAAACACCTGAACTTAATATTGCAACAATCTCAGTGTTATTAGCTAATTTGGACGTAAAAAAGATAACCGATAAAAAAAGGAATATTGGAAACAAAAGGCTACCTATATAAACCGTAAAATCAACATAATAAAGAACAACCTCATTTAAGGGAGCTTCGTTATCAATGATTTTGGAAATTTGCTCCGCCAAATTAGCCATTATGCCAATAGGAATAAACAACATTAACATCACCGCAAATGTGAGTAAATATCGTTTTAATATGTACCTATCTAAAATGGTTAACATTATAATCTTTTATCCATTTGTTTTACCATCACGTTTTTCCAAGAAGCAAAATCGCCTGCTAAAATATGTTTTCTGGCCTCACGAACCAACCACAAATAAAAACCAAGGTTATGAATTGTTGCTATTTGTTTTCCTAAATATTCATTTGCTGCAAAAAGATGACGTAAATACGCTTTTGAATATTCTCTATCGACGAACGTAGTTCCCATTTCGTCAATTGGAGAAAAATCATCTTCCCATTTTTTATTTTTGATGTTTATAGTACCATGCGCCGTAAAAAGCATACCGTTTCTTGCATTACGTGTTGGCATAACACAGTCAAACATATCAATTCCTAAGGCAATGTTTTCTAGAATATTTATTGGTGTACCTACTCCCATTAAATATCTTGGTTTATCTTCAGGAAGAATTTCACAAACCACTTCAGTCATTGCATACATTTCCTCGGCAGGCTCTCCTACAGACAAGCCACCAATAGCATTACCTTCTGCGCCTGAATTGGCAATATATTCAGCTGACTGCCTTCTTAAATCTTTATATGTTGACCCTTGTACAATTGGGAAAAAAGTTTGAGCATAATCATAAGAATATGGTGTTTTTTCCAAATGCGCTATACAACGATCTAACCAACGATGCGTCATATGCATTGAACGTTTGGCATAATTGTAATCGCAAGGGTAAGGAGTACACTCATCAAACGCCATAATAATGTCAGCGCCAATAGTACGTTGTATTTCCATTACGTTTTCAGGCGTAAACATATGGTAAGAACCGTCAATATGAGATTTAAACTTTACACCTTCCTCCTTTATTTTTCTTCTTCCAGAAAGAGAATATACTTGATACCCTCCACTATCGGTTAAAATATTTCTATCCCAACCCATAAATTTATGTAATCCCCCAGCTTTTTCTAGTATTCCCGTTTTAGGACGCAAATACAAATGATAGGTGTTTCCTAAAATAATATCAGGATTTATTTCTTCCCTTAATTCCTTTTGGTGAACTCCCTTTACGGAAGCCACTGTACCAACAGGCATAAATATTGGGGTTTCAATTGGACCATGATCAGTAACCATTGTTCCTGCTCTAGCCTTACTTTGAGAATCTGTGTTGTGTATGGTAAATTTCAAATCTTATCTTAAAGTCGCAAAGATAATGAACTCACCCTCATAAAAAACTTAAGAAAACAATAAAGATTTAGTGTAACCGTTGAGACTGTAACACACCTAAAGTAAACTTGTCTTTACTTTATGACAATAAACAAAAACACAGTTATGAAAAAAACACTCTTAATCTTAGTATTATCGCTTACCTCTGCAGTGACTTTTGCGCAAAAGGAATCAGGTTTTGGAGTAAAAGCCGGTTTAAACTATGCTCAAAACGGAGATTTAACACTTGAAAGCATAGGAAACGCTGGAGAAGATGTAATTGACGGTTCTGAAAGTAAAATAGGATATCACCTAGGGGTATTTTACAAACTTAAGTTACCTATAATTTACATACGTCCAGAATTAGTATACACCAAAACTAAAAGTAACTACACCATTAATGGTAGTGATGCTGCTTACGATGTTAGTAAGATTGACTTACCGATACTGGTTGGCGCTAAAATAATTGGTCCACTTGAAATTTTTGCAGGACCTTCATTTCAATATATTTTGGATTCTGATTTAGAAAAGGTACCTACATTGAATGATTTAGAAAACGATTTTAGTCTTGGGCTACAAATTGGTGTTGGTGTAAGTCTAGGAAAACTTGGCTTAGATGTTAGATATGAGCGAGGATTATCCGAAAATGAATCTAAATTTGTTGCTGACAATTCCAATACATTATCTGGTAGAGTAGATTCTAGACCTTCGCAAATTATTTTTGGGTTATCCCTTAAGTTATAAAAGATTTTTAAAAATTTATAAAGCCCGTTTACTAATAAACGGGCTTTTCTTTTTTGTTACTTTTGTATTTTACTTTTCACTGTTATGCGTATTGATAAATATTTATGGTGCACACGCTATTTCAAAACTCGAAATTTAGCAACAACGGCCTGTAAAAAAGGACATGTAAAAATAAATAATCAGGTGGTCAAACCCTCTCGAGAGGTTTTTCCTTCTGATGACATCATCGTTCGTAAAAATCAAATTAATTATCAACTTGCAGTTATTGAAATTCCTCCAAATAGAGTTGGGGCAAAAATTGTTGGGCTGTATAGAACTGATAAAACTCCAAAAACAGAGTTTGAGCATCAAGAATTGTTGCAGTATTCCAAAGACTATTATCGTAAAAAAGGAACTGGAAGGCCTACCAAAAAAGACCGAAGAGAAATTGATGGTTATTTAGATGAAGAAGAATAAAGTACTGTGCTTTTTCTATATTTGAATAAGAAACACCAAGCAAATGCAAAATAAAATTTTATCGCATCAAGAAATTCAACATAAAATTAAACGAATTGCTTATCAAATTTATGAAGCAAACGTTAATGAAAAAGAAATTGTTATTGCTGGTATTGATGGTGGTGGCTTAAAATTTGCTAAAAAAATTCAGTCTGTCCTTAGAGAGGTAACAAACTCTGATATTGTTCTTTGTAAAGTAAGTATGGATAAAAAAGACCCTTTACAAAGTGGAGTTTCAACTTCTATCCCTTTAGAAGAACTAACCAATAAATCCATTGTTTTAGTTGACGATGTATTAAACTCTGGAACAACATTAATATACGGCGTGCATCATTTTTTAAAAACACCACTTAAACGTTTAAAAACTGCAGTACTTGTTAACCGTAATCACAAAAAATATCCTGTTAAAGCGGATTATAAGGGAATTTCTTTATCTACCTCCTTACAAGAGCATGTTCATGTGCACTTTGAGGCAAAAAAAGACATGGTTTATCTAGACTAGCAAGGCTGCTATTTCATCAACCATTTCGCTTACATTTCTGTTTTTACTCTCAAT
This sequence comes from uncultured Maribacter sp., assembly GCA_947498505.1. Classification (GTDB taxonomy): domain Bacteria; phylum Bacteroidota; class Bacteroidia; order Flavobacteriales; family Flavobacteriaceae; genus Maribacter_B. Next base: position 286,541 of record CANMKG010000004.1, on the reverse strand, counting down.
AACATGATGCGCTTGCATATAGTAAAAACTTCTTTCGAATAAATGTTTACCTATAAAGTCTGGCAACTCCTCATCTGAAATACTTTTAACCAAAGGTCTAGAGTCTTTCTCATTTGATAATCTTTGGACCAATTCTGGTATACTCACTTTTAGGTAAAAAACGTTTTTCGTTGCTTCCAGTATTTGGTTCATGTTATTGCCATAACAAGGAGTTCCTCCACCAGTAGATAAAATAAAGTTATTTTGCGTATTTAACACATCAAGCAAACATTCATTTTCCTTTTTTCTAAAAAAAATCTCTCCTTTCTCAGAAAAAATTTCAGGAATACTTTTTCCCGTCTTTTCCTCAATATTTTCATCTAAATCAATGAAGGTTGCATTTAGTTTTTTTGCAAGTATCTCACCTACAGTAGTTTTTCCACTCCCCATATATCCCACTAAAACAATTTTCATATGATTTACTTTTGCTGCAAAATTGAGCTAATTTGTCATTAAATCAAAAAAAAATAAAATTCTTATAAATTTGGCTTGTAAAATAAATTAATGCTCTTATATTTGCACCCGCAATCAGCAATATGCTTTGCGAAATTAAATGACCTGGTAGCTCAGTTGGTAGAGCATCTCCCTTTTAAGGAGAGGGTCCTGGGTTCGAGCCCCAGCCCGGTCACCACTTTTAAAGCCCCTTTTTAAGGGGCTTTTTTTATTTCCAAAATTTATATGCTAAGAGGCATTAAATAGCCTACTGGTTTTTGTACCTTTTTGCTCCGATTATTTCAATAATAATTCCAATCGAAAAAAATGAAATTTAAACTACCGCAAGCGCTACTCTGCATAATACTAATGCTAAACATGATTAATGCTCAACAAAAAGAGTTTTGGGCAATACAAAGTAATACCGAAATAAATTTAGATGTCACCAATGAAGATAATTTACCTTATGAGGACAACATTGAAATGGCTGGTAAGCTGGTTGCGGGAATTGTCTCATATAAAATTGATGAAAATAAAAAACTATCTATTTCAAGAGAAATTTTCTTTCCCCAACTAAGAACATTTATAAAAACAAATGACCCTGAATGGAAACATTATAGAGCATATTTTAAAGATGTTTACAATGATGACATTCTTCCGGATATTATCATTAATGATAAAATATACGTTCCTGGAGATGTAGAAAAGGTTATTATAAATGGAAAGCTGCAATTTAAACATGCACCTGTTCATGGAATTGCTCTTACAAGAACTTTTTACCCTTCAATGTCACAGCGAATTTTCATTGAAGAATGGAAACTTACGAACCTTTCGGAAAAAAGCATAACGCTATTAGGAAACAATAACTATAGAAAAAAAACCTCCAAAGGTGTAAAGGGAAAATACAGTGCGATTTCTACATCCAACATAAAAAACAGCTTTACAATTAACCAAGGTGCTTCTTATAGTTTCTCCATAGGAATATCAGCCACCTTAAATGAAGAAAAAGAAATAGACGTAACTAGTAATGAATTTTTAAATGAGCGTAACAATTATTTAGCTCAAATAAAAAATTCCCTGACATTAGTCACACCAAACAAAACACTAAACACGCTATTTGAATTTTCTAAAATAAGAGCCTCAGAAAGTATTTTCGAATCTAAACTCGGGCTTATACACTCCCCTGGAGGTGGTAGGTATTATGTGGGTTTCTGGGCAAATGATCAGGCAGAGTATGTTAACCCCTTTTTCCCGTATCTAGGTTATGAAACAGGAAACAAGGCTGCAATAAACATGTACGATTTGTATACCAAAGAAATCACCGACGATTATAAAAATATTCGCTATTCTTTTGAAATGGAGGGGGATGCTCCTATTAACACTTTAGACCGTGGAGATGCTGCAATGATAGCCTATGGAGCATTACAATATGCGCTAACTTCAGGAAGCGGAACCACTGCAAAAAAACTATGGCCACTTATTTCTTGGTGTCTTGAATACAATAATAGAAACTTAAACAATTTTGGTGTTGTATCTTCTGAGTCTGATGAAATGGAAGGTCGAATTGAAACAGGTAACGCCAACTTATCTACATCCAGTCTATATTACGGGGCACTTAACCTAGCTATAGATTTAGCTAAATCCTTAAAAAAACCTGAAGACGACATTCAAAAATATAAAGACCAAGCACAAAAACTTTTTTTAGCTATAGAGTCCTATTTTGGAAGTAATATTGAAGGACTAGATACTTACAAATATTACAAAGAACACAACCAGCTTAGACATTGGATTTGTTTACCTTTAGTTGTTGGAATATTCAATAGATCCGAAGAAACAACAAAAGCTCTCTTTGAAAACCTTTGGACAAAAAATGGTGTTCATGTGGAAAAAAATCACCCCAAAAAATCAAATTCAGAAATTTTTTGGGACAGAGGTACACTTTATGCGCTGAGAGGAACTTACCTAGCAGGAGCTAAGGAATTATCAACCCAGAAGCTTATTGAATTTTCTACAATTAGGCTACTTGGGAATCGAGTACCATATGTTGTGGAGGCTTACCCAGAAGGTAGTATGGCACACCTTTCTGCCGAAAGTGGTTTGTATTGTAGAGTTTTTACCGAGGGAATGTTTGGAATTATTCCTACTGGATTAGATAGTTTTAAATGCACGCCTAGATTACCAAAAAATTGGAACCATATGGCGCTAGAAAATATAAAAGCTTTTGATAGTAATTTTAATATACATGTTACCAGAAAGGGCAAAAAACTTCAGGTTAAAATAACCAATGAGAATTCTAAATTAATTTTTAATAAACATATTCAAAATGGTGATACCATTAATGTTGTTCTTAAATAAAACTAAAGTTATTTGCAATTAGATTAGGCATCAAATAATACTCTATTTTAACCCAAAAAAAGAACAAAAGCCACATTTATACACAAAAACGTACAACAAATCGTTAAAATAGGTTAGTTAGCATATTGATATTATATCAAATTTTGTAAAAGCTGACAATTATCAACTTTTAATAGCGGAAACTATGAAAAAAAGTGAACTTCCAGACCCATTTAAAAATGCTCGCGAGGAAACTGGTATTGGTAAAATGAATGACCAAAATGACCCCGTAGCTATGTTTCTCCGACATAAGGATGTTAGAAAAGGTGCTCACAATTGGAAAACTTTTCAATCTGGAGCGATACCTGGAAGAATTGTAGTTCCTTCTGAGGTTAATATTCGAGATTTACGTCAAATTCCTTTTGAAGTTGACCCACCTCAGCACGCAGATTACAGAGCAATAATAGAGCCTTGGTTCAGACGCCCATTGGAAGAGCCCTACACTAAAAAATTAAGTGAAATCATCACCACCGCTATTGATGAAGCTCTTACTCAAGAATCTGTTGAAGTTGTGAATACATTTGCACTACCATTACAATCTAGGGCGTTAACAGTACTATTGAACAGCCCTTATTCTGAATCGGAAACCTGGATTTCATGGGGAACCCATGTTTTTAGAAGTGAAGGAGACCCTTTAGACGGAGATAAAGCAGAAGTATTATATACCTATTTGGATGAAAAAATTGAAGAAGCCATAAAAAACCCTTCAGGTGATTTGTACTCTAAACTTGTTGAATCTGAATTTGAAGGCCGAAAACTAACCAAAGACGAAATTAAAGGAATTATGGTATTGACTTTTGCTGGAGGTCGAGATACCGTTATTAATACTGTAACAAACTCAATTGCCTATTTTGCTGAACATCCAGAATCGTTGCAACAAATTAAAGAAAATCCAGAAATTATTAACTCTGCGGTAGAAGAACTTATACGGTACTTTTCACCCTTAACTCAAATGGGAAGAGTAGTTACGCAAGATACTCAAGTATGTGAACATGCTGCAAAAGCAGATACTCGTATTAGTTTGTGCTGGGCTTCCGCTAACAGAGACGAGGCCGTATTTAAAAATCCGAATGAAGTTATATTAGACCGAAAAATGAATCCGCATGTAGGTTTTGGGTTTAGTCATCATAATTGCTTGGGAGCAACACATGCTAGGCAACTAATGAGAATATTGCTAAAAACCTTAGCGGAAAAAGTTTCTTCTATTGACATTATTGATTTCGAAGAAAATATTGAAGACCTAGACCAGTTTAAAAGAAAGGTAGGCTTTCATAAAATAAATGTTAAATTCAATTCAAAAAATAACTAAAACAACAAATGGCTAAAATTACATTTATAACAAGTGATGATGAAAAAATAACCTTGGAAGGCACATCTGGCTCCGTAATGGCTCTAGCTGTAGAAAACAATGTTAAAGGTATAGACGGTGACTGCGGTGGAGTATGTTCTTGCGCAACTTGTCATGTTCATGTGGCCGCAGAAGATATTCAAAAAACTGGGGAAGCAAGTGAAATTGAGCTAGATATGCTAGAATTAGATGATAACACCAATGAGTATAGTAGGCTTTGCTGTCAACTTGAAATTACTGATGCGTTGGATGGTATAGTATTGCAAGTAGCTAAATAACAATTGTGAAAAAAAATTGTGTTGTAATTGGAGCAAGTCATGCTGGCGTTAGCTTGGCTTTTTATCTTCGTAAAGAAGGTTGGGAAGACAATATTATTTTGTTTGATTCTGACCCAGAACTGCCATATCACCGCCCTCCTCTATCAAAAGCCTATTTAACCAGTTCAGATGATATTCAAAAAATTCGATTACGATCTGCTGAAAGTTACAAAGCGGAAAACATTGAGTTACGTTTAGGAGTAACGGTTAAAAAAATAGACAGGGCTAATAAAAGTATTGTACTTACTGATAACTCTAGACAAAATTATGATAAGTTGGTAATTGCTTCAGGGGCACGACCAATTATTCCTCCAATTTCGGGTATAGAAACTGCAAAAAACATATTCCCAATTCGAACTGCTGCTAACATTACTGATATTCGTAACGCACTATCTTTCAGCAAGACTAAAAAAGTGGTTATAATAGGTGGTGGTTATATTGGGTTAGAAACGGCTGCTTCTCTAAAAAAGTTAGGAGCCTCTGTTACTGTACTAGAAAGAGAAAAACGAATTTTGGCGAGGGTAACTGCTCCTGAAATGTCTAACTACTTTCAAGAATTGCATAGTAAAAATAATGTAGAAGTACTGACCGCTAAAAATGTTATATCTATTTCATATAAAAACAATCAAAACATAATTAGTTGCGAGGATAACACACAGTACAATGCAGATATCATTATTGTGGGCGTTGGTATTTACGTTAATAAAGAACTTGCTGAAGACGCCTCCATTATATGTAATAATGGAATAAGTGTAGACGAAACCACAAAAACCAATGATAGTAATATTTACGCCATTGGTGATTGCTCTTTTCATTACAATCCTCATTACAATAGACACATTCGTTTAGAATCCGTTCAAAATGCTATAGATCAAGCTAAAGTGGCAGCTGCCTCTATATGTGATAAAGAGACAGAATATAACACCGTACCTTGGTTTTGGTCAGACCAATATGATGTTAAACTGCAAATGGTAGGGTTATCTCAAGGATATAATCAAATTGTATTACGAAAGGAATCTGGTGAAGGCACCTACGGGGATAGTTTTTCGGTTTGGTACTTTAATGATGATACACTCTTAGCTGTAGATGCTGTAAATAATGCTAAAGCCTATGTTATCGGCACAAAATTCATTAAAACAAATCAAAAAGTAAATAGAGAAAAATTAGCAGACTCAGAAACTATATTGAAACCTGTAAATTTAATAGACTAACTTTCAGTGCAAATTATTTACCTTAAATAACTTTTTCATTCTTCAATACGTTTTTATATTTGCCTGCTCTTAAATTGCCCACGTGGCGGAATTGGTAGACGCGCTACCTTGAGGGGGTAGTGTTCTTATGGACGTGCTGGTTCGACTCCAGTCGTGGGCACAAAACCACTTTTACTTTGTTGTAGGAGTGGTTTTTATTTTAAACTTCAATGTTAATAAATACAGTGGTATTTATAGTTCGTAAAAAAATACAATATAAATTTTGTCTACTTTTTAGAAATTAATAGCAAAATATAGCTTCTTTCTCGTATATAATTTTAAATTTGTTTAAGGTTTTATGAAAAACAATGAACAGAGTTAAAAAAACTTTTAGCATTAAAGACCTGGAAAATTTGTCTGGGGTTAAGGCACATACCATCCGTATTTGGGAAAAAAGGTATGGTTTACTTGCGCCTGAGCGTACTAAAACCAATATTAGGTTATATAGCCTAAGTAGTTTACAAAAATTATTAAACATTGCTCTTTTAAATGAAAATGGAGTAAAAATTTCCAAAATTGCTAAAATCCCCGAAAGCGAAATTGCAGAGCATGTAAATCAAATTACTGAACATAGTCGCGTTAAATTAAAGCCATTGAATGCTTTTAAGATGGCTATGGTAAATTTTGATGAAAAACTATTTATAGATACTTATAACGAGCTTAAAAACAGTGAAACTTTTGAAAACGTAATTACTGATGTTTTTTTTCCTTTTCTTGCTGAGCTTGGTCTACTTTGGCAAACAGATAGTATAAATCCTGCCCATGAACATTTTATAACTCATTTAATTAAGCAAAAGATAATTTTAGAAACCGAAAGTCTACAAACAACTACTCCGTCAAAAAATGACAAAGTTTTTGTACTCTTTTTACCAGAAAATGAAATACATGAAATAGGCCTTCTGTTTTTAAATTATGAAGTAGTTCGGAAAGGATACAAATCTATTTACTTAGGGCAAGCAGTTCCATTAGACATACTAACCAATTTAAAAGCGCATTACAGCAATTTAATCTTTGTATCCTATTTTACAGTTTCGCCAACAAAAGACCAAATTGAAAGCTATGTTAGCGATTTTGAAACAATCGTAAACACCAATGGGACCTTTCAGCTATGGCTTTTGGGGCAACAAACACAATACTTGGGAAAACAAAAACTACCTAAACACATAAAAACATTCACTTCTATTGAAGAGTTAACAAAAAAACTGATTTAACCATCATTCATGAAAAAAAACATTGCAATAATTGGCTCAGGGTTTTCTTCGCTATCAGCTTCGTGCTATTTAGCAAAGGAAGGGCACAATGTTTCTATTTATGAAAAAAACGATTTTATTGGTGGACGCGCTCGCCAATTTAAAAAGGATGGTTTTACTTTTGATATGGGACCAAGTTGGTACTGGATGCCAGATATTTTTGAAAAGTTTTTTTCCGACTTTGGTAAATCACCATCTAACTACTATGAACTAGAAAAACTAAGTCCCGCTTACAAAGTGTTTTTTTCTGATGACCAAGTTGTAATCGAAGACCACCTAGATAAAATTTGCGTTGAATTTGAACGTATAGAAAAAGGAAGCGCAATTAAGCTAAGAAAATTTATAAAAAAGGCGCAACGAAATTATGATATAGCCATTAACAAAATGGTTTATAAACCTGGAATTTCCCCCATAGAGTTAGTTAGTTCAGACACGGTTTTAAGAGTAAACGAATTTTTCAAAAGTATTAGCAAAAGCATAAGAAAGCTTTTCAAAAATCCTAAACTAATTGCTGTTTTAGAGTTTCCTGTACTTTTTCTTGGAGCCAAACCTCAACAAACTCCTTCATTTTATAGTTTTATGAATTTTGCTGATTTCGGGTTGGGAACATGGCACCCCAAAGGAGGTATGCATCAAGTTATCTCTGCTATGCAAAAATTAGCAAAAGAACTTGGTGTTGTTATTAACGCAAACAGTTCTGTTAGTAAAATACATGTTCAAAATAAAAAAACAACAGGAATCACCTGCAATGATGCGTTTATTTCTGCAGATATTGTCTTAAGTGGTGCTGATTACCATCACGCTGAAACTCTTTTAGATAACCAATACAAACAGTATTCTGAATCGTATTGGTCAAAAAAAACCTTTGCTCCCTCCTCTTTACTATTCTACGTGGGTTTCAATAAAAAAATTGAAAAAGTAGAACATCACAATCTTTTTTTTGATACCAATTTTGAAAATCATGTTAACACTATTTACGACAAACCACAATGGCCTAAATCCCCCCTATTTTATGCTAATTTTCCATCAATATCTGATGAAACAATGGCTCCCTCTGGATATGAAACTGGTTTCTTTTTAATACCAATAGCACCTGATTTAGAGGATACTTCTGAGCTAAGAGAAAAATATTTTAACATACTGATAAACAGACTGGAAGAAAAGACTGGTCAATCATTAAAAAACAACATTTTATTTAAAGAGTCATTTTGTGTGAACGATTTTAAATCTGAATACAATTCATATAAGGGCAATGCCTATGGTATGGCCAATACGTTATCACAAACCGCTTTTTTGCGGCCAAAACTAAAGAGCTCCAAAGTAAAAAACTTATTTTTTACGGGTCAATTAACGGTTCCTGGTCCTGGAGTGCCACCAGCATTAATATCAGGAAAGTTAGCTTCTGAACTTATTATTAACACTTTACGCTAAATTGCTATGAAAGAGATTTTTGATACAGTGTCATATAAATGCAGTAAAGTAGTAACCGAAAAGTATAGTACAAGCTTTTCTTTAGCTACAAAAATGTTAGCACCATCAATTCGCACTGACATATATAATATTTACGGATTTGTACGTTTTGCTGATGAAATTGTAGACTCTTTTCATGATTATGACAAGAGTACCTTATTCAATAAATTTGAAGCCGATTTAAATGAAGCTTTAACACATAAAATTAGTCTTAATCCAATTTTAAACGCCTTTCAACAAACCTACCACAAGTATGATATACCGTACGAATTGGTTTCGTGTTTTATGAATAGTATGCGTGCTGATTTAACCAAAAAAGTATACACTACAAAAGAAGAGTATGAAACCTATATTCATGGCTCTGCAAACGTAGTTGGGCTTATGTGTTTAAAAGTTTTTGTAAAGGGTGATAGCGAAAAATATGAAACTCTAAAGCAATCGGCGATGGCGCTGGGCTCTGCCTTTCAAAAAGTAAACTTTTTGAGGGATTTAAAGGATGACTCAGAAATTCTTAACCGAGCTTATTTTCCTAATGTTAATCTAAAGCAGTTAAACAAAGCTTCTAAAACAAAAATAGTTAAGGAAATTCTACTGGACTTTGAAAAGGCATATAAAGGTGTAAAAGCATTGCCAACTGAGGCTAAATTTGGGGTATATACTGCATATAGATATTACAAAAGACTTTTGTTTAAACTTCAAAAAACGCCCCCTCTGCAGATACAAAATGTAAGAATTCGTGTTTCTAATCACGAAAAAATTAGCTTACTGGCAAGATCATATATCAAGTATAAACTAAATTTGGTATAATTATGAACGTACTATTGGGCATATTACTTTTTTTAGCCACATTTTGGGGCATGGAGTTTATGGCTTGGTTTACACATAAATATGTTATGCATGGTTTTTTATGGAATCTTCACAGAGACCACCACAAAAAAGACCACGACTCTTGGTTTGAGCGTAATGATGCTTTTTTTCTTTTTTATGCAGTAGTTTGTATGACGCTTTTTGGGTTTGCCAGATATACCGATTTCTGGTACGGCTGGCCTCTTGGACTAGGTATTTTGGCTTACGGTATTGCCTATTTTATGGTTCATGATATCTTTATACACCAACGGTTTAAAATACTTAAAAAAACCAACAACTGGTATGCTAAAGGTGTTCGCAGAGCCCATAAAATGCATCATAAACATGTGCACAAAGAAGATGGAGAATGTTTTGGAATGTTAATAGTTCCCTTTAAATATTTCAAAAAAAATAAATGAATTCTCTTTATTTATGGATTAACCTTGGCGCTTTTTCTATTCCGTTTTTGTATAGTTTTCACCCCAAATTAAAGCTTTATAAACAATGGAAAGCTATTTTTTTAGCCATTGCTTTAACCATGTGTTTTTATATTCCTTGGGATATTGTTTTTACACAAAATGGGTTTTGGGGTTTTAACAAACTGTATTATTTAGAAAAAACAATCCTGAAACTCCCCATTGAAGAATGGTTGTTTTTTATATGCATTCCCTATGCTTGTATTTTTACCCATTACGCTTTGCTTTTTTACTTCCCTAACCTGGGTATATCAGAAAAAATTCTGAAACCATTAAGCTATGGTATTGCCTTTTTATTGTTTGTCTTATCTTTTATTTATCATTCTAACTGGTATACAGTTATTAATTTTTTGTACGCAGGAATTTTAATTTTATGCTGTATTAAAACAAACCCAACATTACTTCGAAGGTACTTTGTTACCTTTTCGGTAATTTTAATTCCATTTTTTATTGTTAATGGCTTGCTTACCGGAAGTTTTATCCCCGAAGAAGTTGTATGGTATAATCCAAATCAGATTATAGGCATTCGTTTATTCACCATCCCTATAGAAGATACTGTTTATGCATTTACAATGGTGCTAACTAATTTATGGTTGGTTGAATTTTTTAAAAAGAAGTTTACTCATTAATTAGTCTGTCTAGCAATTCGCGAGTACTTTTACTGTTCCAATTTACTGCTCCAGTTTCTACAACTCTTATTTTACCCTTTTTATCAATTATGTAAGTTGTCGGTAACAATTTAGAATTTAACACTTTAGGTTCTTCAGATTTTGAATAGTAAACAGGAAAATTATACTCCTCTTTTTTTAAAAATTCGTTCACTGCTTTATAATCGTCTTTTGCAACAAATACAAAACTCATTTTACCACTATAATCATTATACAAATTTTGCATACTTGGCATTTCTGCAACACATGGTGGACACCAAGTTGCCCAAAAATTTACGAGAACAACTTTTTTTCTCAATGATTCAAAATCAAAATCGAATCCATTTAAATCAACAAGCTTCCATGTATAATTTTTCAGAAGAACTTGGTCTTCTTCTTTTGCGTCTATAGCACTTATTGCAAGCAACCTAGAGGCCTGAACCTTAATTTTAAATCCTAAAGGAGTAAAAAGTAATATGCAAATACTAATAATAAACAGTGCATTGTATATTTGCTTTTTACTTAACCTCACAATTTATTGACTTACAAGATTCTCTAGCAAATTAGATATTGTAGTATTATTCCAATCAGAAATCCCCTCTTCCTTTATCACAATTTCTCCATTTTTATCAATTAGATATGACCCTGGAGCTTCTAAAACTTCAAAAGGTGCCTTTTCTCCAATGATTAAATATGTTACCGGAAACGTAAATTTGTTTTTTTTCATGAACTCTTCTACCGGAGCCCTTTCTTCATTTGTAATAATGTAGAAATCTACTTTTTCTTTATAAACATCGTATAATTCCTGTATACCTTGTAGTTCTGCAATACATGGCAACCTCCATGATGCCCAAAAGTTTATAAATACTACATTTCCCTTGGATTTTTCAAATGGAAAAAAATTCCATTCAGCATCTTTAAGTTTCCATTCATAATCCGATAGTTTCGCCCGATTAGAAGCTAAAATAACTTCAGGTTTAGCAGCAAATATCCTGTTCAACAACACTTTCCCATAAAAGCCTAGTGGAGTAACAAAAAAAGCAAGCACTAGTATAATTAGAAGAACATTAAGAATTGTTTTTTTTCGCATTTGGAAAGAATTGAGTAGTTCTTCAAAACTAAAAAACTCCTGATGAATATCAGGAGTTTTTATTAATTATTTACGAAAAGCTTCTTTACTAAACAGCGTTTTCTCTCTTTATTACGTTTAATGCAGAGCCTTCTTTAAACCAATCTATTTGAGATTGATTGTACGTATGATTAGCAACTATTTCATCCTTACTACCATCGGCATGTACCGCTTCAATAGTTAACGGTTTGTCAGGAGCAAAAGCATCTAAATCTAGAAAATTAAATGTATCGTCTTCTTGAATTAAATCATAATCGGTTTCATTTACAAAGGTTAAACCTAACATACCTTGTTTTTTAAGGTTAGTCTCATGAATACGAGCAAAAGATTTTACTAATACCGCTGCAACACCTAAATGACGAGGTTGCATTGCCGCATGCTCTCTTGAGGAGCCTTCACCGTAGTTGTGATCACCAACAACAATAGTTTTAACACCTGCTGCTTTGTAAGCACGTTGCACATCTGGCACACCACCATACTCACCTGTTAATTGATTTTTAACAAAGTTAGTTTTTTGGTTGTACGCATTTACGGCTCCGATTAAGGTATTGTTCGCAATATTATCTAAATGTCCTCTAAAGCGTAACCAAGGCCCTGCCATGGAAATATGGTCAGTTGTACATTTTCCAAAAGCTTTAATTAGCAATTTAGCCCCAGTAATTGAATCTCCTAAGGGAACAAAAGGCGTTAATAGTTGTAAACGTTCAGAATTGTCTTTTACAACAACATTTACACCACTGCCATCTTCTAGTGGTTCTAAATATCCATTATCTTTTACATCAAATCCTTTCGGAGGTAATTCCCACCCTGTGGGTTCGTCTAACATAACTTCTTCTCCATTTTCATTAATTAGAGCATCTTTTAACGGATTAAAGTCTAAACGACCAGCTATAGCTATCGCTGCGGTTAACTCAGGAGAAGCCACAAAAGCATGGGTATTAGGGTTACCATCAGCACGTTTTGCAAAGTTTCTATTGAAAGAATGAACAATACTATTTTTAGGTGCATTCTTAGGGTCATTATATCTTGCCCATTGCCCAATGCATGGTCCACAAGCGTTTGTAAATATTTTAGCGTCTAGCTTTTCAAATACTTCGAGAATTCCATCACGTTCTGCGGTATAACGCACTTGCTCAGATCCTGGGTTAATACCAAACTCTGCCTTTGTCTTTAATCCTTTATCTAAAGCTTGCTGCGCTATAGATGAAGCTCGTGACAAATCTTCGTAAGATGAATTGGTACATGAACCTATTAATCCCCACTCTACTTGCAACGGCCATTCATTATCTGTAGCTTTCTTTGTCATTGCAGCACCAACTTCCGTTGATAAATCTGGAGTAAACGGACCATTTAATAAAGGTCCTAATTCTGACAAATTAATTTCAATAACCTGATCAAAATACTGTTCTGGATTTGAATACACATCAGCATCAGCGGTTAGGTAATCTTTAACCTCATTTGCGGCATCTGCAATATCCGACCTGTCAGTTGCGCGTAAGTAACGATCCATGGACTCGTCATAACCAAAAGTAGATGTAGTTGCGCCAATTTCAGCCCCCATATTACAAATGGTACCTTTTCCACTACAAGACATTGCTGTTGCTCCCGGTCCAAAATATTCTACAATAGCTCCAGTTCCTCCCTTTACAGTTAAAATTTCGGCTACTTTTAAAATCACATCTTTAGGGGCTGTCCAACCAGATAATTTACCTGTTAACTTTACACCAATTAGTTTAGGGAATTTTAACTCCCAAGCCATACCAGCCATTACATCAACCGCATCAGCACCTCCTACACCAATAGCTACCATTCCTAATCCTCCTGCATTTACAGTATGAGAATCAGTACCAATCATCATTCCACCAGGAAAAGCATAATTTTCTAATACTACTTGGTGAATAATCCCTGCGCCTGGTTTCCAAAATCCAATTCCATATTTATTAGAAACCGATTCTAAAAAATTAAAAACCTCGCTACTAGTACTGTTTGCATGCTTTAAATCTTTAGCAGCACCTTCTTTTGCCTGAATCAGGTGGTCGCAGTGTACCGTTGTTGGCACAGCTACCTTGCTTTTTCCTGCTTGCATAAACTGCAATAAAGCCATTTGGGCGGTTGCATCTTGACACGCAATTCTATCAGGAGCAAAATCTACATAATCTTTACCACGCATAAATGCCTTGGTTGCTTTTCCATCCCAAAGATGATTGTACAATATTTTTTCGGAAAGTGTTAGTGGTTTACCAACAACTTCTCGGGCAGCATCTACACGTTCTTTTATCCGTGCATAAACTCCCTTTATCACATCAATATCAAATGCCATTAAAGTATATTATTATTTTTTGCTTAAGTGCTCTCTAAGATACGAAATATGTATACGATTGAAAAACACAATTTAAGAGGTTTTACCAAGAGATAGGTTTTGTTTAAGCTCATGCCAATAACTTAGATTTATCAGAAAAATTACCGAACTTAGTTTAAAAATCGTTAGTAAATATTACCAAACTGGATGCAAAAAGTAGAAAAAATTACACCAGAAATTAATAAAGTATACTTTATAGAGCGTCATACTCTATTTCATATTCTTTCTGGAAAAGGAAGCATTCAGGTTGATTTTAAAAATTATTTTGACTGGCAGGAAAAAGCAATTTTTTTAGAAAAAGGACAATACATTAAATTCTTGTCTGATGATTTTATTGTCAGGAGAATTGAATTCTCGAATGAAAGCAAGTTTTATAATAATGACGTAAGAGTATTGTTTAAACACCTAATTTCTTTAGGTTACATTGACTTATTAGAATGTGAAGAATGTAGCGCTTTTCTTTCTGAATCGGCATTAACGGAAAATTCAGCTGATATTATTGATATATCTTCTAAACAATGGTTTTGGCAAAACCCTTTTAAGGCAAATAAAGAAGAATACCAAGTTATTTTTGACACTAAGGATATTATTGACAAAGAATATTACAATAATTTAACTAGCAATGACTTAGTAAACCTTATTAATGACAGAGGATATAATGCCCAGTCATTAATCAAAAATAAAGTTGGTTTAACAGTAAAAAATTTAATGACATCCAAAAGGCTTCAAGAAAGTCTTAAAGAAGTTGCCTTCACTAATAAAAATATTCAAGAGATTTCTTATGATTTAGGATATAAAGATGACGCTTATTTCAATAGAGTTTTTAAAAACTCAGTTGGCCAAACACCAAAACAATTTAGAAAAAATTTCGATTTTAAAAATAGAGATTTGTTCTCACAAGATATTTTAGAACTTCTACAAAAATATCATACACATGAGAGATCACTTGAGTTTTATGCTAATAAAATGAACCTTTCAATAAAAGTGTTATCTAATAAAGTTCAAGCTAAAATGAATACTACTTTAGGGCAACTCATACGTTTAGAATTAATCAATTCTGCTAAATTAATGATTTTAGAAGGACAGTCCATTGCGTCAATTTCTAGACAACTAGGGTTTGAAGAACCAAATCATTTTTCGAGATTCTTTAAACATTATTCCAAAGTCACGCCCACGGAATTCAAATTGAAAAAGTACAATTCTTAGTCCTTTTTTTGTAGCATTTAAATTTCCTATCTCTCGCATCTTTGCATTGTATAATGATAAAAACAATCAAGATGGATATTAAAGAACAAGTACTAAAAATGGATGCAGTAGTTTCTCAAGGTGCTATTGTCGATGCTGTAAAAGAATTCTTTGCCGACAATGCTAACACCTCAGATTACGGAAATGGAGGAACCACAGGCAAACCAGAAATGATTACAAAAATGGAAAGTTTTGCCAGTTCAATTGCAAAAGTAAATGGTATAACACATCATCATTCTATTGTAGATAGAAATGTATCAGCTTCAGAATTTACATTCGATTTCGAAATGAAAGACGGCAGTAAGATTTACTGGCACGAAATCATTCGTAGAATTTGGAATGATGAAGGAAAAGTAATTCAAGAAGAATACTTCAACGCAGAATAGGGCTGAATGTTAAGAAATTGTCCTGTGGATAATCTTAATGAAAAGCCCGCGACGAAGCTTTGGATAATAAATAACAATAAAAAAAAAGTAAAATGAAAAATTTAATAAAAACAGCAGTTTTAGGATTAGTATTAATAATGAATTCAGCAGTATTTGCTCAAGATAAAATGGCAAATAACGTTGATAATAGTAGTATAGCATTAGAAGGTTACAGTCCTGTTTCATACCTAGATTTAGAATTAGCTCAACAAGGCAACAAAGCTTATAAATCGGAATACAATAAAGTAGTTTACTACTTCACATCTTCAGAACAAAAAGCAACATTTGATAATAATCCAGAGAAATATCTCCCTCAGTATGGTGGTTTTTGTGCATTTGGATGTTATGCAGGAGCAAAATTTAGAATTGACCCAAACAAATTTTTAGTAGAAGATGGAAAATACTATTTGTATTTAAACAATGTTGAACTCGATGCAAAACAACTTTGGTTGGCTGAAAACAATCATACTAAATTAAAAAGTGTTGCTGATAAAAATTGGAAAAAGCTTAGCAAGACTCACAATTAAATACTGAAATTATGAAATTTATAACCAAAAGAATACACGCATTTTTAGATTATCCTGTAGCAATAGTACTAGCTGTACTTCCCTTTCTACTTGGGCTAGGAAATACAAACCCCTTAGCTTTACAACTTTCAGTTGCAACAGGAATAGCTGCTTTTATTTTAACATTACTAACAGACCATCATTTAGGAGTATTTAAAGTGATTTCATATAAAATGCATTTAATTGTAGATTTTTTTGTCGCAATAGTGTTTATTATTGCACCGTTTATTTTTTCATTCGAGGGAATAGATGCCTATTACTATTGGATAAATGGAATTGCAGTTCTAGTTGTAGTGAGTTTACATAAATCAGAGGTAAGAATATAAATACCATTGATATTAACGTTTATCAATAATAGCGATTTGAGTAAAAATTCAAATCGCTATTCTTTTTATTTTATAAATTACTTTCTGGAAAATAAACGTTAAGGATTCCAGTAACATTAAAAAGCAAAAAGTCCGAGCTTAAAACTCGGACTTTTAAAATATTATAAAATCATCACATGATTTAGCTCACTAATTGCTTCTGTGATGGCTTGAACTTAGTTAATACAATACCTTCTACAGCTGCTTCATACTCTTCCATAGTAGGAGTTCTTCCTAAAATAGTAGATAGTACTACCACTGGTGTTGATGATAACAAAGATTCTCCTTTTTTCTCAGCTGCATCTCTCACAACTCTTCCTTGGAATAAACGTGTCGATGTTGCCATTACCGTATCTCCTGGTTCTGCCTTTTCTTGGTTACCCATACAAAGGTTACAACCTGGACGCTCTAAATACAACATATTTTCATATTTAGTACGTGCTAAACCTTTTGGTGCATCATCATCGAATACAAAACCTGAGTATTTCTCTAATATTTCCCAATCGCCTTCTTCTTTTAACTCATCTACAATGTTATAGGTTGGTGGTGCAACTACTAAAGGTGCATTAAACTCCACTTTTCCTTGTTGTGCCTCTACATTCTTTAGCATTTGCGCTAAAATCTTCATATCTCCTTTATGGATCATACAAGACCCAATAAATCCTAAATCTACTTTTTTAGTACCTCCGTAGAAAGATAATGGTTGAATGTTATCGTGTGTGTAACGCTTAGATACATCTTCGTTATTTACATCTGGATCCGCAATCATTGGTTCCACAATCTTATCTAAGTCAATTACCACTTCTGCATGGTACTCTGCATCTGCATCTGGTTTTAAAGCTGGTCTTTCTCCAGATTTTAACTCTGCAATACGCTTGTTTGCTTTATCTACTAAACCTTGTAATACCTTCTTATCGTTATCCATACCCTTATCTAGCATAATTTGGATACGATCTCTAGAAATTGCTAAGGACTCTGCTAATGTAGCATCTTCAGAAATACAGATAGATGCTTTTGCTTTCATCTCTGCCGTCCAATCTGTAAATGTAAAGGCTTCATCTGAAGTTAAAGTACCAATATGCACCTCAATGATTCTTCCTTGGAATACATTCTCTCCGCCAAACTGATTTAACATCTGCTCTTGCGTTGCATGTACCACATCACGGAAATCCATGTACGGTTTCATATTTCCTTTAAAGGTCACTTTTACAGACTGCGGAATTGGCATAGTGGCTTCACCTGTTGCTAATGCTAAAGCAACTGTTCCTGAATCGGCTCCAAATGCTACTCCTTTCGCCATACGTGTATGCGAATCTCCACCAATAATAACATCCCAATCATCTACAGCGATATCATTTAATACTTTATGAATAACATCGGTCATTGGAAAGTATTTCCCCTTAGGATCACGTCCAGTAATTAATCCAAAATCATTCATAAATGACATTAATCTTGGAATATTAGCTTTAGACTTATCATCCCAAACCGATGCAGTATGACAACCCGATTGGTATCCTGCATCTACAATTGGAGAAATAACAGTTGCTGCCATCATCTCTAACTCTTGAGAGGTCATTAATCCTGTAGTATCCTGAGAACCTACAATATTAACTTCTACTCTAACATTAGATCCAGCGTGTAATGTTTTCCCTGGTGTGGTTCCTACTGCATTTTTGTTGAATATTTTTTCAACGGCAGTTAAACCTTGCCCATCTATAGAAACTTCTTTTGCCGCAGCGTATACTTGAGGAACATCTATTCCTAAAACTTTACATGCAAAAGTTTGTAATTTTTTACCGAAAACAACGGCGTATGACCCTCCAGCTTTAATAAACTCCATTTTTGGAGGTGTTAATGCTGTAGAAATATCTTTAACGGCTTTACCGTCTTTATATAATTTTTTCTCCTTTGTATTAATAGTAAGAACAGTGCCTGTATCTACAGTATATACTTGCTCTAAAACTGGTTCTCCTTCTGCATCATAAACGGTTTTACCGCTTTCGTCTTTTTTAGTAACCCAGTTTTTAAGATCAATACCAATACCACCAGTTACCCCAACTGTTGTTAAGAAAATTGGCGCAATACCATTAGTACCAGCAATAACTGGTGCTATATTTATGAACGGCACATAAGGACTAGAAGAAACTCCTGTCCATAAGGCTACGTTATTTACACCAGACATTCTTGAAGACCCCACTCCCATGGTTCCTTTTTCCGCGATTAACATTACACGCTTATCTGGGTGCTGCTCTTTTAAAGCTAACACTTCTTTTTGCATTTCTTTATTATGCTCAAACATACACTGACCATGTAATTCGCGGTCTGATCTTGAGTGCGCATCTGCTCCCGGCGATAATAAATCTGTAGAAATATCTCCAACACCAGCGATATAAGTAACGATTTCTATTTCTTCTTCTACTTCTGGAAGTTTGGTGAAGAAATCTGCTTGCGCGTAACTCTCTATAATTTCTTTAGCAATAGCACTTCCTGCTTTCATTGCCTCCTCTAAACGATCCGTATCCGCTTCATAAAGGAATACCTGAGTTTTTAAGACTTTAGCAGCCTCTACAGCAATGCCTGCATCATTTCCTAAAGCTAAGTCTAATAATACTTCAATTGATGGACCACCTTTCATGTGAGATAATTGCTCAAATGCAAAAGCTGGTGTAATTTCTTCTAAAACAGACTCACCAAGAATAATTTCTTTTAAAAATTTTGCTTTTACTCCAGCAGCACTGGTAGTTCCTGGCAAAGTGTTATAAATAAAAAACTTAAGAGAATCTTCGCGATGGGCGTTACCTGAATCTTTGATTTGCGAAATAATTTCGCTTAATAATTCAGCTCCATCAATTGGCTTAGGATGAAGTCCTAGAGCTTTTCTTTCTTCGATTTCTTTGATGTAATCGTTGTAGTTCATAAAAGAATTATTTCAATGTTATATTGGCTTGACAAGTAATCTATAAATGGAACAGTGTCCTAACGTTTTTTACAAGCGTATTCTCCCTTTCATTAAATCAAATATTACAATGCCAAATGGTGATTATATTTTGCTCTAAAAAGCGACGCAAAATACGAATTTAATGCAAAGATTTAAAAATAATGACGAGAATACATTAACGTATTATATGAAATTATTATAGTACTATTTTTAAATAAAATAATTGCTTTTTTAACAGAAAAAGTGACGAAAATTGAATTATTAATAAAATATGATGCTGTAAAATGTTTATTTACTCAAAAGTGCTGAACTAAAAAAATCTTTTTTTTTAAAGGAGAAAAAACCAACAAATAAAACATGCGATGTTATCAAAATGGTACTCCCTTAAATATTATAGATTTTACGTCTCTAAAAAAGGCTTGTAATTATTTGATTTTCCGAAATACCTTCCGCCTCTGCTTTGTAGTTTTTAATAATTCGATGACGAAGTATGCCTATTGCAACAGCTTTTACATCTTCAATATCAGGAGAAAATTTTCCATTTATGGCAGCATGTGCTTTTGCCCCAAGTATTAAATTCTGAGATGCTCTTGGCCCAGCTCCCCAGTCTATGTATTGTTTAACATATGCTGTTGCCGTTTCTAAGTTTGGTCTTGTACTATTCACAAGTTTAACCGCATATTCAACAACATTATCTGGAACAGGAATGCGACGTACTAAATGTTGAACTTCAAGAATTTCCGCTGCGTTAAAAAGAGCATTTATAGTTACCGAATTATCATTAGTAGTACTTTTAACTACTTGTATTTCTTCTTCAATA
Organism: uncultured Maribacter sp.; assembly: GCA_947498505.1. GTDB lineage: Bacteria > Bacteroidota > Bacteroidia > Flavobacteriales > Flavobacteriaceae > Maribacter_B. Next base: position 266,225 of record CANMKG010000004.1, on the reverse strand, counting down.
GATGGATATTCTAATTCTATAGCAAACATAAACCTATCTAATTGCGCTTCTGGCAAAGGATACGTTCCTTCTTGCTCAATAGGGTTTTGAGTTGCCAAAACAAAATAAGGTAAATCTAATTTATGTTGTTGCCCCGCAATAGTAACTGCACGTTCTTGCATAGCCTCCAATAATGCGGCTTGAGTTTTTGGAGGGGTTCTATTAATTTCATCTGCCAAGATGATATTAGAAAAAATAGGGCCTTTGATAAATTTAAACATCCTGTTTTGGTCTAAAACCTCACTACCAAGAATATCACTTGGCATAAGGTCTGGTGTAAACTGAATTCGTTTAAAATCTAAACCTAAGGTTTGGGCAATAGTATTAACCATAAGGGTTTTAGCTAACCCTGGCACTCCTATTAACAATGAGTGCCCACCTGTATATATTGATAACAGGATTTGGTCTATTACTGCTTCTTGACCTATTATAATTTTACCTATTTCTTGCTTAAGCGCTTTGTGTTTGGCTACAAGATTTTGAACTGCAGTAACGTCTGACATGAATTTTATTTATTCCTTAACCCAATTATTTGAAAAATCACACTCTTTATGCGTTTCTCCTACACTTACATAAGTATCTTTAATATGCTCCGCCATCCATTCTTTAATGGCATTAAATTGCTTTTCTGTAAGCGCTAATTGTTTAATTTTAGTATAATCTTTTGCATAATCTGCTGTATGCTCATCATACCTATTCGTAATTTTTAAAATTTTATACTTAGTTGCCCCTCCACGCGGATCTTTTTCTAAAATTGGATTAGAAATCTCATTATCTTTTAAATTTCTAATTTGATTATAAAAAGTGGGTTCCATTTTGGTTAACTCAAACCTAGAGTCTAAGGTTGCAGGGTTTCTTAATAAACCACCGTCAAATTTAGTTTCTTTTTCATCTGAAAAGTTAAGCGCCGCCTCAGCAAAAGTAAACTCGTTATTTAGTAATTTAACACGAATACTGTCAAGCTCATTTTTTGCTTCAAGTAATGACTCTTCCGATATTTCTGGCTGTAGTAATATATGCCTTAAATCTAACTCCTGACCTCTAATTTTTTCAATATAGATAATATGGTAACCAAATTGCGTTTCAAAAGGTTCTGAAACTTCTCCTTCTTTTAAGCTAAAGGCAACATCTTTAAATTCTTTTACGAATCCTGATTGTCGTGTGATACCATTATACAAACCTCCTTTTGGTTTTGAACCTGGGTCTTGAGAATATAAAATAGCCTTTACACTAAAACTTGACCCATTATCTTCAACATCCGACTTTATTCCGTTGAGTTTATCAATTACTTTTTGAATTTCTTTTTCCGAAGGTTTTGCTTCTTTTACTATTTGAGAAATTTCCATTTCTGCTCCAAAAACAGGTCGTTCGTTTTCTGGTATTTTGCTAAAAAACTGGCGTACCTCCTCAGGTGTTATTTCTATTTCTCCAACTATGCTTTGCTGCATTTTTTCAGACAACATGCGAAGCTTGTTTATTTTGAAAAGCTCCTCTCTAAAACTTTGCTCGTCTTCTTTTTTATAAAACTTGAGTACTTTTTCCATTGAACCTACTTGTTGTACTAAAGATTGCAATTGTCTTTCTCCTGTCGCATTTACTTCATCGTCAGAAACCAATATACTATCTTGAACCGCTTGGTGAGCATACAACCTATCTTCCATTAACTTACCTAGCAAACTACAACGAGTAATATCTTCAGTTGAAGCTCCTTGACTTTTTAAATCTATAAAGGTTTTTTCAATATCAGACTCTAAAATCACATAGTCTCCAATAACCGCCGAAATACCATCAAGTTTTACTTTTTTGAATGTACTTTTAACCGTGTCTTTTTTAATATCCAAGCTAGCCTCCATTACTGATTCTTGTGGTTCAACCTGAGTATCCGGCAACTCTGTCTCCTGCGCTGTAATTAAACCTGTCACCATTAAAAATGTCAGGAATAGTATTCTTTTATTTATCATTAACATATACTTCAAATTCTTTTTCTTTAATGGCTTCGTCTATAACCTCTGTTTCTATCTGTCTAATGTAAGCCAGTTTTCTTCGGTTCAATATTACCTGTCTAATAGTGGGTTCAATAAATGATAACGGTGCTACATCATTAACTTCTTTTACCTCCACTATTTTTGCCAAATATACCCCTATTGAATCCTCCAATTCAAAAAATTGTGATTTTTTTAAGTACTTATCCTGATTTTCAAATGTTAAGGGTGCTATTTCTTGAATTACTCTTGAGGCCGTTACCCAAATAGAATCGTTAAAATTTAGCTTTTTAAATTGAACACCTACAGAATCTAAATACCTAACATCTTCTTTTTCAAAATCCTTTAATTTCTGAATCACAACATCTTTATCAATAAATTGTTTTGGAAGCTCAATAAAACGCAATCTTACAACCCTTTCTTTAAGCTTAAAATTTTCTTTTTGCGTTTCGTAAAATGAATTCAGCTGATGGTTTGTAATCACAGAATCTGTACCTTTTTGAATTAAGGCATCTTTATAAGCCCTTGTATACAAATCGGTTTTGTACTCATCAACCAAAGCATCAAATTTTGCTAATTTTTCTTCGGGAAGGTTAATTTTGGATTTTGAAAGTAATATTTGTTTAGCAGCCCAATTGTTTATATATCCATTAACTAAGGTGGTGCTGTCTTCTTTAGAAATTCCTTTATTTAAAAAAGGAGCAACATCTTCAATATACAAATAAGACTCACCCACTCTAGCCAAAGGCTTCCCCTCTTCTTTTTTCTTCCAAAATTTACTACAGGAAAACACCAATAACAAAATTCCAAAAGCTAATAAAAAACGTAATTTTATTTTCAAAAAAGTATTCAATTTCAACCTAAACATCCAACAAAAGTAACAATTAGTTAATGCTTCGCAAACGTTACCTTTATTGATTAACAATTTTTAAGTCATAAACTTAAAAAATGGCTACCTTTAATCTTACAAACATATATTAAATAGTGGCAAGACAAATAAAGCTTATTTGGGATTTTAGAGGTCCCGCAGCAGCGCAAACTGCAATACATCATGAAATTCATCTTAAAGAATATATTACTTTAGAGAAAATTACACCTGAAATTACTGGACACGAAAATGTTAACGATATGCATAGTATTGCATATATGGTGGTTGACGAAAGTAATATGATTAACGTTCGTGATAAACTAAAGCCACATAGAGGTCAAGTTTATGAATAAAAAAAATCCTCTATTTTACCTTTTTGGTATTGTATTGTTTCTTACTTCTTGCAATACCAATCGAGAAAGCATAAACCCTCTTAAACACGTTTTAAACACCAACAACCCTTACATAAAAAAAGTAATGGATAGTGTTGCAGATTATGAAGTGCAAATACGTTACACCCAAATAAACCGAATTAAAGATAGTATTAGCTTTAAGGATTTTGATTTTCAAGTAAACGCTAACAACTATTTTTACCCCGCAAGTACTATAAAATTTCCTGTAGCTGCTTTAGCCTTAGATAAACTAAATGGTATTGACACACTAAATAGAAACTCTAAGTTTTATATTGAGGGAGATTCTATTGAAACTACTTTTGCCAAAGAAATTGTCAAAGTATTTGCCGTTAGTGATAACACTGCCAACAATCGGCTCTTTGAATTCTTAGGGGAAGATGCTATAAATGATAGATTACAAAAAATTGGAATACTTAATTCAAGAATTTCACACCAGCTTGGTATTGAAGAACATGATATTACTACAAAGCCCCTTATTATTTATTTAAATGATTCCACAATATCTAGTTCCGAATCTATTATAAATACCTCTCCAAAACCATTAGATTTAAAAGGAATTAAAAAAGGTGTAGGTTATTATGAAGACGACGAATATATAGACGAGCCTTTTGATTTTTCGTTAAAAAACTACTTTCCTCTACACGACCAACATGAATTATTAAAGCGAATTATTTTTCCTGAAAAATACTCCAAATCGCAGAAACTTAATCTTAGTGAAAATCAACTTAACTTTTTAAGAAACTCCATGAGTATTTTACCAAAAAACGCCGGCTATAGCGTTAGTGAATACCCTGATGGATACTGTAAATTTTTTATGTTTGGCGATTCCAAAGAAACAATCCCAGAACATATTAAAATATATAACAAAGTTGGTTTTGCGTATGGAACACTAACAGATTGTGCTTACATACGAGATACTAAAAACAATATTGATTTTATGTTAACCGCTACAATACTGGTTAACAAAAATAAAATATTCAATGATGACACTTATGAGTATAACAACATCGGACTTCCTTTTTTAGCTGCACTGGGCAGAGAAATGTATAACTACGAGTTAGACAGAAAAAAATAGGAAAGAAATTAACCTTAGTTTAGTTAAAAATTAATCTCTCTAAAAAGTAGACTCCTTGTGAAAAGAAATGTAAAAGGCTAAATTTGTATCCCAATGAATAAGCCCAAAACAACTCGAATTAATAAATACCTCAGTGAAGTTGGTTATTGTTCGCGCAGAGCAGCTGATAAACTATTAGACCAAGGCAGAATTACTATTAACGGAAAGGTCCCTGAAATGGGAACCAAAGTAGCAGTTGGTGATATTGTTAAAGTGGACGGGGAACTTATTACCGAACCTAAAGAACAGCCTGTTTACCTAGCTTTTAACAAGCCAATAGGTATTGTTTGTACTACAGATACTAGAGTTGAAAAGGATAATATTATTGATTTTATTAATTACCCTAAAAGAATTTTCCCAATTGGACGGTTAGACAAACCTAGTGAGGGTCTTATTTTTTTAACCAACGATGGTGATATTGTAAACAAAATACTAAGAGCTCGAAACCATCATGAAAAAGAATACATAGTTACCGTTGATAAACCTATAACGTCAACATTTATTACTAAAATGAGCAATGGCATCCCCATATTAAACACCGTTACTAGAAAATGTGTGGTAGAAGAAATTAGCAAGTATCAATTTAAAATTATCTTAACTCAAGGACTTAACAGACAAATTAGGCGTATGTGCGAGTATTTAGGGTACGATGTAAAAAAGTTGAAACGCACGCGTATTATGAACATCAAATTAGATGTTCCTATTGGCAAATGGCGAGACATCACCTCCGATGAACTTAATGAAATTAAGCGTTTGGTATATGATTCATCCAAAACCCATGATTAAGCCTCTCTGAAAAACAAGAAAATTACAACTATTATCTGCCTTAAAATCACTAACTTAGTTACACGCAGAATTTTACAACATTTAATTTTAATTATAACACAAAAAGTTATGACACCAAACATTATATTCCATCAAAAAAAATCGCTGGTTCTTGCTATATTTTTATTGCTATTTGTTGGGGTTTCTACATACGCTCAACAAGACGAACAAATTGCTTACAACGAATATAAAGGAGATGTTCTTGATAAGGACTCTAAAAAACCTTTAGTTTTCGCCACACTTACTGTAAAAGGCACAAATATTAGTACGGTTACCAATTCGGAAGGTGAATTTGCTTTAAAAGTTCCAAAAAACATTGCTGACGCTATTGTTGATGTCTCTTTCCTTGGGTACAAACCTAGAACAATACCTTTAAAGGAGTTCAAGGGTAAAAACTCAAAAATATTTATGGAGGTCTCTGTTACAGTGTTATCAGAAGTAAATATTAGTATTCCGAAAGATGCCAAAGATTTAGTTAAACAAGCACTAAAACTACGTGCTGATAATTATTTTGACGACCCCACCTTAATGACTGCATTTTATAGAGAAACTATCAAAAAAAGAAAAAAAAACGTATCCCTTTCTGAAGCAGTTGTTAACATATACAAATCACCGTATACCTCTTATAGAAAAGACGCCGTGCAATTATACAAAGCTAGAAAAAGTACGGACTACAGTAAGTTAGATACTGTAGCATTAAAACTACAGGGTGGTCCATTTAATGCTTTATACATAGATGTTATGAAGTACCCTGAGTTTATATTTTCCGAAGAAATGTTGGGTAAATATATGTTTACATATAGTGGCTCTACTATTGTTAACAACAAATCTGTTTACATTATCAACTTTAAACAATACCCTGGTATTGCTGATCAATTATATAAAGGAGAGTTATATATAGATGCCAAAAACAAGGTACTAACAAGTGCAATTTATTCTTTAAATATTACCAATAGCGAATTGGCGTCAAGACTATTTGTTCGAAGAAAGCCTAGTAATGCTAAAGTTTGGCCTACCGAAGTTGCCTATAGAGTAGATTATAGAGAAAAAGGCGGAAAATGGTATTATGGTTACAGTAATGTTTTGTTAACCTTTAAGGTAAACTGGGATAAAAGGTTATTCAATTCTGTTTATAGCATGACATGTGAGATGGCTGTTACTGATTGGGAAAAAAATATTGAAAACAACCTTCCAAAAGCTAAGGAAAGGATAAAATCTACAATTATATTAAGTGATGAAGCAATTGGTTTTTCAGACCCTGATTTTTGGGGAGAATACAACATTATAGAACCTGAAAAATCGATTGAATCTGCCATTAAAAAAATTCAACGACAATTAAAACGTACAAAGTCTAAAAGTAAAGCTGCCAACCCATAAAAGCCAATATTATAGACTTAACAATATATATTTTTAGGGAATTTTATTATATAAATTATTCGACATAACCGTAAAAAAAGGGATTTAAACAAGTTGTTTAAATCCCTTTTTTTATCTGTAAATACTATTAATGTGCAACTTCACTCATAAATTTAAGGCGATACAACCGTAATTCCTCATCTTCGTAATCACCATCAAATTCTTCCATTGCGGCTTCAATACTATCCGTATCTGCTTCTAAGAAATAGTCATGTAACTCTTCCTGCTGATCCTCATCCAAAACCTCATCTATCCAGTAGCCAATATTTAGTTTAGTACCACTAAATACTATTTGCTCCATAGCTTTTATAAGTTCTGGTGTTTCCAAACCTTTTGCCGAAGCAATATCACTTAAAGCTAATTTTCTATCTACATTTTGAATAATATATAACTTAAGACCAGAGTTTGCTCCAGTACTTTTTACTACCAAATCATCTGGTCGTAAAATATCATTTTCCTCAACATAGGAGGCAATAAACGTTATAAAAGGTTTTCCATATTTTTTTGCTTTACCTTCCCCCACTCCATGAATATTAAGCATTTCATCCATTGTAATGGGATACTTTAATGCCATATCTTCTAAAGATGGGTCCTGAAAAACTACAAACGGCGGCACTTCTAATTTATCTGCTTGTTTTTTTCTTAAATCTTTAAGTTGTTTTAAAAGTTTTTCATCTGCTGCTCTTCCTGCTTTAGCTGCCCCTACAATAGCATCACTATGAGCTTGGCTATATTCGTGATCCTTGGTCATCATAAAAGATGTGGGATTCTTCAAATAAGCCTCTCCTTTTTTAGTCAACTTTAAAATACCGTATTGCTCAATTTCCTTTTTAAGATATCCAGCAACAAGAGATTGTCGAATTAAAGCCATCCAATGCCCCTCTTTTTGGTTGGAACCTATACCAAAAAATGGTTTTTCGTTTGTTTTATGCGAGGTAATTAGTGCATTTGTAGTACCTGTTAGGGCTTTTACAATTTCTTTTGATTTAAACTTCTCTACGGTGCCTTTAACCACCGTAATAAGTTTCACCAAATCGTCTTTAGCCTCTTGTTTAGGTTTAGGGTTTCGGGTATTATCATCCATATCGGCCCCTTCACCATTCACCTCATCAAAACTCTCTCCAAAATAATGAAGCATAAATTTTCTTCGTGACATTGATGTTTCCGCATAAGCTACCACTTCTTGAAGTAATGCATTACCTATTTCTTGTTCAGCAACAGGCTTACCAGACATAAACTTTTCAAGCTTTTCAATGTCTTTATAGGAGTAAAAAGCAAGACAATGACCTTCACCTCCATCTCTTCCTGCTCTTCCTGTCTCTTGGTAATAACTTTCTATACTTTTAGGAATATCGTAATGTATCACAAAACGAACGTCTGGCTTATCTATTCCCATACCAAAAGCAATAGTTGCCACCACAACATCAACATCTTCCATCAAGAACATATCTTGATATTTTGCTCGCGTTTTAGCATCAAAACCAGCGTGATAGGGTACAGCACTAATTCCGTTTACCTGTAAAACTTGAGCTAACTCTTCAACCTTTTTTCTACTCAGACAATATATAACACCCGATTTATTCTGGTTTTGCTTTATGAAACGAATAATATCAGCATCAACGTTTGCTGTTTTTGTTCGTACTTCATAAAATAAATTGGGTCTATTAAAAGATGCTTTAAACACCTTAGCACCAGTTATACCTAAATTTTTAATAATATCTTCTTGAACCTTTGGAGTTGCCGTTGCAGTAAGACCAATCATTGGAATATTATCCCCTAACCGCTCCACAATAGTTTTTAGATTTCGGTACTCCGGTCTAAAATCATGCCCCCATTCCGAAATACAGTGTGCTTCATCAACAGCAACAAAAGATAATTTAACCGATTTTAAAAAATCTACGTATTCATCCTTTGTTAAAGATTCTGGGGCAACGTATAACAATTTTGTAACTCCATTAACGATATCTTCTTTTACACGTTTTACCTCCGTTTTGTTTAACGACGAATTTAAAACGTGAGCAATGCCATACTCTGAAGACACTCCTCTAATAGCATCAACTTGATTCTTCATTAAGGCAATTAGTGGAGAAACAATAATTGCTGTTCCTTCTTGCATTAGAGCTGGTAATTGGTAACAGAGCGACTTTCCGCCACCCGTTGGCATAATAACAAAGGTGTTATTTCCTTTTAAAATGTTTGCAATTACCTCTTCTTGAAGACCTTTGAATTGGGAAAACCCAAAATATTTTTTCAAAGACCCGTGCAAATCAATATCACTCAAACTTTAATAATATTTAATGTTAATGGTTAAATAGACGTATAAAAATACGCATAAAACCTAACTTTTTGATTTATTAAAACAACAAATCAATTTCTTAACCTATAAATATCTTATAAAATTAAGATTACGTAATTTTGTCAACTTAAATATAATACATTCTTTTAGGTTTTCAACCTATAATTCAAATAATACATTGAGCAACACTAAAACAATATTAGCATTAGCAAAAAAAACAATTGAGTTACAAGGTGAGTCTATTAATAACTTGATTTCTTTACTAGATGACAATTTTTGTGACGCGGTTAATTGCATTCTAAAATCAGAAGGTAGAGTTGTAGTTACAGGTATTGGAAAAAGCGCAATAATAGCTACCAAAATTGTAGCTACGCTTAATTCTACCGGTACTCCTGCAATTTTTATGCATGCAGCAGACGCTATTCATGGAGACTTAGGAACCATCCAAAAAGATGATGTTGTAATATGTCTATCTAAAAGTGGAAATACTCCAGAAATTAAAGTCTTGGTTCCTCTTATCAAAAGAGGCAAAAACAACCTAATTGGCATTACAGGAAATCCTGATTCTTTTTTAGGCAAGCAAGCCACTTATGTGCTTAACACCTTTGTAAACAAAGAAGCTTGCCCTAATAATTTAGCGCCAACAACAAGCACAACCGCACAATTAGTAATGGGAGATGCTCTAGCAATATCTCTTTTAGAGCTCAGAGGTTTTAGCAGTGCAGACTTTGCAAAATATCACCCAGGTGGTGCTTTAGGTAAAAAATTATATTTAAGGGTTTCCAATATTGTAGAGAACAACGAAAAACCTCAAGTTAATGAAGATTCAGATGTTAGAGAGGTAATAGTAGAAATCTCAGAAAAAATGCTTGGAGTTACTGCTGTAATTAAAGACAATAAAATCGTAGGTATAGTTACCGATGGTGATATTCGTAGAATGCTTAACAAATATGATAATATCAATGGTTTAACTGCAAAAGATATTATGACGAAAAATCCGCAAACTATTGAAACTAATGTCTTAGCTATTAAAGCTTTGGAAGCGATGCAAACTAAGGGGATTTCGCAATTACTTGCAGTTGAAGAAAACAAATATGTTGGGGTTGTACATTTACACAACCTAATTAATGAAGGAATATTATAATGGGTAAAAAGAATACTGTTGAGCCAAATGAAATGTCTTTTTTAGACCATTTAGAAGAATTACGCTGGCATTTAATACGAGCTACTTTAGCGGTAGTAATAATAGGAAGTATTGCATTTTGTATTCCCGATTTTATTTTTGACACTGTTATTTTTGGTCCTAAAAAACCAGATTTTCCTACCTACGATATTTTCTGCAAACTCTCTAAAATGTTAGGTTTTAGTGAAGCTTTTTGTAGTGATGAACCCATGTTTAGAATACAAAGTAGAGTAATGGCAGGCCAATTTTCCGCTCACATTTGGACCTCTATTTGGGCTGGTTTCATTATTGGTTTCCCATATATATTATATGAGATTTGGAAGTTTATAAGTCCAGGTCTTTATGAAAAGGAACGTAGAAATTCTAAAGGCTTTATTTTTATAGCTTCAATTTTATTCTTTTTAGGGGTGCTGTTTGGTTACTATGTTGTTACACCGCTTTCTTTAAATTTCTTAGGCAGATATTCTGTAAGTGCAGAGGTTTTTAATGATATTGATTTAGCTTCCTATATTTCAACCGTTCGAGCTTCGGTCATAGCTTGTGGACTTATATTTGAACTACCAATCATTATTTTCTTTTTAACTAAAATTGGTTTAGTAACTCCTGAAATTCTAAAAAAATATCGAAAAATATCACTCGTAATAGTATTAATTCTATCTGCTGTAATTACACCACCAGATGTTGCGAGTCAGATTGTTGTTGCGGTTCCAATTTTAATCCTTTATCAGGTAAGTATATACATTTCGGGCTACGTACTACGCAAAGAAGCTAAAAAATTGAAAAAGAATGCCAAATCAAATTGAAGAATTTAATGCTTATCGTTCCAAAATGAACGATAAATTGTTAGCAGACAATAACAAAATTATTAAGCGCATATTTAATTTAGATACGAATGCCTACGCTAAAGGTGCTTTAGATGTAAAAACTAAAGAATTATTAGGCCTTGTTGCTTCAGCTGTATTGCGATGTGATGATTGCGTAAAATACCACCTGGAGAGTTCTTACAACGAAGGTGCTTCCAAAGAAGAAGTTATGGAAACCTTAAGTATTGCTACCTTGGTTGGAGGCACAATTGTGGTTCCACATTTACGAAGAGCGTACGAGTATTGGGAGGAGCTAGAACAACAAGAAGGTTAAAATTAATATAATTACTTTCGTTAAAAACCAATTAGGTTTAGATTTGAAAACATGAAGCTAAGAGCAGATAACATAATGAAAGCCTATAGAGGGCGAAAAGTAGTACGAGGCATTTCTTTAGAAGTTAATCAAGGAGAAATTGTTGGACTATTAGGACCAAATGGTGCTGGAAAAACTACATCGTTCTACATGATTGTGGGGTTGGTGAAACCAAATGGAGGGCATATCTACCTAGATGATATGGAAATCACCAATTTTCCAATGTACAAGAGAGCCCAAAATGGTATTGGATACTTGGCTCAAGAAGCTTCAGTTTTTAGAAAACTTACCATTGAAAAAAACATTTTGAGTGTTCTTCAGCTTACAAAACTGAGTAAAAAAGAACAACTCATGAAAATGGAATCGCTTATAGAAGAGTTTGGACTTGGGCATATTCGTAAAAACCGAGGAGATTTACTTTCTGGAGGAGAGCGTAGACGTACTGAAATTGCTCGCGCCTTGGCAACTGACCCTAAATTTATTCTTCTTGATGAACCCTTTGCAGGTGTAGACCCTGTTGCAGTTGAAGACATTCAGCGTATTGTTGCCCAGTTAAAAGACAAAAACATTGGAATTTTAATTACTGACCATAATGTACAAGAAACGCTTGCCATTACAGAACGTTCGTACTTAATGTTTGAAGGGGGCATTTTAAAATCTGGTATTCCAGAAGATTTAGCAGCTGATGAAATGGTACGTAAAGTATATTTGGGACAAAACTTTGAACTTCGTAAAAAGAAGTTGGATTTTTAAAAACACTTTAAGGGGCTACTCTTGAACTTTTTGAATTGTTATTCCGTTTTTGCTTCCAGCTTTTTTGTTCCTTATCCGTAAGGAAAGACCAGGCTAAAATTCTACTTTTTTTATTTCCTTGCCCCATTGGTATTACCTTAACAGCAAGGACATCCACTTTTTGTAGCACTTTTTTCATTTTCCGAACATTAGATTCTTTAGAGATTAACGAGGAAAACCACAGACATTGTTTTGAATAATTTCTGCTTTGATAAATCATATTTTTCACAAACCGTTCCTCTCCCCCATCGCACCATAACTCATTACTTTGACCTCCAAAATTTAACTTTGGAGTTACAGATTTCTCTCCCTTTAAATTCTTCAATTTACGTCTTGAGCCTTTTTGAGCATCGGCAAGGGATTCGTGAAAAGGAGGGTTACAAATAGATACATCTATCTTTTCTCCTGCATCAATAACATTTTTAAAAAAATCTCTGGAACTGCTTTGATGTTTAATTCTTACGTTATTCTCTAAAAAGGGGTTACTTTCCACAATTTTCAAAGCAGAAGCGACCGCTTTTTCATCAATGTCAGCACCAATAAAAGCCCATCCATATGATGCAACACCAATAATTGGATAAACACAATTAGCCCCAACCCCAATATCCAAACACTTTATATTTTTCGGAATCTCACCTTTTGTATTATCACATACTAAATCCGCAATATTGTGAATGTAATCAGCTCGTCCAGGTATTGGTGGACATAGATAACCATTAGGAATATCCCAATAATTTATATTATAGTGTAGTCTTAACAATCCTTTATTAAGGGCTTTTACTGCTTTTGGGTCGAAAAAATCTATAGATTGATCTCCAAAATTATTTGCTTTAACAAATGCCTTCAAATCAGAATCAACTCTAATTAACTCCTTAAAGTTATATCTTAATCGATGCTTATTTCTGGGATGTAACGATGATTTTTCCTCTGGATGTTTTCTTTTTTGAGGTTGCATGTCAACAATTATTGCTTACTTAGTAAAGAGCTAATAATGTAAAACACAATAATTACCGGAATAGCGACAAATTTCATTGTTATTACCAAAACCAAACTCACTATTAAAAAAATATAACGTACAGCGTTATCTTTAAACCCCCAATTTTTAAACTTTAAGGCAAATAATTTTATATTGGCATTCAATACAAAGGCGCTCAACAAAGTAACTGATATTAAAAACCATTGATTAAGAATTATTCCGTTCAAAAAATCGTTATTATGGTATAGTAATATTAATGGTAACGATAAAATTAACAAGGTGTTTGCAGGTGTTGGCAAACCTGTAAATGAAGACTGCTGTTCGGCATCAATATTAAATTTAGCCAGCCTATAACCAGAAGCAAGTGTAATTAAAAAGCCTAAAAAGGGTAACGGAGCCACCTTTAATCCCACCCAAAAAGTGTCGCCTGCTGCCTCAGATGACAAATCAACATTCCATCCGCCTGACATAGACATTGCTAGTAGTTGAAACATTACAATCCCCGGAACCAATCCACTAGTCACCATATCGGCAAGGGAATCTAACTGTAAACCTAGTGGACTTTGCACCTTTAACATTCTTGCGGCAAACCCATCAAAAAAATCAAACAAAACTCCTAAAAAAACAAAAAAAGCAGTGAGTTCTAATTGATTAAGAACTGCGAAAATTACAGCTACACAACCGCAAAACAAATTCATTAAGGTTATAAGATTCGGAATGTGTTTTTTCATGACAAGTACTTTGCGTAAAAGTAAGACAAATTTTAAATTTAATTTTCTTATTTACCCAGACACTATGTATATTTTGTCTGATTACTTTAACAAGAAGTAAACATCTTAAAGTACAAATACATTTTTTTTATGCTGATATTTGTAAAACTGCAAAAGCTATTTAAAATGCGTTTTAAAAATTTAATTTTAATTTTTTCCTTCTTAATTGGTTCTCTTTCATACGGACAAAAAAAAGTAGAACTCTCTCCAGACTCTAAAATTAGCATTTTAACTATTGGAACAGCTGACGAATTGCACTCTAAATTTGGACATACAGCAATACGTATTCTTGATAACACATTAGGTATTGACGTTATCTACAATTACGGTCATTTTGATTTTAATACACCTGGATTTTATACCAAATTCACACGCGGAAAGCTACTGTACTCTTTAGCTATGCATAGGTATAGCAACTTTGTTCAAGGATATAGAATAGAAAGGCGTTGGGTAAAAGAACAAGTTTTAAACCTATCGCAAACCGAAAAGCAACAACTGCTTAATTTTTTAATTCAAAATCATTTACCCGAAAATAAAGATTACAAATACGATTTTCTGTTTGAGAATTGCGCTACCAAAATACCCGAAATTTTAAAACAAGTTTTGGGAGATAAACTAACTTACAACTACAACCATATTAAAGAACCTTTTACTTTTAGAGAACTTATTCATCAAAATTTAGAAACAAATTCTTGGTCTACTTTTGGAATAGACCTAGCCCTTGGTTCTGTAATAGATAAAGACGCTACCCATTGGGAACATCAATTTTTACCACTTTATGTATATTATCAATTACAGAACACCTCTAAAAACGGAAAGCCTTTAGTGATAGATGAAAATCAGCCTGTTTTGGTTCCAGAAGAATCCAAAAGCAGTATTTTTATAATAACGCCCTTGTTTTGGCTAATACTATTACTTAGTATTGTTTTATGGGTTACTTACAAAGATTATACTGCCAAAAAACAAAGTAAATGGTTAGATTTTGGACTATTCTTTGTAAGCGGTTTAGCAGGGCTATTAATTTTCTTCTTGTGGTTTTTAACAGATCATACTGCTACCGCTGGTAATTTAAATTTGCTTTGGGCTATTCCTTTAAACGCGTTAGCTGCATTTTATATAGTTAAAAATCAACGCCCTAATTGGATTAAAAAATATCTTTATATAGCTTTAGGGCTTATTATTCTTATGCTAATTGTAGCACTTTTAAAAATTCAAATATTCTCTCCTTTGATTATCTTTGTGGTTCTTGCTTTAGGCATTAGATATGTTTTTCTATTGCGTTTACCTGTGCTTGTAAAGAATAAGCAGTAATTTTTATTATCAAAAAACCTTTTCAGTTTGAATTTACTTACCGTAGAAAACATCAGCAAGTCATATGGCGAATTAGTGCTTTTCAATGACCTTTCGTTTGGAATTAATAAAGACCAAAAAATTGCCTTAATTGCTAAAAACGGAAGTGGAAAAACTTCTATTTTAAACATCCTATCAGGTGCGGACACTCCGGATACTGGCAAAGTTAATTACAGAAAAAGTATTCGAGTTTCTTTTTTAGAACAAGAACCTAAACTTGATGGTGATTTAACCATTGAAGAAACCATTTTCACTTCGGATAATGAGGTTTTAAAAGTGATTAAAAATTACGAAAAAGCACTTAATAACCCTGAGGATGAAGAAGCGTATCAAAAAGCTTTTGAAGCTATGGACCGTTTTAACGCTTGGGATTTTGAAACGCAATACAAACAAATACTTTTTAAGTTAAAGCTAGATGATGTAAACCTAAAAGTAGGTTTACTTTCTGGTGGGCAAAAAAAGAGATTAACGCTAGCAAATGCACTAATCAATAAACCCGATTTATTGGTATTAGATGAGCCTACCAACCATTTAGATTTAGAAATGATTGAATGGTTAGAAAAGTTTTTTGCTAAAGAAAACATGACACTATTTATGGTTACCCACGATCGTTATTTTTTAGAACGTGTTTGTAACGAAATTATAGAATTAGATAACGGTAATTTGTATTCTTACAAAGGCAATTACTCTTATTACTTAGAAAAAAAAGAAGCCCGCCAAGAACAGGAAGCAGTAGAACAACATAAAACAAAACTTTTATTCAAAAAGGAATTAGATTGGATGCGCAGACAACCCAAAGCGCGTACCACAAAATCTAAATCTAGAATCGATGATTTTTTCGAAATAAAGGAAAAAGCACACAAGCGAAGAAAAGAACATGAAGTTCAGTTAGAAATTAATATGACCCGTATGGGAAATAAAATTCTTGAACTTCATAAACTTTCAAAATCTTTTCCAGACAAACCCATTTTAAATCAGTTTGACTATAGCTTTACTAAAGGAGAACGGGTTGGTATTATTGGAAAAAATGGTACAGGAAAGTCTACTTTTTTAAATATCCTAACAGGAAAAGCAAAGGCAGATAGTGGAAAAGTTGTTATTGGTGACACCATTAAATTTGGGTACTACACGCAAAAAGGAATAGAAATTAAACAAGGACAAAAGGTTATTGATGTTATTCGCGATTTTGGTGACTACATTCCCTTAACAAAGGGTAGACAAATCTCGGCGCAACAATTACTAGAACGCTTTTTGTTTGACCGTAAAAAACAATACGATTTTGTTGAAAAATTAAGTGGAGGAGAACGCAAAAGATTGTATTTATGTACCGTTTTAATTCAAAACCCTAATTTTTTAATTTTAGATGAACCCACTAACGATTTAGACATTGTCACGTTAAATGTTTTGGAAAGCTTTTTATTAGATTTTCCTGGTTGCTTAATAGTGGTTTCGCACGATCGCTATTTTATGGATAAAATTGTTGATCACCTTTTTGTTTTTAGAGGAAATGCGGAGATTGAAAATTTCCCAGGAAACTACTCCGACTATCGTACTTACGAGGACAGTCAAATTATTGAAAAAAGAGAACAAAAAGAGCAAACCTCTGCGGTAAAAAAAGACTGGAAGACCAATAACAAAGGAAATAAACTCTCTCATGAAGAACAAAAGGAGTATAAAAAACTAGAACGAGAAATTCAAAAATTGGAAGAACAAAAAGAAGAAATTCAACAACAATTTTTAGACACCTCTTTATCTGTAGAAAAAATTAAAGAGCTTTCTATTCTTTTAGAAGATGTTAACGCCAATATTGACATAAAAACGGAACGATGGTTTGAACTTTCCGCATTACTTGAAGCGTAGCAAAAAATGGTATTCCGTATAATTTCTTATATCAAATTTCTACTTAAGTCTACTAACCGTCATGGTGTGCACTCCCCTTTTGTATATAACTACATTACTAAATGCATTTACGGTCAAAAAAAACTTCATAAAGATAAGTTCGTGAATCTTGTTTTAAAAAGCTATGTATATTTCAACCCTTCTCAAATTGATACAGACCTATGTTCCCCAAGCTTACAAAACAATATTCAAAAAAACATAAAAAACCTGTCAGACCAAAAATCAAACTACAACATGATATGCTGGCAAAACCCATCTCATAATTTTAATATCGTAGACCCAAACACCATAGTTATTATTAATAATATCCGAAAAAGTGCTCAACAATTTAGCCGTTGGAACGCCTTAAAAATGGATGATAGTGTCACAGTTTCCATTGATTTTTTTTCTCAAGGAGTCCTATTTTTTAGAAAAGAACAAGAGAAACAACATTTTGTAATTCGTTCTTAAAAAAAAAGAACCCATTCAAATTTTGTATTTTTGAAGTTACATTAACCCACTTAAATATACTTCAGATGAACAACACCATTTATATAGTTTTAGGAGTATTGGTTGTAATTTATCTTTTTATTTCGATGAATAATAGAAGGCAATCTAAAAAAAGAAAATCTAAGCGATTTATGGACAACTATCAATCTAAAACAAAAAAAGATTAACCTAAATATACCATTAACACGGTTTATCTATAGCTATGAAAATATATACCAAAACAGGAGATAAAGGCACAACGGCTCTTTTTGGAGGCACTCGTGTACCTAAACATCATATTAGAATTGATAGTTATGGCACTATAGATGAACTAAACTCTTGGTTGGGGTTAATTAGTGACCAAGAGATAAACCAGCATTACAGTACTGTTTTACATAAAATACAAGCCAAACTTTTTACCGTTGGAGCGATTCTGGCAACAGACCCCGAAAAAGAAATTTTAAAAAATGGCAAAAGTCGGTTAAATATCGAAAAAATATCTTCTGAAGATTTATCCTTTTTAGAAAACGAAATGGATACCATGGAAGCCTCTCTCCCACCAATGACACATTTTATTTTACCTCACGGACACACCACGGTGTCATACTGTCATATTGCTCGTACAGTTTGTCGTAGAGCAGAAAGGCTTGCTACCGCATTAAACGAAGTAGAACCCTTTGAGAATAATGTTATCGCATACATTAATAGGCTTTCGGATTACATTTTTGTATTGGCACGAAAATTGTCTAAAGATTTAAACGCGAAAGAAACAAAGTGGATACCTGAGAAAAAAGGCTAATAAATTCGTTTTTTATTCGTTATCAATTTATTAAATGCATAATTGTTAAGTTTTTTACGCAATAACGACTGAAAAAACTTGGCAGTTTGCTTTAAAAAATTATTTTTGCAAAAAATTAAAATTAATTATAAACATGTACTGGACATTAGAATTGGCTTCTTATTTAAGTGATGCACCATGGCCGGCCACCAAAGATGAATTAATTGATTACTCAATACGAACAGGAGCTCCGCTTGAAGTTGTAGAGAATTTACAATCAATGGAAGAAGAAGGTGGGGAAATATACGAGTCTATTGAAGAAATTTGGCCAGATTATCCCACTGAAGAAGATTACCTCTGGAACGAGGACGAATATTAATAATATTATCACATTTGCTATAAAAAAGTCTCCTTGGAGGCTTTTTTTTTATGTAATTTTGGCAGGCTAACAGGTATTTTTGGCTATTTTGAGTTATGGAATACCTTTTGATATTTGGTAAAGCATAAAAATGCATACCTAAACATTGATTTTTTAAAGCACAAAACCATTTAAAAAATCAAATAAATATATTATAGATTATGAGTTTTATAAATTCAATACTAAAGGCTTTTGTTGGAGATAAATCCAAGAAAGATGTAAAGGAACTTCAGCCCTTAGTAGACAAAATAAAATCTTTTGAAAGTCAATTAGAAGGTCTGGGGCATGATGAACTTCGAAACAAAACAAATCAATTTAAGCAGTTAATCAGTGATAACTGTAAAGAAATTACCGATAAAATTGAGGTACTTACTAAAGAAGTAAATGAATCTACCGATATTGATAAAAACGAGGATATCTATGCCGAAATAGATAAACTTAAAGAAGAAGCCTACAAAATATCAGAAGATACTTTAAACGAAATACTTCCTGAAGCATTTGCTGTAGTTAAAGAAACAGCAAAACGTTTCACAAATAACACTACACTTACGGTAACCGCTACTCCTTTTGACCGTGAAATATCGGGTAGTAAAGATTATGTTACGCTTGATGGTGATAGTGCTACTTGGAAAAACTCTTGGGATGCAGCTGGTAAAGAAGTAACCTGGGACATGATTCATTATGATGTTCAGCTTATTGGTGGTATTTCACTTCACCAAGGTAAAATTGCTGAAATGCAAACGGGTGAAGGTAAAACGCTTGTGGCAACTCTACCAGTATACCTAAACGCTTTAACTGGTAATGGTGTTCACTTGGTAACGGTAAACGATTATCTGGCAAAACGTGATAGCGCTTGGATGGCACCTCTTTTTGAGTTTCATGGACTTTCTGTGGATTGTATAGATTACCACAAACCAAACTCCGAAGGACGTAGAGCTGCATATAATGCTGACATTACATACGGAACCAATAACGAATTTGGTTTTGACTATCTAAGAGATAATATGGCGCATACGCCAAAAGATTTAGTTCAAAAGCCACATAATTACGCTATTGTAGATGAGGTAGATTCTGTACTTGTTGATGATGCGCGTACGCCTTTAATAATCTCTGGACCTGTACCAGAAGGTGACCGTCACGAATTTAATGAGCTTAAACCAAAAGTAGGCGACATTGTGCAAAAACAACGTCAGCACCTTACTGGAGTTTTAGCAGAAGCAAAAAAACTAATTACAGAAGGAGATACAAAAGAAGGTGGTTTTCTTTTACTAAGAGTTTATAGAGGTCTTCCAAAAAACAAAGCACTTATTAAATTTTTAAGTGAAGAAGGAGTTAAACAATTGCTTCAAAAAACGGAAAACTTCTACATGCAAGACAACAATCGTGAAATGCCTAAAGTAGATGAAGATTTACTTTTTGTTATTGACGAAAAAAATAATCAGATAGAGCTTACCGATAAGGGTGTAGAATATATTTCAGGAGACCAAAACAAAGACTTTTTTGTAATGCCGGATATTGGTGGTGAAATTGCAAAAATTGAAAAGCAAAATCTTGAAATAGAGCAAGAAGCCGAACTTAAAGATGAGTTGTTTAAAGACTTTGCTGTAAAAAGTGAACGTATTCACACCATGAGTCAATTACTAAAAGCATATACACTTTTTGAAAAAGATGTAGAATATGTAGTAATGGACAATAAGGTAATGATTGTTGATGAGCAAACAGGTCGTATTATGGACGGTCGTAGATACTCCGACGGTTTGCACCAAGCAATTGAAGCAAAGGAAAATGTAAAAATTGAAGCCTTAACCCAAACCTTTGCAACCGTTACATTACAAAATTACTTTAGAATGTATAGCAAACTGTCTGGTATGACAGGTACTGCAATTACAGAAGCTGGTGAATTCTGGGAAATATACAAACTAGATGTTGTTGAAATTCCAACCAACAGACCTATTGCCAGAGATGATCGTAACGATTTAATTTACAAAACCAAAAGAGAAAAATACAATGCCATTATTGATGAAGTTACTAAACTATCGCAATCTGGCAGACCTGTGTTAATTGGTACAACCTCGGTAGAAATTTCAGAATTGCTTTCTCGAATGTTAAACATTCGTAAAGTACCGCATAACGTCTTAAATGCTAAACTGCATAAAAAAGAAGCAGATGTAGTTGCTGAAGCTGGTAAAGGTGGTATTGTAACTATTGCAACTAACATGGCTGGTCGTGGTACCGATATTAAGTTGTCAGATGAAGTTAAAGCCGCTGGAGGTTTAGCAATTGTTGGTACTGAGCGTCATGATTCTAGACGTGTAGACCGTCAGTTAAGAGGTCGTTCTGGTCGTCAAGGAGATCCAGGAAGCTCTCAATTCTATGTTTCTTTAGAAGATAACTTAATGCGTTTATTTGGTTCAGACAGAGTTGCTAAAATGATGGATAAAATGGGGCTTGAAGAAGGTGAAGTTATCCAACATAGCATGATGACAAAATCTATTGAACGTGCGCAGAAAAAAGTTGAGGAAAATAACTTTGGTGTTCGTAAACGTTTATTGGAGTATGACGATGTAATGAACGCGCAAAGAGAAGTTGTTTACAAAAGAAGAAGACATGCATTGCAAGGCGAACGTCTTAAAGTAGATATTGCCAATATGGTTTATGATACTTGTGAGGTAATCGCTGAAACCAATAAGGGTGCAAACGATTTTAAAAACTTTGAGTTTGAGTTAATCAAGTACTTCTCTATCACCTCTCCTATTGCTGAAGCAGACTTTGAGAAACTTAGTGTTCAAGAAATAGCTAGCACGATTTATAAAATAACATACGACTCGTATCAAGAAAAAATGGAGCGCAATGCGGCTTCTGCTTTTCCAGTAATAAAACAAGTTTACGAAGACAAATCGTCAACGTACGAACGTATTGTGGTTCCCTTTACCGATGGTATTAAAACTTTAAATGTGGTGACCGATTTGCAAGGTGCCTATGAAAGTAATGGTAAACAATTGGTGAACGATTTTGAAAAAAATATTTCCCTTGCCATTATTGATGATTCTTGGAAAACACATTTACGTAAAATGGATGAGTTGAAACAATCTGTTCAACTTGCTGTACATGAACAAAAGGATCCATTGTTAATTTATAAGTTTGAAGCCTTTAACCTCTTCAAAAATATGATTGATGATGTTAATAAAGAAATCGTATCCTTTTTGTTTAAAGGAGAGTTGCCTTCCGAAAATCCAAACAATATTCAAGAGGCACGAAATGTAAGAAGACCAAAAGAAAATTTAAAAACCTCTAAAGAAGAAATTCCAAATAGCGATGAGTTGGCTGCGCAAAACAGAGCAGCGGGCCAAACACAGGGTCAACGACCTCAAATTACAGAAACGATCACTAGAGAACGCCCTAAAATAGGTAGAAACGATAAAGTTACTATCAAAAATGTAATGTCTGGTGAAAGTAAAACTGTAAAGTATAAGCAAGCTGAACCTCTGATTACCAAGGGAGAATGGGTTTTAATTGAAGAATAAAGCTCAAAAAACGAATAAAAAGGCAACAATACTGTTGCCTTTTTTTGTTTATGCCTTCAATTATTTCCCTAACTTTAAGATTCTAACATGTTGCAAAAGCACTAAAACCTATTAAAAATTCACAAGTGAAGGTTTAAAAAGTTTAGCTAACTTCCATTTCAAATTGGAAAACAAGTTGCGATATTTAGAAAAAAGTTCTTGGTTTTAATGCCAAAACATAAGTAGCTTTACACCGTTAAATACGCTGACCACGTTATGA
This sequence comes from uncultured Maribacter sp., assembly GCA_947498505.1. Lineage (GTDB taxonomy): Bacteria > Bacteroidota > Bacteroidia > Flavobacteriales > Flavobacteriaceae > Maribacter_B. Next base: position 243,679 of record CANMKG010000004.1, on the reverse strand, counting down.
ATTTAAATAACCCAACCATAGATCAAGAGCGCTTAAAGGACAAAACAAAACTTGTCTTAAAAGTGAATTACGTATCGTCAGGCATTGCCATTCTCTTTGGCCTCGCCTGTTATTTTTTTCTCAATATAACTGAGATAATTCCGCATACCTTAATAGGATTCGGGGTTATAAATCTCATAAATACGTTTGCTTTTAACGCTCATAAAAATTTAGAGCTAACATTTACTACCTCTTCAATAATTGCAGTTATAAGTGCTTTTATCATTATTTTATACAGTGGAGGCATCAATAGTTCTTTTATTTTTATCCTGCCTCTTATTGTGTTCGCTGGCTATGTTACCACTAGAAAGTATGGTCAAATTTATTTAAATCTTATTTTTTTATTCATTATAGCTATCTACTCACAAAGCATTCCTGATTTTACATTTACCTACAATGTAATACCTCAAGAATCTCAAAACGTATTTAGCTTGTTTAGTGTTTTGTTTTCCATTTATCTTCTCGGAAATGTTTTTGGTAAAAACCTATTACGCACCCATCATAACCTATACCGTACCAAAAGTGCTTTGGTAAAAGAGTTGAATGAAAAAGAAACGTTGTTACAAGAAGTTCACCACAGAGTAAAAAACAATTTACAAACGGTTTCTAGTTTATTAAGCTTACAGTCTAGAGCCATTGAAGACCAAAAAACAAAAGAATTAATTAAAGCTACCCAGAACAGAGTAATATCTATGTCTATGGTTCATGAAATGCTTTATATGCGAAGTGACATTTCTAAAATTGAATACAAATCATATGTTCAAGAACTCAGTGAGTTTTTAATTAAATCTATAAAAGGCATAGAAAACAAAATTAAGTTGGATATAGATATTCCTAATATTAAGTTAGGTATTGATACTGCTATTCCGTTAGGATTGTTAATAAACGAAACCATTACCAACTCCTTAAAGTATGGTTTTTGTGATGAAGACCAAGGAGAAATACATATTGCCTTAAAAAAAGACCCTAATAAAGACTACGTTTTAAATATTGGAGATAATGGTATTGGCTTTCCAGAAACTGTAGATTTTAAAAACACAAAATCATTAGGACTAAAACTCATACACAACCTTACGCGACAATTACGAGGATCGGTTACACGAGATAATTCTAAAAAGGGAACTAATTATGTGATTAGGTTTCAAGAAATTGACAAAGAGTTTTCTGCCATATAGCCATATTGGTTTAATTTAAAATAAAAAACACTTTCCCATTGGAAAGTGTTTTTTGTATAGTTGAGTTGGTTTATAGATTTATTTTTTTACACGAACCTTTATAGGTTTCAATGTTGGCTTTTTTATCAGTGATAAAAAAATAGCAGTACTAATAACGGCAATCGGTAATAAAATGTATAGTATCATAAGCGATAATTTATGCCATTTTGGCTTTGTTTCTTTTTGTGGTAAAAGCTAGGGCTTTTTTAATTCTTGTATTTTTAAACTTGTATAAACGTGCTACTTTTTTCTCAACAGTACGCGTACTTTGAAAATTAGTATCAGCACTACTATTGCTAGTGCCCAGAACAATATCCATTTTAAATGTATCCACTTTATCATAAGTTTTTTGGTTTTGAGCAAGTGCGCTAAAGCCTAAAAAAAGAACTAAAAATAAGGTTAATATAGCTTTCATAACTTGGGGTTGTTATACTATAAAGTAACCTTACAATGCTTGTTCAAAAGCACTTAAGTCGCTGAAAACAAGCATATTTTCGTTTATTGAATAAATTGCAGATGAAGTGTAAAAAAAGTTCGACAACTGTTTTAAGCACCCTAAACAGCTTACCGATTTTGTGCGTAATTAATCGATAGTTTTAGCGAGAAAAAAAGGTGAGCATACAACCGTTTACAAACGTATAATATACGCATAGCATACGATTAATACTTTTTAAAGGGTAGCAATTACGGGCATTTGCAGTAATATTTCTATATTTAGACTATAATAGATATATGATCAACTAGTTGATTATATACAATTGTTGCCACACATTTGAGAAAAACCGAACTGAATAGAATGAACAGACTTCTTTTTTTATTATTTATTTCTATTCCAATATGCAGTTTTGGACAAATTGAAAATAAATGGCAACCTGACAGTATTTATGCAAACCGACAAGTAAAGAAAAAATTTGTTTATATGAATTCTCCGAAAGACTTGTCCGAAATCATAGAATTTGACCGAACTGGAAAAAGAATACGCTCGACAAAATATAGTGCTTCTTACAATCGTAAAACACGAAAAAGAAAACGGATTGAAAAAATCAAACTATTTCGATACAACAATAAAAATCAAATGATTAAAATAATAGATTCAGTTGGACAGGATTCAACCACTTTTAAATATGAGACTAATGGAAAACTAATTTCGTCTCGAAAGAATTTAGGAAGTTTTGTTTACGAGACAAGCTATAGTTATCAACCTTACGAATCGAAAACAACAAGGAGAAACGATTCAATTGTTATTTATCAAAAAACCAAAGAACACGAAAAAGACTTTTATGTCAAACGGTTTTACGGATATTATTTCGAACCAAAACTCAAAAAAGTTGTGGATACTACAAACGGAATTCCGAACACAACAGCCTACAAGGACTACTCGGATTTGGAAAAATTTAAAGACGACAAGACCATCACGAACTTTTTCAACAACAAAGGTCAGCTTATAAAATCTGACATCAATTCAATATTTATGAACGACCGAATAAACGAATACGAATTGACTTATAAATATTACAAAAATGGACTTTTGAATGGTATTCGTGGATATGTGTCAAGATATTTTAAATATGAATTCTGGGAATAAAAAACGTGTGGCAACAACGTGTATAAAACATAGCTAATAAGTGCTAAACCAAAAGGTTTATGCTTATTTACAAAGACCGCCAAATTTTTAAATTTGGCTTTTAGAATAGGAAAATTAAAAACAAAACATAAAAATTCGGCTTTGTGTTAATTCGAAAAGTTAGCGTTTTTTTACTCGCTACGTTTCATACACAAGACCGTTGTAGCACATTTGAAAAGAATGTAAACCAGAATGAAATATAAAACTCTTATTCTAGATTTTGATGGCACATTAGCCGACACAAAAGAAAGCATTATACGAACTATGAAATTTGTTGCTCATAGTTTTAATCTCCAAAACGTTGATGAAAATCTAATAGAAAGTTTGATAGGGTTACCTCTGAAAACTACCTTCGAAAAAGCCTTTTTACTTGACGAAAAATTGATTGAGGAGGCGACTTTGATTTATCGTGAACATTATAATGAAATTGTAATCGACACAATTTCTCTTTTTGATGGTGTAAAAGAAACCTTGTTGGATTTTCATTCTAAAGGAATAAATTTAACTGTTGCATCAAGTAAAGGAAAAGCTGCATTAATTAAGATTCTCAAAAAGCAAAACATCTATGATATTTTTTCATTTGTAGGTGGAGAAGAGGATGCAAAAAATAAAAAACCATCACCTGACATCGTAAATCTCATAATCGATAAATACAACCATCAATTGAATGAATGCTTAGTTGTTGGGGATACAATTTTTGACATTGAAATGGGACAAAGGGCTTATGTCGATACGTGCGGAGTAACTTATGGCAACAACACAAGGGAAAAATTAGAAAAACAAAAGCCTAACTATGTAATAGATAGCTTTAGAAACCTAATTGAGATTGTATAAAAAAAACGTGCTACAACAAAACCTATAAACAATACGGGCTTCGGGATTAATCGCTGGGTTTGTGTATTTTTATTATGTCCGCAAAATCTTTTGGATTTTGCTTTTTAGTGGGACAAAGAAAAAAAGAAAACAAAAAGATTTCGCTATGTACGTGGCGCAAAGCAAACGCTAGTTTGCTCCCGTACTGTTCATAGCTAAATCGTTGTATGCAAGGCAAAGACTCCGTTTTTAATTATATAGCAGAGTTGACAAAATTGAAATATTATACAGATTAAAAAAGGTATTGATATAAGGAGTTTCGAAAATCAAAAAAAAAAAGATAACTAATGAAAATAAAACTAATATATTTCATCTCAATAGGAATAATTCTTTTGGGGTGTGCTAGTTCAGAGAAGCACTTTGAACCCACCATAGAATCGCTGCAACAGTATGAAACCCCAGAATGGTTTGGCAAAGCCAAGTTTGGAATATGGGTGTGTTGGAATGCCTATGCACACACAGCTGTGGGCGACTGGTATGCCCGCAATATGTACATTGAAGGTCATCCCCATTACAAACATCACTTAAAAACCTACGGGCATCCATCAGATTTTGGCTACAAGGATGTAATTCAAGACTGGGAAGGAAAAGAATTTGATGCTCAGTATCTTGTGGACTTATTTGTGGATGTAGGCGCAAAATATATTGTAGCTATGGCTAATCATCACGACAACTACGACCTGTGGGATTCGAAATATCATAGTTGGAACTCTGTAAATTATGGCCCTAAACGCGATGTTATTGGTGAGTTTTATGATGCTGTGCATAAGTACGAAGACCAAGGCATAAGATGGGGAGTAACAAGTCATGTTGAACGAGCTTCGTGTTGGTTTCAGACTAATAAGGGTGCAGACAAAATAGGTAAATATGCAGGTATTCCTTACGATGGAAACGACAAAAAGTATCAAGAACTTTACCTACCCCCAGACCCTAATGGTGATAAGAAACCTACTCAACCTTCAAATGCACCTGCGTTTTGGCGAGAGAATTGGTTAGCACGTTGTAAAGATTTGTTTGACAAATATGACCCGGACTTCTTTTATGTAGATGGCGGCGTACCGTTCCCTGGCGATGACAAAGGTCAAACAGGGCTTGAGATGATTTCGTATTTATACAACCAAAGCATTAAACGCAATGGTGGTAAAAACGAAGCGGTTATGGCAATAAAAGATTGGTATAAAAAGGCACCTCTTGGCGAATGGGGTTACTATTATGATGGGATTGCTACCTTGAACTTAGAGCGTGCACGTTTACCTCAGATTCGCAAAATGCCTTGGCAGACGGATACTTCAATAGGCGACTGGACTTATGTAGAAAATGGCGAATACCGTTCTGCCTCAGAGATTATTCAAGAGCTGATAGACATTGTTTCCAAGAATGGAAACATGTTATTAAATGTAAGTCCAATGGGTAATGGTAAATTGGACAGTAAAGCGCTCGATTTATTAAAAGAAATTGGTGACTGGATGAAGATAAACGGCGAGTCGATATATGACACTAAGCCTTGGCTAACAAGTGGTATAGAAAATTATCGCCTTGTTACCAAGGGTGAAAATACCGTTTATCTAAGTGTTTTTGATGAAGCAAAGGAAACCAGAGTCTTTGTGCCATATTTTGTTCCAGAAAAAGGAAAAAGCCTAAATATCAATGCAGTGAAAGCCTTGGGTCACGAAGAAATAGATTTAAAATGGTCTTCCACTACAGCAGGTTTAGAAATTGAAGTACCTGAAGGAATAGAGTTTAAACACGCCCTTGTATTTAAAATACAAGGCGATGGTCTTGAAAACTTTGATGACCAGGCTATTCAAAAGCTATTTGACAGAACAGAAGCCTTAACGGAATGGTATGAGAAACAGGATAAGTCAACAATAGTAGGTAATTATAAGCACATAGGTACTGACTATAAAAAGCGTACTTGGGCAATTCGTTCTGATAATGAATTAGTTGAAATAAAAGATAACAAAGAAATCACACTTGGAATAAAAGCAAAAGATATCGGCGTTAATTCTAGTGGTATAACATATGTAGATATGGTTGGAAAAGTCTATTTGCACACTTTTCACTACTTGGAATGGGTTGATTTCCCTGAAGGTAAAGACAGAATAACACATAACAGTAAGGATGAAAAAGAGTGGTTGAAGCTACCAGGCATTAAAGCAAAACATTGCGATATCACCCAAACGGGTACAGTTTGGGTTATTGATGAAGAAGGAATAGTTAATTATTACAATGATGGGGTGTGGAAAGCAATTGATAAAAGAGCTGATGACATAGCTTGTGGTGGTGGTTGGGTTGGTTGTGTAGCAGCTATTTGCAACGGACAGCTCGAACGATTCGACGGAACGCATTGGACCAATCTTGGTGGAACAAATCTAACAGCCTTAGATATTTCGATTCATGAGGAAGTGATCGTTACGGTGAATGAAAGTGGTGGGATTACCCTTTTTGATAGAATGGGCATCGCTAAAATTCAGCCAAAGGAAGCAATAAATGATGTGAGTTGTGGTCTGAAGGATGGTGTAGAATCGTTAATGCTAAGCACAGTTGAATAACGCATTATGTATGGACACCATTCAATTTATGGTGCAAAGGTAATTGCAAAAAGACTGTAGTTTAAACAATAATAAACTAAGCCCTGCATACAACAATAAATATACGTAATGCGGGGCGATTTTCTAAATTTTAGGTTTACAGCATTTAATAAACATTGTAGCGGTTTGATAGTGAGGTGCTTCAAAATCCCGCACTACGCATATTCGAACCGTTAGTAAAAAATTTGAAAAATATTCTTTATATATCATTCTTATTTCTGATTCTGATACAATGTCAGGATAAAATGGAAATTCTACAAAATGGGAAATACAAGGTAGAATTTACTGGAGAGTTTTCTGTTGTCTCAAGTTATGAAATTGAAGTGCAAGACAGTTTGTTTGTCGAAATGGAGTCCGGCGTAAAGAAAAAGTATAAAATAGATTGGAAATCAAAAAACGTGTTTCAGTTGGAACTAATTTCAACTGATCATGAAATACTAACGGAGATTATTAGTATTTCGCCTTCAGAATATCCTTATTATGAAATGACGAAATTCCAAAAGGATACTATTATTTTTAATTATCATCAAGGCATGGGAATATCGACAGTGACTGGGAGATTTATTCGAATTGAAAAACAAAAACGTTCTACAACAAAACCTATAAACAATACGGGCTTTGGGCTTAATCAAAAGGTTTGTGCATTTTTATGAAGTCCGCAAAATCTTATGCCCAAAGCGTCGGGGTAGCTTTGGACAAAAAAATAAAACTTAACAATAAGCTTTAGCTTCGTGCGCAGACGGCAACGAAAAGTTTGCTTGCCTCCGCACTACGCTTAGCCGAACCGTTGTAAAACATTTGACATATATTGTAACATATAACAGCAGTTTTAGTCTTATAGCTTTATTCAATCAAAAATTTCAAAATGAAAAAACTATTAATTCTAATAATTGGAGTTATTATAACCTTTAATTCTTGTAAAGAATCAAACAAGTTAAGTAAAACTGAAAACATTCTAAAAAACAGAATTGAATCGTATATTGAAGAGTGTAATAAAAATGGGGGTTCAGGAAGCATACTAGTGGCACAAGAAGGAAAAGTACTCTTTTCTGGAGGGTTTGGGGTTAGCAACCGAAATGAAAATTTTCAAATTACTGAGGAAACTATTTTTACAACGGGCTCAATTACAAAACAATTTACAGCTACTGCTATTCTTAAGCTACAGGAAGAAGGTAAACTTTCCGTACAAGATTCTATTTCAAAATTTTTAGTGAACGTACCTATAGACAAAAAAGACATAACTATTCATCAATTGCTAACTCATACTTCGGGAATAAGAGGAAATCTCAATAATGCAGGTGATTTTACCCCAATTGAAAAAGAAGATTTTTTAAATCAAATTTTCCATTCATCGCTAAATTTCCCTCCAGGAAGCATGCATAGATATTCTAATATCGGATATTCCATTTTAGCCATCATTATTGAAGAAATAACACAATTAGATTATGAAGAATATTTACAGCAAGAACTTTTCAGTAAAGCTAAAATGAAAAATACAGGTTATCTACTACCTAAGTGGGACGAAACCAAAATGGCGCACGCTTATAAATGTCAAGAAAACAGAGCTACACATTTAGAAAAGTGGAAATCAACATCTAACCAAGTATCATATCACCTTAAAGGTAATGGTGGAATTTTATCTACACCATCCGATTTATATAAATGGTACATCGCCTTAAAAAAGAATATAATCATTGACGAAAAATCATTTGAACAACTAGTCCATCCACAGGTTTCAGTAAGCGAAAATGGAAAATTTCACTATGGGTATGGATGGGTAATTTCTAAAAGTGACAGAAATACTAAAAAGATAGAACATAATGGCTCTAACGGTGTTTTTTACGCTAAGTTTATCAGACTGCCAGAGGAAAAACACACCGTTATTATTTACATGACCAATCAAGTTAGATATGATACAAAAAACAATGCTGAAGAATTGGAAAAATTAATTTTTGATAAGAATTACACCCCTATGGTTCCAAAAATGAATAGTACTAAATATTTTTCAGGTGAGGAACCTAATGAAAATATGGAGGTTGTCAACGAATTTGTATCCATCTTATTAAAAACCAAAACTGAACAAACAATAGAAAATTTTATTAAAACCCATATTCCCAATACAGCTAAACATAAACGTTTTAAAGAGTATTTCCTTGCAATGCAAGAAGAATTTAAAGATTATAAGTTGGTACATACATTAGAATACGAAGACGATACTTATGACATATTATTAGAATCAAAGCAAGGAGTAATAGAAGAATTAACTCCTTGCTTTGACCTAAAATTCAATGAACAAAATCAAATTACAGCCTTTGGTTGGTGATTTAAAAACGTTTTACAACAAGCTGAAAAAAAAACGAAATTATATAAAAATTCAACCTAACAATCATCAAAAAAAATAAATGAACGGAAAGAACAATAAAATAGCGTACCTACAATTATTTTTCGCTATGGCAATCGTGGGAAGTACAATTGTTGTCAGTAAATTAATTGCCGATACATTTCCAACGTTTTTCGGTACATCTTTAACATTAGTCGTAGCATTAATCGGAATAACTCCATTTTATCTAATTCATAATAAAAAAAATAAAACAATACCTACAAAAAGAGATTGGAAATATCTCGTATTACAATCTTTAACGGGAGTTGTTTTGTTTAGAGTATTGAGTTTTTATGGATTGAAAATGACCTCGCCAGTTGATGCGGGAATTATTACAAGCACAACACCTGCGATTATCGCCTTAATAGCTATGTTTTTGTTAAAAGAAAGGATTTCACGAAATATGTGGCTTGGAATTGTTTTTGCTATTTTGGGCGTATCTATAATAAACATATTTACAGAGGTTCACAGTTCTTTTGAAGGTGTAAACGACAAAATTTTAGGTAATCTGATTATCATATTTGCCGTGGTTTGCGAGGCTCTATTTACAATCTTTAGAAAAAAAACGCCTAATATTCCTGCCATACACGGCTCGTTTCATATTATATGGATTGGACTACTTCTATCCGTTCCATTTGCTTTTTTAGACATAGAATATTCAGCATTAAGAAATTATTCATTTAGTGACTTTTTTCCAATTCTATACTATGGCATATTTGGCTCTGTAATTGCATTTATTCTTTGGTTCGACGGTGTTTCTAAAGTAACTGCAAGTGAAGCTGGTCTATTTACTGGAATTATGCCTGTTAGTGCTGTGATTTTATCATTTTTATTCTTGAACGAGAACATTGAATGGTATCATATAATTGGCATAGGTTTAGTATTACTGGGAATATATTTTGGATCAAAAAAGAAACTCGAACCAACAACAACGTAAAAGCCAGTTACCAACAACGTTTATAAAACATAGCTAATAAGTGTTTAACCGAAAGGTTTGTGTATATTTAGAAAGACCGCCAAATTTTATCCCGAAGCGTCGGGATGGCTCTGTATTAATCCGAAAAGTTAGTGTCTTTTTGCACGCTACTTTTCATACACAAACGCGTTACATACCATTACAACACAACAATGGAAAATCTAATTAGTTACATACAATCAAAAATTATTTTAACACAAAACGAAATTGAATTAATCAAAAGTCATTTCGTTTCAGAACAAGTTCCAGCTCAAACTAATCTTTTAGAAGCTGGAAAAGTTGAGCGATATATTTATTTTTTAAATACTGGAATTGTAAAAGGATATCAAAATGTTGACGGAAAGATTGTGGTACAGCATCTTGTGTCTGAACAAGATTTTTTCACATCTTTAGATAGCTTTATGACAGAAACCCCGTCCATAGATTATTATGAAACTATCACAGATTGTGGTCTCGTAAAAATATCAAAACCTGATTTTGATATTTTACAAAAAGAAACGAAGTTCTGGGCAATATTTGTCAAAGAAGTAACCAATGAACATTTGAATTGCAAACTAGAACGTGTTAAAGATTTTCAAATTTTAACAGCAAAAGAGCGTTATATAAAATTCGTAAATCAATATCCAAAATTAGCCTTGAATGTATCTATTGACAATATCGCCTCATTTTTAGGAATGGAACCACAATCTTTGAGTCGTATTCGAAAACAAATTGCTTTCTAACAAATGTTATTTCTAATCTTCTAAAAGGAATAGAAATTTGCTCAAATAAAATCTTAAAATTATGAGCAACGAAATTTCATTAGTAACTGGTGGAAATGGACATTTAGGAAACAACCTAATTAGACTTTTACTTTCCGATAACCAAAAAGTAAGAACAACTGTAAGGAACACTAATAATACGAAACCATTTAAAAAATTAAACTGTGAAGTTGTACAAGCTGATATTACTGATAGAGAATCTCTAAAAAAAGCATTTGAAGGAGTTACAAACTTATATGCAGTAGCTGCTAATTTTAGTATGTGGGCTAAAAAGCCTAAAACTGAAATTTATGATAACAATATGCAAGGAACTCAAAATGTGTTTGATATTGCTAAAGAATGTGGTGTCAAAAATATCGTTTATGTTAGTTCAGTAGCTAGTTTGGATTTCACAAAATTACCTGCTAATGTGGATAACGGCTATAACAGAGATCGCAGAAATTGGTATTACAACTCTAAAAATGATTCCGATAAACTAGCTTTGGAATTAGGGAAAAAATATAACATTAGAACTGTTCTTGTTTTACCATCTGCTATGATTGGTTCTAAAGCTTTTAAATTAAGTTATTCTAACAACCTAGTATTTCAAGTTCTAAATGGAGAAATACCTGTAGACACAAACGTAACTTTAAATTGGGTTGATGTAAAAGATGTAGCTTTTGGTATGTTTAATGCAATGAAAAAAGGCAGAAATCAAGAAAGATATATTTTATCTAATGAGCACCATACAACATTACAAGAAACTGTAAAAATAGCATCAGAATTATATCCTGAACTAAAATTAAAAACACCTAAAAAAGTACCAAAATGTTTATTGTACTCTGTAGCTGGTTTAATGGAATTTAGCAGTAAACTAACGGGTAAAGAACCTTTATTACAGAGACATTACTTGGATATGTTTTATGGCTTAAAACAAGATTATGATATTAGTAAATCAAGAGAAGAATTAGATTTTAATCCTAAACCTTCAAGGAAAGCTTTGGAAGATGCTTTGAAATATCTGAAAACTGATTGGGGGAAAGAAAACGGTATATAACACTATATAAAAAACATAGGGTGGTTTAGGTTTAATTTGAAATTCCGAATTTCTTTACAAAGTCGCGAAGTATAAAATTTGGCGCTTAAAACAAAAAGATAAAAGCAAAATATTATATTTGGTTAAGTATCAATCCGAAACGTATCGCTTATCAACTATCTTACGTTTCTTACACGAGGCGTTGTACGTCACCTGAAAAAAGAAACCGAGTGAATCCAAAAATATTTGAGCCAAATAGTGAATTAGCAGACTTTGTGAAATGCTATTGGACATTGGAAAGTTCTCTGAAAAATACACCTGCTAGGAACACTATTGTTCCAGACGGAACGATGAAATTAATTTTTCATTATGGCGACTTGTATTGGCATCACCCTAAAAGTGGGAAAAGTTTTCTGCAACCAAGATGTTTTTTAATAGGTCAACTTACTAAACCTTATATTGTTGAACCTGAAGGTGAAACAGGAACTTTTGTAATTCGATTTAATCCAAATGGATTTTCACCTTTTACCGACATTCCTATAAAAGAAATGGAAAACAAACCTATTTCTTTAAAGGAGTTATTTGGTGAAAAAGGAAAAAAATTAGAACAAGAAATTTTAGATGCTAAAAACACTAGTCAGCGAATAAAAATAGCTGAAACATTTCTGCTGAAGTTATTAAAAAGTAAAGAAGTAAAAGACCGAATTGTAAACTCTACAATTGAAACAATTACGAAGTACAAAGGACAACTTTCAGTTAATGAATTATCAAACCAAGTCAGTTTAAGTCGGAGAATATTAGCTCGAAAATTTTCGTCAAATGTAGGATTAAGTCCAAAACAACTTTCAAAAATTGTTCGACTACAAGCGACAATAAAATCGCTTTTACATAATGAAAAGACAAATTTAACTGATTTGACTTACGAAAATGAGTACTTTGACCAATCACATTTCATTAAAGATTTTAAAGAATTTACAGGAATTACACCCAAAGAATTCTACCGAGAGGATTTAAAAATGTCGTTAATTTTTGATTCGAAAAAATAGTGTTGTCCCATTTTTACAATTTTAAGTCTCAAACCATTCTCAACTTTGTAGAGAACTTAAAAAATGATAAAAATGAATACTTTAAATCCTGTTTGTTGGTTTGATATTAATGTAGCAAACCTAGATAGAGCTAAGAAATTTTATGAAACTGTTTTTGCAATAAAGTTAACTGACTTACCTATTGAATGGGGAAAACAATCTACATTTCCGTTCGAAAATAATGGCGCAAATGCAACAGGGACTCTGGTCGAGAAAGAAAACTATGTTGCCAATAAAAACAATACAGTTGTTTATTTTGCATCTAATGATTGTACTACCGAAGAAATAAGAATTGAAAGTGCAGGAGGAAAACTTTTAAAATCAAAAACACCAATAGGAGAATTTGGATTTATCTCAATATTCCTAGATACTGAAGGAAATACAATTGGTCTTCACTCAAGAAAATAGGCAAACGCACAACAAGATATAAAAGCAATAGCGGTTCGAGTTTGCACTCAAACCGCTATTGTGTTTAATTTAATATATTGCTTTTCGAAAGTAGTTGTATTTAATCCGCTACTATTCTTACACCTGACCGTTTGCAGCAATTAAAAAAATGAGCATAAATGAAACTTGAACTATATCAAATAGATGCATTTACAGATAAAATATTTGGTGGAAATCCTGCTTGCGTTGTTCCTTTAACAGACTGGCTGCCTGATGATATATTGTTGAAAATCACAAAAGAAAATGCAGTTGCTGAAACTGCTTTTTTTGTAGATAAAGGTAACAAAATACATTTACGTTGGTTTACGCCAGAAATTGAAATGGACTTGTGTGGCCATGCAACTCTTGCAACAGCCCATTGTTTGAATTCAATTTTAAACTATCCTAATGACAAAATAATATTTGAAACATTAAGTGGCGATTTGACTGTTTTAATAGAAAATGATTTATACTATTTAGATTTTCCATCAAGAATGCCTATTGCTTCAGAGCTACCTGAAATAATTAAAAAATCTCTGAATATACAACCGAAAGAAGTTTATAAATCAAGAGATTATTTATTGGTCTATAATACAGAACAAGAAATTGAAAACATCGAAGTTGATAAGCGAACATTTGACAAAATAAATCTTGATCCTGGCGGAGTAATCGTTACAGCAAAAGGAGAAAATCATGATTTTGTGTCTAGATTTTTTACACCGCAAGCGTCGATATTAGAAGACCCTGTTACTGGTTCAGCACATTGTTCATTAATTCCTTTTTGGTCATCAAGGCTTGAAAAAAATGAATTAAATGCAATACAAATTTCTGATAGAATTGGAAAATTACAATGCCAAAACAAAAAAGATAGAGTAATTATAAGTGGAAAAGCAAAAACATATTCAATTGGAAACTTATGGACGGAATAAAAACTGCTTTTTCATAGATGCTAAACGTAATACGGGTTTTTGGGCTATAACGAATGGTCTGCGTATATTTATAATGTCACATAAATCTTATGCCTTGAAGCATCGGGGTAGCTTTAAATAACAAAAAAATAAAATACAAACAAAAAGCTCTGGCTTAGTACCAAGACGGAATCTTTACAGATTCCTTGCCTCTGCACTACGCTTAGCCGAACCATTGTACGCAAGCTAAATACTAGTTTAATTATTAAAATTACCAAACATCAACACAAATGAATTTCAATAATTTAAGCGAAATTGTACCATTAGACTTAGCTTCTGAAATTTTTAGTTTATTAGAAACACAAAAATTTCCTAAAAACCATTTGTTGCATAAACAAGGAACCGTATGTAAACATATCTACCTAGTACAAAAAGGAATAGTTAGGACTTTTTTTTATAAAGAAGGGAAAGACATTACTGTCCACATTGCTTCTGAAGGAGAGCTTATAACTGCTATTGATAGCGTAATAAGTTTAAAAAAAAGCCGGTATAATGTTGAAGTATTAGAAGCTAGTGAAATTCATGCAATCTCTTATGAGTCACTCCAATCTCTATTAGTGAAACATCCTCAATATGAGAAATATATGAGGCTAATTTTAGAACAACTTTATGCAGAAGGAGCTGATAGAATTGAAGAGCTTCTTTTTTACACAGCTAAAGAACGGTATGATAACTTAATCAAAGTAAGACCACACCTAATTAACAGGGTTAATTTAGGTCATATTGCATCTTACCTTGGCATTACACAAGAAACGTTAAGTCGAATAAGAAAGCATCCCTAATTTTTTTGTTTTTTGACAATTGTCAAAGATTATTGAGTTTTTAGATTCTAATTTTGTTTCAAACAAATTAATCTTCTCAAATAAACAATATTCTATGAAACATCCCGCCATTCAGCTTGTAATTCTACTATTTATAACATTTTATTCAACCGCTCAAACCCAAAAAAAATCTACTATGGCTAAGATGCCAAGCGTAAAAATCATCTCGGCAGTAGATATAGAAGAAGAAATAGATGGTCAACCAGCACGTGTTTCGACGGTTGAATTAATTCTTCAGCCTAAAGAAGAATCTCAACCACATCGCCATCCGGGACCTGTATATGGTTATATTTTGGAAGGCATTTACGAATTCAAGGTTGAAGGTCAACCCCTTAGAAAGCTTCAATCTGGCGACACATTTTATGAGCCCTTGATGGCATTACACGAAGTTGGAAGTAACCCAAGTGGTAATTCTATTACGAGAGTATTAGCTATTGTGACACATCCGAGAAGTGCAAAAAATCTTGTAATTCTCGAAAAGCCTATAGAAGTAGCTGAATAGCTTAAATCATAAAATTTATAAAAATGACTATAAAAATCATAAAATTATTTTTAAGGTTCGGTATCGGATTTGGTTTTTTGTCCGCTGTTTCAGATAGACTAGGTCTATGGCCTGCGGAAATATCTGCTTGGGGCAATTGGGAAAACTTTTTAGCGTATACCAAAATAATTAACCCATTAATTCCAGAAATGGGTATTCCAGCTGTTGGAGTTATCGCAACAGGCGGTGAGGTATTATTCGGAATTTGCCTCATTCTAGGATTTAAAACAGAATTGATGGCAAAACTGAGTGGGTACCTTTTGCTGATTTTTGCATTAGCAATTACATTTTCTACAGGAATAAAAGGTGCTTTTGATTATTCTGTATTTGCTGCCTCATCTGGAGCTTTTGCATTAAGTACCATGAAGGAGAAATATTTAGAATTAGATGTGTTAATTTCAAAAAACAACCAGTAAAGCCTGTGTACAACAAAGCTTTAATAGAATGCGGACTTTAAGGCAAAATCGAAAGTTCTGTGTATATTTATAAGGTCGCATAAATCTTATGCCCTGAAGCGACGGGGTAGCTTTGAAAAAGAAAAATAAACAATAAGCAAGCTTTAGCTTCGTGCGCAGACGGAAACGAAAAGTTTCCTTAATATCGCACTGCGCTTAGTCCCAACCGTTAGCAATAATTTAAGCAATGAAGAGAAACAGAAAAGTTAATAAGAATACCATTTTATACTTAACAGTTTTACTATTATTAGGTTGTGGTTCGCAAAAAAAACAAAACAATGCAACCGAACCAGAAACCTGGATATTTTTAATGGCAGGTCAGTCGAATATGGCAGGTAGAGGTTTAATTGAAAGTCAAGATACTATTACAAATCCTCGTATTCTAACTATTAATCCTATTGGTAAAACTATTTTAGCTAAAGAACCTCTTCATTTTTATGAGCCAAATTTAGCTGGATTGGATTGTGGTTTAAATTTTGGTAAAGTATTGATTAAGCATCTTCCTGAAAATATAACAATTTTAATGGTTCCCACGGCTGTTGGAGGAAGCTCAATTAAACAATGGATTAATAATGAAAACCATCGAGGTGTTAAACTCTTGGATAATTTTATTAAAAATGTAAATATTGGAAATAATATTGGAACCATAAAAGGGATTATTTGGCATCAAGGAGAAAGCGATGCTAATTCTGATGGTATTGAAAATTACCACGAAAATTTAATTCAACTATTCTCAAAATTCAGAGAAATTGTTAATAACCCCAATTTACCAATATTGGTTGGAGAATTAGGTTCATTTTCAATCAATAATGATAATTGGCAAAGTATTAATGAAATAATAAACTCCTATTCCGAAATTGATAATAATTGTAAAGTTATTTCAACAACTGATCTTAAAGACAAAGGAGATAAAGTTCATTTTAATTCAGAAGGACAAAGAATTATGGGAGAAAGATTTGCTTATGAAATCTTAAACATTTATAACTAACTATCGCCAACGATGGCTATAATTAATACGGGGTTTGGTGTTAAATCTAAAGTTTAGAGTATTTTTATAGAGTCCGCCAAATCTTTTGATTTGGCTTTTAAAATGAAAAAATTAAAACAAAATAAAAAGTTTTGGCTAAGTGCTTAATCGGAAATTAATCGCTTTTTAATTCGCATACTAATCATAGCCGAAACTGTTAGCTACCATGGAAAAACTCAAATGGAAATAACAAAAGAAAAACTTGAAAAAGATTCTGATATTGAGGGTTCATTTATTGCTAAACTTATTTGGAATAACAAAAAAATTGATTTGAGACTTGACCCTGATGATGTTACAATAGAAGAAACCTTGGTACTTGCGAATAAGATAATCGGAGAATTTGGGATGTACTTCAAAAAAGCTGAAGATACCATTGTAAATGATTTTTTGGAAAATTATAATGAAAACTGGTCTGATAGTAAAAATGGATATCCAAAATTAAATGAACTGGAATTCAGATGTAACTTGGAATTAAACGGAGTTAATTTCTTATCAAAAGATTGTGTAGATATCTTCTTTAACGAAAACGGAATGTTTGGTAATCATTCTTTGATTGCTCAATCATTTGACGGAGAAAATTTTGACAATTCAACGATGTTTGGATAAAAACGAGTCAGCTAACAATACCTATAATTAACACGAATTTAGGTACTTAACGTTAAGTTTTGGTTATATTTAAAATGTCCGCCAAATCTTTAACCCCAATGCTTTGGGGCGACTTTAGAACATAAAATAAATCAAAACAAAAAGATTTTATTAGGTACGTTGCAGAAAGCAAACTCTAATCTTTAACTTGTGTAAACTATGTATATTAATGAACATTTAAAAAATGAAAGTTGTACTTAAGATATTGGTTTTTCTTTGTATTGGTCTATCACCCATAGTTTTTTCAGCTCAAG
Source organism: uncultured Maribacter sp. (assembly GCA_947498505.1). GTDB lineage: Bacteria > Bacteroidota > Bacteroidia > Flavobacteriales > Flavobacteriaceae > Maribacter_B. The sequence goes on along the minus strand of CANMKG010000004.1, from coordinate 225,984 downwards.
TCAAACTAAACTTTGATTTTAATACGCCATATGGCAACAACAAAACTGTTGGTGAATTTGTCGATATTAACGGAGCTAAGATTTACTATGAAGAGTATGGACAAGGAGAACCTCTTCTACTAATCCACGGGAATAGCGGAAGTATTATATGGATGGGTAATCAAATAGATTATTTTAAAAAAAAGTATAGAGTAATTATAGCAGATAGCAGAGGCCAAGGAAAGTCTGAATTAAAGACTGATTCATTAACCTATAATCAAATCGCAAAAGATTGGGAAGGATTAGCAAAACATTTGAAACTTGATTCCTTGTCAATTATTGGATGGAGTGATGGAGGAATCGTTGGTCTTAAAATGGGAATTAATAACAATATCAAGATTAAGAAAATTGTATCTATGGCCGCAAATTTGAGGCCAGATTCTACTGCAGTACATCCTTGGGTAATTGATTTGATTAAAAAAGAATTTGATGAAATCAAATTGAAAATAAAAGAAGACGATAAGACACAAAATTGGAATTTAAAAAAACAGCTTCTTGGATTAACAAGAGTACAACCGAATATACCAAAATCAGCACTTTCAAAAATAAAAGCAAAAGTACTAATAGTAGCTGGCGATGAAGATGGCATCAAAAGTGAACATAGTATTGAAATATATAAAAACCTTCAAAAGGCACAACTTTGTATAATGCCTGGTGAGACACATTTTACTCCATCGTCTAATCCGGAATTATTTAACAGTATTGCTGATAAATTTTTATCAGAGCCTTTTAAAAGGCCTAGGTCTGATTATTTCAAAAGCGACTAAGAATCAAAACGATTTGCCAACAAAACCTAAACGTAATGCGGACTTTAGGGCTGAACCGTCATGGTTTGCGTATTTTTAGGGTGTCGCTAAATCTCATGCCCCGAAGCGTCGGGGTAGCTTTGGACAAGAAAAAATAAAACAAAATAAAAAGTTTTGGCTAAGTGCTTAATCGGAAGTAAAAGCTTCCTTGCTTTCCGCACAAATTATAGCCGAACCGTTGTAAACAATTACAAAAAAAATTGAATAATAAAAATTTTGGAATTATTTCTGGTATTCTCATAGGGCTAGTAATAACAATATTTGCTTTTATATTTGGAATAAATCTTATTGCAATTAATTCAATAGGAAAAATGCCAATCTACTTTTGGCTAATTTTATTGGCCTGTTTTCTGTTATTCACATTTTTCGGAAAAAATATTAAACGGAAAACATATAATTGGGTTTACTTATTAGTAGGAGTTTTTTCATTCATTTATTTGAGTTCTATGCTTCAATGGACAGTTGAATGTTGTCCAGAAAATTATGAATCAATGTTTGATTGGAATGCCTCCAAAGGACTTTCCTGGATTGCTCATTTACCAGTTACATTTGTGATTATAATAATTCAAGGTTTGACTTTTGATATTCTTAGAGAAAAAAATAAAAACTATTAAAAAATTCACAGTATGCTTTTTCTACTGTCTAATATAGTGTAGCCAAAATTCATTGGTTATTTAAAATTTACTAAAATGTCAATAACTAAAAATCACGATGTACAAAGTATTAACTTATCAACATCAACCGAAAAAGCATTTGATTACATTGCTAATCCTGTAAACTTAGAAAAATGGACTGGAGCTTTTAAAAATGCCGATGACAAATCTGCACTATTAGTTACTCCAAATGGAGAACTTAAAATTGGTTTAGAAACAAAAACTAATAGAGAATTAGGAACTATAGATTGGTATATGACAATGCCAGACAATAGTGTAGGTACTGCATATTCAAGAGTAACCTCAGGACCTGATGGTAACGCTATTTATTCTTTTGTTTTAATAGCTCCACCTGTACCATTAGAAGAAATAGAAGGAACTTTGGCAGCTCAAATAGGTCAACTTAAAGAGGAACTAATAAAATTACAAGAAATTTTAACAGTATAAAAAACCATAAAAAAGGCTAAATTTTATTTTAGCCTTTTTATATATGTAAACATGAAAAAGCAACTGATAAAAGAAAGCTTAGCAGGAAATAAAAAAAGTCTTGAAAAATTGATAAAATCTATTGAAGGTTTAGTGTACAATTTGACACTTCGTTTTTTATGGAATAAAGCGGATGCAGAAGATGCCACCCAAGAAATTTTGATAAAAGTAATAACCAATTTGAGCAAATTTAATGGGAAAAGTAAATTTGATACTTGGGTTTATAGCGTTTCCACTAATTACTTAATCAACCAAAAGAAAAGCACGTTTGAGAAGCATCCTATGTCGTTTAGTAGCTTTTCTGAAGAATTATATATGATTAAAGAGCCTGTTACTTATGATTTACCAGATAAATATTTATTAGAAAAGGAAATGAAAACAGGTTGTACCTTAGCAATGTTACAATGCCTGAGCAGAGATTTGAGAATTGTTTTTATACTAGGTAGTGTTCTTAAAATAAAAAGTAATGTAGCTTGTGAAATTTTAGAAATTACACCTGCAAATTTTAGAAAAAGACTGGAAAAGTCAAGAAAACTAATAGATACTTTTATGAATTCTAATTGTGGTGTTTACAATCCTAAAAACCTTTGTAGGTGTAACAATAAAATAAACAATGCTTTAGCTTGTAAAAGAATTATAAAGAACGACCTGAGTTTTGTTTCTGATGTAAAAGTTTATAATGATGAAATGGAAGAATTAAATTCTATGACTGGTATTTATGAAAATCATGGAAAATTTAAAAGTAAATCAGACTTTTATAATGAGTTAACAAAACTTGTAATGAATAAAAGAGTAATAAATTTCGAGTAACACAGCAAAGAACTGAGGCAAAAAACGAACAAATTCTTCCTTAATCTGAGACATATTTTAGGACTAGATATGTACGGAAAAAACTGAACTACGAATACCAACTATCACTTATTGATTCAATTTCTTACATAGAATCTTCAAGAATAGAGAACGCATTATCAGAAAATTGTTGCAATCCAAATGCCGTAATATCCTCAGACGAAACTCCAATAAACTTAATTGAAGTCTGATAAAAATGACGTTATTACAGCAGCTACAGCATTCCGACACTTCACCCGAATCCACTCGAAATTGCTAACGCCCGTGTTAAACCAAAATAATCGCTAACTTAACCCATAACTGACAGTTACACGAAACTGTTGGCGAGCATTTAAAACCTTTGATATGAAAAAACAAATTTTAATAGTCTTATTAATGGGATTAGCACTTGGATGTGATTCGAATAAAGAAGAAGTAAAAATAAATAAAGGTATAGAATCGGAAAAAATAATTCGGACGATTGATAACTGGAATAAAGGGTGGGATAAAAAAGATGTTGAATTAGCGATTTTGGACTATTCTGAAGATACCGATTGGACCAATGCCTTTGGTGATAGAATGCAATCAAAGTCAGAATTAAGAGAATTACTTAAAGAAATTTTTGCCATGGACTTCGTCATGGAGGGCACTGATAATTATCAAAATGATACTGTACAATTTCTAACCAATAACTTAGCTCTTCTTCGTTCTACTAACATTAGAAAAAACCAGAAGTGGAGCGATGGCACCTTAATGAACGATAGACATATTCATCATTTAAGAGTGTATAAAAAAATTAACAATGAGTGGAAAATAATTAGTCATATGATTAGTCAGGCTAATGAAAAAAAATAAAAATGACTTGCCAACAATGGCCAGCTCTCGCCTACTTCTAAACCCTAAAATTTAGAGCCATACGGGTTTTTTATACAGTCTTTATTTGCTAACTTTCGTATTTTGTCACATAAGCTACCATACACACAACCGTTAGCAATAATATAATATTAAGAATGGCAGAACCCACAGGAATTTTTATTAACGTAGAAATTGATGAAACAGGTTTAAAAAAGTTATTGAATCAAAAGTTTGAAAAGGTCAAGTTTGGCAACAAATTAGGTTATTACTTTAGTGAACTTCTATATCGTTCCTATAAGGATGAATCAGACTCCGTATTTATTTTCAACTATGACAAAAAATCTAAATACTGTTTTATAGCCTTTTTAGTTAATCATTTTTCAGATACAGATATTTCTTTATTTCCAAAAATACTTGAAATGATAAGTTCGTATAAAAAATGTGATTCTTCAAACTATGCCATAGTAGCATCTACTCTTCCTGAGCTTTATAATTCCTATCTTTTAACATGTAATCAGGTTAAAGAACAATCTCCAGATAGTTTTTCAAAAGATATTATTGAACAAATAATGAATAAGTTCTACTCCTTTAGTCAAGAAGACCAATACTTTCTCAATCCGCAAATAGCATTCAACAAACGAAACTTTTTTTATAAAAATTTCAAAAATTATTTTAAAAAATATCTGGTTTTTGTAGAAGAGGCTGAGAAGCCAAAAAAAATAGCAAATGCAACTAAAGAAAATCCATATTTTTTGTTTGATGATTTATATGTTTATAACAACACTGTTTTTTACAAAAACAAAGACAAAACATTCATAGAAATTCCAGAAGCAGATCCGTTTTCTCTTCGAGAAATTGGTCTACAGATAATTGCAGATAAAAATTATGTATTTATAAAACGAACAGCTCCTAATTCCTCTTCTCCAAATACGACAAACTTTCTGGAGCTAATTTGGGAATATCAAATTGTTAAAGGTATAGACGGTAAAAATTTTAAACCATTTAAATATAAATTCGAAACTACCTATTGGAAAGATAAGTTTGCCGTATACTACAGTAAAAGATTGGATGGTATAGAATTAGTTAAAGTAGCACAGGCAGATCTAGAAAGCTTTGAAGAGTTGAATTTTGGATATGGAAAAGATAAAAACTATGTTTTCTTCCATGAAGAAACTATACCAATAAATGCAAAACACTATATCCTAAACAAGAATGGGTTTATTTATGATGACAGCAATATTTTTCATTACCAAAACCAAATTCTTTTAGATGCAAAAACTTTCAAAGTTGTAGAATATGAGTCAGAACAAAATCCATTTATGGGAACATTTATTTTGGAAGACAAAAGTGGACAGTATAAATATAACCAAGCTTGGCAAGATAAAATAATAAAGCTTATAACAGAAAAACAGAATTAAAACGATTGTTTATATAAACCGCTATTAATAACAAGCAAAAGAAACATTATGCAATACGGCAAAGATTTGAAACCTAAACATAAAGAACTACTTTTAAATTCTGTACTACCCATAACTTAACTGTTGTACATCATTAGAAAAACGAAACTTGAATTTGAAAACCTAAAAAATGGATATCGCTAAATCAAACTTGATTAAAGCAGAAAAAATAGCTGTCAAATTATTTCATGAAGTTGAAATAAGAAATCTAATTGCCCCAGGTAAAGATGAAGAAACGCTAAATAAAGAAATATTCCATTTAGCAAAAGAATTATTCGATATTGAAAAACACTGGCACAAAAGAATAGTTAGAAGTGGTGAGAATACTTTACACCCTTACAAGGAAAACCCTCCTAACAAAATTATTCAAGAAAATGATATCTTATTTTTTGATTTTGGACCAATAATTGAAAATTGGGAAGCAGATTTAGGACGAACATATGTAGTGGGAAAAGACCCTATAAAACTTAAATTAAAAAGAGATATAGAAATAGCTTGGCATGAAACAAAAAGTTGGTTTGACAATCAGACTAAACTTAAGGCTTCAAAATTATTCGAATTTGCGGAGAATAAAGCAATCGAATACGGTTGGGAATTCGGAGGAGAAATTGCTGGACATTTAATTGGTGAATTCCCTCATGAAAGACTAGAGCCTGGTAATTATCAATTATATGTTCATCCTGACAATCATAATGATATGTTTGAATTAGACCGCAATGGACAAAAAAGAAATTGGATATTAGAGATGCATTTCGTAGACAAAAAAAATAAAATAGGTGGATTTTACGAACAACTATTAACGTAAAGACGAGCATAGTCCCTATCGACAGGCCACACTTGTTATACGAAGCGTTATAGTACATTAAAAATAAACTTTAAATAAAAAATAATTATGAAACATTCTTTAACCCTTGCAATATCATTTCTTTTTCTTTCAACTGTTTATGTTTTAGGACAGACCAAACAAGATTCTTTGGATATTAGACAAGCTGCTTTGGACTATATAGAGTCTCAATACGATGTTAAGCCAGAAAAATTTGAAAGAGCAGCTCATCCTAGAATGGTTAAAAGAACTTTTTGGACACACAAAAAAACTGGAAAGGAATATTTAAGAGAATCTTTTAGGGATTACATGATTTTACTTTCAGAAACGTATAATAAGGATGGTAAAAGATTTTCAAAAGACTCTAAAAAAGAAGTTATTATACTCGACGTTTTTGACAAGACAGCTTCGGTGAAACTTGTTGCGGAAGATTGGATTGATTATATGCATATAGTGAAACTGAATGAAAAATGGAAAATTGTAAACGTATTATGGCAATTCAACGATTCTGAAAAACACTAAAATTAAAAAGAAAAAAACGCTCTACGACAAAACCTAATGAACTACCAAACATTTGAACCAAATTCAAACTTAACAAAGCTTATCAAATGTTATTGGACATTGGAAAGCCCAGAAGAAGAAACACCCGAAAAACAAATTATAATTCCAGACGGCTGTATAGAGATGATTTTTCATCACGGCGATTTGTATAAACAGTATGTTAAAAACGGAAGCGGCATTATTCAACCAAAATGTTTTGTAATTGGACAACTGACACAACCACTTGAAATAGAACCAACAGGGGAAACCGGTATTTTTTCTGTTCGTTTTCATTCAAATGGATTTCTGCCTTTCGCTACCATTCCCATAAAAGAAATGGAAAACAAAACCTTTTCGTTAAAAAAACTGTTTGGAAAAGACGGACAGGAAATCAAACAAAAGGTTTTAAAAGCCGAATCAACTTCAGGTAGGATAAAACTTATTGAAGCTTTTTTGTTAAAACGACTAAGTGACATTCAGACCATTGATCGCATTGTAAAATCAACCGTAGAAACTATTTTGACAGCTAACGGACAACTTTCTATAGACGAACTTTCCAAAAAAAAGAATATTAATCGTAGGCAATTAGAACGCAAATTTTCATTGGCTATTGGTTTAAGCCCTAAACAACTTTCAAAAACAATTAGATTGCAAGCCGTGCTCAAAATGTTATTGACTAAAAAATTCACAAGTCTTACCGCTTTGGCATACCAAAATGAATATTACGACCAGGCACATTTCATAAAAGACTTTAAAGAACTGACAGGGTTTACGCCAAAAGAATTTTATGGAAGCAACTTAAAGATGTCTTCACTTTTTTACATAGGTGATTAGCTTTGTCGCGTTTTTACAATTTTGGTCTTCAAGTTCATTGCAACTTTGTTACCCAACGTAAAATAATTAAACTATGAAAACAAAATATAAACTCAGCACATGTATTGTTTGCTTAATTATTTTTTGTGCTTGTTCTCCAAAACAGAAAAATAACATCATCCTAGCTGAATGGTTAATAGGATCATGGGAAAACAAAATTCCGAAGGGTAGCATATACGAAACATGGAACAAAGTAAATGATTATGAACTTTCAGGAAAAAGTTACACCTTAAAGGAGAAAGACACGGTAGTTTTTGAAACAATAAAATTAGTTCAAGAACAAAACGAAATGTTTTATATCCCAACTGTTCAAAGTCAAAATAAAGGCTTACCCGTTCGCTTTACAGCCAAAAAAAAATCAAAAACACAATTGGTTTTTGAAAATTTACAGCACGACTTTCCTCAAACTATTTCATATACAAAAATCAATAGGGACTCTTTAGTTGCTACAATTTCTGGAATGAAAAATGGACAAGAACACAAGCAAATTTTTCCAATGAAAAGAGTTAAATAAAGGTATAACGGTTTAAGATTGTTCCTGAACCTTGTTTGTTTTTTAGGTTTTATTGGTCAAAAAATGGTAGAGAATCAACTTGATGAACTTCAAAAATACTATAATGGCATTGTACTGTCCGGTAAAAATATTCACCTCACCAAAGTGAAAAAGGAAATAGCTGAATATTTTGAAGGAAACAGAAAAGTATTTTCTATGCCCTTAGATATTGTTGGAACGGATTTTAGGAAAAAAGTTTGGAAAGTCCGGTTACGCAAGTGGCTTGCATAAAAAAAATGGTTGCTTAATTTTGAGAAAAACCACTCAAACCAACCCGTTCAAAAAACTATGGACTTTTAAACCTGGTCAGAAAATTAGCTTTTTCAGATGAAACGAGTATTGAAAAATTAAAGCACTGAAGATTTTGCAACGTGAGTAACGAAAAACAATTGCTTGTTTTTCACTTTACTTTCCATATATTTAAGGTTATATGACATGAGTAATAACACTAAATCATGAAACATTGGAGTTCTATATTACTTCTATTTTTTGTAATCGGATGTAATAATTCTGATGACAAAATCTCTGGTCGTAAATTTCATGAATTAATGAAAAATGTAGAAGAAGGTTGGTCCAATCAAAATACGAATTTGGCTCTTAGTAGTTTTGATGAAGATGCAATATATATGGAACCGCCAAATATTCAATATTACAGAGGACATAAGCAATTGAGACCGTACTTTAATGAATTGGATAATAAATACAAAATGGAATTCCATAATCTATGGTTCAATAAAAATACGCAGTCTGGTGTTGCCGAATACACTTTTAGCTATGGCAAAGATACTTCAGATGTTGGAATTGTAGTAGTTGAACTTGATAATGGGAAAATCAAATTTTGGCGTGAATATCAACGCAAGGGGCCAACGGATTTTGATGAATTCTTGCAAATAGAAAATAAAGAATGGAAGTGGCATATAGGAAATTACCCTAAGCCCAAAGATTTGATAAAAGAAAAGTAAAATATATTCTACAATGCCTATTATTAATTCAGAATTTGGGTTTTAAGCTAAGGTCTTTGTCTCTGCATAAAGTAATAAAAATGAAATATTTTATCCGGTTGAAAATTGTAAAGTCAAAAGAGTGGGATAAACAATGAAAAAAAAGAAATACGATGCTATTGTGTCTTTAGCTTTTAAACAATACTCCAATACGTTTATATCAAAAGAACTTTTCTCACAAAATGCTTCCGTTGTTTATAAATTGGTTGACAAAAGTTCTCAAGAATATGCCTTTAAAATTTATGAAGATGCAAGTAATATTGATGATAACACTTTAGAGATTCTTGTGTTAGAAGCGATTACTAAAAAAGGAACGATAACCGTTCCGGAACTTGTAAAAAACATAAAAAATAGCGGCTTAACACTTGTTAAAAATAAGACATCTGATTCTACGAATAGGCTAGTTTTATCCAAATGGTTAAAAGGAGATGAATTTAAGGACAACGAAAGTGAATCGCTTTTCGTAAAGCTTGGAGAAATCATTGCGGAGTTATATTTAATTACAAAAAATATTTCGTTTTCCTCTACCTTACAACCCAGGAAATGGGATAATGTGTTCTACTTTCGAAAGGATAAACCCGTGTATCATCTTAAAAAACACAACCATATTGTAACAAAAGAGTTTAAAGAGCTCATGGACACTGCCATTCCCCTATTCAACGAAAAATTAAAACACATTTATAATCCCAAAAGTGCTCAATTACTTCATGGAGATCTAAACCCATGGAATATTAAAGTGCATAACCAGCAGATAGCATTATTTGATTTTGAAGATGTTATACTAGGTAATCCAGTTCATGATATTGCCATTTTATTGTCGTACTATGAATCAAACGAACGGTTCGGTTACGAAAACGTCAAAAAATGGGTATTAAAAGGGTATCATAATGTAAACCCCAATGAACAAATTAATGAAAGTGATATTGAAATTCTTTCACTGGCAAGAACAGTCAATTTTTTAAATTATGTGCTAACGACAGATGAAGATGAAGAAGATTTTATAAAACACAGTTTGGTAGATTTAAAAAAGTATTTGAATTCAAATAAATAGCAGGCTTAGAAGCAAATTATTTATATTTGGTTTGTAACATTGCGTAAACTCTACCACTACCTAGTAGAACATTAAGCATAATAAATGACTAAAAACGCGCTAACAAATCATATTAAAACTTATCTAGTCATTTCAGAAGAAGAATTAATCGAAATTGCCTCTTTTTTTGATTACCAAACCTACCGCAAAAAGACAACATTAATTTTTGCTAAAAAACGATGTGATCAACTGTTTTTTGTATCTAAAGGATGTTTACAATCATATTTTATTGACAACTTAGGGAATCCGAAAACCATACAATTTGCTATAGAAAATTGGTGGTTAACAGATTTTTTAGCGTTTCAGAATCAAAAACAATCTAATTTTAATATTGAAACCGTTGAAAATTCGGAGGTCTTATCCATCTCTTTTTCAAAGTATAACGAACTATTGACAAAGTTTCCTGTAATGGAAAAATACTTCAGGGCTATTTATCAAACTGCCTATGGCTCCGCATTAATGCGTTTAAAACACGTAAACACCTTTTCTAAAGAAGAAATGTTTTTAAAATTTAGAGATAGTTACCCTGAATTTGTACAACGTGTACCACAATACCTTTTAGCAAGTTTTCTTGGCTTAACTCCAGAGTATTTAAGCGAAATAAAAAGAAAGTAACTTTCTTAAACCAGCTTAATTTTTCTTAGCATTAATGCCACTACCTTTATGCTAAAAAATAACATAACACTAAATCAGAATTGTTTAGTATCATAATTAACAAACCTAAAAAAATGAAAAAATTAAGCGTTATAACGGTAATTTTTATGTCCATTGTTTTCCTTAACTGCAATACAGAAAAATCAAAAGTAAAGCACAACGCTGAAAATACAAATGAGGTAATGTTGCCTTCTGACACCCTAACAAAACATTTAAAACCATATAATCCAAAACTACCCACAATAGGCTTGTTAATGTTTAATGGGGTTTTACAAGGCGAGGTTGTAGCTACATCTGATGTTTTTGGAAAACCTAACCAAAACTTTGAGCAGCTTTTTAACGTTGTAACCATAGCTGAAACAACAAAACCAATAACCACCGAAGAAGGTATGCGGTTTGTTCCCGATTACACCTTTGAAAACTGTCCAAAACTAACCGCATTATTTGTTCCTAGCGGTTACGACATGTACGCGCAAGTACACAATAAACAAATGGTAGATTTTATAAAAAAGAAAAACCAAGAAACTAAATACATAGTAAGTAATTGTGCTGGAGCACAACTTATTGGTGTATCTGGAATTGCAGACGGGCATAAAATTGTTACCTACATAGGAGGTGGAGAGCAACTACAAAAAGATTATCCAAATTTAAAAGTTCAGAATGATAGTTTAGTAACCTTTGTTGAGGATGGTAAATTTAGTTCGTCCAACGGTAACTTAACAAGCTACATTTCTGCCCTTAATTTAGTGGAGAAAATGACTAATGCAGAACATAGGAAATTTGTTGAAAGCTATTTGTACATAGACCAACTTAGAAATTGGAAAAAATAGATGAAACAACATTACCAATTTTAATTAAACAACTCAATTTGAATAAAAATCTCGTATTAGAAATTGAAATTAAAAAAAAAACACATATATTTGTACTGATTAGTACAGTATAATGAAAAAGCACAATAAAGAGTCTGTCATAACGGTTGGGCTGGATTTGTTTAAAACCATTGGTTATTGTAATACAGGAACCGAAGAGATTTTAAAAAAATCTGACTACCCCAGAAGCTCTTTTTATTACCATTTTAAAAGTAAAGAAAAGTTTGCTGAGCATGTGCTTGAATATTACGGAACTAATTCAGCCAAATTTTACAAAAGCATTCTTGAAGACAAAAAAATAAAGAGTCCTTTAAAACGGTTTGAGTTGTTTGCTACGCTAATGGCCGACATGGCGAATAAAAACAATTTTAAATCTGAGTGCTTGATACAGAAATTTTCTGTTGAATGTGCGGGAAATAATGAAAGCTTAAGGGAGGTAACCCAAAAACAATTAAGTAAACTGCTTCAAATTTTTGTAAACTGTATTGAAGAAGGAAAAAATATTGGAGAAATCAAAACTGATTTAGAATCAATGGAAATTGCCACTTTTTTGCATGCTCAACTTTATGGAGGGTTTCTACTGGCAAGATTGCAGAAAAATGCTATAGTCATGAAAAATAGTATGACTTATGCGTTAAAAGCTATTAAAGCATAAAAAATTTTAAAATTAATTGTATAGACTAGTACATTCAAAAATTAAATAATATGAAAAATATAAAACCCCTAGTGTTATTAACAATATGCTTTTTATTGCAAAGTTGTATAGCCGACATGAGAACAAGAATGATTAAAAATGAAGGAATATCAAAAAACAATGAAATAAAAGGCAAGGCTATTCTACAAAAAACCTGGGAAAAACATGGCTTTTCCAAACTAGCTAAATACCAAACCTATACACTTACCGCTAATGATACATGGAAAGGGTTTATGGGTAAAATAGGTAAACCATGGCCAGAAGCCAAATCAGAGTTAAAACTAAAATATGCTATAAATACTTTTGATAGTCAAGTACAATTTTTAAACGGAAAAAGGAAAAATACCATAGCTGGTCTGCAAAGCTGGAAATATTATGAACAAGAGCAACAAAAAGACATAAAATTTACGGATTATAACAAAAGAATTGCATTTGGCCTTTCCGCATATCAATACTTTTTTGAAATGTTAGATCGCTTAAAAAAAGCTCCTATAATCTCTTATGCTGGTGAGAAAATATTTAACGATGTTAAATATGACTTAATATTCGTCACCTGGAAAATTCCAAAACCACACATGGAGCATGATCAATACCTACTATGGATAAACAAAAAAAATAGTCAACTAGAATATGCTGTTTATTCTTTAAGAGATAACTATCTTAAAATACCAGGGTATAAAGCATTCTACGGCTCTATTAAATTTGATAACTATCAAAACGTGAACGGAATAATAATTCCTCACAAGCATACTGTTTTTTTAAACGAGCCTAGTAGAAAAGATAAAAATCACATTCATGAATTAATCGTAAAAGATTTTGTATTCGATGGTTTCGATGTTAACGATTTATATCCAAATAAAGAAATTAAAAAAAATGGTGACAAAAAACTTAATTAAATACCTATGAATACAAATCAACAAACAGCTTTGGTAACAGGAGCTAATTCGGGAATAGGACTAGAAACAGTGAAACAATTAAGCTTACTTGGATTTAAAAAAATTATACTTGCATGCAGAACAAAAGAAAAAGGAGACTTAGCAATAAAAAACATATTAAAGGAAGGTTTTTCTAATATTTATAGTGTTATAGCTCTGGACCTTACAGAAAAGAACTCTTCGCATGATGCTTTACAAGAGTTGATACATAAAAAACAAAAAATAGATATTCTTATACTAAATGCTTGCGTAAATCATAAAACCTTAAAAACAAACAGTGACGGTATGGAATTGACCTTTGCCTCTGCCCTTTTAGGGCATCATATTCTTACAAATGGATTACTCAAAGCCAATTTACTTTCAATCAATGCTAAAATTGTCACCGCAGGATCAGAAGCTGCTCGAGGAGATGTTCCTATGATGAAACTTCCCAATATTGATGCAGAAACCCGAGATACTTATAGTGGTAACTACGAAATCATGCTAAAGTCTTTTATATTTCCCAATAAAGGTAAAAGATACAAGCCCATGGAAACATACGCATTGACGAAATTATTGGTAAGTCTATGGACTGAAGCCCTTGCTAGAAGGTTACCCATATATATTATTACAAATAGTATTTCTCCTGGGGCAACACCAGACACCAACTTTGCTCGTCACCAATCATGGGTACTTCAAAAGGTAATGATGCCTCTTATGAAAAAGGTTGGTCCCTACATTGAAATGTCCGGAAACATAGAGAACGCAGCCAAACGCTATTTAAAAATATTAACTTTTGATAACACCACAAACGGAAAATTTTGGGCTTCAAAAAAAGGAAAAATGTCTGGACCCATTTCAATTTTTTCCTCCTCGTATATAGAGAATACATATCTTCAAGAAATTGTTTGGAAAATATTAGAGGAATCTTCTAATATACAACACACCAATTAAGGTTTAACTACATGCTATAAGGTTATTTTATATTCATTAGCTATTATCAATATCCTAACACTTCAAAATAAACCAAAGTGCAAAACAAATGTTAAGAAAACAAAACCTATAGGTTTATGATTATTTTTGCACTCAACCTACATAAAACAGATTCTTAGGTGTAATTAAAAAATAAATGAACACAAGTCCTTTTTTAAAATACATCAACAAATATGTAAACTTAACACCAGAGGAAGAAACCCTTTTACTTTCTAAAATAGTACTTAGGAGGTATCTCAAAAATCAATACATAGTTCAGCAAAACGATGTTTGTAGAAGTGCTAATTACATTCTTTCTGGTTGCACAAAAACTTTTTACGTAGATTCAGAAGGTCAGGAACATGTGGTAATGTTTTCTATTGAAGATTGGTGGACCTCAGACCTTGGTAGTTTTATTACTCAAACTCCTGCCGACTTTAACGTTCAATGTCTTGAAAACACGCAATTAGTACAATTTACATATGAAAATCTTGAGGAGTTATATGTTGAAATTCCCAAATTAGAACGTCTTTTCAGAAAAATAATAGAACGCGCTTTTGTAGCATCGCAAAAAAGAATTATTAGAAATTTTAGTCTTGATGCTAAAGAAAGATATCAAATTTTTAAGAGCGCCTACCCAAAAATAGACCAGCGAGTTCCACAATATATGATTGCTTCATACCTAGGGATTACAAAAGAATTCTTAAGCAAAATAAAAAGTCAACTTATTCACGAACAATAAACAAGTTAATCTAGTTTAACTTCATTTTATATTCTAGTTCATTTTTTGAGCTTTTAATGTTTTGGACATTTGTACCAGAATCTTAAAAATTTAAAATATGAATACCTTATTAGAAAAAATCAGTACAATTAACGACATGATTCTTCAAGGCAAAGCCCTAGAGGCTTTTGACGAATTTTATCATGATGATGTTGTGATGCAAGAAAACGAAAATCCTGAGGTAATTGGGAAGGCTAACAACAGAAAGCGCGAAGAAGATTTCTTTGCTTCCATAACCGAGTTCAGAGGAGCTCAACCTTTAAATGTAACCATAGGAGAAAACACCACTATGGTTGAGTGGTATTTTGATTATACACACAAAGATTGGGGAGAAAGAAACTACAAACAAGTTGCGCTTCAAGAATGGCAAGATGGTAAAATAATAAGAGAAAAATTCTATTACGGATCATAAATAAAAATTAGAAATAATGAATACAATAAAAAAAATTACAGCGGTTATTGCTATTGCAATTATCACATTTTCATTCACGACATTAGATAGTATTAAAAAAGAAGTAAACACTGAAAAAAGTAAAGTTACTTGGAAAGCATACAAAGTAACAGGTTCTCATTTAGGAGAAGTCTCCATTAAATCGGGTAACCTAATTTTTGATAATGAAAAGTTAACTGGTGGTAAATTTGAAATAGATATGACCTCAATTAGTGTAACTGATCTTGAGGGAGACTATAAAAACAAACTTGAAGGACATTTAAAATCAGATGATTTTTTTGGTGTAAGTAGTTTTCCAAAAGCATCTCTTGTATTTACTAAGGTAAAAGCTACTGGTAAAAACTCATATAAGGTAACAGGTAATATTACGATTAAAGGTAAAACCGAAAAAGTAACTTTTGATTTATCTGTTTATGGAAGTAAAGCCAATGCATCTTTAAAAATTGATAGAACCAAGTTTGACGTAAAATATGGTTCAGCAAGTTTCTTTGATGGGTTAAAAGACAAAGCCATTTATGATGAGTTTGAATTAAATGTAGACTTAGAGTTTTAGTCAAACCTTTAATTATATTATAGTTAAGCACAGGTTAAATGGCCTGTGCTTTTTTTTAGGGTATTTAGAAGCACACTCCCCACTCCTATTGAGTTTCAAAATTAAGGTTACTAAAGCAAAAACATTAACTACATTTGGTCTTAAAAAAGGCAAAAGACTATTAATCTACTTGGATTGTAACATCAAATGATTGAACTATATAATATACTAGAGGATTTAATTGGTTTAACCAAAAGTGAATGGAATAATTTTAGTTCAAAGCTAAAGCGCAGGGATTTTAAAGCTAAAGCGTTGCTACTAAACCAAGGTAATGTAGCGCACAATTTGTATTTTGTAGAATCTGGACTACTTAGAACTTATCATTTACAAGCAGGAAAAGAAATTAACACCTATTTTGCCTGTAATAAGCAATTTATCTCTGTTTTTTCCAGCCTTATTAGTCAAACTCCATCTTTTGAAACTTTAGAAGTTTTAGAAGACAGTACCGTGTATGAACTGTCTCATCAAGCACTAATGGAATTGTATAATACTTCTTCTAAATTTGAAAGACTAGGTAGAATTTTAGCAGAAAAAAATTACTTATGTGTTGTTGATAGAACCTTAACCATGCAAACAAAAACGGCAAAGGAAAAGTACCTAGAGTTCATAAAAAACTACGATAAAAAAATTGTTCAAAGAGTTCCTCAATACATGATTGCTTCTTTTCTCGGAATTGCTCCAGAATCATTAAGTAGAATTAGAAAAGAAATATCCATTTCTTAACAAATATCAATGCAGGCGTTTTTCACCTAATGTTTCTTTGTTTTTTATTAAACATAGCATTATGAGAAAATATAAAATCATTTTACCAACCATATTAATCATTGGTATTATCTACTTTGTTCAATCTTGTAAAACAACAATTGACATCTCTCAATATCCAGAGCCTAATCTGTTCTACGAAAACTATCCAACAGATAAAACAGTATCTTTTTCGCTTTCAATTATAGAAACTGGCTATGCAAAAACCCCTGAAGCATTTGTATTTAGAGGAGGAAGTTTGTTTAAAACTCGAAAGCTTTCTCACGTTTCAATATTAATTCAGCACCCAAAGGGTAACTTTGTATTTGACACTGGCTTAGGTAGTGAAATAGAAGCGCAATTTCACAATGAGTTTTCTTTTCTAGACCGTCAAATGTTTAAGTTTACCAAATTAGAATCTCTGAAAGAAACACTTATTAAAAATAATTTTAGTCCAGATTCGGTTGATTTTATAATACCCTCTCACCTTCATTTTGATCACGCAAGCGGAATAAAAGATTTTCCTCAAGCCAAAGTATGGGTAACGAAAGAGGAATATAATCACGGTTTAAGCAAAGAAGCAAACCCGCCGGCATTCATAAAAGCACAATACAATGCAGATTTCATAAAGTGGAAATTTATAACTTTTAATCCTATTGCTTATGAGAATTTTTCGGAAAGTTATGATGTTTTCAACGATGGAACTGTGGTGTTAGTTAAACTTCCAGGTCATACAAAAGGTTCGTTAGGAATGTTTGTTAACTTAAAATCTGACAAGCGATATTTTTTCACCGGAGATTTAACCTGGGCCGCGGAAGCTTTTATAGGTCCTTCAGAAAAACATGCCATTCCAAGAAACAAAGTAGATGGCGATAGCGAAAAAATTAAAGAAACCATTGCAAAGGTATACCATCTAAAAAGGAAAAAACCAGAATTAAATATTATCCCAGCTCACGATTTTAATGCTCAAAAAGGAATTCCCCACTTTCCGCAGACTGAACGTTAGGTAAAACAACAGTTTTCTTTTACCTAGTTAAAGACAAGTAGTTAACTGTTATTTTATATTTTTAAAGTCTAGAAATTTAGTTTCTAATACTGCTCTGTTAATATAACTTTACTAAAACGTGCAACACCGAATTGAAACCTTGCCAGAAACAAAACTCATAGGAATGCGCATGCATATGAGTTTGGTGGATAATAAAACAAGCATACTTTGGAAAAACTTTATGACTAATCGTAAAGCAATTAAAAACATTGCTGGTTCTTCTTTATTTTCTATTCAGGTGTATGATAGCATTACCTATTTTACCAACTTTAACCCTAAAAACCCATTCACAAAATGGGCAACTGCTGAGGTTGATAGCTTTAATGATATTCCAGAAGGTATGGAACAATTTATATTGCAAGAAGGATTATATGCCGTTTTTAATCATATCGGACCTGCAAGCGACTTTCCAAAAACCGCGCAATACATTTATAGTGTGTGGTTACCTAACTCTGAATACGAATTAGACAATAAGCCGCATTTTGAGTTATTGGGAGAAAAATATAAAAACAATGCTCCTGATTCTGAAGAAGAAGTTTGGATTCCTATAAAACCAAGAAGTTAGAAATAAATACTTGAACCATCACAAAGTATAACTTTCATATTGACTAGCACTTGTTAGGTTATTATCTTAAGCCAATTTAGCTTTGTTTCTTTTTGTAGTAAATGATAACGCTTTTTTAATTCTAGAGTTTTTGAATTTGTATAAACGAGCTACTTTAGTTTCTTCAGCTGTTTTAATCACAACTGTTTTTTCAACAGTAACAACTTTTACTTCTTTAGCATCTTGAGCTTGTGCTGCTACTCCGATAAAAAGGATAAAGATTATTGTGATTATTGCTTTCATGTCTTGCGTTTTAGTTACATTATTATAACCGTCGCAAGCCTACTTTAGAGCCTCCTAAATCGTTCAAAACACCTTATTTTTCGGTAGAAAGCAAAACTTAAGATTAAGTGTAAAAAATGTTCGATGAACGTATTCACCCTCCAAAACACATTACCGATTTTAAGTGTTTTTAATCGGGATAAAATGCCATTCTAAAAAGGTATAAAAGTCAATTTTTAAGCAAAACGTAAAATAAACACTCAAAAACTAAATTAAATGAAGGTCTTTTAAACTGGATATTTTAACTAAAAAAGAAATGACTAGATATTTAAATGCTTTTTAAAGCCAGTAATTTTCATAACAGCAAAAGTTTCATCCTATTAGTTGTATTGGGAATCTGTTTTTAGTAGATGAGTTAAAATCTCTTAATCTTATTCGAACGAATACAGTATTTAAAAATACTATTAATTTCCTGTTGATATTTCCTAAGCCAATTTAGCTTTGTTTCTTTTTGTAGTAAATGATAACGCTTTTTTAATTCTGGAGTTTTTGAATTTGTATAAACGAGCTACTTTAGCTTCTTCAGCTGTTTTAATCACAACTGTTTTTTCAACAGTAACAACTTTTACTTCTTTAGCATCTTGAGCTTGTGCTGCTACTCCGATAAAAAGGATAAAGATTATTGTGATTATTGCTTTCATGTCTTGCGTTTTAGTTACATTATTATAACCGTCGCAAGCGTACTTTAGAGCCTCCTAAATCGTTCAAAACACCCTATTTTTCGGTAGAAAGCAAAACTTAAGATTAAGTGCAAAAAATGTTCGATGAACGTATTCATCCTCCAAAACACATTACCGATTTAAAATGTTTTTAATCGGGATAAATCGCGTTCTAAAGCATGGTTAAAAGTCATTTTTGGATAAAAATGGCTTTTATTTAATCATATTTTAAGAAGTAAATTAGGGTCTGGGCAATTTGCAAAATAAAATTCTAAGGTATCAGCGGAACAAACTCCGGGGTAATCACCATAATATTCTTGAATATCTTTAATTATCTGAAAATGCAAATGTGGTGCATAATTTACATTAAAAGCAGGAGTGCCTAATGTTGCTAATTGCATTCCACTTTTAAATTTTTTACCCACATAAAGTTCGGAAATAGACTCTAGGGATAAATGACCATATAAGGTGTAAAATGTAATTTGCGCTAGCTGATGTTTTAATATAATGGTAGGTCCATAATCACCTTTGGTAGTATTGTTTTTAAAACTATGTACCTCACCGTCAATTGGTGTTAATACTTTAGTTCCGGAGGGTGCCCAAAAATCCATTCCTATATGAATATTTCTTGGTGTCTTACCAGAGCCAATAAAGTTACCTTCTTTAGCATATAAACTTCTTTTTTCTAAATACCCACCAAAAGCTACCTCAGCACTAGTTCTTTTTAAAACTTCATTAATATATTCTTGACACGAATCAGGATTACCCATATTATATTCGGACAGCTCATTATTAGTCCCAGATAAATCCAACGGTGTATATTTAGAAAAGGGAATGGTATCATCTAATAAAGCAATACTTCCTTGGCTATAGTTCTCAAGATGTTTCTCCAGCATAGTTTATTTATAATCTAACTCCAAACTTAATTATACCTTTACTAAAAAACAATTAACATCTCTTTAACCCTGTAATCTGTAAGTATTAGTAACTTATTGTTACCAAAACAAAAATTGCTTAAAAAAAGAAATATGAGATTTTTAAAAGTTGTAGTAGTTGCCTTAATTCCTTTAATGTCCTTAGCATGTGTATCTAATAAAAAAAAGAATATCGAGGTAACTGAAATGGAAGAAGTTAGTCATGAAGAAGTAAAACTTTCGGCTCAAGAGCTCAAAAAATATGAAACCGCTTATTTTGCCAGTGGATGTTTTTGGTGTGTAGAAGCTATTTTTGAAAGTGTAAAGGGTGTTAAAGAGGTAATTTCTGGATATGCTGGGGGAAAAGAAAAAAATCCTACTTATGAGCAGGTTGGCTATGGAAAAACAACTCATGCCGAAACTGTGGAAGTATACTACGACCCTAAAGTAATTTCGTTCACCGCTCTTGTCCAGGTATTTTTTGGTTCGCATGACCCTACAACACTAAATCGACAAGGCCCTGATAAAGGAACGCAATATCGTTCCATTGCGTTTTACAAAAATGATGAGCAAAAGAAAATTATTGACTCCTACATTCAAGCTTTATTAGACAACAAAGTTTATGACGACTTACCTATTACCACAGAGGTAACTAAGTTTTCAACTTTCTATAAAGCTGAAGATTATCATCAAGATTATGAAAAAAACAATCCTTACAATTCCTATATTCAAAACGTATCTATTCCCAGACTTAATAGATTCAAGGAAAATTTTAAAGAATTTTTAAAAGAAAACGCGCATTAACTCAAACACATTAACCTGTGAATTAAATGTGAATTAAAACTGTCAAGTGTAACTTTACATTGACAGTTTAATTTTCCCCATTCATTAGATACATTTATCGCTTTAAGAGCTGATACTAGGCAGTAGTGTATTAAAAAACCATCAATATTTTTTTTAAAGCATTACAATTTGTAATTTCAACAAAAATATTTTCGTGTGCGGACACGAAAACAAAATACTCTTAAAAAATCTCATGAAAACACAAGTAATTACTACCCTAAAATCGCTTATAGTACTACTATTAACTCTACCAGTTGTTCAATGTTCGCCTGTTAAACAGGATAAGGTCCCCTGGATAAGTTTATTTGATGGTGAAACATTAAATGGCTGGACCCAAATTGGAGGCGTTGCCAAATATACAGTCAGAGATGGAGGTATTGTTGGTTCTACCGTAAAAAACACGCCAAACTCGTTTCTAACTTCAGATAAAATGTACGGAGATTTCATCTTAGAATTGGAGTATAGAGTAGATTCTACCATGAATTCAGGAATACAAATAAGAAGCAATAGTATTCCTTATTATCAGAATGGAAGAGTACATGGTTATCAAATAGAAATTGACCCCTCTAAACGTGCTTGGAGTGCAGGTGTTTATGATGAAGGTAGAAGAGGTTGGTTAAACCCTTTGGATGAAAATCCTGATGCGCAGAAGGCCTTCAAGCAAAACGATTGGAATCATTATCGCATAGAGGCTATTGGAGACACCCTAAAAACATGGATTAATAATGTGCCGGCAGCATATTTAATTGATGATAAAACCGCAAGTGGTTTCATTGGATTACAGGTACATTCCATCGGAGCAAATCATAAAGAAGGAACTGAAATTATTTGGAAAAACATTAAAATAATTACTGATAGTATATCTAAATACAGCAAAAAAACACCTTTGCAACCTTTAGTTACCAAAAACAACCTTACCGTAAGTGAACAAAAAGGAGGATGGGAAATGTTATGGGATGGAAAAACCACAAATGGATGGCGAGGAGCAAAACTTGATAAGTTTCCAGAAAGTGGTTGGGAAATTGAAAATGGAGAACTTACGGTTTTAGCTTCTGATGGAGCGGAATCTGCTGCTGGTGGAGACATTGTAACAACTGATTCATTTTCAAATTTTAAGCTTAGCGTAGATTTTAAACTTACTCCTGGAGCTAATAGTGGTATAAAATACTATGTTGATACCAATATAAATAAAGGTCCTGGTTCTTCTATAGGTTTAGAATATCAAATACTTGATGATAAATTACACCCAGACGCTAAAAAAGGAAATCATGAAGGGAGCAGAACAGTATGCTCTTTGTATGATTTAATACAGGCTAATACAAATAAACCTTTAAATCCTATTGGAGAATGGAATACAGCACTCATCTCTTCAGTTGACAATCATGTTGAACATTGGATTAACGGAGTTAAAGTTTTAGAATACGAACGAAAAAGTGATGAGTATTTAAAATTAGTATCTGAAAGTAAATATAAAAAATGGCCAAATTTTGGAGAATTAGACGAAGGTCAGTTATTACTTCAAGATCATGGTGATAAAGTATCCTTTAGAAATATTAAAGTAAATAGAAATCCAAAATAACAGCCAATGACTACCAGAAGAAATTTTATAAAAAAAACTACCGCAAGTTCTGCAGCTTTAACCTTAGGAGGTCTTGTTTTACCTTCAATGAGTTATGGTAACATTCTTGGTGCAAATGATTTTATCAATTGTGCGGTAATTGGAGTAAGAAGCAGAGCAAAATCTCATATACGCGCCATACATAAGGATAAAAACGCAAAAATACTTTACAATTGCGATGTTGATGATACCATTATCGAAGAACACAATATCTGGTGTCAAGAAAATATAGGATATGTTCCAAAGGTGGAGAAAGATTTTCGAAAAGTACTAGAAGATAAAGATGTGGATGCTGTTTTCATTGCCACTCCAGAGCATTGGCACGCTCCAATGGCTATTATGGCAATGCAAGCTGGTAAGCATGTTTATGTAGAAAAACCTTGCAGTCACAACCCGCATGAAAATGAGCTTTTAGTTGCTGCTCAAAAAAAATATGGCAAAAAAGTTCAAATGGGGAATCAACAACGTTCTGCTAAAACATCAATCTTAGCCGTAAAAGAAATAAATGAAGGTATAATTGGTGATGTTTATAAAGGCGAGGCTTACTATTCCAACAATCGTGGTTCCATTGGTATTGGTAACAAAATAGATGTCCCTAAAACTTTAGATTGGGATTTATGGCAAGGACCTGCACCAAGAAAAGCTTATAAAGATAATATACACCCCTACAATTGGCATTGGTTTAGAAATTGGGGAACTGGTGAAATCCATAATAACGGAACACACGAAATAGATATTTGTAGATGGGCCTTAGGCGTTAATTTACCGGAAAGTGTAACATCTTTTGGAGGAAAATATACCTATGATGATGATTGGGAGTTTGTGGATAACCAACAAATAACCTATAAATTTGAAAACGATAAGTTTATTACATGGACAGGGCATAGTCGTGGAATAATGAAACCCAAAAGACCAGGAAGAGGAGCCACTATCTATGGTAGTAAGGGCTCTATTACCTTAAGTAGAAATGACTACAATCTTTACGCCTTAGATGGTACACTTATAAAAACAGAGAAAGAGGAAAATGAAAGTGCTACTACCAATACAAGAGGAGATGGGCAACTGGACGTTTCTCATGTAGGCAATTTTTTCGAAGCCATTCGAAAGGATAAAAGCTTACATTCCGATATCAATGATGCTAGTATATCAACAATGCTATGTCACCTTGGGAATATGGCCCAAGATGCCGGAGAAACCATAAAAGTTGACTCCAATACCGGAAAAGTAACCAATAACGACAGGGTTATGAAAAGCTGGAAAAGAGAATATCAACAGGGCTGGGAACCTAAACTGTAAACGAATATCTTAATAGTAAAACGGCGAAAATATATTTTCGCTGTTTTACTATTTTAACTTACTTTCTTTATTGATAAATTCGAGTAAAAACTATTTCGCCAGTAAGGCAACTTTACTATAATCAGCCTTAATCACTAAATAGTTAGCACCATTTTCGTGTTTGTTATAGCCCGTGTAAACAGTATAACATTCGTCTTGAATTTCTTCAGTTATATCATAACAAACAGGATAATCGATTGAGCTTGAACTTCCTTTATAAGTGAAATTGAAAGCAGAAGCAGGCATTTCGCATGATACCTCCGCATTCCTTAAATTTAGGGTAAGCTTTTCAAAATCGTCAGAAACCGATTTTATTTCTAAAACCCCAAATTGGTTATCTATATGCGCACTCTTCAACAGTTTATCAATTGTAATATTTGACGAAGTTCCTACTAAATTAATATTAAGTACTTCTTGCAACGTTACATTGTCCGAATATTTTGCCTTTAACTTTCCGTAATTCCATTTTTGAATGTGTACGGGGGTATACGAAGCTGAAATTATAGTATTATCTCCATCAATAGTAGCCGCTGATAATCTAGAATGCGTTAATGTTGCGTTCATGTTTTTGGTATTCTCTGCCAACTTTACTTCACCATGTCTTACATTCATTTTAATCTTGGCAGATTTAGGCAACTTAATTTTTAGTGTTTTCTTTACCTTAAACTTTCTATGTTTTCCTCCTGAAGACATATAAAAATTATTATCACCGTTTCTACTCCTTTTAATACTAATAATCTTTTCTATTTTTTCAGCTCGAGCTTTTTCCCGCTCCTCAATACGCTTTTCATATTCTTTGGCTCTTTTTTGAGCACGATTTTCAAGTTCTTCTATTCTTTGCTTTCGATCCTTTTCACGTTTTGCTCTTCTCTTTTCAGCTTCTTCTCGCCGCTCTTCCATTTGCTTTGACCATTTTTCCATTTTTTCATGATATTCATCGTCAAAACTCTCGTCAAACTTCTTTTGCCATTCTTTTAAATATTTCTCACCATCCTTTTTATAGGCCTTATAATCAAACTCGTATGATTCATGATGCGGATAAGCTGGTGGTTCTGGCACTTCAAGCAATAAAGGTTCCATAACAACCTCTGGAACTTCTATTTCTAAATTAGAAATTTCTGGAAGAACCATTATATCTGGAATTTCCATATGAACATCATCAACATCAAAAGTAGCCAAATTAAAAAGTGAAATATTTTGTAATTCCGATGATATTGTAATTTTTTTACTATTACCATAAATCTCTATGGGTTCTCGACCAAAATATTCATTTGCTTCATCAGGAGTGGCACCTTCTAAAGTAATTGTCGCTGTAATTAAAACTTCATTTTTATTCCATGTTTCGAATTCGATATCGGCATGACTTGTATTGATTTCCAATACAGCGTCATCTGCTACATTAAAATTCTCCGTTAACGTTTTAGTTTCTTCCTGACCATAGACTCCGAAACTAAGTACGCATAAAACAACGATTACTTGTTTATATGCTATTGGTAATATCTTGTTCATTTCTTGATGAATTTAATTCGTTTAATTTCTTTTTTAGCTGTTTTAACAATTGCAAACGATACTGCAAATTCTCAATAAGCGCTGTTATAGTTTGATCATTAGGGCCTATTTGGTTTAACTCAGTATTCAACCTCTCATACTCCATATTTAAATCTGCTAATTGATTCATGAAACTATCAACTAATCCTTTATTCTCTTTAGATACTTGAAGCTTAGAAAGCGCCATATTTATGTTAGCAACATAATAATGCTCAACTTTTTTTAAGTCGGGAGAGAGGTCTCCAAGCGAAATTTCTTCCTTTAAATCAGCTCTATTTAAATCAATAACAGTTGTAACCTGTGGTGTATCCATAAAAGAACTATTGTAATTA
Organism: uncultured Maribacter sp.; assembly: GCA_947498505.1. Lineage (GTDB taxonomy): Bacteria > Bacteroidota > Bacteroidia > Flavobacteriales > Flavobacteriaceae > Maribacter_B. The sequence continues at coordinate 200,132 of CANMKG010000004.1, read as the reverse complement.
TAAACAACTATTCCAGTTACAACAGCAATACATGCTGCAATTTTTAACCATAAGTAGTTATGCTTCTTTTCGCAAGGTAGCTCTACTTCTAGCCTATTTACAAAACGATTTTCATGTCCTTTTTTCATACGGTACATTTTAACCTCTCGTTCCTGTTTAAAACGTTCTCTAAGATCCTGTGCCATAACAATCAACTTTTAATGTTTCTTTTAAATATGCTTTACCACGTAAAAGACGTGTACGACATGCTGTTTCTGAAATTTCCAAAACCTGAGCTATTTCACTATGATCATAGCCCTCTACCAAAAACATCATTACTACATATTTATACTTTTCTGGAAGCTTTTCTATGCATTTTTTTATCACTTCCATTGAAATTCCTTCATCAACGCTCCAATCATCATCATCAACCAGCTGCAAGTAACTTTCATCCAACCTAACCATATTTTGATGCTTCACTTTTAAATGGTCAATACTCTTATTAATTACAATACGTTTTAACCAAGCTCCAAACGTTACATCTCCTTGATATTGATGGATTTTCTGGAAAGCTTTCACAAAAGATTCTTGTAAAATATCTTCCGCATCATCCTCATTTTTAACAAAGCGCATTGCTACACAAAACATTCCATCACAGTATTGCTTGTAAAGCTTCAGTTGAGCCCTACGACTGTTTTTTTTACACTGATCTACTAAGCTTAGTTGAAACATTTTTAAGTTTCGTTGTTGGTTTTGGTTGCAATGCTATTTTAAGGACGATATAAATATTTAGATGTTGCAGAAAACGCTTATTTTTATATCGATTTTAAAACAAATACCTTGAAACAAGTTACAATTAATAATAAACACATCACCTTAATTGTTTTAGATTACGGCGCAATAATCCAAAAATTACTAGTAAAAGATAAACAAGGTAGCCCTACTAATGTTGTTGTTGGATATAACTTTCCAAATAAATATTTAACCGATCCATATTATTTAGGAGCTTGCATAGGTAGATATGCGGGAAGAATTTCTAATTCGGGGTTTAAAATAGACCGGGAACAATTTCATTTAAGCTCTGAAAATGGTGTTCATTTACACGGAGGCAAAGATTGTTTAAGTAGAAAATATTGGAAAATTGAAGAAGTACATAAAGGTGAAGAACCTTTTGTAAAATTATCTTGTTTTAGCAAACACCTTGAGGAAGGTTATCCTGGAAATATTAAAGTTACCGTTACTTATAAATTAGTTAAAAACAATCTATATATTACTCACGAGGCAACTACGGATAGAGCTACTGTTCTTAACTTAACCAATCACTCTTATTTTAAGTTTGATGACGAACTTGTTGTTGATGACTACGAATTGCAAATGAATTGCCCCGAAAAACTAGAGACTTATGACAATTTGCTTCCAACGGGTGCACTTTCTTCTGTTCAAGGAACCGAATATGATTTTTTAAAACAGCGCCGAATAGGATCAACCAGATTAGATACACCATTCTCTATTGACTTAAGTAAAGAAAAGGCAGCAAGCGTGCACTCAAAAAAAACGGGTATTTCTATGGAGGTATTTACCAATCAGCCCGCATTAGTGGTTTATACACCACTTGGGTTTCCTGCTATATGCTTTGAAACTCAAAATTACCCAGATGCTCCAAATCATGAGCATTTTCCTTTAAGCACCGTTAGACCAGGTGAAACCTACAAAAACATCTCTCTTTTTAAATTTGATTTAGTACCTTAGGAAGTGTAATCTTTAAAATTCATAAAATGAAGTTTTTAAAATGGTTAGGTATTTCCGCGTTGGTTTTAATTCTTTTAATGGTATTTGTTGGAATACCCTATATGAAAGAACAAACAAAAAAACATAGTCCTAAAAAAACTTCAACATATACCCAAAATGGTTTTGATTTAACCGTAAACTATTCAAGCCCTTCTAAAAAGGACCGTGTAATATTTGGTGAACTAGTCCCGTATAATAACGTTTGGAGAACTGGAGCTAACGAACCAACAACATTTACCACGGGAACAACACTCGCTATTTCTGATAAAAGTCTACCCGCTGGTACGTATTCGCTTTGGACAAAACCAAATAAAGACAGCTGGATTGTTTATTTCAACAAGAATATTCCAGATTGGGGTGTTACTATTATGAGTGGAGGAAAGGAAACTACACGAATGCCTGAAGAAGATGCTCTTTTTGTTGAAGTACCTACGCACTCTTTAGGTTCCCCACAAGAAAATTTAAAAATTGATTTTGATGATTCTAATCAGCTATCGCTAACTATTTCTTGGGATAAAACCACGGTTAACGTACCTCTGAAAAAGTAATTTTAGTGTCATTACGTTTTTATGAATTGCATTACTACTGAATTATTATCCATAATTATTCCCGTATATAACGAAGAAGGTAATGTTAGGTTACTTGTTGAAAAAATTCATACTAGTCTAAGAGACTACCACTATGAAATTGTTTTTATTGATGATTTTTCTACAGATAAAACCCGAAAAAACATTGAAGAATTAAATGATAAAAAAGTTCATTTAATTTGTCTCAAAAAAAACTATGGGCAAAGTTTAGCACTAGCGGCTGGGATAGATTATGCCAGTGGGGAATATATAGTTACTATGGATGGTGATTTGCAAAATGACCCTACGGACATTCCTAAGATGCTTAAACATATATTGCATAATGATTTTGATGTGGTTACTGGTATAAGGGTCAACAGAAAAGACGCATTTCTCAAAAAAATACCTTCTAAAATTGCAAATACCTTTATAAAGTATGTGACCAAGGTAGATATAAAGGATAATGGATGTGCATTAAAAATATTTACAAAAAGTACTGCCAAAGACTTAAAACTATATGGCGAAATGCATCGTTTTATTTTACTTTTGGCACATTTTGAGGGAGCACAAATAAAACAAATCCCCGTTAATCATCACACACGTAACTCCGGAAGTTCAAAGTATGGGCTAGGTCGTACTTTTAAGGTAATCTCAGATATACTTCTTCTTTTATTTATCCAAAAATTCTTTAGAAGACCTATTCATCTTTTTGGAATTATGGGAGTCGTTATGAGCTTTATTGGTGTGTTTTCTATTCTTCTAAGAATACTATTCTTTTGGAATACAATTTCTGAAAATTTTAGTTTTATCTACGAAATAATGCTAGTCTTTGGAGGGGTTCAATGCTTTACAATTGGTATAGTATTAGAACTTTTGATGCGTACTTATTATGAATCGCAGACAAAAAAACCTTATAAAATTAAAAGTATTAAGGTTGCCCAATAGTAGAATACAATTTCTACTATTACAACTTTAACCTTTGGCTCGCCAAATTAAAAAGCTTAAAATACAACCAACTTAAAAATAGTCCTATAAACGCTCCTGATACAATATCTAACGGAAAATGCACTCCAATATAAACCCTACTGTAAGCAACTAAAATCGCCCAAATAAAAAGAATTACGCCTACGTATTTATAGCCGGTTCGCAGCAGTGAGGTAAAGAAAAAAGCTATTGCGAAAGAATTTGCGGAATGTGCAGAAAAATAACCGTATTTACCCCCGCAATGCGACTTTACCAAACGCATTAACATGTTTACATCTAAATCGTGACAAGGGCGTAACCTCTGCACTCCATACTTAAAAAAATTAGCTAATTGGTCCGTTGTTAGAATTAGAAGGGCTATAAACACTAATAACAAACCTGTTTTTTTTAACCCCAATTGTCTAAATGCTAAAAATAATAAAATAGCATATAGTGGAACGGAACTAAATTTATTGGTAATAAACATCCAAAAAGCATCCCAGCTGCTATTTCCAAGATTGTTTAAATATAAAAAAAGAGTTTTATCAAGTTCTATAAGATGCTCCAACATAACGCTTACTCTTCGTATCTGGCTACTTCTCTATCGTAAAAAGCAGTTGCTTCTTTAATTAAAGTTTCTGCTTCGGTCTCAAGTTCTTTTTCATCTTCTTTTGAAAAATCTTCAAACCACTCCACCTCATCATTTTCAAGGTTTATAATAAATCTTGGATAATGCGTATGTACTATAAATATTGCAGTAGGATAATCGGTATTATCTCCAAGTAAAAATTTAGGAAATTCCATAGTCTATGAACTCAAAATAAGTTTTTTGGTTAAATAATTAAATCTAATGTACAACATAATTGCTGAAGCCGTTAATCCTGTTAACAATCCTATCCAAATACCCATACTACCCAAACTTGTATGCAGCCCTAAATAGAAACTTACAGGAAAACCTATTAGCCAATATGCAACAAAAGTGATAAAAGTTGGAATTTTAACATCTTGGAGCCCACGCAAAGCCCCCAAAACAACAACTTGTATACCATCAGAAATTTGAAAAAACGCTGCCACAAATAGAAGCTTCGCCGCTAAAATGATTACTTCCGAATTATCAGAAATATTCAATGCGTCATCTAAATCTAAGTATAACGTTGGAAACCAATTTCTCCCCCATAAAAACAAAATGGCAAAAAATATTTCTAGAAAAAAAGTTAATAAAAAAATGGATTGTCCAATTCTTCGAAGTTCCTTAAAATTTTTAAGTCCTTTTTGGTTACCTACTCTTATCATAGCTGCAACTCCAAGTCCCATTCCAAACATAAAGGTCATGCTGCTTAAGTTTAATGCGATTTGATTTGCAGCTTGTGCATTTTTACCCAGAACTCCGCTTAACCATATCGCCGCCGTAAAAATAGCTACCTCAAAAAACATTTGTAAAGCAGACGGAAAGCCTAAAGAAATTAACTTTTTAATTACTGCCTGCTCTATTTTCCTAAAATTAAAATTGGTTACATACCCCTTAAGTTTTTCATTACGGTTCAATAAAAACCATATAAAAACAATCATAACGACTCTAGAAACAAGTGTTCCAATTGCAGCTCCTACAATTCCCATTTTAGGAAAACCAAACGTTCCAAAAATTAATAGATAATTTAAAACTATATTAATTACGTTCCCCAAAACAGTAGCATACATAGCATATTTGGTTTGAGACATCCCGTCTGAAAACTGTTTAAACGCCTGAAAAATAACCAAGGGAACTAATGAAAAAGCTACTAAATTTAAATATGGCATTGCTAGTTTAACAACCTCTTCTGGTTGTTTCATGTAATACATAATTGGCTTAGCCAAGTAAACTGCACAAAACAGAGCTAAACCTAAAATAGTACATAAAAACAATCCGTGCTTAAGAGCACTTTTAGCATTGTTTTTATTCCCCGCTCCATCTGCCTCAGCCACTAGTGGGGTTATGGCGGTAGAAAACCCAATCCCGAGTGACATTGCTATAAAGACAAAACTGTTTCCCAAAGAAACCGCGGCCAATTCTGCGGTACCCAATTGCCCTACCATTATGTTGTCTGCCAATTGCACGAAAGTATGCCCAAGCATACCCATAATTACAGGAACTGATAGTTTTATGTTATACGAAAATTCTTTGGTGTATTGCTGAAGCAAAGCTTTTGAATTTAGAAGGGCAAAGATAAGTTATACCCCTAACACAAAGCGATAATTTTATGATATTTAATGATTTCTATATCTTTTTAGCCTCTTCCCAATATATATCCATTTCGGCTAAGGTCATATCCCTTAACGACTTATTTTTTTCCTTGGATTTCTCCTCGAGATACTGAAACCTTTTTATGAATTTTTTATTGGTACGTTCTAATGCGTTTTCGGGGTTTATTTTTAGAAATCTAGCATAGTTAATCATTGAAAATAACACATCTCCAAATTCAGCTTCCACCCTATCCTTATTTCCCAGGTTTACCTCTTCTTGAAGCTCAGCCAGTTCCTCTTTAACCTTTTCAAAAACTTGTTGCGGTTTTTCCCAATCAAAACCCACACCTGCCACTTTATCCTGTATTCTATTAGCTTTTACCACTGCAGGTAAACTTTTTGGCACTCCCTCTAAAACACTTTTTTTACCTTCTTTTAATTTAAGTTCTTCCCAATTGCGTTTTACGTCTTCCTCATTATTAACTTTTACATCTCCATAAATATGTGGGTGTCTATTTATCAATTTATCACATATGGAATTCGCAACATCTGCTATATCAAAATCATTAGTTTCTGATCCAATTTTTGCATAAAAAACAATATGAAGTAACACATCACCGAGTTCCTTTTTCACCTCATCTAAATCATTATCAAGTATTGCATCACCTAATTCATAGGTTTCTTCAATAGTTAAATGACGTAAAGTTTCCATAGTTTGCTTTTTATCCCATGGACACTGATCTCTAAGCTCATCCATAATGGTTAGCAATCTATCAAATGCCTTTAATTGTGATTCTCGAGTATTCATTTTTCCCTATAAATTTGTGCTAAGATACAAAGTTGCTCACTTTTGTTTTTTCAAAAAAAACGGCTACTTTTAGCCTCATCTCTATCAAATCATGTCTAGAATTCAACAAATTGAAAAAATTTAACAGTCTCTTCTATAAGTGTATATTGTACACCTTTATTTGTGCGATAACAATACAATGTAACCCTAAACAAAATCAAGAACCAGAATTTATTCTCCGAGCTAGTCACCTAGTAAATGACCAACATACTTGGTTTAAAGCTTTTGATTACTTTGGAGAGATCCTTAAAGAAAGATCTAACGGCAGAATTGTACTTCAAAATTACCATTCGGAACAAATAGCTAAAGAAATAGAAGGTATAAGAATGATTCAAACCGAAGTTATTGATATGACGGTAACTGGATCACTATTGAATAACTGGATTGAAATAATGGCATTTTGTGAATTTCCTTTTCTATTAAGGGATTCTGTGGATATGAAAAATCTAATTAATGGTCCTGTAGGTAAACGCATGGAGCAAGAAATGCTTGAAAAAACCGGATTACGAACTCTGGGATATTTTCAACGCGGTCCTCGCCATCTTACATCCAATAGACCTATAAAAACACCAGAAGATTTAAACGGACTTATTGTCAGAGTACCTAATGTCCCAACTTTTGTTACAGCTTGGGGTGCATTGGGAGCAAAACCTACTCCTATGGCATTTTCTGAGGTATTTACATCGCTACAACAGGGCACGGTTGAAGCCCAAGAAAACCCTTTTGCAATGATAAAAGCAGCTGGATTTGCAGAAGTACAAAAGTATTTGAACGTAACATCCCATGTGGTTAGTTGGACGTATCCAGTTATTGGAGAAAAACAATTTCAAAAATTTCCTGATGATTTAAAGAAAATATTTCTAGAATGTGCTAAAGACATGCAGATTTACGAACACAACATCTTTATTGAAAACGAAAAAAAGGTTCAAGATGAACTAAAAGCCAAAGGAATGACATTTGTGGAAGTAGATAAAGAGGCCTTTAATAAAAAAAGTAAAGAAGCTTTATATAATAGCCTATCTCCAGAAATGCAAAAAGTATATAAACAAATATTAGCCAACAGGTAACTCTGCAAGTATGAAAAAAAATATAAATCGGTTTTTTAAATACGGAACTTTAATTGGATCACTTGCCTTTATCATTACTACGGTTATTCAAATTTATGGTAGATTTTTCATAGAAAAACCTCCTTCCTGGACGGAAGAAGCTTCCCGCTTTTTCTTTATTTACGCAATGAGTTTTGCTGCAGGGCTTGCAATGAAAGATAATAGTTATGTATTTTTTGATGGCTTGTACAACAAAATAAACGACGCTTATAAACCAAAATTAATTCTGTTGATTTACGTAGTTACCATTATACTTTTTGTGGTATTCACCATTTATAGTATAAACTTTGTTATCCTAGGGATTCCTGAAAAATCTCCAAGTATGGGAATACCTATGGCTATAGGGTTTGCTAGTATGACGTTAATGGGAATTGCAATTACGTATTATTCAATTATTGACCTAATAAAACTTCTTAAAAGAAAATAATGATTTGGACTGTTATTATAATATTTGCTGTTTGCTTAATATTAAGGTTTCCTATTGCTTTTTCGCTAGGAATATCGTGCCTAGCTTACTTATTAATTAAAGGAATTCCATTGATTTTAGTTCCCATGAAAATGTATTCGGGAATCGACGTCTTTGTGTTATTAAGTATACCAGGCTTTATTCTTGCTGGCAATTTAATGAATCAAGGGGGATTAACTGCTAAAATTATTGCTTTTTGTAATCACTTGTTAGGTCATATTAGAGGCGGTTTAGCACTCGCGAATATAGGGGCTTCCATGCTTTTTGCTGGAATTTCAGGTACTGCAGTTTCCGATACTGCGAGTATTGGAGCTGTGATGATTCCGGCAATGAAAAAAGAAGGTTATGATACTGATTTCTCATGTGCTGTAACAGCCTCTTCTTCTACTGTGGGTCCTATTATACCTCCAAGTGTTCCTATGATTATTGCTGCTACATTAAGCGGATTATCAGTCGGAAAACTATTTTTAGCAGGCGCACTACCTGGGCTTTTATTAGGTGTAGGGCTAATGATAATAACTTACTATATATCTGCTAAAAGAAAATACCCAAAACACCCTAAAAGTTCATTTAAACAAATACTTGTTGGATTTAAAGATACATTTTGGTCGCTATTAATGACTTTTATTATACTGTTCGGAATCATTGGTGGTGTTTTTACACCAACCGAAGCATCAATTGTGGCCGTTATATATGCGCTGTTAATAGGAGCTTTTGTTTACAAAAAAATAAGCTTTAAAAATCTAGCAGTAATTACCTTAGATTCCATGAAAACCTCAGCGTCATTAATGGTGCTTATTGGATTTGCCAACCTATTTGGATGGATTTTAATTACTGAACAACTACCTCAAATAATATCTACCGAAATTTTAGGATTTTCTACCAACAAATATGTAGTACTACTTGTTATTAATTTACTACTAATTTTTATAGGTACGTTTATGGAAACCATCGCGGCTCTCCTTATACTTTTTCCTATTCTACTTAAGCTTGCAATTGCTGTAGATGTAGATCCTATTCATTTTGCAATTATTGCGTTACTAAATTTAATGATTGGACTTACTACTCCTCCGTTAGGAATATGTTTATTTGTTTCCTCAAGTATTGGCAAAGTTTCTATAAGCAAGGTTAGTAAAGCTAGTTTACCATTTTTGGCGGTAAGCATTTTGGTCTTAGTGTTGGTAACCCTATTTCCAAGTATTTCACTTTTATTACCTAACTTAATTTTAGAATAAACTACAATTATGATTAAAACAACTTCCGTATTAGTTTGTTTGTTTTTTGCTTTATCCATGCAGATAACAGCTCAAGATATTGTGGCTAAAAATGCTGATTTAAAGGTTGTATCTAGTGCTTTTAAATTCACTGAAGGGCCAGCAGTAGATAAGCAAGGAAATGTTTTTTTTACTGACCAACCTAACAATCAAATACTAAAATGGTCGGTTGATACAGACTCAATAACCACCTATTTAAAACCATCGGGAAGAGCTAATGGACTTTATTTTGATCATGATGGAAATCTGTTAGCTTGTGCTGATGAAAAATTTCAATTATGGCAAATTGACGGAGATAAAAAAATAAATATTTTAATTGATGATTTTGAAGGTAAAAAACTAAATGGTCCAAATGATTTATGGGTTGATGCTAAAGGCGGTATCTATTTTACGGATCCTTATTACCAAAGACCATATTGGAAAAGACAACAAAAAGAAATTAAAGAAGAACGTGTTTATTATTTGAGTCCTGATTTAAAAACAATAAAAGTTGTAGCAACAGATTTTGTTCGTCCTAATGGAATAATTGGTTCCGCCGATGGAAAAACCCTCTATATTTCAGATAATGGCGATAAAAAAACCTTCTCGTTTACTATTAATGAAGATGCAAGTTTAACCAACCGAAAACTTTTTATTAACATGGGATCCGATGGTATGACAATAGATAATCAAGGAAACCTTTATTTAACCGGCAATGGAGTTACCGTTTTTAACAAAAATGGAGAACAAATAAAACACATACCTATACCGCAAAGTTGGACAGCAAATGTAACCTTTGGAGGAAAGGATCAAAAAACATTGTTCATTACGGCTATGAACTCAGTTTATACGCTGAAAATGAATGTTAAAGGTATTCGTTAAAAAAAGGGCATCTATCTTCTATAATAGCTACCCTTTTATAAATACGTTTTTGGTTTTACCCTAACTCATCTTGAACCAGATAATAAAATGCTGGTCTGCTTTTCATTCGAATAGAAGACATTTTTTCTACAACCGAATTAATCGCTGCCATTCCTTTATCCTTATCCGAAATCCCTAATTTTTTCTCTACAAAATTTCTTCTTACTGTTTCCAGTTCAGACTCGTCTTGGCCAGAAACCAACGTAGCATCTTTATTATTCACCATTGATTTTAGACTATTTACATATCCGTCTAACTTATCATAATCAATACTAGTAACACCACAATCATTTAACTGACTTACAGCAGTTGCTTTTAATTTTTCAAGTTTTTTTGATAACTCACTCATAATTTCACTGTTTTCTAAGTTACAAATTAATCGGTTTAAAATACTCACTCATTTAAGTGTAAGTAAGTTATAAAAACTTAAGCTAAAACGTAACTGTATGAATTAAAAAAAATTAACTTAGAGAAATTATAATACTGTATTTACGACTGTATAATTCATTTCACAAAACAAGTATGTTCAAAAAACTGAATTTCCTCTATTTTTTATTTGGATGTGTGTTTACATTAAGTGCGCAACACCGATTTCAAGAAGACGTGGATGCGTTGGTCAAAAAATATGAAAATATTAAGGAGTCGACAAAGGAAACCATAGTATTTACAGGAAGTTCTAGTATTAGATTATGGAAAAATTTAGATTCAATTTTTCCTAAATATCAAATTATAAACACAGGTTTTGGAGCATCATTATCAGGAGATTTATTACGTTTTTCCGACGAGTTAATTCTAAAATACCGTCCAACTAAGGTTTTTATTTACGAAGGTGATAATGATATTGCCTATAATAAAACATCTAATGCTGTGATTAATAATCTAAAGAAAATAGTTAAACGTATACATGCTCAAAACAACGAAACTGTGGTTATATTAATTTCAGCAAAACCAAGTGTACAAAGATGGAAACTCAAAAAAAAGTACCAACGATTTAACCGTAAGCTAAAAAGATATACAAAAAAAGACCCTTTGTTAGCTTATATTGATGTTTGGAAACCAATGTTAAAAAACAGACGAATAAATACTACCCTTTTTCAACCCGATGGTTTACACATGAATTCCAAGGGCTATAGTATTTGGTTCAAAAAAGTAAAACCGTTTTTAAACTAACTAGTTATGATAAAGTCTATACTCATTAGAATACTTTCTTTACTTTTTATTGGTTTAATTTTTCTTGCATGTCAAAAAGAAAAAAAGATACCTATTAAAATGCCAGCCACAGACCTTTCTGGCGAAAACATGATTCCCAAACCTTTAAAAATAATACCTACCAACAATGGTTTTGCTTTAGATAAATACACTGCAATTTATACTTCGAAAGAAACCACGGGGTTTGCAGAAATAGGACAATTTTTGGCAGATAAAATTAAATTTAAAACCAATTTAGAAATACCTGTAAACGAGGAAGGAATAGACTCTATTGAACGTGTAATTTATATTAATCAATCAGATAGTGTAGCATTAAATACTCCTGAATCTTATCAGTTATATATCAATAAAGACTCTGTTATTTTAAATTCAAACACGGCGGAGGGAGCTTTTAGAGGAATACAAACCTTAAGACAACTAATCCCTTTTAATAGCAATGACACCCTTGCTAAACACCAAATTTGGGTAGTTCCAACAGGCAAAATTATTGACAAACCTAATTTTGAATATCGAGGTTCAATGCTAGATGTTGCTCGACATTTTTTTAGCGTGTCTGACGTAAAAAAATACATTGACCTATTGGCATACTATAAAATAAATATTCTGCATCTACATTTATCAGACGACCAAGGATGGCGTATTGAAATTAAGTCATGGCCTAAGCTTACTACAATAGGTGGAAGCACAGAAGTTGGTGGAGCATCTGGAGGTTTTTATACCCAAAAAGAATATTCCGAAATTGTTGCGTATGCTGCAGAGCGCTATATCACAATAATACCAGAAATTGATATGCCAGGGCATACGAATGCTGCTTCAGTATCTTATCCTTTTTTAAATGGCAATGGTAAAAAATTAAAATTATATGAAGGCACTCGTGTAGGTTTTAGCACATTTAATACAAAAAAAGATACCACGTATAAGTTTATTGATGATGTTGTAAATGAGATTTCCGCCTTAACTCCCGGACCATATTTTCATATCGGAGGAGATGAAAGTCATGTTACTAAAAAAGCCGACTACAAATATTTCGTAAATAGAGTTGAAAAAATTATTCGGAAACATGGCAAAAAAATGATTGGATGGGATGATATTGCTGTTGCCGATATAGATTCAACTTCTATTGCTCAATTTTGGAGAAGTGAAAAAAATGCTAAGAAGGCAGTAAAAAAAGGAATGAAAGTTATTATATCTATTGCTCAAAAGGCTTACTTAGACATGAAGTACGATTCACTATCCAAGCATGGATTAAATTGGGCTGGACATATACCGGTTGACACTGCATACATTTGGACTCCTGACAACTATATTGAAATCCCTAAAGAAAGTATTTTAGGAATTGAAGCTCCACTATGGTCAGAAACTATTAGCGATATTAACGAGTTAGAATATCTAGCTTTCCCAAGAATAATTGGTTACTCTGAATTAAGTTGGAGTACCGAAGAAAATAGAAATTGGGACAGTTATAAAAAACGTCTTGCAAATCACGCTCCTTTTCTTGATATGATGGATGTAAAATATTACCCTTCTACATTAATAGATTGGAAAAAGAGTAAGTTCACGTACTCATCAATAAAAAAAGACTAAAAAATTAAAGAGCCTTCAATATTGAAGGCTCTTTAATTTTTACATAAACATTTTTATTCCTCCTCAGAATTAACGGTTTCCTTTTCTTCAGAAAAATCTACAATACCGTTATCATGTAAAAGATTATACCACTGAATAACCTTTTTAATATCGCTAGAATACACTCTATCTTCATCATAATTAGGAAGTACTTCAAAAAAATATTCTTCTAATTTTATTTTTTCTTCCTTGTGCCCTATTGAAGTTTTTCCTCCATTTTCTTTTTCCTGAATCTTTATAAAAACTTCTCTCAAAGGAAGCTCTTCATCCAAAGTATAAATAGCTATTTCAGAAAGTACACTTACGTTACTACGTAAACCTACACTTACTCTTTTGTTATCTATTAACGATTCCGCTACAAAACCTGATCTTGTTTGTGTAAGTAACTTAAACAAACCTGGTTTTCCTGCTATGGATAAAATCTTATCTAACCCCATGTATCAATTTATTTTAAGACCGCAAATATGCACATTTTCTTTAAATACAAACACTAATTAACGTCCTTTTTTTAAAGCTGGAAAACGCATACGGTAGTCTACTTTTATTTTTCCTTTAGAAATGTTTGTTAGCCTCCCTTTTATTAATCTCTTTTTCAATGAAGACAACTTATCTGTAAACAAAACACCTTCAATGTGATCATATTCATGCTGAATTACTCTAGCCAAAAGTCCATCAAAAGTTTCTGTATACTCTTTAAAATTTTCATCAAAGTAATGCACTTTTATTGTTCCCTTTCTTGAAACATCTTCACGAACATCTGGTATACTTAAACAACCTTCATTAAAAACCCATTCCTCACCTGTTTCCTCTTCTATTTTTGCATTAATGAACACTTTTTTAAATCCATCTAACTGCTTTTTCTCTTTTTCAGTTAAATCTTCATCATCTGCAAATGGAGTAGTGTCCACCAAAAATAAACGAATAGGTTTTCCTATTTGTGGAGCAGCTAATCCAACACCATGCGCATTATACATGGTTTCCCACATATTAGAAATTAGCTCCGGTAATTTGTCATAATCTTTATCGATATCTCCAGCAACTTTTCGTAAAACTGGGTCTCCATAGGCTACAATAGGTAATATCATTTACTTTTTATTTAAGTATGCTTGTAAAATAATTGTTGCACTAATTTCATCAACTAGTGCTTTGTTTTGTCTTTGTTTTTTCTTCAAACCACCATCAATCATGCTTTGAAAAGCCATTTTCGAAGTAAAACGCTCATCTTGTCTAACAACAGGTATCTCCGGAATCTTTTTCTCTAACTGCTTTAAAAACGGAATAATTAACGCCTCAGATTCTGATGGTGTATTATCCATTTGTTTAGGCTCTCCAACAACAAAAATTTCTACCTTTTCTTTTTTAATATATTCTTGAAGAAAATTAATTAACTCATGTGAAGCAACTGTAGTAAGGCCTGAAGCAATTAACTGTAACTCATCTGTCACAGCTATTCCCGTTCTCTTTTTTCCATAATCCAAGGCTACAATTCTACCCAAAACAAATTTTTGCCAAAAATAGCTATAAATTGTTATAACTGTAAAATAGAAAGACGAATTCCATACTTCAACTTATATTTGTTCAAAATATAAATTAGGAAATGGAAAACTTACAACAAATTATAGAAAAGGCTTGGGATAACAGAGAATTGTTAAAAGACGAAGCTACCCAAAATGCAATTAGAGAAGTTATTAATTTACTCGATGCTGGAAAATTACGTTGTGCCGAACCAACCGCTAATGGATGGCAAATAAACGAGTGGGTAAAAAAAGGTGTTGTAATGTATTTCCCAATACAAAAAATGGAAACTTTAGAGGCTGGTATTTTTGAGTACCATGACAAAATGCCTTTAAAAAGAGGTTATGCGGAAAAGGGAATTCGTGTTGTTCCTAACGCCGTTGCAAGACATGGTTCATACATTTCTCCGGGTACTATATTAATGCCGAGTTATGTAAATATTGGTGCTTATGTTGATGAAGGTTCTATGGTTGATACTTGGGCTACTGTTGGTAGTTGTGCTCAAATAGGAAAAAATGTTCACCTTAGTGGTGGTGTTGGTATTGGTGGTGTTTTAGAGCCATTACAAGCAGCACCCGTAATTATTGAGGATAACGCTTTTATTGGTTCAAGATGTATTGTCGTAGAAGGAGTTCGTGTTGAAACTGAAGCTGTTTTAGGTGCAAATGTTGTGCTAACAGCCTCTACAAAAATAATTGATGTAACCGGAGACGAACCAATAGAAAGAAAAGGTTTGGTTCCTGCTAGATCAGTAGTTATTCCTGGAAGTTATACAAAGAAATTTGCAGCTGGAGAATATAATGTACCTTGCGCTTTAATTATTGGTAAGCGTAAAGAAAGTACAAACAAAAAAACATCGTTAAACGATGCCTTAAGAGAGTACGACGTTGCCGTGTAAATAAAGCATTGTAATGAGTAAAATTTCCGGTGTCATTATAACCTTTAATGAAGAACAGTATATTGAAAAATGTTTATCTTCATTAGTAGATGTTGTTGATGAAATCGTTGTTGTAGATTCATTTTCTACAGATAAAACAAAACAAATTTGTGAGAAGTATAAAGTTGTTTTTATTGAGCAAGAGTTTTTAGGTTATCTAGAACAAAAAAACTTTGCTTTACAACGTGCTTCTCACGAATATGTACTTTCATTAGATGGTGATGAAGCGCTATCATCTGAACTGCAAGAACATATTTTAAGTATAAAAAACAACCTGAAATTTGATGGTTATGAGTTAAACAGACTCAATAACTATTGTGGTAAATGGGTTAGGCACACCAATTGGTACCCAGATTCGAGAATACGACTCATCAAAAAAGATTCTGGTAAATGGATCGGGAAAAACCCTCACGATTTTCTAGAATTAAATCAAGGTTCAACAAAAGGAAAACTAAAGGGTGATCTTTTACATTGGGCTTATGATACTCGAAGCGAGCATTTACAAAAAGTAGACTACTTTACAACCATTGCAGCGCAAAGCCATATTGCCAAAAACAAAAAAAAGGTTGGGTATTTTAAAATTCTTGTAAATCCGTGGTGGAAGTTTATTAAAAGCTACATCATAAATAAAGGTTTTTTAGATGGATACACTGGCTTTACTATCTCTATATTTGCTGCTTTTGGTACTTTTGTAAAATATATAAAAGTTAAAGAACTTCAAGACAAGCAAAAATGAAAATAGGTTTCGAGGCTAAGCGGGTTTTTCACAATACTACTGGCTTAGGAAACTATGGAAGAGATTTAATAAAGTCTTTAAGTGCGCACTATCCAGAAAACGACTATTATCTATACAACCCAAAGCCAAGTCAAAAAAAACTATTTTCTGTAGATACCAATAATGTTAGGGAAAAACTCCCCTCAACATCTTTTTACAAAAAGTTTAAAAATTACTGGCGTCAAAAAGCAATTATAAATGATTTGGTTAAAGATGATATAGTGCTATTTCATGGCCTATCTGGCGAAATTCCTTCTGGCTTAAGAAAACAAGGTATAAAAAGTATTGTTACCATTCATGATTTAATCTTTGTTAGATATCCTAAATTATATTCTTTTTTCGATAGAAAAATTCACTTCTTAAAATTCAAAAAAGCAGCTGTAAATGCCGATGTTGTTGTTGCTATAAGCGAGCAAACTAAAGCAGATATCATTAAATATTTAAAAATTGAAGCTTCTAAAGTAAAGGTGGTATACCAAACTTGTAACGATGCTTTCAAAAACGAATATGACAATACTCAAAAAGAAAAAGTAAAACAAAAATATCATCTCCCTGAAGAATTTCTTCTAAACGTTGGTACCTTAGAAGAACGCAAAAATGCTTTTTCAATAGTAAAAACCTTAAAAAATATTAACACTAAACTAGTATTGATAGGAAGGGAAACTAAATACAGTGATGGAATAAAGGAATATATAAAAAAACATGGCTTAGATGATAAAGTAATGTTTCTAAAAAACGTTCCTATTATTGATTTAGCGGTTATATATCAACTAGCAACTGTTTTTATTTACCCTTCTATTTTCGAAGGGTTTGGCATTCCTATTATAGAAGCATTATACAGTAAAACTCCTGTTATATCTAGTACTGGAAGTTGTTTTTCAGAAGCAGGTGGCCCAAACTCATTGTATGTTTCACCAGAAAACCATCATGATTTAGGTGAAAAAATCAAATACTTGTTAGAACATCCTGAAAAAAGAAATGAATTAAAAGAAAAAGGTTACCACTATGTGCAACAATTTAATACTGAAAACGTAACCCAGAATATTTACGAAATCTATAAATCAGTATTAAAATGAAAAACATTGTTTTTTTCAATAGCGCAATAGCCTGGGGTGGTGGCGAAAAATGGCATTTAGAAGCTAGTTTATACATGCATCAAAATGGGTATAATGTGCTAGTTGTCGCCCATGAGAAAAGTGTGCTCCTGAAAAAACTAAAACAACTAAACATTCCATCGGTTGGAATTACTGTTGGAAACCTAAGTTTTTTAAACCCCTTTAAGGTTAATAAGGTAAAAAAGATTATTAAAAAACATAATACAGAAACCATAATTATTAACCTTTCTAACGATTTAAAGTTGGCCGGATTAGCCGCGAAAAAGGCCAATGTTAACCGAATTATTTATCGCAGAGGAAGTGCTATACCTATTAAAAACAGCTTTTTAAATCGATTTTATTTTAGAGAAGTAGTTACTGATATTTTAGCAAATTCTAACGCAACAAAACAAACAGTATTACAAAATAACAAGACCCTTTTTCCAAAAGAAAAAATTACAGTAATCTATAATGGTATTGATATTGACGCTTTTCTTCAAAAAGTGTCTACGAAGTTATACTATACTAAAACCAAAGATGAACTTGTATTAACTAATCTGGGGAGACTTGAATATCAAAAAAACCAAGTATTCTTAATTCATGTTGCCAAAGAACTACAAAACAGGAATATTAATTTTAAACTTTTAATTGGAGGGGAGGGTAGCTTAAGAGGAGACCTTGAAACTTTAATTCAAAAACTTAAGGTCGAAAAAAAAGTAGAATTGCTTGGTTTTATAGATGACCCTAAAGCTTTTATGGAAAGTGGAGATGTTTTCTTGCTACCATCGCATTGGGAAGGTTTTGGTTATGTATTAGCAGAAGCTTCGCTATGCAAAAAACCAATTGTTGCCTTTAATGTAAGTAGTAACCCCGAAGTTGTCCAACATAATAACACAGGTTTTTTAACTCCTCCAGAAAATATTGAAGCTTTTGTTGATGCCATTATAAAGCTAAATGAAAACCCAAACCTGCAAACAAATATGGGTGAACAAGGTTTACATTTTATACAACAAAACTTTAATAAAAAGAATATTTTAAATCAAGTAAAAACATATTTGACAAACAGTTGATGCCATGCAAGAAGATATCAAAAAATGCACTGAAATTCTAGCAAACGGAGGTCTTATTCTATACCCAACCGATACTGTTTGGGGGATAGGTTGTGATGCGACCAATCCCGAAGCTGTTAAAAAAGTTTATGATTTAAAACAACGTAATGATAGTAAAGCTCTTATTTGCTTAGTATCTAACGATGCAATGCTAGAAAGGTATATTGAAGAGGTACCAGATGTTGCATATGATATTATAGATTTGGCTACAAAACCAACAACTATTGTCTATGACAATCCAAAAGGAATAGCTAAAAACCTCATTGCAGATGACAATACTATTGCTATTAGAATAGCTTCTGATAAATTTTGTAAATATTTGATTGGTAATTTTAAAAAACCAATTGTATCTACATCTGCAAACATTTCAGGAGAAAACACACCTGAAAACTATACCGAAATTAGCGATGTAATTTTAAAAGGTGTAGACTATATCGTAAGTTTGCAGCCAGAAAATCAAATAAAATCACCTTCTTCTATTATTAAATTAAGTAATGACGGTACGGTAAGAGTGATTAGAAAATAGCAATGCAACAAAATCATTCAAAAGCGCTTCAACATCCAGTTTTTTCTATTTTAAAAGAAACCGCAAAAGAATGCGGTATAGAAACTTATGTAATTGGTGGTTTTGTACGTGACCATATGCTTAACCGTGGTAAAGCAAAAGATATAGATATTGTAGCTGTAGGAAGTGGTATTAAACTTGCCAAAGCGGTTGCCTTAAATTTACCAAATAAACCAGAAGTAACCGTTTTTAAAAACTACGGAACAGCAATGCTCAGGTTTCAAGACCTTGAAATTGAATTTGTTGGTGCCCGAAAAGAAAGTTACAATGAAGATAGTAGAAACCCTATTGTAGAAAACGGAACTCTTGAGGATGACCAAAAAAGAAGAGATTTCACTATTAATGCCCTAGCATTATCTTTAAACGAAAATTCTTTTGGTGATTTGGTAGACCCCTTTAATGGAATTGATGATTTAGAAAACAAACTTATAAAAACACCTTTAGAGCCAAGCATAACTTACTCTGACGACCCATTAAGAATGATGCGAGCAATTCGTTTTGCTACACAGTTAAGTTTTAATATAGAACTGAATTCATTACAAGCCATAACAAATAATTCAGAACGAATTAAAATTATTTCTAACGAACGTATTGTTGATGAACTTCATAAAATTCTTGCAAGTAAAAAACCTTCTATTGGTCTAGCACTACTAAACAAAACCAATTTACTACCTATTATTATGCCAGAGCTAACAGCTCTTCAGGGTATTGAAGAAATAGAAGGACAACGACATAAAGATAATTTTTGGCACACTCTAGAAGTTGTAGACAACATTGCTCTAACCACAGATAATATATGGTTGCGGTGGGCAGCTCTATTACATGATATTGGGAAAGCGCCAACAAAAAAATTTCATAAAAAAATTGGATGGACATTTCATGGGCATGAATTTGTAGGTTCTAAAATGGTATATAAACTATTTAAGCGTTTACGAATGCCTCTGAATGACAAAATGAAATTTGTTCAAAAGATGGTATTAATGAGTTCTCGTCCCATTGTATTAGCGGAAGATTTCGTAACAGATTCTGCTGTGAGAAGATTAATTTTTGATGCTGGTGACTCTGTAAATGACTTGATGACGCTTTGTGAAGCCGACATTACTACTAAAAATGCTAAAAAGCAAAAGAAGTACAAAAACAACTTTAAGCTTGTTCGTCAAAAAATTGAAGAAGTAGAAGCTCGTGATCACGTTCGCAATTTTCAACCTCCAGTCTCTGGCGAAGAAATCATGAAAACTTTTAACCTTAAACCTTCAAAGGAAATCGGTATAATTAAAGAAGCTATCAAGGAAGCCATTTTGGATGGTAAAATACCTAATGAATATGAGGCCGCACGTAAATTCATGTTAGAAAAAGGAATTTCGTTAGGGTTATCTGCTAAAATATAACGCAAATACCACCATCTTGTAACGCAGTGTTTATAGAAATCTATCGACGAATAGCACTTAAATATTCTTCTGATATACAAAAAAAAGACTTTCACATACACTTCGCCTTTAGAAGGCAACATTTACTTACTAGTAAATATTCTCATACTTACTTTCGCCCTACTAATAAATATCATAGTAATATGGTATTTAAAGATTAAACCATTAACTATATAATTCTATGAGAGATTATTTCAAAACTCATTTGAAGAGGTATGCCTTAACTGTTAAACAATGGCTACTGTTTTCATTAACGTTATTACCATTTATTGGAAACTCACAGTGCCCTACGATTACAAGTCAAGGCATTTTTAACCCAAATGATGATGTATTAATATCATCCTACCATCAGAGTATGGCTAAAACCACCTCTGGCTACGTGACTTGGGGAGAAGACATGGCAGCAAACGGTACAACAGACCCTAATGTAACTCAAGTCATTCCAGCAAATGGGTACAACTATACAGGAACTGTTATTCATTTTGCCGTTTCTGGTAATTCTGGAGGACAGGGATTTGTAGCGACAACAGATAATTTATATGCTTGGGGAACTGTCGGAGAATCTGTTAATGGAAACTTTGTCTCAGGAACTTCGTTTGCAGCAATGCCTGGAATTCCTTTTTCAGCCGCTGATATTTTAAACTTGCATGCAAGTTCAGATGTTTTATTTGTTCTTCTTAACTCAGGAGAAATATGGGTAGCTACTACCGGAACTACCTCACCTAATGGTAATTCTAGTAATGACGGCACCATATGGCAGCAAGTTCAAACCTCATCAGGAGTTCCCTTAACTGGTGCGATCCAAATGACAGGAAACAAATATGCTGGATATGCTTTGATAAATAACGGCGATATATATACTTGGGGAAATAATGTAGTTTTAGCAGATGGGTCAGGAATTCAAAATCTTGATTTTGCTACCCTTATGACTGCTCCTCCCGTAGCAGTCTCTTACATTTCTTCTTTTACTAATGATTCTGGTAATACTGGGGTGTTGGCTTTAGGAACGGATACAAAAATATATGGTGTTGGAGCAAATACTGCAGGAGAACTTATTACAACTGGCACAGGAGTTGTTACTACATGGACAACTATTCAGGCCTCCGGAGGTGGAGATTTTACAGGAGCTCTATATTTAGCAACATCACATACCTCAGAGCAATACGCAGGGGCAGCAGTAATTACACAAGGTGCTACCACAACAGATCCAAATATACTTTATACATGGGGTGTTAACAATACCAATTCTCTTGGCCAAGGGGGAGACGCCACAATTCAAAATCCAACAATTCCAGCTTCTTTTACTTTAGGAACAGATGACCCCGTTGCTGCAAGTGTAGGTGGACACGCTACAACCTTTTTCAATAGAGCAAATGGAGGATCTATATGCTTTGTAGGCCATATTTCGAATAATAGCACTGGTGGTTTAACCACTGGTGATGGTTCTTCTTTTGAATGTATTGTGCCTACGGGAGTAGAATTATGTGGTTCAATTTTATTAATATCCGCTAATGACGATAGTGGTTCAGTAGTCCAAGGGGTTGGAGGAACTGTAATAACAAATGTTTTAAGCAATGACGACCGGGATGGAAGTGTTCCAAATAACACTACCGTGGATCTTACACAAGTTAATACAAGTAATCCTGGCGTGACACTTAACACATCTAATGGAGCTGTTAATGTTACCCCTTTAACACCATCAGGAATCTATACCTTAGAATATCAAATTTGTGATGCAGGTAGTGCCACAAACTGTAAAACAGCAATTGCTACGGTCACGGTTCTAGCCCCTTGTTCAATTAGCGCTATTAGTTCTTCGAATGAATCTACATGTAATGATAACAGTACAGCAAATAATATTAATGATGACACCTTTACTGCTGATATTACTGTAACATTTACAAATAAACCTACAACTGGTACGCTTAACTTATCCGGAGACGCAACTGCATCTATTTCTGTTACTGGATTAACATCACCTCATACGTTTACAGGAGTTACACTACCAGCAAACGGTTCTGCAATTTCTTTAACTGCAACATTTTCCGCTGACGTTTCATGCACATTAACTGATAACGCCGTAGTAAATGCGCCATTCGAATGTAGTGATGAAAATTGCCCCGATGTAATTCCTCCTGGAAGCCCTTCTGCTCCTATTGCTAGTGGCGATATTAGTTTTGATATTACAAACCCTGGAACAAATGCTTCAGCTAAAACGTTTAATTCCATAACCGTTGGTGGCGAAACATTTACAAATTTGTTAGTCCCAGATAACATTTCATATTCGTACACCTCTGAATCAGCAGGTAATCAACAAATAATTGAGAATAGTGTTAATGGAGCTAATATTACTGATCCATCTTCTACATTTGACCCTGCACTAATTTTAGCAAACACAGATAGAAATCTAAATCATTACTTTAGAAATGATAATAACATCTTTGCAACAGATTACGTGAATTTTGAATTTAATTATGATATAAATGCCGCTTCCAACAGATATGTTGTAATCACCGAACGTGGTGGGAATAACACTA
Source organism: uncultured Maribacter sp. (assembly GCA_947498505.1). Lineage (GTDB taxonomy): Bacteria > Bacteroidota > Bacteroidia > Flavobacteriales > Flavobacteriaceae > Maribacter_B. The sequence goes on along the minus strand of CANMKG010000004.1, from coordinate 177,232 downwards.
TGGAAATACAAGCAATTGACAATAATGGTGACGTAATTGGAACACCTCAACCTATTACAAGGGTTGGTCAACCAGGGCAAACATACATCGACACAGGAATACCAAACGAAAACGGGCAAACTATTCACGCAACAGTTTATCCGCTAACAGCTCTTGTTGGTAGTAATGTTCCAATAAATGGTGTTCGTTTAACACAATCCGGAGCGAGCGGTGGAGATGGTGGAGACGGTAAGGTGTTTATTGTTTACAACCCATTCTTTTTAACTCCTCCTCCTACAATATCATTAACCACATCGGTTACACAACCAACATGCCCCTCAAATACAGGTAGCATTAACATTATAGCGACAAGTAATGGCGGTGGCACTTTAGAATACAGTATTAATGGAGCATCTGGCCCATGGCAAAGTTCTAATTCTTTTACACCTGGTCCAGGCTCTTATACGGCAGCTGTTCGTTACGTTGGCGCTCCTTTATGTGCAAACATCGATTCCAACTCAGTAACCCTAACAGATGCCGCTTGTAATCCTGGTCCCGTTGCAGGTGACGAAAATGAGACAACCAGACAAGATGTAGACATTATTATTGATTTAACAAATGATGATACAGACGCAGATGGAATAGATGACAGTAGTATAGATTTAGATCCTGCTACACCTGGTCAACAATCTACCATAAGTATTACTAACGAAGGGGTATACACTGATAATGGTGATGGTACTATTACTTTTAATCCTGATGCCACTTTTACTGGCACTTCAACAATTACGTATACCGTAGATGATACTTTAGGAGCTACTTCCAATATTGCAAACATTACTGTGGATGTTCAAGCTCCACCAGTAGCTAATAATGATACTACATCTACCTTGACAGATACTAATGTTAGTATTGATTTAACTGATGATGACACCGATTCTGACGGAACTATTGATGATACTACTATAGATTTAGACCCAGCAACACCTGGTCAACAATCTACAATAAGTATTACTAACGAAGGAGTATACACTGATAATGGTGATGGTACTATTACTTTTGATCCAGAACCTACATTTAATGGTTTATCTACTATAACTTATACAGTTAATGATAGTGAAGGAAACACTTCCAATATCGCAAACATTACCGTAGATGTTCAAGCGCCACCAGTAGCTAACAATGATGCTGAATCTACCTTAACAGATACTAATGTTGGTATTGATTTAACTGATGATGACACTGATTCTGACGGAACTATTGATGATACTACTATAGATTTAGATCCTGCTACAGTAGGTCAACAATCTACCATAAGTATTGCTAACGAAGGAGTATACACTGATAATGGTGATGGTACTATTACTTTTGACCCAGAACCTACATTTAATGGTGTGTCTACTATAACTTATACAGTTAATGATAATGAAGGAAACACTTCCAATATCGCAAACATTACTGTAGATGTTCAAGCTCCACCAGTAGCTAACAATGATGCTGAATCTACCTTAACAGATACTAATGTTAATATTGATTTAACTGATGATGACACTGATTCTGACGGAACTATTGATGATACTACTATAGATTTAGACCCTGCTACAGTAGGTCAACAATCTACAATAAGTATTACTAACGAAGGGGTATATACTGATAATGGTGATGGTACTATTACTTTTGACCCAGAACCTACATTTAATGGTGTGTCTACCATAACTTATACCGTTAATGATGATGAAGGAAACACTTCAAATATCGCAAACATTACAGTAGATGTTCAAGCTCCACCAGTAGCTAACAATGATGCTGAATCTACCTTAACAGATACTAATGTTAATATTGATTTAACTGATGATGACACCGATTCTGACGGAACTATTGATGATACTACTATAGATTTAGACCCAGCAACACCTGGTCAACAATCTACCATAAGTATTACTAACGAAGGGGTATACACTGATAATGGTGATGGTACTATTACTTTTGACCCAGAACCTACATTTAATGGTGTGTCTACCATAACTTATACCGTTAATGATGATGAAGGAAACACTTCCAATATCGCAAACATTACTGTGGATGTTCAAGCTCCACCAGTAGCTAATAATGATACTACATCTACCTTAACAGATACTAATGTTAGTATTGATTTAACTGATGATGACACCGATTCTGACGGAACTATTGATGATACTACTATAGATTTAGACCCAGCAACACCTGGTCAACAATCTACAATAAGTATTACTAACGAAGGAGTATACACTGATAATGGTGATGGTACTATTACTTTTGATCCAGAACCTACATTTAATGGTTTATCTACTATAACTTATACAGTTAATGATAATGAAGGAAACACTTCCAATATCGCAAACATTACTGTTGATGTTCTTCCCGATTATGATAGAGATGGAATTAACGATTTTATTGATGTTGATGACGACAATGATGGAATTAGTGACTTAGAAGAATCAAATAACGTTGACCCAAGTGCTGATGATGATAATGATGGGGTTCCTAATTATTTAGATGACGAACCTGCTAATCCTGCGGTTGGTAACACCAACGGTACAGTTGAACCAGCATATGATTTTGATGGTGATGGTATTCCTAATCATTTTGATATCGATTCAGACAACGATGGTATTCTAGATGTTAACGAAGCCGAAAATGGAGACTTAGACACTAACAATAATGGTGTAATTAATAGTAATGATGATGGATTTGCAGATTCCACGAATAACGGTCAAGCGGATAATTCAGAAGGAACTACTCCAGCAGACACTGACGGTAATCCAAATGATGGTCCAAACTTCTTGGATATCGACGCGGATGACGATGGTATCCCAGATAACGTAGAAGCACAATTAACAAGTGCGTATATAGTTCCTGCAGATACTTTTGACAATGTTGGGTTAGATACTAACTATCCTGGAGGGCTAACTCCAATTGACACCGATAATGACAATATTCCTGATTATGTGGATTTAGATTCTGACGACGATGCCATTGACGATGTTATTGAAGCTGGTCAAGGTACATTCGTTGGAGCTGATGCGGACAACGATGGACTAGATGATGGATTTGATGATACTCCGGGCAATGATGTAAACAATGATTTAAACATAGGAGCTATCACTACTGATAATGATGATTTACCTACTACAACCGAAGTAGATTTTAGAGAAGTTGCAGACAGCGATGGCGATGGAGTACTCGACACTAAAGAAACGGAAGATGGTACTGACCCAAATAATCCTTGCGATTATATTATTGCAAGCGCTACGGTTACCGTTTCTGGTGATTATCTGATTGCAGATTGTGATGGAGATGGTGTTACCAATAACCAAGAAATTACTGACGGGACTAACCCTGAAGATCCTTGCTATTATCAAACTTCAAGCATAACTCTTTCACAAACTGGAGATTACTTAATCTCTGATTGCGATGGTGATGGTGTTACTAACGGAGATGAATTATCTGACAATACTGACCCAAGAGATCCTTGTGACTTTGATGTCTTAAATGTCACTTTAGATAAAACTGGAGATTATTTAGACGCGGATTGCGACGGAGATTTAGTTACTAATGGACAAGAATTAAATGATGGCACTAATCCCGAAGATCCATGTAGTCATATAGGTGGAACAATTCCATCGGGGGTAGCATGTGATATCATTTTTGAAAACGACTTAGTACAACCAAACTTAAATGATGGTGTATTCAAAATAACTAATATAGAATCTTTCCCAGAAAATACGGTACGAATTTATAATCGTTGGGGTGTATTAGTTTTTGAAACCCGAGGTTATGACAATGGTAATAACGGCTTCCGAGGAATCTCTAACGGTAGAGCAACTATTACTAAAGAAGAAGCCTTACCTGTTGGTGTATACTTCTACGTTGTGGACTATACCGTTAACGGCGAAGGTAGAAGTAAACAAGGGTACCTATACGTAAACAGATAAACACCATTAACTAATACATTTCTATAAAGAAACAATCATGAAAAAAATATATATAACATTAGTACTCATCTTTTCCGCCATATTTGGTTTAGTTGCGCAGCAAGATGCTCAGTATACCCAATACATGTATAATACCATGTCTGTGAATCCAGCTTACGCTGGTTCACGAGGGGTGTTTAGTATTGTGGGACTGCACCGTTCTCAATGGGTTGGTGTTGATGGTACTCCACAAACGCAAACCCTTAGTTTTAACACTCCTGTTTCAAAAAGAGTTGGTTTAGGACTATCTATTGTCAATGACAAAATCGGAAACGGAACAAATCAAGACACCTATTTTGATGGCGTTTTCTCATATACAATTCCAACTTCTAGAACGGGAAAATTATCTTTTGGCGTAAAAGCTGGTGGTCATTTATTGGATATTAATTTTAATAAATTACGTAACTATATTCCTAATGCTAACACTACCACAAATGCTAATATAGATAACAGATTCGCAGTTAACTTTGGCGCTGGTATATACTATCATACCAATAAATTTTATGCAGGTTTATCAGTCCCTAACTTTCTAAAAACCCAACATTTTGATGAAGACGCAAATAATAATGATTTTTTAGCAGAAGAACGCATAAACCTTTACCTTATAACTGGGCATGTTTTTGACCTCAATCCTAACCTAAAATTTAAACCAGCAGCCTTACTTAAGGCTGTTCAGGGAGCTCCATTACAGATAGACATTTCGGCTAATTTTATGCTGAACAATAAATTTACTGTTGGTGCTGCCTATAGATGGGATGCCGCATTGAGTGCATTGTTTGGTTTTCAAATCACGGACCAATTCATGCTTGGTCTAGCCTACGACCGTGAAGTAACAGAATTAGGAAATGCTGCTTTTAATTCTGGTTCTTTCGAAGTAATGCTTCGATACGAACTATATACCAAGTATAAAAAAGTGTTAACACCTAGATTCTTTTAAAAGCTAACTATCATGAAAAAACGTAATACAATATTCTTATGTCTTGCTGCAATGGGTGCAATGCTTACTGCTCAAGAAAAAAACGTAAAAAAGGCAGAAACCAATTTTAACAATTACGCATACGCAGAAGCTATTAGTTCATATGAGCATCTTGTTAAAAAAGGCTACTCTGATGAACAGATTTTCAAAAACCTTGGTAATGCTCATTATTTAAATGCAAACTATCAAGAAGCTGCAACATGGTACGAAAAACTTTTAAAAATGGAGGGAGCATCTATTGATGCAGAATATATGTACCGATATGCTCAATCACTAAAATCTCTTCAAAAATATAAAGAGTCCGATATCTGGATGCAAAAAGTTCATGCTGCACAATCTGAAGATAATAGAGCTCAAAAATTTATTAAAAATGAAGATTACCTTGATCAAATTAAAGCTAATTCTGGCAGATATAGCACTAAAAACATGGCTATTAACTCAGAGGCATCAGATTTTGCTCCATCATTTTATGGAGAAAGTTTAGTGTTTTCAACAGCAAGAGACAGTGGACTAATCACTAAAAGAATCCACAAATGGAATAATAAAGCCTTTTTAAATTTATATGCATCTATTCCAAACGAAAATGGTGAATATGTAAATGCCGAAAAGTTATCCAAACTCGTAAACAAAAAAACTCACGAATCATCAACTGCATTCACCAAAGATGGCTCAACAGTTTATTTTACAAGGAATAATTCAAAAAATGGAAACTTTTCCAGAGATGAAGAAGGTGTAAGTAGGTTAAAAATATTTAAGGCGACAAAAGTTGATGGTAAATGGACAAACATCACAGAATTACCATTTAATGGCGACAACTATTCTGTAGCTCACCCAGCCCTAAGTCCTGACGAAAGCAAGTTGTATTTTGCCTCCGATATGGAAGGAACACATGGAGCATCCGATATTTTTGTTGTTGATATTAAAAAGGATGGAAGCTACGGCACTCCAAAGAATATAGGAACACCAATAAATACTGAGAGTCGAGAAACTTTCCCGTATGTAACAAGTAATAATATTTTATACTTTTCATCAGACGGTCATCCTGGTTTGGGCGGATTAGATGTTTTTGCCACAGACTTAAACAATATTCAAAAAACTGAAATTCAAAACATAGGAAAACCCGTGAATAGTATAGAAGACGATTTCTCATTTATATTTAACGAAGAATCCAAAAAAGGATATTTTGCATCAAACCGTGAAGGAGGAAACGGTGATGATGACATCTATAGTTTTAATGAGCTTAGACCTCTAGATTTGGAATGCCATACTATGGTTAATGGTAAAATAAAAGATCTTAAAACAGGAGCTGCCATTGCTGGTGCAAGTGTTATTATTTACGACTCCGAAAACAACAGCATTAGTCAAGTATATACGAAGAATGACGGTTCTTTTACTATGGATGGTAATTGTGAAGATGGCGATTATAAACTTGTTGCTACTAAGGAATCATACAATGACGGTAACAAATTGTTTACTACCGTAAGCGCTAATGATATTACAGATGTAGAATTAGCCTTAGATAAAACAAGACTTGCTGTAGCCGTAGGTACTGAACTTGGTAAGTATCTGGGTATAGAGCCCATTTATTTTGATTTTGATAAATCTTACATTAGAAAAGATGCCAGAGCAAGTATTACTAAAATAATAGACTACATGAATAAATTTCCTGAAATTATAGTGGAAATTGGATCTCATACGGATTCTAGAGCTAATGACCAATATAACCAAGAGCTTTCTCTTCGCAGAGCAAAAGCAACTTTGAAATATATGGTAGAAAAAGGAATTTCTAAAGAAAGACTAACATTTAAAGGTTTTGGAGAGACTCAACTTACTAATGAATGTGCAAATAGTATACCATGCTCTAAAGAAAAGCATCAAAATAATCGTAGGTCAGAATTTATAGTAATAAAATAAAACAAGTGTTTATTAATCAAGAAAAGGGGAGATAGTATTAGCTACTCCCCTTTCTTTTTTTGTAAAACCTTATCTTTTTTAGTGTAAAGAATGGTAATTTTGCACCGTTATTGTTACTATACTATGAAAGATAATAAACGTGTTATTTATTGGCTTCTAACGGGATGTATTCTTATATTCATCATGGTAGTTGTTGGTGGTATCACAAGACTTACCCATTCTGGGTTATCCATATCTAACTACAAACTTATAAGCGGAACAATTCCTCCAATTGGTGAACAAGAATGGCAAGAAGCTTTTGACTTGTATAAACAATATCCTGAATACCAAAAACTCAACTCTCACTTTACCCTATCCGATTTTAAATCCATTTTCTTTTGGGAATGGTTACATCGTGTAATTGGAAGACTAATTGGTATTGTTTTTATATTGCCATTTCTATATTTTATTTTAAAAAAACAACTTTCAAAACCAACTGTTAAAAAATGCCTTGTTTTATTGTTTCTGGGAGGTTTCCAAGGTTTTTTGGGTTGGTATATGGTAAAAAGCGGACTAATTGATAGGCCAGATGTCTCCCATTACCGGCTTGCTGCTCATTTAACAACAGCTTTTTTAACCTTTGCTTACAGTTTATGGGTTGCCCTAGATTTAAAGTACCCTACTAAAAAAGAGATAAACAAAAATCTTCGCAATTTTATGAGGTTCACCTTGGTTGTTCTTGTTACTCAAATAATTTGGGGAGCTTTTGTTGCAGGGTTAGACGCTGGGTTTATTCATAACTTTTGGCCTTTTATGAGCGAGGGTAAATTAATTCATGAAACTGTATACATTGAGCATCAACCCTTATTAAAAAACTTTTTTGAAGGTAAAAGTGGCGTTCAGTTTGTTCATCGTTACCTCGCATATATAGTGGTTATTCTCATTGGAATTATAGTTTATAAAACTAAAATAGTTAAGATTACAGCATTGCAAAAACAAGGCTTACAATCTTTATTATTACTAGTGTTATTACAATTTACATTAGGCGTATTAACATTAGTCTTTGCGGTACCCCTATGGCTAGGTATTGCTCATCAGGTAGTTGCCTTTTTTCTTTTAGCAGCAATGACCTTTACTTTGCATAGATTCTCAAAATAAAAACTTTATATCGTAACTTTGCATATTACAAAAAGTAGATATGATTTATAAGATTAGAACAATCTTGGATGCGGAAGAAGATATCTTTAGAGATATTGAAATTGAAGCTTCAAATACACTTGAAGATTTGCATAACACTATTACCCAGTCATTTGGGTTTCTGGGTAACGAGATGGCATCGTTCTATACTTGTGATAACGAATGGAATCAAGACGAGGAAATTGCTTTGTTTGATATGAGTGATGGTAGTACTGATGTTCGTTTAATGAATGAAACTTTCTTAGAAGATATTCTAACTGAAAATACTCCAAAACTGATATATGTTTATGACTTTTTAAACATGTGGACGTTTTTTGTAGAATTAGCGGATATTGTTGAAAATGAGGATGGAAAATCATATCCAGCTTTATTATTTAGTTTTGGGGAATTACCTGAATCTCCCCCGGAAAAAAAGTTCAAGGCAGACCCAACTATCGATTTAGATGATTCATTAGATAACTATGATGATTTTGGATTTGATGAAAATTGGAACTAATTTCCGCCCATAATTTCGCATTACATTAATTACCTTTAACCATTAACGCATAACCGTATTCAATGATTAATTTATACCCTACCCAAATAGAAAGCATTTCGTTACACAGAGTTGGAAATAAAAATAAAGGCGAAGGTCTTTTTTTATCTTCAGAACCTTTTAAACTTAACGATGAAACAACAGGGTTACTTAAAGAATACTTTTTTAAACCTTTTAGAGAAAAAGAAGAAAACTATTTTAAACTAACACATGAAATAGATGTTGAGTTTAATGAAGTATACAAGATTGTTGCCGATGCATTTTTAAATCCATCTAGCTTACACTTAAACTCAAAACGCATTGCTACACATCTTTTTGAGCAATCTAATCATCCACATATAAAAAGCGGAGAAGTTTATGTTGCGCATTTATCTAACGTGATGTTAGATAATAAAAAAGTTGATGCTATTGGTATTTTTAAAAGTGAGTTAAAACATGATTTTCTTCAATTTGAAGAAGATGGCGAAAATTTAGATATCGTTATTCAGCAGGGAATTAATATTAATAAACTTGATAAAGGATGTTTAATTTTTAATGTTGAAAAAGAAGAAGGTTTTAAACTGCTTTCTGTTGATAGTAATCGTTATGATACTAAATATTGGTTAGAAAACTTTTTAGGAGTTGATGCCTTAGCTGATGAAAATTTTTACACTAAAAATTATTTAAAATTCTGCCAGAACTTTGCCAAAGATGTTGTTTTACCTGCAGAAGACAAGCAGCAAGAAGTTTTGTTTATGAACAAAGCGGTAAACCATTTTGCAAAAAATGATGAGTTTGAGGAAACCAGCTTTTTAAATGAGGTAATGGATAACCCTGAGCTTATTCCTGAATTTAAACATTATAAAGTTGAAAAAGGCCCTAAATATAGTATTGAAGATGTTTCCACTTTTGATATCGCTAACAAAGCAGTTTCAGATGCTCGAAAAAAAATAAAAAATGTAATTAATCTAGATACTAATGTTCAAATTAAACTAGATTTTGTAAATCCAGAGTCTGCTGAAAAATTTGTGGAAAAAGGTTGGGATGAAGAACGCCAAATGTACTATTACCTAGTATATTTTAATAAAGAACAAAAAAGCTAGTCCTAACAGACTAGCTTTTTTGATTGTTATAATCTCTTTCTATAATTTGTTTCATGCTAACATCACGATAGTTACGCATAACAAAATCAAGACCTAAATCAATAATTTCACCCATGGAAGAGCAATTTTTAAAATTCTTATCCAAAATAAGCTCGTGAATTTGTCCGCTTAACATCTCAATGTTTTTAGGAAGAGAAATGCTATCCTTCTTACAAATCACCCTCAACCTTTTTAAACGATCTCCAGAACTTAATATACGCTTAGCCACAATGGAACGCTCCTCTATTTTATATTGGTCTATAGAAAAGCGTTGTAACTTTTTACGAACCATTTCCACCATTATAAAGTTTTCTTTAAAAAACTGCGGCCGGTATACCTTTAACTTACCTTCAAACGATTGCTGATCAAAATCTATAGCTCTAATTCTATAAACTACATGGTCAAAATCATGTGTGGGTACAATAACATAATTGTAAGAACGCATATCACCCAGTAACCTAATCATACAGCGTTCATTGAACTTTACAAATTCCTTTGCTAATTGTGATTTTTCTGACTCAGTGCAATTTGGCAAATGTTCTTTAATAAAAACATCCCCTGGTATTCCAGCAATATGCTCCTCTATCAAAGTATCTCTATAAACCAAAAAGTTTAAATTATATGGAGATAACATATGCTCTAGCTCCAAACCGTAAATTCTAGATGCATCTGTTTTTTTCACATAGAAATACGTGAAATTATCATTTAAAATATTCCTAACCTTTATCCGAAACGGTTTGGAATTTCCAAAAGTGCAATAATCAACCGCGTCAACATTTAAGTATTGATGAATACTTTCACTACCGTCAGAATGTAATATAGAATACACTTTTTTTAAACTTTCATCTATTTCTTTTCTGTCGTACTCACTATAATACACACGAATCCACAATGTATCCTCTTCATTATCATCATACACCGCAACTGAGCCCGAAAAACGCAATAAATCTTCATAAAAAATCGGAATCTCTATTTTTCGACTGTATTCGTTTAAATAAACATCCAATTCCTTACATACAGGGTATGCAGGCTTTTTTTGCGACATTAACTTCTCTTCGGACATATTATATTCTGCTTTATCTAATCAAAGTAAATCAAATTTTTCCAAATGCTGTACTATATTTTTAGTGATTGTAATCATTACTAAAAGTCAAGATTACCACATATTACCTCAACTACGCAACAAAACATTAAAAACCTACATTTTATGTAGTAAATTACCTTCATTTTAATAAATGAATATCAAATTACTGTGAAATTAAAGTTTCATATAAACTGTATGCTATTACTTATCTGCTCCATTTGTTATGGTCAACTAAGTGATTTACACTATTTACCTCCATTAAAACAAAACCGAACAAATCAAGCAATTAAAGAACAGACTGTTTATCTTTCCACCCCAGTAGCAAGTGCCTTTACTGTAAATGTATATCGCGGAACCAACACTACCCCAATAACTTCTTATACCATATCAAATACAACGCCCGCCACCTACACTTTACCTAACACGGATAACAATATCACCTTGGTCACAGATGTTAATACAGGAATTGTTTTAACTAATAGCGGTCTTCGTTTTGAATCTCCCTCGGGTGAAAAATTTTACGTAAACTATAGAGGACGTTCCAATTCTCAAGCCGCTTCTCTCACCTCTAAAGGTAGACCTGCACTTGGTCAAAACTTTAGATGGGGAGGCCCTCCAATACGTGCCAATCATTACACCATGAGTTCTTCTTTGGGTATAATGGCAACAGAAAACAATACAGTAGTAGATATTTTTGGATATGATCCCAATTGCGAATTTAGATTGCAAAGTGATGCCGATGGCATTACCGCAAATACCATTCAAGTTACCTTGAACGCTGGTGAAAGCTATGTTCTGGAAGCTATAAAAAGTCAAGCTACAGCAAACATTGATGGTTGGTTGGGAGCTACAATTACATCTAACAAAGATATTGCGATTAGCAATGGAGGGTTAAATTTTGGTGTTTCAGCATCTAGTGCTTCACGAGATGCAGGAATTGATCAACCCGTTCCTGTCGAAAGCATTGGTAGAGAATATGTGTTTGTTAGGGGAAATGGGGGAAACTCTAATGAATTCCCGTTAATAATTGGTGTTCAAGATAATACCGCTATTTATGTGAACGGTTCTACAACACCAATAACTACAATAGACGATGGGGAATATTTTCAAATACCTGGCTCTAACTATTCTGGCACCTCCAGAGGGCATAATATGTATGTTACAACGTCAAAAAACGCATATGCCTATCAAATCACCTCTGGCTCCTCTGGTATACATACTGTCAGTCTAAACTTTATTGCTCCAGTGAATTGTTTGTTACCAGATACTATGGATAATATACCTGACATAAGAGATATTGCAGGAATTAATGCCACAGGAGGTATTAGTATTATTGCATCTGCGTCCACACCCAATTCAAATATTGTCGTAACCGACGGGAATGGTAATGTATCACTTACAACAGCTAGAGCGGTTGCTGGCTCCACAGATTGGAAAACTTTTTTTATTACCGGATTAAATGGAGATGTTAAAGTAACATCCTCTGGGCCAATAGCAGTTGGATTTTTAGGCTACAACGGAGCAAGAGGTATTGCCGGTTACTTTTCTGGTTTTGACACTGCTCCAAGTGTAGATTTAGAAATAACAGGTAATAACTGTTTACCCGGAAGTGTAATCGAAATCATTGGAGGACCATTTGATGCCTACCAATGGTACAGAGATAATGTTTTAATAAGTGGTGCAACTAATAATACATATACACCAACCATTCCAGGAGATTATTTTGTTGAAGTTACAAAAGGAGCATGTTCCTACCCTAGCAATATTATTCACGCAAACATTTGTACTATAATTACAAATAGAAGAATTACACACAGGGTAAAACATCAATAGTTCTATTATTCCCATTATTTTGTGTAACAAATTTCCATGTTAATCGTCAAGTAGGTATCAAATTCAAATAACATCTACTTTGAAAACAATTTTATCTGTTAATAATCTCACCAAAAAATACGGGTATTTAACTGCGGTTAAAGACCTTTCCTTTGATATTGAAAAAGGAAACGTTTATGGTATTTTAGGTCCAAATGGAAGTGGTAAATCTACAACTTTAGGCATTGTACTTAATGTGGTTAATGCTACCAGTGGTAATTTCTCCTGGTTTGGTGGAGAAGCCACAACACATAACGCTCTAAAGAAAGTTGGCGCCATTATTGAAAGGCCCAATTTTTATCCTTATATGACTGCTATCCAAAACTTAAAATTGGTTTGTAAAATAAAAGAAGTTTCCGAAACTAAAATTGAAGAAAAGCTAGAGTTAGTTGGTTTACTAGAACGAAAAAACAGCAAATTTAGGACGTATTCCCTTGGTATGAAACAACGTCTAGCCATTGCATCTGCCTTGCTAAACGATCCCGAAATTTTGATTTTAGATGAACCTACAAATGGCCTTGATCCTCAAGGTATTCATCAAATTAGAGAAATTATCAAAAAAATTGCTTCCAAAGGCACTACTATTTTGTTAGCGTCACACTTGTTAGATGAAGTTGAAAAAGTATGTAGCCATGTGGTAATATTAAGAAAAGGAGAAAAGTTATATTCAGGTAAAGTTGATGGTCTGTTGGCTAGCCATGGCTTTTTTGAGCTAAAGGCAGAGGATAATACTAAACTTTCAACGTACTTAGAAAATCACAACAACTTTGGAGAAGTAAAAACCGAAAACGGTTTAATAACTGCTTTTTTAACTCAAGAAATGTCCGCAACAGAATTAAATAAAGAACTATTTGCCCAAGGAACAATATTATCTCATATGGTAAAACGAAAAGAAAGTTTAGAAGAACAGTTCCTGACCCTTACCAAAAAAGCTTAAACCCAGCACAAATAACTATATAACAATCTTTGAATGATACGTTTACTACACATAGAATTTATAAAACTTTGGAATAACCGAGCTAGTAAAATATTAATTCTTTCGTATTTTATACTACTAACTTCTATTGCTGCGATAGCCGCAATAAAATTTGATATAGGCCCCATTAAATTTCATTTAGCAGAAATGGGCATTTTTAATTTTCCATATATATGGCATTTCAACACTTTTATAGCCGCTTTTTTTAAATTGTTTTTAGCCATCGTAATTGTCTCCATGATGGCAAATGAATATAGCAATAAGACCATTAAACAAAACCTTATTGACGGACTTTCGAAAAAAGAATTCGTACTATCCAAATTTTTAACTGTATTGTTATTTGCGGCAGTATCAACAATCTTTGTTTTTGCTGTTTCCATGCTGCTTGGTTTAGGATATTCTAACTACAATGAAATTTCGATTATTTTTTCCGACCTTGAGTATGTTCTGGCATTTTTTGTTAAGCTATTGGGTTTTTTCTCTTTTTGTTTATTTCTAGGAGTATTTGTAAAACGATCAGCATTTGCTCTTGGTTTTTTATTCCTTTGGTTTATTCTTGAACATATTATTTTTGGGCTTTTAGGTTGGAAACTAATGTCATGGGAAATGGCGAACAATGTACGCGACTTTTTCCCTATTCAATCTATGTTTAACTTAATTGACGAACCTTTTTCTAGGCTTTCCGCAGTACAAAACCTTGGACAGCAAATTGGTGAAGATTTTAAGTTTGACCATACTGTGCACTGGTATGAAATTGCTATAGTACTTGGTTGGACAGCACTTTTCATCTATCTGTCCTACACCTTATTGAAGAAAAGAGATTTGTAAATATCATATTCAAAGATTTTAGTATATTGTACTGTTACCAAGTACAATGAAAAATTATATACTAATTTTTGCGGTTCTTTTTTGTACTCCTATCCTAATATTTAGTCAGGGGGAAACTGCTAATTGGTATTTTGGCAATAATGCTGGAATTCGTTTTAATAACGACGGAAGCACCACAGTACTAACCGACGGTCAACTAAATACCCTAGAAGGTTGCGCTACAATTTCTAATGACCAAGGAGATTTATTGTTTTATACAGATGGAAAACGAGTTTACAATAGAGACCATAATTTAATGGAAAATGGTAGCGGATTATATGGTAATGCCTCTAGCACCCAATCAGCGATTATAGTTCCTAGACCAGATAGTACCAACATTTTTTATATTTTTACCGTTGATGTAAGTTTAGCTGAAGGTGATATCGACAATGGATTAAACTACTCCATAGTAGATTTAAGTTATAATGGAGGAAACGGCAGGGTTATACAGAAAAATATTAACCTTTTAGTTGATAGTTCAGAAAAACTTTCTGCTGTAGTCAAAGATTGTTCCGATAACTCTATTTGGTTAATTACCTTAGCATCGGAAAATGGGGACGAAAATGTCTTTAACACCTACCATGCCTTTGAAATAAATGCGGTATTTGGTGTTATCCATACGTCTGTAAAAAGCACATTTAACGATATAGATATTGAAGATCCTAGAGGCTATTTGAAATTTTCCCCTGATGGAAAAAAAATGGCAAGCGCAAATATGTCTTCGGGTCTTTATATTTATGATTTTGATGCGCTAACTGGTACTGTATCAAATCAGGAGCAAGTTTTTATTCAAGATGAACACAAAAATGCCTACGGTATAGAATTTTCCAAAAATGGAAACTTTCTTTATGTGCACTCATCTAATGATGTAAGAGGGACAAATCAACCTACTGGTCACTCATCCTCATTACTTCAATTTTCATTAAACGATATAAATATGAGTAGTTCCGAAGTTGTTTTACATAAAGATAATATGTACCGAGGTGCTCTACAACTAGGCAATAATGGAAAAATATACAGAACTATAGCTGTAAATTACCAAACAGGAACTCCATATCTAGGTGTTATTGATGAACCTAATAAAAAGGGAACGTCGGCTAATTATTTACATAATGCTGTTTTTCTTGAAAGTAGAAACGCAACTCAAGGGTTACCCCCTTTTATTCAATCTTTTTTTAGCACAATAGACTTAGTCTCTAATGAGGATGGAAGCACATCCGGTAGTTTAACTATTTGCGAAGGAGAACCTTTTAAATTTGAAGCCGAATATTCTCCAGACGCTACTTATCATTGGAGTAAAGATGGAAATCCTTTCCCAAATCCAGACAATCATATTTTTGAAGTAAATGCTTCTGAAGAAATTGATGCTGGACGATATACAGTAGAAATAATCCCCTCAGACGCCAGAAAATGCGTAATCTATGGGGAAGTTGCGTTGGCAGTGAACCAATCGCCTGAAGGAAACAATTTAACTTTAACCCAATGTGATACCGGACCTTCAAACCTTCTGGATGGTTTAACCTCTTTTAATTTAAATCAAATCGAAAAACAAAATGATTTTGTATATACGTTTTACGAAACCGAAACAGACTTATTGAATGATCTTCCCATTGTAAATCTGGAAGATTTTACTAATACAACCCCATATAGTCAAACCATTTTTTACAAAGTTAGTAACCAATCTAATTGTAGTAATTCGGGAGAAATTTTATTAAACATAAAAGATGTAGTGCTAAATAGCGACCATTATTCCTTTTACAGTTGCGATGAAAACCCAGAGGATAACGTTTTAGCAGGAAATTTTGATTTGGAAACTATCAAAACAGATAATTTTCCTGGTCAGAACATTAAATTTTATAGTAGCCTAGAAGATGTTGCTTTAGAACAAAATGAACTTGATAATTGGTTCACCTCAGAATCCACAACAATCCTAGGTCGAATTGAAAATAACAACCAATGTGAAGATGTTTTACAAATTAACCTTAAAGTAAACCCCTCTCCTCTATTCCAGATGGATGAGTTTTATACCATTTGCCTAAACAACCCTTTACTACCTGTTTATGCTCCTGAGGGATTTGACTCTTATACTTGGATTAAAAAAAATAAAAATACTGAAACTAATATTGGTTCAGGAGAGAATGCTATAATTACCGAACCTGGGATTTATATTCTTGAAGCGAGTTATCAATACACTCAAACCTCCTCAACCATATCTTGTTCCAATAGGGTAGAGTTTGAGGTAGTGCCTTCAAATATTGCAAAAATTGAGAACTTAAATATCAAGGATATTTCCACAAACAATTCCGTAACCATTGAAGTTTCAGGTCTTGGAGATTATGAATACTCTTTGGATGGAATAAACTATACAGATGATAACCTCTTCAATAATGTACCCGCTGGCTTTAACATTGTTTATGTGAACGACAAAAATGGTTGCGGTGTATCAGAAAAACTAGTTTCCGTAGCTGGTTACGATAAATTTTTTACCCCAAATGCTGATAGAAACAATGATTATTGGGAATTAAAGGGTTTAAAAAATATGAAGTCAGTAAGTATATTTGATAGATATGGCCAACTAATTGCTTTTCTAAACCCGCAAAACCCTAAATGGGATGGCACCTCTAATAACATAAATGTACCTTCCTCGGACTATTGGTTCAAAGCCAAACTTGAAGATGGACGTGAATTTAAAGGACATTTTACTTTGAAGCGATAAGCTTTCGTATTTTTATCTTATGAAATTTAAGGTAGTATCAGATTTTAAGCCTACTGGTGATCAACCCGAGGCTATTAAACAATTGGTAAATGGTCTAAATAATAAAGATCCGTACCAAACACTTCTAGGAGTAACTGGCTCTGGAAAAACATTCACCGTAGCTAATGTTATTGAAAAAGTTCAGAGGCCAACACTATTGTTAGCGCATAATAAAACACTTGCTGCTCAGCTTTATTCAGAATTCAAACAGTTTTTTCCTGAAAATGCGGTAGAATATTTTGTTTCCTATTATGATTATTACCAACCGGAAGCATACCTCCCTACTACCGGAACATATATTGAAAAAGATTTATCAATTAACGAAGACATTGAAAAACTAAGACTAAGCGCTACTTCCTCATTATTATCAGGAAGACGTGACGTACTTGTTGTTGCTTCAGTTTCATGTCTGTATGGTATAGGTAACCCTGTTGAATTTCAAAAAAATGTAATAACTATTGAGAAGGACCAAGTTATTCCTAGAACCAAATTTATGCATCAATTGGTACAAAGTCTTTATGCGAGAACCACAGATGAATTTAAAAATGGTAATTTCAGGGTAAAAGGAGACGTTGTGGACGTTTTTCCAAGTTATGCAGACCATGCGTTCAGAATTCATTTTTTTGGTGATGAAATCGAAGAAATTGAGGCTTTTGACCCTTTCAATAATAATGTAATTGAAGTTTACACCAACCTAAACATATATCCTGCAAACATGTTTGTAACATCACAAGATGTGCTACAAAAAGCCATTCATCAGATACAGGATGATATGGTTAAACAAGTTGATTACTTCAAAGAAATTGGTAAACACCTGGAAGCCAAACGCCTTGAAGAGCGCACTACCTTTGATTTAGAAATGATTCGCGAATTAGGTTACTGCTCTGGAATAGAAAACTATTCAAGATATATTGATGGTCGAAATCCAGGTACACGTCCTTTTTGTCTGTTAGACTATTTTCCTGATGACTATCTCATGGTGATTGATGAAAGTCATGTTACCATTCCACAAGTTCATGCCATGTATGGAGGAGACCGCAGTAGAAAAGAGAACCTCGTAGAATATGGATTTAGATTACCCGCGGCCATGGACAATAGACCATTGAAATTTGAGGAGTTTGAAATACTTCAAAATCAAACGTTATTTGTGAGTGCAACTCCTGCTGATTATGAATTGGAATTATGTGAAGGTATTTTTGTTGAGCAAATAATTCGTCCAACAGGTTTACTTGACCCGATAATTGAAGTTCGTCCAAGTCAAAATCAAATTGATGATTTAATTGAAGAAATTCAGCAACGTGTTGAAAAAGACGAGCGAACATTAGTAACAACGCTAACAAAAAGAATGGCCGAAGAACTTGCCAAATATCTTACCAGAATAAATGTTAGATGCAGATACATTCATAGTGATGTTGATACACTTGAACGGGTAGAAATCATGCAAGATTTGAGAAAAGGAATTTTTGATGTTTTAATTGGAGTTAACCTATTAAGGGAAGGGCTAGATTTACCCGAAGTTTCTCTTGTTGCTATTCTTGATGCTGATAAAGAAGGATTTTTAAGAAGTAATCGTTCGCTTACACAAACCGTAGGTAGAGCAGCCCGAAATTTAAATGGCAAAGCAATAATGTATGCCGATAAAATTACCAATAGTATGCAACAAACTATTGACCAAACTAACTATAGAAGAGAGAAACAAATTGCATATAACACTAAAAACAATATCACTCCAACGGCTCTAAATAAAAACTTAGATAGTGTTTTATCCAAAAATTCAGTTTCCACTTACCACTTTGAAAAGGAGGAATTACGAGCTGCAGAACCGGATTTAGATTACCTTACTAAGGACCAAATTGAGCAATTAATTAGGGACAAAAGAAAGGCAATGGAGAAGGCAGCAAAAGATTTAGATTTTATGCAAGCTGCAAAATTTAGAGACGAAATTAAAGCGCTTCAAGAACAAAAATAATTGCTTATATTTGAATATACTCCCTTTTTTCTTCACAAGAATACACCTGTAAATATTTAAATTACATAACACCCATTAAATAGTTGATATTAAATTTTTTACAAATATTTTTAGACGAGACTAAATCAACGTTTAGGGTGTAAAATCCACAATTTAAAACAGCTGAATTATCGATATAGCGATAAACGAAGTTATTTTATTGCGTTAATTTTCTAAACCACAAAAATTACGTAACGACTCCACTTAAAATAGCTTTGAAAATTCATTCAATAGGAAAAGCAAAAAACATTATTGAACCACCAATACTTTTTCTCTTTAAAAGTTTATCCAAATCTCATCCAGTTAATAAACTAAATCATCTCCCCTACTAAATCTATAAAAATGAAAATCAATAATTCCATTATAGCTCAAGCAAGAAAAAGCGTATTTAAAATTCACATAGTACACAAACACCTTCAAAACTAATTTCACAAAAAAGCCCATCTAAAAAACTCCTTCGAAAATTCCTACAAATTAAAAACAAAAAAAGCGTTTTAGTTTAAACCAAAACGCTTTTCAAAACAACTACTAACCAAACTAATTTTTTAAACCTATGCCAAACTTATTGTTCTTTTTGGTTTAGGTAAAGCTTCTTCTTTTACAGGTAAAATAAAGGTTAAAACTCCATCTTCGTAACTAGCCTTTATGTCATCTTGATTTACGCTTTCAGGCAGCACAAATACTCTCTTAAAAGCATTAGCCCCAAACTCCTTTCTAGTATACTTTACTTCTCCACTTTTATGGGTGTTATCTTCTGCAGAAACAATTAACTGACCTTCATCAACCTCTATATTAAAATGCTCCTTTTTTCGTCCTGGAACTAACAGTTCCAATTGATAATTTTCTGTACTTTCTAAAATGTTTACTAGCGGTTCTTTTCCAAAACCAGTTTCATAACCTCCATACCAATCTGTGTTTAAAATATCATTTAAAAGTGAAGGAAAGGATGCTTTATTTGTTTTAATAATACTCATGTTTATATATTTTAAATTTAACTTACACTACTCTACTAAGTCAAAACATGTACCATCCAAAAACAAGTGTCATTATGTCTTGTTTTCAGGTTTAAACAGCGACAAAATGTCATTATTATATATTTTCTGTTTACCACGCATAGGAATTCTGACATGTTAATTATATTATCATCTAAATATTTTATAATACCTTGCTGCAAATTATAGAATTGAATGACGAATAATGATATTTTTAAAAAGCTAAGAGTTGCTCTTATGCTTAGAGATGATGAAATTGTAGAAATACTAAAGTTGGTAGATTTTAAAATATCCAAAAGTGAATTAGGCGCTTTTTTCAGAAAAGATGACCACCCAAACTATCTGGAGTGTGGTGACCAAATTTTAAGAAACTTTTTAAACGGATTAGTTATTCATCTTAGAGGAACAAAGGAAAACCCTACAACTCCTGCAGAGGCACTTTCTAAAAAAGGAAAACCTCAACAACAAAATAGCAGTAATAAATCCAACTCAAAAGTCAACCGTAAACCCAGCTTTAAAGAACAACAGCTAAAAAGAATCAATAAGGATCTAGGACCGACAAAATTTAAGAATAAGAAAAAATCCTGAAAAACTAATTTCAGGATTTTTAATTCCTATTTATTCTTGAATTAAAACAGGAATACTATAAACTCTACCTTTCCTGTAATTTTCTAAGTCTACTTTTTTATAATTTAATGTAGACTTTACAAAATGTTCCATTTCACTATCTTTTGTGCTTACGTATAAAACCACTATTTCACGGTTTTTATTCAATGTAAACTTCACATCAGCAGTAATGTTTACAAAATCAAGCTCTAAATCGTCGATTTCTCTCTGCAAAATTTCGGAAACTTGAATGGTCAAACTTTTTTTACGTTCCACTTTTACACTTTCACTGTTAGCAAAAACACTTCCGTTTACAAGGAACATTACCGCAACTAATACTAGACTAATTTTTCTCATGACTGTCGTTTTTTTGATTAATAATAAATTGATTAATAAATGATTGATGATATACTAACCAGACGAATACAAGTCACTTTTTGTTACAGGAGATTTTACTTTTAACAAAATTTTGAAACAAAAACACCGAAGAATCAATAAGGTCAAAAACACTTATCGCACTGACTAACAGTATATTACCAATCAGAATCGGAGTAAGAAAAATTATTATGATTATTTTAACCTCCAACAACTAATCATATAAAAAAAGGGTAACGCTTTCACGTTACCCTTTATACTATCAAAAAAAGCTGTTTTATTAGCTTAAAACTTCTTTTACTTTATCTGCAGCTTCTTGAAACTGTACTGCCGAATGAACAGCTAATCCTGAATTATCAATAATTTCCTTAGCCAACTCCGCATTTGTTCCTTGCAAGCGAACAATAATAGGAACTTTAATTGCATCACCCATATTTTTATAAGCATCTACAACACCTTGAGCTACACGATCACAACGTACAATTCCTCCAAAAATATTGATAAGAATAGCTTTTACATTATCATCTTTTAAAATAATTCTAAAAGCCTCTTCAACTCTTTTAGCATCTGCTGTACCTCCGACATCTAAAAAGTTAGCAGGTTCTCCACCAGCCATTTTAATTAAATCCATTGTTGCCATTGCAAGTCCTGCTCCATTAACCATACAACCAACGTTTCCGTCTAAGTCAACATAGTTAAGACCAACCTCTCTAGCTTCTACTTCAACTGCATTTTCCTCGCGTAAATCACGCATCTCTGCATACTCTTTTCTACGATAAAGCGCATTATCATCAATAGATACCTTTGCATCTACTGCCATAATTTTATCATCAGAAGTCTTCAATACCGGATTAATTTCAAACATATTTGAATCACTTTCTACATATGCTTTGTATAACGCAGACACAAACTTCGTCATTTCTTTAAACGCTGTTCCAGAAAGCCCAAGATTAAATGCAACTTTTCTTGCCTGGAAAGGTAATAAGCCCGTTGAAGGGTCAATCTCTTCAGTAAAAATTAAGTGCGGAGTACTTTCTGCAACCTCTTCTATATCCATTCCACCTTCAGTAGAATACATAATCATATTTCTTCCCGTACTTCTATTTAATAACACAGACATGTAAAACTCATTAGTTTCACTATCTCCTGGATAGTATACATCCTCAGCTATTAAAACTTGATGTACCTTTTTACCTTCTGCAGATGTCTGCGGAGTAATAAGGTTCATCCCTATTATACTTCCTGCTAGCTCTTCAACTTCTTTTAAATTTTTAGCTAGTTTAACACCGCCACCTTTTCCTCGTCCTCCTGCATGAACTTGTGCCTTAATAACGTGCCACCCTGTTCCTGTTTCTGCGGTTAATTGTTTTGCCGCATCCACTGCCTCTTTAGCATTTCGGGCAACAATCCCCCTCTGTATGCGTACGCCAAAACTTGCTAAAATGTTCTTACCTTGATACTCGTGAAGATTCATATATCCTATTGTCTTTTTTTAGTTGGAAACAAAAATAGTAAACGAAATGGATTTACCCTAATGAAAAATAAGTTGCGTTTATAATGTAACATCTTTAAAATCTAATGGGTCAAAATTTTTGAAATCCCCATTTAGAAGTATCGTTTTTTTGGTTCTTTGCACTTCTTTTAAAACTGCTATAGTTCCCACAAGATGATTTTTTAGATAAAGCAACCTATCATTCTCTTTGGTAATTTTAAGAAGGTCATATTCTTGCTCAAAGGACAGCCCAATTTTATGAGCCAAAATATAACTATTAAACTTCTCAAGCGGAATTGGAGTATATGTTACACCCATTTCATCGTATAACTTATTTATACTTTGCAAAACTTCCGCTTTTAAAACTTCATCAGCTTCATAATCTATTTCAATAAACTCTATTGTACCTTCGGGATATAGTTTTCCCTCTTTATGTGTTTCAAAGGTTTTTAGCTTAAATATTTGTCTTGCCACACAAGTGATATCCATTTCACCAGTTTCGTAGGTGTTTACAACCTCAACCAATTGCACCTCAGCACCATACTCTAAGTGATTATTAATATACACAGGTATTCCAAAAGTAATAGCATTATTTCTGCAGTCCGCAATCAACTGTTTGTAGCGTTCTTCGAAAATATGAAGAGGAACAGTCTCTCCTGGGTAAAAAATAGACTGTAAGGGCAACATAGGTAGTTTCATTCTTTTTTGTTTAAAAATACAATACTATCAACACCAAACAGCATAAATCAAGTAGTGATTTTGTGATGATTATAACAAAATGTTGTAAAATTCAATTTTTGAAGTTTTTTTTTTGTAGTCACGATTCATAAACATAGATTTGTTTAAAAGACTTTTAAAATGAAGAATGCAGATTTGCTAAAAATAGCAAAAAAGTACGGAGACCCGGTTTATGTTTACGATTCAGAAAAAATCGTTTCTCAGTTTAAACGACTTACAAATGCTTTTAGTAGTGTAAAAAACTTAAAGTTAAATTACGCAGCTAAAGCACTTTCAAATATAACAATACTTAGACTAATGAACTCTCTTGGTAGTGGCTTAGATACCGTTTCTATACAAGAAGTAAAACTAGGTTTATTTGCTGGCTTTAAACCTGAGTCTATTATATTTACACCTAACGGCGTTTCTTTAGAAGAGATTGAGGAAGCTGCTAAGCTTGGGGTACGCATAAATATAGATAACCTATCTGTATTAGAACAATTTGGAAGCAAGCATCCAGATATTCCAGTTTGTATTAGAATTAATCCACATGTTATGGCAGGAGGAAACTCTAACATATCTGTGGGTCACATAGATTCTAAATTTGGTATCAGTATTCATCAAATACCGCATTTGTTACGCATTGTTGAGCTTACTAAAATGAATATCAACGGTATACATATGCATACGGGTAGTGATATTTTAGACATTGATGTTTTCTTATATGCTTCAGAAATTTTATTTGAAACTGCAAGAAACTTTAAAAACCTTGACTTCATTGATTTCGGTAGTGGTTTTAAAGTACCGTATAAAGAAGGGGACATAGAAACTAACATTGAAGAACTAGGAAAAAAACTAAGTTCTCGTTTTAATGAATTTTGTAAAGAATACGGCAAAGAATTAACCTTAGCTTTTGAACCAGGTAAATTCTTGGTTAGTGAAGCGGGGTCATTTTTGGCTAAAGTAAATGTTGTTAAGCAAACCACCTCTACGGTTTTTGCTAGTGTTGACTCTGGTTTTAATCACTTAATAAGACCTATGCTATATGGTGCTGAACACAGCATTGAAAACATCTCTAACCCTCAAGGAAGAGAACGCTATTACTCTGTTGTAGGCTATATTTGTGAAACCGATACCTTTGCTAACAACCGCAGAATTAATGAAATAAAAGAAGGTGACATTCTTTGTTTTAAAAATGCGGGAGCATATTGTTTTACAATGGCAAGTAATTATAATTCCAGATTTAGACCGCCTGAAGTTTTATGGCATAAAGGCAAGGCAATATTAATTAGAGAAAGAGAAACTTTTGATGATTTAATTAAAAATCAAGTAGATGTAAAAGACCTATTCTCTGAAGAAACCAAAAAAGAAAAATTAACAATCTAACTAACTTTAAAAAGGAGGGCAAAATGCTCTCCTTTTTTCTTTTTAATCAAACCTAGCCACTACAAACTACGTTAATGAAATAATCGTTCGTATATTTCGTTAGTTTTATATAGTAAATTGGACTAATTAGAGTAAACAATATTGAAGATATGAAAACAGCCTATAAATATATTCTAACGCTTTGCTTCGTTTTTTTGGCGTTTAATGTAAACGCTCAAGAGGTGGAATGGCTATCATGGGCGGAAGCTGCTAAATTGGCTGAAACGGATAAAAACCCTAAAAAGATTTTTATTGACATATACACAGATTGGTGCGGGTGGTGTAAAAAAATGGATAAAGACACTTTTCAAAATGCTGAAGTTGCCAAATATATGTCCGAAAACTTTTATATGGTTAAATTAGATGGAGAAGGCAAAGAACCAATTGAGTTTAAAGGTAAAACCTTTAAGTTTGTTCCTTCAGGAAAAAAAGGGTATCATGAATTTGCTGCTGCACTAATGCAAGGTAGGTTAAGTTACCCAACTACTATTTTCTTAGATGAAAAAATGAACATGTTATCTCCGGTACCTGGTTATCAAAAACCTGATGCTTTCTTGAAAATAGCAAAATACTTTGGAGACAACATTCATAAAGAAAAGGATTGGAAAGCTTACGAAGGCGAAGAAGGAAAATAAAACACTTCACTTATATAGATATAAAAAAGAGCTGTTATATAACAGCTCTTTTTTATATTTCTTTAATTATTTTTTTATCTACTATAATTAGGAGATTCTTTGGTTATAGTTACATCATGAGGGTGGCTTTCGTTTATTCCACTTGCAGTTATTTTTACAAAACGACCTGTATCTTGTAAAGTAGCCACATCTTTAGCACCACAATATCCCATACCAGCTCGTAAACCTCCAACAAATTGATGAATACTCTCCAACAACTCTCCTTTATATGGTACACGACCAACAATTCCTTCTGGAACTAATTTTTTAATATCATCTTCTACATCTTGAAAATAACGATCCTTAGAACCTTGTTTCATAGCTTCTACAGACCCCATTCCGCGATACGATTTAAATTTTCTTCCTTCGTAAATAATAGTTTCTCCTGGAGATTCTTTAGTTCCTGCCAATAAAGAACCTAACATTACAGTGTCTGCTCCAGCGGCAATAGCCTTTGGAATATCTCCTGTATAGCGTATACCTCCATCCGCAATTACTGGAACTCCACTACCTTTTATTGCTGCAGCTACTTCTAGCACGGCAGAAAATTGAGGAAAACCAACACCCGCAACAACTCGTGTTGTACAAATAGAGCCAGGCCCTATCCCTACCTTAACCGCATCAGCACCAGCTTCAACCAAATATTTAGCAGCTTCCCCAGTAGCAATATTCCCTACAATTACATCAAGATTTGGAAATTCCTTTTTTACACTTTTAAGCGCATTAACAACTCCCTGAGTATGACCATGTGCTGTATCGATAACTACAGCATCTACGCCAGCATCAACCAAAGCCGAAGCTCTTTCTACAACATCACCAGTAACACCTAAAGCAGCGGCAACTCTTAATCTTCCGTATTGATCCTTATTCGCAATTGGTTTCTGAGTTAATTTAGTAATATCTCTAAATGTTATTAACCCTACCAACTTATTGTTTTTGTCAACTACCGGTAACTTTTCTATTTTATTTTCTTGAAGAATATCTTCCGCTTCAGTCAATGAGGTACCTTCACCCACAGTAACTAAATTTTTAGAAGTCATAACCTCAGTTATAGCCCTTTCATCGTTTTTCTCGAAACGTAAATCTCTATTGGTAACAATACCAATTAACTTACCTGCATCGTCTACAATTGGAATTCCGCCAATACTATGCTCCTTCATATTAGCCTTTGCGTCTTTTACCAGAGCATCAAGAGGTAAAGTAACTGGATCCATAATCATACCACTTTCAGCACGTTTTACTTTACGTACTTTAATGGCTTGTTGTTCAATAGTCATGTTTTTGTGCAAAACGCCAATACCCCCTTCTTGAGCCATGGCAATAGCCATTCGAGATTCAGTAACCGTATCCATTGCAGCCGAAACTATTGGCACATTAATGGTAATATTACGTGTAAATTTTGCTTGAATATTTACTTCTCTTGGAAGTACTTCGGAATACGCCGGGACTAAAAGTACGTCATCGTAAGTAAGACCTTCTCCTAGTATTTTGTTTTGATGAGCCTGCATAGCAATTAAGGATTAATTGCGTGCAAATATAGCTTTTTTTATTGAGAAAAATATATTTCCTACTACTCTAAATTAAAATTAGTCCTAGCCTTTTTAGCCCATTGTATCAATGCACTTTTTTCTTCATCTGAAAGACTTCCATGCATTACCGTATATGAGTTTTCTGGCATATGCCCTTCTTCTACTTCTTCTATAAGTTCATCTAATTTATGATCTTTCTTTTTAGCGTCATACGAATTCCATTTTGAAACATTAAAATGCTCATTACCCTCTTCTATATGATCCGCTATCCAATACGAAATGGGTGCAACTTCTGCGTACCAAGGATATTCAGTTTTATTACTATGGCAATCGTAACATTTACTTTCAAGAATGGCAACGATAGATTTACTTGTCTGAGTTTCTTTTTCAAAAGCAGCAACATCTCTGTATTCAGCGTTGTTTTTCTCTGGACGATAAAATTGCATTCCAACTAAAACTATCAACAAGAAGATTAAAATTTTCTTTACCATTTTACGCTTTTACCTTAAGTTGATACAGCACATAAATTGAAGATACTGCAAAGGTGAGTGTCATTAATATACCTGAAAAAATTACAATATATTTCATCCATAAAACTCCTGACCAGAGAAAATAAATACCTCCAAAAGTTAATATAACAGATATAAATGGTTCAACAGTTAAAAATAATTTAATCTTTTTTGAAGCTTTGGTAATCCAAACTAAGCTTCCGAGTAAAAAGAAAATGAAGGACATAGACAAAATATGAGTGTGTACTATAGTTAACATTTCGCGACTACTCTTTTTAAATTTCATTATTTCAGCATCTTCATCCTCCTCATTTCCTAAATAATTCTCTTCAATACCATTAGGTGTACCAGAGCTTGTTTCCCCAACAAAAAGTAAACCTGTGTAAAAACCTACAGATAGAATTACAACAAATGCAGCTATAAAAATTTTTATTTCTTTTGGAAAGGAATGTATAAGGCCATTATAGCTCATTATAGAACTTTATTTTCTTGAAGAATTCCAATAGTTTGTAAAAGATTATCCATAGCATTAACCATAGAACGAACAGATATTGTTGCTCCTGCAATTCCATCAATATCATTTTCAAAAGATACTCTATCACCGCCAGATTTGCCTAAAAATTGCTTTAGCCATCTTTTGCTTCCTATTTCTCCTCCATACTCTTCTCTATATATAAGTACTTTGGAATGTACTACCTCTAAATTTTCATTGAAAATAACTAGGTAATCAAACTGAGCAGTTTTACTTGCGGCTTTGTCTACAAAACCATAACCCACAAAATTAACTCCGTCAGTTATTTTAAAAAGATTACCATCACCTATTGTAACTGGTAATTTTGAATTGACTTCAGAAGAAACTGTTATTGTATGAAACGACAACTCCTCTTTCTTAAAGTGCTTTTCCACTTCTTTATTTACCCGTTTTTCCACATTTTTAGGCAAACCAAACCCACAGAATACTACTGTAGCGATTAATAAAAGGGTTTTGTTTAGTTTCTTTAAAATCATAGCACAAATATATTAATTTAGACTGAATATTAATAAGAAAACTTTCTAAAAGAAATTATTTAACCTAAAAATAAAACCTCCATTCTTCAAATAAGAAGAACAGAGGTTTTAGCAAATAAACCAACTAACAATATTATTTTTAGAACCAAACTCCTATTCCAAAGTTTAATCTATTGTCAACATCATCACCTTCTAAGGCATTAGAACGGAATTGGTAGTCTCCTTTTAAAACCACACCTGGTACAATATGGTATGTTAAACCAGTTGTAACATCTGTTCTATTATAAGCATCATTTCTAGCAAGATCACCTTCCACACTTGCATGCGTATCATATTGCTCATAGCGAGCAAAGGCGTATAGTTTTTGCTTTTTACCTGTTGGTAATAAGTTGAAAGCTCCTTCCACATAAAATCCTTGTAAAGCACTTCCCAAATCTCTACCTGTCAAAGTATTGTACTCTTCCGTATCAGAAAGTGACGCATAAATAAATTGCCCTCTTGCACTAAATCTTTGGTATGCGTATCTAGCATCAGCACCTATCATTGTAATTCCAACATTAGCTCCGGGAATATCCTCAACATCATCAGTCGCTTGAGTTTTTCCTAAATAAGTAGACAAACCTAAACGTAATCCTGGAATACCATAGTAATCTAATTTAGTAGAAAGCGTTGGACTATCAACAGTAGATTTTATACCTTTTTGACGACCTCCTCTAAGACCATTACTGCCTTTTAATGCTCCAGCAACGCCACCTTCTCCATCACTTGAAGTGGATTTAAAACCGTTAAAAACATATGCTTGATACCCTAATGAAATATCATTAAACTTCCCAGAAACTCCCACTCCTAGTTCTCTCCATGTTGTAGGCACAATAACATTATCAATAGCGGGTCTTTCTGTTCCATTAAAAGTGGTCGGTTCATGAAACTCGTTAACAATACCCATTGGAACAAGCATTAACCCTCCACGAAGGTTAACATTGTTTCCTACATTATAGTTTACAAAGGCTTGCTCTACAAAAACTTCTTCAACATGCTCAAATTCTACTTCTGTTACAAATTGAATCTGATCACTGAATTTATAACCTACTAAAAGTACTAAACGCTGAACATCTATTTCTCCATTTTTTCCTTCCGGTTGATTGTATAACATTTCTCCATAAGCTCCAATAGTTACAGCGGAACCATAATTACCGGATAACAATCTTTGCGCTGCATTTATCTGCTTTTGCGGATCCAACATTATAGAATCTGTTGCTCTTTGAGCTATTCCTGTTGACGTAATTAAAAGCGCAAGTAATAGTACTAAGTTTTTCATTTGTAAAGTTATTCTTATTTAGACTTCTTTTAAATAATGCCGCAAATTTAAACCCAAAAATCAATCTACCAAACTTTATTTAAACTAAATCTTAATAAAAATTAAGATTTAACGATTTGATTACTTTAACCCACTATTTTTAACTTTAATGCTATCTTGCTCAGCTATAATTCTGGGTTTGCTTTTTTGTTCTTTCGCAAAACAACCGCTAAATAATCACGAAACACCCATTTACCGAGCTTATTTTTTACTCGTTCTTCTTCTTTTTTAATATCTAAAATTTCAAAATTGGTGTTATATATTAAGCGTCTTAACTTATGTATATCGTAAAGCTCAAACAAATTGCTTTCTGATACATAAGGAAGGTTTTTCATGGAATTGCTATTTACAAATGTTAACACAAATAAACCTTCTGGTTTTAAAACACGATATATTTCTGATAATAAAGCTTTTGGATTTTCCCAAAAATAAATAGTGTTTACGGTGAAAATTCGTTCAAAGAAATTGGAAACATAATCAATTTTAAATCCGTCGTATAATTGAAATGATGCTCTATTTTTACTTAAATATTTACGGTTAACACCTTCTGATTCTCGTTGCATTGTTTTGGATATTTCTAATCCAAAATATTTTACCTGCGGACCATATTTCAGCACATCTTCTAAATGTGAACAGTTACCATGCCCCAACTCCAAAACCCTATTTCTATCATCAATTCTTAATAAAGAGATTGATTTGGCAATCATTTCTTGATTTGTTTGATTTAACAAAGCTCCCATTTCAATACCATCTACCCCAGTTGGGCAACTTAATTGATAAGCAATATCGCTTAGTTTTTTTTCTCCTAAACTAGATCTAATTGGTTCTTGCATAATTTAATTTTATTTAATTCTGAATTTCTCCAAAGTGCTGTCCATGTTCAACATAAATTGTGTACCAACTATTAAATCCTCCAACAACTCTAAAATTTCATCATCTACTTTTAAACAAGTATCAATTAATGGTGTTGTGGTCCATATTTTATTGCACTTTTCTCCACCACATTCTACGCAATCACAAGGAGTATTAGATTTTCTAACAATATTCAATAATCCCTCAATATCTTTCTCTGACATAAAAATGCCTACTGTATCTATAATAAGTTGAAGTTGACAATTAGGGTTTGGGGCATTTACTATTTTATATGATGCTCCATAGTCATTACTATATATTAATTCCATAGTTTTAATTTATTTTATTTAAAAAAAGGTGCATATTATACTTAACACACACCTTCAAAATCAACATAACGTAAACCGTTTTATAATTAAATCATCACCTAAAAAGTAACAACACCCTCAATTGGTTGATATACGTAATTAAAGGTGTAATACCTGGAGTCACTGTTAGAATCTCCATCTTTATAATAGCTCAGAATTTCAATTTTACCATATTTGCCATCTCTTGTTTTAAAAACCAATATTCTACCAGCAATAGGAATAATTAAGTGATCAGGAGCGCCTGTATAATTGTACCATCCGTTTCCACTACCTGTGGGAATAGAAAGACCCGAAGCTGAATCTTGAACAAGAAGTGCAGTATCTACTGTTGTAATATCATCCATTGTACCAACGGAAATATAAGCTGCTGCATCACCATTTCTCACTGGTTCATCAGTAATTCCAGAAGATTCTCCTCCATTAACCACAATTGTTGTTGACCTAAATGCTATATCCCAATTGGTATCATCTGTAGTTACTTTTCCAGTTTTAAAATCAAACTTTACAAATTCGCCAGATTCTGGTTCTCCACGTCCTCCCTCTTGTGGCGCATACAAATTTTCTATTTTACCACTAATTGGTAAATTTTTGGCATATGTATTCCATCCATGGTTATCGGTATCATTTGCTGCAGGAATAGGCTCATTTTTTCCTTCCTCCAAAGAAGCTACCTCCTTTTTATAAAGTGTAATTTGATTTTCTGTTACATTTTTAAAAAAAATAACATAGTAAGTACTGTTACTTTCTCTATAACCAACCCATTTATTTTCGCTCTCTGAATAGTACTCTTTTTTAGTATCGTAATTCGTAGAAATACCCCCTGTTAAATCGTAATTTATATTAGTTTGATTGATTTGATATGTAGCTCTCTGGATTACTCCTTGTACATCAAATTCTCTACTGTATGAGCCCTCGAAGGTTAAAGAATTTCCTCCTAAATTTGTGTTCTCATCTCCACTATCACAAGAAGAAAGCATTGCTACAAAAGCTAACAATATTAAAAGTTTGTTTTTCATTTTTTTAAATTTTAAAAGTGAATATTTAATTTTCCGTAAATAATTTGGCCTGCCAAACTGTTGATATTTTCTGAATCTGTATGGTCAAAAACATTATCTGCACCGAGGCTAACCGTGTAATTTTTGAATAGGGTTTTATTAATAGCAAAATCCCAAATAGTATATCCTTTTACTTGACTATCGTACGAATCCAGATACCCATTTCCATTAGTGTCATTTATACCATACTTACTCCTATAGGTACCTCTGATATTCATATTAATTTTCCACTTTGGAATGGTATAAAACACTTTTCCATTAGCCATGTGACGCGACCTGTTATAGAGCCCAACATAGTCCGATTCATCAAGCCTGAAAGTGTTTAATGTAATTTCGTCACGGGCAAAAACCTCCCCGTTTTTAAATGCCTTTTCTGCATCTTTATCTTTCGCAAACAGCAACTGATACCCACCAGTAATGCGTAATTGTTGATTGGGTTTCCACGCTACATTAAGCTCAACACCTTGCGTATAAACCTTACTCACATTGAGGTAACTAAATACGTTTTGACCGTTAGTTTTTCGCGCAATGATTTTAGTATCTATTAAATCGTTAATATCATTTCTAAATACGTTAGTATCAATAGTAAAATTTGAGAATGCTTGTACTCTAAAACCCAAGTTATAGTTAATGGAATTTTCTGCCGAAAGCGCTTCTCCAAAAGCGTTAAGTGGTATGTTAACATTGGTAATTTGCCCTTCACTATCAAGTTCAGGAATTCTTTGTTGAACGAGATTATAGCCAATAACGGTATAGCCTGCCGTTGGATTGGTAAAATCAAGAAAAAGCTGCCTAAAGTCAGGAGCTTTATATCCGTAACCTACTGAACCTTTTACAATTATTTGATCTGTAATAGCATATCTAACTGCAAATTTTGGACTAAACTGATTATTATATTCACTGTGCATATCATACCTAAAACCTAATATAACATTGAGTTTTTCAGATATGTTTGCATCATATTGCGCATATATATAAGGTGCATTATACACTGGAGTGTTTGAGAAAAAAGTTCTGTCTAAGCTTTCTTTTGTCCACCCTACGCCACCGATAATGGATTGCTTTTTTGAAACATCATAACCTATTCGAATTTCTGGGCGAATCATAAATTGATTATAATCACTTTCACTAAAGCGAGAGCCATCTGTATTATCTAAATAACCATTTGTAATGTAACGGGTGGTGTAAAAATCAAGATACCCTTTCCACTTACTATTAAATTTATGATTCACCTGCAAATGGGCATTCCATTCTCGCGCTTCATTTTCTCCGCTGAGCTCTAATGTTGGTATAGATTGTTGGTTTTCTATAAAAAATCTTCCCGATAAATTTACCTGTGTATTTTCTGAAACATCATATGTGCCTTTGGCACTTAACGTATAATTGTAAAAAGGATCTTGGGTTTTTAATTCATCTTCTTTGTTTAAATCATAACCATCACTACTATATCTATTCACAAAAAAACTTGCTCCAAGCTTATTCTTTTTGGCATTTACACTTGCATTAACATCTGTTATATTATATGAACTTCCTCTATAACCAAAATCTCCTTGTACGCCTTCTTTTGGTTTTTTGGTAATAATATTGATCACTCCACCCATGGCTTCGCTACCGTAAAGACTTGATGAAGCTCCTTTAACAATTTCTATTTGTTTTATGTTTCCAACGGTAATTCTACTTAAGTCAAAAGTTCCAGCCGTACGCCCAACAAGAGGTACACCATCTATAAGAATTAAAACATAATCTGAGGAGAGGCCTTGTACTTGTATCCCCTGTCCATGATCTTGAACAATGTTTAATCCTGTTTGCTCACTTAAAATATCTGCTAGACGTAATGAATTAACCGCTTGTATTTCCTTTTTAGCAACTATTTGTGCAGGTAACGGCAAGGTGGCTAATTGCCTTTCGGTACGGGTTGCTGTAACTATTGCTTCCTGTAAATAATTTGTTTTAAGCGTATCTAAAGTTCCTTTTTCTCTTGATTGACAGAAAGACAGCTGCCAAATAAAAAGAAAAAAATAAACCATAAATAGTTTTTTATTTAGAATCATTCTCAATAGTTTTGTCGCAAATATATATCTTATTTTTATTCAATCTAAATAAATTTAAATAATTAATTCATGAGTGCATTAGTAACCCTTTTAAAAAAATGAAAATGAAAAAACATGTAATCCTATCCCTATTATCCATATTGACATTATGCATTTCGCATGGACAGAGCAAAAGACAACAAGACCGGGAAGCCATAAAAAAAATGTGCGGTTGTTATGAAGTAACTTTCAATTTTGCTGAAACTTTTAGCTATAGCAAAGACTCACTATACCAGCCTTCAAAAAATAAAAATGACAAAGCTTTAGAGTGGGTACAACTTGTGGCAGATGAAAAAGACAAAATTTCTATGCAACATTTATTGCAAGTTGGCAACCCCAGTAAACCACATATTGTAAAACATTGGCGCCAAGATTGGGTATACCAAAACACAGATTTCTATACCTATAACAAAAACAATTCTTGGACATATTCTCAAAAAAAACCCGCAGAAGTAAAAGGGCAATGGTCTCAAAAAGTGTATCAAGTGGACGACAGTCCTAGGTATGAAGGTTCTGCAACATGGGTTCATGTAGATGGCAAAAGTTTTTGGGAAAATACCGCAGATGCTCCACTTCCAAGACGAGAATACACTAAAAGAAGTGATTACAATGTAACCATAAGAAGAAACCGCCATGAAATAACCAATAATGGCTGGATTCATGACCAGGATAATGATAAAGTAATACGAGAAAATGGAAAAGAAGATTTAGTTCTCGCCAAAGAAAAAGGGTTTAACACTTATAACAAAGTAGATGATAGCAAATGCTCCGCTGCTGCAGAATGGTGGAAAAAAAACACTACTAAATGGAGCACTGTTAGGGCAGAATGGCAAACAATCTTCAACAAAAAAACAGATTTAAATCTTCATGAAAAGGTAGAAAACAAACCACTTTATAAGTATCTATTTGATGACGAAAACTATTCCAGCGCATCACAAATTCAAAAAATAATATCTGAATTCATCAATTAAAAACCACCCTAATGAAAAATCAATTACTTGCATTGATACTTTTTTTAACTACCCAATTAGTTTGTAGTCAATCAACTTTAAAAGGATCTGTTAAAGATCAAAACAACCAACCCATACCATTAACAAATATATACTTAAAAGGAACCCAAAAAGGAGGAGAATCCAATGATGAGGGACTTTTTGAAATACAAAATATCCCTAATGGAGCTTATACTGTTATTGCAAGTGCAGTTGGATATAAAAGAAAAGAATTAGCGATAACCGTTAACGACGAAACTTTAAATATTACGTTCCTTTTAAAGGGAGATAATCAATTGGATGAAGTAGAACTTTTTGGTTCAAGAACAAAACGTGCTGATAAGCTAGAAACCTTAACAAGGCTTCCACTAGCTCCCAACGAGCAACTACAAAGTATATCTATATTATCTAGTAAACTTATTGACCAACAAAATGCACTTACCTTAAGTGATGTTACAAAAAATGTTGCTGGTGTATACACTTTCGCAACATATGGGAACACTCGAGAAAGCATGTCATTACGAGGGTATCGGGGAATTCCATTGTTAAAAAATGGAGTACGAGTACATTCCGATTTTAGAGGTACTGGAATAATTACTGATATGGCTGGAGTAGATAATATTCAGGTTTTAAAGGGAGTTTCGGCTATAAGCCAAGGATTAGGAGGTGATTTAGGTTCTGCAGGAGGTGTAATTAACATCGTAACAAAAACACCTAAATTTTATAATGGAGGTGAACTTAGTTTACGGGTTGGCAGTTTTGGTCAGGTAAGACCCACTTTTGACTTTTTCGGCCCATTGGATAAAGAAAAAACTATAGCCTTTAGAGTTGCTGGATCTTATGACCGAGCAGATAGTTACCGCGCTATAGTAAACTCAGAAAGGTTCTACATAAACCCTTCAATTGCATGGAAACCCAATGAAAAGACAAAAATTTACTTTGAATTTGATTACATGGATGATAGTAGAACACCTGACCAAGGGACCTTTAACTTAGGTGATTATAGCACAAACAACATTTATAAATTACCTGACAACAATTTTTCTGGATTTAAATCAGATAGAGCAAATTACACAAACACCACTTACGCTATAAGATTTGATAGAGAAATTAACGAAAGTATACATATCAAGGCAGGTTATTTTACTTCAGATTTAACTATCTATGAAGAATCAGCTTACTCATACCCAGGAGGAGGAAGATCTGGTTTACCGGAATTATCAAATGAAGAACGCTACAGAGAATATTATGCTTACGGTAGAGATGATAAAAATAGTGTTTTACAGATAGATTTAGTTGGTAAAGATTTAGAGACGGGGTTTTTAAAACACACTTTTCAGGTTGGTGTAGACTATAGAAATAGTGGTTTTGATGTAGCTGCTTACACTACAGAATATCCTACTGACGATCCTTATGTAGATATTATAAACTTTACGCAACCCATAAACAATACGCTACCTGATGATATCTCGCTAGCAAGAAATACAGACAGAGATACGGGTTCAAAAACAAAATCATATGGGTTTACGATTCAGGATAAAGTATCGCTTACTAAATGGGCTGATATATTTTTAGGATTAAGATATACATCATTAGAAAGAACCAAAGGAAACTTTATAGGAAGAAGTTTAACTGGTGCTAAAAGAGACAATGCCTTTAATCCACTAGTTGGTTTTAACATAAAGCCTATTTCTAACATTATAGTTTTTGGTTCATACGCAAACAACTCAAATCCAATGACATCTTTTTACACCGATGAAAACGGAAAGGAACTTGGAACCGAACGCTGGAATCAATTTGAAACAGGAATTAAATCAACATGGTTAGACAATGCCTTACGTTTTAACATTACGTACTTTTCCACATTTAGCAAAAATTTAAACCTACAAGCGTTAGATACAGACGGTACTTGGTTAGGTTATTATTTAAAAGGTGGAGAAGATACCAGAAGTGGTGTTGAAATTGAACTTATAGGTCGTGTTACACCTAATCTTGAAGTTATTGCGGGCTACTCTTACCTAGATGCCAAATACAAAGATCATAACTCATACTACTTTAATTCTAGCCCTATTAACACTCCAAAACATACTGCAAACTTATGGGCTGGATATACCTTTAATAACGGATTTTCATTAGCTGCAGGCGCATATTATCTAGGAGAAAGGCCCCATAATGTTTGGTCTAGAAACTACACGCACAATGGTGTGGTGCCAGACGCTAAACCTTTTGATTTAAAAGCTTACACAACTGTAAATGTACAAGCTTCATACAAATTCAATAACAAACTAAGTGTTGACATATTTGGTAACAACATTTTTAACGAATTAGGATACAATGCATACAGAACCGTTTATTTAAATAGAATTCAGCCAGCCAGTTTTGGTTCTACTCTCCGCTATAAATTTTAAAATGAAAAAAATAAAAACAGTTTTATTAATTATCCTGTGTAACTTTTCTTTTGTACTTGTAGCTCAAGAGAGTAATGTTTTTTTGGATAAAAAATTTTGGGAATCTAAACCTAACTTAACAGATATTAAACAAAAAATAGCAGAGGGGCACAGCCCTTCTGCTTTAAGTCCTTTTGGTTTTGATGCAGTTACAAGTTCACTATTTGCAAAAGCAGATGAAGGTATCGTAAAACATCTTCTTTCGTTTAAAGAAAATGTTGTAAACAAGCTTACTCATGATGGTAGAACATACATCTTTTGGGCTGCATACATGGGCAATTTAAACATTATGCAGTACCTATTAGATAAAGGTGCGAAAACAAATATTATTGATGACAAAGGATATTCTTTATTAACTTTTGCTGCGGTAACAGGGCAAAAAGACCCTAAGCTTTATGATTTTATTATTGAAAATGGGGCAAACGTTAAAACCGAAAAAAGTAAAGAAGGAGCCAATGTATTATTACTACTAATACCTCATTTATCTGACTTTACTTTAGTAAACTATTTTGAATCTAAGGGAATAAATCTTCTCGATAAAGATAATTATGGAAATGGAGCATTTAACTATACCGCAAGGACAGGTAATATTAAAATGTTAAAAAAGCTTATTATCAAAGGAGTAGACTATACTACTATTAACAAAAAAGGTGGAAATGCATTCATCTTTGCAAGTCAAGGTACACGTCGTAAAACCAATGGATTAAATGTTTATTCCTTTTTAGATAGTCTTGGAATAAACCCTAATGTAACAAACTCAGAAGGTGTCAACCCACTGCACAACATCGCCTACGAAGCTAAAGAAATTGAAATCTTTACTTATTTTTTAGATAAAGGTGTCGACATTGAAGCAAAAGATAAAAATGGTAATACTCCGTTTATGAACGCTGCTAGTTATAATAACCTTGAAATTATAAATTACCTTTTGCCTTTTGTAAAAAACATAAACTCTACCAATAAAAAAGGGCAAACTGCTCTTTCCAATGCAATGGCCACAAACACTACCGAGATTGTTTCCCGGCTTATTAAGAAAGGTGCAGACATAAACGTTTTAGATAAGCAAGGAAATAACCTAGGATATTATTTAATTAATACATTTCAATCTTCCAAAAAGCAAGCGTTTTTTGATAAAGCCAAATTACTTGAAAACAAGGGCTTGAATTTTAATTTACAACAGGCGGAAAAAAATACGCTGTACCATATTGCCATTGAAAAACTCGACCTAGAATTATTAAAGTTCCTTTCCAAATATCACATAGATATTAACAAAGCTAATTCAGAAGGGTTAACTGTTCTACATATTGCTTCAATGAAGGCCAAAGATGCTACTATTCTAAAATACCTTTTAAACAATGGAGCGGACAAAAAATTATTGACTCTTTTTGGAGAATCCGCATACGATTTAGCCACCGAAAATGAGCTTTTGAAAAACAATAATATTGATTTAGAATTTCTTAAATAAACACATATGAACCCTTTTAAAAAAGCATCACTAGTTTTTAGTATAGCGCTATTTTCATGTCTCTTATTTGCATTTACTCAAAATGAATCAACCCAGTATAAATGCATGATTCAATTAGTTAATTATACTGGAGAAGGTGCCTATGTTGTAATTTCTCTAATAAACCCAGAAGGTGAGTATGAAAAAACACTCTATGTTATGGGTGATGATGACGAATGGTATCATGACATATCTGAATGGTGGCGTTTTTATGGCAAAAAACGCTCAAATATTGATGCCATTACTGGCGCTACTATAGGTGGAGGTGAACGAGCAACGAGTACCATAAAAATTGAAAATGAAAAAATAAATTCAGGATACTCTATCAGGTTTGAAACCGCAGTTGAAGACAAAGAATATTATGTAACCGATTTAGAATTTCCACTAACAACTGAAAATGTAAGTGGAAAACATTTAGGTTCAGGTTACATCCGGTATATAAGAATAATACCTAACTAAAATAATTTATTCATGTTAACATCCTTCTGGAGATACAGTCATTTATTTTTGGCTGTATCTTCATTTTGTTTTATTCTATGCGCCTCAATTACTGGTATTATTCTAGCACTAGAGCCAATATATTATGGTACTAAACCATATAAAATTTCAAATTTTAATGAAATACAATTAGGAAAAACGCTTGAAGCTATAGATGAAAATTTTAACGAAGTATTAGAGTTAAAGATAGATTCCAATAATTTTTTGATAGTAGATGGTATTACCAATAGCAATGAAAGTATTTACGGTTACATTAACCCAAATTCTGGAGAAATTTTAGGCAACTATGTTAACAGACCCCAAATTTTTAAATCGACCACCAATTTACATCGCTCACTATTTTTAAAAAGTACAGGCCGAATTATAGTAGGTATTGCTTCCTTTTTTCTTTTTTTAATCACAATATCGGGGATTGTTTTAATTGCAAAAAGGCAATTAGGAGTAAAGCATTTTTTTTCAAAGATTAAATACGAATATTTTAACCAATATTGGCATGTTTCCCTTGGTAGAATTTCTTTAATTCCTATCATAATAGTATCCCTCACAGGAGTCTATTTGTCACTTAATCGGTTTAATGTTATCACTGACCAGACAACTTCTAATCAAATTAATTTTAAGACTCTAAAAACAAGTCCTAAAAGACACATTAAAGACTTTGCTGGATTAAAGGATATTTTATTAAAAGATGTAGTTTCAGTTGAGTATCCATTCTCTAAGGATGTCGAAGACTTTTATATCATTAAACTAAAAAACAAAGAAATTATTCTTAACCAGATTACTGGCGACGTGGTTAGTGAAACATCAGCCAGCATAACATCAAAAATATCGTATTGGAGTATTATTTTGCATACAGGGGCAGGTAGCATTTTTTGGGCCTGTGTTTTATTGCTCTCATGTATTGGTCTTTTGTTTTTTATATACTCCGGATTTTCTATGACCTATAAAAAATCCAGGAAAAGTAGACTTCCAAAAAACAAATTCAAAAAGAACGCTTGCGAATATGTTATTTTGGTAGGTTCAGAAACTGGAAACACAATGGCTTTTGCTAAAACTTTTTACAAAGCCCTAATTGACTGTGAGAAAAAAGTTTATATCACACAACTAAACAATTTTACAGTATTCCAAAACTTAAGACACCTAATAATATTTACTTCAACTTACGGGAATGGAGAAGCTCCTTCAAACGCAAAAAACTTCATTAAACTATTTAACAAATGGAATACTGCTAAAAACATAAATTACTCCATAGTTGGTTTTGGGTCTTTAGCTTACCCACTATACTGCAAATACGCAGAAGACGTTGACCAGATTATAAGTAAAAAAAGCAATTATCACAAAGATTTTGAATTGTATAAAATAAACAATAGCTCTTTTAAAGCTTTTAATGATTGGGCTAAACAATGGGGAGCTTTAAAACATTTAAATATTATATTAAAAGCTCCTGAAAAGCAAGGAGCAATAAAAAAAGTTCAAAAATTCACGGTAATTGGCAAAACAAAGACAAATAACGACGATGTTTTTTTGCTTACACTAAAACCCAAAAAAAATGTTGCATTTACATCAGGGGATTTACTTTCGTTAATTCCAAAAAATGAGACTAGAACACGTTTATATTCAATAGGAAAAATAGACAACAATATTTTGTTGAGTATTAAAAAACATAGATATGGCATATGTTCTAACTTTCTTAATCAACTACAGGTAAATGATGTTCTTGAAGCCACAATTGAAAAAAACAAAACTTTTCATTTTCCAAAAAAAACTACAGAAGTAATAATGATTGCCAATGGAACAGGTATTGCTCCTTTTTTAGGCATGCTTCATGAAAAAAAAGACAACGTAAAAAAACATTTATTTTGGGGAGGGCCAACAGAAAATTCTTTTGATATATATAAGTCTTATGTTTTACAAGCTAGGGAGTTCCAACAATTGGAAAGTTTAAATCTAGCCTATTCTAGAGAAGAGCAATCTAAAAAATATGTTCAAGATTTACTCCCAAATTACAAATCACAATTAATACACGTATTAAAAAACAACGGAACCATTATGATCTGTGGCTCAGTAGGCATGCAAACAGATGTATTAAAAACTA
Organism: uncultured Maribacter sp.; assembly: GCA_947498505.1. Lineage (GTDB taxonomy): Bacteria > Bacteroidota > Bacteroidia > Flavobacteriales > Flavobacteriaceae > Maribacter_B. Next base: position 135,380 of record CANMKG010000004.1, on the reverse strand, counting down.
TTTACGCCTTATGTTTTAACGAGTTACATTTATCTATACATGAACTCAAGAAAAAAAATAAAATTAAAATGGATTGCTACTAATATACTCTAGTAATAACCTAAACTTTTTTGGGGTTTGTTTCAAAGTATCTCCAAATTACTACCTCTTTTTTTCCTAAGCATTTAACCTTATCGCTAATTTAAAATAGTAGCTTTTTAACTAATATTATGTATTTATCATTTATGTTGATGACCTTGGTTGTAATAATATTATTCATTATTTTTATTTAATCTAAATAAAATATAAAATTACTAATTCTAAAAAAATGCTCTCACATGAGTCACACACAAGATATTCATCCTATATATTACAATGACTTTGGTTTTGCTTTTCAGTGGAAAAGGCATGCTACTAAAAACATTAATAAAATTCAAATCGTTTTTAGAAATACTGGTTTGTTACTATGCAAAAAAGAACTTGAGGTTTTTTTTAACAATATAAAATATACCATTCATAGTAATTCGGAATGTTTGCGCTGTGAAGAAAATGATAGTTGTAAATCTCTTTTACTAGACACTCCAGCACATCAGGTGACTCTTGCAATGAACAAAAACGAACTACAAGCGGTACATGATTTGGTAAAAGGAACACTTTTTCAACTAAACCTAGATAATTTTATTGGCAATATTTGTTCCTCATGACAACCACTACCATTTATAAATTGCACCAAAATAAGTACTAACTATAAAAAACAACTGTAAAGGAATCCTAAACCATAAGTACGTTATTCCCTTTCCCATGAAATTAGCGTTTTGATAATCTACGTTCTTAATTGCACCGTAAATATTGGCGGGTAACATCATTACAAAAAACAAGATTAGTAACCATCCTGTAAGTTCTTGTAATTTTGGTATTAAAAGCCCAAACGCAGCGGAAACTTCAATCACAGCTGTCAGGTACACAACTTCTTTTTTAAACGGAATAAATTTAGGTATCATCATCACCATCCCGTCAGTATATAAAAAATGACCAATTGCTGTAAAACATAACATTACAGCCATGGCGATTCTAATTGCTAAAGCAAACTCATACTTTCCGTTTATTAACTTCAATACAATTAAAGAAATTATAAAAGCTACGCATATAACTAGTAAAGGTTTCATCTTTTTTCTGCAAATTTCTGCAACTTAAAAACACTAACCAATGAACCTAAGTTAAGAAATTCGCTTTCTAATTCGGCTCAATGCCTGGGGAGTAACACCTATATATGACGCTATGTATTTTAATGGTATTTCCTTTATGACATTGGGGCGTTCTTTAAAAAGTTTTAAATATCTCTCTTCCGCTGTCTCATTTAAAAAGGACCGTTCTCTACGAGATTTTATTAAGTATAAATTTTCGCCTATAATTCGTCCTAACTTATTTCCCGAAATCGTATTGTTATAAACTTCTTGTAAATCTTCGTACGTTAAACTCCATAAAACAGTTTCGTTTAATGTTTCTACTCTGTATGAACACGCGGTTTGAGTTATAAACGAATCATATGCACATACAAACTGATTTTCAAAACAAAACCCAAAAGTAACATCATTCTCTTCCTGCGGAAAATACAATCTAACAGTACCTTTCTCAATAAAAGAAAGTTGGTTTTCAACCTGACCTACCTCTACCAGAGTCTGTTTTTTCCCTACTTGGTGTTTTCCCAATTTAGAAGAAAAAAAAATCCAATCTTCATCATTCATTGGAACAAGTTGATTTAGATAATGCCTTAACTCATCCATTTAAAATAAAAAAGGTTTTAATGATATGCTGAAAACAATTCCGTAGCCTTATTAAAAGCTGCTTCAAAAACCATCCAATTCACATTAGAATCCGCTTTTTCAGTTGTAAAATACGACAACATTTTTTCCGTTGGCATATTCCCTGTCAGTTCATCTTTAGCCATAGGGCACCCACCAAAGCCCTGAACCGCGCCATCAAACCTTCTACAACCAGCTTTATAAGCAGCATTAACCTTTTCATGCCATTTTGTTGGAATTGTATGTAAGTGGGCTCCAAATTCAACATTTGGATATTTAGGTATCAAATTCGAAAACAAATAATCTATAATATCTGGTGTAGAAGATCCAACTGTATCTGAAAGCGACAAAATTTTAACTCCCATCGCTGCCAATTTTTCCGTCCACTCCCCTACTATTTCTACATTCCAAGGGTCTCCGTACGGGTTTCCAAAACCCATAGAAATATAGGTAACTACCTGCTTGTTAGATGCGTCGGCAATATTTAAAATTTCTTGAAGTATTTCAACTGACTGGTCAATGGTTTTATGCGTATTACGCATTTGAAAATTTTCTGATATTGAAAACGGATATCCTAAATAGTCAATTTCAGAATGTTTTGCTGCATCATTTGCACCTCGAACATTGGCTACAATTGCTAAAAGTTTACTTGTTGTTTGACTTAAATCCAATTTCGATAGAACCTCTGCGGTATCCACCATTTGAGGTATTGCCTTTGGAGAAACAAAACTACCAAAATCAATAGTATCAAAACCGCAGCCTAACAACGATTGAATGTACCTAACCTTTTCATCTGTAGGAATGAAAGTTTTAATGCCTTGCATGGCATCTCTTGGACACTCAATAACTTTAACTTTACTCATTAATCATTTTATGGTAGCTAAAATTACTACTATTTATCTTAAAGTAATAAGAAGACGGCAATTCCAATAAAAACGGCTATTTGCATCCATTTTAAAAAAATAGCTACCGTATTATTTCCTGTAATATAGTCCGAAATAAAACCGGACAACAACGCAATAGCACTAAAAAGTACAAACGACACCCCCATAAACAAAAAGCCCAAAGTATAAAACTGTACTACAGTACTTAACTCATTACTAAACAAAAACCCAGGAAAAAAAGCCAAAAAGAACATGGTAACCTTTGGGTTTAAAACATTCATAATAAAACCTTGCTTTACCAATTGCCAATTCCCTTTTTTATCAACTTTCTGGTTAGTCAAATTTAAAGTAGCATCACTCTTGAAAACTTTATAGGCTAAAAATAAAAGATATAAGGCTCCTAAAAGTTTAATTCCAAAAAACAAAGTGTCGTTATTTTTTATAATCGTAGAAACTCCAAAAGCAAGTAGTGTTGTGTGCACTATGCAACCTGAAATTAAACCAACAACGGTTGACATGCCTTGCTTTCTACCATGGGTAACGCTTTGCATTAACACATAAATATTATCTGGTCCCGGAGAAATTGCAAGCGCAGAAGTGGCTAATGAAAAAGCATAAAGAATTTCGTAGTTCAACTTTATATAATTTACAATAAAGCTTCCAAATTACGAATAAGAAATAAAACTAGTTAGATTGTGCTATAATTGCTTTGTTAATGCGCTTAATTAATGATGGTCCTTCATATATAAATCCTGTCCAAAGCTGAACTAAATCTGCTCCAGCTTCCAATTTTTCAAGAGCATCTTCAGCAGAGTGAATACCACCAACTCCAATAATTGGAAAAGCTTTATTACTTTTTTCCGCTAAAAACCGAATCACTTCAGTACTTCTACTCTTTAAGGGTCTACCACTTAAACCTCCCTTTTCTTCAGTTTCTACCAAATCTGATTTTAGGTCTTTTCTTGAAATTGTTGTATTAGTTGCTATAATACCATCAATCTTTGTTTCTTTAACAATATCAATAATATCTAACAATTGAGCATCTGTTAAGTCTGGTGCAATTTTTAAAAGTATTGGCTTTGGTTTACTTTTTCTTTTATCAGTACACCTTTCATTTTCTTTTTTTAGCTCTTTTAATAAAGCCATTAGTGGTTTTTTGTCTTGTAACGCTCTTAAACCCGGAGTATTAGGCGAACTTACATTTACTACAAAATAATCTACATAATCAAATAACGCATCAAAACATATTAGGTAATCTTTAATAGCATCTTTATTATCGGTAATCTTATTTTTACCAATATTGCCTCCAACGATTACCCTGTGTTTTTTCTTTAATTCTTCTACAGCTTCAAAAACACCTTTATTATTAAAGCCCATTCTATTAATAATGGCCTCATCCTTCTTTAATCTAAATAATCTTTTTTTAGGGTTTCCTCCTTGCGGTTTGGGGGTAAGTGTGCCTATTTCAATAAAACCAAAACCATAATCCGAAAGCTGATTATACATTTTTGCATCTTTATCAAAACCTGCAGCTAAGCCTACAGGGTTTTTAAATTTTATTCCAAAAACTTCCCGCTCCAACTTTGGATCGTCTATGTTAAAAATTTTTCGCACAACACCAGACAGCCCTATTTTTGATAGCAATAACATAAGAGATGTACTAATGTGATGAACCCTTTCTGGATCCAACATAAAAAATAGGGGGCGAATCAAAACTTTATACATAATGCTTATGGCAATATTTTATGCAAAAATACAAACTGTAAATCCGTAAACGTTCTAAGTTTGATATTTTATTCTGTACTATTCCTTGACAATACTATCATTATATACAGTAGGCGTGACTATTATAGGTCTTTGGTAAGTTTCTTTGCAAAGAAGCAAATATCTTTCGTATTGTTTTTGATTGAATGTTGTTAATACCTCTTCATCGCTTTTTAATGATAATGCTATCATTTCTTCTTTAAGTACGTTATACTTTTCTGCCATTAGTGTTAAATCAGCAGGGGAACTTTGAGGATGTTCTTTAAGTAACTTTTCAATTTTTTGCTCAATACTTTGCGAACCATCTACATATGCTACTTTTACCGCTTTTAATTTTTCTATCTGCTGATTGTTTAATTGAAAAACTTCTATTACAGTATCGGGATTACTAGTTCCTACCCCTAAAGCACATGTTTGACCTGTTGCTATAAATGATGCAAAGACCAAACAAATAGCTATTATAAACTTTAAATTCATGATTTTTTTTCTGTTATAGTTTAGACTGATGATATGCTAAGATATAAACACTATTTTAAATCAAATAATATACATTTAACAACATTTAATTTATTTGGAGCAACAAGGCAATATTGTATTTTTGACGAAAATTGTTTTTGATGAAAATTCTAGTTGATAGGTTTATAAAATACGTTAAGATTGATACACAAAGTGACGCCAGTTCCAACACCACCCCCAGTACAGAAAAACAGTGGAATTTAGCTTTAGAACTTGTTGATGAACTAAAAAGAATTGGTTTACATGAGGTTTCTATAGATAACAATTCGTACGTCATGGCAACACTTCCTAGTAATATTGACAAAAAAGTACCTACGATTGGTTTCATTTCTCATTTTGATACAACTCCTGATTTTTCAGGAACTGACGTAAATCCACAAATAATTGAAAATTATAATGGAAAAGATATTGTTTTAAATGCTGAAAAAAACATTGTCCTCTCTCCAGACTATTTTGAAGATTTACTACAATATAAAGGACAAACTTTAATTACAACCGACGGCACAACCTTATTAGGGGCTGATGACAAAGCAGGAATTGCAGAAATCATTACCGCAATGGAGTACTTAATACTTCATCCAGAAATTAAACATGGTGAAATAAAGATTGCATTTACTCCTGATGAAGAAATTGGACGAGGTGCTCACAAATTTGATGTTGAAAAATTTGGAGCCAAGTGGGCTTATACAATGGATGGTAGTCAAATTGGAGAATTAGAATATGAAAATTTTAATGCTGCTGGTGCCAAAGTAAAAATTGCTGGAAAAAGTGTGCACCCGGGTTATGCAAAAGGAAAAATGGTAAATGCCATTAGTATTGCTAGTGCCTTTCTAGAATTATTACCACCAGAAGAAACTCCTCAAAACACTGAAAATAAGGAAGGTTTTTTTCATGTACACCATATTCAAGGAGGAATTGAGTCTGCAGAATTTGAACTAATTGTAAGGGATCATGATCGTGACAATTTTGAAAACCGCAAAGCGCTACTGAAAAATATCACCGAAAAATTAAACGAATTATATGGCAATTGCATTACACTGGAGCTAAATGACCAGTATTACAATATGTCTGAAAAAATAAAACCTGTTTTCTTTATTGTTGATATTGCAAAAGAAGCCATGGAAACCTTAAATATTAAACCCATTATAAAACCTATTCGTGGAGGTACGGATGGTTCTCAATTAAGTTTTATGGGATTACCATGTCCAAACATTTTTGCCGGAGGGCATAATTTTCATGGTAAATATGAGTACGTTCCTGTGCAGAGTATGGTTGGAGCGGTTGGAGTTATTGTAAAAATTTGCGAACTTACTGCTGCAAAACCGTGGAAGTATGAACCCTCAAGAAAAAGTTAACGTTTATTTCGGTGCTGAACATCCATTTAAGAATGGCATTGCAAAACTTAGAGAAATTATATTAACCACTGAGTTGAAAGAAACTTTTAAATGGAGCCAACCTGTATATACAATTCAGGAAAAAAATGTACTTAGTGTTTCAAAATTTAAAAACCATTTTGGTATTTGGTTTTTTAATGGTGTGTTTTTGAGTGATCCAGAAAATGTACTTATAAATGCCCAGGAAAAAACTAAAGCTATGCGAAATTGGAGATTTACCTCTATAAATGATATTGATACTGACCTAGTTTTACTTTACGTGAAAGAAGCAATAGAAAATCAAAAAAAAGGTTTAGTACTTACCCCTGAAAAATCTAAAAGCAAAAGTTTTAAAATACATGAAGTATTAAAAGCTGCTCTTGAAAATGACACTGAACTTAAAACTGCCTTTGCATTGTTTACCCCTTATAAACAAAAAGAATTTTCAGAATACATCTCTTCCGCCAAACAAGAAAAAACTAGACAAAGTAGACTACAAAAAATAATTCCAATGATACTGGGTAATATCGGGTTAAACGATAAATACCGTAACTGTTAAATAAAAAAGCACTGGAAAATCCAGTGCTTTTTTATTTTGTTATCTAGGACAAATACTATTTTTTCTCTGGAGAAGATAATTTTTTACTCATCTCCATAGAAACCGCAGAACGATCAAATTTTAATTTTCCTGCCATAGTTTCAATAACAACGGAATTGTTTTCATTATTTAAATCTACCACCTTTCCGTACAATCCACTTTTGGTAACAATACGGTCTCCTCTTTTTAGTTCCGCTCCAAATTTTTTCTCATCCTTTTGTCTTTTCATTTGCGGGCGAATCATAAAAAAATATGCCACCGCAAAAATTAAAATCATTGGAAGAAACTGTCCTATATTTTCCATTTATATCTATTTAAGTAAACTTATTTTACTGGTCCAACGGGAGCAGCACCTTTTGGATTAACAAAAGCTTTTATTTTTAATAATTCTTGTCCTTTTTGCGTATTTGCTGTAACCGTAATTGTTTTAGTAACTAGGTTTTGTCCTGCTCCATTATATTTTACCTTTAACTCTCCTTTTTCTCCTGGAGCAATAGCATCTTTAGGAGGATTAGGAACTGTACATCCACAACTACTTTTTGCGTCTGTAACAATTAGTGGTGCATTACCTGTATTAGTAAAAACAAAAATATGTTCCTGAGCTGTATTTTGCTCAATGGTTCCAAAATCAAATTCGGTTTCTTCAAAAGTCATTACTGGAACAGCTTTAGCAGCTTCATCTCTTTCTGCCGCTACGGTAACATTTTCTGAATTAACTTTGTTAGACGCTTTTTCCTTACAAGAAGTAAATGAAATTAAAGCTATAGCACCAAGTGCTAAAATTATTTTTCTCATCTTAATTAGTTTTTATTTTAAAGTAAAATTAAAAATATTTTTACAAAAGACCTCTACCAATTTTATTGAGTTTGTTTGCAGCCTTATATTCTTTAACCAACTTATCTAAAATACCATTAATAAAAATGCTGCTTTTAGGGGTAGAATACTCTTTAGCAATTTCTAAAAATTCGTTTATTGTAACCCTTTCTGGTATAGAAGAAAAATTTAAAAGCTCACATATTGCCATTTTTAACAAAATGGCATCTATATCTGCAATACGGTCTTTATCCCAATTTGGGGTTTTACCTTCAATTTCTTTTTCTAGCTTTTCGTTATTCAACAATGTTTTATTCAATAGCTTTTTTGCAAAAACCATATCCTCATCATCCTTTAACAACTTAGGTGTAAAATATGATTCGTTCTGATTTTCTTTAACCTTTTTTAGTTGTTTTAATATATACGTGTTTACAATTGGAATATCATCAATCCAAGTTAACTTGTCATCCTCAAAATACTCATATATCTTTTCATTAGGAGCAATAATTTTCTTGAATAACTCCTCAACCAACTGTCTATCTTCTTGAAAAGAATTCGTCTTAGAATGCATGTATTTCAGAAAAATATCACTTTCCGAAATGTCTTTATGAATTAACTTTACGTACTCTTCGTTTAAATACCAATTATCTAATTTTCTATTGGCAAACTCGTCTTTCAACAATTGATTGTTTGCAAGAGCCACTAATAATTTGTTTTCTGAAAATTTTGACTTATTGGGAAAATTATCCTGAGAATCGGATAAATATTTTTTAGAAGATAATTCTAATTGTTTCTTTTCTCGTTGTTGTATTTCTACTAATAAACTTAACATTAACAAGTATAATGTATACATACCATCAATACTTACTTTTAGGAACTTCTCCTGTTTTTGAAGGGAATCATCCTTGGATTGTGTTATAGCATATATACACTGCATCACCTTTACTCTAATATGCCGTCTTGTTAACATTTCAAAAGAACTTTAAATAAAATTTGGTTATTTTTTTCGCTGCAAAAATAAGAATCTATTTTAAACCGTAGCAATAACATTTGTGTTTATCTTAAGTATTTTATAACATTTACATATACCTCAAAAGGCTATCTTTGGCAAACTGTTTTTAAATACGCATTTCCCCGCCATACTATCAAATGAGAGAACTTAAGCACTTAAACAAATATTTAAAAAAATACTGGGCCAAATTACTCATTGGAATAATCATAACAATTATAGCCAGAATCTTTCAGTTGGTCCTGCCTTCTTATGTTAACAAATCTATAACTGTAGTAGAAAATTTTATGCAGTCTACTATAGACAAACCGTTGGCTAAGGAGCTACTGCTACAATATATTCTTATCATAGTTGGAGCAGCCCTTCTCTCAGGGTTTTTCACCTTTTTAATGAGACAAACTATTATTTATGTGTCCAGATATATAGAGTTTGATGTTAAAAATGAAATATTTGAGCATTATCAACTTCTTAACTTAGGTTTTTACAAAAAAAATAGAACAGGTGATTTAATGAATCGTATTAGCGAAGATGTTAATCAAATACGAATGTATGTGGGTCCTGCAATTATGTATGGTATTCAAACGCTTACTTTGTTTGCATGCTTAATACCGCTAATGTTTATAAAAGCTCCAACTCTAGCTGCTTATACCCTATTACCTTTACCAATATTATCAATTTTAATATATCAAATAAGTAAGGTTATTCATAAACGTAGTACTGTTGTTCAAGAGTATTTATCGAGTCTTTCTACCTTTACACAAGAAGTTTTCTCTGGGGTTTCTGTGATTAAAGCGTATACTATGGAACCTCAAATTCATAAGGAATTAACTGTCTTAGCTATTGATGGTAAGGAAAAAAGTATGAGCCTCGCAAAGGTAAATGCTTGGTTTTTTCCTTTAATGGTGCTACTTATCGGAATTAGTAACATTACGGTTATTTATGTTGGAGGACAGCAGTATATTGATGGAAAAATTGGCGCTGGTTTAATTGCTGAATTTATACTTTATGTAAACATGCTAACTTGGCCTGTAGCCATTGTAGGTTGGCTAACGTCAATCATTCAACGAGCTGAAGCCTCACAAAAAAGAATAAACGAGTTTTTAAAAACAGAGCCAGAACTTAAAAACGAAGTTCCGACTAACAATACAAACCCTATTCAAGGTAAAATTGAATTTAAAAACGTAACGTTTACTTATGGTGATACTGATATTACGGCGCTCAAAAATATATCGTTTACCATTAATGATGGGGAGACTGTCGCTATCTTAGGTAAAATTGGTTCAGGAAAGTCCACCATTCTAGATTTAATTTCCAGATTATACGATGTGGACTCTGGGACAGTAGAAGTAGATGGTGTACCTATACACAAGATTAACCTTACACAACTTAGAGAATCTATAGGTGCTGTTCCACAAGATGCATTTTTATTTTCTGATACCATTAAAAATAATATTAAATTTGGTAAATATGGCGCTACAGATCAAGAGGTTACTGACGTTGCCAAAAAAGCTGTAGTACATGAAAACATTGAGAGTTTTTCTAAAAAGTACGATACTATTTTAGGAGAACGGGGAATAACACTAAGCGGTGGACAAAAGCAAAGGGTATCAATCGCAAGAGCTTTATTGAAAGACCCTGAAATATACCTATTTGACGATTGTTTATCCGCTGTAGATACGGAAACGGAAGAAGAAATTTTAAATAATCTTAAAAAAGCATCGCAGCATAAAACAACGGTAATAGTTAGCCATAGAGTATCGTCCGCTAAAAATGCAGACAAAATTTTGGTTCTCGATCAAGGACAATTATTACAACAAGGTACGCATGAAGAACTTAATAGCGTAGATGGCTATTATAAAGATTTGTACGAAGATCAACTTTTAGAGAAAGAAATCTAAAAAAACTTTGCTATGTACACTTTTTTTTTCATTTTTGAATGATATTAACCTTACAATAACTAGACACAACACCAAATGAATGACAGAGAATTAATGGATCAAGAAGAAATCCACTCGAAAGTGCTTAGGGCTGGCAGAAGAACATATTTTTTTGATGTTCGCAGCACAAAGGCGGGAGACTATTATCTTACAATTACTGAAAGTAAAAAATTCACACATGATGATGGTTCTTTCCACTATAAAAAACACAAAATATATTTATATAAAGAAGACTTTGCTGCGTTTAAAGAAAATGTTGATGAAATGATGAATTTCATTATTGATGAAAAAGGAGAAGAAGTTATCTCTGAAAGACATCAAAAAGACTTTAAAAAAGAAGACTCGCACAACGAAAACAATACTACAGAGACAGAAAACTTTACAAATGTAGAGTTCGATGATATTTAATTAGTTTTTTTCTTAGGAAAAATAAAAAACGGTCCTGTTATTCAGGATCGTTTTTTATTTTTATAACTGGACTAATTAAAATTCATTATATGAAAAAACTACTCTTTTTGGGAGTGCTTTGCGTTTTGCAAAGTAGTTTCTCTCAAAATCAACCAGATTTAAACTATTACCTTCCTCAAGATGTAACCTATAACAAAAACATTCCCACACCAAAGGAAATTATTGGGCATGAAGTTGGTGAATGGCATATAACACATGACAAACTCATGTTTTATATGCAAACGTTGGCAAAGGTAAGCGATAGAATTACGCTTGAAGAAAGAGGAAAAACTTTTGAAGGCAGAAATTTACTTTTACTTACTATTACCTCTCCAAAAAATCAAAATAACTTAGAGCAAATTAGACAAGAACATCTTTCTCTAACCGAAAAAGAATCCAATAACCTCAGCTTGGATAATATGCCCATTGTGGTTTACCAAGGTTTTTCAATACATGGTAACGAACCCAGTGGGTCAAACGCAAGTTTACTATATGCATATTACCTAGCTGCAGCAGAAGGACCTCAAATTGATAAACTATTAGACAAGACAGTTATTCTTTTAGACCCTTCTTTTAACCCTGACGGTTTGCAACGATTTTCGTATTGGGCGAATACCAATAAGAGTAAAAACATTGTAGCAGACAATAATGAAAGAGAATACCATGAAGTATGGCCAGGAGGAAGAACCAATCACTATTGGTTTGATATGAACAGAGATTGGCTACCTGTACAACTCCCAGAAAGTAAGTCGAGAATTGAAAGCTTTCATAAGTGGCTACCAAATATATTGACTGACCATCATGAAATGGGAACAAATTCTACTTTCTTTTTTCAACCTGGAGAACCATCTCGATTTCATCCACTTACTCCAACTGTAAATCAGGAGTTAACTGCTGAAATTGGAACATATCATGCAAAAGCTCTAGATAAAATAGGTTCTCTCTACTATTCAGAAGAAAATTTTGATGATTATTATTACGGTAAAGGATCTACTTTTCCTGATATTAATGGTGGAATAGGTATTTTATTTGAACAAGCAAGTTCCAGGGGTCATGCACAAAATACTGAAAACGGATTGTTAACTTTTCCTTTCACAATTCGAAACCAATTCACAACCGCACTTTCCACAATTGAAGCTGCCAAAAGTATGCGCATCAAAATTTTATCTTATCAAAAAGATTTTTATGATAGCGCTAGAACAGAATCCGTAAAAAACAAAACTAAAGCTATAGTTTTCGGAGACAGTAAAGATGCTGCTAAAACATGGCATTTGGCTGAAATTTTAGAACGTCAAAAAATTAAATTCCATGAGCTTGAAAAGGACGTAATAATAAAAGGAAAATCGTTTAAAAAAGGAGCCAGTTATGTTGTGCCAATGAATCAAAAAAACCATAGACTGGTTAAGGCAATGTTTGAAAAGCGCACTACATTTAAAGACAGTTTGTTTTACGATGTATCTGCATGGACCTTTCCCTTGGCTTTTAACGTAGACTATAGCGAGGTATCATCATTAAATGAAATTGGAGAAGAAATCAACAAATTAGAACCATTATCAGGGAGTGTTTCTTCAAAAACAAATTACGCATACCTATTTGAGTGGAATGAATATTACACCCCTAAAGCTCTCAATAAAATAGTTAATAAAGGATTAAGGGCTAAAGTCGCCAAATCTCCGTTCAGTTTAGAAGGAAAACGATATGACTATGGAACTATTATGATTCCCGTACAAAATCAAAAATTGAATTCTGAAGAATTGTATTCTTTTCTTAATAAGGTTGCTAATGATGCCCAAATTCAGATTACGGCTGTGGGCTCAGGGTTAGCAAATGGAATTGATTTAGGCAGTAACGATTTTGACCCCATAAAAAAACAAAAAGTAGCTATACTAGTAGGTGACAATATCAGACCCTATGATGCAGGCGAAATTTGGCACCTTTTTGATGTTCGTTATAATATTAAACTTACTAAGTTGGATTTAAACTATTTCAACTCCGTAGACTTGAGTGGTTATACTGATATTATTATTCCAAGCTCTTTTGGCAAAAGTTCGTTAACAAAAAAACACGCGAACAAGTTAAAGTCATGGGTTAAAAACGGAGGTTCTCTTATAGGATATCGAAATATCGCAAACTGGTTTTCTTCAAATGAGTTTTTAGATCTTAAATACAAAAAAGACACCATTGTCGCAAAAAACATTGCTTTTGACCAGCGACAGGATTTTCTAGGTGCTCAAGTAACCGGTGGAGCCATATTTCAAACAAAAATAGATCGCTCTCACCCCATTAACTATGGATATAAAAACACTACATTATCTTTGTTTAGAAACACTAACATCTATATTAAACCGCATAAAGAAAGTTTTAATAACCCTATAATCTATACTCAAAATCCATTGCAAAGTGGATATATTTCAGAAGAGAATTTAGAACTTATTAAAGGGTCTGTCCCTTTTCAAGTTAAAAAATTAGGAAAAGGCAGAGTAATGATATTTACTGACAATACTAATTTTAGAGCCTTTTGGTATGGAACTAATAAATTACTTATGAATGCCATTTTCTTTGGCCAAATCATGTAATTAATATTTGTATTTTATGATATCGGGATAAATGAAATTTCATTTATCCCGTTTATTTGATATACGAACATAAAACAAGTTAAAAAGTGTTATACCCAAAACTACATACGCTCCTACTACCCAATTCCATATTAAAGTACATATTACAAATAGAATAGTGTAAAAAATTGGATATCCTACTAAACATATACCAAACCTAAATGTACTTTTAAACTCTGGCTCGGGCACTTTTGGTTTCAAAACTTTTTTCCACAACAAAACCATTGGAAAATTTAAAATCATAAACAGCATTTCAAAAAAGCTAGTTTTACGCTCAACACTTTTGCCTTCTTTTTCTGTTAAAGCTTCCCTATTTAATGACTTAACAATTTTGTTTGTTTCTACGGGATCCAAAAAATTCGTCTGCATCTCTTCCAAAACAGCTAAAACACTACTATAATTTAACTCATCACCAATATGCGTTGTTAAATGCTGTAAACGAAAAGCAACCTCATGCTTAATATTATTTATTGACGCCGAAGGTTCTTCATTATTGTAAAAGTCCAGCGCTCTAAACGATTTTCCAAAGTAAACCGCTGCACTATCTGGAAAATCTGTTGCCTTTTTATAATTTAAACCTACTGGAACAATATGAATATCTAAACTAGGGTCTTTCTCCCAGGCTCCTAGTAAAACTCTCCCAAATCCACGACTCAATGGGCGTACTTTTCTTTTTAGTCCATGATTTCCTTCAGGAAAAATAAATATAGCTTCATTATTTTTAAACAATTTAGCACAAGTGTTAAATACCTTTTCGTTTTTCTTCAAAGACGACCGTCCATCTCGTATTCTGTAGATGGGCATCATTTGAAGAAACTTAAAAAAAGAATTAAGTCTTTTATTCCCAAAAATGTCCGATCTGGCCAAAAAATAGGGTTTCCTATTGCAGTCCACAACTAATAGTAAAATATCTATTAAAGCGTTTTGATGATTTGGTAAAAATAGAACAGGTTTATTTTTAGGAACATTCTCCAGACCATTTACTGTTATTTTTTTATGGTATAAGTATAAACTTGTTTTTACCCAAAACTTTAGTAATGAATATAATGTTTGTTTCAATGTAATGTTATTTATCTATCCTTTTTCTCCCCCAAAAGCTTGCCAACAATAGTCCAGATACTATGTGCCATATTCCCCAAAAAGCCGCAAGTAATGCCATTCCTCCTAAACCTTCGAAAAAAGTAAATATTAATAAAAGTCCTAATCCTGAATTTTGAATTCCTGTTTCAATTGTTATCGACCTAGTATCCGGTTTATTCAATCTCATTAAACTAGAGAACGAAAAACCAGTTAAAAAAGCCAACAAATTATGCGCTAAAACAATCCAGAAAACATACATAACATATTCTGCAAAAACAGCTTTGTTATTATATATTGCCAAAAATACCAATGCAATAAAAAACAACAAAGAAATCACCTTTAATACTTTAGCAATTTTATTTGCAAAAACCGGAAACTCATAATTTACCCACATACCCAATAGTAAGGGAACACCAAGAAGTAGTGACACCAATTTAATCATCTCTATTGGTGAAATGGCCACTTTTTTAAGTAGTTCTGAAGTAGGAGCATACAAGGACCCCCATAATTGTAAATTTAAAGGCGTCATTCCTATAGCTAGCAATGTTGCTAGTGCTGTTAGACTAACAGATAATGCTGAGTTACCTTTGGAAATGTGTGTTATAAAATTTGAAATATTACCTCCAGGACATGCTGCGACCATAAACATACCTAGAGCTATACTAGGCTCAGGCTGTACTATTAAAACAAATAAAAAAGTAAGTATAGGAAGTAATACAAACTGACTAGTAACTCCAACCAGAACAGATTTTGGTTTTTCAAACAATCGCTTAAAATCACTTACAGTAATTTCTAAGGCAACACCAAACATTACTAGTCCAAGAGCAATATTCATTGTCCATAGTGCCTTCGCATCAAAATTTATTTGCACATTATCAATAAGAGATTCTGTCAAAAATTGGTTGGTTTGGAATTAGTAAACTCCCAAGATAATGTTTTCACTTAATACTTTTATGTTTTCAACTTCTTAAATCGGATGAATAGATTAAAAGAATTCAATACTTTTACAACAGCAAAATGTATTTTCATATGGCGAGAACCCCAAGTAATATGATGCCTTTAGGCACAATAGCTCCAGAGTTTGAGTTACCAGACACGGTTAGTGGAGATAACATAAACCTGAACGCAATTAAAGGAAATAATGCTACACTAATAATGTTTATATGCAATCATTGTCCTTTTGTAATTCACGTAAATAATGGTATAGTATCATTAGCAAACACCTTTAAGGACATGGGGGTTAGTTTTGTTGCCATATCTAGTAACGATGTGGAAAACTATCCTCAAGATGCACCTCACCTAATGAAAGAAGTTGCAAAAAAGGAGAGATACCCATTCCCTTATTTATATGATGAAACACAAGAAATTGCAAAAGCATACGATGCTGCCTGTACTCCTGACTTTTTTCTATTTGATGGTAATTTAAAACTTGTATATCGCGGGCAACTGGACGATTCAAGGCCAGGAAACAACATTCCTGTAACAGGTAGTGACATTCATGAGGCTATTTCAGCGGTTATAAGCGGTAAAGAGGTAAGCAATATTCAAAAACCTAGTATTGGTTGTAATATTAAATGGAAATAATTACTGCAACCAACCTTTACGAACTAGCAATCCCTTTATATGTTCAAAATGATGATTACTGTGCCAAGCGTATTTTC
Source organism: uncultured Maribacter sp. (assembly GCA_947498505.1). Taxonomy (GTDB): domain Bacteria; phylum Bacteroidota; class Bacteroidia; order Flavobacteriales; family Flavobacteriaceae; genus Maribacter_B. The sequence goes on along the minus strand of CANMKG010000004.1, from coordinate 118,902 downwards.
CTGCGTTTTCAGCTAAGCTAACGGTGACATTCCCTTCTGGATGTATATAATCCATTTCCCACTGTTCTTTAGTTAAACCTTTTAACAAAAAAACCAATTTAGCATGTAGTGCACTTATATAAGTTAAAGATAACTCTATTGGTGCCGATTTGGCATCAAACAAACCTGACCATTCATCTTGGTCATAAGCCTTAATTATTGGTGAATCCTCTGTAAGAGTCCATTTAAAACGAGTGTAACTATGATGGTGACTATCTGCAATATGATGAATTAGTTGTCTAACTGTCCACCCGCCTTCTCTATACGGAGTATTAAATTGTTCATCATCAAGATTACTAACCAATACTTTCAATTTAGTTGGAAACTCTTCTAAAACGCGTATCCATTCTTTAATATGATTATCGGTAATTACCTCCGGACAATTAAAATGACCTATAGGATATTTTAAAGTTTCAATATTGTTTTCCATCTGAAAAAGTTCATCTCTTTTATTGATTTAAAAGTAAACTTTAATACAACTTTAACCTAAAAAAACGACTTAGAAATATTAATCTACTAATTTTGTAGAGTAAAATATAAATACTAATAAAATGGCAACAATACGTTTAGGAGATAAAGCTCCCAATTTTACTGCAAATAGTTCATTTGGAACAATTGATTTTTACGAATATCTGGAAGATGGATGGGGTATTCTATTCTCTCACCCAGCAGATTTTACTCCTGTATGCACAACAGAATTAGGTACAGCTGCAAAATTTAAAACAGAATTTGATAAACGCAATGTAAAAATGATTGCATTAAGTGTAGATAGTGCAGAGTCGCATTTAGAATGGATAAAAGATATAAATGAAGTACAAAATACTGAAGTTAATTTTCCAATAATAGCCGATGAAGATAGACAAGTATCCGACCTATATGATATGATTCACCCTAATGCTGATAGTACTTTAACAGTTCGATCAGTATTTATCATTGCACCAGACAAAACCGTAAAACTCATACTAACTTACCCAGCATCAACAGGACGTAATTTTTACGAGCTTATACGTGTAATTGATTCGCTACAACTAACCGCTTATCACAAAGTAGCAACACCAGCGAATTGGAATAATGGAGAAAAGGTTGTTGTGAGTCCCGCAATACCAACAAAAGAAGCTAAAGAAATATTTACCAAAGGCGTTGAGGAAATTAAACCTTATTTAAGAATGACACCCGACCCAACCGTTTAACATTTAATTTATGTTATTTAACACAAAAACCGCATTGTTTTTTTGAAATAAAACAATGCGGTTTTTATAATAAAAAGGTATTAATATTGATTTCAAAAAACCACAGTATTACATATTTTGTAGTACAAATCATATAAAAAATCCTTCTTATATACTATTTGCAACCTTTATTTCAAAGAAAAAACAATAATTAAGCTAGAAATAACAATAGAAAAAAAGCGCAAATCACAACCACATAAACAACTAATAATCAACAATTTAAAAATATATAATATTAACAAATGATTATTTCTGATACTTAAAATATTAATAAAAACCAACTTATTTTATAAAAAAGGAGGATAAAATAGCAAAATTCTTACATTCCTAAATATTAAAGCCTATATTTGCGCTTTAATTTAATATTTAATTTTTCTATTATGAGTAAAGGAACAGTAAAATTCTTCAATGATTCCAAAGGTTATGGTTTTATCACTGAAGATGGTTCAAACGAAGATCATTTTGTACACATTTCTGGCTTAATCGACGAGGTTCGTGAAGGTGATGTTGTAGAATTTGAACTACAACAAGGTAAAAAAGGATTAAACGCCGTTAATGTGAAGGTTGTTGACTAGGTAAGCAAATAAAACTTTTTTATAATATAAGCCCAAGCAATTGCTTGGGCTTTTTCTTTGTATTCTTTTTGGCAAATATGCTAATCTTAAAAGTATTTTCAGTTTTTTTTTAATCCCACGCAACCTTTCCTACAAATTAATATCTACTAAGAAAACACTATTAACATTCCCCACTTAAAACTAAAACATGAATACTTTCTTTGAAATTTTATTAGCCTTGGTTGTTATAAACATAGCAATGCTCGCTCTTAGTATTATTAGTAGTGCTAAACAATAGTTATACTGTTATCTAAAAACAAGTATATACTAAGATAAAATGAAAAACCCTTGCCAAATAAATGGCAAGGGTTTTCTATTATTCGTATGTAACTGAAGTCGTCTATTATCCGACTTTCATTAGTTCAACGTCAAAAATCAACGTGGCATTAGGAGGAATAACTCCACCTGCTCCAGCACTACCATATGCAAGCTCAGACGGTATTACAAATCTAGCCTTGTCTCCAACTTGTAAAAGACCAATACCTTCATCCCAACCAGGAATTACTTGACCAACTCCTAATTGAAAACTAATTGGGTCATTACGTTTGTATGAAGAATCAAATACTTGACCATCTAACAAAGAACCTTCGTAATGTACAGAAACTCCCTTTCCACTTTCCGCCTTAGCTCCGTCTCCTTTTTGTATAATTTTATAACGAAGCCCAGAAGCTGTTTCGTCAAAACCAGCTGCAACCTTTTCCAATTCAGCAGCTTGTTTTGCCTTTTCTTCTTCTTTACGCTTTTCACCAGAACTTGCAAAATCTTTAAACGCTTCTAATGCATCCCATTTTTCAGCATCAGCTCCTACTCTTACAATTTCCAAAGATTCTATAGTATCACCTTGCGCTACAGTATCTACAACTTCTTGACCTGCCGATACATGTCCAAACACGGTATGTTTATTATCTAACCAAGGTGTAGGCACATGGGTTATAAAAAACTGACTACCATTAGTTCCCGGTCCTGCATTTGCCATAGACAAAACACCTGGCTCGCTATGGTTTAATTCTGGATGAAATTCATCATCAAACTTATAACCAGCATCGCCTGTTCCCGTTCCTAGCGGACAACCACCTTGAATCATAAAATCAGGAATAACTCTATGAAATTTTAATCCGTTGTAATATGGCTCACCTTGTTTTTTGGCCGTATTTTCCATTTTACCCTCTGCCAATGCAACAAAATTGCCAACAGTTCCTGGAGTTAAATCATGAGTAAGTTTTACTAAAACCTCACCTTTTGTAGTATTGAATTTTGCGTAAATGCCGTCTTGCATAATGCTATTTTTAAATGAGCGGCAAAGATACTAAAATAAGTTCTCAGTTTGTAACTATGTTCTTTTCACGATTCCTGTTAATGATCTATTTTTAAGCTTTTATCCTTTAATTTTAGAGGGTAAAACAATTCCGTACTTATCAAATAAATAAACCAAACTTGCCATACTTGCTGCCCCCAATTGTAATTCTCGTTTGTTTACATGTTCAAAAGTGTCATTTGCCGCGTGGTGATGATCAAAATATCGCTGCGAATCTGGCATAAGTCCAGCCAAGACCATTTTATTATCCTTAAGCGGGCCAATATCAGCTCCAGCGTATCCTTTTACAAACATGTGAATTAAGTAAGGTTCAAATAAACTAGTCCAACTTTTAACCTGTTCCAAATTTTCCTCAGAACAATCAAAGGAAAAACCTCTTGGTGTAAATCCACCCGAATCACTTTCTAGTGCAAATACATGATTCTCTTTTTTATTCTTAGCAACCTCAGCATACTTGTTTCCTCCTCTAAGTCCATTTTCTTCGTTCATAAAAAGCACAACTCTAATTGTTCTTTTAGGCTTGTAGCCTGTTTCCTTTAACAATCTCAATACATCCATGCTTTGTACCACTCCTGCCCCATCATCATGAGAACCATCTCCTAAATCCCAAGAGTCTAAATGCCCACCAACAATCATAACTTCTTTTGGGTGTGTACTACCGGTAATTTCCCCAATGACATTATACGATTCCACATCCTTAAATTGTTTACAATTTTGTTTGAAATAAAATTTAATTTCTGGATTTAATTTCAAGGTTGTACTCAATAATTCTGCTCCATTAGTACTTATTGCCGCAGCAGGAATTCTTTTTTCCGCAGGAATGTCTCCATATACCATTGAACCCGTATGCGGGTAATCATCTAAACGAAGGTTAACCGATCTAACTATTACACCAACAGCACCTAATTTCCCAGCTTCGGCAGCACCAGAATAGCGTTGATCTACACAACCAGAATACGACGCAAAAGTGCTAATTAAAGTTGGTTCCATGGGTCTGTTATAAAAAACTATTTTCCCTTCAACCTTATCCTTTCCAAGAGCTTTTAATTCTTCTATACCATTAACCTCAACAATATTAGCTTTTAAACCTGTTGCTGGCGTTGCTATTGAGCCACCTAGAGCACATATCGGAACATTTGTTGTATGTCCTGGTGAGGTTTCAAAGTACGCAAACTCAGGAGTCCCTCTAACCCATTTAGGAACCATTACAGGTTGAAGCCAAACCTTGTCCACTCCAAGTAATTCTAATTGTTCTTTTGTATAGTCTACCGCTTGTTGAGCCTGATAGGAGCCAGATAAACGCCCACCTATTTGATTTGACAAATGATTCAACCATTCATACCCCTGACCTTTTGTTAATGACAAATCATATATTGCTTTTAATTGCTCTTCATCTGTTTTTTGCCCAAACGAGATTGTACTAATAAAAAAAAGAGCTATTATAACACTATTAATTACCTTCATTTTGTAACTGATTTTTATATGTTTCTAAATTAACCTTTACCTTTTCATCAAGCTCCGGTTCCTTAATATCGTTATACTTTTTAAGCGTTTGTAGTAAAATATTTGCCACAATTATTCTAGCCGCCTTTTTATTATCAGCTGGAATTACATGCCATGGAGTATTAGGTTTTGAAGTTTTTTGAATTGCTTCTTCATAACAATTTTGATATGCATCCCAAAGTTTACGTTCTTTTAAATCTCCAGGAGAAAACTTCCAATGTTTTTCTTTGATTTCTAATCTTCTCAATAACCTTTTTCGTTGCTCCTCTTTAGATAGATTCAAGAAAAACTTAAATACAATTGTTCCATTTTCAAACAGATTTTGTTCAAAATTGTTGATACTCTCATATCTTTTTTCCCAAAATTGTTTATTGATATCTTCTACACCATGAATACCAGGCAATTGTTCTCCTAAAATATATTCTGGGTGTACTTTAGTCACCAAAACATTCTCATAGTGGGTTCTATTAAAAACTCCAAATTTACCTTTTGCAGGTAATGCTATGTAATGTCTCCATAGATAATCATGCTTTAACTCCAATTCTGTTGGCACTTTAAAACTATGGACTTCAACTCCACTAACATTAAAATCTTTAAACACCTCGCGAATTAAACTATCCTTTCCGGAAGTATCCATACCCTGCAAACACACTAAAACTCCATATTTACCATGAGCATATAATGTATCTTGAAATTCTCCTAGCTCTCTTCGAACATCTTTGAGTACCTTTTTTAACTCTTTATCTGTTTTATCAAAATCTTCATAGGTTTTATGTGCTTCCAACCTAAAGTCTTGATTCACTTTATATTTATTTATTTCCATCTGATTCATAGTGAAATATAAAATTTTTTATCGATGAAATACCATTTACTGTTAAAAAAAACAGTAGTTCATCTATTAAAAACAAAGGTTTATCAAAATAAAGAGTTTTATCCGTTATATATCGAAAAAATACGCGAAAATACTCGTTGCGCTTTAACTTTGTACTTGTAAATAGTCCCAAATTTTACAATAATTATGAAGAAGTATAATGTCGTATGGTTGCTAATGATACTTTTAGTATTCTCGTCTTTTAAGATAAAACTTAGCAAGGCGTGCGAATACGTAGGTTCTAATATTGGCTATGTAAAATCACAAACTAAAAAAGCACTTGCGGAAAACGATCTTAATAAAGCTCGTTTTTTCACCTATAAAGCTTTAAACGCCATTGAAAAGTCCAAAAATCAAATGAAGGACTGCGGTTGTGATTATGCTGTTGCAAATATAGAGGAAGGGCTTAAAAATTTAATTGCTGCCACAAGAGCGTCTTCATTAAATGGATCAAAACTATTACTAACAAGAGCTTTGGAAAACGCAGATTTAAGTCTTGAGGCACTTAGAAATTACGATAGTGAGAGTCCTTATGGTAACGATGTATTGGCAATGAATACTGCAGAGACAAAAAATGCTCCTAAAAAAGCAAAAATAATAGAAGGTAAATCGCTTGAGAAAAAAATTGATGATTCGTTAATTAGCTACAAAGAGTCTCTTGACAATATCGTTAACACCGTAAGTTGTAAAGAAGCCAAAGCGTTTGCATTAAGAATTTATCAACACTGTGAACAAGAATTACTTAAATCTAATTTATCCGAAGGAAAAAAATATTACAATCTAAAAACCAAAGACATAACTGCTCAGGCGCTTAAAAAGTTAGAAGGATGCCAATAGCATCCTTCTACTTATTTTTATTTGCCAGATTTACTTGCTCGCAAATAGTTTAACATCTTCTTCGGTAACTTCTTTCCCTCCTAAAATTATTAGTCTTTCTACCACATTTCGAAGCTCTCGAATATTACCCGTCCAATCATAATTTTTCAACAGGTTAACTGCCTTTTCCGAAAACGTTTTAACTCCAACACCTTGTTCGGAAGCAATTTTTTTGGAAAAGTGAATAATCAGTAATGGAATATCTTCTCGTCTATCATTTAAAGCCGGAACTTTGATTAAAATTACGGCCAATCTGTGATACAAATCTTCTCGAAATTTACCGTCCGCTATTTCTTGTTTTAAATTTTTGTTGGTAGCTGCAACAACTCTGACATCCACCTTTATATCTTTATCAGTACCAACTCTCGAAATTTTATTTTCTTGTAAAGCTCTTAGTACTTTAGCTTGCGCGGAAAGGCTCATATCTCCAATTTCATCCAAGAAAATAGTTCCTTTATTTGCAGCTTCAAATTTACCAGCTCTATCTTTTACTGCAGAAGTAAAAGCCCCTTTAACGTGACCAAACAACTCACTCTCTATCAACTCAGACGGAATTGCTGCACAATTAACTTCAATAAAAGGTGCAGAACTTCTTTCACTTTTCTCATGAATCCAGTGCGCTACAAGCTCTTTTCCTGTTCCGTTAGAACCGGTTATTAAAACACGAGCATCTGTTGGAGCAACTTTTTCAATCATTTCTTTAATAACCGAGATTTCTTTACTATCGCCAATCATCTCGTAATTCTTGCTTACTTTTTTCTTAAGTTTTTTGTTTTCAACTACAAGTTCTTTACGATCCAAAGCATTACGAACTGCCGTAAGTAATCTATTTAAATCTGGTGGCTTTGAAATATAATCAAAAGCACCCATTCGCATTGTATTTACTGCTGTGTCTAAATCTCCGTGACCAGAAATCATTATAAAAGGAATTTCAGGTTTTATTTTAGTAGCTGCTTCTAAAACATCAACTCCATCCATTTTCGGCATTTTAATATCACATAACACCAAATCATAATCATTATCCTTTATTGCCTCAATTCCCTTCAACCCATCCTCAGCTTCCGATACTTTGTAAGCATCATTTTCTTCTGACAAAATTTTAACCAAAACTCTTCTAATGGAAGATTCATCTTCTATCACTAATATTTTTGACATATTTATTTTTTTAAATTGAAACTTTACAACCTACTCTTTTCTCACTTACCAGTCATAAAACAAAAACCTTACCAATTAAATCATAGTTCTGCGATGTTAATTAATATTTTAACCATTTAAAAATTTCTTTATAGCTAGGTTTTTTACCATACATTAAAATTCCTATCCTATATATTTTAGCCGCAAACCATACGATTGCTACAAAGGTTATAACCAATATTAAAATAGATAAAATTAATTGCCATAAAGCAACTCCCCCTTCTCCTATTCCACTTGGTAAACGCATTAACATAACTATAGGAGATGTTAACGGAAATAACGAAAACCCAACCGCAATAGGACCATGCGGATTACTAAAAACTGAAAAGAAACCTACATAAATCGCCAACATCAGCGGAATTATTACCGGGAAAATAAACTGTTGCGTATCCGTTTCATTATCTACTGCAGCACCAATCGCTGCATATATGGAGCTATAAATTAAATATCCCAATAAGAAATAAATAATAAAAAAGAATATTAGCAATAACCATGGTAATTTAAGAACCTCTTTAAAATACACTTCAAACATTTCCCCTTCTGTTGAAATTGAAGTATCTACTCCAGGAACAACATTTTGACCTTCTACCAAAATATTAGGATCTATTCCAAAAATGGCAAAAGCCACAAGCATTAATATTAGCCCCGAAACTACCCAGATAACAAATTGTGTAATTCCTGCTAAGGAGGTTCCTATGATTTTACCAAGCATTAATTGAAAAGGTTTAACCGAAGAAATTATCACCTCTATTATTCTACTTGTTTTTTCTTCAATAACACTGCGCATCACAAAACCTCCATATATAATAATAAACATCATTATTAAATAACCAAAGGCTCCCCCAATTATAGCCTTTATTTCATTAACACCCTTAATACTCTTTTCTCCTTTAAAAGTTTCCGTATTAAGAGCAAATGCTGAGTTTATAGACGCATATTCTTTAGGCGAAACCCCTATTTCTCTTAAATTTTCTTCACGCAAGCGGTCTTGAAAAACACCTTCTAATGCACTTAATATTTCGGAACTTGAACTTTCTTTAGTATAAAAAACGGTACCCTGAGCCACTTTTTTTAGATTACTCTTATGCGGAACATAAAGTAAACCGTAGTACTGCAGATTAACCGTAGAGTCTTTAGCAACTTCTAACGAAATATCCTTAAAATTAACATAGGAAGTTGTCTCGGTTGATAAAAATTCGTTTGAAAAAAAGTCGCTTTCATTTAAAACAGCAATCACCCTTTTTTCCGTATTATTTATTTGAGTTAAGTACGCAATTAAAACTACCATCCCAACCATTAATATTGGGCTTAAAAAGGTCATCACCACAAACGACTTATTACGGACTTTTGCTAAATACTCTCTTTTAATTATAAGCTTTAATTTATTCATGCACACCCTTACTTTGTACGGTTTTAATAAATATCTCGTTTGCCGATGGAATAGTTTCTTGGAAATTAATAATGTTACCAATAGCATTAAGATGCGATACTATTTCATTTGAACTATTGGATTGTAATTGCACCGTGAAATTCAGCTGATTTTCAGAAGTATCGAAATTTGATGTTGTAATATTATACTTGTTTTTCAAACCTGAAAGCACATCTTTAGAATCAGCATTGTTTACTAATAGTGATGCTTCAAAAACATTATTTTTATACGCTTTTTTAATATCAGAAAGTTTACCATCCAATATTTTTTCTGACTTATGTATTAAAGCAATATGCTCGCACAACTCTTCAACAGATTCCATTCTATGCGTAGAAAAAATTATTGAAGTTCCATTTTCCTTTAGTCTTAAAATTTCGTCTTTTATGATATTTGCATTTATAGGATCAAAACCACTAAAAGGCTCATCAAAAATCAACAACTTAGGCTGGTGTAATACAGTTACAATAAACTGCACTTTTTGCGCCATTCCCTTTGAAAGTTCCTGCACCTTTTTATTCCACCAATCACCTATTTCAAACCTATCAAACCACATTTTTAGTCGTTTTTTAGCCTCTGAGCCTTCCATTCCTTTTAATTGTGCTAGATAAAGTGCCTGCTCGCCTACTTTCATACTTTTATACAAGCCTCTTTCTTCAGGTAAATAACCAATATTACTAACATGATGTGGTTTTAATTTTTCTCCATCAAAAAAGACTTCTCCTTGATCTGGATGTGTGATTTGGTTTATAATACGTATTAAAGTAGTTTTTCCTGCTCCATTTGGTCCTAAAAGACCATAAATGCTATTCTTGGGAATTTCTAACGAAACTTTGTTTAATGCTGTATAGTTTCCATATTGTTTGGTAACCTCTTTAGTGACCAAAATACTATTCATGTAGACGATTTTTTCAAAGATATGTAAATGGATTAAAACCCTTTATCTATTTACAGAAATATTAGGAAGTACCGTTTTAAAAACAAAACCCACCCTCAATAAATTAAGGATGGGAAAAAAATTGCTATGAAAAAGAAAATAGATGTTGTTTAATCAACATCTACTCAAATATACATTTTTTATTTTATTCTATTACGTAATCGTTAAGAGAACATGTCTTTTACCTTCTCGAAAAAGGACTTATCTGACTTTTCTGGTTTAGGCTCAAAGTTGTCATTATCCTTCATACTCTCAAAAAAGACTCTTTGTTCTTTATTCAATTCTTTGGGAGTCCAAACATTTACATGAACCAATAAATCACCACTACCATAACCGTTGATACTAGAAATTCCTTTCCCTCTAAGACGTAATATTTTTCCTGACTGAATTCCTGGTTCTAACTTAATACGCACTTTGCCTCCAACGGCATCAATCTCTTTTGAAGTCCCTAAAACTGCATCAGAAAAACTAATATACAAATCGTAATGAAGGTTGTCTCCTTCGCGCTTTAAGGTATCATGATCAACAGTTTCTATGGCAACCAATAAATCTCCTGAAATACCATTACCCGGAGCTTCATTTCCTTTTCCTGGGACTTTTAGTTGCATACCTTCTTCAACACCTGCAGGAATATTTATTGAAACTGTTTCTTCTTCAACTTTTAACCCTTGTGCATCCGCATCACTTGGCCTTTTATCGATAATTTGACCACTTCCACTACATGCACTACACGCCGCAGCCGTTTGCATACGACCAAGAATCGTATTTTGTATTTTAGTAACCTGTCCACTTCCTCCACATGTTGTACATGTTTTATAAGAAACTCCTGAGGCCTGTTTTTTTCTACGAACTTTTACTTTTTTCTCTACACCATTAGCAACTTCTTCAAGTGTAAGTTTAACACGAATTCTAAGGTTACTTCCTTTTACGCGTCGTTGACCTCCACCACCAAAACCACCAAAACCGCTAAAGCCACCGCCACCAAATGCTCCACCGAAAATATCTCCAAACTGACTGAAGATATCATCCATATTCATTCCGCCGCCGCCAAAACCGCCACCGCCTTCAAAGGCTGCATGACCATATTGATCGTATCTAGCTTTTTTATCTGCATCGCTTAACACTTCATACGCCTCAGCTGCTTTTTTAAAGTTAGCTTCTGCCTCAGCATCTCCAGGGTTTTTGTCTGGATGATATTGAATTGCTTTTTTGCGATATGCCTTTTTTATTTCAGCAGCAGTAGCACCTTTAGAAAGCCCTAGAATGTCATAAAAATCCTCTTTCATAATCTTATATTAGTTTCCTACTACCACTTTTGGATGGCGTATAATTTTATCTCCTAGCTTAAAACCTTTTTCTATTACGTCAATAATTTTGCCCTTTAGCTTTTTCTCTAGAGCAGGAATTTGGGTAATTGCATCATGTACTTCTGCATCAAAAACATCGCCTTGTTTGGCTTCAACTTCTTCTAACCCCTTAGACTTTAATGTTTCTTTGAATTTTCCACTAATAAGCTCAACTCCTTTAAACATTTCTTTATCTTCAGATTTAGAAAGCTCTTTTAAAGCTCTATCAAAATCATCCAAAACAGGTAATAAGGAAACGATTACCTCTTGCCCCGCAGTTTTAAAAAGATCCATACGCTCCTTAGAAGTACGTTTTTTATAGTTTTCAAATTCTGCAAAAAGACGTAAAAATTTATCTTTTTCTTTGGCTAAATCTTCTTTAAGACTGTCCTCTACACTTAATTCTTCTTGTTCTGAAGTCTCTTCTTGTGTTTCAGCTGCAGTATTTTCTAGAGTATCAGAAATTATTTCCTCTACTTCTTCAGCTTTATTTTTTTTACTCATCGTAATTAAACAATTTTATTTCCTTTTTTGAAGTGGCAAAAGTACTGCCATTTCTTTAAAAATGTCAAAATGTCATCAAACTTTACTACAATTATGATAAAATATCAGCTAAAGCTGAATCTACGGTAGGATAATCAAAAGCAAAATTTTCCTCTTCTATTTTTTTACTACTTACATTTTGACTTGCAAAAAGTAAATATGCCATTTCACCTAGAACAGTTTTCATAGCAAATTTTGGAATATTTGGTAGTAGTAATGGCCTACCCAAAACTTTAGCGATTTTTGAAGTCAGAACTGCATTGGAAACTGGATTTGGAGCTACACCATTATAAATGTCATCTAGTTGATTTTCCACAGCAAACAAAAATATTTTAGCTAGATCAGAAATATGAATCCAAGATTGCCATTGTTTTCCACTTCCAAATGATGCCCCAATATAATTTTTAATTGGTTTAATCATTTCGGGCAGAGCCCCTCCTTTATCAGATAACACTAGACCTATTCTAATTATCCCTATTGGAATATTATATCTAAACAGCATATTAATTTCCTGTTCCCAAGCCTGTACTACCTCTCCTAAAAAGCTATCATCAATTAACCTTTCATTCTCATAATATACATTTTCAATAGAATTGGGATAAACACCTATTGCCGAAGCTGATATGATAGATTTTATATTGGAAGCGTTAATTTTACTAAGACCAATATTTAAAGTTTTAAGACTATTTATTCTACTTGAAATTATTTGTCGTTTATAAGATGCAGTCCAGCGTTTAGAAATGGACGCTCCTGCCAAATTAATAATTGCGGTTATATTGGTAAAACACTCAAAATCTATTTCGGTTTTTTCTGGATTCCAGTAAAATCCTTTATAATTCTCGTGATTTACAATCTTGCTTTTTTGTGTTGTTAAATAGTTTACAGAAATATTTTGCTGATGACAAAGCTTCACAATTTCTTTCCCAACCAAACCAGTAGCTCCTGTAATTAATATTTTCATACACTTAAAATTTAAGGCTAATATTATGTTTTCTTTGCTCTTAACATTTCGCGCTTACCAGGAGGCCCAGGAAGACGCTCAACACTAAACCCAACTTCTTGCATTGCTCTCCTAACACTTCCTTTTGCCGAATACGTAACCAAGTAACTATCCTTTTTAAGAGCATTGTACATTTTTTCAAAAACGCACACCGTCCATAATTCAGGTTGTACCCGAGCTCCAAAAGCATCAAAATAAATTAAATCAAAAACTTCTTCATCGCTTATTTCTTGGAAATCCTTTTGTTGTTTTTGTAAACTAAAAATTTCTGAAATGGATATCATATCACCCCAATTGGAAGCATGCATTTTTTCAAATACTCCCTTTAGCTCTTTTTCATCCAATTGGTCAACGTAATTCAAATGACTTAGCTCCTCTATGGATACAGGATACCCCTCTACTCCTACATAATCAACATTTAGCTTTTTTTTTGCTGCCTCTAAGTATGTTATAATAGCATTTAAGCCTGTTCCAAAACCTATTTCAAGTATACTAACATTTTGATTTTCGAAAAGATGCAACCCATTTTTAATAAAAACGTGATACGCCTCTTGAATTGCTCCATGTTTAGAATGGTATTGTTCATTCCAATCTTCAATATGGATGGTTTTAGAACCATCAGCGGTGGTAATAATTTTTCTTTTCAACTTATTTTTTTAACAATACGCCTTCTGCTACAAAAGCAAGTTCTTTTTTTGGCTTGGTAATTTTTGCTATTTCAATTTTTGACTTACCTGCATCTAACGCATAATGTTTTTGTTCTTCTATACTAGTAGTTTTCACAAAAGCTTTACCAGCAACAATGACCTCTTTACCTTCTATATTTTTAGGAACAAAAAAAGCATAATCTTTAAAACGCACCATTACTTCTTCTCCTTTGTCTAATTCTAACTTCATCCAACAGCCTTTTGCTTTACATACACTCCTAACTGTTGCCCTAAACTTAGTTGCTAGACTATCCCCTTCCTTTAAAACTTTATATTTCTTATTTATTTCAACAGCGGTATATGTGTTTTTCAAATTTATTTTATCACCATAAACCATATAAGAAAGGCTATCTTGAACCAAGACCGAATCGCTATTGTTAATATTATTTTGCCCACTACTAAAAACACTAAATAGAATCGTAAAAACTATAAAATTAATCACTTTCATACCGGACATTTTTATTAAGATAAACAAAGCTTGTTATTTTTAAAGAAAAAAAGAAGATTGAAACCGTATATTTTACTAATTTTATTGATTAATTCAATTTTAACTAATGATAATGGAACAAAAAATCCTTGTAGAGAAGATTCAAAATTCAAAGATTGATCAAGTAGATTTTAACAATTTATCGTTCGGTAGCGTTTTTGCCGACCACATGCTGGTCTGCGATTATAAAAATGGTGCTTGGGAAACTCCAAAAATTGTTCCTTATCAACCAATTACTTTAGATCCATCTGCAAAAATTTTTCATTATGGCCAGTCTATTTTTGAAGGAATGAAAGCATATAAAGATGCTAACAAAGATATTTGGCTTTTTAGACCTTTAGACAATCAAAAAAGATTAAATGTATCTGCAAAAAGAATGTCTATTCCTGAACTTCCGGAAGCATATTTTATGGAAGGATTAAAGACGCTTTTAAGGTTAGACGAAAAGTGGATTCCTGAAAATGATGGCAGCTCACTGTATATTAGACCTTTTATTTTTGCATCTGGTCAGGGCTTTCATGCTTCTCCTGCGGATGAGTATAAATTTATAATTTCATGTGCACCGTCTGGAGCTTACTTTTCTGGAAAGGTAAAAGTATTAATTGAAGAGAAATATTCCCGTTCTGCCAATGGTGGAGTTGGTTTTGCTAAGACAGGAGGAAATTATGCTGGGCAATTTTATCCAACGCAACTCGCTGTTAAAAAAGGGTACAATCAGGTTATTTGGACAGATGACAATACCCACGAATACATTGAAGAAGCAGGTGCCATGAATATTTTTATCCGTATTAATGACACCTTAATTACTGGACCAACGAGTGATAGAATTCTTGATGGTATTACTCGAAAAAGTATTATTCAGCTAGCTGAAGATGCTGGTATTAAAGTGGAAGTACGAAAAATAACAGTATCAGAAGTAATTGAGGCAGCTAAAAATGGTTCTTTAAAAGAAATGTTTGGAGCCGGCACAGCAGCAGTGATATCGCCAATTGCAACTTTTGGTTATAAAGGCATTGATTACGACTTACCAGAACTTTCTGAGAGTTACGCGCTTTCATTAAAAAAGAAAATCACGGATATACAATACAACAAAGCTGAAGATAAATTTGGCTGGACAGTAAAAGTGTAAACGTAAATGTTATTAAATAAAAAAGAGGCCAATTGGCCTCTTTTTAGTTTTTTAGAATCGCTTCAATATTAGGTTTAAAATAATTTGGACCCTTAAGCACCTTGCCATCTTCCCTATAAATAGGCTTTCCGTCTTCACCCAACTTACTCATATTACTACGCTGTATTTCATTGAATACTTCTTCTATCTTATATTGCATTCCATGCTCTAAGATGGTACCACACAATATGTATAGCATATCTCCAAGTGCATCAGCCACTTCAACCATGTCATTATTAGAAGCTGCTTCTAAATATTCTTTATTCTCTTCATCCATGAGGTTAAACCTCAATAAATTTTTTCTTTCACCTAAATCCGCTTTCATTTCCTTTGCTACCCCCAATCCAAAAGAATTATGAAACAATTCTACAGCCGCAATTTTATTTTTCATAGTAATCAATTATCTGTTTTACATTAGCTTTGCGTAAATATAAAAAATATGTTTAGTCAGGGTCAAATTGTTTTTGCATGTTTATTTATTGTGGTTTTTGCCATAATAATGATTAATTCCTACAGAAAAGACAAGAAACTACACAAGAAAAATTACTCAGGCACAAATAAAATTGCGATTATTTTCATAATTTTTATTATATTCCTCTTTGTAATTAAGAATTTTCTTAATAATTAACACAATTATCACATATACCACAAAAATATCGGTTTTTACAACAAATTTTCAATTTATAGCTTCAAGTATAAGAAACTAATTAATTTTGCGTTAGTAAAATAAAAGGCAAACATAATGATGACTTTCTTCGCGATTCTTTTTGTTTTAGCAGGTGTAAATGCTTTAATGATTATTTTTAGTTTAAACGATGTTAACCAAAGAACTAAGAAAACTAAAAGTACCAATACCTATAAAATTTACCCTGCAGATTTGATTGCTCCAAAGTATAAAAAAGCAGTTTAGTTTTATACCTTTACGGTATGAAACAGGCATTTCTTGTTTTTATTGGGGGCGGTTTAGGTAGTATACTTAGGTATAGTATATCTAAAAGCTGTAACTCTTTTTTTCAAAACTTCTTTTTAGGAACTTTTTTAGCAAACATCATTGGATGCCTACTAATTGGTCTTATACTAGGCATATCTTTAAAACAAAATATACTTTCTACTAACCAAACGCTATTACTTACAACAGGCTTTTGCGGTGGCTTCACTACTTTTTCCACGTTTGCATTTGAAGGCCAATCATTATTAAAAAATGGAGATATTACTTCCTTTGCCTTATATACAACTATTAGCATTGCTATTGGCGTACTGGCCGTAGTCTTTGGAATCTGGCTATCCAAAATAATATAACGTCCGTTTTATAAAGTAAATATTCGCAAGGTTTGTCCTTTTCAATTGCATTATCCTCAAAATATTGTGTTATTCATCTAAAATAATTGCAAATAATCTACACACCCCTATCTTTTTCATTGCGGATACTTCAAAATATTTATTATAATTTATCATACCCACAATAAATTTAGGGTCAATTTGAATTTAAAATAAAAATAGCATCGATACCCCCTATTTTTTTAGGGGTATAATCTTTTTAACATATATTTGGCATCATCTAAACAAATAACACATGAAAAAAATCGAGGCAATTATCAGAAAATCAAAGTTTGATGAAGTCAAAGAGGCATTGCATCAAATCGAGGTAAACTTCTTTAGTTACTGGGATGTGACTGGAGTTGGAAATGAAAAACAAGGACATGTTTACAGAGGTATAACATATAGTACCACTGACATTCAAAGAAGATACTTATCTATTGTAGTATCTGACGAATTTTTAGATCGCACAGTTAATGCCCTGTTAGATTCTGCATATACAGGAAATGTTGGAGACGGTAAAATTTTCGTAAGCGAAGTTTCAGAAGCTTATAGAATAAGAACCAAAGAAAACGGTCAAGCCGGTATCAACTAAATTACTAATCAACTAAACTTAAATACAAATGGACGCAGGATTATTTACAGCTAACAATGTATGGATGATGGTGGCGACTGCCTTAGTATTCTTCATGCACACAGGATTTGCTTTTTTAGAAATAGGTCTTACAAGACAAAAAAATACAATAAACATATTATTTAAAAACATTTTCATCATTACTGGTGGATTATTACTTTATTATGCATTTGGTTTTAACTTAATGTACCCTGGCTTTGAAGATGGAGATGCTGGGATTTTAAAATTCGCTGGATTTGGTATTGGAGCTCCTGAAGGAGGAATGACACCAGATTATGCTGATGGCGGATATACATGGTGGACAGATTTTCTTTTTCAAGGAATGTTCGCCGCTACAGCTGCAACAATTGTTTCTGGGGCAGTAGCAGAGCGTATTAAAATTGGTTCTTTCATGATTTTCACAGTAATCTATGTTGGTTTAGTATACCCAATAGTAGGTGCTTGGAAATGGGGTGGAGGATTCTTAGACTCATGGGGATTCTATGACTTTGCTGGTTCAACATTAGTTCACTCTGTTGGTGGATGGGCAGCGTTAGTTGCGGTAGCGCTATTAGGTGCTAGAATTGGTAAATTTGGTAGCGACGGAAAACCAAAAGCGATTCCTGGACACAACATACCTTTAGCAACTGCTGGTGTTTTAATACTTTGGTTAGGTTGGTTTGGTTTCAACGGAGGTTCTGTACTTTCTGCTGACCCAGAATTAACTTCACTAGTATTAGTTACTACAAGTTTAGCTGCAGCTGCTGGTGGTTTTGGAGCGTTTATCCTTTCTACTATTCTATACAAAAACTTAGATTTAACAATGTTCTTAAACGGAATCTTAGGTGGTTTAGTAGGTATTACTGCTGGTGCAGATTTAATGTCTCCTAACGAAGCTGTTGTTATCGGTTTCCTTGCTGGTTTATTAATTGTTTTAGCTGTTGCTCTTATTGACAAGTTAAAACTAGATGACCCAGTTGGTGCTATTGCGGTACACCTTATCTGCGGAATATGGGGAACTTTAGCAGTAGGATTATTTGGAGACAAAGCTGGTGTAAGTCAGTTTATGACACAATTATCTGGTGTTGCAATAATCGGAGGTTTCTGTATAGTTACTTCACTTATAATTTTAGGAACACTAAAAGCAACTTTAGGCTTAAGAGTATCTAAAGAAGAAGAACTTGAAGGTTTAGACATCCACGAACATGGAATGGATGCTTATGCTGACTTTAGAATGAATCAGCACTAATTTACTTTACCTATAACAATATATTAAATTAAAAATATGGTTTTTAATTGGGTGCCGCAAAAGCAGTGCCCAGTTAGAAAACATGCTAATCTCAACTACATACCCTTAATAATTTAGGGTAAATCAAAACTTAGAATCATGAAATTATTTTCAATCAAAAATTTCGCTGCAATGGCAGCATTAGTATTAACCACTTCAGTAGCGTTTGCTCAGGAAGAGGAAGAAAAAAAAGCAGTATCAATTAGTGGTACAGTGGATGCTTACTACAAGACAAATCTTAGCGCAACTGATAGAGCAACAGATGGAACGTTTGTTTCTCCAGGTACTTCTTTTGCTAACGAAACTGGTTTTGCTTTAGGTATGGCAAACTTAATTGCTACATACGAAGGAGAAAAAACTGGTGCTATTGCTGATGTAACATTTGGACCAAGAGGAGATGATGCCACTGGAGGATTTAACCTTAACCAACTGTATGCTTACTGGAATGTTTCTGAAAAAACGACATTATCTGCTGGTAGGTTTAATACTTACTTGGGGTATGAAGTTATTTCTCCTGCCGCTAATTTTAACTATAGTACTTCGTACCTATTTTCTTATGGTCCTTTTTCACATGTTGGTGTAAAAGCTGATTTTGCTTTATCTGATGATTTTAGCTTAATGTTGGCAGTAATGAACGTTACAGATGAAAACTCTAACCTTACAGGAGAATATTCATTAGGAGCTCAGTTAGGTTATGCTGGTCAATATTTAAACTTTTATTATGACGGTGAAGCTAAGTTAGGTTTCGAAATTGATTATACTGGTGGTTTTGATTTATCGGACAACTTCTTTTTAGGTCTTAATGCTGCTTATCAGGATAATGATGGCACAGGCTTTTATGGAGCAGCTATATACCCTCAATTATCAACTTCTGACAGTTTTACTTTAGGAATAAGAGGTGAATATTTTGCCGAAATGGGTGACTATGGTGCTATTGGAACAGGAGTTGAAGATTCTAGTGTTTTTGCCGCTACTTTAACTGCGAGTTATACTATTGAGAATTTAATTATCAAGCCTGAACTTAGATTAGATAACGCTTCTGATGATGCCTTTATTGATAACGATGGTGTTGCATCTAAAAATTTATCATCTTTCTTGATTGCTGCTATCTACTCTTTCTAGTAAAGAATTTTAACAACATATTTAAAAGCTCAACTGAGAAGTTGAGCTTTTTTTATTTCTTTTTAAAAGCCTTAACTCCTGCCCTAACATATAAGTTAATATTATTTACATCGGGAACTATTGGACATGAATACTTTTTATTATAGGCACAATAAGGGTTATATGCCTTATTAAAATTTATAACAATACTATCCCCTTTAGGTATTGAAAGCTCAAGATATCTTCCACCTGTATACGTCTCATCTCCATTTGTTTTATCTGTAAAAGGCAAAAACAAATAATCTGCATAACCATCTTTTTGAGATACTTCAGAACTTTGATAAATTTCTAACTGCTGCTTTTTACCGTTTAATACAAAGTGTGCTATGCCATAAACCACTTCTTCCGATTTTCTATCCGTTGTTGTGGGCATTAAAAAAGGTAAAGCTTCTGGGGTTCTAACTAACTTTGCAGTAACTATATAATTGGTGTCGGGCTCAAAAAAATCTAGCGTAACAAAATCTTTACGGTATCTATCTGGTAAAGGGGATGTTTTTGGGTTTCTAAATTCATCATTTAAATCTTTTTGGAATTTTAAAATCTCACTTAAAGCATCTTTTACTTCAATCTCCTTATTGGCATATTCAACCTCATCATGATACCTCTTTCCTTGCTTACAAGAAAGTATCACAAATAATAAACACAAAACAACAATTCTCATTTATAGATATTTAAAAATTAAAAATACAACATATCAGTATTTTAATTAGTTTTGATTAAAATATTACTAATGACAACTTTTTTATCAATTAATACAACCCTGTGGTATTCAGTAAAACTGGATATGCTGGGCTGTGGTAAAAATTGATAAAAATCAAACATATATACAAAAAAGCCTGGCCTAAACGTCAGGCTTTTTTTATGCTTAAAATTAACTATAATGAAAAAATTATTTACCAACTACCTATCATCATTCAAAGGTTTATCTATTGAAGTTTGGTGGCTAGCTCTGATAACTTTAATCAATAGAGCCGGCACTATGGTCATTCCCTTTTTATCTTTGTATTTGACTCAAAATCTTGGTTTTACTTTAAAAAACGTTGGTAGCATAATGACCTGTTTTGGTTTAGGTTCATTAATAGGTAATTGGATTGGCGGAAAGCTTACAGACACCTTCGGATATTACAGAGTTATGTACTTTAGTTTATTATTTACCGGTATAGCTTTTATTTGTATTCAATACTTAACTGAATTTTGGTCAATATGTGCGGGCGTATTTCTACTTATGATAATAGCCGATGCATTTAGACCTGCCACATTTGTAGCGCTCAGCGCCTATAGTAAACCAGAAAACAAAACCAGATCCGTAACTTTAATTCGATTGGCAATAAATCTTGGCTTTTCTGCTGGCCCAGCAATTGGAGGTCTTATAATAGCAACTTTTGACTACTCCAAATTGTTTTGGGTAGATGGTATAACGTGTTTTTTAGCTGGAATACTTTTAGTAATGATGCTCAACCCTAAAAAGGCGAAAACGCAAAGTAACATATACAACAACTCTCCCATTTCAGCTTATAGAGATTATAGGTATCTTACTTTTATTGGAGCCCTAGTACTATTGGCATTTGCTTTTGTACAATATTTTTCTACTATGCCAATATTTTATAGTAACATTCATAATTTAAAAGAATCTCAGATAGGCATGCTCCTAGCATTTAATGGTTTTGTGATTTTTAGCTTAGAAATGCCCTTAATTAAATATCTAGAGAGCAAAAATTGGTCAAAATTCACAAATGTCTCCATAGGGATAACATTAATAGGTTCAAGTTTTTTGGTTCTAAATATCGTCTCATGGGTTGGCATATTAGTTATTGGCATGGCCTTAATGACTTTGGGCGAAATGATTGCTTTTCCTTTTTCGAATGCCATTGCCATGGAGAGCGCAAAAAAAGGAAAACAAGGTGAATATATGGCTCTTTACAGCATGGCATTTTCCGTTGCACATGTATTTGGTCATAATTCTGGAATGAACGCCATTGCAATTTTGGGTTTTACAAATACTTGGTATATAACTTCTTTTATTTGCTTATTAAGTATTTTACTACTTTTATTCCTTCATAAAAATAAAGAGAAATGGTGAAAATACTTTATAGTGCGTTTTTAGTATTGATGGTATTTAGTTGTAAAGATGTTATGCATGAAACAGATAAAATCATGACTAAAAAAAGACAGTTGCCTGAAATAATTTCTGAGCGATATAATGTTGCATTTTTAATTATGGATGGAACCTTTAATACTGAGTTTACAGCACCTTTTGATATTTTTCAACATACTAAGTTCCGTAAAAATATTAAGGCTATGAATACCTTTACGGTTGCAAATACTCTAGAACCCATTACAACCTTTGAAGGTGTAAGAATATTGCCAGATTTTGACTATACGCAAGATTCAATTCCGAATATAGATATTCTTGTGGTCCCCAGTGCGGAACACCATTTAGACACTGATTTAAAAGATACTGTTATGCTAAATTTTATAAAAAAGGTTGACAGGACTGCTCTTTACGTTACAAGCCATTGCGATGGAGCTTTTGTTTTGGCCAAAACCGGAATTCTTGACAATGTATCCTCAACAACTTTCCCAAGTGATATTCCTAAGTATAAAAAAATGTTTCCTCATTTAAAAGTAAAAGATAGCGTACTTTTTGTTCATGATAAAAAATATATAACATCTGCTGGTGGCGCTAAAAGTTTTGAGGCAGCATTATATTTATGCGAAACGTTATACGGAAAAGAAATCGCAAAATCTCTAGCCGGAGGTCTTGTAATAGATTGGGATATTGAAAAAACACCTCATTTTATTGCTGAATAACGTCATACCGAGCTTGGCTAAGATACTTAGTAACCAACTCATTAAACTCAGGAGAAATTCGTAATAGCGCAGTATTTTTAACACTATAGAGTTCTGTTTTATTAGTATATCCTTGTTTTAATAATTCTTCTAAATAAAACAAAGCTGTTCCAAAATCTTCAACTTTTGAGCTTAGAGAAATCACCTCTAAATAACTTGAAAAAACTTTTGGGTTTATTATAGTTTTTAGCATATTTAAAAGTCGTAATGCTTCTTCATCCACAATCTCTCTGCCATACTTTACAGACTCAATATTATCTTCTAACAACGCCCCCAAATAACCTTTTAAGCGAACCGCCATTTGTTTTTGAAAAAACTCAGTACTTTTCTCAAACTTATTGAGTTCTTCCATTTGGTAGTTCCACCAACCTAAATTATTATAATTATAAGTTTGCAAATCCTCTTCTAGATAATAATTATACTCATCTATTAAAAAAGATTCTTTAAGTAAAAACTTGTTTTGACTGGCATTATAAGTTCTAAACAATTTAGATCTTCTCAAATACTTTCTATAATTTTTTAAGGAATCTACAGAATTATCAAAACTAAAAACTTTAATACTTTCAGCTAGTAAATGTCCAGCTAGTAATGGTTTTGCTTGCTTATTTAATATATCTACCTCATTAAGTTCTTCTTCATAAAATTTATTTACAAAAACAGAATCCTTTTCCATTGCTTTATTTATCATAGCAGAAAAAGTTAAGTATTTCATGGCTTTTTCTATATGATATTTATTTGGCCACTTGTGCCCACCATCAAATACAATTAACTGATTGGGAAATTTTTTTAGGTTTAATATTTTTTTACCTCGAACCATTTCTGGATAGTTGTAATCCTCACGACCTACAATACCAACAAAATGCATAGGTTTTTTGACATCTAACAGCTCAATATTTGCAATTGAGGCTCCACATGAAATCACCCCTTTAATTTCCTTATATAAAATTGCGTTTATGGAAGCAAATCGAGCCCCACTTCCAAATCCAGCGGTATACTTTCTTCGCTCATTAATAGGGAAAATAGAAGAAATCGTAGAAAACAACCTTCCTGATTTTAACACATTTTCAGAAAGAGAAAGACTATCCCTTATATCATTAGAAGCAGCTAAAACATATCCTTGACTTTCCGCAGATTCCACAAGCATAGACAGCGCATCTTTTCCTCTACCCTGCATATCAAAAACGTAAATAATGGGCCATTTTTTCTCAGTGGTAAATGACTTAGGAAGGTAAAGCGCAAAACTTTCGGAAATAGAATCATTTATAGCAAGGCTATCTACAATAACACCTTTCTTTATCCTTAATTGCTGTTGCGCATTTGTAACATATACTACACAAAACAGAAGAAGAAACGTAATTTTTTTCATAGTATATCTCGCATCAAAAATCTAGCCAAAAAAATTAACTCCTTTAAAAACAATCTTATTCTCCAATGAGACCCATTTCAACTCCTTCAGAATAAGCCACTTTAATATCATTGTTATTAAAAGCTTTTTTAATTGCTCTATTTGTATTGAAAGTAGCTTTCCAAAAATTATCTGGCACTACATATGGCCTAACAAGCAACTCAATATTATGTGAATCAAAAGTATTAATACCGACCTCTGGAACAGGGGTATTTAAAACTTCAGGAATTTCTTCTAAAGCATTTTTTATTATTTTTTCTACCTTAGGAAAACTCTCCATGTATGGAATAGAAACAGACAATTCCAAGCGAATCATTCCCTTTTCGGAATAATTTGTTACAACATTATCAGTCACCTTAGAATTAGGGATAATTAATATTTTGTTCCCAGGTGTGAGCACATCTGTACTAAAAATTCCAATTTCTTCTACTCTTCCAAATTTATCTTCAAGCTGAATCCAATCTCCAACTTTATATGGTTTTAAAGTCAAGATTAAGATTCCAGAAGCAAAATTACCTAAACTCCCTTGTAAAGCCATACCTACAGCAAAGCCGGCTGCTGCCAAAATCGCAACAAGTCCTGTTAAATCCGCTCCAATAACTGAGGCTATTATAAATAAAACAGCACCTTTTAACAAAATACCAACAGTAGATGACAAAAAAGGTCTTAATGTTTCCGAAAATCCAGTTTTTTCCAAAATAACGGATACCCATTTAACTACTTTTTTAACGACTTTAAATCCAATCCATAAGATTAAGCCCGCGATGAAAACTCTTGGTAAAAAAAACACGACCTTTTCTATGGCCATATTATAATAACTGGTTAATTGCTCCATGTTCATTGTATAAATAAATGAATTAAATCGCTTTTTTACAAGTAAACATATTATCTATAAAGTTTTTCTAGGGTTAATAGCTGCATTAGAAACCACATTTGATAATACAATATGTGTACGTGTTTCACCATACTGTATTAGTTTATCGATAAATTTTTCCAAATGAAATTGGTCTTTCAACACAACTTCCATAACAATGTTTTCATTTCCTGTAATTCGGTAACAATTAATTACTTCATTTAAATTAACAACAAACTCTAAAAAAGGTTTCAACTTACCCATAAAAGCACGTAATGTAATAATTGCTTTAAGTTGGTGCCCCGTTTGAGAATGAGATACTATAGTTTTATAACCGTGAATAATTTCACTCTCTTCCATTTTTTTTACACGCTCAGCAACAGCTGGAGCTGTAAGTCCAACTTTTCGCCCAATATTGGCAAAGGATGCTCTGGCATTTTCCTGCAAACATTCAAGTATTTTCCAATTTAATTCATCAATTTTTGATTCCAAAGCAAAAAAGGTTTTAAAAATTATTTTCGAAAGCAAAATTACAAAATCTATTTTCATTACAAAGAAGACCTATTGAATTACAGCGTAACTTTATGGTATTGATATCAAGAATTGCTAAAATGTCTCAAAAGAATCTAAAAACTATTCCTGTGTACCGTAAGGCAATGAAACTTTGCATAATGAGCAGGGAAATAGCTTCTTATGTTTCATTCAACAAAGATTTGCTTAAATTATACAAATCTCAAAAGTTAAGAGATATTATAGCTGAGTCCCTTTTAACAGATGCCATTCTTATTCCTCAAAAAATTGCTCAAGCGGAGTTTTCGGAATGTCGTTCGGAACGTATAAAAAATGCTTCTTTTATACATATTATGCTTCGTAATATAAACTCATATTGTACGGGTCTTGAAAAGGATGGTGTAAAAGAAAAAGAATATATCAATCTTTTACGAAGCGAAATTTCAAGTTTTAAAGAGTCATTCAAAAACTGGAAAAGCTCGTTGAGCTAAAATTTTATACCTCTGCTATATTTATTACACATTTTACCGCTATAAAAACTACTTTTTTTATATAGCCCTATATTTATTTGTCATAATTTTGACAGCATAAAGCTTTTATCTTGAAAACAACAATATTAATTCATTGTCATGATCGGTCCGGAATAATTAGAAATGTAACCGGATTTATTCATGACCAAGGTGGAAACATTACTTATTTAGATCAACATGTAGACCAAGAAGTAAATGTTTTTTTTATGCGGGTGGAAAGTAATTTCAACCCTGAATCCTTCTCGGTTGAAACGTTTAAAAAAGAGTTTGAAACTAAACTTGCCGTACCATATAAAATGAAGTGGAGTTTACAAACTGATACTAAAAAGCCTAAAATGGCAATTTTTGTATCTAAGTATAATCATTGTTTATATGATTTGTTAAGCAGGTTTAACTCGGGGGAACTAGCGGTTGAAATTCCATTTATAATAAGCAATCACGCTGATTTACAACCCATTGCTGAACAATTTAAAATTCCTTACTACCATATTCCTTTTAATAAAAACAATAAGGACGAAGCAGAAAATAAGCAATTAGAATTACTAAAAACGCATAACGTTGACTTTATTGTTTTAGCAAGGTATATGCAAATAGTTAGCGGCAAGGTAATCAGTAAATTCCCAAACAACATTATTAATATTCATCATTCCTTTTTGCCTGCGTTTGCAGGAGCAAAACCTTATCATGCAGCTTTTGCTAGGGGTGTGAAAATTATTGGAGCGACTAGTCATTATGTGACGGAGGAACTGGATGCAGGACCAATCATTGAGCAAGACGTTACTACAGTTTCACACTCACATACCATTAAAGATTTTATTGCCAAGGGAAGAGATTTGGAAAAAATAGTACTTTCAAGAGCCGTTAAATTACATGTACAGGGTAAAACAATGGTATATAATAACAAAACAGTAATTTTTTCTTAAAATTAAGTGAATGAAAAAGACAGCAACGAAAATTATTTTAGCAATATTCATTTTTCATTTTGTAAGCTGTGGTGAGCTGCAACAAGTTATTAATCAGCTCCCTCAAGAAACCTCTACTATTGGAAATACGCAAATTGCCAGTGGACTTAGAGAGGCCCTTAACAACGGGATTGACAAACAAGTAAAAAAACTTACTCAAGAAAATGGTTTTTTCAAAAATGAGCTTGTAAAAATTATTTTACCAGAAGAATTGCAAAAAGTTGATAATACACTTAGAAAAATAGGCTTGGGAAATTTAGCTGATGAAGGATTAAAGGTTCTCAATAGAGCTGCGGAAAATGCTGTCAGTGAGGCCACTCCAATTTTTGTAGATGCTGTAAAAGGCATTTCATTTAACGATGTAAAATCAATTTTGTTAGGGTCAGATAATGCTGCAACACAATATTTAATGAACACCACCGAAACCCAGTTGTATGCAAAATTTAATCCTGTTATTAAACAGTCATTCGAAAAAGTTGGAGCAGATAAAATATGGAGTAACCTAATTAATAGGTATAATAATTTGCCATTAACCTCCAATGTGAATCCCGATTTAACGGACTACGTTACAAAAGAAGCACTAGATGGGGTTTACACTATGATAGCGGTGGAAGAAAAAAACATACGAACCAAAACGGCTTCAAGAACCACTGATTTATTGAAAAAAGTTTTTGCTTTACAAGATTAATTATCTCTTTTTTAAAACTTTAACAATAAAATATATTTTATTACGTTACAAATTATAGAGGCTATTAATAATAACAAATTACTAACCTTAAATTAACCCGTAAAAAGGAATAAAAGAGGAAATTTGTAACGAATTATTTGTAATAGTAATTTTTTGAGTTAGTTAGTTAAAACCGGTGGGAGCACCGGTTTTTTTTACATCTATTTCCTACATTTATTTAATCCGTTTTAATTTAAACATAGTTTTCATACGTTTACAAAAACCAAAACGGATTTAGACTTTGCTGTAGGTAAATTATTATCGGGAGTTACTACTTTTAAGACTTTTTTAAGACTTTGGAAACTACTATTTAATACCTTTAAAAGGACACTTCTTTTAATCAATCAAAAATACTAATGAGGAACGCAGGGATCTTAATCACATTCTTACTCCTATCTACAGGCATGTATTCTTCTGCAACGTCAGTAGATATTAGGAGGGATCAAGGCGTAAAAAAAAACATCCCCTCTCCTAATTTCTCGGAAAAAGCTGATGAGGAATTTTTAAATCGGAATTATTCTGAAGCAATTAAAAACTACCAATCCGCTATTGAGATTGAGACTAAAGTTTCCGAAAAAAGACAGTTACTTAAAAAAGTAGCGTTAAGCTATTCAGCTCTTAAAAAACCCGAAGAAAGTTTACTTTACGTTGAGCAGTATTTACATTCTAAATTTCAACCTGAAATATTACTAGATTCCGGTTTCGACCCTATTAGGGAAACTGAAAAATTTAGTGCAACCTCCGAAAAATATACTCCAACTTTTGATATTTGGTCGTTGATTTATTTATATGTTTCCTTCATTGGGTTTTATATAGCTGTAGTAATACATTTCAATAAAAATATTGACAAGATTGCCAAAATTATTATAAGCGCCTTTATTTTTATACATTCCTTTTTTATTTTACATATTTTTTTATACTCTACGAATACACAATTCAAATTTCCGCATTCGTATTTAATGACTTCAGGATTTTCATTTCTATATGGTCCATTACTCTATTTTTACTTTAAAAGAATAACTCAACAATATAATTTTCAAATTAAGGATCTTTTACATTTAATTCCTACAGTATTAATACTTGGATACCTTCTTCCAATTTACATGTTAAGTGCTGAAGAAAAACTTAAGCGGTTAATTAATGAAGCTGCAGGTTATAATTCCGAAAATTCAACAGTTTTCGTTACTGTGGTAGCATTAAAAATAACCTCACTAATTGTATATGGTATATTTATTAGAATATTATATCAAAAAAGCCAAAAAAATAAATTACTCAATACTGAAAATAAAATATGGCAAAAAAATATATATAGAATCCATTTCCTCTATATAATATCTTACAGCATATATGGGCTATTAATTCTTAACAACCAAATGATAAGCCCCATTTTTAAAATTCAAGTCTTCTTAATGGCTTCAATGATTTTATATATAGGATATTCCGCAAATGCCCAACCAATGGTTTTTAGCGGTCTATTAAGCTACCATAAAAACATCCCTTTTAAATATGAAAAATCAGGTCTTACAGAAAGTTTATCCAATGAGTTAAAGGAAAATCTCGTTAGATTATTTACCATAGATAAAATATATAAAGAAAGTGATATTAACCTCGAAATGATATCTAAACGATTACACACAACAAGGCATAACGCATCCCAAGTCATAAATGAACATTTTAACATGAGCTTCCACGAGCTTATAAACTCCTATAGAATTCAGGAAGCAAAAGAAATTTTAAACGATGACAAGCAAAAAAATCTAAACATTATTGATGTTGCTTATGAAGTAGGTTACAATAACAAAGTAACATTTAATAAAGCCTTTAAAAAAGATACCCACCTTACTCCTAGTCAGTATCAAAAAATATATACGAATTCTTAATTTTTTAAAACTTTCTACCCTAGCATCAGTTTGTAAGTTTAATCTTATTATTGAAATTAATCTTGATAAGTTACCCGAAGAAAATTTCATTTCATTTTACATTCCTATTCATCCCTTTTGCACCCTTAATCAATTCAATTCTACCATATCCACAATTTTTACTTAAACCCGTTACAAAAAGTATATCAAGTTGTTTCCATAAAAAAAGCTGGCTATAACACATGTGGCAAAGACGAAAAAACAAAGAAACAATGCATCGATAAAAACTGATTATCAGCATTGTAAAAAAGAAGTAATTTTTCTTCGGAAAGGTAAACGTTTATCAGGTTTACCTAAAAAAATGTTAAAAGCCTGTTATTTTGTTATTGACTAATTACAACGAAATAATGACTCTGATACCATTGCACTTAAAACAAGGGCCAATTTTTACATTCTTTCTTTTTTGAGTATACCTATTTGAATCACTTCAAACATGGGGTAACAGAATCACCTAGTACTTGTAAAATTCATATCTAACTCATAAATAATAAGTATGAAAAAAAAGTGCATTTTCATGATTATGCTTACGTTTTTTTGCATGACATGGACTTTCTCACAAGAAAAAACGATTACCGGAAATGTTACTAATCAAGACGGTCTTCCTCTACCAGGAGTTAACATTTTGGTCAAAGGAACAACGACAGGTACCCAATCCGATTTTGATGGCAATTACATTATTAAAGCTACCGAAGGACAAACTCTAGTATTTTCATACATAGGGCAAAAAACAACCCAAATACAAGTTGGTTCTTCTAGTAATATTAATGTACAATTAGATGAAGACGCTCAAGCTTTAGAAGAGGTCGTTGTAACTGCTCAGGGTATAAAACGTGAGAAAAAAGCTTTAGGCTATGCCGTTACATCTTTAAAAGCAGATGCGGTAGAGAACAGACCTGAACCAGATATCGCAAGAGTACTATCTGGTAAAGTAGCGGGAGTAAATATTGTTGGTACTGGTGGTCTAGCAGGTAGTGGAACAAATATTACAATACGTGGAAATGTATCCATCACAGGTAACAACCAACCTTTATTTGTGGTAAACGGAGTTCCCTTTAACACTAGCACCAATGCCGAAAGTAATGTAACCACCGGAAATGGTTCGGTTTCTGCTTCTAGTAGATTTTTAGATCTTGACCCAAACAACATAACTGATATTAGTATTTTAAAAGGATTAAGTGCTACGGTACTATATGGTGATGCAGGTAGAAATGGTGTTGTATTAATAACAACTAAAACCGGATCTACGGCTGAAGTAAATAAAGGATTTGAAATTAGTGTAAACCAAAACGTTTTTGTCAATGAAATATCCAAATTACCAGACTACACCAGTACTTACGGGCAAGGTGGAGACAACAATCAAAATGTTGGTTTTGTTGGAAATTGGGGCTCTAGATTTGATGAAAACCTTACGGTAAGGCATCACTATAATCAACCGCAATTTGCTGTCCCTTTTCCTGAATTTCAAGGTCAAAATGTTAGGTATCAAAATTTTGAAAACAACATAAAAGACTTTTTTAGACAAGGCTTTGGAACATCTACATCAATTAATGCTTCTAAATCATCTGAAGATGTAACCTATAACATAAACTTTGGTCATACTAACGAAGATGGTTTTGTTCCTGGCAACAATATTAGGAGAACAAATTTTGGACTTGGCGGAACCATTAAGCTAAGTAATAAATTCAGAATTGTAGGTTCGTTTAATTACACTACAAGTGATTTTACCACACCCCCAGTATCAGCAGATAACGGAACAGGTAACTTTTCAATATTTACAAGAACATTATTCATCCCTCGAAATTTTGATTTAAATGGACTTCCATATCAAGATCCTATTACTGGAGCTAATGTCTATTACAGAACCGATCAAGAAAATCCAAGGTGGTTAGTGGATAACGCACAAGAGTCAATCGATAATCAAAGGTTTTACAACTCTATTAGTTCAATATATGATTTAAGTGAAAACGTTTCGCTAACCTATAGAGTTGGTTATGACAATTATACCGAAAAGCAACAGTTCTTTATAAACAAAGGAGGCGTAAGTGCCTTAATTGCGCAACAAGGTTTTCTAAAAACCACTTCGGCTACAAATACAATTTGGGACCATAGTTTAATTCTTGGAATAAACAATATTAAACTTTCCGAAAAACTCGGATTAAATGGAACTTTTGGGGTAAACTCTAACTCTGAAAAATATGACAAATTTGGTGTTGCAAGTACAGGTCAAGTTGTTTTTGGTTTTATTGACCACAATAACTTTACTGCTCAAAGTAACGCGGATCCACTCGGAAGTTCTCTTGATTTTATTCAGAAGGAAAACACCGTTGGTTTATATGGTCAACTGGAGTTAGATTATAACAGATATTTATACCTAACTCTTGCAGGGAGAAACGATTGGTCTTCAACTATTGAAAGAGAAAATAGATCATTGTTTTACCCGAGTGCCGCGGTATCCATAATTCCAACCTCAGCGATTCCAAGTTTAAAATCAGAATTTTTAAATTTTCTAAAATTTAGATTTGGATACGGTACATCTGCAGGATTTCCTTCACCATACAACACAAGACCTATTCTTGCCTTAGGTACTGCACAATTTACTGATGCCGGAGGAAGAGTTATTAACGTAAATTCAAGTGGTGGATTAAACACAGGAAATGATGTTTCTCCAAATCTTGATTTAACGGCAGAATTACATCGCGAATTTGAAGCAGGTATTGAGGCTAATCTATGGAAAAATAGAATTAACCTAGAGGTTAGTTTATACAAAAGAGACTCAAAAGACCAAATACTTGGTAAAATATTAGACCCATCAACTGGTTTTGACCGAACTACGATTAATGCTGGTAAAATTCTTAGTCAGGGTGTGGAAGTTGATCTAGGTTTTTCTCCTTTTAAAGGTGGCGGAGACTTTCAATGGACATCCAACTTAATATACACAGCAGCGCAAAACGAAGTGATTGATTTACCAGGTGGTGACGACGTATTTATTGCAGGGTTTTCAAACCTTGGAAACTATGCCGTTGAAGGACAACCACTAGGAGTTATAAAAGGTAGTTACGCCGTTAGAGATGAAGAAGGTAATTATATGATAGACCCTACAAATGGTAATATCATAGACAGTCAGGCTATTGGTTTAGACGATAAAATTATTGGTGACCCTAATCCAGATTGGAAAATGACAAGTGTAAACAACTTTTCATATAAAGGGATTAATTTATCATTTCAAGTAGAATACACCCATGGAGGCGATTTTTCTTCAAACACCATTGCAAACCTTATAAGAAGAGGGGTAACTAAAGATACAGATGACAGAGAAAGCTCATCTATTATACCTGGGTTTTATGCCAATCCAAATACTGGAACTCCTTTATTAGATGCTAATGGCAATAAGATTCCAAACGTTATTCAGCAAGGTGCAAACGAAATATACTTTTTAAATTTTATTGATCCTGCTGACCAAGGAGTTTTTGATGGCTCTTTAATTAGACTAAGAGAAATTTCATTGGGCTATGCAGTTCCCAGAAGGTTTTTAGAAAAAACCCCATTAGGTTCTCTTTCTTTTGCTATAAATGGGCAAAACCTATGGTTTCATGCCCCTAATGTTCCAAAGTATACCAATTTCGACCCAGAAACTATAAGTACAGGAGTTGGAAATGGCTCTGGTTTAGACTTTCAAACAACACCGTCTTCCAAAAAGTATGGTTTTAGTATAAAAGCAACATTTTAAGTTAACGGAGAAAAAAAATAAAGATGAAGACAACAAAATATATAAATAAATTAATCGGCTTATTGTTATTAGCCATCATCGCAAGTTGTGAAACTGGAGATTTAAATCAGTTAAACGACCCTAGTAATTTAAGTCCGTCTAGTGTTGACCCAGAACTACTTTTAAACAACATTCAATTGCAATTTGTTAACGCAATTGCATATAATGAAGACAATGAAGACGGAATTAATGTTAGAGCTTCAGAGTTTGTACGAATGCAACATCTGTTTGGAGCATATGCTGGCCCATTTTCTTTGACCTCTGGATCTATGGACGATACTTGGACTAATCTATATAGAGAGGCTCTACAAGATATTAACTTCTTAATTCCAATAGCTCAGGAAAGAGAATTAATGGGATACATTGGTATTGCTAAAATAATTCAAGCATACACTTATGTTACGCTTGTAGATACTTTTGGAGACGTGCCATATACTGAAGCTCTACAGGGAAATGACAATCCAAATCCATCATTAGATAGTGGAGAATCTATATACAATGCAATGCTAACCATAATTGATGAAGCCATTGCCGCCATAAACACTCCCAACGCTGTTATGCCCAACGACTTATTTTATGGAGGCGATAAGCAAAAATGGATAAAGGTCGCGCGAACGTTAAAGTTTAAAATGTACGCTCAAATGAGACTTGTTGGTGATTTTTCTAGTGAAATTAATGCCTTAATAAATGCTGGCCTTATTAACTCACAGGCTGAAGATTTTCAATTTCAATATTCCACAGTTGCCAGTTCAACTGGGGAAAGTAGACACCCTTACTACGCACTATGCTATGATGCAGATGGTTCTGATGACTACCTAACAAGCTATTACGTTAACCTTTTAAAGGCAGACAAAGGCTTTGAAGATCCAAGGTTAAGATATTACTTTTATAGACAAGAACCCTCAGCTCCAACAGGAGATGACTTACCATGTGAAGGAGAGGCTGGATTTAACTTCTGTTATTTAGGTGATTTTTATTGGACACGTGACCATGGAAGTGATGACGGTGTTCCACCGGACGGAACTAAAAGAAGTACATACGGATTATACCCTATTGGAGGTGCTTTTGATGCAGATACTTTTATTACTGGCTCTATAAATCAAGGTGCTCAAGGGGCAGGCATATTTCCTTTTATGTTATCATCATATGTTAAATTTTTGCAGGCAGAATCTGCAATTACTATTGGCACCACAGGTAATCCAAGAAGCCTACTAGAAAGTGGTATTCGCGAATCTATGGATAAGGTTTTAAACTTTAATCCGGGGCAAGTAGACGCCGCTTTTGCTGCTACCAATGCTGATGTAGACAACTACGTAGACTTTGTTTTAAACGAATATGATAATACAGCAAACGATGACGAAAAGTTAGCCATCATAATGAAAGAATATTATATTGCTTTATGGGGTAATGGTATTGAAGCATATAACAATTACAGAAGAACAAGTCTTCCAAACGATTTAACACCACATGTAAATACTCCGGGCGAATTCCCAAGAGCATTTTTATACCCAGCAACTGTGGTTAATACAAACTCTAACATCTCACAACATCCAGTAACAACAAAAGTTTTCTGGGATACTAATCCAGATAACCTTCAATAATATAAACGATTATGAAATATATAAATCTATTTTATCACAAAAGCAATGTAGTTATGCTTGCACTGGTTTCCGTTTTCGTAATAACCATAACGGCTTCTTGCGAAGATGATGAAAAAAATCGCTTTAACGATTTTTCTAAAGATGGTGCATTTGTAAGGTTTGAAAAAGCCTTCCCAACCGTTTTGGGAGTTAGCACCTTAGATGAAATTCAAAGTTCTGTAATTACAGCAACAATTGAAACGCCTGAAAACAATGTCGTTAGCTATACACTTAAAGTATCAGCATCTATTGCCGGAACAACAATAGAACCAATGGATATTGGCTCTGAAATCACCTCTTTTCCAGCGACATTAACTCTTTCCTTAACTGATATTGCAAGTGCATTAAACATTGAGGTTACGGATATTGGTTTTGGAGATACATTTAGTTTTTCTGGGACCGCGACCAACGATAAAGGCATTGTATACACTTCGGAAAGGTTAGATTTTGACACTGATACTAACACCGCATCCGGAGGTAACAATACTGACGACCTTTTAGATGAAGTTGGATATCGTAATGCTTTTGAGTTTGGTTTTGCAATTCCGTGCCCACAAGAAACTGGGGATTTTGTAGGTGACTGGGTTTTTGATATGGCAGATTCGTTTGGAGATGGATGGGATGGTGCCTTTGTAACAGTGGATATCGATGGTGTTACAACAGACTATACTGTTGACGGTGGGTTTGGACAAATGCATACTGTAACAATTCCTAGCGGAACACAACGTCTAGTAATATCATATACGAGAGGGAGTTTTGAAGAAGAACACACCTATACAGTTACCAAACCAGACGGAACTGTTTTAGGTCCATTTGGTCCTAATCCTGCTCTTTGTATCAATTAAAAACACATAAAAAAGGTTGCATTAAAACAATATTATCATTTTTTCGTTACTATGTAAAAAAGTAGTAATGTTTCTTCGGGTTAGTAAAGGTTTATAAGACTTACCTGATTTTTTAAATCGGTATTGTTTCTTTACAACCCAATCAAAACTTAAAATTACGCAGCTCTGACAACCAACTTCTAAAGAAAAAATTAATGTTTTTATTTTAGTATGGGTTTATTTGAATTAGCTATCAAGAATAAATCGGGGCTGCTTTTTTTAACTTTCTTTCGATATAAAAATTACTTAGCAACTAAGAATTGAAATCAGATACATAACCAATAACTAGTTGGTTGAATATTTGAGGTTGTTCTACGTTTACCACATGTCCACAATGCTCAACCGTTACCAAACTACATAAAGAATGTTTTTGAACTATTTTTTTTACGGATGGTAAAAAAAGATAATCCTCTCCTCCCATAACATAAAGCGTTGGAATTTTTATATCAGCAGTACGAAACAACCTAAGGAGCGGATTTATTTCTGAAGTAAGTCTAAACCAACGAACAAATTCGTTTTGGTATAATTTTTTAGCTTCTCTTACAAACAATAATCTGGATTCTCTGTGATTACTATGAGGCATAATCACAAAAGCAAAAAATTTATACAACCATAGATAGGGAACGATGGACTTAAATATAGTCCC
The DNA here is from genome assembly GCA_947498505.1 of uncultured Maribacter sp. Classification (GTDB taxonomy): domain Bacteria; phylum Bacteroidota; class Bacteroidia; order Flavobacteriales; family Flavobacteriaceae; genus Maribacter_B. The sequence continues at coordinate 82,576 of CANMKG010000004.1, read as the reverse complement.
TAAACGCATTAAAACTTGAGACTGGAATCCTAATTTCATAATTGCACCACCCAAAACCATACTTTCCACTCTATGAGGATGCTTTTCGGCTAAATTCCGAATTAATATAGTTCCCAAAGAAATCCCAATAAAATGAGACTTTTCAATTTTTAGGTAGTCAATTACTTCCAATATATCATCAGTGATAGCATCAAAAGTATAAATGTCATTAAACGCATTTTTAATACTCGCTTTTGAATCTCCATGCCCTCTTAAATCTAAAAGCAACACGTTAAAGTGCTTTTTAAATTCTCTTACCTGTTTATACCAAACAGATGAACTTCCGCCTGCTCCGTGAACAAAAGTCACCCAAGCATCGGAATCTTTATGTAGATACTGTGTATGATTAAGCATAGTGTTCTAAACTAAGTACTTATAAAAGTGTCGAGCAATGTATTAAAACTTTTTCAACTTTCGACGAATTACAGTTTTTTTTAACACAAAATGTTTTAACATTTTGAAAACAGTTTTGTGAATTAAAAAAAAGACAAGCAACCTATTTATTAGTTGAACGTCTTATATAAAACATCTAAACCTATAATACACACCGTATATTTGTATATACATTAACACATTAAACACCATGAACGAACAATATTGTAAAGTGGGAAACACTACGCCGATTGAAAAAGGGGTTGCTTTACTTGAATATCAATACCAACTTTTTGTTGAAAGAGCCAACAACATTAAGTATAGAGACACTAATCTTGTTGACTTTTTTGAGCAAAAAGCTCAAAAAATAAAGAAAGCACTAGAAGAATTAGGCTAAACGGTCTAGTTCTTGTTCCATTTGCTTTTGAAGTTCCAAAGCCTTTTCCGCAGATTTATCTGCAAAATCTATGCCTGTTGAAGCATAAATAATACCTCGAGAAGAGTTTACAAGTAATCCTACATTTTTACTCATTCCGTATTTACTAACTTCTTCCAAGCTTCCGCCTTGAGCACCAACACCAGGCACTAACAAAAAGCTTTCAGGTATAATTTGTCTTATTTCCTGTAAAAATTCAGCCTTGGTAGCTCCAACCACATACATTAAATTCTTAGCATTTTCATATGACTTTGATGTCTTAAGAACCTGTTTATACAATTCAATCTCATTAATTTTTTGAGTTTGAAAATCAAAAGCTCCTTTATTTGAAGTTAACGCCAATAATATGGTATGCTTATTTTCAAAGGTCAAAAAAGGCTCTACAGAATCTTTTCCCATATACGGAGCAACTGTAACCGAATCAAAATTTAAATCTTCAAAAAAAGCTTTAGCATATCTTGTGGAGGTATTTCCTATATCTCCACGTTTTGCATCGGCAATTGTAAAAATTTCTGGGTAATTTGTGTTTAGATATTTTATAGTCTTTTCCAATGACATCCAACCTTTAATCCCATAAGCCTCATAAAAAGCTGTATTTGGCTTATAGGCAACACATAAATGGTGAGTAGCATCAATAATTGCTTTATTAAAGGTAAAAATAGGATCTTCCTCTTTTAATAAATGTGGCGGAATTTTATCTAAATCAGTATCTAAGCCTATACATAAAAAAGACTTTTTTTTATGTATTTGTTCAACAAGTTGTTGGGTAGTCATAAAGGGTATTCTTAAAATATTTCAGAGGCTTCTTTTAACTTTTCGGTATTCTCAACTAAACTAAGTTCATCCACAATCTTCTGAATATCTCCATCAATAATATTTTGTAAATCGTAAAGAGTTAAACCAATTCTATGGTCTGTAACTCTACCTTGCGGGTAATTATATGTTCTAATTTTAGCTGATCTATCACCACTACTTACTTGAGAATTACGCTTAGCTGCATCTTCTTCTTGCTTTTTAGCTAGTTCCAAATCATATAATCTAGAACGTAATACTCTAAAAGCCTTGTCTTTATTTTTGTGCTGCGATTTTTGATCTTGACATTGCGCTACTAATCCTGTAGGAACGTGTGTTAAACGAACCGCCGAATAAGTAGTGTTTACAGACTGACCTCCTGGTCCAGATGAACAGAAATAATCAATTCTAACGTCTTTAGGATCTATTTGTACATCAAAATCTTCTGCCTCTGGCAATACCATAACCGTAGCGGCACTCGTATGAACTCTTCCTTGCGTTTCGGTTTGAGGTACACGCTGAACACGGTGCACACCTGCTTCAAATTTCAAAGTACCATAAACATCAGCTCCGGTAACTTCAAATTGAATTTCCTTATAACCTCCACTTGTACCTTCGCTTAAATCTATAACGTTAGTTTTCCAACCTCTAGACTCACAATACTTAGTATACATTCTAAACAAATCGCCAGCAAAAATACTAGCTTCATCTCCACCAGTTCCTGCTCTAATTTCAACGACCACATCTTTAGCATCCTCAGGGTCTTTTGGAATAAGCATGAATTTTATTTCTTCTTCAAGTTTAGGCAAGCCTTCTTTGGCTTCATCCAATTGCATTTTAGCCATTTCAACCATTTCGGCATCACTCCCATCTGCAATTATCTCTTCAGCCTCAGTAATGTTATTCGTAAACTCAATATACTCAGCACGTTTATCTACAAGTTCCTTAAGGTCTTTATACTCCTTTGTTAACTGAACATATTTTTTTTGGTCAGCAATAACATCAGGTTGAATTATAAGGTCAGAAACCTCATCAAAACGTTGTTTTACTATGTTTAATTTATCAATCATAATCTTACCATCACTTGGATTGCGAATTTACAACAAATTTGCGCATTTGAACCTCACCGGCTAATACAAGATAACCACATAGGGGGAATATAAAAGATTTAATCTTTCACAAAACTAACTCCTAGAGTAAAAATATAGGCGTTTAATCCGTCACTCCTATCGTATTTACTAAAACGAAAATCCACAGTCTTTAACCCGAATCGTAACACTTTAGCTCTTGTAAGAATGTCTTTATACCTAACACCCATACCATATTGATTAGCATCGTAATTAGACAAATCGTAGTCTGAAGTGTAAAAAGGTAAAGTAGATACAGCTTGTTCCTTTTCATAAAAATAATCCGCAGCTGTTTGCGTATAAAATCTATAGGTAGGATATAGTGTGAATGTTTCACTTATTTTTACAGGCACTTCAATATTTGCGGTATGAGAGGTAATCCCCCAATCATCGGTATAAAACCTATAATAACTGCGTAGAATCACATAATCGTTAACATAATAATTGAAGCGTGCTCCAAACGGAATTTTAAATCTACTATCAGGCAATTTTTCTAACGCATCAGCAAGTTGAAACTCTTCTATAAAAAAGTTATCTCTATCAGCAAAATAAACCCGCTGCATAGGACTAGACAACAATCCGTTTTGAGAAACAAAATCAACAAAAACTGAAGCTTGTGCCCTTTTGCCTAAAATTTGAGCTAATCCTAAAGAAACAGAATACGAATTTCTTTTTTTATCACTAAAGGGCTCAAAAATAGGGGTATAATCACCAGTACCAGTGATTCTGGAGTCGAAAAAACCTGATCGTAATTCTATTGGATATTGCGGTCTCCATGAATCTAAATAAACCTGACCATCAATAGATAATGTGGTGTTTTTTTCATTAAACAAATACGTGTATCCGCCACCAAAACCTAACGAAAAATAATCATATTCCGATGAAACATAGGCTTTAGCATTCCATATCTTATTACGATCATCAGAACTATGCGAATAACTTGGACTAAAATGAACTAAAGCATCTTGTTTCGATGCTCCAGAAGATGCACTAAAAGGGCTTGATGCATTATTAATATCGCCGTCGAAAGGGTTAACATTACTGGAAGATGCCGAAGTGTATGATGATATTCCGGTATCAACGGTAAGAACATCGTCTTCATTTATTGGAATTTTCAATACAATACTCGATGCTGCGTCTGTTAACTCTTCGGTTCCTTCTCCTCCAGTTACAGCAGCATTATCTCCATCTTGATTATAATAACTAAATAGCAAATCGATTTCAGCAGACTCTAAAACCCTTTTTTTGTAACTAGTATCTTCTTGAGAAAACCCAAAAAAACAACTAAGAATCCCCAGAAATGCTATTATTTTTTTCAACGAATTATAACTAATTAATTACAACCACAACCTCCACCAGATTTTCCTCCATTGGCACCAGAAGCTCCCTCACGATAAAGTTGAAAATTGGTTTCAAATCGCTCTACACCCTTTGCAGTTAAAACCATTTCTTCATCATTTAAATATACCCTATCATACTGTTTAACGGCTACGCATGAAGTAGAAAAAACTGCTAGAATTATAACAAGTATACTATTCTTCATAATCATAAATTTATGGATTCTTATCTAATAATATCCCATTGCTTTTATGCAATTTGTTATTACTATCAACAATAATTACCTCAGTACCACCTAATTGATTTATTAAAGACAAACCTGCTTCTATACCCATAGTAAAAACAGCAGTTGCTAAAGCATCACATAATTCTGCACTTTTAGCAAACACAGAAACACTATTAATCCCATAAGCAGGATATCCTGTTCTTGGATCTATAATGTGCGAATATTTTTTCCCTTTAAAAACTACGAATTTTTCATAATTACCTGAAGTAGCAACTGACGATTCCACGATTGGCAACCATGAAAATATTTTGTCTTTACTCAACGGATTTGCTATGCCAATAAGCCATTTTTCACCAGAGGCTTTTGTTCCCCAAGTTGTTAAATCTCCTGAAGCATTTATGATACCAGCTATTACATTTTTAGACACTAACAATTCTTTAGCCTTGTCCGCGGCGTAACCTTTGCCAATAGAACCAAAAGAAATTTTCATTCCTTTTTTCTTTAGATAAACAGTCTTGTTTTTATAATCCAAAACAATTTTATCATAACCAACATTTTTGACAGAATTTTCAATTTCTGTTTCTGTTGGCATTTGCTTCATTGAGCCATCAAATTTCCATATCTCGGCTTTAGAAGCATATGAAATATCAAAAGCACCATCGGTAATTTCAGAGATTTGCTTTGCACGCTCTATTAAACTAAAAAGCTCTACACTTACTTTTACAGGCTTAATTCCAGCATTTTTATTTATTAATGTCGTTTCAGATGAACTATCCCATGCGGATATTAATTTTTCTATGCGTTTAATTTCAGCAACAGCTTCATCTATATTAATGTAACCTAATTCTTCATTTACTGCTACTACAGTTATCTCGAATCTAGACCCCATTAATTTTTGAGTCTTTTTTACAGTAACATATTTTTTTTCTTGAGTAAAACCAGTAAGTGTAAATAGACTGAAAATTAAGGCTAGAACTATTCTCACTTTTGCATGGAATTTAAAAGTGATACGTATTCTGATGAAGAAGCATTTTTATACCCTGTTTTGCCAACAATTGCTTCGTTTTTATCTAATAACAACACTAAAGGAAAGTACCCCTTTGAATTAAACTTATCTGCCAGAACATTATTTGCAATACTTTTCTCCTCAGATAAAGCATTTTTTTTCTTTCTGGGGAAATCTGCTTTGTACAAAATAAGGTTTTCCTTAGCGTAGGACGTAAAGTTGACGGATTGCCACACATTTTTATCTAACTTAATACAAGGAGCGCACCAATCTGAACCAGAAAAAACAAGCAAAATATTTTTATCTTGCTCCTTAGCTGATGCTAAAGCATCCGCATAACTTTCTTCCCATTCTTGTGAAGTTGCTAATACAGAAAAGAGTAAAAACAATATATAGATATAGTTTTTCAATTGTAAAATTTTAGGACTATTATTCTATTCAAAAACTCGTAAAATATCACCTTCTAATGAGGTTTGGTAAATTTTAATAGGCTTTGCAACACTTCCGGGTATTTGGTTCAATGGCTGACCATCTTGCCCAAAACGAGAGCCGTGTACATCACAATAAAAAATACCATCATCAACACTTTTCTCAAAACGCACTTGATCATAACCTTCATGACTGCAAATTTGAGTAGCAGCCACAAATTCGCCTTGTAAATTTTTAACAACTACAACCAAGTCTTTTAAAATAAATCCTCCGTTGGTTTGTAATTTGGTGGCTTCCGATGATGTTAAATCTATCGTAAAATCAACCCCAGTAGGCTGTGGAGTAATTACCCCAATGGTATCATCCCCTTCATTGTTTGAACACCCGTTTACACAAGGAAAAACAAGTGCAAATGCGGCTCCAGCACCAAGACTCTTTAAAAATTCCTTCCTTTTCATAGCTCGTTATTTACTATAAACAACGTAGTATTAAAGCTATTCGTATATACTAATAAACAAAGGTTCCGAACTCACTTTTAATTGTAAGCTTTTTAGAAGAAGAATCTTCTACTCGACCAATGATTTTGGCTTCTATACCAAAGCTCTGTGCTATATCAATCAAATCCTGTACCACATTAGGATTCACATACGCCTCTAACCTATGTCCGCAGTTAAAAACTTGGTACATTTCTTTCCAATCGGTATGGGACTGTTCTTGAATTAATTTGAATAGTGGTGGAATAGAAAACATATTATCTTTTATAATATGTAGATTATCAACAAAATGCAAAATTTTGGTTTGAGCACCTCCACTACAATGAATCATTCCATGAATATCCGTAGCGTCGTATTTTTCTAATATTTTTTTAACTATCGGAGCATAAGTTCTTGTTGGAGAAAGTACTAATTTACCAGCATCAATTGGCGAGCCATCAACACTATCAGTTAGCTTAACATTTCCTGAGTATACCAAATCTTCTGGCACTTCTGCATCAAAACTTTCCGGATATTTTTCTGCTAAGTATTTAGAAAATACATCATGACGAGCAGATGTTAATCCATTACTACCCATTCCCCCATTATATTCAGTTTCGTAAGAGGCTTTTCCTGATGAAGAAAAACCAACGATAACATCTCCTGCTGAAATATTAGCGTTGTCGATAACTTGACTGCGTTTCATTCTTGCAGTTACCGTGGAATCCACAATAATTGTTCTCACCAAATCACCTACATCCGCAGTTTCACCTCCTGTGGAGTGAATTGTCATTCCGTGTTCTTTTAGATCGGATATTAATTCTTCTGTACCGTTTATAATTGCAGAAATAACTTCTCCTGGAATTTTATTTTTATTCCGACCTATTGTTGAAGAAAGCATAATATTATCAACCGCTCCAACACAAATTAGATCATCAACATTCATGATAAGGGCATCTTGAGCTATACCTTTCCAAACGGACACATCTCCTGTTTCCTTCCAATACATGTACGCCAAAGAAGATTTAGTTCCTGCACCATCGGCATGCATTACCAAACAATACTCGTCATCATTTGTCAAATAATCTGGAACTATTTTACAAAAAGCCTTTGGGAACAGGCCTTTATCTATATTTTTAATAGCATTATGTACATCCTCTTTTGAAGCAGAAACTCCCCTTTGACTGTACCTTTCATTACTCGATGCGCTCATATGTTGAAATTTGTGGCAAAAATAGAAGAATGTTTGCTCTTTTTTCTGGATTTTTCTAAAATAAACTCACTAATTAATAAACAATAATTCGTGGTACTTTGTTAACGGCCATAATTGATCATCAATTAATCGTTCTAATCGATCACAATGATATCTTATTTCGTCAAAATAAGGCAAAACATTGTCACAATAAGCTTCTGCCTTTTTACTGGTATCTGTTAATTTGTTGGCGCTTTTTCTTGCATCAACCATAATATCAGTTTTTTTCTTTAGATCAACTAAATGTTCAGCTATAGTTTCTATAATGGTTAACTGACCTTCTGATAATCCTTTATGAGCAGCACCATAAATATCTTTAAGCCCCATTACATTTTTTATTAATTTATTTTGATACTCTATAGCAGTAGGAATTATAGTGTTATACACCAACTCATTTAAAACTCTTCCTTCAATTTGAATATGCAAAATATAGGCTTCAAGTTCTACTTCATGACGCGCTTTCACCTCTATCTCACTCATTACTTTCATTGACTTAAAAAGCGCTAAACTATCTTTTGATGTAAGCACTTTTAAGGCCTGAGGGGTATTCTTATTATTGCTTAATTTTCTTCGTTTTGCTTCTTTTTCCCAATCAGCACTATACCCATCACCGTCAAAACGAATTCTTTTTGAAGTTTTAATATACTCTCTAAGTACATTAAAAATTGCTTCATCTTTTTTAAGCGATTTTTTATCTACCAAAGCATCAACAGCTTTTTTAAAATCTTTTAACTGCTTGGCTACAATTGTATTTAAAATGGTCATTGGTTTGGCGCAATTTGTTTTAGCGCCCACTCCTCTCATTTCAAATTTGTTTCCCGTAAATGCAAAGGGAGACGTACGATTGCGATCCGTATTATCTAAAAGTATCTCAGGAATTTTTCCAACAACATTTAGTTTAAGTTCTGTTTTTTCTTGCGGAGATAATTTACCTTGCGACACCCCTTCTAACTCATCTAAAACTCTACTTAATTGAGTACCAACAAAGATTGATAAAATTGTCGGAGGAGCTTCATTGGCTCCCAATCTATGATCATTACTGGCAGACGCAATAGAAGACCTCAACAATTCTTCATAAGTATCCACCGCTTTTATGGTATTTACAAAAAAGGTTAAAAATTGTAAGTTTTTCATTGGTGTAGAACCTGGACTTAATAAATTAACTCCAGTATCTGTTGCCAACGACCAGTTGTTATGTTTTCCTGAACCATTTACATCGGCAAAAGGTTTCTCATGAAAAAGCACTTTAAAATTATGTTTATCAGCAATTTTTTCCATAACATCCATGAGCAGAAGATTATGATCCACTGCTAAGTTTGCTTCTTCAAAAACCGGCGCAAGCTCAAATTGATTAGGAGCTACTTCATTATGTCTTGTTTTTACGGGTATTCCAAGTTTTGTACATTCTTTCTCTAAATCACCCATAAATTTTAAAGCTCTACTTGGTATTACTCCAAAATAATGATCATCCAATTGTTGACCTTTAGCCGCGGCATGCCCCAACAAGGTTCTACCTGTTAAAACAATGTCTGGTCTAGACTGTGCAAGCGCTTTATCTATTAAAAAATATTCTTGTTCCCAACCTAACGTTGCGCTAACCTTGGTTACGGTTTTATCAAAATATTTAGCGACTGCTGTTGCAGCTTCATCAACTGCATGTAATGCTCTTAAAAGAGGTGCTTTATTATCCAAAGCCTCTCCGGTGTACGAAACAAAAATGGTTGGAATACAAAGTGTTGTTCCATAAATAAATGCAGGAGATGTTGGATCCCAAGCAGTGTACCCCCTGGCTTCAAAAGTATTTCTAATTCCTCCACTTGGAAAACTAGAAGCGTCTGGCTCCTGTTGTACCAATTGCCTTCCTCCAAATTTCTCAAGTGCTCTACCATCTGGTAAAAGGTCAAAAAAAGCATCATGTTTCTCCGCAGTGGACCCAGTTAATGGCTGAAACCAATGTGTGTAATGTGTTGCCCCCATAGAAATTGCCCAACCTTTCATAGCTTCGGCTACCTGATCCGCTACTTTTCGGTCTATTTTTGTTCCAGAAAAAATGGCTCCTTGAACACTTTCAAGAGCATCTTTTGTTAGATGCTGTAACATTCTTTCTGCGTTAAAGACATTTAAACCAAATAATTCTGAACGACGACCATCTTCCTCATGAGTAATATTACTTCTTTTATAACTTTCTGATATAGCTTCGAATCTTGATATGGACATAGTATTGACTTCTTTGAAAAATTCTCCATTAATAATATAACAAAATTACTATCAATTATTAGATATTTGGCAAAATCCCCCCTAAAAAAAAGGGTTAATCCAAAAAATTATATTCTTCGTCTATTTTACCCCCCAAAAAATTAGTATACTTCAACAAATATTATATTTTTGTTTGTCTTTTAAATCAGAATAATTAACTAGTGTAAAGAATTATGAGTAAGTCAAAATTGGAGTACATATGGCTAGATGGTTATAAGCCAACTGCCAACTTAAGAAGTAAAACAAAAGTTGAAGAGAATTTTAGTGGAAAATTAGAAGATTGTGCAATGTGGTCTTTTGATGGAAGTTCTACAAAACAAGCTGAAGGTGGATCTTCAGACTGTTTATTAAAGCCTGTAGCAATTTATCCTGATCCTGCTAGAAAAGATGGATACCTAGTAATGACTGAGGTATTAAATGCTGATGGAACGCCTCATGAGTCTAACTCAAGAGCTACTATTGATGATGCGGATGATGATTTTTGGTTTGGTTTTGAGCAAGAGTACTTCATCATGGATAAAGATACTCAGTTACCATTAGGTTTCCCTGTAGGTGGATACCCTGGTCCTCAAGGAATGTACTACTGTTCAGTAGGTGGAAAAAACACTCACGGTAGAGATTTCGTTGAAGAGCATGCAGATTTATGTATTGCTGCTGGATTAAATTTTGAAGGTATTAACCAAGAGGTTGCTAGTGGACAGTGGGAATTTCAATTATTTGCTAAAGGAGCTAAAAAAGCTGGAGATGAAATCTGGGTTGCTCGTTACCTTTTAGACAGATTAACTGAAAGCTACGGATACTATATTGATTACCACCCAAAACCAATTAAAGGTGACTGGAATGGTTCTGGTATGCACGCAAACTTCTCAAACACAACTTTAAGAACTTGTGGTTCTCAAGAAACTTATGAGAAAATATGTGAAGCATTTAGACCTGTTACTGCTGAGCACATTGCTGTTTACGGTGAGTTTAATGACCAACGTTTAACTGGATTACACGAAACTGCTTCTATTAAAGATTTCTCTTATGGAGTTTCTGATAGAGGAGCTTCTATCCGTATTCCTATTATTACAGTTGAAAAAGGATGGAAAGGTTGGTTAGAAGACAGAAGACCTGCTTCTAACGGAGACCCATACAAAATTGCAGCTAGAATTGTTAAAACAGTTAAGTCTGCAGACGTATAATCAAATTATATTAGTTGTTGAAAAAGCGCCTTTACTAGTAAAGGCGCTTTTTTTAGTATCAATTTTACTTAATTGCCTATTATTTTTTCCACGTGGCAACTGCATTAACAGCTTCTTCTGTATAATCAGAGAAAATGCCATCTACACCAGCATCAAAAAATAAGTGATATTCCTTTTCATGATTACCCGAACTCCACTTTACATCTTCATTTCTAAAGGTGTACGGATGCACTTTTAAATTATATTTATGAGCCAATTCAACAAAGTTAGTTTCCGGTAAAACCGTGATTGTTCCAGCATCATCTTTAGTAAACGAAATAATAAACGGCTTCCAAGGTCCAATTCCGTCTGCATAATTAGCTGTGTAACGCATACCTTCTTCGGTTGTAAAAAACTCATACGTTCGTGAATCTCCATTTACATAAAAGTCGTAAGGAGAAGCATAAGAAATAAAGTCTCCATCTGGCACATTATAATCCAAGCTTCCATTTGCATTAACATTATAGGTAGATATTAACTGTACTAGTTTTACATCGGAAATAGAATTTAAATACTGCAAAGGGGCCACTTCAAAACATTGTACAAATACAGGAGCATTTTTTGAATTCCATCCAGCTACCGATAACTCTTCTAACAAAGCATCTTCAATACCAAAACCTAACTGGCTATGAAAATATGGGTGCTTCATTTCTGGATAAATCCCCACATCTTTACCTTTTGTGGTTTTTCTTGACTTCGCCAACGCAATAATTTCTTTTAAGGTCGGAATGGAATACAAGCCGTCAAACTGATCCGATCTATCAGATCTTGCTTGTTTTGCTTTTAACGTTTTTATTTGCTCTAAAGTAAAATCAGAAACAAACCAATCCGTAATTTCTTTTCCATCTAGATTTTTTGTCGTTTTTAAATCTGCAAATTCAGGCAAATCAGCAACATTGGTGGTGCCAGAAATAAATGGTTCATGACGCGCAATTAAGACACTATCCTTAGTCATTACTAAATCAGGCTCAATAAAATCTGCACCTAACTCAATTGCTTTTTCATAAGCTTCCAAGGTGTGCTCTGGAAAAATTGATTGCGCACCTCTATGAGCAATAACTATTGGCTTTTCTTGAGGGGTTTGAGAATTTCCCCCACCACTAAAGTCGTCCAGTTTCTCACAGGATGATAAACTCATCATAATAGTAAAAATGATTACAGGTGTTAACATAATTTTTTTCATAGTGTTGTTGTATTTAGATTATCTCCAAAACAACAAAACCAGTATTAATGAAATTAGAAAAGAACATTACGGTTTTACTACCATAACGTTTCTATAAGTATGCTTCTACACCCTTAAGTTAACATATATTTTATAATGTTATACCACTAACTTAGTGTCAAGTAAACAAACATTATATATAAAGTCAGTAAAATTATCCCGTCGCGCCATCCAAGTCGCAACCCTTTTGGGATAAAAACAAGCGGCAATACTAGAAATGAGATTCCTAACATCCAAAAAATATCGTTAGTAATAAGCCCCGTGTCTACAACCTTTATTGGGGTTATTATTGAGGTTATCCCCAAAACTGCCAACAGATTAAAAATATTAGAACCCAAAAGATTTCCTAACGATATGGCTTTTTCCTTTTTAATAACTGCAATTATAGATGCCGCCAATTCAGGAATACTGGTACCAACCGAAACTATAGTAACCCCAATAATTCGCTCACTAACACCATAAGCTTTTGCTAAGCCAACAGCTCCATCAATCAACAACTCTGAACCTCCCCATAAACCTACTCCTCCAATACCTAAATAAAGCACTGTTTTATATAACGGAAGCATTTCATCATCTTCTGGTAGTTCATCAACAACAGCAGTTTTTTGAAATTTAAGCAGGTATATTAAAAACGCAAATAAAAGCACAACCATAATAATACCTTCATATTGCTGAAGTTCATAATCAAAAAACACAAAGAAAAAGAACATCAGAGACGCCAACATCATTACCGGCCAATCGGTAGTATAAAAACTTTTTCGAACATCTATACTTCCTAAAATAACGGTTACTCCTAGTACTAAACCTAGGTTGGCGATATTAGAACCTATAACATTCCCCACAGCTAAATCAGGAAAACCATCAAGGGCTGATTTTATACTTACAATTAGTTCTGGTGCCGAGGTAGCAAAAGATACCACCGTCATACCAATAACAATTTTTGGAATGTTTAAACGAAGAGATAAATCTACAGCAGATTTTAGAAGCCAATTTCCTCCTGCTATTAAAAATACCAGACCAATAACTATGAAAAGAAAATCTTGCATGCTAAATTTTTGAGCAAATATAAGCGAAGAAATTTACACCAATGTTGAATATTTTTTCTACTAAAACTTTCCTCCAAAAAAAATGAAAAAGACAAAAACATCTTTTTTATAAATGGAAAGCCCCTTGGTTTATAAAAAAACAACAAAAACACCCCTTGTTTTATTACAAAACGAAATATAATGAATAAAATAAACTTACAATTTAAAACTTATTTGTAGACATAATTCATAATGTTAAAACATATCCCATTTTTATACTTACAATAATGTATTCAATTGTATTGATTTAATCAAAATTGCTTGGAAGTGACTATTTAATTTATATATATTGATTGAATAATCGATTATTATCAACTAATTATTAACCTTTAAAAACCAGTACACATGATTACACTCGCAAAGATTTTGTTGTTTTTAGTTTTATCCATCATTACTCTTATTGCTTAAGTTGTATCATATAGGCCTATATAAAAGACTGCCTACGGGCAGTCTTCTCTTTTTTTAAAGGAAAAGAACATTTTAGCTATTTTTGTCAAAAGACTTTTATGAAAGCGTTTTTCAAAATTATTGCTAAGCTTAATAAATTACTGCTACCTTCTTACACTAAAAAACAGCTAGACCTTGCCAAAGCATCTAAAATGCAATTGGCGATAATTGGATGGCGTTATTTTATTACAAAAAAAGTACTTGATTAAAAATGTAGTAACGAAGCAATGTTGTACCCCTTAAGTTGGTTTTTTCCTTGTAGAAAATCTAACTCTATTAAAAAATTACATTGTACAATTTCTCCACCTAGCCTCTCCACCATTTTACATACTGCACTTGCTGTACCCCCAGTTGCCAAAACATCATCGTGAATTAACACTTTATCTCCTTTTTTAATACTATCTGCATGTATTTCTAAGGTATCTGTGCCGTATTCTAAGGCGTAAGCTTCCGATACCACCTCACAAGGTAATTTACCTGGTTTACGAACCGGAATAAATCCAGCAGTTAATCTAGCAGCTAAAAGAGGTCCGAAAAAAAAACCTCTACTTTCCATTCCTACTACCTTATCTACCTTAAAATTTGGAATTAAATTAAATAATTCATCCGAGGCCGTTTGCATTGCTTCCGAATTATTTAATAGTGGCGTAATATCTTTAAAAATGATTCCCTTATTAGGAAAATCTACCACATCTCTAATATATTTTTTTAATTCCATTTTAGCCATTCTTAATTTTGTAGTAAAAGTAAAAAGAAATATATTTGCAGCCCCTTTCGAGGGAAATATACGGCCTCGTGGCGCAACTGAATAGCGCACTTGATTACGGCTCAAGAGGTTACAGGTTTGAATCCTGTCGAGGTCACAATAAAACCGCTTAACATATTAATCGTTAAGCGGTTTTTGTTTTTACAGCCCTCTTTTACCCTACAACACCTAAAATACTAGTTTTCAAACACTTGAATTTAGAATAATATTGTTTCAAACTTCTTCCCGAAGAAAACGCCTAACATAATTGGATTGTGTTCAATCGTATTTATTTGGACAATTAAGAATTTCCAACTTTTCGTTATACTTTCTGTTTTAAAAAAAATATGTGATTAATGCTAAAACCCCATTATAAGAAATCACAAAAGAAAAGAAAAGTGCAGCAAACAAACCAATATTGAACCAAATGCCTGCTTTGTATTTTTTCATCAATTTTTTATTGTTAACCAAAAAAATAATCCCTAGTATTACCAAAGGCAAAACAAATACATTGAATACTTGCGACATAATCTGCATCTCAATTGGGTTTGCCCCAAATACTGGAACAATTAAGGCAAAAACACAGGCTATAGCTGTAATAATTTTAAATTGTTTAGAGCTAGTATCTAACTTACCAGATTGATAATCCGCTAGAAGAATAGGA
Organism: uncultured Maribacter sp.; assembly: GCA_947498505.1. Taxonomy (GTDB): domain Bacteria; phylum Bacteroidota; class Bacteroidia; order Flavobacteriales; family Flavobacteriaceae; genus Maribacter_B. The sequence continues at coordinate 67,444 of CANMKG010000004.1, read as the reverse complement.
GCAATCAATAAACAAGGAAAAATAGATGATAATCCAGCGCTCAGTGTGCCAAAAAAGAAAATCGTTAAGGCAAACTTTCCTGCTACTGGTTCTAAAGTATCTACCATATCTAAAACTTTGGTAACCGGTTGACCTTGATGATATAGCGCACCACAAGCTACTGCCATAATTGATGCACTAATTATAAAAACCAAACATGCTGCGATGATTGAATCCTTTTTTTGCTGACCTAGGTTTTTAATTGTCCACCCTTTGCCTTTTACAAAAAGTGGTCGTGATAAAAATGTTGCAGCGGCCATAGTTGTACCAACAAAAGCTGCAACTAACATTTTACCTCCTTCAACTTGAGGAATTGACGGAAGTAATCCCTTAACCACCTCAATTGGCATTGGATAAACCATAAATAACGAAATTAAAAACGAAAAGCCCATGAAGGTTACGAAGATGACTAATATCTTTTCGAAAAAAGCATATTTCCCAACCATCAAGAATCCATAAAAAATAACAATAACTAGAATTGCAATAACTAGAACAGACTCATATTGATAGCCAACTAAATCAGGATAATAAATCGAAAATATTTCGAAGATGATATTAGAAGATATACCTAGAATCCCCATAAGCGAATTCCACTGTCCAAACGAAATTCCTATAATTATAAGGATAGCCATGAGCTTACCCCATTTTAAATGCTTTTTAAAAGCGTATAAAGTAGTCTCTCCGGTTACCAGCGCGTAATTCCCATAAGCATGCATAAGTAATCCTGAAAAGAGACAACTTAGCAACAAGACCCATAATAATTGCATGCCATATGTGCTACCCGCAACAATCATTGAAGTAACACTACCGGTGCCAATAGTATATCCAATAGCAAAAATACCAGGACCAAAAGCCAAAACAGCCATAAGTAACTTTTTGAACAAAGATTTACTTGTGACTGTTTTTTCCATAAATTACTCTTTTAAATTGGAAATAATATTATAATCTTAATGAACTTTCTCTTCTAGTTCCTTAAACCTTTATCAGCATAAATTTAGATTCCTAAAGCTTGACCTCCACCTATTTGAATAGTTTCGGCTGTAATGAATGAGGCATCTTTACTAGCTAAAAAAGAAACTACACTAGCAACATCTTCGGGTTTACCTAATCTCCCCAGCATTATGTTATTTGCCCAAGAAGCAAAGACCTCAGGTTTAGTGGCCTTAATTTGTGCGTGAAATGGCGTATCAATTGTACCAGGAGATACGGCATTTACCCTAATACCATATTCCGCTAAATCTTTTGCCAATGCTCTGGTTATTGCATGAACACCTGCTTTAGATGTTCCGTAAACTCCAGCACCAGGTCCGCCTGCGGTCCACCCAGCATTTGAGGTATAATTAATTATTGAGGGATGCTCTCCCTTTTTAAGGAAAGGAATAGCCGCTCGTGAAGCAAAAAAAACGGAATCTAAGTTTAATGCCATTACAAATCTGTAAAATTCGGTGGTCATTTCCTCAAATCTAGACCTTCCACCTAATCCACCAGCATTATTTACAAGAACATCAATTCTTCCGTACTTCTCTCCTATTGCTTTAATATTTGAAGTTACAGCTTCTTCTTTTGTAACATCAAAACCACGATATTCAGCTGTAATTCCTTCTGCAGTAAGCTCTTTTACTCTCATAGCGCCTTTGTCTTCTTCAACGCCATTTAAAACTACTGTATATCCTTCATTTCCTAATCTTCTGGAAACTTCAAAACCAATACCTCCGGTTGCTCCCGTTACTACTGCTACTTTTCCTTTAGAACTCATATTATACTAATTTTAATCTATTTTATTTTACTTTTAAGAGGTTCAATTTTTGGACATAATATCCAAATGCTTGCTATTGCAATTATTGCTAAAGCAGCACCAATTACAAAAGCTGGGGTATAGTTACCTCCTGATGTAAGCCAAGGCACTAATGCAGTTAATCCAAAAGCCCCTAACTTAGCTGCCATGCCCGCAAATCCTGCAAGTGTCCCTACTGATTTTCCGCCAAACAAATCGCTCGGTAACGTCTGCACGTTGCCTATGGCTATTTGAAAACCAAATAATATAACAGCCATTAATATTACAGCAGTTTCAGGTCCTCCTGGATTTGCCATTGCCAATAAAGTAGGCAGCATAATTAAACAGCCTAGTGTAATTACCAGCTTACGTGTTTTGTTCACCGTCCAACCTGCTTTTATACGGTTCTGAGCCAAAAGACCTCCAAACCAAGCTCCAATCATGGCTCCAACATAAGGTACCCAAGCATAAAAGCCTATTGCCTTTACATCCATACCGTATACCTCATTTAAATAAATAGGAATCCAAAAGATAAACAACCACCAAATTGGGTCAATGGCAGCGGAGGCAATAATAACTCCCCAACTTTCTTTATGACTTAGTAATTTGCGTGTATCAGGATTATACCCTTCGTCAAATTCCCCATCCTTATCTACATCTTGATTCTGCTGTCCGGTTAAAATATAATCGCGTTCTTCTTCGGTTATCCATGGGTGCTTTGAAGGCGGAGATTTTACTATAATCCACCACGGAATAAGCCATAATAATCCCACTATACCAACTACAATAAATATATATTGCCAACTTAAATAAACGGATAATATTCCTATTGTGGGAAAGGCTATTATTCCGCCAATAGCTGCTCCCGAATTAAAAATACCTTGAGCAAACGCTCGCTCTTTAGTTGGAAACCATTCTGCATTTCCTTTTGCCGCACCTGGCCAATTTCCAGCCTCGGCAACACCTAGCAAAGAACGAAAAATAGAAAGGCTTACTACACCCTTTGCAAAAGCATGTAATGCGGTAGCAATTGACCAAAAACCAATTGAAAGTGCAAAGCCCAATCTTGTTCCAACCTTATCGAAAATTTTTCCAAAAATAGCTTGACCAAAGGCATAAGAAAATATAAAAAACGTAGAGATTAATGCATAAATTCCTTTTCGTTCATCAGCCGTCTTGTCCGGATATAATTCCTCAGCCATATCTGGCCATAAAACAGGTAACGCTTGACGGTCTATATAATTAATGACCGTTGCTAATGCTATTAGGCCTATAACCCCCCATCTTAACCTTTTGACTTTCATAACTTTTTAGTTTGATTATTCAAAATATTATCTATCCCAAACGGACAATAGTAAATCTGCAAGCAATATGCTTGTCAATACATTTATACTTAAATTCTAGCTAAAAAATTTCTGGAAGTAATCGTAATGGATATTTAATTACTACCGAACTTGTATGGTCAAATTTTAAGTATTAATCCCCTTCATATATTTTTAACCTGAAAGACAAAACCGTGCATTTTTATCTTTTAGGTACTCATTTAAATGTTATAACAATACTGATATAGTGCTTTAAAATGTATCTTCATTTTTTGTTTTGCCAGCTGAGGGTCTTGAGCCTTAATGGCATCAAAAATATCTCGGTGTTCTTGAATTCCTGTAAACGCTTGGTCTTTGTCGCACACATGATGTTCCTCGAATTTGGTAATAATCTCAGGTGTGATAATCAACATGAAAGTATTCATTGTACTATTTCCGCTTGCTTTTGCTATTGCCAAATGAAAAAGAAGATCTTCCTGAACAGCGTCTTTACCAGCTTTTACCTTTTCGCTATAAGCTTCTAAAGCCATCTTCATCTGAATCAAATCCTCCTCAGTTCGTCTTTGAGCTGCTAGTCTTACGGTTTTTAATTCAAGTAAAATTCTAGTCTCAACTAAGGACCTAAAATCGGGTTCTTCCAATCTCAGAATATCCTCCATCATACCATTCATAGCAACCTGACCAATGTCTGCGACAAAAGTGCCACTTTGAGGTTTGGATTTTAACAAACCATAAAACTCTAGTTTCTGAATGGCTTCACGAACATTACTTCTACTAACCCCGAACTTTTCAGAAAGCATGCGTTCCGAAGGAAGCTTGTCACCTGGCTCAAGATTTTTATAATTCATTAAATCCCGAATTTTGGATATTATTTCGTTTTGGATTTCCTGATTTTCATTTCTTGTGAGAATTTCGATTTTCATAGGCGATTATAACATTTACTCAAATTGGTTAACCAGATTGGTTTGTTAAAACTAAGCAAAATACTTTACTAAAAAAAGTAATTTATTTTATTTTAAACATAACGAATACAGGGTTTCTAAGCGATTTTGAAAACCTACCGACCTGAGGGCTGGTCGGTAAATTATCCAAAATAAATAACTCAAACAATTCAATTGAAAAACTAACTTCTTAATATCCTGGATTTTGAGAAATTACCGCGTCGCTAGCAAGAATTTCAGAAACAGGAACAGGAAACACATGATAATTACTATTGATAGTTTCTCCCATTTCGGCATCAACAGTTCCTGTTCTTACAAGATCAAACCATCTATGTCCTTCAAATGCTAATTCTAGTCTTCTTTCATCAAGAATAGCTTGTCTTACTAAAGCTTGCGTATTCAGTGCAACCGGATCCAAAGGGTTTAATCCTGCCCTCATTCGTATAGGATCTAGCAGTCCAAGCACCTCTGTAGCCGATGCTCCATTCTCATTCAAAGCTTCTGCATATAACAATATAACATCGGCCAATCTTATCTCTATCCAATCATGTTCAGCCCCTAGACCTCCGTCTTTAGGAAACTTTATAGCTGTTGTACCTTCAGGAGTAAGTGTTACCGCTCTTCTTAAATCTCCTCCGACTAATGTATCATTAACCACTGCATCAAAAGCAGCAACTAAATCTGGATCCACGGGAAAATCCGATTTTGAATCATCTCCCACATACCAATTCCAGAAATCAGAACCAAAAGTGTACTCATCTACTATAGAGCTTGATATTTGGGTTGCATAAATAATTTCAGAATTTCCATCCTCATTGGCGGCACCAAAAATCTCATTAAAATTATCTTTCAAACTAACGCCAGATGCTGCTGCTCCGTTTACAACAGCTGCCAATTGCGTTTCTGCACTACTAAAATTACCTAGAGTTGCATATACTTTTCCTAAAAGACCTTGGGCTGCCAATTTAGATGCTCTTCCGTCTACTATTTCAACACCTAAAGCAGCAATAGCATCTGTTAAATCTGGAATAATAACTTGACTATAAACATCTGCCACTGGTTGCCTTACTAAAATAGATGTATCTGTTAAACTGGGTGCGGAAGATAAGTTAATAGTAACATCGCCAAACACCTGAACTAACTTAAAGTATGACAAAGCTCTTAAAAATTTTGCCTCACCAATTTCCCCAGCGTCCGTAGAATTTTCAATGACATTATTTGAACTCAAAATTGACTTATACATTGCTGTATAAAAAGGTCCAAAAAATTGATCTTCCATATCTGTCAAATCACTATTATACCTATCAAATGCTGGATAAGGTTCTTCATCCATTAAAGCATTGTCGGCTCTAAATTCACCCATAACCGCCATTGGAGTAACACCCCCTAACTGGTAATAATAGGCGGCGTTTAAAACCCCTCCGAAATCGGTTAAAGAATCTGCATTGGCGATGTTAGGTGGAAATTGATCCAAATCACTATCACATGCCGTTATGAACAACAATGATGCTAATACTAAATATATTTTTTTCATTTTTTCCGAATTAAAAATTAACATTTAAACCAAGCGTAAAGCTTCTAACAATTGGGCTTGCTCCTACTTGCACTCCATATGTTGTTGGTCCTAAATAACCTGAATTGGTAATCTCAACACCTTCAGGATTATAAGAGGTATAATTATCTCCCCATATGTACAACAAGTTCGTAGCGGCACCATATATTCTAACAGAATTTAAGCCTATCTTATTAGTTACATCTGAATTAAAAGTGTAACCCAGTGTCAAGTTTCTTAACGCCAAATAAGAGGCATCTTGTATGGTTGCATCGGTTTGATTTCTATTACCAGTATAAAACTCTCCATTATTATCTGCAATGCCATCATCATTGGCATCAAAACTATCTACCAGCCTACCACTCCATTGTGAGTTATAGTAAAGAGGGTCTATATTATAAACTTCTCCTCCTTGCGATCCTTGAAATTGAAAAGACAAGTCAAAATCTTTATAATTCATTGAACTATTTAAGCCCCAATAAAAATCTGGTGTATTTTGTCCTATTTTCACCAAGTCTCCACCATCTTCAACTGTTCTAGTTCTGTCAATTACACCATCGTTGTTTTGATCAACCACATATGATTCTCCACTTACATTGTTAGGGTGTCTTGTACCATCTTCTAAGTATATGGGTTCAACATCTCCAATAGTTTCCAATCCCCACATTTCACCAATTTCACCACCAACGTAGTTTCTAAACACGGGACCTCTACCACTTTGTCCGTAAATGGTTTGTGGTAATTCGTTAAGGCCTCCTAAATCCGTTATTTCTGTTTGAACAGTGGATAGGTTAGCTCCAAGACTCCAAGAAAAATCATCACTATTCACTACTATCGCATTTAACTCAAACTCCAAACCAGAGCTTCTTACGTCTCCTGAATTGAGAACTATAGACGTAGTACCTAATACTTCAGAAACACTTTGATTAATTAAGATGTCTTCGATATCTGACGTATAGTAATCCGCACTCAATCGAATTCTATTATTAAATAACCCTAAATCAATACCATAATTAGTTTCCGTATTTGTTTGCCAAGTCAGATTTGGATTTGCTACATTATCTGGAATTAAAAATCCTGTTCCATAAACTGTAGCTTGAGGTTCCAAAAGACTCAATGCATCATATGACCCTAAGAAAGATGTGGTTCCTAAAGACCCTGTACTAAATCTCGGCTTAAAGGTGCTAACAACTTCTGAAATAGGTTTCCAAAAAGATTCATTATGCAAGTTCCAACCTACAGAAAGCGCTGGAAATGTTTCATACCTTTTATTGGCACCAAACCTAGAATCTCCATCTCTTCTTAATGATGCAGAGAATAAAAAGCGGTCATCATAAGCATAGTTGATTCTTCCAAAAATACTCTCCCTTACCCTAGTTTCATCCCTCTCTGTAACCGTAATATCGGCAGGATTAAATAAGTTGAAATTTTGAATTTCAGTATCAGGAACGTTTGCACCATTTAAGGCAGTTCCTATAAATTTGGTAGTTTGAAACTCTATACCAGCTACTGCAGATATATCATGTTTACCTAATGTTTTGGTATAATTTATTGTAGTTTCACTCAATACCGAAGATACTTTTAAATCTGTTTGTCTCATATAAGTTTGAGAAGTTCTGGCTCTTGAATCAAACCCAAGTAGTCTGTGTTCATAAAATTGCGTATCTCTAAGATCACCTCCTAAAACAGTTTTTATATTTAGTCCGTCAATAATTTCGTATTGCAAATAAGAGCTTACATTACCAAAAAAAGTCTTTTGCCATCGTTCTGTATTATCAAGCTTCGTTGCAGGACCAGCGTCACCAGACCCTCCAATACCATTATTAGCTCTACCATAGTGCCAATCTTGAGCCGACATACCTGGTTCTAAATCATAAATACTACTTGCTTCATAAGTTGAACCTCTATAGCCATTATCAAAGGCCGCAAGTCCTAAGGCCTGTGCTTGTTGATCCAATTGCTGAACAAATGCTATGGATTCTTCTGTGTGGTAAACTGGATGAACACCATATGCTCTTAGAAGATCTCTCATGTCGTGCCCTAGCATATCTCGATGGGAAGTAAATCCATTAAAGCTAACTCCAGCCCTAAATTTCTCGCCCAACTTTGCATCCACGTTCAAACGTGCATTTAACCTTTCAAAACCTTCTGTGATAATAACACCTTCTGAGTTTTGGTAGCCAATTGAAGCAAAATAATTTACGTCTTTGCTACCTCCACTGACACTAAAATCATGACTCATAATACTACCATTTCTGAAAAGCCAATCTTCTGGACTTATTGCACCAGGTGAATTCTCATAGGCATTTAATCGATATTCAACAAAATCAGAATCTATTTGAGTTAGGTCCCAATTGCCAGCGGCAATTTCATTTCTGGAAATAGCTGCCCATTCCGGACCAGACTTAAGAATATTGTCGCGGTACTTGCTCGAAGTACTTATATATGTATTATAACTGAAACTTGCTTTACCTTGTTTTCCCTTTTTGGTTGTAACCAAAATAACACCATTTGCTCCCCTTGAACCATAAATGGCTGCTGAGGCGGCATCTTTTAACACCTCTAAACTTTGAATGTCATTGGGATTAACTGTTGCCAAACTTCCTGAGATAGGATACCCGTCTACAACAATTAGTGGGTTTGAATCTCCAGAAATAGAAGATGCAGCCCTAATTTGAATTTTAGGGTCTGCTCCAGGTGATCCATCTTGATTTTGTATCAAAACACCTGGTAACTTACCAGCTAAAGCGTCATCAACACGTGCAGCCTGAATCGCAGCGATATCTCCTCCTCCTACTTTTGCTACAGCACCTGTCAAAGAAGATTTCTTTCGAGTACCGTAACCAATAACGACTACTTCATCAAGTTGCGCAGTATCCTCTACAAGAGTAACATTTATAGAACTCCGACCGTCTACCAAAACTTCTTGGGTGGTAAAGCCTATATAGCTAAATATCAATGTAGCAGAACTATCTACGTTTTCTAGGATGTAGTTTCCATCAAAATCAGTTTGGGTACCATTTGTTGTTCCTTTAACCACAACACTTGCACCAGGCAATGGGCCACTGGAATCAGTAACACTTCCGGATATTGTCTGAGCCGATATCGTTACGCAACAACTAAATGCCACGAACAACAACAGCTTTTTTAATAACGTAATCTTCATAAAAATTAAATTTTAGTTAAAATAAGTTAGTCAATTTTACTTTTTACATATAACACGCTAACACACGTTAAATGAAATTAGCCGGAGATACGTATCCTAAAACTCAATTGTTTGTTGTAATTTTACGGAATATGATATCTACGGTATCATGTTGGTATTACTTCCCTTCAGAATGAAGTAATCTTAATGAAAAGGATGGGCGTGCACCCGTCCTTTTTTTGTGCCTTTATTTTATGGTTTCATAATGAAAATATTAGATTAGAGTTAGAAAGTTTAAATAGTCTTAAACTGGTTTTCCATACTGGTTTTCCATACTGGTTTTCCATACTGGTTTTCCATACTGGTTTTCCATACTGGTTTTCCATACTGGTTAACCAATTTGGTTTACCAAATATATGTTATTATTTTGTTAAATAAAAATTAATTTAAAAAAATTATGATTTGCGTAAATATTTACTTTACAACTAGTTACAATTGCATTAACTCAGGAAAAAGCTAACCCTCCATTAATATCGATATTTGCTCCAGTAATAAATGATGTTTCTGATGAAGCTAAACACGCTACCGTATTTGCAATTTCTTCTGCTGAACCTTGTCTACGTAGTGGTGTTATACCTTCTACTTTTTTACGTACTTCATCTTTTGTGAAATCGTCATGAAATTTGGTTGCAATCATACCCGGACACAGCGAATTTACACGAATATTTTTAGGTCCCACCTCTTTAGCCAAACCCCTAGTAAATGTCATAACTGCACCTTTTGATGTTGCATATGCTAGAGAACCACCTCCACCGCCATCTCTGCCTGCTTGCGAAGCAATGTTTACAATAGAACTACCTGAACCCATATGGGGTAAAGCTGCTTGAGAAACCAAAAATGTAGAGTTAAGATTTAAGAACATTACTTTATTAAAAAAAGCCTCGTTCATTTCGGCTATACTTTTCCTTGCCACTAAACCTCCAGCATTATTAACTACAATATCAATGGTGCCTCCAAAAGATGCAACCGTTTCCTTAATCAAGTTGTCAACATCTACTTTTTGAGTCATATCACCTTTTACAATAATTCCAATTCCTCCAACCGCATTAATCTCATTTAAAGTTTCTTTGGCATTGTCCTCGTTATTAAAATAATTAGCAACTACTTTTGCTCCCTCTTTTGCCAACTTTACACTTATTGCTCTTCCGATATCTCTTGTTCCGCCAGTGACAATGGCAACCTTTCCTTTTAAATTCATAGCTTTTTATTTAGTCATAAAATCTTCTCTAATTGGGCTAAACACATCAATTAAAATTCCTTCTTTAGTACAAATAGCTCCATGTAGCACATGAGGAGGTATATAAACGGTATCTCCAGCCTTTACAATTTTAGTTTGCTCCCCAATTGAAAATTCAAATTCTCCACTTTCTACATATGTGACCTGAGAATGGTAATGTTCATGTTTGTAACCAATACCTCCTTCTTTGAAATGTACCTTAACTAACATTATTTTATCATCATAACCCATAATTTTTCGTTTCACTCCTTCATTTACCATTTCCCATTCTAAATCTTCATCTAGAATAAACTCCTTACTTGCTCCAAATGTTCGCATATGATATTATTATTAATTGGTTATTAAATGTGCCTCTCTGTTCGATTTACTTAGGTGATACACCTGGCCCCACAGTTGCTTCTCTAAACCATACTTCGGTGTAACAACCATTTTCAAATTGTTTCGCAATATCGCCTCCATAAATCTCCGCACCAGTACACCAAACCATATTTGTTTCAGGGCTTTTACCATTGGTTTGGTTATAAGCGCCTTGTTTAAAGTAATTTAATTCCCCACCATAGGCAGTGGCACGTTCAATTCCATCTTGTCCTATAGGCACGAATAGTTTTCTTACTTGTTCGGGAAGGTCAGTTTTTTTTATATATTCGGATGAAATAAGATTTTTAGTAAATGTTTGCGTTTCATGATTATCACTTTTAAAAGTAAGATACATTATACCCTTATATACATTTACTTCATAGCTGAATTCTTCACCTAATTCTATGCCATCTTCTGGCTCATCTGGATAGTCATTTTTACTTGCTCCAACAACTGACATATCATGCCCCCAAACGGCGGTAGAAAAATCCCATCTCTTAGAATTATCATTCCCTGCAGTATTAATTTCATAATTCCAGAAAACGGACCCTTTTTTATGACCTGGAAACTTCTTGTAAAATATTTTCAGAGGTTCATTTTCATGCCCTTCTCCACTATGAATTTGTCCAACTACAGTTGCATAAGAAGCCGCAACTCTGGCGTCACCAGAAACAGATACTTGCATTACCTTACAAGTGCCCGTTAGTTTACCTCCTTCTTCAGGAATCCATTCTCTTTTTTCTTGTAACTCTGTTCTTGTATTACTAGAATTTTTCGAGGTGACACCTGAATTTGGCGTTTTATAAACTACCCAACGTCTAGTACCATCAATAACTGTATAGAAAAAATCTTTATGTTCAAAATTTATAAGGTTTTCCTCATTTGTTCCGTCACCCATCAATATTTTAAATTTATCCATAAAAGGAATCACCTCATTTGGGTAAACTGTTTTTGTACTTAAACCATCATTAGCTGTAAAATACCCAGCATTGGATATCGCATCATCACTAATAGTAATATTTGCTTTTTTAAACCAAACCTCAGCATAATTGCCATCAGCATATTGTTTTTGAATATCGCCTGCATGAATTTCGGCTCCAGAACACCAAACCTTATTTACTTTAGGGTCTTTTCCGTTTGTTTGGTTATAGCACCCCAATTTAAAAAAAAGACCTTCATTAGCGTATGCGTTCTCACGTTCCAAACCATCTTGACCTATGGGTAAAAACAATTCACGAACTTGTTTTGGAATTTTTGAACGTTCTCCGTATTCTGTGGAAATGAGATTTTTAGTAAATGTTTTGGTCTCATGTCCCTCGCTAGTAAATGTAAGACTCATTATACCATCCTTGATTTCAACTTTATAACTGAACTCTTCTCCTAAAGCAATCCCATCTTCAGGTTCAGCTGGGAAAGTATTTTTATCAGTACCAACTACCGAAAAGTCATAGCCCCAAATAGGATAAGAATAATCCCATCTTTTAGAATTATCATCACCTTTGGTATTTATTTCATAGTTCCAAAAGACAGAACCCTTTTTATGATTAGGAAATTTTTTATAAAATATTTTGAGTGGTTCGTTTTCATGCCCATCGGCACTGTGAATCTGACCAACTACCACGGAATACGTTGAAGCAACGCGAGCATCACCTGTAGTTGAAACATTCATTACTTTAAGTGTAGCATTCATATTAGCTTTGGTCATCGGTAACCACTTTTTTAATTGAGCCAGTTCGGTTCTTGTGTTATTAGAGGTCCCATGAGTATTCCCTGCATTTGGGCTTTTAAATACCACCCAATCCCCTTTAGTATCGGTTTTAGTATAAAAGAAGTTTTTATTCTCGTAGTTAGTTGCTTGACCCACATTAGTACCGTCTCCTAAGATTAAATTCCAATGCTTAAAAAATGGTATTACATCATTTGCCTTTAGTGCTAGTACTTCCTTTTCTGTTTTGCTATTAGAACTTTGTTTTTTGCTTTCCGCACGGCAATTAAACAACAAAATGACACTCAGCATTAAAAGATAATGGACAAAAACTGACTTGAATACTTTAAAGTTCATATTATATATTTTGTTGGTTATATATCAGTAATAATAATTCTAGTTTCAACTTTTTTAACAATACAGTAAACTCTTAGATACTGAAAACATGCTTACAAAAGCAGGTATGCTATTATAGATAAAATAAAGACACATGTTGAAATCTTAAAGTACATGTTAACTTAAATTGGTTAACCAGTTTGGTTTACCAAAATTACACATTATTATAAGACTCGCAAATTTTTAACATAAATTCTGTCTTCAAAACATAAATCTAAAAGGTCATTTATAGATGAAACTTTACCAAATTACTGGTTATTCATCGGAGAAGTATACTTTTGTAAATTTTAAAAACACCTGTTTAAATTCATTGTCAAAACCATGAAACTAAGTCGAGGTAAGTTTGGTCTCCCAATTGTAATTTATTAATAATACCCTGGGTAGCCGCTAATACATTTAAATAGATGGTTATAAATTGAATTTAATAATCCAACCACATAGTCAATCAATTCCTTCTTGCTATTTTAACTTTTTAACACCCTCTATGCAGAATACCAATCAGTTGCATTTTTAAATAGTATTTTTTCTTGCTCTTCTGTGGAAAAGTTATCCTTAATCATTTCCAAATGCGCATAGGAAAACGGAACTTCTGCCCGTGTTGAGGGTAAGTCGGTACCAAACATTAAGGAATCAGGGTTTATTTCATAAACTTTCCTCATTATTTTAATTGGATTAAAGTTTATACGCCCAAACCCTGTAGCCTTTACTTTTGTCCCTTTTTCTACCCAATAATACAAATCTTTAAGTCCTTCTTTTGAAAGCCCTAAATGGTCTATCGAAAACTTAGGAATATTTTTAAGGATGGTTTTCAGTTGATTTAAATTCTTACTATCTACATATAACTCGGTATGCCATTCAAACCTATCATACAATTTATTTGATAGTGCAATCATATTTTTTAGACTTTCAGAACCTCCCCTTTTTAGATTAAATCTTACTGCTCGTATATTACATTGATTTAATTTTTCTAATTTTTGATTCTCCATATCTATTGGAATGTTTGCGACTCCAAAATAATTTTCACCCAATTTACCAAGTGCATTTAACAAATATTCTTGATCAAATTTTTGGAATGACCCAGAAACTATTGCCCCGCCAACTATTCCAAAATTCTCAACTTTTTCTAAGTAGTTGTTAATTGTAAAATTGGCTGGTAAGTACCCATTATTTTCTACTAAAGGAAAATTAGGATTAATTATATGGAAGTGAGAATCAAATATTTTCATCATACATTGTAATGGGATATACTATTTCTAATATTTATTATTCTTTCGTTGTTTTTTAAACTTCTTGATGGTTTTACCTAAATCTTTATCTTTCTTTTTTAATTCCATTTCACTGGATTCAAAATATTTTTTTTCTTTCTCCATTTTTAGAAAATTAGCATAGGCATCTTCATTAATATGCCCATTTTCTATAGCTTTTAAAATACCACAGCCTTTTTCTTTAGTATGGGTACAATTTTTAAATCTACAGTTTTCAGCATACTCTAAAATAGATTCAAATGTAGTTTCTACACCACCAGTTCTATCCGTTATTCCTATTTCTCGCATTCCAGGATTATCAATAATAATTCCTCCATTATCCAAAACAATTAATTCTCGATGACTAGTTGTATGTTTTCCTTTATTTACACTATCACTTATTTTGTTTGTTTTCATTAGCAATTTACCAGAAAGCCCATTAATAAGTGTAGATTTACCAACCCCTGAAGAGCCCAATAAGCAATAGGTTTTCCCTACTAGAATACGCGTTTTAAGTTCTTGATACTGCTTTTTATTCTGATTGCTAATACGCACTATTAAAACGTCCTTTATACGCTCTTTAATTTTGATTAGAATAGATTCTAACTCAAATTCTGTAATCAAATCTATTTTGCTCAACACTACAATTGGCTCAATATTAGATGCATTACAAATGGTTAGGTAACGCTCCATTCTGTTGAGATTAAAATCCCTATCAACCGCTTGTACAATTAAACCGTAATCAACATTTGTTGCTATAATTTGCACCTGCCCCACTTTGCCAACGGCTTGTCTTTCAATTATTGAGCTTCTTGGGTAAATAGAGTGAATAAGTGCCTTATCATCATCATATTCCGAAAAAGCTACCCAATCTCCAATTGCGGGAAAATCATATCTGTTTTCTGCTGTAAATCTTAAATTACCAATAAGTTCTGCTTCAAATTCTTTTTCGGGAGTCTTTATAACATACCTTTCTTTATGCTCTAATATAATTCTACCTACCTCAAATGAAGTCAGATTTTGTTCTGCTCTAGCTTTTTCTAGGGTTTCATTAAACCCCAATTGTTTTAATTTGTTCATATTTATATCTACACTATTCAACAGAAGTTTTTACTATCAAAATTCCTTAATGAAGTAATCACTTCTTCCAAAAAAGCTTCCCTATCATTCCATATTCTATCAACAATACCTACTCTATCATCAGGAATAAGTAGTGTGTCATCATATTTAAATCCCCAAGCCATCATTTCCAGTAAAATAGGTATTAAGCCTATTCCTTCTTCCGTTAACTGGTATACTTTTTTTGTTTTTTGTTTCTCGTATTTTTTACTGATTACAAAGCCGTACAATTCTAACTTCTTCAACCTATCTGACAGTACATTAGTTGCTATACCCTCTCCTGCATCTAAAAATTGATTATAAAACCGATAGCCCTTAAAAACAATATCCCTAATTATTAATAAAGACCATTTATCTCCAAACAAATCCAAAGACCTACTTATGGGGCATTCAGAACGTTTTTCATTTTTTTTCATGAAACACTTGTTTTTTGCAAGTGAATAAATATATTTGCATTACTTGCTTTTTACAAGTATCGAAATTACTAATTTAATTTTATAAAAAATGAATCATACAAAACAATCGCAACTAGCCGTTGAAGGCTTTTTTGCTGCGATTAACAAGGGAGATTTTACTGAAGCCAAAAGTTTCATGGCAGATAACCACAAATACATTGGCCCAATGTTTTCTACTAATAATCCTGAAGAGTATTTTGAAAAGCTAATGGCTTTTGAAATGGAATTTGCTGTAGAAACACAGGATCTAATTGTTTCTGAAGATGCTGTTACACATTTATCTCTACTAAAAGTGGTAAATCCGGTACAGGCGGAAATACCTTGCTGCGAAGTTTTTAACGTAGAAAATGGGAAAATTACTCAGCAACGTTTCTATTTTGATACCAGACTATTTCCCGAAATTTGAAATTAACATTTAGAATAAAACTACGGACTCCACGGCTGTAGTTTTATTCTTTAGAAACCAACTTTAATTCTTCCTTTAATGCAGTCTGCATTTTATCCTGCAACTTTTGTCCACCAGCTACAAGCTCTTTCACATGAATTTTATCCTTATCAGATACCTCTCGGTGCTTGGTACTCCAATTGGCAACCTCAATCATTACAGGCATAAGATCTATTCCTTTTTTGGTTAGACTGTAAATATTTTTTTGCTTGTGATTTGGATCTTTAGTTTTAACTAAAATTCCAAATTCTTCTAATTTATTCAACCTATCCGTTAGAATATTGCTAGCTATTTTCTCATCTGAACCCAACATTTCTCTAAAATATCGTTTTCCATCAAACATAATATCCCTAATTATCAATAAAGTCCACTTATCTCCAAACACCTCTAAAGCTTGATTAATAGGACAATGTGACTTAGAATTTTTCATATTACCTAATTTTATTTTAAAACCAGTTGCAAAATACAATTAGTTTTATATATTTATCCAGTTGTTTTTTGCAACCAGTTAAATGTACAATAATCATAGATATTAAAAAATGAAAAACAAATTATTAGAAAACAAAAATGCGCTCGTCTTTGGAGCCAAAGGTGCTTTAGGTAAACAAGTAGCACATGCTTTTAAAATGAGCGGAGCAAATATTTACCTTTCAGATATTAAGGTAGATGATATTGAATCTTCCGATTTAGGTGAAATTAGAAAGGTTGATACTTTAGATGAAGATGAAGTTAACAGATATTTCTCATGGTTTGATCGTGAAAACATTTCTGTAGACATTGTCATTAATCTTAGCGCATCTAATCCCGCAGCATATAATCACGGAAAACCAGCTATTGATGTTAGTTTAGATCAATTCTTAATTCCTCTAAAAACAACCACAGCAAATCAATTTGTTACGGCAAAAGCCGCATTTCCCCTAATGTCTAAACAAAAAAAAGGTGTTATCATTTTCATTACGTCTACTTTAGCAAAAGTTGGTTCCCCATGGAGTCCTGCACTTACAGCTTCACATGCAGCTACGGAAGGTTTGGTAAAAAGTCTTGCAAGCGAATGGGGTTCTGAAGGAGTGCGTGTTATTGGAGTACGTTCTGAGGCAATGCCAGATTCTCCCACCATAGACTATACCTTTACCACCATGGGGGCAAACATGGGAATGAACAGGGACGAAATGCAAGGATTTATAGAGCAACAAAAAACAGCTTTGAAACGTTTACCGTCAACACATGAAACAGCAAAAGTCATTGTTCTTGCAGCTTCAGATTTAGCAGGATACATGACAGGCACTATGATTAACCATTCTGGCGGACATATCTTAGAATAAGTAATGTTAACCTAAGTATTTTAAAAAACCCTTATCAAATTTTACGATTTATAAGGGTTAGCTACTTTTAAACTTTGCATTTAATTCATGGAAGGAAACAGTTCTGAATCCTCATGAGCATCTTTCATTATCTGCGCCAATTCATCAACAATTTCAGAATGCTGGTCTGCTATATTGTTGGACTCGGTTGGGTCTTCAATTAAGTTATACAATTCTAATGTCTTATTCTCTTTTTGATTGTTAGCATTGTATACAACTCCTTTCCAATCTCCTTTTCGTACGGCAACACGCCCTCCTAATTCATGAAACTCCCAATATAAATAATCATGCTTCTTTTGTTTTTCGTTTTCTCCAAGTAACGTTGGTAAAAATGATATTCCGTCTATATCTGTTGGTGTTTCCATTTTTGTAATCTCCGCCAATGTTGGCATAACATCCCAAAAAGCAGATACATGACTGGATTTTGTATTAGGTTTAATTTTATTTGGCCAAACTACCATAAAAGGGGAACGAATGCCTCCTTCGTACAAATCTCTTTTAGTGCCTCGTAATCCTCCAGAACTATTAAAATATTCGGGATTTGCACCTCCTTCTTCATGAGGACCATTATCACTAGCAAACATTACAATGGTGTTTTCGGCAAGTCCTAACTCTTCTAATTTTGCTATTATTTGTCCAACATAAACATCCATACGATATACCATGGAGGCAAAAACAGCATTAGGTGTTTCCTGCGGACAATATTCTTGATGTACAATATGTTCTCCGTAATCAGAGGTAAATGGGTTATCTTCAGTGTAAGGTGTCTCTTCGTACTTTCCTAAAAACTTTTGAAGTATAGAGTCTTTCGGTGATATTAACTCTGCGTGCGGCATAATAAAAGGAACAAAAGCGAAAAAAGGTTTTTCTTTATTTTCTTCAATGAACTCTAATGTTTTTTCTTGAATAAGGTCTGGAGCATAAACTTCTTTATTTGTCCAATCATTACCTTCTAAAATCACTTTTTCTTTATTATGTCTTAAAAAGGGAGGATAATACCTATGCGCCAACCTTTGACAATTGTATCCAAAAAACTCATCAAATCCCTGATTGTAAGTATCTCCCTCAGAACCAGGATATCCTAATCCCCATTTACCAAATCCACCCGTAGTATAACCCGCTTTTTTCAACATTTCCGCTATCGTAAAAGCTTCTGAAGCTAAAGGGGCTTGCCCCTCCTCCGGAACTTCTTTATTTCCCCGTATTGGCGTATGTCCTGTATGCTGCCCAGTCATTAATGAGGATCTCGATGGAGCACATACAGATGAACCGCTATAATGCTGTGTGAATTTTATTCCTCTAGTTGCCAAGGCATCTATATTCGGAGTTTTAAATTTTGTTTGTCCATAACTACTTAAATCCCCATACCCTAAATCATCAGCCAGCAGATATACAATATTAGGCTTTGCAACGGTTTGCTTTACTTCTTTGTTTTCCTTTTTTTCACCACAGGCAACAACTAAGATTAAGAAAATAAGATACATTACCTTTTTTTTTAATTGTCCATTTATTTCCATACTTAAAAATCTTATTTATTATTGTTCCGTTTTCTTAACTTCTTTTCTTATACTAATTACAATTACACAAGTTAATGTTTTCTAGATCTAATCCTTAAAACGTAATTGCATACCTCAACTATTAAAAAAATCCAAGGTTTTTCTTCAACACCTAAAAGTATGTGGTTCTTTAAACTAAAAATTATCTGTACGTAAAAAAAAAGTCTCTAAGCGTAAAAAACCAACGCTCGGAGTTTATAAACTCAACATATAGGGTTTCTTATGTCCAATTAATGCTCATAAACTTTAATTGGCTTACCTCTTAGTCGCTCGAAGTTTTTGTAGTTTCTTTTTATTTGTTCTTTACTTGTCTGTTTAAATTCGGCTGCAGTAACTCCATAATTCACTTGTAATTCTTTGAGTTTTTCTCGAAGTTCACTTTCAATATCATCAAATCTTCTGTCGTTTATCAAATTATTAACTTCATCAGGATCCTCTTGCAAATCATATAATTCCCATTCGTCTATATCATCGTAAACATGTATTAACTTATAACGTTTTGTACGCACTCCATACATTTTTTTTACCATATGAAAGGCAGGAAAATCATAATAGTGATAATAAATAGCATCGCGAAAATCATCCTCCTTAATAGTGTTGGTCATCAAAGGCTTTAAAGATTTACCTTGCATGTTGCTAGGTATAGGTGCTCCCGCAAAATCTAAAAATGTTTCAGCGAAATCTAAATTTTGTGTTAAAGCAGTGATTTCCGTTCCTGGTTTTATAACTTTAGGGAATTTCATTAACAAAGGCATAGCCAAAGATTGTTCGTACATAAAACGCTTATCAAACCATCCTTTTTCCCCTAGATAAAAGCCTTGATCCGTTGTATATACTACAATGGTGTTTTCTTCTAAATTATGTTTCTTTAAATAATCAAGAATCTTACCAACACTCTCATCAACCGCGGCAACTGTTGCTAAATAATCTTGGAGGTAACGTTGTAGTTTCCATAGGTCTAAATCCTTTCCTTTTAAATTTGCTTTATGAAAGGCATCATTTTTAGGCAAATAAGCGTTGTTCCACTTTTTATTTTGCTCGGGCGTCATACGCTCAAAATCATCTTTCCATGGATTATGGGCTAATTCTACACTTCCTTCCTTTTTAGTCATTTTTAAATCATGTCCCTCATACATATCTCTATAAATTGTTTGATATTGCTCTTTAGAGGCTGTTGAAGTTTTATGACTCGTAAAATAATTGTCTGGCACAGGAAATTTTATGCTATCATATTTGTTAAGATGTCTTAGTGCTGGCATCCAATTTCTATGTGGAGCTTTATGCTGAATCATGAGCATAAATGGTTGATTACTATCTTTTACTTGTTCTAGATATTGCAATGCGTCTTCTGTGACAATATCTGTTGCATAGCCTTCAACTACTGTTGTATCTGCTTGTTGAGTTTGCTGGTTTATTGAAATAAAATTAGGATTATAATAGTTTCCTTGATCTTGCAAAATATTATAGTAGTCAAACCCCTGCGGTAAACCATGCAAATGCCATTTACCAAACACCGCTGTTTTGTAACCTTCTTTTTGAAGTATTTTAGGGAAGGTTTGTTGATTACCATCGAAACGATTACCGTTCATTCTAAACCCATTAACATGACTATGTTTACCTGTTAATATTACAGCTCTACTGGGACCACAAATAGAATTGGTACAAAAATTATTTTTAAAAATAGCTCCTTCGTCGGCCAACCTATCAATATTTGGTGTTGGAGCTAATTGACTAATAGGATGACCATAAGCACTTATGGCTTGAGCAGCATGATCATCAGCCATGATAAAAATAATGTTAGGCTTTTTTTTAATGTCTATCTTATCTTCTTCACTATTTTTACAAGCTTGAAAAGCTATAAAAACGAACAATATTAGACCAATTTTTTTCATATAATTTTATTTACACAATCGTTAAAACAAACTTTTCTTTTGCCCTCATTAATTTAAGGTAAACGTTTGTTTAAAATCAAAATCCGAAGTGCCTTTTATAGCAACTTCAAATTCTCCTGGTTCGGTTACGAATTCATGATTGTTGTAAAACTTTAAATTTTCAACGGTAAGTGTAAAACTAACCGTCTGACTTTCTCCTTTTTTAAGATATATTTTTTTGAATCCTTTTAACTCTTTAACTGGCCTTGTAATACTCCCAACTTTGTCATGTACATACAATTGCGCAATTTCATAACCGTCAACATCTCCAATATTTGTGATTTCGGCTGAGACAGTTAGCGTATCAGAAAATTTAATCGAAGTAGCAGATAATTGCACCTCAGAATATTCAAAATTGGTATAACTTAACCCATGTCCAAAAGGGTACAAAGGAGTATTCGGCACATCGATATAATTGGATTTATAATCTTGTTTAGGATTTCTTGGAGGAATTGGTCTCCCCGTATTTTTCATGTTATAGTAAATTGGTATCTGCCCTACTGTTCTAGGAAATGTCACAGGTAATTTTCCTGATGGATTATAAGTTCCAAACAATACGTCGGCAACGCCATAACCTCCACTTGTTCCAGGAAACCAGGTTTCTAAAATGGCATCTACCAGATTATCTTCTTCTGACAAATCTAATGGACGACCATTCATTAACACTAGTACAATTTGTTTATTTGGTACTGCTTTTCGAATAGCCCTAATTAAATCCGTTTGACGCCCAGGAAGTTTTATATTGGTTCTGCTCGCCGCTTCACCACTCATATCATAATCTTCTCCTAAAACCATTACTACCTTATCCACCTTTTTGGCTATATTAATTGCTTTTTCAAAATTGCTCATGTCAAAGTCTTCAATTTCACAACCTTTGGCATACACAATTTTAGAAGCACTCAAATACTCATGAATACCCTGATAAATACTTATGGCTTTTCCTTTGCGGTCGCCAGCCGCCGCCCAGTTACCAATTATATTTTCTTTGTCCTTAACCAAAGGTCCTATCAATGCAATTGTTTGTTTATTATTAAGTGGCAAAGCTTTATTGTTTTTTAATAAAACAGTAGACATTGCAGCAGATTTTCGAGCAGCCTCTAAAAACTCAGCCTTGTAAACCACTTCTTTTTCGCGTTTTTCATCTGAATATCTATATGGATCATCAAACAATCCTAGCTTATATTTTGTTAAAAGGATTTTTCTACAGGCGTTGTTAACCAACGAAACGTCAACCTTACCCTCGTTTATAAGTTCTTCTAAGTATAACCTATTCGCACTACTCATCATATCTTGGTCAATTCCTGCTTTAATTGCCAATTCTGTCGCGTGTTTTTCGTTTTCAGCAAAACCATGTTCAACAAGTTCATTGATAGCAGTATAATCGGTTACTACAAATCCGTTAAACTTCCACTCATTACGCAAGATGTCTTGAAAAATAAACTTATTTCCGGTTGCAGGAACTCCATTCAGTTCATTAAAGGCGGTCATAAACGTTTCAACTCCGGCATCAACGGCAGCTTCAAATGGAGGTAAATATACATTTCTAAGCTCATCATGACCCATGTTAACAGTATGGTAATCACGCCCTGCCTGAGCAGCACCGTACCCAACAAAATGCTTTGCACATGCTAAAATGGTATTATGTTTTGACAAATCATCTCCTTGAAAGCCCTTTACGTAGGCTTTTGCTATCTTACTCCCTAGATACACATCTTCTCCAGCACCCTCAGAAATGCGTCCCCAACGAGGATCTCTCCCAATGTCCACCATTGGCGCAAAAGTCCAATGTATTCCTTCGGCGGATGCTTCTTCAGCAGCAATTCTAGCTCCTTTTTGAATGTCATTTAAATCCCAACTTGCAGCTAATCCTAAATTAATTGGAAAAATGGTTCTAAAACCGTGAATAACATCATAACCAAACAGCAGAGGGATACCTAGTCTGGTTTCCTCCACGGCCATTTTTTGTAATTCTCTTGTGCCTTTTGCCGAATATACATTTAACATTGCACCAACACTACCTTCTTTAATATATTTTTTATTATCAGAACTAACTGTTGGCCCTGTAATGCTCCAACCACCGCTATACATAACAGTTTGACCTATTTTTTCTTGTAAGGTCATAAGCGCCATTAATGAGTCTACTTGAGCATTAAAAGGGGTAACTACTTCTTTTGGTTTTGCATTATTCGCTTTGTTGCAGCCTGTAAGCACTATTAGAAAAAGTACAACTATATAATATTTAATTAGTTTGTTCATCATTTACCATTCGTTTTGATGTTTGAAAAAAGCCAAGACAATAATTTTGGTTCGGCAAATGCTGAGTCCCAACTATTGTGATTATCATTTTCCAGATAGGTTAACTTTACATTGTTCCCTTCTTCTTGTAAGGCAGTCACCATTCTTAAAGAAAAATAGGGGTGTACAACATTGTCTTTTCCGCCATGAAATATCCAAAAGGTTACTTTATCCGCATAGTTTTTTACAGATTTTGGATTACCACCACCACATATTGGAAATGCTGCTGCAAACATATTTGGGCGACGTTTTAAAATATCGAATGTACCCATTCCTCCCATTGATAAACCACCCACATAAACTTGATTTTTATTGACATAGGGTTTATTTAAAAAATCATCCATTAAGCCCATAACTAGTTTCATTGATTGCGTTGGTTGCCCCTTTTTGAAATACTTAAATTTTTCTAAACCTTTTTTTGAACGGTCTACAGTTACGTTAGACCAATAGTCTGATTTTGGGCATTGCGGAAATACAACTATGGCTGGAAATTGTTCTATATTATCCAAAAACAGTAGACTTCCATGTACTAACTGCTTTTTATTGCCATTCCCTCTTTCTCCTGCTCCATGAAGAAATAAAACCAAAGGATATTGTTTATTTTCATCAAAATCTTGAGGTAATAGCATTCTATATTTTAGAGTATCATTACTTTGTACAAAGAATTCTTTAGAGTATCCTTGTTGTTTTTGTGCTACTAATACATCTGAAAGCAATACAAAAAAAACAAGCATTATTAGTAAACTATTTTCTCTTAATATTTTTCTCATTTTTTTTTTTAATAGTTGAACCCTAGTTTATCTAGTCCATTTTTAACATCTTCGTTTTGCATGAATAAATTCCATAACAACCCAGTCCTGTAGTTTTCTATCATAATAATTTGTGGTCCTTGGTCTATGGCTAAATAAGTTTCTGTGACCCAAAAGTTATATTGCGGACTAAAGGCATCATAAAACCCCGCAGTACCTAGTAGTTTTTCTTTATTTTGATATAGATAATGCATAACTTTTAGAGATTCTGTAGGTGTATATGCTATAGAACTAATCGCTGCTGTTGGAGATACAACTCCTTTATCATTAGATGGACTATGAGCTGAATACCCCCTTGTTCCGTCAGCATTTCTTGAATAACTTGCAGTTAGCCCCCAGCAATCTTCTCCGTAATCCACATAATTTTTAGGATTTACTATACAATATTGCCTATTAATTTTAGTGTGATTCACTACCAAGTCCCAATAATTTCCATATTGGTCTGTTAAGTTTTTAGGATTCAATCCTAAAAATGAATAATGACTAAAAAATAAGGGCCCTCCTAAATTTGAACCGCCTGCATGGTTTAATACTAAAGGAAATCCGTATTGGCTTGCTGAAGATTTAATGTCTCCACTACGTGCCCATCCTTTTTCATAAACAGTTTTTTCTATAGAATAATCTGGAGATGCCGCAGCTAGGATATAGGTGATAAGCACTTCGTTGTAGCCCGTAAGTTTTAGGTTTTTTTCAAAACCAAAGTTAGGACTCCAATGCCAATACAAGGTATCTTGATTTTGTGTGTACCAGTTCCATTCTACACCTTTCCATAGTTCATCTGCTTTTTGTGCTAATACTTTTTCCGTATCCGAACCGTTTTTGAAATATTCTTTAACGCACATTAAACCTTGAACTAAAAAAGCAGTTTCTACCAAATCCCCTCCATCATCTTTAGTACTAAACGGTATAACTTTCCCTGAGTTACCATCTATCCAATGTGACCAAGCGCCATGGAATCTATCGGCATTTTCTAGGAAAGACAATATTTTATTTAACCTAACTACTGCTTCTGTTCTGGATATATAATTACGTTCAATAGCAACCAAAATACTCATCAAGCCAAACCCCGTGCCTCCTGTAGTTACTACATTTTGATTTAATGTTGGTTCATTTGGATGATAGCGCTCTTTGGCTGCTCCTGAGTTGGTATGCGCAAAATCCCAGAAGTACTTAAAGGTTTCCTCTTGCACCAAATCTAGCATTGCCTCATCACTTAATGGCTCTATGGTTTCTGCTTCATCATCTGAACTAGGAATAAAAGGTTCTTGATACCCTGGCCCATTATCATTTCCGCAGGAAAGTATAAAAACGAAAAAAAGAAGTAGTGCAGGTTTCTTCATGCTATCATTCGCTTTTCTTAAAAGTGAATCCTAATTTATTCAACCCTTTTTGAACGTCTTTATTTTTCATAAACAAGTCCCAAATCATACCTGAACGGTAATTCTCAATCATCACAGAGATAGGCCCTTGATCTATTGCTAAATATCTAGGGGTATACCAGTTATGCTCAAAACTAAATGCATCATAAGGTCCATATTTACCAATTAAACTGTCATGATTTTCATAAAGCTTCTTAAGCATTTTCATACTTGCTTTTGGTGCATAAGGAAAGGATGATAACGCCGCAGTGGGAGATATAATTCCTAAATCTTTATCGGGTCTATGCCCTTTATAACCTTTAACTGAATAACTTGATGTTAAACCCCAAATACTGTCACCATAACCTTTGTGTTTATGAGGGTTTTCTATTGAATGTTTATGATGAATTTTTGCATGGTTTTCCAATAACTTCCAATAATCGGCATACTTGTCTGATAAACCTTTAGGGTTTAGTCCAGTATAGGAATAGTGTGCCCAAAATAGTGGTCCAATAGGAGATGTATCGTGTTCATAATAATCCAAAATCAAGTCTTCTCCATAATATTTTTCGTTTGAAATAATATCTCCATTTCTAGCCCAACCTTTGTGATATACATCAGCACTTACAGGATGTGTGGGCGATGATGCTGCCAACACATATATGATTAAGCATTCGTTGTATCCTCCTACTGGAAAATTCATCTCCCACTCATATTCAGGAGACCAATGCCAGTAGAGCACATCTTCTCCTTTAGTGTACCAATCCCATTCAACCTCTTTCCAGAGTGTATTTATTTTTTCTACTAATTTTTGTTCTTCTTCATTTCCATTTTTGAAATATTCAGCAACCGTAAGCATCCCTTGAATTAGAAAAGCTGTTTCTACTAAATCGCCTCCATTATCTTTTTTACTGAATGGCATCATTTTACCTGTTTGTCCATCCAACCAATGTGGCCATGCACCATGAAATCGATCTGCTTTTTCTAAAAAGTCAATCATTTTCACAAAGTGATTAAAAGCTTGTGCTCTAGTAACAAAACCTCGTTTTACACCAACAAGAATAGCCATCATACCAAAGCCTGTTCCTCCAGTAGTAACGGTATGTTTAGGTGAAGTTGGATAAATATTATCCATATGCAAACGTTCAGGTGCAAGTCCTGAATTAGGTTCTGCGCCATCCCAAAAATAATTGAAGGTCTGTTTTTGAATTTTATCCAACAATAACTGATCATCTTCAACGATACTTTTTTCTACAACATTAAAACCCGCAGTTTTTTTTTCTTGGTTATCTGTTTTACAACCAATTATTATAAAAAGAAACGCAAAAAACACAATTTGTCTTTTTTTCATAAAAACTTAATCTGTATTAATTAATTCAGCTGCGCCTGCGAAAGACACAGCTGAGAAACTCTAACTAAATAAATTCAAATTAAATAACTCTAATTACCCATTTCCTCTTGGATTTCTTCTTGCGTAAGCTCTTTGTCATAAAAATGTAGCTCATCCAAATAACTTAAATCTGATTTATGGTTCCATGCTGTGAATCTGGGAGCTCCTGACATTATGGATAATATATCGCAACCTGTCCAATCTATTCCTGTAATAGCACTTTCAGCTGCTATTTCTCCATTAATATACACTACTGCTTTTGAGTTTGATATTGTAAAGGCAAGATGCACCCACTCATCTAATGTTGGATCCACGTCAGCTGCTGTTCCCCCATCTACCCATGTATCTGCTATACCGTTACCTACATTAAGTTTAAAACGCTGCATTCCGTCTGCATTTTCTCTAAAAAACCTAAATCCATTTTTTCTGTTATTTTGAGTGTCTGGAAATCCTGCGTTGTCAACATCAGGAGGTCCCATTACTAATATTCCTGCTCTATCGGGCGTTGCATTTGGTTTAAACCACATTGTTGCACTAAAATTTTCTGATTGTAATCCAGCGCTTGGAAAAGTCAAATAAGAATCTTCAGCACCTGCATAAGCATCACTTCCTAATTTACTTTCTCCAGCAAAAGAAGGGGAACCCTCTACGTCGGCAACCGCGCCTGTTACCCAATTTTTATAAGTACCATTAAATGCCATATACATTATTTCTCCATCAGCCGGTGTATAGGGATTGGTAACTCCAATAATATTTTGAATTTCTTCTGGAGACAAAGCAGTGTTAAAAAAACGAAGCTCATCCATAAAACTATAATCCGATTTATGGTTCCAACCTGTAAAGCGAGGAGCTCCAGACATAATAGATAAAATATCGGTACCTGTCCAATCAACAGGGTTCTCTAAAGCACTTTCTCTCACCATTTGTCCGTTAAGATACACTCGGGCTTCTGTTGCTGAAATTGTAAATGCAACGCTTACCCACTCATCCTTACTCGGATCTATATCAGCTGCGTCACCACCATCTACCCAAACGTTTTTATCTCCAATACCAACATTTAATTTAACACGTTGCATTCCTCCTGCATTTTCTCTAAACAATCTAAAACCACTATTTCTATTGTTTTGGCTATCAGGGAAATTAGCATCAGTTGGATCTTCAGGTCCAATAACTAGAATTCCTGCTCTATCTGGTGATGCATTCACCTTATACCAAAATATTGCTGAAAGTTCATTCCCTAATTGCATTGGAGTTGTTGGCAAAGTTAAATACGAATCTGTAGCACCTGCATAGGCATTATTACTCGCTAAACCTTCTCCTGCAAACCCAGGTGATCCCACTTCAGTAGCTCTGGTAACCGTAATGAATTCGGTATAATCCGTTTCGAAATCCATATATACAGTTTCATTAGCAAAAATTGGAATGTATGGTGGTTCCTTTTCAAAGCTTGCTATCTGTGTTGTGCTTTGCCCTGAAATATCTGTTGCTACAACCTTAAGTTCATGAGTACCCGTAGTTAGATTATCAAAATCAACCTCAGCAAAAACTTTTCTATAGTCTTTAAAACTATTCATTGTAGTTATCTGATTATTGTCTATCAATACAACAATATCTTTAACTTCGATATCATCAGTTACTTCAAACTCAATCGTAATAGCAACAACGGGATCATTTACCTTTATTTTTGTTCCTTCAACAGGATATTTTAAAACAACTACTGGGGCACCAGAATCTGACCCAGGATCTATTTGAGTTATTGCATCAATTCCATCATCACATGAAAATAAAAGGAAGATGAATGAAAATACAGCAATAAAAAATTTATTTAACTTTTTCATTTTGAAGTTTTTTAAATGTTAATTCGATATTTCGCCAAGAATTGGAAATTCATCAATTTGATCTTGATGATAGGTAACAAAAGCTTTATCAGCAGTAAAAGTTCTTCCTTCATAACTAAGCTCATCATTTCTTTCCAACCTAACCATATCAAAAAACCGTTTACCCCATTCCATTGCTAACTCGGCATACTTTTCATCAACTACCTGATCTAAAGTAACTCCTGTTAAAGGAGGTAATCCTGCTCTAGTTCTTACCAAATTTACAGCTTGATCTGCTGTCATTGCGGTATTAGAAGCGCCTTGAACAAGTGCTTCTGCATACATTAATAATGTTTCGGCGTATCGATGAACGATATAGTGTTTATTACTGCCATAGTCGGTTCGTCCAGAAATCAATTGATTTGAAGGCAAATAATGCTTACCACTTGAAAATATAGTTCTTGAACTATTGTTTAGCATATCTCCATCTCGAGTGGTTGATGATACGAAAGCGGGTAATGTACCTGCGGTATGATTTGTACTATTAATAATACTATCTATACCTCTATCGGTGAATAACACGGAAGTTTCTAAACGAATATTATCACCTCTATCAAGCATAAAATCAACATATTTCATACTAGGTTCAAAAAAGCCCCATCCTCCGCCAGCACCTGCTACCAAAGGCGTCCAACCTTGTGGTCCATAAGGTGCATATAAATGACTTTTTCTATCGCCTTCTCCAACTCCAAAATCTGAAAACTGCATCTCAAATAGATTTTCATCGCTTAATTTTCCTGGAGATTTAAATAACTCATAAAAATCTGGAAAAAGGCTGAATTTTCCGGAACTGATTATTTCTCCTGCTGCATCGGCTACTGCTTGATAATTTTTTAGTTCTTGATTTGCAAGCGCTTTTATATGTAATGCGGTATATTTTGTTACACCTCCTTTTAAATCTGTACGCTCATTTGGACGCATATCTAATAAAAAAGGGATAGCTTCATCCATTTGATCTGAAATATGCTGCATTACCTCATCTTTGTTTGGAACTGAAGTTACATTTGCAAAATCATTAAGATTTGATGATTCTGGAATAAATACGGCTCCATAAACCTGAGAAAGCTGTAAAAGCAAAATAGACCTAAGAACTTTTGCTTCGGCTATATATTGTTCACCTAAAGCAACTCCGTCTGCATCAGCTAAATCCATGTATCTCTGAATCTGTTCCATTGCTGTATGTGCAGTAATTATTGTTCCATAATATCCTTCCCATAATGTTCGAGAACCGAAAAAAGAATTGTCATAGACATAGCGATCTTGATTTTTAAGTCCCTGTTGGTCTCCCGCCGCATTAACATCATCTCCTCTGGTGGATATCACTAATGGTCTTTCCCAGTTTCCATAAGACACTTCCCCATATAATCCTATAAGAGAAAAAATCATATCATCGGTTTTAGAAAAATCTGTACCTCCAGCAAAATTGTTATTGAGCTCTGGTTGATTCAATTCACTTGAACAGCCAGAAATTAAAATTCCCAACAATACTAAAAGTACCGGCAATTTGTTTGTTTTAACATATATCATAGCTATTGTTTTTTAAATTTTTATGTTAACACCTAATGTGTACACCCCAGGAATTGGATATGTTTGTTGGTCTCTACCATTTGCAACCTCTGGGTTAAATCCGTTATAATCAAATAGGGATAAAGGGCGCTCTGCTGTAATATAAAATCTTATATCCGGACTAAAATTCCCCTTTAATTTTGGCAACGTATAACCAAGAGTCACATTTTGTAAGCGAATAAAATCTCCATCTTCTACGAAGAAACTATTTAAAAATTGGTTGCTCCAAGCATTTCTTATCCCTCTTGCTGACGGATAAGAATTTGATGTACCTTCTCCTCTCCATCTATTAACAGCAAAATCTCTATCTATATTTGGGTCTGGTGATTGTCTAATTGCAAAGCGTTTAATATTTGCTATTACATTGCCTCCTTGACCTATGACATTTAAAGAAAAATCGAATGCTTTGTAATTAAATCCTAGATTGAAACCAAAATAATACGATGGTAAGAATGATCCCAAATCAATTCTATCCTGCGCATCTATTTCCATGTCTCCATTATGGTCTACAAATCTAAAATCACCAGGTTCTACGGTAAGACCATTACCCCTAGCCGTTACTGCAACTGGATCAGCTAAAATTTCATCTTCATTTTGATATACACCAGCAACTTCTAACCCGAAAAACGAATTAATTGAACCTCCTACAACTGAACGTTGTGCCGTGTCTCCTCCGGTAGTTAAATTTTCTTGCCCTGCTAAATCAAGTATTTCATTTTTTAAAGTTGAAAAGTTTGCTCCAATTGAATAGCTAAAATCGTCTGAAACACGTTTATTCCAATTTAAAACCAGTTCAAAACCAGAATTTTTTATTCTTCCTATATTCTGTCTTGTTTCACCAGGAACTAATAATCTAGAAACTGGGATAATAGCATCCTTTGTTTCTCTATTAAAATAATCTGCTTCAATAGATAATTGATTATCAAGTAATCTTGCTGTAAGACCTACATTTGTTTCTTCCGTAACTTCCCATTTTAGAGCTTCGAAATCACTACTTGTTACTAAACCAGGAAAACGCACGTCTCCGAAAGCCACATCAATTTCTTCAGAAGTAATTCCACCAGAACTTGCATTTACATTAGCATTACCTAATTCACCCCAACTTGCTCTTAATTTTAAGAAATCAAAAACACTATTATCCTTCATGAAGGGTTCTTCTGAAACTACCCAACCAGCACCAACTGTTGGGAAGTACCCCCACTTTTCTTGATACTTACTTGTACCATCAGCCCTAAACGTGCCATACAATAAATATTTGTCATCAAAATTATAGGCCAGTCTTCCAAAATATGAAAAGAAATATTGTCTTACTCCGTTATCTCCTACACCATCTATATCTATTGTTTTTGATAAATCTAAGAAATAGGATTCATCGCCAATTCCTGGACCATTTGGGAAATTCAATCCCTTAGCTTCTAGTTGCTCAAAAGACCTATCTCTAAAAGATGTTCCTAATAAAACGGTTAGGCCATGTTTTCCTAACTCATTATTATAGGTTAAAGTATTATCCCAAGTCTGCTCAGAGAATGTTTCATTTCTTTTTATCAACTCTGCATTCTCCCTGAATGCATTGCCGTTACCAAAGAAAAAAGGCAATCTTACTTCTCTAGTTTCTGTAGTCTCTAAATTATGGAAATATGCCGTTTTAAAGCTTAACTTGTCTGGTATGACTTCATATTGAAAGTCAAAAGTCATAAGCGTATTTCTAATCTTATTTCTGTTTTCTGTATTTTCCATTAAAGGAAAAGGGTTTTGCGTACCACGATAACCTAAATCCTGAGCATTTGCATAAGGTCTAGGAAATGCATCCGTTTTAGACGGATCTAAAACTGGCATTACAGGTACAGCAAAATAAGCCAGAGCAAAAGCACCTTCTTCGGGACGATATCTTGTAGCATTGCTTAAAAGCGTAGATACGCCCACTTTTAAACGATCGCTTATATCTGCATTTAATTTAGCTCTAACATTAAAGCGCTCATAGTCATTCTTCATTCGTAGAATACCTTCTTGCTCAAATTGACTTAAACCTATAGAATAGGTAATATTTTCTGCACCACCTGTAACACTTAAACTATGGTTTTGTATTAATGCATCACGCAAAATCAAATCGTACCAATCTGTACTAACATCTGGTATATTGGGATTAATTCTACTTCTCCCATAGCGTTGCATAGCATTTTCTATAAACTCAGCTTCGGCAGCAGAACCAGATTCCCTGGCTAAGGTTGCAAACTGCTCAGAGTTTGATAATTTTACAACATTATGAGCGCGTTGAACACCCTGATAACCATTATAAGAGATTTGAGGTTTTTGATTTTTTTTACCAGAATGGGTTTCAATTAAGATAACACCATTTGCAGCTCTAACACCATAAATAGCTGATGCAGAAGCATCCTTTAGAACTGAAATAGTTTTAATATCCTCATTGTTTAAAAAATCAATATCATCGTAGAAAGCACCGTCTACTACATATAATGGATCAGATGCTCCATTACCTGTATAAGACCCCAGACCTCTAACTCTTACAGTAGGAGATGTACCCGGCGCACCACTACTTACAACCTGTAAACCAGCAACTTTACCTTGTAAAGATTGCATTGCTGCAGAAGCAGGAGTTCTTGTAATATCTTCAGATTTAATGGTGGTTATTGAGCCCGTTAAATCGGACTTTTTTTGACTACCATAACCTATAACAACAACTTCATTTAATGAAGCTACATCCGTTTGGAGTACAACATCAAGGGTAGTTTGATTATTGATACTTACCGATTGCGTTTTGAACCCCAGATAACTAAACTCTAAGATTTCCCCTCTTTTTACATCAATGGTATAATTACCATCAAAATCTGTACTAACTCCTCTATTAGTTCCTTTTACAATTACATTAACACCAGGAATTGGAATATTATCATCGGCGCCTTTTACAACACCACTAAGTAATACATTGTCCTGTGCAAATGCGCAATAAGAAAATAGAAAAATTAACACTAACGTAAATTTTGTTTTCATGTAGTATTATGTTTGATTGTTAGTTTGAACTAAATTAATAAGGATGATTTACCATTTGATAAAATGCTGTACACATAAAATACGTCATTGTTCAAATAAGGCTCAAAAAACGCCTGTTGACGTATATTTAAGTTATATAAAATATAATAAAATAGGCGATATAGTACAGAAATGAAGTATTATTGACGTACCATAAATGTAACGAAATTAATAATTTAACCGGCTTTTATTTAAAATTTCGCAAATAATCCCCCAGAGATTTATCATTTTCCAAATTTAACTTGCGTTTTAATCTATATCTATGAGTTTCTAAACCCCTAATAGAAACATTCATTAATGGCGCAATTTCCTTGGTCAATAAATTCATTTTAATATAAGCACAAATTTTTAAATCTTTATGGGTCAAGTTTGAGTGTTTGCTCTTTAATTGATTAAAAAATTCTTCATGAACTTGGTTAAAATTATACTCAAATAACTGCCATTCATCTTCATGCCCTATTGAGTTGTCAATTTTTCTAAGTAGCCTTTTATAAAGCAAAGTGTTTTCAAAACCAATTTTGTTCTTTATTAGTTCACTTTTAATTTCTAACATTGATTCATTTTTTTTAACCAATGCCATTGCAGTATTTGCGAGCTGTTTACTTTTTAGCTTTACCTCGTTCTTTAGTGATTCGTTTTTTAACTGTACTATCTTTTTTTCATTTTCAATAGCTTTCTCGTTTAACAGTACTTCTTGCTCCATTTTAAGTTTATTATGCAAGCTTTTCTGCTCTTTCCTAACCTTTCTTTTATGCAACCCATAAAACAATAAAGCAAGTAACAAAGCAACTGTACCATACAGTGCTTTACTTTTGTACCAAGGCGGTAATACCACAAAATTAACAGTTGTTATTTCTGATGATTCTCCTGATATATTTGAAGTTCTAAAATGAACTTTATAATCTCCATTCCCTAAACCAGATAGTTCTAATTTGCCATTTTCTATTTTGTACCAGCTTCTTGGGTCTAAATCAACAAAAGTATATTCAAAAAAATGCTCTTCCGAATTTGGAGAGGAAACTGAGATACTTATATTATTGTTAAATGTGAGTTCGTAACCATCATTTCTATTAATTTTTTGTAACTCTTTATCAATTTCAATCTGCTCCACAATGGGTTTATATAATGAATCTCTTCGTATATAATTAGTTTCATCAAGAAGAATAAAGCCTCCATATAAATTTAGTGCATAAATAGAATCTTTGATTCGCGAAACACGCTCACTATCAACCACAAGTCGCTTTTTAAAAACATTACTAGGGAGTTTTAAATTTGCCGTCTTCTTTGCATCACCTAAAGAGACAAAACGAATTTCATCTTTTTTGTTTTTAGTAACAAAGACATCGGAATTAGTCTCGGAAATAATATTAGTATTGCGTCCTAAATTGCTATTTAATATTGGATATGATACAATGCTATCTAACAATGCCTCATATTTTTGCCACCCTAAATTCGTTTTAAAACAGATATCATTTTTAATATTATACACTCGTACATTATAATCAGATAAAAGTCCTTTATTTTTATAGTCTGTAACTTCTAAAACACTTTCATAATTTTCACTAAACTTAACCCTATATAATCCTTTATACGCATGAGCAACCCACGCTGTATGTGTATCCTCAAAAGCCAGATATTTTATGGGTTTTGTTGTAACACCCAAGTGCTTAACAGACCAATTTCCATTTTGAAGCTTATACCTAACCAAACCTGCATAAGTTCCTTGAATAAACATGTTTTTTTTCTCAGGAACCTTCTTTATTATCCACCCCCCTGTAAAATCAGAAACCTTTTTTAATTTTTTATTTTTAACCAAATACGTTCCACTATTGTGCCCACAAAATAGCTCTCCATTTATTTCCTTTAACTCCCATACTTGTCCTTGAGATTCCTCAATAAATTCTAATATACTATCGCCTTTATTTAAATAAAACAAACCTGTATTACTCCCTATATACAGGGCTTCTTTATAATTTATAATATCATACACCGCACCTAACTTCCCCGAATTATCATTAAATATTACATGATTATTATCTAAGTTTACTAAAGAAACACCATTGTCCAAGCCAACCCACAATTTATTATTTTGCCCAACTCCCTGACTCAGAACCGTATTATTTAACAATCCATTTTCTTTATTTAAATGGTATAGTACTTCACCACCTTTATTCGCTACGTATAGACCGTTTTTAATTGTCCCAAAAACCATATCTCCATTAGCCAACTCTAAAAAACTATTCAGCTGATGTTCTTTTAAAACAGCATTAACAGGAGGGTTCCAAGGAATCAACTCTTCATTTTCTAACGTATAACAACCCTTTAAAGCTGTATTTATTAATAGTTTCCCGTTAACTTTGGTAACCGCTATTATTTTGGTGTTAAATAGAAATTTTTCGTAAAAAAAAGGCAGTAACTTTTCATCCTCAAAAAGAAATAGACCATTTTTTAAAGTGGACACATATAATTTTCCGTCAACAACACTACAAGATATAATCGTTGATTCTGGTTTAATTTTGGTAACCTTACCGTTTTTATAGATATATAAATTTGAGAAAGACCTAAAAACAATACTTCCTTTATATAATAATATTTGCCAAAACTCTTCGTCCAAAGATTCCTTTTGGTCACCAAGATTACTTAGGGAAGTATATAACAACTCTCCTTTTTCATTTTTTTTCCAGTAACCAAATTCCTCATATGACCCTGTATATATTCTATCTCCATGAGCAAAAACAGATCTAATAATGGTTTTATTCGGAAGTTGAAAAAAACTCCATTTTAATCCATCATAAGTTACTAGCCCATTATCGTTGGCTACATATACTTTGCCATTTTCTGCAACAGAAACACCCCAATTTTGATTACCCGCATTAAACTCCGTTAATTCATAATTCTGAAAAAAAGGCGTGTATTGACTTCGAAGTTCAATAAAACTCAAAATCAAAAAAAAGAAGAAAACTAAACTTGTATTTTTAACCTTCATCGACCCTTAAAATACTTAAAACTGACCTCTAACAAATCTAATCAATTTTAAAACAAACGTTTTAGCATAAAAAAATCATTCAAAAAAGAGCAACCATAAATTATTATTTTACCTGTTTGTGCAATTAATAATATGACTTTACTCATTGTATTTTTATATCAAATTATGCTAAGTTTGATGAATTAATTCACGAATTTGTTATTAAAATTCTAATTGGTTATTATTGGCTATAAGTTCATTAAACAAAGTGAGTTATACAGAATATGAAGATGAGTTTTGAAGATTGAGCACGTATGAATTCACCACTTAAACAAATTACTTAACTACCCATCAAAACTCTTTTTTTATGATCAGGCAACTAACTATTTTCACTTTCTTATCTATTTTCTTTTTCTCCTGTGGTTATTCACAAGAATTAGACTGGGAAAATCCTGAAGTGATCGGAATTAATAAAGAAGCTCCCCACTCTTATTTTATTTCTTATGCTTCTGAAAAAAATGCCTTTAATGATAACTTAAAATCCCCAAACTATAAATCTTTAAACGGAACATGGCAATTTAACTGGACAAAAAACGCAAGCCTAAGAGATAAAG
The DNA here is from genome assembly GCA_947498505.1 of uncultured Maribacter sp. Lineage (GTDB taxonomy): Bacteria > Bacteroidota > Bacteroidia > Flavobacteriales > Flavobacteriaceae > Maribacter_B. The sequence continues at coordinate 30,883 of CANMKG010000004.1, read as the reverse complement.
GTTTTTACAATGTTAACACCAAACTAAAAGATAGTATTCCCGTACCATCTAACTGGCAAATGCACGGATATGGATATCCGCACTATGCAAACATCACCTATCCGTTTCCTAAAAACAAACCTTTTGTTCCCCACGATTATAATCCTGTTGGGCAATATAAAAGAACTTTTGAGATAGATTCTTCGTGGAATGACAAAGAAATTTACATCCATTTTGGAGCTGTAAAATGTGTCTTTTACATATGGGTGAACGGTAAGAAAGTTGGATACAGTCAAGGCAGTAAACTACCTTCAGAGTTCAACATTACAAAGTATGTGGAAACTGGAAAAAATGAGGTTGCAGTTGAAGTTTATCAATTTACCGATGCGAGCTACATTGAAGATATTGACTTTTGGCGTCTAGCAGGGATTGAACGAGATGTTTTTCTACATGCAAGACCAAAGACAATGATTCATGACTTTTTTGCTAAAGCTACCCTAAATGAAACATTTAGTAATGGATTGTTAAACCTAAGTGTGGAGTTAAAAAATGTTGAAAAAAAGAAATCTGTTCGTATTTCCGCTAAACTCTACGATGGCAATAACGTAGTGTTTGACTCCGATCAGAAAACAACTGTAAGTAATAAAAAAACAAATACGCTACAGTTTAATACTACCATTGATAAGGTTAAACCTTGGTCGGCGGAACACCCTAATTTATATACATTGGTTTTAACACTTAAAGATTCTCAAAACAACGTTTTAGAATCTGTGTCTCATCAAATCGGATTTAGAACCGTTGAATTAAAAAATGGCCAGCTTTTAGTTAATGGAAAAACTGTACTTTTTAAAGGTGTTAATCGCCATGAGCATGACCCAAAACTGGGTCATGTAATGACTAAAGAAATGATGCTAAAGGATATTCAGTTGATGAAAACTTTCAATATCAATTCGGTAAGAACATCGCATTACCCAAATGACCCATATTGGAATAAGTTATGTAACAAATATGGTCTTTACATGGTAGATGAAGCCAATATTGAGGGGCATGGTTACGGATGGATTGTGAATGAAATTGCTAGGGATCCAAAATATTATAATGCTATTGTTGATCGAATTAAAAGACTTTTTTACAGAGATAAAAACGACCCCTCGGTTATTATTTGGTCTATGGGTAATGAAACTGGAACGGGAAAACCTTTTATAGACGCATACAACTGGTTAAAAGAAATGGATAATACCCGTTTAGTATCATATGACCGAGCAGAAGTTGACCCAGATTTTGACCATATCCGTCATACCGATATTATTGGATACATGTATACGCCAATTATAGACATTGAACAGGAGCATTTACGAAGTAACCCAAACAGGCCTTTTATATGGGTTGAGTACGCTCACTCAATGGGAAATAGTACTGGTAACCTAAAAGAATTATGGGATTTTGTTAGAAGAGAACCTAGAGTTCAGGGAGGATTCATTTGGGATTGGGTTGATCAGGGTATTACAATAACTAATGAAAATGGAGAAGAATACTGGGGATACGGAGGTGATTTTGAACCCGAGGACGCAAAACATTCTGGCGCATTTTGTTTAAATGGTATTATTTTCCCAGATAGAACACCGCAACCAGCCCTTTGGGAGGTAAAAAAACAGTATCAAAATATACACACGAAACCATTCGACTGGAAAAAACTTACGTTTGAAATTTTTAATGAGTACAGTTTTTCCAATCTCTCAGAATTTAGTTTAGAATGGGAAGTACTTGAAAATGGGATTAAAATAAAAGAAGGAACAGTAACGCTACAAGGAGTTCCTGAATCTAAAACTATAATAGATTTAAAGAATGATTTTCCCGAAATCCAAGCAGGTAAAGAGTACCTGGTAAACTTCTATTACAAAACTAAAACCGCTAAAAACCTGATTCCAAAAGATCATATTGTAGCTATAGACCAGTTCACTTTACCTATGTCTGCAATTACTTATAAAGAAACTAACTCCTCTGATAAAATAAGAGTAAAAGAGTCTGATACTAACATTACTATTAACTGTGGTGAAGCTGTTACAGTTTCTTTTGATAAGAAAAAAGGACTTCTTTCTACCTATGAAGTAAATAAAGAAAACTGGCTAATTTCTCCTTTAACATTAAATACCTGGAGAGCAGCTGTAGACAATGACAAGGGTTCTTCAATGCCAGAGAGAGCGGTAATTTGGAAAGATATTGAGTCTAAGCTAGAAATAAAATCTATTTCATGGAAAAAATTAACAAATAACAAAGTCATGGTAAGCGTGCACAAATTCAATAAAAGCATCGCTAATTTTTATTTAAATTATACTGTAGATGGCAATGGAAAAATAAAGGTCCAATATGTATTTGAGCGACTTAAAAAAGGAATATCCATGATTCCTAGAATGGGAATGAACCTTAAACTTCCTGAGGATATGAACATGGTTGATTATTACGGAAGAGGTCCACATGAAAATTATCCTGATCGTAACCAATCTGCCCTAGTTGGTATATACAATGCGCTAGCTAAAGATTTTTATGTTCCTTACATTAGACCTCAAGAAAATGGATATAGAACTGAGGTAAGATGGCTTGAAGTACGAAACAATAACAAACAAGGGTTAAAATTCTCCAGCCAGATATTTCTTAACTTCAACATAAACCATTTTAATAACGAAGACTTTGAACCAACCGTAAAAAATCGCCATACCACAGATATAAAACCCCGCAAACATGTGAATCTAAATATTGACTATCGTCAAATGGGTGTTGGCGGAGATACTAGTTGGGGATTACTTCCTTATCAACCATATTTAATTAATCCAGAGCCCATGAAATATACGTTTTTTATAGAGCCGCTGTTTTAAAATTAGTATCATTTATAATAACAAACGTCACTTTTTAAAGGTGGCGTTTGTTATTTAAAGAATTGTTTTTATTATTCTGCGTAAGAATTTGTTTGCGGCTTTCCCTCCAATAATGCTTTCATAACTTCTTTTTTTGAAGGTCTGGGACGAATTCTATATTTTGTAGGTAAACCTGTTTCTCTATAAAAATCATCAGGTGTTCTCACTGGAGGTAATGAATCCTTGGTAGCACTGCGCATCTTCTTTAATCTTAAACGCATATCATTTAATACACTGGAGAACTCACTTTTAAGAGCTAAGTTATTTAACTCATTAGGGTCATTTTTTACATCATACAATTCTTCTTCTGGTCTTGGCTTTAAAAAACACCTTAACTGCGCCTCATTTAAGGACTCTTTTTCCTTTAACATGCTTTGCCATGTTAAATCACGTAACACATCTGCAGAAGGAGTATTTGGTAAGTCTGGGTAGAAATTTTTAATATACTTATAACGTTTTGTTCTAATAGCTCTTGTATAATCTTCAAAATCATGAAAATGATCTTCCGCATAAATTTGATCTCTTAAACCCTTAACATTTTCTGTTAAAAGAGAACTTACGTCAATCCCTTCAAAATCTGTTAATGGATTTAATCCTGCAATTCTCATAAATGTAGGGGCAATATCAACAGAACTTACTAAATTATCGCTTACACTTCCTGGACTTATTTTATTTGGCCACTTTACTATCCACGGTGTTTTTATTCCTCCTTCGTACAATGTAGTTTTATCTCTTGGAAAAGCTCGTCCGTTATCAGTAATAAACAATATCAAAGTATTATCGGCAACCCCTTGCTTCTCTAACTCATGGACTACATCTCCAATATAACTATCCATTCGAGATATTTCGTCATAATAAAGTGCAAAATCTTTTCTAACACTATCAGTATCTGGAAAATACGGAGGCAAAATTACATCTTCCTTCTTATGAGGGTTATCTATAGCACCTTCATAATACGGCCTGTGAGCATCAAAAGCAGCTAACCAAGTAAAAAACGGCTTCTTTTTATCTCTACTTCTTAACAATTTTACCCATTCATCACAACCACTACCATCACCTACCAGTCTTCTGTCCAAGCCATCTGGTCCTTGAGTATCTTGCCATTGCATTTCAAAAATAGAATCGAAATCATCGTTGACCGCATCTCCCATATGATGTTTTCCTGCCAAACCAGTCCAGTAACCAGAATCCTTGAGTTGCTTTACAAAGGTTTTTTGATTTTCTGGCAATGGCCACCCCAATTGCTCTGCATCAGTATTATGAGGATATTTTCCTGTAATAATACTAGTTCTACTTGGACTACAAGAACTAGTTGTTAAAAAAGCTTGAGTAAAATAAATACCTTCTTCAGCTAACTTATTTATGTTTGGGGTTTTAACATTGGGATTACCATATACTCCACAATCATTCCAATTCATATCATCAGCAATGATGAAAACAATATTTGGTCTGCTATGGCTTTTAGGTTCTTTTTTAGATTGACATGATATTATTAAAGCAAATAACAATAAAAAAGATACACCTCTTCTAAAAATCATTGGTTGGTATTTTAAATTTACTCAATATAACACAAAATAACCTTACCCAAATATTTAAACCATTACAATTTCTAGGGTTCTACTATATTGGGAAGTCCCATTCCGGTTTCTAAATATTGCTTTAAACTATTTCCTATAAAATGTGTCCATCCCATATCACATATTTCATAGCAATTAAGATTTGGCGTTAACCCTTTATGTTCAAAACTAATCTCTACAGCATCAGTGTTAACTACTTTAAAACTCCACAATATTTCACTATGTAACCATTCTTCTTTTATACCTTTAAGCCCAGAAAAAGCATGGTTTGCATGGATACATTTCCAGTAGATCTCGTTGTAAGCATTAAGCTTTATAACTTTAAATCTCCAAACCGTATTTTCTTCGAAAAATATTGAAAACTCATCATCAACTTTGTTGACGATTAAATTGTCCACATTTCCCCACCAACAATTTATTCCTTCAGTAACGGCAGTAAAAGCTTTTTTGGGAGATGATTTAACTCTAATTGTCTTTTTAAAATGCATAATTATTTGTCTTTAGGTTTTATTAAAGACGATTATATAAGTTACAATTGGACTCTTATATTAACTTTTATTCTCCTCGATGGTTCTAAAAGTTAAATTAATTCTAGGTGTGGACACTTTTTTTGTAGCTGGTAACCTATGTAACCAATTTGTTTGTGTAGTTCCTGTCATTACCAACAAACTACCCTTTTCTAACACCAACTCTACTTTTTGTTTATTGGTTTTATGCTTAAAAGCAAACTTACGTTCCGCTCCAAAACTTAGTGAGCCTATTGCTCCATTTTTCTTTAAATCTTTTTCTCCATCACTATGCCAAGCCATACCTTCAGCTCCATCATGATATAAATTCAAAAGACAAGAATTAAATGTTTCTCCCGTTCTTTTTTCAACCATTTGTTTTAGCTCCAGTAACTCATTTGTCCAAGGCAATGCATATTTTGTAGTATTGGAATATGTATATTCGAATGGTTCATCACCATACCAAGCAACCTTTCTTTTAGTCACAATTAATTTACCAAATATTACAGCTTCATCATTTTTCCAAGCAACTTTATTCAACAGATAATCATAAAAGAACATTGCTTTTTTTAACGACATAATTTTTCCATAATAATACACCTCACCATCAGCTGGCAAAAGATTAGGAAACTCTTCTGTACTAAACAAGTCCATACTACAATAAGCGTAAAGCTTCTTTTTTACTTAAATTACTTAACTCGGTTTTTTCAACAAAATCAACTACCCAATCAGGGTTAGTACGGCTATATTCCCGTAAAACCCAACCTATAGCTTTATTAATAAAAAACTCTTTTGAACCTAGAAGAGCTTTAATAGTATAATCTAAAATATTAGTATTTATTTGATCTTTGTATTTGAGTTGAAACAACAATGCAGATCTTTGAAGCCATATATTATTTGATTTTATATACTGATTAACCCTTTTCTCGATTTCATTTGGATACTTTTTAAAGTAAGCTCCCATTAGTTTTACTGCAATAAAATCCACAGTATCCCACCAAGAATTGTTAATTACCATATACTCTAATAAATCAATATCTATTTTTTCAAATTGTTTGATATACTTAAAAACAAGCTCTTGTGCGAAAAGATGAAAATCTCTTTGGGGCTTGTTATTTAATTCTTTGACTAAACCAAACAATTCCATTTTAGGTGGTAAATATTGTTTTACCAAAAAAGGCTTTTGAATTACTCTACGATCATTAGTTTTAAGTCCAAAATATTCAAATTTGCCTCGAATATAAGCTTTTTGACCAGCTGCAATTTCGGACTTACCATTTTTTAAAAATTCTGACGTTAATAACGCAACAAATTCACTCATAGTTTATTTTTCCTCAATGGCGTTACCTTGCTCATCTAAAAGTAAAAACGGATTAAAGGCTATTTCCCATAAATTATCGTCAGGGTCCGCAATATAACCACTATAACCACCCCAAAACACCTCTTCTGGCTGCTTTACTATTTTTACTCCTTTTTCCTGAAAGTCAGCAACCAAGTCATCTACCTCATCTTTTGTTCTTGTATTAAAAGCTAACGAAAATGCCTTAAACCCATTTCCCTCATGACTAACACCTGCGTCTTCTGCTAGTTTATCTTTGGGATAAAGAGACAGTAATATTCCATTTAACTGAAAAAAAGAAATACTCTCATTACTAGATTTTAACTTTTTCCATCCAAAAGTATTTTCGTAAAAATCATTAGACACTTCTAAGTTATTTACGCCTAACCCTACTATTGTTAATCGTTGTTCCATAAATATAAATTAAGCTTAAATATAGAATTTATAAAGCTCATTAGTATACAAAAAAGATGTTAAATATTTTAGGTGATTTTTAAGCCCTTATTCAAGTTTTTGTTGCCAATTATCAAGCAATTAGCGATATACATTGAAAAAATTAAAACGTGCTGGAGTGTCTCAACTAAACCTTAAAAATGTCGCGAATCTCTTAAAAACATATAAACCTATCATTTAAATTGGAAGTCTCATTGTTTATGGACTATTTAGGTTAGTAATTGCTATTTTCGGATGCTAGAATTGAGTACTTGGTCAAAAGAGAGTTTACCATCATTATAGGAGAAAATTTCTAAATTTCTCGCGATAATTTTTCCTGTTTTATCTATTAAGAGAGTCATTGGTATTCTAGATAAATAATATTTATCGGCAACCAATTTATTAGAATCACTCAAGTTAACCCAGTTCATATCATCCTTCTTAATCGCTTTTTCCCATGCTTTCAAATCCTTATCAAGAGATATACTGACTATTTCTAATCCCTTGTCTTTGTACAGTTTGTATAATTTTACTAATTCCGGGTTTTGACTTCTGCATGGCCTACACCATGAAGCCCAAAAATCTATCAAAGTATATTCTGAATTGTTTTGTTTAGTATCAAACATTTCTCCATTTATGCTTTTAAGCGTAAATTGTGGGATTTGACTGCCGATTATCAGATTTTTTCTTTGTTTTATTATAAGCTTAATTTCATTGAGTATTTCTTTTTCTTGATAAACCGTATCAAGCATAGAATAAAGGAGTTCGGTTTTTTCGATATCCAAATAATCGCTATACTTCGAAGCACAATATGCTAATTCTTTACCTCCCTTTTTTAACTTAGGATTAGTAGACAAAAATTCTTTCAAAAGTTTAAAAAGTGCTTTTTCTTTCAAAGTATCATTTTTCTCACCATGAAAGCCAATGTTCATTTCTTCATAATACTTATCAAGGCTTTTTTGAGTATTTGAACCTATGATACTTACCATCCGAACATTTTCTCGTATTTCCTCTTTTTTGAACGTCTTTGAATAATCTAGGTTTAGATTAATCTTATTATTTTCTAACATAAAAGTACCGCCTAAACTCCATGGTGTAGGACTATTTTTATTAATTCGAACAAATGCTTCAGTGGGGATATTAACATTCCCTTCAAATTGAAAAACATTATTCCGTATCTCAGTACTATCGATTTGACCATCATATTCAAGGTAAATTAAATTTCCGTTTTGGTCATTAATTTCTCCCTTGACGAAGAATCCATTACTCTTGCTGTTACAACCAATGAGTAGTGTAATAAGTGAGCAAATTGAACAGGTAAAAAAAACGAATTTCCCTTTCATAATAGTTGCAAATTAAGTTGTTTCCTTATTAATAACTGAAAGCCCCAAACGAATTTTATGGTAAGGCATTTTTTCTTCAAAAAACTCGAAATACGGCTTTAAGGCTTCCGGATTGCTCAATGCTTTTTGTGCTTCCTTTATTTGTTTCACTTCTTCTTGAGACACAAAATCATGAATAGGTATTTCAGCTCCTTCAACATATAACTTAGCTATATGAGAATAAACAGTGGTTTCTTGAAGTTCTCTTTCTTCACAAATATCAGATATGCTAAGACCATTTTGAAACATCTCAAGTGTCACTTGAAACGTACTTTTCTTTTTTGGTTTCTTCTTTTGTTCCTTTACGAACTGAGCTATTTCTCGAAGAAATTCTTCTCCGTAAACTTCCATTTTACGTTGTCCAACACCACTAATACTCAACAGCTCATTATCGGTTTTTGGAAGTTCCTTTTCCATATCCGTTAAAACCGCATCACTAAAAACTAAATACGCTGGAATGTTCTCTTCCAAAGCTATATTCTTACGTAGAATTCGTAATCTTTCAAACAATCCATTTGTTTCTCTACGTTGTAGTTTTCCTTCTTTTTTAGGAACTGCAACCTTAATTTTATCAATTTCTGGAGGATGATTTAGATTTACTTTATATCTTTCAAAAAGTACTTTTTTAGATAATGCTGTTAATTTAAGCGCATTATTCTCTTGGTACGCTATCTCACTATATCCTTGATTTATTAGCATAATAATATAATGCTGCCAATACTTCCAAGAAACATCTTTTCCTATTCCGTAGGTTTTTATAGTTTGATACCCCTTTTCCATAACCGCCGCATTTTGCGCTCCACGAAGTACATCAATTATCATCCCCGTTGCTTCAGACTCCTTTAAACGGGCAATGGTTGATAACGCTTTTTGCGCAATAATAGTTCCGTCAAAAAAGCTTGGTGGGTTATCACACACATCACATTTACCACAGTTCTCCTCTAAGGTTTCACCAAAATAGCTAAGCAATATTTTTCTCCTACATGTAGTTGCCTCAGCAAATTGTTTCATACGTTCCAATTTGGCAATTTGCAATTCTTCATTACCTGCTCCAACCATGAATTTCCGTAACTGAATTACATCTCCATAACTGTGAAACAATAAAGCTCTTGCCTTTAAACCATCTCTACCCGAACGTCCAATTTCTTGATAATAGCCTTCAATATTTTTAGGTAAATTATAATGAATTATCCATCGAACATTACTTTTGTCTATACCCATTCCAAAAGCAATTGTAGCACACACAATTTGAGTTTTATCATACACAAAATCTTCTTGTACTTTAGAACGTTCATCAAAACTAAGTCCTGCATGATATGCTTTTGCGTTATACCCTATATTGTTTAGTTTATTAGCTAACGTTTCCGTTGCTTTTCTACTTAAACAATAAACAATTCCTGATTCGGTAGTACGTTTTTTTAAGAAACGCTCAATTTGTTTAATTCTATCATCAGCGGGTCTAACTTCTAAATAGATGTTTTGTCTGTCAAAGGAAGTTATAAATTGTTTGGCTTTAGGTATCCCTAATTGTTCAACAATATCTTGCCTGGTAGCCTTGTCAGCCGTAGCTGTTAGCGCTATTATTGGCACTTTGGGTAGTTTCTTTTTTAAATATCCAAGCATCTGATAAGAAGGCCTAAAATCATGCCCCCATGCAGAAATACAATGTGCCTCATCAATAGCAATTGCACTTAAATTTTCATTGTTTAAAACAACCTCTAAATACGACAAACTTTCTGGAGCAACATATAGCAATCTTAACTCCTTATTGGCGACCTGTTCTAATATTTTTTGATGTTCATCTGTACTTTGACTACTGTTAAAAAAAGAAGCGGAAATACCGTTAGCCTTTAAACCGTCTACCTGATCCTTCATTAGAGCTATTAACGGAGATATCACTAAGGTAAGTCCCTCAAAAAGTAAAGCTGGAAGCTGAAAACAGATAGATTTTCCGCCTCCAGTTGGCATAATAACCATACAATCTTCACCCGCTAAAAAAGAGGTTACAATTTCCTCTTGTTGCGGTCTAAACGAATCGTACCCAAAATACTTTTTTAAAGTGGGTATCAGCTTTTCATTACTGTCTATTAAATTCACACAGAAAATTCTACTTTCTTACCTTTCCCGTAAAAACACTCGGTTTTGAGTTAAACGGATTCCCCGAAGACCTTCTGAAAGATACTACTTGTCCACAATGCCATAACGCATCTGCGATAGGGCCATTTATTTGATTCCAGAACGGAAATTCAGAAGTTCCTTTTTCGTTTTTAAACACAATTGTAAATTCCGATAAATCACCACTTTTTCTAAATATTTCCGCAGCGGTTTCAAGATTTACTAACGTTTTTCTTCGTTGCTCTTCAAAAGTCATTTCAGCAACAGTAGCGCCGGTATTTGGCTGCTTTAAGGCTGTATTTACAATAACTTGAGACAACTGAAATATATGCTTAATTGTCTCTTCACATGTTCTTGCTTCATCATTAGGCTTATATTGTAAATCTTCTTTTCTTAACCCCTCGGTAGCCCAATGGTATCTAAATCCAAGACCATCAATCATTCTAGCAACAACAGTACCTGCAGTGTACTCCTTTGAAGCTTCAGGAATTTCATAATAGGGCAGATTTTCCTGTGCTTTCATATTTAAACAGAATAAGAATATTATTGGTAAAGCATATTTTAATTTCATCACAACAACTTAAAATTTACGATGATGAAGATACTGGTAAAAAGTACTTGATTCAAAGTAAATTTGAATAAATGTATACTTGAATATCTTTTTTAAAATAACTTTAACAGAATAGTTTACTGCCTTGCTATTGAAGCGAAACTTCTTTTAATTGTATTAACCCTTTTTTTCCAAGAATTGAAATTCTTCCTTTTAAGTTTTGTCCGTATGATGCCTCAATTTTTCTTATGCGTTTACCCTTATCTATCATTGTAGATTTTACATTTTTAAATGTCTTTGGTAATCGCAATAAACCTTCCTCAAGTACTGCATCAAAATTAAAACTTGTTCCCTCAACATTTAAGTTGATATCAGATGAAACTTGGTCTATTAAAATACTAATATCGGGTGTTGAGATTTTTGATACTTTAAAGTCCGCAATTTTCATCGTTAAATCCACATGTTTGTCTAATTTTTTAATGGCAACATTGCTAAATTTAATATCCCCCTCAATAACTCCTACTTCCTCTATAGAAACAACATCTTTACTAGAATACATTTCCAATGATTTTACATTTTCAGCAGTAATTGTAGAACCATTACTATTTATTCTTAAGTCATTTAAATCTCCTAAATAAAGACTTGCGCTTTTACATCTAAAATTGCCATAATTAATATTCCTTCCTTTCAATTTTCCGTACTTAACACTCAAGTCGGCAATGCTAAGATTTTGGTTAATAAAAATATCACCATGTTGAATATCACCTTTTAGTTTTCCGCTCCAATCGGTTATTATTACGTCACCAAATTTATTAGTTACTTCAAATTCCGCATTTTCAGGCATGTAAACAGTATAGTTAATTTGAACATTACTTTTGTCAAAATCCAATGGATTTACTTTACTAAAGTATTTAGCAAAAAGACTACTATTTTTTTCTGCTATTTCAGAGACAATAGAGACAAAATCGTTTGCAACTTTTATTTTAGGGCTTATCCTATCTAGGTTACTTTCAGCGACATCGATGTTTTTATGAGTAACCTGAATATCAACCGTAATTTCAACGCTATTTTTACTCCACCCATTAAGATAAATATCGCCATACTTATTCTCTAAATGCAACTCTCCGGCATTGCTCATCGAAAAAGTTTTCTGTACTTTTTTCGACACTTTTTCTTGAGAAAAAAGCAATTGCCCTGTCGCCACTGACAAGAAAATAAGAAATGCTTTTTTATAATGTATACCCATAATTTTCATCTGTTTTTTTTGAATCGTTTATCTGTTGAAGCAGATTTTCTATAATTTCAATTCGTCTTTTGTAATTTCCTATGATAGCCTCAAGAACTCTTTCATTATCAAGATTTTCCTTCATTTCTTCACGTAACAGGTCATATTCATCATCTAGCTCTTTTATAAAAGCTAAAAACTCTTCCTTATCACTATCAGATAATGCTTTATGATTTTGCAAAAGTTTTACTTGATAAGCTACTAGACCTTTATAATGCATATCTATGTCTAAAAGCTCTTTGGAAACTATTGTATCCTCATTATAAACCGAAGAATTATAATTTAAATACCCCAGTACACCGGCAACTCCTAGTAAAAAAAGAACGGTCGCCGCAATTTTCGCAAAAGGAGATTTCCATAATGGAATTACCTTTGGTTTGGGTTGCTCCAATCTGCTGGCAATATTTTCCCAAAGCTTTTCTTTATCCGCTTTATGAGTATCGAATTGCTCCTTATTTTTTATAATATGTTTTTCAAAACCGTCCATTACAATTCTTTTACAATTTGAATCAATTTTTTCTTCGCTCTATGATATTGCGATTTAGATGTTGATGTTGATATGCCTAATATTTCACCTATTTCAACATGATCATACCCTTCCAGCAAATAAAGATTTATTATCTGCCTATACCCTAAAGACAATAATGCTATGCCCTTTTTGACTTTATCTATTTCAACAGCATCAACCTCTTGATTTGGTTCTTCATCTACGTCCTGTTCATTTCCATCAAACTCAGTATACTGTATACGTTTAGCTTTTAAATGATTAATACTTTTATTTATTACAATTCGTTTCAACCAAGCTCCGAAAGTACTCTCGTATTTAAAGGTTTCTAATTTTTTAAAAGCCTCCACAAAACTATCCTGAACAATATCTTCTGCATCTTCTTTTGTTCCTAAAAACCGCATACTCACATTATACATAGCATCCACATACAGCGAATACAGCTGGTATTGTGCACTACTATCTCCAGACTTGCTTTTTTCAACAAGATCTCGGTGGTTAAAGCGAATATTGGTTTCCAATTAATCTAGGTTTCTAATTACTCCTATTACTATCAAAGACAAATATAATTTCGAAAGGTTGCATTCTGTGCCTTTTAATTTCATTTGTCATTCTAAAAATCATATAAATTTGTTAAAATTTCGAGTCCTTTATAAAAATGTATTAACAATTTAATCCCACCTCTAAAGGCTCTTAAATAAAAGACTATCAATCATATAACCTCAATAACTATATTTTAAAATCTTAAAATGTGAAAAAAACACGATTTTGTTAAAATTAGCGTAATACAAAATATTTACATACTTCCAAAATGACACAATTATCTAATTATCAATTATTTAACATTAATTTTACGCGCAAAAATATTTTTTATACTATTAATAAAACCAATTATACTATAAATACTTGCAATAAGTTGTATATTGGATTGTCCTTATATTTTTTAACTTTGACAAAAATTTACTTATGGAGTTAACTGAACGAGCACTCGAGTTTGAGACTAGAAAAATGAGTAACATGAGTACTAGTGACCGAGTTGAAGCATCAAGAGAGGCTAAAGCATTAATATTAGAAATAAACGAAATCTATAAAGAAACAAAAGATTCAGAACTAATGGATTTAATGAAGCGCCTTACTGAAAAGAAGCGCAAAATTGAAAAACGTTTAAAAGGTGCTCCTTTAACCTAAAAGGAGGTGCCATACATACTCAATATAATGTTGAGATAATATAAAATTAAAAAAGCTGCAATTAATTGCGGCTTTTTTAATTTTACAGAATAACTAATTGGTTAACATAATGCACTTGATATGAATTTTTTTCTTGACCCATGGCCTTGGTATGTATCTGGACCTTTAATTGCCGTAACAATGATATTATTGGTGTTTTTTGGAAAAACCTTTGGCATGTCATCTAACCTTAGAACATTGTGCAGCATTGGTGGTGCAGGGAAGCATGCTGAATTTTTTAATTTTGATTGGCGAGCACACCGTTGGAATCTTGTTGTTGTTTTAGGTGCTATAATTGGTGGTTTTATTGCTACTCAATTTTTATCCTCTGGAGCCAAAATTGATTTAAACCCCGACACTATTACAGACTTAAATACTCTTGGTTTTAAAAATATTGGTGACTCTTTGGTACCAGCAGAGATATACAATTGGGAAAATCTAGGAACTTTAAAAGGTATAGCAATTCTAATAATTGCTGGCTTTTTAGTTGGTTTTGGAACTCGTTATGCTGGAGGTTGCACCTCTGGTCATGCTATTACTGGATTAAGCAATTTACAGTTACCATCGTTAATTGCAGTAATAGGATTTTTTATTGGAGGATTGTTAATGACTCATTTTATAATACCCTTAATTTTTTAACATGAAGTTTTTAAAATATTTATTCGTTGGGATATTCTTTGGAATTGTTTTAGTAAAATCTGAAGCGGTATCGTGGTATAGAATTTATGAGATGTTTAAATTTCAATCTTTTCACATGTATGGTATAATTGGTTCTGCGGTATTCAGCGGAATAGTTTTTACTACACTTTCTAAAAAACTGAAACTAAAAAACATAAACGGTGAACAAATTAGTCTGCCAGCAAAAAATAAAGGCTTCATAAACTATATACTAGGAGGTTCCATTTTTGGTTTAGGCTGGGCGTTAGCTGGAGCATGTCCTGGACCAATGTATATTTTATTAGGAACAGGAGTAATTAGTATGCTAATTGTAATAGCAGCGGCACTTTTAGGCACCTATGTATACGGTATTTTAAAAAACAAATTACCGCATTAAATAATTTCGGCACTTAAACCTGCATCTAAAAGCGAAGTACACCTCGGTTTTAAATCTTCATACTCACCAGTTTTTACCGTGCACTTTCCTTTGTAATGTACTATTAAAGAACATTGTTCAGCCTGCTCCGGAGTATGATCACAAACGGCTATTAATGTATCTATAACGTGGTCAAACGTATTTACATCATCATTAAAAAGTACAATTTCACTTAGTTGTTTTGTTTCCTCTTCTAATAAATATTCTTCAGAAACTTTTTCCCTTATACTCATAATTTTAGGGTTTTAGTTCGTTCTAATTTACATATTTTGCCGAAATCCAATTATTTTTTTCTTTATTTTTTTCAAATTTAAGACCTACTTCATTACATTTTGATGTGATAATTTCAAGGTCTTGGGTGTAAAATCCGCTTAAAAATAAAAAACCTCCTTTACGTAAACATTTTGCATAGGTAGGAATATCAGCCAATAATATATTGCGGTTGATGTTAGCCATAATAATATCATACTTTTGAGTTGTTAACAAACTAGAGTCTCCCTCAAAAACCGATATATTTTTTACATTGTTTCGTTCAACATTCTCTTTGGCATTTAAATAGCACCAATTATCTATATCTATAGCATCAACTTTAGTTGCTCCTTTCATTCCTGCTAAAATAGCCAGCACACCTGTTCCACTACCCATATCTAAAACCGATTTTTGAGCAAAATCATGTTCCAGAATATGTTTTAACATCATATAAGTTGTTTCATGATGTCCAGTTCCAAAACTCATTTTAGGTTCTATAACAATATCGTACTTAACCTTTGGATTTTCATGAAAAGGAGCTCTTACAACACAGGTATCATCAACCAAAATGGGTGTAAAATTTTCTTCCCAGGTTGCATTCCAGTTTTCTTGAGGAATTTCTTTACTAGTATATTCTATTTTAACATTTGGAAAATCAAATGCCTGAACTTCGGACAGTCGCTCTTCCGACCATTCATCTTTGAGAATATATGCCTGAATGCCTTCTTTAGTTTCCACAAAACTCTCAAAACCTATTTCTCCCAATTCCGCAATTAAAACATCCGAAGCAGGTTGAAGCGGGTTTACTTTAAAAGTGTATTCCAAATAAATGATATCTGCCATATGATTAAGTTTCGAATTAAAATTCGAGAAGATGCAAATATACCTCTATAATCTTGATTTAACCGCTCAAGCATATAGAGGTATACTTTAAAATTTAGAATTCTGGATTTCATTAAGATTCATCCATGAGTTAGGAATAAAATAATTTAAATTCCGTTTATAATTGCAACGAAGTCATCTGCAGCTAAAGCGGCTCCACCAATTAAACCTCCGTCCACATCTTCTTTAGAAAAAATCTCTTTAGCATTTGCAGGCTTAACACTTCCTCCGTAAAGAATAGACACGTTATCTGCAACTTCTGCATTATACGCATCAGCAATTGTTTTACGAATAAAAGCATGCATCTCTTGTGCTTGTTCAGGCGAAGCAGTCTCTCCTGTTCCAATAGCCCAAACAGGCTCATAAGCCAAAACAATATTACTCCAAGCACTTTCTGGAAGTGAAAAAAGAGCATTTTTTAATTGACTCTCCACTAAGCTAAAGTGATTCCCTGATTTACGGTCTTCTAGCTCTTCACCAAAACAAAACATTACGCGTAAGTTTTTGTCTAAAGCTGTTTTTACTTTTTTAGCTAAAATATCATCCGTCTCACCAAAATAAGCTCTTCTCTCCGAATGCCCTAAAATAACCGTATTAATACCGATGTTTATAAGCATATCCGCCGAAATTTCTCCAGTATAAGCGCCACTTTCCGCAAAATGCATATTTTGCGCAAGCACCTCTATTTTTGAAGATTTTACACCATCAACGGCATTTGTTAAGTTTACAAAAGTTGGAGCAACCATCACTTCAGCATTTGTTTCTGGTAATTTAGCTACCAAGTCCGCTATTAAAGCTTTTGTTTCAGCTAAATTTTTATTCATTTTCCAGTTTCCTGCAACTATTTTACTTCTCATTTTATTATGTACTAAGTTATTTTACTATTTATTTTTAACTATTATTCAAAGGTTAATTCATCGAGGTCGTTGAAATGTACTTTTTGTTTAATTGTACCTTTTTCTAAAACTAAAATTCCTGGATTAGAACGTACTATAGTTTTCAATGTAGTTTCATCGGTATAATAAAATTCAAAGCCTAAAGCGTTATCCTTAACTAATTTTGATGTCTGGTCTTCTCCAGAAGCTGACATACCTATTACTTTATAGCCATTGGCGATAGCCTCATCTGTTACAGTTTTAACCTCCTGAAAAGCCAAATTATTTGTTTTTCTTAAATCATAAGCTACAAGCATAACTAATTTGGGTTCCTGTAAAATGGTCAATGCAAAGTCTTCTCCATTTTGTTCCACGGTAAAATCATGGATTGGAGGTTCATACCCCTCTTGAATCTCTTTAGTATCTACCCCAATAAATTCTCCTTTTACCTGAGGGTAATCACCATTGGTAACTATTATTTGTTCTTCGCCATTAACATTAAATTTCCAAGCGTACTCAAAAATAGCCTTAGGTGCACCTTCTGGAACGGTCATACCGTCTTGAATGTTTGCTCCAATTTTGTAAGGCCTAAAATCTATTGCTGGTAAATGATTCAACACATAATATGCGTAACCAACACAAGCAAGTATAGCTATCGCCATAATTACTTTATTGGTATATGTTCTTAAAAAAGGTACAATATAATTTTTCCCTTTAATGAGTATTAAAATTAATATTAGTAGAATAACATCTTTGGTAAAGCTTTCCCATGGTGTTAATTTTATAGCGTCACCGAAACATCCACAATCCGTTACTTTATTAAAATAAGCCGAGTAAAAAGTTAAAAAGGTGAAGAATATTATCATGCCTAATAAACTCCATAAAGTAATTTTCCGCAAGAAGCCCAACAACAACATAACACCTAAAATCACCTCCAAAATTACCACTAGAAGGGAAATCCGTAGTGCAAATGGTACTAAAAAAGGTAAGTTTAAAACACTTTCGCTAAAATACTCTTCAAGTTTAAATGAAAAACCAACAGGGTCATTTAGTTTTATATAACCACTTATTATAAATAATACGCCTACAATTACTCTACTAAATCCAACAATGTATTTCATTATTTATTCATTATTTATTCATTACCATTCATATGTATTAGCGCAAAAACCGCATAATTTATCATGTCTTGATAATTAGCGTCAATTCCTTCACTTACTAAAGTTTTTCCCTTGTTATCCTCAATTTGCTTAACCCTTAATAATTTTTGAAGAATTAAATCGGTTAGCGAACTAATTCGCATATCACGCCAAGCCTCGCCATAATCATGGTTTTTATTTTCCATTAAGGTTTTGGTCTCAGTTATATGTTTGTTATACAACAACAAAGCCTCTTCTTCATTTAAATCTGGCTGCTCAACAACGCCTTTTTCTAACTGAATTAAAGCCATTACCGAGTAGTTTATTATACCAATAAATTCCGAACGCTCACCCTCGTCTACTTTACGAACTGCATTTTCTTGTAAACTTCTAATGCGCTGGGCTTTTATAAATATTTGATCAGTTAACGATGGTAGTCTTAAAATACGCCATGCACTGCCATAATCTTTCATCTTTTTTTGATATAAATCGCGACAAAATTTAATGACTGCATCGTATTGCTCAGAAGTATGCTGCATGAATTTCTTTCTAATTTCCGTAAATTTCGCCTAAAATTTTGAAACCATCAACATTAGAGGTTTAAACATTAGTTTGCAGACGCAAATTGTTTTATTTTTTCACTATGACGATTAATTGTAAAGGAGAACTTATTGACTTATCTAGCCCAAAAGTAATGGGAATTTTAAATACTACTCCAGACTCTTTTTATGACGGTGGAAAGTATAAAAATGAAAAGGAAATTTTATCTCATGTAGAAAAAATGTTGATTGATGGCGCTACTTTTATTGATGTTGGAGCATACAGCTCTCGCCCTGGTGCAGACCATGTTTCCGAAGCTGAAGAAATGAAACGTATTTTACCTATTGTTGAATTACTAATTACAAATTTTGCTACCATAAATTTATCCATTGATACCTTTAGAAGTAATGTAGCAAAAGCTTGTATTGCCTCTGGCGCTTCAATTATCAATGATATTTCTGCAGGGTTAATGGACTATAATATGTTAAAAACCGTCAGCAGTCTTAAAGTACCTTATGTTATGATGCATATGAAAGGTACCCCGCAAAACATGATGCAGCATACCAATTACGAAAATCTTATAACTGATATTACATATTATTTTTCTGAACGAATTGAAGTTGCACGAGCGCAGGGTATAAATGATATTATAATTGACCCAGGTTTTGGATTTTCAAAAACATTGGAACAAAATTATGAACTCTTAAACAGTCTAGAAATTTTGAATTCTATAAACCTCCCAATACTAGCAGGGTTAAGTAGAAAATCTATGATATATAAACTACTTAAAACTGACGCGAAAAAAGCCTTAAACGGAACTACTGCGCTAAATATGATTGCACTGAATAAAGGTGCCAAAATTTTACGTGTACATGATGTAAAAGAAACCATGGAGTGTGTTAATCTTGCCAACCAACTACAACAATAAAAAACAACAATATTTCGTTCAGCTATTTTTGCTAATTTTACAAAAAACAACAAGGATTGGATTTTCTAAATTTTCTCGACTTTAAGGTTACCGATATTTTAGATATTATTCTTGTTGCCATTCTACTCTATTACATATACAAACTTGTTAGAGGCTCTGTTGCTATTAATATTTTTTTAGGTATTGTAATTGTTTGGGCTTTTTGGAAATTAACCGAACTGCTTGGCATGGAAATGATTAGTAGTATGGTCGGTGCCTTCATGCAGGTAGGTCTTATTGCCCTAATTATTGTTTTTCAACAAGAGATTCGAAAATTTCTTTTAATGATTGGCTCTACTAATCTTGCCAATAGGAAAAAGTTTAGCAAGCATTTTAAATTTTTAAAACAAGAAGCTATTGCCACAGAAACCAACGTGGATGCTATAGTAGAAGCTTGCGAAAAAATGGCTACCACGAAAACTGGTGTTCTTATAGTAATAGAACGAAATACTGCTCTTGATTTTATAAAATCATCAGGAGACCAAATGGATATAAAAATAACGCAACCTATTTTAGAAAGTATTTTTTATAAAAATAGTCCGTTACACGACGGTGCCGCTATTATTGTAGATAACTATATTGTAGCAACCAGGGTTATATTGCCCGTTTCAAATTCTCGCAGTATTCCGTTACGTTTTGGATTAAGACATAGAGCCGCAGTAGGTATTACAGAAAAAACAGATGCTTTGGCATTAGTAGTAAGTGAGGAAACAGGAACAATTTCGTACATAAAAAATGGCGAATTTGTTTTGTATAAAGACTTTAAGGAGCTCTCAACTTTAATTAAAGAAGATTTAGTTTAAGCGACTTCATCTGCTAAAAACTGAGCTTCATACAAATTACTGTAGTACCCATTTTTATCGAGCAACTCAGCATGATTCCCTACCTCAACAATTTTACCAGCGTCCATAACTATAATTTTATCAGCCTTTTTTATCGTTGCTAAACGGTGCGCAATAATTATTGATGTTCGTCCTTCTGTAATTTTGTTCGTTGCACGTTGTATTAATTGCTCAGAATACGTGTCTACAGAAGATGTAGCTTCATCCAAAATTAAAATACTAGGATTACTTACATAGGCCCTTAAAAATGCAATTAATTGTCGCTGACCACTAGAAAGCATAGAACCTCTTTCTTTTACATTATAATCATAATCTTCAGGAAGACTACTTATAAATTCGTGTACGCCTATTTCTTTTGCCGCACTTACTATGATTTCCTTTGTCACCAATTCATCATGTAAAGAAATATTGTTAGCTATAGTATCTGCAAACAAAAATACATCTTGTAAAACCACAGCTATTTTAGACCGCAATGATGATAACTTAAAATCTTTGGCATCAATCCCATCAACCAAAATGCTACCAGAGTTTATTTCATAAAAACGACTTAGCAAATTAATTATCGTAGATTTTCCTGCTCCAGTTGCACCAACAATGGCTATAGTTTCTCCTGCTTTTACATCAAACGAAATACCTTGTAAAACCTCTTCATTTTCCACATAACCAAAATGAACATTATCAAAAGTAATATCTCCTTTAACATCACTTTTTTCAACGGTACCTTCATCTTTAATATTACTTGTAGTATCAAGAATTTTAAAAACTCTATTCGCCGCAACCATGCCCATTTGCAGGGTATTAAATTTATCCGCTATTTGACGTAATGGCCTAAATAGCAATTCAATTAGCATAATATAAGCAAACACCGTACCTGCAACTTTATCTGTAATATTAGATACATTTTGCAATCCTCCATACCAAACAATAAGTCCTATAGTAATGGAAGTAACAATTTCAGCTATGGGAAAAAAAATGGAATTGTACCAAACAGTTTTTAACCATGCCTTTTTATGCTTGCTATTAATTTCTCTAAACTTTTCGCTTTCAATTTTTTCACGTGTAAACAGTTGCACTATTTTCATTCCTGTAAGCCGCTCCTGCACAAAAGAATTTAAGTTGGACACCTCTGCTCTTACTTCGGTAAAAGCAACTTTCATAGCTTTTTGAAAAAGACGAGTGGCATACAATATTAAAGGAAGTACGGCAAAAACAATTAGAGCTAATTTCCAATTTATTACAAGCATTACTATGGCTGCTATTGCCATTTTTAATAAATCCGCTACGATTACAAAAAAACCTTGGCTAAAAATTTCTCCAATACGCTGCATATCGGCCACTGCCCTAGTTACCAATACACCAAGGGAAGAATTATCAAAATATTTCATTCTAAACCCTAACATATGTTTAAAAAGTCTAATACGAACATCTCGAATAACAGATTCTCCAAGCCAATTTGCATAGTAGTTAAAACACAACTGACTGATTACTTGAGCAAACAATACGGATACCAAACCTACAACAAGATATAAAAGCATACTCTCATCTCGGTTGGGAATAGCATCATCAATAATTGTTTTAACTAGCAAGGGAGTTGCCACCGCAAAACAAGACAATAATATTGCAGCTAACGCTACACCATAAAATGTTACTTTATAAGGTTTTGTATACGCCATTAAGCGCTTAAAAAGACCTGTATCAAAAGCTTTTCCAGAATCGTTATCCATTCTTAATAATCGTGTTGGGATATGTAACTTTAGTCAAATATAATCCATTTGCAGGCACAGATGCACCCGCTTTGCTTCTGTCTTTACTTTTTATGATGGTATTAACATTATCCACCGATTTTTTACCCAATCCAACATCTAAAAGTGTCCCAACAATTGCTCTAACCATATTGCGTAAAAAACGATCCGCCTGTATGGTAAAAACTAACTTATCTTCAACTTTTGTCCATTCCGCCTGTTTAATATCACACAAAAAGGTTCTAACATCTGTATTTGATTTTGAAAAACACTCAAAATCGTTATACTCAAACAGCATCTTGGCAGCTTTGTTCATAACAGCCACATCTAACTCTTTTTTTACTAAATAAGATGCATCTTTTAAAAACGGATTTTTCTTTTGCGTCACCCAATACTCATAAGTTCGCGTTGTTGCATCAAATCGTGCATGAGCATCCTTATTCACTTCAATAATTGAATGTACAGCTATATCTTCTGGTAAAAACGCATTTACTCTAAAAATTAAATCCGTTTTATCTTGAATATCTTTTTCAATATTAAAATGCGCATACATTTGCTTAGCGTGCACCCCAGCATCCGTCCTTCCAGCACCAACCAAGTCAATAGTTTCTCCTAAAATAACAGACATTTTTTCTTCCAAAACCTGCTGCACTGTTATGGCATTGGGCTGATTTTGCCATCCGTGATAATGCTTACCGAAGTACGAAAATTGAAGAAAATATCTCAAACTAATAAGTTAATTTTGTAAAAGCACAAAGATACTTTTTCTCTTATAAACCTTACTATACTAATTAATGACCAAAATTCTTTTGCTTTCTGATACGCATTCTCATATTGATGACGCCATTTTAAAATATGTTAAACAGGCTGATGAAGTTTGGCACGCAGGAGACATTGGTTCTCTTATGGTTACCGATAGCTTACAAAAACTAAAACCGCTACGTGCTGTTTTTGGTAATATTGACAACCATGTTATTCAAAAGGAATTCCCATTACACAATCGTTTTATGTGCGAAGATGTGGACGTTTACATGACTCATATTGGAGGTTACCCTCCAAAGTATAATGTGAATACCCGAGACATTATTAAACAAAATCCGCCTAAACTTTTTATTTGCGGACATTCACATATTTTAAAAGTAATGATGGATAAAAAACTTGGCGTTTTACATATGAATCCAGGCGCTTGCGGTAAACATGGTTTTCACCAAATGCGGACTATGTTACGTTTTGAAATACACGATGCGGACATCAAAAACCTTGAAGTAATAGAGCTAGGAAAGCGTTAAATAATTATTATGTCGTTTACAAAAAAACTCAATAAACACAACCTTAAGTTACCCGAAATTTCCACGCCAGGAGGAAGTTATGAATCGGTTAACGTTAGAGGTAATATTGCTTACATTGCTATACAATTTCCCATTTGGAATGAAAAATATCAGTATCAAGGCCGTTTAGGCGAAGAAGTTAATACCAACGAAGGCTATAAGGCTATGGAACTTTGCGCGTTGAATGTGATTGCTCAGGTAAACGCTAAAATTGGCTTTGATTCTATAGTAGGACTCAATCACATAGATATTTATTTTCAATCTGGTGCCAACTGGGATAATTCTCCAATAGTGGCTAATGGCGCTTCTGATTTATTTGTAAAACTATTAGAAGAAAAGGGAACGCATTCAAGAGCTATTTTTGGGGTAGAAAAGCTTCCTAGAAATTTTAGCGTTGGACTTACCGCTTCCTTTACTCTAAAATAGCATTATTGTTTTAGTTTCCAAGTTCTAACCCATTCGTACTGTGTTGTCCTTTCTTCTTCTGTGGCGGTTTCAAATATTCCTCCATCGTCTGGAATAGGATTCCAGTCATACGTTTCTATTGCCATTTGAATATACCCAGGCATATCCCATTCTACCGTTGGATTTAAACTGTATACATATTTTCCATCTAAAAAAAACATAACCTCGGTGGTAGACTTCCACCATGCTCCATATATAAAGAAACGTTCATGGTTTTTAACATTAGTTTTCACATGTGCTTGATCTCTTTCAGGTTCTGGATGACATGTTGTTGTTCTATGAATTGCGTTAGAATGATATATTTCATCCCAATTTTTACCCCATTCTTCCGTTTTATCAGTAGTTCTCCCGACACATTCTTGAATATCTAATTCCAATTTTTTTTCGCAATCCCATTTAGACATTAACCAAAAAGTAGATGACATTACCGTTTTATTTGCCTTCATCTTACATTCAAAATACCAACCCAACTGACCGGGATACTTTGATCTAACAATAGCCCCTTGATGAGTATACGTACTTCCATTAATTATTTGAGGAGCATCAAGTTTGCTAACTGTAACCTGCATTTTACCATCATCAACCCTTACATTATTAGCTTTAAAAAGTCCAGGCGGTCTACCTATCCATACCCAATCGTTACCAACAGGTTCGTCTTGCCATTTAGATGTATCTAGTGAGTTTCCTTCAAATTCATCAGTCATATTATCAACCCTCTCCCATATACTTCCACTTGGTCTAGGGTCTTCTCCTGTTTCAAAAGTAGGAGTCTGGGTAATAGCCTCATTATTAGAAGTATTGTCTGCATAAGCCATATCATCAGAATTAGACTTCTTGACAATTTCACTATTTCTATTACTACAACTGGTACTTACCACTAATACTAATATTATATATATGATACCATATATAACTGCTTTAACTTTATATGATTTAATCATCTATTGCGATTTTCATTTTATAATTGCAAAAAATTTGTTTGCTTTTAAAGCACAAAACCTTTTTTTAAATGTATTAATTTTCAAACCAATCCTGCTGTACAGATTACTAATAAAGTAACACATATGATCATATTTAACTAAGATAAAATACCAATTCTTAGTTATTAAATTAATTGTTAATTTTAGCGAAACTAAATTAAAACATCATGAAATTTTTGTCTACCCTTTATATATTTTGCCTTTCTGTATTGTTTTTTTCTTGTAAACAAAAACCCCAACAAAAAGAAAAACATGATGAACCCATTGCAACTCTTATACCTAAATTGGAAAAAATTTGGGAGACAGATACTTTACTAACCACATGTGAATCTGTTTTATATGATAAAAAATCATCGCTTATTTATGTATCAAACATTAATGAAAACCCTTGGGGAAAAGATAGCGATGGATTTATTTCTACTATTGATACTCTAGGAAACGTTATAAATTTAAAGTGGATTGAAGGTATACACGGACCAAAAGGTATGGGTATTTATAACAATAAACTATATGTAAATGATATTGATGAAGTTTTAACTATCGATATCGCTTCCCAAAAAATAACCGAAAGACACCTTATTGCGGGTGAGCCAAAATTAAATGATATTTCGGTATCGCCAGAAGGCACGGTTTATATCTCTGGAATGGGAGTTAATACAATTTATTCCCTAAAGAATAATAAAATTGACACTGTGGGAACAAGCGATTTTCAAAGTATAAATGGAGTATTACACCAACCTGAAGGTATTTTCTATCTATCGGCTGATGGAAGTAAGTTTGGTTTATTCAATTTAAAAGACAAAACAGCAAAAGTGCTTACCGAAGATATCGGTGCTGGAGATGGAGCTATAAGACTTAAAAATGGAGATTTTATAATCTCTAACTGGAAAGGACAGGTCTTTTACATTAAATCATCTGATTGGAGCAAACAACTTTTGTTAGACACACAAGAGAATAACGTAAATGCTGCAGATATTGACTTTATCCCAGAACACGATATGTTATTGGTTCCTACTTTTTTTGACAATCGTGTAGCAGCCTACCGTTTAAAATTTGAATAGCCTATTGTTTCTAGCTAAACTAACATTGAGTTTTGACTCTATTAATAAACTAAACTTCTCCGGTTGAACAAGGTTATAAGTTTTCCGCAAAGCGATGAATATCCATCGTACATCGAAGAGTATTTAAAGTGGGTTAAAAAAGATGGAAGTCTTTTACAACAATTTGAAGACGCTTTAGTAGCAACCTCTAAATTAATTAGTTCTTTATCAGAAAAACAATTAAATCATAGGTACAAAACAAACAAATGGTCTGTAAAAGAACTTTTAGTGCATATTATAGATGATGAGCGTATATATGCATACAGAGCTTTAACTTTTGCAAGGAATGACAAAACTGTTTTACCTGGGTTTGAAGAAAAAGATTATGTAACTTTTTCGAATGTGGAAAAAAGACCAATGCAAAATATTTTGGACGAATACGTCGCTGTACGAAAAAGCACTATAGCTTTATTTGACAGCTTTACTGAAGAAGCATTACTTCGTAAAGGAAATGCCAACAATAACACCTCAACTGTCAGAGCTCTTGGATATCATATTTTGGGGCATGAATTACACCATGTTAACATGATAAAAAGCACTTACCTAAAAAATAATTAAACCTTTTTCAAAAAAACATGTACAACATTTTAAGTTTAATAATAAAAAAACCCGGGAACAACCCCGGGTTTAACGCACTAATACTACTAAGATGTTAGGTTTAACGTAAACGATCTACAGATTTTACAAGATCCTCATCCTTCTTTATTGCTCTGTTGGCCAGAACTAAAAAAACGATAGAAAATACAGGAATCAACATCCCAATACCCTTCTCAGAAACCGCCATTTCTCCGGATAAACTTAGTAATCGATAAACGAAAAATCCTAGTAAAAAAAGATTTAATATCATATTCAATCTGTTCACCACAAATTGATTTTGTCTGTTTTTATATAACACAATGGCTATAACGGCCAACGCCACTGAAACGTATAAACCAATCAAAATTAATAATTGATTTTGCGCAAATACCTCATTACCTGCAGCATCAGTCCAAAGTGTAAAAAATAACGGCGCAACTCCAGCCAAAAGCGCTACAATGGTTAAATAAATTGTTTGAATACGTTGAATCATTACTTTTATTTGCGTCGATAATGCAAAAATACGTGTCTTTTTAAAAATTATCCACGAATTAATCAAAATAATTTGTAATATTGTCACGTTATTAATGATATCACTTACCAAAAAGGGTAATCTTTCCCTTTAAATATCCAAAAAATACAACCTTCTTAACTTTTTGAAAGACGTATAATTTATTTTTATAATTAATGTTTGAAATTTCAGATTTAAAATCAAAAAAACTACCTGAACTTCAGGAAATCGCAAAGGGATTGAATGTTCCTAAATTCAAAACCTTAAAAAAGCTTGACTTAGTGTACCAGATCTTGGACCTTCAAGCTGCAAATCCTGATGCTGCAGTAAAAACTACACCTACGGAAGCTCCTAAGGAAAAACCAAAACCTAGGCCAAGAACTAGAGTGGTAAAAAAAGAAGCTGTAGAAAAAAAGGAAGCTCCTAAAAAAGAAGAGCCCGTTGCAGAAGTCAAGTCAGAACCTAAGGAAGAAGTCGTTGCTACAACCGAAACCAAGGAAGACAAAAGACCAAAACCAAGAATTAACCCTCGTCCTGCTCCAAAGCAAGATAATCATAAGAATAATTCTCAACATAAAAATCAAAATCACCAGAAGAAAAACCATCCTCATCAAAAAGGTGGGCACGACAAAAAGAATAGTAATTTTGATAGAGACTTAAAAAACAGGTACAAGGAACCAGAGTACGAATTTGATAGTATTATTGCCAGTGAAGGTGTATTAGATATTATGCAAGATGGTTACGGTTTCTTACGCTCATCTGACTATAATTACCTTTCGTCACCAGACGATATTTACGTTTCACAATCTCAAATTCGTTTATTCGGATTAAAAACAGGTGATACTGTACTCGGTAATGTAAGACCGCCTAAAGAAGGTGAAAAATATTTTCCTCTAATTAAGGTGAATAAAATTAATGGTATAGATCCTCAAATTGTAAGAGACAGAGTTTCTTTTGAACACTTAACACCATTATTCCCTCAAGAAAAATTTAGACTAGCAGAGCGTCAAAGCTCAATATCTACACGTATTATTGATTTGTTCTCTCCTATTGGAAAAGGACAAAGAGGTATGATTGTTTCACAGCCAAAGACTGGTAAAACAATGCTACTAAAGGATATTGCAAACGGAATTGCTGCAAACCATCCTGAGGTTTATCAAATTATTTTATTAATTGATGAACGTCCAGAAGAAGTTACTGATATGCAGCGTAACGTTCGTGGAGAAGTTGTTGCTTCTACTTTTGACAAAGAAGCTACAGAACATGTTCGTGTTGCAAATATTGTTTTAGAAAAAGCAAAACGCTTAGTTGAGTGCGGTCACGATGTTGTTATTCTTTTAGATTCTATCACAAGACTTGCGCGAGCATATAATACGGTACAACCCGCTTCTGGAAAAGTTTTAAGTGGTGGTGTTGACGCTAATGCACTTCACAAACCAAAACGCTTCTTTGGTGCTGCACGTAACATAGAAGGCGGTGGGTCATTATCCATTATTGCTACTGCGCTTACCGAAACTGGCTCTAAAATGGACGAAGTTATCTTCGAAGAATTTAAAGGTACAGGTAATATGGAACTTCAATTAGATCGTAAAATATCTAATAGAAGAATATTCCCTGCCATTGACCTTACTTCTTCAAGTACACGTAGAGATGATTTATTACTTGATGAAAGCACTATACAACGCATGTGGATAATGCGTAAATATCTGGCTGATATGAATCCAGTAGAAGCTATGGAGTTCATTGAACAACGCTTTAAACAAACCAAAAATAACGAAGAATTTTTGATGACTATGAATCAGTAGTTTTAAAAAATATTTTTAATCATAAAAAAAACCAGTAGCGAAACCTACTGGTTTTTTTTTATACCTTTTATTCTACTGAATACCATCAAACTAGCGTTTAATTCATTTTTAATATCTTTAAAACCAAATCCCCTATTTTTCTTAAAAGAAATATTAACCATTTAATCAATCTATATACTATGGAAACTTTACTAAAAAAGGGATTCAAAATTTTAACATGTTTTTTAATGATGTCCGTCTTTTTCTCTTGCGGTGATAAAAAAGAACCAAGATCTAAAGAAGAGGTAGTTGCTCCAAGTCAAATTGTACCTGTTGACCAAGCCAAAAACATGTATGACAACTACTCAAAAAGAAGAGTTCCGTTAATTCAACAATATGAAGACTCCATAAACAGAGAGCAAAATATTGGAAAGGAATTTGCTCCATCAAGATTTGTATCCTACGATTATAAAACCATAAAACAATATATTGCATATATTGAACAGGAAGCAAAAAAAGCAAATGTGGACATTTCTACTTTACGGTTTTATTTCTCTAACTACCCAGACAAGCCTTTTTTTGAAAACAAAGATTCTATTTTACACCCAAGACAAAACTCTATCATGCTTTCGCCAACGGTACAAAAAGGAGATCAAGACTATCTATTCTACATAGGTGGCAGTCAAGAAAAGCAGGAAGCTATTTTACTTTCAGATAATTTTGAAGAACTAAAAGGAATTGGTAGCAGCCAAGAAAAATTAAAATCTTATGCCTCTTCAGTTCCAAGCTTCACAAACCCTAGTCCTATTATATATGCTGGAACAAGTGTCACAATGAATAGAGGCGGAAATAGTCCACCTCCACAAAAGTAAAATCACCCATATTTGAATGAAGCTGATACACTTTCTACAAGACAATTACTTCCTTGCAATATATATTGTAACATTATTTGTTTCTATAATAAAATACAGGCTATATTTTGACTCCTCACTCAAATATATTCCTGTAATAATCACCTATACTTTAGCTACAGAAATACTAGGGATTTTAGTTTTGAAATATGATAATTTCCAGATAATTTATTTTGTAAAACAGGCTTTTCACAACAACTTAATATTCAATCTTTGGGATATCATTTTTTTCAGTTACTTCTATTATATCTATTGGAAAACTATTAAAACCAATTCTTTTAAAAAAATAATCAAATATGGAGGTTGCTCTTATATCCTAATAAGTATTATTAACCTTTTTGTGCAAAATTTTGTTTTATATCCACAAATTTATGCTCTCAGTTACGGCTCATTATTAATCATAACCTGTATTATTTTATACTTTATAGATGTAAAATCCTCCCCAATAAATATCCCCAATTCCAAAAACCTACTATTTTGGATTAGTATTGGGCTATTTCTTTTTTACACTTTTTATCCTTTTATTATGATAAGTATGAACTACTACTTTAGAGAAATATATCAAGCCCAAGTAAGACCTTTCCACTTGTTTTTAATAGTGTTAATGTATAGCTGCTTTATAATAGGATTTATTAGAATGCGAAGAATTCGCCCACAATAATAAATACAAAAAGCGCTCACCTTTATCAGGTGAGCGCTTTTATTACTTTAAAAGTAAATACTATAGAGAAGCTACATGCTTTGCCAACTTACTTTTTAAGTTAGCTGCTTTATTAGAATGAATAATATTACGTTTAGCTAAACGATCAATCATACTAACAACACTTGGAAAAAGCGCCTCAGCATCTTTTTTATTTTCCTCAGAACGTAGTTTTTTAAGAGCATTACGCATAGTCTTATGCTGATATCTGTTTCTTAAACGTACTGCTTCGTTTCTTCTAATTCTCTTTAATGCTGACTTGTGATTTGCCATCTTCTTCTTTTGTTATATTTTTCTAAGAACAAATGTTCTTTAAACTCTTGTAGTCCGTAGGGGAATCGAACCCCTGTTACCAGGATGAAAACCTGGCGTCCTAACCCCTAGACGAAC
>CANMKG010000003.1 GCA_947498505.1 uncultured Maribacter sp. | reverse complement strand
AACACAAAAATCACCATTACAAATCCAACTTTTCTCGAAGAGCAAGCGATTGGGAACTCTTATTACAAAAACAATTAGAAAATAGAGAACAAGCTCTTTACCTAGAAAAATTCATTAAAAGAATGAAGAGTAAAAAATTTACCGAAAAAGTAATCAATGATCCTAAAATATTAGATAACATATTAAACAAAAAATAGTCCCTGGTTCTCCCGAAGCTTCGGGACTAGAGGCACCACGAAAAACCCGAACAAATTGTTCGGGTTTTTATTTACAAAACAATGCATTACCTCTACATAATATACAGCAAATCCTTAAACAAATATTATGTTGGTGAATCGCATGATGTCAAAAAAAAGCTAGAGCAACACAAAAATCACCATTACAAATCCAACTTTTCTCGAAGAGCAAGCGATTGGGAACTCTTATTACAAAAACAATTAAAAAACAGAGAACAAGCTCTTTATCTAGAAAAATTCATAAAAAGAATGAAGAGTAAAAAATTTACCGAAAAAGTAATCAATGACCCTAAAATATTAGATAATATATTAAACAAAAAATAGCCCCTGGTTCTCCCGAAGTTTCGGGACTGAAGGCACCACGAAAAACCCGAACAATTTGTTCGGGTTTTTTATTATTACCTCCTTTTCTTTTAAAAATTAAACTTACAATACTCCACTACGTTTTAATTTCCGTATTTCTCTATTTGAAATTAATCGTACCGGAATACAACTATCATTTCTAGAAATTACATTTACAGGCTTTTGATTATTGGTTGGGTCTAATATAATTTTAAGGCTATCCGATTTTTTAATTTTATGAATATCTATTTCGTTTTTAATTTCATTCTTAATCGTTTCCTTATCAATTGCCCTTTCTATAGTGGGTCGTAATTGCTCCACGGTTAGTTTATGACTTTTTACCGCAGCAAAAAAACCTATTGTACCGCCTAATAATACGGACACCACTACAATCATTAAATTCTCTGCCAGATTTTTATAATTTATAGTTAACATATTAATTATAGCGTTTAGGGTTAATAAACGATGCCACTAAAGCAAGCAAAAGCATTACAAAAACTAGGTCTTCCATTATATTAATTTTTCGCATTTATAACTACCAACCTAGCTTTTGTACTACTTCCCATGGCATCCATGAATTCATTAAAAGCCTCAGTACTATTCACCATATCTTTTTCGCCATTACGGTCGATATCAAACTTGGCCATACCAGGAGCAAAACAACCATTGAGTTGACTTGCAAAATTCGCCACATGAAACTTACACTCACTTCTATTGGACACACCATAAGCTTCCCAAAGTTTGCGTCCAAACTTTGGTGAATGCTCTAATTTTAAGTCATATGTACCATGTGGAATACACGAAATATTACGTTTGTTATTTAACCAACCTAATTCTAATAAATGACGTACGTATACCATGTTTCCGTGTTCGTTACGAATTAACAAATTACCTAACGATTGTTTTCTTCCAATTTTATAGCGAATAATAAATACCGTTTTCATACTTAGCTTTTTAATGATTTTACTCTTCTAAACCTGTTCTACGATTAAACAGTTTTACATATAATAATGGCGAAGCCATAAGCACCAAACCTGCTAATGCAATACCCCCAACAACCATTATACTCTCGTAGTTTTTTAATACTACTTCACGTATAGCATGACCAAATAAAATTAGCCCGCCTAAAAAAGCAATGTACTCCCACACGCTATATTTTTTTAAAAAGGTTTCTTTTATTTTTTTCATTATACTAATTGGTTAAAAAATTAACTATTTCATTTTTTTTATTCTTAGTGTTTGAGTTAGTTGGAAATGTTCCTCCAAACTCAAAAGCACCTATATCAAAGTTAAATCTAACTTTATCATTAAAATCAGTATTAAACAACGTCGTAATTCCTTTGTTTATTAACTGACTACTTGAAGACAAAGCAAAATCCTCAGCACTGGTTGTACCAATAAAATCGCTAGAATATGTAGTTATGCTACCCCCCGAGGGAACATAAGAGCAGTTCGAAAAATTGCAATTTTCATAAACAACTGGAGCTGTCCCATTTGTAACATAATCAGAGGGATAACCAACTGAAAAAGTATCAAATGCACAGTTAATAAATTTAGTTCCACTGGTAATTTGGTCTGAATTTATATATCCCCCACCACCAGTGTGATTGTAAAATGTGCAATTATAAAACGTGTTATCCCAACTATAAAGAGAGTTTCCATCAACCTCTGACGAGAAACTAATAACGCTATCAAACCTGTTCCCTATAATATTTACGAAACTGTTATTATTACCTCCCTGCGCTTCGTCTCTATCTCCATTAGAATTGGCATATCCGTCATCAAAGTCATGAAAATTAAACGGATATCGACTATCTTCAATATAAATATTCCTAAAGATATTATTATGAGCCCCGTTAAGTACTCTAATATTGGAAGAAAATTCGCTCGAATCCTCTGAAAAATGGCCATACACATTAATATTTTCAAAAATATTATCGAAAACACCAGAAAAATTAACCTCTATCCCCGTATTAAACGTTTCCGAATCTCTTACAATATTATTTCGAGCTGCATCTTTTAGCACGAATCCATGACCACGATGTAAATCTGCCTCCGGTCTTCTAAAAACCGTACAGTTCTCAAAAACATTACTCTCCCCATATTTAATTGGATTACTTCCATCTAGTCCCGTAATTGCAAAATAATATCCACCTGGATTAAGAACATTATCAGACCATGCTACTGAATTTTTAACGACATTGTTACTACCTCCTTTAATGTTGAACATTTCAGCATTCGCATTAAGAAAAAAACAGTCTTCGATTAAATTGCTATTTCCGTACAAATGAAATCCTCTTCCATTTTGAAGGTTGTTGTTGTCCTGTTCACCATTTTGATTTGTAACACAGTTTTTACACCCTCCATTATCACCATTCCAAATAATGGACAACGCGAAACGTTCAACCTGAATGTTTTCGAAAAAAACAAAATCACCATCCACCTTTAATCCCGTTCCTGAATTTTCATCAATCCCTCTAATCAATGGCATAATGAAAGCAGAAGGCAACTCATTGTACATCTTTGTGCGTTGAAACGTTGATGCGTTATTACTTACTATATCACCTGGTGTATTCACATAACCAACAAATTTTATAGGATTTGAAATCGAACCATCGTTCAACTGGGTATAACTACCTGAATACAAACCGGATTTAACATTAATAATCATACCGCCTGTTGCAGAAGAAATGGCATGAGATAACGACCAGGCTGTATTTTCTGTTAAACCATCATTTGCTGAACTTCCTGAAACAGTTACATATCTTGTCTGAGCATTTATGCTTACAGCAAGCAAAAACAATAAAAAGCATATAATAGTCTTCATTTTAATCCTGCTTTAAAATTGTAAAATCATCAACAAAAATGTTATCTCCAAGACTCCCCGATCCACTAAAAGTATGAACCCAAAAATCAAACCTCATATCTGCACTTGTTGCAGTAATAGTATAAACATATTCTGAATAGGAAGAGGTTAAAGGCACAACAGAAGGCCCTCCAGTACAACCTGACCATAAATTCATATAAACATTTGTCCCTTGCCCTTTTTTGGCTCTGAATCTAACTTCATAGACTCCACCAACTTCTCCGGAAAAATTATAATGTATACGCTGAACAGAAGCGTTTGCATTTAATTGCCCCTTTATAGCATAAGACCCTACATAGGAATCAGAATCAACACTTAAATCAATACTTCCTCCATAAGTTCCCCATCCATTAGTTGAATTAGCTTCATCCGTAGGGTGGGATGCATTTAAAACAAGTAAATTGCTCGGTGGTGGAGTATAAGCCTCCACATTTCCAGATACGCTATAAGTGTTATCTGCAATTTTAAAAATACCCCCTAAATTATTTTCACTAACAGAAAATGCCTCTTCAATATCAGTACCAATAAACGTGACACCACTTGCAGGCACAACATATATTGTATTTCCTCCTATGGGCTGAAAAACAGCTTTACTATTAATAGGCTGAGAATTATCTACTGTTAAAGTAATAGTAGAGCTTGAAGTATTAAACTTTCCAAATTCATTTGCTGTAATAATTAAATCCGAAGACCCAATATCATTTACTATCAAGCCTGACACCCCCATTAAAGAAGCTTCATCTCTTACCTCCTCAATGGCTGCCTGCACCGTGGTAGCTGCAATTGAACCATTTGGCGTAAAAGATACCTCACTTGCAGTTTGATCTCCAGAGTAATTAGCATCAGCATATCCTTTAGTGATTAACGAGCCGTCTCCTACGGCATCAATTTCAGCATTAGACAACCCATAGACTTGCAACGAATTAGGCTTAAGCTCTAAATTTGTATTACTTCCAAATTGTGATGCACTAAATGTCATTCTACTAGAATTGGGTTCGAAATCAATTCCAAAACCACTTCCGTTACTGATAGACATGTCACTACTAATAATATTGGATGTACTTTTCTTAATTACTGAAGCATCAGCTGCCTTTTCCAATCCCAATTCGTCAATAGCTCCCTGTACATTAACCGCGCTAATCGGGCCACTAGGTGTAAATACCACCTCAGCAGCCGTTTGATTATCAGTGTCTTCGAATGAATTCACCCAACCACTTCCGTTATAAACAAAAACGGCTTTTTGTCCAATATCGTAATAGACTTGACCTTCAATAGGGTTTGTTGGGGCATTTTGCGGAACCAAAGTCATGGTTTCCATTTGAGGATAGCCTTGAGCAAAACTGTAACTACCCGCCATTAATAATATGGTATAAATTATTTTCTTCATTTATTATTTTATTTATTATTTTATTTTAAACTGAGTCATCTTTAAAGCCTACGCTAATCCCTGATTATGAAGCCTTACGGCGATGCTCTTTCCACCGTTTTGGGTCATTTATTTTTATGCTACATCATACTTTTGTTGTTTTATATTAATATTTGTTTGATTTTAATTACTTAAATACAATGTTTTTTGTATTTTAGCTTCAATTACAATACAAATATAAAACAATTGTTTGATAAATCAAATAAATATTGGATAAATTTCTTATAAAATCGATATATGGACTCTACAATCTCAGAAAGAATAAAACAAATATTTGATTATAAGGGTTTTAGCAAATATTCCGAATTTGCTGACGCTACTGGCTTATCACATCAGGTTGCTTCTAATTACATTAAAGGAAAACAAAAACCCGATCCTGAGAAATTAGGAATAATACAACAATCGTTTGACGAAATTGATGCTGAATGGCTTCTCACAGGTAAAGGAGAAATGCTAAAGCAAACTAAAGAACCTGTTACAGACATTAAAAATGTGGATGCATTATGGGTTAACTATGAGCGTTTTAAGCTTGTACCTTTAGTTTCACACAGAGCACGTGCTGGTTTTTTATCTGGTTGGGAAGATGAAGAATATTTAGAAGATTTACCTAAAATACCTTGGGAAGTTGATCGTGAATACAAAGGCTCTTATTTAACCTTTGAGGTATCTGGTGATAGTATGGAGTCTGATGAAAATCCAAGAGAAAGTCTTTTTGAAGGCGATTTGCTTTTATGTAGGGAAGTGCAAAAACAGCATTGGGTAAACAAACTTCACATTAAAAAATGGGATTTTGTAATTATTCATCGCGAACGAGGAATTCTTGCCAAACGTATTGTTGAACACAATACCGAAAAGGGTGAAATTACCCTTCATAGTCTAAATGATTACTACGAAGATTTTAGCGTTAATCTAGATGACCTAATTGGGTTATACAATATTGTAGATGTTAAAAGATCAAGACGAAGATAAGATTCGTATAATTTATCTTCGTCCAAATCTAGTTCTAATCAACTTCAAAAACATTCTCCTTACTATTTCTTCTTAATAGTCCTTCCTTCTGGATGTTTATTAATACTACCTACTCCTTGTGCAAAATACACTTCTGGTTTATGCCAAACTCCTGTATTTTTATATGCAGGCTCGTCATAATCTAAACTTAAGTCGCAATCAAAACGAGCAATAATAGAGTAGCTTTTTTTAGAAGTTCCTGCATTTATAAAATGAGATAAGCCCCAAGTAAATCCTCTACCGTCTTTTGTATCTGTAAAGGCATCTGCTACAAATGGTGCCGCTGCCGTAGGTGTTAAAGAAACACTTGATGCTATTTCAAAATTAGCACCGTCTTCGGCATACTGTATGGTTTCACGCTCGTTACCATCTTTAATTGCTAAAGTTGCTATTCCTCCTTTATAAGGCCAATAAGTAGTTTCATGTCCAGATTGCATTACTGGGTTTAGCGGGTGTTTTTCATAAGGACCTAAAGGATCATCTGCAATAGCTAAACCATGGCCTACAGCATAGTTTTTTCTATTATCTGGCCACTTGTTATAGGCTGCTTTGTAATAAACATAAATTTTTCCGTCGTGAACAATAGGCTGTGGATCATGTGTAGCTTTATGGTCCCATTCGTTTTCTTTTCCAAAAGGAATTACTTTATCTCCGCCATGTGTCCAAGGACCATCTGGAGAATCTGCGTAAGAAACAGATACCGGGCATAAATCTCCTTTTAAACCACTAGGCTCATCAAATGCTTGATAATACAAATAGTATTTTCCTTTCCATACTAATATGTCTGGCGTAGCTACAGAACGCCAGCCAGAATTTGGCTTTTCTGGTCTAGAAATGGCTACAGCTTGTTCCTCCCAAGTAATTCCATCTTCGCTTGTTGCATACCAAACATCTGCTAAATCCCAATCAGTTGATGGTATTTCATCTGTAGCTTCAGCAGCACGATTCCATCCTATAGGTGGTACTTTAGTATGGCGCTTTGTATACCATACGTAGTATTTACCGTTTACAAAAATTGGTCGTGATGGGTCTCTACGCGAAACTGTACCATCGCCATTACTATAATCGAAACCTTTTAAACGAGTATATTTAAATTGAGAAAAAAGCTCATTATCCTGTACTCTAGGCGTAGGATAATCGAACATACGGTCGGATGAAGAACTTAATGGTATGTTTGGCTTTTCTGTTGGCATTTTAAAAGGAAAAACACCTTCCATTTTTTTTTCTGCTATTTGTTCTGTTTTCTGCTTACTTTCTGAACAGGA
The DNA here is from genome assembly GCA_947498505.1 of uncultured Maribacter sp. Classification (GTDB taxonomy): domain Bacteria; phylum Bacteroidota; class Bacteroidia; order Flavobacteriales; family Flavobacteriaceae; genus Maribacter_B. The sequence goes on along the minus strand of CANMKG010000003.1, from coordinate 611,721 downwards.
AATAGCGAGAATAAATAGTAAAGATAGCATCGTAATTCTTTGAATTTCTTGTGTTAATTTCATTTTTAATATTTTTTATTGTACTCTTATTTTTTTCTTAGCATTTTTTAAATATCTATAAGCTAAGTACGCAATTATTGCTAAGGCAATTGAAAAAGAAAACATAATTTGCATATGCTCAACATTTATTAAAGCTAATAAAGCTATAGCAACAGCAATAATAGATATGGTTATATACAGCATCTTTAAAGGCATCAACGATGCTGAAAGGGGTTTTTCTTTTTCAAACGTTTGTCTTAACTCCATAACTTCTTTCCATTTAGGGTCTTCTTTTTTACTAAAAAATTCGAATAGTAACAATATTGTAAATGGACCAATAACTCCTGAAACCATATCCGCAATACGACTATTTTCAGAGATCCATACGACTAATGGGTTAAATAAATCAACATTGGTTAAATAGCCTTCATTGGCTAACATAAATTTAAGTACGTAAGCAGACACAAATCCAAATACAGTAGTAAACCATACGCCCCAAAGTTTAATTTTTTTGGAAAACAAGCCCCAAATAGTAGGTAGGACTAATGGAATGTATAAAAGAGTATTAATATCAATAATAAAAGAAGTATAGCCATATTGAGGAATTAATAGTGCTCCAGCTATAATTATTAGACCTAATACTATTGTTATGAGTCTTCCTACAAATACTAATTGGGTTTCGTTTACAGTACGTACTACTCTTTTGTAAAATTCTGTAAACGCTCCTGCAAATACATTTAATCTTGTAGTAGCCATACTAGCAGTTGCAGATGACATTGCAGCAATCATTAATCCTATCATTCCTAATGGAAGAACCTCTTTACAGGCTAAAATATATGCTTGTTCCGGATTAACATTAGCCTCAATTGTTCTATAAATTAATGGAGGAATCATCCAAAAAAGCGGACTAACTAAATATAATACTCCAATTAAATATGCTACTTTTTTGGCATCTTTGGATTTTGGCACGCATACGTATCTTTGAACGAAGGCCCATTCGCCCCCTAAGGATACAAAGTTAATTGTTGCCCATCCTATCATAAACCACCAACTATATTCACTAGTAACAGGAGAAAAGAATCCAGAAGGTGCATTATTTATAAAGTTATCAATACCACCTGCTTTAGTTATTATTAAAGGAATTACAAATACAACGGAAACCGTTAAAATAACAAATTGTAACACATCGGTCATTAAGACAGCCCATAAGCCACCTGAAAAAGCAATTATTATTACGATAATACAGATAATAACAGAGGTTATAGGTATGGATAAAAATCCAGTTGCTGGGTCAACCAATAAGTGTCCTTCTGGTAGAGGCATTAATGCTGAAACGATTACAGATAAGGCGTAAATAGACCCACCGGTAACAAACATTACCATTATCCCTTTTAACCAAGTGTAAAATTGCACTATAGATGAACCATATCTAATTTGTAAGTATTCCGAAGCAGAATTAACTCCTGCTTTTCGCCACTTTCCTGCCACCCATTTACCTACAAACATCGCAGCTACACCATAACAAATATTTATAACTACAGCAACTATACCGTATTTATATGCAATTCCTCCCCAAATAACAAAAGTTCCTGCTGAAAAACATGTCATAAAAGCTGATAATCCCGAAACCCACCAAGGAGATTGACCCCCAGCTGCAAACATGTCTTTAGAATTCTTCATTTTACCAGAAAATATCATTCCTGCAGCAACAATTCCAATAGCATATAATATAATTACAATGTAGTCTACTTTTTCCATGTTATTTTTTTAATTGCGAAATTGTATATGGAGTAGGTTCTATACCCAAACCAGGTTTGTCAGTAATATTATACATCCCTTTTTTTACCCCTATGCCTTCAGTTATTAAATGTTGGTTTCTATCAAATATAGTATGTTGATACTCATGAGATTTTATACCTTCTAAAGCAGAACTAGCTTGTAAACTTGCAGCCAAAAATATACCTGAACCTATGGTTGCGTGAGGTATTATACTCAAATTTTGAAATTGAGCTGCTAGCCCTATTCTCATAAATTGTGTAATACCAACATGTCCCATTTCTGGTTGAACAATATGTACAGCTTCCGCATTAATTCGAGCTTCTGCATCATATACTGTTCGCCATTCTTCCCCGACAGCAATAGGAGTTTTAACGGTGCGGGCTATGTGGGAAAGTCCTTTTATATCTTCGGTAGCTGTAGGAGCTTCTGCAAACCATAGATTATAAGGTTCCATCTGAATGATTTTTGCTATTGCTTCTGCTGAAGTTTGATTCCAATGCATATCACAAGCAATTTTAGTAGAAACTCCCAATGCGTTTCTTAAAGTTTCCATCTCTTTGCTTAAATCCTCACCTGCTTGTGGCGTAGCAAACTTAAAACTGTTAAAGCCTTTATCTTTCCATGAAACTGCTAATTCTACTCTTTTTTCTAATGTTGATTCTGGTAAACCCGAAACATAAGCCGGAATTTCTTTTCTTCTTTGACCTCCTAATAGCTTAGCGACTGGTAGTCCTGCCATTTTTCCTGAAATATCCCAAAGTGCAATATCTATTGCTGCTAACGCATCATGATAATAACCGCCACTATATTTTCGAAAGCGCATCATATTATAGATGTCTTCATATATAACAGACACATCAAAAGGGTCTCTACCCTCAACAAAATCTGCCATAAAATCGTTGATCAACGCCATGGTAGCTTCTGGAGCAATAAGACCATACGTTTCTCCCCAACCAACAATACCAGAGTCCGTTTCTATTCTTACTATAACCGTTCTATCTACAGTAGCGTATACTGTTTTATTACCACTACGAACAAAATAGCCTTTTTCATTTGCTTCTTCTCCTTTTTTAGCATCTCCCAAGTAAGGCTTGTCTCTTGGTATCGTTAATGTAAAAGCTTCTACCTTTTTTACTTTGCTCATACCGTTGTTGCCGTTTTTAAATATTTAGATAAACTCTCTAACTGATACTTAAGTTCTTCTTTATCTTGCGCGTCTAGTTCTGGAAGAGGTGCTTTCACCACCGAATTTTTAAATACTCCACGCAAAGTCAATACGTATTTGGTTAAACGCATTCTATAAACGGCTTGAATTATTAGTAAGGGCAAAGTATCTTTATAAATTGTTCGTGCCAAGGCTATATCTCCAGATTTGTGAGCATTCCACATGGCAACATGAAGGTCTGTAATTTCTGCAGCCGGCATTGCCGCTACTGTTCCTCTATTCATCTCATCGATAACATACCTAGCGCCGCCGCCGCCAATAACACCTATTAAATGTGAGGGTGCGTTCTTTATTAGATTTGTTATTTTGTTTCCAGAGGGAAGGGTTTCTTCCTTAACATATTTTATTTGCTTTACAGCTTTTGCAATCTCACAGATTGATTCAGGATCTAAACCTGCTCCAATTGGAAATGGCGCATTTTGAAGAATTACATCAACATTTGGTGCTATTTCAGATACCGTTTTCATAAAATTGGTTGCTCCTTCAATATCTTCTTTAAACTGTTTTGGAATGAGTACCATAACGGCATGTACTCCAAACTTTTCTGATTTTAGGATGTTTTCTCCTATTTCTTCTGCGCTACCTTTTCCGCCTCCGCAAATTATAGGCAATTTACCCTGATTGACTTCATATATTGCTTCTAACAACTCTAATCGTTCTGCTGAACTCAGAAAATCGTATTCACTCGCAACACCGGGAAATACTAAGGCACTGGCACCAGACTCAATGCAAAATGAAGTGACTTTTTTTATAGAAGCTTTGTCTATAGACATGTCTTCATTAAAAGGTGTAGGTATCACCGGTAAAATTCCTGTTAATTCTGCTTTTTTTTCCAAAAGATTTTAAATTTTATTTAATTATAATTTACCAAGGTTGTAGAACAACCTTGGTTTATTTTGATTTTGTTAAACTGCGGCTTTTCGCCTTTAATTATTTACTATTTTCAGGTAATTCTCTTATACTCCAATAATCATATATTTCTTTTAGCTGCTCATATGCTTCTTTTTTATTTCTTTTTTCATCAACAATACCCCATTCTCTAAATCCAGATTCTGGTGTACCACGATAGTTACTACGATAATCATTGTAGCTCCAAAGCGATATGCCTGTTACATATGGTAAATCTTTAAGCTTTTTTAAATATCCAACAAGCTCATCTTGTAGTTTTCCTTTGGGTGCAGGTCCAATTTGCCCAATACCAATTTCAGAGATAAAAATTGGCTTTCCAGGAAATTTATCATGCGTTATTTTAGTAAGTTCTACTGCACTACCATACGAATTCATTGATATAAAATCTACTTTTTCATAGGGTTCGCTTCCTATTTCTCCTTTTCTGTACGTGGTAATAGTAACGTATGTTTTTAATCTTGATGGGTCTAATTCTTTAACATAATCTAACATGGAATTTGCATAATCGTATTGATTTTTGGTCATCTTTTTTTCTGGCCATGTTGCTGCAATGGAATCATTCTCTCGTAACTCATTACCCACGCTCCAAGCAACCACAGATGGGTGATTATAATCACGTTCTATCATTTCTTTCATCCATTTTTTAGTTAGAGGGTTATCAGGAAACGTTTGTGGGTCATCATCTCCCCAAACGGGAATTTCTTCTACTAATAAAAAGCCAATACTATCACACACTTTTAGTAAGTTTTTTGAGAGAGGTGCATGCATTAAGCGTGAAAAATTACAGCCTAATGATTTAATATCTAACATGTCTTTTAACACCAATTCATCTGGTTCTGTATTGCCATAAACTGGATGGTCGTGCACACGATTAATGCCATTCATTCTTACAGCCTCATTATTTAGAAAGAATTGCTCTCCGCGAACTTCAAATTTTCTAATTCCGAATTTATCTGAAGCTGTATCAACTTCATTCGTATGAATAGAAATTGTACTATTCAATTGATAAAGATTAGGTGCATTAAAATGCCATAATTCTATATCTGAAAGCGGTTTTTTAAATTTTAAATACGAGACAGCTGTTGATTCTTTTTCAACGGTTAAAGACAGAGAATCTTTATGAATCCCTTCTATCTCAGCATATATTTTAGCAGAAGCAGATGTACTTCCATTATTTTCAACTTTATATTTAATTGTAAAATCTACGGTTTGTTTTTCAAAATCTGGAACCGAAGTAATATGTTGATAAACTAATCTTACATCATCATTAGCCATCAGAGTTACATCTCTACTAATACCTCCCCATGCCCACCAAGCACCACGTTTATAGGTGTTGTCTGCCATAACTACAACAGAGTTTTCTTTATTAAAATCAACTTTATCGGTAATATTAAACTCAAATGGTGTGTAGCCCCCAATATGGTCTCCCAATAATTCTCCATTTAACCAAACTTTAGTAGTTTCATAAACAGCATCAAATTTTAATCTCACTTGTTTAGCTTTCCAGTTTTTTGGTAGACTGAATGTTTTTTGATAGTATCCTTTTCCAACATATTCTGAATAACGCTCACGGGTATCCCAATTCCCTGGCACTTGCAAGGTATCCCATTGGTTATACGATGCTTTAAAAAGCTCCTCTTCATTAATTGAATTTGAAGCTAAAAATTGCCAGTTACCATTCAATGAAACTGGTTTTAGTTCTTGTGGTTGCACCTCTTTACTACAGCTGTACAGTGCCACTACAAAAATGAATAAACAGACTATTTTTTTCATGTTCTTAGTTTTTATATTTAGTAATTTTCAATGGTATTTGGATATTAAATGAATGACGAATATTATTCACATCTATAGAATCTGCTGCGCACAAAAGTGCTACTGGCTCACCACCCTCCATAAATACTTGCGGGCGTTCTAGATGGTCAAATTTAATTTTCCTACCATCCGTAAACATTACTGTTCTATCAGAAACATCAAAATATTTACCTTGTTCCCAATGTATGCCATCTTCAGAATCATAATGCACCAATGAAAACACCCTTGTTTTCCCTTCGTGATTCATTCGCTTTACTATTGCTCTATATTTGCCATCTTGATACCAGATGTATGGATCTTCCGCAGGAAACGTCTCACCTTCAAAGGTGAATATTGGCTCTGGATATTTTTTAAATGGACCAGTTGGCGAATCTGCTATGGCTACCATATGCACAACGGGACCACCAGCAGGTAGTTTAAACTTTTTTCCAACGGCTTTATAAACCATTAATATTTTACCATCTGCCATTTGACATACAGATGGATTAGAGGTCATTAATGCATCATGAGCAAGCGAATCATTTACAGTAATATCTAGTACAGGTTTATCAAAACGTTTCCATGGTCCGTTGGGGTTATCTGCTATAGCAACCCCAATACGCTGATTATTTCTATGCTCCCAGTTTATTTTAGCTTTCCCTGGTGTACTCACAATTTTCTTATCGCCAAAATTTCCCATATAATACAGGTAATATTTGTCGTTAAATTTGTGTACTGTTGGGTTATGCGTTGTAGAACCATCCCAAAATTCTGGACCTCGGTCTGGTAAAACATCTTTTTTATGTTCAAAAGGTCCAAATGGCGAATCTGAAACAGCGTGTGAAATAATGGAATAATTAACCCATTCCCAACCCAGTTTTTTGGGCCAAACGGAATAAAACATATGGTACTTATCATCTTCCCCTTTAACTAGAGAACCTCCCCAAATACTTAAAGAATCATTTGCAAAAACGGATTCAGGAGCTACTTTACCCAATTCAATTTGATAGTCTATAACTTCTTCTTTTATAGTATTCAACACTTCTTTTTTGTTCTTTTTATCAGAACAAGCTATTAATACAGTTACTAAAAGAAGTGATAACGAAAGTTTACGCATAATTTTCATTCGTATTTAGTTTGTTGTTCCACTTTTTCGATTATAATATCTAACGTAGTCTATTTTCATACTTTTTCCATCTAAATCATCTGTAATAGGGCCAGAATAATTGTTTTTTAAAATTGCCAAACTAAACAAGATATTAGTTTCGCTAAAACAAACCGCATTGCGCATTGTATAATATAGCTTACCATCAAAATAGAATTTAAAATAATCTTCATCCCACTCTAAGCCATATGTGTGATATTCTTCTCCGAAGTTTGATGTTTCAGATAAATTGTACTCATGAATTGTTTTCCAAATGTTATTTTCGAACACTTGTATTTTATAATCTGTTATAAGGTTTCTTGACATGCCATCATTTTGCAGCCAACCATTTATAAACTGAATGCTTTTTATTTCTTTATCTGCATCCCATTCAAATTCTATCCACTTATCTCCAGAGTTTCTCGATACCCATCTGGTATCTAAACGATTATCTGCTACAAAACCTGGTTCTGATTTTAAAGCATTGGAATTATTTCCGTTTGTTGTAATGGTAACATCATTACTAGCCACTAAATTTTTGATATGTTCTGGTAATGGCTTATTGCTATTTGGAAAGTTCTTAATTGATGTTCCAAAAATGCGTAATTCGCTTATTTGAATTGATTTGGGTGTTGATGAAATGAGTCTAATTTTTTTGGCTTTTACTACTTCTTTCAACTCTATTTCATGTAATGGCTCTGCGGTGAGTGTATGATGTAGCTGATTACTCGAATGTGTTTTTCTTCCACTAGGAGCTGTATCAAAATCTGTCCAGTTATGTACATTTGTATTTATGATACTTGGAAAGTGCCCTTCATTAATATCGACTTCACAAGCCTTTTCTCCTTTAGCTAGTTTAAATTTGGGCCATAACCAAAAGGAGTTATTAGTTGCGGGTGCAGCTGCATACTTATACCTAGCCTCAAAGTATCCATAACCAAATGTTTTCTTTGTCCAAACATTACCTGCCGTCCAATCCTGCCCTCCTCTTGTTTCTTTTTTTACAACAAGTTCCAGAATACCATTTTGTACAACAGCATTTTCTCTCCAACGACTGCAGGCTACCAAAACGTGTTCTGTTGGGCCATTTTGCGAAATCCATTTTTTATCTAATTCTTTATCCGAATAATCAAATTCGTCTTGCCATATTAGTTTCCAATTACTCAAATCTACTTGCTCATAATTTTCTAAAATGGATTTCTGATTCTTTTCTGAATTCTGTGCATACAATGACGATAACACTGAAAACAACATGATAACAAGATGTATATTTATTTTATTCATTGGTTAACTTTTATAATTTAAGACCGATTGCTTTTTTAGTATTAATACCCCTCTTTATATTGAAATAGATATCGTTTTCATCATTTAAAGAAATAGCACTTTCATTTTGGTTTGTTTTAGTTTTTTTAGAGGTATAGTTCAGTGCAATAAGAAGCACAAAAATTAAGTTTATGCAAGGTATTTTTTCAGTGTAAAACTGTTTAATACTCATAACTATTCTCTGCTAAATTTTGCTTCCTTTTTAAAGTATCCCAGCCCATAACTAGCCGTAATAGTTTCTCTTTTTTTTAACTTTATAGTCTGATTTTGAAAAATTAACTTATTACCTTTTAAAGTAATATCCGCAGTTAAATATTTGGAAAAAGGACCTTCTTCCGTACATTTTATATAAAATGTTTGCCCTTTGGATGTTTGTAATTTTAAGCGAACACTATCCTGTTTTTCTTCGTTAAAATTGATTGGCGCTTGAAGCTGTAATTTTATTTTGTTTGATGCCGTTTTGATAAATTCTATAGTAGTATTATCATTTGCTAAATAGGCTAAACTAGTATTAAAGGCAGTGTTAAATTGTACCCAGCCTTCTGTCCAACCAATATTTCCAAGTTCCGGATGGTTAGGGTAGTGCTCTGCCTTTGGAGAGCCGTCAAAAACAAAAGGAACAGGAGCAAGGAGACCTATTCCTCCTTCATGACCATTGTACCATCCTAAATCTACACCTTCAATCTCTCTTGGGCCATCATAAGAAAAGTGCCTTCCTGTAGGGTTTCTACCAAAAGAGTTATCTATATGAGACCATGCAATTTTATTTAGTTCTTTTTTTAGAATAGAGTCTAGAATAACACTTTTAGCGGCTAAAGCAGCAGCAGGAAACCCTAAAACATTTCCTGTTTCGTTCCAACCAATAGGTGCCCACTCTTTGTTATCGGTATATTTTCTAAAGTCCCACATATTATTAGAGCGGCTAAGCATTACTTTTGCCCACTGCGTTACTTTTTCTTGAAGTCCTTTTGGAGCTTTATCTGGGTATTGGTTGTAGAAATATGCAAAAGCTCGCATTGTAATATGCTCTGACATGCGCTGCCCTTTTGTGGTAATTGGATCTTTCCAGTCTAAATTGGTAATCATCCATTGCATTTGTGTAAAGGCTGCATCAAAATATTTTTGAGCGTCTTTTGGAGATTTTCTTTTTACAACCTCATACATCATTAAATTAGGAATAATAGAATGACCAGGAGGTAATTCTCCTTTATTGGTTCCCATTTTAGTTTTTAGGGTTAACAGGTTGTGCCCTTCACTTTTATCATATTTGGTTGTTGAGGTTGCTCTAACTTCTTCTTTGTCCCAAACATTAATAAGATAGTTGTAAACTATATCAAAATTCTGTTGAGGTAGCCATTCTTTTAAATATGGATAAGCGTACAAGAAATGTGCTAATTCTGCTTTTTGATGTTCGTGTTCTAATGCTTGAGATATTTTTACATCTACATCCCAGTGGATTAGTTTTACAATGTCTGGAGCATCTTTTTTATACGGTTTTAAGGCTCCCCAAAATCCTTTGTATTCCTTTGGGTAAGAAGAATTATCTACATATTTAATTCTCTTTTCTAAACTTTTATATGCCTCTGGGTTTGATAAATATTGTGCAATTAAACCTTGCAACGCCCAATTAAAAAAATCGCCATCTCTCCAAGCCCAAGATAGTTTGCTAATTTTTTTAGTAGTACCAACATAATGTCTTGCACCAGTCATAAAATCAATGGCATTTTGGTAAGATACACGCTCTAACCAATATGGCCCAATTCTAAAAGGGTACGATTCAAATTCATTAGCAATGATAACATATTCATCTTTAGAGCTAGGGTTAAAGAAGGTGAAATCACCAATATGGTTTTTAATTGTTCCTTTATGCACTACTTCTTTTGTTGTTGCGTTTTTTATGACAAAAGAGGTATTGTCTTCTAGTTTAGGAGCAGTAAACCGTTTGGGTTGCTGTAAATTATATCCACTTTGGTTTATTAATATTTCTTTGAGCTCGGTTAAATCTGCTTTGTAGGCAATGCCATAAATTTCAAACTCTTTAACCATAATTTTATCCGAAGAATTTACAGTGAAACGTATATGGTCTGTAAGCATTGGTTTTTTTAGCTTAACACTAACCAATTCATTATCATTAAACTTACGTTTAACAAATTCTCTCCAACGCCCATTCATATAAGTTTGTAGTGCAAAAGAAATAGGGGCTTTAGAGGAAGTGTAATCTAGTTGAATTTTAATTTCTGTCACCTCGGTATTTCCTGGTAGTTCTATACTAACCCATTTTTCTTTATCCCCAGAATTGCTAATCCAAGAAGTTTCTAAGTTACCATCGTTTACATATTTTGAGTCTAACTTGTTTTCAATATTATTAGAGTGTGTAGTACCTGTTGTAGCAAGGTTGTTTTGCGAAAAGACAGGAGAAATGCATCCAAGTAAAAATATTCCTATAATGCTATTAAGGAAATTAATTGCCGTTTTTTTTCTGCTTTTTTTGAACATAATTCTTTAGTAATGTTTTTTTACAAATGGATGATTCATCTTTTCTGTAGGGGACCTAAAAACCCAAGATTTCCATAATTCATATCTTTTTTGCCATTCTTCTAAAGTGCGTGTTGGGTATTTAGAAGAAGCTCCCCCTGCTTTAAATTCTGGGGTAACTCCTTTATCTTTTATTTCTATTCTCCATTCATTTAAAGAGGCGAGCATTTTTTCTTTTATAGGAGCGTATTTTTTATCATTTGCTAAATTGTTTATCTCGTATGGATCATTTATTATATCAAATAATTCAAATTCTGGTTTTGTTGGAGCAAAGAATTTGGCTTGTATATCATTTAGTTTTCCTTCCATATTAAGTATATTCATTTCAGCAAGCATAGGATACATATCTTCTTTGTAACCACTGTATTGTAGCCACGCCCTTTCTGGCATTAGGTTATGAATTAGCTTATACTTTTTAGATCTAATTGTTCGCATGGCATCATGTGTAGAACCCATACGACTACGAGCAGCAAAAATGTATTCTCTGTTATTAGCTTCTTCTTTAAATAAATTTTTTCCGTGTAATTCTTGTGGTGGTGTAACCCCAGCAACTTCTATTATAGTTGCCGTAATATCTATAGTCTGTACTAAGTTTTCGTTTATCTGGTTTGGTTTTATTTTGCCAGGCCATTTTATAATCAATGGGACTTGTAATCCCGGGTCATACAAAAATTGTTTTCCTCTTATATGACACCTTCCGTTATCACCTATTAAAAACACAAGGGTATTATCAGTTAGTTTTTCTTTATCTAAACGAGTAAGTATATCTCCAATTTCTCTATCACAAATTTGCATTTGCTCTAAGCCGTTAGCCCAATCGCGTCTAGCAAAAGGAGTATCTGCATAGTAAGGAGGTAATTCTATATTTTTCGGATCTATTGGGTTAATGGAGTCTCTTTCCCATTTTCTATGTGTTCCTTGCAATGTAATTTGAGCAAAGAAAGGTTGGTTTTTTTTTCTGTTTTTCCAGTCATTGCCCATAAAACCTAAATCTGCTTCAAAGTTGCAGTCTGTTTTATTAGAAGCCATTAATGCAGTGTAATACCCAGCTTCTTTTAATAATAATGGCATAGGTTTTATACCATATGGTAAAGGTTCTTTTTCTTTCTGTTTTAAGCGATGTTCTTCAGAACCAATATAATCTTGATGAAACCCTGTCATCATCGCAGACCTTGAAGCTGAGCATACTGGCGCGGTACAAAATGCATTGGTATATTTTATACCTTCAGAAGCTAGTTTGTCGGTTACAGGAGTTTCTATTCCTTTAGTACCATAACAACCTAAATCAGGACTCCAGTCTTCTAGCATTATCCAAACAATATTGGGGCGTTCTTTTGGTTCACCCTCTTTTTTAGTTTCAGAGCAACTAAAAGCGAATACTAGACTAAGTCCAAGGAGTATTTTTTTTAGTATTTGCATTTTATAATATTTTACTAGTATTATTGCTTTTTGTTTCTTCTGAATTAAATGTTTTTTTTGACTTTTCTTCACAGGATTGTAGGGAAACTAAGTTTATAGATAATATGTCGATGTATGATCTTTTCATTATCTAGTTTCTTTTAAACTGAATTGCAGCTCCTCCTTTAGAAGCTAAGGTTAGCTCTATTTTAGAATCTTTATTAACTACTTGTATTTCTTTTTTAAATGGTAGGGCAGTGTTCCATTGTCTTAAGTTTGCTTCTTTATTTAATCCTTCTAGATGAATTCTTTTAGCATTTATATCATCTGTGAAAATAGTAGCCGTGTATTCTCCATCTTCTAGAAAACTACAATCTATACTTAACTGCTCTTGCTCTCTTGCATGTAATACACCAACATACCAATTTTGCTTATCTCTTCGAGCAATAGCAGCTAATTCTCCTATTTTACTTTGTGGTAATACTAACGTTTCGTCCCAGACGGAAGGCACTTCTTTAATAAAATCTAGCGCTGGTTGTACCGATTTGTTAGTTAATAAAAACTGCGTGTTCTCAGCAATACAATTAAACGGGGAATAAAATGCAACTAAAGTTCCTAATTGGTGAGCCCATGTAGTTTCTCCAGGTTCTGTAAAACCTATTGGAGTATAATCCGCATGGCCAGTTACGTATCTAGTAAATGGTAAGGCTGCGTTGTGTGTTGCAGGTAATGGACCTTCTTTCATATGATTTACTTCTAAACCACGAATCCCTTCACGAGTTACTTCATTGGGGTAGGTTCTATATTCCCCTGAACTTTGTTGGCAGCCATGAAAATTAACCATTAGTTGACGTTCTGCAGCGTTCTTTAAAAGAGCTTCATCAAAAGCAATTAAACCTTTGCTTTGTCCATTCATAAAATCCACTTTTATTCCAACAGCACCAGTGAGCTTTACACTATCTAAAAAATGACGCATAACAGCATAATCATTATCCGGAAAGTTTATTTCTTTAGAGTGTTTCCAAAGAAAAATACCAACGTCTTTTGTTTTTGCAAAGTCGCATAATTCTTTTACACTTTGCCAGTTGTTATCCCATCTTTCCCAGCCTTCATCAACCATGGAGTATTCAAAATTAAGGGCATGGGCATCCATAACCATTTCTTTTTCCTCCTTGTAATTCACATTTTTTCCAGACCACCAATGCCAAACCGATTTTCCTGGTTTTATCCAATCCGTGTTCGTAAATATGTTTGGGTCTGGAGCAGGGTTTAAAGCTGCAACCGTAGTATTGTTAACTAAAGCGTTTAAATCATCGGCTAATAAAATACAGCGCCAAGCAGATGTTACTTTGTTTTCTACTATGAAGCCATTTTCTTCTGTGAAATTTGCCTTGAAAGTATTATTTCCTATTGCTTTTAGACGTAAGCCACTATAATTAAAAAGGGCAGATTCCGCTATAAGAGCATATCCTCCATTAGGTAATTCGCAAGTTAAAGTTAGGCCTTGTATGGGGCCCATTTTAGATACGGTTGGCATTGCAGAAATATCTGCAGACAACCATTCCCCTGCATGCGATTTTAATTTCCAATCGCTATCCCTTTCAAAGTACCACACCTTTGTTTTATTAGGAAGTTTAAAAGAGGATATTTCCGCGTTTACTTTTTGTTTCCCCTCTCCAGGAACTATATAACGATACGCAGCACCTTCTGGAGATATCTGAAATTCAATATTCCATATAAATCCATCTTTTTCTTTTAAGGTGAAACTTGTATGATTTGCATTATAAGTAGCCTTGTTCTTTATTCCTAATAATGGAAAACTAGTAGAGACTGTAGTTGTTTCTTGCTTAATTATTTCTGAAGTACTTCCTAAAGAGCGATTGTTTACTACAATACCAAGTAAGGAAGTGTCTAGTACTATTTGTTTTTCTTTTGAAATAGTATAAGCCAGTTGCTTATTGTCAAGGGTAATGATATTAACTTTAAGAGCACCATTAATAATAAATATTGGCTCTTTTTTTGAGGAACATGAAACAAGTAGGATAAGTACAAAAGCAATAGAAAGAATGTTGGTTATAAATTTAAAATTCATATTATTCATTTTGGATAGTTTCATGTTCCTTTAAAACTTGTTAGCTACATAATATTTCAAAAATGGCAGCTTGAATTTCCAGGTAACGTCTAAAGTGAACTCGTCAGACACCTGTGAACCTAGGCTAATATTAAATACAAAACCGAGTAATAAAGCATAACATATTTTATAGGCTATACTTCTCATTTTCTACTCCAAAATTTAACATCATCTATATATACTTGATTTGGCACCAGTAGCCTTAGAAGTGCTTTATTATTATGATTAAACCCTTCTGACATAAACTCACCCACTTTAGTTCCTCCAATCTCAACCTCAACTTTGCTTTTATTGATGTGAACTAATAGTTCGTGCCATTTGTTAATTTCTAATGCGTACGGGGTTTTATGTGTTTTTGATTTAAGTGATTCTTTTTGGGTTTTAGTTAGACTTTTTTCTAATATAGATTTACGTATTTTTAGATTCATATCCCCTGTTTTCTTGTCTTCAAAAATGATTTCATTTGTTCGAACCACAACATCAAAAAGGTGTCCTGCCCAAACCGTTTTTAAAGAAAGGTCTGCAAAATTCAACTTTAATTCATCTTGGTCAGAAGTAAGTAAAAATTTCAACCCAACCGAACCATCTTTAAAACCAAGCTCATGCCTTACGGCTGTTGCATGATTTGCAGATTCATGCATCCATATATGCAATGTGCCGTCTACTAAATCGACTTGCTTATGTCCTTGCGCCGTTTTATTGCTACTAGTCGTCCAATTATTACCAGGTTCATCCTTAAGCTCTTGCGATTCTACTCTTTCAAAATCATCAACAAAAATTAATTCTCCATAATTTTCTTGTGCATCTGTAATATTAACCATCAATACACTAATTACGATGACGAAATATTTTATATTATTCACGCTTTAATCTGTTTACTTTATGTTAAGTAATGTCTTTTTTAATTCAAGCATTTGTACAACACAACTCATCTCATTACATCATTGGCATAAAATTTCAAAAATTGCAGCTGGGACATCTTCTGATGGATGTTCAGCTTCAACTATAAAACCTTTTAAATTCAAGGGCTTTTCAGGCTTGAATATATCAATGGTTTGGTAATTGCTTTCTACTTTATGAAGTACTTCACCCTCTAAATCTTTTATCACATAATTACGAATACAGAAAGGTACCACGTCTTCAGGATGTCCCATTAATGTTGATTCCATAGGGTGATCATAATCAGGATCTAAAAACAACTTAATTTCTGAAATGTTTTTTTCCTCATCCCATATTACTTTAAGTGTAGGGTTTTCATCATTTAAATCGGCAACCCAAGCATTAACTGTTTTATTGGGTCTTACAAATCCATTACCTAAATTTTTGCAGTTAAAACTTTCAATTTCAGGGGTAATGATCATGGCTATATTTTCTCCGTTTGGTCTGCGATGTGGCGTCCAAAATTCAAAAGTATCAACACCAATATTAGCTGGTGGCACCTGTTTACCATTATTAGAAACAGCTTTGTTTACACCATTAAACACAGACATTACACCTGTATAGCGTTGATTGCTAGTTTTTAACTTTACTTTTTCGTTAGAAAGAAAGGTTACAAAACCATACTGCTCCTTAGGGAACTCTTTTGAAAAATTAATTTCTACAGTTTGCTCTCCTTCTTTCAGTTTAAATTCCTGAGTTTCTAGAATGATTTCTGGAGTATAATTTTCTACTTTTTCTGAAGTTCTTAATTCCACTATTAAAGATGTGGTTTCTTCAGCTTTAGCCAAAACTTTAAAACTATATTTTTCATCCTCTTTTAAAGGTAACATTTGCGCTGCTGAAATATTCAATTGGAACCAATCTCCATTAAATGGAATTTCTGACAATACTAAATTTGAAGTGGCTTCAACTTTAGCCGAATTAAAAAGATTTGATTCTTCCTGAATAGGTATGTTAAGAATACTTTGTCCAATAACATTCAGTTCATTTTGAAGTCTTTTTATATGTCCGTTTTCTAAAATTTCTGCTGGATTGATGTTATTTTCTAAACACATAACTGCAGCCATTCCAACGGCTTGCGCACAGAATCCTGTAGTTGCCATAACTCGTGTTGAGCCAAATGCTACATGAGTTGCACTTATAATTCTTCCCGCTAAAAACAGGTTATCAATATCTTTACTTACAAATGAGCGGTAAGGAATATCATAAATTCCTTTTGAGTGCCATTGGGTACAACCAGAAAGTTCACTATACACACCATCGGCTGGATGTAAATCTATAGCCCAACCTCCAAAAGCAATAGCATCATCAAACTTTTTTTGTTCAATAATGTCTTGTTGTTTCATCATATACAAACCTTCAAAACGACGACTTTCTCGCTTTCCTGGAACAGTTGCTACCCATTCTAAAGTCATGTTTTCTACACCTTCAAAATCGCCCGAATTTTTAATATAATCCCAAACCCCATAAATAACTTTCCATAGTTCGTATTTAATGTCTTCGGTATCATGAATGGTATCATGGCGTCCTCCATATTCAAACCACCAAAACCTACACCCCTTGTCATCTTTTCCAATAGCCTTGTATCTGGGAATGGTTGTTATATCTTTTAAAGCATAAGATGGTGGAATATATTTTACTGGCTTGCTTGTTTCTTTGCTATAGAAATACATAGAATGCCCTAAGAGTTCCCCATAAGACTTATCGGGAGCAAATAACTCTCCAAATTCTTCTTTGGATTCTGCTCCCATTCTAAATGATGCTCCAGCTTTAAATGCTACAATACCATCTCCTGAAGCATCACAAAATAATGGCGCTTTTACAATATATTCTGTTGAATTCTGAGAGTTGAAGGCTTTTAACGATTCTATTTTAGTATCACCAGACTTAGTTACGTCATAAACACTTGTGTTTAGAAGCAACGTAATATTTTCTTCGTTCAACACTTTTTCAAGTAAAACAGTATCAAAAATAACAGCATTACCTTCTGGGTTACGGTATAAATTCTCTACCAAAATTTCATTAATCACGCCACCTTCCCTAGACCAACGATTGTTATTCCCCATATGTGAGGTTGCACCTAATATCCATAACCTTACTTCTGATGATGCATTACCTCCTAATACAGGTCTATCTTGAATTAGTACTACTTTAATTCCTTTTCTTGCAGCTGTTATAGCAGCACAAACTCCTGCTGTTCCTCCACCAGTAATCCCTAAATCACAAACTAACTCTATGGTTTTACTGTTACGTTTCTCTTTATTAAATGTTTCTACAATCATTAAAACACAAATTATTATCTTAAATTATTTAGATTTTTTTATAATGAACAATCCTAAAAGCAAAATAGCTGTTCCCATTCCTCCAACTAACAATTTTGCAGAATCTGCCATAAATGACAGAATGATTATTAATATTCCTGTTGAAGCTACTCCAACGCCTATTACCCTAATACCTTTCTTATTGTTATTAGCTTCCTCTTCTTTATCATTAGCTGTTTCTTTAGAGCTAGCAATTGCTAAATATTTGGTGTATTGAGATGTATCACTTTTAGATTGAATAAAGTACAATTCTAAAATACCCATTAGTACAATTGGAATTCCCATACCGACAACCATTTCCATAGCACGATCTAGCGTAATACCTATTGAATCTGGAGCTAAAAATTTGAAAAAGGCATTAATAGCTAAAGAAATAACAGTAACTGCCAATACGGATTTCCCTGTTTGATGTTTTGAAAATAATCCCCATAGTGGAGGTAAAAACATGGCTCCTCCTGTTAATGCAGCTACACTCATAACCACCTCAACAATACCTCCAAAATATGGAACTAATAATGCAATTATTATGGTAAGAATCCCTAAAGATACTGTTGCTATTCTTCCCACTCTTACCAAACCTTGGTTGGTAGTTTTTGGAAACATATTCTTATAAATATCATTGGCTAGAACTCCAGCAGAAATATTTAAAGTTGTATTTACAGAGCTGGATGTTGCAAATACCATTCCTCCTAACATTAACCCTAACATACCTACAGGTAACACTTCTTTACACATTAAAAGGTAAGCTCCTTCATCTGCTAAATCTCCTAAGTCAGGATTTAATACCCTGTATATCATAGGAGGTAACATCCATACTAAAGGGCTAATTGTATAAAGCGCTCCAAATAACCAACCTACTTTTTTAGCGTCCTTTGGTGTAGCAACACTTGTATACCTTTGTATATAAGCCCAATTTCCTGCAATAAAAAATAAATTATATAACCCAAAAGCTACCATAAAAACTCCTGAGTATTCAGAGTTGGTAAATTCAAAAAAATGTTCAGGTGCATTAGCTATAAAATTATTAATACCTCCAATTTTATCAAAAGAGAGAGGTAAAACAATCAATACCGCTGCTGTAAGCACAATAAACTGCAAAACATCAGTCACAATAACAGCCCACAAACCTCCTACTGCAGTATAAATAAGTATGAGAACCCCTAAAACAATAATACTAGTTGTGATGGGAATACCTGTTGACACTTCAACAATTTTTGCTACTGGGTATAAAAATGCTCCCGTTGTAAAAATTGATATGAACAAAAATAGATAAGTATATATTTTTTGAATGGATCCTCCCAATCTATCTGCAATGAATTCCGCAGCTGTTAAAGCCTTAGTTTTTTGCCATTTAGGAGCAATAAAGAACCCTATGATAACTCCTGCAATGCACATGGTCCATTGAATACTAACTGCTACCCAACCACTAGTATATGCTATTGAACCCCAAACTACAAATGTTCCTGCAGAAAAGAAACTCATAAATAAAGAAAGGCCACTCATCCACCAGGGTAAGGCTCCACCAGCCGCAAAAAATGATTTCATGTTTTTGCCGGATTTAGAGAAACTCATGCCACAGATAAAAACCAGTGCTGTAAACACTAAAATAACTATAATATCGATATTGCCCATTTATAAAATTTAAATTAAAGAATGAAAAAATACTAAAACATCTTGTAAATTCTCACTATAAAATATACTGCCGTTATTCAACACTTATTAGCTGGAGGTTATTATTGTTCTTTAATACTAAAATGCCAAGTTTTCTTCCTTCTAACATTATTTTTTTCGCATTAACTACTTCTCCATCAATAAAAGGTTGATTGTCTATAGCTTTACTAAATTTGTTATTACCTCCTTCTAAATACAACCCATAGCCCGCATCTTGCCTTGGTGTTTCTACCTCAAAACCATACAAGTTTCCTAAAAGCAATAAGTCTAAATCTCCGTCTTTATTAAAATCATGTGAAACTAGACTCCTTACTGTAGTTGTTTGAGCGACATTACCTAAAGACTTTGGCTCAAATATACCATTCCCTTGATTTTCAAAAAAACCAGAACTAAAGTTTGTTGCTTTTAGATTCAGCGCTGTACTTATATTTTCCTTTCCGTAAACTGACTCTAAATCCGCCGAGGCGTATGCATGATAGTTTGAAAATTTTTGTTTTATAAATGGCATTTGTTGAGAGCTACATTCCCTACCTCGTAATGGATAGTTTGTTCCTTCTTGATTATAACTAAGAACTATATCAATTGTTCCCGTTTTATCAAAATCCTTTGCAAAAACTTGAAATGGTTTTTCTTCAGAGGTTTGGTATTTTGAATTTAATCCAAGATTACCTGCTACAAAATCGACATCGCCATCGTCATCAAAATCGCCTGATTCTAAACTAAACCACCAACCTGTATTATCATCAATGTTTGTTTGTGATTTATCCTTTACAAGTTTTCCTTTTACATTTTTAAAGATGGTAAGTGGCATCCACTCCCCAACTAATATTAACTCTTTTATATCATCAGAATTAATATCTTCCCATATAGCATCCGTTACCATACCTACATGTTCCAGTTCTTCATTTTCATCCAAGGTATATTTTATACCAGTAGTGGTTGATTCATTTTTCAACAATAAACTCATTCCGGCATTCGGGTATCGTCCCGGTGTTTGTCTTCCTCCAATAAAAAGATCTATATCACCATCACTATCAAAATCATATGGACTAACAACTGCTCCGCTAAAGTTTAAATCTTCTGGTAATATATTTGCACTTTTTGAAAAACTCCCATTACTATTGATATATAACCTATCCGAGTAATATTCAGAATTTTCTTCAAATTCATTCCCTCCGCTTACAACATAAAGATCTAAATCCCCATCATTGTCCGCATCAAAAAATGTTGCATCAACATCTTCATACTTTTTATCTTTATTAAATAAATTAATATTTGATTTAATAAATTTCCCTTCCTTTTTTTGTATAAATATACTTCCGGAGTAACTACTAGCTCCGCCTACAAAAAAATCTTCCAATCCATCATTATTAACATCACCTACACATAGCGCTAATTTATCTTCTGACATTTTGTGAGGCAAAAGACTTTCTCTTTCATAATCATTAAATACATTCTGCTTAATAAAATGATTAAGCCCTATTGCTTTTGTAATATCTCTAAAAATGGTTTTAGATTTTGCGCTGTCTTTATATGTAATAGAGGATGAGGAAGCATCCGCATGATTTAACGTAATTTTCTGGTTAATTGATACATTTTCTATTTGTTGAAACTTATTATCAGGCCAATAGATTTTTACTGTTTTTACTTCCTGTAGTTTTCCTAATCCAAAATGTAAATCATCGCTAGTAGATGATTGAAAACCTCTAGAAAAATACTGTTCTATAGTTTGAGAGCCTTTATTTGTGACTAAAACTACTCTGGCTCCGATACCTCTTGGGTTTTTTTCTCCTCCTTTTAGGTTTACTTTTAAGAAATTACCCAAACCCTGTTCCATTGCATTATTTTTGTAGATATGAGCTTTACTATCCATATTGTTGGTGATAATTTCTAAATCACCGTCATTATCTAAGTCCGCATAAGCAGCACCGTTAGATGCCGTTAACTTATTTTGACACCATACTCCATTTTTTTTTGCAAACGATAAATCTCCATTATTTTCATAAAAATAATTATTCTTTATTCTTGAAGGCATTCGTCTTAAAATAATCTCATCCCTTTGCGCTTCTAACAGTCCTCTTAATGAAGAAGGTGCTTTTTCTATTTTCTTTTTATATTCAAGTTCTTTTTTTTGCTTAAAATGGATATAATCTACATTCCTAAAATCTCTTTTAATGCCATTGGAAACGAAAAGGTCTTTATCTCCGTCATTATCCATATCAAAAAATAAAGGCCCCCAACTCCAATCTGTGCTAGAAACTCCTGTTAACGAGGCAACATCAGAGAACACCGGTAAATTATTCTCAGTTGTAATCCCGTTGTTAATCTGGAGGGTATTGTACATATATTGATAATGAAATCCTTTTTCAACTTGTTCATTAAACCTTTTAGGGTTCATTCCACTCATGCTTGCTTTTATACCATAATTATCCTCAGACACCATATCTAATGTCATAAAATCTAACCAACCATCATTATTAAAATCTGCAATATCATTTCCCATCGAGAAATTTGAGGTATGTCCTGTGACCTCTTTACAAACCTCCTTAAAAGTTCCGTTTTGTTGATTTAGATAAATTCTATCATTTGAAGCAAAATCTTGGCTTACCAAAACATCTGGCCATGTATCATTATTTAAATCACCAATGCCTATTCCAAGTCCAAAACCAATACCGTCATTTATTATTCCGACATCATCGGATACATCAACAAATACATTATCATCATTTCTAAATAATCTATCACTGGTTAAGGGGGATTTCTTTTTTTTCAGTCTATCTAAATCATAAAGTACTTTAGTATCTGTATTATGATTAATCAGAAACATATCCAAATCACCATCTTTATCGTAGTCAAAAAAGGAAGCCTGAGTAGAATAATGGGGTAAATTCAAATGGTAATCTTTTCCTCGTTCATCAAATACAGGTACTCCATCTTTATTGTTTCCAGTATTTACGTAAAGTTTATTCTCTCTATCTTTCTCTTCAATATAAGGTCCAGATCTACACACATATATGTCCAGCAAACCATCAGAATTAATATCCACTATTGTTGAGGCTAATTCAAAGCCTGGAAACCCTTGAACTTTTGAAACTGTAGTTACATCTTCAAATTTTAAATTACCCTTGTTTAAATATAACTTATTACTTTCTTGATTGGATATAAAATATAAGTCTATCAACCCATCGTTGTTAAAATCTGCCGCTGAAACGCCGGCTCCATTATACATATAATCATAATTTAAGGCGTTCATTTCCTTAGTTTCATGTAACTTATTTACAAATGAAATTCCCGATAAGGAATCATTTACAATTTCAAATAAGAATAAATTTGAGTTATTTGCGTTAATGACTATTCCTTTCGGGCTTGTGTCTTTACATCCTACGCACGCTAAAGTCAGAAAACTGATAAAAAACCTAACTCCTCTATACCAACTCATTATAACATCATGAATTATCATTATAACCTAAAAAAATAAGGGGCAACAAGTACCCCCTATTTCCTAACTAACTCCGTAATTATTAAAACCTAATAATTAGGATTTTGGGACATTTCTACACCATTACTGGCTGCTGCTTGAATTTCAGCATCTGGTATTGGCCATAAATAATCTCTTGCTGGATTAAATATTCTTTCTTCTAATTCTCTATAATCCAGATTACCTTTTTCCACTCTTGGTTGCGAAGGCGCTCCGGGATAGGTCACAAAATCATCTTGATCAATACTAGGAATTAGCCCTAGGTCTCCTCCAATTTTACTAAACCCATTGGCAGGACTTCCAAATTGTATAGTATTCATTAATTTTTCTGCAATTCTCCATCGTCTAATATCAAACAAACGTAGTCCCTCATCTGCTAACTCTACTTTACGCTCTCTGCGAATTATTCTTCTTAGTTCTGCTTGATCTGTTGTTGTTATCGCTGGGTATGGAATTCCAGAACCATTGTAGGCTCTTTCCCTTACTGCATTTATAGCATCAAGAACAGAACTGTCTATATCTCCAGATTCAATTTTGGCTTCGGCATATGTTAACAAAACTTCTGCATAACGCATTAAAATTACTGGATGCTCAGCCGCACCGGACCACAAACCTGTTTCACCCTTTAGCGTTGGTTCGTCGGAAAATTTTTTCCAAAAGTATCCTGTAAATGATACAAAACGGTTTGCTCCACCAGAAGAAAATTCTTGTCCGCTTATTGGGTCCACAATGCTAACACCAGCAGGGTTAGAAGAATTTGGGTTATAAACTCTTTCTGTTTTAACTCCATTTTCTACTTTCCAAGTAGCCAAACTATCACTATGGGTTTCTATAATATGACCTGACCATACTTCACCTGGTACAGCAATTGAAGCTTTTAACCTTGGGTCTCTATTTTCAAAAGGATTCGCAGGGTCAAAAGCGGGATCTTCATCAATAGGCAATCCGTTTACGGTTTCATAAGTATCAACCGTTTGTTGTGCAGGTACCAATTGACACCATCCTCCAAATCTACTACCTTGTCTTACTGATAATCCATGTACTTTAACACCTGTTACGTATTGTAAACTTAACAATACTTCTGGTGAATTAATCCCACCAGCGGCAAACAACGACTCATAATCATCTGCTAATGAAGCTCCGCTATCCATTACCAATTGCGCTTTTTCAGCAGCCAAGGTATAATCTTCATTATACAATGCAATTCTTGCAATAAGTGCGTTAGCTGTATTTGCAGAAGTTCTTCCGGCTTCAACAGGATTCAATGGTAGTACATCAGCAGCCTCTTCCAAATCACTTATAATTTGAGCTACAATCTCAGATTTAGATATTCGCGGCAAAGCTTCTTCAGAATTTACAGTATTTTCATCATGAAAGGGAACATCTCCGTAAAGTTCAACTAAATAACTATAAAACAAAGATCTTAAGAACAACGCTTCCCCTCTTATTTCAACAAATCTTGTAGGGTTTGTATTTTCCCTAGCCCTTTCCATATTTGCTAATAACGAATTTGAACGTTGTATTCCACTGTAAAAAGAACTCCAAAAACCATTAATCAAATCATCTGTAGAAGTTAAACCTCCAGTTGTAACTGTTGCCGTTCCCGCAACATTTCCTCGACTAAAAGCTAAATCCGTTGTATGATCTAAAAGTTGCGGGAAGGGTGTGGCATTAACGTAGTTTAATTGCTCATATATACCTACTAAAGCCACTTCCAACTCTGCTTCTGTTGAGAAAAAAGAGGCACTATTTGGTGTTCCTGGATCTTCCAAATTTAACACCTCGTCCTCACAGCTACTATAAGCTATGACGAGAAGACAGGATGCTATCAAATATTTTATTCTTTTCATTGTATTAATTTTTTATATTATTAAAATCCTACACTTAAACCTAGCGTATATACCTTTAACACTGGATAAAAATTACCATTGGTAAAATCAGGAACTGTAGCATCTATGCCATCTGGCATATTATCGAAGGTCAATAAATTTTGACCAGATACATACAATCTAAGATTATTCAATTTTAACTTATCCAAGAGTTCTTCAGAAAATTTATATCCAAATGTCAAGTTTCTAAGTCTGGCGTATGACGCATCAAACATCCAAGTTTCATTAACTCTCCAGTTAGGAGAATTACTAGCTACCAGTGCACGTGGGTAGGCTGCACCTGTATTTTCTGGAGTCCAATAATCAGTTTGCCAAGTTTGTATTTTTCCTGCATTGAAGAAAGACCACCCTGCATCTTCTTGCAATACAACATCTCTACCGCTTTCTCCAATAAAGGATACTGATAAATCAAAATTCTTATAAGAAGCAAAAAAATCAAGACCCCAGTTAGTATCCGATATAGTACTTCCTATAATTGTTCTATCATCATTATTTATAAAACCATCTTCATTATAATCAACATATTTTATATCTCCAGGTGCAACAGCTCCAAATTGAGGTTCAGGTAAATCCGTATTTAACACTCCTCCCGAAAAATCACTTTCTTGATATAAACCATCTGTTTTTAGACCAAATATTGACCCTATTTGTTCTCCTAATCTATTTATCCTTTGGTCTGGGGGTAATTGTTCAAGTCCGTCTGCCAAATCAGTAATTTCATTATTAAATTTAGAAATGTTTGCAGTTATACCATAGTTAAAATCCCCAATATTGTCTCTCCAGTCGACAGCAATATCAACACCTTTGTTTTGAACAGAACCAGCGTTTCTGAAAGGCACTTCAAAACCTTGACTGGGTTGCAATGTACCTATCTGAAGAATAATATCTTTTGTACTTCTAACATAATACTCTCCTGTAAATTTCAACTTATCATTGAAAAAATTTGCGTCTATACCAATGTTAGAGCTCTCACTCGTTTCCCATATTAAAACTGGATTAGCTAATTGAGTTTGAGCACCACCAACTTGAGACCCGCCACCTAATACTGAATTAGCATTACCTAAACCAAATTGTGAGGCGTAAATAAAGTTCTGAGCAACTGGGTTACCATTTTCATCGGTTGTAAAAATTTCTTGGTTACCTAACTGACCCCATGATCCTCTTAGCTTTAAGAACGTTATAAAATCATTTTCTGGAAAAAAGTCTTCATTAGAAACTACCCAACCCGCAGAAAAAGATGGAAACGTTTGAGATCTAGTATCAGGTCCAAATCTTGAAGAGGCATCTCTTCTTACATTAGCTTCAAACAAATATTTGCCATCATATGAATAATTTAATCTACCAAAAATAGATTCTAAACCAAACAGTGTAGCACTACCACCATTAGTAGACGTTTCTGCATCCCCATTATTTAAGGTTCTAAATTCCGGAACAACAAAAGTTCTTCTGAATGCATTCCAATTTTCAGATTGATTTTTTATGAATTCATAACCTGCTAATGCTGAAAGACTATGGTTTCCAAAGTCCTTATTGAAATTTACTAAAAAGTTAAAATTATCAACAAAAATTTCAGATGTAGACTTATTTAGATTGTTATTATCAACTAAATCGGTATTAGGTTCAGCATTTGAATTTTCTTTATAAATCCAGCCGGCAACAAACGCGTCTCTATCTCTATCCGTATACTGCGGAGAATACCTTGCTGTAAACGCTAATTCTTCAATAGGTTTATAAGTAGCTTTTATAACTCCTCTAAAATAATTTGTAATCGTTTCATCTAACGAAGTTGTATTTACCAAAGCTATGGCATTACTTCCGTTGAAACCTGAACCCCAACTACCATCATCATTGATTGCAGTAAATAATGGTTGTAACCTATAAGCCTGTCTTGTTGTTAGTAGTAACTCTCTTGGTTGATTTCTAACTTCACGTCTAAAATTTAAATCAACAGATAATTCTAATTTGTCGCTAAGTTTAAAATCTGTATTAAATCTCCCTGAAAATCTTTCAAATTTATAATTTGGAATATTTCCCTCTTGACTTAAATATGAGATAGAACCTCCAACTTTAACTTTTTCAGAGCCTCCTCTTATACCTATATTATGATAGTGTTGCAAACCATTTTGTGAAAAAAGTAAATCTACCCAATCAGTATCAGGAAGCGCTTCCGTGCCTACTCCATCACCATTTCTATATTGTTGTAGTGTTTCTTCTGAAAAAGAATCTGGTATAGCATCATTAAAAGCTTCCATATAACCCAGTGCATCTAAAAACTTAAGATTTTGAGCTGGGGTTTGAACACCTACATAAGTATTATATGTTGTTTTAACCTCTCCATCATATCCTCTTTTTGTTGTAACCAAAACAACACCATTTGCACCCCTAGAACCATAAATGGCCGCGGCAGCTGCATCTTTTAAAACAGAAACTGATTCTATATCATTTGGATCAATCCCATTGATATCATCAGGTATACCGTCTACTAATACCAAGGGGTCATTTTTCCTACCATTCCCCAGTGTGCCCACACCTCTAATTCTTAAGGTTGCTTCATCTGAACCAGGTTGTCCACTTGATTGTGTTGCTGTAAGCCCAGGCACAAGTCCTGCAAGAGCTTGAGATGTTTGAGCCACTGGTTGACGGGTTATTTCTGCGGCTTTAACCACCTCTACAGAACCGGTAAGATTCACCTTTTTTTGAGCCCCATAACCTACTACTACAACTTCATCCAGTAATGAAGCATCTTCTTGTAGCACAACATCAATTTTCGTTTTATCAGCGACTAAAACTTTTTGCGGAAGCATTCCAATATAAGAAAACGACAGTGTTGCCCCTTCACTCACATTAATACTGTAATTACCATCAAAATCAGCCTGAACACCATTTGATGTTCCGTCTTCTAAAATGTTTGTTCCTCCTAAAGGAACTCCTTGTTCATCAGTAACAGTCCCGCTTACAGTCTTTTGCTGTGCCAACAAAGGCATAGTTAAAAAAAGCAAAACCACTACTAAAAAATAATTTAATTTCATAATAGTTTGTATTGAGTTAATATAAATTGGTAAGCCAAATGTATCTTTTAGCCCTCCTTATATTGCCATATTCTCCCCTTTTTTCTTCGGGAACGTTCCCGAAACCGTTCCCATTTTCC
Organism: uncultured Maribacter sp.; assembly: GCA_947498505.1. Taxonomy (GTDB): domain Bacteria; phylum Bacteroidota; class Bacteroidia; order Flavobacteriales; family Flavobacteriaceae; genus Maribacter_B. The sequence goes on along the minus strand of CANMKG010000003.1, from coordinate 584,001 downwards.
GGGAACGTTCCCGGGATTAGAAACCTTTAAATGAAGTACTTAATCTTAAAAAGTATATTTTTGTAGAATTAAGGTGTTATCTTATAATGTTTCAAGAGGAACTTTCAATAACAACTAAGTCTGGTAATCTCAAACGGTTTATGTCTATAAAAATCTTTACAATTCAAACTTTATATACGAGACCATGAAACATGTTACAATTAAAGACATTGCAAGGCATTTAAACATTTCTACTTCTTCCGTTTCTAGAGCATTCAACAATAAATACGATATTAAAAAAGAGACCAGAGAATTAATTTTAAAAACTGCAGAAGAAATGGGATATGTTCCCAATCCAATTGCAAAAAAATTAAGCCAAAATTGTTCCCTTAATATTGGGTTGGTAGTTCCAGAAATTATTAATGGATATTACTCGAAAGTTGTTATTGCTTTACAAGAGTTCTTAACTGAAAAAGGGTATCAGGTTTTGGTTATGCAATCTGACGAAAATGAGGTTCAAGAACTAAAAAATGTAAAGACCTTGATTAATAATATGGTTGATGGTTTAATTATAGCACCCACTGCTGGAAACAAAAATACATCATACTATATTGAAAAGTATAACGAAGGTTATCCCATCGTTTTTTTAAACAGAGTCAGTGAAACTTTAAAAGCATCTAAAGTTATTTTTAATAACATTAATTGGAGCTTTTTTGCAACCGAGCATCTTATAAAACAACAATACAAAAAAATTTATCACCTATCAGGTTATAAAAACTTATGTGTCTCCTCCGAAAGGGCGCAAGGGTTCAAAAAAGCAATGCAAAAATATAATTTCCCTTCAGAAAATTATAAAATAATAGAAACTGGTTTGCTGGCTACTGAAGGTATGAATATTATAGAGAAGTTAATTTCAAGTGATGACATTCCAAATGCCTTTTTTTGTGTGAATGACATGGTTGCTCTTGGTGCCATGAAAAGATTAAAAGATAAGGGTTATAAAATTCCAGATGATGTTGCTTTTGTTGGATTTACGGAAACTAGAACTGCTGAATTAGTTACACCCCAATTAACTAGTGTTAAACAACCCACGTTCGAAATGGCAAAAAAAGCAGGCGAAATATTATTGAATAAAATAAACAACCCCAACTCAAAAACAGAAACTGCAATCTTTAATGGCAAACTAAATATTCGGAAATCCTCTATTAGATAAAATTGAAAACAATTTTTGTTACGCAAAAATTCAACTAATAATTAAAATTCGTTTTCTTTAAATAACGTATTTTATACAAACCCGTCTCCTTATGTAAGGGTCGTATAAAAGTATCGTCAGAATGTTTTAATTTACAAGCCTATTTAAGTACTCATTTAATGAAGCTATTTTCTTTTTGCATTATTTTTTTTATTGCGCAAAATATTTTTGCTCAAACCGCGATAGACTCCGTTTTAAAAGTTTCTAATAACCAATCGGTGCAATATATTCTCTATGACGAGTTAAAAATTAACGACAGCATAGTTCTATTAGATACTCGTGAAAAAAACGAATTTCAAATAAGTCATCTTAAAAATGCTGTTTGGGTAGGCTATACTAACGCTAAACTTAATAAGGTAAAAAGGTTAGTTGCAGATAAAAATACCCCAATTGTCGTATACTGTTCTATTGGAGTACGCTCTGAAGATATTGGTGAGCAATTACTGCAAATGGGCTATACCAATGTTAGCAACCTTTATGGTGGTATTTTTGAATGGAAAAATAATAACTTGCCTGTATACACTACCAAAAATATTGAAACTAACAAGGTTCACACTTTTGATCAAGAATGGGGGAAATTATTGACCAAAGGAGAAAAAGTCTATAATTAAAATAATGCTTGTAATTTCATTTAACGAAAAAAGAATTGGCAAATAAATCATCACCTAGTGAATAGCAAAAACCTCTTATTAATTTTTACCAGAAACCCCGAATTAGGAAAATGCAAAACACGCTTGGCAGCCGCAGTTGGTGACCAAGCAGCATTAGATATTTATAATTTTCTACTAAATCATACCGTTCAAATCACCAAAAACTTAACCACAGATAAAATTGTGTATTATTCTGAAGAGATTTGGAAAAATGATATTTGGGATATTAATACATTTGATAAAAAATTACAAAAAGGGTTAGATTTAGGCGAGCGTATGTCTAATGCTTTTAAAAACGGATTTGAAAAAGGGTATCAAAAAATAATCATTATAGGAAGCGACATGTATGATTTATCTCAAGAGGATATTGAAAACGCTTTTCTAAAATTATCTGATAACGATTATGTAATTGGTCCTGCAGAAGATGGGGGTTATTATTTATTGGGAATGACCAAATGGAACAAAAACCTATTTAAAAACAAAGAATGGGGAACTCAAACTGTGTTAAACGATACTTTAAATACGCTCAAAAACGAAAAAAAACAACTTTTAGAAACCAAAAACGATGTTGATTATTACGAAGACATCAAAGATATTAACGTTTTTCAGCAGTTTTTAAAAAAATAAAAGAATGACAAAAAAACAATTAGAAGAATCTGTTGCGTACTTAAAAAATAAAGGTTTTGATGCTCCTGAAATTGGTATAGTTTTAGGTACTGGTCTTGGAAAACTTGTAGATGAGGTTGAAGACCGCGTAGAAGCCCATTATAATAACATCCCTTATTTTCCACTTGCAACGGTGGAGTTTCATAGTGGGAAACTAATTTATGGAACATTAGAGGGTAAAAAAGTGGTAGTAATGCAAGGGCGCTTTCATTTATATGAAGGCTACGATTTTTTAGATATAACTTACCCTATTCGAATAATGAAGGAATTAGGTATAAAAAATCTATTCATATCTAATGCGGCTGGTGCAATAAACTTAAATTACAAAAAAGGAGATATTATGTTAATTGAAGATCATATAAATCTTCAAGGTGGCTCTCCATTGGCATTTAAAAATGTTAGTGAATTTGGTGACCGATTCGTTGATATGTCTGAGCCCTATGATATTGAAATGCGTAATAAACTCACCAAAATTGCTGCTGAAAATAATATTACGCTTCAAAAAGGAGTATATGCTTCTGTAGTTGGTCCTCAACTAGAAACAAAAGCGGAATATCGAATGTTAAAAATTTTAGGAGCAGATGCCGTGGGAATGAGTACGGTTCCAGAAGTAATTGTTGCCAATCATTTACGACTACCTATTGTAGCGGTTTCTGTTTTAACAGATGAATGTGACCCAGACAATCTTGAACCTGTTAACATTCAAGAGATTATAGAAATTGCTGGAAACGCAGAACCAAAAATGATTACATTATTTAAAGAACTAATTAAACAACTATGAGTTATTTAGAAGCAACAAACGATTTATATAAAGATGCAGCTTTAACCCCCGATGTTGGTTTATGTTGCACGACTAATCCTATATGGCAGTTTCCAGGGCTTTCTATCCCAAAAATAATGCAAGAAATGAACTATGGTTGTGGTAGTACGGTTTCTGCGCAAGATTTAGTAAACAACCCTAAGGTATTGTACGTTGGTGTTGGAGGCGGAATGGAGTTGTTACAATTCTCTTATTTTTCAAGACAAAAAGGAGGGGTTACAGGAGTTGATGTTGTTGATGAAATGCTTGAAGCTTCCAAAAACAATTTTAAAATTGCTGAAGAGGAAAATGATTGGTTTAAAAGTGAATATGTAAATCTTGTTAAGGGTGATGCTCTTAATTTGCCTATTGAGAATGAAAGTATTGATGTGGCTGCCCAAAACTGTCTATTTAATATTTTTAAAGCAGAAGACTTAAAAAAGGCGATTGCCGAAATGTACCGCGTGTTAAAACCTCATGGAAGGTTAGTAATGAGCGACCCTACGTGCGAGCAGCCCATGAATGATACTTTACGTAACGATGACCGCTTACGTGCACTTTGTTTGAGCGGAAGTATTCCTATCAAAGAATATGTAAAGGCGTTGACCGATGCTGGTTTTGGTACTATAGAAATTCGTGCAAGAAAATCGTATCGTGTATTATCACCAAATCATTACCCTACCGATGAGTTAATCTTTATAGAATCTATCGAAATAGCAGCAATAAAAGACCCAATGCCAGAAGATGGCCCTTGCGTTTTTACTGGTAAAACAGCTATTTATTATGGAGACGAAGAATACTTTGATGACAATAAAGGTCATGTTTTAATGCAAAATCAACCTTTAGCGGTTTGCGACAAAACTGCCGCGGCATTAGCAAAAGAAAGCGATGAAATTCATATTAGTGAAAGTACCTGGCATTATAACGGCGGAGGTTGCTGCTAATAACTACCTAATTATATTTATAAAACAAAGTGTAAGAGATAAAGGTTCTATTCGTCCAATTATAAGGTAATTGAATAATGACATAGTATGAGTTTTATTTCTTCACTTTTGTTTTCCTGTTTATTCTTTTTAAGCTGTAATAGCGATAAAAAGCTAGATTGGATTGCTTCGAGTGCCAAAGTAGAGTCGCAAATAAATCATAGCGATTGGGATGCACTATTAAAAAAACATGTAGACAATTCTGGAAATGTAAATTACAAAGGTTTTAAAACTGATGTGCTGTTATTAGAAGCCTACATTAAAAAACTTACCACTAATCCAATTGCTAATAAGACCAGCAAAAGTGAAAAATTAGCTTATTTTATTAATTTATATAATGCCGCTACTATAAAACTAATTATAGATAATTACCCGGTTAAAAGCATTAAAGACATTAATAAACCTTGGGATAATGCATGGATTGCCGTTGGTGATAAAAAAATATCGTTGGGTGATATTGAGCATAAAATACTTAGAAAAATGAACGAACCTCGTATTCATTTTGCTATTAACTGTGCATCGTATTCGTGTCCAAAGCTAAAAAACGAAGCCTACACAGCAGCGAATTTAGAAACTCAATTAGAACAAGCAACTATTGATTTTATTACAGATCCTAAACGAAACATTATTTCAGCTAAAAAGGTTGAGCTCTCTAAAATATTCAAATGGTTCAAAAAAGATTTCACACAAAACAAAACCCTAATAGCTTATATTAATACATACACTTCCGAAGAGCTAACATCTAAAATCAAAATAGATTATTTAGACTATAATTGGAGTTTGAATGAAAAACAATAGCCCCCAAATATCAATAATAATTCCTGTTTTAAATGAAGCTGCCACAATAGCTAAATTGCTTCAGTATTTAAAAGTCAATATTGATAGAAGTGATAATATAAGAGAAGTTATTGTAGTAGATGGGGGAAGTATAGACGAAACTGTTGTTATAGCCAAATCTTACAAGGCTACTTTAGTTTCTTCAGAACAAGGTAGAGCTAAACAAATGAATACTGGCGCTAAAAAAGCCACTGGCGATATTTTATACTTTTTACATGTAGATACCTTTCCTCCAAAATATTTTGATAAGCATATTCTTAATGCTTTTAAACAAAAACAACTTGCTGGATGTTTTAGAATGAATTTTGACAGTAGTAGTTTATTTCTAAAATTCTTCGCATGGTTTTCTAGATTTAATTATGCAGTATGCAGAGGTGGTGACCAGTCATTATATATTTCAAAAAAACTATTTAAAAAACTAAATGGCTTTAATGAGGAATACACTATTTACGAAGACAATGAATTTATAGGTAGAATATATAAAAATGAAAAATTTACCGTATTACCTCAAAAAGTTAAAACCTCAGCTAGAAGGTATCATGACATTGGAAAATACAAACTCCAATTTTATTTTGGCATTATCCATCTAAAAAAACTTTTTGGAGTACACCCTAACAAATTATATGACTACTACCAGCGAAAAATTGCTAACTAATTTTCACTAGCTGTTTCCCCACATTCTTTTTTTCAAATAATCGGTTTAATGCTATGGGCATATTTTCAAGTCCAACCAAAATATCTTCTTGATAACTAAGTTTTCCTGCTTTAATCCATTCTGACATTTCTTTTTCTGCGATTGGAAAATCTTGTTCAAAATCATAAATAAAAAAACCTTCCATTTTAGACCTTGTGGCTCCTATTTTATACCAATTTTTAAGCGGATATACCGCAGCATCTTTACCGTCTAAATATTGAGAAATTCTGCCACAGCAAACCACCCGCGCATATCTTTTTAATTTTGTTAATGCAATATCTAATAAACTTCCACCTACGTTATCAAAATACACATCAATTCCATCTGGAAAAAAAGCATCAATCTGTTCTGAAACATTCTGACTTTTATAATTAATGGCACCAAAATAGCCCAACTTTTCGACCAGTAACTTACATTTTTCATCGGTACTTGCTAATCCAACTGCTCTTGCCCCTTTTATTTTTGCTAGACTTCCTACCGAAGAACCTACACCACCAGCTGCTGCGGAAACCAAAACATTATCACCTTTTTGTAAAGCTCCAACTTTGTACAAACCAAAGTACGAGGTAAACCCTGTCATTCCCAAAACTCCTAAAGCTGTAGAATATGGTAAAACACGTTGCTTAACCTTATACATCATATGGTATGGAGCGCCATCGCATATAACATACTGTTGCCAACCACATTTGCCTTGAACAATATCTCCTACATTAAATTCTGGGTGCTTGCTTTCAATAACTTCACCAACGCCTCTACCCCGCATTAAATCTCCAATTTGCAAAGGCGCTTCAATTCCGGCTCCATCTAACATATAAAATTTCATCACTGGAGCTACTGATAAGTACAGTACTTTTATTAAAAACTCTCCTTTCTGCAAAACGGGTAAATCCACAATTTGCATTTTAAAGTTTGACGGGGTAATAAATTTTTCTGGACGGGATGCTAAAACCAATTGTTTATTCTTCATGATGTTGAGTTTTTGCCTACTCCAATATAATTAATTATATTAATAGTTAATAAAATTAATTATTATAAGCAAGATAATGGCTAATTCCTATAGGTGTATATTTCTAACTACTCTAATTTTACTAACCGCATGCAAAACAGATGAGGTAATTTTTGAAAATGCCATTTGCATCGAAAATATTTCAACTATTGACCCTATAGATGGCCTAAAAAACAACCAGAGCGTTGTAATAAAAGACGAGAAAATTCTAAAGATTTTTAATTCGAAAGAGGTAACGTTATCCAAAAACAACAACATTATTAACGGTACAAACAAGTTCTTAATTCCGGGTCTTTGGGACACCCATGTACATTATACCCATACCCAAGAACTTACTCCTATAATGTCCAATCTTTTTATAGCCTACGGTATTACTAGTGTAAGAGATACTGGTGGTGATGTTAATATTGTAAAAAAATGGAAAGACAAAGCCATTGCTCAACCTCAGAACGCTCCACGAATATTCATGGCTGGACCACTCTTAGATGGAGTGCCTAACATATATAACGGTAGTAGCAAAAATTATCCAAACCTTTCCGTAGAACTAAACACCTTAGACAGCATAACCAAACAAATAAATTTTCTTGAAAATAAAGGGATAGATTTTTTAAAAGCATATGAAATGTTAAGTCCAGAACAGTTTGTTCATATCATAAACATTGCGAATAAAAAAGGTCTTAAAGTAACTGGTCATATTCCTTTAAGTATGGATGTAATAAGCGCTTCAAATGCAGGACTGCATAGCATAGAACACTTAAGAAATCTGGATTTATCCTGTGCATCCAATGCGGAAACATTATTGTTAGAGCGTAAAAAAATACTACGCCAAAGTAAAACAAAGCAAGGTAGTGCGTTAAGACTTTCTATCCATAGGGCTCAACAAGAAATCGCCATTAAAAATTATGATGATACTAAGGCAAGTAAAATACTTGAAGTCCTGAAAAAAAATAATACCTGGCAAGTACCTACTTTAGCCTTAAACACTTTTTTTACCGGAAAGTATTATGCTAACGAAGAATACCAAAAAAACTATCGATTTTTACCAGATTCTATTGGTACATATTGGAGCAAGCGCTCAAAAGCACTCCTAAATTATCCAGTTACTGAGTTTAGAAAAAAATATGACACCTGGCATTATAATATGGTAAATAAAATTCATCAAGCGGGTATTCCTATTATGGCTGGTACGGACACTCCTATTGCTTACTTAATACCAGGTTTAAGTTTACACGAAGAACTAGCTGCCCTGGTAAAAGCGGGACTATCTCCCATAGAAGCACTTAAAACGGCAACTATAAACCCAGCAATATATTTTAACCTTCAAAACGAATTAGGCTTAATAAAAAAAGGAATGTGGGCAGATTTAATCATTTTAAATGATAACCCTTTAGAGGATATTAAAAATACAACTCACATTAACACAGTAATCAAACAAGGTAAGGTATATAGCAAGAAAAATTTAGAGAACCTTCTAAATACAGCATCCTCCAAATACTAACCTTATCTACTTAATAACAATCATTTACACTTTTAAGATATTATTCACAGTTATTTAAAAAAAATAGTTAACTTTATTAACTATTAATAAATTTAATCATTGCCTAATAATCAAAAAGCATGAGTAAAGTAATTAAACTTCAGCAAACTAAGACTCTTTTTCTTCTTGTAAGCCTATTATTATCTCTTAATATGCTTGTTTCATGTGGGGATAAAACAAGTAAAAAAGAAAGTCAAGAGAAAACAACGTTCAAAATCAGGAAAAACACTGAAGAAAAGTCAAAAGCTCCAACAACTGTCGCCACAATTCCGCAATCTGAAAACAAATTAGGGAGAAGGGTATTTCTATTGTGTGCTGCTTGCCATAATGTAGTAAAAGGAGAGGCACATAAAGTAGGACCAAACCTTAATGGTTTTTTTGGAAAAAAAGCTGGTACAAAAGAAGGTTTTGTATACTCTGATGATTTAAAAAATAAAGGGATAATCTGGAGCGAAGAAACTCTTCGAGAATGGTTAGAGAATCCTGCAAGTTACGTTCCTGGAACAAAAATGGCTTTCGTTGGGGTGAAAAAGAAAGAACAACAAGATGCTTTAATAGCGTATTTAAAGGAGGTTACAACGGAATAATTAATCATCAGACTCATATGAAAACTAACAGAAGGAAATTCATTAAAGGTATTGCAGGTGCATCTGCTGGTTTAATTATTCCTGCTAGTTGCTCTCTTGGTACGGACAAAAAAAAATCGACTGCTGAGGCTCCCGCAGTTCACATAAAAAATAAACCAGCTAAATCTACGCATGATGTAATCGTAGTTGGTGCGGGGCTTTCTGGATTACATGCAGCAATGCTATTAGAAGAACAGGGAATGGATGTTCAGGTTATTGAAGGTCGTAATCGTCTTGGAGGAAGAGTATATACCTTAAATGATGTACCTGGGAAACCCGAAGCTGCAGGGGAATACATTGGAGCCAACTACGCTCGTATGATTAACACAGTACATAAACTAGGTCTAGAAATGCATAATCCCGATGTTGGCGGTGGTGCAAACAGGCCATGGTTATACAATATTCAAGGTGAATATATTACAGCAGAAAATTGGGAGTCACACAAACTTAACCCTCTTGAAGGTGACGATAGAAAATTATTACCACATAAATATTTATCTACCATTTCGCATCGTGATAACCCTTTAGAAGGACAACCGCTTGATGCTTGGTTAAGACCGGAATTTCATAAATACGATATTCCACATGACCAATACTTAAGGTCTAAAGGTGTTAGTGAAGAAACTATAAAGCTAATGAATGTTGTAATTCACGCCGGAGGTATGCCAAATACTTCTGCAATGAACGAACTGCGACGCTACCATGTAATGAACTTTAGTTCTGGTAAACTGAGTTTTCCTGATGGAACCGGCTGGAAAATGATTAAAGGTGGAAACTCACTTTTACCTGAAGCAATGGCACAAAGCATGAAAAACGAAGTACAATTAGGCAGAACAGTAGTTGGTTTTAAGGAAGAAAATGGAATTGTGCAGGTAAGCTGTGCTGATGGAAGTGAATACAAAGCAAAACATGTAGTGTGCAGTATTCCTATAACAGTATTACGAAACGTAACTTTTGAACCTTACATCACAGGCATTACCAAAGACGCTATCAATACCATGGATTACGGGCTTTCTGTTCAGGCTCATTTTATCATTAACGAACCTTTCTGGGAAAAGGATGGTATGGAGCCAAATATGTGGACTGATGGTCCTTTAGAACGTTTCGCAGTACGTAGCAAACGTGAAAAAGGAGACCCATATGCTGGTTTAGCTTTTATAAATGGTCCAGAATCCTTGAAGTTTAGATTAATGACGGATGAACAGGTTTTTAACTACGTAGAACAAAAACTTGCCGAAATACGCCCTTCTACTAAAGGTACATTAAAACGTTTAATGATTCAGTCCTGCGAACGTGATATTCATGGTGCTGGTGATTGGGTATACTGGCAGCCAGGTCAAGTTAAAAAATTCGCTAACCATATGCGCAACAATCATGGTAACATTCATTTCTGTGGCGAACATACGGCAATAATGGAACGTGGAATGGAGGGTGCTTTTGAATCTGGAGAACGCGCTGCTTTAGACATTATTCTTAACATCTAATTCATGTAAAATGAAAACAACTTTCGCTCTTATAGTATTGATTGCTCCTCTTTTTTTAAGTTACGGGAAAACCAATATTTCGGACCCTAACATTAGAGACCTCCAGGTTTTATCTAATTGGTTTGAAGGTGAGTTTGATAATGACGAACAACTTTGGGTTGAGGCACGTAGTGACTGGTGGGGGAAACCTGAAGAAAAACATGATCGCATCCACACTATTCACAAAAGAATACAAGCCGATAGTATTGGTAAATACGTTTTTTACATCGAAGAATATATCAATGATGACCCTTCTAATGTAGGGCGTCAACGTATTGTTTCATTTGAAAGTTTAGTCAATAAACCAGGTATTGCAATGAAACTTTACTTTCTAAAAAATGCAGAAAAATATCGTCTAAATTCCGACACCCACGAACAAATGATTACCAATATTTCAAAAGAATCATTATTTGGTTTAGACGGTTGTGACGTTATTTTTCAACGTGTAGGTGATCAATATCATGGAAGCATGGTAAATAAAGCTTGTCAATTTGGAAAAGGAGACGAAAAAAGATACTCTGTACACGACGTTACCGTATCTGAAACTCAATATTGGAGAGTAGATCGTACTTTTTTAGTAAGTGATGATTCCTTTTTTAAAGGCCACCCCAATAACGACCCACACAAAATGCGTAAGGTAAATTTTTATTCTTGTGATGTTTCCTTTTATGAAAAAGCCTATTACTTACCTAGCGAAAAAGATACAAACTATAAAAACCTACTAGTACATGACCAAGGCGGTATTGTATATCTGGAAAACCCAGTAGATGGTAAAACCTATTTTATACAATTGCGTAACAAGCAATATCCTTATTACCCATTAGAAGACTCCGATTTTTTCTTTCTACGATTCAAAGAAAAAAATGCTAAAGCTTCTACTGCATTGGCTTTTGCAGAACCAAACGCAAAAAAAATTGGATTTCAAATGAATTGGGCTTCTGCCATTTGCGAATGTAAAAACAACTGAAAATAATCTCAAACCTTAAACAAGATGAAACATACTACTAGCGCCTATTCGAAAAAAAATAGTCTGGTTTTACCAGCATGCTTACTTTTAGCGGTACTTCTTTTCAATTGCCAACATCAAAACAAATTTTCAAATGCTAAGGATGAAACCTCTGACGATATTTCTCAACAATTAGCCTACGACCTCACGAACCCACATGATCAATTGTTAATTTTCGAAAAAATTCAAGGAGATTTATCCGGTAAAACAACATATTCCTATTCGGAGGGTCGTGTTTTTGGAATTCGACCAGACAAATCGGATAGCTTAAATGTTTATGGTAAAGAAGTTTTTAGATACTCAGGTTGTAGTATTAAAATTATGCGCCTATTAGATAATGGCAATGTAGAAACTAAATCTAAGGGATGGCTGCTGTACCAAGACCCAAAAACGGGAGCATTTTTAAGCAATATGGTAAATCCTTATACAAATGAAGAAGTAGAAGTTCCTGCTTTTAGAGCTGGTATTAGTGGTGAGGTCATGACACCCAACGGGCCAAATGTAGAAGCTAACTTTAACATGGAGAGTACAGCTTTTAATGCTCCATTAAATTTAGTATTTACAGAAATGGGAGATAAAATGCACGTTACAAGACATGCATTTACCAAATGGTTCGAAAAAAAATCTCAAACATGGCGCACAGAAATGACCTTACATACCTATGATTTTGACAAAAAATATTTATACGACCGCTCCTACACTCATATTCCAGCAGTATTTCATTGGACCGGCGAGACATCATGGCTCTCTCTATTAAAAATGTCTGGAACTCCTGGTCATATGATTTGGACATCAAGTGGAGCTACTTTTTTAAACAAACAGGATATTCCTATGGATTTTATAAAAGCAACAGAAATAAAACAACCAGAAATATTTGCTAAACCACTAAAATGGGAAGAAAATGGGAAAAAATAAAAAGCCAATACCATTCGTTATTAATCGTCGGGAAATGCTTAAAAAAAGTGGGTTAGCATTAATCGCTGCACCATTTTATTTGGGGTTAAATTCATGTATTAATTCGGGCAAAAAATCTTTAGATGCTGATGTTATTGTTATTGGAGCTGGTTTATCTGGTCTAAATGCGGCATTAATTCTTGAAGAAGCAGGTTTTAAAGTAAAAATAGTCGAAGCAACAAATCGTTTTGGTGGTCGTGTACATACTGCTAAAGAAAGTGATGTTCCTGGGCATCCTGAATTGGGTGCCAATGGCATTGGCGGAGGTTATGCCAGGCTACTAAATGCAGCTCAAAAATATGGCGTGGCTATTAAAAAATTTCGTCCAAGAACTGAGATGGGTCCAAGCGAAATTCTATACGCTATTAAAAACAACCTTATTTTACCAAAACAATGGGAAAATCACGAACTTAATCCATTCCCAGAAGCCTATAAAAAAAGCGCACCTTCTTCCGCAGCCTGGTCGGTTTATAGTAAATTAAATCCGTTACCAAAAAACGACTTAACCGCTTGGCAAGACTCTAAATATGCAAATTGGGATACATCAGTATATAACGTATTGAAAAAAGAAGGTTTCTCCGACGAAGCTATAAAACTAACATCATCTACTAATTCAGGTTATGGTGTTAACGCAAAAAGTATTTCAACCTTAATGTATTTTCAAATTCTGAATTTCATTGTACAACAATCCCAATTTAATGGTCAAGGTGGTGCTGCAGAAGGTGGTAACCAGCGTATTCCTGAAGCAATGGCGGCGGCATTTAAGCAAGATATTTTATTAAAATCGCCTGTAAAAAGTATTTCTTCCGAAGACAACGGTGTTAGTGTAATTTTACAAAACGACACCAAGCTTAAAGCTTCATACGCTATTTGTACACTCCCAACCTCAGCATTGCGACATATTCAAATGTCTCCAATACCAAAAGGTGTACAACAAAAAGCTTTTGAAAAATTATCCTATACCCCCTGTGTACAAATACATTTTGTTCCAATTCAAAAATATTGGGAAAAAGACGGACTTCCAGCTGGTATGTGGTGCGACAATTTAGCAGGCCGATTTATGGCTTTAAAAAACGACCCTTTAAATCCTGATAAAATAACAAGCTGTGTAGCATACTTAAACGGTAATGTATCTCTAGAAATTGATAAAATGAACCAAAAAGATGCTATTAATACAGTGCTAAAAACTTTGGAAACAATGAGACCAAGTCTAAAGGGCGCATTGCGTTTTGCACATTATTGGTCATGGATAAATACACCATACGCTGGTGGTGCCTACGCCTATTGGCAGCCTGGGCAAATTACAGAATTTGCTAAAGATATAGCCAAACCAAATGGTAGAATTCATTTTGCAGGAGAACATACAGCATTAGTTAATAGAGGTATGGAAGGAGCTATGGAATCTGGAGAAAGGGCAGCAATAGAATTATTATCATTACTCGGATAAAAAAATAATCATGTTTAAACACAACTTGAACTTTAATAACTCTGAATCATTGGTGAAGGGGTTCCAAGAAGTAATTTTTAGCGTTTATAATATTAAAAAGTGGGTAACTTTTTTAGAAGATGTTTGCGGATGGAAGGTCATGTACGATAAGAAAGCTGATAAAAGTTTAAATAATTTATGGTTGATAGATGATACAATTCCAATTGAAGAAGTGTTACTAACCGTTCCTGAAGAAAACGATGGTTTTTTACGGCTTGTAAAATTTCATACTAAAACGCAGCAACAAATACGTTCCGGAACCAGAATTTGGGATTCTGGAGGCATTTTCGATGTCAATACCCGTGTGAAAGATATAAAAACAATGTATCGTAATTTTCAAAACGAAGGTTGGAATGGCTATACGGATCCTCACCGTTTTGTATTTGGTAAGTTTGATGTTTCTGAAGTACTTTTAAAAGGTCCTGAAGGTATTACAATAGCAGCAATGCAAAGGTTCAATCCTCCTTTAGAAGGATTTGAATTTGAAAAAACAAGTCGTTTTTTTAATTCCACTACTATTTGTAAAAATTATGAAAAAACACTTGCTTTTTTTAAAGAAGTGCTAGAGTTTAAGGTTTATTTCGAAACCCCAGGTGACAAAAGAGAAAACGGAATGAACGTCGTTGGTATTCCTCCAAATATAAATGCTAATGTTACCGTTCCTGTTTGTATTATTCACCCAGAAGGTAAAAACTTTGGCTCTATTGAACTTATGGAGGCTAAAGAACTAAAGGGAAAAGATTGCTCTCATTTGGCACACCCTCCAAATCTGGGAATATTAATGCTGCGCTTTCCTGTTAGTGATGCAGAAATATATGCTCAAAAAATTATTAAAAATGGTGGAGAACTAAATTCTCCCGTACAACTCATAGAAATTCAACCCTACGGAAAAATCAAAGCTTTTTCTATTCGAACGCCAGATGGTGTTTGGCTAGAGTTTATGCAGCTTCTTACTTAAATCAATACCATGAAAACATATACATTTTTATTCTTAGTCGCTCTTTTAATTAGCTCTTGTAAAGAGACACAACCACAACCAAACGACCTGGATGTGCAAAAAACTCTTTTAGTAAATTCCGATGGCACATACGATAAAATTCCATTGGAAAAAGATACGGTTGTGCTCAAAGTAATGCAAACTCGTGTAAAATCGTTATCAAGTTTTCCTTCGATGGAAGAAGGATTAGAAGAAAACATGATGTACATGGAACAAATGGCGGAGCAGGCCATGACGGAAGGAGATAAGCCCGATTTTATCTTATTTCATGAATTCCCTTTGACAGGATATTCCTCAGGCTCCAGACAAGATAAGCTTCCATTTACCATTGAAGTTCCCGGTCCAGAAACTAAACGAATTGGAAAAATAGCTCAATCATGTGATTGTTACGTAATTTTTGGAAGTTATGTTCGTGATAGCGAATGGCCAGACCATATACTAAGCATTAACACCGTTTTAGGAAGGGATGGAAAAATCGCAAAAACCTTTTGGAAATCTAGAAATATAAAACGCCTGTACAAAGACCGAGAAATCACCACGACAACGATTGAAGGAGTTCGCGATGCCTACCGCAAGAAATATGGGATTGCAGAAGAATTTCCTGTATTACAAACCGAATTTGGTAATATAGCGGTAAGCACAGTGCAGTTTGACCCTTTTATATATGCTGCCTTTGCAATGCGAGGTACCGAAATTATGCTGCGTACGGCAACTTTGTTCGCTGAAGAAGATGTGGTATTTACGGCTTGGAGTAATGATTTTTACTCTGCTATGGCAAACTTTACACTTCCAATTAGCACAGGATACAATGCTGGAGAATCTGTTATTGTATCTCCGCACGGTGAAATTTTAGCAAAACATCCGAGCAAAGAAAACGATGGTATTGTTGAAGCCAAAATACCTATTGCGGCATTTCGAAAAGATAGGACTATCCCAAACTACGCTTTAGAAATGACAAAACCCGTTTTTGAACAATATCTTCAAGAAATTCCGATAAATCATCTTAATGTTAAAAAAGAAAATCTGCCTCAAACTGGGCAAGAAATGAAAGTACTTTTTGATAGTATAAGTAGATATAATCCACCAAAAAAAGCAAACTAATTTTAAATTACTTAAACATGTCAGTATTATACAAAAGAATTACATTGTGTGTTTCCGATTTAGAACGCTCACTAAAAATTTATAGAGATATTTTAGGGTTTACAATAAATTACGTTCAACCATCGGAAAAAGACTCATTTTCCTATCCTGTTTTTAATATTCCAAATGAAGCAGATTTAAATTTTGCTACACTAGACAGCCCAACTCAGGAACGTACTTTTGGGCTTACTGAAATTAAAGGAGTACCACTGCCAAAACAAGAAGGAATACATATGTCTGCTTCAGTAATAAAGGTTGATGACTTAACGAATGTTATATCCAAAATAGAAACTCTTGGTTTAAAAACAACAGCAATTAAAACCGACGAAAATGAATATGCTTCCTTTATTGAACAAGCTTTCGTTGATTTTGATGGTCACTTAATTGTACTGTATCAATTAATAGAAAAATAAGTAGAAATGGATAAAGTAATAATTTCAGCATCTGAACTCCTAAAACTCAACAGGAATAAAGATTTAATAATTATAGATGCAAGAAGCGGACAACAAGGAAAAGATAATTATACAAATCAACATCTAGAAGGAGCCGTCCATGTTGATTTGGATAAGGATTTATCAGACATTAAAGAAGATGTGTCCATTGGTGGAAGGCATCCTTTACCACACATAAAAGAATTTGCAAAATTGGTTAACAGTTTAGGCATTTCTTTAAATAGTCATGTTGTTGTTTATGATGATAAAAATGGTGCAAATGCTGCTGCTCGATTTTGGTGGATGCTAAAAGCATTAGGTCATAAGAAAGTAGAAGTATTAAATGGTGGGTTTAAACAAGCACAGGCTGCTGGGTTTCCACTATCATCTAAAACAGAAACCGCTAAAAAAGTAGAACCATACCCTGTGGATAATTGGAAGTTACCAATTGTTGATATTACTAAAGTTGAAAAAGTAGCTAAAGACCCCAACTATTTAGTAATCGATGTTAGAACTCCTGAGCGGTATAATGGAGAAACGGAACCTATAGATTTAATTGCAGGCCATATTCCGGGAGCAACGAACATTCCGTTAAGTACTAACTTAGATAAAAACGGATTGTTTCTTTCGCCAGAGGCATTAAAGCGTAACTATCAAAACATCATGAAAAACAAACCCATTGAAAATATTATTGTGCATTGCGGATCTGGTGTAACAGCTTGCCATACACTTTTAGCTTTTGCTCATGCAGAATTTGAAATACCAAATTTATATGTAGGCTCATGGAGTGAATGGTCTAGAAACAACAAACCCATTGGTACTAATTTATAAATACCAAACCAAAAATAACTCATTATGAAAAAACTATTTTCACCCTAACTTGCACAGTACTGTTTTTAAGTTGCTTAAATATTACGGGACAAACAAAAGACAACTTAAAGGTTGTAAATGCAGACGAAAAAGAAATAATTCAATCTAAAGATTTACCGTTCATCTTTAGAAGAACTACATTAATAATTATTGGTTGGAAAGTCTGGTTTGCAGCTGTAATTGAAGTTATTTACTTTTTGGTAGCTGTATTTGTTTATCATGTTTCAGCAGGTCATGGTATTAGCAAAACTATGCTAGCATCTGTAATGCTAGCAATGAGCATCTTTCTCTTAATTCATGGAGCTGGAAAATCTTCGATAGATCAAGGTATTTAATAGTAATAATTAATACAATACAATGAAATTCAAAACAACATATTTAAAACATTATACTCTTTTGGTTTTTAGCATCTTTTGCATTGCTATAATGAGTAGTCAATCTGAAAAAACAGATATCCTTATTGGGAATTCTGGAAATGATGGAGCGCGAGTTATGATTCAATCTGTAGACGGCAACTATATTCTGGCAGGCTGGCACGATATGCAAGGTATACATTCACATAGTAAAGGCTTAATAGCTTCAGTATCAGCTAACGGAAATTTAAACTGGAAAAAAGTTTTAACAACCAATGAGCGAAACCAAGTATCGGCACTGGTACAACAACCCAATGGTAATTTATTAGCCATTATTGAAGAATTTTATACTGAAGATGAACCTGGGCAAGTCATACTTACTCAACTGTCAAGATCAGGAGAAATTCTTCAGAAAACACCAATAGGAGGCACTGGTTCTGATGTAATTGATAAAATTAAGATTACCATAGACGGAGGCTATATTTTAGCGGGTGAAAGTTCCCTACAATCCGACAATAAAGATGCCTGGGTAATTAAATTATCACCTTCTTTTGAAAAAGAATGGGAATGGCGTAAAGGTACTGCGGGTAGAGACAGACTTACAGATGTAATTGTACTTCCAAATAATGATATAGTAGTATCAGGAAATACAACCGCACCTGGAGCGGACAATTCGCATAAATATCAAATTCCATTGTTGGTAAAATTAAATGCTCAAGGTGAAGAAATTTGGTCTTGTGATTTTAAAAGTAGTAATGCAGCCTCAATACGTGGTATTACTGCAACCAATTCTGGAGATATTATATTCTCAGGATTTACAAGGCAAAATAAAACATTCAATGCCTGGATAGGTAATGTTTCTAATAAAGGTAATTTATCTTGGAGTACATCTTTAAACCTTCCTAAAGCAAGTTATTTACACAATGTGACCTCCAAAAAAGACAACATATTTACGGCAGTTGGGGTTTGTTTTGATACTGAAACACAAAACGACGTTCTAATTGTTAACTTCTCAGAAAATGGTTCAAACATTAAGGGATATAACTATCCGAAAGTAGGACAACAAGAAGCTAGAGCTATACTTTACAATGAAGACGCATTAATATTAACCGGAACAAGTGGCCCTTCTCGCAAAGAAAAACAAATGTGGTTTTTAAAAATTCCAAAAATAGAGGAAAGTTGGTTAAACTATAAATTTTTAAAAGATGCAGAATAACTATATATCCGTGTGTAAAATCAGTATCCTTTTTTGTTGGAGCATTATTAGCTACGCTCAAACTAACACCCTAAACTTTATAGACAAAAGTTACGGCACACAGGGTAAAGATGGTCTTAGAAATGTATTAGTTTTAGAAGATGGTGGCTATTTACTAGCCGGGTGGATAAACCAAACCTCAAAAAATCATGTAGGCGAAGGATATCTTTTAAATATAGATTCACGAGGTACTAAAAGATGGGAAAAAACCATAAGTACTATAGCAGGCAGAAACCGAATCACAAATATTTTCAAGACTGAAAACAATGGTTTTCTTATTGTAGTAGAGGAATTTCCTGCTGAAAACGACCCCGGACAAGTTGCTTTAATTACAATTGACCAAAAGGGTACTATTTTGAACAAACGTAAATTTGGAAACGCAGGTATTGATATTATTGAAATAATGCGCCCTAGCCCAGATGGAGGTTTTGTATTTGTTGGAGAAAGCGCTTTAAAACCTAACGGAGACCGACAAGCATGGGTAGGGAAACTATCTAATAATCTGGATGTATTATGGCAGCACCATATAGGTAATTCTGGCAAAGACCGTTTTACCGATTGCACCGTACTTCCTGATGGGAGCTTTGTAGCAATTGGATATATTGAAAAGAAACGAAAAAGTAGTGGTTTTTATGACAGCCCTTTAATGATGAAATTTGACTCCTCTGGAAATACTATATGGTCTAAAGAGCCTAAATTTGAAAATGCAGGTGCTCTACGTGGTATTGCACTCGCCTCAAACCACCAATTAGCCTTAGTAGGATATACCCGAAATATTGACGGTAGTGAATTTGACGCTTGGGTAGGGGTGGCATCAACTGAAGGTGAAATTATCTGGAATAAAACATTAAAAGCACCTGGGTTTAATAATCTTATGGCTGTTGAAAAAATGCCTGATGATACTTTTGTAGCTATTGGCTCTGGTAAAAATGGTAAAACCAGTTTTGATGCTTTATTAGTACAGTTTTCAAATACTGGAGACACAATCACTTCGCAATACATTGAAAAAGAAGGTACTCAATTTGGTCGTGTAGCGTATTCTATACCTCAAAATAGTATTGTTATTGGTGGTTTTAATTCTAATGATAAAAGTGTAGGAGACCAATTATGGATTTGCACCACAAAAACACCCCTTAATCAAAGTAGTAAAAAATAAGCTTAATTAGTAATTACTTCTCTTAAAGCATTGCCAAATTTCATCATATCCTCCATAGTTCCCATACTAATTCTACACCACTGGTAATAGGGAGCGAAAGGACGACCAATAGCAACTCCTTTTGCACGCATTTGAGTACGAAGTTGATTAATATCTCTATCTGATTTAAAGAAAACAAAATTTGTATGCGATGGTATATATTGCAGATTTAAACCATCCAGCAAATTATAAACATATTGCTTAGCTTCCATATTTTTACTCAAACTCATTTGATAAAAATCATCATCCTCATAAGAAGCCTTTACAGCTACAATAGCCATCATGTTAGGGCGTGCCATGATATTTTTTCTTATACGAGCTGCAATATCGGGTCTGGCTACCAAATACCCCATCCGTAACCCTGCCATGGCATATACTTTTGAAAAAGATTTAGAAACAATTATATTTTTTTCTTGTTTAACCAATTCTATCATTGAAGGATAGTTTGGCTCAGTAATATAATCGCAATAAGCTTCATCTACAAAAACAACGGTGTTTTTAGAAACCGAATTACAAAAGTCTAGCAATGTATCCTTAGGAATAAGGTCTCCTGTTGGATTATTAGGATTACAAACAAAAACTAGAGATGTTCTACTTGTAATTCTACGTTTCATCTCTTTTAAATCATGACTTAACTCTTTGGTTAATGGCACTTTATTAATAAACGCCCCAAATCGGTTCGCATAAGTCATTAAAAAATCATAAACAGGATCAGCTGTTATAATTTCTCCTCCATTTATACCATACGTTAATCCCGTTGCATTTAGTGCTTCAGAAGAACCAACTGCAATAACAATATGTGCTCTAGAAACCCCTTCTTTTTTAGCAATAAGATGTGCTAAAGCTTCCGTTTCTTCATAGGGGTATCTGCATAACTTATCAAAAGCCTCAACCATTGCCTTCCTTACTTTATTAGAAGGTCCTAAAGGGTTTTCATTAGCACTCAATCTAACATAATCATATTCGGTTTCCGAAATAATAGTCTCTTTTATTCTATTTTTTGAAATTGGTATCATAACTCAAATTTATTGTTCTACAGGTTCAGCAGATTTTTCAGCGATAATTGGGCGTATTAAAAAGGAGGCACCTAAAGCTATACTTAAGATAATAACCACTACCCAAAAACTCATACTGTATGAACCTGTTTGGTCTGAAATTAAACCAGTCATCCAAGCGCCTAAACCTGCTCCAAAACCTTTAAAAGCAGCAATAATTCCTCCTATTTTTCCAGCAGACTTTACGCCAAATGTCGTTATTATTATATAATTAATTATAGTATACAAACCACCCCACCCTAAAGCATATAGAATCAAAGCAGGCCATACTAGTGCTGATACATCTAAAGCAATACATAACGCTCCCAAAGCCATAAAAATCACTTGAATCTTAAACAAGAGATGTTCATTTATATATTCCGCAATTGCTCCAGATATAAGTTTAGAACCCAGAATAATCACAAAGAAAATACTCAAGGTATTACCTGCAGAAGCTACTGTAAAATCTTGCTCTCTTAAATACAAAAATAAGTTAGTAATTAACCCCATAATACTATAAAAACAACATGCACCAGCAATACAAATTGCCCAAAAAACGTGCGTTTTGATGGCTTTTTTAAGTATTATTTCATTTAGACCTGTATCTTTATCTTTAACTGCTATATTTTTGTTTATTTTCTCCTTAAACTTTATTGGTTTAATAAAAATAATAAGCAGTATGGCTACCATAATAGGTAGTATAGCTTCATACTGGAAGGCTGTTCTCCATCCAAAATTTTCCAATAAAGGCACACCTATTTGTGGTATTATGATACCGCCAGCCGAAGAACCAGCTAAAGCAATTCCTATAGCTATTCCTCTTTTTTCGGTAACACGTTTAGATACCATAATTAAAACCGTAAGAGAACCTGCTCCAGAAAGTGCAATGGCAAACATAAAATGTATTAAATACAAGTGCCATGTAAATTCTATGAAAGAATAGAAGTATAATAAGATTGAAATTATAAGTAATCCTATAATAATTAACCGTTTTGCACCGTATTTATCTATAAACACTCCTGCAAAAGGTGCACATAAAGCAGCGACTGCTAAATTGATAAAGTCTCTGAATTTCAACTCAGATTTTGTCCAGTTTAATTCAGTTAAAATAGCTTCATCAAAAATGGTAATACCTGAGAGTGTTAGTCCATTAGATACTATAAGTAGTATAGTTCCCAAAATAGCTATTCCCAGAACTTTTATGAATGATGTTTTTGTCAAAACTTAATTTGTTTATTAATAATCTTTTTAAATAGTTTTAGAAGTAACAGGTTTAATAAAAAAGCTAACTACTAGTGCAATTCCTAACAATACAACAACGATCCAAAAACTAGTACTATAACTACCTGTTTGATCAGACACCAAACCAGTAATCCACGCTCCAAGTCCAGAGCCTACTCCTTCAAAAGTAGAAATAATACCTCCGATTTTTCCAGCAGACTTTACTCCAAATGTGGTGATAATAATATAATTTAATAGGGTATATAATCCTCCCCAACCTAGACCTACAGCTATTAAACTTGGCCATACCAAACTCGCTGTATTCATAGCTATACCTACTGTTCCTATCATCATTAATGCTAATTGAATTTTAAACAGTTTATATTCATTAATGTAATCTGTAATAACTCCAGAAGTTAATTTAGCTACTAAAATAATTGCAAAGAAAATGCTAAACGTATTAGCCGCTTTTTCTGGAGAAAAATCCAATTCACGTAGGTACAAAAACAGATTGCTAATTATTCCCATTATGCTATAAAAACAAAACACCCCAGCAAAACATATTGCCCAAAAAACAGGTTGACGAATAGCATTTTTAAACGAAATTTCTGTTAGCCCAGTTTCCTCATCTTTACCCTCGGAACCTACCACCGCATTATCTCCTTTTTTGAATTTAACGGGCTTTACGAACGCTACAATTATTAGTAATATTATTATTGGAATAATAGCCTCGTATTGAAAGGCGGTTCGCCACCCATAACTTTCTAATAAGGGTCTACCTATTTGAGGAATAACAATTCCTCCAGCTGAGGTTCCTGCCAAAGCAATCCCTATTGCAGTTCCCCTTTTATTTGTTACTCTTTGAGACACCATTATAACAGTTGCCAATGTACCCGCACCTGAAACAGCAAAGGCAAAAACCAAATGGATACTGTACATATGCCATGTGGTTTGTATTAATGAGTACATAAAATACATAGCGGCAATTAGAGACAATCCAATAACCATCATTTTTTTTACACCATACCTATCAATCAATACTCCCACAAAGGGCATTATAAAAGATGATGCCACCAGATTTACCAAATCTCGGAATTTAAGTTCGGACTTTGTCCAACCAAATTCATTGAGAATAGCCTCATCAAATATGGTAATCCCAGAAAATGTCATTCCGTTCGTAACCATTAACAATATTGTGCCAATAATGGCTATACTTAAAATTCCAAAAAACGATTTGTCTTTGCTCATATCTTATTTCTTCTATATTCTATTGGTGTATCATATGGAGTAATTTTTATACCGTCTTTCCGAACTAATTCCATGACATCCAAACCTCCATCAGATAGTGTCTCGGTAAGTTGAAAGGTATATCCATTACCAATATCTGCAATATGATTTACGGTAAACTCATTAGTTACCATGAGTGTATACTCTGCTATACCAAATGGACGAATAGCAAGCTCATTAAAATCAAGGATAAAATCATTATTATCGTTTGTAGCTTCTTCCTTACTATATTTTTCAGGAATATTTACCGATTGTAAAAATGCTTTGGACTTGCCATCAGAACGCATATAAAACAGCAGGGGTTTTAACTCTACCTCTTCTTGACCAGGGTGAATGTAATAGCTTTCTTCCAAAATATAAAGTCCCTCGTGGTTGGAAGGTCTATTAATAATTTTATGGTCACATACTGCCGTGATATGTTTGGCATAAGGGTGTATTTGTTTACCCGCAGCTCTTTCTCTATCAATTTGTTCTTGATTATCAAGAGTTCCACATAAAATCTCAGTAAATCGTTCTAATATCTTATCCATTTAGTTTTGTTGAAAAATTTCAAAATAAAATCCACTTGGTGACTGCAAAATACAAGCCTTGCCTTGTCCCAATATAGCATCGTTTAGTTCACACACATCTGAAAGCACTATATTTCCATTATCTTTAGCTCTTTTAACTACCTCAGCAATATTGTGTGTACAATAGGTATACATTCCTAACCCTTGATTTGGTATATGGCTAGGAACACCCGTATCAATTGCTCCTCCGTCTTTGAATTCCAATACAATAACATAATTTTGTTCTGCACCTTCAGGCCAAATACTGGTGAAACGGTAAGGAACTCCAGCAGGAGTCCCTAATGCTGAACCTTCAGCTGTTTCCCATACTTCATCCAATAAAATATTATGCCCTAAAACTTTAGTAAAAAAAGCTATCTCTGCTTCAGCATTATTAACTACCAAGGCCGAATAGCCTGGTCCACCAAAACCTTGTTCATCACAGGGCGCAAGTTGAGAAATTCCAACCCGTTCAATACCAACGCAATGTAAATAATCTGGTCCTTGATAAATGGTTTCTATATATTGACCTGGCACTCCATCTGCCCTAACGATATCCCCTATTTGCATTGGAGCCATAGCTTTAATTCCGTAGTCTTCCATACGTTTATGAAACCAACGAGCATTTGAAGTTGGAAATCCAAGTGAAAAGGATCCAAGTTCATATGCATTATAACTATTGTGAATGGAAGGGGTTTTTGTTTTTAAGTGCAATAATCTTAACTGAATTAAACTATTTACAGAAGCTCTATAAACATGATATAAATCGTAGTCTATATCTTCAGGAATATGCCAAAAACTTTTTTGCTTTATCTTTTCCTCATGCAGAAGCTCTATAGGGCCATCAATATGCATATTCATTACTGAACCATAAAAATGTTTATATCCTTCCAAATCCACAGTACATAGCGTTGCAGTGTGTAAATATCCAGTTATAGCGTTGTTAGTAATGCCAGATGGTCTCATTTTTTATCTATTGCTTTTTTCAAATATTTCTATATAAAATCCATTTGGTGATTGTAGTAAACAGCTCCTACCATTACCTAAAATGCAATCCTCTACGGTGCGTAAACGCGATAAAATTTTGATGTTATGCTTCTCTGCGTTTGCAATTACTTTATTAATATTACTAGTTTGAAAAGTATACATCCCCAAACCTTGATTTGGAACCGTACTGGGAGTACCAGTATCTATTTCTTTTCCTTTTTTAAACTCTAACATTAAAATATGATTTTGCTTAACGTTAGGAGCATAAATATTAATAAAACGAAAAGGTTCTCCTGTATCTATCCCTAATGCAGAGCCTTCTGAAGCCTCCCAGACTGCATCCAAAAATAAGTTATGGTCCAATACTTTAGTATAAAAATCAATTTCTGCATCAGCATTTTTTACAACAATAGCTGAATACCCTGGTCCGCATATACCTGTTTTAGGATCGCAAGGGGCTAATTGCGGTTGAGCAACTCGTTCAATACCTACACAGTGTAAATAATCTGGCCCCTTAAAAATAGTTTCCAAATATTTGGCCTCATCTCCATTATCTCTAATTATAATTCCCTCCTGCATTGGAGCCATAGACCCAACATTATACTCTTCCAAAATTTTCGTCATTCCATTTAAATCCGATGTTGGAAAACCCAATGAAAAGGTTCCCAATTCATATGATTGGTAACTATTATGAATGTGAGGTGTTTTCGTTTTTAAATGAATTACCCTGATATGTACTAAACTTGGAACAGATTCGCGATATATATGATACAAATCATAATTAATATGCTCAGGGATTTTCCAAAAAGATTTTTGGACTCTTTTTTCTTCTTCAGAAATTTCAAAAGGCCCATCTACCTTCATTTTCATGGCTCCTCCATAAAACTCATAATACATCCCCATATTAATAGTACATATTGTAGCAACATTTAGATAGCCTACTAAGGCATCATCATGAATTCCTGTTGGTATTATTGGTTTAGACATTAGTTATTTAAAATTTGGTTATTATTTATTCAATTTTATCAAGATTATGATAAGCATATTTCGCCGCCGTACTGATAATATCTCCTGTAGATAATTTTGTGATTTTATCGCGGTAACTAAACATATCTTTCGTTAGTTTAACCTGATAGTTAAAAACACTATCACCAAAAGCGCAATCCTTATCATTCATTTTCATGTTATAAGTATCTCCTTCTTTTTTGACAATTAAATCACATTTTTCTGGGTAAGCACTAATTTCAGCTGCTGCTAGTGTTTCCAACACTTTTGGGTTTTTCCAAGCTCCTACGTATTTTTTTTTATCCTTAAAGGGCCACATTTTTACCCGAATGGTGTTAGTTGAATCAATATTTAACGTATAAATACGCTGACGATATATGCTATCAGGTTCGTGATCTCTGTACTCTTCTACATATAAAACATTTTTACCAATTGCTGGGTTATCTAACTTTATATAGTGTGATTCAATTTGCAGCCAGCCATCCTTTCCAGTATTGTCTAACAACCAAACATCCTCCCCTGCTTTTTTAGCTTCTATAATTTGTTGGTCGTTGTTGTATCTTCCAGGCCAAATACTCATAATTTCATTTAACTGTGTTTCTGCTATAATCGCTACTTTTTCATTCCCAGAATCTATTAAGGAATGTTCTTCCTTTTTAATTTCTTTACAACCAAAAATCAATGCTACACTTAAAAACTGCAGATAAAACCTTATGTACTTAATTTTCATATGTAATGTTTTAATCATTCGTCTTTATTGTTGTAGTTCTGCTACGACCCGAAAGCCAAGCATAAAACTTTTATAATCTGCCCCATCTCTAGATCTAACAGCCGCTCTTCCCCAAGCTATACCACTAATCCAACTTCCTCCTTTGGGTGTTCTAAAAACACATTCCTCATCGGTTCCTTCATATGAAGTACCGTCCACAGGAGCATTGGTCAAATCATTAGAGAAACAATCATTTGTCCATTCCCATGCATTTCCAACCATATCGTACAAACCAAAAGCATTTGGTTTAAATTTTTTTACTGGAGCAGTATATACATAACCATCTGTACAAGGAAAAGAAGGACGAGAAGGGTACTTATCCTTAAATGCCGAATCGCCTATGTTGGCGTAATCACATGCATGCTCAGGGTTAGTTCCCCAGAACCATGGTGCCGAACTTCCTGCACGAGAAGCGTACTCAAATTCTACCGCAGATGGAATTCTATATATTCTTCCTGTTTTTTTACTTAACCAATCACAGTACGCTTTAGCATCGCTCCAACTTACACAAACCACAGGAGCGTCTTCTCGCTGCGGGTATCCAGGATTTTTCCAATTATGCTCTTTGATATAACCATAACCCTTTCCATCAAAATAATTACACCCTACCAAAGGTTGCCCTTTATAAACAGGAATGTTAGACTTATATTTAGTTTCCTCCATGAATACCCTAAACTGCCCTAATGTTACCTCTGCTGTTGCCATAGCAAAGGGCTTTAAAATAGTTGCTTTTATACGTCTACGTTCCCCTTTTTTTCTTCCTATTTCGTCTTCATGAGAACCTATGTGTACAGAGCCTGCTGGAATTTCTATCATTTCCGGACAACTAGCGCAATCGGAAAAAGTTTCACGATTACCATCTTGTACCATTTTCATACTCGGAAACAGTAAAAAAGATAGCCCACCCATTATTATGAAAAAAATCACCTTTCTCATATCTGTTTACTAAAAAGTTTCATACAGAGCTATTAAATGCCCATCATAGTCTATAAATGACTGTTCTTTATATCTTAATCTTTTACCTTCAACCACATTATATTCTGATATTTCCAGACCTAAATCTTCTATTTTTAACATAACCTCCTGCAAATTGGTAACTTTAATAAGTACTGCGCTCATATGTGGTACTGGTAGTTTTGGCAATGTTATTTCTTTTACCTCTTTTAAG
Organism: uncultured Maribacter sp.; assembly: GCA_947498505.1. Classification (GTDB taxonomy): domain Bacteria; phylum Bacteroidota; class Bacteroidia; order Flavobacteriales; family Flavobacteriaceae; genus Maribacter_B. The sequence continues at coordinate 555,743 of CANMKG010000003.1, read as the reverse complement.
CTTAGAACGCGCTGTTGCGAATCAGAATCTAAATTGACTAATCGCATTTTTGCTTCTTTAGGTATTTTAAAAACTGGATACGAATACGAATCACTTTTGGTATCCATTATTGGTGAAGCAGAAAATCCTAAAATATCACGATATATTTTTAAAGATTGCTCTAAATCTGAAATCAGCAAACTACTTCTTTTAACGAGCAAACCTTCATCATTTGAAACAAGCTTAGTTCCTAAGGTTGTTTCTTTGGTATTGCTTTTATAGCTTACAAAAGCCAAAAACAGCACTAATAAAATACTGATTTTTAATCTCATATGATTATTTTTTAGATAATGCGTCAAGCGTACTTTTTATATTTTCAAAACTCGGAAGCGTTTTTCCATCGGTAACCTCGGAGTATCTGATAACACCTTCTTTATCAATAACAAATGCGGAACGCATGGAAAAATGAGTCATCCCAACAAAATCTCCCTCATAGAGTACCCCAAAAGCCTTACTAACTTTTCTATTAAAATCTGAGCCTAATTTAAAATTCAGATTATTTTCCTTAGCAAACTTATCCAACACAAAAGGGGAATCTGTTGAGACACCAACAACTTCTGCATTTAATGATGCGTAATCATTTTCCTCTCCATTTGCCGTGCATAATTGCTCTGTACAGACACTTGTAAATGCCAGAGGAAAAAAATGAAGAATCAAATTTTTTCCGGCAAAATCTCCAAGAGTTATTGGTTGCAAATCCATTCCGACCAATTTAAAATCCGGAGCTTTAGTTCCCTTTTTTAATATTGACATTGTTTTAGTGTTTTTCCTTTTCTGTTTTTTCTTTTACTTCATCCTTATCTGCTAAAAACTTCTTAAATACCGTCCAAGATGTTTCGTTTGGTCTTTTATCATCCATTGCAGGAGGAGCATCATATTTAGGATAGCGTTCTTCTAATATTTTTTGAATTCTTGTCCAGATTTGGTCTTTTTCTAAAACGCTTTTACCCGTTGCGTTTGCAATTATCCAGCCTGGTCTGCTTCCCATTTCCATCCAAGGCAACCATTGTGACATTCTTTGCCATGAAATATTAGATTGGCTAATGTTTTTAATTTTAGAATTGGTTAACTCCTCTGCTTGGTAATACGTGTTAAAAATTTCCATTGCATGATACGTTCCACCTACATATTTTTGATAATCCCCTGCCAACGGGTTTTTGTAAAACAAGGGAACCTCATGAGATGTAACTCCTATTTCACCATATTTTCTAAAACTTGCTTTTAATGTTGAATTTCCTTCTGCATCCTTTTCATAAACAGTATTTCTCATGTTTACGGGATCATTAGCAACATGTACAACGTCTACCATTTCACCTGTCCATGGGTTTTTCCACTTATCAATTATTTCATTGGTTTCAGGGTCTAAGTACATCATAATTTCACGTCCTACTAGCTTAAAGCCTTTTCCTCTAGTGGGGTCTTCAACGCAATCACATTGGCGTACATTTAAGCCCACCACATTAAATAAATGACGGTCTTTTTCTCCCTGTACACGACTATAAATTTTGCCTTCCCACATACTGTATAGAGGTTTTCCTTCTTCAAGGGTACCGCAAGACGTTTTTTGTCGCATTTCTAGGGCTTTTTCCCCTTCCAATTTCAATTCTTGAGCTTGCATACCAAACACAAACACAAAACATAATAACCATGTAATTCTAGTCTTCATTTTTATATATTTAATTGTTTCTCTCCAAAAATTCCCAAAGTACTCCACTAGGGCTCTTTACCGCAAAGCAATTGATTTCTCCATAAGGTTCAATTGTTACTTTTTGTAAGGGCTTATGTATTTGAATTCCTTTTTTTAGAAGCGAGTCATAGTAATTGCTAACTCCCTCAACTTCACATCGATATAATAACAATCCTCTATTAGGTGGAACCGCTAATTCTGAAAAATCTCTGCCCTTAACACCTTCAAATTCGCATATCTGAAACATTACATCCCGCGTACCATCAACAGAAAAAATATTAGCCTTACAAGTGACATCAGTAATCATATTCATTGGTATACCAAACATATTTTCAATGGGGGCATCTTTTTTTACTTCATACGCATTCAACAACGAAAAACCCAAAATGTTTTCGTAAAAATCTCTCGATTCAGCAATGCTTTTAACTGTTATAGACGAATTATAAATATGTGATGGTATTTTATACCCTTCCGGCAACTCCAGCGGTGGTTGCACTCTATGGGTAAATGCAATAATAATGTCATCATAACCCTGCATTAAAATATCATACAATTTAAAGGGTCCCATTTCTTGTAATAAAGGGTCACTTAAACCATGAAAACCTAAATCGCGAATTTCGTCAAAGGTTTTGGCTACCTCTGGAACTCTTAAATTTATATCCATTATTCCACCAATATCCCATGGTTTTTGAGATGATCGAATATATTTTTGATCTACATTGCTGAATTTCACTAAACGTAACTTACCAGAGGAATGGTTCTCAAACTGAATTAAAGTTTCCGCTGCTTGAGCTTCTTTTTTTAACCCCCAAAAATTAAGCGTCGAAGCGCTTGTTGCGTAATTACCAATAGCGGTTAAGCCGCCGTAATCACAGAAAAAGCTTGTAACTTTTTCCATATCACCAACACTATAAACTACTTCTAATATGGTCTTTAATTGATACATTTATTTTAATTATGCTTCAACAATATACAAAATAATTAACTTAGTTAACTATTAATTATATTAATTATTTAATTATCTTTAGGTGAACCCAATTATTGAAGCATGAAAAAAGTAGAGAGTTTTAAAGGTATAGGCATTAGTAGACGTTCTTTTTTAAACTCATCAGCGACATTATCAGTTGCCGCGATTCCAGGAATAAACTTAGCTGCTCCGTTTATTGGAGAAAGAAAAAAACCTGTTGTCCTTTCCCAAAAAGATATATACAAAACACATATTCGTTTAATGGGCAGTTTAAAGCCCTCAACAATATATAGTTGGTTTTCGGGGCATTTATGGGGCATTGTTCCAGACGAGGCACCTAAACCCTTAACAACTCTACAGGGTTTAGCTAAAAGTATTTGGCAAAAAGAAGGTGATAATTATACTAAAGAAAGTTTTGATATTGGCTTTTTTGGTAATCTAGAAACTGGTGAAGTTCTTTCGGAATGGAAAAATCCATATACCAATAAAATAGTTGAACCTTTTCATTTTATGTATGGTGGAGGTAGTAAAACCACATATACTCCTGAAGGAACTTTATCAAGAAATGAGGTAAAGCCATACCAGCATGACTGGATACAATCTGGCGAACAAGTTTGGCTCGATGAATATGGTTCTACCAGCTTTAAAAATCCATTAAATCCTGAAGAATGGCCGGTATCTTCTGCCGGAGAGCAAATGCACTTTGGTTCATCAACTACTTTTGTCGCAAGCGCTGGTCAACTTTTTAATCCAGAGTTAGATTCATGCGACCAAACTTTTTTTTGGACGGCAATAAATTCATGGGAACCCTGGCTACGAATGGGACAAAAACCCGGATTTGTAATGTGGCGTGCGACGGGAAGAAAAATATTTAATACTAATGAAATTCCAGAAAGTATTAAAAATTATATTGCAAAGGTTCAACCCAATTACTTTACTGATGAAAAACCTTGGAGTAAGCGAAAAAGCACCTACGCCAGTTATAAAAAACTTAGAAAGGGGCAACTATAAATTTATGAGCCTGGTCGTAACTCTTGCTGTAGTTTTACGTTGCGATTTGTTTTTATATCACATTGAATTCTAATCCATCCGGGGTTAAAACCTATACGATCTGCTCCCGGATTTCCCCAAGAATAAATTAATGTCTTGTTTGTTGCCTTGTCTATAATATAAATTACAAAAGTCTCTCGATGCATCCCAAAAGACCAAGTATTACGCATACCTAATAGCATATTGCGTCCATCGGTATATTCAAACTCGAACTTTCCTCCTTGATCCAAAATGTCGATATAATGTTTAGTTATCGTTGGTCTTCCGTTGGAATCGTTCGGAAAATCTACCATACAAGTAAAACATCTGGCTTTCTCCAATTTATAAGCACTAACCTGTTTATCGTCGGACAAGCGTGAGTTTGATTGATAAATTATTTCTTGAAAACCAAACTCGGTTTCTGATACTGTAAATTGATAATCAATGGTCAGGTTTTCATCTCCTTTTAAACAGTTTTTATCCGTAGTTTTTGCAATAAAACTATCTCCATTTCTCTTTAACAGTAACTCGCATCCCTCTGCCAATTCATCAGCATCTGGTTTTAACTGAGAAAGCATTTCAAAACTTTCTCCATTGGCTAGTACCGGTTTTTTGTTTTTAAAATGAAAAACTTTTACTCGTATTGCTTTTTCTGCATCATCAGGAAATAATTGATATATACATTGTCTGGTAATTATTGAAGGATCATCTTTCCGATATTCTTCCACATACACACCAGCAACACCAAAATTGGAGTTTTGAAATTGTCGGACAGAAACATGAACCCTGTCGTGTTTGTTAATCGAAGATTTATCTTTTTTTCGGAATTTATCAAAATCCAACTGTTCCACATTATCGTATTCCCCTTCCCAAATATGAGTAAGGTAATCAAGTTCTCGCTCTGGGTACGAAAACTTTCGGTTAGGTTCTACAGTGCTTGCAAGTCTTTTTTTAACCACTTTTGAAGATTCTCCCATTGCTGGTGAGCTAGCATTAATCTTCTCCTCTTTTTCTTGACCTGTACATATAAAAAAGCCCATTAAAAAAATGAGCATTATTTCTATTTTTTTAATGGGCTTCATATATTCTTTGATTTTATTTTTTCCAATCTCCAACCCCATATGGGTCTTGATGAGGAGCGGAAACATGTTCATGTCTAATTTTCCAATCATTATCTTCTTTTTTAAAAACAAAAGAAGATCTAAACGTATTAAAAACTTTTTTATCACCAACGGTTAAATACAACTCAGTAATTCCGCTTATCCAGCCCAAATCACCTATAATTTCTTCAAATGGACCTTCGGTCCAAACAATTTTATCCATTGCAATTGGAGAATCTGCAAAATCTGACCACCCTTCAATGATTTTTGCAAAACCCTTGGTACTATATCTAGGGCCTTCTAAAACCACATACGTACCTTCATCTTGACAATAACCATTTTTTATTTCATCAATATTTTTATCAATAATAGCGTTAAAAAACTTGGTAATTCTGTCGTGCAGTTCAGCCATTACATTTTGTTAATATCGTTAGCAATTTCAGCAATAGTTTTATCTGGGTTCTCCAACTCTTCCATTTCTTGCTGAACTATACGTAGCACTCTAGAAATATATTCACTATGCCAAGCTTGTCGCTGTGTTTCTTCTTCCTTAGTTTCTGGAATGTAATTATCAATTTCTTCTTGAGATACCAATCCTTTTTTTTCTAACAAACGTTCAATGGTGTCCATACGTTCTCTCATAACGGCTAATTCTCCTGCCACCGCCATAGTAATATTTAATACACGCTCCACAGCTGGATCGTTATGAAAATAAGGTCGTTTACCTTTAGATTTGCTAGATGCTAGTTTTATATAGTCAATCATAGTATTGCTTTTTAATTTTTAATTGCTCCAAAAACATTCCATATTGGAGACCTTCCATGATCTTCTGGTTCATCTGCCTTTTGGCTTCCATCATCTAAATCGTTCTCAGCTTTAGCCCCAATTTGCATAAAGTCTTCTTCTTTAAATCCAGAAGAAACCATAAGCTCTTTAGGATCTATATCATGCATTTTTGACCAATACGGCTCACTATTATTTAAAGCATCCCAATCACGAATAAACTTTTCAAACAAGCTCATATCCTCAGTATACTGAGGCTGCTCTATATGCAATGTAATACCTCCTGGTTTCAGGATACGATGAATTTCATTCATTATCTTATAAATAGATTTACCACCAGTCTCATGAAAAAACATAGTGGACTGAATCCAATCAAATGACTCGTTTTCAAAAGTTGTCATTGCGGCATCCATTTGCATAAACGTAACATTTGTAATACCTAAATCTACTGCTCTAGCGTGCGCATAGCGCAGCATTGGAGCTCCTGTATCAATCGCAATAACCTCTGCATCAGGGAAGGCTTTTGCTATAGGTAATACATTGTGCCCCATGCCACACCCAATATCTAAAATTCGTTTTGGTGCAAAATCTGCATACGTTTTTTTCACCCAGCTTGCTATTGCTTTTCCTCCACCATCGTTATACCTACCTAATAAACCAGCTGTAGTAACAAAAATTCCAGAATCATAATTTGCAGCAGGAGTTACATCACCTTCAATCAGTTCCGTATGATAACTTCCTGGCATTAAATGATTATCTACAGCCAACAAATATTCGGGAACTTTACAATTTGGGTCTAAAACTAATGTAGATTTTCCTTTATTTAATTTCTCTGCTTTATCTCTTAATTCTTCTGCCTGACGAAGTACAATTGAACGTCCTGCTTGTTGTCTCATCTCCATGGTACTTCTGCGTAATGAAGACCATATTTGATAATGCGAATCTTTACTTATGGCTTCTCCTAATTCATCTACCGATGCAATGGCACGTCCATTATTTTTAACGAAATCTGGCTCTACTCGTTTTTCAAAGGCAACTTTGTTTCCCTGAGACACATGAGCTAAATGTTTATTTAGGTTTGCAAGAAAATTATACCGCGCCCGCTCATCATGATTAGTTTCGGGTAACATAGCGTGTTTAGCTATTTTATTCCATACTGGTGGTAAGTTTTTTGCTGCCATTTTATTTTAATTTATGTATCCTAATGCCTTATCTTCTTCTATTAAAACAGCATCACGCTGTGCAGGGTCTCCATAACCACCTCCACCAGGAAGGGTTAGTATTAATTCTTCTCCTGGGTGTAACTTATCTAGTCCTTTAGGAGGAAAATCTCTATGAGGAATTATTTCCATACTCCCCATTTGTCCGTCCTGTCCAAGTAAAATTCCTTTTGCCGGCGTTTGCGTTTTCTCTGTTAAAAGTGATATGTTTAAAGGGTTTTCACCAACATTTTTAAAACTAAATCGTTGTCCCAAACCTCCTCTATATTTACCTTCTCCTCCTGAATTTGGAACCAATGATTTTTCGGTTACTAAAACAGCAATATCTGTCTCTAACACTTCAATTGGTACATTAGCTACATTTGTTGGAAAACTTAACACATGTTCTCCATCCATATTTGGTCTTGCACCATATCCTCCATTTAAAAAGAAATATTCTACAAACTCTTTTCCTTTATGCTCTCCATTTAGTACAATACACCAACAAGCACTACCACAATCCGCCTGAACCTGCTCGGGAACGGCTTTTGCCAAAGCTCCAAAAACCACAGAATGTAACATATTACCAGTTATATTTCTTGCTCCTAATGGAGAAGGTTTTTGTGCATTAACCAAACATCCTTTAGGGGCAGTTACCTTAATTGGATAAAAAGAACCATCATTGTTAGGAACATCTGGACTAAAGGTACATTTAATTGGGTACGCAGTATATGCATAGGTGTAATTTAATACCGCATTTATACTTAACGGATGTGCTCCAGAAGTACCTTCATAGTCCGCATGAATTTCATCTCCTTTTATGGTCACGGTTATTTCAAAATGACAACCATTACCTTTTCCATCACCATCAGTGTCATATTGGTACTGGTAGCTACCGTCTGGAGCTGCTAACAACGCTTCTCGCATGGCTTTTTCAGAAGCATTAATTACCGCATCAGCTAAATCTTGAAGGTCTCCCAAATTGTTTTCCTCCATTAATTTCATTAAAGATTTTATTCCCTGATCATTAGCTGCAATTTGCGCTCGAATATCACCCACGGTTTGATCAGCGGCTCTTACATTTTGTTCTAAAATATTAAAAAGCGTTTTGTTAGGTTCTCCTTCTGAAATTAATTTTGTCGGTGGTACCATTAAACCTTCTTCATATAAATCTCTAGAACCTGCTCCCCACAATACACCTCCCATATCTGGTGAATGCGCAATGGTACCAATAAATCCAATAAGATTTCCTTCATAAAAAATTGGAGAAACAATACCTATATCTGGTTTGTGACCAGCGCATAACCATGGGTCGTTTGTCATTACCACATCTCCTTCTTTCCAACTATCTAACGGAAAGTAATCCGCTAACAATGCTTTGGTTAACATGGGTAACACTCCCAAAAAGGAAGGTACAGATACACTGGATTGCGCTATAGAACGGCCTTTTCTATCCATTAAAACTACAGCAAAGTCATTAGACTCCCTTGTCACTGTAGAAAAAGATGTTCGTTGTAGCGTGGTTCCTGCCTCATCAACTATACTAATGAGTCTTGACCATAAAATACTTAATGCTATTGGGTTAAATTTTGTTGCCGTTGTTTGCATGAATCAACATGAATTAAAATTAGTTAACTAAGTTAACTAATTTTTGATTATTACTACTATTTTTTACTAAAAACTTTGATTTTAAAGGGTGTATTTAACACAATGTCAATACACCCTTTCCCTAAAAAAACTTAATTCTTATTATTTTTCATCCAAGGTTACTTCCTAAAATTCGCCCAAAACTTAATGCAGGTGTAATTGCCATACCACTACAAAATGAGCTTCCGCTTGTTGCACCAAGACCTAAAAATTCTCCTGCAGCATACAAACCTTTCATTACATTACCCTTGGTGTCTAATATTTGTAATTCTTTGTTAACTTTTATTCCTCCAAAAGTTACCAATACCGAAGCGTGAACTTTTAATGCATAAAATGGAGCCTCAGAAATGGCATCTTCCAAATACGTTCTTCCAAATTCTGAATCTATTTTAGTTTGAACCATCTTATTGTAGTCTGCCACGGTACTGTTTAAATTATCTGATGGCAATCCTGTTTTGGTTGCTAACTCCTCTATAGAATTAGCTACTGTTAACGCTCTATTCTTTTTTGCTTCCTCCTTAATTTGTTCAACCGTCCAACCAATTACAATTGGGTTATGATTTCCGTTTTCATCCGTACTATTTAACGCACGTTCATCAAAAATTATCCAAAAACACCAATCTGGTTGCTTCATTACCGTAAGCTCTCTAGTTTCCGGACTTATTTCATCTTCTTTTATAAATCGTTTACCAAGGGCATTTACATAGATATCTCTTGGCTGACGGTAAACCGAAGTTAAAACCATTGCCCACGCTTTATTAAAGTCCACTCGACCACTTCCAGCTTGTTCTTCCATACCACCTAAACTCGGTAAATGAAAATCTGCATACTTAAATTGTGCTCCGTGTTTTTCAGTAATCATATGTCCATCAGCCGTTGCAGTTGGATAGCAACTACTTACTAAAGGAATATCTCCATGTTTTTCATGAAAATAAGCGGGATTACTACCATAACCTCCAGTAGTTATCACAATGTTTTTTCCAGTATATTTTTTTTCTCCTTCCGGAGATTCACAAAACACCGTATCAAATCTATCTTCATTTTTTCCAAGACCAACAAATGAGTTGTTAAAATGAATTTTTATTTGCCCATTTGATACATGCTTTTCCCACGAAGGAAGCATTGCTTTGTAAATACTAAGTGCTTTTTCTGGTCCGTAAATAGTTCTAGCGGTTTCATAAGCAACATGACCGTAAATTATTCTAGGGCAATCATCTGCCCACTCCATTCCTAAATCATCAAGCCATTGCACTGTTTTTGGAGCTTCAAAAACTGCTCTTTCAGTAAGATCTAAATCTCCTGTTTTATTGTTTATTCTATAAATATCTGCTAAGTGCTTTTCAGGGGAGTCTTCAATACCCTTTTCTTTTTGAAGATGTGTACCCCCAGCACTCATATGACCGCCAGACCAATGCATTGCACCTCCAACATAATCTACCTTTTCTACAACACCAACTTTGAGTCCACGTTCCGCAGCTGTAATTGCACAGCTCATTCCAGCTGTTCCTGCTCCAACTATTAGAATATCATAACTCATAATTAGTGGTGTAAATCAATAATTATATTTTTATCAGTATCAACCATTATAGTACTATTAACTCCAATTACAGTAGTGCTTTCAGTTTCTTCAATGATTGCTGGACCATCAAATTTTTCATTAGGTTTAAGCGCATAACGATCATAAACTGGACAATCTAAATATCCTGTTTCTTCAAAATACACTTTTCTAACTCCTTTATAAGCATCAGCATCAGAAGCCGTAGTTGAAAATTGTTTTACTTTCATTTGTGGAATGGGTCCTTGTACAACTACACGCCATGTAACCATTTCTAATGACATTCCTTCAATAGAACGATTATATCTAAACTCATATTCCTTTTCAAAACGTTTTTCTATTTCAGAAATGCTAGATTCGTTCAATTCACCAGATGGCAATTCAATGGTTATCTCATGACCTTGACCAGCATAACGCATTTCTACAACACGTTCAACGGTGGCATCACTTTTATCTATTCCTGATTGAGCTAAAAAGTCATACCCATCATTCTCCATACTGGCTAAAAAGGTGTTGACCTCAGCCCAATCAATTTCATTTAATTCTGCTATAAAACTGTGAATTTTTTCACTTGCAACAGGAGAAACTAAAAAGCCCAATGCTGAAGTAACTCCGGCTCCTACAGGAATTATAAGTCGTTTCGTGTTTAACAATTTTGCTACTCCAAAAGCATGTACAGGACCTGCCCCTCCAAAGCCAATCATATTAAAATGGCGTGGATCCATTCCTTTTTCCAATACATGTACTCTAGCCGCATTAGCCATATTTTCATTCACAATTTTGTGAATTCCCATAGCCGCTTCTTCAATAGATATTCCTAAAGGTTTTGCTAACTTTAATTCTATTGCCTTACGAGCTGCTTCAACACTTAATTGCATATTACCTCCCAAAAAATAATCTGCATTTAAATATCCTAATACCAAATCTGCATCTGTTACTGTTGGATCTTCTCCTCCAAGATTATAACAAGCTGGGCCTGGTGTGGAAGATGCACTATCTGGACCAACAGTTAAAAGTCCTATATTGTTTACTCTTGCAATACTTCCACCTCCAGCTCCAATTTCTATTAAATCTATTACTGGAATACGTACTGGTAATCCACTGCCTTTTTTAAATCGTTTTACACGGCCAGCTTCAAAATGATTTGTAATTTCGGGTTTCCCTTCATAAATAACACAAGCCTTTGCTGTAGTTCCCCCCATATCAAAGCACAAAAGGTTTTCTTCTTTTAAATGCGTTCCGTAAAACACACCTGCCATTGCACCTCCAGCTGGTCCAGATTCTAACAGATGAATTGGAGATTTACGTGCTCCATCAATTGTTGTTAGTTTTCCACTAGAAATCATAATGTTAATGTTTCCATTAAAACCAGATGTTCTTAGTTGTGTTTCAAAATCTTTTAAATACTTATCTGTTATTGGTTGTACGTAAGCGTTCATTGCTGTGGCAGAACTTCTTTCGTATTCCCTAATTTCAGGCATTATCTCTGAAGATAAACTATAATACATATCGGGAACGTTTTTAGATAAAAACTCGCCCAAAGCTTTTTCGTGAGCTGTATTTGCAAAAGAGTTTAATAAACAAACACCTACAGCTTCAATATTATTTTCTTTTAAAGTATCTGCTAGATTTTTTAATGCATTTTCATCTAATGGCGTTAATACATTACCATGCGTATCTACACGCTCTGAAACTCCCATTCTAAGATTTCTAGGGATTAACGGCTTTGGCATTGTTAAAAAAATGTCATAGATATCGTAGCGCATTTCCCTGCCAATTTCTAAAACATCCTCGAAACCTTTTGTAGTTATAAAAGCTGTTTTTGCCCCTTTACGTTCTATTACTGCATTAGTAACTAAAGTTGTTCCATGCACTATAGCATCAATATCCTTTACAGGGAAACCAAACTTGGCTTCAAGTTCTTTAATCCCATTAAAAATCCCAACTGTTGGATCTGGATACGTTGTAAGCGTTTTCGCAAAATACAGTTGATTACTGTTGTCTTCAAACAGTACAAAATCTGTAAACGTACCACCAATATCTATTCCTAATTTCATTTTTTTAAAATTGAATTTCAACCTTTAGATGTATTTGCTAAAACACCTAAACACACTATTTTGTTTATTTTAATGATACTCTTCTCCTCCGGTAACATTCATTGCTTCTCCAGTGATATAATCCGCCTGATCTGAAGCTAAAAAAGCTACAGCTTTGGCTATATCCTCAACCAATCCGGTTCGTTTTAATGGGTTTTTATCTACAATAGATTGTAAATATTTATCATAGTCTAATCCCATTTTGTCACTAAAAAACTTATTTTGCCAATGTCCTAACCCTGTTGTTATGTGATTGGGACATACAGCATTTACTCTTATTTTATGTGCTCCTAATTCTACAGCATTTGACCGTGTTAAACCAATCATTCCGTGTTTAGAAGCCGTATATGCCGCTGCAAAAGGAAAACCAGATTTAGCTGCCTGGCTAGCTATATTAATAATGCAACCTCCATTCCCTTGATGTATCATTTGCTGCGCTGCATGCTTTGAACATAAAAATGCTCCTTTTAAATTAACATCCAGAACTGCATCCCAACTTTCTTCCTTAAAGGACTCAAATGGTTCCATTATATATCCTATTCCAGCATTATTCACCAGAATATCTACATTACCAAAAGTCTCTTTTGCTTTAGCAATCAAATTTTGTACTTGATCTTCCAATCTAACATCACATGCTACAGCAATAACTTTGACTCCCATTTTTTCTATGTCAGTCACAATAGCGTCCATTTCTTCAGTGGTTCCAACATGTTCCTCACTAAACTGCTCTCCTTTAGTAATTCCGATATCGGAAATAACAATATTGCAGCCTTCAGAAGCAAGTTTTATAGCTATAGCCTCTCCTATAGCGTTTCGTTTTCCTGAACCGGTTATTATGGCGGTTTTTCCTGTTAGATTATACATGCTTTTATGCTATTTGTTCAGATATAATAAAAATTGGATTGTCTGCAAACTCTTGAAACTCCGCTGCAATGCGTTGCATTGTTTCATTTGCAATTTGTTCTCCAAGTTTTTCCATATTGTTAATATCAATTACTTCACAATATGCGTAAGGAGGTGAATCTTGCCCTCCCATAAGACTTTGCAATTGATATACTTTAAAATCATCAACAGATGACAACCCCTTTACAGTAGGAACATCTGTGGTTTGAGCCCACTTTTCATAAGCTTCTTTAGAGGTCTCCTTTTTAAGATTAAATAATACTACCAATGCTGACATACTATTTTGTTTTTGTTATTGTCTTGCTTTTAAAAAAGCTGTACCAGATGCTTTTATTAAACCTTGAACGGAGTTCATTACAAATGAAGCTCCTTTTTCTATTAGGTTTTGAGCCTGTTCCGCATTTCCTGCTACTGTACCAAACCATTTTCCAGAATCTAGAATTGTAGCAAATATTTCGTCTAAAACCTTTTTTACTTCATCATGGGCAGGGCCATCATAATATCCCATTGACATTGCCAAATCTCTTGGTCCAATTATGAACCCATCAACACCTTCAATTTTACATAGCTCTGGAAGGTTTTTAACACACTCCATGGTTTCTATTTGAGGCATTACTAATGTTTGCTGATTTGCAAAAGTTACATAATCTGATTGACTCATAGGTCCTTGCATGTAATCTGACGCTCTTACTGGCCCTAAGCCTCTTTTTCCTAATGGCGGATACTTTATAGCCTCGACCAACTGCTTTACATCATCTACATTGTCAATTGTGGGCATCATAACACCCATAATACCTGCATCCATATATTGAAGAATAAGTTTGGTATCAACACTTCTTATTCTTGCTAAAGGGGTAGTATTTCGCAACTCACATGCTCTAACCATATTGGTAACGTCAGAAGCGGTAATAGCCCCATGTTCCCCATCAATCATGTAAAAATCCATTCCTAACAAACCAATATATTCACATATAGTTGGATCTATAGTAGGAGATATAACACCTAAACCAGCGTTACCTTGTTCTATTCTTTTTTTAAGCAAATTTTCTTTCATAACTTATTCTATAGGTTCTCCTTTGGCTATTTTTTCGCGCACATAATTCATTAATCCTCCAGCTTCCGAAATTTCAGCTACAAAAGGTGCTGCGGGTACAGATTGAAATGAAGTTCCTTTAGTAATATTTTTGATAATACCACTCTCTGGATTGTATTCGAGTTCATCACCAGTTTCACAACCTTTATCAATATCATCACAGGTAACAAATGGAAGACCATAGTTTGTAGCATTTCTAAACTGTAATCTTGCAAAGCTTGTTGCAAAAACCGCCTCAATTCCAGCGCCCCTTAATCCTGTAATTACGTGTTCTATAGATTTACCTCCTCCAGCAAAATTGTGAGCAGCAACAATAAATGTATACCCTTTATCTTTAAAAGCATTTTCTTTATTGAACTCTTCTTTAACACCTGCCATTACCCATTTGCTATTTTCTTCAGGGTCTATTGCTGATGTCCAATATTCTTGAATGATAATATCGTAGGCCATTACGTAATCATCTGCGACCCAACATTTTCCTTTTATCATTATATATATTTTTATTGGTTAATTATTACACATCAAATGTTCGAGGATCAGTAATTTCCCCTTTAATAGAAGAAGCCGCAACTACAGAAGGTGATGTTAAATAAATCTCTGCATTTTTACTACCCATTCTCCCAGTCATGTTACGGTTACCCGCACTCAACACAACATCTCCATCACCTGCCACGCCAGTATGTATACCAGCGCACGCAGCACAACTAGGAGTATCAACTGCAGCTCCAGCTTCTATTAAAGTTTCTATGTGACCAGCTCGTAGCGCTTCTAAATAAACGGTTTGACTTGCTGGTACTAATATCATATTAACATCGCGGTGCACTTGCTTACCTTTCATGATTTTTGCCATTGCAGCAAAATCTTCTAATCGGCCATTTGTACATGTACCTACAAATGCTTTATTAAATTTGGTTCCAATTAACTTTTCAACTGGAACGGTATCGTCTAATTTTCCAGGAAGTGCAATTGTAGGTCCTAAGTCAGAAATATCAATATTATACACTTGATCGTATTCTGCATCATCATCGCTAGAAATCATATCCCAAGCATCTGAAGTCCTCCCTTTTAGATAACGTTCTGTAATTTTGTCTGGCGCAACTATACCATTTTTTGCACCTAAATCTACTGTCATATTACAAAGCGTCATTCTACCAGCCATACTTAAACTTTCAATAGCTGGCCCTGTAAATTCTAACGCTTTATATAAGAGATGCCCATTCCAGTGCATCATTCCCATAATATGAAGACTTAAATCTTTTGCCATTACCCATGGTTGCCACTTACCAGTAATATTAAACTTTACTGATTTTGGAACTCTAAACCATGCTTTTCCTGTTGCCATTGCAACAGCTGCATCTGTAACACCAATAGCATTACCTACGGCACCTGCAGCCCCATATGTATTTGCATGAGAATCTGTTCCTATACTGATTGTTCCAGGAAGTACATGACCTTGCTCTACCATTATTTGATGCGCTATACCTTGTCTTCCTAAATCGTAAAAATTAGTAATATCATGTTGCTTTACAACTTCGCGCCACTCGTTTAACATTGTTGCAAATTTTTGATTAGGAGGGGGTACAAGATGATCCGATACACAAATCACTTTATCCTTATCAAAAACTTCCGTTTTACCAAGAGACCTAAATTTATCAAAGCATGTTTTGCCTAAGTAATCCATTGTCATAACCGTATGCACATCTGTCCATACTAATTGCCCAGGTACTACATGATCTCTTCCGCTATTGCGGGCCATAATTTTTTCAGTAATGGTCATTCCCATATTGTGAATTATTTAAAATTGTAATTACTGATATTTAGATATTAAACATCAGATCTTGATTCTTGACCGTTGGTTCTAATGTTGGGTAAGTCTTCCCAAAACTGAGGATCTATTTCTTCTTGTGTAGCTATTTTACGCTCCTCAATCATAGTCACTCCATTGAACGTATCGTTTTCAGACCATTTCCAAACTCTTATTCTATGGTCATCATTACCTATTAAGTCTATTTGTTCAAACAAGGTCATTCCAGGTCTATGTTTGTAGTCCCAAATTAAAACTACGCTTCGTCCTGTTTCCCAAGCCTTACCAGATAATCTCGGATTTTCAAATATTAACTCTCCTTTGTCATTAAATGAATTAATCCCAAAATCTAAACACTCTTCAAAACCGTCGTCCCAGAAATATTGATTTACTTGATGATATCTTCCATCAGGTAATATTCTAATTGTAAGGCGGCTGTCCCACTCTTGAATAAGTTTTCCATCCGCCCCAATCCTTCGATACTTTCCTTCCCAAATTCCCGTATGTTTTGGGAATAATTTTAATTCGTAATTCTTCATTTTTTTACTTTTTAAATTTTAGAGGTTTTCTTTTACATCATAAAAATAGTTAATTTTATTAATAATTAACATGATTAATCATTAAATTTATAAATAATTTTTGCTTAAAAGTCATTTAACATCAATCAAAAATAGTACTTAATCATTTAAAAATCAGATAGTTAATTACGCGTAAATGAGCAATAAAAAAAACATCTATTAATAACAAAACAATAAAAATAAAAGTATAAACTAACGTTTTTTGCGCAAAATTGAAGTATCTTTTTACAAAAAACTACCTGAATTTAACGCGCTAACTAATTCTAAAATCTAAAACATTATGAATTTTTCCAACCTTAAAGAATTTAAATTTGGATGGCCAGTAATATTATCTTCCACATTTGGTATTGGTCTTGGCATGTCTCCATTACCTTTTTATACTATAGGAGTTTTTGCTATTCCTTTAACTAAAAATTTTGGTTGGGGTATGGACACCGTTATGGGCGGACTTACCGTCTTTACCTTATCAGCCTTAATTGCTAGTCCGTTAGTTGGGTACGTTGCTGATAAAATTGGTGCTCGTAAAACTGCTCTTTGGTCGTTATTATTATTTGGGCTATGTTTTATTTCTTTTAGTTTTAATACCGGATCTCCAATACTTTATTATGCTATATGGGGTGTAATGGCATTTGCAGGTGCAGGAACTTTACCAATGACTTGGACTCGAGCCATTAACAACTGGTTTATTAAAAATAGAGGTTTAGCATTAGGCCTTTCCTTATTGGGAACTGGAATATTTGGATCATTAGCAAAATTATATGCATTCTCATTAATTGAAAACTTTGATTGGAAAACCGCCTACTTAGGAGTTGGACTACTGCCATTGCTAATTGCCTTGCCTCTTGCCTATTTCTTTTTTAGAGATATTGATGATCCAAAAGTTGCAAAAAGAGTGGCCAAATTACGTGCTGAAAT
This sequence comes from uncultured Maribacter sp., assembly GCA_947498505.1. GTDB lineage: Bacteria > Bacteroidota > Bacteroidia > Flavobacteriales > Flavobacteriaceae > Maribacter_B. The sequence continues at coordinate 538,348 of CANMKG010000003.1, read as the reverse complement.
ACCAAGCCATAATACTGCTAACAAGTCTGGAATGACCGTAAAAGAGGCCTTTAAAGATTGGAAATTTTGGCTACTTGCTTTTTGTTTTATTCTAATCTCATTTGCTGTTGGCGGCCCAATCCCTAATCTAGAAAACATGCTCTCAAATAAAGGTTTTGATGCTGGCGATGCGGTTATACTTGCGAGCGTTATTGGATATGCAGTACTAGTAGGTAGATTGCTTGGTGGTTATCTACTTGATCATTTTTGGGCACCCGCCGTAGCTTTTGTTTTATTAAGTATACCTGCTTTGTCCTGTTATCTTCTACAAGGAGCGGATTTAACTTATACTAATGCACTTATTGCCGTTATAATTTTAGGATTCGGTGCAGGTGTTGAATACGACCTAATGGCATATTTAGTTTCTCGTTATTTTGGTATGAAAAACTATGCCGCTATTTACGGTTTTCTATATGGCTTTTTTGCCTTGGGAGCAGGTTTTGGACCTGTAGTTTTTGGTAAATTTTTCGCTTCCACAGGTAGCTATGACACTATCTTATTCTATGCTATGATTGCTTTTTTAGCAGGCTCCTTTCCTTTGCTCTTTTTAGGGAAATATAGAGATTTTGACTCCGAAACTAAGTAATTCAATTCTAATCGATGAAAACCTCATCAAATATCAGATGGTGGATTGTTGGAACTGTTTTTTTAGCAACAACTATTAATTATATTGACAGGCAAGCACTTTCCGTTGCAGCACCTGTTATTCGAGAGGATTTAGGATTATCCAATGAGCAATACGGTTGGATTGTAAGTGCATTTCTTCTTGCGTATGCCATTATGCAAATGGTTTCTGGTAGACTAATAGATGTTTTAGGTACCAAAAAAGGATTTTCTATAGCTGTAATTTGGTGGTCAGTAGCTAATATGCTACATGCTTTTGGAAAGGGAATGATGAGCTTGGGTATTTTTCGTTTTTTACTAGGCATTGGCGAAGCAGGTAATTATCCTGCCGCGATGAAAGCAATTTCAGAGTGGTTTCCAAAAGAGGAACGAACTAAAGCAGTCGGTATTTTAAACATGGGGCCAGGGTTAGGTGCTATTATTGCTCCTCCTTTAATGGCTTGGTTGATAACTGATTTTGGTTGGAAAATGGCTTTTGTTGTAACAGGTGCAATTGGTTTTTTGTGGTTATTTCTTTGGCGCTGGGTTTATTACAACCCAAATGAGCATCCCAGAGTTTCAAAAGAAGAGTTAGCCTTAATTAACAAAGGGCAAGAAACTGAGGAACTCAAAGAAAAACAACCTTGGTTAAATTACTTTAAATATAAAGAGGTTTGGGGACTAGCCTTATCTAGATTTGTTTCTGATGGTGCTTTCTATTTTTTTGTGTTTTGGCTTCCTTCTTGGTTAGCTGACGTAAAAGGGTTTAGCCTTATTGAAATTGGTATGTTCGCCTGGATTCCCTTTTTGCTTTCAGATATTGGAAGCTTTGTTGGAGGATGGACTGGTGAGCTGCTCATGAAAAAAGGTCTGTCACTAAACGCATCTCGTAAATGGATAATATGGGTAGGTGCTATTTTAGTAATTCCTGTTCTGGGTTGTTTATACATTAAATCTCCATATTGGGCTATTGCCTTAATTAGTTTTTCTCTATTTGCAACACAATTTAAACAAGCATCATTATTCACGTTACCAATTGACTTGTTTGGTAAAAAAGACGCCGCTTCAGTTTGGGGTATTTCGGGCTCCGCTGGAAGTTTTGGTGCTATGTTATTTACCCCAGTTATCGGGTGGTTGGTAGATACCATATCGTACTCACCTGTTTTTGTTATTGTATCGTTTTTACATATTATTTCAGCAATACTGGTGATGGTATTTATACCTCGAATACAAAGAGTGGTTTAATTTAAAAAAACCTTATGAAAAAACTTACAGCAACTTTCTCAGCAATATTTGTACTTGCTATTCTAGTGAGCTCAAAACCAAAACAGCATAATGTGAGCGTTTCCAACACTACCACATCCAAACTACAACAAGATTTAGACACCCTTTTAACATGGTTTCCTGGTGAATACGATAATCATGAACAAGTGTATAAAGAAGCTGTAGATAAATTACCTATACAAAAGCGACACCGACAAACGCATCACATTTTTTATGAAGAGGAGTTAAATTTTATTCCTGGAAGAACATTATATGCTCAACAATCACAACATTATGACTTAAATGACATATATAGGCAAAGAATTTATGCCTTTGAAGTTGATACTACAGAGCAAGCAATTCGATTAAGAATCTACACTCCAACTAATCCAGATAAATTAATTGACGCGCATTTAAAACCCAAACTATTCAACAATTTAAAGAATGAAGATTTTTTTCTTAAACCCGGTTGCGATGTATTTTGGAAACGCGAAGGCAATATTTTTAAGGGATATCTCAAAGAAAATAATTGTAATTATTACTCAGATAGATTTGGCAAGCAAGTATATTTAAACGAAACATTAATTCTTAGAAAGGATGCATTGTTATTGGAAGACACTGCAACGGACAGTGATGGTAAGCCAGTTTTTGGTGTTCACGATAAAGGACCAACTATAAACCTTAAAGATTATCCATGTAAATAAAAACTACCGCAAAAATGAAAAAGATTATTTTACTAGTTTTAGTATTAGCACAGCTTCAATTTGGGTGTAGAGAAAAGAAAAAACAGCACCAAGAAACATTAACGGCAACCAAAATCATGCAAAACGCTCATGATAAGGCTGGCGGTATATTTTGGCAAAAACCTAAAAGTTTAACTTTAAAAGGTTACGGAATTTTTTATCCAAACGGAGAACCTGTAAAACATGAAATCCACAACATGTGGCGAGAATTTGAGGAGACAAAAAATGCGGCACATAAAGCAAATGGAAAAGTACGCATAGAATCCTTTAAAAATAATATTCCCGTTTTTATTGTAACCTATGATGGGGAAAATACATATGACCTCAACGGAAAACAAGAAAAGTCCGCAGCTGACAATCGCTGGGCATCTAATTTTGGTTATGGTGCTATTAGACATGCACTGGACGATGAGTATACATTACATCTAATGTCTGATGATACGGTAAAAACCAAACCCGCTTATACGATTAAAGTCATAGATCCAAATAAAGGAGAAACTTTTTTTGGCATTGACAAAACTGATTATAAAATCGTAAAAGTTGCTTTTAAAACCCCTAGAGGTTGGCATCATAGAGAATATTCCAATTTCTTTTCAAAAACAGAATATTCATGGTTACAAGCAGGCAGGGTAGAGCTATTTTATAATGGAAAACTAGCAAATGAAGTTTTCTGGACTGATTTTGATGTTAATCAAGAATTACTAGACAGTCTGTTTGTATTAAATAAACAAGAAATTACTCCATGAAAAACAAACAACTTGTTGTCTCTCAATTCTCAGAGGATATTTCAAAAGCTACTAAACTTATTGAAACAACGGTTCCCAAAATTGGGGAAAACCAGGTTTTAATTAAAAATACCTTTATTGGAATTAACGCCATATATGATCGTGAGTTGTATCGCGGAAAAATCCCATACATCAATGTTAAGTTTCCATATGTTTTTGGTGTGGAAGCCGTTGGGAAAGTAATTAAAGTAGGAAGTAATATCTCTTGTGTAAAAATTGGTGATGCAATATCTACCGTAAAAGTTGGTACTGCTTATCAAGAATATCAAATAATAACAGAACAAGAAGTAGTTAAAATTCCTGAAGCTACTCCAGAATATCTAACGCTTAACCCAACTGGTGTATCCGCATATTTGGCGTTAAAAAATACCGCAGAGTTACAGGAAGGTGAGACTATAGTAGTTTCTGCAGCATCAGGAGGATTAGGACACATTGTAACTCAACTTGCAAAACAAAAAAAGTGTCACGTTGTTGCCATTTGCGGTAATGATAAAAAAGTAAAATTGCTAGAAAGCCTTAATTCCTGTGACAGAATTATTCAATATAAAAAAGAATCTATTACAGAGGTCTTACAAAAAGAATACGCAAATAAAATTGATGTTGGTTTTGATTCTGTTGGTAGTCATATGTTCGATGCCTTTTTACAAAATTTGGCGCCTTTGGGTCGTTTAGTCGTTAGCGGTTTAGCTACCGAATTAACGGCTCCGCAATTTGAACAAATTCATGGTCCTAGAGTATATGAAAGTATCTATTGGAAAGGAGCATCGGTACGTTGTTTTATGAATCATCTTTTTAAAGAACAACATCGTGAAGCTAGGGAATACTTGTTTAATCTGTACCAAAAAGGAAAACTACAAGTAAAAGTTGACCAGGCTAAATTTGAAGGTATAGCTTCTATTACAAAGGCATCGGAATATTTATTGGCAGGAAAAAGTTGTGGAAAAGTAGTCGTTGCTTTATAATCTATAAAAAATAAATCATGAAAGTTCTTATTATACACGCGCATGAAAATTCAAACTCATTCTGTTCTGCGCTAGCTGAAACAGCTAAATCTACCTTTGAAAAAGAAGGGCACCAGGTAACCATTTCCGATTTGTATAAAAAGAATTTTAATCCTATTGGTGGTAAACATGATTTTATACTGACATCAGATGCCTCTTATTACAAATACGCATCTGAACAACTGCACGCTCACCAAAACAATCTATTTTCTGAGGAGCTTAATAAAGAAATGAAACTGCTTGAAAATGCAGACATCTTAATTTTCAACTTTCCGTTATGGTGGTTTGGAATGCCTGCCATTTTAAAAGGTTGGATTGATCGTGTACTAGCCTATGGTTTTGCTTACGGTGGAGATTATGGTTTTTATGATAAAGGAAGGTTCTCTGGCAAAAAGGCTATGCTTTGTATAACAACAGGTAGTCCAGAAAACTTTTATACCAAAAATGGAGCGCATGGAAGAACCGTATCTGACATCTTACAAAACACTCATCAAGGAATACTTAATTTAATTGGATTTGAAGTTACTCCTGATTTTGCAGCTTACGGGGTGTCAAGAATTACAAATTCTGAACGGGAAAAAATTTTAGAAGAATACAAAGCATTCATCCATCAATACCTTATCTAGTCATTACTTTCTAAACAAGCAATAATTAGATAAGGCATTCTAAAATTAAATCTATTTTTATCTAGTTAAGCGATACTATTTTTTCTAAAAGAGAATTAAATTCTGCTGACTTTTCTATCATTAAAAAATGTCTAGTGTCATTTACCACATCTACATTAAAGCTTAAAACTCTAAATAATCATTTTTAAATTACAACTCTATTTATAATCAAATTGAACACTACAAAAGTTATAAATTCAGTAAAAACCAATCTTCTAGTAAAGCTTTAACATGTTTTAGAAAGCGTGCCGCATCTGCTCCATTAATTACTCTATGGTCAAAACCAACGGTAATAGGCATCATTAATCTGGGTTCAAAAGCATTATTCAACCATATGGCTTCAGTCTGACTAGCAGCCACACCCAAAATAGCTACCTGAGGAAAGGTTACCAACGGAAAAATTGATGTTGTGCCAATACCTCCTAAGTTGGAAATTGTAAATGTTATTCCTTCCAATTCTTCCTTTGCTATTTTTTTCTGTTTTACTTTTTGTGAAATTTCACGAAGCTCTATAGCTATTTCACCTATACTTTTTTCATTAGCATTTTTTAAACCTGGTACTAATAAGCCCCTATCAGTATCTACTGCTACCCCAACATTAATATAATTTTTATATATAATTTCATTGGTTTCTTCGCTAAAGCTTGCATTAAAAAGAGGAAACTCTTCCAATGCTTTGGCCATTACTTTTACCAAAATACTGGTAATTGTAAGAGAACCTCCTTTTTCCTTAATAGAAAGTTTGTGTTCCTGTCTTTTTTGCTCAAGCATTGTAATATCTACCTTTTCTTGTAACCAAGCATGTGGAATATTACTCCATGAAGTATTCATGTTTTTAGCCGTAGCCTGAGCTATTCCAGAAAGTGATTCGGTTTTAATTTCTCCCCATTTAGCAAAATCTGGCAATGGCTCTTGTTTTTTTACAGGTTGAGAGCCTCTATTTTCATTAAGTTGCTTCGCATAATCCTTAACATCTTTTAGAGAAATTCTACTACTGTTTTTAGTTGCCGTAATATTGGTGATATCAATTCCAATTTCCTTGGCCATTTTTCGTGCCAACGGTGAAGCTCTAAACTTTCCGTTTCTCTGACTTTTAACGGTTGTATTAGCAATGGGAATATCTACTTTTTCTTGTATTTTTTTTGCCGGGACAACTTTCTCTGGTGTACTTTCTTCTAATACTTCCACAGTATTTTCCGAGCCAGAAGTTAACACCTTAAAAATAGGTGTTCCTTCTCCTATTTCATCTCCAATATTTACTAAAATATTTTTGATTGTTCCATCAACATCAGATGGAACTTCAACTACCACTTTATCTGTTTCTACCTCTATTAAAGATTGTTCGGCGGAGATTTTATCTCCCTCCTTTACCAAAATTGAAATTACAGTACCTTTTTCAATACCTTCTCCTAATTCTGGTAGTTTAATTTCTGCTAAAACAGGTGCGCTTTGCTCTAAGGCATCGTTTGTTTTTAGCGCAGCCAAAACCGCAGTCTCTTGCATTTCATCCTTTTCATCTGCGGTTGGCTTTGCTTCAACATTCTTGGTGGTGATTTCTGATACAACATCTCGCTCTCCATTATCTAACCTTACAATAGTCACCCCTTCACTTACCTCATCACCAAGATTTACTAAAATATCGCTAACGGTACCTGCCTCTTCTGCAGGTACTTCTACAACAACTTTATCGGTTTCTACTTCTATTAAAGATTGTTCAGCCTCTACTTGATCGCCTACTTTAACCAAAACAGAAATAATTTTTCCCTTTTCTATGCCTTCTCCTAACGATGGTAATTTCAATTCAATCATCTTACTGGAATTATGAATGTATAATTTGTTATATTTTTATAAAGCTGGATTAATTTTAGCACTATTAATGTTTTGTGCTTTGATAAAATCTTTCACTTCTTTTGCCTGCAAAACTCCTTCTTTACGAAGCAACTGTAATGCTGCCAAAGCAATGTATTTAGGACTTATCTCAAAATAATCTCTTAAATCTGTCCTAGATTCACTTAATCCGTATCCATCTGTTCCCAATACATGATAGGCTTGTGGCATCCATTTTGAAATACCCATTCCCCATGATTTCATGTAATCTGATACTGAAACAAATACACCTGTTTCATTCTCTGTAAGCTGTTGAACATATGGTTTGGCTTTTTTACCATCTTCAGAAAGTAACTCATCTCTTTCTGCATTTAAAGCATCACGCTGCAATTCTGTATAGCTCGTTACACTCCATATATCTGTTGAAATATCCATTGCTTCCAACAACTCCTTAGCTTCCAAAACCTGAGTCATTATGGATCCACTTCCCATTAAGTGCGCTTTTCGCTTTGACTTTATTTTCTTTTTGGATTTTTCATATCTATACATCCCTTTTACAATACCTTCTTCTACTCCTTTTGGCATAACAGGCATTGTATAGTTTTCATTAGTAACAGTTACGTAGTAAAATATTTTTTCTTGTAACTCATACATTCTATAGATTCCATCTTTAATAATTATTGCTAATTCATAAGCAAATGATGGATCATAACTCTTCATATTAGGCACAACACTCGATAACATATGTGAATGCCCATCTTGATGTTGAACCCCTTCTCCGTTTAAGGTGGTTCTCCCAGAAGTTCCCCCAATTAAAAATCCTTTACATAGCATATCTCCACATGCCCAAATCATGTCTCCAACACGTTGAAATCCGAAAATGGAATAAAAAACGTAAAACGGAATCATTGGCAATCCGTGCATTGCATATGCTGAACCAGCTGCCATAAAAGATGCTATTGCTCCGGCTTCACATATTCCTTCTTGTAAAATTTGACCATCAACACTTTCTCTATAATAGGATACGCTTCCTGCGTCTACCGGCTTATATAATTGCCCTTTAGGTTGATAAATACCTGCGTAGCGGAAAAGTCCATCCAAACCAAAAGTTCTGGCCTCATCAGGAATAATAGGAACTATATATTCTTTAATGTCATCGTGGCGTATTAACTTGGTAATAATTCTAACCAAAACCATAGTAGTGGATACCTCACGTTCACCAGTACCTTCATAAAATTCTCCAAATAAATCATCTCCAGGAGTTTTTATGGCGATACTTTCATCTGTTCTTTCTGGTAAATATCCGCCTAACACCTCTCTCTTTTCTTTGAGATATTTGATTTCTGGACTATCAGCAGGAGGAATATAAAACTTGGCGGCAGCAGCATCTTCATTGCTCATTGGAATACCAAATCTAGCAGCAGCCTCAATGCGCTCTTCCGCGGTCATACTCTTTTTTTGGTGTGTGGTATTTTTACCTTCACCACCACTACCCATTCCATAACCTTTTAGTGTTTTCATAAGAATAACACTAGGCTTTCCATTGGGTTTTGCAGCTTTGTCAAAAGCTGCATATATTTTTTTGTAGTCGTGCCCTCCTCGTCTAATTGTTCTTATTTCTTCATCAGATAAGGATTGCATTAACTCTTCCAGTTCTGGGTTATCTTTAACCCAATGTTGACGAACTTCATCACCCGGAAGTACTGAATACATTTGATAGTCTCCATCAAGAGCCTTGTTCATACGGTCAACTAGGATTCCTTTATTATCTCTTTCCAATAAAGCATCCCACTCGCTACCCCAAATTACTTTAGTAACATTCCATCCGGCTCCTAAAAAGCTACGTTCTAATTCTTGAATTACCTTTCCGTTACCACGTACCGGACCATCCAATCGTTGCAAATTACAATTCACAACCAATACTAAATTGTCTAATTGTTCTCTTACCGCAATATTTAAAGTTCCTAGAGTTTCTGGCTCATCCATTTCTCCATCTCCAACAAATGTCCAGATTTTACCTCCTTTTTTTTCTTTAAGTCCTCTGTTCTCAAGATATTTTTGAAAACGCGCCTGATAAATAGCACTTACTCCAATTAATCCCATAGAAGCTGCTGGTATTTCCCAAAAAGATGGCATTCGTCTAGGATGCGGATACGATGGCAAACCACCTTCAGGTTGAAGTTCTCTTCTAAAGTTTTTAAGATTATCCTCCGTTAACCTACCTTCTAATAAAGCTCTTGCATAAACACCTGGAGCTGCATGAGGTTGAAACGACACTAAATCGCCTCCGTAATCTTCGGTTTTCTTTTTAAAAAAATGATTTAAACCAACCTCATACATACTTGCCGCAGATCCGTAAGTGGCAATATGACCTCCTACTCCTGCTCCACTATCATACCCCTGAAGTACCATGGCCATAGCATTCCAACGGTTGATGTTTTCAATTTTCGTTTCTAAAACTGTATCTCCAGGATATGGTGGTTGGTGTTTTACATTTATAGTATTTATATATGGAGAGTTAAGGGCTTCTCCTGCCAATTTCACTCCTTTTTTTATAGCAAAAGCTCTTAAACGACGAATAAGCTTAGCTGCTTGCTCATCTCCTAAATCCTGAATAACCTCATCTAGCGAAGCTACCCATTCATCTACCTCTTGTTGCCATTCCAAATCGTTTGCTGTAGTTATTTGATTCATAGTTTAACCATTGAGTATATTAAATACAGTATAAAGGTAACAAAAATAATTAATAAAGTTAATCATTAATTAAATTAACTAAATTAAAGATGTTATATTTATGAAATGTTTTTTAAATGTAAAGCACTTAAAACCTATAAGATATGTCTTCAAAAAGAAAAAAAATACTATTTAAAACTGCTCAAAAAAATCTTAAAAGAGGTTATATACAAACCAAATTGGGACAGATACATTATGCAGTTTCAGGAAAAGGGTTTCCATTACTTTGTATTCACCAATCTTCTTCGTCCATTGAAGAATATGCTGATTTATGCTTTTATTTAGGGAATGAACATCAAATTGTTCTATTTGATTTACCAGGGCACGGTATGTCTGATGACCCAGAATATGAACCCGGCGTAGAAGAATTTACTGAAACAGCACTTTCAGTAATAAATCATCTAGGTATTAAAAAATATAATGTACTAGGGCATCACGGCGGAGCACTTGTAGCTATGAATATTGGCTATAAAGATTCTGGTAGGGTTAATAAAATAATTTTATCGGGAACCAGTGGAATTAAAAAACAAGAAGAGAGAGCTGATTTTTCTAAAAAATTAGATTTAGAAAAAAAACAAGAAATAGATTTAAGCGGACGGTCATTAATGGATGCTTGGCAACGATACGTAAAATACATTCCAAAAACAGACCCTAACACTATTATAAGGGCATATTTAAATAACGTAATGACGCGAATTAGAAGTTATGATGCGCATCATTCTGTTTTAAAGTGGGATAGAAAACAAGCTTTGGAGAATTTAAAAATGCCAGTACTCCTGATTCAAGGAGACGAGGATGAGTTTGTCTCTAACCAGGAAAATCTTTTGGAATTACTACCAAATACACAAAGAAAGGTAATACCGTCAGCAGGAGCTTTCATGTTTTTCAATAAAGCTAAGGAATGCTCAAGCGTAATCCACACTTTTCTTTCGCAAGAAACGTAAAAAGGAATATTTCATATAGCAAGTGAGACACTCCTCTCTACATCAAAACAATGCTATAATGTTACTTTAAATTACCAACAAGGTTCCAAGACAACCCATCTGGAGATTTAAACGAAATACTGGGTTCTTTAAATTCATTTTCATAAATTTCAGTAACCTCTGTAGCTCCTCCTTCAATTACTTTTTTACGGTAAGCTTCAATATCTCTAACTTGATAAGTTAAAAGGGACATCCCAAGTGAACCCGGTCTAGAAAGGTCATGAACATCTTTCATCTCAGAAGAAGTACTCATTCGAACAATTTTTAACCGCCCAGATAAATGCCCTTTAACGTCTAATGACGATCTTGGATCATCAAAATCATGAATACTATAAACCTCAGAGCTACTAAGATTAAATGTCTGTTGATTTCCTGAAGAACAAGTAGGTTTTCCTCCTAAATTTTGTTCTTTTTGTCTTAAAAGTCCAAGACAATCATCATAAAAACTCAATGAACTAGTATCGTCCATACGAAGTAATATACCATGGTGTGTGAATTGACTTGATTTTAGAAAAGAATGTTCATCTATATTACCGTAAGTAGGCTTTTCATAATTGTACCTTTCAAAAATCGCCAATCTACAATATGGATGCAAAGCAATTCCTTCTCTAACTCCAAGTGGCCTGTCAAAGAATGGTTTTCCCTTATCCATTTGATAGACTTGTAACCAATGCGGCATAATAAAAGACCATAAGTCTCCTTTAGCAATAGCATCTTCCACATGATTTAATATGTTGAGCACACTTTTTGTTAATATTACGCACCACCTTCCTCCGTTATGGCGCAAATTTGTTGTATAACCAATACCTTTATTTACTGGCTTATCCCATTCCATTAATCGAATAAAGCTGTGATCACTATCTAAATGTTGTAATTGAACTGACTTAACATTTGAATCTACATTATAAAGTTTTTTAGCCTCACTTGCGGATAGCTCTCCTTGATCCACAATTCGATAACCAAATTGATTCCAAAATGCAATTGCCGATATAAGGTCAGGCACCCCAATACATGATTCATAAACTCCTCTAATCTCCTGCTGTTCTACCATGATTTTTCCTTAATTTCACTTTTTTAACCTAAAATTGTTTTTAGAATATTCTAATTTGAATTTTTAAGTGCATGAAGCGTCTTTAAAAGTTATCTACCCCATCCATCGCCAGCTTCTCCTTTTTGAAGTTTTCTTACTTCTTCAACATTTGCTGGAGGATTTAACCATTGTGGTTTATCTTTTTTTGCCCAATCTAAAAGTTGAGATGGAAATTGATCAAGACTTTCAACACGCCACGAATAAAGCTGTATTATGGCTGGACCTCCACCTGCCCAACTAGGTAATTGGCCATAACGTTGCCAACTCATTTGATATGGCTCTTCTACACTTCCTTCTGGATGTATAAAAAAATCATAGTTTTCCCATGCCTGATATTGTTTCCCAGAGGGTAATGGAAAATCTAAAAACACAGAAGCATTATAAACATATGTATTCCCCATTTTTCTATATGGTATTCCCTCCTTAGATTCTATAATTTGAACTCTATCTCCAACACCCTGTTCCACATCCCCATAAATTCTATTATCGTCCTTTAATTTATATGTAATCATTTGATACGGATACGCAATAGGCTTTACTTCGTTTCCATTGTATTCAGTAATTACCTCTCCCGAAACTGGGTCAGTATAAGCAAACGTTTTTCTAGTAAGATGTGTAATTTTTTCATCAGGGCTATCTGGCCAAATAATCGTTGAGCTATCAAAACCAATCATTCCAAAAAGTTTTTTACCTGAAGGATATTCGTAAACACTCCCATCTGCAATCCAATGTACTGGAGCTCCTGTTCCTGCTCTAGCATTAATCCATGTTTTCAAAGCTTCTGGAGCTTTCTGGTATGAAGCCTTATTTGCCGACGGATGAGTTTCCTCTGAAACTTCCTCAGTTTTCTCTTCAGTTGAATTAGAATTTTGTTGCTTACAACCAGCAAAAACAAAAAACGACATTATAATAAGTATAGGTTTCAGGTTTCTCATAACGATTTAAATCTTTTCTTAGAATTACTAATCTTATTTATCTCAAAACATAAATATAGTTAATTTAATTAATAATTAGCTTTATTAACTATATTTTGATTTTATAAAACTGATAAACCCACCTTACTCTTTAATTAAAGTATTAATAGAAGCTTTCTCATTATATTAATTTAACATATAGTAAAACACAACCGAAAAGACATTATATATTACTGATTTATAAATATATACAATAGAACCATCCGAACGCTACGAAAAAACCCTCAGAAAACACAAAAATTAACTTTTTTTTAAAAAAATAGTTAATTTAATTAACCATTAACATAATTAATTATTATATTGGTAGTGAATTTAAACCCATTTTAGTGAGAATTTAAACGATTAAAACGCTTGAAACATATGAAAACATGGGTAAAATCAACTAATTTAAACTACAAATAATACTTCTTATGAAAACGAACAAAGTCTTAAATTTAATCTGTATGCTGAGCTTTTTGCTAAGTTCAGTGGTGGTTTTTGCCCAAAATACAATAACGGGTAAAGTAACTGATGAAAATGGAGCACCTGTTCTAGGAGCTACTGTACAAGTTAAAAACACATCAAATGGAGTTGTAACTGACATTGATGGAATGTATAGTATCAATGGTTCTGAAGATCAAATTCTTATTTTCTCATATATTGGTTATGAAAACGTTCAAAGAAAAATTGGAACAAACCCGGTAGTAAATGTTCAATTGAGTCCAACATTTAGTCAATTAAATGAGGTGGTTATTTCTTCTACGCGAAAACCGGTAAGAAAACTTCAAACTACTACCTCGGTTAATACCGTTGGTGTTCAGGAATTAGAAACATTAAAACCTGAATCATTCTCTGAGGCCTTACAGAATACACCTGGTATTACCATTGATGAGTCTCAAGGTAGAAAAGGTGGTTTTAACATTCGCGGGTTCCCTGGAGGAAACTTTGTAACCACATTAATTGATGGTCTTCCAGTATCTGGTATTGCCGGTCAATCTGGTGGTGTTCAAGAGTTTTTTGGTTTAGACCCAAACGTAGAGCGTATTGAGGTTGTTCGTGGAGCGGCAGCAGCTCTTTTTGGTAGATCTTCTGCCGCTGGTGCCCTAAATATTATTTCACGAACTGGTGGTACGGAGCATAAAGGTTCTTTTTCCATTACTAAATATAACAATACAGCAGACGAAGGCCACCAATTTGATGGTGACTTAGATTATAGAGCTGATGTAAACTTTAATGGTCCTATTTCCGATAAGTTAAGGTATAATGTTGGTGGCTACGTTATTAACGATTCTGGTGTTAAAGAGCAAGCTAACAAAGATACTGGTGGTCAAATAAGAGCCAATATTGATTGGCTTATTTCTGATAAATCCAGAATTAGAGTTTATGCTGGTTATTTTGATAACCGATTTCAAAATATAATTGGTTCTGTTTGGGATATGGAAAACGATCAACTTGCTGAGGGTTGGACAACAAGAAGTACTTTTTACAACAACCCTCTAGGGTCTGAAGTTCTTAACCAAAATTTGGGAGTAAGATTAGGAGCTTTTAACCCAGAAATAGCTATCGATGCTGCCAACAACAGACCCTTTACATGGAATCCTGCAGAAAGCGTAGAAATAGCAAAAGGAGGAAACATTGGTATTGATGCAACTTTTCACCTTGGAAATAACTGGTATTGGACAGAAAAGCTTAAATATAATGGGTTTTTTCTTCGAGATATTAACGATTTAAACCTTGAAACCGTATTTGATATAGACACTAACACACTTAGGCTTAATGCCAATGCATTAAATCAAAACCGCGAAATACTTACTGAAACTAGAATTAGTAAGGAAATAAATGGTGAAAAATCTGAACACAATTTAACATTAGGTTTATATTATAGTAAAGCCAAAAGAGATCGTTTAGGTTTTAATTATTTCTACGGCTCTAACGTAAGTCCTAGACCAACTTTCACCACTCGTTTTGGTTTTGGTAACGGTTCTTTTTCTGACCCAACACTACCCCAAACTGTATATATTTCAAATACATCATCTCATAGAGAAGAAACTGCCACTGGATTATTTGTGGGAGATGAAATGATTTTTAATAAAAAGTTGAGTGTAAATGTTGCTTTTCGCTATGACTGGCAAACTGGATTCATTAATAATAATCCTGAAGAAATTAGAGAATCTTCTGTGGACTTTGACCCAGCAATGGAACTAGAAAATGAAATTAAGTTAGAAGATTACTCTTTTTCCATTGGAGGAAACTACCTTGTTGGAGAAACCTCTGCCGTTTACGCTAACTTTAATAGATCATTCACCTTTCAAACCGTTGACGAAGTTGATGATGAATTTTTAGATAACGAACTAGTAAAAAATATAGAAGTTGGATACCGCGCTGGATTAGGAGACCTAACTTTGGATGCTACTTACTTTAATACTAATATAGATAATAGTGTTTCAACAGTATTTGATAATGATGTTGGAGGGTTTATTGACAGACCTGCTGGTTCATACAAAATTAACGGTGCTGAAATTGCTCTAGCATATACTCCTAAAGCAATTAAAGGTTTATTATTAAGTGGATCTGTTACGTTACAACAATCGAAGTATGATGATTTCATTGAAGCATTAGATGATGACACTGTTACCGCAATTAACGATAATGGTAACCCTCTTGGATTAAATTTAGTTACCGAAGGAGGTTCAACAGCACTTAATTTAAATGGTAATCAAGTAAGGGCTCAACCAAAAACTATCTACAATCTAAACTTAGCTTATAATGCTAACAACTGGGGGTTAAACTTTGGAGGCTTTACTTATACGGGTATTTACTATGATGCGGCCAATGTTTATGACGAACAAAGTTTATCCGTATACAATGCAGGAGCTTATTTAAAATTCCCCCTTGGTGATGATGAGTTAAAAATTTCATTGCGTGTTAAAAATTTATTTGACGGAGCAAATGCACAAAACCTATTTACGGGTGGTGGTTTAGATGAAGTTATTCAAGCTAAAATTAATGATCCCAATTACACGGACCAACTTGGTTTCGCTGTAGTTCAAAATCCAAAAAGAGTTTTATTCACAATTGGGTATTCATTTTAATAATGTGAGTAAATTTTGAGTTAGTTTAAGTGAAAAAGTGGATAACAATATTGTTATCCACTTTTTATTTGTTTAAAACAGATTACTATTTGCAAAATAAAAAAGGGGTTCATAAATTGTATGAACCCCTTTTTTATTTACAATAGTCTATCCTATAGTACTAATCCTTACTCATTTCCTCAAAATCCATCATGGTTTCTGGATGCGCGGATTGTATTAACAAAGCTTTCTTTCTAAAGAAGCGTAAAAATCCAGCATCACCCATTCTCGAACCATTAATTCCAGACTCCTTAAAAGAATTTTTCTCTGCATCATACACCTTATTAGTCAAGCTTCCATCGTTGATACTAACTGCACCAACTTCTATTTTACCAGCAATTTGTATGGCTTTATCTTTATTCGTTGAAAAAACAGAAGCAGATAAACCATAAATACTATCATTTGCCCACTTTAAAGCTTCTTCTACAGTAGTAAACGCCATAATAGGAATAATAGGGCCAAAAGTTTCTTCGGTCATCACTTTCATTGTATGATCAACATTTACCAAGACTGTTGGCTCGCACCAAAGTCCACCTTCTATTTCTTTCACTTTTCCTCCAGTAAGTACCTTAGCGCCTTTAGAAATAGCATCATCAATCTGTTCTTGAATTTTCTGCGCTTGCCCTTCAAAAATTAACGGTCCCATTTGCCCTTTTTTAGGATTCACCGTCATAGTTACTTTACTTGCTTTTGCTGTTATCTCCTTTACAAAATCATCGTAAATAACTGCATCTACATAAATACGCTCTAGAGATTGACAGGCCTGACCTGTAGCTCCAACACAACTTCGCAAAATAGCATCAGTTGAAACTTCTAAATCAGCATCTTTTAACACTATCGCAGGATCTTTTCCTCCAAGTTCTAAAAACGCTGGAATAAAGCGTTCTGCACAAGCAGCTCCAATTTTTTTCCCTGTTGGTACACTTCCAGTAAAACATATAGCATCAGAATTTTGAACAACTGCTTTACCAGCATCCGCACCGCCACGAACCAATTTTAAAACTTTTGCCAGTTCTGGAACCGCTTGAATGCTTTTTTCCAATCCGTCCATAAAGCGAGGGGTTACTTCACTTGGCTTTAGTAGAACGCTACAACCTGCCATCAACGCGGGAACTGTATCAATCAAAGCCAATAATAAAGGAAAATTCCAAGGACTTATAACACCAACTACGCCATAAGGTATCCACTGTTGTTGCACGGTTACCGTATTCGCCGACATAGACGGACGTTCAGCTGGAAGCGCCAATAATTGTGGCGCACGATAGCACCATGCTTGTACTAATCCTAACGCTCCACCAGTCTCTACCTCAGATATTCTTTTTCTAGCGGTATCAATACTTAATTGTTTTGCTATTTCGGGTTGATATTCTTTTAAACTTTCTAACCAAAGTTGTATCACCTCAACACGTTTTGTAACACCTTGCGCATTCCATGCTTTTTGTGCATCACGAATTTGCAATGTTTTGTTTGCGATGCTCTTTACGCGATCTTCATCTAATTCGTAATCGTATTTTCCTGTCCTAGGGTTTCTTATTTTCATAACACACTTTAAAATAGTTAATAAAGTTAACTATTTTTGACAACTTTACTACTATTTTCCTTAAAACATGATGATTAAACCTTTTTAAAGAAGTTATAAAAACGGCTCTTTTTTATTTAAAAATAGGGTATTTCAATAAAATTAGTTAACTTAGTTAACTAATTTTATCGTACCTTTGAATTATGAGTACAAAACAGATAGTTTTAGAAGAACAGGGCTTAAGAGATGGGTTTCAAACCTTACCAATTACCATTGCAACTCAAAAAAAGCTCCAATATATTAAGCTGTTAGAAGCGGCTGGTATAAAACGTATTCAAGTAACTTCATTTGTGCATCCAAAATTGGTTCCGCAAATGGCAGATGCTGAAGAACTATGCAACCAACTGGAAAAAAAAACAGATGTAATATATAGCGGATTAGTACTTAATCTAAAAGGTGTTGAACGTGGTATTAAAGCAGGGCTAAATCATTTAGCTTGTTCCATATCAGCAAGTGATACACATAGTCAAAAAAATGCAAGACTAAACCTTTCTGAAGCTAAACATGCTTTTAAAGAAATGGTTAAACATTCTAAACAGCATAGTATTACTGTTCGCGGAGGGATTCAATGTGCTTTTGGTTGTCGATATGAGGGTAAAATAGATGAAAATCATGTTTTAGATATGGTTGACCATCATCTAGATACTGGAATTGATGAATTGGCCTTAGCCGACTCAACAGGAATGGGAAACCCAAAACAACTGGGAGCATTAATGCATAAAGTAGTCGAAAAGGCAAAAAATATCCCAGTAGTGTTACATCTACATAATACAGAAAACAAGGGATACGCAAATTTGTACGCTGCCATTGAGGCTGGTGTCACCATTTTTGATACTGCCTTTGGTGGATTAGGAGGTTGCCCATTTATAAAAAGTGCAACTGGTAACATCGCCACTGAAGATAGCGCACATATGATTCATCAAATGGGCTACGAAACAGGATTAAACATTAGTAAAATTGCAGAAATAAGTAGAGAATTGGAAGCCACTTTAGGTTATAAGTTGCCTGGGCAATTGTACCAATTAATTGACAATAATGAAATTAAAATGATTTGATGGGACAGACAATTTCAGAAAAAATAATATCCAACCATGTTGGACATAAAGTATATGCGGGAGAACTTGTAATAAGTGACGTTGATGGCGCAATGGCTAGTGATACCACAGGGCCATTAACCATAAAAGCCTTCAAAGAAATGGGAGGAAAAAAAGTTTTTAATCCTGATAAATGTGCTTTAATTATTGATCACGCAGCTCCTTCACCAAACGAACGCATTGCCAACTTACATAAAATGATGCGAGATTTTGCCAAAGAACAAGGCATGCGTCTCTTTGAAATAGGTGAAGGAATTTGTCATCAAGTAATGGTTGAAAATCAATATGTAAAGCCGGGAGATATTTTTATTGGAGCAGATTCGCACACACCAACATATGGAGCCTTAAATGCTTTTGCTTGCGGTGTGGGTTCTACTGATTTGGCTGCGGTAATGATGACTGGTAAAATATGGTTAAAAGTACCTCAAACTATAAAAATTCATTGCTCAGGTAAGCTACAAGACGGTGTTACTGCTAAAGATTTAATTTTATTTCTTGTGGGTAAAGTAACAGTTTCTGGTGCAACATATCAAGCCATTGAATTTTGTGGAGAAGCATTTGAAGGTTTAAGTCTGGCTAGTAGAATGACCATTGCCAACATGTCATCCGAAATGGGAGCAAAAACAGGGATTGTTCACCCAGCTGGACTAAAATTAGATTATGACTTTGAAGCCATAACTCCTGACGCAGATGCTAAATACATTAAGACTTTTGATTTTGATGTATCAGATTTAGAACCTCAGGTAAGTGCTCCAGAATCACCAGATAATGTACACAACATTTCTAACTACGAAGACACCAAAATTAATTATGCTTTTATTGGCACTTGCTGTAATGGAAGATTAGAAGATTTAGATATTGCTGCCAAAATTTTAAAAGGAAAAAAAATACATCCTGATGTGCGAATGGTAATTGCTCCAGCATCTCAAAGTGTACTTTTAGATGCAATGAGTAACGGTTCAATGCAAACACTTATTGAAGCTGGTGCCTCATTAATAACATCTGGTTGCGGACCGTGTGTAGGTACTCATCAAGGTGTGCCTGCTGATGGCGAAGTTGTAATCTCAGCTGCCAACCGAAATTTTAGAGGTAGAATGGGAAATCCCAATTCAAACATTTATTTAGGAGCACCCGCAACGGTCGCAGCCTCAGCTTTAGAAGGAAAAATTACAAACCCAAAAAAGTATTTAATATGAGTACCATAAAAACAACAATAGAAGCAAAGGCACATGTATATGGTAATCATATTGATACCGACCGTATTATACCCGGAAAATATACTAAAACCTTAGATTTATCCACATTAGCTAATCATGTTTTAGAAGATCTAGACCCCAATTTTAATAAAATAGTACAATCAGGAGATATTCTTGTAGCTGGTATAAACTTTGGTTGTGGTTCTTCGCGAGAACAAGCCCCATTAGCCTTAAAACAATCAGGAATATCAGTGGTAATTGCAGAAGATTTTGCACGAATTTTTTTTAGAAATGCCATTAATATTGGGTTACCAGTTTTAGAAATTGGTAAACATGACATTCAAAAAGGTGCTAAACTTTCAATTGATTTAAAACAAGGCATTGTTAACGACATCACCGCAAACAAATCATACAAAGCAACAAAATTACCTGACATTATGATTGACATTTTAAGTGAAGGCGGGCTAGTTAATTACTTGAATAAAAACGGAAATTATACTTTATAAAACATATTATGAGCAGAGTAAATCCCATACAGAATCCAAAAGAAAGTGAATTAGGTTCCTTATTCTCTAATGCAGAAAAGTGGATGGGTTTTTTACCCAACGACGGACTTATCATGGCTCATAAGCCAGAAGTTCTAAAAGCGTTTTTTCAATTAGCAAAAACGGTATACGCAGAGGGTAAAATAGACGCTAAACTCAAAAGAATGTTAGGTCACCTTTCCAGTAAGGTTAGTGGTTGTCAATACTGTAGTGCACATACGGCTTTTGGTGCCAACGAACAAGGTGTTGAAAAAGACAAACTTGAACAACTTTGGGAATATAAAACTTCATCTCTTTTTTCTAATGCGGAAAAAGCCGCCTTAGAAATTGCATTAAAAGGTAGTATGGTTCCTAACCAAGTTACTGATGAAGATTTTATCGAATTAAAAAAGTATTATGATGATGAAGCAATTGTAGAAATCGTGGGGGTTATTTCCATGTTTGGTTTTTTAAATAGATGGAATGCCACTTTAAATACACAAATAGAAAATGTGCCAGAAACTTTTTATAAATCTCTAAATTCAAAATAAAATGAGTGCTCCTTTAAAAGGTATTAAAGTATTAGAATTTACACATGCAGTAATGGGGCCATGTGCCGGACTTATGTTGGCCGATATGGGTGCAGATGTGGTTCATGTAGAACCCGTTCACGGAGATAGCACCCGCAAACTACAAGGCTTTGGAACAGGTTACTTTTGGTTTTATAACCGTAACAAAAGAAGTCTTGCAGTTAACATAAAATCAGAAGAAGGTCGCAATCTCATTTATGATTTGGTTAAAGATTATGATGTGGTTGTAGAAAACTTTGGTCCAGGAACTATGGACCGTTTAGGCTTAGGGTATGATACCTTAAAATCACTGAACAAAGGCCTCATCTATTGTTCTCTCAAAGGTTTTTTAAGTGGACCTTATGAGAAACGGCATGCAATGGATGAGGTTGTTCAGATGATGGGTGGATTAGCTTATATGACTGGTCGAGAAGGTGATCCATTACGGGCAGGAACATCAGTGATTGATATTACTGGAGGAATGTTTGGGTACATTGGTATTTTACAAGCATTGTATGAGCGTGAAAAAACAGGAGAAGGAGGTTTTGTAAAATCTGCATTATTTGAAACATGTGCCTTTTTAATGGGACAACATATGGCATATTCCTCCCAAATAGATTATAAAATTCCACCAATGCCATCACGAGTAAGTGCATGGTCCATTTATAAAGTTTTTGACACCAAGGATAATGATAAAACATTTATTGGTATTATTAGCGAAAAGCATTGGGAACGCTTCTGCGAAGTTTTTGGTTGGCAAGATTGGTTAACTAATGAACGATTAAAAACTAATAACCTTCGTATAGATGAACGTAAATGGTTTTTACCTGCACTGGAAGATCGTATCAAACAATTCACAAAACAAGAAATTATAGAACGTTGTGAAAAAGGTCATATTCCATTTGCTCCTATTAGCAGACCAGAAGACCTTTTTGAAGATGAACAACTTAATAAAGGAAATAGCTTAATGGAAGTTGATATGGGTGGCGGTAAAACAACTAAACTCCCAAAATTTCCAATTGAATATAAAGGCACCCGAGTTGAAAAACGATTAGATCCGCCAAGGATTGGTGAACACACTTTAGAGGTTTTAAAAGAATTAAATATTGATGCGGATACAATTGCCAAAATGAAAGCTGCTGGAATCATTAAAACAGAATAAATCTATGAAACTGGTAATTTTTGTATGTACTTTATTTATCGCTATAACTGGTGTCTCTCAAGACATAAGCACTTCTGAGAGAGAACAAATACTACATCAAATTACAAACCTCAAAACCGCGCACCTTAATAGCGATACTGTTTTGGCGAATAAAATATACCATGACAATCTTATTCTTACTTCTCAAAGTGGAAAAAGATATCATAAGAAAGAAGCTATTGCTAACATAAAAAATACGTTTGAAAGTTACGAAAGCACAGATATTCATTTTTTAAAGATTGATACTAATGTGATCCTAACAAATTACAAGAACAAACGAAAATTTAAAGGGTTTGATGAAGGAGAATATAGACTTACGGTAGTATGGAAAAAACAGGAAGACAATTGGGTTATCATTTCTATGCAATCTTCTAAAATCAAAAAAAGAACAAAAAAATAAAAATTGCTTTTATATAAATATTAAAAAAACTACTATGCAGACCACGGATAAAACAGCTAAAGAACTTTATTTTGAAGTAAAAGCTAACCCAGCACGTAAACGCTTTGGGTTTGGTAAAAAAGCTGCTTTAATCAATATAGATATTCAAAAAGCATATACCAGAACTGATCTTTTTAAAACAGCTTACCAAAACGACCCCAAACAGTTAGATTATGTAAACGAATTAGCTGCAAAATTCAGGAAGTTAGGCTGGCCAGTTGTTTGGACTAATGTGGCATATATGGACACAGCAGCTGATGCCGGTGTTTGGGGCACACGTACAGATACGCCGGATAGTTTACAAAACATTAAATTTGGTTCGGAACGTGCCGAATTAGATGACCGGCTTATACTTGACCGTTCCTCTGATGTTTTTTACGAAAAAAAAATGCCTTCGCCTTTTTTTGAAACCCCTTTGCAATCTCTTTTAGTATGGCATCAAATAGACACTGTAATACTAACTGGAGGGTCTACATCTGGCTGCATCAGAGCTGCAGGAGTTGATTCTCTTTCTCGTGGTTATAGAACTATAATACCTGAAGAATGTGTTGCTGACAAACATGAAAGTTACCACTATGCAAATCTTACTGATTTATCTTTAAAATATTGCGACGTACTAGAAGTACAAGAAATTTTTACATGGTTAAATAATTTATAACAATGAAAGAAGATCCAGGATATTACGATTATTGGCCTTACGAAAATCGACCAAAAATTAAATGGCCTAATGGGGCTAAAGTTGCCTTTTGGGTGGCTCCAAATATTGAATTTTACGAGCTAAATCCCCCTAATAATCCTTTTAGAAAACCATGGCCGCAACCAAACCCAGCATTACCTGGTTATACAAGTAGAGACTGGGGCAATAGAGTAGGTCATAAAAGGCAAATGGATCTTTTAGAAAAATATGGTATTCGTGGATCAATATCATTATCCACAGCACTATGTGACCATCATCCTGAAATTATAGCACTTTGTAAAGAACGTAATTGGGAGTTTTTTAGTCATGGTATTTATAACACCAGATATACCTACGGAATGTCTGAATCTCAAGAGCGAGATATGATTAAAGACTCCATCGAAACTATTTATAAACATACGGGGCAAAAATGTGCAGGTTACCTAGCCCCAGCGCTATCTCACTCCGAAAACACTTTAGATTTATTTGCTGAAGTTGGTACCGAGTTATTTGGAGAAGAAGCAGGTTTTTATTCCTGTGATTTATTTCATGATGATCAACCTACTCCAATACATTTAAGAAGTGGAAAACGTTTTGCATCTATACCCTACTCCTTAGAAATGAATGATACCATTGCCTATCTGGTTCAAAAAATAACACCACGTAGATACGGTCAAGAACTCAAAGACAATTTTGACCGCTTATATGCAGAAGGCGCTGAAAGTGGAACCATCATGTGCATACCAACTCATAATTATCAGGTGGCAAATTCGCACAGAATAAAAGCTTACGAAAAAGCTTTAGAATACATTACTGGGCACTCTGATGTATGGGTTGCAACAGGCAAAGAAATAGCTACATATTATTTAGATAATTATTACGATGCTTCATTAACAGATATTAACAACAAAAAGAATCGTTATGGGATTAGATAAATCGTATTTAGACTATCCGGAGCGTTCCTATGGCATGGATCATCAACGCTACGAATGGA
This sequence comes from uncultured Maribacter sp., assembly GCA_947498505.1. Taxonomy (GTDB): domain Bacteria; phylum Bacteroidota; class Bacteroidia; order Flavobacteriales; family Flavobacteriaceae; genus Maribacter_B. The sequence goes on along the minus strand of CANMKG010000003.1, from coordinate 514,260 downwards.
GCATGTTGCATGAAAGAAAAAAAACGCAATGGCCTAACAATAAAAAAATAGCACTGTGGGTAAATGTAGGTGTGCAATTTTTTCCGTTAAATCAACAAGGTATACCATTTAAAGTTCCGGGAGGAATGACAAAGCCGTATCCTGACTTACGACATTATAGTCTTCGCGATTACGGTAATAGAGTAGGTATTTATCGCTTTTTTAAGGCATTCGACAAATACAAAATCACCCCCACTTTTGCTATAAATACAAGATTAGCAGAGCGTATTCCTTATCTCACAGAAACAATTAAAGAAAGAGGTAATGAAATTCTTTGCCATGGTTACCACATGGATAAATTACATTACGGAGGACAAAATATTAATGAAGAAAAAGAGCTGGTAGAACAAGCTGTTAATGGTTTACGAGAACTTACAGGACAAGCAATTACTGGCTGGATAAGTCCTGCAAAAAACGAGTCTGAAAACACTCCCGATATATTAGCTCAAAATGGTATCGATTATTTTTGTGACTGGGTTAACGATGAAATGCCCTACGATTTTAAAACAAAAAATGGTATCTTAACAGCAATGCCTTTAACCACAGAATTAGACGATCAGTTTATAATACTAAATAACTTGCATTCAGCGGAAGACTGGGCGAATCAAGTGGAAGATGCCTTCCAATACTTATTAAACGAAACAACTTCGCAAGGAGGAAGAATATTAAGTTTAAATATTCATCCGTGGGTATTGGGACAACCACATAGAATTAAGTATTTGGAATATATTCTGGATGTACTAGGTAGTCATGAAGCAGTATGGTCAACTTCTGCAACTGAAATTTTAAACGCTTGGAAAAACAATTAAACTTTTTGTAGATGACTGCACAGTTTTTAGCATACATTCCTGTCATTTTACAAATTATTCTATTTCTAGTAATGCTAGGCATGGGATTAACACTCACATTGGACGATTTTAAAAGAGTTGGCATTGCTCCCAAAGCAATTTTTATTGGACTATTTAATCAAATTGTTCTTGTTCCTATTATAGCTTTTACCATTGTAGCTATAGTACCAATGAAACCAATGGTAGCTATGGGATTAATGATTGTTGCTTGTTGCCCAGGTGGAGCAGTTTCCAATCTTTTTTCACATTTGGCTAAAGGAGATACCGCCTTATCCATAAGCCTAACAGCCATTTCAAGTTTAGTAACCATTTTTACGATACCATTTATACTAAACTTCTCTTTAGATACTATTTTAGGTGCTGCATCCAAAAATATACAACTTCCTATTGGAGCCACTGTACTCAATATTTTTAAACTAACCGCATTGCCTGTGCTTATTGGTATGTTCATAAAACATAAATACCCTAATTTTTCAGAAAAAAGTAAGTCAGCTATTTCTTGGGGTTCCGGCATTGTTATTGTCTTGGCATTGGTGCTCATGATTATGAAACTTGAGGAAATTGGCAATAGTTGGTTTTTTATTAAAGCTTCTTTTTTAGGTGTACTTTTACTAAATATTACAACGCTTTCTGTTGGTTATTTCAGTGCAAAAGCGTTAAAGACATCTACAAAACAGGCAGCTACAATTGCTATAGAAAGTGGAATGCAAAACAATGTATTAGGGATGACTATTGCACTTTCGACTGGATTATTGAACGAACCAAAAATGGCAGCAACTGCAGGTGTTTATGGAGTTGTAATGTGTATTATTGCAATAGGCGTAATTTTTCTGTTTAAAAAATTAATTCATAAGTAAAATGAACTTACATCTGGATAATAAACTCTTTCTGGTTGGTGGCGCAACTAGTGGATTAGGCAAAGCCATTACAGAACAGTTGATATCAGAAAACGCAAGAGTTATTGCAATAGCTCGAACACAAGAAAAACTAAAAGAATTACAGCAAATAAGTGATAAAATAGAAATTTTCGCAGGGGATTTATCACAGGAGAACACATTATCTGGCTTAATTAATATCATTGGAGATAGGGTACTAACGGGTGCTGTAATTAATTCTGGAGGTCCTCCAGCCATGGCTGCCATGGACACAAAACTATCTGATTGGGATACTGCATATAAAACCGTAGTTAGGTGGAAAATTGCATTAACTCAAGCATTATTACCTAAAATGATAGACCAACAATATGGTCGTTTATTATATATAGAAAGTGTTTCTGTAAAACAACCTGTAGAAAACTTAGTACTTAGTAATTCTATGCGTTTGGCTGTTGTTGGTTATATAAAAACCCTTTCACAAGAAATTGGAAATTCTGGAGTTACTTTAAACATTTTAGGTCCAGGATTTCATGCAACACAACGCATGGAAAATTTATTTAAAAAGAACAGTGAACTAAAAGGAGTTTCTGAAGATGAGATTAGAGCTACTTTTGCAAAGCAAACAGTAACTAACAAAATTGGAAATCCCGAAGATTTTGCTTCATTAGCTTTATGGTTATTATCACCATATAGCCGCTATATTTCTGGACAAACAATATCGGTTGACGGTGGTGTGGTTAAGGGTACCATGGGATAAAAAATTAGTTAATGCATACCAGCCCCTCCATTAACATGCAAGCATTGTCCCGTCATATGCGCTGCCCCATCACTCAATAAAAACAAGATTACGGAACTTATCTCCTCGGGTTTTGCAATAGCTCCTAGAGGAACTATTTTTTGATATTGTTCTTTATTAAAACGTGTTGTGCCATCCTCCTTATAAATAAAATTGGTATCCACTGCTCCAGGAGCTACTGTATTTACCCTTATTTTAGGGGAAACTTCTGCAGCCAATGTTTTACTAAAAGCTATTACTGATGCTTTTCCGGTTGTATATGGACCATAATTTTTTTGACCAATAAATGCCAAACCAGATGACATGTTTACTATAGCAGCGTTGGAGGTATTCTTTAAAAGAGGTAAAAACACTTTACAAGAATTAAAACAACTTTTAAAACTAATATCATAGGTATGATTCCATTCCTCAATACTAATTTCATCAATAGGTTTAAAATGAGATATGGCACCAGATAAATTTACAAGTCCATCAATTTTAAAAACCTTTTCCTTAATACTATTATAAGCAACCCTAAGTTCATTTAACTCTAAGGTGTTTACAGCAATATAATCGTATTTATCAGAGACTTTATAAAGGGAAGTCGGCTGAATATCAAGTCCAAATACAGTTGTATCACAATCTACTAACTGTTGTATTAAGCTTTGCCCGATTCCACTATTAGCTCCAACGATTACCACAACACTTTCTAGAGCAGAATATTTTGCTTTAATCATACTATTGTTTTTTACTTTCTTTTCTCCAAGTATTTTGGTTTACAAAACCAGGTTCAATAAACGTCCAACCACTTAGAACTTTTCTTAAATTAATCCCTATCCTTTTTGCTTCCGGATTTGCCCAGGTATAACTTATAGAACGACTATTTATACCAACACTATCCAAAGGCTTATCATAAACTGCCAATTTCATAACGGCTAATTTTTTACCATAAACCAATTGGGTAAGTTCAACGGTATAATCCACTCCCTCAATATCTAGCTCAGCCATACCACCTTGATCACTTATTTCTAAATTACCTTGATGGTACTTACCATCTTTTTCGGTTTCCATGGGATATTCAATCCATCCAGAAAACTTACGTACTCTAATAAACTTATAAGGTTCTTTATTTTTAAAATGATGTTTTCCTGTTATGAAAAGTGTATCTCCATTTAAAACCATATTTTCTTTTAACACCTGATTTTCAAAGAGATTCAACTTTTCAACAAAATTCCTTCCGTTTCTACCTTCACGAATTTCTACTGATAAATTACCATCCTCTGTTTCTTCTATTTTTAACGATAAATGCCTGTGTTTATCATTGGTTTCAATACCATGAATTTTCTCGGCAGTATTCTCTTGCCAATATTGTTGAAAATTATCCCACTCTCCAATTAGCGCTTTCTCTGGATTACTACTTTTAAGTGATGTAAACCCTAAGACAACCAAACCTAATATTCCCAAATATTTAAATATAAATTTCATACTATATTGTTTAATTTGTTGTAAACCATTTAAGCATTAACTCTTGCAAATCCTTTGGTGCATAACCAACGTTATCACGTTTAAGTAAAGCCCAAGTATCAAGCAAATAAGTTCCATCTGCAGTAATTGCTGGTAATTTATTTGAGGGAATGTTTCCTTTGATTTCATCAAGAAAATCTGGTTCTATATCAAATTCACTTGGAAGTATATAACCCGGTAAGTCTCGCGATTTTCCTCGTATTTGCTTAATCATTTCATTAACTCTTTCTACGTTATCCGCGGGAACGGATACCGCTTTTATATGTTCTGGAAAATCGTGATAAAGTAAATCATCTATATACTTTTTAATAATACTTCCTTTCCATCTAAAAATAGTTGCTGGCACTTTAAGTTGTTGAACATGTTCTGCCTTTTCATGTAAAAAAGCCATCTTGTATGCCAAGTAGTAATTTTCACCGGCTCTTAAAAAATCCATAGCTATAAAATGCAACGCTTCTTTAGGTAACGGAGGTTTATTAAGAGCATATTTTTCCTCGGCGAAACACCAAGGAAAATACTTAAACATACGGTTTACCATTTTCCATAGTATTGGAAGATGACTTCCGTCCTGTTTTGGACTTAAATCTGGGAAATAATGCTTAAGTATCTTATTTCTAAAACCTTCTTCAAAATGAGCTGCATTATCAAGAAAAATGTGGGAGACATTTTGCGGATAATTTAAAGCATACCTTATAGCTAACTGTGCTCCTGTTGCTGAACCGTATAACACTGGTCTATCTATTCCTAGCTTCTTAAAAAACTCGTGAATAACTCTTGTGTAATCACCTAAACTTTCAGGGGGCGAAGCCAAAAAATCAGATTTACCATAGCCAGGTGTATCAATACATATTACGGTATAATCCAGCGCGAATTCTTTTGCTAAAGGCACCAATAAATTTGAAGTATGTGGCGAAGGATGAAACATAACCATAGCCGGTCCCGCTCCAACTATTTGAAAATGAATATTTTTACCATTTACTAAAACCAATCTTCGTTGTACCAAAGCAAGAATATTTTTAAAATTATTAGTTAATATAGTTAATTATTTATAATATTAACTAATTTTTATTAATTTTAGGATAAATTAAGGCATCATTTAATATGATGAAGTTATAATTCATGGAGATTTAATAATATATACTCCATATACAAACACCCTCAGATAATGAAAAACACTAAGGTAATTTTAGTAAATAGACCAAAAGGGGAAATAGAAGATAGCAATTTTGATATTAAAACAGAAGAAGTCCCGGCCATAAAAGATGGCGAAGTTCTTATTCAAATACATGATATCTCCCTAGACCCTGCCATACGTGGTTGGATGAATGAGGGAACCACCTACATTAAAGGTATTGAAATTGGCGCCGTCATCAGAACCTTTTCTGCTGGAAAAATTATTAAGTCTAAAAACGAAAAATTTAAAGAAGGTTCCTATGTATCTGGGTTATTAGGGGCACAAAGCTATTGTATCTCCAACGGAGAAGGTTTATCCGTATTAGATGTTTCCTCAAGTAAACTATCGCATCATTTAGGAATCCTAGGTATGCCAGGGATGACAGCTTATTTTGGTCTTCTAAAAAGCGGGGAACCGGTTTCCGGAGATGTAGTTTACATTTCAGGGGCAGCCGGAATTGTAGGTTCCACAGTTGGTCAAATAGCTAAAATAAAAGGATGTACCGTAATAGGGTCAGCTGGAAGCGATGCTAAATGTAAATTTTTGCTTGAAGAATGTGGGTTTGATTACGCCATTAATTATAAAACAGAAGATATAGATCAACAGTTAAAAAAATACGCACCAAATGGTGTTCATATTTACTTTGATAATGTTGGCGGTCCTACTTTGGATATTGCCCTACTAAATCTTGCAAGAGGAGCGCGGGTAGTTATTTGTGGCGCAATTTCTCAATATAATGACATGGGCAACATATATGGTCCTAAAAATTATATGAAAATTGTAACTGCAAGAGGTAAAATGAACGGTATTATTGTTTTTGATTATGTAGAGCAATGGCCAGTAGCAGTTAAAGAAATTGCGCAATGGATTGGAAGTAATAAAATAAGTGTGAAAGAGCATACAATAAATGGTCTTAACAATTTTTCTTCAGCATTGCAAATGCTATATACTGGGAAAAACTTCGGTAAGCTCATTTTAAACGTTTAAGCCTTAACAGTCTTTTTTAGTTTTTTAAATACAGTACATGACAACAAACGCAACCACGGAAAAGCTTCCAGATACTGGAATTAGCGGATTATATGAAGTAATGATTGGTGTAAGTAACGCAGACTACGCTATAAAATATTTTGGTGATTTTGGCTTTAAAATCGCCAGTAAAGCTAGCTTAAATGCTAAAGACGCAAAGGCGATGTATGGAGTAGACTCCAAACTTACCTCATACCGTTTACAAAATGGAGATATTGATAGTCACGGTCTACTTCGAATTTTGGAATGGGAAAAACCCTTAGGAGAAGGTATTGGTTATGCGCCGGTTGAAACTATAGGAACCCGTATTGCAGTTATGCGTACTGATGATATTTTTAGACTATATGACACTTACCAAACCGCTAGAGAGGTTGGTAAAAAGCCATGGCTCCCTACTGAACCTGTTGCCGATGACCTATTTGGATTAAATACCGGTGAACGAGACTTTTTTAATAGGCCTATTATTGTTAGAGAAAATGCTGTTTACGGTGAATTTTTTAATCATATTTTTTTTCAACGTTATGGCTATAAAATTCCTGGATATGGAACAATTACAAAAGATTCTAGACTAAAAACAAGCGAATTTACACATCATGATTTTATAATAAATGGTTCTTCCATGGAGCAAATGGCTTATTTATCTACTGCTCTTGGACTTCAAGCAGAAGACAAACCCGCTATTGATGGAGACTGGTTAAAAGGACCTAAACAAGTTTTTCAAATGGAACCAGGTTTTAGTCATTGGTATCAAGGCTTTGTTTCTCCTAATAACATTTGCGGTAAAATGAAATTTTTTATCCCAAGAGGAGACAAAACAAATAAATCTGAACATCAACGAATTGGGGAAAAAGGAATCACCCTTCATTCATTTTATACACCAAAACTTAAAATGGTTCACAAGTTGGTAACAGAACATAAATTAAACCCTACTACTATTCAAAAAAACGAGTTTAATGAAAACTCATTTGTCTTTACTGATACAGCTGGTGTTAGTTGGCAAATAATAGGAAAAAATTCGCCCCCAACTAATACTCCAATAACAAAACTAGAATTTAAACTAGTGGATTAATATTTTTCAATATTAATTCTAATAATACTACATTTCTTACACAAAATAGTTAATAATGTTAACTATTTTGTGTAACTTTAAGAAAACCAAATTATAATTACATTGATAAAAAGATATAAAGCTTTAGCATTACAAATAGAATGCCCAGCAGTTAACGCATGCGAAAACAAAGCGGCGGCTCATAGCTCAATGCAAAAAACACTTAAAACAGTTTTAGCACAGATTAGTGGTTCTAAAAAGTTTATTGGTCCAGATTTAAAACTTATTGTTTTACCAGAGTATTTTTTAACTAGTTTTCCGTTTGGAGAAACCATTGAAGAATGGCATGAAAAAGCTTGCATTACTACTGACGATATTCTCTTTGACGAAATGAAAGATTTTTGCAAAAAGGAATCCATTTTTCTCTCTGGTAACTTTTACGAATTAGATGAAAATTTTCCAGAACTGTATTTCCAAAGTAGTTTTATAATCGACGATGAAGGTGAACTCATTTTAAAGTATCGAAGGTTAAACTCTATGTTTGCCCCTACACCACATGATGTTTTGGATGATTATTTAAAAATATATGGTGAAGATTCATTGTTTCCGGTTGTCGATACTAAACTGGGTAAACTTGCATGTATTGCATCTGAAGAAATATTGTATCCGGAGATTGCACGTTGTTTAATGATGCGAGGAGCTGAAATATTTTTACACTCTTCTTCTGAAGCTGGAAGCCCAAATTTAACCCATAAAGACATTGCAAAAAGAGCTAGATCTATAGAAAACATGTGCTATACTATTTCGGCAAACTCTGCAGGTATATCTGGAATAGATTTTCCGTTTGCTAGTACAGACGGACTTTCTAAAATTGTTCACTTCGAAGGAAATGTACTATCTGAAGCAGGTACTGGCGATAGTATGGTAGCCAATAGTTATATAGATATTGAGGCGTTACGTGATTATCGTTCAAAAATATCAATGCAAAATTATATTGCACGTCAACGTTTTGAATTATACGCACCTTCGTATACCACGTTTTCGCATTATCCCCCGAACTCTTTTAAAGAACAAAAACCTAACAAGGCATTATTTTTACAAACACAAATAAAAGTAGTTAATAAACTATATAGTTAAATTGATAAATTATATATTTGTCAGCTTATTTTATTTGTAAAATAGAAAAACCATGATCGATAAAAGTATAGAGGAATCTATTGTATTAAGCATTTTTGATTTATCAAATCAGCTTAAGAAAATAGGAGATGACGTGTATTTAAAAGTAGGCTTAACCACACAACAATGGCTTATTTTATTACACTTATCTGGAAATCCTAATTTACCTTTCTTTAAAAGAGAAAAGCACGTTAAAGATTTAATGGCTAGTGAACTAGCGGAATCATTAAATGTTTCTAGAGCAAACATCACAAATCTTATTAACGTTCTTTTAGACAAAAAATTAATAAAACAATTTGAAGACGGGCAAGATCGAAGAAAAAAACGTCTTCGCTTAACCAAAAAAGGAATGGCGTTAATTGATAAAACCCAACCATCACGTCTTGGGGTTATTCATTTTTTAACCGAAGGATTTTCTACTGAAGAGAAAGAAACTTTTCTTCAGTTTTTAGAACAATGCATGAATAAGCTTATTAACGAAGACGAGAAAATTAAATCTTTCCACAAGTTGTTTGATGAAAGTAAGGTTTAACTTCTCCTATTTATTGTTGCTCTAAAAGTATTTCTAATATTTGAATTGCTGCCAAGCTAATTTTTGTTCCAGGGCCAAAAACCGCTACAGCTCCCGCATCTATTAAAAATTGATAATCTTGTTTAGGAATAACACCTCCTACAATTACAAGTATATCTTCTCGGCCATATTTTTCAAGTTCCTTTACAACCTTTGGAACTAGTGTTTTATGACCTGCCGCTAAAGAAGATACTCCTAAAATGTGAACATCATTTTCAACTGCTTGTTTAGCAACTTCTTCTGGCGTCTGAAAAAGCGGCCCTATATCTACATCAAAGCCAATATCTGCGTAACCGGTGGCAATTACTTTGGCTCCGCGGTCATGACCATCTTGTCCCATTTTTGCAATCATAATTCGAGGTCTTCTACCTTCGAGTTCCGCGAAAGCATCAGTCATTTCCTGAGCTTTTTTAAAGCTATCGTCTTCTTTTATTTCATTAGAATACACTCCCGATATAGATTTAATTAATGCTTTATGACGCCCAAATACTTCTTCTAAGGCATCACTTATTTCTCCTAAAGTAGCTCTTTCTCGAGCTGCTTTTACCGCTAAATCTAATAAATTATATGATTCGCCTTTAGCATTCATCTTTAAATCCGCTGCTTTTGTTAACTCAGCTAAAGCAGTTTCCACCTTTTTAGTATCTCTCTCCTTCTTTATTGTATTTAATCGTTCAACCTGTTGTCTACGTACCTCAGCATTATCTACTTCTAAAATATGCAACTCATCTTCTTCTTCAAGAGCATATTTATTAACACCCACGATAACATCTTTACCACTATCTATTCGTGCTTGTTTTCGTGCTGCCGCCTCCTCAATTCGCATTTTAGGAATACCAGATTCTATTGCTTTGGTCATTCCTCCCAGAGATTCTACCTCCTCAATTAACTCCCAAGCTTTTTCGGCTAATTGCGCTGTTAAACTTTCAACATAATAGCTTCCTGCCCAAGGATCTACCGTTTTGGTAATTTTAGTTTCTTCTTGAAGAAAAATTTGAGTCTCTCTAGCAATTCTAGCCGAAAAATCTGTTGGTAATGCTATGGCTTCATCCAAAGCATTGGTATGCAAACTCTGCGTTCCTCCAAAAACGGCTGCGGCCGCTTCAATAGTAGTTCTAGCAACGTTATTAAAAGGGTCTTGTTCAGTTAAACTCCAACCGCTTGTTTGACAATGCGTTCTGAGTGCTAATGATTTTTGGTTCTGCGGATTAAATTGATTTACCAATTTAGCCCATAACATTCTACCTGCGCGCAACTTAGCTATTTCCATAAAATGATTCATTCCAATACCCCAAAAAAAGGATAATCGTGGTGCAAAATCATCTATTTTCATTCCGGACGCAAGTCCAGTTCTAATATATTCTAAACCGTCTGCTAGTGTATACGCCAATTCAATATCTGCAGTGGCTCCAGCTTCATGCATGTGATACCCAGAAATACTGATGCTATTAAATTTGGGCATGTTTTTACTGGTATATTCAAAAATATCCGATATTATCTGCATTGACGGTTTTGGAGGATATATGTAGGTGTTACGTACCATAAATTCCTTTAAAATATCATTTTGAATTGTACCTGATAGTAATTCTGCTTTAACACCTTGTTCTTCAGCTGCTACTATATAAAATGCCATAATAGGCAATACAGCACCATTCATGGTCATTGAAACCGACATTTTATCTAGAGGAATACTATCAAACAAAATTTTCATATCCTCCACAGAATCAATAGCCACGCCCGCTTTTCCAACATCACCCACAACACGTTCATGATCACTATCATACCCTCTATGCGTAGGTAAGTCAAAAGCTACCGAAAGTCCTTTTTGACCCGCCTCTAGGTTTCTTTTGTAAAATGCATTACTCTCCTCTGCAGTAGAAAAACCAGCATATTGTCGTATGGTCCACGGACGACGAACATACATCGTAGAGTATGGCCCACGTAAATACGGAGCAATTCCTGCAACAAAATTTAGATGTTCAACATCTTTTATATCTTCTTTAGAATATTGTTTTTTTACATGTATTCCTTCTGCAGTAGCATGACCTTCGGAATCAGGAATCTTTGTAGTATTCTCTGAAGATGTTTTTAATGTGATATGTTGGAAACTTTTTCTACTCATTACGTAATAATTCTAGTTCAACTTCCTCTGCCAACCTACTTTCACTAATTGGTACTACGCAGGTATCCCCTGACACATCGGTCTGAAAAGAATGAATTTCTAAATCATTTTTCATTTTATCCGCTGTGTTTTGATATTTGTTGGTTCCTACCAGAACTTCTTCTTTTGTATTGAATCTTTCTTGCTCTTTCTGAGCACTATTTTTAATCTGGTTTTGGATTTCTCCCTGCTTTAATGCAGAAATAAAACCTCCTTTTTCTTCTATTTCTTTAAACAAAAGAAAAGCCTTATCGGCGATATTTTGCGTTATAGCTTCTATATAATATGAGCCTTCCGCTGCATTACTTACTTTATCAAAATAACTTTCATTTTTTAACAGTAATAGCTGATTCAAAGCTATTCGTTCTCCAAAATCGTTACTCTTATGAAAAATAGCATCATACGGTTGATTGCAAATCATATCTGCGCCACCTAGTACTGAAGACATAGTCTCGCTAGTTGTTCTTAGCATATTTACATTATAGTCATACAACGTTTTATTCCGTTTTGTTGGTATGGCTACAATATGCATTTTAATCGACATACTATAAGCGGATATTAATGTTTTCCACAATAAACGAAACGCTCTTAATTTTGCGATTTCAAAAAAGTAATTACTCCCTACAGCAACTTTAAAAGTTATAACTTCTACCTTATCTAATATTTTTTCAGCATTAAAATAGTTCAGATATTCGTTAGCATGATTAAGAGAAAAGGCTAATTGCTGAACCATATTTCCTCCTGCATTTTGATATTGAGAAGTATCTATTTGTAGTGTATTGGTTCCGTTTAAAGATATTACTGAGTTTAGAAAATTAAAGTCTTCTTCTTGAGTAACATTCCAATTACCAGTCTTGCTAAAACTACCCAACATATCTACATTAAAAAAGATATTGGATTGGTCTTTTCCAGCAAAATCTATAATAGTTTTTATGTAGCTTGTTGATAAAAATTGAAGTTCAAAATAAACTGTAACCGCTTCTAAATTGATTTCAGAAAGGAGTTCTAATCCATTTTGAGTTTCATCTAAAACATAAAACACGATACTCTCAGCCCCGCATTTAATGGCATTAATAGCGTTTGCATTCGCGTCATTAACATCCTCTACTAAAATGTGATGTCCAATTTTCCATTCGCTAGTGGGTATTGGTATTTTTAACGTTTCATCAACATCATTCCTATCGTAAAATGGCTTAACGTTTATCTCTTCTGGTGATTTCCAAATGAGTGTTTCGTCATAATCTGCGCCCTTTAAATCTTGTGTGATTTTTGAAACCCACTCTGTTGTGGTTACTTCAGAAAATTCATTAAACAAAGCCTTTTCACCCATAACGTTCCAATTTTAGTTATAACGGAATATTCCCATGCTTTTTCTTAGGCAACACTATATTTTTATTTTCAAGCATTGCAAATGCCTTTATGAGCTTTTTACGTGAATCTTTTGGTAAAATAACCTCGTCGATAAAGCCTCTTTCAGCTGCGCTATAAGGATTTGCAAACTTGTCTGCATACTCTTTTTCCTTCTCAATTAACTTTGCTTCAGGATCTTTAGCAGCAGCTATTTCTTTTCTGAAAATAATTTCACTTGCTCCTTTGGCTCCCATTACAGCTATTTCAGCCGTAGGCCACGCATAATTCATGTCTGCTCCGATATGTTTGGAATTCATAACATCATAAGCACCACCGTAAGCCTTTCTTGTAATTAGCGTTACTTTAGGAACTGTTGCCTCACTTAATGCATATAACAATTTAGCTCCATTAGTAATTATTCCATTCCATTCTTGATCCGTTCCTGGTAAAAAACCTGGTACATCGACCAATACTAGCAATGGAATATTGAAACAATCACAAAAACGTGTAAACCTGGCCGCTTTTTTAGAACATTCTACATCTAAAACACCCGCCAAACTTATTGGCTGATTTGCCACAATTCCAATACTTCTTCCACCAATTCGTGCGAAACCAACAACAATGTTATCTGCATAGTCTTTATGAATTTCAAAAAAAGAATCTTCATCAATAATACCATTTATTACGCTACGCATATCATACGGTTGATTAGCGTTTTCTGGTACAATTTCTTCCAGAACTTCTCTAATCTCGTCTTTTAATTCATATGGCAATTGTTCTGGTGAATCTTCACAATTTTGAGGCATATAACTTATCAGCTGCTTTATTTGTTCAATACATTCAATATCGTTTGCAGCAGTTAAGTGAGTTACTCCCGATTTTGTTGCATGCGTAGTTGCCCCACCAAGCTCTTCGGACGTAACCTCTTCATTTGTAACCGTTTTTACTACATTTGGACCAGTTACAAACATATAACTGGAGTTTTCTACCATTAAAGTAAAATCAGTCATCGCAGGTGAATACACTGCTCCTCCTGCACAAGGCCCCATAATAGCCGATATTTGAGGGATTACCCCGGACGCCATTACGTTTTTATGAAAAATATCTGCATAGCCTCCTAAGGATCTAACACCTTCTTGAATACGAGCCCCACCACTATCATTCAGCCCAATTAATGGTACACCTACTCGCATAGCAATATCCATTACTTTACAAATTTTTTCCGCATGTGTTTCAGATAACGCTCCGCCAAAAACGGTAAAATCTTGAGCAAAAACATAGACTTGTCTTCCGTTAATGGTTCCGTAACCTGTTACAACACCATCACCATAGAAAATCTGTTTATCCATACCAAAATCTTTAGTACGGTGAGTTACCAACGCTCCAAGTTCCTCAAACGAACCTTCATCTAACAGAAAGTGTATACGCTCACGAGCAGTTAATTTTCCTTTGGCATGTTGCTTGTCAATGCGTTCTTGACCTCCTCCTAATCTAGAGGCTTCCAATTTATCTTTTAGTATTTTCTGATTGTCTTTCATTGTATACTTTTTGACTGTTATTACAACAACCTAGATTCTATTTTTTTTCCAGTTAGATGGAATTTTTTTTGGTGTTTTTATATTCTTTTGACTTTCCAAATACAGTCGTAAACCTATTTGAGCGGCAATTTCTTTTTCTTCAGAAAACTGATTCTTAAGATCTTCAGGGTTGTAATAGTTTTTTACAAAGTGTGTGTCAAAATTACCTGACTGAAAAGCCTCATGCTCACAAACAAACTGACCAAAGGGTAATGTTGTTGAGACCCCTTCTACTTTATAATCTCCAATTGCTTTTATCATTAATTGAATGGCCTCATCTCTATTTTTACCATAGGTAATTAACTTTGATAACATTGGGTCATAATAGATTGGAATTTGCATTCCTTGTTCATAACCATCATCAACTCTAATACCTTCGCCACTTGGTCTTACATATGTGGAAAGGGTTCCAATACTAGGCATAAAATTATCTAAAGGGTCCTCTGCATATACTCTAATTTCTAACGCATGACCATTAATCGATAAATCTTTTTGTTCAAATTCAAGCTTTTGATTTCTTGCAACTTTAATTTGTTGTTCAACCAAATCTAAACCAGATATTAATTCGGTTACCGGGTGCTCTACTTGCAGACGCGTATTCATTTCTAAGAAATAAAAATTCTTATCTCCATCAAGTAAAAACTCAACAGTTCCTGCTCCAACATAATCACAAGCTTTAGCTACTTTAATAGCAGCTTCGCCCATTGCTTCTCTTATTTCTGGGGTTAACACAATAGACGGTGCTTCTTCCACAACTTTTTGGTGTCTACGCTGTACACTACACTCTCTTTCAAAGAGGTGAACAACGTTTCCATGATTATCTGCCAATACTTGTATTTCAATATGTCTTGGTGAAGTCACATATTTTTCAATAAAAACCGCTCCATCACCAAAAGCTGCCAAAGCCTCACTAATGGCTCTGTCCATTTGTTCTGGTAACTCTTCCAAAGAATCAACAACACGCATTCCTTTTCCACCACCACCAGCGGAGGCTTTAATTAAAATTGGAAATCCTATTTCTTCGGCAATTTTTTTTGCTAAATCAATATCGGTTATGGCTTCCTCAATACCAGGAACCATTGGAATATCATAATCTTTAACAGCTTCTTTTGCTGCTAATTTATTACCCATTACTTTTATTGCATGTGGTTTAGGACCAATAAAAGTAATACCGTTGTCTTTTACCATCTGAGCAAAAGTGGCATTTTCGCTTAAAAATCCGTATCCTGGATGTATACCTTCTGCACCTGTTTGTTTGGCCGCAGCTATAATTTTGTCCATTACCAAATACGAATCAACTGATGGCGCATCTCCTAAAAGAATGGCTTCATCTGCGAATCTTACATGTGGTGCATCACGATCTACATTGGAGTATACGGCAACAGTTTTTATGCCCATTTTTTGAGCTGTCTTCATAATACGAAGCGCTATTTCTCCACGATTGGCTATTACTATTTTCTTCATTTTGTTGCTAGTCTATCTCAATAATTATTTGACCTTTATCTACTGCATCATCTTTCTTAACCGCCACAGATTTTATTACTCCTTCCCCTTGGGACAATATAATATTCTCCATTTTCATTGCTGACAGTACTATTAAAGGAGTTCCCTCTTCTATAGTTTGTCCCTCCTCCACCATAACATCTACAATAAGACCTGGCATTGGCGCTTTAATATTATTAAGTTTCTGAGAAGCGTTAGAAAACAAGCCCATTTGTTTTACCATTTGGTCATACTCATCTTCTATTTTAATGTGATGGTTGTTTCCGTTTACTGAAATAGTAAGTTCTTTATTTAAAAAGTTAGTACTTATTACTTCAATATTATATGCCTTATAATTTTTAAGTACATGAAAATGGTTAGCATTGATTTTGCTAACATCCAATTCATCTGCCGTACTTTTTTGAACCATTAGTTCTTCTTCGCCAACGGTGACTTTATAATTCGCCATATTTATAGCATTTGTTTGATAATTTTAAACTAAAACTAAGGTATTTTAACCTTTAAATAAACTTATATGTTTTCTCAAAAGTACAAAAATTAGTTAACATAGTTAACTAATTTTAATTCTTATAACAATTTATTCTAATTAGGTTTAGTATTTATGAAGTGAAAATGGAACTAACTATTTGCTCTCATAGTCCAAGATAGCGCCTTCGCTAATCCATTTGGCAAGAGCTTGTCGGTTATCATACTCTAAAATTCGACGCTGATCTTTTTTATTTCTAATATTCCCAATTTCTATATATACGGTAGCAGGTAGCGTATTCTTAACCATATATAGCCCAGTTCTATCCGAAAAAGTTCCGTCATAAACTCTATTGGGCTGGTATTTTTTATATTTTTTTTGAAATGTAGCATGAATGTTTTCCGCTAATTTTTTTCCACTTTTACTTTTTTCATGATGATAGAAAAAGGCATCAATATTTTGCCCCTTACTTCTGCTATCTACATGAGTAACTATTAAACGTTGGTGTTTTCCTCTGTGTTTTTTATACAACTTATTTACAATGTTTGCACGCTGTTTTAATCTTTTTACTTGATTTAAAGGAATAATTTCATCTTGATAGGCAACTTCATCATGGTCAATTTTTAGAATTCGTTCATCTCTAATTCCATCATTTTCATCTCTGATTATTATGTAAACCATAGCACCATGAGATAACAACTCCTTTGCTAATCGCAACGAAATATCGTATGCATATTCGTCTTCACAAATGGGTTTAGATTTGTAATTTGTCATTGCACCAGGATCTGGTCCTCCATGTCCAGAAACCACATAGAAAACTGTACCCTTTAATCGATTGCTTTTAGGAGATACTGTTTCATGTTTTTTTCCAAAAATTGGAAACTTTTTGCCTTTTATTTTTGGTTTAACAATGTTGGTGGCGGCAGTTGTTGAAGAGGTTTGCTCTTCAACATCATTTATTTTAACAGGTATCTTATATGAACGACCCTCATAAATATGAACACTATCTCTAATGTTAGTGATATTAAGTTTTACAAAATCATCAAAATGGGTGTATGGATTTAGCCCTTGTTTTCTTAACAAAGAGTATATTCCATCCCCTTGTTCTGCCATTACACTAACCAGAGAGTCTTGGCTCCAACTAAATTGTGAAATGCTTATAAAAACTAAAAAAAAAGTATAAAAAAGTTTATTCACCTTAAAAGTATTATCAACCGTTATTTAATAATATGGGCAAAGATTTAAATTTTAATCTTCATCCTCAAAATTTGCATTAGAATAATCGGTTAAAATAGCTTTAGTAATTAACGAAGTGAAATTCTTTTTATTAACCCGAGACTTAATTGTGTTTTCAGAATTGCCTGGAGTTTTTCCTATTTCAACAAAAGTAACAGTTGGTAAAATATTTTTAGCAAAATATTGTTTATCTCCATCTGCCAAAACTTTACTATTTTTCAATTGTCTTTGTGTAACGCTTGTTGCCTTTATTGATTTTTGAATACTCTCTGCCAATTTTTCCCCATCTTCACTCCCTTCATGATGATGAATGGTTACTTGAGGGTTTGATTTGGCAAGACTACTATTACCATTAATTACTAACACACGTTGGTACCGTCCTCTATGCATTAAGTATTTTTTATTAATAACATCAACATACGTGCCTAAATTTTCCTTTTCAGAATTTTCTAAAGTATTATCTGCGTTTTGGTAAAGCGTATATACTTTAGCACCCTTTAATATTAGACGTTTTGTTAAGGTTTTTATATAAGGGCTTAATATATTATTTGAAATTAAATAGTATACTGTATTTTTAAGGGTACTGTCTTTAGCAACAAACTTAGCTACCTCATCAAAAATGGGTTTTTCAGTTGCTTCAGGAAATTGTATTTCTACTCCTAAACTTTTAAAAGAATCTTTTGCTTCCGGAAGAATATAAGCGACTCCTTCTTTTAAGTTGCTTCCAGACACTAAACTTTCCTTGTTAAGCTCAACAAAATCAACATAATACTTAACAGGATTAATACCTTCTCTTCTCAGCAAAGAATATATTCCATCTCCTTTTTTTGCGGTAACTTTTTTTTGAGATTGCACGTTTACAACGAACAATAAACTAACAATAATAGAAGAGAGATAGATTTTTAAAGTCACATTTTTGAATTTGTATTCAATAATATCAAAAATACTGTCCAATTCCAAAAACTAATCCTCTAGACTTGTCATTTGTTACTCCGTGACCATAATCTATTCTGAATATTGCATTGAAAATTCGTTTATGTATAAAGCGCAGTCCTATCCCAGGAAAAATTCTAATATTATCGCTATTTGTAAAATCGCTAAAATCCCCTCCTGGGTTACGCCATGTACCGCCGTCTACAAATACATTTCCCTGTAACACAAACCAGTCTTTATCTACTATTGTATGTCTGTACTCCGTATTAAAAACAATAGCTCCAGAACCTCTATCTATAGTATTACCTACGCCTCGAATATTTAAATTATTATCAACGGTAAAAGGCGCAAAAGGTGTTACTTGATTACTCGCTAAACCTAAGCGAACCCGATTTGCCCAATTCCCTTTTTTACCAATTCTATGGAAGTATAAAAAATCATTAAATCCTATTAAAAAATTGGATAGATTTTTATTCGCACTTCCCACATATTGAAAGTTTAAAGTACTTCTAAAGCCTTCTAAATATTGATAAAAATAACGTACATTATCATAATTATATATGAGTTTTAATAAATGCTTTTGTACATTTAATTGTTGAGGTACATCTGGACTGGTTATGCCGGATAAATACTTATAATCCTCTTCAAAAAAACTAAAACCAAGTTCTATACGGTTTTTAAAATTAAACTCATATAAACCCAAAACTTCAATACCTTTATTATTATACCTGTAATCGGCTTCGGAATTTGCAAAAAAGACAGGTTCTTGCGTTGTTAAATCTTTATACTCAACCGCCAAGCCTAATTTTCGAGAAAACAAATTAGGAGCTCGAAAATTAATCCCATAAGAATTGAACACGTCATATTGATAGAAGCCACCAAGTGTCATATTTCTTCCTAAAAAATTAAACTCTTGCAATCCAACTCTAAAAGCAAAAGCATCATTTGATGAAGTATACAAACTGGCAAAGGGAATTATCGTGAAATTCTCCTCGATAACGTAAATAACATTTACATTATCCCCTTCTAAAGCTTTTACGTTATAATATGCATGAGCAACAGAAGGTAATCGTTTTAAACGATTAATATCTTCATTCAATACCAAGGAATCTAGTATAGTTTCTTTTTCGACATTAATAAGTCTAGCAACAAAAGATTTTTTTAATTTTTTAGCCCCTTTGATTTGAATATCAGCAATAATTTGCTGCTGAGAAAAACCTGCAGCAACTGCTAAAAAAAAGAAAAAAGATAGGTAAACCCTTACCATAATTTATGTATCTGTATATCCTTAGGCACGAAAGTAAAACATATTTGTAACAAAAAAATCACAAACAATTATTAGTCTACCATAAATGGTTTTGCTGAAATCATATTTACCCAATTATCTTCACTCACTGCCATTAAAGTATAATTATAAGAGCCTCCTTTAATTAAATTTGCTGGAGTTTTTTGAGTAATGTTTAAAACGACATTATCAAGTTCATAAAATGTAAAGAATTTATCATAGGTATAGGTTCCGGAAAGGAGATTGTTTTGTTTATCTGAAATTACTTGAAAATAGATAGCGGTATCTAAGTAATTACCATCTTGCCATGAAAACATTGGAGCGTTAATAGTACTATTATCTGCTAAATATTCTGTTGGCTTGCTAAGATGTTTCAACCTTATTGGATTGGACAAATGCACTTTCCCTGCTTCTTCAAAAGTTACAATCACCCATTTTTCTGAATCAAAAGAAGCCTCAAACCCCATTAAAAACCCATTAAATACATCAAATAGAGTAGCGTTTATTTTAGAATAATTTTTAAAATTATTTTTATCATCACCAGAGGTTTCAAAACACTGAAAATTTTTCGCTCCAGGTCTAGGGTAGAAAAAAACACTTATTAATTCTGAATTTTCATTATTGGCCGCGCATGCAATAACATTATCCACTTCAAACTGATTATCCACTAAAATTCCCGCTAATGAAGTTTCACTTTCAATTTTATCAGTGGAACATCCAACAATAAAGCAAGTAATCAATATAAATATCTTCTTCATTTTAATTTAGACTATAAAAATCCTTAATTATCTGCTCCGTTGGTTTATTTTGAGGTGTAAATCTATTGTCGTTTATACCTCCTCGTTTATCATGATTAATAAACCACTTCCATATATATCCTCCTTTAAACCATTCTTCTTTCCAAAATGAGTTAAAAATGGCCTGCGTCGCGTTAGACTGCGCTTGCAAATTAACCTTTTCGTCATTACGATCTACCAACCATGGTTTTTTCGCAGTATAATTCATACTTCGATACCCAAACTCAGTAAATAAAACAGGCTTATCATATGTTTGAGAAAACTGCTTTAATTTAGGCTTCCATTTCATCCAAGCGTCTTCTAACTCCACTACCGTTGGAGTTTCAGTATCCGATAAAGGAAAATACGCATCTACTCCAATGTAATCTAGTTGTTTCCAAAAGGGAGTTCTAGTATACTCATCCCAATTGGCAGCATATGTCAGCTTTCCTTTATATATATAACGTATTTTTTTAATTAAATTTTGCCAATAATTCGGTCTGTTTTTTACAAACAATTCCAATTCTGTTCCAATACAGAATATATTCACCTTAGTTTCCTCTGCTAATTTGGCATAACTAAGAATAAAATTTTCATAAGAATCTTCTAATTTTTTCCAATCCTTTTCAGAGTTCATTTTTATTGTTCCGGTAAACTCGCCCCTCCAAACCCATATTTGAGGTTTTAGCATTACCTGAATCTTATTTTTATGCAACATTTGAATATATTGCTTTGCTCCCTCAAAAGTTTCTCCAAACCACTGTCGTTCTGTATTATAAATTACTTCTGGAGAATTCACATTTTTAACAAAACCAAAGGGCATTACCGCTGCATGATTAGCATTAATGTTTAACACATAATTTACCTGTTTTTGTGTAACTTTTTCCGGGGCAGCAACAAAACTAACTCCATTAATTTTTTCTGGTGCCTGACTCGTACAAGATAATTGACATAAAAGTAAAAGAAGCCCTAATTTTTTCATTTAAAATGATTAAGGCTTCTAAAATACGGTATTTATTATTTCTTTATAAAATAGCTCTAAGTCCTAAATTATATGTTTGTCCAAGTCCTGTATCATTTCCTCTTACAAAATTTGTATAAAGTACTTCAACGTTAAGTGCTTTTGTAAGTTGATACTTAGCTCCTCCCCCAACAGCAGTAAAGTCCTGTGCAAAATTGTTTCCAAGATCTATTCGTTGAGAATGTTGTACTAAACCTAAGACCGTAAATTTAGAAGTTGGAAAAAAGCTTAAAAACACCCCAGGTGTAAGGCTCAAACTGTTATTTGCAAAACTGTCTTGCTTATCTCCAAAATGAAGTTCTCCATTTAGTTCTGTAAAAATCTGCCACTTATCTCCAGGAAAGGTATAATCGTAAAATAATCTATTTTGCCAAGTAAACCCTTTTTGATCTAAGAAAACACCATTTTCCTCTTCATTATCTACTAACGGAATAAAAAGTGAACTTTGAATACTAAAATTGCTTACCGATTTAAATGGTACAAATTTAACTGAAGGTGCAATAGATGTAAATCCTGAACGAGCAGTGTTACCTTCTCCATCAAACTTAAAAACATCTAAGGCATCTCTGCCTCCAACAACATTTGATCGGAATTCAAATATTGCTCCAATATTCCATCTTTTGTTTTCTCCAACTCCGGTGTATACTTCTAAGGTTGATGTAAAAAAAGTTTCCCTCGGTACCGTATACGTGTCCTTACCCGGAATAACAATGCCGTCGGCAGGAAAAGTACTCTTCGTCTGGGTATAAAGATTGTTAAACCATTTTAAATCCACCTGACCTTTACCTATTAATTTAGATGGTGTATACTGTTGAATATTACTCTTTTCTTGTTCATCATCCTGCGCAAATGTTGTTACAGCAATGAGTAAGGCTGCAAGAATGGCTGGTATTATTTTTATTGATTTCATGTTTTTTCTATAAAATTTATAATTATTTTTTTTCGTTTAATGTCCAATCATATTGGTAATAAGACACTCTAGCTTTCGCAGGAAGTTTTTCGGTTTTATACTTGTTAATGTAGTCTACTAAACTCATTCCATTTTGTGTAAAATCACCTTTATACCATTCAAAAATTTGAGAAATTTGAACTTTGTTTTTATTCACTCGAATAAATTTTTTATCGTTCAAGGCTTTTACTGTTTGTTCTTGTAACTGTGACTCCAAAGCACCTGGCTTATATGCTTTGTTAATAATAGGAGGACAACCCAATCCTGCACATACTAACACAAAATGAAAGCGAGATTCTTCTCCAAAATTGCCACGCAACAATTTGTTTTCAATATCATTTAGCGTAATACTTTTTCCGCCAATGTCATGCTTAATTTTATCAAAAAAGCCTGCTTTATCTAGAGGCGATTTAATAGGATAATTATCTATTATACTTTTTATAACCGTTAAGTTATATCCGTTTATCCAAAAGGCTTGATACGTTTTTGCATCGCTCTTTGCTATGGAAATGTTTTTAGCTAAACTTAAAAGTTCATCCAATTCTTTGGTGTCCTTTTTAATATCGGTATAGGAAACTCTACCATTTTCTACATGTTTACCAAAAAAAGTATCAGCTTTTGCAAAAAACATGTCTGTATCTTGAGCAATAGTCTGACCATATATAAGGCCAAAAAAAGCTACAATCATTAATTTCTTCATCTTATTTTTATTTTGTTTAAATTATTTTTTTGAAAGAAAATTCTTATTTATGTAATCGATTATTTATTTATAATATTGCTTATCCCTTATAACTTGTTTAAGCTCTGTCGGATAATTTTTTAAAACTTAACAAGGCATAATTTTTTCTTTCTGGGGTCAAAGGAAGAATAAAAATATCACACAATTATCACAAAAATAAATTTCAAAATTTGGTTAAGTTTTTATGATTAACTTCGACATAAACCCAATAATCAATATTCTACATGGAACATATAGTCATTATCGGAAATGGTATTTCAGGGGTTACAGCCGCCCGTCATATCAGAAAATTATCAGATAAAAAAATTACGATTATTTCGGCAGAAACCGATTATTTTTTCTCTAGAACTGCATTAATGTATGTCTATATGGGTCATATGAAATTTGAACATACACAGCCCTATGAAAATTGGTTTTGGAAAAAAAACAGAATTAATTTAGTCAAGGGTTTTGTTGAACAAATTAAGCATAATACAAAAACATTACTTTTAAGTAATTCAGAGGAAATACAATATGACAAACTGATAATTGCTACGGGATCTAAACCAAATAAATTTGGATGGCCTGGTCAAGATTTAAACCATGTACAAGGACTTTATTCCAAACAAGATTTAGATGCTTTAGAAGCAAACGCTCCAAACAATAAAGTTTGTAAACGTGCAGTAATTGTTGGCGGAGGTCTTATTGGTATTGAAATGGCTGAAATGTTACGAAGTAGGAATATCCCTGTAACTTTTTTAGTTCGAGAAAGTAGTTTTTGGAATGGGGTTTTACCTGATGGTGAATCGCAACTTATTAATGAACATATTCTTGAACATCATATTGATTTAAGGTTAGAAACTAATCTTGTTGAAATTTTAGCAGATGAAAACGGCAAAGCCAGAGCAGTAACTACTGATAAAGGCGACACTATTGATTGTGATATTGTGGGGCTCACCGCTGGAGTATCTCCAAATGTAAATTTTTTGAAAGAATCTGGTATTGAAATAGGTCGAGGAGTAAAAGTAAACAGACTTCTAGAAACCAATATAAAAGATATATATGCTATTGGTGACTGCGCAGAGCAGCATGAAGCCATAGGAAATAGACGTCCAATTGAGGCGGTTTGGTACACTGGAAGAATGATGGGCGAAACCGTTGCCCAAACCATTTGTGGCAATCCAACTGAATACAAACCCGGACATTGGTTTAACTCTGCCAAATTTTTGGACTTAGAATACCAAACTTACGGATGGGTCTTTAGTAATAAAGGAAAAAAAGAGTACGAACAACATTTTCATTGGAGGCACTCTTCCGAAAAAATATGTGTAACCATTGCTTTTCATAAAGAAACCAAGAAATTTTTAGGTATAAATACTTTTGGAATTCGAATGCGACATGAAATTTTTGACCGTTGGTTAACAGAAAACAGAACAATTGAATATGTTTTAGAATACTTAAAAGATGCCAATTTTGACCCTGAGTTTTATACACAATACGAAAAAGAGATTGTTGCAAAATTTAATCGAGAATTCAACTCAAACATAATTCCAAAGAAGAAAAGCTGGAAACGAATTTTTACTAAAACTAAGGCAAGCGTATAATGATGAAAGCAATACAAAACATAGGGATAACCATCTTTTTGGTAGGATTTGGAATTTTTGCCGCACTCCCATTTTTAGGCAATTTTAAACTCAATGAAAAAAGCTTTGATGAGTTAATAACTAGTCAAGGTATAAAAAGCGAGCTGTTTATAGAAAACCTTAAAAGCAAAATTGTTGATAAAGATTTTTCTGGAATAACTTCACTTGCCCCAATAGTAGAAACTGCTATTAATGATGCTAACGCCGTACACTCAAAAAACAAAGAGTGGGGTAAAAAAGTTTATGCAGGGAGTGATGATTTTGCTACTGCTATCCGAAAAAAATCTGGTTACGGTTTTATTCCTGAAAATAAAGGCTTAATGTGGTTAATAACATTTGGGTTAGGTATTATTGGTGCTCTAATGTTTATTCTACCACAAGTAATTACGTTAGGTAAAAAAGGAATTAAAAACGACCATATTTATCATCAAAGTTCTACCAACAAAGGGTGGATTGCTTGGTTGGTATTTATATTTCTAGTAAGCTTTTACCTGGTTTTATACTTCAAATCAGAATATGCAGTAAACTGGACATATTTAGTAGATTCAATTAGCCAATCATTAAGTGGAAATTTAGCTGGACATTGGTTTGTATATGGTTTTATGTATTGTGTTGTAATGGTCGTTATGGCAATTCGCATGTACATAAAATATCGCCATAACATGTATCAAATGGTAAGAACAACGTCCGTTTTGTTCTTTCAAATTGTGTTTGCTTTTCTAATTCCAGAAATCATGGTAAGGTTGCAATTATCCTATTCAAAAGGATATGATTTTAAAAATGCATTCCCATTAGATTATGATTTCTTTTTCAATTGGAATTTAAAAGAACTCATATCCAGTGGTGGTTTAGGTTTGTTTATTCTTGTTTGGGGAATTTTATTAACTGTGGTGATTGTTCCAGTAATGGTATACTTTTTTGGAAAAAGATGGTATTGCTCATGGGTATGTGGTTGTGGTGGATTAGCTGAAACTCTTGGTGACCCATACCGTCAGCATTCAAGTAAATCGTTGTTTTCATGGAAAGTTGAACGTTGGTTAATTCATGGTGTATTACTTTTTGCTTTGGTTATGACCGGATTTACATTGTATGGCTTTTTTGCCGAAACTGGAACTGTACTTGGTATAAAAGTTCAAAGCATAATGAATACTTATAGTTTTTTAATTGGTGCTATTTTCGCTGGTGTAATTGGAACAGGTTTTTATCCAATTTTCGGAAATAGAGTTTGGTGTAGATTTGGATGTCCATTAGCAGCATACTTAGGCTTTGTTCAACGCTTTAAATCTAGATTCAGAATTACAACTAACGGAGGGCAATGTATTTCTTGTGGAAACTGTTCTACATACTGCGAACAAGGTATTGATGTTAGAGCGTATGCTCAAAAAGGAGAAAACATTGTGCGTTCTAGCTGCGTTGGTTGCGGAGTATGCTCAGCTGTTTGTCCGCGTGGGGTTTTAAAATTAGAAAATGGTCCACTTGAAGGTAGAATAAACCCAACAGATGTTCTTTTAGGAAATGATGTAGATTTAATGGAATTGGTAAACAAAAAATAACATGATTTACAAATTATCTATGCTACTGTTTTTTGTTTCATTTCTTCATTCAGAAGTTAAAACAACAACAAAATATCATAAAGAATTCTATAAAACTGGAGTCTTAAAAGCAGAAGGCTGGTTAAAAAACAACATAAAAACTGGATATTGGAAGTATTATTATAAAAATGGTGTAATATCAGAACAAGGACATTACAAAAACGGAAAAAGAGAAAACTATTGGTACTTTT
This sequence comes from uncultured Maribacter sp., assembly GCA_947498505.1. Classification (GTDB taxonomy): domain Bacteria; phylum Bacteroidota; class Bacteroidia; order Flavobacteriales; family Flavobacteriaceae; genus Maribacter_B. The sequence continues at coordinate 487,803 of CANMKG010000003.1, read as the reverse complement.
ACACCACAAATAATATTCCTACTCGAGAGGGAAATTTTAAGAACGATAAAATGATTAGCTGGTGGCATTTTTATGATGACAAAGGAGTTTTAAATCACAAATGCCAGCTCGAAAATAATATAAAAAATGGGTATTGTTTAAAGTATAAAAACGAAAAACTAACTGCCGCTGTTAAATATTCTAAAGGAAAAAGAATAAAAGAGTGGACAAGTTTCTCAAGTTTTAGAAAAGAAAACAAACTATCTGACTTACAATAATGAATACTATTAAAGTAATTATTCCCGCCTATAACGAAGGTGATTCCATTGCTCATGTGATTGGCGAAATTCCAAAAATAGTTTCAGAAATTATTGTGGTAAACAACAACTCAACGGATAACACCCAGCAAAATGCAGAAGCAGCAGGCGCTACAGTATTACAAGAAAACAATATGGGTTATGGTTATGCCTGTTTAAAAGGTATGGATTATGTTGCAAAACAATCCGAAAAGCCCGATATTATAGTATTTATTGACGGAGACTATTCTGATTACCCAGAAGAACTCTCTAAAATTATTCAACCAATTGTTGATGGTAAAGTAGATTTTGTAATTGGCTCAAGAGATAAAAATTTAAGAGAAGAAGGATCCATGACACCACAACAGGTTTTTGGTAATTGGTTAGCAACTTTTTTAATGAAACTCTTTTTTAGGGCAACATATACAGACTTAGGTCCGTTTAGAGCAATAAAGTATGATAAGTTACTGGCCATGAATATGGTTGACAAAACTTATGGTTGGACAGTTGAAATGCAGCTTAAAGCACTAAAACAAAAACTAAGATATACCGAAATACCAGTACGTTACAAAAAAAGAATTGGAGTATCAAAAGTTTCAGGAACGGTAAAAGGTAGTATATTTGCAGGCATAAAAATACTTGGTTGGATTTTTAAATATAGTTTTAAATAAACAAAATGGGACTAACAATAGCTTACATCATCATTGCCATATACAGTGTTGCCTTGATGCTGATTTTCTTTTATAGTTTAGCTCAACTAAACCTTCTCATTAACTATTTAGGCTATAAAAAGCGAAACCAAACCGCTCCTAAATTCAACTTACTAGATCCTAAAGAAATCCCATACGTAACCATACAACTTCCTGTTTATAATGAAGAATACGTGATGGAGCGATTGCTCGAAAATATTGCCAAAATTGAGTATCCGTTAAGCAAACTTGAAATTCAAGTTTTAGATGATTCTACTGATGATTCTGTAAATGATACATCAGCTCAAATAAAGGCATTACAAGAAACAGGTTTAGATATCCAGCATATTCGTCGTGAAAATCGCGAAGGATTCAAAGCAGGGGCTCTTAAAGAAGGATTAAAAATTGCTAAGGGTGATTTTATTGCCATTTTTGATGCCGACTTTTTACCAGACCCAGATTGGCTTAAAAAAACAGTCATCTATTTTAAAGATGAAGAAATTGGTGTTGTACAAACGCGTTGGGGGCATATTAATAGAGATTACTCTACACTTACCCGCATTCAGGCGTTTGCTTTAGATGCTCATTTCACCTTAGAACAAGTTGGTCGTAACGCAAAAGGTCATTTTATCAACTTTAATGGTACCGCTGGTATTTGGCGTAAAAAGTGCATTATTGATGCTGGAAACTGGGAAGGTGACACTTTAACTGAAGATTTAGATTTAAGCTATAGAGCGCAATTAAAAAATTGGAAGTTTAAATATTTAGAAGACGTTGAAACACCTGCCGAATTACCTGTAGTAATTAGTGCTGCACGTTCTCAACAATTTCGTTGGAACAAAGGTGGCGCAGAAAATTTTAGAAAAACGGTATGGAGCGTTATTACCGCCAAAAATATCTCCATAAAAACTAAATTTCATGGAGTAATGCATTTGCTAAATAGCTCCATGTTTTTATGTGTGTTTTTAGTTGCTATTTTAAGTATTCCAATGCTATACATAAAAAATATGTACGGTCACCTAGGTTGGGTTTTTGAAATGACAAGCTTTTTTATAGTTAGTACTATAATTCTATTTATCTGTTATTGGTTTACTTATAAAAGTATTCAAGGCAGTAGTTTTGATAACTTTGTAGATTACATAAAATTGTTTTTCACCTTCTTTTCGGTAGCTCTTGGGTTTTCATTACACAACTCAATGGCAGTTTTAGAAGGCCATATCGGAAAACGAAGCGAATTTGTTCGTACTCCAAAATTCAATATTAATAATATTTCTGATAGTTGGAAAGGCAATAAATATCTTGCCAAAAAATTATCTCCAAATATGATTATTGAAGCAGCACTAATGATTTATTTTCTATTTGGAATGTACAGTGCAATTCCTTTAAATGATTTTGGATTATTCCCTTTTCATTTTATGTTATTTCTAGGTTTTGGCTATGTATTTTTTAAATCGTTAACTGCCAAAGCTTAACATAATTCGTTTTTTACATTCAAAATTGTGCTAGATTATTGATGCACGTGAAGTTGTATTATAAATATATGGAGATTAGGTATAAAAATTTTATATTATACCATGTGTTTATAACAAAATCATGTCAAAAAAAACTGTTCTAATTGTAAAAAGCATTGTTCTTAGTTATTTCGTCTTCATTTTTACCTTGACGACGTCTACGCTTTTTGCCCAAAAATCTCCAAATATCATCTTAATACTTTCTGATGATGCTGGTTATGCTGATTTTGGTTTTCAAGGAAGTGACACCTTTAAAACTCCTAATTTAGATAAACTGGCTTCTGAAGGAACTACATTTAATCAGGCCTATGTAACAGCGGCAGTCTGCGGTCCTTCAAGGGCTGGCTTAATAACAGGAAAATATCAGCAACGTTTTGGTTATGAAGAAAATAATGTTCCCGGTTATATGAGTAAATCATGCTTAAGTGATGATGAAATGGGGCTCCCATTAAACGAAATTACAATGGGGGATTACATGAAATCACTTGGATATCGTACGGCATATTTTGGGAAATGGCATTTAGGCAATGCAGATAAATTTCACCCTACCAAAAGAGGATTCGACACTTTTTACGGATTTAGAGGAGGCGCTAGAAGTTATTTTGAGTATAATAATGAAAACATTAATAGCAAACCAGAAGATTTTCTCGAAGAAGATTTTGCCTCCTTTAAAGAGTCCGAATTATATTTAACAGACGCTTTGGCAAATAAAACAGTTTCTTTTCTAGATGAGGTTGGAGAAAAACCATTTTTTATCGTATTAGCATTTAATGCTGTACACACTCCCATGGAAGCCGAAGAAAAAGACATGCGGGAGTTTCCTAATCTTATTGGTAAACGCAAAAAACTAGCAGCAATGACGCTTTCAATGGATCGTGCTTGTGGTAAAGTCCTTAATAAGTTAGATGCACTTGGTCTAAAAAATAATACTATGGTTGTCTACACGAATGATAACGGTGGACCGTCAGATACAAATGCTTCTTTAAATAATCCGCTCAGTGGCACCAAAGCCAATCATCTTGAAGGTGGTATTAGAGTTCCTATGCTAATGCGTTGGCCTAACGGAAACATTTCTTCGAACACAAGCTATGAATACCCTGTTAGTTCTTTAGATTTACTACCTACTTTTTTACATATTGCTAACGGAAAAATCAATACAGACTTGGATGGTGTAAATTTAATTCCTCACCTCACAAACAAAAGTAAAAACCGTCCGCATAGTACCTTATACTGGAAAAAAGAAAATCGTGGCGCTATACGAGATGGAGATTGGAAGCTTCTAAGGTTTCCTGACCGTCCGGCTGAATTATATCATATTCTTAATGACATTTCGGAACAAAATAACCTTGCACTGCAATACCCTGAAAAAGTGAAATCTCTTTACAAAAAACTCTTTGAATGGGAACTAACGTTAACCCGTCCGTTATGGCAATTACAACGAAAATATGAAGGAAAAGCTATGGAAAGAATGGACAAATACCATCAACCAACAATTCAAAAGAATCAAAACCGCTAATTTTCAGTATATTGCAAATTATAAATCGTTACTTATGAAACCAATACTGTTCCTACTGCTAACTTTATTATTTGCGTGTAACACTCAAACAAATAATGAGCCTACTCAGCAAGAGCCAGAAGCTCTTTACAGTTACGATATCGAAGAGCGATTGGCTGATTTAAATATAAAACTAAAACCCGTACGTAAACTACCTCCAACTGTTCAAATTGAAAGGGTAATAAAAAGTGGTAATTTGCTCTACTTATCAGGAAATGGCCCATTAACTTATGATGGCGAACTTATTACAGGTAAAGTTGGAAAAGATTTAACCATAGAACAAGGAGCGGAAGCGGCCAGAATTACTGGAATAAATCAACTTGCGGTTTTAAAAGAATACCTTGGAGATTTAAATAAAGTAGAAAAAATTGTGAAGGTATTTGGAATGGTAAACGCTTCTCCTGAGTTTACAAAACAACCGCTTGTGATAAATGGTTGTACTAACCTATTAATTGAAGTATTTGGGGAAAGGGGTAAACATGCACGCTCCGCCGTTGGAATGGCGTCTTTACCGGGAAATATGGCTTGTGAAATAGAAATGATTGTTCAAATAAGAGAATAATCAAGAGCAATTGTCACATAACCCAGAAATTAATCCATTTAAGCGCTCCGCCCTATAACCTTTAGGTAGCTGAATATCTATTTCATCTTGCAAACATTCTACTTTTCCACATTCAATACATCTAAAATGAAAGTGATTATGGTTGTGCTCCTCACCAGCGGTATCACAGTTTAGACATAACGCAAAATATTGTTTTCCATCATCTCCTACAATTTTATGTACTTGACCGTCTTCACAAAACCTATTTAAAACTCTATATATGGTGGCCCTATCCATACTTTCTCCTAATTCCGACTGAAGCATTTCATGACTTAAGGCAGATTTGGCTGTTTTTAACGCATTTAAAATTTCGGTCTTAGATTGAGTCTTTCTCCTCCTCATACTTAAAACATTTTTGTTGCAAGAAATATAACTGGGTAACTACAAAATTAGCAAGATACTTAACAATAAGGCATGTTATCATATTAAAATATATTAAACAACTAAATACAAGATAGTTAACCCCTTTTAAGGGAGAAAAATTGACTAGGTGTTAAAATATGTAATATTGTAGGAAAAAACTCGTTAAATGTAAAAAACAAACGAGATATGAATACCAACCCACCTATTCCGTCCAACGAAAAAACACGTTTAGAAAAATTAAACCATTACAGCATTCTAGACACCGAATCGGAAGAAATGTTTGATAACTTAACAAAGCTTGCTTCTGAGCTTTTGGAGGTTCCAATCTCGTTAATTAGTTTAATAGATGAAGACCGCCAATGGTTTAAATCAAAATTTGGAATAGAAGATTCCCAAACCCCAAGAGATATTTCATTCTGTCAATACGCTATAATGTCCGAAGATCTTTTTGAAGTTACAGACTCTCTTGAAGATGACCGTTTTAAAGATAGCCCTTTGGTTCTTGGTGGTCCAAAAATCAGGTTTTATGTTGGCGCACCGTTAGTGGATGATGATGGGAATGTTTTAGGGTCGTTCTGCGCAAAAGACACCAAACCCAGAGATATTACCGATACGCAGAGGGAACATTTAAAACTCCTTTCCAAAACAGCAATGCAACTTATAAAATTGCGAAGAGAAAAAATTGAAGCTGAAAAACTATCACTTGTAAAGGATGAGTTTTTATCCAATATGAGTCATGAAATTAGAACACCTTTAAACGCTATTATTGGTTTTAACGATTTATTGAAAAAGACAAGTTTAACCAAAGAGCAGTCTGATTACCTTAACACCATTCAAGTATCGTCTCAAAATTTAAAAGTAATTATAAATGACATTTTAGATGTTGCCAAATTAGAAAGTGGCAACATCTCCTTAGAGAAAAAAGCAATCTCGTTAAGTGATTTAATTCAACATGTGGTTTTACTACAATCTCCTTCGGCTAAACAAAAGGGAATTAAACTTCTTTCTAGTTTTGACCATGAGATACCTTCATATGTTATTGGTGATGAAACTCGCTTAACTCAAATTTTAATAAATCTGGTTGGTAATGCTATTAAATTTACTAGTGAAGGTTTTGTAGAGTTACGTATACTCGCATCAAAACATTTTAACGACCAGGTTACGGTGATGTTTTCAGTAAAAGATACTGGTATTGGAATTCCAGAGGAAAAGCTCGAAACTATTTTTGAACGTTTCTCACAAGCTGAAACTAGCACCACAAGACTTTATGGAGGAACTGGACTTGGACTTAGTATTGTAAATATGCTGGTGAACCTTCATGATGGAAAAATTACTGTAGAAAGTGAACGAGAAAAAGGTTCTGAATTTAAATTTGAAATAACTTTTACAGTTACTGAAAAAGAAGAAAACAATGTTTTAATTCCTCAAAAAAATAATGCTAACCCAGAAGCTTTTAAGGACGTTAAAGTTTTACTGGTCGAAGACAATATTCATAATCAACTTTTAGCCAAAAACTATTTTAAACGTTGGGGTACGGAAATTGTTATTGCAGAAAATGGTAAAGAAGGTGTTAATGCTCTTGAAAAAGATACGTATGATGTAGTTCTAATGGACTTACAAATGCCTATCATGGATGGTTTTATGGCGACAGAACATATTAGAAAAAAATTAAAATTAGATATTCCTATAATAGGCTGTTCGGCACATTCTTTAGTTGGAGAAAAAGAAAAATGCTTAGCTGTCGGAATGAACGACTACATTGCTAAACCGTATACCGAGGAAGATTTAATACAAACTACCTTGAATTATACCAATAATGGTAAAAAACTTAAAAAAACTAAAAATAAGACTGAGGCCGTAGAGTTAAGTGATACCGTTTATGATGACTTTGAAACGTTAATGAATACTTTAAAAGCACAACAGGGCTTAGAGTTGGCAGATGAGCTTAAAGTTCATTTTTTAAAAAGAACACCTACGGATATTTCTGAAATAGAAGCTGCGATTAATGATAACGACCTAGACCTGTTAATGAAAAAATCGCATTTGCTTACTGGAACTCTGAGCGTTTTTGGTTTTAACAAAGGACGTGAACTTTCACTTTCAACTGAAAAATATGCCAAAAAAGGTGATAACAAAAAAACTAAAGAATTTGCACAGCAGTTAATTTCATATTTAAACAAAGCATTACAAGAGCTTCATTAAATTAGGCACTTACTATTTTTTTAATCAAGGCATACTGTAAAAGCATTATAGTTTTGGCATCTTTAATTTCTCCTGAAGCAATCATATGCATTGCTTCGGAGAATTCTATTTCTAAAACTTCAATATTTTCGGTTTCATCATCTGCTCCACCACCTTTGGCTGTTCTCATTTGATCTGTATATTGACCAATAAAAAAATGCAAAATTTCAGTTACCGAACCTGGGGACATATAAGATTCAAAAACCTTTTTTACATCACTAATTACAAATCCCGTTTCTTCTTCACATTCTTTTTTAATACAAACTTCTGGTGAGTCCCCATCCAAAATACCAGCGCAAACTTCAATCATCATACCATCTGTATTACCATTAACATAAGTTGGCATTCTAAACTGTCGTGTCAGTATCACCGTATTTTTATCGGAGTTATACAGTAAAATTGCGGCTCCATTACCGCGGTCATATGCTTCGCGTGACTGTTTTTCCCATTTGCCGTCTTCCCTATGATAATCAAAGGTTATTTTATTTAAAGTATACCAATCATTTGATAGTATTTTGGTTTCAATATTTTTTACTTCACCGTTTTTCATGCACAATTAATTATAATTGCAATATAAATTAATATATAGCCAATCTGGTAACTCTATTTACTATATATGGTTAATTTTATGACTACATAAATCTTGTCACATAGTAAAATAAATTCTTTTGAAGAAACAACTAACATCTAAATCCTCCATAGAACTTAACACATCTCCTACAAAAATATGGGAAGCCTTAACTAAACCAGAACTAGCTAAAGAATATTTTTTCGGAGCAGAAATCACAACGGACTGGAAGGAAGGAAGCCCCATCATATTTAAGGGTGAATTTAATGGAAATAAATATGAAGAAAAAGGAATACTTTTAAACTTTAAACCCAACAGTCAACTTCAATATACACATTGGAGCCATTTTGATGGACTACCCGACCAACCGGAAAACTATCGCACCTGGACTTTTGAAATAGCAGAAAAGAATGAAACAACTCTATTAACCATAAGTGAAAACAATATACCAACTGAAAAACAAAAAAAACGTTCAGATGAATTTTGGAAAGAAACTCTTATAAAGATTAAGCGATTAACTGAAAAATAAATATATAATAAAACTATAGGCAATGTTGGCGATTTATAAAATTTCAATACTGTCTACAATTGTTGCCAATTAATAAGAGAATTTATTAATAATTAAACATGAGTATATTCACCTACCATTTGGTAAAAACATCTCATTCTTCTGCTCTTAAAGCAATGCTCTTTCCTCCAAAAGCAAAAAATGTATCAGGGTTGATTCATGCAGAATGCATGACCTCAATGACGCTAGGTTTAGCTATTTTTTCTCCTTCTCGCATGTTAATTAAACAGATAGCTGTGTTTGCGCAATGGGAAAACGAAATGGCAATTGATAATTTTTTACAGCATAATAATTTTGGTAAAATATTGGCAAAAGGATGGCATACGCGATTAACCTTCATAAGGCAATGGGGAAAAATAAACGATTTTGAAATTCCCAATGAAACCTTTGAGTTTAACACTGATGATTCTCCAGTTGTAGCAGTTACAATAGCTCGTATGAAATTGCTTGAAGTTCCTCGGTTTATTCGTTGGGGAAGACCAGTAGAAAAATTAGTTCGAGATCATCCGGGTACAACATTATCATTAGCTTCAATTAGACTTCCTAGAACAGTTTCTACTTTTTCAATTTGGAAATCTCTAAATGAAATGACAAATATGGTTCATGGTAGAAGCTCTGTTTCTCATCCGAAAAGACATTCTAACGCAATGAAGGAAAGGGAACGAAAAGATTTTCATTTTGAGTTCACAACATTGCGATTCAAACCAATTTCTGAATTTGGAGAATGGAACGGACGAGTGAACATAATACCCACCCTGAACAAAAAATAATTAAAGTGTCATTAGCATATCCAATTCAAAAATTTCAAGATTGGCTTACTCAACAATGGGTAATTCTTTGGGGTAAAAAAATTAACCCTAAAGATGTACCATGGCTAATGGGACCATTTGGAAACTTAAACGGAATTGGTGATGACTTTATAAATCAATTAGCCAAAAAAGAAAATTTAGTTATTGATAGAAACACAAAATCACATGGCTTAATTCCTTCAATTAGCGAGTTAAACTTATCCAATTCTGAGTTATCTAATTTAGACAAAAACGTTATTGATTTCTATGAAAATACAGCTAGGTATGACTTAACATTTACGGTAAAATGGAATCCTTTATTTAAAGTATTTGGAATTTTAGTAAACAAGTTATTTAGCAGCAGAATAAATCAATTAAACATCCCAAGTAACAATGCGAAGGACTCTGAATCCATAAAAAGTGAAATAATTACACTTTCTTATCCTGAATCCAAAAAAGTTAAATATACAATCTGGTTTAGAACATTTAAATCTAGTGGTAAGGTTATTTATTCTGGGATTTATGGCACGTGCAAATTACCTTCGGGTAAAACATGCATTAAAGCTGTATTCCCTTTACCGAAGGGTAATGCAACGGTCATAATGTCTCCAAGCGTTGCCGCGAATGGTGAATTAGTTTTAGACTCTTCAGGAGAAAAATTCGGAGACGCTGGTTTTTATTTTATGTTAAATGATTCTAAAGGAAACTATTGGTCACAATTTATAAGTTCTTTTCGCGACCAATTAGCTGTAAACTCTGAAAATGAAAATATTTTAGCTAAACAAACATTAACCCTATGGCATCAAGTAGTTCTTAGGTTTAACTATAAAATAAAAATTAAAAATTAACTTCATAGAACAATATTTGCAGCTCTTGAGTATAGTTAAAAATAAGTAAACTCTCAAAAAGAACCCTAAGATATTTCACATAGACTTTGTTCGGGCACACTAATAATACGTACTTTGTAATAGCATACTAACTAGTATTTATTATGAAGAAGGCATCTAAAACTCGGCTTACAATTCTTGAAAAGGCTTTTGATATTATCTACAAAAAAGGCTACCAAACTACTAGTATTGATGAAATAATAGCAACAACCAAAGTTACCAAAGGCGCTTTTTATTATCATTTTAAAACCAAAGACGAAATGGGTGTAGCAATAATTAACGAAATTGTTAAGCCTACAATTCAAAAAGCATTTATTGTACCAATGCAAAATTCTAAAAACCCTGTTGAGGATATCTACACCATGACCAAGGGACTGCTTTTAGAAAACCCTTTCCTAAAAATAGAGTACGGATGCCCTACTGGCAACTTTGTGCAGGAAATGACTCCTTGGAATATTGAATTTTCTAAAGTATTAAATCAACTTGTTACCGAATGGCAACTAGCTCTAGAAAAGAGCATTCAAAATGGAATTGATACAAAAGTTATACGCCATAATGTAAATGCAAAACGAACCGCTCATTTTGTAATGTCTGGCTATTGGGGCATAAGACATTTCGGCAAAGTTTATAATAGCCCAGACTGTTATCACTCTTATTTAGAGGAGCTTAAATTGTATTTAAATAATTTAAAGTAAAACATACTATGTAGTATGTTTTTAGTATTTTTACATCATAAATGTTTTTGTGATGTACCTGCCGCTTACCCTTTGTCATTCGTTCTTTCGTTGGTTAGTTTTATTAAGTCTATTTTATGCCATTTTTAGAGCTTTTAAAGGATATTTTAACCATTCAAGTTTTTCTAGGGTTGATAACCTTGTTCGTCATTGGACCTGTACAATAGCGCATGTACAATTAATTATTGGAATGGTCTTATATACTCAAAGTCCCGTTATTAAATATTATTGGAAAAACACACACTTAGACGCACCAAATGCAGATGGCTTTTTCTTTAGCGTACTACATATTACTTTAATGTTAATCGCTATAATTGTAATAACCATTGGCTCTGCAATGGCCAAAAGAAAACGTAGTGATACTCAAAAATTTAAAACCATGTTAGTATGGTTTTCTATAGCCTTACTAATAATTTTAATTGCAATTCCTTGGCCGTTTTCGCCATTGGCCAGTAGACCATATTTTAGATAGTATGACAAAATTCATTAAAACAAAAATTGGACGTTTACGAGTAATAGGGTTTCTAGAAGGAGTGTCATTACTTGTTCTTATTTTTATTGCAATGCCACTTAAACATTATTTTAATAATCCTAGCGTAACTAAATTATTAGGACCAATACATGGTGCATTATTCCTGTTATTCATATTCAATACGTTAAGTGTTGCTATTGAATATCAATGGAAATTTAAAACCACAACCTGGAAGGTAATACTAGCCTGTCTTATTCCTTTTGGAACATTTTATATTGATAGAAAAATTCTAAGCAAACTATGAAAAACTTTCTTATAATAATAGGCATTTTATTACTAATCTATATCTCTTACAGAATTTTTAGGCATGTAACTATAGATGAAGGTCTCGACAAAAAAATAGCGAAAGGGGCAGTAATTTTAGATGTTAGAACGGAATCAGAATACAGTACAGGTCATATTAAAGGCTCAGTAAATATATCTTTAGGAACCATTAGAGAACGTTACGTTGAACTTGATACTTCTAAAACCTATATTACTTATTGTTCTCATGGATTACGAAGTGTAAAAGCCGAATCTATTCTTAAAGAAAAAGGGTTCAAAAAAGTCTATAACGGTGGTGCGCTTTCAGATATAGAAGAAATTATTGCGCAACTTGAACAAGGAAAAAATGCATTAGAGAGTGTCAAATAACATGCTTACGTAAACATTTTTTAAAAGCAAATACTTTTACCCACTGACATACATCTGTCATACCCCCTGTCTATTTTTGTTTCCTCAATTGAACCTTGATTTAAGATGAAACACGAATGGAGAAAAAAAGAAAAAGGAATTTATCTCCCAAAAAATCAACCTGAGGTAATTGATATTCCCGAATATCAATTTTTAACTATTAACGGTGAAGGTAATCCAAACAATGACTCATTTTTTGAATACATACAGGTACTTTATGCAGTTTCTTATGCAATAAAAATGAGTCCAAAAAAAGGCATTCCGCTAAAAGGGTACTACGACTATACTGTTTACCCATTAGAAGGCGTATGGGATATTAATGATATAGCAAAACAGAATTATACCGGAACAATTAATAAGAACGATTTAGTTTTTAAATTAATGATTCGTCAGCCCCATTTTGTTGATGCTGCTTATGTTTCTAAAATGATTGCACTTACACAAACCAAAAAACCACATCGGTTACTTAAAGAAATAAGGTTTGAAAAAATTACCGAAGGTAAATGCATTCAAATGATGCACATGGGCAGTTATGATAGCGAACCGGAAAGCTTTCAAAAAATGGAGATATTTGCATCAGATTTAAGTCTAAAACGTAAATCAAAAAAACACCGAGAAATTTACCTTTCAGATTTTAGAAAAGTAGCCCCCGAAAAATTAAAAACAGTGCTTAGATTTAAAGTAGATTAATATGGCGGAATTATTCAAAAACGTGTACAATCAAGACTTTTTCAACAGTTTTACAACCCATGTTAAAACGGTGTTCCCTAATTTTAAAACTAATTCGTTTATTTCTAAAATTTTTGACACTGAGTGGAACGACAAGGAACTAAAGCAGCGTATGCGTCACACTACTATTACTCTGCAAAAACACCTAACCAATGATTTTATAAAAAACGCTAATATTATAGTCAAAGTCATTGAGGAATTATCAAAAAACGGAATTAAAGAAACAAATATTGAATACATGTTTTTTCCTGATTTTATTGAGGTTTTTGGCATAGAACATTATGACGCATCCATTGTCGCATTTGAAAAAATAACGCAATTTACCAGTTGCGAATTCGGCGTTAGACCTTTCATAATTTCCTATCCAGATAAAATGATACCTCAAATGCTAGAATGGTCCAATCATGAACATGAAGCTGTACGCAGATTGGCAAGCGAAGGCTGTAGACCAAGATTACCTTGGGCAATGGCTCTACCTTCATTAAAAAAAGATCCTAGTTCTATAATTCCTATTCTTGAAAATTTAAAGGACGACGTTTCCGAAACGGTCAGACGAAGTGTTGCCAACAACCTAAATGATATTTCAAAAGATAATCCTACTACAGTGATATCACTTGTAAAAAATTGGAAGGGCCAAACAAAAGAAAGTCATTGGCTTACAAAGCATGCTTCCAGAACGCTATTAAAACAAGGTAACCCTGAAATAATGACACTTTTTGGATTTGGAAGTATCAACAATATTCAAATTACGGACTTTAAAATTCTTACTCCAAAAGTTACCATTGGTAACTACCTTGAATTTTCGTTTCAACTTAAAAACACAGGTAAGGTTTCATCAAAAATACGGTTGGAATACGGATTGTATTATCAAAAAGCCAACGGTACTTTATCTAAAAAGGTTTTTAAAATAAGTGAGAAAGAATATACTCAAAACTCCACAACATTAATAACCCGTAAACAATCATTTAAAATAATAACTACAAGAAAATTTCATATTGGAAAACACCAAGTTTCCATAATAATTAATGGTCATGAGCTTAATAAACTAGATTTTGAGTTACTATCTTAATTTTAGTCAACCAAAATTCGCTCTTAAATTTTCTTTAACCAGCTGATTTTATAGTATATATTCTCCCAAAATAATGTAGTTTTAATTATAGAATTTCTTTTTAGATATCGCCAATGGAATTAATACAAATTAGAGCCGCTATTTTAGATGACTTGCCTATACTTCTTGAATTTGAACAAGGCATTATTCGCGCAGAAAGACCCCTTGATGAAACCTTAAAACAAGAAGAACACATTTCGTACTACGATATAAAAGCTATGATTCTTTCAGAGGATACCGAAGTGCTAGTGGCTGTTGCCGGAGATGAACCTATAGGCTCTGCGTACATTACTATTAAAAAAGCCAAACCCTATTTTAAGCATACCTATTTTGGATTTCTAGGCTTTATGTACGTAAAACCTGAATATAGAGGTAAAGGCGTAAATAAAAAAGTTATGGAAGCCATTAAACTATGGTCTAAAGAAAAAAGTATTAAAGAACTACGTTTGCACGTATACGAAACCAATATTCCAGCTATAAAAGCTTATGAAAAAACAGGTTTTCAAAAGCACCTTATAGAAATGAGGATGACTATTGACTAGATGTAAGCATCATATAAAAAGATGTTATCTTTGATAGTACATACTAAAACAATGCATCCACTTAAAAAACATATTGAAGAAATCATTAGTCTAACTGATGAGGAATTTGATTTTGTTTTGAGTCATTTTGAGCATGTAAAAAAAAGAAAACACCAATATATTGTTCAAGAAGGAGAAATTGTCAATAAAGAGTATTGGATAATTAAAGGTTGCTTAAAAAGTTATTTTGTTGACAATACAGGAAAAGAACACATACTGCAATTTGGAATGGAAAACTGGTGGATTACGGATTACGAATCTTTCGTAAAACAAACCCATTCTAAAACGGCTATAGACTGTATTGAAGACTGTGAATTACTATATATTACTTTTGAAAACAGAGAAAAACTTACCGCCAAAATGCGTAAAATGGAGCGTTTTTGGGCGAAAAAAAGCAAAATAGGTCGTATTGCACTTCAAAATAGAATTTTATCCCTTCTAAAAAATTCTTCAAAAGAACGATATGAGTTATTGCTTAATGAATATCCAAAGCTTTTTCAACGTGTACCTAAAAAAATGATTGCTGCTTATCTAGGAGTCTCTAGAGAAACGCTAAGCCGCTTAAACTCATAATTTTATTTCTTCCATTCATCATGTAATGTGATTTACATCACTCCAAAGAAGTGATGTACCTCCTTTCCAAAATAATCAGTTCTCAACACCTTTGTAAGGCAATTAATTTAATAAAAAAAACATGCCATACATCAACATCAGGATTACCGATGAACAGGTAACGCAACAACAAAAACGTAAGTTAATAGAAGGAGCTACACAACTTGTGGTAGACGTTCTAGACAAAAATCCGAAAACAACTCATGTAGTTATAGACGAGGTTCCTATATCTAATTGGGGTGTAGATGGAAAACAGTATTTAGGAACTAAAAAATAAAAAAAATGGAAAACAAAACCGTAATTATTACAGGTACGTCTACTGGAATTGGAAAAGAAATTGCAAAATATTTTATTGCAAGAAAAAGCAGCGTTGTAATGAATTCTTCAAATGAAGAAAATTTAAAAAAAGCGTATGATGAGCTAGGAGCTCCACCAAACGCCGTTTACTTTGCTGGCGATATCAGTAAAAAAGAAACTGGACAACAACTCATTAACTTAGCATTAGAAAAATACAAAACTGCTGATGTTTTAATTAATAATGCAGGTGTATTTTCGCCTAAGCCTTTTCTAGAAGTTGAAGAAGAGGATTTAGATCGCTATTGGAATGTGAACCTAAAGGGAACTTACTTTACTACTCAAGCGGTTATTCCACATATGCTAAAGCAACAAAAGGGCTCCATAATAAACATAGGTACGGTATTAGTAGATCACGCCATTGATGGCTTTCCAGCAACCGCTCCGCTCACGAGTAAAGGCGCAATACATAGTTTAACCCGACAATTAGCTGCCGAATACGGTAAAAACAACATAAAAGTTAACACTATTGCTCCAGGAATAATACGAAGTCCGTTACAAGAAAAAATTGGTATTGAAAATGCTGATAGCTTAGCTGGTCTACACTTACTTAATAGAATTGGAGAAACAAATGATATTGCAGAAGCCGCTTACTACTTGGCATCATCAAATTTTATCACTGGAGAAACTATTAACGTAGCTGGAGGGCACACCATTGGTCATGCTATTTAAAACAAAAAATATGTACACAAAAAACGTAAAAGAAATCAACACCCTAATTACAAATTATTTCGAGGGAATTTTTGAAGGGGATATAAAAAAACTTGAAATCTGTTTTGATGAAAAAGCACATATCTACGGAGATATCAAAAATACTGACTACCTAAAAAACATAAATGAATATTTAAATGGAGTGAAAAGTAGACAGAGCCCAAAAGATTTAAATGAAACCTTTAAAATGGAAACTATTGGAATTGATATTATGGGTAAAATTGCCATGGTGAAATTACATGTACCAATGCTAGGTTATAATTACTATGATTATCTATCCTTAAGTAAGATTGGTGATAATTGGAAAATTGTAAACAAAATATTCACTCACGTAGAGTAAGTAAAGGACAATTAAAATAATAACGGTTTGAGATTAACTTCAAACCGTTGTTTGATTGTTTAAACCATTACGACCTAATTTAAATCGTATAAAGCGTTGTTGTAATAACACCTTTACCAGCATTCAAACTAAATTTTACTAGTTGCTTTTCGGCTTTTATTTTAAAATTAAATGGAGGAGCTAAAAGGTTTACTCCACTTTGCTTTTTGAGTCTAATCCCCTGTCCAGAAATAATATCTTTGTTAGGTGTAAAATCTCCCTCCGGTATATGCTCAGTTACTATTGCGTATTTAAAATTAGCCAATTTACCAATGATGTTTTCTACTTCTGCATTTGACAAATGCTGTAATACTTGTCTTAAAATAACACAATCTCCAGTTGGTAAATCATCCACAGCAATATCCAAACACCTAAATTCTAAATTTGGAGCTTTAAACTTTTCAACGTTATATTTTATTAAGTCAGGTACAATATCTACTCCAATATATTTTTTGGAATGCTTTACAAACTCTTTACCAACATTAAAATCTCCACACCCTAAATCACATACAACTAAAGGGTTCTCAAAAGACCTCAAGAATGACGATACTGCACCTATGTATGGCTCAATTATCTCTGCTTTATGTGAACCGTCACCAGAATAAAAATCGAAATCACCACCACCTCCCCAAAGTTTTTCTTCATAAATCTGCTTCATAGCTGCTTTTGTAGGCCATGGCTTTTTTATTTTTTTTGAGGTTTTTTCTTCCAAATTCATATCAAACAAACCTAAAAATTATATTTAACTAATCAACAGCTCTTTAACGTAGTACAATTCTTGCAATTTAATTACCTTTATATCTCACAACGATATTTGTGAAAACAAATATATACCTCAAACTATTTTATTACAATGGAACTTCTTTTTAGAATACTACTTTTCATTACTGGAGCAATTAATGTATTACCAGCGATACTTGTTTTCTCCTCTGAAAAACTCTCAAAATCGTACGGAATCGAAATTCCAAATCCCAATTTTGAACTACTGTTAAGACATCGTGCTGTTTTGTTTGGAATTGTAGGTGGCTTAATGCTGTACGCTGCAATACTAAAAAAACATTACTCCCTTTCGGTAACTGTAGGTCTGGTAAGTATGATCTCGTTCATTGTGCTATATTTTTCTTTGGAAGGTATTAATCAAAACCTAGAAAAAGTTATGAGAATAGACTTTATTGCTACAGCACTTCTTATAATTGTTTTTGCTGTATATAAAATTAAATCGCTTTAACCATGAAAATGAAAGCTGTTATATGTACTAAATACGGGGCTCCCGATGTTCTTAAACTCGCAGAAATAAAAAAACCTATTCCCAAAGAAAATGAAGTACTGATTAAAATAGAAAACACTGCAGTAACTGCAAGCGACATATTTATTAGAAAACTAAAAGTGCCTGGGAATCCTAAATTTCCTAAAAAACAACTTTTAAAGTTCGTAATGCGATTGTTTTTAGGTTTTTCTAAACCACGAAATCCTGTTCTTGGACTTGTTTTCTCTGGAACTATTGAATCTATTGGTGCAGGATTCGATCAGTTTAAAAAAGGTGAAAATGTATTTGGATTTACTGGAGAAAGTTTTAGCACGTATGCAGAATACATATGTTTATCTCAAAATAATGTGCTCAAAGGAAAAGTGGCTCTTAAACCTGACAACATGTCCCATGCTGAAACCGTTTCTATTACTTACGGAGGTGTTCTGGCTTTGCACTTTATGCAAAAAATGACGCTCACAAATACAAAAAAAATACTCATTTATGGTGCCTCTGGCGCAATAGGAACTATTGCTATTCAAATAGCTAAATCTTATGGTTCAGAAATTACCGCTGTATGTGGCCCTTCTAATTTAGAATTGGTAAAGTCATTAGGTGCTGATAAAGTAATTGATTACACCAAAGAAAACGCTTCCAATGAACTAGAAGAATACGACTATATTTTTGATGCTGTTGGAAAAAACAAAACTTCAGATTTAAAAAGGAAATTAAAAAAATCACTTGCAACAAATGGTAATTATATATCCGTAGATGATGGTTTACTCTGGCTGCACCCAAAATATCTTGCCCAGTTAAGACAATTATGTGAATCAGAAAAAATAAGGAGTGTTATTGATAAAACTTATCCTATTGAACAAATTGTTGATGCTCACGAATATGTTGGCAAAGGGCATAAAAAAGGCAACGTAATTATAACCGTTAATTAGTGTAAACATCGCTTTATTGCTAAAACATGTATATTTGATATTACAATTAATATCTCATTATTAGTACCCAAATACAAAGTCCTCCTTTAATACATGAATCTAGATAATTTTAAAATACAAATCAGAAAAATAACCGATTTTTCAGAGGACGAGTGCACCATGTTTGTTTCTCATATTACCAAAAAAATAATTAAAAAAGGTGATTTTCTTTTACAAGAGGGACAACGAGTTAATGAGATAGCCTTTGTTGAAAAAGGAGCACTAAGATTTTATTACTTATCCGATAAAAAAGAAATCAATAATCACTTTTTTTTAGAAAATGATTATGCGGTTTCTTATCTAGATTTTTTAAGAGGTACTACCAGCAGATATTACATTCAAGCTCTTGAAGATTGTGAGTTGTATACGTTTAATTCGCAATCACTTCAAAAAGCATACGATGCCTCTAAAAATTGGGAACGGTTCGGGAGAATTATTGCCGAAAGTGTGTATGCTACCGCCACCAACAGATTTGAATCCTTTTTGTTTTTATCTGCAAAAGAAAGGTACTTACAAATGCTAAAAGATTATCCTAAGTTCGCTCAACGTATTCCAATGTATCACCTTGCTTCCTATCTAGGAATTGAGCGCGAGAGTCTTAGTCGTATTCGTAAAGAAATTTACAAGTAATTTACGATTGTAACATACATCAATTTTTAAAAAACATTGGGCATCTACCTTTGTCATGTAAATTAAACATAACACAAAAAGTAGATTGTCATGAAAAAATTATCTCTTTATTTAACTATAACAATTGCAATAATTTTAACGAGCTGTGGTTCGTCTAATACCATCATTATTCCAACAAGTAAAACACTTCCGTCAACCAATGACAATTATAGTATTCTTTGGTCTGGACAAGGAGAATCGTACATATATATTGATGGAAAATATCAGCGTAATCAGCCAAACGACTATTCTTTTGAAGTTGTTCAAAGACGTTACAAAAACTCTTGGAAATCCATTAAAAACATGCATCGTATTCATCCTGATTATGACGGAAAAGCTGGCCCTCGAGAACAAACAATGTTTTTTGCAATAGATTATATAAAGCAAAACAATGCCATTGTTTCAACCATTAATTCATCCCTGGGTAACGGAAAAGGCACTTCAGATGAGGAGTTTAGAGAGCAAGTAATTCAATTTGCTATAGCTGATATTAGCTCTCTTGCACCTTACAATACCATGAGAATTACACAGCATTATAAATACGAAGAAGGAAAGTTATTAGAAACCGTAGAGCTTTTTAAACTTAAAAATGGAGAAGAAACACCTTTTGCAAAAATTGAGGAAAAAGCAGTGATTTTTAGACCAACTAAATTAGATAGTGCACCAACTAAATTTGAATAAATAATGTGGTTACATATTCTGGTAAGTTATATACACTTTATTTCCATTTTTCTTTTATTCTCCACATTGCTATTATCTCTAATTACTTTAAAAGAAAAAATGGTGCGTAAAAGTTTGTTATTATTAGTAAAAGCCGATTTAAGCTTTGGGATTTTTGCAATAACCGCGGTTGCAACAGGAGTGTTACGATTATTTTTTTTCGGAAAAGGTGTTGATTATTATTTATCAAACCCCGTATTTATTACTAAAATAACCTTATTCATTTTGGTAGGTATTTGCTCTATTTTACCAACAGCTCATTTTTTAAAAATGCGTAAATCAAAAGAAGAAATCATTGAAGTTGAAAATTTTAAGTTAATCCAGCTTATCCTCAAAATAGAACTCGCATTGCTTTTGATAATTCCTTTATTGGGAGTAGCCGTGGCAAGAGGAATTTAACTATACTAAACATAAAACCAAATATCGGCTTAGACTACATCTAAGCCGTTTTACCTTTTAGTAAATTCTGTAGAATTTTTACGCTTATTCATTTCTGTTATCTTTGTTTAAGTCTTAAAAGCTATTGCTTGGTTATTGTTTGCTATAAAAAATGAATCAACTTCACAAAAGTATAAACGAAAAGGTAGAAATATCTGAACAAGATTTTAATGAATTCTTAGCATTAACTAAACCAACAAATATTAAAAAAAATGATTTCTTCATCAATGAAGGAGATGTTGCAAAGTATATTGCTTTTGTAAATACTGGTGTTTTATATTCTTATTACATAGATGACAAAGGAAACAAACATGTTATACAAATAGCCTTAGAAAATTATTGGATTTCGGACTTATTTAGTTTTCTATCTAATGAAGAAGCTATTTTTAATGTTCAAGCTATAGAAAACTCAGAAATCACTATTATTAGTAAACAAAGTTTTGAGAAAGCATGTGATACCATTCCCAAAATGGAACGTTTTTTTAGATTACTAATACAAAATGCCTACATAAACTCACAACGACGAATTTCAAAAATTTATGGTGCTTCAGCAAAAGAACGTTACTTAAAGCTTGTACAATCTCATCCGCAAATTGTACAGCGCGTACCTCAACATTACATCGCATCATATTTAGGTATTAAACCTCAGTCCTTAAGTAGAATTCGTAAAACTATTCTCGAATAACTTTATCATCTTACATTTATTAACATATGTGAATGTGTAGCTTTTCATTTAGCTAAATCTTTGTAGTGTAAATTATTAATCATTATAAAATTTAAAAAAATGAAACAGTTAATCACATCAGTAATCGCAGTTGTTTTTACAATATCAACCTACGCACAAACAACTTGGAATATAGACCCAAGTCATTCAAAAGTAAATTTTTCAATAACCCATTTAGTTATCTCCGAAGTTGATGGAACTTTTAAAACATTTAACGGTAATTTTTCTAGCAAGTCTAAAGATTTTTCGAACTCCAAAATAAACTTTGAGATAGATGCTAACTCTATCAATACGGATAACGAAAAAAGAGATGGTCATTTAAAATCTGAAGACTTTTTTCATACTAAAAAGCACCCCAAGATAACTTTTAAAAGTACCTCTTTTAAAAAAGTAAAAGGCAACAAATATTTACTTAAAGGAAACTTAACTATGCGCGGTGTAACTAAGCTTGTTACTCTAAATGTTAAACATGGTGGAATAGCAATAGATGGCTATGGAAATACCAGAGCTGGCTTTACAGTCACAGGTGAAGTTAACAGAATAGATTACGGCATTGCATGGAACGCAAAGACAGAACATGGTAGTTGGACGTTGGGTGAAGATGTATCCTTCATCATTAAATTAGAACTAATTAAGTCTAAGTAGTTTATTAATATGCCAGTTTATTTAAAGTTTTAAATAAGCTGGCTTAATTTTCAATTATTATGAAACGAATTGATTTTTTAAAAACTACTGCCATGGCATCAACATCATTACCGTTTATGCAATTAAACGCCTTGGGTAAATTAAATAAAGAATTAAAAACTACGCATAAAATGCCAATGATGTTCGTTGGACATGGTACTCCTTTAAATGCCATTTTAGACAACAATTTTAGCAGAAAGTGGAAAGAACTCGGAAATCAACTAGAAACGCCTCAGGCAATTTTAGTAATTTCTGCTCATTGGATTACAAACAAAGTAACCAAAGTTACAGCTATGAAAAGCCCAAAAACCATTCATGATTTTGGCGGCTTTCCTGATGAGTTATTTCAACAACAATATCCTGCTCCAGGCGCGCCGGAAATGTCAAAAATTACAGCTGATATCTTGCAACACAAAACCGCAGTTGTGGAAGATTTTGAATGGGGTTTGGACCACGGAACTTGGGCAATATTAAAACCAATGTTTCCAAAAGCAGATGTTCCGGTTTATCAACTAAGTGTTGACTATTCACAGCCTGCAACATTTCATTACGAATTAGGAAAGGAACTCAACAAACTTAGAAAAAAAGGAGTATTAATTATTGGTAGCGGAAACATTGTACATAATCTTTCTAAACTTCGTAATGGAATACCTGCCTACGATTGGACAAAAGAATTTGATTCCATTATTGCGAAATACATTGACGACAGAAATTTTAATGGCGTCGTTAACTTCCAAAAACTTGGACATTTAGCTAAAATAGCTCATCCAACTTATGATCATTTTTTGCCTTTACTTTATACGCTTGGGGCAATGGACAAAAAAGATGAAATCACATATTTTAACGATAGTTTTGATTTGGGAGCTATTTCAATGCGTTCATTATTGTTTCAATAACAATACCTGTTAAGCACTTCGATAAACACAAAAAAATCATCAGTTAATAATTAAAACAATAGAAAGTCTTATTTTACTACAAAATATCAGTTTCTAATGTCAATTACCAATACCAGAATTCATGCTGTAGATGCTTTAAGAGGATTTGCCATAGTTTCTATAATGCTTTTACATAACATAGAGCATTTTGATGTTTACTTTTTGCCTCCAAATCTTCCTGACTGGATGGTACAACTAGATAAAAAAATATGGGATGCAGGGTTCTTTTTATTCGGAGGAAAGTCTTATGGAATATTTGCTCTACTATTTGGATTAACCTATTTTATTCAGTTTAACAATCAAGAAAGAAAAGGAAACGACTTTAGACTTGTATTTGCCTGGAGACTTGTATTGTTATTAGGATTTGGGATACTAAACTCTGCGTTTTACCAAGGAGATATATTGTTTATTTACGCCATTATTGGGTTTTTATTAATTCCGTTTAGTAAGCTAGGAAATAAACTTGTATTCATAGTCTCAGTTATTTTATTAGCACAACCTTTTGAGTGGATTAATTTATTTATAGCTGCTCAAAATCCAAGTGCAAAAATCGCAGACCCAAATTCATGGGCATATTTTGGCAAAATGGAAGACTACATAAAAGGAGATTCCTTCATTAACACTGCGTATGGTAATCTAATAAATGGAAAAAAAGCGGTGGTACTATGGAGTCATGAAAATGGAAGATACCCTCACATACTTGCTCTTTTCTTATTGGGTATGTTAGGTGGTCGTCTTCAAATTTTTAACTACTCCCTTAAAAACAAAAAAATCTGGATTAGAACACTCTTAGTTTCTTTTCTGATTTTTATTCCTTTATACTTTATTAAAAAAAATATAGTACCTGAAATTACTAGTGAAGGTATTAAAAGAGCTTTAACCACTATTGAAACCTCTTTGACCAATATCGCGTTTATGTTTGTCTTAATTTCGGGCTTTTTACTAACGTTTTACACTAAAATTGGCGGTAAAATTTTAAATATACTATCACCCATAGGACGCATGAGCCTTTCCAATTATGTAATACAATCCATTTTAGGTTCGTCAATATATTATGGTTTTGGGCTAGGCATGTATCAACATACCGGAGCTACATATAGTTTACTAATTGGTATAGCCTTAGCAATTATTATGGGACTTTTTTCTTCTTGGTGGTTAAATAGATATAAAAGAGGCCCTTTAGAAACCATATGGCATAGGGCTACTTGGCTATTTCATAAAAAGCAATAGATTAATCCCTTACTATTAAAAACGAAAATATTTTGTTATTTCATATACCGTGAAGTATATTGCACCATGGTTAGATCTGAAAAAACAAGACAATTTATAATCGAAAAGACAGCGTCAATCTTTAATAAAAAAGGTTATGTTGGCACTTACCTTTCTGATTTAACGGAAGCTACTGGTCTAACCAAAGGAAGTATTTATGGTAATTTTAAAAACAAAAATGAGGTAGCTCTTGAGGCCTTTCGCTACAATTATAAATTTCAAACTAAAGAAATTTCTAATTTAATAGACAGTGAACCCTCGGCAATTAAAAAGTTACAACTCTTTTTCGAACATTTTAAAAACAATTACAGAAACGTTTTTAACAATGGAGGGTGTGCAATATTAAATACTGCTGTTGACACCGATGATGGTGATGAAATATTAAAAAATGAAGTTATAAATACCATTAATGATTGGATAAAAAGAGTTAAAACCATACTAGACCTTGGTATAGAAAATAATGAAATTATAACCATAAACACTCTGGAGTTTTCTCATAAAATAATTGCGCAAATTGAAGGAAGCATTTTACTTTCTAAAACACTTAATCAACCTGATATTTTACTAAAAAACCTTGAGACGTTAGAAAAAGAAATTTTATCCATAAAAAAAGAGTAAAAAAATTTACACAAACATATACCTTACGGTATACGAAAAAATAACTTATGAAAAGAGTAGTAATTACTGGATTGGGAGCAATTACTCCAATTGGGAATAATGTAAAAACCTACTGGAGTAACCTTCTCAACGGGGTATCTGGGGCAAACAAAATAACTCAGTTCGATGCAAGCAAATTCAAAACTCAATTTGCGTGTGAGGTTAAAAATTACAATCCCTTAGACTATTTCGATAGAAAAGAAGCTCGTAAATTAGATAAATATGCTCAATATGGCTTAGTTGCTTCTGAGGAAGCAATTGCAGATGCTCAGTTAGACTTCTCGCAATTAGATACCACAAGAATCGGCGTAATTTTTGCCAGCGGAATTGGAGGCTTTGAAACCTTTGAAAAAGAAGTAGTAGAACATACCAAAAACAATTTCACTCCAAGATTTAATCCTTTTTTTATTCCAAAAATAATCTCAAATAGCCTTTCTGGAACTATAGCTATAAAAAACAAATTACATGGAATAAACTATTGTCCTGTTACCGCCTGCGCATCATCCACTCAAAGTATTATTCATGCCTTCAACTATATACGAATGGGAAAAGCAGACATCTTTATTACTGGCGGTTCTGAAGCTCCAATAACAGAATCCTCTATTGGTGGTTTTAATGCCATGAAAGCTATGTCCACCAATAACGAGAATTATACTACTGCTTCTCGTCCTTTTGATGTGTCTAGAGATGGGTTTGTTGTTGGCGAAGGAGCAGGAGCATTAATAGTTGAAAGTTTAGATTCTGCAATAAAACGAAATGCACCTATTTATACCGAAATAATTGGTGGTGGCGAATCTTCTGATGCGTACCACATTACTGGAACTCACCCTGAAGGTTATGGTGCTTATCTCGCAATGAAAAATGCTATTTCGGAGGGACAAGTAAATCCTAGCCATATAGATTATATAAATGCGCACGCCACCTCAACAGGTTTGGGTGATTTATCAGAAATTAAAGCCATAAAAAAGTTGTTTGCAAGTAATTTAGATAAGCTTCAAATTAGTGGAACAAAATCAATGACAGGTCATTTACTTGGCGGCACAGGTGCTATTGAAGCTATTGCCACAGCCTTAACAGTACAAACCAATGAAATACCCCCAACCATCAACACTACTAAAATCGATGAACAAATTCCTTCTACACTTAACCTTTCTCTAGGAAAAAAAACAACAAAAACGGTAAATTATGCAATTAGCAATAGCTTCGGGTTTGGCAGTCATTGCGCCTGCGTTTTATTAAAAAAATACACGAACTAATAAAACGACACATAACGCCAGAAAAAACCTTATTTTTAGATAGATTTTTATGCAACATTTGTTTCATAAATTTAAGTATCATACCACTAATCTCCCTTAAAAACACAAATGAAAAAAAAGTTTTTCTTGCTATTTATTGCTATAATAGTATCTATAAACTACGCGCACGCCAAAACATCAGATTCCCTTGATGTAAAACTCAACTTATATCAAAAAATTAAAATGTCAGATGGTATTAACTTATCATCAAACATTTACATCCCTACTGGAGTTGAAAAAAAGTATCCTACCATACTAATTATAACACCTTATATTTCAGATGAAAATCACTCCAGAGGTTTGTTCTTTTCTAGAAACGGCTATGTTTTTATTACAGTAGATTCAAGAGGAAGAGGAAATTCTGAAGGGGAATTTGTTCCTTTTGAAAACGATGCTAAAGACGGCTTTGATATTGTTAATTGGATTGCCAAACAAAAATGGAGTAATGGAAAAGTAGGAATGTTAGGTGGATCTTACCGTGGAACGGCACAATGGCTAACTTTAAAACATTTGCCAGAAAACCTAAAAACAATAATTCCTATTGCTTCTGTTCGTCCGGGAAGAGACTTCCCAAAATACAATAATATTTTTTCTGTATATTCATTACGATGGTTAATGTTTACGGGTGGCAAAACGTATAATGGAGAACTCTTTGGCGAAGACTTCTGGGCTGTTAAAAGAGAAAAAATGTACACCAACGGAATAGCATTTAATAAATATGATAGCATTGTTGGCGCTTCCAACAAAACCTTTCAAAAATGGCTAAGTCACCCCAGTCAAGACGAATTTTGGAAAGCATTTTATCTAAGTCCAGACGAAAACAAACGAATAAACATTCCTATTTTGTCTATTACCGGGCATTTTGATGGTGATCAGTTTGGAGCATTGCAGTATTACAAAGATCACGACACCTACGGTAATGAAAATGCTAAAAAAAATCATTATTTAATTATTGGCCCCTGGAATCATGGAGGTACGCGTAACCCTAAAAGCAAACTTAGCGGTTTAACTTTTGGTGAAAATGCTGTAATAGACATGAATTCGTTATATCTAAATTGGTTTAATTGGACTCTAAAAAACAAGGAAAAACCAGCTTTATTAAAAGATCGAGTAATGTTTTATGAAATGGGAAACAACCTATGGAGGTATGCATCTAATCTAGATGCTATTTCTGATAGTAACATGCACCTATATTTGAGCTCACAAAATTCAGAAGCCAAAAGCGTTTTCTCATCAGGTAATTTGCTCAAAACTCCTTTAAAAAAAGACCTTTCAGCCGACCAAATTGTTTACAACCCTTCTCTTAAAGAAGGAATTTCTAATCCTAGTTATACTAGTGAATACTCTTTTACAAATCAGAGTTATTTAAACGACGCTAACATTTTAATATATCACTCTCTTCCTTTGGAAAAGGACATTACAGTAAACGGTAGTATAAAACTGGAAGCCTACATTTCAATGGATGTTGAAGATACCGATTTAAGGTTTTCGGCATACGAAATAACAAAGGACAATACCTCCATTTTTTTACAAAATGATTTTCTAAGAGCTAGATATAGAGATGGGCTTGAAGCGCCTAAAAAAGTGCCTAAAGACAAAATTGTGAAATACATGTTTAGCGGAAGAAATCTTTTTAGCAGGACGATAAAAAAAGGGAGTAGAATACGATTGGTATTCTCTACTATTGATTCTCCAAGTCTTCAAAAAAATTACAACTATTGGATTGATACTTCTAAACAGGTTGAAAAAAATTCTAAAAAGGCAAACATTAAACTGTATCATAATACAAAATATCCGAGTAGAATTATAGTGCCATACAAACAAGACAAGAAGCAAGCAAAAAATACATCTCGTTAAAAAATGAATCTTAATCAAATTACAGTTCCGTCTTTAGATGTATCAAAATCAATTTCGTTCTATAAAAAATTAGGACTAAAGCTTATTGTTGAAGCCCTTCCTCATTATGCAAGATTTGAATGCCCAGATGGAACATCCACTTTTTCTGTTCATGAAGTAAGTACTTTACCAAATGGAGATGGAATTTATGTATATTTTGAATGTGAAAATTTAGATGATATTGTTACGGATTTAATTGCCAAAGGCGTTTCTTTTGAGCACCCACCAAAAGACCAAACCTGGTTATGGAGAGAAGCACGCTTAAAAGACCCCGATGGAAACCAAATAATACTTTACTTCGCAGGTAAAAATCGTCTTAATCCTCCTTGGAGAATTTAAATTGCATGTAGGTTTTATTTCAAAAAATTAAGCTTATTTGTATATTGCAATATAACCAACCTTAAAATGCTGAAACGCTTAATCTCAAGCTGGAAACTACATAAGTTCTCTATTTTGATGGTGCTTATTAGCATGCTATTTTATGCTTCATTTGCATATGATTTAGTGCGAACAGATTTTATTAAACTCCTTACGCTTCTTGTTGCCCTTGTAATTCTCTGCTTTAAATTAGTTCAATTCCAAAAATGGAACTTTAAATTTCTGTTTATAGCAGGCGTACTTTTCAGGCTTGTCTTTTTAATAGCTGAACCTAATTTATCACAAGATTTTTACCGTTTTATTTGGGATGGAGAACTCATATGTAACCTTAAAAATCCGTATATCTATTTACCCAATGTGCTTATTGAGCAAAAAGATTTGTTTATCGCCAATGCTCAAGAATTGTACAATGGCATGGGAGATTTAAGCCCTAAATTTTATAGTAACTATCCGCCGCTAAACCAGTTAATTTTTGCGTTAGCAGCTCTTTTAGGAGGAAAAACAGTTCTAGGCTCCGTAATTGTAATGCGAATTGTAATTATTTTAGCTGATATCGGAATTGTGTATTTTGGACGAAAACTGTTAAAAAACCTTAACCGTTCTACACATTTAATTTTCTGGTATTTTTTAAATCCTCTCGTTTTAGTAGAACTAACAGGAAATCTTCATTTTGAAGGGGTAATGCTCTTCTTTTTTGTGTGGTCATTATATTTACTTTCCATCAATAAATGGAAATCTGGCGCCATTATTTACGCGTTTTCCATAATGGTAAAACTTGTTCCAATACTTTTTCTACCCCTTTTTCTAACCCATTTTAAGTTTAAAAAAAGTATCGCTTTCTATAGTGTGGTTGGAGTAACTATTGTTGCGCTTTTAGCTCCGTTTTACACCCCAGAATTCTTTGTCAATTACTCCGAAACCGTTGGTCTTTGGTTTTCTAATTTTGAGTTTAATGCTGGACTGTATAATTTAATAAAGCATATTGCCATTCAGTTCGATGCAAAACCTTGGGAGCTTATAAAAACTTATGGAAAAATAACACCTACAATAACAATAATAGTTGTCCTACTTTTCACCTTCATTCAAAAAAATAAAAAACTGGGAACACTAATTACAGCCATGCTTTTTGTTTTAACCATCTACTATTTTATTTCACCAACCGTGCATCCGTGGTATGTAATTTTCTTGATTTTACTCACCATTTTTACCGATTTTAAATTCCCGCTTATTTGGTCTGCTTCTATTGTTTTAAGCTATTGGGCGTATGGCCAATCTGATTTTAAAGAGCATATGGGCTTTCTTTTTGTTGAATATATTGCAGTATATGGCTTTCTTATTTATGAATTAATAACACTACATAACAAAAAGCGTCTTTTTTGTAAAAATTAAACACTTGCATAGGGTCAATTCATTATAATTTGTACATTTGACCTATAATGAAAGCAAAAGCACATACATATCATAACATCTGGACAACTACTCCAGTACGTTCTTTTGTTCCCACTCGCCGCCGCCCGTAGGGGTGTGTTATAGTTATGGAAATAGGTGAGTCCATTTCCCTTCTCAAAAATAAAGTCATTCATTTTTTAAATTAAATAAGCATTCAATGAAAATTGTAATTGCTAATACAACACATTATAAGTTCGCTCAAATTATTAGTGATACCATTACGGATTCCGCTAAAGTTAGAGGTACCGGAATTGCAAAACGTACACCAGAATATATTCAACAAAAGTTGGAAAAAGGTAATGCTGTTATTGCATTAGATGGTGATAAGTTTGCCGGTTTCTGCTATATAGAAGTTTGGGGACACGAAAAATTTGTAGCCAATTCTGGTCTTATTGTTCATCCTGACTATAGAAATCAAGGGTTAGCTAAAAAAATTAAAAAAGCAGTTTTTGAACTTTCTAAAGAAAAGTTCCCTAACGCAAAGATTTTTGGAATTACAACTGGTTTAGCTGTAATGAAAATTAACTACGAACTTGGATACAAGCCAGTAACGTTCTCTGAACTTACCGATGACCCAGAGTTTTGGAAAGGATGCCAAACGTGTAAAAACTTTGATATTTTAACAAGAACCGAAAGAAAAATGTGTCTCTGTACCGGAATGCTGTATGACCCTACCGCTGTAAGTAAAGTAGAAGAGCAAAAAGAAAAAGTGAATGGCAAAGCTTTTAAAAGATTAAAAAGTATAAAAGAACAGTTGTTCCTAAAAAAGAAACAAAAATAGATTTCCAATACTGTGGAAGTAAAAAAAGTAAACATGAAAAAATTAGTTTTAGCCTATAGTGGCGGTTTAGACACATCGTACTGTGCAAAGTATTTATCAAAAGAAAAAGGGTTTGAAGTACATGCTGTAAGTGTAAATACTGGTGGTTTTTCAACTGAAGAAATTGCAACCATAAAAGAAAAAGCTATAGACTTAGGAGCATCCTCATATACTTCAATTGACGCTGTTCAAACTTTTTACGACAAAGTAGTGAAGTATCTAATTTTTGGAAATGTTCTTAAAAATAATACCTACCCACTTTCGGTTAGTGCAGAAAGAATTGTTCAAGCCATTGAAATTGTAAACTATGCGAAAAAAATTGGTGCAGAACATATTGCGCATGGAAGTACAGGGGCCGGTAATGACCAAGTAAGATTTGATATGATTTTTCAAATCATTGCTCCAGAAATTGAAATCATTACACCAATTAGAGATAACAAACTATCAAGAGAAGCCGAAATTGAATACCTAAAAGAGAATGGTGTAGATTACTCTTGGGAAAAGGCAAAATACTCTATTAACCGTGGTCTTTGGGGAACATCTGTAGGTGGAGAAGAAACCTTAACTTCTGAAAAACCCTTACCTGACAGCGCCTACCCTAGTCAACTACAAGAAAAAGAACCTAGCGATGTAACGCTAACTTTTGAAAAAGGAGAATTAGTAGCTATTAATGGCGAAAAAAATAATCCCGTTGCGAACATTGAAAAACTTGAGGCTTTAGCTTCTAAATACGCTATTGGAAGAGATATTCATGTAGGAGATACCATTATAGGTATAAAAGGTAGAGTTGGTTTTGAAGCTGCAGCTGCTTTAATTATTATAAAAGCGCACCATTTGTTAGAAAAACATACCTTAAGCAAATGGCAACAATACCAAAAAGAACAACAAGGTAATTTTTACGGAATGTTATTACATGAAGGAAATTATTTAGACGAAGTAATGAGAAACATTGAAGCCTTTTTAAGCGATACGCAGAAAAATGTTTCTGGAGATGTATTCTTAAGTCTATATCCTTTCCAGTTTAGACTAAACGGAATTTCATCTAAACATGACCTTATGAACGCTTCATTTGGTAGTTATGGAGAAATGAACAAAGGATGGACGGCAGATGACGCTAAAGGATTTATAAAAATTCTATCCAATGCAAGTAAAATATCAAATCACGTAAATCAAAATCATGATTAAAGTTGGTATCATAGGTGGTTCGGGTTATACCGGTGGAGAACTTATAAGGCTTTTACTTAATCACTCCAAAGTAGCTATAGACTTTGTGTTTAGTACTACAAGAGCAGGGAAAAAAATAACTTCTGCGCACCCCGATTTATTAGGAGTAACCAATTTGACATTTACAGGAGATGTTAATCTAAATGTAGATTTGGTTTTTCTTTGTCTAGGTCACGGAAATTCAACAAAATTTTTGAACGAAAACCCGTTTTCTTCAACTACCAAAATCATTGATTTAAGTAATGATTTTAGACTAAATGACGATGCTGTTTTTCAGAACAAAGAATTTGTTTATGGATTGCCTGAACTTTTAAAATCGGAAATTAAAGCAGCAAATTATATTGCAAACCCAGGTTGTTTCGCCACAGCTATTCAGTTAGCCCTATTACCTCTGGCAAAAGAAAATAAATTACAAAATGATGTACACATAAATGCTGTTACTGGTAGTACTGGTGCGGGTGTTAGCCCTTCTGCAACATCTCATTTTAGTTGGAGAAACAATAATGTATCATGGTACAAACCTTTTACACATCAACATTTGGGAGAAATAGGCGAAAGTCTAGAAAGCTTGCAAGAAAATGTAGGCGAACTTTTCTTTCTTCCAAATAGAGGAAACTTTACTCGTGGAATTTTAGCTACAGCATATACCAAATTTGATGGTGATTTAGAAAATGCAAAAGCCATCTTTACAAATTTTTATAAAGATGCACATTATACGCATGTTTCAGATGACCCAATTAGTTTAAAGCAAGTAGTAAATACAAATCAATGCCATATTCATTTACATAAACATGGCGATACTTTATTAATTACTTCGGCTATAGACAACCTTTTAAAAGGGGCATCTGGTCAAGCAGTTCAAAACATGAATTTAATGTTTGGGTATAACGAAAATGAAGGGCTTAATTTAAAAGCAGGAGTATTTTAATATTGAATGAGAAAAAACATTAGACATTAGACATTAGACATTAGACATTAGACATTAGACAAAAATAATAACAATGAAAATAGCAATAATAGGAGCAGGTAACTTGGGGCTATCCATCGCCAAAGGAATTTTAAATTCTAATGGTGCAACAAGTATGTACTTAACCAAAAGGAACACTGCCGAAATAGAAGACTATACAAAATATGGCAATGTGACTATCACTTCTGATAATCGTGAAGCCATTAAAAATTCTGATATTTTAATTTTTGCCATTCAACCTAGTCAGTTCGAAGCTATTTTAGAAAACTGCAAAGATTTACTAACCGAAAATCATGTTGTAATTTCAACAATAACCGGATTTAGTATTGCGCAAATGGAAGCGGTAATTGGCGCGGATAAAAATATTATCAGAAGTATGCCAAACACAGCTATTTCTGTTGGGAAGTCTATGACTTGTATTTGTGGTAATGGCAAAGGAAAGTCTAGAATAGATTTGGCAAAAGCTATTTTCAATAGAATGGGACACAGTTTAGAAATTCCTGAAAATCAAATGCAAGCTGCAACAGTAATATGCGCTAGTGGTATTGCATTTTGGATGCGCTTAATACGAGCTACTACGCAAGGTGCAATACAATTAGGTTTTGATGCTAAAGAGGCCCAAGAACTAGCAATGCATACTTGTAACGGAGCAGCAGGTCTTTTAATTGAATCTGGCAGTCACCCAGAATCTGAAATTGATAAAGTAACAACACCAAAAGGATGTACCATACAAGGTTTAAACGAAATGGAACATCAAGGATTAAGCTCATCGTTAATTCAAGGTATTGTTGCTTCCTATGAAAAAATTAGTAGAATTAAAAAAGGCCAACTATGAATTTATTTGATGTATATCCCCTATATGATGTAACCCCGGTTTCTGCAAAGGGCATGGTGGTTATCGATGATAAAGGTCAAGAATATTTAGATTTTTATGGAGGTCATGCAGTAATTTCTATTGGTCATGGTCATAATCATTATGTAAAAAAGCTAAAGAATCAACTAGATAATATTGGTTTTTATAGTAACGCGGTTCAAAACCCTTTGCAAAAAGAACTTGCCACTAAATTAGGCCAGCTTTCTTCTTGCGAAGATTACAATTTGTTTCTATGTAATTCTGGTGCTGAAGCGAATGAAAATGCATTAAAATTAGCATCTTTTCAAACCGGAAAAGCCCGTGTAATAGCATTTAAAAATGGGTTCCATGGAAGAACTTCTGCTGCCGTTGCTGCTACCGATAACGAAAAAATAAATGCTCCTTTAAACAAGCAACAAAAAGTAACAATTTTACCTTTTAATGATTTAGATGCTTTTACCACTGAAATAGAAAAAGGAGATGTTTGTGGTGTAATATTAGAAGCTATACAAGGTGTTGGTGGTTTAGATGAGCCAAACAACGATTTTTTTCAGCAAGTAGCTTTGCAATGTAAACAAAACGGAGCGTTACTAATAGCCGATGAGGTACAATGTGGTTTCGGAAGAAGCGGCAAATTCTTTGGATTTCAACATCATATTACGGAGCAAGGTAAAAGTATTAAACCAGACATTATTAGCATAGCGAAAGGTATGGGTAATGGTTTTCCTGTTGGTGGAGTGCTAATTCATGAAAGTATTGAAGCTTCATATGGTATGTTGGGAACTACTTTTGGAGGAAATCATTTAGCATGTGCAGCTACTTTGGCAGTTTTAGAGGTAATAGAAAACGAAAACCTTATCAAAAATACCGAAGAGGTTGGAGCTTATTTTGTTGAAAAAGCAAAAGAAATTCCTGCAATAAAACAAATTAAAGGAAAGGGCCTTATGCTAGGTATTGAGTTTGATTTTGAAGTAGGAGAACTACGCAAAAAAATGATTTACAATCAGCATATTTTTACAGGCGGAGCTATGAACAAAAGACTACTACGTTTTTTACCAGCTTTAAATTGTACTAAGGAACATATCGATTTATTTTTTAATGCCCTTAAAAAAGAATTATAGTGAGCATCTTATTAAACATACAAGAACGTAACGCGGTATTACTTACTATGGCGGAGTTGATTGTTGAAAATCAATCTGAAATATTAGCTGCAAACAAAAAGGATTTAGAGGGGTATTCTGGCGAGGATTTAGCTATGGGAGACCGCCTAAAAGTGGACCAGTCCAAAATAGATGGTATGGTTCTATCTTTAAAGCAATTAGCAAATGAAGAAGATCCATTAGGTATTGAACGTTTTAATTTTACGCATGCTAATGGTATTAACGTAAGCAATAAAACTGCTCCTTTTGGAACAATTTTAATTATTTACGAATCTAGGCCAGATGTTACAATTGAAGCCGCAGGTATAGCCTTTAAATCTGGCAACAAAATATTACTAAAAGGTGGTAAAGAATCTCTTAACAGCAACCTTGTTCTTGTAACTTTATGGCATAAAGCACTTGAAACACACAATTGTACCAAAGATTGGGTTACTTACCTACAGTTTGACAGAAAACAAACTCAGGAGTTTTTAGAAAAACCCACTCAAAAATTAGATTTAATTGTTCCTCGTGGTGGTGAAAAATTAATTGCTTTTGTAAAACAACATGCTACATGCCCTGTAATTGTAAGTGGTAGAGGTAACAATTTTGTTTACGTTGATGCTGAAGCCGATTTAGAAATGGCATTGGATATTATTATAAATGCCAAAACCACCAAAATCTCTGCATGCAATGCTCTAGATAAAGTATTAATAGATGCAGATTTACCAAGAAAACAGCAATTTCTTCAACGCTTAATTCAAGAATTAAAAAAGAGCAGTGTAGAAATCTTAACAGATGAAGCGCTCTCTTCCCTAGAAGAAACCAACCTCATTCAGGATGAAAACGTTTGGTACGAGGAGTTTCTTGACTATAAAATAGTATTTGGCCAAGTACCTTCTATTGAAGAGGCTATTGCTAAAATAAATACCTATGGTGGTGGTCATTCCGCTGCTATAATTACTGCTAACAAAGAAAAAGCAAATACTTTTATGCAATTGGTTGATACCGCAGCAGTTTATCACAATGCATCAACAAGATTTACTGATGGTGGTCAATTTGGGCTTGGGGGTGAGTTGGCAATAAGTACAGATAAATTACATCAAAGAGGACCTATAGGATTGCAACATTTAGTTACCAATAAATGGTATATACAAGGAAATGGGCAGGTAAGATAATATCGTAGGAAGTAAAAAAATGATTTTGAAGCAGTGCGATAATGAGTAAAAAAAGAATTTTATTAAAAATTGGTTCCAATACGCTAACCAAAGAAACCAACCATATTTCTAGGGGTAAGGTAGAGGATATCGGAAGGCAAATCGCTGGTTTACAAGACAAATACGAATTTATTATCGTAAGCTCTGGTGCTATTGCTGCTGCAAAACAATTTGTAAAATTGGAGCATAACGGTGAAGAAATAAATGTCAAACAGGCTTTGGCTTCTATTGGGCAACCACACCTAATGCGAATTTTTCAAGAAAACTTTAGAGAGCTTGGCTTATTCACCTCTCAATGTTTACTATCGTATTCAGATTTTGAAAAAGAAGAATCCAAAATCAATATAAAAAACACCATAAACGTTTTAGTAACGAATAACTTTATTCCTATAATTAACGAAAACGATACGGTTTCTACCGATGAAATTAAATTTGGGGATAACGACAAATTAGCAGCACTCACTGCTACACTGTTGCAGGCAGATTTACTTATGATAGCTACCAATACTGATGGCATTTACACTAAAACATCTATTGAACATAACGTTCCAGAGACCATAAAATCTGTAAACAACCTAACAAACCTGGCTAAAGAAATAAGCAATGAAAAGTCAACACATGGAACCGGAGGAATGCAATCTAAAATAGATGCAGCTACCATTGCTCAAAAGGCAAACATAGAAACTTGGATTGTAAATGGTATCAACGATAATTTTATTGTTGATGCTTTAAATAATAATAGCCAATTTACCAAAATACAATAGCATGAAAAATTACTTATCTATAAACGATATTGATACTTTACAAGATTGGGTAGAAGAAGCTAGAGCTTTAAAAAGCAACCCTAAAAAGTATGAGAATTTAGGGAAAGGAAAAACCATAGGCTTATTATTCTTTAATAATTCACTTAGAACTCGCTTAAGCACACAAAAGGCTGCTATAAACCTAGGTATGGAGGTTATTGTTATGAATTTTGGTAGCGAAGGTTGGGCTCTTGAATATGAAGATGGAACAATAATGAATCAAGGCACTTCTGAGCATATTAAAGAGGCCGCCCAAGTAATTTCTCAATACTGCGATGTTATAGGCATAAGAGCTTTTGCAGGTTTGGAAGACAAAGAAAAAGATGAAGCCGAAGTAGTTTTAACTGGTTTTCAAAAATATGCCTCTGTTCCTATTTTAAACATGGAAAGCTCCGTAGGACACCCGCTTCAAGGTTTGGCAGATGCTATAACTATTGACGAAAACAAAACTAAAAAAAGACCAAAAGTAGTTTTGTCATGGGCTCCACACCCTAAAGCACTACCCCATGCTGTTGCAAATTCATTTATAGAAATGATGAAATTGCAAGACGCAGAATTTGTAGTTACACACCCTAAAGGTTATGAATTAAATCCAGAACTTACAAAGGGGATTACTATAGAACACGATCAGGAAAAAGCATTAGAAAATGCCGATTTTGTTTCAGTCAAAAACTGGAGTAGTTATTCTGATTACGGTAAAGTCCTAAATAAAGACGCTTCATGGATGATGACTAAAAAGAAACTTGGTGCTGCTAAGTTTATGCATTGTCTGCCTGTTAGAAGAAATGTTGTGGTTGGCGATGATGTGTTGGACAGCAACCAATCCATTGTTATAGAACAAGCTAATAATAGAACATATTCGGCCCAAATAGTGCTTAAAAAAATATTAGAATCCTCTCCTAACCTCTCCAAAGGAAAGGAATAACTAGTTCTAATTTTAAAGACGTATGATTAAATCAAGTGATAAAAAAAATACTATTCTCCCCTCTGGGGAGACTAAGAGGGGATTATCCATAGTAAAAATAGGAGGGAATGTAATTGAGAATAAGGCTGAATTACAGAAATTCTTAACACATTTTTCTGAACTTCCCGAACCTAAAATTTTAGTTCACGGAGGAGGAAAACTAGCTACCCAACTCGCTAGCAAACTTGGTATTAAATCGCAAATGATTAATGGAAGGCGCATTACCGATGCAAAAAGTTTGGAAATTATTACTATGGTTTATGGAGGGTTAACCAACAAAAACATAGTAGCAAATTTACAGGCTAATGGTACCAATGCTATTGGGTTAAGTGGTGCAGATGGTAATGCCATTCAAGCTCATAAGAGACCTGTTAAAGAAATAGATTATGGTTTCGTAGGCGATATAGACGGTGTTAATTCTCCTTTTTTAAATACTTTACTTTCTTCTGGAGTTACTCCTGTTTTTTGTGCGCTTTCGCATGACGGAAAAGGAAGTATTTTAAATACAAATGCAGACACCATAGCTTCTGAAATAGCAATTGGAATGAGCAATTTGTATGACACTACACTGTATTATTGCTTTGAAAAAAAGGGTGTTTTGCTAGACATTACTGATGAAAATTCGGTAGTTACCGACATAAACACTGATAAGTACAAAGAACTTTTAGAACAAAAAATAATTGCAGACGGTATGCTTCCAAAATTGGAAAATTGCTTTCATGCATTAAAAAATAAGGTAACCAAAGTTTGTTTGGGTGACATTGAAATGATTAAACCAAATACAAAACTCTTTACCTCAATAACATTGTAAATGGAACAAAAGCAACTTACAGAAAAGGCTATCAACTTATTAAAACAGCTTATTAGCATTGAGTCTTTTTCAAAGGAAGAAGACAAAACAGCAGATGCAATTGAAGCTTGGTTAACGTCCTTTAGCATTCCTTTTACAAGAAAAAACAATAATGTGTATGCTAAAAACAAACATTGGTCCGACGCTAAACCAACCTTACTTTTAAACTCGCATCACGATACTGTTAAACCAAATAAAGCCTATACAAGAGATCCTTTTTTACCTGAAGTAATAGATGGTAAATTATATGGATTAGGCAGCAATGATGCTGGCGGTTGTTTGGTGTCTCTTCTTGCAACATTTGTTCATTTTTATAATGAAGAAAATTTAAATCATAATATATTAATGGTTGCCTCTGCAGAAGAAGAAAATGCTGGGGAAAATAGCTTGAGAGGTTTATTACCAAAATTGCCAAAAATAGATGTCGCCATTGTTGGAGAGCCAACACTGATGAATTTAGCAATTGCAGAAAAAGGGTTAGTCGTTTTTGACGCTGTTGTAAAAGGCACTCCATCTCATGCAGCGCATCCAAATGATAACAATGCTATATACAACACTATTGAAGTTTTAGAATGGTTTAAAAACTACACATTCAAAAAATCGTCTGAAGCTTTAGGCGATGTAAAGCTTACTGTAACCCAAATAAATGCAGGTAGTCAACATAATGTAGTTCCAGCGCAAGTAGATTTGGTCATAGATGTTAGAGTAAATGATTGCTATACCAATAAAGAAATTGCAGATTTACTAAAATCCGAAGCCCCTTGTACCATTCAAGAACGTGGCCTTAAGTTAAACTCTTCTAAAATAGATAAAAACCATGCTTTAGTACAAAGCGGTGTAGCTTTAGGAAGAGAAACTTATGGTTCTCCCACTTTATCAGATCAAGCAGCGTTAAGCTGTCAGTCTGTAAAACTTGGACCCGGAGATAGCACACGTTCGCACTCCGCTGACGAATTTATTTATGTTAACGAAATTGAAGAAGGAATAGACCTGTATATTAAAATATTAAACGGATTTTTTTTAACCGACAATTAATAATAACCTATTAACAGTGGACATTGTTAATTGTTCTCTGATAATTGATAACTGAAAGAATATGAAACTCTGGGATAAAGGATTTAGTACGGATAAAAAAATAGACCACTTTACCGTTGGTAATGATAGAGAGTTAGATTTACAGCTAGCAAAATATGATGTAATTGCATCTACTGCTCACGCTAAAATGTTGGGTAAAATAGGTTTACTTTCACAACAAGAAACCAATGATTTGGTAAACGAATTGGATACCATTGGTAAAACTATCGAAAAAGGCTCTTTTACTATTGAAGATTCTTTTGAAGATATGCACTCAAAAATAGAGTTTTTATTAATAGAAAAACTAGGCGATACTGGTAAAAAAATACATACTGCGCGCTCAAGAAACGATCAAGTTTTAGTGGCTATGCATTTGTATTTAAAAAATGAATTAAACGAAATAAAAGACCTAACTAAATCGTTTTTTAGTTTATTAATAAATCTGGCCGATAAGTATAAAACCGTATTGTTACCTGGTTATACGCATTTGCAAATTGCAATGCCATCATCATTTGGGTTATGGTTTTCAGCTTACGCAGAAAGTTTAATAGATGATTTACATTTTATTGATGCCGCATATAAAATAGCAGATCAAAACCCTCTAGGTAGTGCTGCCGGTTACGGAAGTTCTTTTCCTATAGACCGTAGTTTTACCACAAAAGAAATGGATTTTGCTACACAAAAATATAATGTTGTAGCCGCACAAATGGGAAGAGGAAAGGTTGAAAAAGCAACTGCTTTTGGTATGAGCAGTATTGCAGCAACCCTATCCAAAATGGCAATGGATATTTGTTTGTACATGAGTCAAAATTTTGATTTTATTTCATTCCCAGATGAGCTTACTACAGGTAGCAGTATAATGCCTCATAAAAAAAATCCAGATGTTTTTGAATTGGTTAGAGGTAAGTGTAACAAAATACAGGCAGTACCAAATCAACTCATACTGATAACCAATAATTTACCCAGTGGTTATCACAGAGATTTACAGTTGGTAAAAGAAGTTATTGTCCCCGCTATTCAGGAGTTAAAATCATGCTTGGACATTTTGACATTTAGTTTAAAAGAAGTTAAAGTCAATGTAGACATTTTAAAAGACCCTAAATACGATTACTTATTTAGTGTTGATACGCTAAACGAATTAGTACTAAGTGGAATGCCTTTTAGAGATGCCTATAAAAAAATGGGTATAGAAATAAACGAGGGTACGTTTTCTCCTAAAAAAGATATTAAGCATACGCATGACGGTAGTTTAGGTAATTTATGTTTAAACGAAATTCGTGAGAAGATGAATAAAATGTAAAACACCTTATATCCTTGTCTGTAAAAGCATTAATTAAGTGGTAAACAACTGCTTAATTAATGCTTTTTTTATTTAAAAAAAATGAAAGGTTATTTACAGCCAAATAATCTTCACTGTTTTCCGTGTGTTTCTCAGATAATATAGCAACTACTTTTGTATTGTTCGCCAAACAAAACGTAAGGTTCACAACAAAAATTAATTATCAAAGTTATTCTTTATCATATTTAAAAAAATACCTCGTTACCTCTAAATAGCCAAACTAACCATGATAAAATATTTATTTACCACAATCTTTTTATTTTTTAGTTTCACCTTAGCTGCACAAACCACACCAATACCCGACGCCAACTTTGAACAACAACTCGTAGATTTAGGAATTGACACTAATGGTATTAATGGTAACATTTTAGATACAGACGCTCAAGCGGTAACTACTCTAAATATTACTAGAAATGATATTACTGTTTTTACTGGCTTAGAGGCTTTCACTAATCTTGTAACACTGAATCTGGGGCAAAACCAATTTGCGAGCTTACCTCTAGCAACATTATCAGTTCTTGAAGAGTTAGAATTTAGTAATAATGATGCGCTTAACTCATTAGATTTAACTCAAAATACCGCGCTAAGGGTCTTGGATATAGGCTCTCGGTTTTCTGGTTTTGTACCACACCCTCCGATTACCAATTTAGACCTTTCACAAAACATAAATTTAGAAACTCTAGATATTTTTTTCTTTGTGAACATGAGTTCTTTGGTTTTGCCAGTGACAAATACCCTTACAGAAATAGATATTTATAGACTCGCGGACCCAACTCTAGACTTTTCTGACCTTGATGGATTGATTGATTTAAGAATACGCTATAGTGAAGTCTCTACAGTAATCACTTTACCTGATGAAAAAACAGTTATAGAAGAATTTGAGATTCAAGGAATAACTATACCGACAATTGATGTTTCGGAGTACACTTCTCTTGTTGATGTAACATTCGGATCTACCGATGTCGAAACCCTACTTCTACCTCCAACTGGCACCTTACGATCAATCGATGTACAGCATCACAACCTATCCGACATTCCGTTTTCTTTAGCACTTGCGCCAAATTTAACCGACCTCAAAATAAACTATAATGATGCTATACCTTTATTAGTAGACATTTCATCTAATCTTGAACTTGAAGATGTCGATTTGGCCTACAATGATATGGCCAGTGTTGATATATCTCAAAATGTAAAGTTAACAGATTTAGATGTGACGGGAAATGAATTAACCCTCTTGAATCTTACTCAAAATATAAATTTAGAAAATTTAAGAGCTGGATATAATCAATTGCCATCGCTAGATTTGACCCAAAATACTTTATTAGAACGAGCTACGCTTAGTCATAATCAATTGCCTATATTAGATATCACACAAAACACTTTACTCACTAGTTTATATATTGATAATAACCTTTTTACAACTACAGGTCTTGATTTAAGTCAAAACACAATATTAATGTCTTTAATTGCAAACAATAACCAGATTGAATCCTTAAACATTACACAAAATCTAGAATTATCATATTTAGATATTTCCTTTAATCTTTTTCCAGGAGTTGATATCCTCCAACAATTTGGCGATTTAACTATTGCAAGAAATAGACTTTATGGTGCATTAATTGCAAATAACAACCTTCTATCTGGGCCTATTCCAGATTTTTATAGTCTCTATGATCCAGCTATCCAAACCCGTAGATTTCGTTTGCACCTCAGTGAAAATAGATTTCATTTTGGTGATTTAGAAGACCAGCACTTAGATCTACTTGGTTTAACAACAACAATGTCATTAGGTCCTTCACCAGATTGGGTTATTGACCAATATACTTATGCTCCACAGACAAAAGTAAATACTATAGATAACCCGATTCGAAATGCAGGCGAGAGTATTACTTTAACAACAACGGTTCGCGGCACTCAAAATCATTACAAATGGTTTAAAGATGGAGTCGAGATAACCGATGCACCTGATGCGCCCGAATATACTATCACAGATTTGAATACCTGCGATGCCGGGGTTTATCACTCTGAAATTACAAGCGATTTAATTCCTTTTGAAAACGCTAACCCACCAGGTACCGACGGAAGAAACCTTTTATTAGTTCGTAATGACATTACATTAACCGTAAACGCCACCAAAGCCTGTGTTACTCTAGATATGCCCTTGACAAATGTACCCATTAATAGTGGTATTCAATGGAATGACAATCTAGGTGCTTGCGGCTATAAAATTAGTGTCGGAACTTCATCTGGAGCAACCGATTTGGTAAACAATTTAGACGTAAATAACGTAACTGTCTACAATCACCCAACTAATTTCCCTCCTAACCAAGATATTTTTGTAACGATAACTCCTTATTTCGATGATGGTGATTTTAGTGGATGTTCCGAACAATCTTTTAGAACAAACGCAACCGAGGTGGCGCCTAGTTGTACTTCTTTAGTAAGTTCTCTTGCTGGGCAAAACAATATAGCCCTTGATGCAAACATTGAATGGGAGCCTGCAAATGGGGCAGACACCTATGAAATTTTAGTTGGAACAACATCTGGTGGAACTGAAATATTTACTGGCAATGTAGGAAACACACTTTTATATGATCCTATTTCCAATTTTACAGCCGGCTCAACAATATATGTTACAATTATTCCTGAAAACACAATTGGATCAGCTTCTGGATGCACGGAACAAAGCTTTACAGTGCAATCAGGCGCTCCAATAGCTCCAGTATGTACAAGTTTAAGTAGTCCTACGAATGGCGAATCAAATGTTAACATTGCAACAACTCAAATTACATGGAATGCAGTTGCTAATGCAACAGGATATAGAATAACAATTACGGGTACCACCAACAACAATGTTACTGATGTTGAAGTAGGTACTAATTCATTTATCCTTCCTGGTAATTTTATCTATGAAGATACTGCCGTAGTAAGCATTATTCCATTTAACGGTTCTACCGATGCAACCGGGTGCTTTGCAGAAAGTTTTACAATAGAATCCGCACCTCCGCCTTCTCTTTCATGCACAACATTAAACAATCCTTCTAACGGAGATACTAACGTTACTGTAGGAACTACTCAAATGACTTGGAATGCAGTCGCTAATGCAACTGGATATAGAATAACGATTACGGGTACCTTAAATAATAATATTACCAACGCCGAGGTAACTACAAATTCATATACTTTTCCTGGGACTTTTATAAATAGTGAAACTGCTAACGTAACTATTATCCCATTTAACGCAACTGACGATGCTACTGGATGTTCCACTGAAACTTTTACTATCGAAGCCGGCGCAGCTGTAACTCCTGCTTGCACAACATTAAACAGCCCTTCTAATGGAGACACCAATGTTGTTGTTGGAACTTCACAAATGACTTGGAATGCAATTACCAATGCTACTGGATATAGAATAACGATTACAGGTACCGGAAATAATAATATTACCAATGCTGAAGTAACCACAAATTCATATACTTTTCCTGGGACTTTTATAAATAGTGAAACTGCTAACGTAACTATTATCCCATTTAACGCAACTGACGATGCTACTGGATGCTCCTCTGAAAGTTTTACTATTGAAGCCGCTACAACTGTAACTCCTGTTTGTACAACGTTAAACAGTCCTTCTAATGGAGA
Source organism: uncultured Maribacter sp. (assembly GCA_947498505.1). Lineage (GTDB taxonomy): Bacteria > Bacteroidota > Bacteroidia > Flavobacteriales > Flavobacteriaceae > Maribacter_B. The sequence continues at coordinate 443,110 of CANMKG010000003.1, read as the reverse complement.
TACCAATGTTGCTATTGGAACCACTCAAATGACTTGGAATGCAGTTACTGATGCTACGGGATATAGAATAACGATTACAGGTACCGCAAATAATAATATTGTCGATGCCGAGGTAACTACAAACTCATATACTTTTCCTGGAACTTTTATAAATGGTGAAACTGCTACTGTAACTATTATTCCATTTAATGCAACTGACCCAGCTACTGGATGTTCCTCTGAAAGTTTTACGATTGAAGCCGCTGCAGCTGTAACTCCTAACTGCACAACATTAAACAGTCCTTCTAATGGAGATACTAATGTTGCTATTGGAACTACTCAAATGACTTGGAATGCAGTTACTAATGCTACAGGATATAGAATAATAATTACAGGTACCGCAAATAATAATATTGTCGATGCCGAGGTAACTACAAACTCATATACTTTTCCTGGAACTTTTATAAATGGTGAAACTGCTACTGTAACTATTATTCCATTTAATGCAACTGACGAAGCAACTGGATGTTCTACTGAAAGTTTTACTATTGAAAACTTAATGCCAGAAACACCTGACTGTACATCACTAATCAATCCTACCAATGGCGACACTAATGTTGAGGTAAATACAAATTTTAGTTGGAATGCTATAACCAATGCCACTGGATATAGAATTTCTATTGGAACGACTTCGAGGGGAACTGACATTGTAAACAATCAAGATGTTGGACTGCTTACATCATATAGTCTTCTTGAGAATTTACCAAATAACAGTACTATTTATACTACAATTATTGCTTATAATGGAAGTACTGATGCAATAAACTGTGATGAACAAAGTTTTACAACTATTGAGTTGACCGAAGATGAAACCAAATACGGTTTTTCACCAAATGGAGATGGCATAAATGATTACTGGATAATAGACGGTATTGAAAATTACCCCGACAACGAGGTATATATTTATAACAGATGGGGAGATATTGTTTTTGAAACGAAAGGGTATGATAATAACTCAAAAGTATTCCATGGTTCTGCAAACAAATTATCCCGTTTGGGAGCAAATACACTCCCATCTGGCACATACTTCTTTAATATAAAAATTTCAGGTCAACACAATCTTAGAAAAACTAAAGGATACCTAGTAATTCAGCGATAACATAATAATCATGACTAAAAACAAATTCTCAGCTTTTATAGCTATCGCCTTACTATGCATAGCCTTTTCTAACGGGCAACAAACGCCAATATTTACAGAATACAACTACAATCCGTTTATAATTAATAGTGCTTATGCAGGTATGACTAAAAGTCCTGAATTTTCCATTAGTAATTCTGGTTTTTTTAATCAATTCGAAGGTAGCCCAAGAAGTTTTTCCCTTAGCGGGCACGGTTCTTTAAACAGAAAAAAAGTAGGTATAGGTGCAGGTATTCTTAGAGATGAAATTGGAGTTACCAAATCCACAAGTTTTTTTGCTGCATATTCCTATAAGATATTTTTTGATTTTAAAAGTAACAGACCATACTGGCAACTGTATGATGCTGGTGTTTTATCTTTTAGTATTACTGCTGGTTTACAGCAATATCAAAATAACTTAACTCAATTAGGAATTATTGGAGACCCTAATTTTTCTCAGGATATTAACGCCTCAATACCAACAGTTGGTATAGGTTTTCTATTCAACCACGCCTCTTTTTACGCTGGTTTTTCTTCTCCAAATGTTTTAGGTGATGCATTAGCAACTGAAGATAACATTGAACTAAAAAGTCCATATTACGGTTATTTGGGATACCGTTTTTTTAATAATAGATTTAAAGATTTAATGATAAAACCCAACGCATTATTAAAATATGAAAATGGTGCCCCATTACAGGTCGATTTAAACATAGCCATAAGCTTTAGAAACAAATTTGAAATTGGAACAGGTTACAGAACCAGTAGTGCTATAAATCTTTTAGCTGGTATTTACCTGTTTGATAATGTTAGAGCTATTTATAATTATAACCTAGCAACCAATGATTCTCCTTTAGGCAATACTCATGGTTTTATTTTAAGCTACCAATTTGGAGATGGTTACTCGATAAAGTAATTAAATGTAGTAGGTATTATGTTTACAAATACTATCATGAAAAAAATTCTAGTTTTAGGCCTCTTCATTATAATCCATTTTCATTCCCTGTCAGCACAGGAAACGCTTGCTGAAATGGATGCTTTATTAGCACGTATAGATGATGCCAATTTAGACGAACTAGAACAGGAGTTAGATGAACGTATTGAAGTGGCCAGAATCTTTTCCGGTTTTTTTGAAAGTCCAGGTGAAGATCAAATCAAAAATTATACTTTAGAAGAAGAGAAATTTGAAAAGCCGTTTAAGATAGATACTTTGAACGTGTATAAAGCCTTGCATCAATTTAATACTATTGGTATTCAACAGAGTTTTCGTGAAAACAAATCATTTTTAAAATTCAAGAAAATAGGAGACGAGTATTGGCATACCGTTTGGATGGGTGAAGGCATGAAAGAAAAACTCACCCCTAAAACTATTTTTTATAAAGATGGCTCCAGAGTTACTGAAGGTATACACGATAACAAAATTAGTTTCTTTTTTGAAAAACCTTGGGGTAAAATAGCCACCATAGACAGTGTTCAAATCGACTATAATATCCGCTATACCACTGCTTACGATTCTTTAGAAGCAGCCAAAAATACCAAAAGAATAAAGTATAAAGATGCGATTATTACGGTAAAAAAACTGGAGAAAAATTATCTGTATTTAACCATAAGCGACGAATACAAAGACCAATTAACAATTCGTGCTCTTAACACCAAAGGAAAGTTCTTAAACCAAAATCATAGTTCTTTTTCTCATACATCTGATAATGAATTCAGTGCGTTGCAAGGTTTTTTAGAAGACTTAAAAACAAAATTTAAGAGTAATAAGTTCGAGGATACCAAATCCTTTAAAAAATACCTCCTTAAAAAAATAGACAAGTTTAAAGCTATCAAAGATAATGACGGTGTTTACCATCTACAATATTTTTTTGAAGGAAATATTGAGAGTCTTCGACTATTTTTTGAAACCGAGGAGAGATCTAAAACAATTACCTTTTTCGCTAAAAACGACAGTACTTTTGGTGATATTATTCTGATGCAAAATAAAAAGGAGAATATCTTTTTAGATGCAAATGCCAAAGAACTTTTCAGGATTCCTTTTACTCCCATTAAAAGTCTAGGTTCACGTTATTTTACAAACGATAGTGTCTACTATCATTTAAATTTAAAAACCAAAAACCTTGACCAACTCAATGTAACTTATATATGGGAAGCCACTAACGGACTTGCGTTTATACAACAAGCAGGGAATGATCACTTACTTATGTACAATGCCGAGTATAAGTTACTGTCAGATATTCCCTTTGCAAAACTTTACGCCCTTGATGATCACTATGTATATGGCATTGGTACTGCAAAAGAAAACTACATTTTAAGTGCCACGGGTGCCATTAAAAAACTAGAGGGCATCACTGATATTGGAACTCCTTTCGATGACCGAATTGTTGCAAGAAAAAACGGAAAGTATGGCTTTATAACTACTTCGGGAGAAGTTGCCATACCTTTTGAATTTAGAGCTGTTGAAAATTTCAAAAATGGGGTCGCCTTTGTGCAGAATGAAGCATACAAATACGGGGTGATCGATCGTACAGGGAAAACTATAGTTCCATTAATTTACCACAAAATTATATTCCATAAAAATGGTCTTACATGGATTTCCACAGAGGATACGTATCAGCTCATTAACAAAGATGGTAAAGTCCTAATTACGGAAAAAGCAGATTCATATACCATTGATGGAACAGGTGAAAATACTAATTTACAATTTGATGAAAGAAGGTATGATTCTTATGGAAATCTTATTACAGATTACTAATTCATGATGTACTTTACAATTTAGTGGTAGTTTTAGTTATCATGTGCGGACTTCTATAGTTTGTAATTTGATATGTTTTAGTAACACATTGGAAGATATATCTAACCATAATCTATTTTCAGAAATTGTAAGAAAAGAACTAATCACAGTTCAACCGAGATTAATTATTGTTGCTTACGAGAAAGACAAAGATTCTTTTAGAAAATTACAGTAGCAATAAACAACATTAAACTATTACTATGACCTTAAAAAATATAATACTCAGTTTACTTACACTTGGCGCAATTATTATTTTAGGGTCTTTTTATTTTGTATTTAGAACAAAAACTAAGGATTTGTCCGATAAGTATCCCTATAATACTATTGTTGAAAAAACCTTAAAAACCAAACAAGAATGTTTTATAACCATACACAAACACGCTTTAGAAAATCCATATATCCTAGATATAACTAATACCAATTTTTATGAGACCACAGAGCCGATATATAAGCTCCCCATTGGTACTACTTTAAAAATAGAAAAAACAAAAGCATTCACAACGGCAGTTAGTGGCTCCACACATCACATTGTACTTGGAAAAGTTTATATCAGCGAGCTAAAGGAAACCGTAAAATTTGAGTTTTTCTGGGGAGAAAATCCTACCTATGGTCTTTATGACTATGATGATAATTACGATATATACCCTCTTGCTCCTTGGCAAAAAAAACCACTGCCTTTTAAGTATTTTTGGGATGGTAGAAAAGAACCTCACAATTGGGAAAAATGGAATGCTAACTAATACTCTTTTACATTGAAAAAAAACATATTCTTATTTTTAATAGCTTTTCAGTTAATTCAAGGCTGCAATACCTCAAACAAAGAAAAAACTGGTATTACCATTTCTTATGAAAAAGAAGTAATAGAAGTAACCGATTTTTTTGAAAACGGCGATGTATTGTTAACTGGTAAACTTATTAATAACAAAAAAAATGGCAAATGGGTACGCTATTACAGCAATGGCAAAATATTTAAAATAGAAACTTTTAAAGATGATGTTTTAGAAGGCGAATGGAAAGTCTATCATTTTAACGGGCAATTATATTTTGGTGGAAATCATAAAAACAACTACAAAGATGGTACTTGGAAACATTACGCAAAGGATGGTACCCTAAAATATGTACGAATTTATAATCCAGAGGGGAATACTGGGGAATGGAAATATTACTACGATTCAGGGGAAATATCCAATATTGAAAATTATGAAAACGGAAAACCTAACGGTAGATGGATTTCTTACTTTAAAAATGGTCAAATTCATGATAAAGGTGATTATAAAAATGGTAAAAAAATAGGTGTTTGGAAAATTTATGACCACAAAGGTCATTTATTAAAGACTACTATTTTTTAAAAGTTCTCCTAATTCTTTCAAAGCCTTTTCTATTTTGGTACTCCAAGGCATTCCATAGCTAAGTCGCATACAATTTTTATATTGATTTTGAAGGGTGAAAATATTCCCAGGAGTAAAAACAATACCATACTCTAGTGCTTTTTTATATAGCTTATTTACATCAATATTTTCATTCAATTCTATCCACAATAAAAAACTGCCCTTGGGTTTACTAACTCTGGTATCTGCGGGAAAATAATCCACAACTGCTGCCATATACTTTAAACTATTAGCATATAAAGTTTGGCGGAGTTTTCTCAAATGATAGTCATATCTACCTTTTGCTAAGAAATTAGCAATAGCCTCTTGCGTAATTGTTGGGGTAGATGATGAAAGACATAGTTTTAACTTTAAAACCTCTTGCAAAAATTTTCCTGGAGCAATCCACCCTACTCTGTATCCTCCAGCAATGGTTTTTGAAAAAGACCCCAGCCACATTACTAATCCTTTAGCATCATAAGTTTTACAAGTATTTGGGCGTTTCTTTTCAAAGTAAATTTCTCCGTAAATATCATCTTCTATTAAAGGTATCTCATACTTTTCAATAATTTTTACAATGCCTTTTTTGTTCTCATCTGGCATAATACTTCCTAAAGGGTTATTAAAATTTGATATTATAACAACTGCTTTAAGCTTTTGTTTTTTGATTGATTTTTCCAGCAGAGCTAAATCTATTCCCAAATCTACATCGGTTGGTAATTCTAATACTCTAAGTTGTAATGCATTTGCTAATTGCAGTATTCCAAAAAAAACAGGACTCTCTACTGCGATAGTATCTCCAGCCTTAGTAACAGCCATTAGTGCTAAAGACAATGCACTTGTGCACCCTGTAGTGGTTATAATATCTTGTTCTTTAAGGTTACCTCCCCATAAAAGTGTTCGTTGTGCAATTTGCCTTCTTAAGTTTTCGCTTCCCTGAATACTGTCATAATACGTTCCTCCTGCTGGAAGTTTTGCAACAGTTTCGTTAACCGTTTTATTCAATTTTGCAACTGGCATTAACTCTGGTGATGGTATACCTAAAGACAGATTTACAATACTTTTATCATTTATTCTTTCATAAAAATCAATAATAATATCAGTTACCTCACGTAATACAGGTTCCGCTTTTGGGGCTGTTTTCGCAGGCTTTTGAAGCGATTTATTTTCGGAATACACAACATAATATCCTGAGCGTGGTCTTGATTCTATTAAACTCTTCGCTTCTAATCTATAATATGCTTCAAGTACTGTACTCACACTTACACCGTACTCTTTTTTAAGTATCCTTACCGAAGGCAATTTATCCCCAAACTTTAATAAACCTTGATTTATTTGCTCCTCTATAGCATGAGCTATATTATTATATAAAAAACTTTTAGTCGCGCTTTTCATTTTAAAAACCATTATCTGTACTGGTTAAAAATACAAAAACTGAATCTGTTATGGTTTCAAATTTATGTTGAATTTTGAAAAAGAAACATAATCATAATTACCCATGACTAAAAAAAGTACAATCCAAGATAAAATGTATTCTGATATCCAAGATGAAAGTATTTTCACCTCTGCCCAAACAAACGGATACAATTACCTAACAGAAATATTTGACCGAAATGTTTTTCCTACGGAAAAAGCATTAACAGATTTAACAAATTTTGATGAAGAAATGCCAGAAAATAGTTCTAATGCACATACTGTACTAGAACATTTACATACCTACGGTTCCCCTGCTACAGTGGCTAACATGGGAGGCAGGTATTTTGGTTTTGTATGCGGTAGTTCTGTACCAGTTGGGTTAGCTGCCAAAAACTTAGCTACTTATTGGGATCAATCGCCAACAATGAATGTGCTATCTCCTATTGGTTCAAAACTAGAAACCGTAGTTGAAAATTGGCTGAAAAATATATTTAATCTTCCAAAACGCACGGCGGCAGGTTTTGTTAGTGGAACATCAATGGCAACATTTTGTGGACTTGCCGCTGCAAGATATCGACTACTGGCAAATCAAAATTGGAATATCAACGAGAATGGCTTTTTTAATGCTCCAAAAATAAGAGTAGTCACTGGAAAACAAGCGCACTCTACGGTTTTAAAAGCCATTAGTCTTTTAGGTTTTGGAAAAAATACCATTGAGTGGGTAGATGTTGATAATCAAGGAAAAATAGTACCTGAATTAATACCAGAACTAGATAACACCACTTTATTAATACTACAAGCGGGTAACGTAAATAGTGGCTCGTTTGATGATTTTGAAAGCATTTGCGAAAAAGCAAATAAAGCAGGCGCTTGGGTGCATATTGATGGCGCCTTTGGTTTTTGGGTTGGGGCGGTTAACCAATTAAAACATTTAACCAAAGGAGCAGAAAAAGCAAATTCTTGGGCAGTAGACGGACATAAAACTTTAAACACGCCTTATGATAGCGGTGTTGTATTATGTGAAGACAAAGAAGCTCTAATGAGTGCTTTACATATGTCTGGAAGTTATATTATAACAAGTAAAGAGAGAGATGGTACTTTTTACACGCCAGAAATGTCTAGACGAGCCAGAATTGTGGAGCTTTGGGCCATTCTAAAATATTTAGGAAAAAGTGGTGTAGATGAAATGATTTTAGGAATGCATAAAAGAGCTCAGCAATTCGCAAACGAATTAAAAAACGAAAACGATTTTACCATACTAAATGATGTTGTTTTTAACCAAATACTGGTACGCTGTAATACCGATGAGTTAACCTTAAAAACCTTAAATCGTATTCAAAAATTAAGAACGTGTTGGGTTGGTGGATCGCAATGGAAAGGAAAACAGGTAATTCGTATTAGTGTTTGTTCTTGGGCAACAACAAAAGAAGATGTAACTAGATCTGTAAATTCTTTTAAGCAGGCATTACGAGAAGTTCAAAAAAACACACTTATAGCCAAATAAACATGAAAACCTATATTGTTAATTCATTTACAAATGAACCCTTTAAGGGCAACCCAGCTGGAGTATGTATTACAACCGAAGAACTAGAAGCTGATATAATGTTATCTATAGCTAAAGAGTTAGGACATTCAGAAACCACTTTTGTATTTCAGCAAAACGAAAACGAATTTTTAATTCGTTTTTTTTCTCCAAAAATGGAAATTCCTTTATGTGGTCATGCCAGTTTAGCAGCATCAAAAGTTATTTTTGAACAAAACCAAAGTCTTAATATCATTCAGTTTACCAATATTCAAAATTTAAAGCTAAAAATTGAAAAAAAAGACGACAATACTATCCAAATGGAATTTCCCAAGTATGCTACAATTCCAATTAAGGTTTCTAACAATTTATTAAGTGCTTTAGGAATAGAAGAAGTAATTAATTGTGTTTATAATGAAGAAACCAAAATTATGTTGCTTCATATAAAAGATTGTATTGTTTTACAAAACTTAACTCCAAATTTTGAAGCTTTATACCAATCTCAAGATTCCATAAATGGAGTTCTGGTTACCGCATTATCCAATAAAAGTAATTTTGACTTTGAATCTAGATATTTTTGGCCTTGGAGTGGTACCAATGAAGACCCTGTAACTGGAGCTACACATACTTTTTTAGCGCCATATTGGGGAGCTATTCTTAAAAAAGATAAAATGAATTCTTTTCAATGCTCACCCAGAACTGGTTTTATGGAGGTTGAACTTTTACAAAAGAATAAAATAAGCATCAAAAGTTCTGCTCAAATTGTTTTAGAAGGTGTGTTGAGAATATAGCCAAAAAGACAAAACCGATACGAATATCGGTCTTACGGCTTACTTTTTTAATTACGTAAACAAAACATTTACACTGCAAAAGTCTCCTATTTATGACATATATGAGTTACTACAAGTTTACCTTTCTATTATTTAATCATTGCCAGATTAATTATCTCTTGCTCCGTTAAATAACGCCAGTGTCCTCTTGGTAAATCTTTTTTAGTGAGTCCAGCATACGCAACCCTATCAATACGTTCAATTTTGTATTCTAATTCTTCAAAAATACGTTCTACAATTCGGTTTCTTGAGCTATATACCTCAATCCCTACTTCTCTTTTTGGAGCTCCATCAATAAAACTAATATCTTGTATTCTAACAACTTTATCGTCTACCTGTAAGCCTTCTTTTATTCTCTTTAAATCCACGCTACGCAAATCTCTATCTAATACTAAATGATATATTTTACGCAGACCGTTTATAGGACTTTTTAACCTTTTAGTTAAATCGCCATCATTGGTAAACAACAAAAGTCCAGTAGCATTTTTATCCATTTTATCTACAGGAAGCAGCTTTGCTTTTGATGCACTGGAAATAAGACCTGAAACATTTCGCCTACCTTTTTCATCACGAACGGTGGTAGAAAAATCTTTTGGTTTATTTAGCAGCACATACTCTTTTTTAATAGGGTTTAGTAAACGGCCATCAAATTTTACCTCATCGGTTAATCTAACACGGTAACCCATTTCGGTAATTGGCTTTCCGTTTACGGTAACGTTACCGGCTGCAATATAGATATCAGCATCTCTACGAGAACATACTCCCGAGTTTGCAACATACTTATTTAACCTAATACTATTAGGGTCTGACGGCTGCTTTGGCGCTGTTTGTTTTTGAGTTTTTGGCTTGCCTGTACCATAACTTTTCTTTTTAAAAGTTGATGGTTTTTTTCCTGCTGGTCTTTTCCCTCCTTTTGAATCTGGCTTACCCATGTTTCTAATTTTCGGCAAAGGTAGCGATTTGCATTTGTCTTTGCTTTAATCCCTTATAAAATCAATCTGTAAAATGCACCGTCGACTGCCTTTCTCGATTTACGGTAAGTTTAGTAACATCAGGCCTTGAATAATGACCAACTACATCAAAATTTTGACGCTCCTCATACACTCTATTAAAATCTAACGACTGATATATTAATCCTTCTTTATGCAAAACAGGTTCAACTAACCATTCCCCATCTGGACCAGCAATACATGAGCCCCCGTTTGCTAAAACCTCGGGAGATTCTTTAACAATCTTATCAATATGCGGTGTGTGCGCTGGAAAATCTTCTTTTTTCATTAATGAAGAAACTGATATTACATAACTACGAGATTCTCTAGCAATAAACCTTGTAATATCTTTTGTATTATAATCGCTCCCCGGCCATACTGCAATATGTAAATTCTCGCCAAGACCATACAAAGCTGTTCTTGGTAGTGGCATCCAATTTTCCCAACAGTTTAAACCTCCAACTGTAAATCGTTTTAAGTTGTGCACTTGTAAACCATTTCCATCTCCTGGTGCCCAGGTAAGTCTTTCATCATAAGTTGGTTGTAATTTTCTGTGTACCGATTTTATTTCTCCATTTTGATTTATATATACCAAAGAACAATACAAACTATGGCCACCACGATTTTTTGCCCGTTCCATTATTCCTAAATAAATAGCAATGTTTTTTTCTTTGGATAATGCACAAAGTGAGTCTAACTCACCCGCTTCAATTTGAATAGCATTACGTGTATAATGCGCATGAATTTCTTTGTTTACTTTTAAGTCCCATTTGGCACCATCAGTAAGTGCTAACCAAAAAGGATATCCGGGTAATAATGCTTCTCCAAACACAACTAGCTCAACGTTTTCATTTGAAGCTTCAATTACTGTTTGTTTAATTTTTTCAAGAGTGGCTTTTTTATCAAGCCAAACAGGGGCTATTTGCGCCATAGCCACTTTTAAAAGGTTCTCCATCTATAAAAATCTGTTTAAAACTAGGTGTATATCTACTAGCAATATACTGAAAACCCCAACAATAATTATCAATTTTAAAATGTTATGAAGCCCCACATAGTGCATCTTAGTTTTAGCTTTCCAAAGCATTATTAAAAACAATATGAGTAAAAACATACATCCAATAAAATATAGGTACATATACCCTACATCAAAATAGGTTATTAATAAAAAAGAAGGCATCAGCGTTAAAAGTACCAGAATAGTTATTCCTATTTTGGATACTTTAATGCCGTATAGTATGGGAATAGTTTTATAGTTCTGCGCCATATCGCCAGCAATATTCTCTAGATCTTTAATCATTTCACGCACTAAAATCAAAAGAAAAAGAAATGTAGCGTGCACAAAAATTACGGTATCAAAGTTTCTGTAATACACAAAAACAGCAAAAAAAGGAGTAATTGCTAATGTAGCAGAGACAAAATTACCTATAAAGGGCACCTTTTTAAGCTTATGAGAATAAAACCAAATACCAAAAATATATGCAGAAAAAAAGAGTACCGCTTTAAACGAAACATAACTAGCAAAAAAGGCCGCAAAAAAGTTTAAAACAAAATACGCCGATAATTTCTTTCGTTGACTTACCAACCTATCTAACATACTTTTGGTTGGTTTATTAATAAGATCCTTTTCGGAATCGTAAAAATTATTAATTATATATCCCGCAGCTATTACCAATGCGGACGCTAAAACAATTACAAAAAGTTCTAGGTCAAAAATTACATCTCGTACAGGTATATGCGGAGCTAAAATATAAATAGAAGCTATATATTGTGCTAAACAAATCATGAGCACATTATACCCTCTAACTATAGAGAACAAACTCAACAACTTAAGAAGTAAGAGTTTGTTTTTTCTGGAAAGCATTTGCGTATGTTTAGAAGTTGTAAACCACTTCTAATTGATATTCTTTTAAAGCCTTTTTAGCTTTTTCAAGATCCTGTGTAAATCCTAAAATATAACCTCCACCTCCAGAGCCACAAAGTTTAAGGTAATAGTCATTAGACTCAATACCTTGTTGCCATAACTGATGAAATTTTGAAGGAATCATCGGCTTAAAATTATTTAAAACTACATGAGAAAGTTGTTTTAAATTTCCGAAAAGCGATTTTACATTTCCGTTTATAAAATCTTCAACGCAAGCATCAGTATGTTTTATAAACTGATCCTTAAGCATGCTTCTAAAACCATCGTTCTTCATTTTTTCCATAAATAGCTGTACCATAGGAGCGGTTTCTCCAACAATACCACTATCTAATAAAAATACTGCACCCTTACCTTCTTTATTCTGAGAAGGGATACTTGTAGACTCAATATTATCTTTGGAATTAATAAGAATAGGTAAACTTAAATAACTATTTAACGGATCCAAACCGGATGACTTTCCGTGAAAAAAAGATTCCATTTTACCAAAAACCGCTTTAAGCTTAAGCAACTTTTCTCTCGTTAAATTTTCAAGAACAGTAATTTTATCTTTTGCGTACTTATCATATATTGCAGCTACTAACGCTCCGCTACTACCAACACCATAACCTTGAGGAATAGAACTGTCAAAATACATTCCGTTGGTAACATCTTTTTTTAGTGTTGCAAAATCAAAACTTACCAAATTTGGTTCTTTACTTTGGAGTTCCTCTAAATATGTAGCAAACTCACTTAAATATTTATTGGACTCTTTAGCATTTTCCGATGAGTTATTATCCATCTTTAATGCTCCTTTGAAAAAATTATAGGGTATAGAAAGTCCCTTAGAATCTTTAATGATTCCGTATTCTCCAAAAAGTAATATTTTAGAATAAAATAATGGCCCCTTCACTTTGCTAGCTATTTTAATATTTAACTATAATCTATCTTTCAAAAACGCCTATTATATTAAAGATAGGCATTACAAACAACAAAATCTAATTGAACATTATATTCACAAATCCCGTTTGTAGGAAAAAACGCTCTTTTTGTTGATAAATTATAATTCTCGTTATTTATTTTTTGCTCCAAATCCAATTCGATCGCAAATATACTGCCCGTTTTCACAAAATACAACTAGCTGGTCTTTAATAAACTGATACACAATTTCTTTTTCAGACTCTGGATACAGCACATGTACATTTGCGCCAGCATCTAGGGTAAAGCAAACATTGCTTCCAGTAGCTGCTCTAAAACTCCATATTTCATTAATTATTTGCAGTGTATTTGGCTTCATTAAAATATAATATGGTAGACTTGTCATCATCATTGCGTGCAATGTAAGTGCCTCGCTTTCTACTATTTCTATAAACTTTTTTAAATCGCCCTCTGCAAATATTTTTTTAATTTTTTCTAAATTATCATTGGCTTGTTTAAAACGGTTTTCAGCAAAAGGATGATTGTGCATTAGGTTGTGACCAACTGAACTGCTAACTGTCTTTTGCCCTTTATCAACCAATAGTATAGTATCATGATAATTTGTAAATACACTATGTACTTTATATGGATACTTAATAGCATATAAATCTGACGAGTTCTCTATTTTATTATGAATTCCCCATTGAACCAAACTACCTTCAATACTTCTTGCAGCACTACCAGAACCTAAGCGTGCTAAAAAAGAAGCTTTTTGTATCATAAAGTCATTTCCCATATCCGGATTTAGCAGTTTTTCAATCTCAACCAAACAAAAAGCCAAAGCTGCCATTCCACTTGCCGAAGATGCAATACCACTGCTATGCGGAAAAGAATTTGAAGTTTCAATACTAAAATGATACTCTTTTAAAAAAGGTACATATTGAATTATTCGCTGAAAAAAAGTTTCAATTTTGGGTTTAAAATCTTCTTTAGATTTTCCTTCAAACATTAAGTCAAACGAAAAACCGTTGATTGGTTGTTCTAACTTATTATAGCTTAAACTTGTTGTAGTTGCACATGCATCTAACGTAAAACTAATTGAAGGGTTAGCCGGAATTTGATTTTTCTTTTTCCCCCAATATTTTATCAATGCAATATTACTTGGGGCTTTACAAGTTACTTTTCCTGTTGCTATAGTTTGCGTATACGCCGAAGGAACAAAGTCTATTTCGGTCATGAAGATTTTAGTTTTTGCAAAGATAACTTTTAGCATGGTTCTAATTAAAATAATTCATTATTTTAGAGCTTTCACCTAAACCATTTTGAAAAAAAAGATTCTTTACATAACGTTTTCAATAGTAGTTTGTTTAGTTATAGGGTTTGTATCAAGCTCTGTTACTCAAAGTGCTGTAAACACTTGGTACGTTACGTTGAATAAGCCTAGTTTTAATCCTCCAAACACTATTTTTGCTCCAGTTTGGACAGTACTTTATGTATTAATGGGCATTTCTGCAGGACTAGTGTGGTTACGTGGTTTACACCACAAATGGGTAAAAACAGCACTTTACCATTTTGTTTTTCAACTATTGCTAAATGCTGCTTGGAGTATTGTTTTCTTTGGATTAAAAAAACCTTTTTTGGCGTTACTAGTTATTATTGGGCTAATAGTTATGCTACTTTTCACCATTAAGTGGTTTAAAATTGTGAATAAAATTGCCGCCTACTTGCTTGTTCCGTATTTAATGTGGCTTTGTTTTGCTACTGTGTTAAATTATAAAATTTGGATGCTTAACTAGATAACTCCACGAGTTTTTGCATTGTTCTAAGATTTCTAGTAGTTGCTGAAACCTTTAATTTTTTCTCAATAAAATTGTTATCTCGCTTAGCTTTACTAGCTCCTAATTTATATGCAAGGTAGACTACATGGTTTCCCATAGAAAAAACTTCATTATCAAAATGTATTTCCCTAAACTGTTGAAGAGCATCATCACTGGGCATTTTATGCAATAATGTAAAATATAACATTGAAGGCTCTAAATTTTCATCTTTTATATATAAATTTTCTTCAACGATACTAACGATTTCTTCTCGAGACTTAACCAAAACTGGAACTTCAAAACCAAAGGTCTTTGCTATTTCTTTTTTAATGGTTGATTCCAATTCTGCCTTATTTACTTCCGAGGTTTTAAATACAATATTTCCACTTTGTATATAGGTTTGAACCTCTGAAAAGTTGAGCTTATTCAACATTTCTCGTAAATCAGCCATTTTAATTTTTTTATGACCTCCTACATTAATTCCACGCAATAATCCTATATATGTGTTCATTGTTTATACTTCTTTGGTAATACCTTCGGCGGCTAAATAACCTGTTGTCCACGCATTTTGAAAGTTAAATCCGCCAGTGATGGCGTCAACATTAATAACCTCCCCTGCAAAAAACAAATTTTTATGAATCTTACTTTCAAACGTTTTAAAATTAATCTCCTTTAAATCCACCCCTCCTGCAGTAACAAATTCTTCTTTAAACGTACTTTTTCCATTTACCAAAAATCTACAGTCGGTAAGTTGGTTTGCCAATTCTTGTAATTGAACTTTAGATACATCTGCCCATTTTAGCTGCTCTGGAATATCTGCTGCTCTAACTAAATTTGTCCATAACCGTCTTGGAATATCAAGAGCTTTAGTTTTAAGCACTGTTTTTTTAACTTCAACTTCCTTAATTTCCATAAGTAGTGGTAACACCGCTTCACTATGATATTCTGGTAACCAATTCACTTTTATAACAAAGTTATACTTTAAGTCGTGTAATATATTTGCCCCCCAGGCCGAAAGCTTTAAAATTGCAGGACCACTTAAACCCCAATGCGTTATTAAAACGGGACCTTCTGAGTCTAAAAGAGCTTCACTTTCTCTTTGACTTTTTAATTTGATTTTTAGTTTTAACTGACTTAATGATTGTTTATAAACCTTTACTCGGGCGTTTGTACTTACCCCTGGAATTTTAGAAATTCGGTCATCCTTTATGTTAAACGTAAATAACGAGGGAACAGGATTAACAATGGAGTGGCCTAGATTTTTGAGCATATCCCAAACTTTTGGACTGCTCCCAGAACAAACCAACACTTTTTTTGCGCTGTAAGAACCTTTTATTGTGGTTACGTTCCATAAATTTTTGTCCTCTTTTGAAGGAGCAAGTTTTGTTACGGTACTATGTTTTAATATCTGAATACCAAGTTTACTGGCTTCATTTAAAAAACAATCTATAATAGTTTGTGACGAATTTGAAGTAGGAAACATTCTACCATCTTCCTCAATTTTAAGCTGCACCCCTCTTTCTTCAAAAAAAGCAACCGTATCTCCACTACAAAATTTATGAAAAGGTCCAAGAATTTCTTTCTCACCTCTTGGGTAATTTTTAGATAGTTCTCTGGGATCAAACTCTGCATGAGTAACATTACATCGTCCACCTCCAGACACTTTAACTTTAGCCAAAACGCCCTTTCCTTTTTCCAGAATTGCCACCTTTAAATTAGGTGAATTTTCAGCAATACGGATAGCAGCAAAAAAACCAGCTGCACCACCTCCAATTATTATAACATCGAACATTAATTTGTGTAGTGTTTGTTACAACTAAATATATAGTATTATAATTGTTTCCTAGTAGTTATTTTGAAAATTAAATCTGTCTAATTTTTAATCATCTTAGTAACAGAGTATAAAAACAATCGATATTCCAATAATTTTTATCGCCCAATTTCAATGGTAAATTAAATGCCTAAATTCTCTTTTACTTTTGAGACAAATGCAGGCTTTTATGTATTATTTCTCACAAAAAGAATTCTTAAAATCATTTTGTATTTCACATAAAACCTGTACTTTGTACGTTTAATTTCATGATGATTTTAACGTATCAACCAACAACCATTTAATTATGACATCAGCATTTGAATTTTGGGATTATTTTATTTTTGTCGCTTACGCGATTCTAATACTGGGCGTAGGTCTTTGGGTTTC
Source organism: uncultured Maribacter sp. (assembly GCA_947498505.1). Taxonomy (GTDB): domain Bacteria; phylum Bacteroidota; class Bacteroidia; order Flavobacteriales; family Flavobacteriaceae; genus Maribacter_B. Next base: position 426,207 of record CANMKG010000003.1, on the reverse strand, counting down.
CAGAGATAAAAAAGGACATCAAAAAAATGCCGAAGATTACTTTTTAGCTAGTAAATCTTTACCGTGGTGGGCAATTGGTGCCTCACTAATTGCAGCAAATATATCAGCAGAACAATTCATAGGTATGTCTGGTTCTGGTTTTGCTTTAGGCCTTGCAATAGCATCCTATGAGTGGATGGCCGCAATAACTTTAATCATAGTAGGAAAGTACTTTTTACCAATTTTTATTGAAAAAGGATTATATACCATACCTGAATTTGTTGAAAAAAGATTCTCAACAAGTTTAAAAACAATATTAGCTGTTTTTTGGATTGGTTTATATGTTTTTGTTAATCTTGCTTCCGTACTTTATCTAGGTTCGCTAGCTCTTGAAACCATTATGGGTATACCTATGATGTATGGTGTTATTGGTTTAGCTTTATTTGCTGCTGCATACTCATTGTATGGTGGTCTGTCTGCAGTTGCTTGGACGGACGTTATACAGGTTGTTTTTCTTGTATTAGGTGGTTTGGTCACAACTTACTTAGCATTAAATACAGTTTCAGGAGGTGAAGGCTTTATGGCAGGTTTGTCTACGATATATGAAGCCGCACCAGACAGATTCGCAATGATTTTAGATAAATCTAACCCTGAATTTAAAAACTTACCTGGTATTGGAGTTTTAGTTGGAGGCTTATGGGTTGCAAACTTCTACTATTGGGGATTCAACCAATATATTATACAAAGAACGCTAGCCGCTAAGTCTTTAAAAGAATCACAAAAAGGTATTTTACTAGCTGCAGGTTTAAAATTAATAATTCCAATTATTGTTGTGGTTCCTGGAATTGCAGCTTACGTTATGGTTAATGATCCTGAAATTTTAGCAAGTTTAGGTGAAGCTGGTTTAAAGAACCTTCCTTCTGCTGACCAAGCAGATAAAGCTTATCCTTGGTTGTTGCAATTTTTACCTACTGGATTAAAAGGTGTTGCTTTTGCTGCTCTTGCTGCTGCAATAGTATCTTCTTTAGCATCTATGCTTAACTCTACATCTACCATTTTTACAATGGACATTTATAAGCAATATATTAACAAAAATGCAAGTGATAAAAGTACCGTTAACATGGGTAGAATTTCTGCTGGTGTTGCATTATTAATTGCATGTATAATGGCTCCTCTATTAGGTGGTATAGACCAAGCTTTCCAATTTATTCAAGAGTATACTGGTATTGTAAGTCCAGGTATCTTAGCAGTATTTATGTTAGGACTGTTTTGGAAAAAAACAACAAACAAAGCCGCAATCGCTGGTGCATTAGTGTCTATTCCAATTGCTATGTACTTTAAAGTAGCACCTAAAGGTTGGTCTACAAGTGCATTTTTCGTTGACCTACCCTGGATGGATCAAATGGGTTTAACCGCAGTATTAACTATGATAGTAATAGTAATTCTTAGTTTAATGCAAAACAAAGGTGCTGATGACGAAAAAGGGATTCCTTTTACAAAAGGATTATTTAAAACAACTCCTGCATTTAACATTGGTTCATTTGCAGTAATGATTGTTTTAGTTGTACTGTATTCTTTATTTTGGAAATAATAACATAGCCAGATAAGAATCATATTTTAAGATTATGCAAAAACCTTCGGATTCCCGAAGGTTTTTCTTTTTTAACCCTGTATATCAGGTCTATAAAAGCTTAAATTAAAAGAACAAATAGTATATTTATGCAGACAATGCTACCACTACCTTAAATTAAACTGAATTCTAATAATGAAAAAGATATTTTACACTCTTTTAGTAATTCTATTACTTACTTCTTGTAAAACTGAAAAAGAAAAAAACACCATAACAATTACCCCAAATGAACTTCATTCGGCTATTGACAATGTAGTGGATATTATGATTCACGATATTTTTTCTCCTCCCGTGGCTAGTAGAGTTTTTGTTTATCCGAATATAGCTGCGTACGAAATAATCGCTTCTAACAATAGCAATTATACCTCATTAGAAAATCAAGTAAAAGAACTAACTGCAATTCCAAAAGCAGATACCTCTACTCCTATTAACTATCAAATGTCAGCCTTAATTGCACATATAGATGTTAGTCAACGTTTAATACATACCAGAGAAAAATTACATGCTTATAGAGATAGTTTATACAGTATTTGGCAAAATAAAAACCTTCAACAATTTGAAGCCTCAAAAACCTATGGATTACAGGTAGCAAAGCATATTGCAGAATGGATGGAAAATGATAATTATAATGAAACTCGTACCATGCCAAAATTTGCTGTTGACATGAATAACCCGAGTCGCTGGCAGCCAACACCTCCTGCTTATATGGATGGAATTGAGCCTCATTGGAATAAAATTCGCCCATTTGCAATTGATTCTGCTCAACAATTTAAGCCTGTTCCACCTCCAGAGTTTTCATTAGATAAAAAGTCTCTCTTTTATAAAGAACTAAAAGAAGTTTATGACATTAGTATGAAAATTACCGAAGATGGAGATAATTCTGAAGAAATTGCCATAGCACAGTTCTGGGATTGTAACCCTTACGTATCTATCACAAGAGGTCACCTTATGTTTGCATCCAAAAAAATAAGTCCGGGAGCACATTGGATTGGCATTGTTAAAATTGCCGCATTAAAAACAAATAGCGATTTTGACAAAACTATTTACGCTTATACGAAAACATCTATTGCAATAGCGGATGCCTTTATTAGCTGCTGGGACGAAAAATACCGAAGTAATCTTATTCGCCCTGAAACTTTAATTAATCAGCATATTGATGAAAATTGGGAGCCAATATTACAAACACCTCCTTTTCCAGAATACACCAGTGGACATAGTGTGGTTTCAGGAGCAGCAAGTATTGCATTAACTAACATTTTTGGTGACAATTTTTACTTTGATGATGACACTGAAATTCCTTACGGTCTACCCGTACGTAGCTTTAATTCTTTCAGTGAAGCAGCTGACGAAGCTGCAATTAGCAGAATGTATGGAGGTATCCATTACAGAGCCGCAGTTGAGGTAGGTGTAAAACAAGGAAGAGATTTAGGCAAACATGTTATTAATTCCTTAAAAATGACAGCCAAATAATATGCTTAAGTTTTCCACTTTACTTTCAGTAATATTAATTTACAGTTGTACTAATCATGGTAAATTAAATTTAATTACCGATTTGCCTAAACGATTAACCGAAAATTCAGGCATTGTATCTTTTAATAATTCAAGCGCATGGCTAGTGGAGGATGGTGGTAATAAAAATGAAATCTACGAAGTCAATTTTAAAGGAGAAATTGTAAAAAAGTTATCTGTTAAAAAAGGCGAAAATATAGATTGGGAAGATTTAACCAAAGACAATTTTGATAACGTATATATAGGTGACATTGGTAACAACGAAAACAAACGTAAAAACTTAGTTATATATAAAATACCTAACCCCCAAGTGGAGAAAGGAAATAAAATTAAGTCAGAAGCTATCTCATTCTATTATCCTGAACAAACTAAGTTTCCTCCCAAAAAAAAGAATCTTTATTATGATGCAGAAGCTCTTTTTTACCAAAACGAGAACCTTTACATTATTACAAAAAATAGAGCAAACCCTTTCAATGGTGAGGCTCTAGTATACAAAATACCTGCAAAAAAGGGCAAGCATGCTGCTCAATTAATAGACACATTTAACATGTGTTCAGATTGGAATTATTGCCAGATAACCTCAGCAGATATTTCTCCAGATGGAAAAAAATTAGTGTTATTGAGCTACGGAAGATTATTTGTGATTACCAACTTTACTGGAGAAAAATTTTCTAAAGGAAAAATGGAAACCATAGATTTACAAACCACCAATCAATTAGAATCTGTTTGCTTTATTGACAACAATAAATTACTTCTATCCGACGAGAAAAAAGGTCCAACAGGAAGAAATTTGTATTCGTATACCTTAAAGTAGACTAAAAGCCAAAACCTAGTCCAAAAGAAAAGCGTAAACCGTCATCACTATTAAAAAGTGCTACACGAGCGGAAACAATGTCTGCACCGTTCAAGAAAAAACCACCTCCTTTTGAGGTATGCCACCTATTAGAACTTTCTCCAGTTAACCAAACACGACCATAATCAAATCCGGCAAAAAAGCCAAAAGACATTGGTAACACTCCTGTTTTAATACGTTTGAGATTATATCGTAAATCCGTATTTTGATAATATGCTTTTCTTCCTGTAAAACGCTGATTTCGGAACCCTCGCAGACCGTCAGTACCACCAATGCTAGCTGCCTGATATATTTCAAAAGTATCACTAAAATTCAGGTGCGCTTTCCACTTTGAAGCTAGCACTAATTTTCCACTTGGAACTAATTTATAATCAATAGAAAAACTTGGTTTTATATACCCAACATTTTTACCATTCCCATCTACGCTAATTGTATATCCCGCAGTTAGGCCCACAGCCATTCCTATTGTTGGAAAAGCATTATTATCTGAATTTTTATAAGCATATTGCCCTTCAATACTAAGAAAATCTTTGTCATTATCGATTTCTGAAGCATCAATATATTCGTTAATAAATCTATCTTCAGTTTCCTCTATTTCAATTGAAGTATAGTCAAAACCTGTTCGTATTACAGACCCCATATCACCTCTCCAAACCAATGCAGAAGAAAACGAATTTATTTGCAATTTCACGCGGTTATAGTCCAACCCCAAATCATCATCAAAATTTTGGGTATTATTTCCATAATCAAAAAAGTTAATACTAAAGTTAGGGCTAGTGAATTTAGCCCCCACTTCCAAATTTGCATTTCCAATAACGCTGGCAAACTCTCCTTTATAACCAACATCAAAACCTCTTGTTGCGAAATAAAATGCTCCATTAATACTATGCCTTTGCGTAAACGGGTTTTGTAGAAATCCGTACAATGTATAAATATTAGAAACCCCTATTAACAAACCATCATCAGGATTTCCCCCAATTGCTGGCAGTACCTGATTTGTACTTCTTTTGAGTTTTATAGGTTGATACGTATTGGTTTCGTAATTATTAGAACGATTTACATGAGCTGTTTTTGTTTTTGCATTGTCAAATGTATTTTTTTTAGCAGCCTGGTCATAAACATAAACTCCTCTACTATTTTTAACATTGTAATTATCGTTATTCTGACCTCCTATAATACGTATTTTTTTAACTCCGTTTTTTACATTGTTTACTTCAAAAAAATCATCATCATCCAAACCATATACCCATATTTCTTTAGTAATTTTTTTATCATATACTTTACTAAAAAACATTTCAGCCTTCTTCCCATTTTTTATGCGATGTCCTTCAACTTTGGTTTTCCCTTTTGCTATTCCAGTAATCGTAAAATAATCATCTTTATCTGTTCCTTTTATGATAGAAAACTTATTTACTAAACGGTAATATTCTCTTGCGGTTTCTTTTAACGCTCGCAATCTAGAGAGTAGTGTTTTTTTCAATTTAGCATCATGAAGTCCCCTAATTTCCTCGGGAAACTCTTTTAACGCTTCATCAACAACATTGCCTTTTAAATGTTGCTGAATATATTCTGCTTGAGAAAGCCATGTTTTTAGTTTAGTTTCAGACAGAAGAGCAACATCTAATGCAAAAGTCATTGGAGAACCATTAAACCCTTTTACACTCCTTATTTCTTCATTGAAGCCCTCCATTAAGGATAATGAAGGCGTAATTCTAGTAATAACACTCATTAAAGCACCGTCTCCCATAATAGAAAATACCTGGTCCCTATCTCTAGGGACAGGTTTATACATTACTTTATCTGAATTTTTATCTTTAAACTCTGCCCAACGCCATTGGTCAACATGCCTATCCCAATCACCTATCGTCATATCAAATAACCGAGCCCTAACATAAGCAGTAGTATCAATACTATACTTTTCATCCATTCGGAGTTTTTTTAGCAAATCATCAGTGCTTATCATTTTATTGGCATATCCAAAACTTTTTTGATCTCCATGACCATCATCTGTGCGCTCTTCAATCATATACAAACCGTCTCCAAACTCTGGAAAATAATCTTTAATAACCTTTTGTTTTGGCACATAAAATAACCTAGGATTGGTATGAAAAACATCCACAGCGTCAGAGAGTTTCCCAACTACAAAAGGTGCATATGGGTGAGCCCCTGTATAAAAATCTTCTAGTAATCGTTCTGTATAGGTGTCTTTTATTTGGTCTACAACATATTGATTTTTAAACGCCATTGCTTGTAAATATACCTGAGCACTTTTTCGTAAATCGCGCATCACATATTCTTTGCCTTCTGTATTTACTAAACGAAGGGATTTTGATTGATGCCCTCCTCCTTTTCTAATTACTTTTACGCCTCCAAAAAGAGTATCTAAATTCACCGTAGGAGCAGTAATTTCCTTAGCATATAATTCTCTATATCTATTTCCCCAAAGCCATTTAAACAGTTTTCCTTTTTCTACTTCTTCTTTAGTATATATTGAAGCTTTTACTTTATCCGGAAAAGTATTTTTAACCCACTTAGAATTTTCTTTTATGCTCTCAGGAAGCACTTCAGAAGTAAACAAAAACTCATTTTTATTTTCATCTGACACACCATAAAACTCAACTCTTGAGGAACCATCTGCATATACTTTTAATACCGCGTAACCATTTTTCCCTGAAGAAAATTCACTCCCATTTAACAAACGTGTGGCTCCCTTTTTAGCTCCCGAACCACTTACTATTTGCGGCGTATTATTTTCAACAATATATTGCAAACTGTGTTCGTGACCAGAAACAAGAATTACTTTTTGAGAATATTGTGCTAACGTAACTAAACGACTTCGTAATTCTAAGTATTTTTTATTCTGCAAGTCTTCTATTGAAGCTCCAGAAGTTCTTCTTAACACATTCGCAAGAGTACCTAATATTGGTAATGGTATTTTACTTTTACCAGGAAAAATACTTTTCTTAAATGAAAATTGTCCTCCGTGCGTACCATAAGTAAACATGGGATGGTGTGCTGCAATTATTGTGGTTTTGTTTTCATTTTTTTTAATTAACCCTTCTAATTCTTGAAAAAATGTTTCTCTATCCTTTATTTCACATTCATCATTCATTGTTGGATGTTTATCCCAATCGGTTAAAAACCATTCTGTATCAACAGCTATTATGACAATATCTTCCGAAACATCAACTTTTTGAATGGGGCATCCATCTTTTGGATAAAACACCTTTTTACTTTTTAACTTCTCCTGAATATAGTTTTGTTGTCTCTTAAGTCCCTTTAAACCATTAGCATACCAATCATGATTACCTGGAATAAAAATTGGCTTTCCACTAAAATCTTTCAAAGTTTCTATTTGTGCATCTAATTGAGATACCGCATTACTATATTCTTTTTTGTTCTTTTTTTTATCTGGAAGTCCACTAGGATAAATGTTATCTCCTAAAAAAATTGCTGTGCTATTTTTGTTTGCTTCAGACAATACTGTTTTGAATTGTTTTAGCGTATTGTTCATGCCATTTTTAGGCGATAATCCAGCATCTCCAATTAGGTAAAAGGTATGCGCAACTTTTTTTTGAGTAACTACGTTTTCTTTGCTCTCAGAATTTTTATATTTTTCCTTTACCGTTGCACAGCTGATAACAAGAAAAAAGCATAAAAAGGAAACGTAATATTTAATCATATCGGCGTTCTTCACCATAAAATTTGTAATTTGGACACATTAGCATAGATGGTATGTCGGAAATTATTGTAAAAACTGAAAAATTTGTTGTGGATTTACTTTCCAACAACCTAGATAGCAAGTATCTATACCATAACCTAAAACATACCCAACGTGTAGTTAAAAGTACTAAAGAATTATTAGACTTTTATAAGCTTGAAGAAAATGAAAGCGAGGCTATTATTCTTGCAGCATGGCTTCATGATGTTGGTTACACTAAGGGTACCAAAAACCACGAAAAAAACAGTTGCAAAATTGCTTCTAAATTTCTTCAAGAGCAAGAATACAATAAAGATAGGGTTAAGTCAATTGAGGAGTGCATTATGGCTACTCAGATGCAAGCTAAACCCAAAAGCCTTCCCGAAAAAATACTTCGTGATGCAGATTCATCGCACTTTGCCAAAAAAAGTTATCTAGAAACCACAGAAACCTTACGACAAGAATTAAGCCTTCTAGATATTGCTACTTATTCACACAATGAGTGGGTTGAGATGAATATTCAAATGTTTAGGGAGAAACATCAGTTTTACACAGACTATGCTCAAAATAATTGGCAGGAAGGCAAAAACAAAAATTTAAAAATACTTGTGAAAGAAAAAAAAGCCGAAAAACAAATTGCAAAAAAAGAAGCTTTAAAAGCTAAATATAAAAACGAAAGTCCAGATAGAGGAATACAAACCCTTTTTAGAGTTACCCTCAGAAACCATATAACGCTAAGTAATATTGCTGATACCAAAGCTAACATTCTACTCTCTGTAAATGCTATTATTATTTCTTTAGCGTTATCTAACCTTATTCCTAAACTAGACAACCCTTCGAACGATTATTTAATTTACCCAACCCTTATTTTTTTAATATTTAGTGTAGTTTCAATGGTGTTTGCAGTGCTTGCTACACGACCAAATGTTACCAGTGGAGAGTTTTCAAAGGAAGATGTAAATCAAAAAAAGGTAAACCTTTTATTTTTTGGTAATTTTCATAAAATGAAATTATCGGAATATGAATGGGCAATTAACGAATTGGTAAAAGATAAAAAATACATTTACTCCTCACTAACCAAAGATTTGTACTTTTTAGGACTTGTTTTACATAGGAAATACAAAATTTTACGCTGGACATACACGGTTTTTATGATAGGAATGGTAGTTTCTGTAATTGCTTTTGCAATAGCGTTTAAATTTTTTGGTCCAGAAAGAACAATTGCAGTTGAGGCTTTAATCCCTTAACTCGTTCATTAAATCTTGATACGTAAAAGTTTTTTCTGAAGACACTTTTGAAGAATATAAAATTTCAGCACGGATTGCTTTTAATCCAGAAACACCTTGTAATCCTTCAAGCTCTACGATTTCTATTTTTCCTGTAAAGTACCCTTTAGATTTTAGGAATTTTATATACCTAAGATATTCCAACTCATCTTTCTTTTGAGAATATACAATAACCATTTTACCAACTTGAGTCAAACGCTCTTTAGTACCTTTTATGTAAGACTTATCAATTCGTTTTTTTATAACCTCGTACCTGGCATTATAAGTACCATCCACATCAAAACGTTTTTCATCCATTCTAAAACGAATAGACAACGAAGCGTTATATACCAATATTAACGAGGCTACATCTAACTTTACTCCTAATTCTGGTTTTAAACTATAATGTGTATTTTCCATATCACACATTACCTGTAATTGCCACAATCTTAAGTTGTTTAGATATATTGAATTAAATTCTTTTCCTTCAGCAATAGAGTCTCCAATGTACATATTATGCTCAATGCCATCTGTTTTAAAACGCTCAAAATAATGTGGAAACATTTCTTGCGCTTCAAGCTGCTTTTCATCTATTACCGAAGCCAACTTTTTATTAATCAGTTTTACACTTTCATCATAATTTTTACGATGATCATAATAAGATTCTAAATCTGAATTTATTTGCGAATTAAACTCCGTAATTAAATTTTTAAAACCTTCATCAGTATCTTTCAAATGTTTAAATACAGGTGATATTTCATCTCTAACAAAATCAAATATTATCTGTTCGCTATTGGTAAAAAGTGTTTCTTTAATACTATCTAAATGATTGTTAACCCTAAACATTAACTCCTCATAGATTGGAAGTTTACTTTTTTGCCAAACCTCAAACAAAACATCTTTAATTAGCGAAAGCTCAATAATTAAATCGTTCTGAATAGCTTTATTACGAGCTTTTGAAGAATCCTTTATATCAATTTGACCATAAAGAGGGTAAATATCTTTGAAAACAATTTCTTTAAAAGAGGGCTGTTTTTCCTGCAACTCATCCTTTAAAAACTGAATCGCTTCTTCTTGAAATTTCCAATGCACTGAATGATGAACTGATGTACACTCGTTTTGAATTATTGCATCAATACGGTTTTCTTCCTCCAATTTGGTTCTTAGAACAGCCGAGACAATATATGGCATTACATCATCAAGCTTTTTGGCATTAACACCATTAAGCACATGTTTATCTTCAGATGCAATTTCTAACATACCCAACAATTCTCCTTCAGAAGATATTGGAGCCAAAATAATACTCTTTATTCCTTGAGCTTTTAATCCACCAAAGGGCTCTTCCCCATCAGACATTTCATAATACTTATCTACATCGGGTATTGCAATATATTCTCCCTCAGTAAATAATTTTTTACAAGAATCATCATGTAAAGAGGTTTTACAACAAAGTTTTTCTCGCCCGTTTAAAATAAAGCTTATCATACCCTTACCATAAACCGATTCCAGTTGATGCTCTTTTGAATTATATACAGAAAATCCTATCTGAATATTTGGAAGCTTAAAAAACGATTTGAATGTTTCTTTTAAGTGAATCATAAAATCATCGCTCCCGCGTTTATCACTTTCAATAAGCTCCGATTTTATTTCAGAAATGGAATGTTCCGCAGTTACATCAAACATATTTGAAATCACAAACCCCTTAGAAATAAAACTGTTAGGTGGAATTTTAGATTTCCATAATTCTAAGTTATTAGGTTCATCCATTAACTCATTAACATCGTCTTGCGTAATTTTAATAGTTTTTTGCGTTGGTAATACTTCCAAAAAATCTGCATTATACAAAACTCTGTAATGATGCATTACTCCATTTGCATCAGGGATATCGTAAAACATTGGTCGACTAAAATCAAGCGGAAATCCAAAATAAAATTTTAAAATAACCACACAACTCATTATATAATCTAGGCCTTCCTCTTTATTTCTAATAAATGGTGTAAAATCTGGACCAGCATTTTTTACAATTTTTTGAAAACGCTTTGAAGAATTAAAAATAACATCGTAGTATGGTAACGAAGCTACCTTGATTTCGTTCTCACTTAACACTTCGGTAAAAGTATCTTGCAAAAGATATTGAATAACGTCTTTGTGTTCTTCTAAAAGTGCTATATCCGTAAATCCTTCTCTTAAAAAAGGGTAGTCCTTTTGAACAGCAAGTATACGCTTCGCATTCGCTGCTAAAAATTCATTATCACTTTTAGCCATTACATCGTATCGCTGCAACAGCTTTTCAAAACTAATGTGATGAACTAAAGGTGAATCTTTACTCATAATTATTCGTATAAAACCTATTTGTCTACGCTGAACAAATAAAATTACAAAAGAAATCGCTTATTTTAACAACGAAGAGCAATAATGCTTTGTTGCTTTTTTTGCATATTTATAAAAAAAAGAAAATGTCTAGCCTTACCAGACTAACAAAAGCATATAAATCAGCTAAAGAAGTACCCTTTGATGATTCCTCTAAATTTATACTATTTAGCGATTGCCATAGAGGGGATAATAGCTTTGCCGACGATTTTGCTAATAACCGAAACATTTACCATCATGCCTTAAAACATTATTTTGTAAATGATTTTCAATATTGTGAGCTTGGTGATGGAGACGAGCTTTGGGAAAATTTATCTTTTGAACCAATTTATAGAGCGCATAAGAATATTTATAAGCTATTAAAGCTTTATCATGAAAAAGGGAGGTTACATATGATTTATGGAAATCATGATATGGTTTACAGAAATCAATCTTATGTAAAAAAACATCTTTCGTATTATTTTGATTTCAAAGAAGAAAAAGAAAAAGACCTCTTAAAAGACATTGTTTATAATGAAGCTATAATTTTAAAACATACACAAACTAATCAAGAAATATTTTTAACGCATGGTCATCAAGCTGATTTTATGAATTATCATGGCTGGCGTTTTAACAGGTTTTTAGTTAGGGTTTTATGGAAACCACTTCAGGTATGGGGAATAGCCGACCCCACGAGTCCTGCTAAAAATCATAAGGAGTTGATAAAAGTTGAAAGACGTGTAAAAAAATGGATTCTTCAAAACGATAATAAAATTACCGTTATTGGTCATACACACAGACCTCGTTTTCCAGAACCTGGAGATATTCCCTTCTTCAATGATGGCAGCTGTGTACACCCCAGAAGTATTACTGGAATTGAAATTGAAGAAGGAAAAATATCTCTCGTAAAATGGCAGGTTGCCACCAAAGATGATGGCACCCTGCAAATTGTTAGAATTTTATTAGAAGGTCCGGAAAACATAAAAGATTATCAATTTAAATAAGTGTGCTATTGCTGCAACACAAAATTAATTGGAACACTATAAGGTACACTCACTGATTTACCTCTTTGACTACCTGGTGTCATTTTTGGTAATGAACCTACAATTCGGGCTGCCTCTCTCTCCAAGCGAGGATCTGGGCCTCTTGTTGTTAAGTTAGCTATAAGCCCTCTTCTATCTATGGTAAAAAGTACAAATACTCTGCCCTTTACTCCCATTTCTGCAGCAGACTGCGGGTAACGAAATTCTTTTCGAATGTGAGCCTGCATTTTTTCTTGAAAACACTTTTTACGTTCCGTATTGGATTGCAATTTTTCACAACCTGGAAAAACAGGTACATTTTCGATAACAGAAAATGGTATAGATATCTCTTCCTCCTCTTCTCCAACCTCTACATCATCAACATCCATAACTTCCTCAACCGCTACATCTTGATTGGTTTCAGTACTCTCAATAATTGTCTCCTCAATTTCCTCGTTATCTTCAACAACCTCAATAATTTCTGGTGCAGCTGGTGGCGGTGGCGGTGGCGGTGTTTTCACCCGCTCAGTTATTGGCACTTCCTCATCTAATTGTTCATCAACATCTAACAATTCCACAATTTGGTTATCAGACGGATACGTTTTGTACTCCAACGCTCTCCACGTTAAAAACAATACAAGGGTTAAACCTATAACAAAGTATAGGCTACTATTCCTATTTAAATCTACGTTTGGGTTTTTTTTGACTTGCATAATCTACTAGTTGTTTGTTACATTAAAAGTAGCTTAGGTATACAAGTTTTACCATGATATTTATCAGGTTTTGTGAGGATATCTAAATTTATAAGCTATTAAATTATCAATATGGCAAGTATTACTCTATTTATTAAATTTAATTCAATGTTTAAAGCATTACATAACAAATCTGTCCCCTGTTTTAACAAATAACTTTGCTTTTGAATATTTAGCGAATCATCATAAAAATGACAGAATAATCATGTCACAAATAAATTTTAAATGTTACAAAATATTTCAAAGCACTAAAACAGCACATTTTTAGCAACAAAACGGATCTTTTTTCATTAAAAATGCTAATTAAGAAGCATTTAAATGGTTATATCCTATTTTTGTAATGTGAATTACGTTGGGTTTACAACCCATAAAAAACGCCTTATATCACAATTAATAGATTTTTATATGACTATGATGTTCATTTTATCTATTTTTATACCCTATAAAATTGATAGAGTTTTAAAATTGCAAAAAAAAGTACGTTATGTTTAGTGTAAATACACGACTTCTCATACGTTCAAAGTAGTTTTAAGTACTACCAATTAAATAATAAATACAGCGTTTTTAGAAAAAAGATTACATGGAATCAGTTACGATTAGTGAGAAGCAAGAAAAACTAGAAGCGGTTATTATCCGCTTTGTTGGAGATTCTGGTGACGGTATGCAATTAACGGGAACCCAATTCTCTGATACTTCGGCTATGTTTGGAAATGACGTTGCTACATTTCCAAATTTCCCAGCTGAAATTAGAGCTCCTCAAGGAAGTTTGTATGGTGTATCTGGTTTTCAGGTACATATAGGTAGTGTTCAAATAAACACTCCTGGTGATGAGGTAGATTTATTGGTTGCAATGAATCCCGCAGGTTTAAAAACTAACTTATCTTCAGTTAAGCCAGGTCATACAATTATAGTAGATACCGATGCGTTCACAAAAAAGAATTTAACAAAGGCCTTATACGAATCTAACCCCTTGGAAGATGGCAGCCTTAGTAACTATAGAGTTATTGAAGTATCCATGACAAGTCTTTCTAAAGAAGCGTTAAAGGATGTTGAAGGTTTAGATAATAAGAGTATAACAAGAAGTAAAAACATGTTTGCTCTTGGAATGGTGTATTGGATGTATAGCCGTTCTTTGGATTATACGATTGATTTTTTCAACAAAAAATTTAAATCAAAACCAGAAATAATTCAGGCTAACACTAAAGTGCTTAAAGCAGGATACTTTTTTGCTGAAACTTTAGAGTTAATTCCAAATTCATACAGCATATCTCCTGCTAAAATGGAACCTGGCACCTATAGAATTATTATGGGGAACAAGGCCACAGCTTGGGGATTTTTAGCTGCCGCAGAAAAATCTGGAATGGAGTTGTTTTTAGGAACTTATCCTATTACGCCTGCCTCTGATATACTACATGAGCTTGTAAAACATAAACATTTTGGTGTAAAAGCGTTACAGGCCGAAGACGAAATTGCTGGAATAACAGCGGCAATTGGAGCTTCATTTGCAGGTAATTTAGGTATCACTACCACATCAGGACCAGGGTTAGCATTAAAAGGTGAAGCTTTAGGTTTGGCAATGATGATTGAACTTCCTTTAGTTGTAGTTGACGTACAGCGTGGAGGTCCGTCTACGGGTTTACCAACTAAAACAGAACAATCAGATTTATTACAAGCTATGTACGGTAGAAACGGTGAGAGCCCAGTTATCGTAATTGCATCAAGTACACCGGCCAATTGTTTTAATTTTGCTTACGAAGCTGCAAAACTTACTTTAGAGCACATGACCCCAGTAGTATTGTTAACGGACGGATATATTGCTAACGGTTCTGCACCATGGAAAATTAAGACCGTGGATGATATGCCAGAAATTAAAACGAACAAAATAACCGAGGCTCCAGAAAATTGGAATCCTTACGATCGTGATAATGATACGCTTGCAAGAAAATGGGCTATTCCTGGAACTCCTGGATTAGAGCATAGGATTGGAGGACTGGAAAAAGACAAAACCACTGGAAATGTTTCATATGTTCCTGAAAACCACGAATATATGACCAAAATAAGAGCAGAAAAAATTAAAAGGGTACAAAACTATATACCCGATTTAAAAGCTGAATTTGCTCAGGAAGGTGATTTACTTGTAGTTGGTTGGGGTGGTACTTATGGAAGTTTACATTCTGCAGTAAAACAGTTGAATGAAGAAGGTTATACTAACATAGGTCATGCACATTTTAATTATATCAACCCGCTACCTAAAAACACCGATGAAATATTTAAAAGGTATAAAAAAATTGTAGTGTGCGAATTAAACAATGGTCAATTCATACAAGTTTTAAGAAGTAATCTTGGCGAGTTTACCTATTCTGCATTTAATAAAATACAAGGTTTACCTTTTGCTAATTTAGAACTAATAGAAAAATTCAAACAGTTAGTAAAATAGTTATGGAAACAACAACTGTAAAAAAATATACCAGTAAGGATTACACAAGTGATCAAGAGGTAAGATGGTGTCCAGGATGTGATGACTATGTTATTTTGCGTGCAATGCAAAAGGCGCTTCCTGAAATGAGTGTAGATAAAGAAGACGTTGTTTTCATTTCTGGAATAGGATGCTCTTCTCGTTTTCCTTATTATATGAATACTTACGGAATGCATAGTATTCATGGTAGAGCTCCTGCAATTGCTTCTGGAGTAAAATTATCTAACCCAGACTTAAGTGTTTGGATTATCACTGGTGATGGAGACTCTATGGCTATTGGTGGAAATCACTTTATCCATTTGTTACGAAGAAATTTAGACCTTAATATTATTTTGTTTAACAATGAAATATATGGGTTAACAAAGGGACAATTTTCACCAACTTCGTTAGTTGGACAAAAAACAAAATCGTCTCCTTATGGTAATACGCAACCCCCATTTTCTGCTGGAGAGTTGGCGCTTGGAGCTCAAGCCCGTTTTTATGCAAGAATTGGAGGTAATACCCCAAAAGAGATAACGCAAATGTTCATCGAAGCGGAAAAGTTCAAAGGAACTTCACTTGTTGAAATATTACAAAACTGCCCAATTTTTAATAATGGTTGTTTTGTAAAGTATACGGACAAGGCTGTTCGTGAAGACAGACAACTTTTTGTTGAACATGGTAAACCTATGATTTTTGGAAAAGAAAAAGATAAAGGGCTTATCTTAAACGGACTAAAATTAGAAGTTGTTACCATTGGTGAAAATGGTATTACCGAAGAAGATTTATTAGTACATAATGCCAAGGAGGAGGACCCAACATTGCACCAAATGTTAGTACGTTCTGAATACCCAATGGTAGTTGGTGTTGTACGTGCTTTTGAAGATGTTACATTAGAAGAAAGAGAAGATGCCTTAACAGAACAAGTAAAAGCAAAATCTAATTTCACTAAAACTAATGATTTGTTTTTCTCTGGAGACACTTATGAAGTAGAATAAAAATCTCCTAAAAGATATAAAAGCGGCAAGAATACTTGCCGCTTTTTTTATACCCTAAAACCGTATAAATAATTCAAAACCATTAAATTTGAGGAAATCCATTTTTTATATTCCTCATTAAACACCACTACGGATGAAATCTGTAATTATTGCCTTTTTTTTATCCTTGTTAGTGTTTTTTCAATTTTCCTGTTCAGAAAAAAAAGAGTATCAGAACATTCCAAAGGAAGATTCATTATTCGCCTCTACAAAACCTATTCACGACAGTCTCTTTGTTGGCGATAAAGCGTGTAAAGAATGTCATAAAAATGAGTTTAAAGATTGGCAAGGTTCGCATCATGACAAAGCCATGCAAATTGCAGATGAAAATACCGTTTTAGCTCCTTTTAAGGGCGAGGAATTTACTAACCAAGGTATTGTATCCAAATTTTACATTAAAAACAATACTTTTTATGTAAACACAGAAGGTCCTGATGGAAAATACCATGACTATAAGGTTATATATACCTTTGGAGTAACCCCTTTGCAGCAATATATTGTGCAGTTCCCAAATGGCCACTTTCAATGTTTACGAACTGCTTGGGATACCAAAAAAAATGAATGGTTTGACCTGTATCCAGATTTTAAAGTAGTACATTCTGAATGGTTGCACTGGTCTCGTGGCGCTTTAAATTGGAATAATATGTGCGCTGACTGCCACTCAACCAATGTTAGGAAAAATTACGACGCTAATAACCATAGTTATAACACCAAATTTGCGCTTATAAATGTAAACTGCGAAGCTTGTCACGGGCCAGGTAAAAACCATATTAAAAACGCAAAAACACTTGGCGATGCATACCAATCTCATGGGGAGCTAAAAATGACTGCCGCAACAGATTCCAAAACACTTGTTGACCAATGTGCAAGATGTCATATGCGAAGAGAGCAAATATCTGAAAGATATAACTTTGAAGGGACTTTATTAGATCATTATTTCCCAAACCTAATTGCAAATGAAACTTACCATCCCGATGGGCAAATTTTAGACGAAGTATACGTTTATGGCTCCTTTGTACAGAGTAAAATGTACCACAATGATGTTACTTGCACTGATTGCCATGATGCACATTCTCTAAAGTTAAAATTTAATGACAATCAACTATGTCTTCAATGCCATGTTCCGGAAAAATACGATACCTCTAAACATCACTTTCACAAAAAGAATACGGATGGAGCTCAATGCATAAATTGCCATATGACTGGTAGGTTTTATATGGGTAATGATTATCGTAGAGACCACAGTTTTAGAATTCCCCGACCAGACCTAAGTATTAAATACAATACACCAAACGCATGTATTCAATGTCACGAAGACAAAGACAACGAATGGGCTTGGGAAAATTTCAAAAAACAATATGGTGTGCCGGACTATCAACATTTCTCAGAACTTTTAGCTCCTGGTTTAACAGGACAGGAAAATGGAAAAGAATCCCTTTTAACGTTAATAAAAGACACACTTCAACCAGAAATTGCCCGTGCTTCAGCAATGAGAGCCATGCGTGATTATATGAATATTAACGATGTAAATAACCTGCTTCAGTATTTGAATGATTTATCTCCATTAGTTAGAGCAACAACCATAGATTTACTTGGCGAAATCAACAATACAGAGTACGCGAGTTACTTGCTTCCTCTTTTAAAAGACGAAAAAAGAAGTGTACGTATAAATGCTTTTTACGGGATCAGTCGTCTTAAGGAAGAGCAAATTCCTGATAACTACAAAAAGGTATACCAAAAAGTAAAAAAAGAATTTAATACCTCTTTGGATGTTATATCTGATTTTGCGGGAGGAAACGCAAAAAGAGCAAGCTATTTATTAAGACAAGGTAATATTCAAGAAAGTATAAAATACTACGAAAAAGCGCTTGAAATAGATAATATAAACAACCTAATACGTACCAACTTAGCGAATTTATATTATAGTAATGGTGAACACTTAAAGGCTGAAGAATCTTTTAAAACTATTATCAAACAAGAACCAGAATACGGTCCAACCTACTATTCCTTAGGATTACTATATGCCGAACTAAATCAACCAGAAAAAGCAATTATTCAGTTTGAAAAAACCATACTTTATATGCCGCAAAATGTCAGAGCATACTATAACTTATGTTTATTGCATGACAAACAAAATGATTTTGCTTCTGCAAAAACAACTGTTTTAAAAGGAATCACTATTGCTCCTAACAATGTTGATTTATTGTATACTGCTGCCTACTTATTTTCTAAAAATGGCGACAACCAAAAGGCAGTATTTTATGCTAAAGAGTTATTACGTATTGAACCCAATAACCAGCAATATATTAACTTATTACAACAAGTGGGCGCAACTAACTAACTCAAATAGCATCATATTAAATGATATTTAACACCTATTGGCAAGGTATTTGTTATATTTGATAAGGTAAGTAGCTCTTAAATCATGATTAAAAATATTGTTTTACTTATACTGTTTTCTGTCTTTCTTTTAACCAAGACAAACGCACAAACCGATCTTCCAACACAACAACCTTTGGAGATTGATGTTGTTCCTTTACCCGATACAGAAGGTAACACCAGTAAAAAGCCCTCATTAAATATTCCTTCAGTAATTGATGAGAAACCGGATATTAATTTTAAAGACTCCCTTACCAAAAATCCGGTGCAAATGCTTCCTGAGCGAGAACTTGTACAAGCTGGGCATGATCTTAAAATTGACCCCAGAATTGGAAAAAAAGAAAAAGAAGGTTCTAAGGAATTTTTTCCTGACCATTATCTAGGGGATGTAAAATACAACGGAAAATTTGTTGGCGTTGTTTATCGCGATCATGAATATGTTGATGGCGATCGCGTTAAAGTATATTTAAATGATGTTGTAATTGACCCAAACACCCTACTTACAGGTAGTTTTAAAGGATTAAACGTTGATTTAAAAAAAGGCTTTAACCGTTTAGATTTTGAAGCTTTAAACCATGGAACATCTGCACCTAATACTGCTCAAATTCAAGTATATGATGAAAAAGGAGAACTTATTTATAACAATAAGTGGTTACTTTCTCAAGGATCCAAAGCTACTTTAATAATTACGAAAGAGTAACATTTATTCTATTTCTCCAGGTTTATAGGTTTTTTTGGCTCTTTTTAAAACATCTTCTTTATAGTACGCAACATCTTTAAACCTCATGTCAACATAGGCTTTTGCTTGATCATTAAAATGTACCGAATTTGGATTTCCGCTTTGACCTCCAGCTAAAATTGTTTTAGCCTTTACCCTGTCTCCAAACTCTACAACTGCCACAAAACTATTGCCTCTCGTCCCGTATATTTTTTTAGTATTATTGTGGTAACGTGCACCATAGGCTGCCAACGCACCCCATCTTCCTGAAGCAAAACCTACTGAAATACTTGGTTTATCATCATTAAAAGGCTGACGAATATCACGATTTAAACGTTGATAACGATTCACTTCTCCCCAAGGTATTTTCCATGTTCCAAAATTATTGGTAAGCTCTTTCAAAACCGTTGCTAAAACATCAGTTTGTTCTTTAGCAGACAAAAAATTATTAATATTACTAAACAACTCTATTTGAGTTGGTCTTTTCTTTGTTTTCCCAGAAAACCCTAATTGTAAACATTTTGTGCCGTAATAATGGGCCAATGTCATGGCTACAGATTCTTTTGACGTTTTAATATCCCAATGCTCTAAAACTTGAATTGCTTCTTGTAATTTATGATTTTTTATTTGCTTGGATGATTTTACCAAATTAGGGATTAAAGCTTCAAATGCTGGTAAATAAGGGTCATGGGCTAATTCAATAACATTATCCAAAGTAAACCCAGATTTATCCATTAATAATTGAATTGCATGTACTCCTCTAAAATTTTCCCTATCTATAGACATATAGTTTGGGTAATTTTTCTTTTCAGGGCTGAATTCTAATGCGGCAGTATAGGGCGTAGAATTACAATTTTGCAACCAACCATTTTCTGGATTCAGTACTAATATATTTTCATCTACAGTATGTAATCCTTTCCAATCCGTTTTTGGGTTGCTGCCATCTACAGGTTTGGTATAATCAAAAATAGTATCTCTTTTTGGTATAAAATTTCCATGAAAGTATGCTATGTTTCCTTCAGAATCAGCATATACCGTATTATTACTAGAGTTAGTTCGTATATCCATCATTTTACGAAAACCATTGTAACCAGATTGCTTGGTACGAATGTATGACTGCTCCAATGCCCTAATTGGCTCCCACATCATTGCCGAAGCTGTCCATTTATTATCCACTTTATGCGTAATGGGACCATGATGCGTACGATAAGCAGGAAAAGTTTTCTTGATAACGGTATCTCCTTTCTTATACTTTAATTCGATTGTTGTTTGCTTTACCTCTCTTAATTCCTCCCCATAGGTGTAGTATAAATTGTCGTTCATTTTAACAATGGTTTCTTTAAATTCATCCATAACATCGGTGTATGTTGAGGTATGCATCCAACCTGTTTTCTCATTAAACCCTTGGTAAACAAAAAACTGACCCCAAGTTACAGCTCCATATGCATTGAGTCCTTCTTCACTTACCACATGAACCTCTCCTCTAAAGTAAAATGATGTATGTGGATTTATTAGCAGAATTGGATTTCCCGAATCTGTTAACTTTCCAGAAATTGCAATTCCATTGGAACCTTGTGGTTCTTTAATTTCTTCCGTATTCTTAATCTTTAAATTTTCAGCTTTTGGAATTTCCATATCCCCCTCGTAAAAAGCTTTTATTTTACGGGTAGAAATCCGTTCAATATCTCCTCCAATAGAACCTTCACTGAAATAGAATGGCATCCATGGCTTAAATTTGGTCAACAGTTTGGGTTTTACTTCAGGATGTGTATGTAGATAATAATTTATACCATCTGCAAATGCGTTACAAAGTTTTTTTAACCAATCAGGGCTCTTTTCATAATTTGCCTTGGCTTCTTCTTCTGTCATAAAAAGCTTAGCTCGTAAATCACTATAAAGTGCTGATTCACCTTCTACTTCTGCCAAACGCCCGGTCGCCCAAATATAATTTTGTTCTACGCGGTTAAAGTCATCCTCACATTGCGCATAGAGCAAACCAAATACAGCATCGGCATCAGTTTTTCCATAAATATGAGGCACCCCAAAATCATCTCGGATAATAGTAACATTTTCGGCTTGAGTTTTCCAACGCTCTAAATCATCATTTGTTTTCTTCACAGTATTGCAAGACAAAACTCCTAGCAATACAATTAATGGCAGGTATTTCATTTTAAAATAATTAGTCAAAGTGAAAATAAAGTAAGTGTGATACAAATGCTAATTTTTATTTAAAAAAACTCCTTAGTCAAGTTCAAAAACAATTCCTTTATAATTTTAAACTAACTTGCAGGCTTTTCAAAAATACATTGATATGGCTACTAAAAAAGTAAGTATCTACTCCGCATTTAAAACCATTATTTGGCCAAGAAGAAAACTCGTTTTTATTGGGCTTTTGCTTATCGTGATAAGCAAGGCAGCGAGCTTTGTTGCTCCAATGTCTCTTAAATATTTAATGGATGATATTATCCCAAATAAAGACATTGAGTTTTTAAAGCTATTAGTAGGCATTGTTATTTTAGCTATTACTGTACAAGCTATTACCTCGTTTTTATTAACCAAAATTCTTAGTGTACAAGCACAGTTTTTAATATCAGAGCTTAGAGCTCAGGTGCAGAAAAAAGTACTTTCATTACCCATTCGTTTTTTCGACAACGCCAAATCTGGAGCTTTGGTTTCCAGAATTATGAGCGATGTTGAAGGTGTTCGAAATCTTATTGGGACGGGGCTAGTACAACTTGTTGGTGGAACTATCACAGCAATAGTATCTCTCATTCTTCTGCTTAGAATTAGTGTTAGCATGACATTATTTACTATAATTCCGTTAGCCATTTTTGCTATAGTAGCGTTAAAAGCTTTTAAAATTATTAGACCTGTTTTTAGAGATCGAGGAAAAATTAATGCTGAAGTAAAAGGAAGACTTACTGAAACCCTTAGCGGTGTTCGGGTAATTAAAGGGTTTAATGCGGAAAAGCAAGAGCACAAAATTTTCGAAAATGGTGTAGAAAAATTATTCCAAAACGTTAAAAAAAGTCTAACAGCAACGGCATTTATGACCAGTGCTTCTACCTTTTTACTTGGAATTGCAACTACGGGTATAATGGGTATTGGTGGTTATAAAATTATGATAGAAGAACTGAGTTTAGGAGACTTTTTAACGTTCACATTTCTTCTTGGTCTTATGATTGCGCCAATTGTACAGATGAGTAATATTGGAAGTCAATTAACCGAAGCTTTAGCTGGTTTAGATCGTACAGAGGAATTAATGAATATGAACCCAGAATCTGATGAAGAAAATAGAACCACCATACTAGATTCTATTAATGGTGACATTGTTTTTAACGATGTTTCCTTTTCGTATGAGGAAGGGAAAGAGGTTTTACACAACATTAATTTTGAAGTGAAACAAGGTGATGTTGTTGCTTTGGTTGGTAGTTCTGGATCCGGAAAGTCTACAATTGCTGGTTTAGCAGCAACCTTTTTAAATCCTGAATCGGGTACAATTACTATTGATGGTAAGGATATGTCCAAAGTTAATTTAAATAGTTTTAGACAATACCTTGGTGTGGTATTACAAGATGAATTTTTATTTGAAGGAAGCATTCGAAATAACATTCTTTTTCCTAGACCCAATGCAACTGAAGAGGAATTGCAAAATGCAGTAAAGGCGGCATATGTAAACGAATTTACTGATAGATTTGAAGATGGTTTAGAAACTTTAATTGGTGAACGAGGTGTAAAACTTTCAGGAGGACAACGTCAGCGAATTGCTATCGCTAGAGCGATACTGGCAAATCCTAAAATTTTAATTTTAGATGAAGCAACTTCGAATTTAGATACAGAAAGTGAAGCTTTAATACAGAAAAGTTTAGCTACGCTGACCGAAGGACGTACTACTTTTGTAATTGCACACAGATTAAGTACCATTCGAAAAGCAAATCAAATTTTAGTAATTGAAAACGGACATATTGCTGAACAGGGAACTCATGATGAGCTTATAGCAAAAGAAGGTCGTTATTATAATTTGTTTACTTATCAAGCCAGGATATAAAAAAGGGGGAGCTAATAGCTCCCCCTTTTAATTTTAAAATAATCTGAAAGTTTATTCAATATTTATTACCTCTTCAATTTGAGGTACATATTTTTTAATGGTCATTTCAACACCACTTTTTAATGTCATTTGATTAACACTACAGCCTACACAAGCACCTTCTAATTTTACTTTTACAGACTTATCATCATCAATGGATATTAATGAAATATCTCCTCCATCACTTTGTAAAAAAGGACGAATTTCCTCAAGAGCTTTTTCTACGTTTATTTTTACTTCTTCTGATGTCATCTTTTATTTTTTAACGCTAGAACAACCAGCCATAGTGGTAATTTTAATTGCCTCTGTCGGAGGTAACTTATCATTACGTTTAACAACTTCTTGTACTACATTTTTAGTCAATTCCTCAAAAGCGGCTTCAATTGGTGTTGCCGTTTGTAGGGCTGCTGGTCTACCTACATCACCAGCTTCTCGAATACTCTGTACCAAAGGTATTTCTCCTAAAAAAGGCACTTTTATATCTTCAGACAAGTTTTTTGCACCTTCCTTACCAAATATATAATATTTATTGTCAGGTAATTCAGCAGGTGTAAAATAAGCCATATTTTCAACAATTCCCAAAACTGGGACATTTATTGAATCTTGTTGAAACATTGCAACTCCCTTACGAGCATCTGCTAAAGCAATTTCTTGAGGTGTACTTACTACAACAGCTCCAGTTACTGGCATAGCCTGCATTATACTTAAATGAATATCTCCCGTGCCCGGTGGTAAATCAATTAACATAAAATCTATTTCTCCCCAAGCAGCATCAAAAATCATTTGATTTAATGCTTTTGCTGCCATTGGCCCTCTCCAAATTACAGCTTGATTAGGCTGTGTAAAAAATCCCATAGAAAGTAGTTTTACACCATAACTTTCAAGAGGCTTCATTTTAGATTTACCATCTACATTAACCGCAAGTGGTTTTTCATTAGCAACATCAAACATTATTGGCATTGAAGGTCCGTAAATATCTGCATCTAAAAGTCCTACTTTAAACCCCATTTTTGCTAAAGTAACCGCTAAATTGGCAGTAACGGTAGATTTACCCACACCACCTTTTCCTGAAGCTACTGCAATAATGTTTTGAATACCAGGCAATGGTTTACCTTTAATTTCATTTGTTTTAGGTTTTGCTGGGGCTTCAACCTTTATATTTACCTTTATTTTAGCTTTTGCATATACCTCCTGATGAATTATTTTTAAAATCTCAACTTCGGTCTTTTTTCGAGCTTGTAAACTAGGGTTATTTATTATCAAATCAACCTCAACCTCATCCCCAAAAATCTGGATATTTTTTACTGCACCAGCGGCAACCATATTTTGCCCTTCACCTGGTACGGTTATTAGCTCTAAAGACTTTAATATATCTTGTTTATTTAACTTCATAAAGGGTACATATTTAATCTAAACAAAGATACGTTATAGGGCTGAGAAGATAAAGCTATGTTATTGAAAAGAAGAATAATGTAATAGCATTAATTTATTCTAATTTTTGAATTTCTGAATTATCAAAACCAAAAGCTGTTAACTAGATTCCCAATTGTTTTCCCAATCCTTCCAAACTACCTCTAACCCATTAGATTTTAACATCTGAGAGATTTCTTCTGTTGGTCTTTCATCAGAAATTTCAAACTGTTCTAACGATTGTTTTTCTACAACATAGCCTCCAGGATTGGTTTTAGATTCTGCACTTATAGAGGTTACTCCTAAGTTTACAATATTATTACGGAACAACTGACTTTCTCTAGTGGATATAGATAACTCCACATCTTCATCTAGTAAACGATATGCGCATATTAACTGTACCAAATCCGCATCGGTCATTTCAACTTTAGGCTCCAACCCTCCAGAATGCGGTCGCAATCTTGGAAAAGAAATAGAGTATTTTGTTTTCCAGTAGTTTTTTTGCAAATATTTTAAATGTAGCGCGGTAAAAAAACTATCGGCCCTCCAATCTTCAAGACCAAATAATGCCCCTAAACCAATTTTATGAATTCCTGCTTTTCCCAGTCTGTCTGGAGTATTCAATCGATAATTAAAGTTAGATTTTTTACCCTTTGGATGATGCTTTTTATATTCTTCTCTATGATAGGTTTCTTGGTAAACCAATACTGCGTATAATCCGTTTTCTATTAATAACTCATACTCCTCCTGCTCTAAAGGTTGCACTTCTATGGTTATATTAGAAAACTGTGAACGAATTAATTCTATTGCATTTTTTATATAATCTACTCCTACTGTTTTATTTGCTTCACCTGTTACCAAAAGAATATGGTCATACCCTTTTGATTTTATATAAGCAACCTCTTTCAATATTTCTTCGTTGGTAAGTGTCCTTCTAGGGATTTTATTGGTCATACTAAACCCACAGTATGTACAAATATTTTGACATTCATTACTTAAATACATCGGGGAATACATTTGTATAGTATTCCCAAAACGTTTCTTGGTAATAACACTACTTAATTGTGCCATTTGCTCTAAATACGGTATCGCAGCAGAAGAAATTAAGGCTTTAAAGTCTTCTAAACTTCTCTTGGTGTTAGATAACGCGTGCTCAACATCTTTAGCTGTTTTTGCATTAATGCTCGCTAGGGTATCTTCCCAATTGTAGGTATCAAAAATAGTTTGAAAGCTATTTTTGGTTGATGGTTGAGGGTTATGGGTTGATGCAACAATACCTTTAGTGTTACTTTTAGACAATATTGATGTCTGTTTTTTTGAATGTTTCATAAGTTTATTTTAATTGAGACATTCTCAAGTTGTATAGCATTCTTCGTATAATTATTACCTCTTCATTTATCGCTTCAAAATTCCCCTCTGAAATAAAACTTAAGTCTTTTGATAATCTAAGTAAATAAGCAACTTCAGTTATAGACCCTGAGGCTATTTTAATAAATCTAGCAAATTCATTAGGGGTGTCGTAACCACAACCTTCTGCGATATTTGTGGGAACCGATGACGACGATCTACGTAATTGAGAAATTAAACCAAATTTTTCTTCAGAAGGAAAATTACTAGTGAGTTCATAAATTTCTAAGCACAATTTATGCGCCCTTTCCCAAACCTTTAAATCTTCATAATTTCTCAAAATAATCTTAATTAATTATCGTTTTTACTTTTACCTCACACCTATAATCCTTTTACCTATTTTAATTAAGAAACGATGTTAACGGACTACTAGCTTCAGCATGTTGTTTTACCGGTGCCAGTTTTGCATTAAATGCCATTCTTCCAGATTCTACGGCCATTTTAAATGCTTTTGCCATTTGTACTGGTTCCTGTGATACTGCTATTGCAGTATTTACCAAAACGGCATCTGCACCTA
Source organism: uncultured Maribacter sp. (assembly GCA_947498505.1). Classification (GTDB taxonomy): domain Bacteria; phylum Bacteroidota; class Bacteroidia; order Flavobacteriales; family Flavobacteriaceae; genus Maribacter_B. Next base: position 399,138 of record CANMKG010000003.1, on the reverse strand, counting down.
ATTCCATTGCATATGCAGCGTGTGACGGACTCCCAATACCAGCGTCTACAATTACAGGCACATTGGTCTGATCTATAATGATTTCTAAAAATTCTTTTGTTTTTAAACCCTTATTACTGCCTATAGGTGCTCCTAACGGCATAACGCATTGCACACCAACTTCTTCTAATCGTTTACATAAAACTGGATCCGCATGTATATATGGCATTACCACAAAACCAAGCTTTACCAATTCTTCTGCCGCTTTTAAAGTTTCTATTGGATCAGGTAATAAATATTTAGGATCTGGATGAATTTCCAATTTTACCCAATTGGTTTCCAAAGCCTCTCTTGATAATTGAGCAGCAAAAACAGCTTCTTTTGCTGTTCTTACTCCTGATGTATTTGGTAATAAATTTATTCTAGAATGATTTAGTTTCGACAAAATATCGTCATCTTCATTGGCTACTTCAACCCTTTTTAAAGCTACCGTAACTAACTCGCTTTCTGACTCTAACAAGGCCTCTTCCATTAACTTAGAGGAACTAAATTTTCCTGTTCCAGTAAACAACCTAGAAGTAAATTCTTTATCTGCTATTTTTAATATATCCTTCATACGCCGTGACTTCTAATTATTATTTTTAAAACTGTATTGCTGTTCTAGGGAGCTTCCTGTATTTAATAGTCTATGGAATTCACCTATTACATTAAAATCTTGAGTAATCTTACTTGAAACGGCTATTCCAGAAACCCCAGTTTTCAATATCTCTTTTACGTCTTCTAGTTTTATCCCTCCAACAGCAATAATTGGTGTTGTTGTTTTTAACTCATCTATTATTGTTAAATACCCATTTAACCCTAAAATTGGACTTAAATTTTTCTTGGTTGTTGTATACCTAAAAGGGCCTAAACCTATGTAATCCACCTCTTTTTTCACCAAACCCTCACAATCACCTAACGTATTCGCGGTACCTCCAATAATTTGCCAAGAATACAAATGTTTTCTTGCTTCTTTAGGGCAAATATCTTCTTTACCTAAATGAACGCCATCAGCTTTTACTTTCTTTGCGATTTTATAATGGTCGTTTATAATAAGACGAGTTTGAAAATGCGATGTTATTTCTCTTGCTTTTAATGCTGTTTTTAAAATTTTCTTTTCTGATACGTCTTTTAAACGCAACTGCACTAATTCTGCCCCCGATGTACATGCTTTTTGTATGTTTTCTAAATGCTCTTTTACATTTGTTCCTTGGGTTATATAATGTAGTTTTGGTATAATCATGTTTTGTTTTTTTAGGAGTTAAGAATTTTAGTAGTTAAAACTGTTTTTGTAATTATGAACTCCTAACAAAGATTTATTACTATTTAAAAACACTTCAGTATAATATTTAGAGTTTTTTGAAGCATCTTCTAGTGCTATATCTAATGCAATATTACTTGCCAAAGAAGAAGATAATACACAACCACTTCCGTGTTTCTGAAAAACAGTAGTTGCATTAGGTTCTATATTTGTTTGAACAATTCCACAATGATACAATACATCCCAACCTTTTTTTTCTTCTCGGTGCCCACCTTTAAGATATATATTAGTTAAATCAGAAATATGTTCTATAGTTTCTTCGATACTTAATTTTGGGTACAAGCTTTTAATCTCATCATAATTAGGGGTAATAATATAACAAGCTTCCCATATTTTATCTAACAAATCTTGATTCTCTTCTGTATGAAAATCATACCCAGAACTTGCTTTAATAATTGGGTCTAGAACTATTTTGATTTCTGAATTAAGAGCCTTCAATTTATTTACAATACGTAATAATACAGACCAACTTTCTACAATACCAATTTTTACAACAGGAAGAGTGAAACGCTCAAACAATGTTTCGATTTGAGAAATAATAACATCAGGTTCAACCCAAACACACTTTTTAAAATCAATATCGTTCTGTACTGTAATTGCTGTGCAAACCGATAAACCATACAAACCATGTGCCTCAAATGTTTTAATATCCGAAGTTATTCCGGCTCCAGCCGATGGGTCGTGACCTGCTATTGTCAATATACAATTATCAATTAGTAATGAACAATCCTCTTCCTGCATGTTAGATATTGGTTTTAGATGAATTGATAAAATGATGTTTTATTGCTTTAAAAACTTCAATTGGTTCGTTACTATTCCAAATACCTCCAAGTATACCAACACCTTTAAAACCTAGTTCATCAAATTCTTCTAAATTATCCATAGTTACACCTCCCATACCAATAATTCGTTTGTTAATATGATTTACATTAAACCTCCTACCCTCATATCCTTTTTTTGATATAGATGAGAATACTGGACTTAGTAAATGATAATCAAATTCAAAACCGCAGTTTTCTAATGTTTCAAGCTCATGAAAGGAAGAACTTATTGTTTTTCCATACATATTTAGATTCAAAAAATATTGACCAGGGTTATCTATGTGGTCTATTCTTTTTTGTTCTTGAAAGTGAATGCCTTTTAAGTTGAATTTATTTACTAATTCATGAAAATGATGAACCACAATTCGCTTGTGGTACTGTTTATCTATTTGATTTAAATAATCACAATGCTCTTGATAATTTTTATTTGGTTTTCTTAAATGATAATACTGTAAGCCCTCTTGAAATAACTGATGTAGTATTTCAATTTCATTAGGAATATCATTTTCAGGAGCTATTAAAACTATCATTTTCAATGTACAATTGGCAATTGTTTAATGGTATATTTCTGAACCTTTTTCTTTAAATTCTTCAGATTTCTCTTCCATCCCTTTTTGTAGGACTTCGTTATCGCCAGAGATTTTATTTTCGGAAGCAAAATCACGAACCTCCTGCGATATTTTCATTGAACAGAATTTTGGTCCACACATAGAACAAAAATGAGCTACTTTAGCTCCATCTGCTGGTAAAGTTTCATCATGATATTCACGAGCACGTTCTGGGTCTAAACCTAAATTGAACTGATCCTCCCAACGGAATTCAAAACGAGCCATACTTAACGCATTATCTCTATGCTGAGCGCCTGGATGCCCCTTTGCCAAATCTGCAGCATGTGCTGCTAGTTTGTAAGTAACAACCCCAACACGAACATCCTCTTTATTTGGTAAACCTAAATGCTCTTTTGGAGTTACATAACATAACATAGCGCAACCATACCAACCAATCATTGCTGCTCCAATACCAGAAGTAATATGATCATAGCCAGGAGCAATATCCGTAGTTAAAGGTCCTAAAGTGTAAAAAGGAGCTTCATCACAAACTTCTATTTGTTTTTCCATATTTTCTTTAATCATGTGCATTGGCACGTGACCAGGCCCTTCTATAAAGCATTGTACTTCATGCTTACGAGCTATCTGAGTTAACTCTCCTAAAGTTTCTAACTCTGCAAACTGCGCCTCATCATTAGCATCTGCTACCGAACCTGGACGCAAACCATCTCCTAAAGAAAAAGCTACATCGTATTGTTTCATTATTTCGCAAATTTCCTCGAAATGAGTGTATAAGAAACTTTCTTTATGATGTGCTAAACACCACTTTGCCATAATAGAACCTCCCCTTGAAACAATTCCGGTAACGCGTTTGGCCGTCATAGGCACGTAACGCAATAATACGCCCGCATGAATAGTAAAATAATCCACACCTTGTTCTGCTTGCTCAATTAACGTATCTCGGAAAATTTCCCATGTTAAATCTTCTGCAACCCCATTTACTTTTTCTAACGCCTGATAAATCGGCACCGTACCAATTGGCACTGGAGAATTACGTACAATCCACTCACGAGTTTCACGAATATTTTGACCTGTAGACAAATCCATAATATTATCTGCCCCCCAACGACAGGCCCATACTGCTTTTTCTACCTCTTCTTCTATTGATGAGGTTGTTGCAGAGTTTCCAATGTTGGCATTAATCTTTACCAAGAAGTTACGTCCCAAAATCATAGGTTCTGCTTCTGGATGATTAATGTTTGAAGGAATTACCGCTCGTCCTCTAGCTACTTCTTCACGAACAAACTCTGGCGTTATTTTCTGTGGAATTGATGCTCCAAAATGCTCACCTGGATGTTGTTTTCGAATCTCTGTCATTTCATCAATTCGCTGATTTTCACGAATTGCAATGTATTCCATTTCTGGAGTAATGATTCCTTTTTTAGCGTAATGCAATTGGGTTACATTTTCGCCCTTTTTTGCTCGTAGTGGCTTTCTTAAATGTGCAAAACGCATATGGTCTAGACTTTTATCATTTAAACGCTCATTACAATATTCAGAAGAAAACCCATTTAACTGCTCTACATTACCTCTATCTAAAATCCACTGCTCACGAATTCTCTCTATCCCCTCATGTACATTAATTTCTTTATTAGGGTCTGTATACGGACCCGATGTATCATAAACAGTAACAGGTTCATTTGGTGTTAATTTTCCTGTCATTGAATTTTTAGTATCACTCAAAGAAATTTCACGCATTGCCACATTTATTTGTGGGTGAATTTTTCCTTGAACATATATCTTTTTAGAGTTTGGAAAAGGATTTCTTGTAATTTTCCCTTCTTTTGGTGCGGTATCTTTACTTTTCATTCGTTATGAGCTTTTTACCTTTGGTTATTAACCTTTGGCGTTTGAATTATTCAATATTTTATTTCAATAGCAAATGGCTAATTTCCATAAGCTAATTCTCCATTACCCTCCTTGAACTGCCTTTATAATCAACACATTATCATTATTGCTTAAAAACGTTTTTGACCATTCAAGATTTGATATTACGCTTTCGTTTATAGCTACAGCTATTCCGTTTTGAGAAATCTTAAGATCTTCTAAAATGTTTTGTAAAGACGAAGTATTTGGAAATTGATACTCCTGATTATTAATATTTACAGTAATCATTTATTAAATTTCTCTTTTATGAAGATTATTAATCCAGTTTATGTAAATAAACTATAGAATAAAAAAGAGAAATAAAGAGATGCAGTATATACTGTAACTTTTGCCTACGCTGGTATCAACCAAATCAGGTTCAAAGGATATTTCTCAAACTATTACTAGTTACTCCTAAAGTTTACAGTGTAAATGTATAATATTAAAGCTTAAAAAAAATGTATTAAATGTTTTAAATAAAACAATAATACCCTAGACTAAACACTACGACCATCTAAAAGATTAATAATTCTAGAGCCATAAGCTGCATTTTTTTCAGAATGTGTTACTTGTATTATAGTAACTCCCTCAGCATTTAATTGTTTAAATAACTCCATAATTTCTTCCCCTTGTTTAGAATTTAAATTTCCTGTGGGTTCGTCAGCTAAAATTAATTTAGGGCTGGCAATTAAAGCTCTTGCAATACCAACTAATTGCTGTTGTCCTCCGCTAAGCTGAGACGGAAACAAATCCTTTTTGCCAACAATATTAAACCGATCTAAACTATCCGCTACTAATGCCTTACGTTCAGAGCTTGATGTTTTATTATAAAGTAATGGCATTTCAAGATTTTCCTTAACCGTAAGTTCATCTATTAAATGGTACGCCTGAAAAACAAAACCTATGTATTGTTTATATAGGTTTGCCCTATGCTTTTCTTTTAATGTGTGAACAGATTCATCCATGAAATTATATTCACCTTCATTAAAACCATCCAACATCCCTATTACATTAAGTAGCGTAGATTTTCCGGAACCTGATGGTCCCATTATTGATATAAATTCTCCCTCTTCAACTGAAAGGTTAATGTCTTTTAAAAGAAAAACACGTTGTCCTCCTGATTGTACCCACTTGAAAATATTATTTAACTGTAGTAACATATGTATTTTTTTATTCGTTTCGTAATGCATTAACTGGATTATTTTTAGCAGCTTTAAAACTTTGCCAACTAACAGTTAACAAAGCAATTGTAATTGCAACAACACCAGCTAAAGCATAAATCCACCATGAAATTGAAGTTTTGTATGCAAAATTTTCCAACCACTTATCTATTGCATACCAAGAAATAGGACAAGCAACGATGTAAGCTATTATAACCCATTTTATAAAATCGCGATTTAACATTACAATAATCTCATTGATTTTTGCTCCATTAACTTTCCTGATACCTATTTCTTTAATTCTCTTTTTAGTGTTAAATAAAGCTACTCCCAATAGCCCTAAACAAGAAATCAATAATGCTAAAAAAGTTGAAACACTCAATATTTTATTAAACTTCTGATCTCTGCCATATTGTTTTTCAAAAGTGCTATCAGAAAAGTTAAATATAAATTCTTCTTTAGGATATAAACTCTCCCAAATTGCCGCTATCTGCGAAGTAATCTCGGTTATATTATTTGATGTAAGTTGCATTGAATAATACCCTACACCGTGATCCCACTGCAAGTTTTGAATGTATATTGTAGGTTGCACCGTATTATGTAAAGAAACATGATGGTAGTTTTCCATCACCCCTTGAATTGCATAATTTTTATTGCCTATTACAATTACTTTTCCAATTGCTTTGTTTGGGTCTTTATATCCCATTTTTTCCATAGCAATTTTATTAATTAGCACCTCATCTGAATTCCATTTGCTTTGGTTTTTTAAATTTGTTCCAGCAAGTAATTTTATATCATAGGTATTTATATACCCTTCGTCTACGCTTATTTGATTAAAACTTGTTGCATAAGGTTCTGCCGAATTTATTTCTTTTACCTGATTGCTTTCGCGGTGCGGCATTTTTCCGGGAATACTTGAACTTACGGAAAAAGAATTTACGCCGCTAAGTGCTAAAACCTCATTTTTAAATGTCCGCAACTTATTTGGTATATCGGGGTGTTGATTCATTGTCATAGGAGTAAAGCTATAAATGGTTTTATTACCATTAAATCCTAACTCCTTATCCATCATGAAATTCATTTGTTTATAAATACCAAGAGTTGATACTATTAAAACAATTGTTATTACAAATTGTAATGTTACCGTTACTTTTTGACCCGTCCATTTTTGACGTATGCTGTTACTCCCTCCTTTTAACGCTCCAAAAATTCTATTTTTTACAATCGAAACAAATGGTATTGCTGCCGCCAATACTGTTATACCACCAGCTATTGCTAATACTATGAAAAGTGATAAATTACCTATTTGAGATAATCCTAACTGCGAAACTACAAGTCCGTGCGCCAATGGTATTGCAATAGCCAAAGCGAAAAAATTAAATACAAAACTCTCTGCAAGCATTATTTGAAATATCTGAACATGCTTAGAGCCATTAAGCACTCTTATAGTGAAGCCTTTTAAGCTTTCAATAGCAGAAATTGTATTTAAATTGATAAAATTAATAATACATACTATAAGTACAACAGCAATAATTATATATAAGAAAAGTAGTTGTTTTTCATTGCCATTAGCCGAAATTTCATGTTCTAATTTAGATTTTAGATGAATATCTGCTACGGGTTGAAACAAAAAATTTATGTTAGAATCTTTCAAATTTTGAGGTAACGCTACTTTTTTTAGTAATGGTGTTACCATTGCTTCAATACCAGCAATGGAAGTTCCTTTTTTTAATTTAACATAACAATATGGGCGATACTCTACAGGCGCGCCCCATCTTCTAGTTTCATATGGCGTTGGCTGATTAAATTCATAATCTGGATTATCAATCAGTACTTGAGCTCTATTATCAAAATTTTGCATATAATAAAAGAGTGTTTTGTAGGACCCTATCATATCAATTTTTATATGACTATTGGCGGGTATATCTTCAAAAACCGCATCCACAACATACGTCCACCCCTCATTAACTGATATTTCTTTACCTAAAGGATTTTCATCTCCAAAAAGCTTTTTTGCAAAAGATTGCGAAATGGTAACACCATGAATGTTTTCTAACAATTCTTTGGACTCCGATTTCAAAATTTTTCTATCAAAAACTTCAAAAAACGAAGGGTCACTCCAAGCAAAATCTACATCCTGTATTTTTTGATCTGGCCCATTAAAAACAGTCACTATATCTTTTCCAAAATTAACGTGAGAAACTACACCATCTATCTCCGCGTCTAAAAGAGCCGAAGACCCTGAGAAATTTTTTGCAGACTTTAATTCTTCTCCCTCTTTATTGGTAACGTCTAAAGCAACCCTATAAATATTCTCAGCATTCCCCCAAAAAGTATCATAACTCTCTTCAAATTGAATTTTTTCTGTTAGAAAAAGAAAAACTGCGTACCCTACAATTAACCCTAAAACTTTTGTTAGCGATAAAAATTTTTTCCTTCTAAGACTTCTTAAAACTGTTTTTAGCACTTGATTATTCATGTTTTTCCATATATTACTCTGTTCGTAAACTTTTTACAGGATTAACAATAGCTGCTCGTATACTTTGATAACTAACCGTAAGTATTGAAATACATACGGCTAACAATGCCGCCAATACAAACACCCACCAACCTATTTCTATTCGATACGAAAAATCTTCAAGCCATTTATGCATTGCGTACCAACCAATTGGTAATGAAACTACTATAGCAATACCTACCAATTTTAAAAAATCAGTAATAAGCGCAAACGTTATTTGACCCACACTTGCTCCTAACACTTTTCTAACTCCAATTTCTTTAGTTCGTTTTTCAGCGTTAAAAGCAGCTAAACCAAATAACCCTAAGCATGCAATTAATATGGAGAGTATTGTAAAAATTATAAAAATATTCCCCAAACGTCTCTCCGCCTTGTAAGTTGTATTAAAAGAGTCTTCCATAAAATAGTAGTCAAAAGGCTGCCCTGGCGCTAGCTCATTCCATATTTTTTCAATTCCAGAAATAGCCTGTGAAAAATCTCCAGCTTCTAATTTTACAGCCATTGCATAAGCGTTATTATCTATATAAAGACTTAATGCTTCAATCCCTTCTCTTAAAGAATTAAAATGAAAGTCCTTCACCACTCCAATTATTGTATAATAAATAGCATCTTCTGAACCCATATCTGGAGTATATCTTTTACCTAAAGCTTCGTTTGGCGATACTCCCATATTTGCTACTGCGGATTCATTCACGATTATACTGGTAGAATCATTACCGTGTAACCTATCAAAATCGCGCCCAGCAATAAGATCTAGCCCTATAGTTGATACATAATCAAAATCTACTCCCCAAAATTGCATACTAATAGCGTTCTCTTGTTGTGAACCCCCATCTTTAGGAGAAAAGGTACTATCACTTCTGCTTGATGGTGTTGGAAAATAACTACTTAAGCTTGCATTTTTTACAAAACTTAGCTGCTTAACTTGTTCTTTAAACGATTCCATTTTTGTGCCTACTCCATACACATCGTTAATTACTAAAACTTGATCTTTAGAAAAGCCTAAATCTTTATTCTGAATGTATTTTAATTGTTGATAGACAACTAATGTGCTTACAATTAGTAAAACCGAAATTGAAAACTGAAAAATAACCAATGAATTTCTAACCTTACCACCTTCAACACTATTTTGCCCTCCTCCTTTAAGTACTTTTACAGGAATAAATCTTGACATAAAAAATGAAGGATAACTCCCAGAAAGCAGAGCTAAAACAATTGTTGTTGTTAATAAAATTATCCAAAACAAAGGGTTAGTAAAAGGCAACGTAATATTTTTATCGGCCAACGAATTAAAAAACGGTAATGCAATTACGACCAAAGTTATTGCTAGTGCTAATGACAAAAATGATATTAATCCAGATTCTATTAAAAATTGTTTTACAAGCTCTGCCTTATTAGAACCTAGTGTTTTTCTAACTCCAACTTCTTTAGCTCTTTTTAACGAATGTGCTGTAGAAAGATTCATAAAATTTACCGCAGCCAAAACAATAAGAAATAAGGCTATAAATGATAATATATAAACACTCTGAATATTATTATTTGGTGTTATTTCGGCTACCATATTAGAATGAAGATGAATATCTTCAAGTGGCATAGTACTATAAATTAAATGATTCCCCCCGGCTTTAAATTCTTCCTCGGTTATACCTGGCATAAATTGCTGTATTCCTGGAACAACATATTTTCCTAAAAATCCACGAAGCTGTTCTTGAATATCAGCGACATTAGCTGTAGGAATAAGTTTTATGAATGTTTGATAGTTGTTACTCCCCCAGTTCACAATTTTAGCATCCGCATAACCTTCCATCGACATGAAAACGGTGTATTCGCGTAAAAACGAATTCAAAGGTAAATCATCAATAACCCCTACAACAGTGTAAGTATTAGTATTATCTACTAAAACACTTTGCCCAAGAACATTTGTAGACCCAAAATGTTTTTCAGCTGATGATTTGGTTAAAATTAAAGTATTTGGTTCTTTAAGTGCGGTATTAGAATCTCCTGTTATTAAATTAATTCCAAACATTTCAAAAAAGCTAGCATCGACATAGGTAGTCCCTTGCTCTTTGATATTTGCCTCAGTATCAAGTTTTCTAACAAGTAAACTTCCGTTAGTTCTAAATCTAGTAACTGTTTCTATCTCCGAAAAATCATTTGCAACAGCATCAGCCATTGGTGCTGGAGTAACTGCAAAGACTCTTTCTTCTCCTCCGAACTTAATGTCATTATTAATTCGGTGAATGCGTTCTGAATCTGCGAACATTTTATCATAACTCAATTCATCATAAATATATAATGAAATAAGCAGCCCTCCTGCCATACCAACAGCTAATCCAAAGGTATTTATAAACGTAAAAAAGGGCTGCTTTCTTAGGTTTCTCCAGGCGATTTTAATATAAGTTTTAATCATGATTGTTCAATTTTTGTTATGAATTTATCTTAGTATTACCCTTCTCGTACAATAGGTGCAGGAAACTTTTTGTTTCCAAAAAAATCGCAACGCAGGTTTTAAACTACTTTCAAGTATATTGTTCTATTTTTTAACATCTTAATAAACAAACTTTAAACCATCATAAACCGTTTTTAATAAAACACTTATGTGTGTTTCATTTTCATAGGCAACACTTTCCCATTTAAGATTTTTGGGAGCATTTGTCTTTAATACAGCATCCATAGTTTCAATTCCCATGTTTTTATAGGGATACCCCTTTCGTCCAGAGACAAACAGTTTTACATTTAAATTTGGTTTATTAGGTAATGACTCCTTTAGTTTGTTGGTAACATAGCCTCCATCCCACCACAATGATGGATCTGTAGCTATATATGCATTAAATAAATTAGGTTCGGCTAGCATACTATATATCGTAAATGTACCTCCATGAGAATGTCCAAAAAGCGTGTTGCGTTTTGATGTAGCATACTTTTTATCAATATATGGCATTAACTCTTCTTTTATAAACTTTAAATAGTTGTTTGCACCTCCAGATAAAGATGAAGAATTAACATGCGTTGGCAGTAAATCTCTATTTCTCATTACTACTCCATCTACGAACTTATTATCTATACCAACTATAATACACCTAGGGACTTCTCCCCAGTCCGATGCAATTCTATGTATTGGAGAAACAACATTTACAACCGTTTCACCGTCTAATACATAAATAACATCATGTTTTTTACCTGAGTTCGCATCGTAATCTACAGGTAGAACAACCCTGTAATTTCTGTGTTCATTCAACACTTTAGAAAATAAAGAATCTACGAGTGGGGTGCTATTTTGTTGCGCTATTACAATATTGGATACACACAATAAACAAAATGAAATAACATAAATAAGTTGTTGGCATTTTCGAGAAACAAGTGTTTTTACATCCATTTTTAAATTGATTTTAATTTTTATTCTGTTCGTAGGCTTTTTAATGGTTGTATTAAAGTTGCACTTATAGACTGGTAGCTTATTGTTAAAATAGCAACACCAAAAGCAATAAATCCAGCCATTAAAAATACTTCCCATCCAATTACAATACGATAAGCAAAGTCCTGTAGCCAGCGGCTCATAACATACCAACCAATAGGTATAGCAATACAAATGGAAACAAGAATCAACTTGATAAAATCAAGAGTAAGCAACTCGTAAATACTCCTAAAAGGAGCTCCTAAAACTAAACGTATGCTTATTTCTTTTTTACGTTGTTCCACCATAAAGGCGGAGAGTGCAAAAAGACCTAAACAAGCAACAAAAACAGCAAATAAAGAGAAACTGTTAAATATTTTTCCCATCCGCTGAACATCTGCATGCATTTGGGTAAATTCTTGATCTAAAAATTTATAATTAATAGTTTGATTCGGTACATTTTTATTCCAAGTAGTTTCTATAGATGCCAAGGCTTCATTTATATTACCTTTTTCAAGTTTTACTGATATCGCTCCAATATCCTTACCAATAACAAGTGATAAAGCAGAGATGTTTTCTTTTAAAGATTTAAAATGAAAATCTTCAACTACCCCAGTAATCGTAAAAAGCTGACCATTATTATCTAGTTTTTTTCCTATAGGATTAGTAAAACCTAGTTCCTTCGACATTTGAGAATTAATAATAATAGAATTTAGAGCATCTGAAGTGTATTCCTTTGAAAAGTCACGACCCTCTTTGAGCCGAATTCCTAGTGTTTTGATGTAATCGTAATCTACTTTCCATATTTGTCCAGGAATTCCCCTACCTTCATTTCCTTCCTCAACCTTTCTAAAGGTATTTCCATTTCTGCTACCTCCATCAATAGGTAAATAGTTTGTTACGGTTACATTTTTTACCTGTGAGATTTTTAAGAGCTGTTCTTTAAAAGATTCCGTTTTTTCTCCAAGAACATTGGTCCCTTCTAAAACAACAATTTGTTCCTTATTATACCCTAATTCTTTTTTAAGAATGAAATCCATTTGTTTATAAATAATCAACGTTCCGATTATTAGGATTATAGAAGTGGTAAATTGAAAAATAACTAACCCACTTCTTAACTTTCCACTTTTGCTTCCAACGCTTAAACTGCCTTTTAAAACATTTACAGGTTTAAACGATGACAAATAGAATGCAGGATACAACCCAGCCATACTACCCACAAACAATGAAGAAATCAAAAGCGAGGGGAGAAACCACATTGTATTCCATGGCATTTCAATAGTTTTGGTGGCAATGTTATTAAAACTAGGAAGTAATACCCAAGCGATAAGAACACCTAGAGTATGTGAAATTACACTGAATAGTATAGATTCCGTTAAAAATTGAGTTACAAGGTTATTTTTAAAAGCTCCAACGGTTTTTCTGAGTCCTACTTCTTTAGCTTTATTAGCAGACTTTGCTGTTGAAAGATTAATGAAATTTATAATTGCTAGTATCAAAACAAAGCATGCAATAGCAGCAAATAACCAAACAAATCTAATATCCCCATGCTTTAAACCATCTTGCATTTTTAAATCCGACTTTAAATGGATATCTGTTATAGGCTGAAGCTTATATTCTACAGTTTTTAAAATATCAATAAAGTCAGGAGCACGACCTCTATTTAGTTGTGCTGGAATAATATATTTTTCCATAATTGAAACCATCTTTTCTTCCAACAATTGAATGTTTGTGTTTGGATCTACCAAGACGTAAGTAAAGTAGTTTTGGTTGGTCCAACTCATATTGATATCATCTATGGAAAGAAGAAAATTAACCTCTAAATGTGAGTTTTTAGGAACGTCTTTCATAACCCCGGTAATAGTATAGGGTTTTGTAGTATTATTATCTAAAAAAATTGTTTGCCCTAAAGCTTTTTCGTTGGCAAAGTGTTTTTCTGCTTTTGATTTAGAAATAATAATACTTCTAGGGTTTTTTAAAGCTTCTTTAGGATTACCTTTCTCTAATTCAAATTCTAAAATATCAAACGCCTCTTGATCGGCAAGAACAAAACCCTCTTCAAAAACGTTTTGTGTTTCTCCATTTAAGCGCATTCCTCTTTTTCCTGCACCAAATATTTTTATAGTGTTTATCTTACCAGCCCTTATAATTTCTGGAAAATCCGACTGTAAAGCGCCTGCAAAGGGTAATTGAAAATGTGTGCTTTTTAAAGTTTCACCATTCATTTGCCCTTGCATAACCACTCTGTATATGTGTTTTTTATTTTGGTAATGCTGGTCATATTTTAATTCATTACCAATAAACAGAGCTATTAATAAACAAGCGGCAATACCAATAGAGAAACCACCAATTTTGACAATAGTAAATAGTTTGTCCTTTTTAATACTTCGCCATGCGAGTTTTATATAATTTTTAATCATGTTTGTCTATGTATTGGTTAATGATGATTTATTCCGTTCGTAAACTTTTAACAGGATTCGCCTTTGCCGCCTTAATGGCTTGAAAACTTACCGTTAAAACTGTTACTCCCATTGCTCCAAAAACAGCTAAAGCAAAAATCCACCATTTAAGAATTACGCGATACGGATATTCTTGAAGCCAACCATTCATTACATAATAGGCAATGGGTATGGCGATAAAACATGAAATAGTGACTAATTTTAAAAAGTCTTTTGAAAGCATATTCCAGACATTAAAAACCGTTGCGCCCAATACTTTTCGCACGCCGATTTCTTTGGTTCGTTGTTCGGCAACAAAAGAGGTTAAACCAAACAACCCTAGACAGCTTATTAAAATAGCCAAAGCGGTAAAAATTCCTGAGAGAGTACCAATACGCTGTTCAGCAGCAAATTTTTCGGCATATTTATCATCTACAAAATCATATTGAAAAGGGATTGCAGGAAAGTTTTCTTTGAACACTCGTTCAACAATTGCAAGATTTTGTTTAGCACTTTGCGCAGGGTTCAAACGTAAATTGTAATAGCTAAAATTATTATCACGATCATATACATACCAGGCTTGTTTAACTGGTTCATAAGGTGACTGTGCTATAATATCTTCGACCACCCCGAGAATTTTCATAGGCGGACCAGGATTCTCTTCGTTTGAATCACGAATAATAGTCCCTACCGGATTCTCAATCCCCATGTATTTAACTGCAGTTTCGTTAATCAAAATCCCTAGGGAATCGGACGCCATATCTCTAGAAAAATCTCTTCCTTGAACAATTTTCAAATCTAAAGTAGAAGCATATTCAGCTGATACCTCAGTCCATGCGAAATCTTCTTGAAATCCATCAGGCTTTCCTTCCCATGTAAAACCACTTCTATTAGACCAAACCTGTGTTGTTGGACTACTAGATGTAGCCATTGCTATAACGGCTCCAGATTTTATGAACTGTTCGCGCATTACATCTGTCTTTCCTTGAAAATCAGCTGACCATGTTGGTATTTGCACCAATCCGCTTCTATCATAACCAATTGGTCTATTTTTAGCATGATTTATTTGCTGCATCACTATTACTGTTCCAATAATAAAAGCTACCGAAACCGTAAATTGTAAAACCACTAGTATTTTTCTTGGCAAACCCGCATATTTTCCAGCCTTGAACGTACCTTTCAATACATCGACAGGTTTAAATGAAGAAAGGTATAAAGCAGGATAACTACCAGCTAATAGAGCCGTGAATAGTATAAAAACAATCGAAATCAACCAAAACGCACCAATTCCCCATGGAAAAGCAATTTGTTTACTTGCCAACTCGTTAAATCCGTCCAAGGACAGAAGTACAATACCAACAGCAACAACATAAGCAAACAACACTACCAAAAAGGATTCACTCAAAAATTGATTTATAAGTTGTCCTTTTCGTGAACCAATAGACTTTCTAACGCCTACTTCTTTAGCCCGTTTTTCAGAACGCGCTGTACTTAGATTCATAAAATTAATACACGCCAATAAGAGTACAAAAACACCAATAATACCAAAAAGCCAAACATACTTTATACGCCCTCCAACTTGTTTACCTTCCTCAAAATTATTACGCAAATACCAATCTTCCATAGGTAAAAGAAACAATTGAGGATTAAATTCTACCGTATCTTCATTAAGGTCTTTTTTTACATTTCGAATTATTTCAGAAACCGTTTCCATGTCTGCGTTTTCGGTTAACTGAACAAACATCTGAAAAGAGTTATTCCCCCAAGTATCTAAAGAACTTTTCACCCATTCCCTGTTCGCAACATAATTATCCCATGGAATTATATAATCCGTGTCATTAAAAGTGTTGTTAAAAGGAATATCCTGATAAACTGCTGTTACGTTTAAATCATACTCATTACTAATTTTGAGTATCTTTCCTATAGGATCTTCTTTACCGAATAATGCATCTGCGGTAGATTTTGAAATCATAATAGAATTGATTTCTCTAAGCCCATCTTTTTCACCTTTAAGAATCTCTAAGTTTAACAATTCGGGCGCTACAGGTTGCATATAATTCCCTGGTCGCGAAATACTATTTTCTTTATACTTGATATAACTATCTTGAGTCCAAGATGCCATCATTAAGTGTTTAAAATTGTCCGCATACCCATCTCGCAAGGCAGGCTCAAGAGGTAACGGTATGGCAGGTCCAGTACCGGTTCTGCCATTAAATGTCTGTGATTGATAGACCTGTGCTATTTTATCCTTACTATGAAAATAACTATCTCTAGTTAACTCATCATACATCCAAAGTCCAATAATAAGAGCCACTGCCATTCCCAGTGCTAATCCTCCAATATTGATAATGGAATATCCTTTATTTTTTCGAAGGTTTCTCCAGGCGATTTTTAAATAGTTTTTAAACATGATTGATGTTATTTATGATTGATGATTATTCTGAACGTAAACTTTTTACTGGTTCTGTCATAGCCGCCTTGATGGCCTGAAAACCAATAGTTAAAAAAGCTATAAGTATGGTTAAAAAGGCTGTACTAAGAAAAACCCACCATGATATTTCTATTCTATAGGCGAAACCCTCAAGCCATCCACTCATTAAATAATATGCCAGAGGTAAGGCTATCAAAATGGCCAGCCCTACTAACTTTAAAAAATCTACAGATATTAAGGTTGTGATACCACTTACGCTAGCACCTAATACTTTTCGAATTCCGATTTCCTTAGTACGTTGTTTAGCTATAAACGTCGCTAAACCAAAAAGACCTAGACAGGAAACAAGGATAGAAACAAAGGCAAAATAATATGTAAGTACGCTAGTTAAAGTTTCACTTTTATACTTCTTAGCATACTCCTCGTCTACAAAATCAAGGTGAAGCGGAGTGTCTGGTAAAATTTTTTCAAAAGTTGAATGAATATGTGCCAATCCTCTTTTAGTGCCATCTGCTTTTAGTTTGATAAACATTGTTCCCGCATCTGTTGGGTCTAAAAAGAAAATCGAAGGTTGTATAGCTTCATAAAGTGATCTATTATGAAAGTCTTTCAACACTCCAATAATTTGTCGTTGCGTACCCCAAACTTCAATAGTTTTACCAACTGGATTTGAAAGTCCCATTATATCAACCGCTTTCTGATTAATTACAATATTCACGGTGTCTTTACTTCCTTCTGGATAATATCTACCCTTGTCCAACGCAATTTCAAAAACCTTGGGGAAATTAGACGCAGTCCATAGCAAAGAAAATTCTATGTTTTGTTGTTCTTTTGCCTTTCCAGACCAACTAACACCACTTGTGGAGGCTCCTATATCCAGTGGAAATGGACCAGCCAAAGTGACATCCTCTATAGCATCTGAAGCAATTAGTTGGTTTCTGAGGACTTCATATTTTTCGGTAAGCTCCTCATCTTGATGGGTTGAGACAATGTGGTTTTTAGCAATACCCAAATCTTTTTCGTTGATATACTTAACCTGTAACTTTACTATAATCGCCGCAACCATAAGTAAAATAGCTAATCCAAATTGTAATACAACCAATCCTTTTCTAAAGGAAATTGTGTTTCTTTTTTCCTGCGTTTTCCCTTTCAAGGCATCAATAGTTTTAAACGAAGAGATGACGACTGCAGGATAAACTCCAGAAAGTATAGTGATTAAAACAAAAATAATGGCAATACATAACCAAACGATAGGTTGCGTAATTCCGATATCTAATTTTTTTCCAACAAATTCATTAACGCTGGGTAGTAACAACCAAGCCAAACCATATGCTAATACAAAAGATATAAATGTTACAAGGGCTGTTTCAGTAAGAAACTGTCTAATCAACGTTTTCTTTCCAGCACCATTTACTTTTCGAACACCAATCTCACCAGCTCTTTTGGTTGCATATGCCGTGGAAAGATTAACAAAATTAATGCATGAAATTAATAGCAAAAAGATTGCTGCAATCATAAAAATCCTCACATATTCAATACGTCCACCAGCAACTTCTGCCTTTTCATTATACTTACCATACAAATAGTTATTGGAAAATTTTTGTAAAAAACTACCCTCTTTATTATCCCCCTCAACATTAGCTTGAAATAGAGCTTGAACTTTATCTGCAACTTTATTAGCATCTGTACCCTTTTGAAGAAGAAAGGCACCTTGCATACCTCTATTTCCCCATTCAAGCATCCAATCATTCTTCTTTAAATACCCATTAAAACTATAGTAAAAATCATTTTGAATAGAGGAATTTTTTGGAAAGTCTTTATAAACAGCTTCCACAGTGAAATTTCCAATTTCAAGTATTTGCAAAGGACTATTTATTGCCTCTTTTTTCCAATTTACACCCCAAATCTTAAGAGCAAGACTTTCCGATATTGCAATAGCCTCAGGCTTACTATCTAACTGTGAAATATCACCATGAACAATCGGGAAGGAAAAACTTTTAAAAAAATCCGCATTCGTAAACGTTCCTGCCGCTCTAAAATCAACATTGTTAACCCTTAGGTTATCATCAAAACTACGACCTAACACAATATAACTTTCTATTTCTGGCAACTGTTCTTTGGCAGTTCTTAACAATTGATATGGTACGGTCTCGTATACATCTAAAATTCCTTTTTCTAATGGTACCGTACGTTTAACCTGATAAAGTTGATCATTGTTCACATGAAACTTGTCCATCTTATATTCATCATATACCCACAAGAGCAATAGAAATGATACTGTAAGGGCGATAGACAAACCTAGAATATTTATAAAAAAATAGACCTTGTTTTTTCGAAGGTTTCGCCAAGCGATTTTTAAATAGTTTTTAAACATGGTTGTCCTTTTTTTAATCGATGATGTTTTATTCTGTTCTTAAACTTTTTACCGGGTTAGCTACAGCTGTTTTTATGGCTTGAAAACTCATAGTTAACAACGCTGTTATAAAAACACATGCACCGGCAATAGCAAAAACAATAGGCCAATTAACAGTAACCTTATATTCAAAATTTTCTAACCAGTTTTGCATTATAAACCAGGCAATTGGTATTGTAATTACAAAGGCAATGCTTACCATAATTAAAAAATCTTTAGTTATTAGCTTTATTAGTATAGCAATGTTAGCTCCTAATACTTTTCTAATACCTATTTCTCGTTTTCGTTGCTCTGCAGTAAATAACACAGCACCTAATAAACCTAAACAAGAGATGAATATGGCTAGAAAAGCAAAGTAATTAGAAAGGGTATGAACAACTTGTTCACTTTTATATAAAAGATCATATTCTTCATTAGCAAATTGATGTGCAAATGGGAAATTAGGATTTAGCTGTTCATATAGCTTCTTTAAACCTTCTAAAGCTATTTGTATATTATCTGACTGAATACGTACTATGGCATAGCCTTCATTATTATGAGACATTCGAATTACCAAAGGAGCAATGGGAACATGTAAAGAGTTAAAATGAAAATCTTTTACAACACCAACAATAGTACCTTTTTTGCCCCAAAATGTTAATGGCATTCCAATAGGGTTTTTATACCCTATTTTTTTTAGTGCAGTTTCATTAATAATATAATTATCTGTATCTGAAAAATTTAGCGAAAAGTCCCTGCCATGTAGCAAATCTGCTTGTATTGTTTTTATAAAATCATAACCAACAGCAAGCGGTGTAAAACTAATTTTAGTATTAGGAGCTTTTTTCAACCAATCGACACTAGAAGTAGTATTATCAAGTCCCACAGGTCTATAAGACATTATGCTAATATTATTTACTCCTGATATTTCTAGACCTTTATTCTTAAATACATCAAATTTAGCCTCAATATTACCTGTTGTTGGAATATAAACGAGATTCTCTTTATCGTAACCTATATTTTTAGTTTGTATAAAGTTTATCTGTTTAGAGATAACAATTACTCCAATTATAAACAGTATTGATAATACAAATTGAAAAACAACAAGTCCTTTTCTTAAAAAACCAGATTTTGGGTTTAAAACAATATTTGTTTTTAAAACAGAAATGGGTTTAAAAGAAGAGAGTAAAAAAGCTGGATAGCTTCCGGCAATTAGTGCGGTAATAATAGTAAGCCCAAGAATATTTAGCCAAAAAGTTTCGTTTATAAACGGAGAACTAATTTGTTTGCTAGTTAAATCATTAAACGCAGGTAATAAAAGAGCTACTAATAGTAACGAGATAAAAATAGCAATAGTTGTAAATATTAATGTTTCTGCTAAAAATTGTTTAATTAGCTCTGGTTGTTTGGCGCCAATAACTTTACGTACTCCTATTTCTTTAGCTTTTTTTATTGATAATGCTGTGCTAAGATTTACAAAATTTATACATGCTATAAGAAGTATAAAAACAGCGATGATACTGAATAAGTTAACATATTCTATTCTTCCTTTACTAGGGATTCCATTTTCAAATTTTGAATATAGGTATGCCTCATTAAAGCGTTGTAAACCTAATTCTAATTTATCGTCCTCAGAATAATCTTTATCATAATTAGAAATAAAACTTTTAATTTTGGGTGATACAATTTCTGAAGTAACACCTGCTTTTAACTGAATGTAAGAAGTAGGACCACTATTTCCCCAATCATTAATCCATGAATTTCTTTTAATAAAAAGATTCCAATTAATGATATATTCAAATTTTTCTGAAACGTTATTCTTTAAATCATCAAATACGCCAGTTATTTGTAAGTCTATATAGTTTTCAAATTTTATAGTTTTATCTATAGCATTTTCTATACTTCCAAACAGAGAAACAGCCATTTTTTTAGATATAGCAATACTTTCTGGAGATTTTAAAATTGTTTCTTTTGAACCAATTAATAACGGATAAGAAAACATGCTAAAAAAATCTGCACCAGCATAATTTCCTTTTAATTTTAATGTTTTCTCGTTTGCAGAAAATGTATGATAACTATTCCAACCTATATTACATCCATATTCTATTTCAGGGATTTTATCTTTTAGTTCTTCTGCTAATAAACCAGGCGTGTCATAGGAATCAAAAATTTCATTACCTGTATACTCTCTACTTGTGACGACATATAATTGTTCTCCATTTTCATGAAAGGTATCTATCGCTCGTTCATCTTTTACCCATATAAAAATAAAGATACTACTGGCTAAACCTAAAGAAAGACCAACGATATTAATAAAAGAAAAACTCTTATTTCTAATTAAATTTCGCCATGCAATTTTAAAATAGTTGCGTATCATGATTGTTTGTTTTTTAATCGATAATGTTTTATTCTGAACGTAAACTTTTCATAGGATTAGCAACCGCAGCCATGACTGTTTGATAACTAATAGTTATGAGTGTAATCAACATAACAGTGCCTATTGCAATCACAAAATACCACCACTGTATTTGAGTTCTAAAGGCATAGCCCTGTAACCATTGTTCTACTATATACCATGCTAGAGGTGTAGCAATAGCACCTGCAATTAAAATGAGTTTAATAAAATCAATAGAAAACAAGCCAAGGATATCACTTACCTTACTACCGAGGACTTTTCTAATTCCAATTTCTTTGATGCGCTGATTCACAAAAAAGAGTATAAGTCCATAAATGCCTAAACAACCTATTAAAATGGCTAAACCAGAAAACACTTTTGAAAGAAAAAGATAACGTTGTTCTGTTCTATATTGTCGAGCAATACTATCGTCTAAAAAACGGTATTCAAAAATACGGTTTGGGAACGTTTGAGACCATTCCTTATCAATAAGTTCTAAGGTTTTTCTAGTATCTCCATGATTTATTTTTAGCGATATTTCATTATACAATTCCCTATGTGGAGTAATTACAATCGGAGTTATTTTTTCGGTGAATTTTTGACTATGAAAATTCTTAACTACCCCTACTACTATATCGGAAGACACCCCGTAAATACTTAATTTTTTTCCTAAAATAGCCTCTGGGGTAACCCCAATTTTTTTTACTAATTCCTCGTTTACAATCATTTCATCCGGATGTTCTTTTGTCAAAAAGTTTCTCCCAGCAACAAGAGAAATATTATATAGTTTTAAATAATCCTCATCACCAGGTTTTAGTGAAATCTGAAAACCTTCTTCCTCTGGCGCATCATCGTAACGAGCCATGGAATACCAATTACTTGTTGCAGCACTAGGACTGCTTAAAGACATGGATGCATCTTTAACTCCTAAAATATTTTTAAATCGTTCTTTTAAACTTTTTTGGTTTACATTGCCCATCTTTTCGGGAAGACTAAGCATAACAACTGATTCTTTATCAAACCCTAAATCGCTGTTAACAGCATAATCTATTTGTTTAGATATTACTATTGTAGCAACTATAAGTATTATGGAAATTGAAAACTGCACTACTATCAAAACTTTTCGTGTTGACATTCCTCTTGTTCGCTTTTGAAAAAATGTTCCTTTTAAAGCTAATACAGGTAAAATACGGGACATTAAAATACCAGGATAAGATCCCGACAAAAAAGTTATCGCCCCCAAAAGCAGGACAAATATTCCAAAAAACTGAACATTTAAAAGATCTTTTAAAGACAATTCAATGTCAAACAAGGCATTAAAAGATGGAAGAAAAATGGCTGCCATTAATAACCCTAATAGTGTCGCCATTAAACTGATTAAAAAGGTTTCGACAATAAATTGCCAAAACAAATGTTGCTTAACACTCCCTAGCACTTTACGTATACCAATTTCTTTAGAACGGTAAGTAGATAATGCTGTTGAGATGTTAATAAAATTAATGACAGCGATTGCAATTAAAAACAACCCAATTATTCCAAATAGAATCAAAAACGTAGAATCCATCCCTCCATAATCTACAATAAAGTGAATATCTTTTATGGCATGTAATTTATAAACATGTTTCGTTGTTGGATCTTTTGATCTGTACTTTTTAGGTAATTCTAAAAGAGCTGTTTCCAGAGTTTCTTTTTGCTGATTAGGTTTTAAAAGTGCAAAGCATTTGAGGCTTCCTGTTACACCATACCAGCTTTCACCTGCTTCAAACTCACTAATATGAGACAAATTTTCAAAGGCAATAAAAACATCAGAAGTTAAAAATGTTGTTTTAGGTAAATCTTTTAGAACACCAACTATTTCTATGAGTTTATCATTCTCTAGGGTAAAAACATGACCTACAACATCTTTCTTTCCAAACATGGTAAGTGCCTTTTTTTCCGTAATTAAAGCCGTATTTGGATTAGAGAGCGTTGGTTTAGCATCACCATTTACCAGAGGAAAGCTAAAAATATGAAAGAAGTCTTCTTCTACAAAAGCAACGTTTTCTTTGTATTTTCTCTTATTTCCATCTTCAGTTACATCTAGTATTAAATTTTCTTTCCAAACGATTTTGGCTACCTTTTCTGTATAATCGTAATCCTCTTTTAAACTATTTGCCAAACCAGGAGGTACACTTGCAATGTGATTAACTGTTCCTCTTGTTTCTTCGGTGTCTATTCTATATATTCTATCAGAATTTGCATGAAACTTCTCAAAAGAAAGATGGTGATTTATAAAAAGATAAATAATAACACTGCCTCCAAAACCAATAGCTAGTCCTAAAACATTTATGATTGTAAATATTTTTCTTTTTGTTAAATTCCGCCAAGCAATCTTAAAGTGATTTTTAACCATGACTATCTATTTTTAATTGATGATGTTTCATTCCGACCGTAAACTTTTTACAGGACTCGTAGTTGCTACCTTCAGAGTTTGATAGCTAATTGTAATTAAGGTTATTACTATTACCGCAACTATTGCTACTATAAAATACCACCACAGTATTTGGGTTCTAAAGGCATAACCTTTTAACCATTGCTCCATAAAATACCATGTAATCGGGGTGGCAATAAGTCCTGAAATTGCAATTAGTTTTATAAAATCTTTAGAGAATAAAACCAGAATATTACCAATATTACTGCCTAAAACTTTTCTAACGCCTATCTCTTTAGTTCGCTGCCCTACGAAGAATAGAATTAATCCATAAAGACCCAAACAGCCTATTAGAATAGCTAATCCTGAAAAGATTTTTGAAAGTGACAAATACCGCTGCTCAGTCTCATATTGTTCTGCAATTCGTTCATCTAAAAATCTATGTTCAAAAATATATTCTTCAAAAGTTTCGGACCATTTTTCTTTTACTTTTGCGATGATTTCATTTGAGTTTTGACTATTAATTTTCAAAGCAAACTCGCTATAAAATTTGGTTTGTGGAGCTATATACATTGGACTTATCCCTTCAGTAAAATTATTATCGTGAAAGTTTTTAACCACGCCAACAATAGTGGCATTTATAGAATTCCCATTTAATTTAACTTGTTTACCAATTAGTTCATGAGACGAACTCAACCCTAACTTTTCTCCTAATTTTTCATTTACAATAACCTCATCAATAGAATCTCTTTTAAAAAAATTCCTTCCTTCAACCAGCTCTAAATCAAACGTTTTAATGTAATCTTCATCACCAAGCTTTGATAAAATGCTAAATTCCTCATCTTCTGGTCGGTTATTATATCTAATATTTGCACTCCATATACTTTGAGAACCTCCTGGGCTACTCAAACAACCTGTTATATTCTCTACTCCTGGAATTTGTTGTAAACGGTTTTTAAGACTATACAGTTTATCTTCCCCTATGTCTCTTGGAATGGGAAGCATTGTAATAAAATTTTTGTCAAAGCCTAAATCTGTATTTACTGCATAATCTATTTGTCTTGAAATTATAATTGTACTCGCGATAAGAATAATTGATATTGTAAATTGGGCAACAACTAATATTTTACGGGTACTAGCCCCGCCAGTATCATTATGATTTAGTTTTCCTTTAAGGGCCAGCACCGGAATAATTCTACTCATTAAAATTCCAGGATAACTCCCTGACAAAAAAGAAACCAACAAGAGAATTACAGTTAAAAAACCAAAAAATTGGAGACTCAATAAATCTTTAAAAGATAACTCAATTTCAAAAAGGTTGTTAAATGATGGCAAAAACAAAAACGCAAATAAAAACCCTATTCCTAAGGCAAAGAGACTAATAATAAAAGTTTCGGACATAAACTGCCAAAAAAGGTGCTGTTTAAAGCTACCTAACACTTTTCTAATTCCAATTTCTTTAGAACGGTAAAAGGCTTGAGCTGTAGAAATATTAATAAAATTAATACTTGCTATTACAATTAAAAAAAGTCCCACTATACCAAAGATTACTGGTAAAACAGGATTAAGTCCGCCATAATCTGAGTTAAAATGAATGTCAGATAATGGCTGTAGCTTATATTCATGTTTGTTTTTACTAGTTGGCCTGTGCTTTTTAGGTAGTTTCCCTATTGCTGTTTCTATAGCGGATATATCTTGGTTTGGGTGCAAAAGACCATAAGTCTTTAAATTACTTGTCATTCCGTTCCAAGTTTCACGAGCTGCAAATTCAAAGAAATCTTCTAAATTAACAAACGATATAAAAAGCTCATGTTCTAAGAACGAAGCTTTAGGTATGTTTTGCAATACTCCCGTAATCTTAATAATTTTATCGTTTTCAAGAACAAAGGTCTTGCCCACAACATCTGTTTTGCCAAACATTTTTATAGCTTGGTCCTCAGTAACAACTGCCGTATTTGGAGCTGACAACGAAACTTTGTCTCCACCATGAAGAAGTGGAAAAGTAAAAATTTGGAAAAAATCTTCTTCTACAAAATAAACATCTTCTTTAAACTTCTTAACAACTCCTTTCTGCTCAAAATCAATAATCATTTCCTCCCTATCACAAATTTTTGCAACTTTTTCGGCATAGTTATAATCTTCTCTAAAAACTTTAGCCAACCCTGGAGGTACACTTGGCATATACTGCACATCTCCCCCTCTATGCTCTTCCGTGTTTATCCTATAAATACGGTCTTCATTATTATGAAAATTATCAAAAGACAAATTGTAGTTTAAAAACATGTAAATTAAAATGCTACTTCCAAAACCTAGTGCCAACCCTAGTACATTTATGGTAGCAAACAATTTTCTTTTTATAATGTTTCGCCAAGCGATTTTTAAATAATTTTTAATCATGATTGTCCGTTTCCTGATTAATGATTAAGATTGATAAATAAACTGCGCCCTATACCATTGCTCCAATTGCTCTATTTTTGCTTTCTGTTACAATTTGCCCATCAAACAAATTAATTACTCTATGCGCGTAATGTGAATCTCTATCGGAATGGGTAACCATAACAATAGTTGCTCCTTCTTGATTTAGCTCTGTTAAAAGGTTCATTACCTCAATTCCGTTTTTAGAATCTAAGTTACCTGTAGGCTCATCTGCTAATATGAGTTTTGGATTAGTTACTACAGCTCTAGCAATTGCTACACGCTGTTGTTGTCCCCCAGAAAGTTGTTGTGGAAAATGTTTTTCTCTATGCGCAATTTTCATACGCTCTAAAACCGCCATTACTTTTTGTTTACGCTCGCTTTTATTCATTTTTAAATAAATAAGTGGTAGCTCCACATTTTCATAAACCGTAAGCTCATCAATCAAATTAAAACTTTGAAAAACAAAACCTAAATTCCCTTTTCGCAATTGGGTTCTTTGATTTTCTTTAAGATGACCAACCTCATGGCCTGCAAAATTGTATGACCCATCAGTTGGATTGTCTAACATTCCAACAATATTTAAAAGGGTAGATTTTCCACAACCAGATGGTCCCATAATGGCAACAAACTCACCTTTTTCGACCTTCAGATTTACTCCATTTAAAGCCAAAGTTTCCACCTCCTCGGTTCTAAAACTTTTTTTAAGATTTTGTATCTGTATCATTTTTTAGATTGATTTTATATATTAAAAGATATCTTTTATGTTTACTTGTGACAGTTACTTCAACACTATTCGGTCTGCATCTCCGAAACTATCGTAATTAGATGTTATTACCTGTTCTCCATTATCTAGGCCTTCCAAAATTTCATAATATCTTGAGTTTTGTTTTCCAATTCGGATATTCCGTTTAATAGCTGTTTCGCCATTAACATCAACTACAAAAATCCATTGACCACCAGTACTTTGAAAAAACCCTCCTTTTGGTAACAATAATGCATCATTAGATTCTCCTAATTGTAATTTAATATTGTAGGTCTGACCCGCCCTAATGGTTTCTGGTTTGTTTTCTGTAAAAACAAGATCCACCTTAAATTTACCATTTCTAACTTCTGGATATACTTTTCGTAATCTAAGCTTATACTCTTTGCCATTGCGCTCTAGCGTAGCACTTAAATCTCTCTTAACCCGATCAATATAATGTTCGTCAATATCAGCCTCAATTTTATAATCTGTTAGAACATTAATTTGTCCAATACGCTGTCCTTGTGCAATATTTTGTCCTATTTCCGCATCTAAAAACCCTAATTGTCCGTCTGCTGGAGCCCGAACATTTAAATGGTCAATACGCTCGTAAACCATTGAAAGTGTTTTTTGCATACGTGCTAAATCTGCATCTAATTCTTTTAAAGAGGTTTCTCGTAAAGCATTATCTTGACTAGTTTGTACCCGTACAATTTGAAGTTGTTTTTTTGACAATTCGTAATCTTCTTTAGTAATTAAATACTCCTCTTTAGAAATTAGTTCGTCTTTATAAAGCGACTCATTTTGTTCAAAATTTCGCTTTAATCTATTCATGTCATACTCCGTATTGGCAAGCGATTTTTTACCTTCAACCTGTCTTGAGTCAAAAGTTAATTTGGTAGATCTTAGGTCATTTTGTTTTAAAGCAAGATTACTTTCACTAGCTAATATTTGTTCATATAAATTTCTATTCTCTAGTTTTAAAATAATATCTCCTTTTTTTACCATTGCACCTTCCTCAATTAGCTTTTCTGTAACACGACCACCTTCGTAGGCATCCATGTAAATAGTTGAGATAGGAGCTACAGAACCATTTATGGTTATATAATCATCAAATTTACCGGCACTTACAGCTGCAATGGATAGTTTATCTTTTTCCGTTCTAAAGGTATTTCCTGCGGTATTAAACAGTAATTTCCATGACACAAAAAGTAACAAAACCCCTACTGCAATGTAACCGTAATGCTTTGGTTTTAATCCTTTCTTTTTTTCTAGTTGTATATCCATTTTAATTATTCATATTTATATTAAACACAGGTAACCCTCTATAAAAATCCAGTGTACTACTGTTTACTTTTAACAATAAACCTACCTGCAAATTTTTGTTTTGAGAGGTTGCAAATAAATTTTTAGCCTGATTTAAATCTAAAGCACTAATTAGTCCTTTTTGATATTTTTTTTGGGCAATTTTAAAAGTCTGTTCACCTGCATTCATTTGCTGAAAACTTTGCTCATATTCAACAGCTAAAGCATTTTTACTTTGTATCAACTGCTGTATGGTTTGATACAATTGTTGTTCCTGTATTTTTAAATTATTATTTGCTCTCATATAAGCAATTTTTTGCTGTTTTACCCGTGAACGTCTTGACCATTTGTCACTTATTGGTACATTAAGCGATACACCAACTCTCTTAGACATATTATCCTCTATCTGCGTTTTAAAAGGAATTACCTCGTTTGTATCTTCACTTGTATTTGTTTCAAAATATCCAGTTCCAATTCCTGCAAATAATCTAAGCGATGGATATAGTGCTCCTTTTGCCACTTTCATTTCTTTTTTAGCAGCCTTTACCCTATGTTCTTGTGCTTTAATAGTTGGTAAAAACGCTTTTGCATAGGTGAAAATTGAATCGGTATTTTGCTTAGGCGTATTCTCATTTTTATACTCTCCTAAAAGTTCCGTATAAATTTCAATAGTACTTTCTCCTTCTAAATTAATCTCTTGTATAAGCCTTAGTTTTGCTTCTTGTAAAAGATTTTTGTTCTGGGTTACCTCAAGCTCATCAGTAAGTAAAGTAGATTTTGCTTCATGTATGTCCGCTCCCGCCTTAATCCCCAATTCTATTTGTTTTTTCACAAGTGCTAAATTGGTTTTAGATACTTCAACCTTGTTATTTGATATAGCCAAAAGTCCTTCATAATATTGAATATCGTAAAACGCTGACATTACCCTAAAAGCCAATAAAAATTTTTGCCGTTTTACATCTTCCATATTTGCTTTGTACAAATATTTTGACGCTTTTATACTGTTTAATTTTTGAAACCCTTGAAACAAATCTAAAGACGCGTTTAATGAGTAGTTGTTAGAGAAAAAATCTGAGTTTACAAAAACACCTGTATTAGGATCTTCTGACCTACCAAATGTTAGATTGTAATCAGAAAATCCAGATACACTGGGAAGCATTTCTCGAAATGATTGTTTGTATGTTTCCTTACCCGAAGCCGTTGTTAACTCAAAATCCTTAAGGTTTAAATTATTTGTAATTGCATATGAAACACAATCTTCCAAAGTCCAACGTTTTTGCGAAAAAATACTTCCAAACATAAAAAGCGATAAGAGTAGAAGTACTTTATTTTTTAAATTCATAGTTTCCTCAAAACCTTAAAATTCATATTCATTTGCAACAATACTTACTACCTTCATGCCACAATTTTACATTGCTCAAAATCAGAGTGTTACAATTAATCATGTAATAATACACATACCGTAGTGTAAAATTGTTGTACAATAAGTGTCTAATATTTTTACATTTTACATATCCGTATTGCTTGAATTTGTAGTTTTAGTAATCGTAATTTATATTTTATGACCGCTGCTAAAATTTTGATTATTGATGATAACAAAAGTGTACTAAGTGCTCTTGAAATTCTTCTGCATTCTGAATATGACAATGTTGATTCCATTTCCAACCCCAACCAAATATCATCATACCCAAATTTAAAGGACATAGATATTATTCTTTTAGACATGAATTTTTCTGCTGGTATAAATTCTGGTAACGAAGGATTGTTTTGGCTAAAGGAAATCATGAAAAAAAGTCCAGACGTTTCTGTAATTATGATGACGGCTTACGGAGCTGTAGAACTTGCTGTACAAGCTTTAAAAGAAGGTGCTGCTGACTTTATTTTAAAACCATGGAATAACGAAAAATTACTAGCCACTGTAAAATCTGCGTATCAATTAAAAAAATCAAAACAAGAAATACAGCTGTTAAGAGAAAAAGAAACGCATTTAAAACAGCATATTAATCAAGACAAAAATTACATTATTGGTAACTCTAAGGCAATAAATACGGTTTTAAATCTTACACACAAAGTAGCAAAAACCAATGTTAATGTCTTAATTACAGGAGAAAATGGCACTGGAAAAGAATTGATAGCTCGTGAACTTCATAGAGTCTCTTCTCGAAAAAATGAAGTTTTTATTGGAGTAGATATGGGAGCAATTTCTGAAAATCTTTTTGAAAGCGAGCTTTTTGGTCATACCAAAGGCGCATTTACCGATGCTAAAGAAGATCGAGCAGGAAAGTTTGAGGCCGCTCATGGTGGTACTCTTTTTTTAGATGAAATTGGTAATTTATCTCTACAAACTCAGGCAAAATTACTTTCTGCTATTCAGCAAAAAACAATTGTAAGAGTAGGGTCTAACACTCCCATTTCGGTTGATATTCGCTTGGTATGTGCTACAAATTGCAACTTAGAAGAAATGGTTGCTGACGGGCTTTTTAGAGAAGATTTGTTATACCGTATTAATACTATACATATTAACGTACCAGCACTGAAAGAAAGAGAAAATGACGTTGTTGTTTTAACCGATTTTTTTCTTAAAAAATTTAGTTATAAATATGGAAAGCAAGGGCTAAAAATTAATGCTTCGGCACTTGAAAAACTTGGTGAATACCATTGGCCAGGGAATATTCGAGAACTACAACATACTATTGAGAGGGCTGTGATTTTATGTGAAGACAACGTATTAAAACCAACTGATTTTCTTTTAAATACCGTGCAAACAACATCCGCAAATAGTTCGGTAAAAACTCTCGAAGAAATGGAAATCCTAATGATAAACAACGCACTAGACAACCACAACGGTAATTATAGTGCTGCTGCGAATCAATTAGGGATTTCTAGACAAACTTTATACAATAAAATAAAGAAGAATGATAAGTAAAAATCTTTATTATAAGCTTGTCTTAAAAGTTATAGTTATTACCATAACAGCTGCGATAATGGCGTTATTTTATGCTCAAGATAAAATAGTTTTTGCTTTATTTTCATTACTATTTATTGGCTTTCAAACTTGGGCGTTAATCAAATACTTAAATCAAACCAATGAAAAAATAGCGTACTTTTTTAAATCGATAAAAAATGAAGATTTTACATTACGATTCCCTGAACATGGAAATATAAAAACTTTAAATGAGCTGCATGTAAGTCTTAATATGCTAAATAGTATTATGCAAAACGTGCATTTAAAGAATGAAGCGCAGGAAAAATACTATCAAGAAATTATTAAACAAGCAAATATTGGAATTTTAACGCTAAACGCTAAAGGTCACATTTTGTTTGCCAATCCAATGATGGAAAAATTACTGAATTACAAGCCCTTAAATCATATAAATCAACTCTCTCAGGTAAACACAGAACTACATGAATTGTTTGTTAAAATTCAACCTTTTGAAACCAAACTTTTTCAGTTTTCCAATGAGCGTGAAAAAATTCAGTTAAGCATTAAATCCACAGCCATTGTATTAGACAAAGAAGAGCTTTTATTGGTTGTTGCTCAAGATATTCACAAAGAGTTAGACAAAAAAGAAACAGATTCATGGATTCGTTTAATTCGGGTACTAACTCATGAAATAATGAATACAATTACTCCCATAACTTCAATATCAGAATCTATACTCAAATTCTTTAAGGTGGGCGGTAGTACCAGACAAATTGAAGAATTAACTGAAGGTCAAGTAAAAAGTACCATAAAAGGTTTAGACGTTATTAAAGAACAGGGCGAAAATCTTATGGATTTTGTACAGTCGTATCGTACTTTTTTAAGTGTTCCAACCCCAGATAAAGAGCCTGTTTCTGTGCAACATCTTTTTAAAAAAGTTAAAAGTTTATTAGACATTACCAACGCTAAAATAAATTTTGAGGTAACCGTTGAACCTAATGATTTAGAACTTTTTGTTGACGAAAAACTCATAAATCAGGTTCTTATAAATCTGGTTAAAAATGCTTTCCAATCTATTGAAAATAAGGAATCAGGCAGTGTTAAATTAATAGCCAGTATTACAAATGATAATAAAAAAATTATTCAGGTTATAGATAACGGTTCAGGAATACCTCCTGAAATTTTAAATGAAATTTTTATTCCATTCTTTACTACTAAAAATGATGGAACTGGTATTGGTTTAAGTTTATCTAAACACATTATGCGACTGCACGGAGGAACAATAAACGTAATCTCTGGAGAAGAAACTGTTTTTACACTTATTTTTTAACTACTGTAATTCTTTAAAAGGATCCCAAAAGTGTTTTTCTAAATTTTGAATTTGGTTATCAACGACTAAAATACCTTCGCTCTCTAACAATTGCTGCATAAGGTTGGTTCCGTCAAAATGATGTTTCCCAGTTAAAATTCCTGCTTTATTTACTACTCTATGCGCTGGTACATCTTCTTTTAAACCAGAACCATTCATTGCCCAACCCACCATTCGAGCACTGCGTGCAGCTCCTAAGTATTTCGCTATAGCGCCATATGAAGTTACTCTTCCGTATGGAATTAAACGAGCAACATCATATACTTTTTCAAAAAAGTTTTGGTTTTCAGGTTTCATATTACTTAAAATAAAGTCTGAAAAGTGTAATCATAAAAAGTACTACCATTAGCCCGCACATAATGTAGTTTGCATTAGAGGAAAAGCTATTGTTTTTCTTTTCTAACTTGTTAAAATAAATAGCATACATATACATAATTGCAAAAGTCCCTGAACCCGCACCAAAGATAAACGTAACAATATCTGATGCTTCAAACTTAATCCATCCAGAGGCTTTCCACATTATATTAAGTCCACTATAAAATGGTATGGTCAGCACATTTAAAGCAGCTAACAAAGCTCCTTTAAAAAAGCTATTTTTTTTACTAGTTTTTACTTTTTTAATAGCATTATGTCTGCCCTTTCTTGCGGCGAAAAAAAAATAGATAGCAAAAAAAGCAAATACGGCTAAGGCAATTTTTAACAGCATATCAACCACCTCGGCGTTTTTGTCTAAGAATTTTGAAATTAAAACAGCAATATATGCCTGTAGCATAACCATTGTAGCCACTCCAAAACCAAAAATAACCCCATTAGTTTTACCCTTTTCTACGCTTGTTTTGGCCGCATTCATGTTCAGCAAACCTGGAAAAGCACTTGCAGTAAAAGCAGCCGCAAACGTCGCAAAAAAAAGGATAAGCAAATGTTCCATTAACTTAGGTTAGTCTAAATTTGATGTAGGTAATTGGTTTTTCTTTTTCAAGATACTGATTTTCGTAAAAAGTATGTATTTCAAGAACTTCCTCTGGACTCCCTTCATTTTTATAAACATCATGATTGGCATACACCACTTCCATTCCTAAACCATGTAAAAGTCCAAGGGTATAACCATGCATAAATTCAGAGTCGGTTTTTAAATTTACCGTTCCGTCTGATTGCAGAATTTTTTTATACTTATCCAGAAACAAAGCATTTGTCATTCTATGTTTTGTACGCTTATATTTTATTTGAGGGTCAGGAAATGTAATCCAAATTTCAGAAACTTCCTTTTCTGCAAATAGCAAATCTATAAGTTCTATTTGCGTGCGAATAAAAAGAACGTTGGATAAATTTTCTTCTAAGGCTGTTTTGGCTCCTCGCCAAAAACGTGCTCCTTTGATATCAATTCCAATATAATTTTTGTTTTTATCACGTCTGGCCAACCCTACAGTATATTCCCCCTTACCACAACCTAGTTCTAAAACAATAGGGTTATTATTTCCAAAATGTTTGCGCCAATTACCTTTATGAGGGAATACTTTATCGCAAATTTCTTCTCTGGTTGGTTGAATTACATTTGCAAATGTATCGTTCTCTTTAAATCGTTTTAGTTTGTTCTTGCTTCCCACCGAAATCGTTATTTTTCAATAGGCAAAGCTAAGAAAATGAAAGTTGTTTACATATCTATTTCAGTAGTACTCTTTTCTAATGTAAAAGAAAACTCAGAACCTACCTGTTCCACACTTTCTACATATATTTTTTCTCCGTGAGCCTCAATAATATGTTTTACAATAGAAAGTCCTAGACCCGAGCCTCCAACTTGTCTATTCCTACTTTTTTCTACTCTATAAAAACGTTCAAACAACCTAGGAATATGGTCGTTTTGTATTCCTTCTCCATTATCTGTCACACGCACTATAACTTTATTCTGAATTAAATTTTCCACGCTCACCTCTGTTGTTCCATTAGAATGACCGTATTTTATAGAGTTTACAATAAGATTGGTAAGTACTTGCTGTATCTTTTCTTCGTCACCCTTTACATAAATGGGTTCCTTATAATCCATATCAAACGTAAGAGCAATTTTTTTCTTACTAGCTTTCATTTCTAGCAAATCAAAAACATTTTGAATAAGCTCTATAATATCAAAAGTACCCATCTCAAGGTTTAAGTCTCCCACCTCTAACTTTGTAATTAAATCTAGGTCTTTAATGATATATATAAGTCGCTCTACACCTTTTGCAGCTCTTTCAAGGTACTTTTTATTAACGTTTGGATCTTTCAAAGCACCGTCAAGCAGTGTTAAAATATATCCTTGAACTGTAAAAAGGGGTGTTTTAAGCTCGTGAGAAACGTTTCCTAAAAAATCCTTTCGATACTCTTCTCTAATTTTTAGCGTATCAATCTCTATCTTTTTATCCTTTGCGAACTTTTCTATCTCTGTAGTAAGTGTTCGCATATCAGTAGTAATAGGATCAGATGTTAGTGATGTGGACTCTAAAAGGGCAACATCATCATAAATCTTTTTAATCCTTCGGTAAATAAACTGCTCTATTCTAACCTGAATAATAGTGAAGGTAATTGCAAAAATTAAAATTGCAAAAACTACAATTAAAAGCCAGTTGACAATACCGAAAAGCTGGAAAAGACAAATTAATAAAACAATGGAAAAAAAGGTTACTAAAACTGAAGAACGAAGTGCAAAACGATAAGACCTTTTTAACCTAATTGCCATTATAAAACAAACTTGTAACCTACGCCTTTGACAGTTTTAAAATGGTCATCACCAATTTTTTCACGTAGTTTTCTAATATGAACATCAATTGTACGCCCTCCAACAACAACCTCATTACCCCAAACCTTATCTAAAATAACCTCTCTTTTAAAAACTTTACTAGGTTTTGAAGTAAGTAACGCTAAAAGCTCAAATTCTTTTCGCGGTAATATAATTTCTTTACCGTTATTCACAATTTTATACTCCTCTCTATTAATTTCAATATCTCCTACTTTAACAATGTCCTCGGTAGAACCATCTTCTTCTTTTAAACGTCTCAAAAGCGCTTTTACTTTACTAACTAAAACCTTTGGCTTTATTGGTTTAGTAATATAATCGTCTGCTCCAGCCTCAAAACCTGCAACTTGTGAATAATCTTCTCCACGGGCAGTTAAAAAGGTAATTATAGAATTTTCTAATTCTGGTGTTTTTCTAATAATTTCACAGGCTTCAATTCCATCCATTTCTGGCATCATTACATCTAAAATTATTAAATGCGGTTGCTTTTTTTTAGCCTTTGCAACACCCTCAACTCCATTATTTGCTGTAAAAACTTGATATCCTTCAGAAGATAGGTTGTAACTAATAATTTCTAAAATATCTTGCTCATCGTCTACTAATAGTATTTTAATATCCTTCTTTTTCATGGATTTAATATAGTTTAATTGAGCCAAATGTAAAGATAATACTTATACACCAGATGCGCTTAACATTCATTTAATATAGTAACAATAAGGTAACATTAAACCAATAAATGTTTAACACTTGGGTAACTCGACTTTTACAACCCCTAACGTTCTTTGCGGCTTAATACAAAGTAAGTCGATGAAAAAAGTTTTAGTTTGCTTGTTTACATTAATGACAATAGTAACGCAAGCGCAAGAAGTAGGAAGTATAGCTGGTAAATTAACAGATAAGGAGGTCAATGACGAGCCCTTAGCTTTTGCCAATGTTTTAATTAAAGGTACTACAAAAGGTACCACCTCAGATTTTGATGGTTTGTATGAAATTGCAAACCTAGAACCAGGAGTATATACGGTAGTATATAGTTATTTAGGTTACGAAACGGTAGAAATACCTAATGTAACTGTAGAATCTGGAAAAGTGACTTCTGTAAATGTTCCTCTAAGCGCTTCGCAAGGAGTATCCTTGGACGAAGTTGTAGTCACAACTACAACAAGAAAAGATTCCGAAGCCGCATTATTGTTAGATCAAAAAAAGGCAATTTCCATCAAAACCGCTATTGGAGCTCAAGAATTGGCTAAAAAAGCTGTTTCAAATGCTGCAGAAGCTACTACTAAGGTTACTGGAGTTAACAAAAAAGAAGGTTCTAATAAAATATATGTTAGAGGACTAGGTGATCGATACAATAGCACGACACTTAATGGCTTACCTCTACCTTCTAACGACCCTAGAGATAAAAACATTGCTTTATCATTGTTTGGTACAGATATCATAGAAAACGTTGAAATAACAAAAGCTTTCACTTCTGACATCTCTTCAGATGTTGCTGGTGCCAACATTAATATTGTAAGCAAAGAAGCTGGTTCATCATCATTAATAAAAATAGGTTTATCCTCAGGTGGAAATACACAAACTACATTTAAAGATTTTAAAGAAATTGATGGCGCAAATTGGATTGGTGTTAACAATGAAACTAAACATAATATTCGTGATTTAACTATCTATAATTTTGACAATAGTTATACTCCAGAAAGCACCACAGCAAATCCAAACCTAGGAGTGTCTATCAATCTTGGAAAAAAATATCAGCTTTCTGAAGAAAGTACACTAGGGATATTCTTAGCAGGGTCGTTTGATAATAAATATGGTTACAGAGACGGTATTTCAGAAAATATTGTTGATGTTGGAAATGTTGGATCACAGTTTAGCACAAAAACTTTTGATTACGAGGCAACAAAAATGGCTATGGCTAACATAGCATATAAAATTAACAACAACCATAAAATAAGTTTTAACCACTTATTTATTCATTCTAACAATCAGAAAATTCAAGATTTTCTTGGAACCACAAATGATGTAGGAAGAGATTCTGATGACAACAGACTTGTTAACTTAACACTCCAGACTGAAATACAAAATAGATTGTTTGTTAATCAGCTGCACTCCACTAATAAATTTGGTGAATCAATTGATGTTAATGCTGCCCTAGCTTATAACGCAATTTATAATGACGAACCAGATAGAAGAAAAAATACTTTGATCATAAATAATGATAACAATACAACTCGAATATCACAAAACGCAGTAAGAGATAATAGCAGATTTTACGGAAACCTTTTTCAAACGGATATCGCCGGAAATTTAGTAGGTATAAAATACTTTGGTGATAGATACGAAAATAAAGGAAAAGTAACTTTGGGTTATAACGGTATAATAAGTGATAGAAAATTTGATGGTATTTACTTTGACCATAACTTTTCTAGTCCAAGAACTACATTTGTAGATGTAAACGATCCTAGCCAATTATTTAACCAAAATAACCTGGACAATGGGGTTTTTAGAGTCGAAACTTCAAGAGGAAGAAATAATGACGATGCAGAAACCTTTTTACCTCAACTATACGATGCCGAAAAAACTGTCCATGCTGCATACGTAGATGCGGTTTACAAATTTGGAGAAAAATTTACCGCCAACTTGGGATTAAGAGCTGAGAATATTAAAATGAACGTAACATGGGATACCAATATTAGTTTCCCAGGGTTTTCAAGCAATAGTAGTATTGATTTAGATAAGGATTACGTTTTACCCACTTTAAACTTAAAATATGAACTTAACGAAAAAGTTAACCTAAGAGCTTCTGGTAGTTTAACATATACCTACCCACAGTTTAAAGAAATAGCTCCTTTCACGTATGAAGGTATCAACTTTCAGGAATCAGGAAACCCTGCTCTTTTGCCTTCTGACAATTATAATGCGGAAATTAAGTTTGAGTTTTTTCCAAAGTCAAACGAAGTATTTGCTGTGGGAGCCTTTGGAAAACTTATTGAAAACTCTATTAACCGTTTAGAACGTAACTCTGCTATTGAAAGAGATTTCACCTATGATAACTCCGGAGACGCTACTGTATTTGGATTAGAGGTTGAGACTAAACTAGATCTTATAAATACAGAAGATGAAGATTTAAATAGAAAAAATCTAAGTTTCGGAGCAAACGCAACTATAATGAAAACAGAGTTAAAGTTCAATACTGAGAATACTTTGTTTAATTATACTGGAAGTAATTCACAACTAGAAGGAGCGTCTCCATTTACTGTAAATGCAAATATTTCTTATAAATTTAATAAAGAAGAAAAAGAAACAATTTCTTCTTTAGTTTTTAACTATCAAAGCGACAAAGTTTATAGTATCGGAACCAATTTTAAAGAAAACATAATAGAAAAAGCTGCGCCTTCTTTAGATTTTGTTTTCAGTCATAAATTCAACAAAACAATATCTTTTAAATTTAATGCTAAGAACCTATTGGATCCAAGTTTTGACAGATATAGAGATATTCCAGAGAAACTTGTAATGAATTCTTATAAAAAAGGAATTTCATTATCCGCTGGTGTATCAATTAACTTATAAAACAAATCCTCCTGAAATATGGGGGATTTTTTAATTTAAGGGAGTTCTAATTGTACAACTTTTAGTCACTATCTATTACAATTAAAGCAATTATACAATTACTTAACATTACTTAAAATACTTAACATAATACTAATATACAGGTAAAAAAAAGTTAAGGCATGCGCCTTTAATTTGCAGAAACTAAACAAATTTAAAATGAAAATGAAAAAGCTTAAAGGATTTATATTACTAGCATTAGCAATAGTTGTTGCGTCATGTTCTTCTGATGATGACAATAGAACAATTACTCCGCCAAATCCTGGTAATAATACTGCTGAAGATTTAGAAGGAGATATA
Source organism: uncultured Maribacter sp. (assembly GCA_947498505.1). Taxonomy (GTDB): domain Bacteria; phylum Bacteroidota; class Bacteroidia; order Flavobacteriales; family Flavobacteriaceae; genus Maribacter_B. Next base: position 359,933 of record CANMKG010000003.1, on the reverse strand, counting down.
ACAACAGATACTAAATTATTAGCTGCAACTGAATATACCCTTACTGGATCTTTAACTGTAAAAGAAGGTGTTACTTTAACAATAGAGCCAGGTACTGTAATTAAAGCAAAAAGTGGAAGAACTGATGTTTTCTTAGCTGTTGAAAGAGGAGCTAAGTTAATTGCTAAAGGTACTGCTGATATGCCTATTAAATTTACTTCTGACGCTTCTTCACCTGCTGCGGGTGACTGGGGTGGTATTGTTTTAGCTGGTAAAGCTTCTTCTAACAAAGGAACTGACGTACAAACTGAGGTTGCTGGTTTACTTTACGGTGGAAATGAAGACAACGATAACTCTGGTGAATTATCTTATGTAATTGCTGAATATACTGGTGCTAAAATTAACGGTGAGCAAGAATTCAATGGAATTTCTTTCTTTGGTGTTGGTAGCGGTACTGTAGTTAACAACATTGTGGTTAGCAATGGTAACGATGATGGTATTGAATTCTTTGGTGGTTCTGTTAATGTAACTAATGTTTACTGTGCTAACATAGCTGATGATATGTTTGACTGGACTGGTGGATATACTGGAACAATAACTAATGCTTTTGGTGTTCGTAATAACGGTTTTGATGCTGCTACTGATGACCCAAGAGGTATTGAAGGTGATAGTAACTCTAGTGATGCAACTGCTGCTCCAATATCTACTCCAACATTAAACAACGTAACCATATTAAACCTTAATCCATCTGTTGAGTTAAAAGCTGGTGCTGAAATAAGAAGAGGTACTCAAGCAACTATTAACAACATTCTTTTCGCTGCTTACGGTGATGCTTCTTTTGGAAACAGAATTGATACTAAGGATGATAAAGGAGATGGTTCTTTAACAATTACTAATGCTTTCGCTCAAGGTAATGTTGGTGATGACAAAGATGGTAGCACTATCAGCGGAACCGTAGAAATTGTAACTGATGGTATCACTGTATCTGCTGACAACACTGTTGAAGCTAAAGCTGGTGTTGGTGCAGATTTATCTGCATTTGATTGGGCTAACCCTTCTTTTGTTGTGACTAAATCAATTGCAAAGTCAATTACTGATGCTGACCTATCTGGTGAAATTACTGAAAACAGCATTTTATTAGCTTCTGTTGAATACAACTTAACTGGATCTTTAACTGTAAAAGAAGGTGTTACTTTAACAATAGAGCCAGGTACTGTAGTTAAAGCAAAAAGTGGAAGAACTGATGTTTTCTTAGCTGTTGAAAGAGGAGCTAAGTTAATTGCTAAAGGTACTGCTGATATGCCTATTAAATTTACTTCTGACGCTTCTTCACCTGCTGCTGGTGACTGGGGTGGTATTGTTTTAGCTGGTAAAGCTTCTTCTAACAAAGGAACTGACGTACAAACTGAGGTTGCTGGTTTACTTTACGGTGGAAATGAAGACAACGATAACTCTGGTGAATTATCTTATGTAATTGCTGAATATACTGGTGCTAAAATTAACGGTGAGCAAGAATTCAATGGAATTTCTTTCTTTGGTGTTGGTAGCGGTACTGTAGTTAACAACATTGTGGTTAGCAATGGTAACGATGATGGTATTGAGTTCTTTGGTGGTTCTGTTAATGTAACTAATGTTTACTGTGCTAACATAGCTGATGATATGTTTGACTGGACTGGTGGATATACTGGAACAATAACTAATGCTTTTGGTGTTCGTAATGACGGTTTTGATGCTGCTACTGATGACCCAAGAGGTATTGAAGGTGATAGTAACTCTAGTGATGCAACTGCTGCTCCAATATCTACTCCAACATTAAATGATGTAACCATATTAAACCTTAACCCTGATGTTGAGTTAAAAGCTGGTGCTGAAATAAGAAGAGGTACTCAAGCAACTATCAACAACATTCTTTTTGCTGCTTATGGTAGTGCTTCTTTTGGAAACAGAATTGATACTAAAGATGATAAAGGAGATGGTTCTTTAACAATTACTAATGCTACTGCTCAAGGTAATGTTGGTGATGACAAAGATGGTAGCACTATTACAGGTACAGTAACTGATATTACTGATGGAATTACAATTCCTTCAGATAACACTGTTGAAACTAAAGCTGGTGTTGGTGCAGATTTATCTGCATTTGATTGGGCTAACCCTTCTTTTGTTGTGACAAAATAATATTAAAAACATTTATTAAAAAATGCCTCGCAACTGCGGGGCATTTTTGTTTACAAAAAACTAATTCTATCTATAGAACAATATCCTTTCCGTTAGGTGCTGCATTTTATAAAATTGCAATTTCACCCTTGAAAAGTGCATTTCATCGATTTTTATGCATTTCATCGATCTTTTCACAATATATCAATGGAGAAAAACCTTTCAAAGCACAGATTTAATATCTTTATGGTACGCAATTTGCTAACCAAACTGTATGAAGCACTTTTACATAATAGTATGTTTATTGGTTTTCTCTTTTAGTTTTGGACAAACTACTCCCAAAAAAGGAGAAATTGTAGGGTTTAAACTCTATCCTAACCCTGTAACCAATAACAAAGTTTTTATACAAACCAAAGATAACGCTCCTAAGAAAATTATTATCTACGATGTATTAGGAACTCCTGTTTTAAAAACAACTATTATTGGCAAAGAATTAAATCTTAGAGAGTTTGATTCTGGGGTGTATGTTTTACGCGTTTTTGAAAAAGACAAAGTTGCCACCAGAAAGCTTATTGTTAAGTAGTGTTTAGATTTTTTTCTTCAATAAATCGATAAACGACACGCTATCAAAATGTTAACCTACATTTTGTCGAATTTCACAACATTTCTAGACTTACTATTACTTGTTTTTATACTTTTATATTGTTGATCCCAAATCAATACTAAATGAAACAAATCTACTTAATCCTACTTATGGTAGTTTCTATTGCTGTTTCCGCTCAAGAAACAACAAACGATTCTGTTTTAGGTACCAATGATATTGCTGGGTTTAAATTATACCCAAATCCGGTCGCTAATGGTATTGTTTATATTTCTTCGCAAAACCCTTCTACAAGAGATATTACAGTATATGATGTTTTCGGAGAAATTGTACTCACTGATCGTATTTATGCGAAAGCGTTAAATATTTCAAGACTTGTTCCAGGAGTATACCTAGTTAAAGTAATTGAAAACAATAAATCCATCACTCGTAAATTAGTTGTAAAGTAACCTTTCCTCTTTTACCTCCATATTGCTACCTTTGTCCCAATATGACAATTGATGGACACAGATAGTATTTTTAATATAAAAACTAATGCTCAGTTTGAGTCCAAAGTATTTGAAACATTTAATTTTCAATACAAAAACAATACTGTTTATCGCGAATTTTGCAATCACCTCAAAAAAACACCTTCAAACATAAATGGTGTTCATGATATTCCCTTTCTTCCTATTGATTTTTATAAAAGCAAAAAAGTTGTTTCTACCACAGAAATACCGCAAACAATATTCACCAGTAGCGGAACAACGGGTAGCATTGTCAGTAAACATTATGTTGAAAATATTGAATTGTACGAAAAAAGTTATCTAAAAGGTTTTGAAACCTTTTATGGCCCTATAAAAGACTTTTGTGTTCTAGCCCTTTTACCATCATATTTGGAAAGAAAAGGATCCTCACTGATTTATATGGCAAACGATTTTATTGCTCAAAGCAAGCACAAAGAAAGTGGCTTTTATTTAAATGATCTATCCGATTTAAAGGAAACACTTGAAACCCTTAAAAAAGGTAATATTAAAACATTACTCATTGGAGTATCTTTTGCACTTTTAGACTTTGTTGAAGAATATAATCTTGACCTAAAAAATGTAATAATCATGGAAACGGGGGGCATGAAAGGCCGCCGTAAAGAAATGATTAGGGAAGAACTGCATTACACACTTAAAAAAGGATTTGGAGTAGTAAATATTCATTCTGAGTATGGTATGACGGAACTTTTATCTCAGGCATATTCTAAAGGAAACGGAATTTTTAATACCCCACCATGGATGAAAGTATTGGTTAGAGACCCTGAAGACCCATTAAGTTATCATTCCACTGGAAAAACAGGAGGAATAAATGTTATTGATTTGGCCAACATATATTCATGCTCATTTATTGCCACTCAAGATTTGGGTAAAATACATCAAGATGACAGTTTCGAAATTTTAGGTCGTTTTGATCATTCCGATATTCGCGGATGTAATTTAATGGTACTTTAAAAAAATAGTATTTTCTACTTAACCACTAAAACAAAGTAATTCTTCTTACCACGTTGCAATAAAACAAACTTGTTATTAATCAAATCAGTCTCAGTAATAAAATAGTCTTCTTTTACCTTTTCTTTATTTACTGATATCGAGTTTTGTTTTAGCTCTCTACGTGCTTCCCCATTGGATCCCAAAAATCTCGTTTTAGCTGCCAAAGCTCCAATCATGTCTAACCCATTGGCGATGTCTTCTCTTAAAACCTCTGCCTGAGGAACTCCTTCAAAAACATCTAAAAACGTTTTTTCATCTAACTTTTTCAAATCTTCAGAAGTTGATTTTCCAAAAAGAATATTTGTTGCTTTAATAGCATTATCTAAATCTTCTTTTGAGTGCACTGCAATGGTAATTTCCTCCGCCAATCGCTTTTGCAACAAACGCATATGAGGAGCTTCTTGGTGTTCTTTTATTAGCGCCTCTATTTCTTCTTTAGAAATAAACGTAAATATTTTTACGTACTTCTCTGCATCTGTATCAGAAGTATTTAACCAGTACTGGTAAAACTTATATGGTGAAGTTCTATTAGCATCTAACCAAACATTGCCTCCTTCGGTTTTTCCAAATTTGGTACCATCTGCTTTAGTAATTAATGGGCAAGTTAATGCATAACCTTTTCCTCCTCCAATTCTTCTTATAAGCTCTGTTCCTGTAGTAATATTACCCCATTGATCACTACCTCCCATTTGAAGTGTACAGTTATGATTTTGGTACAAATACAAATAATCATATCCCTGAACCATTTGATATGTAAATTCTGTGAACGACATACCTTCTTTTGATTCAGACGAAAGACGTTTTTTAACTGAATCTTTCGCCATCATATAATTTACAGTAATATGTTTACCAACATCTCTAATAAAATCAAGGAATGAAAAATCTTTCATCCAATCATAATTATTTACCAATACAGCCGCATTATCAGCATCACTTTTAAAATCTAAAAAACGAGATAATTGTTCCTTTAAAGCTTCTTGATTATGACGTAAAGTTTTTTCATCCAATAAATTACGCTCTTGCGATTTTCCAGACGGATCACCAATCATACCAGTAGCACCACCTATTAAAGCATAAGGTTTATGCCCTGCTAACTGAAAGTGTTTTAACATCATTACTCCAACTAAATGCCCAATATGTAAAGAGTCTGCAGTGGGGTCAATACCTACGTACGCTGATTGCATACCAGATAATAGATGTTCTTCCGTTCCTGGCATTGCATCATGCAACATTCCACGCCATTTTAATTCTTCTACAAAATTTGAAGTCATTCTAGTTTTATTTTCAGTAATAAGTTGCAAATATAAAAGGAAAAATACGCCTTTCTAACTCAAATTATAAGGAATTTATTCCCTTACAATTCCTAAATTTGAAATATGATTCTTGTTACAGGAGGTACAGGTTTAGTTGGAGCACATTTATTATTGCATTTAACGCAAAAGAGTATTCCTATACGTGCAATTTACAGAACGGAAAAAAGCTTAAAAAAAGTCGAAAAAATTTTTTCGTATTACAGTAATAACGCTCTAGAGCTGTTTTCTAAAATTGAATGGGTAAATGCCGATTTAAATAATCTTCCAAATTTAGAAAATGCATTTAAAGGAATAGATTTTGTTTATCACGCTGCCGCTTTTATTTCTTTTAATGAAAGGGATTTTGAAATTCTTGAAAAAACTAATGTTGAAGGAACTGCAAACATTGTAAATCTATGTATTGCCCATAAAGTAAAAAAGTTATGCCATGTAAGTACAATTGGCGCGATTGATAAAAGTATTGGCAATAAGCAAGCTACTGAGGAAAATGAATGGATAGGCCAAAATATAAATGTATATGCGCGAACAAAGTATAGTGCAGAAATGGAAGTTTGGAGAGGCACGCAAGAGGGCTTAAAAGTAGTTATCGTTAATCCTGGAATAATTATTGGCCCAGGTTTTTGGAATAGCGGAAGTGGCTCCTTTTTCACAAATGGAAATAAAAACAGAAATTACTACCCTCCTGGAGGAACAGGATTTATCTCGGTTAAAGATTTGGTTTCCGTAATGGAATTTCTAATGCTCTCGCCAATAGAAAATGAACGATTTATTGCAATCTCAGAAAACAAAACATATAAAGAAATTTTAGACCTTATAGCCGATGGGTTAGGAAAAAGAAGACCAAAGCATCAACTAAAAAAATGGCAATTACATATTGGAGCTTCTTTAGATTGGTTGAAAAGCATACTAACAGGTAAAGAAAGAATTTTAACCCGAAATACGGTTAAATCCATTAATCATATTGAAATATACAATGCCGATAAGTTAAAAGCTAGTTACAATTTGCCTTTTGAACCTATAAAAGAAACTATAGCCTTTTGTTGTACAAAATTTACTTCTGAGGTAATTTAGAAGGTCTTTCCATTTTTTCTTCTCCACTAAGTAACAAACGTAAACTGTCTTGAGTTCTCCTTAGTTTTTCTGTACGCTCACCCTTCTCTGTAAGTAACGCTTCCACCTTTGTATAAATTTCTTCATATTGTGCGGGTATTGAAACATAATATGCATCACTCTCGGCAAACTGGGCACTATCTATGGCAAACTTTTTAAAAATGTATTCGGTTTGAGTAACTCCCATTTCTTCCATCAAATGTTTATTACTACCCCTTGCTGCTTTTAATATAGCCACTTCAGTAATAATCTCAACCATTTTATCTTTAGGAATAAGATGCTCTGGTTTTTCAATTAATTTTTCACCGCAGGATGAAAAAATTAATAGAACAATTAAAATTACTACTCTTTTCATAATTACCTATTAAACGTTAAACGTTTTGCATTTTTTTTCTTTGAAAAATTACCATTCTCATATGCCAAATGCCCATTTACAAAGGTATGAGTAATACTAGATTTAAAAGAAGTGCCTTCAAAAGGAGACCAGCCACACTTGTACGCAATATTATTTTTTGAAACCTGCCATTTATTATTTAAATCTGCTATTACCAAATCTGCGTAATATCCTTCTTTTACAAATCCACGTTGTTTAATTTGAAATAACTTTGCTGGATTGTGACACATTTTCTCTACTATTTTTTCGAGAGAAATATATCCTTCGTGATATTTCTCAAGCATAGCGGGTAAAGCATGTTGTACCAATGGCCCTCCTGAAGGTGCACTCGTGTATACATTACTTTTTTCTTCTAATTGATGCGGTGCATGATCTGTTGCGATAACATCAATGCGATCATCTAACAAGGCTTTCCACAATTGGTCTCTATCTTCCGCAGTTTTCACCGCAGGGTTCCATTTTATTAGAGTTCCCTTGGTTTCATAATCTGCATCAGAGAACCAAAGATGGTGAATACAAACTTCGGCAGTTATTTTCTTTTGCTCCAATGGAATATCATTTCTAAACAAATCTGTTTCCTTACCTGTAGATAAATGAAACACATGTAGTCTGGCTCCTGTTTTTTTTGCTAGATTAATAGCCTTTGACGAAGACAGGTAACAAGCCTCTGTACTTCTAATTATTGGGTGATATTTTACAGGAATATCATCTCCAAATTCTTCTTTATATTTCGCAAGATTTGCTTTAATGGTCCCCTCATCTTCACAGTGTGCCGAAATTACCATTTCGGTGTTACTAAATATTTTTTCAATAACCTCCTCATTATCAACTAGCATATTTCCGGTAGAAGACCCTAAAAAAAGCTTTACCCCAGAACAAGCGTTTTTATCTAACTTTTTTAGCTCTTCTAAATTATCGTTAGTTCCACCAAATAAAAAGGAATAATTTGCAAAAGAGCTCTCTTTCCCCATGGCAAATTTTTCCTCAAGTTTTTCAATAGTCGTGGTTTGCGGAGTTGTATTTGGCTGTTCCATAAAGGTTGTTATTCCTCCAGCAACCGCCGCTCTACTTTCACTTTCTATATTACCTTTATGAGTTAACCCTGGCTCTCTGAAATGAACTTGATCATCAATAATCCCAGGTAATACGTATTTCCCGTTTGCATTTATTATTTCCGCATCGGCATCGGTAATATCAAAATCGATTCTGGAAATCACCTCTCCCTCTATCAAAATATCACTTTCAAAAATCGTATTTTCATTAACGATTTTGGCATTTTTTATCAGAACCTTACTCATAATTATTGTTACTTTTTTCGAAATAAACTTCTAATTTTCATCATAAAAACACCAAAAATAGCCTCCTTTACAATTGAACCACTCATTTTTGATTTTCCTTTTACCCTATCTCTGAAAATTATAGACACTTCTTCTATTTTAAACCCTTTTAAATACGCTTTAAACTTCATCTCAATTTGAAAAGCATATCCAACAAATCTAACAGAATCCAAATCAATGGTTTCTAAAACCTTTCTTTTATAACCTACAAAACCTGCCGTTGGATCATGTACCCGCATACCAGTAATTATCTTTACATAAAATGATGCTCCGTATGACAGGAGTACTCTATGTAAAGGCCAGTCTACAACATTTACACCCTTTTTATAGCGAGAGCCCACAACTACATCTGCATTATTTTTTAACGCATTAAACAACCTGGGTAAATCCGTAGGGTCATGAGAAAAGTCGGCATCCATCTCAAATACATAGTCATATTCTTTTTGAATTGCCCATTTAAAACCATGTATATATGCTGTTCCTAAACCAGACTTTTCTTTTCTAACCTCTAGAAAAAGCTGCTCTGGAAAATCGCCTTGCATTTCTTGTACTTTAGCCGCAGTGCCGTCTGGAGAGTTATCATCAACAATAAGTACATTAAATTTTTTTCTAAGCTTGAAAACCGCCTTTACAATTGACTCAATATTTTCAATTTCATTGTATGTAGGAATTATGACAAGGCTTTTTGACATTGAATTTGTTGTATTTGAGCAAAAATAGTGTTTTAATTACTCTAGGAAAATGTCATCATCTATTTTATCATTTTTTTAAACTATTTGTTATAGGGTATTATTTGTAATTTTGAATTTCAATAATCAAATAGTATACAATTGAAACTTCCAAGATTATTTATTTATCTATTAGGTGCTCTTTTAATTATTAATGTACTACAATCTTATTTTACCCAATTAATTTTTGACGAAGCCTATTATTGGCATTTTTCTCAAAATCTTGATTGGGGATATTTTGATCACCCACCTATGATGGCGTATTGGGCTCGTTTAGGTAGTATTTTTTTTAACGGAGAACTTGGCATTAGATTTATAAGTTGCCTTTCTTCTTTAGGAATTTTTATTGCAATTTGGTTAATGATTGATCATCCTAAAAAAAACAAGCATATTATCCCTTTTTTTGTGTTGTTATTTTCAATGACACTTTTAAATGCTTACGGTTTTTACATACTTCCGGATACTCCACTGTTGTTTTTTACAAGTTGTTTTTTACTGACTTATAAAAAGTTTTTGAGCAACCAATCTATCCTTACAAGTATTGTACTTGGGGTGTTTATGGCAGCTTTAATGTACAGTAAATATCACGCAGTATTGGTAATATTTTTTGTATTGTTATCCAATCTAAATCTGGTGAAAAACAAATATGCTTGGTTAGCTGTATTTGTTTCGTTAGCTTGTTTTGCCCCTCATTTATATTGGCTTTACGAGCGTGATTTTATTTCTATACAATATCATTTGTTTGAAAGATCAAACAGTACCTATGCCTTTCACAAAAACACCCTTGGTTATTTTGTAAACCTTATTGCCATATTAGGTTTCACTTTTCCATGGGTTTATAAAGCGCTTTATAAAACAAACGCAAACAACAAATTTACTAAAGCGCTCCTTTATTTAATTTATGGAGTTTTGGTCTTCTTTTTTGTTTCAAGTTTTAATCGACAAATACAGGCGCAGTGGGTTGTTGTAATTTCTATTCCTTTAGCAATACTGGCATTTAACCATATGCTTGATAATCAAAATGACGCAAAATGGATTATACGAATGGGGGTATTAAACATTGCAATAATTTTGTTTTTAAGATTAGGTTTGGCGTACTCTCCGTTACTGCCAATAAAATATGAGAATCAAGGAAATAAAGAATGGGTACAAAAAGTTTTAGAATTTGCGGGAGACAACCCTGTAGTTTTTGAAAATTCATATAGAAACGCCCCGATGTATGCATTTTATTCCGGTAAAGATTCATATTCATTAAACAATTCTTATTACCGGCAAAACCAATATTCTATCGATGATTCAGAATCTAAAGTTCAACACAAAAAAGTTCTGCATATTTCAAGGTATAAAAGAGCAAATACTGTTTTTGAAGTTGAAAACATTAACAAATCTCCTTATTACGGTAGATGGATAGATAATTTTGAAACATTTAGAAAACTAAGATGTATACTTGACCAAAAAGAGGTAGGTTTAAACACAACCAAAGAACTCAACTTTCATTTATACAATCCCTATAATAAACCCATAGCTTTAAAAAAGTTGAAATTTGGCATAGCTTATATGAATAAGTTTAAAAAAACACAGGAGATTATTAACATTGTACCTACACTTAAAAACGGTGCTGTAAAAGAAATTAAAGCCAAAGACTCTTTAGAATATGTTTTCACCTTTAAAAAACCTACGAAAGAAAACGTAGATTATTTGAGAATTGTAATTTCCGAAAACAACCAACTCCACGGCTTAAACGGCTCTAGTATTAAATTAATTAAGTAAAAATGGAATCTATACTAAGAAACAGTGCCGATAACAGCTGGATAACCTTATTAATTTTTGGCAGTCTTATTTTTGTAATTGTTGCCAAAAAACTTTTCCATGCACGTTTCTTAAATTTTATAATATTACCATTTAATAACAAGTACATTTTTATGTACAATAAAAAAGAAAAATTAGGCAACTGGTTTCATGTTTTCTTTACCATTTTTCAAATCATAAACTTTTCGTTGTTTCTTTTTTTAAGTTACCAGATTTTAGTTTCTGATGTAAACTACTCTAAACCCGTAATATACTTTGTTATTCTTGGTGGTTTGATTCTTTTTTTAACGCTGAAAATTTTATTACAACTTAGCAATGGTTTTGTCTTTAACAATAACAAAATAATCACAGAGATTATTTTTAAAAAAATGTCTTACTTAAACCATAGTAGTATACTAATGTTTATAGCCAACGTTATACTCACCTATATTGCAAAAGACTCTATTATTGTGGTTTATGTTACAATTGGCCTGGTAATTTTAGAAAACAGTATTGGGCTGATAGACTTGTTAAAGAATCATCAAAAATTTCTAGCTAATAATTTTTTCTATTTTATTTTGTACCTTTGCGCACTCGAAATTGGCCCTATCTTAATAGTGCGAAGCCTTCTTAAATAGTTCATTATATGAAAATAAAGACGATTTTAGTCTCTCAACCAGAACCTAAAATGGAAAATTCTCCTTATTCAAGACTAATTGATAAGGAAAAGGTGAAAGTTGATTTTAGACCCTTTATTCATGTTGAAGGAGTAGATGCAAAAAGCGTACGTCAACAAAAAATAGATCTTTCAAAGTATACAGCGATAATACTTACTAGTAGAAATGCTGTTGACCATTTCTTTAGAATAGCTGAGGAAATGCGATTTAAAGTTCCTGATTCAATGAAATATTTTTGTCAATCAGAAGCTGTTGCGTATTACCTTCAAAAATATGTTGTGTATCGTAAGCGTAAGATTTATGTTGGTAAAATGAATTTTGCTGACTTAGTTACACTATTCAAAAAATATAAAGACGAAACTTTTTTACTTCCGTCTTCAGATGTTTTAAAACCTATTGTTCCTGAAACATTAGATAAACTTGGAATAAACTGGACAAGAGGAATTTTTTACAAAACTGTTATAAGTGATTTATCTGATTTACGAGATGTTTATTACGATGTTTTGGTTTTCTTTAGCCCTTCAGGGATTGAATCTCTGTTGAAGAATTTTCCTGATTTTGAGCAAAACGATACCAGAATAGCAGTATTCGGAAATTCTACAGTAAAAGCCGCCACAGCTGCTAGTTTACGCATAGATATAAAAGCACCAACACCTGAAACACCATCAATGACAATGGCGTTACAAAAATATATTAAGGACGCTAATAAAAAATAATAGAAGCGTTAATGACAAATAAAAACCCGAAGGTTAAACCTTCGGGTTTTTTATTTTTAATGAGCGTATCGTTGCGGTCCGCCTCTTCTTATTTCTTCACTTGCGTAAGATTCAAATTTTTTGAAATTCTCTCTAAAAGCATTAGATAGTTTAAACGCAGTTTTATAGTACTTTTCGTCATTGTTCCATGTGGCTCTGGGACTCAACACTTCCGTTGGCACTCCAGGGCAACTTCTGGGTTGAGCAACACCAAAAACTGAATGTATATGATAGGTATCATAAGAATACATACCTAAATCACCATTTAAGGCTGCATGAATCATTGCTCTAGTATATTTTAATTTCATACGTGTACCTATACCATAAGGACCTCCTGTCCAACCCGTATTTACAAGCCATACATTTACTCCTGCTTCTAACATTTTTTTACTTAACATTTCAGCATATGCTGTAGGGTGTAACGGCATAAAAGGCGCTCCAAAACATGCCGAAAAAGATGGCACAGGCTCAACAACACCAGCTTCAGTTCCTGCCACTTTTGCTGTATACCCTGAAATAAAGTGATATGCTGCTTGACTTGGTGTCAATTTTGAAATAGGAGGCAATACACCAAATGCGTCTGCTGTTAAAAAGAATATATTCTTTGGGTTTTTACCCATCGAAGGTTGCTTAATATTATCAATATGATAAATTGGGTAACTAACTCTGGTGTTTTGCGTTATAGAAGTATCTGCAAAATCAATTTCACCAGACGCATCCATTATCACATTTTCTAAAATTGCACCCTTTTTAATTGCACCATATATTTCCGGCTCATTATCCTTAGAAAGGTTTATAACCTTAGCATAGCATCCTCCTTCAAAATTAAAAACTGCATTTTCATTGTTCCAACCATGTTCATCATCTCCTATTAATTTTCTAGTAGAGTCTGTAGACAATGTAGTTTTACCTGTTCCCGAAAGACCAAAAAATATTGCAGTATCACCTTTTTTACCAACATTAGCAGAGCAATGCATAGGCAAAGTATTTTTCTGCACAGGTAAAATAAAATTCAATGCTGAGAAAATTCCTTTTTTAATTTCACCAGTATATCCAGTTCCCCCTATTAAAGCAATTTTCTTTTTAAAATTTAAAATTGCAAAATTATGTTGTCTTGTACCATCTTCTTTTGCTACTGCCATAAAACCAGGAGCATTGACAACCGTCCATTCCGCATCAAAGTTTTTTAATTCCTCATCTGTAGGTCGTATAAACATGTTATAAGCAAACATATTAGACCATGGATATTCGTTAATTACACGAATATTCATTCTATAATTTGCATCAGCACAAGCATAGCAATCACGAACAAAAAGTTCTTTCTCATTTAAATAAGCTATTACCTTATCATATAGCTTATCAAAAGCATCGGGTGCAAAAGGTATATTGATGTTTCCCCACCATACTTTGTCTTCGGTAATATTGTCTTTAACAATAAACCTGTCCATTGGTGATCTTCCTGTAAACTCTCCAGTGTTAATCGCCAACGCACCATTAGACGCCTCCTTCCCCATTCCTCTCTCAATACTAATCTCATGAAGCTTTTCTGGAGACAGCTGATAATGTAAATTATCATGCGTAATTCCATAGCCTCTTAATGAAACCGTTTTTACTCCCTGTTTAAACATAGTGTAATAATTAGTTGTTTTTAGGCTGTAAAATTAATGATTAAATACTTTTAACGTATGAATTTTACGAATTTATTAGTTAAAGTGTTTAATGCATCGATAACCTAAAAGTGTCCAACCAAGTATAAGAAGTAAACCTCCAATTGGCGTAATAAAACCAATTACTTTAAAGTCAAAGCTTGTAAGGGTGTTCGTTGCTAAGGCATATATGGAGAAAGAAAATAAAACCACTCCGCTTAAAACAAGATAATAAATAGATTTTTTACTACGTTCAGACAGTCCGTTTAATCCACCCAAAATCATCAAAAACAAGGCATGATACATTTGGTACCTAACACCTGTTTCAAAAGTAGAAACGGCATCGGCATCAACCAACTTTTCCAATCCGTGTGCTCCAAACGCTCCAAAAATTACACTCAACGCGCCTAACAAAATTCCAGTAATTAAAATTGTTTTGTTCATAACTTTTTTATCCCTTATTTTTACAAATATAACATTTGAATAACTTAGCAGTTCGTTTTATCTTTACAAAGCTACTGAAAACCTATGTTGCGAAAAATACTTGTTTTAGGTGCTGGAAAATCCACCTCATATTTATTAGATTATTTTTTAGAAAAGTCTATTGAAGAAAAACTTCAATTAATTATTGGCGATTTATATCCAGAAAATATCTCCAATACCATTAAAAACCATAAGGCTTGTGAGGTAATTAAACTCGATATTTTTGATGAAACTCAGCGTAAAAAAGAAATCAAGAATAGCGACATCGTGGTATCTATGCTACCACCAAGTTATCATATCAAAATTGCCAAAGATTGTGTAGCTTTCGATAAAAACCTAGTCACCGCTTCATATGTAAGTGATGAGATTAAGGCTTTGGACGAACAGGTTAAAAAAAAGGGACTAGTTTTTATGAATGAAATAGGGCTCGATCCAGGTATAGATCATATGAGCGCTATGCAAATAATAAATGACATTCGTGCTGACGGAGGTAAAATGTTATTGTTTGAGTCATTTACTGGAGGTCTACTTGCCCCTGAAAGTGATAATGGAATATGGAATTACAAATTTACTTGGAATCCAAAAAATGTAGTTACCGCTGGTCAAGGTGGAGCTGCAAAATTTATTCAAGAAGGATCATATAAATATATTCCATACCACAAATTATTTAGGCGTACCGAATTCTTCAATATCGAAGGTTATGGAAGGTTTGAAGGTTATGCCAATAGAGACTCCCTAAACTACAGAGAAGCTTACGGTCTTCAAGATGTATTGACTCTTTATAGGGGCACTATTAGGCGAGTTGGTTTTTCCAAAGCATGGAATATTTTTGTGCAATTAGGAATGACTGATGATAATTACATCATTGAAAACTCTGAAGGAATGACTTACAGAGAGTTTATAAATTTGTTTTTACCATATTCTCCAACCGACTCTGTTGAATTAAAGCTCAAACATTACTTAAAAATAGATCAAGACGATTATATCTGGGATAAGCTTGTTTCGCTGAATATTTTTGATAATACCCGAATTATTAAAAAGAAAAACGCTACTCCTGCGCAAATTCTTCAAATTATTCTTGAAGAAAGTTGGACACTGAACTCCAATGAAAAAGATATGATTGTGATGTATCATAAATTTGGTTACGAAAAAAACGGAGAAAATAAACAAATAGATTCTCACACAGTAGTTGTGGGCGAAAGCCAAACACATACTGCTATGGCAAAAACAGTTGGTCTTCCAGTTGCTATTGCTACAATACTAATACTAAATAAAAAGATTACCACTCCCGGTGTACAAATCCCAATTCAAAAAGAAGTTTACGAACCTATTTTAGAGGAATTAAAAAATTACGGAATTGTATTCACAGAAAAAGAAGTTCCTTATTTGGGGTATAATCCAGACTCTATTGTAATGTAAAATTGTACTTTTAATGATAAATTGAAAGTATTAAACATGAAATCTACTTACAAAAACGTTAAAATAGACGGTATTGACAAAAAAATATTAAGGTTTTTAATTGAAGATGCCCGAAAACCTATTCTTGAAATTGCCAGGCAAATAGGCATCTCTGGAGCGGCAATACATCAAAGGCTTCGAAAACTAGAAAGTTCTGGGTTAATAGCAGGTTCTATATTAGTATTAAATCCAAAAGTTTTAGGGTATACCACCATGGCTTATATTGGTATTTTTTTAGATAAAGCCATGAGTAATCCAATTGCTGTAAAAGAACTTAAAAAAATTCCTGAAGTTTTGGAATGCCACTACACCACAGGTAATTGGTCTATTTTAATAAAAGTACTTTGCACAGATAATGAGCATCTTATGAATGTCCTTAACAGAGATATTCAACAAATTGAAGGGGTATCTAGAACGGAAACATTTATCTCACTTAACCAACAAATAGAAAGACAAATACAGATTTAATATTTGGATTCAATCTAAATAAACTTTAGATTTGTATCATGGTTTTAGTCTATAAATCGCAATTTTATGCCCTGTATCAAAATGATGCAGAGCGTTGCTATTATTTAGATTTTGGTCATAAAACAGTAAAGTTTTCATTTTGTCAGTTACTAGCTTTACGCCATAAAATAAATTCCATTTCAATTACCAGCCATTTTGATGCCTCTATGAACAAACATGGTTTTGAAGTGCTTACCTTGTGCAATAAGTCACACTTATTTGTCTTTAATACTTTAGAAATACTGGATTTAAATCAATTAATCCAACAAAGTTTATTGGCCGTTGGCATCTCTATTCCGCACAATGCTGTTGCATGCGTTTATTAATTTGTAACTTTAAGTAAATTAAGACCGTTTATAAATAAGTTTATCAACTTATTTTCGTTGTATACTTTAATTATATTTGAGTAAAACAAACTAGAGCTTATGAAAGATATTGCTAGACAAAGAATGAGTATTTCTGTTGAAACAATGGATTTACTTAATAATCAAATAAAAATGGAAGCCCATGCTTCTGCATCATATTTAGCAATGGCATCTTGGTGTGACCAAAATGCGTTTACCCAAAGTGCTGCTTTTTTCTACAACCAATCTGTTGAAGAAAGATCACATATGATGAAAATATTTCAGTTTGTTAATGATTGTGGAGGTAGTGCTATGTCACCTGCTGTTGGAGAAACAAATCATGATTTTTCTTCATTAGAAGAAGTGTTTGAAACTGCATTAGAACAGGAAATTCAGGTTACAAAGTCTATCCACAATATTGTAAACGAATGTAAAAAGAATAACGACTATAACGTTGAGAACTTCTTACAATGGTTTATTGTGGAGCAACTTGAAGAAGAAAAAACAATGCGTGATATTCTTGATATGTTTGATTTAATAGGAAGAGATGGTATTGCGCTAAAAATGATTGATGAAAGAGTTACAATCTCTGAAGGCGAAGGAGAAACAGAATAATATCATCCGTCTTAATAATATAAAAAAGGAACTATTTAGTAAAATAGTTCCTTTTTTTATCTTCATGTTTTAAAACGTATTTAATCTCTGCTAGCAACTCGCATTGCAAAATATAATAAGGTTGCTAAAGCACCAATTGCTGCAACCAAATATGTCCTTGCAGCCCATTTTAATGCATCTTCGGCACCAGCATATTCTTGCTGACTTACCATGTTTTTATTCTTTAGCCATGCTAAAGCTCTATTACTAGCATCATATTCTACAGGTAATGTTATAAAACTAAATAATGTTCCAATTCCGTATAAAGCAACTCCTGCCCAAGCTATAGTTCCACCAATTGCTGTTGTCCCCATTAATGCTAATCCACCAAAAATTACCCACATCGAAAAACGAGAAGTAACATTTAAAATCGGCACTAACTTTGAACGCATTTGTAGCCAACTGTATGCTGTAGCATGTTGTACTGCATGCCCGCATTCATGAGCTGCAACGGCAGCAGCAGCAGCGTTTCGCTGACTATATACGCCTTCGCTCAAATTCACGGTTTTATTCGCAGGATTATAGTGGTCTGTTAACATTCCTGGAGTAGAAATTACCTTTACATCTCTAATACCATGGTCTGCCAACATTTTCTCCGCAATTTCGGCTCCACTCATTCCATTACGTAAATGTACTTTTGAATATTTTTTAAACTTACTTTTAAGACGATTACTCACAAACATACTAAACAGCCCAAAAACACCTGCTATTATTATATATCCTATATCAAATCCAAACATAATTTTCTATTTTATTTTTAATTAAAGATACTAAAGAATCTTTCTTTTGAAAAAATCTTCAGATTATTAAAAAGCAAAAACCCCGCCAATCTAACTGAATTAGTCAACAGATAGTAGCGAGGTTCTATATAGAAGAATTAACTAGTTTACGAAACTGTAAGGAGGCTTACCATCTAAACGTTTCAACAATTTCTTTGTAAACCACTTCTCCTTCAATAATATTTAATCCTTTATTTAATGATTGATTTTCACTGCAAGCAGCTTCCCAGCCTAAATTTGCAAGCTTTAACACATATGGTAGGGTTACATTTGTTAATGCCATTGTTGAGGTATATGGAACTGCTCCTGGCATGTTTGCAACGGAGTAGTGAACCACGTCATCTATAATATAAATAGGGTCTTCATGAGTTGTTGGCTTTGTAGTTTCCACACATCCACCTTGATCTACTGCAACGTCTACTATTACAGTTCCAGGGTGCATATCTTTAAGCATATCTTTAGTAATAAGCTTTGGTGCTTTTGCTCCTTTTAATAAAACTCCGCCCACAATTAGGTCATGCGTTTTTATATGTTTTCTGATGTTGAATTCGTTTGAAAACTCGGTAACAACATGAGGAGGCATTACATCATTTACATAACGAAGCCTTTTCATGTCAACATCCAAAATAGTGACATGCGCCCCTAAACCAGCTGCCATTTTTGCAGCTTGAATGCCAACTACTCCTGCACCAAGTACTAAAACCTTACCAGGAGCAACTCCAGGAACTCCACCTAAAAGCACTCCTTTACCTTTAACTGGTTTCTCTAAATATTTTGCCCCCTGCTGAATTGCCATTCTACCAGCTACTTCAGACATTGGTGTTAATAACGGCAAGGTACCGTCCTCATCCTCTACTGTTTCATAAGCAATACATATTGCTTTGCTTTTTAGCATTGCTGCTGTTAAAGCTTCACTAGACGCAAAATGGAAGTAGGTAAAAACAACTTGCCCTTCTTGAACCAAACTATATTCTTCCTCTATTGGCTCTTTTACCTTAACAATCATCTCGCTCATAGCATATACCTGACCAATAGTATCAAGAATAATAGCACCAACCTGCTGATAGTCTTCATTTAAAAATCCACTACCATCTCCAGCACCAGATTGAACATAAACGGTATGACCGCTTTTAATTAATTCAAAAACCCCAGCAGGAGTCATTCCAACACGACTCTCGTTATTCTTAATTTCTTTAGGTACACCAATTATCATTTGTTATGATTTTAATGATATAAGGGCAAATTTGTGATAAATCTGTGACATAAAAAAATTGAAAAACAAAAATAAAGGGGTCAAAACCCCACAAATTCAATAATAAAAAAACAAACCCCTAAAAATTTAGGGGTTTGTTTGAAAAATTTTCATTTTTTACTTAAAAAAAGATGTTTTTAATGGGCATACATTTAAAATATTGAGAATATAGAATAAATGCAGTTTTATAACAATCAGCTAAAAAAATGCCAAATATTGTAGGTGCTAATCACTTTTTCATAGCAACAAAACAACTATCCGACAATATTTACAATTTTGCCTGGAACCACAATTATCTTTTTGGGTGTACGTCCTTGTAATTGTTGTTGTGTTTTTTCAAGTGCCATTACGGTAGATTCTATGTCTTCTTTACTCATATCCAAAGGCAATTCTATTTTAAAACGCATTTTACCATTAAAGGATACAGGGTACTCTTTGCTACTTTCTACCAAATGCGAAGCATCAAAAGCAGGGAATGGTGCTGTTGAAATAGATTCATTGTGACCTAATTTTTCCCAAAGTTCTTCCGCAATATGCGGCGCATATGGTGAAACCAAAATGGCCAAAGCTTCTAAAACAGACTTACTTGTACATTTTTGAGCAGATAACTCATTAACGCATATCATAAATGTAGAGACTGAGGTATTGAAAGAGAAATTCTCAATATCTTTTTCTACTTTTTTAATGGTTTTGTGTAGAGTTTTAAGGTTGTCTTTTGTTGGCTCACTCACCTCGACTCCGCTCGGTGAGTTAGTGCTCGGTGAGGAATCAAAATAAGGAGTGTATAAACGCCATAGTTTTTTTAGGAAACCATGTGTACCTGTAATACCTGCAGTATTCCAAGGTTTAGATTGTTCTAACGGTCCTAAAAACATCTCATACAAGCGTAAACTATCTGCCCCATACTCATCGCAAATTTCATCAGGGTTTACTACATTGTATTTGGATTTGGACATTTTTTCGACTTCGCGTTTAACTGTAAATTTTCCAAAACTATCTTTGATAAAAACTACATTGTTAAAATCATCTCGCCACCCTTTCAATTCATTAATTTCAATTTCATCAGAAGAATTAACAAGAGAAACATCAACATGAATTCCTTCTTCATTTACAAAACCAATTAAATATTTATCCTCATCAAAATACTTCAAATCCTCTTCTTCAAAAAGGTGGAGATATTTCTCTTTTACTTGCTCTATCAAAGACATTATTCCAATTGGAGCATCAAAATAACTTTCTGAAACAAATACATTTTGAAATTTAACTTTTTTAATACTTTCATACATAAAACCAGAAGGTCCTTTCCCATTGTATGAAATGTCAAAAATTAATTTATTCACAAAAGCACTCGTCCCAGTAATCATTCCTTGGTTAATCAGTTTTTTAGCAAACTCGTCTTTAGGAACAAAACCTCTATCAAACATAAATTTTTGCCAAAAACGAGCATACAATAAATGACCCGTGGCATGCTCGCTACCACCTATATATAAATCTACATCTTGCCAGTAATTCATGGCTTCTGGAGAGAAAATGGCGTCTTGATTATTAGGATCCATATACCTATTAAAGTATTGCGAACTCCCTGCCCAACCTGGCATGGTGTTTAACTCCAAAGGATACACTCCATTAACTCCACTTGGTGAACCTTCTATTAAATCGTTGCTAACTACTTTATTAGTATTAGTATCCCAAGCCCAAACTGTAGCATTACCCAATGGTGGTTCACCAGTTTCAGTTGGTAAATATTTTTCCACTTCTGGCAACTCAATAGGCAAATGTTCTGGAGCTATCATTTGCGGCATTCCGTCAACATAATACACAGGAAATGGTTCTCCCCAGTAACGTTGTCTACTAAACACGGCATCTCGTAAACGATAGTTAATCTTTCCTTTACCTTGCCCTAATTGCTCAAGCTCAAAAATGGCCCTTTTTACTGCTTTTTTATAAGGTAGTCCATTTAAAAAATCGGAATTCGCAATTACAGTTTTACTTTTATCTGCAAACGCTTCTTCAGAAATATCAATTCCTTCAAAAATATTTGGGATAGGAATATTAAAATGTTTTGCAAAATCGTAATCACGTTGATCACCACAAGGAACGGACATTACAGCACCTGTTCCATATCCTGCCAAAACATAATCTCCAATCCAAATGGGAATAGGCTCTTTAGAAAAAGGGTGTTCCGCATAAGCTCCTGTAAATGCCCCAGAAATGGTTTTTACATCAGCCATACGATCACGTTCAGAACGTTTTGCTGTAGCCTCAATATATGCTTCTACTTCTGCTTTTTGTTCTGGTGTAGTTATTTTAGCAACCAACTCATGTTCCGGAGCTAAAGTCATAAAACTTACACCAAATATAGTATCGGGACGGGTTGTGAAAACTTCTATCTTCTCGGCTTCGCTCGAAGAAGAAGATGGAGGTATTACTTTGAAAATTGCAGATGCTCCTTCAGAACGACCAATCCAGTTGGTTTGAGAGTCTTTTAAAGGTTGTGGCCAATCAATTTTATCTAATCCGTCTAACAAACGTTGCGCGTATGCTGAAATTCGCATACTCCACTGTGTCATTTTTTTACGAACCACAGGATGTCCACCACGCTCCGAAACACCATTAATAATTTCATCATTCGCTAAAACAGTACCTAATGCAGGGCACCAGTTAACCTCTGTTTCAGCCAAATATGTTAGTCTATATTGTAATAAAATTTCTTGTTTTTGCTTTTCCGAGAAGTTATTCCATTCGGTAGCCGAAAACAACAGTACATCTTCATCGCATACCGCCTTTACATTTGAATTTCCTTCATTTTCAAAAATTGAAATCAATGTATCAATGTCCTCCGCCTTGTCAGAATCAATACTATACCATGAGTTGAATAACTGAATAAAAATCCACTGCGTCCATTTATAATATTTAGGGTCAGATGTTCTTACCTCTCGATTCCAATCAAAAGAAAAGCCAATTTTATCTAATTGCTTTCTATATCCTTTAATTATATTTTCTTGATAATTAACATCATTAATTGAAGTTGATATAGTTTTATCAATTAACGCCATATTCTTAATAGCACCATTTTCACCTACATATTCTGGTAAAACATTTCCATTAATATCTAAGCATCCATCCACATTTATGGAAGTAGTTATTGCTGGATGTAATCCTGTTTGAATGGCATACTGTTCTGCTGGCAACCCAAAAGAATCATACCCTTGAGGATGCAATACGTTAAAACCTTTGTGCCTTTTATATCTCGCATAAATATCACTAGCAATATAACCTAGCGGATGTCCAACATGTAAACCTGCTCCAGAAGGATAAGGAAACATATCTAAAACATAAAATTTTTCTTTATCAGAATTATTCTCTGCTTTAAACGTTTGGTTTTCTGCCCAATATTTCTGCCATTTGGCTTCAATTTCATTGAAATTGTACTGCATGATTCGTTTACTTTGAATTTCAGGCAAAAATAAGTTTAATAACCCAAAGGCGAAAGCTAAAGTTTTAGCATGTTTACGTAACTCAAATTAGCTACGAATACGCATTACAATGGAGAATTTACAATATTTTGCTATCTTGTATAATGCAATTATAAACCACCACTATGATTGTTGATATTTACGAATACTTTAAAAATAACCCTAGACTTAATACCCGAATTGGTAACAATTTTATTTTGGCGGAATATCAATGCCCACTTAACGTTGATGAATTTACGTTATGGACCAAATCTCACATGATACTCTATGTGATTAACGGGAAAAAAGATTGGCATACACCAAACAAAACATTCTGTCTTAAGGGTGGTGATATTTTATTTGTAAAAAAAGGGGTTTATACTACGAAGCAATATTTTGAAGAAGACTATTGCGCTATGTTGTTTTTTATGAATGATGACTTTATAAAAGATTTTATTAATGAAAATAACATTCAAAACAACACTGATTCTAAAACAGAAGATTCGGTTTTACCTATAACAGCTGACAACTCTTTTAACACCTTAGTAGAAAGTATATTTCAATATTTAACTAAAGGACAAGCTATTCCTCAAAATTTGGTGGAACTAAAATTTAAAGAGCTAATTTTTAATATTTTACTAAACAAAAAAAATTCTCATTTTAAAAGTATGCTTTGCGAAATATCGAAATCATCTAAGGCGAACATTGAGCATATTATGAATACGAATTTTCAATATGACCTTTCTCTTGAAGGCTTTGCAAAACTTTCGGGAAGGAGCCTTTCTACCTTTAAGAGAGATTTTAAAAGATACTTTAAAACAACTCCATCAAAATGGTTGATGGATAAACGATTACAATACAGTAAAATGTTGCTAACCAGCTCAGAAATGAATATAAATGAAGTATGTTTTGAAAGTGGTTTTAAAAATGCCTCACATTTTATTAAGTCCTTCAAATCTCAGTTTAACTGCACCCCAAATCAATTTAAAGCCAATAAAAGCATAGCATAAAAAGCTTTTTTACATACTTGAACTTTAGAGCACATTCATTGGGCTAAATAGAACACCTTATCGTATAAAGGCGTAGGATATTTGCATTGTAACCAAAAAAACAGGCAATATGTTTAATACACTCTTTATTACCAAAACCATTTTAAGAAACGCTAATCTTCTTAAAAATCCGTCTCCAGTTTTTATGAGGCATATGAGACTTCAAAAAAAGTACGAAGAAAATCCTTCATCTGCTTTAATAACAGATAGCGCTGAAGTGATTGGAAAAAATTTACACGACCCTTTTAGAACAACAGTTTCAATAAATAGAGAATTGCATGTGCCTTTTAAAATAGGTGTACATAGAGCTGTTGGTGGAGATCACGATTTTCCTAACCCTGGAGATATGCTCTGCGCAACACTAGCATCATGCTTAGAAAGCACTTTACGAATGGTTGCAAACAGGCACAATATTACACTAACAAAAACCAGAGTGCTTGTTTCGGCAAAAGTAGATGTCAGAGGCACTTTACGGATGAATATTACCACACCTGTTGAATTTCAATCCATGCACGTAGATCTTGAAGTTATTGCTAAAGGAATAAACAAGAAAACACTAAACACCTTAATTCAAGGCACAAAACGCAGTTGTATTATCTATCAAACCCTAAAAAAGGGAACACCAATTACCATTAATATTATTTAAAACAACACCTAAATTTAAACAACGATGAAAACTATAAATACAAGCAAGCAAATATCGCAGGACACCTATGAATCCATTTTTTCCACACTTCAAAAAAATGCTAAAAAACATGATACTGATAGCAGCTTCGTAAAAGAAAACTACGAGCTTTTAAAAAGCCATAAATTGTTTTCTGCTTTAATTCCTGAGGAACTTGGTGGAATGGGAATGAAATACACCGCAATGTGTAACTTACTAAAAGAAATGGGTAAACGTTGTGGGTCAACAGCTTTAGCTTTCTCCATGCATCAACATTTAATAGCCGCTGCAGTTTGGAAATATAAACACAAAAATATTGGTGAGGCCACTTTAAGAAAAATAGCAGAAAACCAGTTAATATTAGTAAGTACTGGAGCTAGAGATTGGTTAGGTTCTAATGGCAATCTTAAAAAAACCAAAGATGGCTACCTTTTTTCTGCTGAAAAACACTTTGCTAGTCAATCTGTTGTTGGCGATGTTGCCATAACAAGTGCTCCCTATTTAAATGAAAACAAAGAATGGAAAGTTTTACATTTTTCAGCTCCCATAAAACAACAAGGTGTTTCTATTATAGAAAATTGGGATGTTTTAGGAATGCGAGGAACTGGTTCTTGCGGCATTGCGTTTGACTCAGTTTTCATTCCTGAAAATGCAATAGCTTTAGAACGAAAACAAGATGAATTCCATCCTGTATGGAATGTTGTCTTAACAGTTGCCATGCCCTTAATAATGTCTGTATACACAGGAATTGCAGAGCGGGCAATGGAAATTGTACTTTTTAAAGCCAAGGAAGGTAAAATTAATGCTCCGCACTTAAATTTTTGCCTTGGAAAATTACATAACAGCTTAATCGCAGCACAGTCTCAATGGAAAACCATGTACATGACTGCAAACGATTTAGATTTCGATATAAATCATGATAACTCAGCAACCATTTTAAGTTTAAAAACTAATGTAGTTGAAGCTTGTAAACAAACTGTTAGTGATGCCATGGAAATTATAGGTGGACAAAGTTTCTACGCAAAAAACGAATTAGAGCGGTTATTTAGAGATGTACAAGCTGCTAGTTTTCATCCACTGCCTAAATGGAATCAATTTGCTTTTACAGCAGATAAATTATTATCTAACTAGATTAATATTAAGGTTTTTTTATGCTTAAAAAGATAAGTCAATACTTGGGTATTGACTTATCTTTCCTAACTTTATCCCTTATATGAGCAAGTCATTTGAACGTTATCAAAAAAGAAAATTAATTTCTTCTTACTTTTCTGTGGTATTAAGTATTGCATTAGTACTGTTTTTGCTTGGCATTCTTGGGTTATTGGTATTAAATACCAACAAAATGGCGAATCATTTCAAGGAGCAAATTACTATTTCGGTATTCCTAAAGGAAAGTGCCAAAGAAGTTGAAGTTGACCAACTACAAAAAAGCTTGGCAATGGCAGACTATACCAAAACAGCAACATACGTATCTAAAGAAGAAGCTGCGAAAAAACATGCTGAAGAAATTGGCGAAAACTTTACAGATTTTTTAGGTTATAATCCATTAAAAAACTCCATTGATGTAAACCTTAATGCAGATTTTGTTTCTCCTGAACAAATCGAAGAAATTGCTAATGAGATAACCGCTAAAACGTATGTTGATGAGGTTAGTTATGATAAACCACTAGTTGGTCTTTTAACAGAAAATGTAAAACGAATTAGTTTTTGGATTTTAGTAGCATGTGCAATTTTTACCTTCATTGCAGTACTATTAATCAATAGTTCCATACGCCTTTCTATTTATTCCAAACGATTTATTATTAAAACCATGCAAATGGTTGGTGCAACAAAAACGTTTATCCGTTGGCCTTTCATCTGGAATAATATAAAATTAGGAATGCTGGGGGCTTTATTAGCCATAGTAGTACTTTCTGGAGTATTATACTATTTAAACGGAAATTTTCCAGAACTGGGCTTATTTGACGACCCCACACAATTAAGTGTACTTTTAGTTGCTGTTTTTGCACTTGGTGTATTTATTTCATTCATAAGCACTTATTTTGCTACACAACGCTTTTTAAATTTAAGAACAGACGAATTATATTATTAACTTTGCGTTCATGAGCAAAAAAGAAAAAAATAACTTGGAAGGTTCAGCAAAGCAGGAGTTTATTTTTCAAAAGAAAAATTACCTATTTATGTTTATTGGTATTGCTTTTATATCGCTGGGCTTTATTTTAATGAGCGGCGGAGGAAGTGATGACCCCAATGTTTTTAGTCCAGATATTTATAATTTTAGAAGAATTCGATTAGCTCCAACGCTTGTACTTATTGGACTGGGCATAGAAGTTTATGCCATTTTACTAAATCCTCACAAAAAGAAATAACAATTGGAAACTTTAGACGCTATTATCCTTGGTATTATTCAAGGGTTAACTGAATTTTTACCTGTTTCATCCAGTGGTCATTTAGAATTAGGCAAAGCTATTTTAGGTGACAACTCCGTCCCTGAGGAAAGTTTATTATTTACAGTTGTCCTTCATTTTGCTACTGCATTAAGTACTATTGTTGTTTTTAGAAAAGATATTTGGGAGATTTTAAGTGGATTGTTTCAGTTTAAATGGAATGATGAAATGCAATTTTCTTTAAAAATTATACTGTCTATGATTCCTGCAGTTATAGTTGGTTTATTTTTTGAAGAACAATTAGAAAGTTTTTTTGGAGGGAATATAAAGCTTGTAGGAGCAATGCTTATTGTAACCGCAGTTTTATTATATTTTGCTGATAAAGCAAAGGACACAGATAAAAAAGTGAGCTTGAGTAATGCCTTTGTTGTTGGCATTTCTCAAGCAATAGCCATGCTACCAGGTATATCGCGTAGTGGTGCAACAATTTCTACATCAGTTTTATTAGGTGTAGATAAAACCAAAGCAGCGCGTTTTTCTTTTTTAATGGTAGTACCACTTATTTTTGGAAAAATAGCTAAAGATGTTTTTAGTGGAGATTTAACTTTTTCTGGGGAAAACAACATTGCCATGGGCGCAGGTTTTATTGCCGCCTTTATAGCTGGTTTAGCCGCCTGTACATGGATGATTCAATTGGTGAAAAAAAGTAAACTTACGTACTTTGCTATCTATTGCTTAATTGTAGGTTGCATTGCGCTGGGGTATAGTATTTGGGCATAAAACGTATACATTGAAAACCAAAGAAGATTTTTTAGAAGGTCAACTTCTTTTGTTAGACAAACCTCTGAATTGGACTTCATTTCAGGTGGTTAATAAGCTTAAATGGAATATTCGAAAAAAATATAAGCTTAAAAAAATAAAAATTGGTCATGCTGGCACCCTTGACCCTCTGGCAACAGGACTTTTACTTATATGTACGGGTAAATTCACTAAAAAAATTACAGAGCTACAAGGACAAGTCAAAGAATATACTGGCACTATTACTTTGGGAGCTACAACTCCTTCTTATGATTTAGAAACTGAGATTGACCAAACCTTTACAACCAAACATATTACCGATAAACTTATCCTCGACACCACTAAAAAATTTATTGGCATCATTGAACAAATTCCACCTGTGTTTTCTGCCTTAAAAAAGGATGGAAAACGTTTGTATGAATACGCTCGAGAGGGTAAAACTGTAGAGGTAAAATCTAGGCAAGTAAATATTCTAGAATTTGAAATCACCTCAATAAAAAACCTTGATATTAATTTTAGAGTTGTGTGCAGTAAAGGAACATATATACGTTCTTTAGCTCACGATTTTGGAAAAGCTCTTAATTCTGGTGGTCATTTAACAAAACTCCGAAGAACCAAAATAGGTGATTACTCCGTAAATAATGCTATAGACCCTCAAGATTTTGAGCAAACACTTAACGAAGAAAGTTAAAATCTTAAACTTTTGACAAGACTTTAGTTTTGACCGTTTATTTGAAATAATTTTAGAAAAAAAGGGTTATTGTATTATTATGACTTTAAATCGTCAAACATTATCATTATTAATTACGGTGTTTACCATGGCTATTATGGTGCTCACCCTTTACAATATACATTTAGGAGGACAAGGTGAAGAAGAAGAGTATGTTGTTGAAATGGTACTATCTGAAGAAGATTTAGAGGAAATTATTAAAGAAGAAGAAAAAGCACTTGAGGAACTTACCAAATCTGATCCCGTAAAAAGTCACTTAGCATTTAATGAAACGGCTAAACCAAGTTATGGCAATCCTGAGCCACTAAAAACCTTAGAAGAGATTAGAGCTGAACGTGAAGCGCAAGGAGAAAGCCAAGACCCATTGGATTTAGGAGAAGATTCTGGATATGCAGAACGCGTTAAAGAACTTGCTAAAAAAAGAGAAGAGAAAAAGCAACTATTAGGTGAACGTGAAGCACAAAAAGAGACTTTCACTAATAATTTAGCAGAACGTAAAACATCGGTTTCCTACTCTTTAGTGGATCGAAATAGTTATAAACTTCCACCTCCAATTTACACTTGTATCGAAGGTGGTAAAGTTGTTATTAATATTGAAGTCAACGCTGTTGGTAATGTAACAAATGCTACTTTTAATGCTAAAAGTTCTGGAACATCAAATGGGTGCTTGGTTGATAATGCAATAACCTACGCTTTAAAAGCAAAATTTAATTCGTCAACCAAACAGGTCCAAAAAGGAACAATTACTTATTTATTTCAAAGGAAGTAAATCCAGTAAGTCTTTTAAGGTAGTTTGTCCTTTATCTTTATTATACCAAACTTGAAGCTCTTCCTTAAATTCAGGAGTTAACTTGCCGTACTTTTCTTTAAAATCATTCACCATTTTTGTTGCAGTACTTGGTCTAGGTCCCCAGTCCGCTATAACCTTATTCTCACTATTAAGAACTATTAATTTAGGAATAGACATTGCTCCGTTGGTCAAAAATGCATTCATCAATGCCACATTCTCATCACGCAAAACAATTTTTAACTCAATATTTGGATTGGCTTCAGAAATTCTATTCATTACCGGTAAACTTGGCGCTGCATCTCCACACCAACTTTCAGAAATCACCAAAAACGTAATTTTTTCGTCCACACTTGCTATTTTGTCCATTGCATCAGCATCAATCTTAAGTGTTTTATCCCAACGCTTCATACGTCTATCATTCAACTGCGTATAATTACTCAATGCTTCGGTTTGGTTTGGTCCAGAAGCCTTTCCTTCTTTTGCTAATTGTGTAACAAAAACCCTATAATCTTCATACGACATGGTTTTAGTCAAGCTTTCTGAGATTATCTGTGCTATATTTAATTCCACTGTAGTTTTCATAGTTATAAAACAAAATAATTATTGAGTAGCTTTGGTAGTAAATAGTACAAAAAACTTACAAATGCTATTATTGTTAATGGTTGTAAAACGCCTTATCTTCATGTTCTGGAAACAAATTTTAAAGCCATAAACTTATATTAAAAATTAGGTTTTGTTATACGGCGTAAAATGAATTTTTGGAATTTTAAAAATCTACACTATAATGACAAAACACAAATGCGGCTGGTGCGTTGGAGACGATTTATATGAAGCTTATCACGACCTAGAATGGGGTGTTCCTGTAAAGGACGATGATACGCTGTTTGAGTTTTTAATCTTAGAAACTTTTCAAGCTGGACTAAGCTGGATAACCGTTTTAAAAAAGCGCGAAAATTTTAGAAAAGCTTTTGACAATTTTGATTACAAAAAAATTGCATCTTATAATGAAAGTAAAATTACTAGCTTACTAGAAAATAGCGGTATTATTAGAAACAAACTTAAAGTTAGAGCAACTGTCACTAATGCCCAAGCGTATATTAAGGTTCAAGAAGAATTTGGCAGTTTTAGCAAGTATATATGGGATTTTGTTGATGGAAAGCCCATTAAAAACAAACTTACCCACTATAAAGACGCTCCTGCCAATACACCAATATCTGACGCTATTAGTAAAGATTTAAAAAAAAGAGGTTTTAAATTTGTAGGTAGTACGGTTATATATGCTCATATGCAAGCTACTGGTATGGTAAATGACCATGAAGTTGGTTGCTTTAGGTATAATGAGGTTTAATTTTTTTGCAAAATTTTTACAAATTGGTTTCTGGGTATTTCTCTAGCCCCTAAACTAGCCAAATGGTCTGTATATACTTGGCAATCTATTATTTCGTAATTTTTAGATTGCAGTTCTTGTACCATTTTAATAAATGCAAATTTAGAAGCATTACTTGTAGTGCTAAACATGCTCTCTCCACAGAAAACATGCCCTAAATCTATTCCATATAAACCCCCAATCAACTTGTTATTCTCCCAAACTTCATATGATTTTGCAACTCCTATTTTATGAAGTTCACTATAAGCAACTTTCATTTCTGATGTTATCCATGTGCTTTGCTGTCCTTGTCGTTTAACGTTGGCGCAGTTAGTAACCACATCGTCAAAACACTCATTTTTGGTCAATAAAAAACGGTTACTATTTAGCACCGTTTTCATACTTTTAGAAATTTTAAGTTCCGAAGGAAATAAAACCATTCTAGGATTTGGACTCCACCATATAATGGGTTGTTGACTATCGTACCAAGGAAATATTCCTTTTTTGTAAGCTAATAATAAACGCTCCACGCTTAAATCACCTCCAACGGCTAGTAGCCCATCTTCATCGGCTTTTTCTAACGGAGGAAAAACCAATTCCTCCGTCAAAAAAATTAATTCGTTATCAGATTCATTGTTACTCAAAACTGCCGAATTGCAATTTTAGATTAAAACGGTAAATCGTCGTGATCTTCTTCATTTAAATCATCAGCTGGCTCAAATGCATCCATTGGAGGTACTGGAGGAATATTTTGATTTGGTTGTTCAGCTTGAAGACTCTCAATTCTCCATCCTTGAATAGAGTTAAAATACTTTACTTCACCTTGTGGATTTGTCCACTCTCTACCTCTTAAATTAATACTTACTTTAACATCCTGTCCGGCAGCATAGCTATTCAACAAATCGCATTTATCCTGAACAAACTCAATCATAATATGTTGTGGATACTGCTCATCAGTAGTAACAACCATTTCTCTTTTTCTAAATCCGTTGTTACCAAAAGTTTTAGTTTCGTCAATAAGCTTAATTTTACCTTGTACTTCCATTTTTTAATCTTAGTTAGCTAATAATACTTTCCATGCAGAAAGTATATCATTTTTATTTAAATAGTGTTGTGCTTTTTTATGTAATTCTTCAATATTAGTGCTTTTACGAATCCCTTTAGAAAGCAAAAATGCATCAATTTCATCTCGCGAAGGCAATTTTTCAATATTACCTAACATTCCCAAATTGTTTCCTGTTAAAACGTTACTCAATCTAATTTCTTCTGGAATATTATCAACTCCAATACCTAAAGTAGCTATCGGTTTAGGAACTTCAAACATACCCATATTAGCTCTAGAATACCAATTACCACCCATTCTAGCAACTTGGTCAATTTTATATTGATTTATATTTCCATTTTCATCCAATATAGCTTTATTCAAATGAATTTTTACTACCTCAGAAAATATTAAGTTCCCCGCTCCACCTTCATTTCCTAATGCCTCAACTTTAGTTACTTTACACTCAAATTGAACTGGTGATTCCGCAACTCTATACGGTTTTACAATCTCAGAATCTAACATTGTAAGTCCCGATTTAACAAACTCATTTTCTCCTTTTGCATATTCGGTACTCGACAAAGACATCTGTTGAACAATATCATAATTTACAATATTAACAACTACTTCTTTGGTTGTCAATACATTTTCTAAAGTATGTTTTGTAGTATTATCACGAACCCTACGAGATGAGGAAAAAATTAATATTGGAGGATTAGCACTAAAAACATTAAAAAAACTAAAGGGAGATAAATTTGGTCTACCACCACTGTCTAAGGTGCTAGCAAATGCAATAGGTCTAGGGCCAATAGCACCTAATAAATACCCATGTATTTTTGCAGTAGAAACCTCAGAAGGTGATATGGAAACGGTGTTAGACATTAAAGGCAAAAGTAGTTAATTTGTTTGCCATTTAAAACCTAATACAAACAACGCGTCCACTAATTTTGCGCTTTTTACGTTATCTTTATTGCAAGAAACCATCTGGATGAATTTTAATCCTAAAAACAAAACCTCTAACATTATTTTATTAGTTGCGGCATTTGCAATTGTTAGCCTCATCTTATGGAATACCAATAGTTTTTTCAAAAAATTTAAAGAAGAAGAACGTTTTAAAATGGAAATTTGGGCAACTGCACAGTCAGAATTGCTTCAATTTTCAGAAAACATGGATCTTGGAGAGCTTACTATTAAAGTGTTACAAAACAACACTTCTACTCCAATGATTTTAGTAAATAAAGATGGGTCCACCCGTATTAATAATATGCCTGAAAATAAGGCTACCGACTCCCTATATATTCAGAAGCAAATTGCACGATTTAAAAACGAAAACACTCCAATTTCTATAGATCAGCAGGGAGAACATTTAGCAACATTATATTATGGTAATTCAGAAGTTTTAAACAAGTTAAAATACTATCCTATTGCCTTATTGTTAATCATATTTTTGTTTGGCACTGTTATTTTCTTTTTTTTTAAAACTAATAAAGCCGCGGAACAAAATAAGTTATGGGCAGGAATGGCTAAAGAAACTGCACATCAAATAGGAACACCATTATCTTCTCTTTTAGGTTGGAATGAACTGCTTAAAGCTGAAAAAATAAACCCCGAAATAACCAAAGAAATAGCAAAAGATATTACTAGACTTGAAACTATTACTGAACGTTTTTCTAAAATTGGATCGCTACCAAAATTAGATCAAAGCAATATTGTTTCTGAAACCAAAAATGCTTTTGAATATCTTAAACGTAGAAGCTCAAAACTCATACACTTTTCTTTTACCTCTAACGCAGAGCATATTCCCGTATTATTGAATAGCGCTTTATATAATTGGACCATTGAAAATTTGGTTAAAAATGGTATTGATGCCATGAAAGGAAAAGGTAGTATAGCTATTGAAATAAAACCAAATGGAAAATTTGTTACTATTTTAGTAGCCGATACAGGACATGGTATTCCTAAAAAAGACCAAAAAAATGTTTTTAATCCAGGGGTTACAACCAAAAAAAGAGGCTGGGGATTAGGGCTTTCATTGGTAAAAAGAATTATTGAAGAGTATCATCAAGGAAAAATTAAAGTACTTTCGTCAGGTAAGGAGGGCACTATTATGCAAATATCGTTAAAAGTATACGCTTAATTATGGCAGAGGAGAAGTTAGTAGTTATTAAACAGGCAAATATTACCAATAATTGCCCCGAGTGTTTTAATCAAGATTTATCACTTTCATTCTATCAAAAACACAGTTACGGAAAGTTTGTGCATAAAATCACCAACGAGGTAACACACAAAATTACTTGCAACACCTGTAATTCTGATATATATCCTGTTAATTGGACGGATGATATTGAACGTATTTTTGAGTACTATCAAAAAATGGCTATTCCAGAGAAAAAATCTGTAAAATATACACCATTATTCTATATTTTACTGCTGAGTTTAGTCGCGCTAATTGGAGGAAGTATTTACCTATATTTAGAAGGTTTTATTCAATTTTAGAACGAATTTGATGCGCAATCGTTTCAAATTCTTCAGTAGTTAGCTTTACCTTATGTTGAAAAGTGGCTTCTTTCATTTCATTTAGAGGAATAAGATGAACGTGCGCATGAGGTACTTCTAAGCCAATTACAGTAATACCAACCCGTTTACAATCCAAAGCAGTTTCTATTGCTTTTCCAACTTTTCTTGAAAAAGCCATTAACCCCATATAAGTATCTTCATCAAGATCCATAATTTTATCCACCTCCTTTTTAGGTATACATAAGGTATGCCCTTTAGCATTAGGGTTAATATCTAAAAAAGCAAAAAAATTATCGTCTTCCGCTATTTTGTAACAAGGAATTTCTCCCTTAATAATTTTGGTAAAAATGCTTGGCATGGTAAGATTGTTTCTAAGTATAAATTAAAAATCCTGCTAAATAGATTAACAGGATTAAATATAAAAATTTATATGTGTTTACGCTCTGGTAATTTCTAAAATATCAAATTTAAGAGTTCCATTAGGAACCGAAATTTCTGCGACTTCGCCGACAGATTTGCCCAATAAACCTTTACCTATTGGAGAGCTTACTGAAATTTTACCAGATTTTAAATCCGCTTCACTTTCTGCAACTAAGGTATACTTCATTTCCATACCATTAGTCTGGTTTTTAAGCTTTACTGTTGACAATACTAATACCTTTGAAGTATCTAGTTGAGATTCATCTATTAATCTTGCATTTGCAACAACAGCTTCCATTTTAGAAATTTTCATTTCCAGAAGTCCTTGAGCCTCTTTGGCTGCATCATATTCTGCATTTTCCGATAGGTCACCTTTGTCTCTTGCTTCAGCAATGGCTTGTGAAGCTTTTGGGCGCTCAACATCTCTAAGATGATTTAATTCGTCTTTAAGTTTTTTTAACCCTTCTGCTGTATAATAAGATACGTTGCTCATATCATGAATGTTTAAGAAATAAAAAACCCTCAACTATTTAAGTGTTATCACACATTTTAGAGAGGATTTAACACAAATATACTAAAAATTACGCAATTTTGCGTTGTACTTTTTGAAACCTATTTAAACTATGAAAAAGATTTCGATTTTGTTAATTACCATAATTTTATTGGCTTGTGAAAGCGATAGAGCGGACCGAAATCCTTTTCTTCAAGAGATTGGTTTTCGTTTTGACATTAATTTAAATTTACCACTGTACAGTCCATTAATCAATATAGGAAGTGCAGTTTTCATAGGTAATGAAAGTGTTGGTAATAAGGGCGTTTTTGTAATAAATTCTGGATTTGAACAGTTTAGAGTGTTTGAAGCTAGCTGCCCTAATCACACCCCCAACAATTGCTCTGTAATGGTTTTAGAAGGACAAAACGTACGTTGCAATTGTGAGGATTATGAATACAGTTTATTTACAGGACAACAACTTAACAGACCTGATGATGATGGACGGTATTATGACATGCTTGAATATAATGCTCGACTAAACGGAAATGTAGTAACAATTACTAATTAGTACTTGTTAACTGATTTAGCTTTTTAAAAGCAAAAGATGGTGCTAAACGGGTTAACATACGTAATATTTTTACCTTACCAATCTTAATTTCTAATTCTCCTTTTTTTAGTTTAATCAACATTTCATCAATTGCTTTTTCTGGAGATATTGCTATTTTAGGAGGGTTCCCATTATGCCATGGCGTATCTACAGCTGGAAACATTACCTCAACAACCGAAACTGGGAGTTTACGTAATTGTATTCTTAACACTTGGGTAAACGAATGTAACGCTGCCTTTGTTGCATTATAAAACGGATAATCCACTCGTGGCACAAATACCAAACCTGAAGTAATATTTATAATTGATGCGTTACTATTCTTCGTAAGAATTGGAATTAATAATTTGGAAAGCGTTATTGGAGCTAACAAATTAATGTTGAGCTCCATCACTGCCTTATCTAAAATTTTATCATCTTCATAGAAATTAGCTACATGAGTAATGGCGGCATTATTCACCAGTATATTACATTCAGGGTGATTAATAGATATCCACTCCACTAAATTTTGACATTCCTTTTTTACCGAAACATCGCATTGAAAAAAACCGATTTCTGGAATTTCTTTTTTGGTTTGCTCTAGCTTTACCAATGAGCGTCCGCATATTAGAACTTTATTTTGTTGTACTAATCTTTTTGCAAGCTCTAGCCCTAGTCCGGAACTACCTCCAGTAATTAACACCGTGTTATTTTCAAGTCTCATAATATCTGTTTTACCGCAAAGTAAAACCTAACCTACAAAACTTGCATTGACCTATGATAAGAGACCCATTTTTCTTCGTAATCTGCTCAGAGATTCTGGTGTTATTCGTAAATACGATGCTATTAAATGTTGACTTATGCGTTTATCTAAGTTGGGAAATTGCTCAAGGAAGGAGCGGTATCTTTTTTCAGCATCAAACAACAAAAATTGTCGTTCTCTTTCTTCTTTCACAAAAAATACTTTTTGCAACATCGCAACTAAAAATTTGTTCCATCCTTCCCACTCCGAAAACAAATCTAAAAGCCTGTCATAGTTAACAACTTCTATTTCTGAATCTTCTATGGCTTGCGCAGTAAAATAAGAGCCTCTATTTTGTATAATTGCGCTATAGGAAATCAACACCGAATTTTCTGTGAAAAAAGCTTTTGTAAATTCTTCTCCCTTGTCATTTGAATAATAATATCTAAATAATCCTTTACAAACAAATGCAATAGTTTTTGGATGTTGGCCTGCAGCAATAAAATTATCG
This sequence comes from uncultured Maribacter sp., assembly GCA_947498505.1. Classification (GTDB taxonomy): domain Bacteria; phylum Bacteroidota; class Bacteroidia; order Flavobacteriales; family Flavobacteriaceae; genus Maribacter_B. The sequence continues at coordinate 322,910 of CANMKG010000003.1, read as the reverse complement.
TTCTCTTTTATTTTTCTTTTAGAGATAATTTTCAACAATTTACGTTCCTGATCTACAGGAAGTTCAACTAAAGTTTTTATATAGTTTACAAAATAGCTCATACCCGGATTACCTAGATACTTCCTAAAATTTTATCCATTGCCCAACTAGTGTGTAATCCTGAAGAACCTAATGAAGGGTGTTTACCTTCTTCTAATAAATGTTTTTTGATATTAGCTACGTGGTATTTTTGTACATTTTTCGGGTTTTCTATAAATAAACTTTCTACCCCTTCATTCGTATGCAGCTCCAAGTTTACCTCCTCAAAAACTGAGAAAACTATTTTACCTAAACTCCCGATAATCTCTACTTTATCTTCTCTTTGGAATCCTCCAAAAATCCAACTACCTTCTCCGGTAACACCACTTTCATGTTCCCAACACCCAGTTATAGCATCCATAGATGTATACAAACCTTGTTGATTTTTAGCAATCCCATGTACACTTTTATAATCCCCAAACAAATAGGCAAACAAATCTAATCCGTGACTACCAACATCATCAAAATAACCTCCTGGAGCAACTTCAAAATCAGTACGCCAATTATATTCTCCACTTTTATCAAAATCGGAGGCAGGTTTGCTAAGGTGCCACCTTACATGACGAATCTGTCCTATCTTATTAGTGTCTAACCACTCTTTTACCTTTAAAAATCGAGGTAATGAACGCCTGTAATAGGCTATAAACAACGGTACATTTTTATCTTTAAAGGCATTATAAATTTCTAAACTATCCGCATAACTGGGTGACATAGGTTTTTCAATACAACAAGGTTTACCAGCTTCTGCCACTTTTAGTCCATATAACTTATGAGTATCTGGAGGGGTTGCAATATAAACAGCATCAATTGACTCATCTGCAATTAATTCTTCAGCAGTGCTATAAACTTTTTGAACTCCGTGACGTTTTGCATAGTCTAAGGCTTTTTCATGGTTTCTTCGCATTACCGCAGATAATTCAAAATCTGGCGTGTATTGATAAGGTGGGCCACTTTTTACTTCGGTCACATCACCGCATCCAATAATACCCCAACGAATAGGTTTTTTCATATTAAGCATATTTATTATCATCAAAAATAAAAAAGGAACACTCTTAAAAAGAATGTTCCTTATAAATATTATGATATTATTTATTAAAAGGTAATTGTAGCTCCTAATAAAAAGTTTGTTCCCGCCTGTGGATAATATCCGGCACCTTCAATTGTTGTGGTTGTGCCAGGGTTAGACCAGGTATCATCAAATGTAAAAAAATAGCCATTTGACTCGTATAGCGAATTAAAAATATTATTCACTAAACCAGATAACACTATATTCTTTATGAAAGTATTGATATTAATCTCATACTGAACATTAAAATCAAACTGCGAATAACTATTTAGTTTAGAACTTTCAGCATCAATATTACCCATATATTGCTCTCCCACATATTTTCCTAATATTGCTAATTGAATATTATCTGTTGGGAGATAAGCAAATGCTCCTCCTGCAATTACGTTTGGAGAAAAAGAAATATTGGTATCTCCTAAGTTTTGTAATACTCCATCTCTTTGAAAAAAGAAGTCTTTGTTTTTATTTGTGCTTAACGTTAAGTTAGGTCTAAACGCAAATTGTTCGCAAATGGAAATATTGGCATCAACCTCCAAGCCCAAGCGATAGCTATCTCCAACATTTGCACGCAAAGGTGCTCCTACATCATTTAATTCACCCGTTAACACCAACTGATCTTTGTATTTCATATAATACACATTGGTATTCAACTGTACTTTTGGAGATACATAGCGCCATCCTAATTCTAAATCACCCAAACGTTCTGGCTTAGGGCTTCCATTTTCGTAATCGTTTCTATTAGGTTCTCTATTAGCAATAGCATAAGAAAGATAGAAATTGTTATTCCTATTTAAATCAAAAGTAATACCCGCTTTTGGATTAAAAAAAGTGAAGGTATCGTCAACAATACCAGTGTCAGCTCCATTAGCCTCATAAGCTACGTTTCTTAATTGTAAATCTCCATAAATGCTCCACTGTTCACTAATTTTTGCATTTGCTTTGCTATAAAAACTAAAATCAGTTTTTACAGAGTTATCATCATAATAGCGGTCTCCATAATTCAAATTGTTAGCAATTCTCGCCCATATTACTTCACCATAATGGCCTCCTTCATATTTATTTAAGGCTCCGCCAACTATTAAATCTAGCTTATCACTTTTATAATCCGCGGAAAACGTAGTGCCATAAAAATGATTGTCTAACCAACGTCTTCTAATAATATCTGTGGAGTTAACATCTTCTCCATTTATATTTAATGGCGTAATTCCATATGTTGCAAAATCGTCATCTTCCCTAAATTGCTCAAAATAACCTCGACCTCTGGTGTAATGAAAAGCCAAATTGGTATTCCAATTATTACTAACTTTTTGATTCCACAATAACTGCGCATGATTTTGCTTATAATTATCTTCTTCATTTTCATAGGTATAAAAGTTATATCTTCTATCCGAATTTCTAAGATTTTCAGCTTGCGCTTCGGTATACCCGTTTGCTACAATAAAATCTTCAATACCTTGAGTATCGTTATTTATTCTAGCTAGTGGTGTTCCAAACCATGCTTGATAGGTAACTTCATGACCTCCAAAAATAAGTGCCTTAATTAAAGTTTTATCCGTTTTATATGTTCCTTGTAAAAAATAAGAATCTAAATCAGAGGAAGCCCTATCAATATACCCATCAGAAGTTATTCTTGATAAGCGTCCTGCAATTTCCACATGGTCATTCAATAAACCTGTACTAAATTTTACAGAATTCTTTAGTGTATTAAAGCTCCCTATTGAAGAAGATATTTGACCAAATGCTTCCTCAGAAAAACCATCCGTTAACACATTTAAACTGGCTCCAAAAGCTCCCGCTCCATTTGTTGAAGTACCAACACCACGTTGTAACTGCAAACTTTGGGTAGAAGAAGAAAAATCAGGCATATTAACCCAAAAAGTTCCATGAGACTCTGGATCATTATAAGGTATTCCATTAATTGTAACATTAACCCTAGTTGCATCACTACCTCTTACTCTAATTCCTGTGTAACCAATTCCCGCGCCAGCATCTGATGTAGTTACTACTGAAGGCAAAAAGTTCATTAAAATAGGAATGTCTTGCCCTAAATTTCTTGATTGTAAATCTTCCTTAGTTAAATTTGAAAATGTAACAGGTGATTCTTTAGTTACTCTTATAGCGGATACAAATACCTCATCGAGTACCACCTTTTTTCCCTCTAAAGAATCGGTTTGTTGTTCTTGGGCTGTTGCGCCCACCGTCAGGCATAAAAATGCCAATGTTTTGAAAAATGAATTTAGCGATTTCATTCGTAAAAATTTATTACGAATAAAAGGGGCTATTATTCTAAAATTAATATTTGATTTTTTGGATTTACTATAAACCCTATGGAATATACCATATAATGTTCAACGTATCCCTTAGCAGCATTACCTGCTCAGGTTCATTGGGTATAATCTCAGCCACATAATAATCACCAGCAGCACCCCTTTGAGATGGTGCAAATTTATTGCGGACTTTTTTATTATCATAACGTTTCAGGACAAAAAAGCCTGAAAGTCACATATATACAGCATATTAACATTTTCTTTGTTAAAAAAACACAATCTCCAATGTTCTTATAAGATTTCCATTAAATTTAAGCTCAAACAATAATAACAATGAATAGATTAGAATTTCTTAAAAAGACAACTCTAGCCTCTATAAGTCTAAGTCTTTTATACAATTGCGATTTTAAACTAAAAAAAGGAACTGTTATTGGTTGCCTCGGTGACAGTATAACTTTTGCTGGGAAAAACGGTTATGTTGAACTATTACAAAACTTTTTTGATACCAAATACCCAGAATTAAAGTTAACTTTTGTAAACCTAGGAGTAAGTGGTGAAACCATAACTGGATTAACTGAAGATAGCCACCCTACTCCAAGACCATATCTGTTTAATAGACTTCAAAAGGTATTACAGGAAACCAAAGCAGACATTTATACCTTTTGTTATGGTGTAAATTGCGGTATTTATCAACCTCTAAATGATGAAAAATTAGCCCTATATGAAAAAGGCGTGTCACATTTTTTAGATTCACTTTCCGAGTTCAATGCTAAAGCTATTTTACTAACACCACCACCTTTAGCTTTTTCTCAGAAAAATAACAAGCCTCCATATACATGGCAAAAACCCTATCCTAATTACAATGACGAAGTTATTTTAGCATTCAAAAAAGTAATAGAAGATATTCAACATGCAAATACAATTCTCAAAGTAGATATTCATACAGCGCTTTGGAATAAAAAAGAAGAAGCTTATGACAAAGATCCCATACACCCAAATCCAGTAGGGCAAAAAATTATTGCTGATATGTTAAAAAATACTTTTAATAGCTAACACATAAACCTAAACACTACCATTACCGTAAATATCATAGCCCTTCTACAAAAATGCTATGAAAAAGAAAACCAAAAAAAGGTTTGCTCTTAAAATAATACTAAGCTATTTAGTTCTTGCTATTCTTGCTTTAATTTCAGGGTTTTATATGTATTCTGAAATTAGCACTTATATAGGATCTAGTATTGTTAATACAACAGACAATAAACTGTTAAAAACAAATTCTCTTTTAACACAATTATATGAGGCAGAAAGGTTGTCTAAAATAGCGCTACAAAAAAAAACGAAAAAGCATTTTGTTACCTATGCTAAAAAAATTGATAGTGTTACCTTAGAAATAGACACCTTAAAACAACTAACAGAAAATCTCCATCAAAAAAAACTATTAGACAGTGCTTCATTTTTACTAGTTCAAAAAGTAGAAAACTACAATCAACTTTTAAAAATAAAAGCCCAAAACAAGTCCAATAACCCTATTAATACTGCACTTGAAAAGTTTAAAAAAATTGAAGCTTCTCTGGGCAAAATAACCGCTGAGGCTTTAGCTCCAAATTTTAATCAACTTTCCCCACAAGCACAAAACTCCATTATAAAGTTGGCGGATTATCTAAATGCAAATGTGCCCAAAGACACATTGATAAATAGTTCTGAAAAAATAGATTCAATTCTTCAAAAATCTAAATCAGTGCTTACCGAGGTTAAGAAAAAAAATATTGCGAGTGAAAATGCTCTCCTAAAACAAGAAATTGAAATTACACAAAACGACTTAGAGCTTTCGCAACAACTGCAACATATAATTGAATCGTTTGAACAAGAAAGTCTAGACAACGTTAAAAAAAATAATTCTTTAAAGGAAAGTGTACTAAAAAAAAGCATTCGACTTGCTGGTTTAACAGCTATAGTGGGATTCTTAATTGTTGGTTTTTTTAGTTTTTTAATCATAAGAGATTTCTGGAAAGGACAGCTATATAGGCAAAAATTAGAAAAAGAAAAACAATTTTCAGATTCGCTTCTTAAGAGTAGAGAACAGCTCATACATACAGTGAGTCACGATTTGCGGTCTCCATTAAATGCTATTTTAGGCTATACTGAGCTTCTTGAACAGACTTCACTCTCAGAAAAGCAACATAAATTTCTAAATAATATAAAATCTGAATCTGGATACGTGGAAAATTTAGTCACAGATTTGCTTGATTTTTCGAAACTGAAATCCGGTCAATTAACTATTCATGAAATTGATTTTAATCCATACGATTTACTAAAAGAAACCGCAGAGAACATTGCAAAATTATCTACGAATAAAAACGTATCTCTAACACTTTCAATTGCTGAAAATGCTAACAAAATGGTACACGGAGATTCTTTTAGGCTTAAACAAATTTTAACTAATCTAATTGGAAATGCATATAAATTCACTCCAAAAGGAAGTGTAACTGTGGAGGCAAAAATAATAATAAACTCATTAGTCGTTTCTATTATTGATACAGGCATTGGTATTCCTGAAACAAAACTAAAAAGTGTTTTCAAAGAATTTACCCAAGCGAATAATAAAACGGAACAAAATTACGGAGGTTATGGGTTAGGGCTGGCTATTTCAAAAAAACTGGTGGGGCTTTTAAACGGGCGAATTTCAGTTAAAAGTAGCGTTGGACACGGAAGTTCATTTACCATAGAAATACCAATAACTCCGGCTAAAACAAAAGTTACAAGGCAAAAACCAATATCTAAAATTTTGATTATTGATGACGATAAATCGCTATTAAATATGTTCGGAGAAATGGTAAAAAATATTGGTATACAACCCATTTTATGCAATAACTTCTCAGAAATTGAAAAAACAAATACTCAGTTGAAGTATAACGCAATTTTAACCGATATACAAATGCCACAATTATCTGGTTTTGATGTTTTACATATGCTAAAGTCAGGTGTTTATGAGCACTACAAAAATCAACCTATTATTGCAATGACCGGTAACCACAATTTTAATGTTAGAGATTGTCTTAACAAAGGTTTTTCGGGAGTTTTGCTAAAACCCTATACACAGCAACAATTTGTTACGTGCTTACTTAAACTAAACTTTAAAATTAATGCCGAAAAGAAAAAAAATTATCCAAAAAAAATAGACGCTAATCTATATGATTTAGAAATTTTAAATTCCTTTTTAGACAAAAAAGATGTTGACTCAGTTCTAAACACATTTATAACCGAAACATCAAAAAACATTGGACTATTGACTACAGCTTTTGAACAAGCTAAAATTTCAAAAATTAACGAGGTTTCTCACAGAATGCTTCCGATGTTAAGACAACTAAAAGTTTCAAGTTTAATCATTGAATCTTTGGAAAAACTGGAAATCACAAATCAGCTACCTTTAAAAAAAGACATGGATAATTTAATAAATGAGATTAAATTACTTACCAATACCATTGCTATAGACCTAACTACAAATTCAAGTTATACTGTTTAATTCTATTATAAAGTGTTTTTCGAGTTACATTTAGTATTTGCGCTGCCTTTGATTTATTATAATTTGTCTGTTTTAATGCCCTTATTATACGCTCTTTTTCGAATTGGGCTTTTGAAAAATGCTCTGGAACATTTTCAACTAATTTATTCTCTAAATCAATTGAAACAGTATCTACCTGCACCGTATTTCCAGAGGTTAAAAGTACTGCCCTATTAATTACATTTTGCAACTCTCTTAAATTTCCAGACCAATGATATTCGTTAAAAACATTCCACACTTCGGCAGAAAAGTTATGTACTTCTTTATTTAATCTAACATTTGCCTTTTTTAAAAAGAAATTGGCAAACAATGGTAAATCATCTATTCGTTCTTTAAGCGTTGGTAATTGTAATGAAAACTCATTTAATCTATGAAACAAATCTTCACGAAACGCCCCATTCTCCACTGCCTTTATTAAATTTTCGTTTGTTGCGGTTATAATTCTAACATCTACGTCAATTTCTTGCGTGCTTCCTACTTTTTTTATTTTTCGTTCTTGTAAAGCTCTCAGCAATTGTATTTGATTTTGATAAGATAAATTTCCAACCTCATCTAAAAATAATGTGCCTTTATGCGCTGCTTCAAAATTTCCTACTTTTTGCTCTGTTGCTCCTGTGAAACTCCCTTTTACATGTCCAAAAAACTCACTGGCAGCTAATTCCTTTGGAATTGCTCCGCAATCTACCGCTACAAATTCAAAATCCCTTCTGCTACTATTATTATGTATTGCTCTTGCGGTTACTTCTTTACCAGTACCACTTTCTCCTATAATTAAAACGGACATATTTGTCGGCGCAACCAACTTTACATACTTTTCTAACTTTTGTGATGCTTCACTGTTTCCAATTACTTCATTAAAATGCCCTGTTTGACTTTCTCTTTTTTCGATTATAACCTGAGATTTCTTTTTTCTATTTTGCAACACATTTTGAATAACCCTTATAATTTGATCTGGAGGAAATGGTTTTGCTATATAATCTGAAGCTCCTAATTTCATAGCTCTAACTGCTGTACTAACATCCGCAAAACCGGTCATTACAATGATTGAAGTTTTTGGAGAAATGGCTTTTATCTCTGTTAACAAGGATATTCCATCATAATCTGGAAGACGTAAATCTGTAAGAACTAAATCAAAATCAAAATTTTTAAATCTAGATTTAGTTTCGTCTGCAGAATAACACACAGAAACTTGAAATTCTTTTTTTTGCAAAAACTTCTGCAACATTTGCGCAAAAGCAGTATCATCTTCTATAATTAAGATTTTAGACATAGGTATTTTATTCAGGGTATAATATCTACGCAAAAAATCGATAAAAAGCTGTTTTAAAATAAAAAAAGGGAAGCATAATGCTTCCCTAAACAAACTAACTTGATACAAATAATGGACTTACTAACTATTTTTCTATCCAATTTCCGTTTTCATCAGCGTACAAAGTTCCTGTTGTACCATCTTCTAATGAAAGTTCTAGCTTATACTGTTTAGCCTCATTTACATAAGCTTTTTCAACCTTAGCCGTTGGATAGTTTTTTGCAATTGCGTCTACAACCGCTTGTGGCAATTCTTCTGCCGGAATTTCTTTATAAGTATCTTGCGTGGCAACCACCTGAGCTACTAAATTTTTATTTGCCTCTTGAGCAAATGTGATTAAACTTCCAGATACTAATACCGCAACTAACAATAACTTTTTCATGATATTCTATTTTAAGTTCATATTTAAAGACAATATGTACATAGAAATTATAATACCAAAAAACCTAATCCTAAATAACTATCTAAAAACAAGCGACTTATGTCATATCATTCTTCTATAAGTGTGCATAAAACTGTATACCTTGGGAACATTTGTATACAGTTTTTTACCCATAAAAAAAAGGAGCTACTTACGCAGCTCCCCTACAACCAACCAAAAAATAACACCTTTATCTTTACAACTTCATTGTATAGCCATAGCTATATGGGGGGATTAAGTTCTCTACGGAAATCAACAAGTGAAACCCTTTTTGAACTTATCTTCAATTTACTTGTAAAGGGTTGATCCTCTATAGTCAATGGTTAGTGTTTCTACAAAGGTCATGTTCAAATTTTCTTTATTAGTTTTATCATTAACTATTTCGTCAACTAGCTTTTCTTTATTAGTTACAGATGCGTAATACAAGCATGAGCATAACATGGTTAATCCAAACATTGAAGAAATCATTAATTGTTTCATTTTATCATTTAGTTTTTATCGTCATACCAAGTAAGCCACGCTAAAATACCTACAGACACTACCAATGTTATAATTCCTATGAGTATAGATATTTTTGCAATCATTACTTTTTATTCTCTTATTAGTTAAGACACAGTGTTTTTTAAAAAGTCACTTTTGAGCAAAAAAAAAGCTGCAAAAAGCAGCTTTATATATTTTTTAAAGTAAAATACTATTGTTGGTGTGAAGGTTTTAAAAGGTCGTTTACCGTTTTTACAGGATTGAAAGTTATTAGAGGGACTTCCACAAAAATGGTATTCCAAAAAGCCATTGCCCCATTCCAAAGTCCTGGAAGTTCTAGTGCTTTTAACGCTTTTCCATCTTTGGTTTTTTCAGTAATAAACCCTTGTTTGGGATCAATAAAATTTAAAACATTATATTTTTCTCCTTTGAAGTTTTTGATTCCACAAATTATATCAACAGGATTAAAATGGGTTGAGTTTTGAAGAATTTCTTTTTGTTTTTTATTACTTAAATCTATTTGGGCGGACTCAATTATTTGAAGAGAGACGCGACCTTGTTTATCTTCTACCCAAAAAGGTCCTCCACCGGGTTCTCCTTCATTTTTAACCATACCACATACACGAATAGGCCTATTAAGTTTATCTTTTAAAATTCTTATTTTTTCCTCTAAACTATACGTTGCAAACTTGTCTAAAAATCTAGCGTTAAGTTTTTTCTCCAAAAACTGCTTAATTTCTTCTGTTGTTTTTTCAGATATAGACGTACTCTCTATTAATGCTGCATATTCAAAAGTTTGTTTTTGAACTTCTAATAAAATTCCGGCTAAAATCTTTTTGCTATCAGCAACTTCATCAGCATATTTTGATACTACTACATTATCTATATTCTTAATAAAAATAATATCTGCATCTTGTTCATTTAAGTTTTCAATTAATGCACCATGCCCTCCGGGTCTAAAAAGAATGCTTCCATCAGACTTTCTAAAAGGCTTATTATTCATATCCACAGCAATAGTATCTGTAGATGGTTTTTGAAAAGAATAATCAACTGTAAAACTGGTTCCTGTTTCTAAGGAAACCGTGCTATTAATTCTCTGAAGCTCATTTTTAAACATATCTTCGTGTTGCTCCGATATGGTAAAATGAATATCCGCTTTCCCGTTTTGATTTGCGTATTTGGCTCCTTCTTTCAAATGTTCTTCAAAAGGGGTTACCATTTTTCCGTTATAGTTATGAAACGGTAATAATCCTTTTGGAAAAAAACCATAATTCAGGGCAGTATCAAAAAGCATTTCTTTTACAAATAAAAACACCTCACCATCTTTACTTAAAGCTTTCCCTGCAATTCTATCATATACCATTTTATAAAACGGTAATTCTTCCAAGTTTTCGGCAAAAAACTTTACATTTTTATCGTTAGTCCTGTTTAAGTAAACATCTAAAGTTTCTTCTCCAGGATTATAGGAATCTAAAAAATTAAAAAGCGCTTTAAACATTCTAGAAGCTGCACCCGAAGCAGGCACAAATTTTAAAAGCGATTTAGTAGAAGCTTGTCTCTCGAAATTTTTTATTAATCGTGTTTCCTCCTCTTCAGTAAACTTTAAAATTCCATCACCAATTACAGCTGCTTTTTCAAGATTAACAAAAGGAATGCCCTCCTTAAAAGTTCGTATTTGACCTCGAACCTTGTTTTTTTCAATCCCTTTTTTTTCAAAGTATTCTAAATCTTTGTCGGTTAGTTGGCTCATTTTTTTAATAATTGGTCAATGTAACTTATTGCTTTATTTAATCTTTCTTTTTTATTACCCTTCAAGATAACAAATTTTCTATCATATTTTTCGAGCGTTTCTTTAAAGTATAAAAACATTTTTTCTCGCTCATTAGGCTTATCCCTTAAATCATCTGCTTCCCAGGGAATATCAACATACGTAAGAAAATACATCTCGTACGTGTTTTCTAACGCATATTTTTCTAATGTAGTGTCGCAATGTCCCAAATAATATGCTTCAGAATAGACTTTAGTCTCTAGTAAATCGGTATCACAAATTAAAATATTTGAAGCCTTTTTGGCTAGCGCATTCTCCAATTTTATTTGCCCTTCTGCTATGGGTAATAAATCTGAAGGCTCACAAGTTTTACGTTCATTATTCCACTTGTTTTGCAGATACTCTCTTGCATATTCTGGTACCCAAACAGTATTATAATATTTGGCCAACTGCTGTGATAGCGTTGTTTTTCCAGTAGATTCTGGTCCAAACAAAACTACTTTAACAAGGTTTGAGGGCTCTTGTTTAAATTTTTCTTCCATGCTTTATATCCGTAGATAGCAATAATTGTAAATAAAAAATACTGAATAGCCGTAAAAACCAATCCTTTATACAAATATAGTGGTACTGAAATTATATCACCTATTATCCAAAACGTCCAGTTTTCTAACTTTTTTTTGGCCATTAACCACATTCCAACAAAAAATATAGCCGTTGTAAAGGTATCAACATAAGCTGTCCAGCCATCAAACTTATTAAACAAACTATAAACCAAAATCACAAACAGTATAGTAGCTATAAACATTAAAACACTCCATTTTTTATCATTAGAAGTTGTTTTAGTTATTGGAATAAAGTGGGATTCATCTACCTTTCTGGTCCATACATACCAACCATAAATACTCATAGAAAAGTAATATGCATTTATGAGCATATCACCCAACAGTCCGTATTCTAACAAAATGTAAACAAAAATTGCAGTACTGATTATGCCAGTCGGGAAAACAAGTATGTTTTCTCTTTTAGAATATAATACGCTTAGGAAGCCAAAAAAAACACCTACAAACTCTAAAACTACGAGATGAGTAGGTACATTTTGATACTGCGAAAAAATCCAATCAAAAATGTGGCTCATAATCGCTTAGGTCAGATTTTACTATTTTCATGAATAACAATCCTTTATCCATCAAGACAAAAGCCTCTTTAATTTCCACAAAAAGCAATTGCATAACAACATCATAATCCCCATAAACTTGAGTACTTAGTGGATTTTCTAAAACAGTAAGTTCTGATGCTCTTATTTTTTTAATAAAATTAATAATATGCTGTTCAAAATCGTTTTGTAATGGAGAAAACGTTAACTCTACCGATATTTTCATTAATTATTTTTTTAGTGCATAGACACATGTAAAACCTTCGAACTCCATAAAACTAATATTATAGTAGGTTTTATCAGCGTTGTAATGGATTTCGCCTGTTGTTTTATTATCTGAAATCATAAAATCATTTATAAAAATATGATTGTAAAAACTTAAACCCTCTTGTGCATATATTTTATAAAGCGACTCCTTACAACCCCAAACAACAGTAAGTTTTCGTATTAGTTCTTCTTCTATTTTAATATTTTCATATGCATCAAGTTGCGTAAACTTATGCGCAATGCGCATAATTTTATCGCGTTGTTTCTCAATATCAATACCAACATCAATAGTATCACTAACAATAATTCCTGTGAAATTATAAGAATGTGATATAGAAATATACTTACCATCTTTTAAATGAGGTTTCCCACTTTCATCATAATGCAAATCCGCATCTACGTAATCCAACAGCGCAAGTAAATGCCTTATGCTCAAAAAAGCTCTTCGATGCATTTCAGATTTCATACCATCATATCTTTTTTGGCAATACGAGCTTAATGTTATTCCTTCCGAAAGTTCCTTTTCAGATTCGGTCACCTTCCAAATAAAAAGTTTTGTTGAAGATGATATTGTTATAGTTTTATAAAGAGGCATTGACCTTTTGTATGGTATTTGTAACTTTGCAAGCACACTTTGGAAAACCAGAGTGTTATAATCGCAAAAGTAAACATAAAGAAATGAGTACAAAAGCAGTAGCATATGTACCTTATAAGGTAAAAGATATATCCCTTGCAGAATGGGGAAGAAAAGAGATTGAATTAGCAGAGGCCGAAATGCCAGGATTAATGAGTCTTAGAGAAGAGTATGGGTCATCACAACCTTTAAAAGGAGCTCGTATAGCTGGTTGTTTGCATATGACTATACAAACAGCTGTACTTATTGAAACCTTAATTGCTTTAGGTGCTGAAGTAACTTGGAGTTCATGTAATATTTTCTCCACACAAGATCAAGCAGCCGCAGCAATTGCAGCAGCTGGAATACCTGTTTATGCATGGAAGGATATGACCGAAGAGGAATTTGACTGGTGTATTGAACAAACTTTGTTTTTTGGTGAGGACCGCAAACCATTGAATCTTATTTTAGATGACGGTGGAGATTTAACTAATATGGTTTTAGATAAATATTCAGAATTAGCAGCTGGAATCAATGGTCTTAGCGAAGAAACTACCACAGGTGTTCATAGACTATATGAGCGTATGAAAAATGGCACATTACCAATGCCCGCAATTAATGTTAACGATTCGGTAACCAAATCTAAATTTGATAATAAATACGGATGTCGCGAAAGTGCGGTTGATGCTATTAGACGTGCTACTGATGTTATGCTTGCCGGAAAACGAGTTGTAGTTTGTGGTTATGGTGATGTTGGAAAAGGAACTGCAGCTTCTTTTAAAGGTGCTGGCGCTATTGTTACGGTTACTGAAATAGACCCTATTTGTGCTCTACAAGCTGCAATGGATGGTTTTGAGGTTAAACGTTTGGAGACCGTTGTTGGTAATGCAGATGTTGTTATTACAACAACTGGGAACAAAGACATTGTTCGTGGAGAACATTTTTCTGCAATGAAGGATAAAACCATAGTTTGTAACATTGGTCATTTTGACAATGAAATTGATATCGCATGGTTAAACTCTAATTACGGTAATACTAAAGTGGAAATAAAACCACAAGTAGATAAATACACTGTTAACGGTAATGATATTATTTTACTTGCTGAGGGTAGATTGGTAAACCTTGGTTGTGCAACAGGTCACCCAAGTTTTGTGATGAGTAACTCTTTTACTAACCAAACTTTAGCGCAACTAGAGCTTTGGACGAACAGAGATGCATATAAAAATGAAGTTTATATGTTACCAAAACATTTAGACGAAAAAGTAGCCAAATTACACTTAGCAAAAATTGGTGTTGAACTTACTGAACTTAGAGAAGATCAAGCTGAGTACATTGGTGTTACTGTAAAAGGTCCATTTAAGCCTGAGTACTACAGGTATTAACTTTTTATAGGTTTTCTTAGTTTTTTCATAAGATTTTATAGTTATATTTGAACGTAATCCCCTACTTAAATTTAGTTGGGGATTTTCTTTTTTAAGAACTAGTTATGAAAACAACGACACGAACTGAACTTCTTGAGCATTCCAGAGCCAAAGTAGAACTACTTGAAAAATACTTATCTACTTATCTCAATATTATCTCAAGAGTTCTATATTACGAAAAAATTCATATTTACGATTTATTATGTGGTGAAGGTAAATATTCAGACGATGCAGAAGGTAGTCCATTGGGAATCATGAAAACAATAAAAAACCATTACTTCTCAAATGAAAAGACTTCTCCCAACATCGAAGTCTGGTTTAACGACAATGGAGCCTCAGAAATTGAAATAGGAAAGAAAAAAATTCAAAGAGTTCAAAATTTTATTTCTAAAATATTTTGCCCCAAAAACGTTTCTATTCAATATTCCGATCTCGACTATTTAGAAATAATATCTGATGTTCAAAGTAAAGTCGAAAAATTAAACAAAGAAAAACATGTCATTTTCATTGACCCACACGGATATAAAGACATTAAACTTAAACATATAAAAAGCCTCTTGTCTAAAAAAAATTCTGAAATAATCCTTTTTCTACCGTTATTTGATATGTATAGATTCGCGAATAAATCTATTAATGAAGATTTTTCAGGGGGAACTTCTCTTAGAGAGTTTTTAATGGATATTTTCGGTTCTAAAAAAGTTAAATTTGATTCAGTTTTTGACTTTAAAGATAAATTAAAAAATGCTTTTTCCAGTCATACTAACTGTTTTGTTGACACGTTTTTGTTGGAAAAAGAACGAAATAACTATTATGCCCTTTTCTTCTTTACACCTAACGCGTATGGATTTGAAAAAATGCTTGAAACTAAATGGAAAATAGATAAAAAAGAAGGGAGAGGTTTCAAGCTTATCTCTAATCAACAATCAATTTTTCAGGAAATTGAAATATCCACATACCCTCAAGATTTAATATCTTACTTAAATATTAAAAGAAGTAATTCAGAACTATATATCTTTGGACTGAACCATGGTTATTTACCTAGACATACCATTAAGGTTTTTAAACCATTAAGAAAAGAAAACAAACTTAGGGTCATTGATTCCAAAAATAATTTGGTTCCAAAAAATGGTTATTATTTAACTTATAAAAACTATAAAACACCTCCAGAAAAAATTGTTTATTTCGAACTAAGTAAAAAATGAAAAAGACGAAAATAGAATGGACAGAAGCTACATGGAATCCAACTACAGGATGTAACAAAGTGTCTGCTGGTTGTAAAAACTGTTATGCAGAAACAATGTCTTTTAGGCTAAAGGCAATGAAAACCCCTGGTTACGATAACGGTTTTGAATTCTCTTTAATGCCAGAACGTCTAGCTCAACCTTTAAATATTAAAAAACCTACTCGTTTCTTTGTAAATTCAATGAGTGATTTGTTTCATGAAAAAATGCCTTACGACTATTTAGATAGAGTATTTGACGTCATACAAAACACTCCAAGACACCAATACCAAATTCTAACGAAACGGGAAAATATTTTAGCGGACTATTTCAAAACTAGAGTCGTTCCTAAAAATGTCTGGTTGGGGGTTACAGTGGAGAATAAAAAATCTAAAAATAGAATTGATGTGTTAAGGAACATTGAAGCTGAAATTAGATTTTTATCTCTCGAACCATTATTAGAAGATTTAGAAGAGCTTAATCTATCTAAAATCCATTGGGCAATTGTAGGTGGAGAAAGTGGTTCAAAAGCAAGACCAATGAAGGCAGAGTGGGCTGTCAAAATAAAAGAGCAATGCGAACAACAAGATGTAGCATTTTTCTTCAAACAATGGGGGACTTGGGGGGCCGATAATGTAAAACGAAGTAAAAAGGCAAACGGAAGATTACTTGAGGGCAAAGAATGGAATGCTTATCCAGTTGGGTAAATCTACATCTACATATCCAACCAACGTTTAAAATTACTTGTTCGCTCCCTAGAGACAATTACTTGTTCTTCTTCCTTAGGAAGTAATTTTAACAATAATCTACTATTAAAATACGTGTGGATTTCTTCCACCGCTTTTACTGACACCATAAATTTTCTATTGATTCTGAAAAACTGAATTGGATTTAAAATATTTTCCAATTGATCAATAGAATACTCAATCGGGTATGATTTTCCTTCACTGGTAAATAAATAAATAAGCCCTTCCATTGATTTAAAAAAGGCAATATCTTCTACCTTAAACCACCTATACTGATTGCCAACTTTTACCATAAACCTATGCTTATACTCCTTTTTAAAAAGCTGTTTTAAGTCTTCAAAATTTGTTTCAGAAACTTGCTGATTACTTGTAACATTTTTTCGAAATTTCTCCAAAGCTGTTTGAAGGTCAGCCTTAACAATTGGCTTTAATAAGTAATCTAGCCCATTATACTTAAAACCTCGAATAGCGTACTCGTTATATGCCGTTGTAAAAATAATTGGCGAATGATGCTCAAGTTGATCTATAATATCAAACCCATAACCATCGTTCAACTGTATATCCAAAAAAATAAGCTCTGGCATTTTATTTTCGGAAAACCATTGTATTCCGTTTTCAACAGAAGTTAATTTTGCTACAATATTAATTTCTGGAGCCAAATCGGTTATTAATTGTGATAACCTTTTTGCTGCAAATTCTTCATCTTCTATAATTACTGCATTCATAATTATACTATACTGATAATAAGTTAATCTCAGTTATTTCTTTATTCAAAAGTGGAATTGTAACCTCAAAATATCCTGATTCTTCTTCTACCAAAACAGGAGTATTTGTGTAGTAAGAATATCTTTTTTTTATGTTCTTTATTCCAAGCCTAGTGGTATCCTCTTTTAATTCTCTTTTCTGCAAATTATTTTTCACTTTTAAAACTTCGCCATTAACAGTTGTAATAGATATCAATAACGGTTTTTCTTTAGAATAGTAATTATGTTTTAGTGCATTTTCCACTAGCATTTGCAAGGAGAGTGTTGGTATCACGTAGTTTTCTGCACGTATAAAAATGTCTGTTCTAATAAAAACAGCCTCTTTATGTCTAACATTCATCATAAAAATAAATGAATCTAAAAAGTTCAACTCTTTGCTCAAGGAAACCAAATCTTCTTCTCTATTATCCAAAATATAACGATAACTAGACGCTAATCTGGTTACAAAATCTGAAGCTAAATCACGGTCTTCATACATTAGTGATGTTAGCGTATTTAAACTATTAAACAAAAAATGAGGGCTAATTTGATTTTTAAGAGATGTATATTTTGATGCTAACATTTCTTTTTTTAAATCCTCCATTTGTTTTTTCATTTCTTCTCTCTGATTCATTGCATGATGAAATAAATTAAAGAAAACAACTGTAGTGCATAAAGTAGCTCCTCTGCTAAAATCTTCTAAAAATTCTTCGAAAACATTATTTGTTATAATCCCACAAAAAACCTTGAATTGATATAGTGCTAGGTAATATGTTAATGCAGAAATGGGTAAAAAAACTAACAATGTCTTAACTAAAATGTTTAAACTATTTTTTAGATCTAACCCTCCTTTTTTAAGTTGTCTTTTTATCAACCAATCGTTGTGTTCCCAAGCTACCATAAAAAGAAAAAAAGCACTTAAATAATAAAAAGCATTTGATCGGGTAAACAAATCATGAGTCTCTCCTTCATCATGTTCTACAGTAAGTTTTACTAATATGAACACCACATTGACTACAAGCCAACGAAAACCAAATTTCTTTAAAGTCTTTTTAGTAAACATTTTTCTTTATTGGATAAATAAAGATAAGGAAGCAACCTTCGTATGAAAAGTAAAATTTTGGTAATCGTTATTATAACAACTGAGTTGTAGCAATACGCTCTTGAACTGAGTGCACTTCTACAAATACCTATAAGCACTATTTAAATACATTATTTACAACTCAACAGACAAAACAACAACTGAGTAATTTTAATAAAAAGGTTCCAGAAACCTAATAACATCTTTGTTGAAAATAAACAATTTCATCATGAAGAAAATCTTATTACTATTAGCCCTTGCCTTAGGTTATAGCAGCATTGCTCAAACTGGTGTTATAAAAGGAACTGTAATTGACAAACAATCAGAAAATCCTTTAGTAGGTGCCACTGTGGAACTACTTAATATGGATGTTGCTACTGGAGTAGTTACCGACTTTGATGGTAAATTTATCTTAAACGAAGTTCCAGTTGGAAGACAAACCTTACGCATAAGTTATATAGGTTTTGAAAACTCTACAATTCCAAATTTGGAAATAAATACAGGTAAAGATATTATTATTACCGTTGCTTTAACCGAAAGTTTTAATGCGTTAGAAGAAGTTGTAGTCACCTCTGATACTAATAAAGATAAGGCAATAAATAAATTAGCCACAGTATCTGCAAGACAATTTGGAGTTGAAGAAGTGGGGCGCTTTTCTGGGGGTCGAAATGATGTAGGAAGACTTGCTGCTAACTTTGCTGGAGTCTCTGCTCCCGATGATAGTAGAAACGATGTGATTATCCGTGGAAACTCTCCAACTGGATTACTTTGGCGTTTAGAAGGAATTCCTATTCCTAATCCAAATCATTACTCCTCAGCAGGAACTACAGGTGGGCCTGTATCTGCTCTGAATCCAAATATGCTTAAAAACTCCGATTTTATAACGTCTGCATTTCCTGCAGAATATGGTAATGCGATTGGAGGTGTATTTGACCTTGGGCTTAGAAAAGGAAATTCTGACGATAATGAATTTGCCGCACAAGTAGGTGTTTTCACGGGAGTGGAAGCCTCCGGAGAAGGTCCATTAGGTAAAAAAAATGGTTCGTTTTTAGTTGCTGCTCGTTATTCCCTAATTGGTTTAATAAGTGGCGGAGCAGGAACATCGGCTACGCCGAACTACGGAGACGTTTCCTTTAATTTTGACTTCGGAAAAAGTAGTTTGGGCAACTTTTCACTTTTTGGAATAGGAGGTACATCAAATATCGATTTTTTAGGAAAAGATATTGAAGCCGATGATTTGTTTGCAGAAAAAGATAGAGATTCTTATGTAAAATCAGGTTTTGGTGTTATTGGCCTTAAACACAAAATTGCAATCGGAAACAATTCGTACTTAAAAACAGTAATTGGGGGTTCAACATCTACTAACAATTTTACCGAAGATGCATACTTTAATCAAGATACTCCCCAAGAAGTGCTTCTTCCTTTTACCAATAGTGATGAAAAAGAAAATAGAATAACTTTTTCTACACTTTTTAATTCAAAAATTAATAACAAAATAACGCTTCGAAGTGGTTTGGTATACGAAAACATTACTTCTAAAATCACAAATGAAGATAGAGAAGATCAGCCAGATAATGATGGTGATGGTTTTCCGGACCTTTTCTTATTGTATAATGTAAACGAAAGTCTAAGTCTTATACAACCTTATGTTCAAGGGCAGTTTAGATTAACAGAAAAACTTACCCTAAATGCTGGTATGCACAGTATTTATAGCAACCTAAACAAACAATTTGCTTTTGAACCAAGAGCTGGTATTAGCTATGCAGCCAATGATAACCATAAATTTAGTTTTGGTTACGGAATGCATTACCAAAATATTCCAACGCCAATATTGTTTTTAAACAGTGAAGAAAATGGACAATTGGTACAAACCAATAGAACATTAGACTTTGTAAAAAGTGACCATTATGTTTTAGGTTATGACGTTAAATTAGGAAGTAATTGGAGAGCTAAAATTGAAACTTATTATCAAGATATTAGCAACGTTCCTATAGAACCTTTTCCATCCAGTTATTCTACCATTACAGAAGGTGCAGACTTTGGTTTTAGTAGCAATAAAACATCATTGGTTAATGAGGGTACTGCAAACAACAAAGGTGTTGAAATTACTATAGAACGCTTCTTTAACAAAGGTTACTATACATTGTTTACCTCATCTTTTTATGAAAGCAAGTACAAGGGAAGTGATAAAGTAGAAAGAAACTCCCCTTTTAATAATGGTTTTGTAATTAACTTTTTGGCTGGTAAAGAATTCCCTATTGGAAAAACTAGAAAAAACAAGTTGTTTACAGATACCAGAATAACAACAGCTGGGGGAAGGTATTACACTCCTGTAGACCTTGATGCTTCAAGAGTCATGGGATACGAAGTATTACAAGATGATGTTGCTTTTAGTAAACAATATGATAACTACTTAAGATGGGATGTTAAGTTTGGTATTAAGCTTAACAGCAAAAAACGAAAAAGTTCACATCAATTCTACGTAGATATTCAAAACGTTACTAATAACAAGAATATATTTTCTAGAGAATACAATAGAATTACAAACAACATAGATCGAAAAGATCAAATAGGTTTGTTTCCAGATGTAGGTTATAGGTTTCAATTTTAAGTTTATTCCACAAAAAACCCTCCTTCGACTTTGCTTAGGAGGGTTTATTTTTGTGATTAGTAAACTAATCTCTAATGACACTTATCTTTTTACAATTCTTCTGACTTTTTTCACCTCTCCATCAACAACTATTTTCAAGAAATGAACTCCTCTATGCAGATGACTAAGGTTATATCTTAAAACAGATTTTCCTTTGTCTACATTTTCAGCTGCTTCAAAAACTTTGCGACCGTAAAAATCATAAATTTCTATTTGAACATCAGTAGCTGAATTACTATTGAATTTAAGATTTAATCTATTTCTGAAAGGATTGGGATATACATTAACCTTTCTAATCACAATCTCATCAATTGGACCGCAAGAACCTATTAGAGCACCACGATTAATATATCGCTGAACGTCTTTTTGCTTTACACAAATAGCCCTTCCTTTAAAACACATTTGTATTTTCGGATTATTAGGATTGTTTCCACAAGTGACATCCTGAACAGTAACACTAACGTTAACTTCCTTAGCACAACCAAGAGCATCCGTAACAATAACCGTATATATTGTAGAACTATCTGGACATACTTCAATTTCTGATGAAGTTTCACCAGTACTCCATTCATAAGAATATGGAGCTGTGCCTCCTTGAGTTGAAATAACACTCAATGTAGTACAAGTATCCAATCCTTTATATAAAGTAACATTTTCTGAAGTAGTTACATCAATAGGAGCGACCTCAGTTATTGTAACAACTTCCATAACAGCATTATTTAAAGCATCTGTTACTATAACAGTGTATGTCCCAGCTTCCAAACCAGAAATTGAAGCCGTTGAATCTCCATTACTCCATTCGTAACCATATGGCATTATTCCTCCTGAAACTGTAATGCTAGCCGTTCCGTTTGAAGCTCCATTACAACTAATATCTGTAGCAGTAATATTGGTAATTTCAAGCCCTTTTTGTTTAAATCTTGCTGATACTGGAAAATGATCTGATGCGGTTGAAGGATAATCACTATCGTAAAACTCATAGTGAACACGAACGGATTGATCTATATAATTATCCTCAAGTTCATTAGAAACCATAATATGATCAATCATGTTTTCTCTAAATACAAAAGACCTAAACCCTTCTTCACTCAAAGAAGCAGAAACAATATTATAGTTTGCAATATCAGTAATATAACGTTCAAATGTTGAAGTTATGGTTGTTACATCTGCAACTGTCACATCTACATCATCATTATAATCTCCTAAAACAATAAGTTTTTTATCTGAATAACTAGCGTCTAAAGTATCTTTTAATACTTCAACATCATATTTACGCATATCGTATCTTCCTTGTGCATCTGAACCACTATTTGCTCTAGCATGTAGGGCAACAACACTATATTCTTGTGTTTGCCCATCAACCGTCACATTTGCTGTCATTAAAAAAGGAAGACGGCCACTTGCATAAAAACGATCCGTAGTACTTGGGTAATTTACCAAAGCAGAATCGTCACCACCATTATAAAGCGGATGAATATTGGCAAGTAACGGTTTGGTTTCTATAACACTTACAACTGCAGTATTATAAATAAAGCCAACCTTTTGCTTTACGCCAGCATCATTTGGTCTAGAAACTGCAGATGAAAGTACATAATCATACCCAGGTAATTCACTAACCATTTGTGAAAATAACACATCATCAGAAATTTCCTGAACAGCATAAATATCAGCATTTAACTTTGTAATTATAGCTTTAACGCTATCTTTTTGAATGGCGTCAGACATTGGGTTTCCTGCTGCTGGAGAATTAGATTCATCACCAAACCACTCGATGTTCCATGTAACAACATCAAAGGTCTTTTCTTTATCAATGTCAACAACTGGAGTTGGCGGTATATAAGTTGTAGCACACGCCAAATCTTGACCTGTTCTTGGTAGCAACTGGTACGTTTCAAAAAACCTCCCTACAACACCAACAATTTCTGAACAAATCTCTGGTTGCCCTAAACCAACTATAGCCTCCACGTCATTATCAATTCTTATTTCACCATTTCCTGAACTATCAGATAACACATAATTTGAATTTCCAAAAAGGATATCTCCTGGCTTAGGAAAAATAGGGTTAACAATACGTACTAATTCTGCTGGATGATTTATCAATTCATTCAACATAATAGTTACAGGTTGAATAGTGGTGTTTGGTGTTCCATTATTTTCAACATTAGTGACTGTACTTATCTGTATTTGGTCATTAAATGTGCTTCTGGTTCCTGTAACAGTTAAAGAATCTCCAATCATAAAAACGCCATCACCATGTACCAATTCATCAAAAATTGCAATAGCTGCTGTATTATCTTGTAAATAAGCTGAACCTGAGAATTGGTCCGAAACTGTTAAAACACCCGTTACGGTAACAGTTTCTCCATCTACTGTATTTCTTGCATCTAAAATAGAAATAGTATCGGGAGGTGTTATGATTCCTCCATTTTCAACTCCTGGTGAGGGTACCGCTTGGATATATGTGCTTGTATTTCTTTCTCCCCCAGTTCCATTTGGAGTTCGTTGAGAAGAATGACCGTCTTTATTCCCCAATTCATCTTCATTAATTTGAGATTCGCCAGAATTTAATAGTACTGCCAATTCTGTATCGTCAGCATCATTAGTATCATAGACAAAGGCATCAACTAAATTTGATGTTGTAACCGCGGTTCCTGATGGAAATTCAGTAGCGTCTCCAGAATAAAGTGCAACAGCATCAGCCCCATTTTGCAATCCATTACTTGGTATTACAAGAGATACATTTGGTACATCGGTATTACCAACAACAAAGTAACCCTCGGCATTTGTAACGTAACCATCCAAATCAATAGCATTATAGCTAGTATTGTTACTACCATTAAACATTACAAGAACAAAACCATCTAATGAAGTATTTCCTGTTCCGCCATCATAAAGCTCAACAAATTCCATGGTATCTGTACCTGGTGTATCGGCATCAACTTCATTAATTATCAGATTTACTGATTCAGTAGCATTAGTGTTAGAAGTACCAGGGGTTGGTAATGCCTGAACGTAAGTTGCTGTATTTCTTTCTCCTCCTGTTCCGTTTGTATAACGTTGCAACGAATGTTCATCTTTATTTCCTGCTCCATCCTCATTAATTTGAGGTTCATTTGTATTCAACAATACTAATAATTCCGCATCGTCGCTATCATTTGTGTCATACACTAAAGCATCTACCAAATTAGATATTGTAACCGTGGTTCCTGATGGAAATTCAGTAGCATCACTAGAATATAGTGCAACAGCATCAGCTCCGTTTTGCAATCCATTACTTGGTATTACAATGGATACATTTGGTACATCGGTATTACCAACAACAAAGTAACCCTCTGCATTTGTAACATAACCATCCAAATCATAAGCTGCATAACTTTGATTATTTGAGCCATTATAAAAAACAAGTGTATATCCATCCAATGCCGTATTACCTATGCCTCCATCAAAAAGTTCTACGAACTCCAGTGTATCTGTTCCAGAAGTGTCCGCATCTAACTCATTTATAATTAGTGAGCTAGGTGTTACAACTATTGCTGCTCCGTTTTCTGTTCCTGGGGTAGGTGCCAATTGTGTGTATGTAGTTGTATTTTGAGCTCCGCCAGAGCCATTTTCAATTCTCTGAGAAGAGTGATTATCCTTATCACCTAATTCATCTTCATTTACTTGAGGTTGCCCAGCATTTAATAGTGCTAACAATTCCAAATCATCACTATCATTTGTATCATACACAAAGGCATCTACTATATTTGTGGTTGAAATTGCTGTCCCCGAAGGAAAGTCACCACCATCTCCTTCATAAACTGCAATTGCATCGGCTCCGTTCTGAATTCCATTACTTGGCATTATGATAGATACATTAGGTACATCAACATTACCTATTACAAAATAACCTTCTGCGTTAGTAGTGTATCCATCCAAATCATACGCAGCGTAACTTTGATTATTTGAGCCATTATAAAGCACAACTACCAATCCGTCCAAAGCAGTATTTCCTGTTCCTCCATCAAACAATTCTAAAAACTCCATGGTATCTGTACCTGGAGTATCTGCATCTACTTCATTAATTAGAATTGATGGTAAGGTATTCACGGGTGTTCCTTCCAATTTTATATCATCAAAACCAGCATAATCACTACCGCCGTTTTGTTTAACGCTAATTACCATTCTAACTGCATTAACAGTATTTGGAACGGTTTCTGTAATTTGTTCCCATCCAGAAGTACTGAATGGACTGCCAACGGTGATAGTTTGTATGCCTTGAGAAACTTCATCATAAAAAACTTCATAATCTATATTATCTCCGTTTGCAACATCATAACCCACTACATTAATCGCAAAAGACAAGGTAACATTTTCATATCCGGAAACATCAGCAGTATTAAAGGATATTGTTCCTCCAGATGAGGTTCCGCAATTACCTTCCAAATCTCTTACTCCAAAGAAATTTGAATCGGTATTTGCTGTTGAGATTGAACCTACGCTAGAAACTATATCCCAAACATCGTTACCACCATCGTTACAATTTACAGGAGAAACAGAATAACTCCAGTTATCTACGCTAGTTCCTTCATAACCTTGATAGACAATAAAATCTCCAGGAGGTGTTGTGGTATCTTCTAAAGTAGTAATCGCAACTGTATTACTATTTGGTGAAACATTACCAGCTGCATCAACAGCTCTCACGAAAAACGTATATTCTGTATTAGCAATTAAGCCACCAACATTATATGTTGTGGTTGCTAAAGAGGTTAATAATGTTGAGCCATTAAAAATTTGATACGCTACTACCCCAATATTATCTGTTGCAACTTCCCATGATAAAAAAGTTTCAGTTTGGGTAGTACTAGACGCAACTAAGTTCAAGGGAGCTGTTGGAGCTTCCGTATCAGTAGAACCAGAACTAAATTTATCTTCAGCCTGTGGACCTCCCCATATTGCGGTTGCGAAAGCAGGATTATCAATAAACGGATTTCTATTGCCTTGAATACCTTCTAGTAAAACGTTTCTGTTTAGCTCCACTTGAGAAACAGGGTCTTCCGCGTTCCATTCCAAAAAAATATCCATCATGTCGGTGCTATAACTCTGACTCCCTGTACCTACATTACTGGGTAAACATTGACTATCATACCTTAGATACATATACATAATCATTCTAGCAACATCTCCTTTCCATTCATCACCAGGGTACCATGTATTTCCCCCAAGTACTCTTGCATTTCCACTAGCATCTGCAAACCTATGATTGCTTCGTAGTGCATTAAACTGAACATCAGATGCTCTCAAATGATGTGCATCTGCTCCAGGGCCAGAAGTACCTAAATTAGGTGTTCCTAAAGATTTCGGGTAGGTATGTTCTCTGTTCCAGTCTCCAACGTTACCGCCATTAGAATCTTTGCTTCGAGTTCTATCATTTCTAATATCAGAATCAGAATCGTCATATCCGTAAACCAATAATACATTATTAGAGTTTAATGGATTTAAATCCGTTTGTTTAAGTGCATCCCATACACCAGGAGTATAACTCAAATTAGTAGTATGCGTATTCACTACTAAAGTTGAAAGATCTGTTTTTAAGTTCTCTCCTGTTTGAGAAATATTGATTCCATCGTAATAATTAGGAATTTGACTGTATCCGAACGATACAAAAAATAAACAGGCATTAATGCATAATAGCATTTGCCAGGCAGCGTAATTTTTTTTCATAGTGAGAATATTTTGTAGAAATAAAGTTGCAAAATATCTTACACCAAACAAGTTATATAAACGCTATTTTTTTGTTAATAATACTTACTTTAATTGTAATATTTTCTCTAAAAAATTTACAAGCTTAGCTACTCAATAGTTATTGTGTGGTTTAAACTATTATAACCAGTACTACTTTCCCATACATTGTTATTGGCCAATTGTATGCTATACAACTGATTATTAAACAACTCACTATTACTATCAGGAAGATGTATTAATAATTGATAGTCTCCAGGAATAATTCCTTCAGGTAATTCAAAAGATTCATGAATTTTTAATGTTTCCGAAATATTTCTTGCGTCTATTTGTGTATCAACATTGTATTCCTCTTTTGAAGAAGTATTTCTAAATACAACATAAATCTTTCTTTCATGATAAGGTATTGCATAGCCAGAGTTATTTATAGTAAGTTCAAAATTAAATTTTTCCCCAATTGCAACCTTTTTAGAAAAAGCCCCAGAGTTCAATGAAAATCTATAACCAAGACTACGTTTTATATTTTCAATACAGCCACCAGACTCCCAATCGTTATTCACCTCGTTATTAAACTCTGCATTTAAAAAAGAATAGTGCAATTCTTCTAAACTGGATAGCGCCCCTGAACAATCGTTTTGCGGGCTAAATGCATCAGAACAAGTTTCGCCTCCAACAGGAACATACGTTCCGTCATCTATAACATATTTTTTGATTTCTTCAATATCCGCTTTCGGAGAAGTAGCTGAATTTCCGTAATCAAAATAAGTGCCCAAATCGTCCTCACTGGCTAAAAAACAATCATTATGAAAACCAATTCTTGCTTTATCACTTTCCGTAAACGCCTCTGAAACTAACAACGCTGCTGATGAGGTAGGAGCATTTATACCATAAACAAAACGCTGCTTCATTTGTGGGTAACGCACCTGAATCATCATTGTTTTTGGGGTTGCATCAAGCAAAGCTTTTAAAACATCTATTCTATCTTGCCAATTCTCGTCAATCAATTTTTTATTTACCCCATTCTCTGATGAATCTCCAAAATAATCCGTATAAAAATTCTCTCCCCAAATACCTATAAAACCCATTTGTAAAGCAGCTATTAAATGGCTATTTGAGGTTAATATTGGGGACAATTGACTTATATGAGCAAGTACTCTTTCTTTTGAAGCGTCACCATAAGGTGGGCAAACGTTTCCATCTGGGCAATTACCGGAGTTAGGAGTAATTGTATAGCTAAACCTCACAATCATTTTAAAACCAGCAGACTCCACAGTATTAAAATCGGTTTGAATGTTCTCTAAAAACTCTCGAGAAATGTCAGAGTTAACAAAATCATTCAAAACAAAATTTCTATAAACTAATGTGCTTTTTGTACTATAGTTAGCACTTTGAGGTGTATTCCCTCCTCTATAGCTAACCAAATTTTTTAACAGTAGGGGTGTATAATTACTTGCCGAAGTATATGTTGCTCTATAAAATCCCCGTTCCGGATTGGCAAAATCTTCATTAGAAATTGAGTAATTAATTTGTTTAACATCATTAAAAACAGGAGAAATAAATTCTGAATCCGATTTACAACCAACAAATAATATTACAACAAGGACAAGAAAAAAATGCTTCATAAGTAGTATTCAAATATGCTATTTAGTTTACGTAAATGAAAAAAGTTTAGACGTTTTTTATCTACAAAAAACAACAAAACCACTCAAAGAAAACTTCAAGTGGTTTATATATTGTTGTTTAATCAAACACCCTAAAGTATTTGGCTACCCATAAAGACTTATTTTAAGCTTCAAATGGCTCAATGGAAACATAAGATTTTCCACTAGCTTTTTTCTGAAACTTTACGATACCATCAACACGAGCATGTAAAGTATGATCTTTACTAGCATAAACATTATCACCAGGATTATGTTTAGTACCACGCTGTCTAACAATAATGTTACCAGCAATTGCCGCTTGACCACCAAAAATCTTAACACCTAAACGTTTCGATTCTGATTCTCTACCGTTTTTAGAACTACCTACACCTTTTTTATGTGCCATTTTGTTACGGTTTTATTTGTTATACAAAAGAAGCTGAG
Organism: uncultured Maribacter sp.; assembly: GCA_947498505.1. Classification (GTDB taxonomy): domain Bacteria; phylum Bacteroidota; class Bacteroidia; order Flavobacteriales; family Flavobacteriaceae; genus Maribacter_B. The sequence continues at coordinate 294,260 of CANMKG010000003.1, read as the reverse complement.
CAATTACGCTTTACCTCCGTCTAATTCGTCTTGCCATTTCTTTAACTCATCCCATTTACCATCTGCAGCTAATTTAGCTTGTGCTGGCCAAGTATCAGTAACGTGATTTCCACGTACATCAGCGATGATTTCAGAAATTTTCGCAGCATCTGTTTTTGCTAACTCAGCAAAAGTAGCTATTCCTGCTGCTGTTAAAGTTTCAGCGATTTTTGGTCCAATACCTTCAATCTTTTTTAAATCATCTTTCTTAGAAGCAGATTTTTTAGGAGCTGCCTTTTTTGCTTCAGCTTTTGGGGCTGCTGCCTTTGGAGCGGCTTCTTTTTTAGGAGCTGCAGCTTTCTTAGGCGCTGTCTTTTTTGCTCCTGAAGAAATAATGTTCTCAACAACAATCTCAGTTAAAGACTGGCGATGACCATTTTTCTTCTTGTAACCTTTACGTCTTTTTTTATGAAAGACAATAACTTTGTCACCTCTAAGGTGCTTAATGACTTTAGCCTCAACAGCGGCTCCGTCTATAGCTGGGGCGCCAACAGTAACGTTCTTTCCGTCGTCTAAAAGAAGTACATTGTCAAAAGTTACCTTTTTACCTTCTTCCGTTTGTAAACGGTGAACATACACTTTTTGGTCTTTCGCAACTTTAAATTGCTGCCCTGCCATCTCTACAATTGCGTACATAGCGTGTATTATTAATTATTTTTAAACTACCTAATTTGACATAGGCGGCTGCAAATATACTGCTAATTCAGTAACTAGCAATGCGTTTGTACTTATTTTTTAATACTCTTTAAATTTCTCCCTTTTATCTGATAGTACGAACCAAAAACAATGTAATGTTGAAACTTCCGAACATCTTAAAAAGCATCTATCTCTATTTTTTACTGTTAATGTTATGTTTTTTAAGAGAAACTGATTTAATTTAGCGCAAAATTTTTCTGTTGAAATTAAAATCTATTTGGGCGGGGCTCTTTATCTTTTTATATGTACTGGCTATGTTAAGACCAGTTCTTCCCCTTTTCGAATATGTAGTAAATAAAGATTATATAGCTGAATTTCTTTGTGTAAACAAAGATAATACTGAACTAAACTGTAAAGGAAAATGCTATTTAATGAAACAACTGCAAGAGCAGGAGGATGAAAAAAAACAAAATCTACCTAGAATTGCAATGGAAGAATATCCTGTAGGTTTTGTTACTTTGTTACAGTTAGCTGTAGACAATGAAACCCAAAAGTGTTTTAAATTAGAAAGTGTTTACATTACAAATTATCATTTTTTACATCTTTCTTATAATTTAAAGCCGCCCAAACGCAATTCTTTTCAGGCAAAATCTATAAAATCGGCAAATTCTTAATACACTAATTAAGAACGTTATTGCTGTACATAATTCAATAATTTACAAGCAAGAATTCTTGCGTTTTTTAATACAAAATAAATGAGAACATTCATTACCACGCTTATAGCTTTTGCTATTTGCTCAATTTCTTTTGCTCAAAATACATATAAAGGAAGAGTTACAGACACCAATAATTTTCCACTTTACGGAGCTACTGTGATGTTTGGAAACCAAGGTGTTTCAACAGACAATACTGGAAACTTCACAATAAAAATTTCAGGAACTCCTGAAGTAACCATCAGTTATTTGGGTTATAAAAATAGAACCCTAAAACTAACCAACGACTTTAATACCATTCAACTTCAAATGCTTGAAGAGTCATTAGATGAAGTTGTTATTTCCGCAAGTAGAGAGCAGCAGAAAAGAAAAGAAGTTCCCGCCGCTATCTCTGTTATTAATGCACAGACAATTAAGGAAACAAAGGCATTTGGCATAGAACAAATAGTAAACCAAGTGCCTGGGGTGTTTATGGCTACCTCAAAAGCGTCAAGCAACGAGGTACATTTTATGGCCGTACGCTCACCTATTTCAACAAAGTCTTTGTTTTTATATGTTGAAGATGGATTACCTATTAGACCAACATCAGTATTTAATCATAATGCATTATTAGAAATGAACAATACTTCTTTTGAACGTGTTGAAGTATTAAAAGGTCCAGCTTCAAGTATTTACGGAAGTGAATCCATTGGTGGTAGTTTTAACTTTTTAACAAAAACACCTAAACCAGGTTTGCACGGAAGTATTAGTCTTCAAGCAAATGATATGGGGCTAAAAAAATATGAAGCAGAAATCTCGCATCACAACAATAAAAACTTTGGTTTTTATTTAGGAACACATTTTATTCATAGAGAAGATGGTCCAATTGACCATACTGATTATGAAAAATTTGCTCTAACCTTTAAAACGATAAACGATTTTTCTAAAACCCTCAAATGGACTAACGCCCTCACAGTTATTGATTACAGAACTGACATGACTGGGTCGCTAAGCCAATCAGACTACCTAGGAGGTAATTATGAAAGTGATCAAACTTTTACGGAAAGGGTTGCTTTAGCTTTTAGATTTCGAAGTAGCTTAGACAAGTTTTGGAACGATAACAATAAAACTTCTTTTAATTTTATTTTTAGAGACAATAGAATGGATCAAAATCCATCCTATAGAGTTAGACAATTTAGAAACAACGGACAACTTACGGGTTCTGGTTCTGGTGAAATAAATTCGAATAGCTTCAACAGTTACGTTGGACTAATTCAACACAAATTGAAATTTAACGCATTAAACTCTTCTTTAATTTTTGGAACTTCAACCGATTTTTCTCCTCAGGATTATGTTGCGGAAACTATTAATATTACGGTTGATCCCGAAACAGGAAAAAACACAAATTTTACTCTTAACGCGGGAGATTACATTCTAAATTATCAGGCAGATATTTTAAATTACGCTGGTTATTTTCAATACGAAATATCTCCTATTGAAGCCTTAAAAATTACCGCGGCGCTACGCTACGACAAATTTGTATACGATTATGATAACCAAATTGAAAATCAGGCAGGAGCCCAAGACGCTAAATCAGAATACGAAAATATTTCTCCCAAGTTAGGTGTAAACTATAATTTTTCAAACACCATGGGTATGTACACTAATTACTCAAACGGTTTTACTCCACCTCAAACTTCAACATTATATAGAAATAGTTTAGTAGACATTGGAGGAGAAATTTTTGAACTTAAACCAAGTGATTATAACAACTATGAAATTGGTGGTTTCTTTGTTAATGACCAATGGAAGTTAGATGCTGCTCTTTATTTACTAGATGGCAAAAACACTTTAATTACGCTTAGAGACCCAAATGACCTTTTTTACAATGCAAACGCAGGTAAAACCCGCTCATATGGTCTGGAATATGGAGTAACTTATAAACCAACCAAAGAACTTAGTTTGACACATAATGGAAGTTATGCTAATCACGAATATCTTAGCTTTTTTGAAGGAGGTGTAGACTATTCAAACACTCCCATGGAAACCGCTCCAAACTTGTTAGGCCTATCTATAATTAGATACCAACCTTCTTTCTTTAAAAACTTTGCTATTTCGGCAGAGCATGAATTAGTAGGAAAGTATAATACCAGCTTTGAAAATCAAGTTGATAATGGTGATGGAACTTTTGGCACCGCAACCTATGGCGGGCATAACATTTTTAATTTGAGAGCGACCTACAGCTGCAAAAACCTTGAGATTTGGGCACATGCCTTGAACATTTTTGAAGACTTATATTCCGTTAGAGCTTCTTATAACAGATTTAGAAATGCTAATAGATATATTGTTGGAAATCCCAGAGCTTTTCATGCAGGAGTAAAATATTCGTTTTAATTTTTAAAAGGGATGTTTTTTATGCATCCCTTTTTCAATCTCAATGAAAATGAAAAAAAACGAAAAGCTGAATAAATGGCTCTGGAAATGGCACGTTATTGCTGGATTAGTTTCCCTTCCATTTGTCATAATACTTTCTGTAACGGGTTTAATATATCTTTTGAAAGAAGATTACGAAACTCCAAGACAAAAACACATTAAAGAAGTTGTTGTTGAACAAAAAGCAATAACCTTTGAAGAACAAAAAACCATTGCAAATAAACACGCTGTAAAAAAACCTAATGCAGTAGTTATACCTAAGCAAACAAATCAAGCAACCGAATTTGTTTCAGGAAAATTTGGCGGAAAAACAAGTTTATACATCAATCCATATAATGGTAAGGTAACTGGAGAAATATTACCTAAAAACACTTTTATGTTCAAGGTAAGAAAACTCCATGGAGAACTTCTTTTAGGAAAATGGGGAACAAAGGTTATAGAACTAATTGCTAGCTGGATGGTTGTATTAATAATCACAGGACTATATGTTTGGTGGCCGTCAAGAAGCTGGAACTTAAAAGGTTTTTTTATTCCCAGAATACATCAAGGAAAAAGAGTTTTATTTAGAGACTTGCATGCCATAATTAGTTTTTGGATATCTGGCTTATTACTACTAACTCTTGCTGGTGGCTTTCCATGGACCGATGTTTTTGGTGATAATTTTAAATGGGTTCAAAAACAAACCAATACTGGCTTTCCTTCAACCTGGCACGGACATACTTTTAAGTCTAATGTTAAGGACAAACCTTTGTCATTAGATGCCATGATTACAAAAGCTCACTCCTTAAATTTAGAAGGCGATGTAACAATTGAATTTCCTAAAGGAAAACATGGCGTGTACAGTATTTCTAATCAAGTTTTCTCCAATTTGCAAGCGCAAAAAAAATATCATTTTGATCAATATTCTGGAGAGCTTCTTCATAAAGATAACTGGAGCGATGTGGGATTTTTAATGCGAAGTAGAATGTGGGTAATGGCTTTTCATCAAGGACAATTTGGTAGTTGGAATTGGTGGTTAATGATTTTTGTTGCGTTAGCTTTATTTGTTTCAAGTGTATCTGCTATTTTTTCCTACTTCCTCCGAAAAAGAAAAGGAAGTTGGAGTATTCCTAAAACGCCTAAACACTTTAATGTTGGATACGGAATTATAAGCATCTTAGTGTTGTTAGCTATTGTTTTTCCTTTATTTGGTATTAGCTTACTCATTATTCTCGTCATAGAAAAATTTAAAAAACCAAAAACCTCAATTGTATAACATACATTAAAAAGTAAAAAAATGAAAAAACACCTTAGTATTATTACTCTTGTATTTACATTAATTTTCTTTTCATGCAAACAAGAGAAAAAAGAAAAAAGCAATTCAGAAATTACTCAAATGGAAAGAGTAATGAATATTCATGATGAAGTAATGCCAAAAATGAGCACTATAGGCAAATTAGTTGCAAAACTTAAACCTATGGTAGACACAACCGAAAGTGGTTTAAAATATCATAAAGGGATGGAAGATTTACAAAATTCACATAAAGCTATGATGGATTGGATGAAAGATTTTGGCGACCGCTTTAATTCAGATGAAATTTTAAAAGGAAAACAACTTTCAAAAGAAAAACAACTTTGGCTTAATGAAGAAGAAGAAAAAGTAAAAGCTCTAAAAACTCAAATTAATACCAGCATCACCAATGCAGAATCACTGTTAAAAGATATATAACCATTATTTTCGATTAAAAGCTATTGCAACTATCCTGGTTAACAGACAAATAGTAATAACTTTGCATTGCAAACTAAGTGTAAAAATGAAATACATATATAAAATTTTAGTAATTACCTTTTTAATTTCCTCATCTTGTATTGGGCAAAAAAATGAATCAAAAAATGTCTCTATTAAAGAAGTAATGGAGTTGCATGATGAAATTATGCCAAAAATGGGGGATTTATTTAAACTTGTGGAGCAATTAAAAAGTAAACCTGAAACCCCTGAGAAAAAAAATAATGTTGATTTAGCAAAAAAGGAACTTCAAACCTCCAACAAAGCCATGATGACCTGGATGAATAACTTTGGTAAAAGTTTTGACAAGTATGAGGTTTCTGGTAAAAAAGCACTCACTAAGGAAAAACAACAACTACTCAATGAGGAAGAAGTTAAATTGAAAGCTCTAAATAAAATTATAAATACAAGTATGGCGAATGTGAAGAAATTACTAGCAAAAAGCTAATTAATTCTTCCATTCTAAACTTTCCATAATGCTGCGTATGTCTTTTTGTATGTACGCAGCAGCTGGATAAATTGAATCATAGTTAGGCTTAGTGTAAAAGTATACTGACCCCGTAAGGAAGTGCTTCAAGCTATCGGTTACATAAAATTGTGATTGCGAAGCAGCATTTCCTTTTACTTCATACAACATGCCGTAAACCTTGTTTTCCTTATTTTCAAAAACATCAGTTTCTATTCCATCTGCCTTAACCACGTGCTCGTATGATAAACGCTGAGCATCAGCCATTAACTTCTCAAGGTTATTTTCAACAGGTTTATAGGTAATGTAAATAGAGCCTTTCATTGCAGGGTAATCTATAGTAAGTGAGTTTCCCTTTTGATTTTTTACGCTTGCTAAGGTGTTGTAATCAAACTCATAAATATCACTAGTTAATTTTTGAAATTTCGCTTTAGGATATTCTAACCTTAACTGGGCCTTTGGTTTTGGTAGCAACACGTCATCCTTACAACCATAAGCCCCTAGCAATATTAGTATTAAAAAAAATAACTTATTGTTCATAAGGCAAAGTAACTTTTATTTGTTTTAAACGCTTTTTATCTAGACTCTCAACAACAAATTGATAATTGTTGAAGCGTATTTTATCTCCTCTTTTAGGAAAACTCCCTGCTATTTCTAATACAAAACCTGCAATGGTTTCAGACTCCCCCTTTTCATCTTCAAACTCCTGTGTGTTCTCCAATTTTACAACTCTATAAAAATCTTTAAGCGTTGTTTTACCTTCAAAAACATAATTGAACTCGTCTAACTTAGAATATATTAAATCTTCATCATCAAACTCATCACTAATATCACCAACAATTTCTTCAATAATATCTTCAAGTGTAACAATACCCGATGTACCACCATACTCATCTACCACTACAGCTAGGTGATTTTTCTTTTCCTGAAATTCAAGCAGTAAATCATCTAACTTTTTGTTCTCCGGAACAAAATAAGGCTCCCTAATCAAAGAAGTCCAATTAAACGTTTTTCGTTCTAAATGTGGTAATAAATCTTTAACGTATAGTACCCCTAGAACATTATCCATACTATCTGAAAACACGGGTATTCTTGAGTAACCATTCTGTTTTATTTCTGACAAAACCTCAGAGAATCTCATCTCCTCATTTAACGCAAAAATATCGATACGAGGTCTCATTACTTGTTTAGTATCTGTATTACCAAAAGATACTATACCTTCTAAAATTTTCTGTTCTTCCTTAGTTGTATCACCATCTGATGTTAGCTCCAATGCCTGGGATAAATGATCTACACTTAGATTAGATTTTTCTTTTCCCAATTTATTATACAAAAAAACCGTTCCAGCTCGCATAGGAAGACTGAAAGGAGAAAAAATTACATCTAATAGTTTTAAAGGATAAACCATAAAATGAGAGAAGCTTATCGCATTTCTATTTGCATATATTTTAGGAAGAATTTCGCCAAACATTAATATTAAAAACGTTGCCACTACGACCTCCAGGAGAAAACGTACGGATACTACTCCAAATAAAATATATGTGATATTTGAAAATAAAGTATCCCCAATTACATTAAACAACAAAACAATACCAATGTTAATAGCATTATTTGTAATAAGTATTGTAGCCAATAGTTTTTTAGGTCGATTAAGTAATTTTAAAATTAACGCTCCCTTTGCGGTTTTCTTTTCTTCAATTTCTTTAAGTTGAACAGATGTAAGTCCAAAAAATGCAACCTCGGCACCTGAAATTAGAGCAGAGCATACAAGCAAAAATATAAGAACTATGATTTTTAAGGCAAAAGCACTATCAAAAACCATAAAAAAAGAAAGCAAACTAAGGGGTTCAGGGTCCAATAGTTAAATTTTAATTTTTGACTTTTTAGAAAGGTAAATCATCATCCTGTTCAGGTTCACTTGCCTGAGTGTTTGGTTGGGGGGTCACAGGAGTATTATTCTGTTGCGGTTGTTGAGTTGATTGTGCATTGGCCATACTCTCCTTTTTGGTAGATAAAAAAGTAAAATCTTGCACATGAACCTCGGTAGTGTAACGCGTATTACCATCTTCTCCTTGCCATTGACGGTTTTTTAATCGTCCCTCAACATACACTTTATCTCCTTTACTTAAATACTTTTCACATATTTCCGCAGCTTTATTTCTTACCACAACATTATGCCAATCTGTATTAGTAACTTTTTCTCCCGTTTGTTTATTTGTATAGGTTTCGTTAGTAGCTATAGGAAAACGCCCTATGCTATTTCCTCCTTCAAAATAGTGCATTTTAACTTCGTCACCCAAATGACCTATTAGCATAACTTTATTTAATGTACCACTCATAAGATTAATCTATACCTTGTTATTTAAACAAAAATACTAAAATTTAAATGCTTTGATAAAATCCGCAATTAAAACTGGAACTGGATATTTTTCTAACTCAGATGTTAGTATCTCGTTGGTAAGACTTTCTTCTGTTTCAACTATCCAAAACTTAGTATGTAAATGCTGATGTGAGAGTTTATGAACTATCGGAGTTTGGTTGTAAACATACATCTTACCAAAATTTTTAGTTCCCAATAATTCAAATAATACTTTTAGAATATCCGCTTCCTCGAGCTCATTTTGACTTTCATATAACGGAAATTCCCATAAATTAAACCAAATGCCTTTTTTTGTTCGCTTTGACAAAACAGTTTTAACATCTTTAGTGTAATTTATTATTGGCACTATATAATTAAAGTATCGTTTGGTGATTTTTGTTTTGTTGATTTTTACAGGTAATCTAATTATAACATCATCTTTAAACGCTATACATGAATCTTTTAAGGGGCAGCTTTCACATAAAGGTTTTTTAGGAGAGCATTGCAAAGCACCAAACTCCATAATACCCTGATTATAATCTCGTATATTATCGCTACTCATAACCTCAGTAGCCAACTGTTTAAAATATTTGATGCCTTCGGCACTATTAATGGGTTTATCAACACCAAAATATCGCGCTAAAACTCTATAAACATTGCCGTCCACCACGGGTGTTAACTGATTAAAACAAATAGAAGCAATTGCACTAGCTGTATAATCTCCAACACCTTTAAGCTTTAATAACTCTTTATAACTACCAGGGAAAATACCATTGTAATTTTCAACAACCATTTTCGCAGCAGTATGCAAATTTCTTGCTCTTGAATAATACCCTAAACCCTGCCATAGTTTTAAAACTTTTTCCTCTGTTGCATTTGCTAAATCAAAAACTGTAGGAAAATTAGAAATGAATTTCTCATAATAAGGTGTTCCTTGGGCTACTCGGGTTTGCTGAAGAATAATTTCAGAGAGCCATATTTTGTAAGGGTCTATAGTTTTTCGCCACGGAAGTTCTCGCTTATTTTGCTCATACCAGAGCAGAATTTTCTTAGAAAATAACATTAAGTATATTGCTTAGCAGTAAAAGTAATGGTTTATCTACTTAAAATTAGTTCATTAAGTAAAAAGAACCAATTTAATTTATATATTTGCATCCCTAAAAAAACACAGAAAATCTATTATTAAAGATGACGAAAGCGGAAATTGTATCGAAAATCTCAGACAAACTGGGAATTGAAAAAGGAGATGTACAGGCAACAGTAGAATCCTTTATGGAGGAAGTAAAGTCTTCATTAGAAAGTGGAGATAATGTATACTTAAGAGGTTTTGGAAGTTTTATAATTAAGACGCGAGCTGAAAAAACAGGAAGAAACATTTCAAAAAATACAACAATAAAAATACCTGCTCACAACATTCCAGCATTTAAACCAGCAAAAGTTTTTGTTGAAGGTGTTAAGAGCAACGTTCTAGTAAAATAATTAACTTAAAAAAAGAACTTTATGCCGAGTGGTAAAAAAAGAAAGAGACATAAGGTAGCTACACACAAGCGCAAGAAGCGTAGAAGAGCTAACCGACACAAGAAAAAGTAGTTGTAACAACTACTTTTTCATTTTATACTAGTTCTTTGACATAGAGATTCTAAAATGAATTTCGGCAGGTTTATTAGGACCTGTTTCTAGTATTGTTTAATCAATCTATCATAGACAATTGATAGGTTAAATATAAATTCAGGTGAATAGAGAATTAATCGTAAGATCTAGTTCTGATGCCGTAGATTTTGCCTTACTTAAGGAAGGAAAACTTACTGAATTACATAAAGAGGAAGACAATAACGATTTTTCGGTTGGAGATATTTTTCTAGCCAAAGTGCGCAAACCTGTTACTGGTTTAAACGCGGCATTCGTTAATGTGGGGTATGAAAAAGATGCTTTTTTGCATTATCATGATTTAGGCCCACAGCTTTCCACTATGTTAAAATTCATTAAACAAGTGAGTTCAGGAAAATTAAAAGAATATTCTCTTAAAAATTTTCCTTTTCAAGAAGATATTGATAAGCATGGCGTAATTAATGACGTCCTAAAAGCAAATCAATCTATTTTAGTGCAAATTGTTAAAGAACCCATATCCACAAAAGGGCCAAGAATAAGTTCAGAACTTTCTATAGCTGGACGTTATTTAGTAATGGTTCCTTTTTCAGACCGTGTATCTGTTTCGCAAAAGATATCCAGTACTGATGAAAAAGACAGACTTAAAAGGCTTGTAAGAAGTATTAAGCCTAAAGGATTTGGAGTAATTATAAGAACAGTTGCAGAAGGCAAAAAAGTGGCTGAACTAGATAAAGATCTAGAAAACTTGCTGGACAAATGGTCCGCAATGTGTAAAAAATTGTATAAAGCACCTACACCGTCAAAAGTATTAGTTGAGCTTAATAGAGCCTCCTCTATACTTCGTGACATTTTCAATGATTCCTTTACTGGAATTCATGTAGATGACGAAACACTTCACAATCAAATTAAAGATTATGTCCAGGAGATAGCTCCAGCGAAGGAGTCTATTGTAAAACAATATAAATCTTCCGTTCCAATCTTTGAAAAATACGGTATAGAAAGACAAATTAAATCGTCTTTTGGTCGTACAGCTTCTATGAGTAAAGGTGCATATTTAATCATAGAACACACCGAAGCTTTACATGTTATTGATGTTAATAGTGGTAACAGATCTAACAAAGCAAAAAACCAAGAAGACACTGCTTTAGAAGTAAATCTTTTAGCAGCTTCTGAAATAGCAAGGCAGTTGCGTCTTCGAGATATGGGAGGTATTATTGTGGTTGACTTTATCGACATGGTAAAAGCACCACATAGAAGAAAGCTTTTTGATCACCTTAAAGAGGAAATGAAAGATGATCGAGCGAAACACAAAATTTTGCCCCCAAGTAAATTTGGTCTTATTCAAATTACAAGACAAAGAGTTAGACCAGAAATGAACATTAAAACAACAGAGGAGGACCCGAATCGTAGTGGTCAAGAAGTAGAAGCTCCAATTGTTTTAATTGACAAAATAAACTTTAGTCTTGAAAAGCTTTTAAAAGGTCCTGCGAAGGGTAATAGTATAACTTTAAACATACATCCGTTTATTGCTGCTTATCTTACTAAAGGCCTTTTATCCATACGTTTTAAGTGGTTTTTAGAACATAAAAGATGGATTAAAATTCAACCTAGAGATGCGTATACGTATCTTGAATATCGTTTTAAAAATAAAAACGGTAAGACTATATATTAAAAATTTAAGCGACTTCTTTAAAAAGAAGTCGCTTTTTTTATGCTTAATATTTAAACACTAGTTATTCTTTGCTACCAAAAATGCCTCTTTATTAACCTTTAAGATATATAAGCCTGCCGCAAGTTTTGGCATTAAAACAGTAGTAATACTGGTGGACGCATCAAAGTTTTTCTCTATTATTTTAAGCTTTCGACCAATAATATCAAACAACTCAAATCTATCATTATCATTAGTGTTGACTATGTTAATTTCATTATTAATTAATGGATTAGGATATAGAATATATTTTTCATTATTCTCTGGAATTATTATTTCTTCACTAGAAAAGTAAGGAATCGCATAATTATAGGCATCAACTCCAACTTTTGCTCCAATTTGTCTTCCTAAAATATCATCCGCTGGAGGATGTATTCCTCCCCAAATTCTAGATAAACTTGTTTGATCAGATGCATCTCTATAAGTTGCCCACTGTAATACCACATCTACTGAAGGTCCTTTTTCAAAAACTAAAAACTCATCCTTTTTAGCCACAAATTCGCCTATTCCTCCAGGAAAATATTCATCTCCAGTAATCAAAGTTAACACCTCAGCAGCAGCCCTGGAGTATGTCGAATGACCGGACAAATAGCCAGCAAACGGAGGCGTTACAAATGATGGTCGTTGATACGGAAACCAATCTTTAGCTAAAATCCATCCCACACCAGCAACATCTGTACTTGGGTTATCAATAAATTTATGCCCTCTCCATGCAAATAGTTTTATTTCCCCAACGTTTTCATTGTTGATACCACTTAGCTCATCGCCTTCATTAACTACTTCAACATATCCTTCTTTTAAAGGTATTCCGCCAATATGATAATTGGATAAACTTTGATCACTGCTTTGACCCAAAGCGCTCATATATCTAATAGCAGAAATTGGACGTATATAATCATACCACCCTTTTATCCCCCAGGCAGTTATAGCAGCATCATGCATTGCCCCAGCCAATATAAAATACGATTTTATATCCCACTCTAATGGTGCTAACTCCTCTCCTTCACCATTGAATCTACGTTGAAATTGCTCATGGTCACTCACATAATTAAGTATAGTAAACCAATGTCCTGGAGGAGTTTCTGAATCAGGTCCATCTGCCCAAAATTCTGCAAGCACCCTTGCATAATCCGCTCTAGGTACCATTTGAGAAGTATAAGCTTCACCGGTTTTGGGATTTATGCTTCGCCCCATACTTATATCTCCTCCTTCAATTTCTTTATAAAAATTAGGGTATTCGTCAAATGAATTCGGAAATGAAGCAATGTCAATATTACCAATGTTTTTTGGGGAAATATCCCATAAAACCCCATCCGTAGGATCTAAATGAGCACTCCAAATAGAAACTAATGAAAAATTCCACTTGTATAAATCACTCGAAGCTGTCTCATTTTCTATATCTAACAAAGGAGGAGCTCCTGGATCATGAAATACTTTATAATCATTTCCTCCTCTACTAAAAATAGTTATATCTTCATTTGATAAGGCAAAGGGAGATACTTTCCCCCATTCTGGGCTTAAAAATTCTGGTGTATCTCCTTCAATTATATTTCCACTTTGATCTATAAATGTATTAAAAGTTAGTGGTTGCCAACGATTAGCATCTACCACATTACTATTTTCTTCGGAAACGTTTAATTCTAGCGCCATATTTACAGGTTCGTAAAACGCATTATCATATGCGGTTGCCTCTCGTGATTCATCTAAATTTCCGTAATTAATTATCACTTCAGCTACATAATTTCCAAGAGCAATAGCATTTCCAGATGTATAGTCAGTATCAACATCACCTACATCAAACCCTAATTCGTCCATGATATAATCAAAAAGTGCTAAGCTTTCTTCCCTATTGGGAGAGTTTTTAAATCGATGTCTTAACACACGATAAGCAGCATAACTCATTGCTTTTTCCTGAGATTCTTTTATGTCTTCCGAAGGAATAAAATCCCCCAAGGAGCTACTAAATTCGCCTACTGTATTCCCAATTAAATAGGGTCTAGCAATTTCATCATAAATTGCCCAACAATCATATAATGCAATGGACGCATGAAACAAGTTTCTGGCATGCACAGTAGGTCTAGCATAATCGTTACGAATTGCTTCCAATAGCGCCTCATTCCAAATTCTTGCTATCGAAACATTTTCAGGAATATTAATAACACTTAACGCTACATCTATTTCTTTTACTTCACTAATACAATTTTCTGCTTGCTCTATTGCTGTAATTTTCCCTGAAACACCTATACCCCATTTTATAGTTACGGTATTTGTGCCTTGTCCTTTAACAATTTCTCCTCCCTCTACTGTCCAATTAATTGTATTTGTATCTATACCATATACATACTCTTCCTCACTATTAAATCCAGATTCTAAGGCTCCATTTATTGTATTATTAGCTCCAAAATAGACACAATTACCATCACTCGATACTGCTAATGGATTATAATTACAAGCATTAGGGTCAGTACAGCCCAAAATTTTGTTACTGGCAGATATATTCAGCACCTCAATACCATTGCCTTGGGTAATTTTAAGATGTTGGTTAACGGATTGATTACTAAAAATTTCTTCTTGCCCATTGGTCCAGGTGACTTTAATTTCTCGAATTTCTTGGGCCTGACCTAAGCCAAAGTGAATGGGTTTAATACTTTGTGATAACATTCCTACTCCATTATACCATCGTATAAGGGTTTCTTCTTCGGTTGTAAGTTCAATTTTAGTTCCAAAAGCATTTTTATTTACTGTGGTGCCTTCTACTATAATTTTACTCCAGCTTAAAGTATTGGAACTGGGAGATAATGTTTTGTTTTCATAAAACTGTATCGCCTCTCTGGCGTCAGAAAAAATAAGATCTAAATCGCCATCATTATCATAATCAAAATCAACAACAGTAGCTCCATTTCCAAAATGATCAAGCCCCATAGCTTCTGATACGTCTGAAAATCCAGTCTGACCTTCCTTAAGCAAATTTTTGTAATAAAAATTACTTGCGGGACCTCTAAAGAAAAAGCCGTTACTTACGTATAAATCTTCATCTCCATCTAAATCAAAATCGGCAAAAGTACAGCCCCATGCCCAATTACTATTAAATACGTTATAGGTTTCTGATTGTTGCGTAAAAGTATTGCCTCCTTGATTTATAAAAAGAGAATTCTTATCGATGCCGGTGGTAAATAAATCAAAATACCCATCATTATTAACATCACCAATAGCAATACCCATATCGTCAAGAAAGCTATTTAAACCAAAATCGGTAGCGTTTTCATTGAACGAAGTGCCATTTTGATTAATGAACAAAGTATTGGTTTCATCAAAGTCATTTGCGACGTAAATATCTTGCCAACCATCAGCATTAATATCTAACGGAAAAGGTGTATAACTTGCGTAACTAGTTCCAGAAGCAATTTGAGAGGATACATTTTCAAAGCTTCCATTGCCATTGTTTTTGTATAAAGTATTACCATTACACCTGTTCCAGTCCGCTAAAAAAAGATCCAAAAAACCGTCGTTATTATAGTCAAACCATGCCGCACCGGTATTGCTACAATCGTTGTTCTGTGAAATGCCTGATGTAACAGTTACATCGGTAAAGGAGCCATCGGCATTGTTACGAAAAAGATGAACTTTTTGATAATGAGTTAGAAAAATATCAGGATAACCATCGTTATCGTAATCACCCCAAAAAGCACCATATTTAAAGCCGTCGAGTCCAACTAGACTGGAGTTGGCAAATCCAACTTCTTCAGGTAAAAAAAGGTTTGCGAAGCCAGCCTGGGCAGTAACGTCTGTAAAAGATCCATTGTTATCATTTCGAAATAGGCGACTATGGGTCAAGCCTCGATTATTCTCATCAGGGTTAATAGCCACTACAAAAATGTCTAAGTCTAAATCTCCGTCATAATCTGCAACAGCTACTCCATTATTCTCTTCTAAGATTCCCAAACCAGCAACTGATGTTATATGCTCAAAAGTTTGAGCCTGAATATCAACGTTAAGGAATAAAACAACTATTACAATTAAAAAACTATGGCATTTTTTAAAATCAAGCTTCAACATAAATCATATTTAAAAATTCTACCTTTAGGCGCAATAAACAATGTACTGCTATTTTTATAATTTTTATAATTTTTCCACTTTACAATATATGAACAAGAGTTCTAAATTTTACTCTTTAGAAGAAGCAAAAAAAAAGCTAGAAAGTTATTGCGCTTATCAAGACAGATGTCACAAAGAGGTTATAGACAAGTTAAAAGAAATGCGCATGATTCCTGAAGTTATTGACCAAATTATTGGAGAATTACTTGCTGATAATTTCTTAAATGAAGAACGGTTTGCTAAAAGTTTTGCAAGAGGTAAATTCAACATAAAAAAATGGGGCAGAAACCGTATTGTTAGTGAATTAAAATTAAGGCAAATATCTAAATACAACATTTCTATTGCCCTAAAAGAAATTGAAGAAGAAACTTACCTAAATACTCTGAACGATTTAGCACAAAAAAGATTTTCCCAACTAACCGAAACTAACATTCTAAAAAAGAAAAAGAAATTAGCTGATTATTTACTTTATAGAGGTTGGGAAAGTCAATTAGTTTACGAAAAGCTTAAGGAACTTTTTTAATTTAGTTTCGCCTTTGCTTTTGCTGCTTCATTCCTCTCAATTTTATGCTCTGGTCTTGTCCATTTTGGTTTTTCCCCTAACGGAGCAATTTTAGAATCCTCTGCTTCAACAGTTTTTGGCTGAGAAGATTTTTTAAATGGTTTTTGAGGATTTAACCCTAATGCCTTAAACATTGCCATATCTTCATTAACATCAGGATTAGGAGTAGTTAACAACTTATCTCCTGCAAAAATGGAATTAGCTCCTGCAAAGAAACACATAGCCTGACCTTCTTTACTCATTTGAGTACGTCCCGCAGAAAGCCTTACCTGTGTATGAGGTAAAACAATTCTGGTTGTTGCAACCATACGAATCATTTCCCAAATATCAATAGGCTCAATATCTTCCATTGGAGTACCCTCTACCGCAACTAATGCATTTATAGGCGTAGATTCCGGTTGAGGGTTCAAGGAAGATAACGCTACCAACATTCCTGCTCTATCTTCTAATTTTTCACCCATACCAATAATACCACCACTACAAACAGTAACATTAGTTTTACGCACATTATCAATAGTCTCTAAACGATCTTCAAATGCTCGAGTAGAAATCACATCTTTATAATAATCTTCAGAAGTATCTAAATTATGATTGTAAGCATACAAACCAGCTTCAGACAAACGTTTTGCTTGATTTTCGGTAACCATACCTAAAGTACAACAAACCTCCATATCTAATTTGTTAATCGTACGAACCATTTCCAATACTTCATCAAACTCTGGCCCATCCTTTACATTTCTCCATGCCGCACCCATACATACTCTGGAACTACCAGAAGACTTTGCTCTAAGTGCCTGAGCTTTTACTTGAGAAACGGACATTAAATCGTTTCCTTCAATGTTAGTATGATATCTGGCTGCTTGCGGGCAATAACCACAATCTTCTGAACATCCGCCAGTTTTAATAGAGAGTAAGGTTGATACCTGAATCTCATTTGGATTATGCTGTTGACGGTGGATGGTAGCTGCCTCGTAGAGTAGCTCCATTAAAGGTTTATTATATATTTCTAATATTTCCTCTTTCGTCCAATTATGCCTTACTTCACTCATAAAAATACTATTTATCTGTACAAAAATAGGCTTTTTAAAACTCAAAAACCAGAAACAAAAAAAGACCTATCGTAAAAACAACAGGTCTTAAAATAAATTTTAAGAGTTAAAGTAGTTACTCTCCTCCCTTTTCATTTTTAGTTTCTCCCTCTGATGATTGATTATTTTTGGTTTCAACTATGCTTTCCGTCTCGCCAACGTTTTTCCCTTTTAAATATTCTGGTAATTGCATACCTGCCATATTAAACATTTCTTGCAACGGAGGTACAGATTTATACATTCCAGAAATAAAATTAGCGGTTGACCCTTTACCATCTTCCGAATTAGCACCAGAATCCCAAACAGTAACTTTGTCAATTTTAATATTTTTAATTGCCTCTGCTTGCGTTTTAACCAATTCTGGTAATTTATCTGCAACTAATAATAAAACAGCATCTTTAGGATTATCACCAGCAGCTTTCACAATTTGATCAAGACCTTGCGCTTGTTTGGTTAATACTTCGTACAACCCTTTTGCCTCAGCTTGGGCTTTAAACAAAATAGCATCTGCTTCACCTTTTGCCCTACGTCTTATCATTTCAGCTTCTGCTTCAGCATCAATCTCAACTTTCTTTTTATCTATTTCCGCTGGAACTACGATATCCGCCATTTGTGAACTTCTTTCCCTTTCCGCTCTTGCAATCTCAGCATCTTTTTCCGCTGCATAAGACTCTTCAAGAGCTTTTGCTGCTTGCACTTTTTCAGCAGCAATTGCCACCCTTTCAGCTTCTGCTTCTCTTTGACGACGAAGAGAATCTGAGTTTGCAACTGCAATTTTTGCTGTGTTTTCTCCTTCTACTGCTTGTGCATTTGCTGCAGCTACTTGAGAACGTTCATCCTGTACGGCATTAGCTTCTCCAATAGAACCATCTCTATTTTTTTCAGCCACAGATTTACGAGCCGCATTTATTGCATGAGCAGCAGCTTCTTTACCCAAAGCTTCAATATATCCTGATTCATCAACTATGTCAGTAATATTTACATTTATAAGCTTTAAACCTACTTTTTTTAATTCTGATTCCACACTCTGAGAAATATTCGCCAGAAACTTATCTCTGTCAGAATTAATTTCTTCAATATCCATTGATGCTACAACTAAACGCAACTGACCAAAAATAATCTCCTGTGCCAAATCTTGGATTTCATTTTGTCCAAGACCTAATAAACGCTCTGCTGCATTTTGCATGATGCCTGGCTCAGTAGAAATACCTATAGTAAACCTAGACGGTACATTTACCCTAATATTCTGCTTACTAAGTGCATTCACCAAGTTAACTTCTATGGAAATTGGCGTTAAATCCAAAAACTCATAATTTTGAATTACTGGCCAAATAAACGCTGCCCCTCCATGAACGCATTTGGCAGAACTTCCAGAACCTACCTTACCATACACAACCAAAATGCGGTCAGACGGACAACGTTTATATCTCCGAATGAAGGAA
Source organism: uncultured Maribacter sp. (assembly GCA_947498505.1). Taxonomy (GTDB): domain Bacteria; phylum Bacteroidota; class Bacteroidia; order Flavobacteriales; family Flavobacteriaceae; genus Maribacter_B. Next base: position 275,367 of record CANMKG010000003.1, on the reverse strand, counting down.
ATTATAATAATGAAAAAGAATAAAATAGCGAATCCAATGGTTAGTAATGACGCGCTTCCTCCGAATTGTAGTAATATCATGTGGTTATTTATTTAAAAGTTCAACAATTAATATTCCGTTATCTGTAACTTGCTTAACACGAACCACATCACCTTGTGTTAAGTCTCTGGTTTCCTCTGTTAATGCATCCAACTCACGCAAAGTCCCTTGTACCGTGATACTTATTTTACCTATTGAAGATCTATTTGCACCAACCGTTAAATACACTTCTCCTATTTGATTTAAGGCATTTTTCAACTTTAATGTCCCACTACTTTGAAGTTTAGCTAAATAATAAAACAATGATGCCATAGTAAGCATCATTAAAAGACCACAAATAACGGAAACAAAAACTGTAAGCGAATTAGAAAAACCTGCATCAAGACATGAAATTCCAGACCACCCAAAAATGGTAAAAAATCCCATTAGATTTTTAAATGATAAAAACTGAAAATTTATTCCGGTGTCTCCTTCAACCTCAAGATCAACATCCCCATCAACACCATCAGTATCTCCACCAACAAGTGTCAATATTAAAAGAATAATAAAAATTACTGATGAAATACCCGCTATTACCCAATATGTTTTTTCAAAAAAGGGCAATGAAGAAAACCATTCTTCCATAATAAAATAGTGTTTAGTTTGGTTAGCCTAAAATACAGTAAAAAAAGAAAATCTATACGAAAATCCCTTCTTATTTGGAAAGTAACACTGAAACAGCATTTCCGCCAAAACCTACAGCGTTTACCATTATTTTTTTTACAGCGGAAGGTTTTTTGCTATTTAAATATGGAACTTCAATACATTTATTATGCTGAAGCATTAAAATTGCAAATTCTATACTTAACATACCTGAAGCCCCAAAGGTGTGACCTACTTTCCATTTATTTGTAGTTAAGAAAGGTAGTTTGTTACAAAAAACTTTTTCAATGGCTTTAAATTCTGACAAGTCACCTTTAATTGTCCCTGGTGAATGCATTACAATTACATCTACTTCATCTGGGTTTATTTCTCCCAAAGCCATCTTCATTGAACGCTGAAAACACTTTGCATCCGTTGAAATAGAAATATTATGCTCTAGCACCTCAGTTGCGTACCCCACACCCTCTATTACAGCAAGGGTATTTTTAGATTTTCCTTTTTCTAAACAAGCAACCGAAGCTCCTTCACCAAGTATCATGGTGTTCTTCTTTTTATCAAAATCCAACGCTTTACATGGATACCCGTTAGCTTCAGCTTCTGATATATTTGAGTAAATTTTTAGGGCCTTCATTTGCGCAATTGTAAATGGAGTTAATGGAGCCTCGCTACCTCCTACTAAAAACTTATTGGTCATACCAGATTTTATCCAAGCCACTCCATTTAAAAGTGAATGCAAAGCTGTGGAACATGTTATAGAATGAGATATTTCAGGTCCCTTAGTTTTTAAATCATGAGCTATCCACGAAGAAATATTTCCCAAAGTAGTTGTTGGCGAACTTAAAGTTGAAGTAGTTTTTTGATGTAAAAACTCTTCGTGATATTTTTCAAAAAGAGCAGTCGCTCCACGTGATGACCCCATATTTATTCCAAAATCATCATTACTCTTCCAAGCTGCTTTGTCAACAGCTTTCCGAGAAGCCAAAAGTGCAAAAAGAACAGTTTTATCTAGATTTTTATATTTTGAATCTGACTCTTTTACCTCGTTAATTTCCGCTTCTAAATCTTCAGGAATTTTAGCAACCCACTCCGACTCATTATTAAAATCTTGCTTTTGAAAAAATGATTTGTCTAATAAATAATTCTCCCAAATAGTTTCCGAAGAAGCTCCTAACGGAGAAATTGATGCAATTGCCGTAATCGAAATTATATTTGCTCCACTTTCCTTTTCCATTCCCTTGCAAATAAATTTTAAACTAAATCAAAAGATGATTTAATTGTACTATATATTTTATTCATTTGTTGTTCCGATATAATGTACGGAGCTAAAATGTAAACTGTATTTCCAAGTGGTCTTAAAAAAACACCATTATTCATAAAGTGGCTAAACAATTTATCTCTTAAATTACCGTAACGCTCCATTTGAACATTTAAATCTAATGCAAAAATAACTCCTAATTGTCTAGTATCCGACACTTTTGGGTGGTCTTTTATTTCATTATTAAACTCACTGTGCCATTTTGTTATTTTTTTTATATTACGTTGAATCTCCTCTGATTGTAATAATGTTATTCCGGCTAAAGCCGCAGAACATGCCAGCGGGTTTGCTGTATAAGTATGCCCATGAAAAAGTCCTTTTGCAATATCATCACTATAAAAAGCATCATAGACTTTTTGCGTACAACTAGTTATTGCCATTGGCACCAATCCAGCAGTTAATGCTTTCGATAAACAAATAATATCTGGTTTTGTTTCAATATAATCCGAAGCAAAGTTTTTTCCAGTTTTTCCAAATCCAGTCATCACCTCATCAGCAATGGTAAGTACACCGTGCTGCTGTAATAAAGAAAGAATTTTATTTAAACCGTCTGCTTCATGCATTTTCATTGCGGCCGCGCCCTGAACCAATGGTTCATAAACGAAACCTGCAATGTCTTGTTTTTTCAATCGATTTTTTAATTGTAATAAAACTTCATCAATATTATTTTTAGTAGGAACAGGTATGCGTTCAACTTCTATAAAAAAATCTTCAAAAGGACCATTATATACCGAAAGCCCAGAAACGGACATAGCTCCAAAAGTATCCCCATGAAAACCATCTTCAAAAGCTAACATTACGTTGCGATTTTCACCTAAATTAAAATGATATTGCAGTGCCATTTTAATTCCAATTTCTGTAGCAGTTGAACCATTATCGGAAAAAAACAGTTTCTGTTGATTGCTTGGTAAAATTTTAATCAACTCCTCAGATAGTCTAACTGCCGGTTCGTGTGTAAACCCACTAAAAACCACTTGATCCAATTGTTTCATTTGAGTACTAACTGCTTCAACTATATAATCATTACAATGACCATACATACTGGTATACCATGATGCAATTCCGTCAATATATTCCATATTTTCCTCATCATATAACAACGCTCCTTTTGCCTTTTTAATAGCAAGCATTTTTGAATGCACCTTATGTTGAGTTAAAGGGTGCCATAAATGCTTTTGATCTCTTTCAGATATTTTTTTTTGCCCCATTAATTATTTAATAAAGTATTTTTTACCTTGCAAAGATGAATAAAAACAAGCTTCTTGAACTAATAAATACAGATAATTTCTTTCTTAAGTTTTCAGGTTTATTGGTAATTATCTATTTATTATCCATTTCCTTAAACTTAAATTTTGTGCCTTTAAGCGCTGAAGAACCAAGAAGAATTTTGGTGGCTCTTGAAATGCTATTAAGCAACAATTATACTGTTACCACTATTTTCAATGAAGTATGGTACGACCACCCTCCTCTATGGAATATAGTATTAGCATTTAGTGCAAAACTATTTGGAACAGGGTCGGAGTTTGCATACCGATTTCCTTGTGCCTTATCGCTGTTTTTAACTGGATTAGTAATATTTTTTTCTGGAAAAAAATATGTATCTCTTAAATTTGGTATATTAAGTGCTTTCTTTTACCTGATATCAGTAGACGTATACTTTTTTTTCTCCGCTACTGCAGAAATAGATATTTTCTTTTCCTTACTTACTTTATTGAGTATTTTATGTGTTTTTCACTTTCATGAAAAGCAAAATTATTATCTGTTGTTTCTGGCAACTTATTTTTTTGGAACCCTAGGTTTCTTTACAAAAGGAATAGTTGCTCTGGTCTTTATTGGAATAACACTGTTAACCTACTTTATTTATAAACGTGAATTCAAAAAGCTTTTTTCTATTCCCCATATTATAGCCTTCTGCTTATGTATTTGCGCCATTGTAAGCTATTTTTATTGGTACAGCTTGCAAGAAGATGTCTTCACCTACATTAAAGACATGTGGAGTTTAACGCAAAACAAAACTGTTGCCTCTGGAAATCCAATTTTAGGGCTTATAAAACATTTATTCACTTTTCCAATAAACTTAGTTGCCAACCTTTTCCCCGCTACATTATTACTTTTGTTTGTATTCAATAAAAAAGCTGTGGCCAATGTAAAAAGCCATAAATACATATACTTTTTGGTTTTAATTTTCATATTTAACTTTTTAATCTATTGGTTTTCAGGTGGAGCTAAAATGCGATATACCTATATGTTTTACCCAATGGTAATTAGCGTTTTTGTCTATGTATTTACCTTTTACTTTAACCAAAAAAGTAAGTTGTTAAATATTTACTACCGAATTTTACAAAGTATTATGGCATTAATATGCGCTGCAACAGTAGCGTTGCCATTTATAGATTACTTAAGTGTAAATAAAAACATTATTATCCTTTCTATAATTTTTGGAATAGCCTTTATTACGGTTTTCTTTTTGACAGTAAAAACAAAAAGTAATTGGAACAAAAACTTAGCAATCATTGCTTTTTTTATACTTACTAGATTACTTTACACTTCGGTTGTTTATCCAATTAAAGGCATAAAATCTTCCAGTGCCGCCTTTAAAACAAACGCTAAGGAAATTTTTGAAATAACAAAGGGACAACCTATTTACTTGTTTTCTCAAGAAAGTGTGAATGATGATGAACTATTTGAAATACCATTTAAATTTTATAGAACAGGAGCTTATTTAGAAATGTTTGGAACTAAGATTAGCAAAGTAAGACAACTTAACAATTCTGGTTACTATATTATGAATAATCAAAAGTTACCAGAAAATGAACAAAGTATATATTCATTTGAAGTACAAGGTGAGGAATTAAATTTGGTTCATGTTAGGTAGTACACTATAAAAATGGTCTGAACTTATCAGCGTACTTCTTAATTGTTTTTTTATCAAACACTTTTTCCTCATTAACTCTTCCAATTACTGGAATTCCAGTCTTTTTTACAATTATACTTTCAGTACTAGGATGTTCGTCTCCACTAAAAATTACAGACACATCGTATCCCTTTAATTTTAACCATTCAAGAGTAAGTAAGGTATGATTTATACTTCCTAAATAATGTCTTGATACCACAATTACATGAGATTTTGGTCTAATAATGTCAACAACGTTTGTATTGTTACTTAATGGCACCAAAATACCTCCAGCACCTTCTACTACCAAAGTGTTCTCTGTATTGGGCGTTTTTATATTATCATACTTAATGGCAATACCATCTAACCTAGCAGCTTCATGAGGGCTCATAGGTGTTTTTAGCTCATAACTACTAGGGTGTATTTTAGTTTTTTTGTTAGATATCATCCTAGCAACTTTATGGCTATCTGTATTGTCCAAATCACCTGCCTGAATAGGTTTCCAATAATCTGCCTCCAATGCTTCAGTTATAATTGCAGAAACAATAGTTTTACCCACTTCTGTGGAAATTCCTGTGACAAAAATCTGTTTCATTTTATTATTATTTAGTACTTAGATTCCATAATTACTGTATAAGCTACAAAATTTTTATTTTATTTACTAGTAATCATACCACATTGAAAGCAGCGATGTTTTCTTTTTTCCAGAAACGGAAATAGCTTGTAAAAAAGCCCCTTACGAGCATAATACGCTTCGGATTTTTGTGCCTTACAATTGGGACAAACCACGAGGTTTCCTTCATTATCAACAGCATAAGGTCTAATTTCATCGTATACTTTAATAGCCCTCTCCTTGTCATTTGCATAGACTTGTAGTTTTACACCACCTATAGCCCCACTAATCAACGGATCTGAATTTATCGTATTTTCATCTTTTAAAAAAACGGGAATTCCTTCTGATTCCAACCTACCTTTGATTATTTGAACATCTGCTGGAAACTCAAAAGAACCTAACGTATAAAATTTTTCTTCCATATTACTTTAAGATTGATTTCAATATTTGCAACAACAACGTTATTTCTTCTTGCGAATTATAGCTATGTAAACAGAAACGAAGTCTTTCTTCTCCTTTAGGAACCGTTGGAGATAGTATTGCCTTTATATTAAATCCTTTTTCTTGTAATTTTAATGCTGCTTTTTTTACACTTGTATTGCCCGGAATTATGCAACTTTGAATTGCAGAATTACTTGATATAAACAATTTTTTCAATTTAAAATACTCAAGCTTTTCCTTAAAAAAATCAATATTTTCTTGTAATCTATTTTTTGAGCTTTTCCCTTCAGCGCTAGTAATAAATTTAAAAGCGGAAATAAGAGTGCCCACTGTATGTGGTGGCAAGCCAGTTGTATAGATAAAACTACGTGAAAAATTCACTAGATAATCAGTAAGCCTTTTAGATCCTACAATTGCTGCTCCATGACATCCCATACCCTTTCCAAAAGTAGCGATACGTGCAAATACTTTTTCATGATTCTTACTTTGCTGTGCCAAACCTTCACCATTTTTTCCGAATACACCAATGGCATGAGCTTCATCAATTACTAAACGAAAATTCTGTTTCGTACAAAGATTAATTAAATCATCTATGTTAACTGTATCTCCATCCATGGAAAATACAGATTCTGTAACCACATAAACCTCTCCAGTAAAGTCCTTAGAAAAACCCTCCACAACATTTGCAACCTTATCTTCTAAATCGGATAAACTATTGTGCTTAAATTTAAAACTCTTGGCATTACTTAATAGGATTCCGTCTCGAATACTAGCATGAACAAGTTCATCAAAAAAAATAATATCACCTCTTTGAGGCACTGCACTAAAAAAGCCCACATTGGCATCGTAACCAGAATTATAGACTAACGCACTTTCTGTTTTAAAAAGTTTAGACAACAAAGTTTCCAACTCAAAATAGAGTGCGTGATTGCCTGATATAAGTCTAGAGCCCGTGGCTCCATTCTGTGTAATTCCCCTATTTAGTAATAATTGAAAAGCATTAGCATATAAGGTTTCATTTTTTGCAAAACCTAAATAATCGTTTGAAGAAAAATCAATTAAATTTGTCTTACTAGGAAGTACTCTATAAGCTTTATCCTGTTCTCTTTGCTTAAGTTTAACTTCTAATTTTTTTGGAAAATCACTCATATTAGGTATAAAGGTAAACCTTCCTTAGAAATAGTTCAAGATATATTTTACACATTTACTTGACCTAATTACCGATAATACAACTCATGCAAAATCGAAAAAAACAACTACTATTAAAGCCTAATATTTTTAAAAACAAAAGCGCAAAGTAACTACTTCGCGCTTTTGTTTTATTAACACTATTGGTTTGTATTTTAATCTGCCAATACAATAACCTTATTATCCTTCATTTCTATTGTACCACTGGTAATAGCCAAAACAGTTTTTCCTGTGGAATCCTTAGAAAATTTATTTGCATAAGCCTCTTCAAGTTCCACATTTCCTTCAACTTTTACATCTCCAGCTTGTAATAATGAAACTACAGGTGCGTGATTCGTTAACATTTGAAACTCTCCATTAATTCCTGGTACCGTTACTGAAGTTACTTCTCCAGCAAATAACGTTGCCTCTGGCGATACTATTTCTAAATACATATCTCTTTTTAGTTATAAACTACTTGTTATGAGTAACAAATAAACTCTAAACCTAAGCCTCAGCTAACATTTTCTCACCAGCTTCAATAGCCTCTTCAATAGTTCCTTTAAGGTTAAAGGCAGATTCTGGCAAGTGGTCTAACTCACCATCCATAATCATATTAAATCCTTTAATTGTTTCCTTAATATCAACTAATACCCCTGGTATACCAGTAAATTGTTCTGCAACATGGAAAGGTTGAGATAAGAAACGTTGAACACGACGTGCTCTACCTACAGCTAACTTATCTTCTTCTGAAAGTTCTTCCATACCAAGAATTGCAATAATATCTTGTAATTCTTTATAACGTTGCAATAGCTCTTTCACTCTTTGCGCACAGGCATAATGATCGTTTCCTAAAATTTCAGGAGTCAAAATTCTTGAGGTAGAATCTAAAGGATCTACCGCTGGATAAATCCCTAACTCTGCAATTTTACGAGATAATACTGTTGTTGCATCTAAGTGAGCAAACGTAGTTGCCGGTGCTGGATCCGTTAAATCATCCGCAGGTACGTAAACCGCTTGTACAGATGTAATAGATCCTTTTTTAGTTGATGTAATACGTTCCTGCATAGCACCCATTTCTGTTGCTAATGTTGGCTGGTAACCTACTGCAGAAGGCATACGTCCTAATAGTGCAGAAACCTCAGAACCTGCTTGTGTAAATCTAAATATATTATCAACAAAGAATAGTACATCTTTACCTTGACCGTCTCCCGCTCCGTCACGGAAATATTCTGCAATTGTTAATCCTGATAAGGCAACACGTGCACGTGCTCCTGGTGGCTCATTCATTTGACCAAAAACAAAAGTTGCTTTTGAATCTTTCATAGCTGTTTTATCTACCTTAGATAAATCCCATCCGCCATCTTCCATAGAGTGCAAGAAATCATCTCCGTACTTAATAATACCTGACTCTAACATCTCACGAAGCAAATCGTTTCCTTCACGAGTACGTTCTCCTACTCCTGCAAATACAGAAAGACCACCGTGTCCTTTTGCAATATTGTTAATTAATTCTTGAATAAGTACTGTTTTACCAACACCTGCACCACCAAATAATCCAATTTTACCTCCTTTTGCATAAGGCTCAATTAAATCAATAACCTTAATACCAGTAAATAATACTTCGGTAGAGGTAGAAAGCTCTTCAAATTTTGGTGCTTCACGGTGAATTGGAAGTCCATCTTTACCTGCTTTAGGTAAATCACCAAGTCCATCAATAGCATCTCCAATTACATTAAATAGACGACCGTAAACATCATCTCCAATTGGCATTTGAATTGCACTTCCTGTTGCAGTTACTTCTGCACCTCTGCTTAAACCATCAGTAGAATCCATTGATATGGTTCTAACTGTATTTTCACCCACATGTGATTGCACTTCAAGAACTAATGTAGAATTATCCTTGTTTTTTATCTCTAATGAATCGTAAATTTTTGGAAGATCACTGCCTGATTGAAACTCCACATCAACCACTGGTCCAATAATTTGAGAAACTTTACCTGTAACTTTAGACATTACTTATGTGTTTATGTTTTAGGATTAAAGTAGACAAAAGCCCACCCCTTTTTCAGGGCGCAAAGATAGGTTTTTAAATATAAAATGAAAACATCTTTTTCACTCTTTTTACTGATAACAAAAGAGCGCCTATTATCTGGCGCTCTTAACTTTACAATATTTTGTATTTTTTTTACTCTTTTTATAGGTTAACTCCCCACGAAATATAGAAGATAGACCCAACACTTCCTGTTCCAATAGCAGAAAAATATTCATCTCCTAAAATATTTGAGCCTCCTAATTTAAATATAGACTTAATACTAGGCACGCTATAATTTACCTGAGCGTCTAAAACTGAGTAGGATTCTATATCTCCATCTCCGAAAGTTGCTTCCCAAAAAATATCATCACTCCATCTATAATTAATATTAAAACCAAAATTTTCGAAAAGCGCTGTATTCCCAAAAGATGCTTTCACTTTGTGCTTAGGTGAATTAAAGTTTGTTCTAAAATCTGGAGCAGAAGCTCTATTGAAATCTAACTCAGTGAACGTATAGTTAACTCCAATATCAAAATTTCCTAAAATTTTAGCATCAACTCCCACATTTACACCATATGAATTAATATCCTTATCAGAATTAGTATACGTTTGATATGGTTGAACATCTCCGTCACCTAACGCAGAAATTGCAATAGGAGTTTGTGTCCCGGGTATTATTTGGGTTAATTCTACATCTCCATAATATGGAGCAACTACAGTTGTATTGGATATAAAGTTTTTATACATATTAAAGTACCCACTTAAATCAATAGCTACTTTCCCTAATTGCCCTCTATAACCAACTTCAAAAGCAGTAATTTCTTCAGGCTTTACGATACTGGTTTCAACACTTTCAAGCAACCCTATCCTTTCCGGACCTAATGGTAATTCAGACTCTCTAAAATTCTCAACAGAATTTAATGTCCAGGCATTTTCATATGCATTTCTACCCGTTAACGTAGAGGTTGCAGAACCTGTTAAAGCGGCACCATTACCTAAAGGATTATTGTCTAAAACCCTTACATCTCTATCAAGATTTTCTGGAGCAGAACCTATAAGTATAGCTCTACCTGCATTTAACCCGATAAATAAATCTTGTGTAGTTGGGTTTCTAAATCCTTTTTGAACGGAAGCCCTAATATTATGATTACGCTTTTCTCCAGCAGTATATCCAACTGAAAATCTAGGGGAGAAGAAACCATCAAAAAATTCATTCTTATCATACCTTCCCGAAACCGTAAGTTTCAAGCGTTCTTCCATCATATTTTTTTGCAACTGAATATACGCTCCGTATTCACTATATACAATAGGTGCATCAATATCAGTAAAAATTGTTCCTCCAGAATTTAATTCATACTCTCTAAATGACCCTCCTATTTGAATGTCTGCAAAATCTTTAGTTAAGTGTGAAAAATTATAATTAGCATCTACATGTCTAAACTTCGTATTATCTATAAACTTTGCACCGGTTGTTAAGTCTCCGTCAGCAATTACACTATTAAAAGCAGCTTGAAATTCAGGAGTTCCTGGGATTAACCTCCCTGTATCCGCCACTTGTCTTGCTGCAGCATGCGCTGTAGCATCATCTGCTTGCACCCCTGTGCCAACGCCTAATTTAGCACCAATAAAAGTTCTTGCATATTCAGTAAACCATTGTCTATCCCCTTTCCATTTTCTATTTACATTAATTGCAGCAAATCTCGTATCATATGAATCTCCCGAATTCTCTGAAGTTAAATACCCTCTAACGAAAAAATTATCGTTTCGTATTTCAAATTTATGCTGTTGCATGGTAAAATTCTTTACCGAATATCTATTTGCGCCTTGATAAATGGTATTTCCGATACCTATCCTTCCATTATATACTAATTCTAAATCGTTTCCAAATGGTCTATAATGCACTGAAAAATCAGTTTTAACACTCTCTGCATCGTAATTTGCTAAATCAAATTCATGATAGCCAGTTCTAGAAACTTCTGCTGAACCAATTGTTCCAGTTGGGAAACCACCAGCACTATCAAAATTCAGCTCTTGAGAAACTTCATCTCCATATATATTCAAACCGTCAAAGGCAGGATGCGATCTATCACGACCAGGGTTTTCTAAATCATCTGTCCTATTTGCATGCCAATCTTCTCCTCTTAATACCGAAAGATTAGCTTTTACCGCAAATTTATCACTAAAAGCATGTGCAGCGCGAATACCAAAATCACGGTAAGTATTATCACCAGCAGCTTCTTGAGATGTAATTCCAGTTTTATAATACGCACTTATACCTTGAAAATCAAAAGGGCTTTTACTTCTCATAAAGAGCACACCATTAAATGCCCCAGCACCATACAAAGCGGAAGCTGCTCCTGGTAGAATTTCAACACTTTGAACTTCTAATTCCGACATTCCCACTAAATTTCCAAGAACAAAATTTAAGCCTGGGGCGGAATTATCCATACCATCTACCAATTGTAAAAAACGATTGTTTGCAAAAGTTGCAAAACCTCTGGTATTTACTGATTGAAAAGTTAAACTATTGGTATTAATATCAACGCCTTTCATGTTTTGTAATCCTCCATAAAAAGATTCAGCGGAAGTATTTGCAATTTCCCTCAGCCCAAAACGTTCAACAGAAACAGGGGATTCAAATATACGTTCTGGCGTTCTAGAAGCAGAAAGTACTACTTCATCTAAAAACGTCTGTACTTCCGACATGATAACCTGTATGGTTTCATTTTCGGAAGAAATATCCCTAAAAGCATCAGCATAACCTATACTACTAAGCTTTAATTGAAACGGTGGAGTTTCAGATGTTTTTAAGATAAATTTACCATCAAAATCTGATATTGTTCCTATTGTTTTTCCTACTATAACAACATTTACTCCAGGTACGGGTTTGTTATTTTCATCTACAACGGTACCATTTATAGTTGTTTGAGAAAACCCTAAAGCGCCAAAAAAAATCAATCCTAAAAATAGTATTGCTCTCATTCTTTATATTTTAAGTTTAATTAGTTCGTTTTCAATATACAGATAATTTTATATCGAGAATAGCAAATTAAAAAAAATTATGCATGCATAATACTATTTTATCATAAAAAATGATTATTTGCTGAGATAAATACAAAAAAGGGCTGCAAACCAAGTTTGCAGCCCTTTTAATAATTTATGCTTTTTTTATTTATTCAACCGTTACTGACTTAGCCAAATTACGTGGTTGATCCACATTACAACCTCTCATAACCGCTATATGATAAGAAAGTAACTGCAAAGGAATTGTTGTTAATAATGGTGTTAAACTTTCCAACGTTTCTGGAACTTCAATCACATGATCAGCAAGTTCTTTTACCTGAACATCTCCTTCAGTAACAATTGCAATTATTTTACCTTTTCTAGATTTTATTTCTTGAATATTACTTACTACTTTTTCGTAATGACCTTTTTTAGTCGCTATAACAAAAACTGGCATTTGCTCATCAATTAAAGCAATTGGACCGTGCTTCATCTCAGCAGCTGGGTAACCTTCTGCATGAATATAACTAATTTCTTTAAGTTTTAAAGCTCCTTCAAGAGCCACTGGGAAATTATAACCACGTCCTAAATAAAGACAATTTGTAGAATCTTTGTACACATCAGAAATAATTTCAATTAAAGTATTAGATTCTAATGCTTTTTCCACTTTAGCTGGAATAGTCTCCAACTCCGTCAAAAATTCATGGTATTTAGATTCAGAAAACTCCCCTTTTTCTTTAGCAAGTTTCATTGCGATTAAAGTAAGAACAGTTATTTGAGTAGTAAAAGCTTTTGTTGAAGCTACTCCAATTTCGGGACCTGCATGCGTATATGCTCCAGCGTCTGACTCTCTAGCAATAGAAGAACCTACCACATTACATACACCAAAAACAAATGCCCCTTTTTCTTTAGCTAACTTAATCGCCGCAAGGGTATCCGCCGTTTCTCCTGATTGCGAAATTGCAATAAGAACATCTTTATCGGAAATAACTGGATTACGATATCTAAATTCAGAAGCATACTCAACCTCAACTGGAATACGGGCTAAATCTTCAAAAATATACTCTGCAACTAACCCTGCATGCCATGAAGTACCACAAGCAACAATGATTATTCTATTTGCATTTAAGAATTTTTCTATGTTAAGATCAATTCCGGCCATACGAATAATCCCTTGATCTGCTAATAAACGCCCTCTATATGTATCTTTTATTGCTCTAGGTTGCTCATAGATTTCTTTTAACATAAAGTGGTCATAACCACCTTTTTCTATTTCCTCAAGATTCATCTGCAGTTCCAAAATCTTTGGATACGCAACTGCATCATTTTTTATTTTTCTTAGTTTAATTTCCTTCCCAAGTCTAACAATTGCCATTTCCTCATCTTCTAAATAAACGGCGTTATTCGTAAATTCAATAAATGGAGATGCATCTGAAGCAATAAAAAACTCGTCTTCACCTATTCCAATAGCCAACGGACTACCAAGTTTTGCTACAACAATTTCATCTGGCTTTTGCTTATCAAAAACAGCAATTGCATAAGCTCCAACAACTTGATTCAAAGCAATCTGAACAGCTTTACCAAGTTTAACGTCTTCAGTTTTTTTAATTTCTTCGATTAAATTAACTAAAACCTCAGTATCTGTATCGGAGGTAAAAGAATATCCTCTTGAGATTAATGCTTGCTTAATAGATTCATAATTTTCAATAATCCCGTTATGAATAATTACTAAGTCTCCAGAATTAGAATAGTGGGGATGTGAGTTTACATCGTTAGGAACACCATGCGTTGCCCAACGTGTGTGTCCAATACCTAATTTCCCTTCTAATGAAGTACCTTTAGCTTTATTTTTTAAGTCCTCAACCTTTCCTTTTGTTTTGGAAAGATTAATTTGATTACCGTCATACAGTGCAATACCTGCACTATCATAACCTCTGTACTCAAGACGTTGAAGACCTTTTATAATTACTGGATAAGCCTCTCTATGACCTATATATCCTACTATTCCACACATGTTTTTCTATAAATTGTTAATGATTGTATTTTTTTGCAAATCTAACACATACGTTTAAAAAAGTGATGCATTTACAGATGTACAACGTTAAATCTCTGTAAGTGGTATGTTAAAAAGACAAAAAGCCCATTTTTAAAGATAAAATGGACTTTTAAAATTTTATGTATGTTTAACTAATATACCTACACAATTGGCTTAAGAACTTGAGAATCATAAAATTCTGCATAAGCACTCTCAAACTCTTGTAAAGGAACATAAGGTAAAACAGGCTTATCTAAACCACTTATATGTTCTTGTAAATCTTCTGGTAAATCTTCATCCGCCAAAATTACAGCGTCAGAATAATTCACAGCAACCTTTAATAAATTAGTATAATCCGGGTTTTCCAAATCTGACACTTGATCCTCAGAAATTCCATCAAAGGCTACTTTTTTAATCATTTCCTTATCCAAGCTCCCTTCAAACCCTTGACCATAAACAGATGTGACAATCTTACTATCAGCAAATAAAGGCTCATCAGCGTAATACTTTTTAAGATATAACGGTAACAATGATGCCATCCATCCATGTACATGAATAATATCAGGAGTCCAATTTAATTTTTTTACAGTCTCTACAACACCTTTTGCAAAGAAAATTGCTCTTTGATCGTTGTCAGGAAATAACGCCCCTTTGTCATCAAAGAAAGTTGCCTTTCTTTTAAAGTATTCTTCATTGTCAATAAAGTAAACCTGAATACGCTCTTTTGGTATAGATGCTACTTTGATTATTAATGGCATATCCATGTCATTAATAACTAAATTCATACCTGAAAGTCTAATTACTTCATGTAGTTGATGCCTACGCTCATTAATGTTGCCATATCTTGGCATGAAAATCCTAATCTGACCACCATTGCTGTTGACCATTCTTGGTGTTTCATAAGACATTAAAGAAACTTCATTCTGTGGTAAGTATGGAACTAATTCTGAAGATACAAACAATATCTTTTTACCATTCATAAACTGTGTTTTATATTATGCTCGAGTGCGAATGCAAAATTACAAAAATTAATAGAGATTAGCAGTATTTATAGTAAGTTTGCTCGCTATTAAACGTGTTTTATGCTTATAATTAATGCTAAAAAAAAGTTAAAATCCCATTTAACGACTTTAGACAGCCGTAATACCTTGGGGTTAGTGCCTACCATGGGCGCACTACATCAAGGACATATTTCCCTTATAAAAAAAGCTTTTAATGAAAATAATCGTCTCATTGTAAGCATTTTTGTGAATCCAACGCAGTTTAATAATCAAGATGATTTAGTTAAATACCCTAAAACCTTAGAAGCTGATATTGAGCTACTCAAAACAATTTCTGATGACATTGTTGTTTTTGCTCCAACGGTTGAAGAAATGTATGGTGATAACGTAAAATCTAAGGTATATGACTTTAATGGTTTAGACAAAGTAATGGAGGGAGCCTATAGAGAAGATCATTTTGAAGGTGTCGCTACCATTGTTGAAGCATTATTAACCCTAATAAAACCTAATAACGCATACTTTGGTGAAAAAGACTTTCAGCAATTGCAAATAATTAAATCTATTGTTTCTACTCAAAATATTCCAGTAAACATTATTGGGTGTCCTATTGTTAGAGAACCTCACGGACTGGCTATGAGTTCTCGGAATGAAAGGCTTTCTCCGGTAATGAGAAAAGAAGCTGGTATTATCTATGAAACGCTAAAATCTGCCAAAAACAAATTTGGCATAGAAAGTGCTAATATTATTATTGAATGGGTTAGCGGTGTATTTGAAAAATCTGAAAATTTGGAATTAGAATATTTTGAAATTTCAGAGTCAGATACTTTAAAACCTATCGACAAAAAAAATAAACAAAAAAAATACAGAGCCTTTATTGCTGTTTATGCTGAGAATGTTAGACTTATAGACAATATAGCTTTAAATTGATTAAATTTGTACAATGCAAATAGAAGTAGTAAAATCTAAAATTCACCGTGTAAAAGTTACCGGTGCAGATTTAAATTATATTGGAAGTATTACCATTGATGAAGATTTAATGGATGCGGCTAATATTGTGAGGGGAGAGAAAGTGCAAATTGTAAATAATAGTAACGGCGAACGTCTGGAAACCTATGCCATACCTGGACCTAGAAAAAGTGGTGAAATTACTCTTAACGGAGCGGCAGCGAGAAAGGTTGCTGTTGGAGATATTCTTATTTTAATAACGTACGCTAGAATGGATATTGAAGAAGCAAGAAGTTTTAATCCTTCTTTGGTGTTCCCTAATGAAGAAAACAATTTATTGACATAAATTTTGAACTTTAATTTCAAAAAATACCTTAAAATGATACTCCCAATTGCTTTGGGAGTTTTTTTAGTTTGGTACTTATATAGCTCTACTACACCAGAACAACGTCAAGAAATTTTAACTCACATAAAAAATGCAGATCCCTTTTGGGTGGTTACTTCAATAATAATTGGTGCTCTAAGTCATATTTCAAGAGCTATTCGTTGGAATTATCTTTTAGAACCTCTTGGTTACAAACCAAAGCTTAGCAATAACCTGTTAATTATACTTACTGCTTATCTTGCAAACTTGGGCATTCCTAGGTCTGGAGAGTTTTTAAGAGCAACAGCATTAACTACCTATGAAAAAGTCCCTTTTGAAAAAGGGTTTGGGACTATTGTAACAGAAAGAGTTGTTGATGTAATTATGTTATTACTTATCATTTGTATTGCGCTATTGCTTCAAACCGAATTAATACTTGAGTTTATTTCAGAAAGTGGTTTAGGAATAGTTGGTGGTTTGGTAATTCTACTTGTAGGCATTCTAGGATTATTTATTTCTATTAAACTTATCAAAAAGTCTAAGTCAGCATTGTCCATAAAAATCAAAGACTTTCTAAAAAGTATGCTCGATGGTATATTAAGTATCTTTAAAATGAAACATAAATGGGCGTTTATTTTTCATACGCTTTTTATATGGGCCGCGTACATTGGAATGTTTTGGGTTATTAAATTCACCATTTTAGAAACCACCAATTTATCATTAAGTGCGCTATTGGTTGCTTTTGTTGGTGGAGCCTTTGCAATGACGACAACCAATGGAGGTTTCATAGCTTATCCAGCTGCAGTAAGTAAGTCTCTAGAAATTTTTGGGATTAGTGTAGTCTCCGGAAATGCTTTTGGCTGGATTATGTGGATTGCGCAAACAATAATGGTTATTGTTTTTGGTGCAATATCTTTTCTACTCTTACCGTTATTGAACAGAAACAGGTAACTAAATCTCGCATCATGCAACGCGTTCTACTATTATTTGCACTACTTATAGGTGTAAACTTAAATGCACAGGTAACTCAAGAAATTTTTGAATCATTTAAACTTCAAGAAAGGCGTGACGTGCTTTACTATTTTCCAGAAGATTATGATAAAGAAAAAAAATATCCCTTAATTGTTGTCCTAGATGCTGAGTACTTGTTTGAACAGGTGGTTGCAAATTCTAAGTTCTATAGTAAATTTCATGGAATGCCTCAGAGCATCATTGTTGGTATTAATCAAAATGAACAAAGTATTCGTTTAGACGATTGTGCTTTTGACCCCGATACAGGACTCCCGACAGAAAAAGGCAAAAGTTTTTTTGAATTCATAGGTATGGAAATCGTTCCTTATCTAGAGCTTAACTACAATATTGCTCAATTTAAAATGATTGTTGGCTATGATATTACCGCTAACTTCGAAAACTTTTATTTATTTAAGGAAAAGTCATTGTTCAATGCTTTTATAAACATTTCGCCCACTTTAGCTCCTGAAATGGAAACCAGAGTTCCTGCAAGACTTGGCGGACTTCGACAAAAAATATTTTATCAGCTGATTGTTGAAGGAGAAAAAAACAAGCATACCAATGGTATTCATGCCATGAATAAAGCAATTAAAGCTTTAGATAAAGAAACTTTGTTTTACTATTTTGACGAATATCAAAATGCTGACCACATTTCTATAGCTACCTATGGTCTTGGCAAAGCCTTTGATAATATTTTTGGCATGTTTAAACCTATAACACCAAAAGAATACAAAACCAAAATACTTACTTCAGAAGAACCAGTTTATCAATATTTAGAAACCAAATATCAAAATATTGAGGATTTATTTGGCTTAAAAAAGAGTCTGGATTTAAATGATATAATGGCTATCTATGCTGCTTGTAGAAAAAAGGAAGAAACTGAGTCGCTAAAACCCCTTTCAGATTTATGTAAGAAAGAATTTCCAGAAACCATGTTAGGTTTTTACTTTGAAGGAGAATACTACGAGCAAATGGGCGAGCCTAAAAAAGCGCTTAGAACATTCGAAAAGGCTTTTGGTATGGATGAAATTGATTTTTTAACTAAAGAAATGGCTTTGGAAAAAATTGATGCCCTTAAAGCTGACTTTGGCTACTAATACCTCTATGAGTTTTAATATGCTTTGTTTTTAACCTTAACAACAATATCTTAGCCATAAAGCTTATATACTTAAAATGGCTAAAACAAAAACCGCATTTTTTTGTCAAAGTTGTGGCACTCAATATGCTAAATGGGTTGGACAATGTTCAGCATGCAAAGAATGGAACACCGTTGTAGAAGAACTTGTTCAAAAAGAAGATAAAAAAACCTGGAAAAGCACCAATAGCAATACATCTTCTCGAGTTTCAAAACCTTTACGTGTTAATGAAATTAGTACTGAAAAAGAACTAAGACTAAATACTTTTGATTTAGAATTTAATAGAGTTTTAGGTGGGGGTCTGGTTCCAGGTGCCCTAGTACTTTTAGGAGGTGAACCAGGTATTGGTAAAAGCACATTGTTATTACAAATTGCCCTAAAACTTCCATATAAAACATTGTATGTTTCTGGAGAAGAAAGTCAGAAACAAATAAAAATGCGAGCTGACCGTATTCATCCAAATAGCGAAACCTGTTTAATTTTAACAGAAACGAAAACCCAAAATATATTTAAGCAAATTGACGCTACCACGCCAGACATTGTGGTAATAGATTCCATACAAACGCTTCATTCCGATTATATCGAATCCGCAGCAGGGAGCATTTCACAAATAAGAGAATGTACTACGGAGCTCATTAAATTTGCAAAAGAAACCAATACACCAGTAATTTTAATTGGCCATATTACTAAAGATGGATCCATTGCTGGACCAAAAATTTTAGAACATATGGTTGATACTGTTCTTCAATTTGAAGGAGATAGAAACTACGTATATCGTATTTTACGCTCACTAAAAAACAGATTTGGTTCTACCGCTGAACTAGGTATTTATGAAATGCAAGGAAGCGGATTACGCGAAGTAAACAACCCTTCTGAAGTTCTAATTTCAAAAAACGATGAAGGATTAAGTGGAACGGCTATAGCCTCAACAGTTGAGGGTATGAGACCATTAATGATTGAAATTCAAGCTCTGGTTAGTACTGCTGTTTACGGTACTCCACAACGTTCAACAACGGGATATAATGCTAAAAGGTTAAATATGCTTCTAGCTGTTTTAGAAAAACGAGCAGGCTTTAAACTTGCTGCTAAAGATGTATTTTTAAATATTACTGGAGGAATCTCTACTGATGACCCTGCAATAGATTTAGCTGTCATCGCGGCCATTTTATCTAGTAACGAAGATATTCCAGTTGAAAAAGGTGTTTGCTTCTCCGCGGAAGTTGGCTTGGCTGGAGAGATTAGACCAGTGCAACGTATTGACCAACGCATTTTGGAAGCCGAAAAACTTGGATTTAAAACCATTTATGTTTCTAAAAACAATAAAATAGCAGTTAAAAACTCAAAGATTACGATAGAATTAGTCTCTAAAATAGAAGATGTAGTTAGTAGTTTATTTGGCTAAAACTACCTTTTATCTCTCATAATTCTGGCCAAAACCATAAAAACTATCACAACAACAATTATCAATATCAATTGCCAAATACCAACTTTTAAAAATAACAGAGGAATATTCATTAAGGTGCGGGGTTAGGTATTAAATCATGAATTTCTTCAATTCCTTGTATAACATCATCACTTAAATTTACACGAATACTATCTATATTCTCCTTTAGTTGAGTCATAGTAGTAGCTCCGATAATGTTACTTGTTAAAAAAGAGCGCGTATTTACATATGCTAACGACATCTGAGCTAACGAAAGACCATGAGCTTTTGCAAGTTCATTATATTTTTCTGTCGCCTTTACTGCCGATTCTTTTAGGTATCTATTATAATTAGGGAAAAGTGTAATTCGTGCATTTTCAGGTTGTTTCCCATTTAAATATTTTCCGCTTAACACCCCAAACCCAAGAGGAGAATATGCCAATAATCCAATATTTTCATGTGCAGAAACCTCGCTCATTCCTGTTTCAAATTGTCTATTTAGCAAACTATATGGGTTTTGTACCGTAACTGGTCGAGACAAACTAGAATCTTTTCTTACTTCTTCCAAAAAACGCATGGTTCCCCAAGGTGTTTCATTAGAAATACCAATGTTTCTTATCTTTCCTTGATTTACCAAACTGGTAAGTGTTTCCAGAACTTCTCTAAAATTATCTTGCCAAGAATCGTTTATATCATGCGTATATCCTCGCTGCCCAAAATAGTTAGTGTTTCGTTCTGGCCAGTGTAATTGATATAAGTCTATATAATCCGTCTGCAATCTTCCAAGGCTATTCTCTACCGCCGAGATAATTGATTCTTTTGAAAATCCAGTTTCTCTTATGAACTTAGTAAAAGGGGCTTTCCCGGCGATTTTAGTCGCCAGAACAACCTTTTCTCTATTTCCAGTTTTCTTAAACCAAGTTCCTATTATTTTTTCAGTATCAGATTGACGATCAGGGTGAGCAGGGATTGGATACAACTCTGCGGTATCAAAAAAATTAACTCCTTGCTCCAAGGCATAATCCATTTGCTCGTGTCCTTCTACCTCAGTATTTTGTTTACCCCAGGTCATTGTTCCTAAACAAATTTTACTTACTTCTAAATCTGTGTTAGGGAGTTTTGAATATATCATAATAAGCTTTAAAACATCATTTTACATGCGGTATATCGTACCAATTTAATAGCCCAATAGTATAAATTATTCGATAATATACAAACATGTAAAAAAGTCTACTATCTACTACACTAAAAGGGTTTCTAAAACGTTTTTAACAAACCTCGTTGTCAAAAATACCACAATTTGGTGCAAATAATAAACCTATACCAACCAAATCATGCGAATAGTCTCATTTAAGAGTTCATTACTTAAGAAAAAAGTATTTACCTTACTTTCGTTCATATTGGTAATGACTTCCCTTTTCGGGTATATAATTCCTGCTACCATTTCTAGTAATTCTAATAACGCCCCAGAGGAATCAATTACTCTTTTTGGAGATCACCCACTAAACGGAATTTCTGATAACGTTGTCAACTGTACTAATGATAATAGGGAATTACATGAAATTTATCTTTGTGGAGCTACTGCAGAAAGACTATTAGATGTTAACATTCCCAATTTAAAACAAATTATTTGGAGCAAATTACAAGACCCCAATTGTGCTGTTACACAAACAAATTGCCCGAAAACATCTCCAAGTTGTGGATGGGATGAGGTAAGCACTAACACCCAGTTTAATGCAACGGAAGATGGTGAGTATAGAATTTTTGTTCAATATAATGACGACTCTACGGAACGATTTTATTTTAATGTATATGCAAATGGCTTAGCACCAAGTTCTGTTGTTACCAATATTGATTGTGGTACTTCCGGTAGCATAACCATTAATAACGTTCCTTCTACATACGAGTATAGTATAAATAACGGAGCTACATGGCAAAACGCCAATGTTTTTCCTATTACAAGTGTTGGTAGTTATGATGTTCAAATAAGAAATAAAAGTTTAACCGATGGGTGTATTTTTAATGTTAATGATATTGCGGTAGGTAATAATAGTATTGATGCAGGTGCAGAGGTAATCCCTATTACCTGTAATACAGCAAAAGGAGGAATAAAAGTTGACATTAACAATGCATCTTCAAGTTACGTGTATGAAATAAGAAAAGGAGGAAACTTAATTAAATCTTCCGGGGCTATAACAGCAAGCACTTACACTTTTACTGATTTAGATTCAGGAAGTTATGATATAAACGTTACACTTGCTAGCATTTCGAATTGTTCGTGGTCAGCAACTGAGGTACTACCTTCTTTTCAAGCAATTCAACCCAATGCTGTAGTAACTAAAAATGTTGATTGTAGTGATGGAGAAATCACAATATCACCAACTGGCGGAAACGCACCTTTTGAATATAGTTTAGATGGTATCACATTTATTCCATTTACTTCAACAAACCAAACTACGGTTCCAATTACCACTGCGGGCTCTTACACGGTTACTATAAAGGACAATAGTGGTTGTGAAATAACAGCTGACCCAATTCCTGTAATTGACGAACCTGAAATAGCTTATACAATTATTCCTAAAGACATTACTTGTAACGGCAATGATGATGGAAGCATTACAATAGATGTAACAAATGGTCAAGGGTATTCCACTACATTTAGTTTAAATGGTACAACTTTTCAAACTTCAAACGTATTTAGTAATTTATCAAGTGGGAGCTATACTATCACCATTAGAAAAGAAAAAGCAGGTGGTTTATGTGATGTAACTCACAATACACCAATTACAATAAATCCAAGTACTGTATTTACAGCAAGCGCAGCCGTAACCCAACAAATAAATTGTACAAATGGATCTGCTACCATTGAAACTTCAATTACTGCCGGAGGTACTGCTCCTTTTGAATTCAGCTTAAATGGTGTTGACTTTCAACCAAGTAATACCTTTACTGGTTTAGGAGCTGGAACATATACAATTACCGTAAAAGATGACAACGGTTGTACTACCACTGTAAATCAAACCGTAAACGGAGGATCTAACCCAACAAACCTTACATTCTTAACGAGTGATATAGATTGTGCTACAGGTGCAACTGATGTACAAATTAGTGTAGAAAATGGCACTGGACCATATACCTACCAAATTACAGCTCCCACCAATATAAATAGCCCAGGAGACACTTTTACTGCATTAGCACCTGGAACCTATACTTTTGAGGTAGACGACAATGGTTGTAAAATTATTAGAAATTATACTGTTCCAGAGCCTATTAAATTTACAGCAAATACTTCTGTTAAAAAAAATGTTTCATGCTTTGCAGCGGGGACAGCTGATGGAGAAATTGAAGTGGATATTACTAATTTTATTACTTCTTTCGATGTACTTGTAGAAAACAGTTCTGGAGTAGATACAGGTTTAGGAGTAAACGGAGCTACAACATCTCCTATTATAATTTCTGGTCTAGCTACGGATACATATACCATAAAAATTAAAGATGCTTCTGGGCCGTGTGAATTTGAACAAACACAAACAATACAAGCTCCACCATCTGCTCTAAATTTAGACTCTTTTAATGTATCGCATATGAATTGTGGTTCTCCAGGTTCTGTTACTATAGAAGCTTCAGGTGGGTGGGGAAATTATAATTATTCTGTAAAACAACCAGATAATACTACAACAGCTCCGCAAAGCAATAAAACCATAACTGGTTTAACACAAATTGGAACACATACTATTATATTAAAAGATATTAATGGTTGCATAATAGATACGCAAACTTTTGATTTACAAAATAACGGCGGTCCTATTTCAATAGTAGACCAAAGTGCATCTAATTATTGTTATAGTACTACTAATAAAGGAGAACTTAAAATAGATGTTTCTGGAGGAGAAGCTCCATATTTCTACACCGTAAATAACGGAACTCCAACACCTATTACTGGAGGCACCTTTACGTTAAGTAACCTAACTCCTGAAGATAACATCATAAAAGTAATTGGAGGTAATGGTTGCGAAACTATTGTTGCTGACACTAAAATTGCTGGGCAATTATTTGCACTTGCGCAAATAACAAAACCTTTAGGTTGCGGTGCTACACCAGATGCCATCATCAATATAACCCCAGAGGAAGGCTACTCACCTTATACTTATACCGTAAATGGAAACTCAACACCTGTTGCTATGCCATATAATGTTTCTACAGAAGGTTTATACACTTTTACTGTAACAGACAATAAAGGTTGTAGTTTTATAACGGATGCTGTAGATGTAAAGAAAGCTCCAGATTTAGTTCCCAACCACAATCAATCTCCTACTGCTTGTGGAAAAGCTGGAACTGGTTCTGTAGAATTAGGAGCCTCTGGAGGAACACCTCCTTATTTATATAGTTTTAATGGTAGTGCTTATTCTGCGCAAACAGTATATACTAATTTAGATGCTCAGGCATATAACTATGGTATTAAAGATGCTTTAGGCTGTGAATTAACAGGATTAGAAGTTATTGTAGGTGCGGAAGCAGCTATTACAGCAGATGTTACGAAAACTGATATTACATGTTCAGGGACTAAAACAGAATGGGGAAATACCAATATAACTAATGTTCAAAACGCAACCGGATTAGTTACTATAAGGCTAATTCGTGTTAGTAGTCCTGCTGCCCATGCAGCAGGAACGGCTAGATATTGGACATATAGAGAATATAAGAATATTGATATGTCTGACCCAACAGATGATTACGACATTCGCATGTATTGGCCACATCATTTTTATGTAGAAATAGAAGATGAAAAAGGATGTGTATACGAATCTGATTTATACGAAATTGAGCAACCACCATTACCTTGGATTCAAAAACCTGAAACAGATTTAGAGCAATCTTGTGCTAGTGGAGCCTCTTTCGAAATTGAAGTTGGAGACCCAGTAGGTCTAGTAGGTCCATTTGAATATCGTATATGGCCATATGACGAAAATAATCCCCCAGCTTGGAGAGAATTTAATGACCCCTCTAATCCTGTTTTAGGATTAGATTCTGACCCTGTTGGATTTGAAAGAGATTTAAGAGTTAGTGGTCTTTTATTTGGTGTACGCTATGCCATTGTACTGAAAGACATGAATACAGGTTGTCAACGTTGGCGAAGTCTAGGAGTTGTACATACCCCAGAAGCTCCTAATAATAACATAGATGTAATTTCAACTCCGCAAAGTTTATCTTGCTATACAGGTTCCGATGGTAAAGTAAAATTTACGATAAAAGGAGCAGGTGATAATGATTTAGATGGTACTCAGACTGTAACTTGGAATATTAGACATACAAGTGATAGAGGTTCCGTACATGATTCTCATCCCTGGATACCTTCTTACAGAAGAAGTGGAACGGCAAATGATGGAGGATCTGGTGGAGATATTGAAATTGATTTAACTGGATTAAAATTAGCCTGGTATGTAGTAGAAGTAACCACAGAAGCTGGTTGTAAATCTGGTAATAGGTTCTTAATATATAGACCCAAAACAAAACTAAAATTAGAGCTAGACCAATATGCCGCCCCTACATGTAATACAGGGGCTCAAATAGCGGTAACCGCTAAAGGCGGATGGGATAACCAAAAATATTTTAATGTTAGAAACAAACTAGATCAAACTGTTTGGCATGAGTATGAATATGCATTTGTTGTAGATGGTAATGTTCCTGTAGACGCAGATTTTGGTCCTGATAATTTCAAAACCATTACACCTACTGCGTATGATGGCACAAACAATGTATACCAGGTGTATGTTCGTGACGGTGGCGGTTGTGTTGAAGGATTAGGAACACCGATTACTATTACCCAAGACCCTGAACCTATTATAGATACTATAGATGTTACCGACAGATGTACCTCCACAAATGAGTTGTATAATGTAGTCGCAACTCTAACACAACCAGGTACTAACCCAACAAATACAGTTCCTGTATACATTTGGGATGGAGAAGTTACCACATCATCAACTAAAACTTTAGGCCCTGGCCATCATACTCTTGAGGTTCGTGATGAAAACGGGTGTTCTGATACTCAAAATATTCATATATACCCTCAATTGGTAGCTAAATCAAAAATTACAAAAACTGTGGATTGTGATGTATCTGGTTTGGATAACGGTGAAATGTTAGCGTCCGCTTATGGCGGATCCGGTAATTTTGAGTATACCATAAGTCCCGTTCCTGCTACATATATTTCAGGTGAAGAAACCAACACAACTGGTATATTTACGCGATTAGAACCTGGAATAAATTATACCTATAGTGTTAACGATTTAGACAATAGTTGTGGCCCTAAGAGCTCTCCGGCTTTACAATTAATTACTCCTACTGACCCTCAATTCGAGGTTGCTTCAACACAATCTGTAAGTTGTAACGGAGCTAATGATGGAAAAATAATTATAAAACAAATTGATGGTGTTGATAATTTAGATGTCACTTATGAATACAGCATTGATGGTGGTACATACCAAACTTCATATTTATTCGAAAACTTATCAGGTGGTACTCATGATATTAACATTCGTTCTTCAAAAAATTGTGTGCAAACAATAACTGGAATTTCAATAAGTGAACCTTCTCCATTATCTGTTAGCACGCCTACAATCTCTAACTTTTTATGTACTTCAAATAATAAATTAGGAACTGCAACTATTGAAGCAACCATATCTGGTGGAAATACCCCGTACAAATACAGTTTTAATGGGAGCAGTTATGTCGATGCTACTGGCTCAACAATATCTTTTGAAACTCCTTATAAAATGGTTGCGCAAGACATAATCATTGATATAATTGACAGTAAAGGTTGCCCCATTCAAGTTAATATGCCGAGTGGAATACCTGCAGCTCAAAAAGTTTCTGCGGACTTTACTGAAATTCAAGCTATGAGCTGTATTAACGACGCTCAAATCACCATAAATGGAATAGGAGGATCTGGGAATTATTCAGTTGTAGAACTACCTTCCGGAAATCTCATAAACGGAACAGGCTCAGGAACTATTACAATTCCAGCTGGAAACCCAGGAACATACGTTTATCTATTAACAGATACAACCACAGGTTGTACTGACCAGGTTACATATACCATAGCTCCGTTTAATACCATAGACGTTTCAGCGTCACATGTAAAAGATATTACCTGTTTTGGAGAAACCAACGGAGAAATTTCGTTTACAGCTACTGGATTTGGAACAAGCTTTAGTTATGCTATTTTTAATACTAATGATACCGTAACACCGATATACTCTGTTGCAAACAGTACAGCTACAACCTTAATATCATATAATATTTTAGGTGCAGGTACTTTTTACGTTGTGGTACAAGACGATAGTACTGGATGTTTTAAAAAATCCGAACATATATCTATACAGAGCCCAACAGAAACATTAGATTTTACTTTTAATACTACGCAACAATTAAGTTGTAGTCCTGGTTCTGATGCTCAAGTAACAGCAACACCAATAGGTGGCTGGGGAACTTATGAATTTGAGTTGGTAGATACTAACTCAGGAACAACGATACAATCTTTTAATCCAAACAATGTTTTTAGTGGTTTAACTTCTGGTATTAATTATGAATTAACCCTTAGAGATGCAGGTGGTTGCTCCAACGTTATGAAAGTAATTTCAATTCCTGTGATAAATGATATTAATATTGATTCTACTACAATTTCTGGAGCAACTTCACCAACATGTCCAAATGGAAATGATGGGAAAATCAACGTTATTGCAACTGGAGGAAAAGGAACAGCAGATTATAAATACATTTTAAACAACCAAACAACTGGTGTTAGTGGATTACCACAATCATCAAATATATTCGACAACCTAGCAGCTGGTTCATATACCATTACCGTGACTGATGGTTACGGCTGTGACGCAACTTCATCTCCTATCGTCCTTGTTAATCCATCAGAAGTGATTATCGATGCGGCAATTACTCAAGAGCCTGGTTGTATTGCGCAAGGCGAAATTACAGTTTCTGCAAGCGGAGGAAGTGGCAGCGGTCACGAATATAAAATGATAGCAGCACCGACTTCGTATACACTTACAAACACTTGGAGTAGTCAACAGATATACGGTTCTTTACCTGCTGGAACATATGAATTTATCGCCAGAGATGGTAATTTATGTGAATCTTCTGTTTCAGTTGTTAGAACGATTATTGAGCTTGAAGAATTTCAAATAGCTAATTTTAACACTACAAATACCATAATTAATTGTAACAGTGATAGTGATGCCGTTTTAATAGCTGAAGCTTCCGGAGGATTAGGAGGTTATCAATACCAATTAGAGCGTAATGGCTCATTACAAGGCTCCCCTCAAGACTCTGGCATTTTTGAAAATCTAGGGCCTGGTGATTACAGAATTGTTGCAACCAGCGGTTTAGATTGTACAGCGTATTCGGATTATTTCAACATAAGTGAGCCACCAATACTAAATGCTATTATTGGCAGTCAAGAAAACGTAAAATGTTATGGCGAAGTAAATGGTTCAGTAACCATTTCAGCAACAGGGGGAGTAGCTCCGTATAGCTTTATAATCTCAAGCGAACCTGAAAAAACCGTGAAAACAAATGTTTTTGAAGGTTTAGCTGTTGGAGAATATACCGTTTTTGTGCAAGACAATAGTGATTGCCAAACTACGGTTTCAGTAAGCATTTTAGGTCCTACTGTCCCGTTAAGTGCAGATATTACTCAAGTTGGCGATGAGGTATGTTCTAGTTATGACAATGGATTTATAGAGGTAACACTGGCTGGAGGCACAGCACCTTACGAATACAATTTGGTCGGTTTTAACGAACCATTTAGTCCAATCTCAGGAACAGTTTTATCCTTAAACAATTTAGACGGTGGTTTCTATACCCTTTATATAAAAGATGCTAATGGGTGTGAAGAAACCATTTTACAAGAAATTAAAGTTGGATCAGATTTAACATCATCAGTTACAACTTCAAGCGAATGCGCTAACGGACAGCCAATTTATGGTGCAACTGTTGTATTTGAAGATACTACACTAGATACTTCAGATATTGTCTACATTTTAGATGATGCAGACCCAGAAAACCCTAACATTAGCAACTCTCAAGACAATCCCGAATTTACTAATATTTCTTCTGGAGAGCACACTATTAGTATTGTACATGGCATTACTGGATGTGTTGAAGTTAAGAGAATTACTATTGAAGCTCAAGATCAACTAACACTAACGTTTAAGCAAAGAAACATCAATGAGATTGCTGTAGAAGCCAACGGTGGTGATGGTAATTATACATATTTCTTTGATAATGAGGAAAAACGCGAAAACTTCCATTACATAAATACTGATGGTAATTATAACGTTCGTGTGGTAGATGGTAAAGGTTGCGAAACATCTATAACTGTACCGATGACATTTATTGACCTTGTTATTCCAAAATTCTTCACCCCTAATGGTGATGGTGTAAAAGATACCTGGGAGCTTGGAAATGTAGAAGCGTATCCAAATTTATGGGGTGCCATATACGATAGGTATGGTAGACTTTTAAAGTATTTTGTAAAACAAAGCTCGTGGGATGGTACATACGAAGACACCGATTTACCTGCTGGTGATTACTGGTATATTATTAAATTAAATGGAAAAGAAGATAATAGAGAATTTATTGGAAACGTTACCGTATACCGATAAATATCACTTAACTACATTAAAAAATCCCGAAGAATTTTCGGGATTTTTTTATTGTTAACATTCTTAATCTATCTCCACCAAAATAGGGCAATGATCACTATGTTTTGCTTCTTTTAAAATTATTGAACGTTTTAATCGGCTTTCCAATGGTTTGCTCACCATACCATAATCCAAACGCCAACCTTTATTATTATTTCTGGCATTTGCCCTATAACTCCACCAAGTGTAATTATGAGGTTCTTTGTTTAAGTGTCTAAAGCTATCTATAAAACCACTTGCCATAAAATTACCTATCCATTCACGTTCCACTGGTAAAAAACCAGAAACATTTTTATTTCTAACGGGATCATGAATGTCAATAGCTTCATGACAAATATTATAATCTCCCAAAATAATTAAATTGGGACGCTCCTTTTTCAGCTCGTTTACATATTCCTGAAGGTCATCCATATATTTGAGTTTAAACTCAAGTCTATCCATATTTGTACCAGAAGGTAAATACATACTCATTATGGAAACATCACCAAAATCGGCTCTTAAGTTTCTTCCTTCAAAATCCATATAATCTATACCTGTTCCATACTCCAAATGGTCAGGTTTCTTCTTCGATAAAATGGCAACTCCACTGTATCCTTTTTTTTGAGCACTAAACCAATAATTATACGAATATCCAGCTTCTTCAAATAAGGATAAATCTAGCTGTTCTTTCATTGCTTTAATTTCTTGAAGACAAACCACATCAGCATCGGTTGCTATTAACCAATCTATAAAACCTTTATTTATGGCTGCTCTAATACCATTTACATTATAGGATACAACTTTCATTAATTTATTTTTTTCTAAAATTAGCTATTTTTAAACTTTATACAGCTACTAAATATTCTAAGTTTTTAGCGCACACTTTTAAACGTAATCTTCGTTCAATAAAAAAGCACCTTAACCTAAATTAAGATGCTTTTTATATTTAGAGAAATCTAATTAATTTAAATCAAAGCGATCTAAATTCATTACTTTGTCCCAGGCCTTTACAAAATCGGTTAAAAATGTAGTTTTAGAATCATCAGCCGCATAAAATTCAGCAACGGCTCTTAACTCCGTATTTGAACCAAAAATAAGATCAGCTCTTGTTCCTGTCCATTTAAGATTACCGGATTTTCTATTGCGACCTTCAAAAACTTTTTGCTCATCAGAAATTGCCTTCCAAGTAGTACTTAAATCCAAAACATTCACAAAAAATTGATTTGTTAATGCCCCAGGGCTATCTGTAAACACGCCATGTTTAGAGCCATCGAAATTAATATTAATAGTTCGTAAACCTCCAAACAAAACTGTCATTTCGGGAATAGACAGTGTCATCAACTGAGCTTTATCAGTTAACAATTCTTCCGCTGAGGCTTTAATATCAGGGCTTACATAATTTCTGAATCCATCTGCTATTGGCTCAAGGTGTCTAAAGGAGTCTACATCCGTTTGTTCCATAGTAGCATCTGTTCTTCCTGGAGTAAAAGGAACTTTTATATTTTCTCCTGCATTTTTACCAGCTAACTCTACACCAACACATCCCGCTAAAACAATTAAATCTGCTATGGATACTTCTTTATTTTGCGTTTGATTAGCATTAAATTCTTTTTGAATACTCTCTAAAACATTTAAAACTTTAGAAAGTTGTTTTGGGTTATTTACCTCCCAATTGTTTTGCGGTGCAAACCTAATTCGCCCTCCATTTGCTCCTCCTCGCATATCAGAACCTCTATATGTAGACGCAGATGCCCATGCTGCACCAACAAGCTCTGAAACAGACAAGTTTGAGGCGCCAATTGTTTTTTTAAGCGCATCAATATCTTTTTCATTAATCAAACTGTATTTCGCCGCAGGAATTGGGTCTTGCCAAATTAATTCTTCTTTAGGTACTTCAGGACCTAAATATCTAATTGAAGGTCCCATATCACGATGCGTAAGCTTAAACCATGCTCGCGCAAAAGCATCTTCAAAAGCTTCTGGGTTTTCATGAAAGTGCTTTGATATTTTTAAATACTCAGGATCTTTTTTTAACGCCATATCCGCAGTGGTCATCATTAGCGCTTGTTTTCCGTTTGCATCTCCTGCTTTAGGAGCCATTTTTGCGTTAGAAGCCGCTGTGGGAGTCCATTGATTAGCTCCTGCAGGACTTTTAGTTAATTCCCAGTCGTAGTTTAATAATACATCGAAATAGTCATGATCCCATTTTACAGGATTTGGTGTCCAAGCTCCTTCAATTCCACTAGTAATAGCATCATCTAAAACTCCCGAACCAAAAGTATTTTTCCACCCTGTACTCATTTCTTCAATTGCCGCCCCAGCCGGTTCAGCTCCAACATATTTGTCTGGGTCTGCTGCACCATGTGCTTTACCAAAGGTATGACCTCCAGCAACAAGTGCTACCGTTTCTTCATCATTCATTGCCATACGGCCAAAAGTTTCCCTGATATCAAACGCGGAGCCCACAGGATCAGGTTGACCATTAGGACCTTCTGGGTTCACATAAATTAATCCCATATGAGCGGCTCCTAAATGTCCTTCAAGTTCTTTGTCTTTATATCGTTTTTCGTTACCAAGCCATTCCGTTTCTGACCCCCAGTATACATCTTGTTCGGGCTCCCAAACATCTTCACGACCACCAGCAAATCCAAAAGTTTTAAAACCCATAGATTCTAGTGCACAGTTACCTGCTAAAATTAATAAGTCTGCCCAAGAAATTTTTCTTCCATATTTTTTCTTGATTGGCCATAAGAGTAGACGTGCTTTATCTAAATTTCCATTATCTGGCCAACTGTTTAAGGGAGCAAAACGTTGATTTCCTGTAGAAGCCCCTCCACGACCATCACCAACTCTATATGTTCCAGCACTATGCCAAGCCATTCTTATCATAAATGGTCCGTAATGACCATAATCCGCCGGCCACCAATCTTGCGAATCTGTTAATACATCTACGATATCCTCTTTTAGTTTAATAAAATCAAGACTTTCAAAAGCTTCTGGATAATTAAAGTTTTTATCAATAGGGTTAGATTTTTCTGAATTTTGACGTAAAATATTTAGTTTAAGTTCGTTTGGCCACCAATCTCTGTTTGATGTTCCTCCCCCTGCTGGTTTAGTTATTTCTCCATGATGGAATGGGCATTTTGATTTTTCTTCCTTCATAATATAATATTGTTTTTAAGCGAATTAGACGTTACTAAAGTTACTATTCTTATGGAGTGAATTTTTTAAACAGTTATCTTTTTGAGCTATTCAACTATTTGTTTTATTTATAAAGTTTAATAAATCATCAGTTTTTCTTATTCTGAACTTACGGATTTAGTTCAATAAAATTTCACTTTTTGTTTTTGGAACAACATTTGCATTTTACCTTATAATTATAAAGATTTTGTACAATGAAACATTTTATCGCTACGACAATACTCCTTATTTCTGCGCAATTTTGTCTAAGTCAAGCTTACCCGAATTATATAAATAACAATGAATTTAAATTCAATATTGGTAACTTTTTAGCAACCTCATCAATAGGTTTTGGATATGAGCATTATTTAAATGAAGATACAAGTATTGGTGGAACACTATATTTTAATAGTGATGAAACAAAATACAATGGAAGTTTTGGAATTGGCCCCAATTTAAGAGCCTATTTTGGGTTTCAACCTCGAGGAGGTATTTTTGCCGAAGCTTTTGGAATTTACTATACTGGAGAAGAAACAAATGATACTAATTTAGATTCTAGAAACCTTAAGTACAACACCACTGCGCTTGGATTGGGTGGTGGGTATAAGTGGACAACGCCTAGTCAAAGGTTTATTCTAGAACTTAGTGGAGGTGTTGGAAGAAATATAAATCCTGAAGATTTTCAAAACACTTTTATGGTTAGAGGTGCCCTATCTATTGGATTTCGATTTTAATAAAATAAAAGGAGCATCAAATTGATGCTCCTTTTTCTATAAATTCTGGTCTTAGAACTATTCCATTTGTTTTAACCAAGTTCTCATATCTACTGCTTCTCCAATAATTGATTTTAAATCTGAGATAGCTACACGTTCTTGTTCCATAGAGTCTCTATGACGTATAGTTACAGTATTGTCCTCGATAGTCTGATGATCAACAGTTATACAAAATGGTGTTCCATTAGCATCTTGTCTTCTATAACGACGACCTACAGCATCTTTTTCATCATATGCAACATTAAAGTCCCATTTTAAGTCGTTGATAATTTTGCGAGCTATATCTGGCAAACCGTCTTTTTTAACTAACGGCAATATCGCTGCTTTAGTTGGAGCTAGAACCGCTGGTAGCTTAAGTACCGTTCTTGTTGTATTATTTTCTAATTGCTCTTCTTTCAACGAATTTGAAAATATCGCTAAAAACATACGATCTAACCCTATTGAAGTTTCTAAAACATATGGAACATAATTTTTATTTAATTCCGGATCAAAATACTGTAGCTTTTTACCAGAATACTTTTCGTGACTTCCTAAATCAAAATCGGTACGCGAATGAATTCCTTCTAACTCTTTAAACCCAAAAGGAAATCTGAATTCTATATCGGCAGCAGCGTCAGCATAATGTGCTAGTTTTTCATGGTCATGAAAACGATAATTATCCTCTCCTAATCCTAGCGAAAGGTGCCATTTCATTCTATTTTCTTTCCATTTTTCGTACCATTCCTTTTGCGTTCCTGGTTGAATAAAAAATTGCATTTCCATTTGTTCAAACTCACGCATTCTAAAAATAAATTGTCTGGCTACAATTTCATTTCTAAAAGCCTTACCTGTTTGTGCAATTCCAAATGGAATTTTCATTCGTCCACTTTTCTGAACGTTCAAAAAGTTAGCAAATATCCCTTGTGCAGTTTCAGGGCGTAAATACAAGTCCATTGCACTTTCTGCATTGGCACCAAGTTTGGTTCCAAACATAAGGTTAAACTGCTTTACATCTGTCCAGTTTTTTGAACCTGACATTGGACATGCAATATCCAATTCTTCAATAAGTTTTTTAACATCAGCTAAATCTTCATTTTCCAAAGACTTTCCTAATCTTTTTAGAATGCTTGTTGCCTGCTCTTGATAATCAACAACTCTTTGATTCGTAGCTAAAAATTGTTTTTTATCAAAAGAATCTCCAAAACGCTTTGCCGCTTTTTTTACTTCCTTTTCTATTTTACCTTCAATTTTAGCCACATAATCTTCTACTAAGACATCGGCTCTATATCTCTTTTTAGAATCTTTATTATCAATTAAAGGGTCATTAAAAGCGTCAACATGACCAGAAGCTTTCCACGTGGTAGGGTGCATAAAAATAGCAGCATCTAAACCTACTATATTATCATTTAATTGCACCATGGCTTTCCACCAGTATTCTCTAATGTTTTTCTTTAATTCTGCGCCATTTTGACCATAGTCATATACAGCACTTAATCCATCATAAATTTCACTGGATTGAAACACATACCCATACTCCTTTGCATGGGAAATTACTTTCTTAAAATCGTCTTCTTGTTTTGCCATTTGGCAAAAGTAAAATATTCGATTAAAAAAAGAAGGTTATTTTAGTTGAAATTCCTTAGAAGACAGTAGTCTTTCGTCTTCGAATATGTTTAAGATATAATTTCCTGCCTCTAAAGATCCAGCAGGTATCGTAATAAAGTCACAAACATTAGTTTCCTCACCATTATACACAACCTGTACTCGTTTACTATAAATGTTCCCGTTTACTGTAATGGTATTAGCATTATCCTCAATAACTCCCATATTAGGTCCTAAAAACTGAAAGTAAATTACTTTGTCTGCTACTGGTCCTCCAGGGTTTGCTTTTAAGGTAACGCACCCTCTAAGTTTTTCTATTATTGAAGCTTTGTTTGTTTTTATTGGTTTTCCACTACGAAGTCTAAAACCACTTCCTTCAGTATTTTCTAACTCTAAATACTTTTTAGATTTTAGTTCGGCATTTAATTCAAGTGCTTTTTTACGTTGCAATGCTTCAGCTTGTGCTAACGTACTACTTGTCCTTCTAAGCTCTTCAATCTGTTTTTTGGTCTCTTCATACTTTTCACCAAGTAACATATTATTATACTTAAGAAAGTTATTTTTAAGCTTTAAACTGTCGTTCTTGGCTTCTAATCTTCGAAGTTCAGTTTTATACTCTCGTAATTTTTCTACAGTAAAGTTTAGTCTTCCTACAGAATCTAATAATTGTTGTACTCTATATTTAGACCCTTGCAGCTCTATTTCATTAACTTCATTTAGAGCAGACAGTCTATCAACATCGGCCTGCATTAATGTAAGATCCTTTACCAAAAGCTCCTTTTCCTGTTCCAAGAAACTAATTTGCGTCTTAGATTTCGCATAACTATAATAAAAAGCTATGAGTATACCCAATATGACAGCAACAAGTGCGGTTAGGATTATTTTATAATTAAATTTAGTATCTTGATTGTTCATCAAAACATTTGGGCTTTTGTAGGTTTATAATACATTTTAAAGATTTGACTAAAATAGCGTTTCCAAAGATAATACATGATATCAATACTCTCCTATTGCCCATTGTGTGTTTTGGATGTAATGCACGATTATACAGAGGAGAGAAGCAATTATGTACCGTTTGTCGAAACCAAATGCCACTCACCGACTTTACCTTTAACGATCAAAATGCCGTTGACCGTATTTTTTATGGTAGAATTAACATAAAAAAAGCAAGTTCGTTCCTGTTTTACAATGAAAAAGGCATCGTAAAATCCATCATACACAACCTAAAATATAAAAATCAAGAAAAAATAGGAGCACTACTAGGCGATTGGTATGGTCAAATTATAGCGGAAAAAGATTATTTAAAAGATATAGACTATGTTGTTCCTGTGCCTTTGCATCGTAAAAGATTAAAACAGAGAGGGTATAATCAAGTATCTCTTTTTGCAAAAAGAATAGCTTTACATATTGGCGCAACCTACAATGAAAACATCTTGGTTAAAACAGCCAACACAAAAACTCAAACAAAAAAAGGAAGAATTGCCCGATTTTACGAAAAAAAGGGATTGTTCACCTTAACAAATGACACCTATTTTCAAAATAAAAATATATTATTGGTAGACGATGTAATTACGACAGGAGCTACAATGGAAATGTGCACAATAGCTTTACAAAAAACTAAAGGGGTAACTATTTATATTACAAGTATGGCCTTTGTTTCTTTATTTCACAATTCTTGAAATAAGTTGTTTCTTTGTTACACATATTTTACCAAAATGTTACAACGTATTTTAGGCTTTGTTTTCTTTGTTTTAGCGATTTCCGTTTTATATCAATGTGCTCAAAGAGGGACTCCATCCGGAGGTCCAAAAGATATTGCTCCACCTGTTTTAATAAAAGCAGATCCAGAAAACTACTCTATAGACTTTAAAGAAACCAAAATACGCTTGTATTTTGATGAACTGGTTAAACTTAAAGATGTTCAAGAACAATTAATTGTTTCTCCTCCTTTAAAGTATCAACCATTACTTTCTCCTCAAGGTGGTGCGCAAAAATTTGTTGAAATTAAAATAAAAGACACATTAAAAGAAAACACCACCTATACCTTTAATTTTGGACAAAGTATTGTAGACAATAATGAAGGAAACCCCAATAGCTTTTTTACCTATGTGTTTTCCACAGGAAGCTATATTGACTCTCTAGAATTACAAGGGGTAATTACTGATGCTTTTAATAAAAAAGCGGATGAATTTGTTAGTGTAATGCTTTATGAAATTGATAGTGCATATACTGATTCTACTATATATCAACGTCCACCAAACTATATTACAAATACCTTAGATAGCACTGTTGTTTTTACTCTTAAAAACTTAAAAAAAGGTAAATACGCTCTTTTTGGATTAAAGGATGAAAACAAAAACAATATGTTTGACCAAAACTCAGACAAAATTGGGTTTATTAAAGACACTGTAGTGCTTCCTACGGATTCCATTTTTTTGCTAAATCTTTTCAAGGAGATTCCTGATTATGCAGCCTCTGTACCAAGTTTAGCTGCAAAAAACAAAATTACATTTGGATACTATGGAGAGGGGGATTCCATAGACATAAAGCCTTTAACCCAAATACCTGATACGGTTAAAACAATCTTTCAAAAAGAGTTTGAAAAAGATACTATCAACTATTGGTTTACTCCATATGAGATGGATTCTATTGTGTTTACGGTCACCAATGAAAAGCTTAAAGTAAAAGATACCTTTACCATTAAAAATCGTAAGATTGATCTTGATTCTCTTCGCATTACTCCAAACCAATCAGGGACCTTAAGTTTTAATGAGTCTTTTAAACTTATTACAAACACTCCACTTATAAGTGCTGACACTAACAATATTCAAATTTTTAGAAAAGATTCTTCTTTAGTTAGTTTTAAGATTGATATAGGTAATATTGAAAATGCTGCGGTAGTTGATTTTGAGCTAGAACCAAATGAAACTTATAATATAGATTTATTTCCTGGTGCTATTACTGACTTTTTCGGAGAGACTAACGATACGCTTTCATTGCGATTAAATACAGCTAGCTATGCAGATTTAGGCAACTTAACTTTTAATATTAATGGAAGTGCGGTAGAATATCCGTTAATACTTCAACTTACTGATGAAAAAGGAGGGCTTAAAAGGGAAATATATGCAACTGAGTCCAAACCATATGAATTTACTAACCTAAAACCGGGGAATTATTTAATTCGTGTAATTTTTGACGAAAACGAAAATAAAAAATGGGATACTGGAAACTATCTTAAAAAAATTCAACCCGAAAAAGTTAATTATTACCCTCAGGTCATTGAGGTTAGAGCAAACTGGGAATTGGAGCAAACTTTTACGATA
Source organism: uncultured Maribacter sp. (assembly GCA_947498505.1). GTDB lineage: Bacteria > Bacteroidota > Bacteroidia > Flavobacteriales > Flavobacteriaceae > Maribacter_B. The sequence goes on along the minus strand of CANMKG010000003.1, from coordinate 236,749 downwards.
ACAAACTAAACGAGTCTTTATCATCTAAAAACTTAAGTTTATCTCTTGTTTTCTCTATATGGGATTTTTTTAGTGTTGCTGTTAAAACCTTTTCCTTATCGGAAAACACTAAACGTTCTCCTAACGTATCATAAATCGCTGAATGGCCAGAATATTGATGACCAGAGTTATCTTCTCCAACTCTGTTTACTCCTATACAGTAGGTCATATTTTCTATCGCACGAGCACAGAGTAAAGCGTCCCAAGCTTTTATTCTAGGTTTTGGCCAATTTGCCACGTAAATTAAAACATCATATCCATCAACGTTTCTTGACCATACAGGGAACCGTAAGTCGTAACAAATCAATGGAAAAATCTTAAATCCCTTATAATTAACTAAAACTTTGTTCTTTCCAGATGTGTATATTTTATCCTCACCAGCTAATGTAAAAGTGTGCCTTTTATCATAAGAAGTAATTTTTCCTTCAGGTTCAACAAAAAGCAACCTATTGTAATACTTATTGTTTTCTTGAGAAACTAAGCTTCCCACTAAAGCCGCATTCTTTTTAAACGCCACTTTTTTCATCCATTCAATAGTTTCATCACTCCAACGTTTTTCAACGTTGTTTGGAGTCATGGTAAAACCTGTTGTAAACATTTCCGGTAGTACAATAAGATTAACCTCTTCATCAATGCTCTCTATTTTTTTTGAAAACATATCAAGGTTTTTCTGTGGAGATTCCCAAAATAATGATGTTTGTATTAATGCTATGTTTAATTCAGAACTCATACAAATTACCAGTTTCTATTGCTAACAAATATATCTAATCTAGATTTACTTATAATCAGCAAATTATAACTTTTCAGGTGAATTAAGTTTGTTAAAAAGCCTTCTATTTGATAAAAAACTTCCAGAAATTTTACTTGCAGCGCTACAACATTCTAAAAAAACCTGTAACTTAGAAAAGAGCCAAAAGTAATTTGGCGTGTTTATATTCTTAAAAATCTATTTGTGAAATACTTACCCCAAATACTAACAAATAGCGATGAACATATAACCTTTTATTGCTTTTCTTCCTATACTAGGAGTGAGAGTATTTATTATAGTTATACACTTAAAAAACACGTATGAATAAATTTGAAAGCTGTTATATCATTGATGATGATGAATTGTTTAGGTTTAACGCAAAAAAATTAATGAACGAAATTGGTTTTTGTAACACCATTTTTTCTTTTCATGACGGTCAAGCGGCTATAGATTCTTTAATAGGTTTTATGCTCGAGGGAATTAAACTTCCAGAAGTAATTTTTTTAGATTTAAATATGCCAAGAAAAAACGGTTGGGAGTTTTTAAAAGATTTTGGTAATTTATTTCCTTTAGAAAAACAAAAAAAAATTAAAATTTACATTGTTAGCTCTTATACCAGCTCTTCAAATATGACTAAGGCAAAATCATATGTAGTTGTGGAAGATTTTCTTGTAAAGCCCTTGAAAATAGAAACTTTACAAGGAATCTTGGAAAAAGCAATATCATCTTAACATTAATGTTTTCCTGGGGTAAAGTTCTCTGGAGCGGTTTGTGGTTGATTAGTAGTTAGTGCTTCTCCAGAATCATTGTATATAGTCCATTCCATAAAGTTATAGGATGTACTTCCTTTGGAAATATTTGTATTACGCACAGCTCTACCATCTTCAAATTCATGATTGGTACCAGAACCATCTTCTCCAATAACTCCAAAAATATCTACTGTTTTTCCAAACGGATCTACTAAAACAATATTGTCATCACCATTAGAATTTGCAGCACTATTTGCTCCAGCTGAAACGTCAGGTAGAAATCCGTAAATTAACTCAAAACTTTCTGGTTTTGAAGAGATAACCAAAGTACTTTTTCCCAAAATACTATAATCCGTTAAATCAATAGAAGAACTTACTTCTGTGCTGTTATTTGTATACCGAAGTAACTTCCACCCTTTTAAAGACATTGTATTGTTGTCTGAATTATACAATTCAATAAACCTTCCTTCAGGAGCGTTATCTGGGTCTGCTAATTCAGAGATAAATATTGCATTTGATGTAAATTCATCAACAATTTTCGGGCACCTTTCGCTTTTAAATTCAATATCCTCCAAACTTCTAATTCTTAAGTTAAAATCTTCGTTATTTTTAACTAAAATCCCTGTAATACTTCCACTTAAATTAGGTAAGATTGTATCTTGAAAATCAGAGAAACCACTATTCACCAGGGTAATTAAGTTACCTTGGCAATCTTGTAAAACTCTTTCAGTTTCCTCTGCTTCAACCGCAAAAGGTTCTCCCAACTCTTCATCAACAAACTCCAAATTTTTTATCCTGACCAAAGTATTTTGTGGAACTCCTATTAACATATCTAAGGATATTTCCAATGGTTCTATATTTTCTACCTCACTGCATGATACAGTTAAATGATTTTTTAAAATTGTTTTAGGAAGCCTACCAACGGAAAGATTCCCAAAAAAAGTAACTGCACCTCCAAGTTTAAATCCTTCTTTATTTTTCCCTAAATAAAGTCCTTTTAACCTAATAAAAACTTTACTCCCGACTGGATACCACAAATAGGAATCTCTAAGATCAATCTCAATTTTTAACCCATATTTAGGTTGCTCTATCGAATCTTGGATATATAGTTCTCCAAAAAAATTACCCGCTTTATCAGAAGACACCACATACCCCTCTAAAATCCAGTTTTCCTGTATTTGAATAGTTTCTCCTTGATATAAGTTTATAACATCTAAAAAACTGGCATTAGAAACCAGTTTATCATTACAATTAGTTTCCGGTGGTTTAAAATCTGAATTTTTTACACATGAAAAACATAGGGTTGTTAAACTAATTATAAGCCAACTTTTAAGTTTTAACATTGTTATATACTAATTGCTAGATTTAAAAAAAATGTGCGCCCAAATCCATACCAATATTTAGGCCCAAAAGATGGCGAACCAGATAAATTATCACCTTCCAAAGCTCCGTAGTTTCCATTTCTGCTTTGTTCATATCCACCCGTTTTAAAACTTGTATTAAAAACGTTATTGATACTACCAAAAAGACTAACATATTTCCCCTTTAAAAGCCAAGATTTACCTCCAACCAGATTTAACAAATACGTGCTTTCTAATCGGTTTTGAGTCAAAACAGCTGAAACATTTTCGTTTGTGGCGTTTACAAATTTTTCACCTGTTTCTGGGTTTAATAAAAAACTCTGAGTTCTAGTAATTGTTGAAATGTTTACATAATTGTCTGCTAAATAATTAGTGGTTGCAGATACCCACCAATATTTTGGATCTCTATATTCTATTCCTAAAGAAATAGCAGTTTGGGGACCTTGCGCTAGCCTATAGCCCTTAATGCCTGTTTTGCCTAAATCAACATTCCCCTCGGTACTTATTAAATTATTTTCGGAACCAGAGGTATCAAAGTTAATACTCACATTAGGATTATTTGCATATGAATAATGCCCAATATTTATAGCTGTAGAGAGCTTCACTGCGGAAGATAATTCATATTCTAAGCCAAGCTCCAAGCCTTTATGTAATTTATCCATATTGGTTAAAACCTCTTGAACAAAGTCTGAACCTAAACCACTTTCTACAAAGAAGAAATTAACATCAGTCGTATTTTGAAATCTAGAATAAAAACCTGTTATTCTTCCTCTTAACTTCGGAAGTCTTATCAAATAATTAGCGTCAATAGAAGTTATTTTTTCGTTTGTGATATTAGGGACGGTAAGTTGATTTTCTCGAGGGTTAATGTATACATTTTGAACAAAAGGCGCCCTTAAAATATATGCAGAATTAACTCCAAACCAGTGTCGGCTCGTAATCTTATATAATCCCCCTAACTTTAATCCATAATTAGAAAAGCTAAGTTTTTCTCCCAACCCTTGGGAGTTCTCCAGAAAACGTTCATTTTTGAATAAGCCTTCTCTTTGGTAGGTAGTTTGCCCATATGTAGTTGAAAAAAATCCTTTCCAATTTCTAGCTTCACGTTTAAATTGGATAAAACTTTTCCATTGCGATGCCAAAACATTGTAATTATAACCCACAATACTATTTTCTTTTTTTTCTATTTGACCTTCAATATCGTTTTGGGTGTTCGAAAAAGCATCAACATCATCATGAAAATCAGCTCCTAATAGGTCTTCTATTCTAGCAAAATTGTGCGATTTTAACTTTCTATAGCTATAGCCAAAATCAACGCTGTTTTTTGAATTAATTTTAAAGTTTCCAACTGTTGACACCGAAATTTGTTTGCTTTTAACAGCATCACTTTGAAGAACATAAACAGCCTTCCCGTTATTTTCTGGGTTCACATTTGCTGAGTATAATTCATTCCACTCTAATTGAGGTTCTGCAATGAACCCATTTTTTGCTTGATTAGCACTTATAAAATTTGCACCAATAGGACTATTGATATAAAAGCTTGGCAAATAACGGTAATATGTTGGGTCGGGGTTAGGTGCATTAAAATAAGCTAATCTGTTTTTAGATTGTTCTCCAAACTCATATAATATGCTTGTTGTTAAATTAAAAGCTTTCCCTTCATAAAAATGATTAAACATTAGTATTGGTTCTACAATTTTTCTTGTTCTAGAGTTTCTTATTTTACCATTTTGATTTCCCCAATAAGGATTGTATTTGCTACCTACAAGTTCATAGACTTCTTCAGTGATTGCCGATGAGCGTCCTCTGCGATTGCTTGCTAAAATACCTGTTAAACTAAAAGCATTATTCTTATTTAAGCTATATTCTATAGAGGCAAAGACAGAGTATGCATCATACAAAGTTCCAGAAATATCCCCTTCTTTTGCCCACCTTCGAGATCCTGATAGACTATAAGACAACCCTTTTTCTAATTTCCCAGAATTATATGTTGCCATTATTCTTCCCACATAAGTTCGATTTGACATCGATGAGGATATTCGAACTCCAGGACGCATTCCGGAAGGGCGGACATCAATATTTGTATTTCCAAGAATTCCTCCAAAAGTGTAACTAGATGCTTCTAATCCGTTAGTATATTCTTGGTTTCTGGTAACATCATTTAGACCTCCCCAGTTATTCCATTGTGGTCTCCCATCGGTAAACTTATTCATAACAGTACCATTTATAAGCACTTCTCCTTGATTAGAGTCGTAACCTCGAACTCTAAAAAAAGCTTGACCAAAATCAAACGCTGCACGTCTTAAAAAAATATCTTTGGTAGATTGTAAAAGTCCTGTAGAAATAGTCTCCCCTTCATCATCCGCCAATTCGGTGTCAGTAATCGCTATTAAATTATCCGATTTATCAGTGCTGTAATCTTCTTCCATAAAAACAACCCCAACATCCAAAATGTTTTGATTAAGCACTATTGGAATTCGCTTTGTTAAAAATCCTTTCGCTGATATTTTTAGAATATAATCTCCTTGAAAAGAATGTGAAAAAACAAACACCCCGTTACTATTACAAAAAAAAGAAATCCCATTTTCTTCTAGTTCTAATCTAGTGCCATCAATTGCGGTTTTTGAAAATTGACTTAGTACAGTCCCTTTGAGTATGAATTTTTCTTGTGCTATTGCGAAATATGATGAATTCAACAATAACAGAACAATAAAACAAAAACGCATGGTTATTAATTAGACTAATGGTGTTTTTAAAAATATAGAATATTTTCTTAAATACGTAGAAAAAATACTGTAATTATTTAATTTTTAAGTAATTTTAAAAAACTGCCATCATGATAAGTAGGTTTGTCATTATTTTATGTTTGATTTTTCAAATCACATTTTCTCAAAAAGCTAAATATAAAATACGTTCGATTGCTTTTTATAATGTTGAAAATTTATTTGACACTATAAACGATTCGCTAACTTTTGATAATGAGAGAACACCAAATGGAAAGTATAAGTGGACAAAGAAAAAGTACCATCTAAAAATAGAAAACATATCAAAAGTATTATCGAAAATAGGAGAGAAACTTACCAGTACTTCTCCTGACATTATTGGATTATGCGAAATAGAAAACAAGCAGGTGCTCATTGATTTAGTTAATCACCCTAATCTGAAAAGTAAAAACTATGGTATTATTCATCACGATTCTCCTGATGAAAGAGGAATTGATGTAGCGCTGTTATACAAACGAAACACATTTATTCCAAATACCATTAACAATCATAGGTTATTACTTTTTGATGAGGATGGGTTTCGAAATCACACTCGAGACCAACTAGTTGTGGAAGGCATATTAGACGGAGAAGACATTTATTTTATAGTTAATCATTGGCCGTCAAGAAGTGGTGGTGAAGCCAGAAGTAAACCCAACAGAAATAAAGCCGCAAAACTCAACAAAAGAATAATTGATTCTGTTCAGCATGTTAACCCAGAAGCTAAACTTATAAGTATGGGAGACTTTAATGATGACCCTACCAATTCTAGTTTCAAAAAAATACTTAAGACTATAGGCAAAAGAAAAAATGTAAAGGACGGAGAACTATTCAATCCGTTCGAAAAAATGTATAAAAAAGGGTTTGGTTCTTTAGCCTACAGAGACAGATGGAATTTATTTGACCAAATTTTTATAACGAAAAGTTTAATTAACGATACAAAAAATGGTTACGCATTTTGGAAAGCAGGAATATACAATCCTTCTTTTATAATAAACCAAAAAGGTAAGTATAAAGGATATCCATTTAGAACATATGCTGGAGGAAATTACTCAAAAGGATATAGTGATCATTTTCCCGTCTATATGTTTTTAATAAGAAAAGTTGAATAATTTAGCCTAACCAAGCATTCCAAGGAATTCTACTTAATACCAGTACCAATCCTAAACCATAAAACATAGCTATGCTTTTGAACTTTTTATCCGCCTCCATGAACTTTTTATGACGAGACCATCCTATCGTAATTAATACTACAGCTATAATATTAATAAACGGATGCTCCACAGCAATTAACCTAGAAGCAGCATTTAATCCTCCCATACCCAATTCTTGTATAGCATTTAAACCCTTAGCAGATAAAAAATATAACACCAAGCCCACTAAAAGCTGCGTATGTATTAAAATCATGGCAAAAAGACTTAATCGTAAATCTTTCTCCATGGTAAACATTTTTTTTCCAACGAGGCCCATTATTGCGTTAGCAACAGCTAAAAACAAAATCGCCAAGGCAACATAAGCTAAATACGAGTGCAAGTTTTTTACAATTTCCATAATACATACAATTTATGTTCTCGCTAAATTACTACTTTTTTACGCATAAAAAACCTCGCATAAAGCGAGGTTTTCAATAATTTGTAAAAAATCTTAATTAGAAATCATATCGTAAAGTAACATTCCAGGTTCTTCCCCAACCAAAAAATCCTTGGTTCGAAACAGAGATGCCATCATATGTTTCATCTCCATCCTCAACCGCATTAGCCGTTGTTAATCTAGAAATATATTCTGTATCGAGAAGATTATTGATATTACCTCTAATTTTTATTTGCTTAGTCTTATCCTTACCAACTGGCATTCTATAAGTAAGACCTGCATCTAATATATTGAAAGACGGTAATTCTAAGTTCTCTTTTATTGCTCCGACATCTGAATATGTATCTGCATAATATCTCCAATCAGAATCTATAGAAAAAGTATCATTAATTCTATATGCAAAACCTAGACCTCCAGAAAGCTGAGCTGCACCACCTACTTTTCCCCCATCAACATCTTCAGTTTCCGTACTTATTACATTACGTTCTTCATCAGTTACTTGAGTTACAACTTCTCCTTCATAAATCCAATCCCCTATAGAAGCGAAACCGTTTATTGAAAGCCCCGCAAATGGTTTTAATTTAAAATCTAATTCTACACCTGAATGCAATTGTGATGTTCCAAAATTACTTTCAAACGTAACTACATCATCTATAACGTCAGAACTTGTTACCACTCTGTCTTTCCACGACGTTCTATACAGATTTAAATTTGCAGAAAATATAGAACTAGAAAAACCGTAACCTGCTTCTAAGCCAAAAATCTTTTCATTTTCAGTTAAAGGATTTACTTGGTTTGTAAAATTCAAGTAAATATTATCATGGTATGGTTGACGATTATATAAACCTGTATTAAAATAAAAACTATGAGATTCGGATGGCTTATAGCTAAATCCGGCCTTCGCATTGTATCCAAAATTATCTACTTTTTCAGAATCAACGCCATCTTCTATTCCGTTAGGAATGGATTCATTTGTCCCTTGTGATGATGTTCCATTAATTAATGCTTGATCCGCGTATTGATAAAAATCAAATCTCTGATGAAATTGGTTTGAAATAGATCCCTGAAAAAAAGCAGATAAATTATCAGTAGCATACTCCAATTGTGTAAACAATCCAGTATAAGAAATGCGCTCATCATTACTATATGCAATTTTTTGATCTTCAGAATAGCTGTTAAATGCTGCTGCCCATCCAGAAGGTCTAAAACTTTCAGTAGCAGTTACAAATTTATATGTACCAAAACTTCCATAAGTTTCATGATTGTTATTTTGGTCTCTTAACCTAATATTTTCTGTCCAAGAATCTAAACCATGAAAATCTGAAACAACTCTAAAGTGTTTCCCATAATAAGTTCTAAGATCAAAACCAACATTCCAAGTAAGGTTTTCTGTAAGTTTTGTCTCAAAGTTTGATATTAAACCATACCAATTATGCAAATTCATTGATGCGCGAGTTACGTAAGCATCCTCACTTCCAAAATAAACTCCTGCACCATTTGTTACTTGTCCATTTTGAGCATAAATTGCATCATAATCTATTCTGCCATCACTAGTTCTTATTCTATTTCCTCTGTTTCCGGTTCCTCCACCGTTACCCCATGAAGCATAAAGTACAGTGGATAAATTAGACCTTTCACTCATATTCCAATCCCAGTTCAAATTAATAACTGGTTTGTGATAAAAATTTCTTCTTTCCGTTTTGTATTGCCCGTTATGTGTTCCCCAATTATTGTTATAACGTAACCCATACTCCAAGTAATCTGAGATAGGTTTAGTAAAGTTTTGATCATGAAATTGTGGAGCTCCTGTAATCAAAAAATTAAATCCGTGAGTATCATTTGGTCTATAACCTAAAGAAATAAAATAAGTTTGCCCTTCTCCAAAGTTACCATCATTATAACCATCTCCTTGCCAATGAGAAAGCATTACACTTAATCCCCATCCTTTTTCAGATATACCAGTATTATATCCAGCAGCAGTTTTAATATAGTTATCATTAGCTATAGTGGAGTAAGCGAAACCTCCTTTGTTCATTTCAGTAGCCTTAGTCACAAAGTTTACCGTACCACCTACTGAAGATATTGCTAATTTAGAAGAACCCAATCCACGTTGAATCTGAACTCCAGAAGAAATATCATTTAATCCTGACCAGTTAGACCAATACATTTTTCCATCTTCCATTCCATTAATTGGCTGTCCGTTTAATAAATATGCTGTGTTATCTTGATCAAAACCACGCACCCTCATATTTGTGTCTCCAAAACCACCTGCTTGACCTGAAACATATACAGACGGAGTATTAACCAAAGTCATTGTTATGTCTTGAGTACCAATTTTTTCTTGAATCATTTTAACCGGTATAGAAGAAACAGCAATAGGGGTTTGTCTATCACTAGCAAGGTCAATAATTCCTGTTCCAACAACCACAATTCCTTCTAATTCCTCAGTATCCGGTAAAAGCGAGATTATGCCTATATTACCTGAAGATGAATACTTTATTTTTTTTGAAACAAAACCAATATAAGAAACCACCAATGTTCCAGAACCTTCAGGAACTTCTATGGAAAAGTTTCCATCAAAATCGGCTGCAACACCATTTGTGGTACCTTGTACCGTAACATTTGCTCCTGGAAGTGAATCTCCAAAATCACCATCCACTACTTTTCCAGTAATTGTAACTTGAGAAAATGCAACTGCTGTCATTAAAAATGCAGCCATTGCTAACATCATTTTTTTCATTTGTTCTTGAGTTTATTTTAAGTTTAATCCGTTCTGCAAATGTGAATCATTTCTAATTCTAATGCATTAAGGGAATGTTAAATTAGCCGTGCTAAATTTAACATAAAATTTGCATAAAATAACTTCAAAAGCACTGAAATACAATATGTTATAAAACCCTCGTATTTATTGATAAAAAGGTTATTATTTCTTAAAATTTTGCAATAATTGCAAAGTTGAAGCATCATGATTACTGATATCTGAATTTTGAATATCCTTTAATATTGTTCCGGCAAGTTGTTTACCTAACTCTACACCCCATTGGTCATAGCTATAAATATTCCAAATTACTCCTTGAACAAAAATCTTATGCTCATACATAGCAATTAAAGCCCCTAAACTTTCTGGAGTAAGTTTATCTATGAGAATTGTATTTGTTGGCTTGTTTCCTTCAAATATTTTAAAAGGAAGTAATTTCAAGATTTCATCTGGTGAAAGTCCTTTTTGAGATAGTTCTTCCTTAACTTCTTCTCCTGTTTTTCCGTTCATTAAAGCCTCAGTCTGAGCAAAGAAGTTTGCCATTAACTTATTATGATGATCAACATCATTATACAAAGCATTTTTAAAACCAATAAAATCTGCAGGAATCAATTTGGTACCTTGATGTATTAGTTGAAAAAAGGCGTGCTGAGAATTAGTTCCTGGCTCTCCCCAAATAATGGTGCCTGTTTGATAACTAACATTTTCACCATTACGAGCTACGCTTTTTCCATTACTCTCCATTATTCCTTGTTGTAAATAGGCAGAAAATCTACTTAAATACTGTGTATAAGGTATTATAGCTTCCGTTTCGGCATCATAGAAATTATTGTACCAAATACTTAAAAGTGCTAATACGACAGGAATGTTTTGATTGAAATCTTCATTTTTAAAATGTTCATCCATTTTGTTAGCGCCTTTTAAAAGCGCATCAAAATTATCATAACCAACCGCAAGCGCGATGGATAAACCAACAGCACTCCAAAGCGAAAATCTACCTCCAACCCAGTCCCACATTGGGAAAACATTTTCATCAGAGATTCCAAACTCGGCAATTTTTTCTGCATTTGTAGAAACTGCTGCAAAGTGTTTAGGAATATCTTCTTGTGAAGCATGCTCTAAAAACCATTTTTTTATTGTGGTAGCATTACTCAAGGTCTCCTGAGTGGTAAAGGTTTTAGATACAATTACAAAAAGCGTTGTTTCTGGATTAAGTTCTTTTATAATTTCATGTACATGATCCCCATCTACATTACTAACAAAATGAGTTTTTAAATGATTCTTATAAAACTTTAACGCCTCGGTAACCATCGCCGGACCCAAATCAGAACCTCCGATACCAATATTAACAACATCAGTAAACGCTTTACCTGTAAATCCTTTACTTTGTCCTGAAATTATACTTTCAGAAAATAATTTTATATGTTCCTTTACTGCATAAATTTCTGGAATAACATTTATACCATCTACTAATACACTATCCGTTTTTTTGGCTCTAAGTGCAGTATGCAATACGGCACGACCTTCAGTTTCGTTAATACAATCACCGTCGAAATATTTTTGAATTGCATCAGATAAGTTTAACTCATTTGCAAGTTCAACCAAAATATTAATAGTCTCTTTGGTAATTCGGTTTTTAGAATAGTCTACTAAAAAATCATCCCAATTAATGGTAAACTCAGTAGCCCTATTTACATCTTCTTTAAATAAATCTTTAAGATGCTTATTATTTTGTTGTGAAAAGTGTTGTGTAAGTTTATTCCAAGCGTTTGTTGTAGTAGGGTCTAAATTTTGTAATGCCATTATTTTAATTAAGTGTTAGCAGTTCTTCTTCTATTTTTTTTTCTGGAAATTCAATACAATCCAGTTGATCCTTTTTAGGGTTGATAAACTCAAAATATTTTGGTCTTAAAGGCTCTGCCAAAGGTTCTGCTTTTGGAAGTTCTTCTCGTAAGGGATCTACCTGCCTGCCATTTTTCCAGAAACGATAACATACATGAGGACCTCCCGTATTTCCTGTCATACCAATCCAACCAATAACATCTCCTTGTCTTACGAACTCTCCTTTTTTTACATTTTGATTTTTCATATGTAAATACTGAGTGGAATATGTTCCATTGTGTCTTATTTTAACATACTTACCATTACCACCTCTTCGTGTAGATTCTGTAACTGTACCATCTGCAGTAGCCATAATAGGGGTTCCTATTGGTGCGGCATAATCTGTTCCTTTGTGGGGTCTAAGTTTGTACCCATAATACTTAATTCTTCTTTTAAGATTATAGCGCGATGATATTCTGCTAAACTTTACTGGCGCTCTTAAAAAGGTTCTTCTTAAATTATTAGCTTCTTCATCAAAATAATCCACAATACTTTTTAAAGAGTCATTTTCATAGGCAAATGCATAAATTGGTCTTCCATTATGCTCAAACAAGGCAGCTTCAATAGGTTCCGCTCCCGCATAAATTGTATCGTTAATATATTTTTCTTTATAGATAACTTTAAACTTATCTCCCTTTTGAAGTCTAAAAAAGTCTATTGTCCAGGCATAAACCTCAGATAAATTATTGGTAACATTATAATCTATTCCTTGATCTAATATTGCCTCAGATAAAGATGTTTCAATAATGCCTGATGCTTCACGCTCTACATATTTAACTTCTTTTTTGTCTTTATAAACATTAACACTATCTCTGAAGTCAACTACAGTATAGTTTATTCTGTCATTTTCGTAAATAAATACCTGAGCAGTTTCAGTAGTGTCTTTAGATTTTAAAATAAAATATGGTTTTCCTACTCTTATTTTACGAACATCAAAAGTATCTTTATATTCTTGAGATATTTTAGCAATTTTAGGGTAATCTACTTTGTTTTGAATCATTAATTCTCCAAAACTATCTCCACTTTTAACCGTGTCTTTTTCTACAGTAAAATTCTCCAAGTTAAAACCAAACTCTTTTTTAATAGGTTTTTCAACTGGTTTAACTATTACAAGTTCGTCGCTTTTTACTTGCTTATCTTCTTTACAACCAACAATTGCAATTAACAATAATATTGCGCCCCAATATTTATACATTTTTAAATTTTATCTTTTTTCTGGGTTAAAGATATGGTCTACCCACTGTTTACCCCAATCATTTAACTCTTGTTTTGAATATATTTCTGGAAAAAACACAATTTTCTGAAAACTTGGTGGCAGAAATTTTTTCCAATTTGTTCCTCCAGTTGCGTCCAAATCACCTGCTTCTTTTCCAAGATATCTATGCGCAGACCCCATATGCATTAAAGGCCAGTTTACATTAGCATTAACATCTAGAGTTTTTAACGCCTTAATCAGCTCTTTATTATTCTGATTTTCATCAGATAATTGCCTGTATTTGTGATAAATTGTACCGTCTTTGACTTGTTTGGCAATGCGAATTAGTCTTGGGGTATAGCGGTATTCAAATTGCTTTAGGGTAAGTGTTTTTTCTCCAGTCTCTTTATCAGTTGCTCCATTTTTCCAATAAATGTTTTCGTAAAGGGTCTCAATACTATCTTCCGAAGAGAAATTATCTCGTTTAGAATAATGCACCAAGTTCTCCATTGGAGTAGCATAAATTTCAATCATTCTATACTGTGCAGACTGAAATCCACTTGCAGGAAGTAATGCCATTCTATATTGCAAAAACTGCTCGCGCTCCATTCCTTTAATCATTATTCCAAATGATGATATAAGTGCTTTGTAGTAACTATTTATTCTATTTACTTTATCAATAAAAAATTTAATGTCTTGAGATTTATCATCAACAAGTTGTTTTTGTTCATGAAGAATAAGCTTAAAATATAATTCGGTAATTTGGTGATACATGATGAAGATTTCTTCATCCGGAAAATGAGTCCTAGGTACTTGTAAACTCAACAAGGTATCCAGGTGAATGTAATCCCAATAGGTAAGATAACGCTGGTACAGAAGACCATCTAAATAAGAACTTAAATCTTGACCTGAATTTTTATACTTTTCTTCTAATTTAGAAATTTGAGACTCAACACGCTCTTTATTCTTCATTTTTTCATTTAATCCATTAATATCTTAAATTGGTGTTTTAAGTTATTATAGCCATCCAAATCTGCTTTTATAGAACCTACCGTAAGATCTGCTTTTATTCTTATGGGAATTCTATTGTCATCATTAGAAACCCAAAGCGATAAACTTTCTTGCTCTTTAAAAACTCTACCCGACTGAACCATAGGTCTGAATTTTAAGCACTTAACCTTTCCAAATTTGGTTTTAACTGTTTCTTTTCCCAAATATTTTAGCTTAAAGTTAAAAACACCGTCATCATCAAAAAGCATTTCTAATTTAACAGATTCGCCTACCACCAAATCTTTTGGGTCGTAATGGTTTCTAAGATAGTAGAATGCGGATATTAAATCTTGAATGCCATGCTGAATGTCAAAATTAAGCTTTTTCTTATTCTTTTTATCGTTTAACTCCGCCTTGTCTTTATTATAATCAAAATTTATTTCAACATCTTTAGTATAACCTCCCTCATCTATTTTACGAACAAAACGATAAGGGGCTCCTGTTTTTTTATCAAAATAACTTTCATAGGTATCATCTACTTTAAAAAATATACTGGCAAAGCCTGTTGTTTTTCCTCTTCCAACAACGTGATAAACTGACTTGTTATTCACTTTCGCATTTTTAACATGTAATGTTGCATAGCTAGCATTTAAAAAACCATAGTGTAATCTAAATTTTAACCATTCCCCTTGTTTAAATGCGGATGATTTATTTTGCCCGTAAGCAAAACAATTAATAACTAAAAAAAGTAATATAATAATATGTCGCATAGTTACTGAGTGAGTTTAAAATTAATAATAAGAAAATAAACAACAGTAGTACTAACAATTACTTAAACAAAATTTATTCCAAAGTATTGCGCATAAAAAAAAGCCCAGCTAACAAGCTGGGCTTTTCCTAAATAACCAACCAAACTTTAAATTATGAAAAACCTAATATAAAGTTACAAGGGAACCACCCCTTATACCGACAAAGTTAAAGCAACTTGCACTCACTTTAATACGTTTTAACTTACTTTAACTCTTGTATTAACAGTAATTTAGGTTTGTTGCTAGAAATTAATATTTTTTTAAGAAAAATTGGCGTTATAGCGTTCCTCTTAATGCCTGTTCTCTTTCAATAGATTCAAACAATGCTTTAAAATTGCCTTTACCAAATGATTTAGCTCCTTTCCGCTGAATTATCTCAATAAACATTGTTGGGCGATCTAAAATTGGTTTTGTAAATATTTGTAAAAGATAACCTTCATCATCTCTATCTATTAAAATCCCCAATTCACTTAAAGGTTCCAAATCTTCATCAATTTCTCCAACCCTGTTTAAAACCTCTGAATAATAACTTTGTGGTACTGTTAAAAATTCTACCCCTCGGTTTTTCAGTGCTGTTACGGTTTCAATAATATTATCTGTTGCCAGTGCAATATGTTGAACCCCTGCACCATTATAAAATTGAATATACTCTTCTATTTGAGATTTTTTTCTTCCTTCTGCAGGTTCGTTTATTGGAAACTTTATTCTGCCATTTCCATTACTCATAACCTTACTCATTAAAGCCGTGTATTCCGTGGAAATATCTTTATCATCAAAAGAAACCAATTGTGCAAAACCCATTACTTCTTCGTAGAACTTGCACCATTTATTCATTTCATTCCAGCCAACATTACCAACCATATGATCCACATATTTTAAACCTGTACTAGTTGGCTTGTAATGAGGATTCCATGCCTTAAATCCTGGTAAAAAAGCTCCCTTATAATTTTTTCGTTCCACAAAAACATGTTTAGTTTCTCCATAAGTACATATTCCAGACAATACAACTTCTCCGTCATCATCTTTAACTACTTTAGGAGCGTAATATGGCTCTGCACCTCTATTTGTGGTTTCCTCAAAACTTTTTGCGGCATTATCTACCCAAAGGGCAATTATTTTTACACCATCCCCATGCGCATTAATATGTTCGTTAATTTCTCCTCCAGAATTTAATGGAGAAGTTAATACTATTCTAATTTTATCTTGTTGCAACACATAAGAAACTCTATCCTTGAGCCCTGTTTCTAATCCAGCATATGCTAAGGGCTGAAACCCCCATGCTGACATATAGTAATGTGCTGCTTGTTTTGCATTACCTACATATAACTCAATGTAATCTGTTCCTAAAAGAGGCAAAAAATCTTGAGCTTCTAAATTTTCTTTTGGTAATTGAAGTGAAGTTTTATCTACTATTGACATTTGTTCAAAAATTGATTTATCATTAATAATAAGCGTTATACAAATTCCTTAAAGGCAAATTTGTTCTTGCTTACCACATTGCCCTCAAATGAGGAGTTATATCAATTCGAAACTGTAACATCATAAACAAATATCGTAAAAAAAGTAGTATTATGTTTAAAACCAATATCCTATACTAAAGAAAAAACTCTCTTTTTCAATTTCAGGAGACCAAGAATACATAATTTGTAACGGTCCAATAAAAGATTCTAAACCATAACTTATTCCATATCCAGAATAATTGGGTAATGTAAACCATTCTCCCGTTCTAAAGATATCGTCATCTACATTTGCAAAATTGGCTGAGAACATAAAGTGATTTTTTGGAGCAAATTCATAATCCAATCTACCATATGCCTTTATATAGCTGTTGCCAACTAGATTTAAAAAATCGTATCCAATGAATGGAGTAAAATTATTAATATAACTAGCACCATATCCTCCTAAAACAAAATCAAAAGATGAAACTGCCGAGGAACCTAATTTAAACCCTCCGTCAGTTTCAACATTTAAAGAAAAATTGTTTGTTATAGGTAAAGCCGTCCCAATTTTAGCTTTGACAATTGAAAACTCCCTAAAATTATCATTAAAATCAGAGGATAATGCATAAAATTGAAAGTCTCCATTAAAATACAATCCTCTACTCGGAAAATATTTATCATCGTAAGTATCCAATGTTAATCTACTAAAAGCACTATAATAACTACCTTTTTCAAAATGGGTTCGTTCATCTGATGAAGTCTCCGAAACTCCAAACCCATCAGTATTTGAATCACTTAAAGTAAGCGTGCTATATTTCAAAAATTTGTGCTCTAAACCTGCTCTGAAAGCAAATTCTTCACGAACCACCGTTTGCACATAAATTTGATTGGTAATATCAGAAACATCTAACGTAATTGTATTAATGTTGGTGTTATTAAAAACATTATAATTTTCACGTATTAATCCTAATGAAATTTCTTCTTCAAATTGATTAAACCTAGATTCTATACCAAAACTCCAATACAAACCCTTGTCTACATAATATTGAAAATTATAACGGATATTGTCTCCTAAAATAAGATCTAGAGAGGTTACGTCTTCATTCAACAACAGATTTTTTCTGGTGATATTAATAAGTGCCGAACTTTTGTATAAACCATTATAATTAACACCAAGACGTAAAAAGGTATTATCTGTTGTTTCTTCTAAATTAATGGACAAATCTTCACCATTTTCACTTGATGTAAGTTTGTACCTATTGGAAACAAAATTTCCTGTCGCATAAAGATTGCTTAATCCTTGTTGAAGTTTTTTAAACGTAATTTCTTCGCCAAACTTAAACCTAAGTTTTCCTTTTATATATCCTCGAGAATACGAATTATCTCCTGTAAGTATTAATCTATCTACTTTTAAGGTATTAGTATCTTCGATTTCTATATTAGGTTTTACGTTATTTAATTGTTTTTGAGAAACTTTATGAAGTTCATCCATTTTAAATCTTGCTGCAACCAAACCTGTTTCTATTATTGCTTCTTTATCATCAAAATCTAAAACAGTATAATCTTTAATATCTGGTTTAATATAAATATCTGTTTCTTTAGATTTTGTTTGCATATCGGCCGCAGCTCTAAAATTATTTATCTGCATAAGAATTTCAGTTGCTGATGACAATTCTTCCTTTGTTGACAACCCATGTTGTACATCAACACCAATTATAAAATTAGCTCCCATTTGCCTCACTTTATCAATTGGGTAATTGTTTACTACTCCACCATCAATTAAAATTTGGTTGTTAATTTTCGTGGGTTCAAAAAGTGAAGGCAGTGTTCCACTAGCTAAAATTGCTTCTGGTAAATATCCCTTATTTAATACTACCTCTTTACCAGTTTCTACGTTTGTGGCAACACAAACAAAAGGAATAGGTAGCTCGTTAAAATCCTCGATATCTTTAACATGATATAATAATTTAACTAACTCATTATATATGTTCCTACCACCTGAATAACCTTGTGGAAAGGAAATTTTAAAATTATTAAAGGGCAATGTTAAGGCATAACGTTCCGAATCATCTTTCTCGTAAAAGGTTTTAGCATTTCTAGGAAGGTTATCCTGAATTAAATTAAAAAAATCAGTATTTCTGAAAATAGAATCTAATTCGGTCGCAGAATAACCAGAAGCATATAAAGCTCCAACAATTGCTCCCATACTTGTTCCTCCTATATAATCTATTTTTATACCAGCTTCTTCAATAACTTTTATCGCACCAATATGAGCCATTCCTTTTGCACCACCTCCACTTAATACCAGCCCCACCTTTACATTGTCTTGTTCTTGAGCATTTGCACAAAAACAACAAACTAGCACTAACAATAAACCTATTTTTTTAATGAAAAGTTTCATATATTTTTTTGGCTTTTGACAATCCAACTACTGCTTCTAAGCTGGACATTGATGCTTCTTTTACGCGTTTAACAGATTTAAAATTTTTTAATAAATCTTGAGCTGTTTTTTTTCCTATACCATCTATATTTTCAAGTTCAGAATTAATAGCTGCTTTACTACGCTTATTTCTATGAAATGTAATTCCAAATCTATGCGCTTCATTTCTGAGGCGCTGTAATATTTTTAGACTTTCCGATTTTTTATCTAAATACAAAGGAACACTATCTCCTGGAAAGTAAATTTCTTCTAGTCGTTTTGCAATTCCCACAATTGCAATTTTACCTCTTAATTCTAAAATATCTAGACTTTTTAGTGCAGAAGACAATTGTCCTTTTCCTCCATCAATTACGATTAACTGTGGCAATTGTTCTCCCTCTTCTAATAATCTTTTATATCTTCTATAAACAACCTCTTCCATTGACGCAAAATCGTCTGGCCCGACAACTGTTTTTATATTGTAATGCCGATATTCCTTTTTAGATGCTTTACCATTTCTAAACACTACGCATGCTGCTACAGGATTTGTTCCTTGAATATTACTATTATCAAAACACTCAATATGTCGAGGCTCTTTTGTTAATCTCAAATCCTTTTTCATCTGAGACATTATTCGACTTGTATGCCTATCTGGGTCTATTATTTTAATTTGATTAAAACGTTCTTGCCTAAAAAACTTTGCATTACGTTCTGAAAATTCTAAAATTTTCTTTTTATCTCCTAGTTTTGGTATCGTAACCTTTAATTTAGGGTCTACCGAAACCTTAAAAGGCAAGTATATTTCTTTAGAAATAGATTTAAACCTGTTTTGTATTTCAACAATTGCAAGTTCCAACAATTCCTCATCAGACTCATCTAATTTCTTTTTAATTTCCATAGTATGCGACCTTATTATGGAACCATAGGAAAGTTGTAAAAAATTGATATAAGCAAAATCAGAATCTGATATTATTGTAAAAACGTCTACGTTATTTATTTTAGGGTTTACAATTGTTGATTTAGATTGGTAATTTTCAAGAACTTCAATCTTTTCCTTGACCTGTTGTGCTTCTTCAAACATCATTTCAGCTGCCAAGGTTTTCATTTCAGTCTTAAAATATTGTAGCGAAGTTTTAAAATTACCCTTTAAAATTTCTCTAATATCCTGTATTTGTCTGTCATACTCCTCTACGCTTTGAAAACCTTCGCAAGGACCCATACAATTTTTCAAATGATATTCAAGACATACTTTATACTTACATTCCTCAATATTCTTTTTTGAAAGGTCATAATTACATGTTCTCAATGGATAAACGCTCTTAATCAAGTCAAGTAATGTTTTTACCGTTTTCATACTTGTATAAGGCCCATAATACTCTGATCCATCTTTAATTAGATTTCTAGTATAAAACACTCTTGGAAATCGTTCTTTTTTTATACATATCCAAGGATAAGTTTTATCATCTTTTAGAAGTACATTGTAACGGGGACGATACTTTTTAATTAAGTTATTTTCCAATAAAAGCGCGTCGGACTCCGTAGGCACAACAATGTGTTTTATTGAGCATATTTTTGATACCAGAACACGAGTCTTTCCATGTTCATGATTCTTATTAAAATATGACGATACTCTTTTTTTAAGATTTTTAGCTTTACCTACGTATAATATTTTTTGCTGCTCATCATAAAACTGATAAACTCCAGGGTTATTTGGCAGTGTACTTAATTGTATTTTAATAGGTAATTGGGACATGAATTTTTATCTGTTTTTTCCCTCTGCACTTATACAATGTTAAATTACTGCGTTTTTCTATAATTAAATGGAGTTTTTGCATTTTTTAACTTTAAAAGGGCTGTTCTATAAGCTAAATTTTCATTTTCGGATTACTCAGCTTTTAGCAGTATGTTTTCTTGATATGAAAAAACAAAAAGGTTTATTCTGCATTTTTAGCATGCAAATCAAATAACTACTGAAAAAAATTAAAATTTAACAAAAAACCCTCTTAATTTTAGGTAAGCAAATAATTAATTGAAAACTAACAGGTTACTGTTAAAATCTTCGAAATTTTAAAAAGAAATCTTTAACAAAAAGTTAAATTTTATCAAAAAATGTGCATTTCATCGATAAAAACCTACCGTTAAAGGGTTAAATAACATTTTTTTTATCTATATTTAAACAGATTTAAAGAAGAGGACACATGGACAACTATATAATTACATTGGGAACCTACTTAATTTTGATGCTATTTTTCAAGGTCTTTTTTGCCGTAGCAACAAAAGAGTAGTTTATTATTATTTTGCAGTAAATATGATATCGTAATATATCTTTTATGCTCAAAAAAGAGTTGCGAAAAAATTATTTACAAAAACGAGAATTAATCTCCACACAAGACTTAGAAGACCTAAGCCTAAAAATTGCGAATAATCTTTTAGAACTTTCTATATGGTCTTATGATTATTACCATATATATCTACCTATTTCTTCAAAAAAAGAAATAGAGACTTCATATATCCTTTCTATATTACAAGGAAAGGATAAAAACGTAATTGTGCCTAAAATAACTTCTGATACCAACTTGACCAACATACTACTTACCGATAATACTAAATTAAAAGTTAACAATTGGGGTGTTCCTGAACCTGTTGAAGGTATTGAAATTAAAGAGGGTAAAATTCAAGTTGTTTTTATTCCGCTTTTAACTTTCGATCTTAATGGAAACAGAGTAGGCTATGGAAAAGGGTTTTACGATTCTTTTCTCGCTAAGTGTTCTACAAATGTTGTAAAGATAGGTCTGTCTTTATTTGAAGCTGAAAAAGAAATCAGTGACGTAAATAAGTTTGATATTCCTTTAAACTACTGCGTTACACCAAAAAAAACCTATTACTTTTAGCTAAAATCTTTATTTGTTTCTTCTAAAATTTCAGCATCATTTTTAGAAAAAATTCTTTTGTTAAAAACAATAAGAATTCCAACTCCTGTACTTATAGCCGTATCAGCAATATTAAAAACGGGTTCAAAAAATCTAAAATTTTTCCCTCCAAAATAAGGCACCCATTCCGGCCAGGTAGTATCTACCATCGGAAAATACAGCATGTCCACAACTTTTCCATGAAACAAACCTCCATAAGTTTCTTCAGCAAATAATGTTGCAACGTGATTATAACTATCGTCAAAAATAACTCCGTAGATAACAGAATCTATAATATTTCCAAGCGCTCCGGCAAAAATTAATGAAACCGCAATAATGAAGGTTTTTGTAGATTTTTTTTTGATTACATCTAACAACCAATATCCTATTCCACATATTGCAAACAATCTAAAAATGGTTAAAACCAATTTACCCGTTTTATCAGATACTGGTAAAATATCGCTTAATTTAGCACCCCAAGCAGCCCCTTCATTTTCTATAAAAAGGATTTTGAACCAATTAAAAACATCGTGCGACTCTCCTAAAACAAAATGTGTTTTTATATAAATTTTACTGACTTGATCTATGATAAGTATTACTATAATGAGTAATAACGATTTCCTTAAATTCATGGGCTTCTTTATAGAAAAGCAAAAATAGACATATTATTCTATTTTCTTTAGATTGATATTTCCACTTATGGTGGTTAAACTAAATAAATTGTTTCCTTTAGGAATATTGTCTTTATGAATAAATCCAAACTTGTTTTTGAATATAAATGTGCCCCTTTTAGCACTTATATTAATATTTCCCTTTTGAGTAGTTACCGTTGTATTTTTAGACACATCTACTAAAAAACAATCTCCTTCAGAAACTGTTAATTTTAAATTTTTATATTTCCCAGTGGCTGTAATATTGCAACTAGTACCAAATGCTGTAATATTTAAGTTTTTGGGCAAAACAATTTTTAATTCAATAGCTATTACTTTATGAGCACTTAATTTATCATTTGGATGGATGAAACTAGGTTGAAACTTGGTATCAACCATAATGGATGATTTTTGTTCGTTTATTACCAATAGTAAGTCCTTTTGATATTCGCCATCAAAAGTGGCTTCAATATACATTTCATCAGTATCAGCGGTAGAAATATCCAGAGCATAACACTTATTAACATCTATCTGAACAGACTTAATATTGGGTTTAACTACCGTTTTTTGCACTATTTTTTGACCAAAAATCAGCTGTGCTGCAAAGAGCAGAAAAAAAAGTATGGTTGTTCTCAACTAATTTGAATAAAAAAACGCCTTAAGGCGTTTCTATTATTTTTGCATATTTTTCGCTTCGATACTTAACGTAGCGTGCGGAACAAGCTTCAAACGTTCTTTGTTAATAAGCTTACCTGTTACACGACAAATTCCGTACGTTTTATTTTCAATACGCAATAATGCATTTTTAAGATCTCTAATAAACTTCTCCTGACGAATAGCTAACTGAGTATTAGCCTCTTTACTCATAGTATGAGAACCTTCCTCAAAAGCTTTAAATGTTGGAGAGGTATCATCAGTACCATTATTACTATCATTCATATATGAGCTTTTAAGTAGCTCTAAATGACTCTTTGCTTTTTCTATTTTCTCTTCGATAAGTACTCTAAATTCTTCTAAATCCTTATCTGAGTATCTAACTTTTAAATCTTCTGCCATTTTTTAATGTTTTTCAATAAGCAATTTGGTGTTTACTTCATCAAAGGAAACATCAGTGCCAAGTTCCAAATTTTCAACAAAATCTAGCTCCGCAGTAAGCGTTTCAGTTTTAATGTAGACAAGATTATTTTCAACAGCTTTTTGGACAACTCCATCATTTAAAACTTTAATACTAATCTTATCCGTTACTTCAAAACCAGATTCTTTTCTAATATTCTGTATTCTATTTACAAGTTCTCTAGCAATACCTTCTTCTCGTAAAGATTCATTTATTGTAACATCTAGCGCTACCGTAAGCTTACCAGAACTAGCAACAAGCCAACCTTCAATATCTTGAGAAGATATCTCTACATCCTGTAACTGTAAAATAATACTTTTATTTTCAATGTCAAGAGATATTTCGCCATTTTGCTCAATTTTTTGGATATCTTCTTGCTCAAGACCCATTATTGCACTCGCAATATTTTTCATATCGTTACCAAATTTAGGACCTAAAGTCTTAAAATTTGGTTTAATTTTTTTCACCAAAATACCCGAAGCGTCATCCAAAATTTCAATTTCTTTGACATTGACTTCCGATTTAATTAAATCCGCAACGGCCTCAATTTCCTCATGGTCTTGTTGATTTAAAACAGGAATCATAATTTTCTGAAGTGGCTGTCTTACCTTAATTTTTTCTTTCTGACGAATAGATAATACCAAAGATGATATAGTTTGCGCCTTAAACATTTTAGCCTCTAAACTTTTATCTACAAACGTTTCATCATAAATAGAGAAACCAGCTAAGTGCACACTTTCAAAAGCTTCACTTTGCGTTGTATTTACCAAATCTTTATACAAGCGATCCATAAAAAACGGCGCCACTGGAGCGGCCAATTTCGAAATAGTTAGTAAACATGTATATAAAGTTTGATATGCAGAAATTTTATCCTGCTCATAATCACCTTTCCAAAAACGTCTTCTGCATAATCGCACATACCAATTACTTAGATTTTCTTGCACATAATTTGATATAGCTCTTGTTGCCTTGGTTGGTTCATAATCCGCATAGGCTTCATCTACAGTTTTGATTAGAGTATGTAATTCTGATAAAATCCAACGGTCTATTTCTGGTCTTTCGTTTAAAGGAATATCATTCTCCGCATATTTAAACTCATCTAAATTGGCATAAAGCGCAAAAAACGAGTATGTATTATACAGTGTCCCGAAAAACTTACGTTTTACCTCAACAATACCTTCAATATCAAACTTTAAATTATCCCAAGGGTTTGCATTAGATATCATGTACCAACGTGTGGCATCAGGCCCATGTTCTTCCATTGTGGTAAACGGATCTACAGCATTTCCCAAACGTTTAGACATTTTTTTGCCCTCCTTATCCAAAACCAAACCGTTAGATACTACGTTTTTGTAGGCAACAGAATCAAAAACCATAGACCCTATAGCATGTAAAGTATAAAACCAACCACGGGTTTGATCTACACCTTCAGCAATAAAATCTGCTGGAAATGACGTTGAGTTATCTATTAATTCTTTATTCTCAAAAGGATAATGCCATTGAGCATACGGCATTGAACCACTGTCAAACCACACATCTATTAAATCGCTCTCGCGTTTCATAGGTTTACCAGAATTTGAAACTAATGTTATTTGGTCAACAATATTTTTATGAAGATCTATTTTATCATAGTTTTCTTCTGACATATTGCCAACTTCAAAATTTTCAAAAATATCTTTATCCAGTATCCCTGCTTTTAGCGCTTTATCCATTTCGGATTTAAGTTCAGCAACGGAACCTATAATCATTTCCTCCTTACCATCTTCGGTTCTCCAAATTGGTAATGGTATTCCCCAATATCTTGATCTTGAAAGATTCCAATCATTCGCATTTGCTAACCAATTACCAAATCTACCCTCTCCTGTAGATTTCGGTTTCCAGTTTATGGTTGAATTCAATTCAAACATTCTGTCTTTAACGTCTGTTATTTTTATAAACCAAGAATCCAATGGGTAGTATAAAATAGGCTTATCTGTACGCCAGCAGTTTGGATAGCTGTGTACATATTTTTCAACCTTAAAAGCCTTGTTTTCTTCTTTTAGTTTGATAGCTATTTCTACATCAACAGATTTTTGAGGAGCTTCACCTTCGTCGTAATATTCATTTTTGACATACTTACCTCCAAACTCCTTAAGTTCTGGTCTAAACTTACCTTGTAAATCTACTAACGGAACAGGGTTATTATTCTCATCTAACACTAACATTGGTGGAACTTCTGGGGAAGCTTGCTTTGCAACAAAAGCATCATCCGCTCCAAATGTAGGAGCTGTATGCACTATACCAGTACCATCCTCGGTAGTTACAAAATCACCAGGAATTACACGAAACGCATTCTCAGGGTTTTGATACGGTTGAACATAATTTATTAATTGCTCGTAAGTAGATTCAATTAAATCTATTCCTTTTGTTTCTGCAATTACTTGATATGGTATTTTTTTAGCCTCTTTAGTGTAATTAGCAAAGTCACTTTCTTCTTGAGCCTCTGCAAATTTACCTCCAAACTGTTTACCAACTAAGTTCTTCGCTAAAACAACATAACTTGGTTTAAACGTATATTGATTAAATGTTTTTACTAAAACATAATCTATTTTTGGTCCAACAGTTAAGGCTGTATTACTTGGCAACGTCCAAGGAGTTGTCGTCCATGCTAAGAAATAAACATCTCCATCCGCCTTACCAAAAAAAGCATCGTTTTTATGGCTCTTTACTTTAAATTGAGCCGTAACAGTAGTATCAGTAACATCTTGATAAGTTCCTGGTTGATTAAGTTCATGCGAACTTAACCCAGTTCCTGCTTTTGGCGAATAAGGTTGAATAGTATAACCTTTATAAATGAGCCCCTTATCGTAAATCTGCTTTAGTAACCACCAAACAGATTCCATATATTTTGATTTGTAAGTAATGTATGGATCCTCCATATCTACCCAATATCCAACTTTTTCAGTCATTGAGTTCCATACATCTGTATAACGCATTACTGCCTTTTTACAAGCTGCATTATATTCTTCAACAGATATTTTTTTACCAATATCTTCCTTGGTAATCCCAAGCTCTTTTTCTACTCCTAGTTCTATAGGTAGTCCATGAGTATCCCAACCTGCTTTTCTTTTAACTTGAAAACCTTTCATGGTTTTATACCTTGGAAAAATATCTTTAATGGTCCGAGCCATTACATGATGTATACCAGGCATTCCATTTGCAGACGGTGGGCCTTCATAAAACACATAGCTATCGCTGCCTTCTCTTGTAGAAACACTTTTTTCAAAAATTTGATGCTCCTTCCAATATTGAAGAATTTCTTCTGCCACTTTTGGCAGATCTAAACTTTTATATCCTGCAAACTTCATGTATTCAGTTAAATTAAGGCTGCAAAATTAAAAATTTAGATCGAATAAAGGGGGTAATCCTCAATGAAATAGGTCTTTATTGTAGCTTTATTAAACTTTTCCGACGATATCACATCCAAAAAAACTATTTTAACGTATATCTGAGAAACAGAAACCATTATAAACTAAAAAACAAAGTAATGAAAAAAGTAATTTTTGGGTCAATTTTAATGTTAGCTCTAAGTGTATCTTTTGTATCATGTAGAGAAACTAATGATAAGGCTAAAGAGGCTTCTGAGCACGCTGAAGATGCAATGGATAGTGCTAAGGATGCTGCTAGTTCAGCTGCTGATGCAGTTAAAGAAGCTGGTTCTGACGCAATGGACAAAGCAGGTGATGCTGTAGATAGTGCTAAAGATGCTGCTGGAAATGCTGTGGATGCTGCAAAAGAAGCTGGCGCAGATGCAATGGACAAAGCTGGTGACGCTGTAGAAGGAGCTAAGGATGCCGCTGGAAATGCTGTAGACGCAGCAAAAGAAGCTGGTGATAAAGCTGCCGACAAAGCAAAATCTGCTGTTGAAGATGTAAAAGAAGCGGTTAAAAACTAATTCTTCAAATAAAAATTTAAAAAAGCTGTCTTTAAAAGACGGCTTTTTTTATAGCCTGTAACCAATACTTGCTATAACATTTCTTCCAGCCGCTGTTAAACCAGAAGAATACATACGGTAACGTTGATTGGAAATGTTTTCAACACTTAACGAAACCTTTAGCGCATTAGTAATATTGTATTGTGTTCTTAAATTAGCTGTATACCATGATGGTGAATATGGATTACCATTACCATCTGAAGCATATATGTATGCTTTATTTTGTTCCGACGGAGCTAAATCGTCAAAACTGATTTCACCATTATAATTGATAAAAGCATCAATCTTAAGTTTTTGATTTTTCCAAATTAAATGAAAATCTCCAAAAGTAGGGGCAACATGTCTTGATGGAGATTCTGTACCATCTTCTTCCTCTTCTACTCCCTTTGTTATAGTCAAATTAGCGTCAATTGATAAATTATCTGTAAGGTAAACATCAGCTCCAAACTCAAAGCCATATACGAAAGCTTTAGCCGCATTTTGAATGGCTTGTACATTACTTAACTCCCCTAAATAATACATTTGAGACTGACCGTTAAACTCATAATCACGACGTACTAGGGCATCTACCAAATAGGTGTAAAAAGTTGCTCCTTTTAAAACAATTTTATCATTAAAATTTTTTTGTATTCCTATTTCCGCATTATAAGCATACTCAGGTTCTAAATCTGGATTCGGAACAACAACTCCCCCTGGTTCAGAATCAAATATTTTTCCCACATCATCAATATTTGGTGCTCTAAATCCTGTGGAACCATTCACCGTTATTTGAAAATCTTGTTTAGGAAACCAACTAATTCCAACACTGGTGGTTAAGGCCCCCGTACTTAAATTGGCATCGTCAAAAGGAAAATCATAAAATGAATCAACAAACAAAGCATCAATCCATACATGACTATAACGTAATCCTCCTAAAATGGTAAAATTGGGCATTACTTTATATTCACCGTTAAAATAGCCCGCTAGAGTTTTCCATGTAGAGCCATCAGGGTATCTTGCCGGCGCATCAACCGTTAAACCTGTTAGAATGTTTTCTTCCTTTCCAGTAGAGCGCACTTTGTTAAAAATAAACTCCCCGCCATAATACAACCTTAAGTTTCCTATTTTTTTATTTTCAAAATCAATATTTGATGAAAAAGCGTCAACTTTCTCGTTGGTCGAATATAATTCCGGTTCTTGAAACTCTCTACTATTTCTACTCTCCTCAAAAAACTGATAAGCAGTAGTAACTTTCAAGCCATCATAGAACTTTCCTGTACCTTTTTTATTTACCTGCAAATTTCCCATGAACCATTTTTGCGGACCATAATACCAATCACCATATCGCAAGCCTTCTCTATTATCTAAAGGTCTAATAAGTCTATCATATCTAGAATAATTCGATGTTTCTGAATAAAAAGCAGCGGCATCAACACTCCAATTAGCATTAGGTTTAAATGCAATTTTTTGCATTAAATTGATTTGATTATACCCTGTGGAAACTTGCTTTTCGGGATCAGTATTAATTACCTCAGTATCTTCTCCGTTTATAGTTTTAACATAACTTCTTCGTAAATATGCATCAGAACCATGTTTTCCCATTTTTAAATCTCCAAAACTGTTATAGGAAATACTACTCAAAAAGGCCCATTTTTGCTTACCGAAATTTAAATCTACATGCCCACTATTTTCACTATTGGCAGAGGAAAATCTATAGTTTACATTTCCAGAAACATACAAACTATCTGCGTTAGAAAATATAGGCTTTTTGGTATAAAAATTCATTACTCCACCTATAGCGTCACTACCATAAATTACTGAGCCAGGTCCAAAAATAATCTCTGTGTTTCGAATTGAATATGGATCTATAGAAATTACATTTTGCAAATTTCCTCCTCTAAAAATGGCATTATTCATACGTACACCATCTACGGAGAGCAATAACCTATTAGTAGCAAAACCTCTAATCATAGGGCTACCACCACCTAATTGACTTTTTTGAACAAAAACTTTACCACTACTTTGGAGCAAATCTGCCGAAGTTTGTGGATTATTAAAAGCTATTGCTCTTGCATCAATTGATGCTATTTTATTTGGGATGTCTTTTTTTTGTTGTTCCCATTTAGAAACCGACATTACTACTTCTTGAAGCTCTTCAGGCTTTAGCGTTAAATAAACAATACGCTTCTGTCTTAAAATTTGGGCTTTTGAAGTTTTTCGAGATTCGTAACTTATATGTTTAAATATAATTCGCTCATTTTTTGAAAAAACAGTGATGTCACATTTTCCACGTGCATCACTAAGCGTGGATTTAGATTTATCCAAATTGTACACTGCAATATTAGAAATAGGTTCGTGAGTATCTATATCTAATATTGTAATTTCCTGAGCAGAAATAGCGGTATACATCAGGAAAAAAAACATAAAAAGTATCTTGTACATACTAGCTAAAAACTTCTTGTAAAATAGCAAGTGATTTGGGTTTTCGAAATCCCTGCAAATGTAACTCAAAATATAAAACAAGGGCGTTCAATAACTCTTGTCTACTTTTTTTATTCATCTTTATCGTTAACATTTCATCAAAATTCATGCCCAACAAGTCTTTTAAAAACTTAATTACATTCCCTTTAACCATGGGGTTTAAAGACTGCTCATTAACAAATTGCCCTTCTAACAAATCAAAATACTCTCCATCAAAATTTGTATCATCTGGATAAAAGCCTAAATATTTAGTTAATACTAGTAAAAAACAAATGTGAAAATTCGCCACATTTGAGTGCGTATCCAACCATTGCAAAGCAGCTTCTAAAAAATTAAATAGAGCTGGGTTATTCTCTTCCTCGTGAATACTATTTCCCAATATTTCTGCCAAAAAAAGAGTGAGCGCATTTTTTGAAATCTGGGTATGTAACGTTTGATAATGATAGTAAACCTTTGCCTCTTTAATACTATGTAAATTAGAATTTACCTTGTGATTTGCAACTATCTCCAGCTGCGTTAAGGGTTGAAAATATGCAGTTTTTAATTTTCCTTTTTTAGAAGCCAATACGCCCTTAAGCATATACGATTTTAACCCTTCATCTTTTGTATATGCTTTAACAATTAAACTGGTATCTCCATATTTTATAGATGAAAAAACTATGGCTTTAGTTGTTATTGGCATGTTAACTTAAAAAAGTTGGTTAAAAACTATATCAAAGATAATAGGATTATGGCATGTATTTTACAAAAAAGCCCTCCTTAAATTAATAAGAAAGGCTTTAAAAATAAATGGAATAAACTTTTAAATAACACCTTGTGCTAACATGGCATCTGCAACCTTTACAAAACCAGCAATATTTGCTCCTTTTACATAATTACAATAGCCATTTTCTTCTTTACCAAACTCAATACAAGAGTCGTGTATATCTGCCATTATACCTTTAAGTCTATCATCAACCTCTTCTCTTGTCCAGCTAATTCTTAATGAGTTTTGTGACATTTCCAACCCAGAAGTTGCAACACCTCCAGCATTTGAAGCTTTTCCAGGTGCAAAAAGAATTTGAGCATCATGAAAAGCGTGAATTGCATCAGCTGTAGATGGCATATTTGCTCCTTCAGCAACACAGCTACAACCATTAGCAATTAGCTCCTTCGCATGATCTAAATTTAACTCGTTTTGAGTTGCACATGGTAACGCCATATCACATTTAACTCCCCAAGGTTTTTCACCTTGATGATATGTTGCAGAAGGATATTTCTTAATGTATTCAGAAATACGACCTCTGCGGTTATTTTTTAAGTCCATTACAAAGGCTAATTTTTCATTATCAATTCCATCTTTATCATAAATATATCCTGCTGAATCAGATAATGTTACCACTTTTCCTCCTAACTGAATAACCTTTTCCGCTGCGTACTGTGCCACATTTCCAGAACCAGAAACAACTACTGTTTTTCCTTTTACATCATCATTTCTAGTCTTTAGCATATTTTGAGCAAAATACACCGTCCCATAACCTGTAGCCTCCGGTCTAATTTTAGAACCTCCCCATGAAAGTCCCTTACCTGTTAAAACTCCAGTAAATTCATTTCTTATTTTTTTATACATCCCAAATAAGAACCCTATTTCTCTAGCTCCAACACCAATATCACCTGCAGGTACATCAGTATTTGGTCCAATATGTCTATTTAACTCTAACATAAAAGCATGGCAAAAGCGCATTACTTCATCGTCAGATTTTCCTTTTGGATCAAAATCAGAACCTCCTTTACCGCCTCCCATAGGCAAAGTAGTTAGGCTATTTTTAAATACTTGCTCAAAAGCAAGAAATTTCAATATACTGGCATTAACTGATGGATGAAAACGCAATCCTCCTTTGTAGGGTCCAATCGCCGAATTCATTTGAATACGGTATCCACGGTTAACATGAATTTCTCCTTGATCATCTACCCAAGCAACTCTAAACGAAACCAATCGTTCAGGTTCAACCATTCTCAAAAGGATATTTTTCCCATTATAAATTTCATTTTCAGCGATATACGGAATTACTGTTTCTGCTACTTCTTGTACCGCTTGGATGAATTCTGGCTCATGACCATTTCTGGCTTTAACCTCATCCATAAATCCTTTAATTTTTGCTTCCATAGAGCTTATAAATAATCTATTAAAAATGATGATTTAAAAATATGAGGGCAAAATTATGCTATTTATTTATATTTTTAGCAATTATTTTGCTTCAAATTATCAATTACACAATACCGTAAGGCTTTTCTTCAAACCTACTTTGTATGTTACAAAACCGTTTAAAAGGTTAATTATTGTATTCAAAAAAATTAAAATTTAATGTAAATATATCCGTATTCCTTTGGAGATAACTTTGAAGGTATTACTTTTCAACTATCAAATATAATCTGCTCCTTAAAATGAAACCTTTTGTTCTGCTTTTATTTTCTACTTTTTTAATTGTTAGTTGTAAAAAGAAAGATAAAATTACTTTTAAAACCTATGAATATAAAACTGAGAAATGTTCTGACTGCTCTCAAGTCTCTATAAAATACCCAAAAGTAGATGAGGAGTCAAATTTAGCATTTGTAATAAATACCAGTATTAAAGAAGAAGTTATCTCGTTTTTAACTTATGACGACGAAATTGAAGTAACCACAATTGAAGAAGGTGTTGCTGCCTTTAAAAAAGGCCACGAAAACATACAAAAACTTCATCCAGACGAAAGCACACCTTGGAGTTTTAACGCTAATGGTAATGTAGCATACGAAGATATGAATGTGATTACCATAGCACTGGAAGTGCATTCTTTTACAGGAGGAGCTCATGGCTATTCCTCAAAAACCTTTTTAAATTTTGATAAAAAAACAGGATTAGAAATAGAAAATGAGGAGTTGTTTAATAATCTAGATACTTTTACAGATATCGCAGAAACTTTTTTTAAAAGAAAAGAGCAAATTCCCGAAAGTGATTCTATAAACAGTACTGGATTAATGTTTGAAGCGGATATTTTTTATCTGCCAGAAAACATTGGTTATACGAAAGAAGGTTTACAACTTTTGTATAACCAATATGAAGTTTCTTCGTTTGCAGATGGAACAATTTCGGTTACAATTCCATACGAAAAACTTAAGCAGCACTTATCACACAGTATGCAATAGGCGTAAATTTCAGTGTTTTTTAAGAGATAGGATTGTTCCTAAATGAATTCCCTCATGAAAAGCATTAAATGCAATAGCATCTTCTACAGAAGAAAGTGTAACGTTAGCGCTAGTTGTATAGGGATTAAACTCTTTAAAAACTCCGTTTTTATAATCTTCTTGTAGTTGATTAACAGTAGAAATCAAACAATCGTTAATCAGTTTAATTTCATCATCAGAGGGTATTCCCTCTGGAGCTGTTCCTTTTCTATATTTACCAATAATTTCATCATCCAGTTGCAAAGGAAGATTACTAAATTTATAAACTAATAATTGCTGCGTAACCACAACATGTGCAATATTCCACCAAATATTATTGCGATGTCCTTCTGGTATTTTAAACAACTTTTCTTTTGAGGTTTCGGTTAAAAATTGTTGTAATCTTTTCCGGTTTTGTAAAGTAATATCAAATATTTTTTCCAAAATAAATTCTTTATGAGATTTTCTATCCCAAAAATAGAACATTAAGTCATTATTAGGTTTCTTTGTTATTCTTTTAAGCTAACACTATGAAAAAAATATATCATTTAAGTACTTGTGATACTTGTAAGCGTATTATTAAAGAGTTACAACCACTTGAAGGTTTTGTTTTACAAGACATTAAGTCAACTGCAATTAAGCCAGCGCAATTGGAAGAAATGCACAAACTTTCTGGAAGCTATGAAGCTCTTTTTAGTAAAAGAGCAAGGTTATATAAAGAGCGTAACCTAAAAGAAAAACAACTTAACGAAACAGATTACAAAAATCTTATTTTAGAACATTATACTTTTTTAAAACGACCAGTAATACTGGTAGATAAAAACATTTTCATCGGAAACAGTAAAAGTACTGTGGCTTCAGCAAAAGAAAACATTCACTCTTGAGCAAAAGAACCCTTGCCCTACTAGCGGCTTTAGCTACTACAACCATATATGGTATAAACCATACCATAGCAAAAGATGTAATGCCTACGTACGTAAAACCTTTTGGTTTTATTTTTCTTCGTGTTGTTGGGGCTACTATCCTTTTTTGGGCGATTTCTTTTACTATTCCAAAACAAAAAATAGAAAAAAAAGATTGGGGGCGAATATTACTCTGTTCGGTTTTTGGAATGGCTATTAATATGCTAGCTTTTTTTAAAGGTCTAGAACTATCTACACCCATAAATAGTGCTGTTTTAATTACGGTAACTCCTATTATTACTGTGGTATTATCAGCTATTTTAATTAAAGAAAAAATAAAGCCTATAAAAGCATCTGGTATTTTAATAGGTTTCATAGGCGCCGTAGCCCTAATTCTTTTTGGTGCAGAAAAAGCTCAAAATGCGTCCAACATTCCTCTTGGCAATATCCTATTTATTGTGAACTGTATTTGTTACGGTACATACCTTATTCTTGTAAAAAGTTTGGTTGAAAAATACCATCCTTTTCATTTGATGAAATGGTTATTTACTATTGGTATCATTTTAAATTTACCTATTACATTTTCGGAAGTAATGGAAGTTGCTTGGACCAATCTGCCTTTAAATGCAATTGGTGCTATCTTTTTTGTGGTATTTTGCACAACGTTTTTGACCTACCTTTTTAACGGATACGCGCTTACTCAATTAAAAGCTTCTACGGTAAGTGCCTTTGTTTATTTACAACCTTTAATTGGAATACTCTTTGCCTTAGGTGCAGGAAAAGATAAACTGGATATTTTAAAAATTGGTGCTACGCTTTTAATATTTGCAGGAGTTTACTTATCTACAAAAAAACCTAAGCCAAGTCCTTAGGAACCCTAGTATACTTTCGGGTATCTTCCTTAGTTAACCTTCTAAAATTTTCTGCTTTTTCAACATTTTCAAAAAGTTTTAAAAGATCATCAGGAAGTGCTGTTAACTTTCTTGTCTTTAAGTCCATCCAAGCGCCCATCATTTCGCAATGCGCAAAATTTTTCCCTTTATGATCGTAGAAATTATGGTGAAACTCAAAAAATTTCCCATCATCACTCATTCCCATAATTTCCATAGATACCTTTATAGGTTTACCTGGAAAAACTTCTTTAAAATAATAAATATGCTCATAAAACATAACGGGACCTACACTGTTTTCCAACATAGTTTTATGGTCAAAACCAAGATTAATTAAGCGAGACATACGTGTGTGACTCATAAAATTTACATATGCAGAATTTGCTAAATGTCTATTAGCATCCACATCGCTCCAACGAATTTCAAAATCTTTTAAATACATAGTTTTTTTATTATGCATGCATAGTTCTTGTAAAAATAACATAGTTTTGAATATTATCGCCAAATATTTTATGTCTATTTTTAATAAGTATCTAAATCCAGTAAACATGTCAAAAAAAGCATCTTTTATCACTGACCTCAATTTACCGGCTATTGCAGCCCCAATGTTTTTAATTTCTTGTCCTGAACTAGTTATAGAATGTTGTAAAAACGGAATTGTTGGTACTTTTCCTGCCCTAAACCAACGCTCAAGCGATGGTTTTGAAGCATGGTTAATTGATATTAAAACAGCTTTAGAAAAGTTTGAAACTGAAACTGGTAAAAAAGCAGCTCCTTTTGGTGTTAACTTAATAGTACACCCATCCAATCCAAGATTAGAGGCCGATTTAAAGCTATGCATCAAACATAAAGTCCCTTTAATAATTACCTCGTTGGGTCCAGCATCAAGAATAGTAGAAGCAGTACATAGCTATGGTGGATTAGTTTTTCATGATGTTATTAAAAAAAGACATGCCATAAAAGCTGCCAAAGCAGGAGTTGATGGTCTTATATTAGTAGCTGCCGGGGCAGGGGGGCACGCAGGAACAATTAATCCAATGACTTTGGTTTCTGAAATAAAACAATTTTATGATAAAACCATAGTACTTTCTGGTTGTATTAGCACTGGAAGAGATATTGCTTCTGCAATGCAAATGGGAGCAGATTTAGCCTATATGGGTACCCGTTTTATAAATACCAAAGAGAGCAAAGCTCCAACTGAATATCAAGAAATGATAATAAATTCTGGAGCCAGTGATGTTGTTTATACAGCTGCTGTTTCTGGAGTGCACGCCAATTTTTTAGACGCCAGTTTAAAGGCTACTGGAATTAGTGATGAAGATCTAAAAAAAGACAAGAAAATTGACTTTGGAAAAGAATTAGATACCGAAGCCAAAGCATGGAAAACAATATGGTCAGCAGGGCATGGAGTAGCTTTAATAGAAAATACCCCTTTTGTTTCTGAATTGGTAACAAACTTAAAATCAGAATTTAAGTCAGCTATTGAGGAACAAACAAAATTGTTAACTATATTTCCTAAATAATTCAACCCAAAAGTTATGTACATCAAAAGAAATATTAGCTGGAATATTATTTTACGCTTTGCATGGAAAAACCTTATTTTTTTTTCACTTTGGGCCGCTACAGTATTCTCTGCATACTATTTTTTAGGATGGAAACATATTGATATTCCTTTTCAACCTTTAAGTGTTATTGGTATTGCTGTTGCATTTTACATTGGGTTTAAAAACAGCCAGAGTTACGACAGGTTTTGGGAAGGACGTAAAATTTGGGGAGGTATTGTAAACTACTCTCGCACTTGGGC
Organism: uncultured Maribacter sp.; assembly: GCA_947498505.1. Classification (GTDB taxonomy): domain Bacteria; phylum Bacteroidota; class Bacteroidia; order Flavobacteriales; family Flavobacteriaceae; genus Maribacter_B. The sequence continues at coordinate 200,124 of CANMKG010000003.1, read as the reverse complement.
AAACAATGTTTTGGCTTTAGTACAAGATGATAAAGAAACACAACGTATTCTAATATATAGACATATCGCTTGGATTAATGCCTTGCGAATTCAATTGAGACAACCTTCAAGCTTTTCCATTAAGGAAAATAAATCTGTTGAAAAGCTGTTTGATCGCCATGGTGAACGTAACCCAGTTTGTTCACGCTTAGATAAATATTTATCTCCTGAAGAAGACCAAGACTTAGAAAATCGAAAAAATGTTGCGACGCATTTAGTTAAAAATCAAGCGCAACACCTTAAAAAATTATTGGCAGAAGAAAAAATAACCGAATTTGATAAACAGATATTCCATAACAATTTAGAAGAACTCTATAACCTGCAGGGAAAATGTGAACGCATAAAAAACACGCCTTTCCCAAGGCAATACGCCTATTTTAGCACTGTTTTTACATGGATATTTGTGCTTTTACTTCCTTTTGGTTTATTATCTGTATTTGAATCAGAAATTGTAGAATTAAATAGTATCACCCAACAAGAATTATTTTTAGCACTAATGATTCCTTTTTCAGTCTTAATTTCATGGATTTTTACCACAATGGAAAAAGTAGGTAGTAATAGTGAGGATCCTTTTGAAGGTAGAATAAATGATGTTCCTATGACTGCTCTTTGTCGAACTATAGAAATAGATTTGTTGGATATGTTAGACGAAAAAAATCTTCCACCAAAGATTCAACCTCAAGACAATATTTTATATTAATGCCTATAATACCTTCAAAGTATAATCCCCCTTTATATTTTAAAAACGGTCATTTTTCTACAATTTACGCAGGTGTTTTTAGAAAAATATCTGGAATAACTCAAGAACGAGAACGTTTATCTTTAAGCGATGGTGATTTTTTAGATTTAGATTGGAGCTATACCAAAAATGAAACCCATAAAGTAGCTATCATTATTCATGGTTTAGAGGGTAACGCCCAACGTACTTATATTATGGGAAGTGCGAAACAATTTAACCTTAACGGTTTTGATGTTTGCGCAATAAACTTAAGAGGATGCAGCGGAGAAACCAATCTACTGTTTAAATCATATCATTCTGGAGCTACTGACGACTTAGATGCGGTAATTAAACATGTTTTAGAAACAAGAAATTATAGTAAAATATATTTAAAAGGATTCAGTCTTGGAGGTAACTTAACACTAAAATATCTTGGAGAAAACAATACTATTCCTAAAGAGATAAAAGCAGCAGTATGCATATCTGTTCCTTGTAATTTAGAAGATTCGTTAAATCAACTATTAAAATTTAAAAATTATGTCTATGCGAAACGATTTCAAAAACACCTAATTGAAAAGTTGCACATAAAGAGAATACTTTTTCCTAATAAATTATCTTCTTCTGAAATTAAATCCATCAAAAATTTAAAAGACTTTGATGACACTTATACTAGTAAAGCACACGGTTTTAAAAATGCCGTAGATTACTATACACAATGCAGCAGTTTACAATTTCTTCCAAACATAAAAGTGCCTATACTGCTTATCAATGCCATTAACGACTCCTTTTTGGGCGACCTTTGCTATCCTGTTGAAGAAGCTAAAAATAACCATCGCATTTTTCTTGAAATGCCAAGGTATGGGGGGCATGTTGGTTTCCTCGGAAAAAATAATATTACTTATACCGAAAATAGGGCTACAAATTTTATAAATGAAGTACAATAAATTTGAGTAATTCTTATATTAGTGCTAACTTAAACTAAACAAAACATGAAAAAATTAATTACCCTATTAACATTAGCTGCATGCGTTATTAGTTGCGGCGAAAAAAAGGAAAAAAAAGACGGTTTTGAAATGAACCGAACAAAAAAAGAAGTAAAAGCTGAAAAAGTTTCCGAAGGTGTTCCTGTTGACTTAAATAACAAAGGAGTTGGACCAATTACTTCTCTTGAATTGGGTGATGAAATAGATGAAAAACTTGCCGCTGAAGGTGAACAAAAATATAGTATGGTTTGTACAGCATGTCATGCACCAAAACAAAGACTAATAGGTCCTGCTTTATCTGGAGTTTTTGAACGTAGAAGTCCAGAATGGGTTATGAATATAATTTTAAATCCAGAAGGAATGCTAAAAGAAGACCCTATTGCTAAAGCCTTATTAAAAGAATACAATAACGCTGTTATGACTAACTCTGGTTTTAACGAAAATGAAGCAAGAGCGGTAGTAGAATATTTAAGAACACTATAGTATACTTCTAGATATGTAAAAGCCTGCGTTTTAACAATTTAAAGCGCAGGCTTTTTTTGTACGCCTTTTAAAGCACAAAACTCTCTTTAACATTTGTAATAAAGTCGTTTATGTATTTTTTTGAAGCATCTGTAGTCTTGTAGTTAAGTAATGTACTCTTTTAAACCCGTATTTTCCTATTTTTTAAGCACTAAATCATCAGATAATTTAAAGCCCACTTAGGCACCCAAATTGGCATTGAATCATTTTTAAAACCACTAACATCCTAAATTTAAATATAACGAAAAAACGAATTGAATTTTACGAAAACAAATTAGCTTATGAAATGGATCCAGCAGATGTATTTGTTACTTTAGAAAACAATGGGTCAAGAAAGCACGAAATATTTGGATAAAAACAAAACGTATATTTGTTGTTATGATGGTTTTGGTTTGGTTGAAATGCATCTACCAAAGGAACTTTAAACTTAACAAAACTAGGTTTTAAAGTAAAAGAACTTATTGGTGGAATAGAATGGCGGAAATTGGACGGTTACGCTACCGAAGGTCAAAAGCCAACAAAAGGAAGTTTAATACAATGTGCTTGTTAAAAATATGACACTACGTTACGCAGAAAAAAAAGATGTTGAAAAAATAGTCTTACTATGCAAAGAACATATGGCTTTTGAAAAGGTAGATGTTATCATTCCCGACGCATATTCCGACATGCTATCACGGCATCTTTTTAATTCTGATAATGCTGTTAAATGTATTTTGGTGGAGTATAAAAATGAAGTTCTTGGCTATGCAACTTTTATAAAACAATTTGCTACTTGGAAAGCAAATTATTACATATATTTGGATTGCCTTTTTTTGAAAGAAAATGCTAGAGGTAAGGGAGTTGGTAAACAAATAATGCTTAAAATAAAAGCATTTGCCAAATCTCAAAACTGTTCAGAAATACAATGGCAAACTCCAGAATTTAATACCGATGCAATTCGTTTTTACCAAAAACTTGGTGCTATTTCAAAAACCAAAGAACGGTTCGCTTGGAATATTTAATATTTGAATAGACAGATAGCAGTTTAAGGTTTTCAACTTAAACTGCTATTGTATTTTATAATTTATTTGCCACAACCTTATAAGTTGGGTCTTCTAAAACATTTACATCAATAATATCATCCGCATTTTCCAATAAACGAATGCAATCTTTGCTAAGATGTCTTAAATGTATTTTTTTACCAACTTTTTGATAACGTTCTGTAAGTTTATTCAATGCCTCAATTCCTGACATATCAGCTACTCTACTTTCTTTAAAGTCTATTATTACTTCCTCTGGGTCTCCTTGAACATCAAACTTTTCATTAAATAAAGTGGTAGATCCAAAAAATAAAGGTCCAAAAATTTCGTAATGCTTTACGCCGTTGTCATCAACATATTTTCTAGCTCTAATGCGTTTTGCATTTTCCCAAGAATACGCTAAAGCAGAAATTACTACTCCCAATAAAACAGCTACAGCCAAATTATGTGTTATTGCGGTAATAAGCGTTACTAAAACCATAACAATAACGTCTGAGTTTGGCATTTTTCTAAAGGTTTTAAAACTTGCCCATTCAAAAGTTCCAATAGCTACCATAAACATTAAACCAACCAAAGCTGCCATGGGTAGTTTTTCTATTAAACTAGACCCAAACATTATAAAAACCAATAACATTATTGCTGCAGTTATTCCAGAAAGTCTTGCTCGCGCTCCAGATGAAGTATTAATTAAACTCTGACCAATCATAGCGCAACCACCCATACCGGAAAGAAATCCCGAAAGGATATTCGCCGTTCCTTGTGCCACACACTCTTTGTTTCCACTTCCGCGTGTATCTGTTATTTCATCAATAATATTAAGTGTCAACAAACTTTCTATTAAACCAACACCAGCTACAATAGCTGCATATGGTAATATTATTTTAATATTTTCTAAAGTAAACGCTATTTGAGGAATTGATATTGGCGGAAAACCTCCATTAATGGTCTGTCCTTCTTTCATGGTATCCGCTACGGTAAGAGTATCTATACCAAAACCTAAAACAATTGCAGAAACCACAATAATGGCAACTAATGATGACGGAACCGCTTTAGTAAGTTTAGGTAATCCCCAAATAATAACCATCGTAAGTAATGTAAGTCCTAACATCATATAAAATGAAGCTCCCGTTAGTAACTCATTTGTTCCTTTCTGATAAAAATTAGGGAACTGGGCCATAAAAATTATTATGGCTAATCCGTTTACAAAGCCAAACATTACTGGGTGTGGAACTAAACGAATAAATTTTCCTAAGCGTAAAAGACCTGCAATTATTTGCATAACTCCAGCTAGAATAACTGTAGCAAAAACGTAGTGTAAAATTGTTTCAGGTTCTATTCCTGGAAAATTTCGTTTTAATTCTAAAATTAAGCCGACAAATACTACGGCAACAGCTCCTGTTGCACCAGAAATCATACCTGGTCTACCGCCTAAAATGGAGGTAACTAATGCCAATACAAATGCAGCATATAATCCAGTTAACGGAGAAAAACCAGGAATTAATGCAAAGGCTATTGCTTCGGGCACTAAAGCTAAGGCAACCGTAAGACCCGATAAAATTTCGGTCTTATAATCTACTTTTTGTTTAAAATCGAAAAGATTAAAATACTTTTTCACGTCGCTAATTTAAGGGGGCAAAAATACCATAATTTCTTTTGATAGAGAGAAATACCCTTATCATAGCTCAAAATTGATTATTATATAACAAAAAACCGCTCTAAGTTATTTCTTAGAACGGCCTTTTTAATTAACCAACCAAAAATCATAATTTCTATATCAGACGCTAAAAATTATAATTGTCCTTTTTTGAAACCGCATTTTTAAAATACCATGTTTCTATAATTAATAACGTTGCTTTTTAAATTATCATTGTACAAAAAAACGCTCGTAATGTTAAAGTTTTCGGCATTTCATCGTATTGAATGCAGTTCATCTGATTTATTCGATTAAGATCAATTTTAACATAAAAGAGCATCATGTAGTTCATCGATATTTACATTTTATTCTCCTTTTAATTTTAAATAACATGCTATAATATTTATGATATTGTAAAACATTTTATTCTTAACCGTTTATTTTGGTAATTTTGGCATTGTTAAAAACATTTGATGAATACAGATTTAAAATTTGCAGTTTTAGGTGGTGGAAGTTGGGCTACCGCAATTGTAAAAATGTTGACAGAGAATCAAGATACTGTGGTATGGTATATGAGAAACTCCGAAGCCATATCTCATATTAAAAACGAAAAACACAATCCAAATTATTTAAGCTCTGTAGAATTTAATATCAAGCAATTGGTATTAACAGATTGTTTTAATGAGGCTTGTGAAAAAGCAGATATCTTAATTTTTGCAATACCATCTGCTTTTTTAGATAATGAATTAAAAAAACTAACATTACCTCTAACAAACAAGGTTATTTTTTCTGCTATTAAAGGTATTGTTCCTGAAACTGGTTTAATTGTTGGCGAACACTTTCATGAAAAATATGATGTTCCTTTTGAAAATATAGGAGTTATTACAGGACCATGTCATGCTGAAGAAGTTGCCCTAGAGCGTTTATCTTACTTAACAATCGCCTGTGCAGACCAAGAAAAAGCCATGACGGTTGCCAATAATTTAAAATGCCATTATATCAAGACTAAAATTTCTGATGATATTATTGGTACAGAATACGCTGCAATGCTTAAAAATATTTATGCTATAGCGGCAGGCATTTATCATGGTTTAGGTTACGGTGATAATTTTCAGAGCGTTTTAATGAGCAATTCTATTCGAGAAATGAAGTTGTTTATTAAACGTGTTCATAAAATGAAACGTAACATTAACAACTCGGCCTATTTAGGTGATTTATTAGTTACTGGATACTCTGTCTTTAGTCGAAATCGTATGTTTGGTAATATGATTGGGAAAGGGTATACAGTTAAAAGCGCTCAAATGGAAATGAGTATGATTGCAGAAGGATACTATGCCACAAAAAGCGCACATTTAATTATAAAAAAGCATCAAAAAAAGTACCCCACTCCCATAATTAATGCTGTTTACGAAGTACTTTACAAAGGTAAAAACGTTAAAAAAACATTTAAAGACCTTACCAACTTTTTAGATTAACTGGTGTTTTTATTCTATTGTCACCTGTATAGAAGTCTCATTCCCAAGAGCATCTAAAGCGGTTATTACATGTTTTCCTTTTTTTGGAAGTATTCCTATTTCGTGAAAATTAGTCGTCTGGTTAACATACATATCATCTAAATACCAAAACACTTTGGTTTCTGGTTTTGTGTGGGCAAGTTGTAAAACAAGTTCATTTTTTTGTCCTTTAAAATTTTTTGCAAGTATAATTTTACTCCCGTTTTTGGGATAAATAAATTGCATCGGAGAAACCCCAGATAGCTCGCAATTTCCATCCAAGGCTGGTAATGATTGATATGTTGGATTACTCTTCTTGAAATAAAACTCCATTAATGGAGGTAAAACAAACCAAGATTTAGAAACAGTTTTAGTTAAATCTGAACAAGAAGAATTTACCCGAAATCCCTTATTGTTTAGCTGTATCTCTTTATGATAAGGACAAACTTTAACAACATTTTTTTTATTTGGAACTGATACTTGTTTAGTTGGACATTGTAGAGAAGCCAAATAACCGCTATCGGTACACACCTTTACATTTGTAAATTCATCTAAAGGTTTTTGAAACCAATCAGCACTTGGTAAAACATCAAAAACATCAAATAATATAGGTGCAGCACCAGAAACACCAGTTAAGTCTGGCCTCCCCTCACCATCTGCATTACCTACCCAAACGCCTACAACATGTTTTTTAGTAACGCCTATAGCCCAAGCGTCTTTATTTCCGAAACTAGTGCCCGTTTTCCAAGCAATTTCCTTACTGGAATCATAAAACTCCCAAGATTCGTTTCCTTCAGGTCTATTAACCTCTTTCATGGCCTCAAAAGTGAGGTAAATACTTCCTGCATCGAAAAAGGTTTTTTGAGTAGATTTTTCACCAAAATCTGCTTTATCATCCTTATTTAAGATTGGAGAAACAAATTCGTTCGTATAATATTCAGAAGAAGTTTCATTATAATGGTTTACCGTTGAAGCAAGGTTTGCGTATGTTTTTGACAAATCCCAAAGATTGCTTTCTGCACCTCCTAAAATTAACGTAAGCCCATAATGATTGGCTGGTTTATTAATTCCGTTTAACTTAAAAAAATCCAATTGATCTCTGAATTTTTCCAGGCCAAATGACTGTAAAAGTCTAACTGCAGGAATATTAAGCGACCTTGCTAATGCTTTTTTTGCTTGAACCGCACCACTATAATCTTCGTTAAAATTTTCAGGAGTATATCCTGCAATTTGAGTTGGAACATCTGCAACCAGCATATCAGGAATTAACTCTCCTCCATCCAACATTGCACTGTATAAAAGCGGTTTTATAACACTCCCAGTACTACGGTTTGCTAGAATTAAATCTACATCTTTTTGATGTTCTTTGGTAGTATTAGTGTTACCTACATATGCCATAACCTCACGAGTTTGCACATCCAAAACAAGTACTGCCGCATTATAAATCATATTTTGTTTTAATGATTTGTAATGTTTATCTACAATGGTATTTACATTTTTTTGAAGACTAACGTTAACGGTAGTAGTTACTCTATTACCCTTATATTGTTTCGCAATATTTTGCAACAGGTGAGGAGCAATTTTAGGTAAGTTATATGGTTTTTGCGGCAATTCTTCTAGCAACGCCGTATTATAAGTAATACTGTCAATATACTTTTTGTTTAAAAGCTTTTTTAAAAGTCTATTTCGTTTTAATAATAGTTTATTTTGATTTTTCCCTGGGTATATCAAACTTGGAGCATTTGGTAATACTGCAAGTGTTGCCGTCTCAGCCCAAGAAAGCTGATGTGGTCGTAAACCGTAATATCGCCAAGCCGCAACATCTAAACCAACAACATTTCCTCCATATGGCGCATGACTTGCATATAGTTTTAATATTTGGCCTTTAGAATACCTTAATTCTAAACGAGTTGCTAGGACAAGCTCAATAAACTTTTCATAATACGTACGCCTTTTGTCTTCTCTAGATAGTCTAATTACTTGCTGTGTAATAGTGCTACCTCCGCGAACTGTTTTCCCCGCTGCTATATTTTCACCCATTGCCTTAACCATTGAAACAGGATTAAACCCTGGATGGTAATAAAAATGAGCATCTTCAAATTGTAACAAACAAGCCTTAAATTTTTGAGGTACACTATCCAATTCTGGAAAACGCCATTGACCGTCTTCAGCAATGATTGCTCCTAAAAGTTCATTATTACTGCTTTCAACAACCGTTGATGTTGGCTTATTAAATAGCTCAGTGGGTAAACAAAAGTAATATGCTATTAATAAAAATAAGAAGACAACCGTTTTCTTAGGGTGAGATTGTATTGACCTTCTAATTTTTTTCATTACCAAATTTGTATGCTTTTATAGCTGACTAAGGTAACCTCATCATCTTTTAAGTAAGGAAGGGTATTTAAACTATATATTCTTTCTCCAAAAAATATCCAACCAAAGCTTCTTTCATTAAAACAGATTGTTCTCCAGCTTTTAACGCAGGTAATTCTGCTTTTACCTTATAATGCGGCCATCCATCATCATCAAAAAAATCAAATTCATAATAACCATAGGGTTCCAATAATCTACATATTGCAATATGCATTAAATGTAGCTTTTCATCCTTTTTATATTCTCTATGATATTGACCCAATTCTTGAACACCTACTAGGTAAATTATGGCATCTAAATCTAGGTCGTCTCCATCAGCAAATTGAACAGACAACTTTTCTACAAGCAACTCCCAACGTTCTTTTAATTCTAAATCTCTAGACATTTCGCTATTTTACTAATCTTTTGGTTATCTTAAAATCTAATTCAAAGGTACAAATCAAAGTTCTATATTTGTTTTAAAGCAACAATACATGGCAATTTTAGATATCATATTAGGCATACTATTAATTTGGGGACTTTGGAAAGGCTTAAAAAATGGTCTTTTTGTTGAAATAGCGTCTATAATTGCATTAATTGCAGGTATATACGGTGCCATTCATTTTTCGTACATCGCAGGTGATTACTTGCATGAAAATATGAAATGGAACGAACGCTACATAAACTTTGGTTCATTTATAATTACGTTTGTAGCTATTGTGTTAGTTGTACATATCGCTGGAAAATTTTTAACTAAAATTGCTGATTTTGCCATGTTAGGACTACTTAATAAGGTTGCTGGAGCTTTATTTGGGGCTTTAAAAGTTGCAGTAATTTTAGGCGGATTTTTAATTTTCTTTGATAGAATGAATAATACTTTCTCTATTATGAGTGAAGAAACCAAAAAGGAATCCATTCTATATCAACCAATTAAAGAAATTGGTGCTTTTGTTTTTAGTAAAGTTTTAAAAGAAAAAAAGGAAGTTAGCACTAAAGAAATGGAGTCTGTATAACATTAAATGTGCTTTTTACAGATTTTCAACGTTATTCATCGACATCTAGGCTTTTTTAAATGGTTTCTTCAGTTACTTTGTAGTGAGAACATGAAAATGAAAGCATTGTGGGGAGGTTAAAAGATTCTATCTTTTACAGACAAGCAAACAGTGAACTTGCTTATGATTTTGGAAGTTTCTACTTGTTTGATACGTTTGTAGTATCGGAAATTAATGAAGACGTTATTTTTTCGTGGGATGAGCATGGCAAAAAAGTAACGGAAGATATCGCCAATTTGTATGAACAAAATGGTAAACGAATAGTACTTATTTCCAACCGAATAAATTCTTACTCCGTTATTCCTTCTGATTGGCTTAAATTCTACAAGCATAGCTATAAACTTAAAGCTTATGGTATTGTAAGTTATACTAAAACTGGCTTTTTTAATGCCGTTTTAGAAGAGTTATTTGTGAGCGCTTCTTTTAAAAGATTTACCTCTTTAGAAAATGCCATTTTGTGGGCAAAAGATTTTTCCAAAACCCAAACAATGGCGTCGTAGCGGCTTTTATTGAATTACTTCAACCCATTCTCCTTTTGTTCTTATTGCAAAATCATTATCATACATAGCCTCAGCTTGAATACCAGGCAAATAGTATTTTCCTAAATACGATGCATTTAATAATACTCTAAATGTTTTAGTTTCGTTTCTATTCAAATCAAAATAGAAGTTCACTCTATCATCTCTAATATCAATGTGTTTACTTTTATTTGCAGAATAGCTGCCGAAATCTGTAAATCTGGTATTTACTATTTCCCATCCGCTAGGAAAAATTTCTGTAAGTGCCATATCTTTAACTGTTCTGCTTGTTAAATTGCTTAATGTAACCTCAGCAACAAAATTAGTTCCCTGTGAAATTTTAGACACATCTATTGCTTTACCATTTTTAGCCTTAAACTTTAATGTTGCTTTTAAATTACGTTCTACAACTTTTTCTGAACCAACGGGTAAAATTCCATTATTTACAATATTCACATATAATGTGTTGCTTTCATTGTTTTTAACGGTAACTGTATTTGCTCCTTTTTTTATAACTAAATCTCTATTCGCTATAGTTTTTGAAGTACTAACTTTTTCTGAAACGCCACCAACCGTTACACTAGCTTGTATTTGTTTACCTCCAATCATTTCAACAAACTTAGCCATGGATAATAAACTATACGCAGTTGCTTGCGTGCTCATCCATTTTTTTTCAGATAATCTGTCAGCAACATCCTTCGCCATGTTTTGAGATTTTTGAATCTCTTTTAATAAAACCAAGGTTTCTAATGCCATAGCTCTATTTCTACTGCCAGAACCGTAAGTATAATAATTATGCTTAGTACTATTGAAATCTAAACTAGCATTAATGAGTAATTCTTTAGCTACTTTATCTTGTCCCACAAGTGCATAACTTGCAGCCAAACGATATTTAGCCTCGTTAGACATTGTACTTGTTTCTCTTAACCTGTTCATTGAAGCAATGTCCGCATTTCCTGAAAGTGCTAAAGTGTACAACCTATATGCCTGAGCTAAATCTGAATTGTTACTTGAAGCTCTCCATTGCTTTGCAATTTGCCTTTGATAACTAACCCAACTAGATTTAAACCCTATAGGAAGTACATAACCCCTTTTTTCCGCTTCTAATAAAAAATGTCCCGCATAAGAAGTTCCCCAATCGTTAGCACTATTTTGACCTTGCCAATAAGAAAATCCTCCATTAGGTAGTTGAAATCCTCCCAAGCGCTTTATTGCGCTTTCAATATGTACTTTAATTCGTTTTTTTCTATTTCCATCTACATCAAAAACATCTGCTAAAAACAACTGTGGGAAAGCTGCCGAAGTTGTCTGCTCTACACACCCATGTGGATACTGAATTAAATACTGTAGGCGTGCATTAAAATTCATTGGAGGTAACGTAGAAAACTCTATTTGCGCTGTATTACTTCCAGAAATTCCAAAAGTTTCTAAATTAATCGTTTGGCTTTTATTTCCCTCTATAACTAAATTAGTTAACTCTGTGGTAACAGGATTAGGGTTTACAACATCAATAGGGATTTCAAAAGAAGCTTTTTCTCCATTTCCAGAGGCCTCGACAATTACTTTTCCTATTCCCTTAAATTCAGTAACGTCCAAATTAAAGTATACCATTTTTTCATCTGGCTGCGAAAAAGAAACCGTTTGTACCGCTGACCCACTTACATTAAAAGATTTATCATTCTTTATTTTAACCGTTACATTTTTAATCTTTTTTTCCATTGCGAAAACCGTAATAGGCAAAGTAACCTTTTCTCCAGGAGTTATTTTTCTAGGTAACGAAGCTAAAACCATTAATGGTTTACGCACCGGTGTTGTTTTTTCAGCTCTTCCGTAAGCTTCTTTAGTAACATCGCCTGCTATTACCATTGTTCGTACGGAACCGACATATTTTGGAATTTTAATTTTATGTGATTTACTTTTTCCTTCTTTTAGCTCAAAAGGACCTAAATACATAACTACAGGTTTAAACCTATTTGCTTTTTTGTTTTTTGCACCTGCCAATTCATTATCTCCACCAATTGCAAATACCTGATTTATTCTACCCCCAAAAGCTCCAATGACATCATCATAAACATCCCATGTTTTTACACCTAAGGCTTCTTTGGCATAAAAAGTATCCCAAGGATTAGGTGTTTTAAATCTAGTTAGGTCTAATAAACCTTCGTCCACGACAGCAATACTATACGTCATTGCCTTACCCTGCTTTTCTTTTATTTTTATAGTAACATTATCTTCTGGCCTTAAAACGTCAGGCATTGTAATAATAGGTTGTAGTTTAGTTTCTAAATTTTCAACAGCTATTCCTGTAACACCATATAAACGAATTGGAGCATCGTTGGTTGTTTTTGCATGAGGTTGTAACAAACTAATATGAATAAACACGTTAGGCGTATACAATTCTGAAATAGGCAAATTAAATTTAGTTTCTCCTTCATTTGTTTCTACCCATAAAGACTCTAAAACTTCGCTTCCGTTTTCAACAGTAACCAACGCTCTTCCTCCTTTAGAACTAGGAAAAGTAACAATTGCTTTTTCACCAACATTATAGGTTTCTTTATTTGTAGAAAAAACTAGCATAGATGCTGCAGATGGGTCTCCTTTTCTTGATTTTCCTGCCCACCCTGGCCAATCTATATATATAGTTTTTCCAGTTGAATGACCGCCATTTACATCATTAACATGCACCAAATACCTTCCCCAATTTGGATACTTTAATTCAAAATCAAATACCGCTTTACCTTTTGAATTTGTACTAATACTTTTATCAAAAACTTTTTCTCTATAACTACTATTACTATAACTCGAAAGGTTTTCTTCAGAGGTATCCCACCACCAACGCCAGTTAACTTTGTATATGGTAACTTCTAAATTTTTGGCAGCCTTAGGGTTTCCATTTTGGTCGACAGATACAATCTCAAACTTGTGCTTAACATCGGTTAAAAGCATTCCTCTTGCCTTATCTCCCTTAGGTGTATTAATTCCTATATACGTTTTATATGGTGAATACGTTTTTGTAAATACATCTGTGCTAAAATCACCTCCATTTTCATAAACCTTGGTAACAAAAGCAGTTTTTAGCATCCCTGGAGCTTTCCCTTTTAAGTTAGTATTTAAGGCAAAATTAGCCTTACCTTGTTCATCAATTTTACCATTAAAAACTACTTGTTCTTCAGCACTAAATTTACGTGTAGGATCATCAAAAACATACCCAGGAAAAGTTTTAAATGTTGTACTTGAAGCACTAAACTTTGCAGTAATATCAGCATTTAAATTTTTAGCTATTGCCCCATGTAGCCATTTTACCTCTAGATTTCCGACTACAGGTTTTTTACCACTTAATATATCTTCTTCAAAATCGGATTTTATTTTTAATCGGTTAGGCTTAATGGTTTCAATTTTTAGAGTTTTAGTAAAACGTGCTCCACCGACCGATACTTTTACCAACCAATTTCCGGTTGGAGCATCTTCATTAGTTTTTACATTAAATTGATAAAAATTATTTACACCAGAAGTTTTAACTTTTCTATAAACTACTTTGTTATATGGATTTATAACCTCAAGTTTTACGGGATGATTTTGAGGTAATTTATTGGCATTATCGTTTAACATAAACGAAAGAAATATTTGATCTCCAGGGCGCCAAACTCCGCGCTCTCCAAAAATAAATCCTTTTATTCCTTTTTGTAGTTTAACACCAGAAACATTAAACTTACTAACGGATAATGCATTACCATCATTTAACCTTACATAGGTTTTTTGATTGTTATACTCAGCCACTGCAAAAAAGGCATTCTTATCAGCATCAAAAAATGATATCCCTTCATTATTGGTAAGAACATCGCCTATTTCTTGCTGCTGAAAATTGAAAAAAGTCACCTTTGCTCCTGCCACGGGATTGGTATCCAAAAGATTGTTTACTGCTATAAAATAACTTTTGTTTACTCCTTTTTTAATGGTTACGCCTAAATCTGAAGCAAGAACATTTATCCCAACTTTTTTATCGTAATAATAGGAGGTATGACATGGGTTTTCACGTTCGCTCCAGCGATACCCATAATAATCGTTATAGTAATTTTCAACACCATCCCAAGCACTGTTTTCTTCTTCCTCATCAAAATCCTCTTCAACTTTTTCTTCAGGAAAGTTTGTTGTATCACATTTATACCGACTATACGCAGGTTTAAAATTAAACTCCACTCTGTATATAGCCCCAGGGTCTGGAGTAATTAATGTTTTTAAATCCAGTGCATGAGCTATCCATTTTCCGTTTGTATTAGAAAAACTGTTTTCAATTACAATTTTCTTTTTGGCAATAGGTCGTGCTACAGCCCTTAAATTACCTCCTCCGTTTAAATTGTTATGCTGCAAAAACTGCAATACATTATTCTCATAGATTCTCAACACTGTTACATCAACAGCTTTTAAATTAACGGTTTCGAAGTTTATTTTTAAATTACTTGAAGAGGGTAATAAAGTTCCGTTTGAAAGTAATCTTACTTGAGGCAAAATTTGTTCAAAAGCTATACGTTCCTCAAATTTATTTTTAAGCTTTTTTCCATCTACACTCAAAACCCCTTCAAACACTTCTAGTTTAACGGTTCCTTTTAAGTCTACTGATGGAAACACCTTTAATAAGTTTCCATTGACACTAAATTTTGGGTTATTGTCCCCTTCAAGCACTACAAGTCCTTTAAAATTTTGTGCCTTTTTTACAGGATCAGAAAAATTAATATGTATAACCGATTTAGCACTTGGTTCTACCGTGGCTTCTAAGACGGTAAAGTTATTTTTTCCGGAAATTGTAATTGAATTGTTACCCGAACTTTCAATATTAAATTTAGCACCATCCCATGAAACATCTAACACTGAATCATCATCTAAACGTGGGATACTGTCTATCTTAAAATAAAACTGGGACTCTCCATTTGTATACTCTTCAAACTTTATCTTAACTTCCTTACCGTTTTGTTTGACGCTAATTAACTCTTTGGCTGTTTCCAACGATAAAACATCGGCACACCTAATTTGTCCTTTTAGATATTGCCAATCTTTTGAATACGATTGTAACGCTTCAGTATAAACATTAAACTGCTGTTTTAACGTTTTCACCCCAAAAACCATCTTTTTAATCTCATTAGAAGCGCTTTTTTCAATTTCTCCAAGATTAAATGTAAAACTGTATTCCGTATCTTGTTTAAAACCCTTTTCTGGAATAAAAGCTATGGTTCTATCATCTAATGAAACTACTCTACCCTTAACTTTTGGTGAGACTAATAACAGTTTTTTATCTTGCTCATTTCCATTCTCCCAACCAGAAACAGGTTGTTGTAATACTACACGCACATCGCTTTTAGTAGAAATTATTCCGTGACTTACTTCTGAAACATATGTTTCATATTTGCTTAAATCACTAAAGGTATTTGCTGTTTTATCTTCTTTTGAGGTACATCCTAGTATAAGTACAAAACCGAAAAATAGTAACGAAATAACATTAACTTTCATAAAGGCAAGAGTTTAAATCAAAATTAACCAACAAATGGAACATAACAATCCCTATTTATAGGGAAATAAAATATGTTATACATTATATACGCTGGAAATTCATTTTATGGTTAAAAAATGCTTTTCATCGAAATAATGTTAAACTTCATCTTCGTGTAATATTATTTTTATAACATTACACCGTTGAATGCCCCTTTTCAACGAAAAGAACACGAGAACCCCTTTCTTAGATTTACCTACTTAGGCATTGAATGGCCTACTTCAAAGAGAACAATATATGAAAATGAGAATGCGTATGGCATTCTATGTTCTGTTTGTATTACTAAGTGCTTCTTGTAGTAAAGAGGCAGTAGAAAGTACAGCAAACATTGAAGCCGAAAATGCCCTTGAAATTGAGGCAGAATTACTAAACATCGTAAACGATTACAGGGTATCTATTGGAAAATCTGTTTTAATCCACAATGAGTTTGCCTACGAACAAGCTAATCTTCACAACGACTATATGATAGCTAAAGGAAGTTTAAGTCATGATAATTTCAGTTCCAGGGCTTCTAAAATTTCTAATCAATTTGATGTCAAAAACATTGCTGAAAATGTAGCAAGAAATTATGATACTGCTAATAAAGCTTTTGAAAAGTGGCTTTCCAGCACTAATCATAAAGCAACTATTGAAGGTGATTTTACTGACACTGCCGTTAGTGTTAAAAAAAATGAGGTAGGAGAATATTATTATACTCAGCTTTTTATAAACCAATAGTTAGGTAACTCTGGCACTTATAATGTCATAGCTTTTTTTTAACTTTCCAAAAAACTAGTCTATGGCAATACAAGCACCATTCAACCTTACAAAATGGATTGAGGAAAATAGAGATTCCTTAAAACCTCCTGTTGGTAATAAAAACCTTTATAAAGATGCTGGTGATTACATTGTAATGATAGTAGCTGGTCCAAATGCTCGTAAAGACTATCACTATAATGAAACCGAAGAACTTTTTTACCAGTTAGAAGGTCACATTGAAGTTCATATTCAAGAAGACAACAAAAAAAGAACTATGAAATTAGGACCTGGTGATATGTATCTTCATCCTGCTAAAGTTCCTCATTCTCCGGTACGTCATGAAAACTCAATAGGCTTAGTAATTGAACAAAAGAGAGCCGACCTAAATGCTAAAGACGGTCTGTTATGGTTTTGTGATAATTGTAACACCAAGTTACATGATGTATATTTTACACTAAATGATATTGAAAAGGATTTTCTAAAGCATTTTAAAGATTTTTATGGTTCAAAAACATTACGAACCTGCTCTAATTGTAATACAGAAATGCCCGTTGATGAAAGATTTACTGCTGATAATTAAAACATAACAAAACATGGGTCTAGTTATTCAAATATTAATAGTAATAATAGCATTACTCCATTGTTATTTTTTATGGTTTGAAATGTTTGCTTGGACAACAAAAGGACCTAAAATATTCAGAAACTTTCCAAAAGAACTTTTTGAGCCTACAAAAGCATTAGCAGCTAATCAAGGTTTATACAATGGTTTTTTATCCGCTGGTTTATTATGGGCTTTTTTTATAGAAAACCTTATCTGGAAAAATAATGTCGCTCTATTTTTTCTGAGTTGTATTGCTATTGCCGGAATTTATGGGGCAATTACTGCTTCAAAAAAAATATTTTTTGTTCAAGCTTTACCAGCATTAATAGCAATAATACTTATCCTCTCTAAATCGTCCCTTTAATTTTTAATTCCAGTAGTTATTAAGCTGACTATTATTTGTAGATTTGTTTCAAAAATATAACAATAAGAACTTAAAAAGTTATAAAAATGAATATTTCATCTGAAATAGAAAAAGCTCTTCAGGAATTAGGAATTAAAGATGTTAATGATGGAACCTCTACAGGAAAATCGTTCTTTTCAAACGGAAATGAAATAGCGTCCTACTCTCCTGTTGATGGCAAACTTATTGGGAAAGTAAAAACTACTACAAAAGAAGACTACCAAAAGGTAATGTTGTCTGCAACTTCTGCATTTAATGAATGGAAAACAATGCCTGCTCCCCAGCGAGGTGAAATAGTGCGTCAATTTGGAGAAAAACTAAGAGAAAAAAAAGAGTCTCTTGGTAAACTTGTTTCCTATGAAATGGGAAAAAGTTATCAAGAAGGTTTAGGTGAAGTTCAAGAAATGATTGATATCTGTGACTTTGCTGTAGGACTTTCTCGTCAATTGCATGGGCTAACAATGCATAGTGAGCGTCCTGGACATAGAATGTACGAACAATACCATTCATTAGGTGTTGTTGGTATTATATCTGCATTTAACTTTCCTGTAGCCGTATGGTCATGGAATACCGCTTTGGCTTGGGTTTGTGGTGATGTTTGTGTTTGGAAACCAAGCGAAAAAGCACCTATTTGTGGTATTGCATGCCAAAATATAGCAGCTGAAGTTTTTGCTGAAAACAACTTACCTGAAGGTGTTTCTTGTTTGATTAATGGTGATTATACTGTTGGTGAATTTATGACTAAAGACACTCGTATTCCACTTATATCTGCAACAGGGTCTACAAGAATGGGGAAAATTGTAGCAAGTGAAGTTGCTAGTAGATTAGGAAAATCATTATTAGAGCTTGGAGGAAACAATGCTATAATTGTTACACCAGATGCAGATATAAAAATGACTGTCATAGGTGCAGTTTTTGGAGCTGTAGGTACTGCTGGACAACGTTGTACGTCAACGCGTAGACTTATTATTCATGAATCCATTTACGAAACTGTAAAAAATGCTGTTGTGGATGCCTATAAACAATTACGCATTGGAAACCCATTAGATGAAAACAATCATGTAGGTCCTTTAATTGATACTGATGCGGTAAAAATGTATCAAAACGCTTTAAATAAGGTTGTTGAAGAAGGTGGTAAAATAATTGTAGAAGGTGGTGTTTTAGAAGGAAAAGGATATGAAAGTGGATGCTATGTAAAACCTGCGATTGCTGAAGCCCAGCCAGACTTTAACATTGTACAACACGAAACTTTTGCTCCAGTACTTTATTTATTAAAATATTCTGGTGACGTTGAAAACGCTATAAACATTCAAAATAATGTCGCACAAGGGCTATCTTCTGCAATAATGACCAATAACTTACGGGAAGCAGAACAATTTTTATCGGTAGCAGGTAGTGATTGTGGAATTGCGAATGTAAACATTGGTACTTCTGGAGCCGAAATTGGCGGTGCCTTTGGTGGCGAAAAAGAAACAGGTGGCGGACGCGAATCTGGATCTGACGCCTGGAAAGTTTATATGAGACGACAAACCAATACTATAAACTATACCACAGAACTTCCTTTAGCACAAGGTATAAAATTTGATTTGTAAAAATTAAACAGCCCTATCATTTAAAAC
The DNA here is from genome assembly GCA_947498505.1 of uncultured Maribacter sp. Taxonomy (GTDB): domain Bacteria; phylum Bacteroidota; class Bacteroidia; order Flavobacteriales; family Flavobacteriaceae; genus Maribacter_B. The sequence continues at coordinate 180,892 of CANMKG010000003.1, read as the reverse complement.
AAATAATAGGGCTGTTTTACTAACTAATTCAAATAATACTAAAAAATCCTTTCTAAATGCCGGAACTTTGTCGGGAGAGAAAGGATGTTTTCTTATTGCATTACAAATTTCTAAATTTTTAGCACAGTATCTACTCAAAATTATATGAACGGTTAATTTTATTGTATAAATAACCTTTTTATAACTCAAAAATAATTCTCTTCAATATAAAAAATGAATGTCTTTTAACATTCATTTTGAACTAGTTAACATTTTTTTATACATTGTAGTTCAAACACTAAACAATATCTAGTATGTCAAAAACAACTACGAACCTCATTGGAATTGTAATTACAATTCTGGCAGGTATCTATTTTTACATGATGTATTGCAGTGAATGCGGCACAATTGTACAAGATAACCCTGTAAAAGAAACCTTGGTTGAGGAAGCGGTTCCAAAAGCCACATCATACCCGTTTGCAATAGCTGATGGTGATTATGAATATCAAGAAAATGATAATTACAATTTTCCAATTTCTGCTTCACGTTTTAACACGCCTTTATCCCCAAATATCGCTAATGCAATTGCTAGTGTAAAAGATTTTTTAGCTGAAAACTCCGAAAAAATTGTAGATATTACTGGATTTTATAAATCAGAAGAAAAAAACGAATCAGCTTTCCCAAATTTAGGATTGGCTAGAGCCAATGCAGTTAAAAATCATTTTGTTGAAAACGGAATTCCATCTACTCAAATCAACACTTTTGGTCTTTTAAAAGATGAAATGGTTCCAGAAAATGATATTTTTTTGGGTCCCGTTTCCTATAAATTTGAAATTAAAGCCGACAATGCTGAAGATGAGTTAAAAACGTTGCATGATAAAATTAAAGACAACCCTTTGGTGTTAAATTTTAATACTGCGCAAACTCATGTAAATCTTAGTGCAGAACAACGGCAAAAATTTGCTGATATCTCAAAATATTTAGACAAAGCTGAAGGAGCAATGGCTATAATTGAAGGTCATACAGATAACACAGGTAGTAATGAAAAAAATATTGAGATTGGAATGGACAGAGCCAATTTTGCAAAAAACTACCTTATAAAAAATGGAATTTCTGCTTCAAAAATAAAAGCAACCTCAAAAGGCTCTAGTAGTCCTATTGCCAGTAATGATACTGAGGAAGGAAGAGCCCAAAACAGACGAACAATAATTACTTTGAACTAAACAACTATAACAATAAAACTATAATTATGGATTTTGAAAACATGAATATTTGGTGCTGGTTAATTCCTTTTTTAGTAGGAGCTATTTGTGCTTATTTAGGTTATTTAATAGGAAAAAGCAGAGCCAAAACAATTGATAATTCTGCACAATTAAAAATTTTAGAAGATAAAAACGCAAAACTCCAAGCGGATTTAGATGCTTGTAATGGAAAATTATCATCTCAAGCCTCAGCACCTGTATCCTCATTTACTGCCGATACTGCTATTCCTTTTAATGCTACGGCTGCTAAAGCTGCCCTCGGAAAAGCCGTTAAACAAGATGACTTAAAAGTTGTTGAAGGTATTGGACCTAAAATTGCTGGAATGTTTAATGATTCTGGTATATCTACCTGGAGAGCTTTATCAGAATCTTCTGTTGCAGATTGCCAAAAAGTATTAGATGGTGGTGGAGATCGCTATAAAATTCACGACCCTGCTTCATGGCCAATGCAGGCAAGAATGTGTTACGAAGGAAAATGGAGTGAATTAGCAAAATGGCAAGATGAACACAAACATGGAAAACTTTAGAATTCCCCCTTATATTAAGCAAAAAAAATCCGGTTTTACAACCGGATTTTTTTTATAATCTTCCATTAGCTTCAACCCATTTAAAGGTGTATTGATCTTCCGGAAATTTCATTCTTTCCGCAATTCTAGCCAATCTATCTGGTAATCTTAATAAATAGTCTCTTGCTTTTTCAGCTTCATCAGATAAGGTTCTAACACCCTCAAGCTCCCAATAACTATTTAACTTCTTTAAGATATCTATATAATCGTTAGAAGTATATACCCCTAAACGTTGCGCGCAATTGGAAAAATTCTCAAAAGCTGTCCCAATTGCTCCACCAGATTCTCTTAAAAAATGAGCAGGCATCACAATTTTTTTCTTCATCATATCAGCAAAAGCCAACATCATTCCAGAAGGATCTTCAGTAAAAATTGTTTTAACAAACTCTCTATACGCTAAATGATGACGCATTTCGTCTCCAGCAATAATGGTACACATTTTTCCTAATAATGTATTTCCCTTCTTCTTTGCCATTTGACCCACACGTTTATGAGAAATGTATGTTGCCAATTCTTGAAATGAAGTATAAACAAAGTTTTTATACGGATCTCTATCGGTACCAATATCAAATCCATCGGAAATTAAATGTTGTGTAGTAATCTCCACTTCACGCATATTTACACGTCCAGAAAGATATAAGTACTTGTTTAATACATCGCCATGTCTATTTTCTTCAGCAGACCAAGCTCGTACCCATTTAGACCATCCGTTCTTTTTATTTTCACCATGTTGGTCAATTCCTTCAACATCCATTAACCAAGATTCATATGTTGGTAATGCTTCTTCTGTAATTGTATCGGCAACCATTGTAACCCAAAAATCATAACCTAACTCCTTAGATTCTTCTCTTAATTGCTCTACGGCAGTTAAAAAGCCATCACTTTGAGAATCTGGTAAAAAATCAGACGGTTGCCAAATATCTTCAGTAGGAATTAGATAAGAGTCCATGAATCCCTCTACTTTTGGCTCAATTGCCTGCATAACCTCTAGTCTAATATTCTTTGTAGACATATAATATTCTTTTTTACAAAGTTCGTAAATATAATGCGGTATTCCAGTTATTTAACCTTGTATTTTAATTTCGGCCTTTTTCATCTGGATAAAAGGTGTAAACTGGTTCACTTTGCCATACCTCTTTAGTGTTAATATCCATAACAGAAAGTGGTCCTTTAAAAGCGGCTCCGGTATCAATATTCCAGACATTTGAAGCACATAATGGATACGTTTTGTTTATTCTGGTCAATGGGGTATGTCCAATGTATACTTCTTTATACAAAGAGAGTCTTTTTGGAAACAAAATATCGTTCTCTTTCAAACGGTTATCAGTTGCCAAGGCAAGTTCCCAAAGTGTGCGATCCCAATAAAAGTTTTTTTCAAAAAACTCAAACTCAATTCCCTTTAAATTGGTAAATCCTGCATGTAAAAACAATCTGTTTTCGCTATCCAAATGATAACTCTCAAGTTCCTCGTAAAAATCCAAGTGCTTATTTTTGGTATCTTCATCCAACTTACTATAAGAAGCAGCTGTTGCAGTTCCACCATGTTTTAACCATTCCTTATTTTCCTTTTCCGTCACCAAATAATTAAAACATAACTCATCGTGATTCCCCCGTAAAAAAACACAATTATGAGTTTCATTCAATGTTATAAGAAAATCAACTGTTTCGGCTGCTTCACTCCATCCATCAACATAATCCCCTAAAAAAATTAATTTATCTTCTTTTGTAATATTTGCTTTCTGTAAAACCTGTTTTAAAGCTTTAAGTCCTGAATGGATATCTCCAATAACTAATGTTCTCATTTTGCAAAAATCGCACTAAAATTGAACATTCCTAAAATTTGAATAACAAATAATCTTTAAGGCTTTCTAACGCGACAAAAACAGTGTAAGTTTTTATATTTCTTCAAAATATGTTGTTTAAAATATTTGTCAACTTTTTATGGTTAACAAATATTTAACTAACTGAAAATCAGAATTTAAAATAAAATAAGGTGTAAACTTCATGATAAAAATCATGAAATAAGTGGTCACTCATGGTATAATATTGTTTCTGAAAAATAATTTCTAATTCTAAAAAAATATTCATGTCAGTAGCACCAACAACCAAAAAAAGAAAAACGTTCTCTCAAGAGGAAGCATATAAAGCCAGCTTAGCTTATTTTAATGGAGATGATTTAGCGGCAAGAGTCTGGGTAAACAAATATGCGCTTAAAAATTCTAATGGAGATATTTATGAATTAACTCCAAATGACATGCACCTTAGAATTGCAAAAGAAATTGCTCGAATAGAACAAAAATATCCAAACCCTTTAACTAAACAACAAGTTTTTGAGCTAATTGAAAACTTTAAATATATAGTTCCCCAAGGTAGTCCAATGGCTGGTATTGGTAATCCTTTTCAAATTGCTTCGCTTTCAAATTGTTTTGTAATTGGTACCGAAGGTATGTCAGATTCCTATGGTGGTATTATGAAAATAGACCAAGAACAAGTGCAGTTAATGAAACGAAGAGGTGGTGTTGGTCATGATTTATCCAAAATTAGACCTAAAGGTTCGGAAGTAAAAAACTCGGCTTTAACCTCAACTGGGCTAGTACCATTCATGGAGCGTTACTCTAATTCTACACGCGAAGTTGCGCAAGATGGTAGAAGAGGAGCTTTAATGCTCTCAACATCTATAAATCATCCAGATCTAGAAGATTTTATTGATGCTAAAATGGAGCAAGGCAAAGTTACTGGTGCCAATGTTTCTGTTAAAATTGATGACGAGTTCATGAATTGTGTAGAAAATGGGAGTACTTATATTCAAAAATTTCCCATTCACAGTAAAAATCCAAAAGTTTCTAAATCTATTGAAGCCAAAGAACTTTGGGATAAAATTGTACACAATGCGTGGCAATCTGCCGAGCCAGGGATTCTATTTTGGGATACTATTTTAAAAGAATCTATCCCAGATTGTTATTCTGATTTAGGATATGAGACCGTTTCGACAAATCCGTGTGGCGAAATCCCTCTATGCCCATACGATTCTTGTAGATTACTAGCTATTAACTTGTTTTCGTATGTAGAAAATCCATTTACTAAAAAAGCATCTTTCAATTTTAAATTGTTTAAAAATCATGTCATAGCAGCGCAGAGAATAATGGATGACATTATTGATTTGGAATTGGAAAAAGTAGATGCAATACTTACCAAAATAGCAACTGATCCTGAATTAGATGAAACAAAAGCAGTTGAGATTAAATTATGGGAAAAAATTAAAGAAAAAGCTATTGGTGGCCGTCGAACAGGAATTGGTATTACTGCAGAGGGAGACATGCTTGCTGCTTTGGGCTTAAGATATGGAACAGAACAAGCAAATTTATTTTCTATTGAAGTTCATAAACTTTTAGCGATAGAAGCTTACAGAGCTTCTGTTCATATGGCAAAAGAAAGAGGTGCCTTTGAAGTTTATGATGCAGAACGTGAGAAAAACAATCCGTTTATTCTTCGCTTAAAAAAAGCTGATAAAAAGCTTTACTATGAAATGTTAGAATATGGTAGACGAAATATAGCTTTACTTACCATTGCTCCAACTGGAACTACCAGCCTAATGACGCAAACGTCTTCTGGTATAGAGCCTGTTTTTATGCCTGTTTATACAAGACGACGAAAAGTAAACCCAAATGATAAGGATGTCCGAATAGATTTTGTTGATGAGGTAGGAGATTCTTGGGAAGAGTATCAAGTATTTCATCACCGATTTAAACAATGGATGACTGTAAACCATATAGATACCAAAAAAAAATATAGTAGTGAAGAGCTTAATAATCTTATCAAACTTTCTCCATATTACAAAGCCACCTCTAACGATGTAAATTGGCTTAGCAAAGTTCATTTACAAGGCGCTGTTCAAAAATGGGTAGATCACTCCATTAGTGTTACCATTAACTTACCTAATAACGCTACTAAAGAATTGGTTGGAAAACTATATTTAGAGGCATGGAAATCAGGCTGTAAAGGAGTAACTGTATATAGAGATGGTTCAAGGTCTGGTGTTTTAATTTCTAATGAAAATATTGACAAAGAAAATTATACTTTCCCAATTAAACGGCCACAAACACTTGATTCACATGTTGTTCGTTTTCAAAACAACAAAGAAAAATGGATTGCCTTTATTGGTCTAATAAATGAAAAGCCGTATGAAATTTTCACAGGTTTGGTTGATGATGAAGATGGAATTTTAATACCTCGCTGGGTAACTGAAGGACATATAATTAAAAATAAAAACGAAAAGGGCGTTTCCCGATACGATTTTCAATATAAGAACACACGTGGTTACAAAACAACCATTGAAGGGTTATCACACAAATTTAATCCAGAGTATTGGAATTACGCTAAACTTATTTCAAGTACACTTCGTCATGGTATGCCTATTGAAAAGGTTGTTGATCTAATCAATAGTTTACAATTAGATAGTGAGTCTATTAACACATGGAAAAATGGAGTTGCCAGGGCATTAAAAAGATTTATTGCTGATGGAACGGAAGTTAAGGGTCAAAAATGTACGAATTGTAATTCTATGAATCTTATATACCAAGAAGGATGTCTTACCTGTAAAGATTGCGGATCATCCAAATGTGGATAGCCATAATCTCATTCATAGCTCCTAAAAAAGAACCGTCATTTTAGTTTTCGAATGATGGTTCTTTTTTTTATCAAACATCCTACAATACAAAAAATTTGAAATTATAAATCAATTGCTTGCATATAAAAAATTAAACATTATTTGTAGAACAAATACTACATTTTAAAATTTTTATTGCTATTTTTCCTACGGCTAATTAAAATAAAAACATGTATGAAAACAAAATTACTTAGAAAAAGCGCTTTGCGTTTTTTTGTTCTAACTCCATTGCTATTAACTGTACTATCTGTTAACTCTCAAAATTTAAAAAAGTCTCATAATGATGAGCCTCAAAAGGGACATTCGTTATACAAGCAATCTAAAATTTATGATAGTAAAACAGGTCCCGTAGGGCTAAAACCTAAAGCCATTGGGGATCGCGCAATGGATCGTTGGAACTATGAACAACGAATGTTAAGAAACCCTTTCACCAAAAAGCTGCCTGAAAACATCCAATTAATGGAAGCTGCATTTTCAAGTAAAATTCAAGAACGAAACCTTGAAATTGAGGCAACAAATAAATCTGCCGAAACTTCATCAAAAAGTAAGTTTACAAGATGGAAAAATAGAGGACCTGGTAATGTTGGCGGCAGAACAAGAGCTCTTGCAATTGACCGCAATAACGAAAACATTATACTCGCCGGAGGTGTTTCTGGTGGGCTTTGGCGCTCAACAGATTCCGGACAAACTTGGAAAAAAGTTACTAAAAACAAACAATCTCCCAGCATTACGTCAATAGTTCAGGATCCGAGGCAAGGCAAAGGCCATATATGGTATTATGCATCTGGTGAACGTTATGGAAATTCTGCTTCTGCTGCTGGTGCATTTTATACAGGTACTGGTATCTACAAATCCAAAAACAATGGACAGTCATTTTTTAGACTTAAAAATTCTAATGACGATGATTTAACAGCCATTACCTCATTAGATATTATTAATAGTGTTGCAGTAGACCCAAAAGATGGAGATTTGTATGCTGCCACTTTTGAAGGTCTTTATCGCTCAGAAAATGGAGGAAGAAACTTCGCTGAAGTTTTACCCAGTGCTCGTGATAGTCAAACCGAAGTAATGATTACTCCTTCTGGTAAAATTTATGCAACGGTAGATATCTTTGGAGGTGATAATGCTGGTTTTTACACTTCCGATAATGGTACAGATTGGACCAATATAACGCCAGCCGACATTGTTCCTAGTTATGGAAGAACGGTTATGGCTTTTGACCCATCTGATGAAAATAGAATTTACTTTTTTTCTTATAACGCAGCTAGTTTTTCTGAAGCATTTTTATGGAGGTATCAAGCTAATGCACCCACTCCAGAGGAACAATGGGTGGATTTAAGCCTAAACCTACCTACAACAATCGGAGGAAGAGCTGGTAACCTCAACTTACAAGGAGCCTATAATATGATTATAAAAGTTCACCCTACAAATCCAGATTTAATTTTTTTAGGTGGGACCAATCTTTATCGCTCCATTACAGGTTTTACAACTCCTGCCGGTTTTGATAGTTGGATTGGCGGATATACAAACCTAGCTGATAGCTTTGCTTTATACCCTAATCACCATCCAGATCAACACAATTTAGTGTTTTTTCCATCAAACCCTAACAAAGCGATATCATCAAATGATGGTGGTGTTCAGCTAACTGAAGATATTTCAATAACAGATCAATTTGTTTCATGGACATCTTTAAACAACGGCTACATTACAACCCAACCCTATGCTTTTTCTTTTGATCCCGAAGGAAATAGTGATGACCTTTTAGCAGGTTTTCAAGATAATGGAACCTGGTACACCAATTCCGAAAATGTAAATGACCCTTGGATTGAAGATTTTGGCGGCGATGGGTCATACAACGCTATTGCAGACGGAGGACTTACCCGTTATGTATCAGCTCAATTTGGAAATCTATACCGTCTGAATTTTAATGAAAGTGGAGAGTTTGAAACCTTTACAAGAGTTACTCCAGCAGGAGCTTCTAATTTTGATTTTGTTGCTCCGTTCATATTAGACCCCATTAACGATAATGTAATGTACATGCCTGCAGGTAATCGCATATGGAGAAATAACAACTTAGATGAAATTCCTCTTTTTTCTAATGCTCCCGCTTCTGTAAATTGGGTAGAACAAAAACAAACTGTTACACCTGATGGTTCTTTTATTACAGCATTAGACATTTCTAAATACCCAATAGCAAGCAGACTTTATTATGGAACAGATTCTGGAAAAGTTTTTAAAGTAGAAAATGCTAACATTGATGACCAAGAAGCTGTAGATATCTCAACAGGAAAAGGACTTCCCGAAGGAAACATCAATAATATTTACGTTGACCCTAAAAATCCGGATAGAGTATTTATCGTGTTTTCTAATTATGGTATTCCAAGTTTATTTATGACAAAAAATGCGGGTGAAACATGGAAGGATATTAGCGGTAATCTTGAAGAAAATAGAGACGGTTCTGGTAATGGCCCTTCCTTAAGATGGTTTGCTATGAACGGCAAAAACGATGGTTATTTTGTTGGAACCAGTACTGGCCTATATTTCACTTATGAATTACAAGGCAAACGAACATATTGGTACAAAGAGCCTGTTAAAATAGGAAACGGAGTTGTTGCTCAAGTACGTACTAGGGCTGATGGCTTCGTGGCCGCCGCAATACATGGAAATGGTGTTTATAGTGCTAATTACTATGTTAGGCCCAGACCGGAGCCTAAACTTAGAGTCGATTATTTGTTAGCCGATAAAACGGTTGCTATAAATAGTGAATCTTTTGAGGTTGATATTACCGATTTGTTTGTAAGTAGTAAAAAAAGAGCTGAAATAAATATCGAATTAACCAATAGTAATCCCGATTTAATATCTGCAGTATTAAATAAAAATACCATAACAATTGCTATTCTTAAACCAGATACCGAAGGAAGTGCTGCAATTGGTTTAAAAGCTACCTCAGGTAAAGAACAAGTTTCTGAAGGTTTTACAGTAAATGTTATTGAACCCGCCATTTACTCTCAAAATGATGTTGTTACTGGTAGTGCCCCTTCTCAAAATTTTATAGATTTTGGTGGGGCTATAGCGCAATCAGCAGACGATTTTTTTATTCCAGAGGGCAGCACATGGACAATTAAAAACATAATTGCTAATGGAGCTGCAAATAATGCTCCTGCAATTACTAGTGCTACAGTTATAATTTACGAAAATAACAACGGAATACCTGGTCAAGAAATTTATAATAGTGGGGCTATTATTCCAGATTCTGAGCCAAGCGATTACAATCTTAATCTCACTCTTCCCGACGAACAAGAATTAACAAGTGGAGCATATTGGTTATCCGTATACACCAATTTAGATTTTGGAGATAATGCACAACAGTGGTTTTGGTTTACTCAAGCTACTGCAATTGGAAACGAATCCACTTTTAAAGATTCTGGAGATTTATTTGGAACAGGAGCTGTAGATTGGACAACACACTCTTTAGCTTTAGGAGGTGAGCCTGAAGATTTAGTTTTTCAAATATTTGGAAATGTTGAAACTGTAAGTGCTCCAATGGCTACTAATCCTTCTGAAATTGCTGAAAACGCTTTGGAAAGTCAAAATTTATTGGAAGTAAAAGCAGATATTATTACAACGGTATGGCCCAACCCATCTGCTAATTCATTTCATTTTTCCTTAAAAGATGTAGTTGAGGAAAAAGTAACCCTACAAGTATTTAATTTATCCGGACAACTTGTTCACCAACAAACTAAAATTAATGCTTCTAGAGCGTTTAGCTGGGATGCTTCCAACAAATCTAGAGGAATGTACATCGTAAAAATTACTGGAGCAACAATTAACAAAAGCTTTAACATTGTAAAACAATAAACAACACTAACCTAGATAATGGGCACGGATCACCGTGCCTTTTATTCTATTTATTTAACAAATGATTTTCAACAGTATCAAATTACCTTTTCTAGCAATGATTTCTGTCTTATACTTAAACTGCACTGCGGCAGACAAAAACCTTATTGAAGAAAAAAACAATAGCTCAAACACTACAACATTACCAGAATTGATAAGTGAAAATCCAGGAGAAGTAGTTTTTAAACTAAAAATAATAACCATTTACGATACAGAATACGATATATGCGAATCTGCTAAAAAAAATGTTGTGCTTGTAGAGGTTCTTCAATTATTAAAAAGAGGAAGAAATATAGTTAACACTCCTCATAATAGAGAAAAAATATTAATCTCCTTTTTATTGTCACCAGAAAACATTCAACCAAGTACGGTAATAGAGGCTACGGCAAAAGAAATGCTTTGTACAGATGTTTCCAAAACCTATTTTTCTATTAGCTCTTTCAAGGTTTCAGAGTAACCCTTATTTATATTTAACTTTTCTAAGTACTCTTAATGACTCTTTCAAAGATTCATACACTTTTATATATTTTTTCTTTAATAAGGGTCTTGCTAGTTCCATTTTATCTTTTGCTTCTTCAAATCCATTTCCATTCAAATAGCAAAGTAAATAAGTGTCTGGTAAATGTTTTAAGTCTTTTTCTTCAGCAGCATTTAAAGGAATATTTGCAACCAGCTTATCTAAAATAACATTGTTACTGTTATAGATGTGGTGTAATGTTTTTTTATTAAACTGCGGTGGCTCAAAAACAATATCGCTTTGTATTTGATAAACACCATTATCTTCAAAGGTGATTATCACTTTTTCTAATGGATAATACTTTTGTTTTTTGCTTAAACCTAATTGCACATATTCCATAGTACTAAACGAGTGCTCATCATATGAAATTGTTACTTCATCTAATGCAGAATAAAAAAGTTTCACCTGTTCATTAATAAGCTCAATGTCTACTCTGGAATAATAGGTTTGGTCTTTTACTTTTTTAATGTTCCCCGCCCAGCAGACAACAAACTGTTCTTTAAAAACTTTATAGCTACTAGCTAAATCTTTATGTCTATTATTTATAAAATCAATTACGCCATCAAGGGTAAGTTCTATATTGTTTCTCGCATGTAATTCTATGTTCGCAACTGCTTCAGAGTTTATATCTTTTAACTCTATTCCATATGCTTTTGGAAGACTAATGCTCCCTTCTCTGAAAAAAACCGCGCCTCCATAATATTTCCAAATATTTTTACGCAGAGCGCAAACTTTTCCATTGGATTTTATTGTTACAAGACCAACAACTTTTCCTTCTGGCAAATGCGGAAAAGGAATGTTTTCGTATGAAATAATAGGTGGGTTGTCTAGATATGCATTTACAAGATTTTGAATTTTACTATCATCAAAAAAATCAACTCCTACAATTCTGTTATCTTCATCTTCAACACCAACTACAATAAAAGAACTATTATATGGATTACTATTTGCTAGAGCGCATACATGCTTTAAAAACTTAGCTTTACCTTCTTTTTGTCCAATATTTATGAATCGTTTTTTATCATAAAAACTGTTTTCATCATTATGAGCAAGTAAATTTTTTACTAGAAGGCGTTTATTAATCATAATTTCTTGTTCACAATAGTGCTGCTTGCCTGGGCAGTTGGCATTACTACTAAATCGGCAATATTTACATGATATGGTCTACTAATAGCAAAATAAATGATATCAGCGATATCTTCTGGTTTCAAGGGCTCAAACCCTTTATATACATCATCAGCTCTTTTACTATCTCCTTTAAAGCGAACATTGCTAAATTCTGTTTCCACAAGTCCAGGGTTAATAGCTCCCACCCGAATACCATACTGATTTAAATCTATTCGCATACCCTTGTTTATGGCATCTACTGCGTGCTTACTGGCACAGTACACGTTTCCGTTAGGATAAACTTCTTTTCCTGCTGTGGAACCAATATTAATAACATGCCCAGATTTTTGATTTACCATTTTAGGAATTACCGCTTTCGAAACATATAACAACCCTTTAACATTAATATCCATCATTGCATCCCAATCATCAATATTACCAGTATCAATGGCATCCAAACCATGCGCATTACCAGCGTTATTAACTAATATATCAATATTGGAAAACTCAGTTGGCAGGCTGTTAATCGCATTAAAAACTTCACCTTTACTGCGGATATCAAAGTTTAAAGTATGTACTTTAGTTTTTGAACTCAGCTGCTCCTGTAAATCTTGTAATCGTTCTTGTCTGCGACCACATAAAATTAAATTAATATTATGTTCAGCAAACAATTCAGCCGTAGATTTCCCGATTCCACTTGTTGCCCCAGTAATTAAAGCATTTTTAACCATTTAAGTAACTTATCTTTTTAGATATTAAAAAAATCTGCCAGAGTAAAATCATTATAAATAACACATCATTTTTACCCTAGTTTGTGAAATTAAAAAGAATTACCTTAAAAACTTGCCAAAAAATACTTAGTTTGCTCAATTTTTAACCAATTGTTAACAGCTAAACAGTGAATAAATTTTCAATTTGCGGCTAAGGTTAATTTTAAATAAAAACCTGATTAAAATTATTACAATTTATGGAAGAAAATACTACGGTAGACATTAGCGCTGTAAACGAAAAAATTACAAAAGAGAGCGCTTTTATTGACCTTCTTATGCTTGAAATGAACAAAGTAATTGTTGGTCAAAAGTATATGGTGGAGAGATTACTAATTGGTCTTCTAGGGCAGGGACATATTCTTTTAGAAGGTGTACCAGGTCTTGCAAAAACACTTGCCATAAATACCCTTTCCAAAGCTGTGAAAGGAAGTTTTAGTAGAATCCAATTTACGCCAGATTTATTACCCGCAGATGTTGTTGGTACATTAATCTATAATATAAAAGAAAACGATTTTTCCATTAAAAAAGGTCCAATTTTTGCAAATTTTGTGCTTGCTGATGAAATTAACCGTGCTCCTGCTAAAGTACAATCCGCTCTTTTAGAAGCTATGCAAGAAAAACAGGTAACCATAGGCGATGAGACTTTTGTTTTAGACAAACCGTTTTTAGTGATGGCTACCCAGAACCCTGTGGAACAGGAAGGAACTTACCCATTACCAGAAGCACAAGTAGACCGTTTTATGCTTAAAACTGTGATTGACTATCCTAAACTTAATGAGGAACAGTTAATAATGAGGCAAAATTTAAAAGGTGGATTTGAAGAAGTAAACCCTGTTGTTAGTGTAGAACAAATTTTAAGTGCTCAAAAAGCGGTAAGAGAGGTTTATATGGACGAGAAAATTGAGAAATATATTCTCGACATTATTTTTGCAACCCGATATCCCGAAAAATACAATTTAGAAGATTTAAAACCTTTAATAAATTTTGGAGCATCACCTAGAGGTAGTATTAATTTAGGCAATGCTGCAAAATGCTATGCCTTTATTAAACGTAGAGGTTATGTTGTTCCAGAAGATGTTAGAGCTGTTGTTCATGATGTGCTTAGACACCGTATTGGAATCACATACGAAGCGGAAGCAGAAAATATTACCTCTGAAGAAATCATAAACAAAATTGTAAATGAAATAGAAGTTCCTTAAAACTTTTAACCACCATAACCATAGGCTTCACTTTCTTTACAAAAAGAAACGTAATGCTGAATAAACATCGATACATTTAACAATTTTAAGGTAGTCGCTGCAAATTTTTATAACCAGAGACCCTAATACTAATGGATACTAAAGAATTACTTAAAAAAGTTCGCAAAATTGAGATAAAGACACGGCGTCTTTCTGATCATATTTTTGGAGGAGAATATCATTCTACTTTTAAAGGTCGCGGTATGACTTTTAGCGAAGTTCGTCAGTATCAATTTGGTGATGATGTTAGAAACATTGATTGGAATGTTACCGCCAGATATAATGAACCTTACATTAAAGTTTTTGAGGAAGAACGAGAACTAACTATGATGTTAATGGCTGATGTTAGTGGGTCAGAATTCTTTGGAACATCAAATCAATTTAAAAAAGATATTATTACCGAAATATCCGCAACCTTAGCTTTTTCGGCACTTCAAAATAATGATAAAGTTGGCCTGATTTTATTTTCAGATGAAATTGAGCTTTTTATTCCTCCTAAAAAAGGAAAAAGTCATGTGCTCCGTATAATACGAGAATTACTAGAGTTTAAACCAAAAAGTAATAAAACAAATATTGCTGGAGCACTAAAATATCTTACCAATGTAATGAAGAAAAAAGCAATTGTATTTATGCTTTCCGACTTCATTGCAGATGATTATGAGACGACATTAAAAATTACAGGTAACAAACATGATGTTACAGGTATAAGAGTATATGATCAAAGAGAGGAAACAATTCCTAACATTGGTATGGTTCAAATGGAAGATACTGAAACTGGTGAACGTAAGGTGATTAACACCCAGTCAAAAAAAGTGCGAGCGGCGTATGAAAAGTATCATTCTGAGCATGTGGAATATTATAAAAACACATTTGCAAAATCTGGTTGTGGTGTTATTAGTTGCCGAGTAGACGAAAGTTATGTAAAAAAATTGCTAGGCTATTTTAAGCGAAGAGGATGAAAAGTAAAAAAATAAATAGTAAAAATGTTGTTTGGAGCTATAAGCTACATGCATTTTTGTGCTTGTTTTTTGCATGTAGTTTTATTGGTTTTTCTCAAAATGCGCCAACTGTAAAAACCAATGTAGACACTACAGCTATAAAAATTGGTGAGCAAATTAATTTTAAAATTACAGTTGAGGCTGATTCTACCGATTTAGTGATTTTTCCTGAAGGTCAAACTTTTTCACCCTTAGAAACTGTTGAAGCTTATAAGACGGACACCACTCGTAAAAAAAATAGAATTACACTTCAAAAAATTTATGCATTAACTCAGTTTGATTCTGGAGTATACAAACTACCTGCTCAGCGTATTGAAATTAATGGAAAAGCATTTTTTACAGACTCTCTACAAGTAAACGTTGCAACGGTGGCTGTAGACACCACTGCTCAAAAAATGTATGATATTAAACCTCTAATTGAAGTTGAAAAAAGTAGTGGTGAGTACTTAAGATTAGGGTTATGGATTTTTTGTGGACTTTTAATTTTGCTTGCTTTACTATATTGGTTTGTAATTCGTGAAAAACCATTAACTGAGGAAGAAAAAGTAGCTTTACTACCTCCATACGATAGAGCACTGCTAGAATTAAAAAATCTTGAAAACTCCAAATATTTAATTCAAGACGAATACAAAAAGTACTACTCAGAATTAACTGACATTGTAAGGTCTTATCTAGAAGAAGATGTAAAAGTTTCTGCCTTAGAAAGTACAACGGATCAATTAATAGACCGTTTAGAACTTCTTAAGGATTCTGGTAAATTAGATTTAGACAAAGACACTCTATATCAATTTAAAAGAATATTACAAACTGCAGATTTAGTAAAATTTGCGAAATCAAAACCAGAAACATCAGTCGCCGAACAAGATCGAAAGTCGGTTGAACAAATAGTTATAAAAACAAAAGAAGCTATTCCAGAACCTACTGTTGAAGAACTATTAGAAGAAGCTGAATATCAAGAAGAGCTTGCAAGAAAAAAACAAAAGAAAAAACTAGTTTATATTGGCATTGCCGCAGCCGCTGCAGTAATAATATCTATTACCTCATTATTTGCATATTACGGTTTTGAGTATTCAAAAGACACCTTGTTGGGACATCCAACAAAAAGGTTGCTCGAAGGAGAATGGGTAACTAGCTCATATGGTTTTCCACCAATAAGTATTGAAACACCTGATGTTCTTATCCGTCAAGAAGTAAAACTTCCTCCTGAAGCTAAAGCTCAAATTAAAGAAATGCAAACTTTTGAGCTAAACGGAGAAGGCTTAGTTCATGTTAGCACCATGTCTTCCACCTATACACAAGAGGTAGAACCCGACCATGAAAAAGCAGTTGAAGATTTTATTAAAAGTCTAGAAAACTCTGGCGTTAAAAATATTACAACAAAACAAGAAGAATTTACAACTGTATCTGCTGTCAAAGGACTTAAAGTTTACGGAAGTGGAAAATTTAAAGTTCCTGGTTCAAAAGAACTTCTTACAGGAAAGTATGTGATTTTAAGCTTTGGCGGAAAAGGGTTTCATCAAGTTGTATTTTTAAAATACATTGATGATAATCCGTATGCTCAACAGATTATAGATAGAATATTAACCTCGGTAGATGTAAAATCGGCTATATAAATGTTAGAAAATATATCATTTGCTAATCCTGAGTTATTTTGGTTGTTTTTACTACTTCCAGTTGCCTTGCTGTGGTATTTTTTTAAACGTAAAGAGCAAAATGCTTCGTTAAAAATATCAAGTATAAAAGGATTTACGTATTCCAGCTTTTTGCCAAAAATTAAGCCTCTTCTTTTTTTATTAAGACTATTGGCATTGACAGCAGTAATTGTTGCGCTAGCAAGACCTCAAACCGAAGAAATTTCAACAAAAACTAAAACAACTAAAGGTATTGACATTGTTATGGCAATAGACGTCTCTTCCAGTATGCTGGGACGAGACCTAAAGCCAAATAGATTATCTGCTTTAAAAGAAGTAGCTGCGGACTTTATTAAAAAACGCCCGAATGATCGTATTGGACTTGTAGTATATGCAGGAGAAAGCTATACTAAAACCCCAGTCACTAGTGACAAATCTATTGCTTTAAGAACCCTAAAAGAAATTAGTTACGGACAATTAAATGATGGTACTGCTATTGGTATGGGCTTGGCAACATCAGTAAATCGTTTAAAAGAAAGTAAAGCAAAAAGTAAAATCATTATACTTTTAACTGATGGGGTAAATAACTCTGGTTTTATTGAACCTCAAACAGCTGCTGATTTAGCTGTAGAATTTGGTATAAAAACATACACTATTGGACTTGGAACTAATGGTAACGCTCTCTCTCCAATTGCTTATAACGCTGATGGATCATTTAGATATGGATTATCAGAAGTAAAAATTGATGAAGATTTGTTAAAAGATATTGCCAAACTTACTGGAGGTAAATACTTTAGAGCAACAAATAATAAAAAACTAGAAGCCATTTATGATGAAATAAATAAACTTGAAAAAACCGAAATTGAAGAGTTTAAATATCATAAATACGAAGAAAAATTTAGACCATGGGTGCTTTTAGCACTAGGTTTATTAGTGATAGAATGGATATTACGAAATACTATTTTTAGGAGTTTTATATAAATTATGATTCAGTTAGACGAAAAAATATATTTTTATTTGCTCTGCATTGTTCCAGTGATAGTGGTTCTTTTTGTGCTACTATTATTTTGGAAAAAGAGAACTCAGAAAAAATTTGCTGAACTACCCTTATTAAAAAGGCTAACCCCAGAACGTTCAAGCTTTAAATCTACACTTAAACTCATCTTCTTTTTAATTGGTCTTTCTTTATTAATTATAGCGCTAGTAAATCCAAAAATTGGAACAAAATTAGAAACCGTAAAACGAGAAGGGGTAGATATTGTTTTTGCTTTAGATGTTTCTAAAAGTATGCTTGCCGAAGATATTGCTCCAAATCGTTTAGAGAAAGCTAAAAGATTAGTTTCAGAAATCATAAATAATTTGGCTAGTGATCGTATTGGTATTATTGCCTATGCGGGTCAAGCATATCCTCAACTACCTATTACAACGGATTATGGTGCTGCCAAAATGTTCCTTCAGAGCATGAATACAGATATGCTTACCTCTCAAGGAACTGCTATTAATGAAGCCATAAACTTAGCGACCACTTATTACAATGATGAAGAGCAAACCAACAGAGTACTTTTTATTATTTCAGACGGAGAAGACCACTCAGAAAACTCCACTCTTTCAGCAGTAGAAGATGCCAAAAATGAAGGTATTAGAATATTTACCATTGGAGTTGGAAAAGCAAAAGGAGCGCCAATACCTATTAAGAAAAATGGTGTTTTGCAAACCTTGAAAAAGGATTTAGAAGGAGAAGTTGTTATCACTAAACTAAATCAAACTATATTAGAAGATATTGCAAGCGATGGTGACGGAGAATATATTGACGGTGCAAATACTGAGGCTGCGGTTACAATTATTACTGAGCAGCTAAATCAAATGGATAAAACAGAGTTTGAATCTAAACAATTTTCAGAATACAAAGATCAATACCAATGGTTTTTAGGTGTTGGACTTTTAATCTTATTTTTGGATATATTTTTGTTAGATCGAAAAACCAAGTGGTTGAAAAAATTGAATTTATTTAACGAAAAAACTGTTGAATAAAATGAAGCATATTATAACATTAACGGTTTTACTTTTTACATGTTTGTTAGGTTTTAGTCAAGAAGAAGATGATAAAGCCAAGCAAAAAGCAATTAAATCTTCCAATAATTACACATGGGAAGGAAATAAAAACTTGGACCAAAATAAATTTGCTGAGGCTGAAGCAGATTATAGAAAAGCAATCTCTAAAAATGGCGAAAATAGTAATGCTTCCTACAATTTAGGAAACGCCTATTATACCAACGAAACTTATAGTGAAGCTTTTGGACGTTTTAAGCAAGCGGGAGAAAAAGCAACTAGCAAACCGGAAAAACATAAAGCTTACCATAATATGGGTAACGTTTTTATGAAACGTAAAGAATACGAAAAAGCGGTTGAGGCTTATAAGCAAGCCCTTCGTAATAATCCTACTGATGAAGAAACCCGTTATAATTTAGCACTTGCCAAAGAACTGCTTAAAAAACAGCAGGAAGAAGACGAGAAGAATCAAGACAAAAATCAAGACGACAAAAACCAGGATCAAAAAGATAAGGAGGACAAAAAGGAAGATAACAAAGATCAGGATAAGGAAAATCAAGATCAAAAGGATCAAAAGGATAAAGGAGACGAAGGGGATCAAAAAGACCAAAAAGATAAAGAGGATAATAAAGAAGGGGATGGAGATAAAAAGAAAGAGGAAGAAAAGCAGCCAAAGGATAAAAAAGGAGATAAGCCTCAAGAACAACCTCAACCTAGACCTAATCAATTATCTAAACAGCAAATTCAAAACTTGCTAGAAGCCATGCAAAACGAAGAAAAAAAGGTTCAAGATAAAATTGATGCTAAAAAGGTAAAAGGAGTTAAAGTAAAGAATGAGAAAGATTGGTAACATATTAATGCTTAAACGCTGTTTCGTTATACTTTCGTTACTATGTTTTGTCTTTTCCCTAAAGGCTCAGGATGGTGGGGCAGTCACTTTTGAAATAAAGGTTAGTAAACCAAAATTAGGCTTAAATGAGCGTTTAAGAGTAGACTTTACAATGAATAAGGATGGTGATAATTTTAACCCTCCAAATTTTAACGGGTTTAGGGTTTTAATGGGGCCATCGCAATCTATAAGTTCCTCATGGGTAAACGGAGTTAGAAGCTTTTCAAAAACCTATTCGTATACATTAGCGCCTACCGCAAAAGGGAAATTTACAATCCAACAGGCAACCATTGTTATTTCTGGAAAAACATACAAGTCTATTCCTAAAACTATTACCGTTACATCAGCAGTAGATAAGCCTAGTGACCAAATGACTGTTGATGATATTGCGGATGACAACCTTCACTTAATAGCCGAAGTTTCTAAGGCAAGTCCTTATTTAAATGAAGCAATTAGCGTTGTATATAAACTTTATGTAAGTCCGTCTATAAGAATTTCAAACTATAGACCTTTAGATAATCCAAAGTATAACAACTTTTGGAGTCAAGACATTCAGATATCTAGAGCAAATTGGCAAAACGGAACATATAAAGGAAAGCCGTACCGCTATGTTCCATTAAAAAGAGTTGTTCTTTATCCTCAAAAGTCCGGAAAATTAAACATTGAACCGTTTTCAATTGAAGTTACCGTTGATGTACCTATTAATAAGCGAGATTTTTTTGGAAGACCACTTTACTCTCAAACCAATAAAAATATTGCCGCAGGTAAACGTACCATTACTGTAAAAGAACTTCCTTTAGCTGGAAGGCCAAGTGACTTTGGAGGCGCTGTTGGTGATTTTGACTTTTCGGTTACAGCAAGTAAAACAGAGCTCAACGCCTCAGAATCATTGCAAGCAAAAGTTGAAATTAGTGGAAAAGGAAACTTAAAACTTTTTCAATTACCAGAACCAAACTTACCAAGTTCGCTAGAAGTTTATGATCCAGAATTTGTTGAAGGTGTCCGCACTACAATATCAGGAATGCAAGGTAAAGTAAGCAATCAATATACCATTGTTCCTGAGTTTAAGGGCAAATATCCTATTCCTCCTATTTCATTTAGTTATTTCAACCCTAAAACAGAGGAATATGTTACTATTGATTCTGATGAAATTATTATTAACGTTTTAAACGGACCAACAAATAGTAATTCTAATGTATCCGGAAATAATTCCGTTAGTAAACAAGCAGTTGTAAGTACTGGTAATCAATTTAATTTTATAAAATTAACTCCAAACTTAAAAGCAATTGGCGATAATTATTTCTTTGGTTCTCTCCTCTTTTTCCTATGGCTGTTATTGCCCTTACTGTTAATTCCAATAACCATTGTTGTTCTTAAGAAAAGAAATGCCATGGCAAGTGATGTAATTGGTAATAAAATTAAAAAAGCAAACAAACTTGCTCGTAAGTTTTTATCTAAAGCTAAGAAGGAACTCGGAAATAAAGATTCTTTTTATGTTGCCTTAGAAAAAGCGTTGCACAATTATTTAAAGGCAAAACTCAAAATAGAAACGTTTGAGTTTAGCAAAGAAAAAATATCTAGCTTATTGTCTGAAAAGCAAATTGATGATGCTCAAATAAATGCCTTTATTAATTTACTTAAAAACTGTGAAATGGCTAGATATAGCCCTTTTTCAGATGTTCAAATGAATCAAGATTACGATTCTGCAAGTGATGTAATTTCATTAATAGATAAGCAATTGTAATTATGTTTAAAGGTATATTAAATCTTTTAGTATTTGGTTTAAGCTTTCTTGGAATTGCTCAAAATGAGGCTCTCTTCAACCAAGCAACCACAGCATATAATGAGGGTGAGTTTGAAAACGCTGTTTCTTCTTATGAACAAATTATTGAAAACGGTCAACATTCTGCAGAACTCTACTACAATTTAGGTAACGCTTACTATAAACTCAATAAAATTGCACCAAGCATATATTACTACGAAAAGGCGCTACTTCTAAAACCAAATGATTCTGAAATCCTAAACAATCTGAGTTATGCTCAAAATATGACCTTAGATGCTATTGAGGCTCTTCCTGAAACAGGACTTTCAAAAATTTACGACAATGTAGTAAATTTCCTTTCCTTTGATCAATGGGCATATACGGCTATTACGGGTATGTTACTATTTGTATTTTGCTATATTGCCTTTTATTATTTTGATTATTCCTCATCAAAAAGAATAGCTTTTATAACAAGTCTCGTATGTATTTCGTTTACAATTATAGCTCTTTTGTTTGCGTTTATGCAATACAATGATTTTAATAAAAATCAACCAGCTATCGTTTTTGTTGATGAGGTAAATATTAAATCTGACCCCAATTCAAGCGGACAAGAGGTATTTAAACTGCACTCAGGCGCAAAAATTTTTGTACTTGATCAATTAAACGATTGGAAAAAAATTAAAATTGCAAATGGAAAAACAGGTTGGATTCAAGCTGAAGACATTAAACTGTTAAAAGATTTTTAGAGTTTTCTTAACTTTTTTATTAGCGAATACCGTTATATTTACACAAATTTTAAATTACAAATGAAACGGACTAACATCCTTTCTTTACTATCTTTTTTTCTTTTTGTTGTTATCGTATCTCCAACTATTGTGCAATTGTTGGATAGTAACGATAGCTGTTCTATTGCTATGATGGAACTTAACGATGAGGAAAACAAGAAAGAAAATAAAAAGAAAGAGATAGATGTCATGGATGAAGAAGACGTTATTATTAGTAGTAATCCAACCGTAATTTCTTTACCGCTGGAAGAAAAAACCATAATCTCTACTTCCTATATGCTTACAAGTTATGTACATAGTGAAGACATTGTTCTCCCCCCGCCAAAACTAGACATCTAGTTTTTTCAAATCATTTTCAATCAAATAATTAAAAATATAGTCTGTTATACCTTGTATATATGGGCTACTAACTTTTTTACGTATGTTTAAATATATTAAAAATGACATTCCAGCAAGTGTCGTCGTATTTTTTGTTGCATTACCTTTATGTTTAGGTATTGCTCTTGCTAGTGGAGCTCCTCTTTTTTCTGGTTTAATAGCTGGTATTGTTGGAGGTATCGTTGTAGGTGGGCTTTCTGGTTCTAAAATTGGAGTAAGTGGTCCTGCAGCTGGTTTAGCAGCTATAGTATTAACCGCGATTAGCTCTTTAGGTAGTTATGAAGTTTTTCTGGTTGCTGTAGTATTAGGTGGAATTATTCAGTTAATTCTTGGCTTACTAAAAGCTGGTATTATAGCGTACTATTTTCCGTCTTCCGTAATTAAAGGTATGCTAACGGGTATTGGTATCATTATAATTTTGAAACAAATACCTGTTTTCTTTGGAATAGAAAAAGGC
Organism: uncultured Maribacter sp.; assembly: GCA_947498505.1. Classification (GTDB taxonomy): domain Bacteria; phylum Bacteroidota; class Bacteroidia; order Flavobacteriales; family Flavobacteriaceae; genus Maribacter_B. The sequence continues at coordinate 157,941 of CANMKG010000003.1, read as the reverse complement.
GCTAGCCTATTTAATTTTGCTAATTTTAGCACAGGGTCTACAATAATAGGTGTTATTAGTTTAGCCATACTAATTTTATGGGGAAGTGTTTTATCTAAAAAAGGAAAAATATTTCAAGTTATACAAGGGCCTTTAGTCGCTGTAGCGATTGGTATTGTATATTTCGTGCTAACCAAATCTGATGAAACTTTAAAAATATCAGAGTTGGTAAGTGTCCCAGTGCCAGAAGATGCTGCTTCTTTTCTTGCGCAATTTAGCTTCCCTGATTTTAGTGCAATAACCAATCCTGAAGTTTGGGTAATAGCATTTACCATTGCATTAGTAGCAAGTTTAGAAACACTATTATGTGTTGAAGCAACGGACAAGCTTGACCCTCATAAAAATGTTACCCCAACCAATAGAGAACTATTTGCTCAAGGTGCTGGTAACATAGTTTCCGGATTAATTGGTGGTCTACCCATAACTCAGGTAATTGTTCGTAGTTCTGCAAACATACAGTCAGGAGGAAGAACTAAATTATCTGCTATAATTCATGGCTTTCTTTTACTTATTTCAATTATACTTATTCCTAATTTATTGAACATGATTCCACTATCAGTGCTTGCTGCGGTACTTTTAATTGTAGGATTCAAGTTAGCTAAACCATCAACCTTTATGACCATGTTCAATTCTGGATGGAAACAATGGATTCCGTTTATGGCAACTGTTCTACCTATGGTTGTAACCGGAAATTTACTTTTGGGTATTGGCTTAGGACTTACCGTTGGAATTGTAGTAATTCTAATTAAAAGTTATCAAAACTCACATTTTCTGCACATAGAAGATAAGAGTAATGGTAAACAAAGGGTTAAAATGACTCTGGCCGAGGAAGTTACTTTTTTTAACAAAGGGGCTATTCTTAAAGAGTTAGACAAACTACCTGAAGATTCTTACCTTGAACTTGATGTTAGAAAAACTAGATTTTTAGATAATGACATTATTGAAATTCTTGATGATTTTGCCGAAAAAGCAAAAAATAGAAATATTGATATTAAATTAGTTTCAGAACGTGGTGTGGTTGAAAACCCCGATAGTTATATTAAATTCTTTAAACTAAGACCAAAATCAGCTTAAATTTCAAAACTTAAAAACATATACATGAAAGCACACACAAAAGAAACCCAGGCGGAAATTACGCCAGACATAGCGATACAATTATTAAAAGAAGGAAATAATAGATTTGTAAAAAATTCGAAAGCTGACCGTGACCTTTTGGAGCAAGTTAGTGATACTAGTGGAGGACAATATCCGTTTGCAACTGTTCTTAGTTGTATAGATTCTAGAGTGTCAGCTGAACTAATTTTTGATCAAGGTGTTGGAGATATTTTTAGTGCAAGAGTTGCTGGTAACATTGTTAATGAAGATCTATTAGGAAGTATTGAATTTGCATGTAAATTAGCCGGAACCAAAGTATTAGTGATATTAGGTCATACGGCTTGTGGGGCTGTAAAAGGAGCTTGTGATGATGCTAAACTAGGAAATCTTACAATATTATTAGATAAAATAAAACCTGCAGTTGATGCCGTTGCAGAGCCTTCGGATGCCTCCTTAAGAAATTCGAAAAACATTGATTTCGTGAACGAGGTTGCCGCTAAAAATATTGAGCTAACCATTGAAAATACTCGTAAAATGAGTCCTGTTTTAAAGGAAATGGAAGATAGTGGAGACATTAAAATAGTTGGAGCTATGTATGACATCTCCACAGGTAGTGTAAACTTCTACTAACTAAATTAAAATGCTAATAATGAGGGCTTAGGGTAATTATTCTAAGCCTTTTTTTATAAAAATAAAACTCCAGATTTTTAATAAATTAATAAAAATTATATACCTTAAATAGCCTTACATGTTTTTTGTGAAAATTACTTTATTGAATTCAAGTTGCATAGCCACTTTGAATATTAGATAGTTTTACCTTTGCAAATGACCCTAAAAAACCGTTATGAAAAATTTATTTTCGAATTTAAAAGGTGATTTTTTTGGTGGAATTACTGCCGGAATTGTTGCTTTACCTCTCGCTTTAGCTTTTGGTGTATCCTCTGGTTTGGGACCTAGCGCTGGACTTTATGGAGCAATATTTATCAGTTTTTTTGCAGCCCTTTTTGGAGGTACTAATACACAGATTTCTGGACCAACGGCTCCAATGACTGCTGTAAGTATGGTTGTAATTGCTGGTATTATTGCAATAAACGATGGTAGCATTGAAAAAGCCTTACCAGCTATTTTAATTGTATTTTTTCTTGCTGGAATAATGCAAATAGGGCTAGGCTTAGTAGGTGTTGGAGAGTATATAAAATATATTCCCTACCCTGTTGTATCAGGATTTATGACAGCTATTGGTGTAATAATACTTGTAACACAAGTTTTACCTGCGGTTGGTTATTATCCAGAAGAAGATACAGCATATGTTAATGCTTTTAAACCTCAAGCGGAAGAAATAATCTTAGAAAACATTTTAAAAGAAGAAGCAGCAGAAGGTATTTTAGTTTTGGAGGATTTTAAAGAAACCATAAATAGAGCCGAAAAAATAACCAAAAATGATATTGCCAAAGAAGCTAAAACATTAGCAAAAAAAGAAGCCTCTGGAGTTCTGGGAACTTTTAAAGTGCTCACCCGTGCTTTTCGAAATATTAATTGGCTAGAATTGGGTCTGGCGTTAGCTACAATTTTTATAATATATGGTTTCAAAAGAATTACAACTGCAATCCCAAGTACCTTAGTTTCACTTTTGGTTGTTTCTGGTATTGCTTATGGTTTTGGGCTAAATTATATCCCTATTGATGAGATTCCTTCTGGATTTCCGGCTCCCAACTTAGGTATTTTCACAGACCTTGATATAGGCTCTGTTACACCTTATATTTTTACCGCGCTAACACTTGCCCTCCTTGGTGCAATAGATTCATTGCTTACTTCTATTGTTGCCGATAATATGACCAAAACAAAACACAAACCAAATAAAGAGCTTATTGGCCAGGGAATAGGTAATAGTATTGCTGCAATTTTTGGAGGTATTCCTGGTGCAGGAGCTACTATCAGAACTGTAGTAAACATAAATGCTGGTGGTAAAACAAAACTTTCAGGAATGATTGCTGGTGTAATGTTACTAATAATTATGCTTGCCCTTGCTCCTATTGCGTCACAAATTCCTGCAGCGGTTCTAGCTGGAATTTTAGTAACGGTAGGTATTGGAGTAATGGATTACAAAGGCTTAAAAGCTATCCCAAGTCTACCAAAAGATGTTAAACTTGGCCCCATTAAGTTTAGCTCAGAAGTTGTTATAATGCTGATAGTTTTGATACTTTCTTCCGTATGGAATTTAGTTTATGCAGTTGGTATTGGACTTATAATAGCATCGCTAATGTTTATGAAAAAAATGGGCGATGTTACGGCAGAACGTTCAAATGTTAAATCACTTTCTGATGAAAAAGCGTGGTCTGACGAAAAAGACTTTCCCCAAAATTTAAACGAAAAAGTTTTCATCAAGCATATTCAGGGCCCTTTATTTTTTGGTTCAACAAGCGATTTTCAACAGCTTGCAAATCAAATACCAGACACAGCATCTACTGTAATAATACGAATGGGAAGAATGCAATATCTTGACCAATCCGGACTTTATGCCATGGAAGACGTATTATTAGACTTAAATAATTCTGACGTCACTGTTCTTTTAGTAGACTTACTTAAGCAACCTAAATATATGATGGAAAGAGTAGACATGATTCCTGGATTAATATCAGAAAAACATATTTTCACCACTTTTGATGAATGCCTTAAATGGGTTAATGAAAACATAGATGACACAATAAAACCTAGTTAACAATAAAATATGCTTGTCTTATTTCCTCAAAATTCAGTTCAACTGCATTAAAAGTTTTAAATTTGCAGGCACATTTTACATTATGATTGATACAATAAAGGAACATATTTTAGAGGTGGAAAAATTTTCTGCCTCAGACAAAGAAGCTATTGAGGCTTTTCGTATAAAATATTTAGGTAAAAAAGGATTATTAAATGATTTTTTTGCTGAGTTCAAAAATGTACCAAATGAAGAGAAAAAGGCGTTTGGACAAACTATTAATCAACTTAAACAAGCGGCTACTGAAAAAGTAAAATTGCTTCAAGAAGCTCTTGAAAATAGTACGGAAGAAGAAGAAGGTATCTATGGCGATTTAACTCGTCCTGGTGACCCTATAGAGCTTGGTGCTAGACATCCAATCTCAATTGTAAAAAATCAAATTATTGATATTTTTTCGAGAATAGGTTTTAACGTTTCTGAAGGACCAGAAATTGAGGATGATTGGCATAATTTCACCGCATTAAATTTACCAGAATATCATCCTGCCAGAGATATGCAGGATACCTTTTTTATTCAAACTAATCCGGATATTTTATTACGTACACATACTTCATCTGTGCAGGTAAGATATATGGAAAACAACACGCCTCCTATTAGAACAATTTCGCCAGGGAGGGTTTATAGAAATGAAGCTATTTCTGCTCGTTCGCACTGCTTTTTTCATCAGGTAGAAGGCCTTTACATTGATAAAGATGTTTCTTTTGCTGATTTAAAACAAACTTTACAACACTTTACAAAGGAGCTTTTTGGACAGTCAAAAATACGTTTACGTCCGTCATATTTTCCTTTTACTGAACCAAGTACGGAAGTTGATGTATACTGGGGACTAGAAACCGAAGCCGATTACAGAATTACAAAGGGTACAGGATGGCTTGAAATTGGCGGTTGTGGTATGGTAGACCCAAATGTACTTAAAAACTGTGGAATAGACCCGGATGAGTACTCTGGTTTTGCCTTTGGTGTTGGTATAGATCGTATTGCCATGTTGCTTTATCAAATAACAGATATCCGTCTGTTAAGTGAAAATGACATTCGCTTTTTGGAACAATTTAAAAGTGCATTTTAAAGCAATTTGATTTTTTGAAAAAAGACATTAAAATACCTAAGGTTACGGACGTTCATATTGTACTTCTTCATGAGTATAATCCAGATTTTAAAGCCAACGAGTGGAACGCTTATATTTTAAATAACAAAAACGTTCCTATTGAATTAGTTTTTGTAGTGTCTAAGGGGTACGATGGTGATACAAAAACTGCCACTTTAAGACATAGCATGGAGGGTTTAGAAGCTAAGTCATTTGAAAAACTAGAGTTTGTACAAGACGAAGTTTTAAAACTAAACAATGAATTTTTCCTGACCTTTTATGCTGAAGGTACATTGTTTGAAAAACGTTTTGTATTTAAAAAAGGTTCTATCAAAGAAAGTAATATGACGATTTTACCTCTACTTAACAAAAAGGGGATATTACCAAGTACTTAAAAAACTTCACTTACCAAGATATATATGGCTTGTTGCTAAGTTGTGAGTTATAGTATTTTACTTCTCCTGTTACTTCCTCTCCCAACCAGTCAGGTTTTTCAAAATGCTCGTTTTCATTATTTAGTTCCAATTCTGCAATTACTAAACCCTCATTGGAGCCAAAAAACTCATCGACTTCGTAAACATGATTGCCATAAGGAACTTCATAGCGCACTTTGTCCACAACACCCTCTTCACTCAACTTTAAAAGCTCCTGAGTTTCATTTAACTTAATCTCCTTTTCCCATTCAAACCTTGTTGTTCCTCCTTTATTTGTTTTTCCTTTTATAGTCAAAAAACCTTGATCACCTTTAATTCTAACTCTTACGGTTCTTTCTGGATGCGTATTTAAAAACCCCTGAACAATTCTAGTCTTTGAAGTAGCTGCTTCTCTATAATTATTTGATTTTACTAAAAATTTTCTCTCAATTTCAATCATCCAAGCATATTTACGTTTATGTAAAAATATATAAAGTTTACTTTTGTTTATTATGATAAATGTTCCTTTACGTAAAATAATTCATGTAGATATGGATGCTTTCTATGCTTCTGTAGAGGAATTAGACAACCCTGAGTTAAAAGGAAAACCACTGGCAGTAGGTGGAAATGAAATTAGAGGTGTAGTTTCCGCTGCCAACTATGAAGCTCGAAAATACGGCGTACGTAGTGCGATGAGTGGGTTTTTGGCTAAAAAAAATTGTCCTAACTTAACCTTCGTTCCACCAAGATTTGGTCGCTATAAAGAAATTTCACAGCAAATACGCACCATTTTTTATGATTACACTGACTTGGTAGAACCGCTTTCGTTGGATGAGGCTTATTTAGATGTAACAACCAATAAAAAAGGAAATCCTTCGGCCTCTTTAATTGCTAAAGAAATTAGACAACGTATTTACGATGAAATAGGATTAGCTGCCTCTGCTGGTATTTCCATAAATAAATTTATCGCTAAAATAGCCAGTGATATTAACAAGCCCAACGGACAAAAAACCGTAAACCCTGAAGAAGTACTTCAATTTTTAGAGGATCTTGAAATCCGTAAATTTTATGGCGTTGGAAAAGTCACAACTGAAAAAATGTATAAGCTTGGCATTTTTACCGGTAAAGAATTAAAGGAAAAATCTATTCAATTTTTGGAAACACATTTTGGTAAAAGTGGATCGTTTTATTATCATGTTGTTAGAGGAATACATAATAGTGAAGTAAAACCACATAGAGTTCCAAAATCGTTAGGTGCAGAACGCACGTTTAGTGAAAACTTAAGCAGCGAAGTTTTCATGCTTGAACGGTTAAAAAACATTGCAATAGAACTTGAAAAACGATTAAAAAAAGCCAATGTTGCAGGAAAAACCGTTACACTTAAAATTAAATATAGTGACTTTACGCTTCAAACCAGAAGTAAAACATTGCCCTATTTTATAGCCTCAAAAGCGCTTATTTTTGAAACTACTAAAGAACTTTTATATCAAGATGAGTTACAAGATTCGGTTCGGTTATTAGGTATTTCTTTAGCAAACCTGAATACCAAAACAAAAGAAAAGACACTAGAGAAAACTATTGATATTCAATTGAAATTTGAGTTTTAAAAACTCTTCTCTGGTTACTCACATATGCAAACTGGATAAAAACTATACAACACACCTAATTAACTAACTTAAATATATGAAAATCAGTTATTTTTATTAAAATTATGGCTAAATCATTAGCAAACTGATAAAAAAATAACGCTATATTTATAATATTACTACTGTAAATCACTAGGAAGATTATCATCTTAATAGATGAAAAACACTAAATTATAATCTGTAATTAATTAAAACCAACTAAACAACATGAACTTATACAAAGTAGGATTCTCCTTCATTATTCTTTTAGCAATTTCTTGTTCTTCTGTAAAAACTACTCAAGATCAAGACGACTACAAAAATCATAATTGGGATGAATTGATTGATGCAGACCTCACAAAATGGGATACGTTTTTAAGTTACCAGCACCAACCAGGATACGACGGTTCTCAACCAAAAAATGAAAAAGGAGAACTCATTGAACCTATTGGATTAAACAAACCTGGCTATGATGTTTTCACCACATTTAATGAGGGTGATGATGTTGTAATTAGAAATACAGGTGAATATTACGGATGTTTAATTACTAAAGGTGAATATGAAAACTATCACTTTCAATTAAAATATAAATGGGGGGATAAAAAATGGGCTTACAGAAAAGATTTACTAATGGATTCAGGTATACTATATCATTCCGTTGGTCCTATGGGAGTTGAATATTGGAGATCGTGGATGCTATCTCAAGAATTTCAAATTATGGAAGGGCATACTGGAGATTTTTGGAGTCAAGCTAACTCCGCTATTGATATTAGAGCATATAAACCCGAATCTGTTTTAGACCCTTTAGCACATGAATCACAGGATTTTTTACCTATTGGTATGGGTAGTCCTTATAGAAATTATTGCTTGAGAAGCGGTAATTATGAAAAGCCGAATGATGAGTGGAATACTCTTGACCTTTATTGTTTTGATGGCAAAAGTATACATGTTGTAAATGGTGAAGTTGTAATGATTTTAAAAAACTCTAGATATATAGAAGAAGATGGCAAAAGTGTTCCGCTAACTAAGGGGAAAATACAACTGCAAAGTGAAGCTGCTGAAGTCTTTTTTAAAGACATTAAAATAAGAAAAATAGATGCTTTAAGTGAAAAGCACAAGGCTCTTTTTAACTAGGGTAATAAATCTTAAAAAAAGCCCCGATGATAAATTCTATCATCGGAGCTTTCAACCAAAAAACACTCACTTATTTACTTTACTGTTAAGGTATTATCTGTACTTGTTGGGTTCATTGGGCAGAAATAAACATACTCTCCTTTTTCCAACGTTGTTGGTTTAGATTTTTGTTTTTTACCAGTTGCCACAACTTCAGTCACATATGCAGTTTGAATATGATTTTCGGGCTTGCTAATGTCTTTTCCTTTTTTCACTAAAACAAAACCTACATCATGACCAACGGCATTGTTAGCAATTTCAAAAACATAAGTTCCTTCCGAAACTGTAATTTGTTTTTGTGTAAACTCACCAGAGGTTTGTTCTAAGGCAATAGTTTTGGTCATTTTATCTTGGGCACTTGCAGAAAATACTACACCTACCATTAATACTAATACTGCGATTACTTTTTTCATTTTTCTAATTTTAAAATTTATATTAATTGTTTTTTGATTATACTTCTAAACTCTCCAATGGTTGAGCAACAGGAAAATCAACAGGTACATTTGTTGTTTTATGTAGGTAATTTGAAATGGTTTTATCACCTACTAATACAATTGTATCTACCAAGTTTTCTTTAGTCCATCCTGTGTTAAAAAAGTTTTCAACTACGGCATCACTAGCTGCACCACGATTTTCGGTTAAATTTTTAGCCAACCCTGCTAAAGCACTTAACTTAGTATCGAATGATGCCTTACCTGAACGTAATTCCAAAATTTGGTCATCGTTAAATCCGTTCATTTTACCAATTGCAGTGTGTGCTGACAAACAGTATACACAATTGTTAACTTGACTAACAGCCAAATTCACCACCTCTTTTTCCTTAGCAGTTAATGATGTTTTTGCATTTGATAATGCTAAGTAGTTTGCCAATGCATTTTCAGAATGCGCATATGTAGCATAAAGGTTAGGTACAAAACCTACAGCTTTTTCAAGGTTATCAAAAATTGCCTGATTGGCTGTACTTACTTCTTCTCTTTTAGGAACATTAAAATTACTCATGATTTTCTTTTGTATTTGTTATGTAGTTGACAGAGCTACATATTGTTATTAATTTAAATTGATATAAAAGGTTTCTCCGCATCACAATAGAAATCGTGATGATGTTTTGTCTCGCAATGTTTTTCTATGTTTATTGTATTGACCTTGGCTCTTTTGACTTTTCCAAAAATCTCAATGAGATTAAAGATGGATGTATTTCTTTTCTTCATCTTGCACTGTTTTTAATTACACTGCAAAGATGCGACGCCAAGAGGCCTTCTTGTTATTACGTATTTCCCGACTGCTTGTATAAATTTCCTTTACTGGAGAATTTGATTCATTTCTCGGTATTGAGAGGGAGAGAAGTTGGTCATTTTTTTAAAAAAACGACTAAAATGGGCTGGGTCATTGAAACCCAATTCGTAAGCAATTTCTTGATTTTGTTTATCAGTGAAGTTAATTAACCGTTTTGCCTCTAAAGCAACACGTTCCAAAATTATTTGTTGAGGAGTTTTTTGATTATAAATCGAAAATAGATTTGAAAGTGTTTTGGGGCTTTTAAAAAGTAAATCGGCATACTCACTTACCTTTCTTTTAGTTTTATAATGTGTATCCACCAAAACATTAAACTTACGAACCACATCAATTTGTTCGTTATCTAATTTTTTAACTATTAACTGTTCTTTAGCTAGACGAGTAGCTATTATTATTAACCGTTTTAATAGCATTTGAAGCATATCTCCCTGTATTTTATCTGGAGTGGAAAACTCATCCTCAAAAACTTCATAAAGGGTGTTAAACTTTCGCTCTTGACTTGGCGGTATTGTAATTATAGGTAAATCTTGTGTTCCAAAAAATAATATCCCATTACACGAAACTTCGCTGTCATGGTCAGAAATACAATAAAACTCTCTGTTAAATAAAAATGATGTTAATGGCAGATGAGTATTTTTATAGGACACATGCTGCAAGTAGGTTAGTGTAATTAATTGGTTAGGTTTTAATACTATTGCGACATCATCAACCTGGATTTCTATATCCTCATCATTCCTGTTCCATAAAAAATTAATTGCTCCTGCTGTTATGGAAAAGTTTTGAGCATCTTTTTTAATATCATCAGTAAGACCAAAAATAGCGCCTAATTGAGGGTTATAAAATTCAAATTTCATAGTAAGAACAAATCATTAGATATTCGAATTAGTCCCTTACTAAAATGATTCCTTACGAGATTATGAAAAACAAAAAACCCGTTCACTTACGTGTGAACAGGTTTTAAAATTACATTATAATCTATTAAAAATTACATGAATCTATCTCTGTAACTCTTAACGTATTTACCATTCCTTTATCTTTAATTGGCATTGCTGCTAAGCTAATTAGCATATCACCTTCTTCTAAAAATCCCTTTTTACAAGCTATTTTGTTTACATCTTCAATAGTTTCATCCGTGGTAACAAACTTGTCATAGTAAAATGCTTTAACACCCCATAGTAAGCTAAGTTGTGTTAGTATTCTTCGATTAGATGAAAACACCAAAATATGCGCACTAGGTCTCCAAGCTGATATTTGAAAAGCGGTGTATCCACTATTGGTCAACGTAGAAATTGCCTTTGCTTTAATTTCATTAGCCATAGTAGCCGCATGATAACAAACCGATTTTGTGATATACCTTTTCGTACGAATATGCGGTGGTTCTTGTGGAACCTTAATAAGTTCTGACGCCTCCACACTTTGTAAAATGCTAGACATTTTTTCAATTACTTGAACAGGATAATTACCAACCGATGTTTCCCCTGAAAGCATTACAGCATCAGCCCCATCCATTACAGAGTTTGCAACATCATTAACTTCAGCTCTTGTTGGAGTTAAACTTGTAATCATAGTTTCCATCATTTGGGTAGCTATAATTACTGGGATTCTTGCTTTTTTAGCACGTAACACTAACTGCTTTTGTATTAACGGAACTTCATGTGCCGGAACCTCAACTCCTAAATCTCCACGAGCAACCATTAAACCATCACAATAAGAAACTATTTTATCAATATTTTCTACCGCTTCCGGTTTTTCAATTTTAGCTACAATCGGAATTTTGTTTTCAGAGTTTTCCTTTATTAAGTTTTGTAAATCAATTAAATCTTGGCTAAATCTAACAAACGAAAGTGCTATCCAGTCTACTTCTACCGAAATTGCAAAAAGCGCATCTTTAACGTCTTTTTCAGTTAATGCTGGTAATGAAATGTTAGTATTTGGAAGATTAACTCCTTTCTTAGATTTTAAAGGTCCACCTTGTATTACTTTAGCTTTTACTTCATTTTCCTTATTTGTAGAAACAACTTCAAACATTAATTTTCCATCATCTAACAAAATACGCTCTCCAGCTTTAACATCTTTCGGAAAATTATCGTAGTTCATATAAACACGTTCCGAGTTTCCTTCAAAAGGTTTACCCGTAACAAAAGTAATTTCATCATCAGGAGCAACAACAACTTCACCTGCCATAACTCCCACTCTAAGCTTTGGCCCTTGTAAATCTCCAAGTATTGCTACGTTGGTTTCCAACTCATCATTTAACTCGCGAATTAATTTTACACGCTCGGTAACATCATCATAGTCCGCATGGGAAAAATTAATTCTAAAGACATTTACGCCTGCCAATATCATTTTTCTAAGTACGTCTTTACTACTAGTAGCTGGTCCTAAAGTTGCTACTATTTTGGTTTTTTTCTTACTTGGCATTCTTTTAATATATTAAATTGTTCTTAGATTTTAATTTATTGGTTTCAATAGCATACGCTGTTCTAATTTTTTCAACTTTAAGAAGAGATTTAATTATTTCGTCTGCAAAAGTTTCATCTTCATCATGTTCTATCTTTATAAAATAATCAACGTCTTTATATTCTGGCAACAAATAATTAGTAATAAATGTGGCCTCTTCTTTAAACAAACCAGTTCTACTTATTTGTTCTTTTTCAAGGCTTCTATTAGACACCAATGTCCAGTACCTATCATTTAATTTGTCTTTCCATTCGAAAACAGGAAAAATCATATACTCAGCAATACTTAAATCTTTACGTAGTCTAACAAACTTTGACTTGAAGTACAGATTCAAAGCATATACTATGGCATAATCTTCTAAACTGCTATGTAAAGCTATTAAAGTATAGGAGTCTTCATAAAAATCCTCACTAATTCTGTGTACTGCTGCCATAATGCGTACCAAACGGTAAATATAGTACTATTACCTAATACCGCCTAGTTAGTTTTAAGGTTTCGGTTAAGATAAAAGTTACGAAATCGTTATAGTTTGTGAATTATTAAAACTAACTCTTTTGCATTTTGTCTTGCATAGCAAAAAAAGCTCTTTTGGAGGCGCGTTCTTCTGCTTTTTTCTTTGAAGTAGCACGTGCTTTTGCCATAATCTCACCATTGATTGATAATTTTACCGCAAAATGTTTTAAACTATCATTACCTGTGTCATCGTAAACGTTAAAATGAAAAGTCTTTTTTTGTTTTTGACACCACTCAATTACCAAACTCTTATAACTGATAACTTTGCCTTCTAATTGTTCAATATCAACGTATGGCTCTATTACTTGCTTACTAATGAATTTTTCACAAAACACATAACCTCTATCCAAGTAAATTGCTCCAACTAAAGCTTCAAAAACATTACCATGAATGTTGTCTCCAAAATGAGACTTTGGTATTCTGCTTTCTACATATTGAATAAGGTTTAAATCTTTCCCAAGTTCATTTAAATGCTCTCTACTAACAATTTTAGAACGCATTTTGGTTAGGTAACCTTCATCACCATCGGGAACTTCTTGATATAAATACTTTGAAATTATAGTGCCTAACATTGAATCTCCAAGAAACTCAAGGCGTTCATAATTCATTGGGTGTCCGTTACTATCCTTTTTGTTTACTGACCTATGTAGAAAAGCTCTTTTGTAAACATTTATATCTTTTGGTTTAAACCCTAAAATATTATTTAGTCCCAAAAAAAAATTCCTATCCACTTTAGAATAGGAATTAAATATTTTTATGGGAAACTTCATTATTGGCTTAGCTTATTTTTTTAAAAACAACACATGCGTTATGTCCTCCAAAACCAAAAGTATTACTCATAGCCACATTAACTTCTCTTTTCTGAGCTTTGTTAAGTGTTAAATTTAGTTTTGGGTCTATATTCTCATCAATCGTTGTGTGATTTATAGTAGGTGGAACAACTCCATGCTTCATTGACAATATTGAAGCAATAGCCTCAATTGCGCCTGCAGCACCTAACAAATGCCCTGTCATTGATTTTGTAGAGTTAATATTAATATTCTCCGCATGATCACCAAATACTTGTGATATTGCTTTTAACTCTGCAACATCTCCTAAAGGTGTAGATGTTCCATGTGTATTAATAGCGTCAACTTCCTCGATACTCATATTTGCATCTCTAAGGCAGTTTTCCATAACGCGAACAACACCTATTCCATCTGGGTGTGGAGCGGTCATATGGTAAGCATCACTAGACATTCCTCCACCAGCAACTTCAGCATATATTTTTGCTCCTCTTGCTTTAGCGTGTTCGTATTCTTCAAGAATTAATGCTCCTGCTCCTTCCCCTAATACAAAACCGTCTCTATTTGCATCAAATGGTCTAGACGCTGTTTCCGGGCTTTCGTTGCGTTTAGAGAGCGCATGCATTGCACCAAACCCTCCCATACCTGCTATGGTAACGGCAGCCTCGCTTCCTCCTGTAACAATAACATCACAATGACCTAAACGTATATAATTCAAGGCATCAATTAATGCATTTGCAGAAGACGCACAAGCAGAAACTGTTGTATAATTTGGCCCCATAAAACCATGTTTTATAGAAATATTACCCGGAGCAATATCTGCTATCATTTTTGGTATAAAAAATGGGTTGAATCTTGGTGTACCATCACCAGCGGCAAAATTTAAAACTTCATTTTGAAATGTTTCCAATCCTCCAATACCAGCACCCCAGATAACTCCAACTCTAAACTTATCTATGGTATCTAAATCTAATCCAGAATCTTTAATAGCTTCATCTGAAGAAACTAATGCATATTGGGCAAATCGATCAAGCTTACGGGCTTCTTTTCTATCAAAAAAAACTCCAGGGTCAAAATTTTTAAGTTCGCACGCAAATTTGGTCTTAAACTTTTCTGCATCGTAATATGTAATAGGTGCTGAACCGCTTTTTCCATTAATCAGTCCATCCCAATACTCCTCTATATTGTTACCTATAGGTGTTAAAGCACCCAATCCAGTAACTACAACTCGCTTTAACTGCATTGCACTTATGTTTTATTTATATGTAAGCTAAGTGAATTTAAAAAAAAATATCCATGCAGCATGTTTACCGCATGGATAATATTAAATCTTTTTCAAAAAGAAATCATAAAATTACTTAGCTTCTTCTATATAGCTTATGGCTTGGCCAACTGTAGCAATGTTTTCAGCTTGATCATCAGGGATTTGAATATCAAATTCTTTCTCGAATTCCATAATCAACTCAACAGTATCCAATGAATCTGCCCCTAAATCGTTAGTAAAGCTAGCTTCTGATACCACTTCGTTTTCGTCAACTCCTAATTTATCAACAATGATAGCTTTAACTCTTGATGCAATGTCTGACATAATAATATTGGTTTTTAAAATTTAAATTGATGGCAAAAATAAAAAACTTTGGATTAAATACACTATTTGTCGTTAAAATGTCCCCTAATTTAATAAATATAAATTCAAGAGTAGTATTTTAGCCTCTGAAATTATTTCACTTCGGTAACGTTAAAATTCTTCATGAAACGTATTGTTCTATTTGCTTCTGGTTCTGGTTCTAATGTTGAAAACATAGTAAACTATTTTCAAGAAAAGCCTAACGTTACTATAGCCATGGTGCTTACTAACAAAAGGGATGCCAAAGTTTTAGACCGATGCAATAGGTTGAATATTAGTTCTTTGTGCTTCAACAAACAGGCTTACAGTACTTCAGATACTGTATTAAATTTGATTAAAGACGCTAATCCTGACTTAATTGTTTTGGCAGGTTTTCTGTGGAAAATTCCAGAAAAATATGTGAAAAGTTTTCCAAACAAGATTATAAATATACATCCTGCTTTGCTTCCAAAATACGGAGGAAAGGGTATGTATGGTGACAACGTTCATAAAGCTGTAAAAGAGAATAAAGAATCTGAAACTGGCATTACTATTCACTTTGTGAACGAAAATTATGATGAGGGGGCTATTATTGAACAACAAAAAGTAACCATTTCCCCTAAAGATACCTACCAAGAAATAGCTCAAAAAGTACATCATTTAGAATACGAATATTTTCCAAAGGTTATTGAGCGTTTATTACAGGAATAGTAATGGCTATAAAGGAAAAATTTTACGTTGTTTGGCAAGGAAAGCAACCAGGTATTTACAAAACTTGGAAAGATTGCAAAGCTGCCATTGATGGTTATAAAGGAGCACAATACAAATCTTTTGAGTCTTTTGAAATTGCAAAAAAAGCGTACAACGGCAATTATAATGACTTTAAGGGGACAAAACAAAAATCGCAACTCTCACCAGAAGCCCTTAAAAAAATAGGGAAGCCAAATTATAACTCTATCTCCGTAGATGCAGCTTCAAGTGGCAATCCTGGTAAAATGGAATATCAAGGTGTAGACACAAAAACTGGGAAAAAGTTATTTAAACAAGGGCCTTTTGAGCAGGGCACCAATAACATTGGAGAGTTTTTAGCAATTGTTCACGGACTCGCCTTTTTAAAACAACAAAAGAGTAATAGAATTATTTACACGGACTCACGAACCGCTATGAGTTGGATTCAAAAAAAAACCTGCAACACCAAACTAAAGGAATCGAATAAAAATAAAGAACTGTTTGATTTAATCCGACGTGCTATAGCGTGGTTAAACGAAAACTCATATACTACAAAAATTGTGAAATGGGAAACCAAGGCTTGGGGAGAAATTCCTGCCGATTTTGGTAGAAAATAACAGTGTTTTCCTGTTAAAAATCATGTTTTAATAGTTTTTTTTAATTAGATATATTTTGCCTTCCGATTTGGTTTTTCAATGACGTATATTTGCACAAAATTTCAGAATTAATGGGAAAGTTATTAATAGTTGGATCAGTAGCTTTTGATGCTATAGAAACACCTTTTGGAAAAACAGATAAAATTCTAGGCGGTGCCGCACCGTTCATTGGTTTAGCAGCTTCTCAGTTTGATGTAAAATCTGCTATAGTTTCTATTGTAGGAGAAGACTTTCCTCAAGAATATTTGGATTTGCTAACCTCTAAGGGCATTGATATTTCAGGTATTGAAATCGTTAAAGGAGGAAAAACTTTCTATTGGAAAGGGCTATATCATAATGACTTAAATACAAGAGACACTTTAGTAACGGAGCTTAATGTATTAGGTGATTTTAAACCAGTAGTTCCAGACGATTATAAAAATGCTGAAGTTGTAATGCTTGGTAATTTACACCCTAGTGTTCAAATGAGTGTAATAGAACAAATGGAGAAAAGACCTTCATTGATTGTTTTGGATACTATGAATTTTTGGATGGATAATGCATTAGATGAATTATTAGATGTTATAAAACATATAGATGTTATAACTATCAATGATGAGGAAGCAAGACAATTAACAGGTGAATATTCTTTGGTTAAAGCAGCCAAAAAAATATTTACTATGGGTCCAAAATATGTTGTCATTAAAAAAGGAGAACATGGGGCTTTATTACATTTTGAAGATCAAATATTTTATGCTCCAGCATTACCTTTAGAAGAAGTATTTGATCCCACAGGAGCAGGCGACACTTTTGCAGGAGGATTTAGTGGATACTTAGGTGCTACTAAAAATATGTCTTTTAACAACTTAAAAAATGCTGTTATTCATGGTTCTAATTTAGCTTCTTTTTGCGTTGAACGTTTTGGTACTGAAAGAATGAAAAACCTTGAACGCTCGGAGGTTAATAAAAGACTCCATCAATTTAAATCGTTAACACAATTTGATATCAAACTATAAGTAATTTATGCCCCGTTTTGGGGCTTTTTTAATAACAAACAAACAATGAGCGACGCCATAAAACATGAATGTGGTATTTCAGTAATAAGACTACTAAAACCACTTGAGTACTATAAAGAAAAATATGGTACTGCATTCTACGGTGTAAACAAAATGTATCTAATGATGGAAAAACAGCACAATCGTGGACAAGATGGTGCTGGTTTTGCAAGTATAAAATTGGATATGCAAGCAGGGGAACGATATATGAGTAGAGTACGATCTGCAGAACAAACCCCTATTCAAGATATTTTTGCCCAAATAAATGGTAGAATTAATACTGCTTTTAAAGAGCACCCAGAATATCAAGATGACGTTGCTTTACAAAAGAAAAACATTCCTTATATAGGTGAGGTTTTAATGGGTCATGTGCGCTATGGTACCTTTGGTAAAAATAGCATTGAAAGTGTTCATCCTTTTTTAAGACAAAACAATTGGATGCACAGAAACCTTATTGTTGCTGGTAATTTTAACATGACCAATGTAACTGAGCTTTTTGATAACTTGGTTCAAATTGGGCAACACCCAAAAGAAATGGCCGATACTGTAACGGTAATGGAAAAAATAGGACATTTTCTTGATGATGCAGTTGCAAAACTATATAAGCGAATAAAAAAAGAAGGTTACTCCAAATTAGAAGCTTCTCCAATAATTGCTGAACGCTTAAATGTGGCAAAAATATTACGAAAAGCTGCTAAAAACTGGGACGGTGGTTATGCAATGGCAGGCTTATTGGGTCATGGAGATGCCTTTGTATTAAGAGACCCAGCTGGTATACGACCAGCGTACTATTATAAAGATGACGAAGTAGTGGTGGTGGCTTCCGAACGACCTGTAATACAAACCGTTTTTAATGTCCCTTATGATGAAGTTCAAGAAATAGACCCTGGGCATGCAATGATTATCAAAAAGGATGGGACTTCATCATTTCAACAAATTCTTGAACCTACAGAAAGAAAAGCATGTTCTTTTGAACGCATATACTTCTCTAGAGGTAGTGATAAAGAGATATATCAAGAAAGAAAAGAATTAGGAAAACAATTATTTCCGCAGATTTTAAGGGCTATAGATAGTGACATTAAAAATACGGTGTTTTCGTATATCCCTAATACTGCAGAAACATCTTTCTATGGAATGGTAAAAGAAGCTCAGAATTACTTAAACAAAAAAAAGGAAGAGCAAATTTTAGCGTTAGGCACAAAAATTACAAGTGAAGAACTTCATGACATTTTAAAAGTTCGTCCACGTATTGAAAAAGTTGCTATTAAAGATGCTAAGTTAAGAACCTTTATTACGCAAGACAGCAGTAGGGATGACTTGGTAGCTCATGTCTATGACATATCATATGGCTCAGTTAAAAAGGGGGATAACCTTGTTATTATTGATGATAGTATTGTAAGAGGAACTACTTTAAATAAAAGTATTTTAAAAATACTTGACCGCCTTTCTCCAAAGAAAATTATTGTAGTATCATCCGCACCACAAATTCGTTACCCTGACTGCTATGGTATTGATATGGCAAAGCTGGAAGATTTTATTGCATTTAGAGCAGCATTAGCTCTCCATAAAGAAAAGGGAACAATGGATGTCGTAAAAAGCATTTATGAAAAATGCAAAACGCAAGTTAATTCTAAAGACACAGACGTTGTTAATTATGTTAAGGAATTCTACGCTCCTTTTACCGCAAAAGAAATTTCTTCCAAAACAGGTGAGCTTCTAAGTCCAAAAGGAATTAAAGCAGAGGTTCAAATTATTTATCAAACTATAGAAAATTTACACGAAGCCTGTCCAAAAAATCTTGGCGATTGGTATTTCACTGGAAATTACCCAACTCCAGGAGGCAATAGGGTTGTAAATAAGGCTTTTATAAACTTTTTCGAAGGAAAAAACGAAAGAGCTTACTAACTAAAAAATCGATGAAATGCACAATTTTGTGCATTTCATCGATAATTCTGGCATTTAGTCGTAATAATACGCACATAAGTCGAACACCAGTCTATTTTAGACATGCCATAGCATAAGTAGGTTAAGTTCATGGTAAGATTTGGGGCAAAAAAGGTGAAGACTTCTTCACCTTTTTTATTTACATAACTTCTATATTAAAGTAAAACTAAAAACTTTACGTCCAAACGAACACTTAAACCTAATATTCTCGGAGTTTATCCAATACTTTATTATTCTCTTAAGTAACCATTTACCTTTGTGTCACCATAGCATAAGTAGGTTAAGTTCATGGTAAGATTTGGGGAAAAAGCGGGGCTATGCTCCGCTTTTGTTTTTTACTATCCTTTTTAAGAATATTTCACCTTTATTTCTCCTAAAATACACTTCAGCCATAACTAATGGGCTTTTATCTAAAACCTTTTTTTTCAAGTAACATCTATTTTACCTTTGGAGAACCATAGCATAAGTAGGTTAAGTTCATGGTAAGATTTGGGGAAAAAAGGTGGAGCCATGCTCTGCCTTTTTTATTATCTGTAAATCAATTATTTAACAAGATAAAACTGTCTTTTTGTTAACTACTCCTCTCGTTTTTTTAGCATTTAATATTTAAATTTTTCCGAATTTCTTTTTTATTTCCCACAATACCAGTATTTTAGTCACGCCATAGCATAAGTAGGTTAAGTTTATGGTAAGATTTGGGACGAAAAGGGTGGATTTATTCACCCTTTTCTATTTTATAGAGTCCTTGTAAAAAATTAAGGCATAAAAAAACCACCATAATGGTGGTTTAAATAGTTTAAAAACTATTTTAGTTATTTTCCAGCATTATAAAGCTCACTAACTTTATCCCAATTTATTAGATTAAAAAAGGCGCCAACATAATCAGGTCTTCTGTTCTGATAATTTAGGTAATATGCATGTTCCCAAACATCTAACCCTAAAATTGGCTGACCACCACAACCTACTTCTGGCATTAGTGGATTATCTTGGTTTGGTGTAGAACATACCTCTACTTTTCCTCCTTTATGAACACATAGCCATGCCCACCCAGAACCAAATCTTGTTCCAGCTGCTGTACTAAATTTAGCTTTAAACTCTTCAAAAGAACCAAATGCTTCATTAATTGCATCAGCTAACGCTCCTGAAGGTTCTCCACCTCCATTTGGAGATAAAATTTCCCAAAATAATGAGTGATTATAAAATCCTCCTCCATTATTTCTAACAGCCCCATTAGATAAATCTAAATTTTCTAAAATCTCTTCAATAGACTTTCCTTCTAAGTCCGTACCTGCAATAGCGCCATTTAATTTAGTCGTATATCCATTGTGGTGCTTCGTATGGTGTATCTCCATTGTTCTAGCATCAATATGTGGTTCCAAAGCATCATATGCATATGGTAATTTAGGTAATTCAAAAGCCATAATATTTGTTTTTATTGTTTTATAAATCAAACTCAAATTTACTGTTTTAAGCTATATATATCAACTATTAATATGTTAAGAACTGTGGCAAAATGTGTAATTTGCATTTAAAAATTAGGTGCAGCATACTTCATACAAAATATATAATGCTTCTGCAGGTTCTGGAAAAACATACATGCTTTCCAAAGCGTATATTAAAACTGCCCTAAAATCTCCAACTAAGTTTAAACAAATTTTGGCCATTACATTTACCAATAAGGCGGTAAATGAAATGAAACAACGCATTCTTAATTGTCTGTTTGAGTTTAGTAAAACTAAGCTCCTGGAAAACGCTTCATCTATGTTTTTGGATGTTATGGAAGAAACAAAGATGGATGTTGATACCCTACAACAAAAAAGCAAAACATCACTTAAAAGAATATTACATAACTATGCCTTTTTTGATATTTCAACTATAGATAAATTTACGCATAGACTAATTAGAACTTTTGCAATTGATTTGAAGCTTCCACAAAATTTTGAAGTTGTATTGGACACTGATTTGTTACTAGGTGAAGCCATTGCAAATCTTATCTACAAAGCAGGAGAGGACCAACAAATAACTAAAATTCTTATTGATTTCGCGATAGAGAAGATTGACGATGACAAAAGTTGGGATATAACATTTGACTTAAATAAAATTGGAAAATTACTTTTTAACGAAAACGAAACTAAACACTTAAAATCTTTAGTTGACATCCCTATTCATGAGTTTTTAAATTTCAAGACACAGTTACAAAAAGAAATTAGTTTAGAAGAAAAAAAGATAACTCTAGAAGCAAGTAACACTTTAAGTTTTATTGAAGAAATGGGGTTTGAGTTCTCCGACTTTCCAAGAGAAACACTTCCAAACCATTTCAAAAAAATTACAGAAGGTAACTATTCTCCAACCATATTGTACAACAATAAATTAGAGCAAAATCTAATTGATAATAAAATTATAAAAGCAACCGTAAAAAAATCTTCCGATGAAATAGCCCCCAAAATACTTTCAAAATATCAGTATATAAAAGAGCTAGTATATAAAAGAGCCCAGCTTATAAACGTATATAAAAACCTAGTTCCATTAACAGTAATTAATACTATTCAAAAGGAGATTAAAAACATTCAAACTGAGCAAGATTTACTTTCTATATCAGAATTTAACACTATAATTTCCAATGAAGTAAAAGACCAACCCGCTCCTTTTATATATGAACGCTTAGGAGAAAAATACAGGCATTATTTTATTGATGAATTTCAAGACACCTCTGAGATGCAATGGTGTAATCTTATTCCATTAATTGGGAATGCCCTAGAAAGTGAGGATGAAAATGGAAATACAGGTTCTGTGTTTTTAGTTGGTGATGCCAAACAAGCAATATACCGTTGGAGAGGAGGTAAAGCTGAGCAATTTTTAAATTTGGTAAATGCAAAAACTAATCCGTTTGTATTTCCTCCAGAAATAAACAATTTACCTTCTAATTATCGAAGTCATGAAGAAATTATAAAATTTAACAACGACTTTTTTACAATCACAAGCCCTTTGTTAAACAATCCTTTTTATCAAGATTTATTCATTAAAGGAAATCAACAAAAAAGTAATGCAAAAAAAGGTGGTTTCGTAGAAATTAAGTTTTTAGACGAAAAAGAAAATATTGATGAGCATTATTGTAATGAAGTACTAGTTACAATCCAAAACATTGTAAATAAAAAATATGCATATAACGATATTTGTATTTTAACTCGCAAGCACAAACATGGTGTTTTGCTGGCTGATTTTTTAATGCGCAGCAATATTCCAATTATTTCCCCAGACACATTATTATTAAAAAATAATTCAAAAGTTAATTTTTTAGTCAATGTTGTAAACTACATTGTACAACCTACTGATAAGGAAACTATTTTTAACATTCTTCTTTTTTTATCAAAAGAAAATGATGACCGTAGCACATTTATACATCAACATCTTACAACTTTTGATACCTTTTTAAAAGAAAAATATGATTTTAACCCTCAACAAATAGAACAATTCTCTATTTACGACGGATTAGAATACGCGATTAAAAAGTTTGATCTAGTTGACCAGTCTGATGCCTACATTACTCATTTCATGGATGTTGTTTTAGAAACCGAGCAAAAATTAGGTTCAGATGCACAGTCATTTATCTCGTATTGGGAAAAGAAAAAGGACAAAATTGGAATTAGTGCTCCAGAAAATGTCAATGCAGTTCAAATAATGACAATACACAAATCCAAAGGTTTGGAGTTTCCTATTGTTATTTTTCCCTATGCTAATTCCTATATTTATGAAGAAATAGATCCTAAACTATGGATTCCAAATACACTTGAAAATTTCAATCAGTTTAGCGAGTTATTAATAAGTAAGAAAAAAGAAGTCCAAAACTATTCCACTGAAGCTCTCTCAGCTTTTAATGAAGAACATCATAAATTAGAGTTAGATGCTTTTAACCTGTTATATGTAGCTTTAACTAGAGCTATTAAAGGTTTGTATATTATTACTTTTAAAGATACTACTGCAAAAGGTGAGCTTAAAAAGGAATACTACTCAGGTTTATTTATTCAATACTTAATAGAAAAAGGTTTATGGGATAATAACAACTTAGTATATACCATGGGAGAGTTAAGTAACAACAATGTTAGCTCAAATCCTGAACAGCATGAGGGTATTAACTTCACCTATAGCCATAAAGAAAAGGACAGTTTTAAGATACTAACCAAGTCTGGTATGTTGTGGGATACCAATAGAGAAGAAGCTCTATTTAAAGGAAACCTTTTACACAATATTTTATCACAAATAGAAATTGAAACAGATATTGATACAGCATTCGAAAATAGTGTTAAATTAGGTGATATATCCGCTCATGAAGCAATCCCTTTAAAAGAAACTATTTATAAAATTGTATTACACCCTAAACTATCTTCATATTACTCAAGTAATGTTGCGGTTTATAATGAAAAAGAAATCATAACCAAAGATGGCATTATGCTACGTCCTGATCGCATTGTACTAATTAATAACCAGGTAACCTTAATAGATTATAAAACTGGGCAAAAAAACAAATCATATCATCAGCAACTTTTTTCTTATGCAGACGCGTTAGTTGAAATGGGTTTTGAAGTAGAAAATAAGATAATAGTTTATATTAACGAACAAGTAACTCCTGAGTTTATTTAAATTATGTACGGAAAAATTAAAAAACATTTACAGCAAGAACTAGCAACCATAAAAAATGATGGATTGTATAAAGAAGAGCGTATTATTACAAGCCCTCAAGATGCGGTTATAGAGATTTCAAGTGGCGAGCAGGTAATTAATTTTTGTGCAAACAATTACCTTGGGCTTTCTTCACATCCTGAAGTTATAAAAGCAGCTAAGGATACTATGGATACTCACGGCTTTGGCATGTCATCAGTTAGATTTATATGTGGCACGCAAGACATTCATAAAACGTTAGAAAACAAAATAGCTGAATTTTACGGAACAGAGGATACCATATTATATGCAGCTGCTTTTGATGCAAATGGAGGAGTTTTTGAACCCTTATTAAATGCTGAAGATGCAATCATATCAGATTCACTTAACCACGCATCTATAATTGATGGAGTGAGATTATGTAAAGCAAAAAGATATCGTTACGCAAATAATGACATGGCTGATTTGGAAAATCAACTCATACAAGCCAACAATGATAAAGCTCGGTTCAAAATCATTGTAACCGACGGTGTTTTCTCAATGGACGGACTTGTTGCCCCTCTTGATGAAATATGTAATTTGGCTGACAAATATGATGCTTTAGTCTTGATAGATGAATGCCATGCAGCTGGCTTTATAGGTCCAACTGGTAGAGGAACGCTGGAAGAAAAAAAAGTAATGGGTAGAATAGATATCATAACAGGGACTTTAGGTAAGGCTCTCGGAGGAGCTATGGGAGGCTATACTACCGGGAAAAAAGAAATCATAGACCTATTAAGACAACGCTCAAGGCCTTATTTGTTTTCCAATTCTTTAGCTCCAGCAATTGTTGGAGCCTCAATCAAAGTGTTTGACATGCTAAAGACGGACACGTCCTTACGAGATAAACTTCAAAAAAACACAACTTACTTTAAAGAAGGCCTTAAAAAAGCAGGCTTTGATATTATAGATGGAGACTCCGCTATAGTTCCAGTAATGCTTTACGATGCCAAACTTTCCCAACAAATGTCATCAATGTTATTAAAGGAAGGTATATATGTAATCGGTTTTTACTATCCAGTAGTACCAAAAAATAAAGCAAGAATACGCGTTCAGCTTTCGGCAGCACATAAAAAAGAACATTTAGACCACGCAATTTCTGCATTCATCAAAGTTGGAAAAGCCTTAAAAATCGTTTAAATGTTCGCTTTTTTCCATAAAATGTGTTAAAAAAAAGAGTATTTGGATTTTGTTAATAATATTTAACAACTTACATTTGCAGCTAATAAACACTTAAACTTAAAATTTTAGACATGAAATATCTAAGTAAATTATTAGTTGTTGCACTACTAGTAGTAGGATTCAACAGCACTCAAGCGCAGGACGAAAATAATCC
Organism: uncultured Maribacter sp.; assembly: GCA_947498505.1. Classification (GTDB taxonomy): domain Bacteria; phylum Bacteroidota; class Bacteroidia; order Flavobacteriales; family Flavobacteriaceae; genus Maribacter_B. The sequence goes on along the minus strand of CANMKG010000003.1, from coordinate 132,703 downwards.
ATGGCAAGTGAGTTTTGGAGTCAATGCAGTAGATGTGTATCCTACTGGTGATTTTGAAGGAAGTTCATTCGGTAACGAGCTTTTTAACGCTAACGATCACTGGAACATTTTGCCTTCTATTTCAACTATTGCTGTTTCTAAATCAGTTGGTAGTGGATTTTCAGTTGGTGTTATTGGTTCTTTAAACAAAATTACTAAATGGGGAGATGAGCCAGTTGATGATTTATCTTACTATGGTTTAGATGGTACTATTAAGTACAACTTTTTACAAAATACAAAAATTGATCCTTTCGCTACTGTAGGTGGTGGTTATACTTGGATTGATGAAGTTGGTGCAGGTACAGCTAATGGTTCTTTAGGTTTAAACTTATGGTTTACTGAAAATATTGGTTTAACTCTTGAGTCTAAGTACAAACATGCTTTTGAAGATTACTTAGCTTCTCACTTCCAACACTTAGTAGGTATTGCAGTTAAATTTGGTGGTACTGATACTGATGGTGATGGTGTTTATGACAAAGATGATGCTTGTCCAGAAGTTGCTGGTTTAGAAGCTTTCAACGGATGCCCAGATGCTGACGGTGATGGTATTGAGGATAGCAAAGATGCTTGTCCTAACGCTGCCGGTTCTAAAGAAATGAACGGATGTCCTGATACTGATGGTGACGGTGTTGCTGATAAAGATGATGCTTGTCCTAACGAAGCTGGTATTGCTGCTTTAGCTGGTTGTCCAGATGCTGATGGTGACGGTGTTGCTGATAAAGATGATGCTTGTCCTAGCGAAGCTGGTCCAGCTGAAAACAAAGGTTGTCCTTGGGCTGATAAAGATGGTGATAGCGTTTTAGATAAAGATGATGCTTGTCCAGATGTTGCTGGTACTGTTGCTAACCAAGGTTGCCCAGAAGTAACTGAGGAAGTTCAAAAACAATTAAATGAGTATGCAAGAACTATCTTGTTTGATACTGGTAAATCTTCAATCAAAGCTGAGTCTACTTCTGTAATGGTTGACATTATCCAGATTTTAGCTGAGTACCCAACTGCTAAGTTTACAGTTGAAGGTCACACTGATAGTGTAGGTAGTGCTAAATTAAATCAAAAATTATCTGATTCTAGAGCTAACTCTGTTAGAGATTTCTTAATCGAAAAAGGAATTGGTTCTGATAGATTAACTGCTATTGGATATGGTGAAGACAAGCCAATTGCTACAAACAATACAAGATCAGGAAGAAAACAAAACAGAAGAGTTGAAATTAACTTAGTAAAATAAGAATTAATTCAACCCACGTTTTAATATAATTAAAAGCTCCGCAATTGCGGAGCTTTTTTATTTTTACATATGCAAAGTTTTATAGAAGGTGTTGTTAACGAAATATGGGAAGAGTATTCCAATCATACCAATTTGGTTTTTGTTCTACCCAGTAAACGTGCAGGAACTTTCTTAAAAAAATTTATAGCCAAGAAAAGTGATAAAACATTTTTCTCTCCGGACATTTATAGTATAGAAACCTTCATTGAACAAATTGCTGGACTCAAATACGCAAATAATACTGAACAGTTATTTGAACTTTATAATACTTACCTAAAAACACAAACCAAAGACAAAGAAAGGTTTTACTCATTTTCTAAATGGGGACAAACCGCGTTACAAGATTTTAATGAAATTGACCGATATTTAATTGATGCCGAAAATTTGTTTTCCAATCTAGCAGCAATTCAAGAAATTAATCATTGGTCCGTAGATAGTAATAAAACCAAAATGATGGACGATTACCTTGCATTTTGGAATAACTTAAAAACACTTTACCAAAATTTTAATACCTCTCTATTACAAAAAGGGAAAGGTCATCAAGGTTTAGTATATAGAAAAGCAAATGAAGCCATTAATGATTATATTGAAAAAACAATCAATAAAACACACATATTTATTGGTTTCAATGCCTTAAACACTTCAGAAAGTAATATTATACAAACTATTCTTGCAACTAAAAAGGCTAAAATTTATTGGGATATTGATGAGTACTTTTTAAACGACTCTAATCATGATGCTAGTTTATTCATTCGACAATATAGGAAACAGTGGAAATTCTTTCAAACCAATCCGTTAAAAGGCATTAGTACAAATTACCTTTCCAAAAAAAATATTCAAATTGTTGGTGTGCCTAAAAACGTTTCACAAGCGAAATATGTGGGTAATATTGTTGAAAAAATTGATTCTAATGATATTAAAAATACAGCAATTGTATTAGGTGACGAAACACTATTAAACCCTCTTTTAAATGCAATTCCCAAGAATATAAGTTCAATAAATATTACAATGGGTTACCAATTAAAAAACACTCCTTTTGCTAGTTTTTTTATTGATTACTTAGAACTTTACCTAAATAAAAACACCCAAGGTTGGTTCCATGAAAGCTTATTGTCATTTCTATCACAACCAAACACAAAAATTCTACTTCATAATGAAAAAGACTTATCTCTAAAAATTAGTGAAACTATTAAAGTTAGAAATTGGTCTCATATTTCGGCTGAGAAAATTTTTAACATCACTAAAAATCAATCTGAAAATGCTAACATATTATTTACAGATAACCCCTTATCTCCTCATAAATTCGTTCAAAAATGTTATCACATTATAAAACAATTAAAAGCTAAATATCAAGAAAACAGTAATCATTTAGCTTTAGAATACCTATATAGGTTTCACACACTTTTCAATCAAATTCAAGAATTAATAGATAAATATACATTCATAACAGATTTAAAGTCATTAAGAAGTTTATTTAAAGAGGCCCTGTCTTCTGAAACTTTAGATTTCGTTGGAGACCCTATTGAAGGTCTTCAAATTATGGGAATGTTAGAAAGTAGAAATTTAGATTTTGAAACTGTCATAATCACATCAGTTAACGAAGGTATTCTTCCATCTGGAAAATCTAATAATTCATTTATTCCTATTGATTTAAAACTTAGCCATGGCTTACCTATTTATAAAGAAAAAGATGCCGTTTACACATATCATTTTTATAGATTAATACAAAGGGCCAAAAATGTACATATAATATACAATACAGAGCCCGATGTGCTAGAAGGTGGCGAAAAAAGTAGGTTAATATCTCAGCTTTTGACAGATGAAAATAAAAGCTCCGATGTTACAGAAAAAATTGCTGTTCCTAAAATTACACCAACAATCAAAACATTAGAAACTATTAAAAAAGGTGATGCACTATTAACACTAATAAAAAATCATGCTGAAAAAGGGTTTTCACCATCATCTTTAAGTAACTATATCAGAAATCCCTTAGACTTTTATAAAAACAATCTTCTCAAAATTGACACAAAATTAATTGTCGAGGAAACCGTTGCTGCAAATACATTTGGAACTATTGTTCATGATACACTCGAAGAAATATACACTCCTTTTATTGGTGAAATTTTAAACGAAAAGGTATTAAAAGACTCCAAACACCTAATCAAAAACTTGGTGAAAAAACATTTTGCAAAAACCTATTTTGATGGAGATATAAGTAGAGGAAAAAACCTAATTGCCTTTAATGTTATTATTAGATACTTGGAAAATTTTATCGATTTAGAAATTAAAGAAGCACAAAAAAAAGAGATAAAAATAATCGGATTGGAGCAAAATTTTAATTCAGTAATAGATATTCCAGAATTAAACTTTCCGGTTAAATTAAAAGGAAAATTAGACCGTATTGATGAAGTCAATGGAATTACAAGAATTGTCGATTATAAAACTGGTAAGGTAGAAAACAAAAACGTAACCATTACCCAATGGGAAGATGTCACCCATAATTACGATATGAGTAAAGCTTTTCAACTTTTGTGTTATGCCACCATGTACAATAAGCAAAGTGCAATAAATGAACTACAAGCTGGTATAATTTCTTTTAAAAATCTTAAATCAGGAACACTTTACTTTAATACCAAAATTGGTAAACCTTCAAAATTTATAACTCCGGAAATATTAAGTGATTTTAAGCAACACCTTAAAGCGTTAATTATTGAAATATGTAATCCAGATATTCCATTTATTGAAAAAGAAGTATAGTTTTTTACTTCTTATCAGGTCTAGTTGGTCTAACTTCTATTTTACTTGGTAATGTTCTTGGGTTCATTTTTAACAAGTCTAATACAAGTTCTCCAATATCTTCTGGTTGTATTTTCCAAGCGTCTTTGTCAGAAGGTTTATTCCCTGCAAATTCAGTAGAAACAGAACCAGGCATTATAGTGGACACTTTAATATCGTATTTTCTTAAATCTAACATTGCTGCTTGAGTAAAACCAACGAGACCATATTTTGTAGCATTGTACCCCGCTCCATTGGCAAAAAAATTGGTTCCAGCTAAACTTGCAATCGTAATGTAATATCCCTTACTCCTTTTTAGAGCTTCAACAGAAGCCTTTAAAGTGTAAAAAGGACCTGTTAAATTAGTTTGTAACATTTGTTGCCACTGATCTTCAGCAAGCTCATCCACTGGTGCAAAATAACCTACACCAGCATTTGCAATAACAACGTCAATTGAACCCCATTTATCTATTACTTTTTTAATAGCAATAACCTCGTCCTTAGTATTAGTAACATCAGAAACAATCGATAAAACATTTTCCGGACTATTAAGAAACTTCTCAGCTTCTTTTAGACTTTGAGCGTTACGACCGCTTATTGCAACCTTCATTCCTGAATCAAGCATTTGTTTAGCAACTCCTAGCCCTATTCCTTTTGATCCTCCTGTTATGTAGGCAATTTTATTATTACTCATTTACTATTTTTTATTCAAAATTAAAGCATTTAAGTTCAATCATACTAAAGCATTTAATTTTTCAATAAAATATCTTAAGGCCTTTCTAAATGAACTAAGAATACCCATCATGAATAGTGAATACTATATTTTTACGCCTATATTGAATAACTTGTGCCCTACCTTAAGAGTTAATGTATTTAAATGAAAAAAAATATTATTCTTTTTATAATTTTTGCTGGTACTTTTTCAATGGTATCTCAAGCTCAACAGTCTGTTGCCCGCGAATGGAATGAAGTTCTTTTAGAAGCAATTCGTAAAGATTATGCTAGACCTACCGTTCATGCTAGAAACCTATTCCATAGCTCAATAATTATGTATGATGCTTGGGCCATATTTGATGAAACCGCAGAAACATTATTCTTAGGTAAAACTTTCGGTGGCTATACTTGCAATTTTGAAGGTATTGCAAATCCTGCAGATATTAATGATGCAAGGCATCAGGTAATTAGTTATGCAATGTTTAGATTACTGAATCACAGATTTAAAAATTCTCCTGGAGCAAACGTTTCATTACAACATTTCTCTAATCTATTTGAAAGCTTCGGGTATAACAAAGATTTTATTTCTACAGATTACGATACTGACAATATATATGCTGCTTTAGGAAATTACTTAGCTAATGAAATAATTACCTTTGGTCTTCAAGATGGCTCTAATGAAGAAAATGAATACACTAATAAAAGTTACTATTACTCTAATACACCATTAATACTAGAACGGTATAGCAAAACCAACGATTTGGCTGAACCAAACCTATGGCAACCGCTTGCCTTTGACTTGTTTATTGACCAAAGTGGTAACCCTAGACCATCTGCTGTTCCTGATTTTCTAAGCCCTGAATGGGGAGAGGTTACCCCTTTTTCTCTAAAAAAAACTGACTTAAAAATTTTAAACAACAAATTTGACAGTTACATATACAATGACCCGGGAGAACCTGTATACATCCAAGACTCCGATGAAGACGGGATTAGTGACCCATACAAATGGCACTTTGCTCTAGTAGCATCATGGTCCACCCATTTAGATCCAACTGATCCTACCTTAATTGATATATCTCCAGGAGCTTTGGGTAACGTAAGCATTCAAGATTTTCCTAAAACATTTGAAGAGTATAAAGCTTTCTATGACTTTAATAATGGTGGAGATATAGGTCAAGGTCATCTAGTAAACCCTTTTACTAATGAACCTTACGAACCTCAAATGGTAAAAAGAGCAGATTATGCAAGAGTATTAGCTGAATTTTGGGCTGATGGTCCGGATTCAGAAACTCCTCCGGGTCATTGGTTCACTATTTTAAATTATGTAAGCGATCATCCAGAAATAATTAAAAAAATAGAAGGAGAAGGAGATTTGTTAAGCGACCTTGAATGGGATGTTAAATGTTACTTAGCCTTGGGAGGTGCAATGCACGATTCCGCAGTCAACACTTGGGGGGTAAAAGGTTATTATGATTATATAAGGCCCATTTCGGCAATTAGATATATGGCCGGAAAAGGACAAAGCTCTAATAAGTCTCTTCCAAATTACGACCCTCAAGGAATACCTCTTATTCCGGGTAAAATAGAACTTATTGAATCTGGAGATTCCTTAGCTGGAGCTAATGACGAAAATGTTGGAAGAGTAAAAATATATTCATGGAAGGGTCCTGATTTTATTTCTGACCCAAACATCGATGTAGCAGGAGTAGATTGGATTTTAGGTACACATTGGTGGCCCTACCAAAGAAGCACCTTTGTAACTCCCCCTTTTGCTGGTTACGTATCTGGACATTCAACATTTTCAAGAGCAGCTTCTGAAGTGCTTACTTTACTTACTGGAGACTCTTTCTTTCCTGGAGGCATGGGTACATTTAAAGCCGACAAAGAAAACTTTTTAGTATTTGAAAATGGTCCAAGTGAAGAGCTTACATTACAATGGGCAACCTACCAAGATGCATCTGATCAGACAAGCCTATCAAGAATCTGGGGAGGAATTCATCCTCCCATTGATGATATTCCCGGTCGTATAATAGGCGAAAAGATAGGAAAAGAAGCTTTTTCTCTTGCTCGTGATTATTACACTGGAGTTTTAGAGTTAAATGAAGATAGTTTTATAATCGAGGTGAATAATGAAAGCTGTATAAATGCAAATAATGGAGCTATAACTATATCCGCTAAAAATTATAGCAACTACAAAGTTATAATGAATGAGACAGGAAAAGAATATGTTTTTAATAATAAGATTACTATTGACAATTTAGAACCAGGAAATAACAGTTTTTGTATTGAGTTCATCTCAAATAAAGAAACCAACTCAATTTGTTATGAGAATAATGTAGCAAAAGCATCTCCATTAGACGCAACGGTTGAAATTACAAAAGTCGGAGAATTTAATAAGGCTTCTTTTACAGTTACAAATGGTAATCCACCATACATATTAACTGTTAATAATTCTTTTGAAATTAAGTACTCAACAAATGAATTTGAAGCATTTGTTATGGATGGGGATAAATTAGAAATCTCTAGTAATTCTGATTGTGAGGATAAATTCGTAACCACAGTAAACTTAGAAGGAAATATTATTTTATATCCTAACCCCGTAAGACTAAACACAACAGTTTATATTCCAGAAAACAACATTACAGATGTTTTAGTAGATATATTCAATACACAAGGTCAACTAATTTCTTCAAAAAAATACCTAGTTAAAAACAACGAAATTCAAGTTCCGACTGATGTTTTAACGCCAGGAGTATACTATTTACACCTAAACCTTAAGTCTGCCAAAACCATTACTATTATTAAAAAATAACCATCCCAATTGCTTTACATGTATGTAAATTTCGTTCATCTTCAACAATCAGCACAAGTTCCTCTTATTATCGTTTGCACCTTTTTGGTTTTAAACCCTTTAGGAACATTTGGTTGAAGCGGAACAAGTTCTTCGACACAATAAACTGTTTCACAATCTTCACATACAAAATGGGCGTGCTCATTTCCATGTATTGGAGGTTCTCCAAATGCATATTTAGACACCCCAGTGTCATCATTAATACGATGTATAATGCCTACTTTCTCAAAGTTGGTCAAATTTCGGTACAGCGTAGATTTATCCAATTCATTAGACAATGCTTCCTGCAAATCATTATACGATTGAGCATGGTTCATCATCATAAAATGTTGAATCAGCGCCATGCGTACCTTGGTCTTTTTTAATCCTTTCCTTTCTAATACTTGAATACTACTTTCTTTTTCCATAATAGTACTTTACTTATTCGAAAATTAGACCATCTGCCTCCTCAATCCTGTAATAGTATTGGTTAGGATTATCATCATTTAAGCGCAGAATACCCTTCACAGAAAGTAGTTCATCCATTTTAAAAGATGGCTTTTTTAAAAACTCCAGACCAACGACCGTCTCTGGCCCACCATTTCCACAAAAAAAACATGAAGCCATCGGGTTTTTTGAAAGCATATATGACGATTGATTGCCATCTAGCACCAAAAAATATCCAGTTAAGGTAACTTCTTTTCCCTCCAAAGCCGTCAGCTCTTCCGAAAACGTTGCTTTCGAGAATCCAGGGATAGTTTCTTTTAAAGAAAGCTCTTGAAACGAAATTCCATCAGATAAATTCTCCCAATCTAAATCAACTTGCGCTTGGGTAGTAGTTCCAATCCAAAATAAAAGTAGCAAAAGAGAAAATCGCATTGTTTTAGTTTACTAATTGACCCGTAGCTTCGTTTAAAATATAATTACAATGGTCCACATTATTTTTGTTTAATTCAAGAACTCCAGCAACGATAACAATTTGATCAGTCTTAAAAAGTGGCTTTTCCTTAAAATTAACTTCAACAATAGTCTCTGGTCCTGCTGCTCCACAGAAAAAACATGAAGCCATTGGGTTTTGTGATACTAAAAATACGTCTCCACTTCCAGAGATGTCCAAAAAATACCCTTTAATACTAATCACTTCCCTTTTATAAGCACTAATCTTCTCTCCAAAGGTCGGCATTAAAAAATTTACATCGTACTTCTCGTTATATTCAGGTTTAAATTTAACATCTGCAAAATCTTTCCATGTCAATTGTTCTTGTGCTATTCCACAAACACTGGCAAAAGTTACAAACAAAACAAAGATAAAGAGTCTATACATCAGATAAAGTTTTAGCTACGTTTAACTTAAAAATGGAGCGGGAAGCAAACAAAGCGGCTATAGTCGTAAATATTAAAATTAGACCTAGTAAAAACAATTCTAATTGTTCTAGACCTTTTATTTGTAAGTTATATCCATACAAAGTTTGCATATATTGAGAAGCTCCCCAAATTCCCAATCTACCCAAAAACCACCCCAATACAAATCCGATTAATGCTAATAGTAAGCCCTCTAAGAGTGCCAGTCCAAATAATTGTTCCGTACGAAACCCATAGGTTCGTAATAGTGCTAACTCCCGTCTTCTTTCACGAATGGTTTTTAAAAGGCTAATGAATATACTCAGCCCGGAAACCAACAAAATAGCCAATGCAATACCGTTTACAGTCTTTACTCCTGAACCTAAAAGACTCATAAGTCGCTGTACCTCGAAACCAGGTAAGGCAGCCTGCATAGAGGTGTTCTGGTTGATGAACCTTGGAAGTTGAACCATACCCATTGGACTCTTGAATTTCACTAGTAATGATGTAATTTCTTTTTCTTCTTCAGTTTCTTTCTGAGTTTCAACTTCTTCATGATAATTCTCCTCATGATCATGAATCTTCCATATACTTTCCAAATTAGTAAGCAGTAGTTGGTCGACCACCATTCCTGTTGGTTCTAAAATCCCCTTTACAATAAAAAAATGTTCATCATGCTCATCAACAGCTCCAACAGCCAATCCATGTGAACTGGTAAAACGATCTCCTAACTTTAAAGCCAATTGTTGAGCAACATTACTTCCTGCGACGACTTCAAAGGGGTTTTCATAACGTCTTCCTTCCGACAATTTAGCCTTGTAATGGTCAAGATAACTTGTTTCTGTTCCCAAAATTCGAAAGCCTTTATGATTATCCCCATAGGAAACTGGAATTGCAGTTTCTACAAAAGGATGTTTTTGTAACATAGAGACATCCTTTAATTTAATATTTCCTGTAGGGACATCGACATGAAGTACTGAAGAAAGTACAAGTTGTAATGGACTTCCTTTTGCACCCACCACCATATCAAAAGGGGCAATATTTTTACTTAACTGTCCACCAAACTGTTGGCTCAATTGCAAAACAAAAGTGGCTAAGAATACACTCAATGATAACAGCAGTAGGCTCAACAATAAATTGAGAGGCTTAGAAACCATATTCTTGAAGGCGAGATAACATAAATTCATAACCTGACATGGTTTTGAAAATGAGACATTACCCTAAGGTCATGTGTAATGATTAACAGACTACTTTTACAAATTTCTGCCTCTTCCTTAAGCAACTCTATAACCTTTTCACAATTCACATCGTCTAAATTGGACGTAGGTTCATCCGCAAATATAATCTTCGGCCGGTGTATCAACCCTAAAGCTATGCCGAGTCTCTGTTGCTGTCCTTGGCTTAGTTTCGTTACTTTCTTTTGAAGATGCTCCCTTAATCCCAACCGTTCTACAAGGGCATCTCTTCTTTTTTTATCACTGGCACTTTTAGAAAAATGTTGGCGTAAACGAAGATTGTCAGAAACGCTCAAGGATTTAATAAAATGATATTGTTGAAAGATAATCCCTATATGTTCGCCTCGGAAGCTATCCATTTTTTTTCGTGTTAGGGAACCAAGCTCCTTTCCAGCAATGGATACCGTACCTCGTAATGGAGGTAAAAGACCAGACATTAGATATAATAAGGTGGTCTTCCCCACTCCCGAGGGTCCAATCATAAGCATATGTTCCCCTGGTGTAAGTTCAATATCTGGAAACGATAATTCATCTCCATTTTGATAGGCATACCTTAAATTCAAAGTTTTAACCATTCGAATATTTTTGTAAAAATAGAAATAAAAACAAATGCAACTGAGTTGCATTTAAAAATTTAACTTACTTTTGCGTTTCATTTAAAAAAAAGACATGAATACTCTTCAGTTACGTTCAAAATCTGATTTGATAGGTGTATTTTCAAGTACACTTTGTCTAGCGCACTGCTTGGCCACACCTTTACTGTTTATGGCACAAGCCAGAATAATGGAGAGCGCCGAAGCTCACCCTAAATGGTGGGGGTTTCTTGATATGGTCTTTTTAGGTGTTTCCTTTATAGCCATATGGTGGTCCGTTAAAACAACGACAAAAAAATGGATGAAAAATGCGCTTTGGATGTGTTGGACCGTTTTAACTTTAGTGATTTTAAATGAAAAAATGTCTCTGGTTCCTCTTGCTGAACAGGCAATTTATGTGCCTTCGGCTGCACTTATTTTCTTGCACCTTTATAATAGAAAGTACTGTAATTGTGGAGAAACCGTATGCTGTGCGGATGAAAAGTTGAATGCTTAAAATTTATACGGTATACCAATGGATATTGAAAAAATACAATCACAAGGAGATCAACACATCGCTACATCAATTCAAACACCATTACGTGATGATGCATTTTCTATTTCAGACGCCGAAAAAATCCAACATATACAACATCATTTTCAAAAAATAATGGAAGTCTTGGGGTTGGATTTAACCGACGACAGCCTATCTGGAACCCCTTACCGTTTTGCAAAAATGTATGTTAAAGAACTATTCTACGGATTGGATTCCAAAAACCGTCCTAAAATATCCACTTTTGAAAACAAATACGGTTATAAAAAAATGTTAGTGGAGCAAGATATAAACATCAACTCCTCATGCGAGCATCATTTCTTACCTATTGTTGGTCACGCTCATGTTGGTTATATTCCCAAAAATAAAGTGGTTGGGCTTTCCAAAATCAATCGGCTGGTGGATTATTACGCTCATAGACCTCAAGTACAGGAACGGCTTTGTTTACAAATTTTAAATGACCTACAAAACATTCTGGAAACTAAAGATGTAATCGTAATTGTTCAAGCTAAACATCTGTGTGTTTCTTCCAGAGGGATTAAAGACAAAGACAGTCTTACTACAACTCAAGAATACGGTGGTGTTTTTGCGAATACAGAGATTCGTTCTGAATTTTTTAATCTATTAAAAAGAGAATAATCCCATCGTTTTGAGTTCAATGACAGTCAAAAGATTTTTGCATATACTGCTTTTTGTAACCTTGATAGTGCTTAAGGCTTCCGCTGCGCCTGTCTACTTACATAGTTGTCATGACGACGAGCATATAGATGACTGCGAACTTTGTGAACATGCTATTCATAATCAAAACATAGAATTTTCAACACCTCCTCTGTTCCAAATTTTTGGAATTAATTCAACTCCAATTTTATATCAACACAAAAACCATTACGAAAGTGTTTATATAAAAACTCATATCATTGACCTTCGTTTTGGCAGACCTCCTCCTTACTTTCTAAGGTTTTTTTAAACTTCTAGCCTAGAATAAGGACTTTCTAGAGGTTTTCTATAGACCTTATTTCTAATCATAAAATTTGCTAATTATTTATTTCACTCAGGAATAGCATACTGTGATGTCAACTTTATTGACATAACTACAGTTTCTATTCCCTATGCGTAACCAGAAAGAGGCTCATAAACAACCCTTTCTGCATGACGCAAAGTCTAGCAGCGTTTTACCCAAAATAATTTTCGATTGTCATTAAAAATGAAACAATATTTTCTAGTATCAATATTTTTATTCGTTGGGTCATCTTTGATAATGGCACAAAAAAAAACATGCACTTATTCCTTAAGTGGAAAGGTCTTGGATGCTAATACCGAAGAACCCATACCAAACGCTGTAGTTAAAGTTAAGGGAGCAGAAAAATACACCAGTACCAATATCGAAGGTAATTTTAAACTCGATAATCTATGTACAAAAAATAATCTCCTTATTATTTCATGCTTAGGTTATACCAATTCTTCGAAAGAACATGAACATGATTCAGCAATACACTTTTACTTAACTCAGGAGGTTACTGGCTTAGAAGAAGTAACCATTGAAGCCCAACGAACTAAGGAGAAGGGAACTGAATCAATTTCGCAGGTTACCATTGGAAAATCGGAAATTACTAGCAATCCAACCCAATCGTTAGCTGCTACCTTATCACAGCAACAAGGGGTGACATTTACATCAACAGGAACCAATGTACAATTACCAGTGATCCATGGTTTATATGGGAATAGAATCTTGGTATTAAACAATGGTCTAAAACATGGCTTTCAAAATTGGGGTGCAGATCACGCCCCAGAAATAGACATTACTTCTGCCAACAGCATCACTGTTGTAAAAGGTTCCGCAGGAGTAAGGTATGGCCCTGAAGCCATGGGAGGAGCTATCATTATTGAACCGAATCCCCTACTTTTAAACAATCCATTCTATATAACTCTAGGAACAGGATACCTAACCAATGGTAAAGGCTACAATTCAAATTTTGAAATTGGAAATGGAACTAAAAATTGGAGCTATTTTGCAAATGGAAATTATACTAGAATTGGTGATCGCAACACTCCTAATTATAATTTGACCAATTCTGGAAAAGAAGAAAAAGCATTTAGTTTTGGCGTTCTTCATCACCTAGATAAATGGGACTTTAAGGTTAACTATAGCTTTGTTGACCAAAACCTAGCACTTTTACGCACTTCTATAGCCAATAGTCCAGATTCGTTTATTAGAGCTATTAATTCAACCGAACCTAATATTATAAAACCTTTTTCCTATGATATCAACCAGCCCAGTCAAACCACTCAACACCATTTGGCTAAGGTGGAAATTAATTGGTGGTACGCAATTAAACAAAAGGGATGAATTTGATGTCCGGAGAAATGCTGAGTTGCCTATAATAGACCTCGATTTACTTACTTATAACTATCAACTGGAATGGAAGCATCCTAAATGGTCTAAATTGGATGGTCTGCTTGGTGTTCAATACTTTAGCCAAAACAACGATAACAATCCGGGTACTCAGACAACTCCATTTATTCCCAACTACAATACGGACAGGCTTAGTGTGTTTTCGGTCGAAAATCTAACATTTGGAAAAAATACAGTTGAAGTTGGGTTGCGATTTGATTTTGAAACCAATGACGTACGTGGGAGGGAAATTAATCAAGAAATTTTTAGAGACAACTATACCTTCACCAATTTTACTGGATCACTAGGTTACGTTCGACAACTTTCAAAAAACAGCTCCTTTAGAACAAATATAGGAACTGCCTGGCGCACTCCAAATATGGAAGAATTATTCAGTTTTGGACAGCACGGCTTTAAAACAACCTATGGATTACTGCGATTCAAGGATACCAACGGTGAACTGAGTACAAATGAAGTTATTCCTTTAGTACAAAGCGATACAAACCCTGAAAGAGGCTATAAATTCATCAATGAATTTCAAACCAATAAAAATGGGAACACTCATAACATGACGGTGTATTCTCATTTTATAGAAAATTATGTTTTTGATCGGCCAATTGGAGTTTTTGGAACAATACGCGGTCCAATGCCGGCATTTATTTTTGACCAGGTCGATGCACTATTTTATGGAGCAGATTACAGCTGGAAAAAAGCATGGGATAATAAAATTTCGAGTGTTTTTGGTATAAGTTATTTATGGTCCAGAAATGTTAAGGATAATACTCCCTTAATCAACCAACCCCCTATTTCAACAAATTTTGAATTAAAATGGAATCAAGGTAAAGTATGGTTATTAGATTCCTCTAAATGGATGGTTCGTCCCAGCTATACCTTTAAACAATTTCAAGCACCTCGAACAATTATACCAACAAGTTTAGTAGATGGGTCAATAGAGCTTACAACAAATTCCGAGATTTTTGACTTTGCAAAAGCAACCAATGGTTACTTTCTTCTTGACCTGTCTTGGAGCTTTAAATGGAAAAATCTTAATGGAGGTGTTACGGTTCAAAATCTGTTCAATACTACTTACCGTGACTACCTCAACGAAATGCGCTATTTCGCCAATGAACCAGGCAGAAATCTACTTTTTACCTTAAAATATACCTTCAAGACAAGTAATAAAAATGAATAGAAAAAATGTAATTAACTATAAAACCATGATAACTAGGGCACCGTGAGTTCGGAAGATTCTCATAACACCATTCAATCACAATTTAAATACTAAAAAAAGAAAAAATGAAAACAATACATCTATTTAAAAATTTGCGATTATTAGCAATTTTATTCACCTCTATTACCATTGTTAGTTGTAGTAGTGATGACGACGCTGCGCCTGAAAAAGAAAACGAAGTTGAAGTATTTACCGACGTTACTCTTATTTTCACAAATACAGCCGATAGCAATGATGTGGTTCGGGCTTCAGCGCAAGATCCAGATGGAACAGGTATTCAAGAGTTACAAATCTTGGATGCCATTACCCTAACTCCCGATACCGAATACACCTTAACGTATGAAATTCTAAACGCCTTAGATCCAGCAGACGTAGAAGATATTGGTGATGAAATCCTTGATGAAGATAATGAACATCAGTTCTTCTTTAGTTTCACCGAAGGTACTTTTGCTAATCCTACTGGAAACGGAAATATTGATACAGCTTCGGATCCAATAAATTACAATGATCAAGATGAAAATGGTAACCCAGTTGGTTTGTCTACAACTTGGACAACTTCTAGCACACCTCTTTCTGGGGAATCATTCACCGTTAGATTGCAACACCAACCGGATGTAAAAACGGCTACTACTGGTTCTAATGATGGTGATACTGATTTTGCTTTGACCTTTGTTCTAAATATTCAATAAACAACTTTTATATTTAATTAATCCCCCCCTTGTTCGTAATGAACTCGTGTCGGAGATTTTTTATGATATAGCTCTTACAAAGTTCTATTTTAGAAAATTATTAGCGTCATAAATTACTTTTGGTTACTAGAAATTAGGGTTTTAAGCAGCGATTCTAAACTTTGTTAGACATAAGTTATAAATCTCCTTTTCCATGTTTTAGTAACCCGAAAACACCTTTTTAAAACCTTAACAATTTGGAAGAAAATAAAAAACCACCCTAAAAATTAGAATGGTTTTTGTGGAGAATACCGGAGTCGAACCGGTGACCTCTTTATTGGCAATCAACAGTCTTTCCAAACGGTCTAGCCGTTCGAGTATTAAAAAATTGTCCATTTTGTTTCTTTTTAGGGTTACGAAATGAACAAAAGCGCTTTTGTTTTCCTTCAATATTATTGTTGAATAAATGTATGAAAATAGGCGAATAACCAAATAGATTATTACAAAGAGTTATTCACAAATAGCTGATATACAATAAATTAAATCAAATAGCACCAAACTAGATAGTGCTAAAGGACCAGTAATTTTATTTGGCTCCGTTTGATACCAAACGACACCATTCTAGATAAGAGTGTAATCTGTGATTTAGCAGAAAATTGTGGGTTATCAACAATGAATAACAAAGAAATTAGAAAATAAGGATTTTTAATATTTTGGTTATCCTTTTAAGGTTGGAAACAAAAGTTAAAAAATGATTTTATGTTATACATCAAAACACCATTTATTGACTACCTTTAAGAAGCAATTACTTTCACTTTCTTCAAATGCATTAGATTCCTATTATTCAGGAAGAAAGCCGGTTTTTAACTATCCAAGATTTAAAATGTAAAAGTCTATTGATTGTTATATAACAGCTAGGTAAGCACCTTTACTTTTAAATTAAGGATATGAGATTATACATAAAATATATGGTCAGTCTTCGCTGTAAAATGTTGGTAAAGGAAGAATTAATAAAGTTGGGACTGGACCATGTCATATTAAATCTAGGTATGGTTGAAACTGCAGGGGAAATTACTCATGAAAAGCGAATTCAACTCAAGAATAATCTGCTCAAGTCCGGATTGGAATTATTGGATGATAAGAAGAGTATATTAATCGAAAGAATAAAAAATGTAATAGTTGAAATGGTTCATTACAATGATGAAATTCCAAAAATGAATTATTCTGGTTATTTGAGCGAAAAATTGGGATACGACTACACCTATCTGTCGAATACTTTTTCAGAAGTACAAGGAATCACCATACAGCATTATATCATCAAACATAAAATTGAAAAGGTAAAGGAATTGTTACTATACGATGAGTTCAACTTAACCGAGATAGCTCATAAACTTCACTATAGCAGCCCATCGCATTTGTCAAATCAATTTAAAAAAGTTACAGGTCTCACACCATCTTTTTTCAAAAAAATGAAGAAAAAAAGACAGCAAAATTTAGAAAACCTGTGATATATGTAAGATTCAAAGATATTTATATAGCAAAATTTCCTTTGTTCTGTCGCATCTTTACTTCCTGTTATAATGTTAATGAACGGGACTAAATACACAACATTTATGGACATATTCGAAAAGAACAATTTGGTTTACGGTATTCTCAAAAAATTAAGAGATGTCTTTAGGTCTGTATTCGATAATGAAAGCCAAGAAACTGCAAGGCGGAAGGAATTGGAGAAAAACCTAAAACCCAATTTGATCAGAATCAAAAAATGACTTGGGGAAATTTCAAATACACGGCCTGAACAATACTGGGAAAAAGAGAATTTAACTTTGTTTATTAATAAGTGCTTTTAGATTATTTAAAAGCCCAAAAAAGAGCAGGAACTAAAAAACACTGCTCTTTTTTCGTAAAAAAGGCGAAAGGGCTGGTGATGAAGTAACCATTGTTTATGTGAAGCAATTTTATATTGAAAGTAGCAATGATAAAGTATACTCCATGAGAAAACGCGTTATCAGTTTTGTGCTTTTTTTAATAATGTTGGTGGTCGCCGTTTCACTTCCATAAATCAATAAAAAATAAAAACTATGTCGAAAGAAAAAGAAGGAAAACAAAAATCAGGAAAAACGGCACCATCAAGTACTCCTAAAGAGAAAAAAGCTGCCAAAAGGGCAAAACGGAATGCCAAAAACAGAGCGGAATAGGGAGAAAAAGGCAGATGTCATATATCTTATTCATGCCTTAATTACTCAACTATGGAAAAAGGTGAATTTGAAGAATCCAAGAAATTTAACTTGGCAGATGCACTAGAGTATATTTCAAATACGATAGTGGTAAAAAATATAATGGTCGAAAACAACTGTGTAATACAGGCATTTGTATTCGATTATGGTAAAGTGCAATCTTTTGAGAAATCCCCTTTTTCACGTTTTATTTACATAATTGAGGGTAAGGCAGAAGTAGTTGTCAATGATAACTCCACCTTTATGCAAAAGGGAGACTCGATACTTATACGCGGACATTCCACCATTTCAATTGAAGCAAATCATAAATTCAAGATGATCTGCACTACTATAAAGGACTAACAATAGCAAATGAATGTATAATAGGGAATTGGCATAATGGCAAAACGGTTTGAAATAGGAGATGTAGTATGTGCTAAGGTAAGTCCTTCAATTGCACTTGTTGTACGATTGTATGCTCACAGAATCTATTATTGTACTCTTCAGAATCAACCTAACGCTAATGAACAGGTCTATTTTGAAAGGGAATTAAAACCTTATGAAGGTAGCACTATCGCTTCGGACAACTAAATAGTAGAACTTATGAAAGCTAAAGCTTTGATTTATTGCGAAAATGAATTTGGCAGTATAGACGGTAAAGTGGCCAATGGACTTATACGACAATCGGAGACCTATGATATTGTTGGGGTCATTGATAGTTCAAAGGCTGGTCTGGATGCAGGAGAATATCTTGATAGAGTAAAAAATGCCATTCCTATTTTTGAAAGTATCGCCGTGGCTTTAAAAGAATTAAACGCTATCCCTGAATATTTTATTTACGGTATCGCCCCACTCGCTTCCTTTTTAAGTGATGAACAAAGGGAAATTATTTTTAGTGCTATGAAGAGTGGAATGAATATCGTTAATGGTCTTCCTGAGTTTCTCAGCGAGAATACCCAATTTGCCCGTATGGCCCGTAATTATGGAGTAACCATACTGGATGTCAGAAAGCCACCAAAACGTGAAGACCTCCATAATTTTTCCGGACGTATTCAAGAGGTAAAGGTTCCGATAATCACGGTAATGGGAACCGATTGTGCAGTGGGTAAAAGAACCACGGCATTGGTATTGGTGGAAGCCTTACGGAATGAAGGTTTGAACGCAGTCTTTGTGACAACTGGTCAAACAGGCTTGCTACAAGGCTCCAAATACGGGGTGGCCATAGATGTCCTAACTTCTGGGTTTGCTACCGGTGAAGTTGAAAATGCCATCTTAAATGCCTATGATGAGGAAGGACCAGACATCATCGTTGTTGAAGGGCAAGGAGCATTAAGCCACCCTGCGTTTACTTCTTCAAGTGCTATTCTAAGAGGAGCAATGCCAGATGCAATCATACTACAGCATCCCCCAAAGCGAAAAAATTATTGTGACTATCCTAAAATTCCTTTACTGGATTTGGTAGACGAGATTGAAATGATAGAGGTATTTTCTAAATCAAAAGTTATCGCCATCACCATTAACCACGAAAATATGACCCAGCCTGAAATGAATCAGATTATACAGCAGTATGAATCTGAATATGGTCTGCCCGTTGCAGATGTGTTGATACATGGATGCAATAAACTGGTAAAGGAGTTAATCAAAATATTTCCAGAGTTAAAAAGAGAGTCGGTGTTGGTTTGAAACTCCCTAGGATAGATATAGATTTGGAAAAAATCGCCCACAACGTGCAACAGTTGAAAACACTGTATGGTGCTAAGGGAATTAATGTAATAGGGGTCACCAAAGTGATCGGAGGGAATCCAATAATTGCTGACATCTTGGTCAAGAATGGCATTGAAATTCTTGCAGACTCTAGAATTTCAAATATTATAAAAATGCGCAAAGCGGGTATTCGGGCACAATACCTATTGCTCAGAACACCTGCACTCAGTCAGGTAGAAGACGTGGTTATCCATACGCACATAAGTCTAAATTCTGAATTGATCGTTCTAAAAAAACTTTCGGAATATGCATTAAGAAACCATATCATACATAAGGTTGTTCTTATGGTGGAGCTTGGAGACTTACGGGAAGGGATTATGCCTTCGGAAATGAATGCCATTGTAAAAGAGGTGCTCAACTTGGAAGGCCTTGCCTTGGTAGGCATAGGAACGAATCTTGCATGCTTTGGCGGAATAAGCCCTGATGCAGATAAAATGAACCTGCTGTCTTCAATAGCCATACGTTTGGAAGAAAAATTTAAAATTACCCTGGCAATAGTCTCTGGCGGAAACTCTGCAAATTATAACTGGTTTACCTCTTCAAAAGATGTGGGCAGAATTAATAGCTTACGATTGGGCGAATCTATTTTTTTAGGTAGAGAAGCACTTTCCAGAAAACCGATACCAGGACTTTTTACCGATATCTTTACTCTTCTGGCCGAGGTTATCGAAGCAAAACGAAAACCATCACAACCTTATGGGGAAGCATGTCAAAACGCGAATGGTGACACTCCAAAGTTTGAGAATAAAGGCTTGATGGATAGGGCCGTTCTCGCAATTGGAACGCAGGACGTCATAGTTTCAGGAATTATTCCAAAACAAAAAATAATTGTACTGGGGGCCAGCAGTGATCATATGTTGATAGAAAACACCAAAAAAAGTCTAAGAGTAGGGGACACTGTGGCCTTCGATCTAAACTATAGTGCGCTATTAAGAACGTTTAGTACCACTTCCATTACAAAAAACATAATCAATCAATATGAATGTGCAAGCATACTGTGAAGCGGTCGAGACAAAAGACCTTCAGCATAAACTTTTAGCCCCCTCCATTTGGATTCGAGAAAATCATTCGCAACTGGTGAGTTTGATGGACACGAATTTTAATTTGATTTTTGAACCATCTATTATGAAGGATTATCAATACTTGGTCCGGGAAGCTATTATCGAAAAAATAGGCCGAATCAGCAAACTATTGGACCAGCAAGATAAAATTCTGATAATTCGCTCCACTTGGAGGTCTTTTGAACATCAGCGACTTCTTTGGGAGACTACATTTGTTTCCTTTAAAAAAAAACATCCAGAGAAATCGGATGGAGATATTAAACAGATTATAAGTTATTTCATCGCTCCCCTTACTAAGTCCATGCATGTGACAGGCGGAGCAGTGGACACTTTGATCTATGATAAGATCGAAGATTGTGTGATGGACTTTGGCACCAACAACGGATTAGAGATTGACCTTTCAAAAAAGTGCTATCCCTACTATCCGGATATTAGTCCCGAAGCGAAGAAAAATAGAGCCCTGCTCATCAATTTATTTGAAGATGAAGATTTTGTATGTGACCTAAAGGAGTATTGGCATTTTGATTATGGCAACACCATTTGGGCCATTGAAAAAGAAAAGGAATTTGCCATTTACGGGCCCATTACCTAATTGTGCAGAGCATACTGAAAATGGATATGTTGGACAAAAAGATATTCAATAAAAAAGAGGGCTTTCGCCCTCTTTAACATTCCTATTCCCTAAGAAAACCGTATTAATTTTAAGGCAGTATGCCTACGGTTATTTTTCCAGCTTTCGTGGCGTGACAATGGCCTGTCAATACCACTATTGCTGTCCTGAAATCCCTTCTTTATCTGCTTCATAATTCCTTCTCTATTTACTTGCTTGTGATAGGCGTAATACACACCCTTATCTACACATTTTATAAGATGTAAAGATAGTCTAATGTAACATGATTGGGGTAAGTTTAACAAGATACTAAGACATATAAAATAGCCAGTAAGAGCTATTTTTAACTTAAATTCTTGACACTTCCGGCCTGCTGACAAGACCTCTCTAAAGCGCAAAAGGCCATATAGTTGTCAAACACCCCTAGAACGCCTTGCTGAAGCTTAAAATGCCCTATTGGTTTAAAAAAATCTTCCGCTAGGGGCGAATAGTCCAATGCTTTCTTTTGTGCCAAAATCATCTCTTTTTTAAGACAACAAATTTTTAATTGGCAAGACTTGAGCCAATAGCATCCCATCTCAAATTCTGCATGTGTGATTTATGTAAGATTGTCCTGGATTAGTACAACATGCTTGGATACGTGAAATCCTATCTTTATAATTAAACTTGATTACTATGGATAATGACCCTATGGGCGAAATAAAGAACATACTGAAAAAAGGTCAATGGAGAAAATTGTTCGTTATTGGTGCATTGATAATATTACTGTTTGCATTTAAACCATGGGTTCAGATTGGCGCAGGTGAGCGAGGAGTTGTCCAGAATTTTGGTGCCGTGCAGGAGAACGTCTTGAATGAGGGAATCCATTTCAAAATACCTATTGTACAGACCGTCATTCTAATGGACGTAAAAATTCAAAAGGCTATGACAGATGCAGCTTCTTCCTCATCTGATTTACAGGATGTGGATTTATCCGTGGCCCTCAATTATCACATCATACCCGATAAGGCAAACTTGGTTTATCAAACCATTGGCATGGAATTTAAAGAACGTATCATTGACCCCGCCATTCAGGAAGTAATGAAAGCAGTGTCCGCCAGATATACAGCCGAGGAATTGATCACTAAGAGGCCGGCTGTCAGTACCGAAATGCAACAAGCACTCACTTCAAGATTGCTCGCGTCCAACATATCGGTTGATGCTTTTTCGATTATCTCATTTAGTTTTTCCCAAACCTTTACAGATGCCATTGAAGCTAAGCAAACGGCTGAACAAAATGCGTTGAAGGCAAAAAGAGACTTGGATAGGATAAAGGTCGAAGCTGAACAAACCATTGCTGCGGCAACAGCCGAAGCCGAGGCGTTACGATTACAAAAAATGAATATTTCACCAGACCTTATTGAGCTAAGAAAGATAGAAGCAAACCTTAAGGCCATAGAAAAATGGAACGGAATTCTACCAGAGGTGACCGGTGCAGGTGCAATTCCTTTTATTGGAGTAGGTGATGCCATTAAAAACAAATGATTAGAATATCTGGGGATTTGAATGCAGGATCCATGACTACGATGTTGTTATTTATTCACTTGACAGTGGGCATCATTAGAGGGCTGTATAGACATCTAATGATTGAAAAATACCAATACAATTATTATGGCGACCACCCTACGAATCTTTTGCGTAAACTAGCACACAACTGGCTGAATCGCCTCTTTAGCTCAACAACTCTTCTTATTTCAGCTTTGCTGACCATTATGGTATTTTTATTCTCTAATGTATGAATGGCTTAACAACACAAGGAAGCAACCATGAGATTCAATTATTATTGGATACAAAATGCTATCTGTAAGCATGCCACAGCACGATGGCTTAAAAACTAGTGATTTTATAGATTCAACTATTGGTAAGACTCAAAACCTCTGAACTTCACGATATATGTTGAAATAGTTAATGCATCAATCATAATTAGCGCTAAAAATTTTGGTTAATGGCCCAATTTTGAAACATAACTTTTAAAGGTGTTGACCTGGCATAAGCTTTTGTAAGCGAATCACAGTGGATGTTTCCTTTTTATCGTCTTCCCAAACCCCAACATGCTCAGTAAACGAAATGATAAAATTTTCTCCAATGTGTTTATCCTCATGTAGTGGATACTTTTCAAGCATAACCGATAGAATCTCATCAAAGACAACTATTTCTTCCATAACCAATGCTGTTTGGCCACAAAATGAATATCCATCCTCAACACGCCCAAGAAAGACCCCTTCTATTTTTTTATTTGGCTCGTTTTTTGTGTAGGGGAAATGCCCAATGAAGTCAGATATATAAAAATCAACATCGTTCTCATCATTATCTTAATTTCGTTTAAAAGGTAGTTTAACTGTTACGAATTAGGTTCAAGAACTCTGCTGTCATCCGCATGTCTTTTTTTTAATCTTGATCTTCCGCAATAAATGGTTAGTTTGGGCTAATGATTAAGAAAATAACATACAAGATGTAAAATGCCATCTTTGAAGATGGCATTTTAACTAATACGGAAATTATACTCTTTTTAGGCCAATTTCACATTTATGGCGTTCATTCCCTTTTCGCCTCTCTCCACAGTGAATTTGACGTTGTCATTTTCACTAATCTTGTCAATTAGACCGCTTTGATGAACAAAGACATCCTCATCAGAATCTGTGGGTTTGATAAAGCCAAAACCTTTGGCACTATTGAAAAATTTTACTGTTCCTTCTTTCATTACTTTATATTTATTGTTTAATATTTTATTCAGTATCCTTGATAAATCAGTATTCTTTGTGAGAATCTTGGCTTTTTCATGTTACTAATTTTTTTATTCTGAATCCTAATTAGCCCAGGGTATTAAGAATCATGTATGGGCATAAGAAGCATGAGGGACACAAAAAATCTAATTGTGCATACCGTTTCCAAACTACAGTCACTATACCTATGCTTTGCTTAAAACAATTTGTGGAATATCGCTTTAAAAAATGGAGAGAGCTGAAATGAATTATGAATCTTGGAAGACTAAATTAATCGGAGCTTTCCGAATTTCAATAAAATAAAGGTATTTGTTATTTATGCAATATTCCCCAATTATATGTTAAATATTGACACTCAACGCTTTTACAATTAGTTTATAGATGATAAAGCAAAAGCACTTATTAGATGCGATACTTTTTCAAATAACCTTTTGTGAAGTTGGGGAAGTAAAGAAATGACCCAATCTGTATCAAACAATACCAAGCTTAATTTAAACCCTATTTTGCGTGCAAATTGCGTGCAAATGAAAAAAGCTTCAAAAATCAAAAACTCTTGAAGCCCTATAAAAATTGGTGGAGAATACCGGAGTCGAACCGGTGACCTCTTGCCTGCCAGGCAAGCGCTCTAGCCAGCTGAGCTAATCCCCCGTTGTTTTCAAAGGAACTACTTTTAAAATAATATCCAAAACAAAACTAGTCTTTATTTACACTTAAAACCAAAACTGGAATTGTAGCATAAAACTCAGACTTAAATATTGTAGTTTTTTCCCAAAGCTTTTTGAAAAAACCTCTTTTTCTTCTAAATACACATAAAAGGTCTGGGCTTTGCAATTGAAAATGTTCTAAAACACCTTGATAGGTTGTTGCATTCTCTGTTATTTTTAATTGCGAGCTGATATCCATTAAAGCTGGGTTAACACGCAAATCATCATCAGTATATCCAGGTGTTTTCACCAAAAGTAAATTTACCTTTGTCTCAAATTTGTTTTTTATATCTAACAATGGATTAAGAATTCTTTTTCGTTTTACAATTCCCGATTTAAAAGCAGTTAGAACCGTTGAAAATGGGGTAAAACTTATTTCCTTTGGTACAATTAAAGCTGGAATATTGGTTCTTTTAATAATTTTACCTGAAGTATTTCCTAAATACAATTCATCTTTAATTTCATTACTTCTAGGTGATAAAATAATAAGGTCTATTCCTAGTTCCTTATCTATACTTTTTACGCCGTCAACAATACTACCATTATAGGTTGCTATTTTTATTTCAACTCCTTTAGCGTCTACGCTAGCAACAACACTTTTTAATCGTTCTCTACCACTTTCTGCTATTTTTTCTGAAACATTTGCTAAGCTTCCTGTTTTTCCAGAAACAGTAAACACATCCATTACGTAAATACGAGAACCAAAATTTGATGCAAAATCTACTGCGTAATGTAACATTTGATTTGTATTACTAGAGGTTCCTATTGGTACAAGAATGTTTTTCATGTGTTTAAATATTTTATATTCTAAATTTACCTTTTATTTATAAAAGAAAATTATTAATTGAGCTGCAAAGATATCTCAAATTCTGTTTTCAATATAACGAATTGGTTTTATAAAATATTCTATTCTTGAAAATTCCTGTAAATCGTAAATCCATAAACAACTTAGCTATTCCCGCAACAATTGCTGGAATAGCTGAACCTGTTTTAAATATTACTGATACTGCTATAGTGGGTAATATTCCTATAGACGGAGTGGAATCTTTAGCCGCCGCAGGTATTGTAGGTTCTTTTTTATCAATGTTAATATGGATTCTAGGTCAAACCCGAAGTGCTATTTCTGCAATAATATCGCAATATCTCGGAGCAGGAAAAATAGAAGCCGTAAAATCACTCCCTGCTCAAGTGATTTTTTTAAATATTAGTTTAAGCATAATAGTATTGTTATCTACTGTTTTTGTAATCGAGGAAATTTTTACCTTACTCAACGCTTCTGGTAAAATATTGGAGTATTGCATTTCTTATTATGCTATCCGAGTTTGGGGTTTTCCTTTAACCCTATTTGTATTTGCTATAATGGGTATATTTAGAGGGCTTCAAAATACATATTGGCCTATGCTAATCGCTATTACTGGAGCTGTTTTAAACATTATTTTAGATTTTGCTTTTGTATATGGTATAACAGATGTTTTACCGGCTATGCATTTAGAAGGTGCTGCATGGGCAAGTTTAATTTCTCAAGGCATAATGGCTGTAATGGCCTTTTATTTGCTACTTACCAAAACCGATATTAACTTAAAAATAAGATTTCCGCTTCACCCCGAACTAAAGCGATTAGTTATTATGAGTCTTAACTTATTCGTAAGAGCAATATCATTAAACGTAGCTTTAATATTAGCAGTTAGAGAAGCTGCTGCCCTTGGAGAACAGTATATTGGTGCACATACTATTGCCATAAACATTTGGCTTTTTGCTGCTTTTTTTATTGATGGATATGGCGCTGCAGGTAATATTATGGGAGGTAGACTTCTTGGTGCCAAAGATTTTAAAGGTTTATGGTCGCTTGCCAAAAAAATTACATTATACGGCATGTACGTGAGTGTTATTTTAATGATTTTCGCCTTCATTTTTTATACACCAATAGGACTCATTTTCACTAATGAAACCAATGTTTTAGAAACTTTTTATGGAATATTTTTTATTCTAATTTTGGGGCTGCCAATTAATACTGTTGCCTTTGTTTTAGACGGGCTATTTAAAGGATTAGGGGAAATGAAATATTTACGAAATGTGTTACTTTCTGCTACCTTTTTAGGTTTTGTTCCAATTCTTTATATAAGTAAAATCGTAGATTGGGGTTTGTATGGAATCTGGGCGGCACTTACTATATGGATGATAATAAGAGGCTCTGCATTAGTCTGGAAGTTTCGAAAAAAATTTCGACCATTAGTAATTAACAATTAATTTTAAACAAAAAATGGGTACAGGTAGCACAAACGGAAGTCTTTATACGAGCATTCAAAACAAGGTAGCAACAGTTGAATTTGGGCATCCTGCGAGTAACTCATTTACAGCGGAGCTTTTAGACAGGTTGACTGATGAATTGGAAAAGCTTTCCGAAAACGACAATGTTTCCATAATTCTTTTAAAATCTGAAGGAGATAAAACCTTTTGCGCAGGCGCTTCTTTTGATGAACTTATCGAAGTTTCTACTCTAGAACAGGGAAAACAATTTTTTGGTGGCTTCGCGAAAGTTATTAACGCAATGCGGAATTGTAGTAAGATAATTGTTGGCAGAGTGCCTGGTAAAGCAGTTGGTGGTGGTGTTGGTATTATTGCCGCATGTGATTATGTTATGGCAACTATAAATGCTTCAGTTCGTCTATCCGAACTTACAATAGGTGTAGCTCCATTAGTAATTGCTCCTGCTGTAGAACGTAAAATAAATACTTCTGGACTGTCTGAAATGTCACTGAATCCAACCGAATGGAAAACTGCATATTGGGCGCAGGAAAAAGGACTTATAGCTAAGGTGTTTGAAAACACCTCTGAGCTTGATAAAGAAATAGATATGTATATAAACAAACTAGCTTCATACAACCCCGATGCTCTAAAAGCATGGAAAAAAGTGCTATGGAATGGTACAGACCATTGGAGTGAACTTCTGACTGAACGAGCGGCTATAACTGGAAAATTAGCTTTGTCTGAATTTACTAAAAATGCACTTTCAAAATTTAAAAAATAATAACCGCTACATATTTCCGTTAAAACATCAATATTAAAAATTTGTAATGGACATTCTAAACTTTTTAAACGGCGATTTAATCTTCCCAATACTTGCCTTTTTTGTTATCATAATATACTTTGTAAACAGAGTTAGATCTCGAAGAAAATATAAAAGATAATTTGCCAATCAATGCAAAAGTCTTCTATGTGGATAATTTTTTATAGTATTCTTTTTTTAATAGGTGCCGGTCTAAGTTATGGTTCCTTTACACAATATCGTAAAACTCAGCTTCTACTTTCAAAAGGTATAAGAACCAATGCTACGGTTATTAAACTTTTACCATCAGTTTCTGACGGTACAACAGTTTACTCTCCAGTTTTTGAATATACGGACCGTTCTATGGTTAAACATATTTATGAAAGTTCTATACAATCTTACCCAGCACCCTACAAAATAGGAGAAAAAGTAAAAATTATTTATAACCCCAGAAAACCAAAAAATGTAAAAACAATATCGTTTTGGGGATTATACCGAGGAAGTGTTATTTTATTTATGATTGCTGCTCCTTTTTTAATTATTGGAGGTAGTTATATGTTATATAGCTTTAAATAAAGGCATATTTTACTAGAAACCCTACCTTTGCTCTTTTATTATTCTTTACATCATGAGCAACATTAGAATTACCAAACAATTTAATTTCGAAACCGGACATGCTTTGTTTGGCTATGATGGAAAATGTAGAAATGTACACGGCCATAGTTACAAACTTTCGGTTACCGTAATTGGCTCTCCTATTACAAACACCTCTCATGTAAAATTAGGAATGGTGATAGATTTTGGAGATCTTAAAAAAATTGTCAAAGAAGAAATTGTAAACCAGTTTGATCACGCCACCGTATTTAATAAAAATACCCCTCATATAGAACTTGCAAAAGAACTTATTGACCGTGGACACAATGTTATTTTAGCCGATTACCAACCTACTAGCGAAAATATGGTAATTGATTTTGCAGCGAAAATTAAAGCCAGATTACCACAAGAAATAAAATTACATTCATTAAAACTTCAGGAAACAGATACTTCCTTTGCAGAATGGTATGCCTCTGACAATGAGTAAACTTAGTTAAGACTAAGTTTTATAAACGTCTCACTTTTTGCCCACTCATAGAAACGGTCTAACCAGTTATCGCTCGGGAATCCTCGTTTCCAAGTTCCAAAACCATGCCCGCCTTTAGTATACATATGCATTCCCGTTTTTACTCCTGATTTATGCCACAAATTGTATAAACTGGTAAATACAGTAGCATCAATTAATTGGTCATTTGCAGCGGCAATAAATAATGTTGGTGGTGTTAGTTTATTGGGTTCAGGAATAATTAAATCTGTTCCCGGGTAAACAGGCACCAAAAAATTAGGGTTGTTTTCTTCTTTACATTCATTTACTACACCAAATGCAATAACTCCTCCAGCAGAAAAACCCATAAACCCAATTTTTTCTGGATGAACACCTAAAATTTCTGCATTCTCTCTTACATAACTAATTGCATTTAAACCATCATTTACAGAATACGGTAATATTTTGTTTGTAATGCGAATTCGTTCTTCATTACTTTTCTTTATAATATCATGTAAATCTTGTGCAGCATCTTCACCTGTAGGCACCAACCTATACTTTAAAACAAAAGCAGTAATTCCCTTTTTTGCCAACCATTTAGCAACATTATAACCTTCACTTTCTATACTTAAAAAATACATGCCGCCACCTGGTGCAATAATTACCGAAGTGCCGTTTTTGTTTTTTGCTTCTGGCTCAAACTTTACTAGCGCAGGAGAAGATATATTCGCTATTATTTTTGAATTAGCTTTCTTGGAAAAATATTCTTTTTCAGCATTTTCCCATTTAGTGCTTTTTGGATTCTCATGAGGCAAATCAATTACTTGTTGTGAAAAAGTAATTTGAGTTCCTAAAAACCCAATTAACAGTATAATTTTTTTAACCGAAAGCATATACTAGATTTATACATTAGAAATTAAAAGTATCAAATTTCTTTATATTTACATCCAGATGAAAAACATAATTATTCCTGAAGGAAAAAAAGTATACTTTTCAAGTGATAATCACTTGGGAGCTCCAACTGCTGAACAAAGTTATCCGCGTGAAAAGAAATTTGTTGCTTGGCTTGATGAAGTTAAAAAAGATGCTGCAGCTATTTTTCTTTTAGGTGATTTATTTGATTTTTGGATAGATTACAAAACCGTGGTTCCTAAAGGGTTTACTAGAACCCTAGGGAAACTAGCAGAGATTAGCGATTCTGGTATTCCTATTTACTATTTTGTTGGAAATCATGATCTTTGGATGAATGGTTATTTTGAAGAAGAGCTTAACATTCCTGTTTTTCATAAACCCGAAATTTTTCAATTAAATAACACCTCTTTTTTTATTGGTCATGGTGATGGTCTTGGCCCTGGAGATAAAGGTTATAAACGTATGAAAAAAGTTTTTACCAACGGTGTTGCACAGTGGTTTTTTAGATGGTTACATCCAGATTTAGGAGTGAAATTAGGGCAGTATTTATCGGTAAAAAACAAAATGATTTCTGGTGACGACGATGTGAAATTTTTAGGTGAAGAAAATGAGTGGTTGGTACAATATGCCAAACGTAAAC
This sequence comes from uncultured Maribacter sp., assembly GCA_947498505.1. Lineage (GTDB taxonomy): Bacteria > Bacteroidota > Bacteroidia > Flavobacteriales > Flavobacteriaceae > Maribacter_B. The sequence goes on along the minus strand of CANMKG010000003.1, from coordinate 102,296 downwards.
TAGAAACACAACATTATGATTATTTTGTTTTTGGTCACAGACATCTCCCTTTAGAAATAGATTTAAACGAAAAATCACGATATACTAATCTTGGTGATTGGATTACCTATTTTACTTACGGTGTTTTTGATGGAGAAAAACTTGAACTAAAAAAGTACGACCCTAGCTAGCCTTTTCATGTTCTTCTAAATCCTTTCGAAGATCTAATCTCCAAAAACCTGGTGATACAAATCTTGTAATTACGACTGTTAACAGTGTCATGCTTCCTCCAAATACTACTGCGGTAACGGTACCTATTAATTTTGCAGTTACGCCACTTTCAAAAGCACCCAATTCATTTGATGATCCTACAAACATAGAGTTTACTGAAGCTACTCTACCTCGCATATTATCTGGTGTTTTTAACTGTAATATCGTTTGACGAATAATCATTGAAATTCCATCAACGGCACCACTAACAAAAAGTGCTAAAACTGATAGCCAAAAATAAGTTGACAAACCAAAGACAATAATACATACTCCAAAAGCAAAAACAGCAATCAACAATTTTTTTCCTGCGGATTTGTATAACGGAAAATGAGTTGAAACCATCATAGTTATAAAAGCTCCTACAGCTGGTGCCGCCCTTAAAACACCAAAACCTTCAGCTCCTACATGCAATATATCTTGCGCATAAATAGGGAGTAAAGCTACCGCTCCACCAAAAAGAACTGCAATCATATCTAGCGTAAGTGCTCCAAAAACTGCTTTTGTACTAAAAACAAATTTTAAACCTTCTTGTAGACTCTGAAAAATTGGCTCACCAATTTTAGGGTTAAGAATAGGTTTTTTAGAAATCTGAGAAAGTCCAAGTAACGCTAAAACCGAAAAGCTTAAAATAATGCACATAGACCAATGTACACCTATCCAACTAATTGAAAACCCAGCAAAGGCAGGTCCCAAAACTGATGCCATTTGCCACGTAGAGCTGCTCCAAGTTGCTGCATTTGGATAAATCTTTTTTGGAACTATTAAGGCTATAAGCGAAAAAATTGTAGGACCAATAAATGCACGAACAAGACCTCCACAAAATACCAGCGCATAAATAATATATAGTATTGTTTTAGAAGAAAGTTGTTCAATAGCTTGTGACGAACTAACTAAAAACAAACCACAACTTATTACCGAAAAACCAAAAATGCACAACGCCAATAAATTTCGCTTTTCCTTTTGGTCTACAATATGCCCAGCAAAAAGAGCCATAGATACTGCTGGAATAACTTCCATAAGCCCAATTATTCCCAAAGAAAGTGGGTCTTTGGTTAGGGTATATACTTGCCATTCAATAACTATAAATTGCATAGACCATGCAAAGACCATTGCAAAACGAATTAGTAAAAAAACGTTAAACTCTTTATATCGTAATGCTGCGTATGGATCCATTACCGAATATCTCTTAATTTTAATTGTAAGCTTACATTACCTTGCCACTCATTTTCATCTAATGAAAAAACAGCATCAAAAGATTTCTTATTTGTTACTACATCTATTTTATCTCCTAGGTTAAAACCAATACAACCAATAGTTTTACTTCCATTTTGAGTTACTGATGCTTTTAAATGTTTTTCGTCTTCTCCCACACCTTTTGCATACCCAGTATCATTAATATTTTCAACCATAAAAACAGGAGTCATATTTCCTGGTCCAAATGGTGCAAACTGCTTAAGAATTCGCATTAGTTTTGGCGTAATATCTTTAAAACTTATCGCTGTGTCTACTGTAACTTCCGGAATCAACAAATTAGAATCAATGGTTTTAGAAACTACTTCTTCAAACTTATTTTTAAAATTTACATACTCACTTTCTAAAAGTGTTAATCCAGCAGCGTATTTATGCCCGCCAAATTGTTCTATGTAATCCGTACATTGTTCTAGAGCATTATAGACATCAAATCCTTTAACGGAACGTGCTGAAGCCGCTAGTTTCTCTCCGCTTTTTGTAAATACCAACGTAGGCCTGTAATAGGTTTCGGTTAATCTAGAAGCTACAATACCAATAACTCCTTTGTGCCAATTCTCATTATAAACAACAGTTGTAAAAGCTTCTTTTTCTTTATTTTCCTCAATTTGAGCTAAAGCGTCTACAGTAATTTCTTTATCGATATTTTTACGGTCAAGATTGTATTGTTCTATTTCTTTGGCAAAGGTTTCCGCTTGTTCTAGATTAGTTTCGGTCAATAAATTTACAGCATGTTGACCATGTTTTATTCTACCTGCAGCATTAATTCTTGGTGCTATTATAAAAACAACATCGGTAATAGTAAATACTCTTTTTTTAGTTTGATTTAATATAGCTTTAAAACCAATTCTTGGGTTTGTATTAATTTGGTGTAATCCATAATACGCCAACACTCTATTTTCACCAGTTATAGGAACAATATCTGCTCCAATTGCCGTAGCTACTAGATCTAAGTACGGAAGTAAGTCTTCAATGGTTTCTCCCATATTTTTACCCAATGCCTGTATCAACTTAAAACCAACCCCGCAACCACATAACTCATCGTACGGATAATTACAATCACTCCTTTTCGGATCTAAAACGGCAATTGCTTCTGGTAAAGTTTCACCAGGACGGTGGTGGTCACAAATAATAAAATCTATTTGTTTTTCTTTTGCATAGCCAACTTTTTCAATTGCCTTTACGCCACAATCTAAAGCAATTATCAACGAAAAATCGTTATCCTCAGCAAAATCTATTCCTTTGAAAGACACACCATAACCTTCAGCATATCTGTCTGGAATATAGGTTGCAACATTGGGGTAATAACTTAATAAATACGAAGAAACCAACGATACAGCTGTGGTACCATCTACATCATAATCGCCATAAACAAGAATATTTTCATTGTTTGCTATGGCGGCTTCAATTCTATGAACAGCAACGTCCATATCCTTCATTAAATAAGGGTCGTGTAAATCTGTTAATTGAGGTCTAAAGAACTTTTTAGCTTCATCATAAGTAGAAATACCACGTTGCAACAGTAATTGCGATACTAATGGGTCTACTTTTAACGCTTCACTTAAAGCTTCAATATGTTGTAATTCTGGCTTTGGCTTTATGGTCCAGCGCATATTTTTATTATTATTTCTTCTCGATACAATTTCTCCCCCTGGTCGAAATTACTCGAAGTGACGTTTAACAGTAAAACTATATTAGAAAATTACTTTTTAAATCTCTTTTTTGCCAAATTCGGAAGCTTTTCATATTCATTATTTATTAATGCTTCTTTTTTAGCTTTTGACCATTTTTTAATTTGTTTTTCCTTCAGAATTGCGATATTAACATCGGTAAACTCGCAATAAAATACCACCGAAACAGGTCTTCTTAAATATGTGTAACTATTCTTATGTTTTCCCAGTTGATGTTCTAAAATCCTTTTCTCAAGATTAGCGGTTACTCCTGTATAATATGTACCATCAGAACATTTTAAAATATAAACATAAGATAGTTTCATATTCACTAAATCGTCTGAAACAACTATAATTAAATTACTTATCGTCAGTTCGAGTGATTTTGATTTTTCTTCAAAATAGTATCGAGAACTTATTTATTGTGAAAAACAGTTTTAATTTCTAGTTCAGCAAACTTTCTAAACATTTCCATTACACCACAATACTTCTCAATTGATAAATCAACTGCTCGTTGTAATTTTTTCTCCTTTAGATTACTTCCTGCAAAATGGTATTCTATAGTTACTTTATCATAAAATTTTGGATGCTCATCAGTTAAATTGGCTATAGTTTCAATTTGAAAATCATCTACCTCCAATTTCATTTTTTTAATTAAGCCCGCTACATCAAGTCCTGAACAGCCTGCTAATGACGAAAGCATCAATGCCTTTGGTCTAAAACCACTGCTATCACCACCATCTTCTTTAGCAATATCCATTTTTAATGTATGACCTGATGGATTAGTACTCTCAAAGGTCATGTTACCCAACCACTTTGTAGTAATATGATTTGTTGTGCTCATAATTTTTTGTTTCTTGTAGGGGATAAAAATACGATAAAAACACAGCACAATGCCTTTAGTAACTCCACTAGATCCAGAACACGATATTGAGACAAAAAAATTAGCAGAATTTTTTAATGAAACCTTGGGTTTTTGCCCAAATTCGGTTTTGACAATGCAACATAGACCTGCCATTTCTAAAGCCTTTATAAACCTCAACAAAGCGGTTATGGCTAACGAAGGTAGAGTAACATCAGCCTTAAAAAGGATGATTGCTTGGGTAAGTAGTAACAGTACGGGTTGTAGATATTGTCAGGCTCATGCGATACGTGCTGCGGAACGTTATGGTGCAGAGCAAGAGCAATTAGATAATATTTGGGATTACCGAACGCATCCTGCTTTTTCGGAAGCTGAACGTGCTGCTCTAGATTTTTCGCTGCAAGCTTCACAAGTACCAAATGGCGTTGATGCTGAAATTAAAGAGCGCCTATATAAATATTGGAATGAAGGTGAAATTGTTGAAATGCTTGGTGTTATTTCGCTTTTTGGATATTTAAATCGTTGGAATGATAGTATGGGAACTTCTATTGAAGATGGGGCTGTTGAAAGTGGTGATCAATATTTAGGGAAACACGGTTGGGAGAAAGGAAAACATGGAGGAGGAGTTTATTAGGCTAATTAAGTCCAAAGTCTGAAGGTTTCAATATTGAAAGTTGATAAAAACTTTTTCATTAATATTCGTCAATTCGAGTGCTTTAAAGGTAGGAAAAGTGTATCGAGAATAGAATTTTAGATATCAAAAGCTGTTCTCGATACATTTTGTTTTCACTACGCTTCAATAAAACACTCGAACTGACGCATTGATTTTCAAGTCATTCATCTTTCCAACTTTAGACTTTAGACATTCTATTCAAATAACGCTTTAACTCTTCTTTGCAATTCAGGAACAACATCTTTATCAAACCAAGGGTTTTTAGTAAGCCAAAACCTATTACGTGGCGAAGGGTGAGGTAAGGTCATATATTTTGGCAAGTAGTTTTCAAACCTTCTCACCGTTTCAGTTAAATTTTTCTCTGCAGTTTTACCTAAATAATATTTTTGCGCGTAAATACCAATTAATAGCACTAGCTCTACATTAGGCAATTTATTCATCAACTGTTTATGCCAAAGTGGTGCACATTCTGGTCTTGGTGGTAAGTCACCTGTTTTTCCTTTTCCGGGATAACAAAATCCCATTGGAATTATGGCTACTTTTTCTTCATCGTAAAAGTCGGCATCAGAAACATTCATCCATTTTCTAAGTTGCCTTCCACTAGGGTCATCCCACGGGATTCCTGATGCATGAACTTTAGTTCCTGGAGCTTGACCTATAATTACAATTTTAGCTTTTTTGTTAGCTACAACCACTGGTCTGGGACCAAGAGGCAAATGTTCTTCACAAACAGTACAACCCCTTATTTCGTTTAATAGCCCCTTCACAACTATTATTTTTCTTGTAAAGGTTCACCATCAAAAGACAATTTATCAAAACCAAATTGCATAAAATTTCTAATGTTTTGATGACCACTTCCTGTTAAATCATTTAAAACATCTTCTGAATAATACTTTCCAAAACAGGCTAAAGTTTCTGTTGTTGAAAACCCTTGCTTTTTGGCAAAGGCAAACAATTTACAAGAACCTGAATTTTCACCAGCTTTATTACTTAATGCTCCATTTACAAAAGCGGTTGGCGTAAAATTATAGTTCGCCTCAATTACCGCCATAGTATCTTCAAACTGTACTTCTTCGGTAACCGTGTTTAGCTTTTTTTTAAATTCTTCAATCTTCATATTCGTTATTTTTTACCTCCAACAATAATTACAATTTCTCCTTTTGGAGGTTTTTCGATATAATATTTTAATACTTCTTTTGCAGTTCCCCGAACGGTTTCTTCATACATTTTAGTTAACTCTCTAGAAACGGAAACTAAGCGTTCTTCTCCAAAATACTCTGCAAAACTGCCCAAGGTTTTTACCAGCTTATGTGGTGACTCGTAAAAAATCATAGTACGGGTTTCTTCTGCTAAAAGTTTTAATCGGGTTTGTCTTCCTTTTTTTACAGGTAAAAAACCTTCAAAAACAAACTTGTCATTAGGCAATCCGCTATTTACTAATGCTGGTACAAATGCTGTTGCGCCTGGTAAACACTCTACAGGGATATCACGCTCTACACATGCTCTTGTCAACAAAAATCCTGGATCCGAAATAGCTGGCGTTCCCGCATCAGATATTAATGCAATAGAAGTGCCTGATTGTAATCTGTTTACCAACCCTTCCACCGTTTTATGCTCATTGTGCATATGATGGCTTTGCATAGAAGTGCCAATCTCGAAATGCTTTAAAAGCTTACCACTGGTGCGTGTATCTTCTGCTAAAATTAAATCTACTTCTTTAAGCACTCTAATGGCTCGGAGTGTAATATCTTCAAGATTTCCAATAGGAGTTGGCACCAAGTATAGTTTACCCATGCGCCAAAGTTAGCGTCTTAGCCGTTTACCTGCAACATATAAAATTGTTAATGGCAACATAACTATTTGTTTTATATAAACCTTCGAGAAATAAGTTCCATAAAACGCTCTTCGTACTCTTCTTTATTCTCCCAATTATTATAATCAGGTTTCACCATGTTTTTGATAAAGGCAACAGAACGCTCTTCGGTTTCAATAGTATTTAATTGAGATAGTACTCTGTTATAATCTTCTGTACTTCCTTCAAATAGGTGTTTTACAAAAGCAAGTCTATTATTTAAATCTACTTTTATTTCAGCCGTATTTAACCTATCATTCAATGATTTTGTCTCTTTTTGAATACCAGAATCTTCATTGGGCTCAAAAAGTTCTTTATCATTTTTCATATAATCTGCTTCCGGTAAAAACTCGGTAAGTACATCATCCACATTTTCCTCTTTTGGCATTTCAGAAACCATATCTTTTATAGTATCAATTCCAGGAGTTATAATATCCTCGAGGTGAGGGTTACTCTCAGGAACCGATGCATCTACACTTAATACTGCATTAGCCATTTTTTCAAACTTTGCAGCAATCACATTTTTAGAAACATCTATTTCGATATCCTGTAGCTTCTCTTCAATAAACTTTAAAACTGCTAATTTCTCGTAAAGGTTTTTAGCTGCTTCATACAAATCGGCAATATTTTCATTATCTCCTGAGGTAATAATCTCAGTAGACAGTTTTACCAATTCTTCTTTCAATTTCTTTTTCATCGCATTTGATTTATCCTTTCAAAAAACAGCGTTTGTTTTTTTAATAACTTTATACTTCGTACCAATAAGAACGAAAAAACACCTTATTTTCGTCTAAATTTACAAAAAAATGTTCTTAGAAAACACCGTAAATTATAAAGAACAATTCGGCTGGATAGAAGTTATCTCAGGCTCGATGTTTTCGGGGAAAACCGAAGAACTTATTCGTAGGTTAAGACGAGCACAATTTGCAAAGCAAAAAGTCGAAATTTTTAAGCCTCAAGTAGATACCAGATATCATGATGAAATGGTAGTATCTCACAACGCAAACGAAATTCGTTCTACCCCAGTTCCTGCTGCAGCAAATATTAGATTATTGGCTGATGATTGTGATGTTGTTGGTATTGATGAAGCTCAATTTTTTGATGACGAAATCGTATCTGTTTGTAACGATTTAGCTAACAAAGGTATACGTGTAGTCGTTGCTGGTCTAGATATGGATTTTAAAGGAAACCCTTTTGGGCCAATGCCAGCGCTTATGGCAACAGCTGAATATGTAACAAAAGTACACGCCATTTGCACACGAACTGGAAACTTGGCTCATTATAGTTTTCGAAAATCTAATAATGATGATATTGTAATGCTTGGTGAAACTGAAGAATACGAGCCTTTAAGCAGAGCAGCATATTATAAGGCTCAATTAAAAGAAAAGGTTAAACATATAAATGTAAAAGCCCAAGAGCTTTCTGATAATAAAAAGAACGATAATGCCTAAAACCAATGAAACTGTTTTAGAAATAGACCTAAAAGCTCTTGAACACAATTTTAATTATTTTAAATCAAAAATTAAATCAACCACTAAATTTTTAGGTGTTGTTAAAGCTTTCGCTTATGGTAGCGATGCTATAAAAATTGCCAAAAAACTAGAGCAATTACAGGTCGATTATTTAGCTGTTGCTTACACTGGAGAAGGGGTTAGTTTAAGAAAATCGGGAGTACAAACACCTATTCTGGTCTTACATCCACAGCCCATTAATTTTGACCAATTAATTGAATATAATCTTGAGCCAAGTATTTACTCACATAAAATACTGGATTGTTTTTTAAATACCGTGTCCGCTAAAGAGCTTAGCAAATATCCTGTTCATCTAAAATTTAATACAGGATTAAATAGACTTGGTTTTATTGAAAACGAAGTTGATACTTTAATAAAGAAACTTAATGCTCAAGAAGTTCTTAAAATCACTTCTATATTCTCTCATTTAGCAGCTTCGGAAGATGCTAAAGAACAAAAATTTACCGTATCTCAGATTGAAGCTTTTACTAGAATAAGTGCTAAAATTAATGCACAACTAACCCATACTCCGTTTAAACATATTTTAAACACTTCGGGTATTCTTAACTATCCAAGTGCCCAATTTGATATGGTAAGAAGCGGAATTGGATTATATGGTTTTGGCAATAACAAAGAAACAGATACTCAATTAAAACCAGTAGCTTCATTAAAAACCATAATATCTCAAATTCATAAAATTGAACCAAATGGTAGCGTGGGCTATAATAGAGGGTTTACTTCTAATAAACCAACGGTGACCGCTACTTTACCCATTGGTCATGCCGATGGTATTGGTCGTCAATATGGCAATGGAAAAACCTACGTTTTAGTAAATGGAAAAAAAGCTCCCATAATAGGTAATGTGTGTATGGATATGATTATGATTGATGTTACAGATATTTCATGTAAGGAAGGGGATGAGGTTGTTATTTTTGGACAAGACAACTCAGCAGAAGAGTTTGCCGCTACAGCTAATACCATTTCGTATGAACTTGTAACTGGAATTTCTCAAAGAGTAAAGCGTGTTTTAATTGAATAAACAATTTGTCTTAACATTTATTTAAGAAACTTTTTTTACTACATTAGCGTACACTAAAATTAATTATTAATAAAAAAACACTCAATCATGCTTAAAGAATTCAAGGATTTTGCGATGAAAGGCAATCTAGTAGATATTGCCGTTGGATTTGTTATGGGTGCTGCTTTTAACAAAGTGGTAGCTTCATTTACAGGAGGAATTGTTTCTCCATTAATTGGATTAATATTTGATACAAATTTCAAAGATTTAAAGCACATTTTAAAAGAAGGAACTATGAATGATGCTGGTGAAAAAGTTGGAGAAGTAGCTGTTTTATATGGTGAGTTTTTAACAAACGTTATCGACTTTATTATTGTTGCCTTTGTAATGTTTATGGTTGTAAAAGGTGTAAACAAAATGAAAAAAGCAAAAGAAGAAGAGCCTGCTCCACCAGCTGGACCTTCTCAAGAAGAATTATTAGGTGAGATAAGAGATTTACTTAAAAAATAAACTCTTTTCCCTATTTTCAAAAAGTTTAACTCCTGCTGATACAGCGGGAGTTTTTCTTTATACAGATTTATAAAACACAACAAATGTTACAAATAAAACATTTTGTTAAATTTTAATTATTCTCTTTTAAAAAGTTTCCTGTAGCAATACCTATTACGTACCTTTGCTAAACAAATTATTAAAATAAATTAAAGTGAAAGTAGCAGTTGTAGGTGCCACAGGTATGGTTGGAGAGGTAATGCTAAAAGTATTAGCAGAACGTAATTTCCCAATTACAGAGCTTTTATTAGTGGCTTCAGAGCGTTCGGTAGGTAAAAAAATGTCATTTCAAGGAAATGAATATACCGTAATTGGTTTAGCAACAGCAGTGGAAGCAAAACCAGACATTGCAATATTTTCTGCTGGGGGAGACACCTCATTAGAATGGGCCCCGAAATTTGCGGAAGTTGGTACTACTGTAGTTGACAATTCTTCAGCTTGGAGAATGGATCCTGATAAAAAATTAGTCGTTCCTGAAATTAACGCAAACGAAATTACTGCTCAAGATAAAATTATAGCTAATCCAAATTGTTCAACAATTCAAATGGTATTGGCTTTATCTCCTTTACATGAAAAGTATAAAATGAAACGTGTAGTGGTTTCCACATATCAATCGGTTTCTGGTACTGGTGTAAAAGCTGTGCAACAATTAGAAAATGAGATTGCTGGAGTAGATGGTGAAATGGCTTATCCTTATCCTATTGGTAAAAATGCTTTACCACATTGTGATGTTTTCTTAGAAAACGGGTATACCAAAGAAGAAATGAAACTAGCTCGCGAACCACAAAAAATATTTAACGACAGAACATTCTCTGTTAGTGCTACGGCTGTTAGAATTCCTACTGCTGGTGGACATTCAGAATCTGTAAATGTTGAGTTTGAAAATGATTTTGAGCTAAGTGAAGTTCGTTCGCTTTTAAGTAGTACTCCTGGTGTTATTGTTCAAGATAATCCAGATACAAACACATATCCAATGCCAATTTATGCGCATGATAAAGATGAAGTATTTGTAGGTAGATTACGTAGAGATGAAACACAGCCAAATACATTAAATATGTGGATTGTTGCGGATAACCTTAGAAAAGGAGCTGCAACAAATGCGGTACAAATTGCTGAATACTTAGTTGAAAACAAACTAGTATAGTTTATTTTCAATTTTATATAGTGTTAAAACCTTTGAAACATTAATGTTTCAAAGGTTTTTTTATGGTATTTTAGGGTTGACGAATTTAACACACAATGAAAAAGTATTTCTTAGGTTTGCTTGCATCTGGTATGCTTTCACCTATAATCGCTCAAAATTTAAACATGCAGATAAATTATCCCTATACTTCTAAGGTTGGAGTCTCAGAAACCTATTTTGGTACTAAAGTGGAAGACCCTTATCGCTGGTTAGAAGATGACAACAGCTCAGACACTAAAAAATGGGTGCAAAAACAAAACAATGCAACTTTTAGTTACCTTAATCAAATACCGTTTCGCGAAAACCTTAAAAACCGTCTAGAAAAATTATGGAACTACGAAAAGATAGGAGTGCCATTTAAAGAAGGAGATTACACGTATTTTTATAAAAATGATGGGCTGCAAAACCAATACGTTATATATCGAAAATTGGGAAATGGAGAAACTGAAGAATTCTTAAATCCTAATACATTTTCGAAAGACGGTACAACCTCTTTAGCTGGTTTAAGTTTTACAAAAGATGGTTCATTAGCTGCATATTTAATTTCTGAAGGAGGTAGTGATTGGCGTAAAGCAATAGTAATTAATGCAAAAACTAAAGAAATCGTTGAAGACACTCTGGTTGATATCAAATTCAGCGGAATTTCTTGGAAGGGTAATGAAGGTTTTTATTACTCCAGTTATGACAAACCAGAGGGAAGTGAGTTAAGTGCGAAAACAGACCAGCATAAGGTGTATTTTCACAAGCTGGGTACAGCTCAAAAAGAAGATAAGTTAATTTTTGGAGGAACACCTGAAGAAAAACATAGATACGTTGGCGCTAGTGTTACTAATGATAATAAATACCTGCTTATTTCAGCCGCGGTTTCTACCTCTGGAAATAAATTGTTTATTAAAGATTTATCCAAAGAAAATTCAAAATTAGTAACCATATTAAATCATACTGAAACGGACAGTTATGTAATTGAAAACGAAGGGACTAAGTTGTTCATCGTTACCAACCTAAATGCTCCAAATAAAAAAATAGTTACTGTAGATGCAACTAACCCAACATCTGAAAATTGGATAGATTTTATTCCTGAAACTGAAAACGTACTTAGTCCCAATAAAGGTGGCGGTTACTTTTTTGCTGAATATATGATAGATGCAATTTCTAAAGTGTTCCAATACGACTATAATGGTAAATTAGTTCGTGAAGTAAAACTTCCAGGAGTGGGCAGCGCCAGTGGTTTTGGAACAAAAAAAGAAAATAAAGAACTCTATTTTTCTTTTTCAAATTATAAAACACCCAGTTCATCATATAAATACAATATTGCTACAGGAGCGTATGAATTGTACTGGCAACCACAAATAGATTTTAATCCTGAAGATTATGAGTCTAAGCAAGTATTTTACAGCTCAAAAGATAGCACTAAAGTGCCAATGATAATTACATATAAAAAAGGCACTCCCTTAAATGGTAAAAACCCAACTATTCTTTATGGTTACGGTGGGTTCAATGTTAATTTAACACCTTCATTTAGTATTGTAAATGCAGTATGGATGGAGCAAGGAGGCATTTACGCTGTGCCAAATCTACGTGGTGGTGGAGAATATGGTAAAAAATGGCATGATGCAGGCACAAAATTAAAAAAGCAAAACGTATTTGACGATTTTATCGCTGCGGCAGAATATCTTATCGAAAATAAATATACTTCATCAGACTATCTTGCGATACGAGGTGGTAGTAATGGCGGATTATTGGTTGGCGCTACAATGACGCAAAGACCCAATTTAATGAAAGTTGTTTTACCCGCAGTTGGCGTTTTAGATATGCTGCGCTATCACACTTTTACATCTGGTGCTGGTTGGGCATATGATTATGGTACATCAGAAGAAAATAAAGAAATGTTTGAATATCTTTTAGGGTATTCACCCGTACACAATGTAAAAAAGGGAATAGCTTACCCCGCAACATTAATTACTACTGGTGATCATGACGACCGTGTTGTTCCTGCTCATAGCTTTAAATTTGCTGCAGAACTTCAAGATAAACAAACAGGTACTAACCCAACTTTAATACGTATTGAAACGAATGCTGGTCATGGAGCTGGAACTCCAGTTAGTAAAACTATAGAACAATATGCCGATATTTTCGGGTTTACGCTCTTTAACATGGGTTTCAAAAGTTTACCAAATCAATTAGCAATAAAAGAGCTCAAAGATTAATTATAACATGCTTAAGTTAAATAATGTATCCTTTCGGTATGACCAAAAATCTGTTTTAAAAAACATAAATCTTACTATACAAAAAGGTGAACATGTATCTATAATTGGAGAAAGTGGTTGCGGAAAAAGCACCTTATTAAAGAGTATTTACGGATTATTTGATTTAGACGAAGGTGAAATATTTTGGAACAATACACAGGTTTTGGGTCCTGCATACAACCTTGTGCCGGGTATGCCTCAAATGAAATATTTATCGCAAAACTTTGACTTAATGCCTCATATTTCGGTCAAGGAAAATATAAGCCAATATCTTTCCGTATTCTTTCCAGAGGCACTGGAAGAACGTACACAAGAGCTTCTTGACCTTATTAAAATGACCGCTTTTGCAAACACCAAAGTAAAATTACTCAGTGGCGGTCAGCAACAGCGTGTAGCATTAGCTCGTGTTTTAGCACAAAAACCAGAGGTACTCTTACTAGATGAGCCTTTTGGGCATATAGATAACTTTTTAAAAAACAGTTTGCGCAGGAACATCTTTAATTTTGCTAAAAAAAACAATATTACCTGTATAACAGCAACTCATGATTATAATGATGTATTACCATTTGCAGATAGGATTATTGTACTTAAAGACAACAACATAATCGCAGACAATACTACTCAAGAGCTTTATCAAAATCCTAAAGAAATTTATATCGCTAGCCTATTTGGTGAGGCCAATTTAATTCCTATTAGCGTTTTGAAACCATATGCTAATACTGAGGAAAAAATTATTGTGTATGCTCATGAATTTAAAGTATCTAAATCATCAGGATTCAAAATTATTCCCAAAAAAAAATACCCAATGGGTAGCTTCTTTTTAATTGAAGGTGTTTATAACGAACAAATTGTTTACTTTAATTCTAATGAAGATTTAACCCTTGAAGAGGAAGTATTTTTAAATATTCCTATTGATATTATTAATAAACGGCTTCCGTAACTATCTTGAATAAAAAGCAATTAATCCAAGAACTTCAATTTAAAGCTATTCGTAGTAGTGGTGCAGGAGGACAGCATGTAAATAAAGTTTCGTCTAAAATAGAATTAACTTTTGATATTGTAAACTCCAAAGGACTATCTAACTCAGAAAAAGAACGTTTACAAGAAAAATTGTGCTCTAGAATTACAAAAGAAAGTGTATTAATATTACAATGTGATGAAAGCAGAAGTCAGCACAAAAACAAAGCAATTGTAGTTAAACGTTTTATTGATTTACTTATTCTTTCTCTTAAAATTCACAAAAAAAGAAAAAAGACTAGACCCGGAAAAGCAGCAATAGAAAAGCGATTAAAAAGCAAAAGAAAATCTTCAGAGAAAAAAACAAATAGAAAAAAGCCCAATTTAGATTAGCACTCCTTTAAAATTTTCGCAAAATTGTACGTTGTTTTTATTAAATTACCATAACTGTTTTCCATTGCTTCTTGAAGTGTGCTAACTCCTTGTGTAATGGCACTAACATATGAAAGCCCCATTTTACTTTGGTCTTCTAACGAAAGGTCAACCGATCCGCAAAGCGCAGCAACAGGTATATTTATTTTTTGCGCAGATTTTAATACTCCATTTATGGTCTTACCAGAAAGTGTTTGACTATCCAACTGTCCTTCCCCGGTAATAATCCAATCTGCATTTTGTATGGCTTCATCAAAGCTGGCTAGTTCTTTTATTAATTTAATGCCTGAAACTAACTTTCCTTTTAAAAAAACATACGTTCCTGCACCCATTCCACCAGCTGCTCCAGCTCCTTTTACATCCTGAACATTACATTTAAAATGCTTTTGAACAACCTTCGCATAATTTTGAAGTCCAGCATCTAAAATTTTTAACTCGCTCTCCGTTGCTCCTTTTTGTTTACCATAAACATATGCCGCTCCCGTTTTTCCATATAACGGATTTGTAACATCGCAAGCAACTTTTATATTCACACTTTCCAAACCATTATTAACCTTGGTGTCATCAATTTTACAAATTGCGCTTAAGTTAGCTCCAATTGGTTTTATCTCTTCATTATTTACATCTAAAAACCGATATCCTAAAGCTGCGGCCATTCCTATTCCACCATCATTAGTAGCACTCCCACCAATTCCTAAAATAATTGTTTTTACTCCTTTCGCAATGGCTTGCGCAATTAACTCTCCTGTTCCAAAAGACGAAGTATACATACAATTTCTATCTTCTGTCTCAAGTAATTTTAAACCGGAAGCTTCGGCCATTTCAACATAAGCTGTCTGGCTTTTTTTTGCATAGAGATATGATGCTTCAACCAGTCTAAAAAGTGGGTTATTAACCTCGACTTTTACTTCTTCAGCATCTAAATAGTGTTTAACAATGGGTATAGTACCATCTCCACCATCAGCCAAAGGTTTTTTTATAATTTCAGCATTAGAAAACACCTTTTTTAACCCTTCTTCAACAGCTTCACAAAATTGAAATCCTGTTAAAGAGTCTTTATACTTATCTGGCGCAATTACAAATTTCATAGTACTAAATTAAATCAAGAAAGATGGAAAATAAACTTAATTGTATGAGATTCTTCTTTTTAAGGCTTAACTAATTTCTTGAATTTCAATATTAGTTCCATTAAAAGAAAACATTTGTTTTTCCTTTTTGCCTGCTAATAAACGTCCAATTGGAGTTGCTGCGGATATACAGTATACAACATCGGAACCTTCTTTAAACTCTCCTGCCGATATGGCGATAAAATAATTTGCTTTGGTAGTTTTCACAAAACTTCCTAAGCCTACTGTTGAAATGTTTTTAGTTATGTTAACTTTTGAAAGAATTTGTTTGGTTTTTTCCGCTTCTAAAAGTTGTTGTCCCAACTTCTCTCGTTCAAGCTGAATCATTGCTCTACCAGTTTCATGCTTATCACCAGCACTACTTTTTGTCTCAGATTGTAACGCTTTTTGAATTTCATCAATTTGTAAAGAAATTCGTTTTATTCTATTATTGATGGATTGATGACAAAACTGAAAAGCTTTTTCTTTGAGTGTGTCCGCCATACGGCAAATGTAACGGTTTAAATCAATTCTATTTTAATGATATAAATCTGCCAATTTATACACCAACAAATTAATCATTGCCCTATCAGTATCACCTTTTGTATACATTCCATGAATCTCAACTTCATTTTCTGCTTTAAAAGCATCTAAATCTGCAGTACGTTCTTCACTAAAAATATTCCACGATTTTAATCCTTTGAGCATCTCGCTATGAGCTTCATACTTTTGCTTAGCTAAAAACACATTTCTTTTTAAAGTTTTATCTGGATTTTCAGTATTTCCTTTTGCATTCCAATATTCCATATTTGCTTTAATACGAACATCAGCATTTTCTGCTTCGGCAATTATCTTAAAATATGCTCTGGAAACTAACGAACTATATTTATTTTCAAAATCTGACACCAATTTTACATTAGAACTGGTTTCATTTGCTAATACCACATCATCTTCAATGCTCGCATAATCGTTTTGTTCTTGATTTTGGATAACATTTGGAGTAACTAAAGCGTTTTTCCAAGCATCTGACTTAATCATCTCTTTCCAAATTTTCGCATATTCTTTTTGATATCTGGATTTTGAGGTAGAACAGCTTGTAAAGCTACTAAACAATACAAACACGCACAAAACATTAAGAAGTCCTTTTTTCATTTATCAGCTGTATTTTTTAAAAAAACACGGCATAAAAAAGGTTAAATCGATGAAAGAATTAGAACTTATAATAGCTCTATTTTAGAAGGGGGAATTCAATATAAAAAATAATTAAGATCAATCCAAAGTATTCGCTAAATCTTCACCTACTTTACTACCAATAGCTATACCCATACCTCCCAACCTCACACCACAAAAAACGTTAGAACTAATTGATTTTATAATAGGTTTTTTTTGCCTTCCTATTCCCATTATCCCACTCCATCTTCGGTCAATTTCAAAGGGCTTATCAGGTAAAATTACTGTTTTAAGTAATTTTTCTAGTTTAGTTTGAATTTGTTGTGTTTGTCCTAACTCAGTAGTTTCTTCTTGTTTAAAATCAAGGTTTCTACCTCCACCCAGTAATATTCTATCATCAATATTTCTAAAATAATAATACCCTTCATCTAAATGAAAAGTACCTTTTATTTGTAAATTTTTAATTGGTTTAGTGATTAAAACTTGGGCTCTCGCCGGGCTTACATGCTCATTTAACAATTGCGAGGCAAAACCATTGGTGGCGATAAATAGTTTTTTAGTTTTAAATTCAAATTGATTGGTTTTAACGAATACCGAGTTTAAGTCTTCAGAAAAATTCTCAACAGTAATAGCGTTTAAAACTGTAATATTTTGATTCAATACTTTTTTCAATAAAGCTTGCATCATCTTTCCTGTATCTATCTGCCCTTCTAAAATATGGGTAATATAATCATCCTTAATGCCATTAAAATTGAAGCTGTTTTCATGTTTTTTAAAAACATTTTGATGGAATACGGAAAAAAGCAATTTATTTATTCTTGGTAATTGTTCTGAACAAAAGTTAAACAACTTTTCATTACTGTTTAAAAACAACTCGTGTCCACCCAATTGCTGATAATCTATATTTATATCACCAAGAGTTTCTCTAAGCAACTGTATTCCTAAATATCTTTCTTTTACTAAATTAACAACCTCTTGTTCTGAATGAAACTCCAAATCAGATAGTATTTCCGAAATACTTCCAAAACATGCGAAGCCAGCATTTTTTGTGCTTGCTCCTTGTGGTAGCACACCTTTTTCCAATACCAATATTTTAGCTTTTGGGTGTTTTTTTCTTAGTTGCAAAGCACAGTTAAGTCCTACTATACCACTGCCTACAATAGTATAGTCTACGTATGATAGCCAAGTTTTATATTCCCAATAGCTAAGGTTCATACCTCTAAAATAAAAACAATTACCACTTATATTCCAAAAAGACCGTCCAGTTGGTTTGAAGAGATAAAACTAAAATAGTTTTTTACGATAACTAAAGACTAATTATTTACTAGTATCGATGAAATGCAGTAAAACAAAATAAGAGCTTTGAATAACTTATCAATACAAACCAAGCAGTCTATTTTATAGTTGAAGGTTCCTGATTTTTTATAGCCTCCAATCCAAAAACAATTTGCGAAACAATATTTACATTGCTATTATATCCAGTAATATTGCCCTTTACCAATATTTCGTCAGAATTTTGTTTGGCAGTAAATCGCATATTTTCGAGCAATTTTAAATACTGACTTATATGCGAAATACTACTATTTTCTTCAAGCTTTTTGAAGTCCGCTTTAAAGTCAAAAAAATAAGGACTTACAATTTTGTTTGAAACCTTTTGTTTTGGTTCTGTTTTAAAGGTTGTATACAAACCTTCTTCATGTGTGTATATTTTATAAAAAGGGAGTGCCGTAAACATCCTATTAGAAATAGCTTTTTGATTTTCTAAATACTCATAAAGACTCTCTTCTGTTTGCCCGAAATTTAAATATAACTTTGGAACTATTTTTTCCTCAACCGTAGCCTGTTCCACTTTATTAAAGTTATCATCATATGTATATGTAATAATACTATCATTTTGTATTGTGTTGCCTGCCATTGCAAAATATAAACTACCATCAGTTCTGTTCACAAATTTCGCAGCATTTATATCTGCTTTTTTAAAAAACTGTATAGACTCACAAAAACTAGTTACAGTATTTTTTACTTCAGAATTCGTAAAATCTAAATTCAAATGTGTACTTAAGGCTGCGTTATTTATAATTTCAAGTGAGACCTCTTCTGGAAATTGATTTTTAGATTTAAAAGCACCTTCAATGCTAGCTTCGCCATCTTTAAAATTAACCGCGACTTTCCCCTTTTTAGTAAAAAAGGCCAAGTGGTCTTTAGAGTCTAAAAGTGTCTTAATCCAATAGTTTTCTTTTTCTTCTATTACTTTATTATTCAACAAAACATCAGAAAAAACAGGCTCCACCTTTTTTAGATTTACATTGGTAGCAATAGCTATTATAAGTTTTTTGCTATTCCAAGCACAAATGGCTCCTTTCTTTTTAATTTCTACAAATTGGTACACCCCTTCACTAGAAGCTTTAATAGCTAAATTGTTTTCAACCGCGTATAGTTGGGCATATTCTTTAAAATTCGCTGCATTGTCTATCTTAAAAACGCTAAAAATGGTGTTTTTAATTTTTGGCATAGTAAAACCAATAATATTAAAAGGACGCAAATTAACACCTGCATCCTTTACCGTATCTTTTTTACTGTTAGAACTTTTAAAAGAACTGTTCTTATAATAATAGTTTGGGGCACCTAGAGCATCCAACACTAAGGTCTCACTTATACTATTGACTCCTACTTTTACAACACCTTTGGCGTCTTTATGTATTACTCCTAATATTGATGCTGTGTTTTTTACGTACTTATAGCTCCAGTACCCAACAAAAGCCAATGCAAAAAGTGCAAGAACAATTTTAACAATTCTTTTCATCGGGCAGCATTAATCCATAAAGCTATCAATGATGTTCATGATGTATGCCAAGCTATTTTTATGACCTTCACCCTGAGTATCAAAAACAATCTCACTTTTCATACTATTACCCTTCATTTTTTGAGAATTAAAAGTCATTCCGCCTATATTATTTGTTAAGAAAGATACTTTATCTCTTAAGTTTCTAGGGTAACTTTCCGCTGGTATTTGCGAAATTATCTTTTTACCATTTACAAAAGCGCTTGAAGCGTTTTTACGAATATCACTTTTAAGACTTCCAGATAACTTAGGCACATATGTTCCATTAGACATAGCTCTCATTTGCTCTTTAGAACTTCCAATAAATACGATATCATCTTTTTGCATAATGTACAAGCTAAATGGTGTTGACCTAGGTTTATCTATTAGCTCATATATTCCATTCTGAAAAACTAGTGCTTTTTCTCTTACTCCAATGTTCATTATTTTATTAAAAATGCTTTGTTTATTGGAAGTACACATGAATAAAAAGTCTGGTAACGTTTCCGTTTTAGTTTTTTCAATTTTTTTGTAATTATATTCCTCATCATATTCATAGTCGGTATACGTAACTTCTCTCTGAACCAAATCGGTTAACAGCAATATCATATCGCCTCTTAAAATTTCTGCAGCTCCTTTTTCATCAATAAGGGTCGTAAACAAATCTACACCAAGCGAAACAGCTTCACTAATAGACTCTTTTGCATTAGGTTTAAAAACATTATCCATTAACTCTGGATAAGCGTTTAAAATACCTTCTACGCTCATATTTAATGACAAGTATCCCAACAATTTATCTTCGTTAATATATTTAAAAAAGTTTTTATTAAACTTACCATCATACATTGGCCTGTAAATATCTGCCATTTCATCGTTAAGAGTATAAATAGTTTTAAGTGTAGCATTGTCCTCATCAAAATCTAACTTCGCTGTAATTGATGCTTCACCGTAAAGCTTATTAACATCAATAATATCACGAGGATTCATACCTCCTGTCATTCCGTATAAATACCCTCCTATAGCATCAAAATACAATTTTGCAAAATTGTCTGCCCATACGCTTACTTCTTCTTTTCCTTTTCCTATACTTTTTACGTAATTAGGATTTTTAAGTATACTTCTGTGCGTTACAGAAGTTGCTGAAAAAGTTGAAAAAGCATTTTTTAGTGCTTCATCTTTAAAAGCACTTTTCTTAGCTTCTATTGCTGCCAACTGTTCTTCCTTTTTTTTCTCGCGCTCTAAACGTTTTTGCTCTCTTTCTTCTTCCTCTCTTTTATATTTTTCCTGCTGTTCTTCATAACTAAGTTCAACGGCTTCTTCTACCGCTTCTAGATTGTAATTATCATAGCCATAATCATACTTTACGCTATTGTATTCACTTTCAAGAGCGATATTCGTTGACATGTAAATCATCAACATTTGGTTGTTCCACATAACAGTTGGACCGCTTGATCCATCTACTATGTAAGATATATTTCCTTTTTTTTGAATCTTTTCCTTTTTTCGTTCAGGAATCGTATTTAATAATCCTTTTTCATGCTTCATCGGCAATAAAAAACAATGCGTCATTACACCTGTTTCCGATTTAAGAAAATAGTGAAAGTCTTCACTAAAATTAAAACCCAGCTCATCCAAATTCTCAATTTTTTCGTCGGTTTCCTTTTTTAATTCTTTTGTTAAAAGGCTTCCTATTTTAGACTTTGAAAATTCATCTAACGATACTAAATCCAATACATTATCGCCCTTAATTGTAACCACAACCGAGGCATCAGCAGGTATTTTATGTATTAATTTTTGCGCATTTACAGCGATTGTAAGGCAAAAAGCTAAAGGAATTAGATACTTCTTCATTATTATATTATTTAATTAGTTCTATGTTATTTTCAAGACTTTTTTCTCCTAAAATTAGGTCTAGCACCTGTGTTCTGAGCATTACAGCTGTTTGATTTGGAGATACTTTTGCATTTTTATTGGATACATTCTTAACTTTATCAGCAAACCTATAAATGCAGGTATAGCTAGCATCGTTAAATACTTTTTTGTCTTCAGATTTAAGGTTGTAAAAGGTTTTTTTCACCACCTGATCATATTTAAAATGTCTTTTAAACATTGATGAAGTTTTATCGTAAGAAAAGTTTGTGGTTGAAAAATTTGTGCCCTCCTTTTTATTTTGCTTCACTATTATTTCTTTAAAAATGGCATTGATATTATCCACATTTTTAAAATCACATGAGATTGAAAATATATAGTTTTTATAATCTTTAGTCTTTTTTATATTCGAAATTCCCGGTGTTTTTTCAAGATGAAGTTGTACATCTTTAAGTGTCTCGTCAATATCATCTTCAGAGGGGATTTTATAGCCATTAACACTATCCAATAGCATAAGTGATGCTATTTTACTTTTGCTTTTACTCATGTTAAAAGTAATCATTACCGCACCACTACCATCTGGCTTAAGGGTTACCTCTTCTAAAATTTCAAAACAACTTGTGCATAAGCTAATACAAAAAAATAGCACTAGGTAATTGAAGCTTTTTCTTAACATATAAACGGTGGTTATTATCTTAATGTCTAACACTTTTTTTAGGCTAAAATTGTGCCAAGTTCCATATTTTAATAGCTCTTACAAAAGTATCGGAAACACTTTAACCCAAACATGCTGAAAACAATAAAAATAACCCCCCTGTTTTCAGGGTATTGTATAAAAAAAGCCCCTTTTAAGGGCTTTAAACTATTCTGTTTCTGGTTCCATTTCAAAGTCTTCCATAAACTTAGTGGTATAGTTACCTGCAACATAATCAGGATGATCCATAAGCTGTCTATGAAAAGGAATTGTAGTTTTTATGCCTTCAATTACAAACTCATCCAAAGCACGTTTCATTTTATTAATAGCTTCTTCACGTGTTTGCGCCGTAGTAATAAGTTTAGCTATCATTGAATCGTAATTTGGGGGAATTGAATATCCGCTATATACATGAGTATCCATTCGTACTCCATGACCTCCGGGAGTATGTAATGTAGTTATTTTACCAGGTGATGGTCTAAATCCATTATAAGGATCTTCTGCATTAATACGACATTCAATAGAATGTAATTTTGGTATATAATTTTTCCCAGAAATTGGAACTCCACCTGCAACCAATATTTGTTCTCTAATTAAATCATAATCTATTACCTGTTCCGTAATAGGATGCTCTACTTGAATTCTGGTATTCATTTCCATAAAGTAGAATTTTCTATGTTTATCCACTAAAAATTCTATTGTACCTGCACCTTCGTATTTAATAAACTCAGCTGCTTTTACAGCGGCCTTACCCATATCTTCTCTAAGTTTATCAGTCATAAACGGAGAAGGTGTTTCTTCTGTAAGTTTTTGGTGTCTACGTTGAACGGAACAATCTCTTTCAGATAAGTGACATGCTTTACCATATTGATCACCCACAACCTGAATCTCGATGTGGCGTGGCTCTTCAATAAGCTTTTCCATATACATACCCCCGTTTCCAAAAGCTGCAGTAGCTTCGTGAACCGCACTTGAGAAAAGGTCATCCATTTCTTCCTCTTTCCAAACAGCACGCATACCCTTACCGCCACCTCCGGCAGTAGCCTTAATCATTACCGGATAGCCCATTTTTTTTGCAATCTTTTTGGCTTCCTCGGCATCTTTAAGCAATCCGTCTGAACCAGGTACCGTTGGCACCCCTGCTTCTTTCATAGTTTGCTTTGCTGAGGCTTTATCTCCCATACGGTCAATATGCTCACCTGATGCTCCAATAAATTTAATATCATGCTCAGCACAGATTTTCGAAAACTTAGAGTTTTCAGATAAAAATCCATACCCTGGGTGAATAGCATCTGCATTTGTAATTTCTGCAGCAGCTATAATATTCGGTATTTTTAAATAAGACTCGCTACTTGGCGCGGGTCCTATACAAACTGCCTCATCAGCAAATCTAACATGAAGACTCTCTTCATCTGCTTTAGAATATACCGCAACTGTTTTTATTCCCATTTCCTTACAAGTTCTAATAACTCGCAAGGCGATTTCTCCTCTATTTGCTATAAGTATTTTTTTGAACATCTTTTTCAGATTTTAAGTTCTAAGTTTTACATAACTAGAATACCAAAATGTATTCACCATTCTGTACTTAAAATGTTAAGACGGATCTACTAGGAATAATGGTTGGTCAAATTCTACTGGAGATGAATCATCTACCAATATTTTCACGATTTTACCAGAAACTTCAGATTCAATATCATTAAAAAGTTTCATAGCTTCAATTACACACAAAACATCACCTTCACCAATTGTTGATCCTA
The DNA here is from genome assembly GCA_947498505.1 of uncultured Maribacter sp. GTDB lineage: Bacteria > Bacteroidota > Bacteroidia > Flavobacteriales > Flavobacteriaceae > Maribacter_B. Next base: position 78,429 of record CANMKG010000003.1, on the reverse strand, counting down.
CCTCAACAAAAGAAGGCTTATCTGGTGACGGCTTTCTGTAAAAAGTACCTATTATTGGTGACTTAATAGTAATATATTTAGAAGTATCATCTTCAGCAGGTGCTGCGGTTTCTGCTACTGGAGCAGGTGCTGCAGTTTCTGCTTGTGCCGGAGCAGCTTGCTGTACCATTGAAGGCTGAGCAACAGGAATTTGTTGAACAAATGTAGTTTCTTGTCCAGAATTTAATGATCCTGTTCTAATTGTAATTTTAAGATCGTCTGTTTCTAGCTTTACCTCACTAGCTCCAGATTTTGCCACAAATTTAATTAGGCTTTGTATTTCTTTAATATCCATATGTGTAATTATTTAGAGGTCGTTTTTTTATTTATTAATAAGCCCATTTAAGATAATTTGCTCCCCAAGTAAATCCACCACCAAAAGCGGCAAACACAAGGTTATCTCCTTTTTTTAATTGGCTCTCATAATCATGTAACAATAGTGGTAAAGTTGCGGAAGTAGTATTTCCATAATTTTGAATATTCATCATAACCTTAGAATTATCTAATCCCATCCGGTTTGCTGTTGCATCAATAATTCTTTTATTCGCCTGATGCGGAACTAACCATGCAACATCATTATCTTCTAAATTATTTCTTTGCATTATTTGAGCAGCAGCGTCAGCCATATTGGAAACTGCAAACTTAAATACTGATCTTCCGTCTTGATATATAAAATGCTGTCTGTTTTGAACAGTTTCTACCGAAGCTGGTAGTAAAGAGCCACCTGCGTCCATTTTTAAGTAATTACGTCCAACACCATCAGATCTTAAATATTCATCTTGTAGCCCTAAACCTTCGGTATTAGGTTCAAACAATACAGCTCCTGCACCGTCTCCGAAAATAATACATGTAGTTCTGTCTGTATAGTCAATTATTGATGACATTTTATCTGCACCAATTAATAGTACTTTTTTATACCTTCCAGCTTCTATATAAGCTGCTGCCGTAGACATTCCGTATAAAAAACTGGAACAAGCAGCATGTAAATCGTATGAAAACGCATTAACTGCGCCAATTTCCGAGGCAACAAATGCGGCTGTAGAAGCAACAAACATATCTGGTGTTGCTGTAGCTACCAATACTAAATCTATTTCTTCAGGATTAAGTCCTTTTTTATTGATAAGATTTTCAGCAGCTTTAATTCCTAAATACGAAGTACCTTCTCCTTCATCTTCTTTAAGAACTCTTCTTTCTTTAATACCTGTTCTGGTGGTTATCCACTCATCGTTAGTATCTACCATGTCTTCCAACATTTTGTTGGTCATAACAAAGTTTGGAACATACCCTCCGACAGCCGTAATAGCTGCTGTAATTTTATTCATGCTTGAGTTGGTTTTTTTTAAAAACGCTTTAAAAACACATCAAAAGTGGCGAAAAATAATGATTTTCGACGACTTTTTGCCAAAAACCTATCACTTTTTAATATATTTCGTTGTTTTCCAGTAAAATAAAATTCTTAAAAAAACTTGCTTTATTATGCACACATAATAAAGATTGTCATAAAATAAAAAACTCCCACTTTATATAAAGTGGGAGTTTAAATATTGTTTAAGTAAGCCTATACCTCAGCATCCTCGGTTTTATCAACTAAAACCTGACCTCTGTAATACAATTTACCTTCGTGCCAGTGAGCTCTATGGTATAAATGCATCTCTCCAGTTGTAGCATCAGTTGCTAACGTTGGTGCAACAGCCTTATAATGTGTTCTTCTTTTGTCTCTCCTTGTTTTGGAAATTTTTCTCTTAGGATGTGCCATTTATAACTTATTTATCCGTTAATAGTTTTTTTAATTCGTCCCATCTGGGATCGCTTTCTTCTTTATTTTGTCTTGTTTCTTTTGGTTGTAACTCATTTAGTTTTTGTAAAACATCTGAATCTAATGTACCGTCTTCAACCCCAGGGTGAATTCTTTTATGTGGTACAGCCAATACTAACATTTCGTAAGCATATTGCGATATATCAACTTGATGTTCTCCATGGGGAAGAATCAAAATTTCATCATCTTCATCATTATAATCCTCGCCAAACTTTACTATTAATTCTAATGTAGAACTAACTTCTTGGTTATATGGTTCACTAGTTAAGTCGCAATTTACATTTACAACACCAGAACCTTCAAAGGATAACTCCATCATGGTTGTTAGTTTATTCAATGAAACACCTAAATTAATTTTAGCATCATTGAACTCGTCATAACCAAAAGACTCAAAGAACGTATTGTCTATTTCGTATTTAAACTCGTGCTTTCCTTGCTTCAATCCTGAGAAAGGAATAGTAAACCCCTTTTGCTTCATCATGTAAAACACTTATTTTTAATACACTCGCCATATAAAGGCGGGTGCAAAGATACTATTATTTTAATAATACCCAAATCATTATTATTTAATTAAGATTAGAGTAATCCTTTAAAAATTATAAAGTTACACGTTTAGTTTTTTCGTGTTGGTTTTAGCTTACTTTTCTTTAACGGATTTTCTGTTAGTTGCGTATATTCTTCTCTATTTTTAAATATCTGTAAAGCTGTAAAAACGGCTTCTTTAAACGAACTGTTATCTGCGACGCCTTTACCTGCAATTTCATATGCGGTACCATGGTCTGGAGAAGTTCTAACTTTAGATAAACCAGCTGTATAATTAACTCCTTTACCAAATGATAAGGTTTTAAAAGGTATTAAACCTTGATCATGATAAGCTGCTAAAATTGCATCAAACTTTTTATATATATCTGAACCAAAAAAACTATCTGCAGAATATGGTCCAAAAATTAAGTGTCCCTTATTCGCCATTTCTGTAATATTTGGCTTTAAAATATCATCGTCTTCTTTTCCAATAACTCCATTATCTCCACTATGCGGGTTAATCCCTAAGAGTGCTATTTTAGGTTTATGAATTGCAAAATCTTCTTTTAACGATTTTTCAATCATAGCAATTTTACTCTTAACTAACTTGGTAGTTATTTTAGAGGAAACATCTTTAACCGCAACATGATCTGTTAATAATCCAACCTTTAAAGTATCTGTAACCATAAACATTAAACTTTCACCACCTAGTTCTTTTGCCAAGTAATCTGTATGTCCAGGGAAATTAAAATCTTCAGACTGAATATTGTTTTTATTAATAGGTGCAGTAACCAAAACATCTATTTCATTATTTTTCAATGCCTTAACTGCTTCTTTGAGCGATTTTATGGCGTATTTTCCACCTTCAGGAGTAGCTTCTCCAAACTGAATTTTTGGCGTTTCTTTCCAAACATTTAACACATTTACTTTACCTGCTAAAGCTTGCGATGCTTTATGAATACCATTGTAATTAATAGTAATACCTAGTGCATTTTTTTGATGCGAAATGGTTTTGTTGGATGCAAAAATAATAGGTGTGCAAAAATCCATCATTCTAGAATCTACAAATGTTTTAAGCGCAACTTCGCATCCTATTCCGTTTAAATCCCCTATTGATATTCCTAGTTTAATTTTCCCTTTTTCCTGCATTATATCTTTACCTTTGTAGCTAAATATGTACCCTACAAAACTACTTAATTTAAACGACACATGTTTACAGGAATAATTGAAACTTTAGGAACAGTAACTAAACTGGAAAAGGAAGAAAGTAATTTACACTTAACCATTGTTTCTAATATTACCGATACCTTAAAAATTGACCAAAGTGTTGCACACAATGGTGTTTGTTTAACGGTTATAGCTATTTCGGGAGATGCCTACACCGTAACTGCCATTGATGAAACATTACAAAAAACTAGTTTAAATGACCTTGTAGTTGGTGAAGAAGTAAATTTAGAACGTGCAATGATTTCTGGAGCTCGTCTCGACGGACATATGGTGCAAGGTCACGTAGACCAAACTGGAACTTGTATTGGTGTGGAGAAACAAGATGGTAGTTGGTTATTTACTTTTGAATACGATGCATCTTCAAATAATGTTACTATTGAAAAAGGTTCTATTACCGTTGATGGAACTAGCTTAACTGTAGTAAACTCCAAAAAAAATACATTTAGTGTAGCTATTATTCCTTATACCTATGAAAATACGCGTTTTAAAAAATATAAAATTGGAGCCCGTGTAAACCTAGAATTTGATGTTATTGGTAAATATGTTGCTCGATATATGGAAAATATAAAGGGGTAGATTTTATAACACATTCATAGTTAATTAGTTTTTTTATATCCAATTAACTGATTTTTTGCATCTAGAACAGATTTAACATAGATCTTGAATTCGCTATAATCTTCTGATAGTATTCTTGCTTTAGAAGTTTTTGCTAGAATGTTTACCACCAGTTTATTTGGTTTATCCAACCTATACTTTATTGAAAAACTATGATTTTTATAACTTAAAGATTCATTTTCGGGTACTTCAACAAACTTTTCGTTCTCCTTAAGGTTTATAATATAGCTAGACTTGTATATATCCGCATTTTCATATAGAATATATTCAATTGGAAACTTTCTAACATCATCTGATATAATGGAAGAATTATAAGAATTGTTAATTGCTGGAAGCTTAAAAACCTTCATTTTACCTATTTCATCAAAACTCTCATTTATATTTAAATCTGAAGTATACTCAATGGTGGGAGATTTTAAATTATACTTAATATTATAAACAGAATCCATTTTAAAATCTTCAACAATTCTACCCTTGTAATCTTCTGTAATTTTAGTTTTAATTACATCATAATTTTTTTCCTTAAAGATGCTTGCGTAATGAGAGTTAAGGCTTCCGTTAAGAACTGTTTCTATCTTTAACCCATGCCGACTATCACCTAAACTATATTCTATATTACTTTCTAAAGTAGTTGGTAAATGATTAATGTTATCTAAAAAATAAATACCACTTTTAACATCTTCAATTTGCTTATTAGGAATATCCAAGGCAACAGCTCCTTCTAAACTCGTAGGTATTGATTTATATGGTAAATTATTATCAGTTAGTTCCAAATACTGAGGTTCTCCTTCTATAAAAACCTTGGCAATACAATGATTAAAATCTTGGCTAGGCAACACCATAGAGTTTCTACCATAATCTGATGTTAATACTAGTACTAAATGAGCTTTTAAACCAGCCATTTGAGCTAGCGTGACATAAAGAGTTGAAAAATCCTTACAATCTCCCAACTTAGATTTAATAGTTTTTGAAGGTTTTTGAGGAACAAAGCCACTCTGTCTAAAACTCACATGACTGTAACTAAAATTTTCCATTATATAATGGTATATCCTTTTTGACTTTTCATCATCTGAATATTTTACTAAATCATCAGGGAAAATTTCTTTGAAAGCATCATCGACATCAGAATTTACTATCATCTGCGGCCTTACTAAATCAGAGTACCAATTAGATATTTTATCCCATGAATCAATAGTACTAATATGTAAATATCTTGAAACATCAGATAAACTTGGCATGTAATCTTCTTGCATATCAAGAGTTTTCATATTGTTCATTTCCCAAATATGACACGTATAATTACCCTTTTTCTCCTGTTTATACGGGACGTTTCCATTTATAAGTTTATGATTAAACGGTTTCCCTTTAGGTACTAAAATTTTAATTACACTGTTTACTGTAGTATGATAAGAATCTAACTGAAAATAATCTACATAATCTTTATAAAACCTTCCGCTTGATGAGAAAGCACTTTCATAATCCACATAGATTACATCACCTATTTCCAAATTGTTAAAAACAAGACTAGAACCACTTTTAGATGCTGGTACAATTTTCTTACTTGGCTTTACAATTTCTGATTTTGTAATTTGATAACTGCCACTTAAACCAAGATCAACCTCTTTCAAAGATTCTATTCCAGAGTCCGAAGTTATCTCTACTATATAGGTTGTTTTTCTTCGTCCTCCACCTTCAGTGTATAGCTGCAATAATGACTCATCCAACAGGTAATTATACCCATAATTATTCTGTAGATTTTTACTTCTATTTTTAGCTATAAACTCATAAACATTGTCAGTAGCTAAATCTGTAAAATAATCTTTTGTGTTAGATAAATCTTCTATTTTTTTTCGAAGTGATTTTTTAGCCCCATTATGTTTTAACGACCTTTTATAATATTTTAAAGCTTCTTTTTTCTTTCCTGTTTGTTCCAGGGCCTTTCCCATATATTCCATAGCAACAAATGAATACGGAAATTGCTTTAAAACCTGCTCTATGTAAGGAATAGATTCTTCATACATTTTGTACTGATGTAAGTACTGTACATAATTTTTTAAATAAGTGTTATCTGCTGAAATATTTTTATACTGTTTTTTAAAAAGGTTTAGTACTTTTTCTTTCTTATTTTGCTTATTGTACATTTTTGCTAACGACTTTATAGCTCCAAAATCAAAATAGTTGCTATTTAAATCTTTCAAAACCTCTATTGCCTCTTCCCCTTCATTTAAATATCCACTATATAACGAAACATAAATTTTAAGAATATTTGTATAATCTTTGTGCTCGGTTGTCAAGTATTTTAAATGCTTTTTTACTTCTGCTTTGTCTTCTTTTCTGATTCCTAAAAGCAACTTAGCTGAATACTTAAAAATTGGCATATCAGTTGACTCTTCAAATTCCCTAATAAATTGTTCAAATTCCTTAATTGGTAATTTAAAAAGCTCTCTAGACTCCTTAAATCTATAAACGTAAGACAAGTAATATTGCTCATCGTCCTTTTCAATATTTTCTTTCAACTCATTTGAAGAAGTATAGTCCCTTTCCAAATTGTAGCATTGAATAAGCAGTTTTCTTAAAAAAGAACTATTTGGGTACTCTTTTAAAAGAGGTAATAAAATATTTTTTGATTCTTTATATTTCGAATTCCGGAAATAAGTATTTATTAAACAAAACTTGTAGAAAAAATTATCTGGGTTATTTTTAACCTTACTTTTGAAAAATAATTCAATAGAATTATCCTTGGGTATAGGGTTAATTTTTAAAACATCTCCCTTTACATATGGTTTATAGGTGGAATTATATTCTATATCCTTTATTTCATTCCCTTCTTTATCAGTAAATCTTGCAATAAAATATGCTATACCACTTTTGTCTGCACTTTTAATTAATAATCTATTGTTTCCTTTTGGTAAGGTAATTTCAACATTATAAGCATCCAAATCCGTATATCCACTATTGGTGTTTTCTAGAACCACTACATCATTTAACCAAATCTTGCTTAGAGATGAATTACCAACCCTTAGCACAACTCTTCTTTCCAAGGGATTATCAATAAAAGTCTGGGCATAATTCACCCCAGAACCATACTCAGCATGATTAGTATAAAACTGATACGCTTCTTTTTCAAAACTTTTATTGTTATACCAATTTATATGACCGTTACTGTTCGCATTAAAATCTATGTCCGAGATTGCTTTTGTTTCGGGTTCATATTGGGTATCCAATCCACTTCCATTTAGATTTTCAAATGTTCCACAATACTGCCATTGTTTTATAACTTTAATTTCATTATTGAGTTTATAATAATCATCCCACTTATTTTCATGTCTGTACGCAACCGACTTTAAGTATTTTAAAGCTTCTTTTACTGTAGAATTATTAATGGAGTTTAGTTCCAATTGCTTTATTCTATCTATAGTTTGATTATTAAAACCTTCCTCTATATAATTATTAAAAAAGAAATGGTAATTCCATAGAGCATACAAGTAATACTCATAATCTTGATAACTACTTACTTTAGCGATAAAATCTTCGGAAACTCTAAAAACACCATTTTCATTATTTAAAACCTTGGTTATTAAATAGTTTTCAATGTTATCTTGTCTACTCTCATTGAATTTCTTAAAGGATTCTTCTCTCTGGTTTTTAAACAAAAGCTGCCAATAATCGGCATAATTAGAAGCTTCTTGAGAATAGATTTTGGAAAAAGAAATTAAAAAGATAAAAAAAGCAACTTGTAAAATTCTCATGATTTTGGTCTGGTAATGTGGTTGGTATTATAAACTAAATCTTAATAACGAAATTTTTCTACAATTTGGTATTCATTACTATAAAAAAATAATCTGAGAATGTATTTGATTAAAAAATCACATGACTTTATCCCTTATTTTATTCCATACTCTATACAACACAAAGCCTGAAATTAATGCACTTAAAGTAAGTGCAATTGCAAGATTTGTTTCTCCATAAATCCAATAACCAGTGGCAAATAAGGAGCTGTAAATTAATACACAACCTAAAACCATTGCCTTTAACCCTGCAGGAACACTCCATTTATCTTGGTTAGTAACAATTTCAATATTTTCAGCTTTGGCTGCAATAACAACTTTTTTCCACCCAAAACCGCCTGGTTGAATTTTTTTGTAAAAGCGCTGAAGAACTTCTTGCGATTCTGGTTGTGTTGCAAATGTCGTTATTATCCAAATTAATGAAGTTATTAATACCACCGAAGGATATTCCATCCAATCTGGAAAAACACCCGTCTTTGAATCAAAAAAGAACCCTCCCAATGGTGTCAATTTAAAAAGAACAGAAATGATTCCTGATGCAAACATTGCAGATATTTCGCTCCACGCATTGATACGCCACCAAAACCATCGTAAAATAAATATTAGACCAGTCCCTGCTCCAAAAGTTAGTAATACATCAAACAATTGTAATGCATTTTTAAGCATTAAAGCCAGAACAGCACTTAATATCATTAACAGTATTGTAGAAATTCTACCAACTGCAACAAGTTTTTTTTCTGAGGCGTTGGGGTTTATTTGTTGCTTATAAAAATCGTAAACAATATAAGAAGAGCCCCAATTTAATTGCGATGAAATAGTACTCATATATGCTGCAACTAATGATGCCAATACTAAGCCTAATAATCCACTTGGCAACTTTGTTAACATTGCGGAATATGCTAAATCATGTCCAAGTTTGTCATCTACAATATCTGGAAAAGCTTCTTGTATACTTGCTAAGTCTGGAAAAACCACTAACGAAGCCAACGCAACCAGAATCCATGGCCATGGACGCAACGCATAATGCATTATGTTAAAGAAAAATGTTGCTCCAATCGCATGATTTTCATCTTTTGCAGCTAACATTCTTTGGGCAACATAACCTCCTCCTCCCGGTTCAGACCCAGGATACCATGAACTCCACCATTGCACAGCTAATGGAATTACAAATAAGGTTATTAATGTTTTTTTGTTTTCAAAATCAGGAAGCATACTAAGCTTATCTGTAACATTTTCATTTTGCAAAAGTGCATTTATACCACCTACTTCAGGGATATTTACTAAAAAATAGGCAGCTGCAATAGCACCAGACATTGCTACAAAAAACAACAAAAAATCAGTATAAACTACCCCTTTAAAACCTCCTAAAGCACTAAAAACAACCGTTACTAACCCTCCACAAACAACAGTCTGCCAAGGTTCCAAACCTAGCATAATTCCACCAATTTTTATAGCAGCAAGTGTTACTCCTGCCATAGTAATTATGTTAAAAAAAACACCTAAATAAACGGCTCTAAACTTTCGCAAAAAACGTGCAGGAGCACCCCCATATCTTAGCTCATAAAATTCTAAATCGGTTTTAACATTACTCTTTCTCCATAATTTAGCATAAATAAAAACAGTAAGTAGCCCGGTAATTAAAAAAGCCCACCAAACCCAATTACCTGAGACACCGTTAGTACGAACAATGTCGGTTACTAAATTGGGAGTGTCAGTAGAAAATGTTGTTGCTACCATTGACAAACCAAGCAACCACCAGGGCATTGTTCTGCCTGACAAAAAAAACTCAGAAGAACTTTCTCCTGATTTTTTTGAAACAACAACCCCAATTATTAATACAATAGAAAAGAAAACTATAATAATACTATAGTCTAAAATACTAAGCTCCATAAAATGATTTTGGTTACTGGTTAAAGGTAAAATAATTTAGAATACTTTTGTTTCTCCTTCTAAACATATACTGTGTTCTTACTTTCTAATATTGAAACTACTTTTTCCACCTGGAGTATTGCTTTTTTAGCCGCCATTATATTGGGTATATCTAAATCAGGTATAAAGGGAATATCAGTAGTAATTGTTGCATTAATGGCAATTGCTTTTGGAGCAAAACAATCAACAGGTTTACTAACTCCTTTGCTTGTAGTTGGAGATGCTTTTGCCGTAATCTACTACAAGCGCCATACACAATGGAAGTATATTGTGCGCTTTTTACCATGGATGATATTAGGTATACTCGTGGGTGTTTTTATTGGACAAAACATTCCTGAAAAAACGTTTAAGTTCATCATGGTTTTTGTTATTCTTGGTAGCGTAATAATGATGTATTGGTGGGATAAAAAAAAATCAAAAAAAGTGCCCACTCATTGGGCTTTTGCTGGCCTAATAGGAACCATTGCGGGAGTAACAACAATGATAGGAAATTTAGCTGGAGCATTTTCTAATATCTTTTTTTTAGCAATGCGATTACCAAAAAATCAGTTTATTGGCACAGCTGCAACGCTGTTTTTGATCACCAATATATTTAAACTTCCATTCCATTATTTTGTATGGAAAACTATAAATATGGAAACCTTAGTAATTAATTTAAAATTATTACCAGGTTTAATTCTAGGATTATTTGCAGGTATTTATCTCGTAAAACTTATTAAAGATGATTTTTATCGAAAAATGATTTTAATACTTACTGCTCTTGGTGCCATATTAATTTTATTTCGGTGAAAATTATAACCGACAAAAGCTGAAAAGCCTCCCGAAATTAAGGCTTTAAGCATTGATAAAAAACAAACGTATAATTTACGTTATTAACAATTTTTTAAACTTAGGGCTGATTATTTCATAAATTTTTATTAATATTAGAGACGAATTGTACTACAAACAGATTGTTTTAAGAACAATTCGTTTTTATTTTACAACTAAAAAAACTTGACTAATAACTCGAACAAATGACTCAAAAACCGATACCAAAAGCACTATTTCCGTAACATTAAAGTATTTCGTATTTAAGAAATAGAAAGCTCTATAAATCTTTCTACAATTTTTGTTTTTTAACCTCAATTTCATATTAGAAACTATGAGGATAGGAATATTGAACTTTTATGCCAATACAATTAAATAGTTACTAAATTTTGCAAACTTCACGTACAACTTCCACAAAATTATGGGGAGAGTTAAAAACAGGAGACGTTAATGCTTTAGGCAAATTATACGACTTACATGTTGATGCTCTTTTTGAATATGGTTCGCATTCTGTTAATGATAAGGAGTATATTATGGACTGTATACATGATTTGTTCTTAGATTTATATAAGTACAGAGCAAAAATTGTAATACCTGAAAACGTTGAGTACTATTTAATTAAATCCCTACAAAGAAAAATAAATAGAAAATACAAAAGTAAAACCATAGCCACCTCAGATGTTTCTCTTTTCACACAAAATCAAATAACTCCTTCTTTTGAAAAAGAAATTATTGCTCAGCAACATAATCGTGAAAAAATTAAAAAATTAAAAACCGCTTTTCAACAACTTACAAAAAGACAAAAAAAGGGTATCACCCTAAGGTACTCTGAAAATAAGCCTTATGAAGAAATCGCTGAAATTTTAAATGTTTCAGTATCATCATCGCGAACCATAATTTATAGAGGCATAAAGGTTCTAAGGCAACACTTAGCTGTATTCCTATCTCTTTAAAAACTTTTTTTAATTTTTTTAAAAAATATTGTCTATAAAAGTTAAACTACTTGCTTATTAATTAATGTAGGGGTTAACTCTATTTTGCTTTCTTCTTAACAATGTTAAGAATTCAACAGGTATAAAATGATAGATAACAACGATTCTCACCTAACGGCTAACGAAAAAAAGCAACTTAAAAATAAGATTGCTACGTCAATATATGCCCATAAAAGAAAATTAGTACGAAGAAAGGTTGGTTTAGGTGTAACTTTTTCTATTATCCTGGCTTCTTCAATAGTATTTTATAATCAACAAAAACAGCCTTCAGTAATTGATGACTATATCCAAATAGCTACAAGCGTAAAAGCCGATAGTTTAAATGCAGTAGAACTTATTTTAAGTGACAATAAAAAAATTAACATTTTAGAAGATAATACTACCATCAGCTATTCTAAAACAGGAGAACAAGTTTCTATTGGAGTAAAAAATACGAATGCGACAGCTGGAGCTATTAATAACACAGCTGGTTTTAATACCGTAGTCGTGCCATACGGTAAACGTACTAACATAGAACTTTCAGACGGCACTAAAGTTTGGTTAAATTCTGGATCCAAACTTATATATCCGGTTGTTTTTGCAAAAAACAAAAGACAGGTTTTTCTTGAAGGAGAAGGTATTTTTGATGTTTCCCATAACAAAAACAAACCGTTTTTCGTAGTTGCAAAAGATCATGAAATACAGGTTTTAGGAACGGTTTTTAATGTAAGTAATTATAGCAACGAAGGAATCATAGAAACCACTCTTAAAAGTGGAAGTGTTCAAATTAATTACAAAGGGGACTCCTTCTTACAGAGGAATAAATCTGTGAAAATTAAGCCTGGTATATCGGCAAAGTATAATAAAGCAACTAAACAAATATCATCTAAAACCGTAGATGTAAGTAACTATTTCTCTTGGAGAGAAGGCTTATTTATTTTCAGAAAAGATGATTTAGGGCATATTGTAAAACGTCTTTCTCGCTATTATAATGTAAAAATAAGTGTTGAAGATGAACTATTGGCTAGGCAAACGTTTACAGGGTCATTAGACCTTAAAGAAAATATAGAGCAAGTACTCGAAGCTATTAAAGAAACTACAAACTTAGAATATACTAATATTACTCCATCTAAAATAATAATAACTAAAACCGAAAACTTATGAAATAGAGCCACGAACTAAAAAACCAGAAGATGGACCAACATCTTCTGGCTAATAAAAATTAACATCGCTGTTTTGTACAGCAACATTAACTAATGAAAAAAACAAAATTATGAATAAAATAGTTAAATCAAACTATTTAGGGTTTTTAACACCCCTAAGGGTCTGTACATTAACCATTATGAGAGTTTTCCTTCTAATAATTGTCTTAGGTCTTGGGTCTGTATATGCCAACCCTTCTTATGCACAAACTAAAATAGATATTAATGTAAATAACATTAGTCTCGAAGATTTGTTTCTAGAAATACAAAATAAAAGTGAATTTGTATTTTTTTATAAAGATGATACTATAGACAAAAACAAAAAAGTATCTATTCATTTCAAACAAGTTCCCGTATCTACAATACTAGAAGCAGTATTTTACAAAACTGGATTAACTTTTAAAATTAAAGACAGACAAGTAATAATTAAAAAAGCTCCTAAAAGAAGGTTCAAAAAAACTTCTTCTTTAATTACTCCTACACCAGTACAATCAGAAATATCTGGAATTATTGTGGATGAGAACGAATTACCGTTACCAGGTGCCAATGTATTGGTTAAAGGCACTACAAATGGAACACAAACTGATTTTGATGGGAATTTCACTTTAAATGCTGACCCTAATGCCACATTAGTAGTTAGTTACCTTGGTTATGCTACAAAAGAAGTTCCTTTAAATGGACAAACTACAATTAGTATTACACTTGCAGAAGACGCGAGTCAATTACAAGAAGTCGTAATACTTGGTTACGCTTCGCAAACCAGAGGAGATATTACTGGTTCAGTTGCTTCGGTAGATATGGATGAAGCCATAAAAGCTCCTGTAACTAATGCAGCTGAAGTGCTTCAAGGACGAGCATCTGGTGTTACCGTTATAAAAAACAACACTCCAGGTTCTGCTCCAAAAATTAACATCCGCGGATTTGGAACAACCAATAACACAGATCCGTTGTATATTATTGATGGTGTTCAAACTGATGATCCTAATGTGTTAAACAATATTAACCCTGCCGACATAGATCAAATGAATGTTCTTAAAGATGGTGCTGCTGCAATTTATGGAGCTAGAGCATCAAACGGGGTTGTTATTATTACCACTAAAAGTGGTGGTTATAATATGGATGCAGTTGAGGTATCTGTAGATATGTATACTGGATTTTCAAAAATAACTAACGCGCCAGATATGCTAAACCCGCAACAGCATGCAGATATGCTTTGGCAAAGTTTTACTAACGATGGTGCTGCTCTTCAACATGGGCAATACGGTTCAGGAGCAACTCCAACCGTCCCTTCATCAATTGTCGGATACACAAGAGTAGAATCATACAACCCCATTGTGTTTGCCCCGGAAGGAACCTATAACGCAACAGTTACTCCAGGCGGTACAGATTGGATTGATGCTCTTACGCAAAATGCTCCTATTTCCAATTTTTCTGTTTCTCTTTCTAACGGAACGGAATCTGGGAAATACTTTATGTCTGTCGGATACCTTACAAATGATGGGGTTTTATTAGATACCGGTTTTGACCGTATTAGTACAAGATTAAACTCCGAATTTAAAATTGGAGAAAAAGTAAAAATTGGAGAGCACTTAAATGTTTCTTATTCTAAAACTAGAGCTGGAGATAAAGAGTCCTTAGAATCTGCCATACGTATGACTCCCTTATTACCTGTTAGAGATGACAACGGAGAATTTGCAGGAGTTGCTGGACCAAGTCTTGGAAACACCAGAAACCCAGTTGCACAGAATTTTAGAACTAGAAATGACTTTACTAAAAGATATGCCGTTTTTGGAGATGTATACTTAAGTTATAATATTATAGATGAATTAACTTTTAAAACAAGTTTAGCTGGTGGGTTCAATACATTAGATCGTCGAGCTTTTAAGTCACTAGATCCAGAACATGGAGAGCCTATTTCAGACAGATCATTAACAGAACAAGATGATACTAGTTTTAATTGGATTTGGACAAACACTCTAAATTATAATAAATCATTTGGAGAACATAGTGTTAACGCTTTAATCGGAATTGAAGCCCTAAAGGGATCTAGTAAGGGCAAACAAATAACTCGTACTGGATATCTTTTTGAAGACCCTAATTTTTACCTACCTAGTAACGGTACAGGAGCAACTAATGTGGATAGTGCGTTTGACGGATTTAACTCACTTTTCTCCATTTTTGGAACAGTTAATTACTCATTTGCTGATAAATACTATGCAACCGTAACGGTTCGTCAAGATGAATCTTCTCGTTTCTTGGGAGATAACAAAAGTGACATTTTTCCATCTTTTAGTGCAGGTTGGCAGATTAGTAATGAAAACTTTTATCCTACTGATGCTTTTGTAAATAGGTTAAAATTAAAAGGTTCATGGGGTAAATTAGGAAATCAATCTTTGCCTGTAGATAATCCTACAGCAAATATTTCAATACTTAGTGATCAGTATGCGAATTATGCACTTAGTGGAAACAGTATTATTACTGGAGCAATACTTAGTCAAGTGGGTAATACAGATTTAAGATGGGAAACCAGTGAAACTTCTAATTTTGGGGTGGAACTTTCTATTTTAGATAATAAACTTACTTTCGAAGCAGAGTATTTTCATATTTCTACGGAAGATTTAATAACCCAAGATTTTAGTGCAATTAGCTCAACAGCAATAGATGCCAGCGCTCCTTATGTTAACTTAGGAAATATAAAAAACACAGGGTTTGATTTAAGTTTAGGATATTTTGATGAAACGGACTCTGGGTTGTCTTATGGAATTTCCGCTAATTTATCGCATTACAAAAACGAAGTAACTGATCTTATTGATGGTGCGCCTGTAACGGGGACTGGTACTGATTTAAGAGGGCAAACACCAACGAGAACAGAAATTGGGCAACCAATATCATTCTTTTACGGTCGTAAAGTTATTGGGTTTACGGATGAAGGAAGGTTTGAATATGCTGATACAAACAATGATAATGTTGTAGATGATGATGACAGAACAAATATTGGTTCTCCACATCCGGATTTCACTTACGGAATTAATTTAAACACAGCTTTTAAAGGGTTTGATTTATCGCTGTTTTTTAACGGTTCTAAAGGGAATGAAATTTATAACTTTAATAAATTCTACACCGATTTTCCTGCCTTTGTAAACGGAAACAGAAGCACAAGAGTATTAGACTCTTGGACGCCAACGAATACTAATGCTACTTTACCAGCATTATCTACAACAATTACTAATAACGAAGGAGATCCAAACTCCTATTATGTGGAAGACGGTTCCTTTTTTAGGCTTAAAAACACCCAATTAGGATATACACTACCCGAAAACGTTATCAGTAAAATAGGAATGAAATCATTACGCATTTATTTACAGGCAACTAACTTATTTACAATTACTGATTATCAAGGATTTGACCCTGAGATTATTACAAATTTAGATAATGGAGAAAGCCCTAACTTAAGTTTAGGGATTGATGGCAGAGTTTATCCAGCCGCTAGAACATTCACGTTAGGTGCTAACATTAAATTCTAAAAAATCATGAAAAAAACAATAGCTTATTTAACAATGCTAATAGGAATACTAGCATGTAGTAGTGATTTTACAGAGTCTCCTGCTATTGGAGCACTTAGTGACGAATCACTTAAAAACGAAACCGGAGTAAACTTAATGTTAACTGGAGCATATTCTACTTTAGACGGAGTAAGAGATAATGGGTTTGGTGAAGACTGGTCTACCTCTGGAGATAACTGGATTATGGATGTTTTAGCCGATGACGCTCACAAAGGAAGTACAGATGGAGATCAACCCGAGTTATACAACATAGAAACTATGACATGGACCACTGGTAGTTCTTATTTTCTAGGAAAATGGGGAGCAGTTTTTGCCGGTGTCAACAGAGCAAATGCCGTAATTGCATTAATTAATACCATTGAAGAAGGCGATTTTTCTGCTCAATTAGCAGAAGCACGTTTTTTACGTGGGCACTTTAACTTTGAGCTTCAAAAAATGTGGGGGAATGTGCCGTACATTTCTGAAGAAAATTATGCAAATACAGAATTTAATCAACCTAATCCTGGACCTATTTGGGAACAAATAGAAGCAGATTTTCAACATGCTATAGACAACTTACCAGATACACAAGCTCAAGTTGGTAGACCAACTTCATGGACAGCCAAAGCTTTTTTAGGAAAAGTACATTTACACCAATCTGAGTGGGATGAAGCTTTTACATTATTAAATGATGTTGTAGTTTCTGGGCCATACAATTTATTACCTGATTTTGTAGATAATTTTAGATTGGCAGGGGACAATAGTGTAGAATCTATTTTTGCCATTCAATTTACTACAGACGACGGTCAATCTTTTAATGGAAATGTTCGAGGGGCATTGAACTTTCCTAATCCAGGTCCATTTGGTTCTTGCTGTGGATTTTATCAACCTACCCAAGATTTACTTAATGCTTTTCAAACAGATGGTTCTGGTTTGCCATTATTAGATACCTACAACCAAACCGATGTGACTAGTGATTTTGCTTTAGACACATTTCAATCAGATAACACTGGAAAGTTAATCCTTGATGGAGACGACAACCCTATTCCTAATTTTAAATTTAAAGATGAAAATGGAAATCATATTGGTCCGGACTGGGTTCCTTATGATGGGCCACTAGACCCAAGGGCGGATTATACTGTAGGTAGGAGAGGAATAGATTACAATGGTTACGGAGAACATATTGGCAATAACTGGATTCGTGCAGAGTATGGTGATATTTCAGGGTCGTACTTACCCAAAAAAAATGTGTATTGGTCTGGAGAAACTTCCAACCAAGCAACAGGCTCATGGGGGCAACAATTATCTGGAGTTAATTATCATATTATGCGTTTTGCTGATGTATTACTTATGGCCGCCGAAGCAGCCGTGGAAAAAAGTAGTCCTGATTTACCATTAGCTTTAGAATATGTAAACCGAGTACGCAATAGAGCCAAAAACTCAAGCTACGTACAAACAGTAGAAGATCCTAAATTTGGAGGTATTGCTACTCCAGGAGACGCAGCAAACTATGAGGTTGAACCTTATACAGCATTTGCCGACCAGAGTTTCGCAAGAAAAGCTGTTCGCTTTGAACGTCGTCTTGAATTAGGTATGGAAGGTCATAGATTGTTTGACCTAAGAAGATGGGGAAATTTTGTTGAAATCATGACAGAATATGCTACCAATGAGGGACGTACTATTACTCCTTTCGGAGATGAGGTAGGCACATACGCAGAAATTAATAATGTTTTTCCAATTCCTGTAAATGCAATTGATTTAAGTGGTGGTATTTTAGAACAAAACACAGGATACTAAAATAATACCCTATGTTATTAAGTTTAGAGTTAGTTTTTTGAAAAACAGGGCATTTAAAAATGCCCTGTTTTTATAACAACAATCATTAAAATAATTCATATTTTTTTCAATGACCCACATCTTAAAAACCTTTCTTCTTTTTTTATTAATGGTAAGTGCTTTTAGTTGCTCTAACCAAGAGAAAATTGCTCTAAAAAAAACTGAGAAAATTTTTTCGCAACTTAATGCTAAAGAATCAAATATAACTTTTGCCAACACGCTAACAGAAAATGATTCTCTAAATTATTTCACCTATGGTTATATTTTTATGGGTGGAGGTGTTTCTGCTGGGGACATTAATAATGATGGATTAATAGATTTGTTTTTTACAGGTAATATGGTGCCAAACAAACTATATCTAAACAAAGGAAACCTTCAATTCCAAGACATTACTGAAACAGCCCATATAACTGGTGATAATAGGTGGTATACCGGTGTAACAATGGTAGATATTAATCAAGATGGCTATCTGGATATTTACTGTTCTGTTGGAGGTAAATATGGGCCAAAAGAAAATCAATTGTTCGTTAATAATGGTGATAATACTTTTTCGGAACAAGCAAAAGACTATGGTATCGCCGAAACAGGAAACAGCGTGCAATCTACCTTTTTTGATTATGATTTGGACGGGGATTTAGACCTGTATATTGCTAACTACCCTCCAACTCCATTTAACGCCCCTAATCAATATTATCGTTTTAAAAAATCAAACCCCAAAGACATAGAATCCGATAAATTATATAGAAATGATAATGGTGTTTTTACCAATGTAACCAAAGAAGCTGGTGTTCATAATTTTGGGCTTTCTTTAAGTGCTACTGTAGCAGATATAAATCAAGACAGTTGGCCCGACCTCTATGTCTCTAATGACTTTAGTTCTCCCGATTTATTTTACATCAACAACAAAAATGGTACATTTTCAGAAATGTCCAAAGAACTCACCAAAAACACCTCTTTTTATGGAATGGGTGTAGACATCGCAGATCTTAACAATGACGGTCTTTTAGATATTTTTCAGGTGGATATGACCGCTCAAGACAATAGACGAGCAAAAGCCAACATGGCATCTATGAACCCAAAGCTTTTCTGGAGTACTGTTAATTCTGGTTTTCATTACCAATACATGCAAAATAGCTTACAACTAAATAATGGAGTTATTAACGATACGCTTCCTGATTTTAGTAATATCTCTAGGCTTGCTGGAGTTTCTTCTACTGATTGGAGTTGGGGACCCCTACTTGCAGATTTAGATAATGATGGATTTAAAGATATCTTTATTTCCAACGGAACCCGAAGAGAAATTAACAACAAAGATTATTTCGATTCCATAAAAAACATTCGAAATTCTGATAAGAATTTTTTAAAAAGAAGCTTAGCCATCCCTTCTGAAAAAATTGACAATTTTGTCTATCAAAACAATGGTAACCTAACCTTCTCCAAAAAAAATAAAGACTGGGGAATACAATACAAAGGCTTCTCTAATGGTGGAGTTTACGCCGATTTAGATAATGATGGCGATTTAGAAATAATTACCAATAATATTGATGATACTGCTACTATTTTCGAAAACAAAAGTTCTGACTACAACAACTATTTAAATATTAAACTAAAAGGCGCTGCTCAAAATCCTTTGGGTATTGGTGCCAAGATAACGGTCAAAACAAAGGCAAATACACAGTTTCAAGAATTAACCCTTACAAGAGGATTTCAATCTTCCGTAGCGCCAGAGTTTCACTTTGGAGTTGGACAAGTTGACACAATTGAAACCATAAAAATACAATGGCCAGATAATACGGTTCAAAAAATAGAAAATGTGGTATCAAACCAAAGCATAACAATTAATCATAAGAATGCACTGAATAATGTAGAAGCACAAATCGCTTCAACAACATTATTTAAGTCTACCATTTTAAATCAATTTTTAGAACATAATCACATTGAGAATACGTATAACGATTTTATAAAAGAAGTGCTTTTACCACACCAAACCTCAAGATTAGGTCCATATATTGCGGTTGGTGATTTAAACGGAGACGCCTTAGAAGATATTATAATTGGAGGAGCATCTCAAAATCCAACAGCGGTATATTATCAAAATAAAAAAAGTTTTAGTAAACAAGAAAATACGGTATTTAGTATAGATACTAATTCTGAAGATATGGGAATCCATATTTTTGATGCCGATAATGATGGAGATAACGATGTTTACATCGTAAGTGGAGGAAACGAATTTGAACCAAACTCCTTGAAGCTTCAAGACCGATTATACATTAATGACGGAAAAGGTAATTTCTCAAAAGATACTACCGCTCTTCCAAGCATGCTAACTAGTGGGTCAAGAGTCTACAGTAACGATTTTGATAAAGATGGTGATTTAGACCTTTTTATAGGAGGGCGTTTAATACCTGGTAATTATCCGCAACCCGCAAAAAGTTATATTCTTGAAAATAGAAGTACAAAGGGCACCCCTAAATTTATTGACGTTACAAAAACCTTAGCTCCCGACCTTTTAAAGCTTGGCTTAGCTACCGACGCATCGTGGACCGATATTGATAAAGATGGTTGGACAGATTTAATCGTAGTAGGTGAATGGATGCCTATTACGGTTTTTAAAAACATCAAGGGCTCCTTTAAAAACATTGCTCCCAAATTAAACTTAGAAGACACTACGGGATGGTGGTTTAGTATTAAGTCTGGAGATTTTGATAACGATGGTGACACCGATTTTATAGCTGGAAACCTAGGTTTAAACTATAAATACAAGGCTAATTCAGAAGAAACTTTTGATATTTATCTGAACGATTTTGATAAAAACAACAAAAACGATATTGTTCTTAGTTACTACAACAATGGCAAAGAATACCCCTTAAGAGGAAGAGAATGCTCTTCACAGCAAATACCAGCTATTAAGGCAAAATATAAAGATTACGCTAGTTTTTCTATAGCTACTTTAGATGAGGTTTATACAAAAAAAGCTTTGGGAAATTCACTGCACTATCAAGTAAAATCTTTTGCTAGCGTATACCTAGAAAATAAAAATGGTAAGTTTATTGTGCACAAGCTACCTGTAGAAGCTCAACTCTCCAATGTTAATCAGATTGTGGTACAAGATTTTGACAAAGATGGAAACCTCGACGCAGTATTAGCAGGAAATTTATATAGTTCTGAAGTTGAAACCCCGAGAAATGATGCTAGTAATGGACTCTTTTTAAAAGGAAATGGAAAAGGTAATTTTACACCAATTAAGGCTTTAAAAAGTGGTTTGTATCTCCCTGGTGATGTAAAAGACATGCATTCCATACCTTTTAATGGTAAAAACTATATTCTAGCAACTAAAAACAATGATTCTGTTCAGATGATTCAAATTAATTAGCCTCTAAAAACGATATTAGCTCCTAAAAAGTTATTTATACATTAATTTAGTTTTGGTACTTAAAATCACCTGATTTTTATGGTTTTACGGCTTTCCTTATTTTAAAGTCAAAATATGTTTTAATTTAGTAAACGTCAAAAAAACCATACCAAAATGAAATATTTAATTACTTGTTTTATAGCCACAATTATATGTTTATCATCAACAAATGCTCAAGATTTTGATTCTGGATTAGAAAAAATTGCCGAAGGTATATCAAAAAAAATAGGTCTTAAAGACAAAAAAAAGGTAGCGGTTTGGGGGTTTTTTACCGAAAACGGAGAAACTACAGCTCTAGGAAATTACATTACAGAAGATTTTTCCGTTTACCTAACCAACTTTGGTGATAATTTTCAGGTAATTGATAGAAACCACCTTGATGTTTTGCTTAAAGAACACCAACTAAATTCTGAAGGCTACATAGATGGTGCCACAGCCAAAAAATTAGGAAAAATAACAGCGGTAGATGCTGTAATTACAGGGACTTATACTGTTTTAAATTCTGTTGTAAAAGTAAGAGCCAAAGTTTTAGATACTGAAACCGCTCTACAATTTGCTGCTAGTATGGGTAATTTACCCCTAAACGAAAATATTAGCTCATATTTAGGAATTAGCGTCAACGGAGGAAATTCTACTAATAAAGGTTTTAATACGCCATTAAATTCTAATGAAACAGTTAACAATCCCGAAACTGTAGATTCTAAATGTAAAGAAGAAAATTTTGGAAATTTATGCTTTTACAATTCTACAAATAGTAAACTCGTAATACGAGGAAAACACTATAAAGAAAATGAAGGAAACAGAACTATTATGTCTGATATTTTTTTAGATCCAGGTGAAACAAAATGTATGTACAAAATAAAAAATAGAACACTAAACTATTATGTTGTCAAATGGGAAGTATTTGAAAAAGAATTAGGTGGAGGGTTATATAAACTTCATCAAGACCCTACGGCTAAATACCTTTTCGACAAAGGTGAAATTAATATAGAAACGTGCAAATCTAAAACCTATACTATCAAATAAGCTTTCTTATATTTTTTTTATGGCATTGGCTTTTGCCTCTTCTTCTGTAAAACCTATACCATTTACTTGAATAGATTTTGACAAATCCCTTTGCTTAGTACTAGTAATGGTACTGTATGTACTAAACTGCAAGTTAATTTGACAACTTATGGTGTTAGAAGATTGCGAACCTTTTTTAAAACTATAATCTACTTCACCAGTAACTATGAATTCTGGTTTTATTTTTTTAAGAGAAGAAAAATTTCCAACCAAAAACTCATTTTTTTTAATAACTATTTCTGACGGTGCTGTACTAAGGTTATACTTTTGGAACACAGTATTTTCTAAACGATTTGCTATAGAATAGTCAATCCCATTACTATTGTAAATTAATACATAAATGGAATTTTTAGTTGGTGCAGAGGCTTCTTTTTTAAGCTTAGTTTGTGGTATTGGTTTGTTTTTTACAAGTGGTAATTCTTTATCTATAATTTCCGCTTTTGAGTTTAAAGAGTCATTTTTAACAGTAACCTTATTCTCACTTCTATCTTCCGATTTTTTAGAAATTACGAAATCATATATTTTGAAAACTATTAAAACAATAAAAGCTATTTTGGCTATTGTGGTTAGCCAAAATTTTATGCTACGCTCAGTTTTTAACTTCATTTTCTATATTTTTACACCCCTATTCCCTATAATAATTCGTCTATAGTATCATCATCTATTAAACCATAACACGCATCTAAAAAATCCTCCAAGATTCCTGTTTTAACAACTTCATCATAATTTATAGATACAAAAAACAACCCCAAACTGCCAAAAAAGCGATATATAAAATTAGATTGCCTTTTTTTACCTTCAAGCTTATCAATTTTACTTTCTAAAAACTGTATTAACTCAGATTTTAAGTCAAGTTCTTTCTTTACCTCTTTTTGTAAGGTATTAAAACGTTCATCAATCTCTTTTGCAATAAACTGCTTGAGTGTGCAAGATTCTAATTCTTTTAAAAAATGAGTACAAGCATCCAATTGTTCTTGTACAAGCTCTATTTTTTCTGGTTTCTTTTCAAAAATTTGGGTAATTGTTACAGCCTTTGGCGTATTGCCCTGATAATGCTCCAACACTTTAATCTCACTTACATCTATACCGTTACTATTTTTAACCAAATCTCTAAAAATAAAGTCTTCGCCATAACAGTATTTTGTAAGGGCATCCAAAGTTTTTTTAAGTGGCACATAGTACGTTTGCTTTGACTTTATGCCTTCTTTAAGAATTTTTCTAAAGGTAAACGCTCTGCTCAAAGAATGCCAACTGGTTTCAATTTCTTTATCTGTACACTCTTTTAGCAATTCGCTAATTACTATGTCTTTATTACTGTTTTCTATTTCATCAATAAGAAAAAGAAAATAAGGTAGTAGTTCTTCTGTGAGCTTTACAATCACCATAGACTCAAAAATAAGGAAAAAACCATATAAAATTTTGGCTCAAATAATCGTCATGACATTCGTGACGGTCAAGACATATACCTTTTCCACATTACTCTCAAATTGCGGTGTAATTAATTGGTAAGACGTTACCAAGCAATTAGTTACTATTGAAAGGCCTTTCATTTTAAAAGAATTAATAATCTAATAAATCTTTAAAAATGAGAAATTTAGTAAAAATGGTTACAGTAATATTTTTAATGGGTCAAACTTTAATGTCTTGCAGTAAAAATGACACGGTAGCGGAGGATTACCTTTATGATATTCATGCAACTGAGGGAGATAATCAATCAGATGATCATAAACCTCCAAAATAAAATTTTATTCGTAGGGTGCACTTACAAAGTGCATTCTACTTTTTTATATCTTTAAGTAAATAAAATTTAAGTGCGATTTTTAATTCTTTCCGTGATTTTTTTTACAATTTTCTCTTGTAAAAACCCTGAATATAAAGGTTTAAAATCAAAAAATGATAATTCTAAACTAACCAAGCTTTATAAAAAAGCTCTTAACGATAGTTTATCTCTTGATTTACGCTTGCACAATATCAATAAAGCCTACAACTTAGCAAATAATCAAGATTCGATAAAAACAACTATTCTTTACTCCAAATGTAATCTTCATTTTTTAAAAAAAGAATATGATAGCCTATTATACTTTGGTCACTTTCTAAACAATTACGCCTATAAAACCAGTAATAATTCTATTCTAGGAAAGTACAATCATTTAATGGCGTATTACAATTCTACTATTTTATCTCAATTTGATAGTGCATTTTATTATCATCAAAAAGCCAAAAACAATTATATAAAAGTTGGGGATAGTCTTAAAATTAGTTTACAGACTTTGTCAATGGGAATTATACAGCATACAAAAAATGATTATTTCGGAAGCAAAGAAACTCTAACCGAAGCTCTTAATTTTTTACCAAAAGCAAACGAAACAAAACTTAAGGCTTCTATTTTTAATGAGCTTGCCTATAATCACAGAAAACTCTTTGATTACGAAAATGCTATCCTTCATTATCAAAAAGCCATAAAAACATCAAAAGAGCAAAAAATTCAACTTATATATAAAAACAATTTAGCGGCAACTTATATTGATAACAAGGAATATAATAACGCTATAGAAATACTTCAACAAATAAAGAATGACACTATACTTGAAAGGAATACATCTATTTATGCTAGAGTTGTAGACAATCTAACTTATGCCCAATTGCTAAAAGGTGAAAAAATATCTAAAAATAATTTTTTCAATTCTTTACAAATACGAAAAAAAATAAATGATAAAAGAGGTAAAATTGCCAGTTATACCCATTTAGGAGAATATTTTACAATTAAAAACTCAAAAAAGGCAAAGCAATTTTTAGATACTGTTATACAGCTTTCTAGGCAACTAAAAATACCTAAAGCCGAACAAGATGCACTTAAATTTTTAATGACTTTACAGCCAAATAATGTTAATATTCGAAATCGATATGTGCACCTTCAGGATAGTTTGTATCGAATAGGGTTACAAGTTAAAACTCAGTTTGCAAAAATGAAATACGATGATGAACTAAAAGAAAAGTCAATATTACAGCTTGAAGCTAAAACAGCAAAACAAGAGGTAGTATTAGCTAAAGAACATTTTCAAAAAGTACTTTTTATTTCTCTCCTTTTTTTTATTGTTCTCTGCGCTACTACATT
The DNA here is from genome assembly GCA_947498505.1 of uncultured Maribacter sp. GTDB lineage: Bacteria > Bacteroidota > Bacteroidia > Flavobacteriales > Flavobacteriaceae > Maribacter_B. The sequence goes on along the minus strand of CANMKG010000003.1, from coordinate 52,543 downwards.
ATATTACCTTTTAAAACAACAACACAAAAGAGAAAAAATAAAAGAAGTTTACAATACCGAAAAACATATTGCTAAAAAAGTACATGATGAATTAGCCAATGATATTTATGGTCTAATGACTAACATGGAATACTCAAAAACCTCACCTAAAGAAAAGGTTTTAGACGCCTTAGAAAACATTTATAATAGAACAAGAAATATTTCTCATGAAGCGGGATCTATTGACTTGAAAAACTACCTTATTGAATTAAAAAAACTACTCTCATTATACAAAAACCCATTAACCAACATAGCCGTAAAAGGAATAAATAGTATAAAATGGGACTCGGTTATGGAAGAAAAAAAAATAGTTCTTTACCGCGTTTTAAATGAACTATTAGTAAACATGAAAAAACATAGTATGGCCACACTAGTTTCAGTTGATTTTCAATACTCAAAAAACAAAATACTCATTACGTATACAGATAACGGTAAAGGAATAGATATGCCCCTAGTTAAAGGTTTAGGTATAACAAATACGGAAAACCGCATTAAAAACATTGACGGAACTTTTAGATTTGATTCTCAACTAGGTAAGGGTGTAACAATTAATTTTACCATACCTGTATAACTATTTCAAAAATGTTTCAAAAAGTACTTGTTGTTGAAGATTTAGATAGTATTGGTTTTGGCATTTATCAAATCCTAAAACAAGAAACATCTATTCATGAAATTATTCAATCACAGCATTGTGATGATGCTAACTTAAAATTTTTAAGAGCTCAGAAAGACAATGTTCCTTTTGATTTACTAATAACTGACCTTTCTTTTAAAGCAGATTACAGAGATTGTAAAATAGTTTCAGGTGATGCATTAGTTCATAAATTAAAATCTAAACAACCAAGCTTAAAAGTAATTGTTTACTCCGTTGAAAACCGTTCAGTTAAGGTAAAGTCGTTGTTTAACAATCGTAAGATAGATGCCTACGTTGTTAAAGGTCGTAGAGGGCTAAAAAACCTAATTGAAGCTATTAAAGATGTTTCTAAAAATAAAACTTACGTTTCTCCAGAGATTTCAAATTTTATGCATAGAAAAGACATTATAGAGATTGAAGATTATGACATTCAACTATTAAAACTATTATCTGATGGTCATACCCAAGAAGAGATTTCCTTTGAGTTTAAAAAGAAAGAAATAAAACCAAGTGGTATTAGCTCCATAGAAAAAAGGCTTAATAAATTGAAACTAGAATTCAATGCCAAAAACGTTCTTCAACTTGTTTCAATGGTAAAGGACCTTGGATGGTTATAATCTAGCATTTTATCCTTTTTTTTAACCATTTTATCTAATCTTATTATTTATTTTTTTGCTTTATGGGAAGCCGTAAGGAATTGCAATTCATAGCATTTAGGTTTGCTTTAGAACCAAAACCAAGAATGAAAAATGAAAACAAAAATTCTTTTTTATTTATTTATTTTATTCTCCTATTTCACTACTCCCCTTCTATCACAAAAAACTGAGCAAAAATTCGTGCCTTATTATATTAAAAATAATAAAGTTGAAAGCTTTGAAAGAATTGGTGCCAAAATAGAAGCCAAATCTATTGGTTATGGGGGGTATGGAGGAATTAATCAATATTTAACTGTTTTTAATAGCAAGCACTCCGATGTAAGATTCAAAAAAAATGAATTACCAAAATTCATCATTGAGGTAGATGAACACACTGATATTTTTGAGTTAGTAATTATTTCAAAAGCAGACCCCGTAAAAAAGAAAAAAACCTATAGAAGATTTATTCAAAAAGGATCTTCTTACGGCGGTGGTGCCAAAGATTTGAGCAAATACTTAACTATACCAGACATAAAAAAAATTAAAAATAACTTATACGAAATAACTTTTTCACAGCCTCTTGAACAAGGTGAGTATTCATTTTTGCCAATATACAAGGGTCTCCAGGCTGGAAACATCATTTCAACCACTGGTAATCAACGAATATATTGCTTTGGAATAGATTGAGTTCTTTTTTCATAATTATAGATAAAAACCTTAAAGCATTTTAAAAATCCATAACCACATAAAAATGAAACTTATCAAAACAAAATTAATAATCGTCTCGCTATTATTATTTACTATCAGTTGCTCAAAAGATGATACCCCATCTGAAAAAAAGGCGTTCGAAAATCTAAATGATTTTACAACTACTGAAGTGGAGACAAATATACCAAGAGTAGAAATTTCACAATCTGGAAAAACTCTCAAAGTATTATTGTCAGTAACCGATCAAAACGGTATTCCTCTTGAAAACTTTACACTTGGGAATTACGGCGTAGAAATATTTGAAAATACAAATGTTGAAATAGTCAATCAAAATAAAATTGCACTTTCCGTTTTTGACCAAAATAATACAGCTCCACTCGCAGCAGCAACCACCTTAGACTATTCTGGAAGCATGTCTGGAAATGATATTCTAGACATGGAAAATGCACTTCGCAATTTTATTGACCTCAAAGCTCCTTTAGATCAATTATCAATTATAAAATTTGCTTCTCAAGTAGAAGAAATTCAATCGTTTACCAATGAAAAAACTTTATTAAATACTGCAATAGAAATTAACCCAAGTGTTGGCTCAACAACCGCATTCTATAGTGCCTGTGAATTAGGATTAGTTGAATCAAGCAAACTAAACAGCGTGCTTCCTTTAGTTATAGGTTTTACTGATGGAGGAGATAACGCTTCATGGATATCATTGCCAGATTTAATAGTCAAATCAAAAGAATTAAGCATACCTATATACACTATTGGCTTTGGTAATGCCAGACAACAATCGTTACAAACTCTTGCCGAAGAAACTGGAGGTAGATTCTACTATGCCCCAACAGGAAACGATATTGCAGACCTATATAAAATAATAAACGGACAACTACGAAAACTATATATTCTTGAATGGGAAATAAATTATCCGTCTGGAACAGAGTTGACTGTACAAATAACCACAAACTACACAGCAGCTAATGAAGAATTTACTGATGTATCACAAAAAACAATAGTAGTAGAATAGCATAAATATAAAACCCTGTTTGTTTAAAACAAAACTAAAACATGGACTTCTATAAACTATGTAACATTCACCTCAAGAATACCCACAAAATTGAAGAGTTGGTATTTAAAGACTTTTTAGAACAAACCGTTAAAACAGAAAATAACTGACATATGAAAAATTACATTTTTTTACTCTTTATACTTGTACCATTAACTTCGTGTAGTTCCGACAACTTAAGCAACTCAAAAGCCGAAAATCTAATTTCCGATTGCCTAAAATTAAACCCAGAACAGAGAACATCACACATTACTATTGGCAAAGCTACATTTCGCAATAACGAGAATGATCAGAAACTACTTGCCAAATATCTAAAACTTTCAGATGATGGATATCTGGAATTAAAGTTAGTTAAAACTATTACTAAAGGTTGGAATAAGGGAGCCAAAGAATACTCCATTAATTTAAAAGAAAAGGCTCTGGAATATATGGAAGAAGTCCCTGAAATTTCAGGAAATGCTATAGCCAAAGCATTTAATTATGAAGTGTCTGAAGTGTTAGAGGTACACGAAATGCCTTCTGTTAATACCGCAACCGTAAAAGTTAATTATAAGGCCTCCAATATTACACCATTTGCAATTCTCTCAAGAAAAGACCCCTCTGACTTTTGGGTTAAAAAATTAACCTTTACAAAAACTAGTAATGGATGGAAATATTGCGACAATTTCTAAAATACTAACACTATGAAACCAGCCTATAAAAAACTAAGCCTAAAACTACTCTTGTTGTGTATCTGTTCAGTATCATGTTCTAAAAATGAAAATAATGATAATCCAAAAATTATTCATGGTACGGATTATGGCTTTTCTGTGAGAGGAAATGGAGCTGATTCTAAAATTACATTTACCTACAAAGTCTTTAATAAGGATAATGGAAAAATATATCATTCTGGAAAAGAAGAGAATGGAGATACTTATAACGCTATGTTATTTCCAATTACTATTCAAGAACTTGATTCAGAGCAAATTAATATAGAAATTCAAATAACTTCTACAATTAACGGCAGGGTTCATTGTTTTTTTCATGTGCATAATAAGGAAATAAACAAGGACTTTTTATATATGTTAGATTGGGATCAAAACCCAGATGCTGCCACACCACATACTATGAACGAATTAAAATATAATGAATCATTTCAAATTTATGAAGGTTCTTATCCCTATAAAGCCCCAGCGAAGTTTTGGTTTTCCCATGCTAATAGTACTTGGGAAGATTACAAAAATTAAAATATAGATCCCGTATGCCAAGCGCACATCCAAGCAACCCATGAAATACCTAAACAAATTAAAAACCTACCGATTTCTACATAATTCAACTTCATAACATTTTTTTTTAGCAAGCAATATTAGCATGAACTCAGAAAATCTATTTTCCTTTTGGACTAAAGCCAACATTTTATCGCTTAAAGCTCATTCAATAGTACTTTATCTAAAAAACTAGCATTTAAAAGAGCGCTAAAATTCATAAAAACACAAGACGCTTATAGCTGTATTTGCACTCACGTTCAAAAATGAACAACAAATGATTCTATTTAGTTGCAAACAATGAGTAGCTCAAGTTGTTTTACTAATTTGTAGTACATCATTTAAAATTTAATCTCATGAAACGCTTAGTGTTATTGTTCTTATTTTGTCTTTTGCTTGCAGTACAAAAAACAAATTGTCAAGATTTACCATACGGTTTTCCTAATACAGATCGTACTAAACTAAGTTTAAATCAAGGTTGGAAATTTCATCTCGGAAATCCTGAAGCAAAAAACTACACAAATGAATTAGATGATTCCGATTGGCAATCGGTTAACATTCCGCACACTTTAGCACTTACATCGTTAACCTTAGATGATTTAAAAGATGAAAAAACACAATTAATTTTTCATAGAAAAGTTGGTTGGTATCGCAAAAGCATTACCGTTGAAAATTCAGATAAAAAAGTATTCCTTGAGTTTGAAGGAGCACATCAAATAACAAATTTATGGGTAAACGGAAAACATGTAGGGCAACATGCTGTAGGTGGTTATACACCGTTTCATTTTGATATTACCGCATTTGTAAAAAAAGGCAAAGAAAACCAAATAACTCTTTTGGTGGACAACAGAAGAAACGAAATGGTTCCGCCAGACCCAGGGCCTTTTGACTATGTTAAGTTTAGCGGATTATATAGAGATGTTTACCTTGTACAAACCAATCCCGTACATGCAACTTTTAATTGGGAAAATTTAAATTCTGGTGTACATATTACTACGCCAACCATAGATCCAGTAAACAAAAATGCCACGATTAACATTAAAACATCTGTTGTAAACGAAAACAATAACAAAGTTAACTGTGAAATAGTAACCAGAATCTTAAATAAAGAAGGTATTTCGGTATTACGTCTTACGGAAACAGCAACTATACTTCCAAATACTGAACATCAATTTAATCAAATAGGAAGTTTAGAAGATAATGTACAGCTATGGGATACAGAAAATCCATACCTATACCGTGTAAATAGTGTTATAAAAATTAATGGAAAAGAAATAGACTTTGTAGAGAACAAAATAGGGCTTAGAAAATTTGAACAAGACCCTGTAAGAGGTTTTTTATTAAATAATAAACCTATTGAGCTTATTGGTTCTAACAGACATCAGCAATACCCATATATTGGAGATGCTGTTCCAAATACATTGCATTATAAAGACATGTTGCAATTTAAAGAATATGGCTTTAATATTATGCGAACTGCACATTACCCGCAAGACGATGCTTTAATAGAAGCCTGCGACGAACTAGGTATTTTAGTTTATGAAGAAGCTCCAACATGGATTTCAATTTCTGATAAAGATGAATGGTGGAATAATTTAGAGAAATCCGCTCGAACTATGATTCGTAATCACAGAAACCATCCATCCATTATTATGTGGGGGGCTGGTGTAAATCACAGAGGTTACGTACCACGTGTTCATAATACTATAAAACAAGAAGACCCTACAAGACTAACCGCCTCACAAGGTGCTCGGTGGACGGGTTGGCAAACCTCAGGATTAACCGATGTAAATGCAAATATGCTCTATGGTCCATTTATATGGGATCGTTCTGAACCAATGTTTGCTATGGAAGGCAGAAGAGGTGCAGCGGCCGTAGCTCCGTTTAAAAATGACCCGCTAATGACAGGTTTAATATCATGGACAGCGCATGCTTATTACACTTTTCACCCTTCTCATGATAAAGCAAATAATAAAAGAGACCGCACCCGCAGTGGAATGATGACCATTTTTAGATATCCAAGGCCCGAATTAGAATGGTACAAATCTGAACTATTACCAGCTCCTTTTGTTTCAATACAAGAAAATTGGAATCCAAAAACCAAAGAAATTACCGTTTTTAGCAACGCCAAAGAAGTAGAATTACTCCTAAACAACACGGTACTAAAAAAAGCTTCACCAAGCAAGGATACTATTTACGATGGCTTAGAACATGCTCCTTTTCATTTTAAAAATATAAATTATGCTCCTGGTAAGCTAACAGCCAAAGCTTTTTATCCAAACGGAAAAACTCTAGAAACTTCAAAACATACCCCTGGAAAACCTTATGCACTTACTTTAAAATTAGATACTATAGGAAGAAAATTTATTGCTGATGGTTCAGATGTTTTAATGGCTTATGCTACAGTAGTAGATAAAAACGGAACTACGGTGCCAGACACTAATCATTTAATACAATTTACCGTTAAGGGTGATGCTTCAGTAATTGGAGACCGTGCAAATATAAATGCCAACCCTATGTTTACGGAATATGGTGTTGCTCCAGCATTAATTAGAGCAGGTATTTCTGAAGGAAAAATAACTGTTACTGCAAAATCTAAAGGTTTAAAGTCCACCAGCGCAACAGTCAGTCTTATTGCAAATAACACCAATATTATTGCTAAAAACGCCTTGCCAATTTATGATTTTACTACAGAACGAGTGGACTTAGGGGCAAGCGATCAATTACTCCAATTTAGTTGGAACCCTTGGTATGGTGCAGATGAAGAAAAAAACACCTATCATTTTAAGTCTTTTAAAGGAGTTACAGCGAGTATCGAAAAAGGGTCACAAAACGGAATTAACCGTTGGTTAGGAGAGATGAATGTTATAGGTAAATATGGCTATGCATATGGTGATGGCATCATTGCTATTGACGATAGCGGTGTTAACTTAGTCCTTAACAACCTTCCTAAGGGCATTTATAAACTTAAAACATGGCATCACGCACCAAGAAGTAATTCAGATTCAATGGATCCAAATAAAGACAAATTAAAATCGGTTACTATTCATAAATTGCCTTACGAAAATAAAATTACTATAAGCTCTAAAGCCCTTATTGGAGCTAAAAATATAGATACCAAAGTAACTTCAGGAAAAGAAATGCAATGGGAAGCCCCAGGAATTGGAGAAGTAATTTTTAGTTCGGACGGAAATAACCCTGTAAAAATTAACTTTAACGGAAAAGAAAATAAGGGTATTTGGTTAAATGCTTTTGAACTTACTGAGTGGGAGGAGTTTTAGTCAAAGCTGAACAATAAAAAAAGCCTCAGAAAAACTGAGGCTTTTTTTGTGGTCCCACATGGGCTCGAACCATGGACCCCCTGATTATGAGTCAGGTGCTCTAACCAGCTGAGCTATAGGACCTGCAAATTGCGGATGCAATATTACTACTTATTTTACTTTGTTGCAAGCAATTTAGTTACTACTATCGTATTTCTTGACAGAGTTCTACTAAAACTCCATTTGCAGTTTTAGGGTGTACAAATGCAACCAACTTATTATCAGCTCCTTTTTTAGGTTTATCATTTAAAATAATAAATCCTTCTGCTTTTAAACGCTCCATCTCTTCATGAATATTATCTACTTCAAAAGCGATGTGATGTATACCTTCTCCCTTTTTTTCAATAAACTTTCCTATTGGACCATCGGGTTTGGTAGATTCTAAAAGCTCAATCTTGTTTGGCCCATTTTCAAAAAAGGAGGTTTTTACGCCTTCCGATGCTACTTCTTCCTCTTTATACGGCGGTTTTCCTAATAATTTTTCAAACAATTGATTAGATGTTTCCAAATCCTTCACCGCAATACCTATATGCTCTATCTTTTTCATTGTATGGAATTTTTCTATTTAGCCAAATTACGCATATTCTGCGTACTTTTGTGGCATGGAAACACAGCGTCAGAAAAAAATTGGTGGAGTTATTCAGAAAGATATTGTTGATATTCTTCAAAAAGCAGCAATTGAAGGAGGGTTACGTGGTGTAATTATTTCGGTCTCTAAAGTAACAGTTACTACAGACCTTTCTATAGCAAAAGTATATTTAAGTATTTTTCCAAATAAAGAGGCCAAAGCTTTACTTGAGGGTATACAATCTAATCAACCTTTAATTAAGCATGAGCTCGCGCAGCGTACTAAAAATCAATTGCGCCGTGTTCCTGAATTACTTTTCTTTATTGACGACTCATTGGAATATATAGAAAATATAGAAAAATCGCTTAAAGGGGAAGAAAACCCAATTGAAAATAGAGATTTACTTGATAAACGAAAAAAATCGTAATCTGTGAATTTTCCGCTATACATTGCTAAAAGGTATTTACGCTCTAAAAGCAGTCAAAATGCGGTAAATATTATCAATTTTATTACTTTTTTAGTTATTGTAATTGGTTCAGCGGCACTTTTTATTGTGCTTTCTGGTTTTGCAGGACTTAAAACATTTAGCCTTTCCTTTACCCATTCATTTGATCCTGATTTAAAAGCTGTACCAACAACAGGAAAGTTTTTCGCGATAACATCGGAACAAGAAACATCATTAAAAACGCTACAAGGTGTTGCTTTTTATGCCAAAGAAATTGAGGAAAAAGTTTCATTAGTCCACGAACAAAAAAACCATATTGCCTATATAAAAGGGATTGACGCTAATTATGTAAATGTTACTGGAATAGACAGTACTTTATACTTTGGAGATTGGGCAATAAACCAACAACAGGGAGTTTCAGGTATTGGTATTGTTAACTTACTTGGTGTTACGGTAAATCAATATCAAAACCCGTTGCGTGTTGTTGTTCCGAAGCCTGGCAAGGGTTCATTATCACAACAAAACATAAACAGCAAACCTTTTAATCAATTACCCCTTATAATTAGTGGTGTTTATGCCGTTGAAGAGAATTTAGATAAAAAATACGTTTTTACCGATTTAGCTTTGGTACAAGCACTTCTTGAAAAAGATGAAACTAAAATATCTGGTATTAATTTTAAACTTTTACCCGATTTTGATGAAGCAACAGTCAGAAAAAATATTACTCAAGTATTAGGAAATAAGGTGATTCTTAAAAACAGAGAAGAGTTAAATAGCACATTATATCGCATGCTAAATACCGAAAATTTAGCTACATATTTAATATTTACATTGGTTATTGTTATTGCTTTATTTAATGTTGTAGGAGCAATTATAATGATGATTTTGGACAAGCAGCAAAACTCTAAAACACTATATAGTCTTGGAACAACTATAAAAGAGCTACGACATATTTATTTTGTTCAGGGTGTTCTAGTTACTAGTTTAGGTGGGTTTGTTGGTGTACTAATCGGCTCATTATTAATATGGTCTCAACTTATTTTTGAGTGGTTAAAAATCACACCTTCATTAGCATATCCTGTAGAATATCTAATATCTAATGTGTTCATTGTTTTACTAACCATAATTGTTTTAGGTATGCTAGCATCTAAAATAGCTAGTAGTAGAATTTCTAAAAAGCTGATAACTGCTTAATTATTGTTTAAAAAATTACCTGAAATCGCCTCCAGACTTTAGACTTTAGACTTTAAATCTATTTACTAAACTGAAAATCTCCGAACTTTTCTAAAACCTCATCAAAGGCAGCAAAAACATCGGCAGAATCATCGCTAGTAACCATTTTCATTCGATATTCTTTAAAGTTTGGAATACCTTTAAAATAATTCGTGTAGTGCCTACGGGTTTCAAAAACACCTAATTTTTCGCCTTTCCAATCAATCGACATTTGTAAATGCCTTCTTGCTGCAATTACGCGTTCTTCAATAGTTGGTGGTGCTAAGTATTCTCCTGTTTTAAAAAAATGCTTTACCTCTTTAAAAAACCAAGGATAACCAATACTTGCCCTACCTATCATAGCGCCATCTAACCCATATTCATCACGCATTTTTACAGCCGCTTCGGGTGTATTTACATCTCCATTACCAAAAACAGGAATATGCATTCTCGGATTGTTTTTTACTTCAGCAATGGGTTTCCAGTCGGCCTCTCCTTTATACATTTGAGCTCTTGTTCTACCGTGTATTGAAATTGCTTTGCAGCCTACATCTTGTAAACGTTCTGCAACCTCAACAATTTTAATGGAATCATGATCCCAACCTAATCTTGTTTTTACGGTAACCGGAAGCTTTGTATGATTAACCATTGCTTTGGTTAGTGCAACCATTAAATCAATATCTTTTAAAATTCCGGCTCCAGCACCTTTGCTTACTACTTTTTTTACAGGACAGCCAAAATTAATATCAATAATATCTGGATTAGACTTTTCAACAATCTCCACGGATTTTAGCATAGAATCCATGTTAGCGCCAAAAATTTGAATTCCCACAGGACGCTCTTTTTCATAAATATCTAGCTTCATCACGCTTTTCGCAGCATCACGTATTAGTCCCTCCGAAGAAATAAACTCAGTATACAAAACATCTGCACCTTGCTCTTTACAAAGTGCTCTAAAAGGTGGGTCACTTACATCTTCCATTGGCGCTAATAACAATGGAAAATCAGGTAATTGTATGTCTCCAATTTTTGGCATGCCGCAAATTTACTACTAATACATTAGCTGTAAAAACATTAAATGCCCCTATATTAGTTCTATGCTTATAAGTTTTTCTATTCCGTATGAACCTATTTTGTTTGGAATAAAGATTAATGTGCACTTAATCTTAGAGTATTTAGCTTTCTTTATAGGCTTTCAATATTACCGTTTTTTAAGAAAAAAAAGTGTTGATTTAATATCTTCTACAAACCGACTATCCATTATTATAGGTGCAATTTTTGGAGCTTTATTCTTATCAAGATTTGTTGCTTTTTTTGAAAACCCTATACAGAGTTATAATCAAAGCTGGATTACTATTTTAAATAATAAAACCATTATGGGTGGTTTATTTGGAGGGCTTTTAGGAGTAGAACTCGTTAAAAAATACATTGGTGAAAAATCTTCTTCTGGTGACCTTTTTACACTACCTATAATTATTGGTTTAATAATTGGCAGGTTAGGTTGCTTTTTAGCAGGAACCAATGAATTTACCTATGGAATTGTAACCAATAGTATTTTTGGGATGCATTTAGGTGACAAACATCTAAGACACCCAATAGCTTTATATGAAATTGTTTTTCTAATCATGCTCTTTTATTTAATACAACTATTAAATAGACAAAAGAAGTTGCTTAAAAACGGAATGCTTTTTAAAATTTTTATGATAAGTTATTTCGCTTTTAGATTTTGTATCGAGTTTCTAAAGCCAAATTCCTACTTGCTTTTAGGACTTAGTACTATTCAATTTTTATGCCTAATTTGTCTTTGCTATTATTATAAAACCATACTAAAGGGAGTACTTTATGCCTTCAAAAAACTATACTTATTATGATTTTACCTTAAGCTTATGCCCTGAGTGCTTAAGAAGGGTAGATGCTAAAATTGTTTTTGAAAACAACAACGTTTACATGCTCAAAAAATGTAAAGAGCATGGCAATTCTAAGGTTTTAATAGCTGATGACATCGAATATTATAAAAATATTCGCAACTATAATAAAGCGTCCGAATATCCTAACACTTTTAATACTAAAACCCACTATGGTTGTCCGTACGACTGTGGACTTTGCCCAGATCATGAGCAACACTCTTGTCTTACTGTAGTTGAACTTACAGATCGTTGCAACTTAACTTGTCCAACATGCTATGCATCTTCTTCTCCAAGCTATGGAAGACATAGAACATTCGAAGAAGTAAAAAAAATGTTAGATGTTATTGTTAAAAATGAAGGAGAACCTGATGTAGTGCAATTAAGCGGAGGTGAACCTACTATACACCCTGATTTTTTTGCAATTTTAGATTATGCAAAAACCTTGCCTATTAGGCACTTAATGCTCAATACTAATGGTATTAAAATCGCTAAAGATTTTAAGTTTGCTGAGCGGTTAGCTTCCTATATGCCTGACTTTGAAATATACCTCCAATTTGATTCTTTAGACAATACCGTTTTACAAACGTTACGTGGTGCTGATTTAGCCGAAACAAGGTTAAATGCTTTAAAACATCTCAACCAATTAAACCTTTCTACTACACTTGTAGTTACCCTACAAAAAGGACTTAACGACCACGAAATGGGTAAAACTATTGATTTTGCATTAAAACAAAAATGTGTTCGTGGGGTAACGTTCCAGCCAACACAAATAGCAGGTAGGTTAGATAATTTTGGAGTTGATGAAAATAGGATAACCTTAACCGAAGTTCGAAGAAAAATATTAGAACAGTCCCCAATTTTTAACCCTGATGATTTAATACCTGTACCGTGTAATCCGGATGCTTTAGTAATGGCTTATGCTTTAAAATTAGGAGAAAACGTAAACCCTTTAACTCGTTACATAAACCCTGATGATTTATTAAATGAAGGAAAAAACACCATTATTTATGAACAAGACCCTGAACTACATGGTAAAATGATTGAACTTTTTAGTACTGGTAATTCAGTAGAAAAAGCAGAAGATAATCTAAAAAGTATAATGTGTTGTCTTCCAGAAATTGAAGCTCCTAATTTAGGTTATGATAATCTCTTTAGAATAATTATTATGCAATTTATTGATGCATATAACTTTGATGTTAGAGCTATTAAAAAATCTTGCGTACATATCGTAAATAAAGACTATAAAATAATTCCGTTTGAAACTATGAACTTGTTTTATAGAGATGAAAAATTAGAACATTTAAAGACTTTACAAAACGAAATATTATGAATATTATACTACCCTTAGAAGTTGGTAACTTAGATGGGCTTGTTGCATTACTTTTTGCAATAATGTTTGGTCCAGCTCTTTTATTATTAATCGTTGGGTTTGTTTTACGAAGTAAACAAAAGCCGAAAGCAGCAAAAATACTATTTATACTAGCAGGTGTTTATTTATTAATAAGTCTAGGAATTTGCGGAGGGCTTATGGGTGCTTATTAGTACTATATTCTTGAACGCTCATCAATACGTTTAGACTTTGTATTACTTTTAATTGTGGTGTTACCAAATTTGTACCTAAAAGCAAATGTAAATAAGCGATTTTCTCGAATACTTAATGACGATAGGTCTTGATTAGAAAATTTACGGGTAATGGCAACATTACTTTTGTTAAAAATATCTTCAACACCTACTGAAATACTAGCTCTGTTTTGCCATACTTTTTTACGTACAGTAATACCAAATTGGCTAGTTTCTTCACGTTTATAATTTCCACGAATAGTTGGCGCTTGATAACCATATGATATATTAAGAAATAAACTTTTATCCTTTAGAAGTGTAAAATCGTTATTAAATTCTAAAAAAGAAGACCATTGACTATTTTTAAACAAATCTCCAGTTTCAAAATCGGTAAATTCATTGTTAATCTTATAGCTACTTATTAAAAAATATGAATACCAAAAATCAGTAAAATTTTTACTATAGGTAAAGTCTATTCCAAGTCGGTCTCTATCTCCAATATTTGTACTTATAAACCTAATAAACTGATTGTCGTTATCCTGAAAAACCTGAAGATCATAAGTATTGACTTTGTGCGAATAAAAAATTTCAAATGCGTAATCTCGTAGAAATGTAAAATTAAACGCCAAATAATTTTGTATCGATGGTTGTAAATTAGGATTTCCCTCAATTGTGGAATTAATACTTTGAAAAGTTACAAACGGATTAAGGTTCTGGTATCTAGGTCTCGTTATTCTTCGATAGTAAAACAAATTTAACTTAGTCTTCTCATTGGGAATATGCTGTAACGAAAACGATGGAAAAAATTCTAAATACGACTGTTTATTTTTAATATTCTCACTTTTTAAATTGCCCTTTACCTCTGTGTATTCTGAACGTAAACCTGCCCTAAACTTCCATTTTTCCCAACTGTTATTAACATCTAAGTAAGCAGCTGATATTTGCTCGTCATATAAAAATAAGCCTGTACTAGCTAATTGGGTACCTAAATCAATATTAGCATCTTGATTAGTTTCATTATCCGAATTAATATTTGCAAAACGTAAACCCGAACTTAAATTGGTGTGTTTGTTTAAAGGTGAAAAAAAGTCAATTTGAGCACTAAACAAATTAATGCTCTGCTCACTATCTGTATTAAAATCAGTTTCTGAAATCAAACTAGCAGTTTCATCAAAAAAATCTGTTTGCACCTCTTGTTCCCTTTCATTATTAGAAAAAGTATAATGCGATTTAAAAGATACTTCAGCCCCATTCTTATTTAATTTATGTTCCCAATCTATGAAAAATGAGGTGTTTAAAGAAGTATAATTAATTCCATTAAAGGTCACAAAACTAGATTGCAAATTTCCTGTTGGTTCTGTAATAACCGTTTCGGTATCTCTAAACCCTTTATGAAAAGGTTTAAAAGTATTTATTGAAGAAAAACTTAGTTTGTTTTTATCATTTACATCATAATCTACAAACAAACTAAAATTATGTTTTTGTCTTGTATCTATAAATTTTTGATTTGCTAACCATTTTTCCTTATCCCCATTTTCTAAAGTAAAGTTGGTATCATCAATAAACCTTCTAAAAGCTTTATTCCTGTTAAAACTATAGGTCAAAGATGTATTTACCTTTTTTCCTTTAATAAAATGGGAGGTTCCTATAGTGTGTTTCGGAAAAACACCTTGAGAAAACCTGTTATAAATGCTTCCATTATAACCAGCAATAAGGCTTTTCTTCATTTTAATATTAATAAGCACCTCATGCTCTGCTCCATATTTAGCAGGTGGGTTCGTAATAACTTCTATGGCCTCTACATTACTGGCAGAATTACCAGAAAGCAAGCTTGTAACTTCTTCATTATTAAGCGGAATTAAACGTTCATTTATTAAAAAGCCAATTTTAGTGTTTCCCTTTATTTCAATTTTGTCGTTAATAATATTTACACTAGGGGTTCTTTTAAGAACATTCCAAATATCATCTTCTGCTAACGCTGTATTTCCTACACTAAAAACTAAGCGATCCACTTTCCTTTCTAACTTTGGTTTTTGGTAGGTTACAACAACCTCATCTAATTCCTCTGTATCTTCAATTAATACAATACTACCAACATTAACATCTTGGTCTTTTACATCGACTCTAATTTTTTTAGTAATGCGCCCAATATAACTAGCCGAAACAATATAAGAACCACTAGCAACATTTTTTAGGTAAAAAACACCATTCTCATCTGCAGAAGTTCCTTTTACAACTGTTGAATCTGCTAACGACAATACAATGTTGGCAAACGCAACCCCCATATTATTTTCATCCTTTATTTTTCCATATAATGTAATATCCTGAGCACTCAGGGATAACGAAAAGAAAGTGAATAATACAATAAATAGATACTGTAATTTCATTAAATTGTGGTCGTATTGTGGTATCAAGTAACAAAGATTACACGAATAATCCTACGAATTTAACGAAATAAACCACTAAAAATTTCACTGTTGTATTACACTATTTATAGAAAATACTCTTACATCCTAATAGCCATGGCTTCCCGATTATTGAATTGTTAAACTTTTTTCCTATTAAAAACACAACGCGCCTTTGACACGCGCTTATAAATTAAGTTATATTTGCATTTAGCTTTAATATATACCTAATTTATAAAGGTGTAGAATGTAATTGCTCATTTAAATTTTTATGAAAAAGATTCGGAATTTTTGCATCATAGCACATATTGATCACGGTAAGAGTACACTTGCTGATCGTCTTTTAGATTTTACTGGATCCGTAACTGATCGAGAGAAAAAAGAGCAATTACTTGACAATATGGATTTGGAAAGGGAGCGTGGTATTACCATTAAAAGTCATGCCATTCAAATGAACTATAATTACAATGGCGAAGAATACATCTTAAATTTAATTGATACTCCTGGCCACGTAGATTTTTCATATGAAGTTTCAAGATCTATTGCAGCATGCGAAGGAGCACTACTAGTTGTTGATGCGGCACAGAGTATTCAAGCGCAAACAATATCTAATTTATATTTAGCACTTGAAAACGATTTAGAAATTATTCCAGTCCTAAATAAAGTTGATTTACCTAGTGCAAACCCAGAAGAAGTTACGGACGACATTGTAGATCTTTTAGGGTGCGATGCTGAAGAAGTTATACCTGCTAGTGCAAAAACTGGTATTGGTATTGAAGAGATATTAGCAGCAATAATTGAGCGTATTCCTGCTCCTGAAGGAGAGCCAAATGAACCCTTACAAGCTTTGGTTTTTGATTCTGTTTATAACCCTTTCAGAGGAGTAGAAACCTATTTTAGAGTTATCAATGGAGAAATTACAAAAGGGCAAAAAATAAAATTTGTAGCAACTGACAAAAGCTATTTTGCTGATGAAGTTGGAACATTAAAACTTACACAAGAACCTAAACAAAGTATTAAAGCTGGTGATGTTGGATATTTAATTACCGGTATAAAAGATGCTCGTGAAGTAAAAGTGGGTGACACCATCACTGATGCTGCCAAACCAACTCAAAACGCGATTGAAGGTTTTGAAGATGTAAAACCCATGGTTTTTGCAGGTATATATCCTGTTGATACTGATGAGTTTGAGGAACTGCGCGCCTCAATGGAAAAGTTACAGCTTAATGATGCTTCATTAGTGTTTGCTCCAGAAAGTAGTGCTGCATTAGGTTTTGGTTTTCGATGTGGTTTCTTAGGAATGCTTCATATGGAAATTATCCAAGAACGTTTAGAACGTGAGTTTAACATGACAGTTATTACTACTGTTCCAAATGTTAGTTACTATGCGTACACTCGTAAAAATCCAGAAGAAGCAATTATTGTAAACAATCCTACAGATTTGCCAGACCCTTCTAGTATTGATCGTGTTGAAGAACCTTATATAAAAGCCACAATTATTACCAAAGCTGATTTTGTTGGTAACGTAATGTCGTTGTGTATCGAGAAAAGAGGACAAATAACTAATCAAACATATTTAACTACAGAGCGGGTTGAGTTAAATTTTGATATGCCTTTAGCAGAAATTGTTTTTGACTTTTATGACCGATTAAAAACGGTTTCTAAGGGTTATGCCTCGTTTGATTATGCTCCAATAGGTATGCGCGCTTCAAAACTTGTACGTGTTGACATTTTATTAAATGCGCAACCAGTTGATGCACTTTCTGCACTTATTCATGCAGATAATGCAGTTACCATTGGTAAAAAAATGTGTGAAAAACTAAAAGAATTAATACCAAGACAACAGTTTGATATTCCTATTCAGGCTGCAATTGGTGCTAAAATAATTTCTAGAGAAACTACAAAAGCCTTACGTAAAGATGTTACAGCAAAATGTTATGGTGGTGATATTTCTCGTAAACGTAAGCTTTTAGAAAAGCAGAAAAAAGGGAAAAAACGTATGCGCCAAGTTGGTAATGTAGAAGTACCACAAGAGGCGTTTATGGCTGTACTAAAATTGAATGATTAAAACTAAAAACCCTCTGAAAATTTCGGAGGGTTTTTTTATGTTAAGGGATTATTGCTTTATTCCCGAAGGTTCTTCACCATCATATAAAAGGACCTTTTCTCCGTCTATTTCTCCAATGGTATATGTTTCAACATCTGTTTTGTCGTAATCGTATGTTACTAAATATTTGTCAAATACTTTACTCCAAGTGAAAGAATCATTGTCAATAACTTCTCCTCCTTCAACTCCAGTAAAATTTCCAGTGTTATCTCCATTGAAGACATAAGTATCAACATAAGAATCGCCTTCCTCAAACCTATCAATCCATGTGCCTACAATTTCATCATTAGAATTTGGAGAATCATCATCTTTATTACAACTTGTAAATGCAACTGAAGCTCCTAAGGCGAGAAATAAAAATAGTTTTTTCATAATTTGTTTTGGTTTATAGTTAATATTTTAGATTTTATTCTCAACCAAAACGAGTATTTTTTCTACATATTGTGTTCTTTATAGATTTTAATCTCTTTTTAAATTAATCAAACACCTTTCCCAAATACACCAGCTTATAACCTTCCTTAACGTCAATAGCATTCTTACTAAAGGCAGATATTATTGCCAAATTATTATCTAAGCTTTTGATAAACAAGGGTATAATATCATTATCATTCTTCGTAATTTCAATTAGTTTATGGTAATGTTCTTTATTTTCAAGCTCTATTTCATTTATTGAAGGATACTTTCTAGCAACATCTGTTAGTTTTATAAAATCATCTGTTCGCGTAAACAAAGCCTCTTCTGGACTATTCTCAGGATTCTTCATTTCGTTAACATCCACCAATCTAAAAGCTCCATTTTCACCAAATTGCTTTTGAAATTTATCTATAGCAAACTTGTTAATATCTGAATTTCCAGTTAATGCCATTAAATAACCCATATCGTTAAGCTCAATATTATCAGTAAGTGAGTCCGCATAAATATTAGATACAATAGCTTCAATACCTAGTTCTTGAGCCTTTTCAATGTTAGATTGGTTGTTATCAATCAACACAACATGTCTATTGTTTTGCTTTAAATAATTAGCAATTAGCAACGATACTTTTGATGCTCCAATAATTAAAACACCTTCCGACTTCTTTAAAAACACCCCTATTATTTTTGCAAAAAACCTAGCTGTTGTTGCGTTTAATAAAACTGTCCCCAAAACAATCATGAATACAAGTGGCGTAATATACTCTGCCCCAGGTTCTCCTTTTAGCAACAATTTAGAACCAAACAATGAAGCTATACCCGCCGCAACAATACCTCTAGGCCCTACCCAACCAATGAACAACCTTTCATTGAGTTTTAAGTCTGATCCTTGCGTACTTAAAAAGACTCCTAACGGACGAATTAAAAAAACTACTACAGCAAATAACATTACTGTTTTCCAGTTCATTAACAATTGTAAATCGCTAATATTAATATTTGCAGCAAGTAAAATAAACAAGATTGATATTAAAATAACACTAAGAGATTCTTTAAAATAAAGTAGCTCTTTTATGTTTGGTAATTTCATATTACCTAAAACCATTCCCATAACCACAACTGCCAATAAGCCAGACTCATGTGCAAAAATATCTGATTCTACAAATACCAATAACACTACAGAAAGGGATACTACGTTAAGTAAATAATGTGGAATAAAATTTTTCTTAATTGCGAAAGCCAAAGCATGCGCAAACGTAAATCCAAAGGTGGTACCAAAAAGTAATATTTTACCAAATTCAATTAATGCAGTTTGTGTAAATGCGCTTCCTTCACCAACACTAATAAATTCAAATACCAAAACCGCTACCAATGCACCAATAGGATCAATAAGAATACCTTCCCATTTTAAAACCGTTGAGACATCCTTTTTTAAAGGAATATTTCTCAAAATAGGAGTAATTACGGTTGGACCCGTAACTATTATAAGCGCTGAAAAAAGAAAAGAAATTTGCCATGAAAGTTCAAAAACATAATGCGCAGCCATGCCCGCGCCAAAAAAAGTTACTACAGAACCTACGGTTATCAACTTTGTGATTACAGGACCAACATTAACTATCTCAGAACGCTTTAATGTTAACCCCCCTTCAAAAAGAATAATGCTAATTGCTAGAGAAACAAAATTGTATAGACCATCACCGGGAAACAATCCTTTTTTTCCATTCCAAACGGGTTCAATCAATTTTTCACCACCCTCAGTATATAAGGTCGCAAACGGACCAACTAAAAGGCCAATTAATATTAAGGGTAAAATTGCTGGTAATTTTAGTCGCCACGCAACCCATTGCGCAATAATCCCAAGAATAATAATACCTGCAAGTTCTAACATATATGCTGTTTTAAGTAAAAATACTAATTAAACTTAATTGAAATTACATGAAACATAATTTCAATGAAATAAGTCATCATTTTTAGCAACTTTCACAACAATAAACAAAATCGAAAAAAAATTTTTTTTACTTTCGATCCCGTAGTATATTATTAACAAAATTCCCCTATTTAAAATGACTACCTATATTGCCCAATTTTTAGCAAACCACAGCGTTATTCAA
Source organism: uncultured Maribacter sp. (assembly GCA_947498505.1). GTDB lineage: Bacteria > Bacteroidota > Bacteroidia > Flavobacteriales > Flavobacteriaceae > Maribacter_B. The sequence continues at coordinate 32,180 of CANMKG010000003.1, read as the reverse complement.
ATTCAACAAAATTCAATTTTTACTTGGCGACAGGAAAGTGGCGAGATTGATGAAGAACTTTTAATCGGAAAAATTAAAAGAGAATCTGCCGTTCATTTTTATAATCTGGCTGCTGGTAAACAATATCAAGTTTCTCTTGATGATATTTCGGTTAATGTTCTAAAAACAGAACGATTTAATGGTTAATTATAATTTAAATATCTCTTAATTAAAATACCCAAAACCTTGTTAAAACAAGCCTATTTCTTAAATAAATAACTAGGTTTTCATAATTTGCACCTACTTTAACCAAGTGTTTTTATGAAATTATACCCTATTGAAACTGGGAACTTTAAGCTGGATGGTGGTGCTATGTTTGGTATTGTTCCTAAAACAATCTGGAATAGAACAAATCCCGCTGACAACAATAATCTAATAGATTTAGCTGCTCGTAGTTTACTTATTGAAGACGGTAATAAACTCATTCTTATAGATACAGGAATGGGTAATAAACAATCTGATAAATTTTTTGGCTATTATTATCAATGGGGAGACCACTCGATAGATAAGTCACTCAAAAAACATGGGTTTCATCGTGATGATATAACTGATGTATTTATGACGCATTTACATTTTGACCATTGTGGTGGTACAATTCAATGGAATAAAAATAAAACAGGGTATGAGCCCGCTTTTAAAAATGCTCGCTTATGGACAAATAAAAACCATTGGGAATGGGCAACAAACCCTAATGCGAGAGAAAAAGCATCGTTTTTAAAAGAAAACCTTTTACCCATGCAAGAAAGTGGTCAATTACATTTTATTGAAAAAGGAGGTGCTAATTACTTAGAAAAATCTGAGTTAGGGTTTGATATTCTTTTTATAGATGGACATACCGAAAAACAAATGCTTCCTCATATTACATATAAAGGCAAAACTATTGTATTCATGGCCGATTTAATCGCTACCGTTGGGCATATTCCCTTGCCTTATATTATTGGTTATGATACTAGACCACTTATTTCGTTATCAGAAAAAGAACGTTTTTTAAAACAGGCTGTTGAAAACAATTATTACATTTTCTTTGAGCATGATGCACACAACGAAATTTGCACACTAAAAAACACTGAAAAAGGAGTTAGATTAAAGGATATACACACTTTTGACCAACTTTTCAATTGAGTAATGTTACCAGAAATTCGTACATTACGTACCTTCAATTTGGGCTAAATAAAATAAACAAATACACTAACATTAAATAATTTGTATGACATCTAAATTATGTAAATCCGCTTTAGGATTATCAACTGCAATCTTTATGTATGGTTGTGGTGCTACAACACTTATTACCACTCCAATAGAAAATATTGATGCTACTCCATTAAAAATATCCGACCTAACAGAAAAAGAAAAACAAAGTTGGGGGCACAAAGATATTGTTACAGACACTATTCCTGGAATGAGTGTTGAAAAGGCATATAAAGAAATCATAAAAAACAAAAAAGGAACCAAAGTAATTGTTGCTGTATTAGATTCTGGTGTGGATTTAAAACATGAAGACCTAGATGGTGTACTTTGGACGAACAAAAAAGAAAAACCGGGTAATGGTATAGATGATGACAAAAATGGTTATGTTGATGACATTCATGGGTATAACTTTTTAGGAGAGTCATATAACGAGCAATTAGAATACCCTCGTATGCTGCGTCTTAAAATTGGAGATGAACAATCTTTGGCAAAGGCAAAAGCAAAAATCGACAAAGAATATCCAGAAACACTTGCCAACAAACAGCAGTATGAGCAAATTTTACAAACCGTAAAAAATGCTGATGAAGCCGTTAAAAAAGAACTTGGAAAAGACGCCTATTCTCAAAAAGATTTAGCCTCAATTGAGGCTAAAGATGATGCTATGAAACAAAACATAGCAGTACTTACACAAATGTTCTCTTATGCTGATAACATTCCGGAAGTAATTAAAGAATTAGAAGGTGGCATTAAATATTTTACGGAGAGAGCAAACTATAATTTAAACGTAGATTTTAATGGAAGAGAAAGCGTAGGCGATAATCCATATGATATTATGGACACAAAATATGGAGACGGAAATCCACAAAACAGGGTTGATGATGAAAGCCACGGTAGTCATGTTGCAGGAATTATAGCCGCGGAGCGTAACAACGGTAAAGGTGCAGACGGTATTGCTAATAACGTTGCTATAATGAGTATTAGAGCGGTTCCAAATGGAGATGAATATGATAAAGACATTGCGTTAGGTATACGTTATGCTGTAGATAACGGGGCAAAAATTATTAACTGTAGCTTCGGAAAGTCGTTCTCTCCAAAAGCAGATTGGGTTTATGAAGCCATTAAATATGCCGCTTCAAAAGATGTTTTAATTGTTCACGCTGCAGGGAATGATGGTGCTGATCTTGACGACCCTAGCAATCCTAATTTTCCAAACGATCAAGTAAACAATGGTGCTGAAATCGCTGACAACGTTATAACTGTTGGGGCTCTTGACCCTAAATACGGTTCTAACCTAGTTGCTTCATATTCTAACTACGGAAAAGTAAACGTGGATATCTTTGCTCCTGGTACAGATATTTACTCTACTGTACCGAATAATGAATACAAGCACATGCCTGGTACTTCAATGGCCTCTCCAGCTGTTGCAGGTCTTGCAGCATTAGTAATGTCGCAATACCCTAAACTAACAGCTGCTCAGGTTAAAAAAATCATTTTAAAGTCAGGTCTTCCTATTGCGGCTACCGTGGTTTTAGGCGGTGACGCTTCAAAAACCTCAACATTAGATAAGATATCTACCTCTGGGAAAATAGCAAATGCCTATAACGCACTTATTATGGCAAACGGGGTTGCTTCTGGTAAAATCAAATTATAAAAAAATGAGAAAAAGTATATTGGCTTTATCCTTTATTGGTTTATTCTTTCTTTCGGCCATGGGTCAAAACAAAGGATATTGGCAGCAAGAGGTTGATTACACTATGGATGTTTTCATGGATGTTGAAAATTATCAATATTCTGGAACGCAAAAGTTAGTGTATACTAATAACTCTCCTGATGAACTAAACAAAGTATACTATCATTTGTATTTCAATGCCTTTCAACCAGGTAGTGAAATGGATGTTAGACTGCAAAATATTGCTGATCCAGACGGTAGAATGTTTGTTGATGGCAAAAGCAGAATAGCTTCCTTATCACCTGAAGAAATTGGATTTTTGCATGCCGTTTCACTAAAGCAAGATGGTGAAACACTTTCCTTTAATGAGGAAGGAACGGTGTTAGTTGTAACCTTAGCAAAACCTCTTGCTCCTGGAGCAAAAACTACATTAGAAATGGAGTTCAAAGGTCAGGTTCCTGTTCAAATACGTCGTTCAGGAAGAAACAATAAAGAAGGTGTTGCACTTTCTATGAGTCAATGGTATCCAAAATTAGCTGAATATGATTTTGAAGGGTGGCATGCAGACCCTTATATTGCAAGAGAATTTCATGGCGTATGGGGTGATTTTGATGTAAAAATTACTTTAAACAAAAAATACACAATTGGTGGATCCGGATATTTACAAAACCCTCAAGAAATTGGGCATGGTTATGAACCAAAGGGAAGTAAGGTAAAAAAACAGAAAGGAAAAACCTTAACATGGCATTTTAAAGCACCTATGGTTCACGATTTTACGTGGGCAGCAGATCCAGAATATATTCATGATACACTACAAGTTGATGGAGGACCACTACTTCACTTTTTGTATAAGGATAATGATGAAATTAAGGAAAATTGGAAAAATTTACAACCTAAAGCAGCTGAAACCATGCAATTTTTCAGTAAAAACATAGGTAAATACCCTTATAATCAATATTCTATAATTCAAGGTGGAGACGGTGGTATGGAGTATGCTATGGCAACATTAATTACGGGTGAACGTAAATTTGGTAGTCTTGTTGGGGTTACCGTTCATGAAATGGCGCACTCGTGGTTTCAACATATTTTAGCAACCAACGAATCTAAACACGAATGGATGGATGAAGGTTTTACTACATTTATTTCATCGCTTTGCATGAATCAAATCATGAATCAGGCAAAAGAAAATCCGTTTGAAGGAACTTATAATGGATATATAAAATTAGCAACTTCAGGCAAAGAACAGCCACAAACTACACATGCAGACCGTTACGATTTAAATTTTGCCTATGGTATTTCTGCATATAGTAAAGGCTCAATTTTTCTATCACAATTAGGGTATGTTATTGGACAGGACAAACTAATGCAAACTATTCGAAAGTATTATGAAGACTTTAAATTTAAACACCCTATTCCGAATGACATTAAACGTACTGCTGAAAAAATATCTGGATTTGAATTAGATTGGTATTTAACGGATTGGACGCAGACAACAAATACCATTGATTACGGAATTAAATCTGTGGAAAAGGAAAGTGATGATTCAACCAAAATTACTTTAGAACGTATTGGCCTTATGCCGATGCCACAAGATATTATGGTTGTTTATAACGATGGTTCTCAAGAAATTTTTTACATTCCGTTACAAATAATGCGTGGTGAAAAAGAAAACCCTTATCCGCAACTTAAAAGAACAGTTTTAAAAGATTGGGCTTGGGCATATCCTACCTATAGTTTTAACGTTAGTTCCCCTGGAAAAACTGTTAAAGCAGTAGTTATAGATCCTTCACAATTAATGGCCGATATAGATAGTAACAATAATGTTTGGCAAGCAACAGAGTAAAATTTGTTGTCTAGTAAATATAAAGGAGCGCTAATTAGTGCTCCTTTTTTTTACAGTTGTTTTAAACACTATATAAAATTAAACAATGTGGTTTTCTTGTTACTTTTGCGTTAGATGTCATTACAATTTCCCAAAAAAGAAAAATTGAAAAACAAAAAGCTTATTGAACAGCTTTTTGTTGAAGGAAAAAGCGTTTCAAGCTTTCCCATAAAACTCATCTACTTAAAAACTTCATTGCCAGAAGGTATAAAAATTCAAGCTGCAGTAACGGTTCCTAAAAAGAAATTTAAAAGTGCCGTTCACCGCAATCGTATTAAAAGGCTTTTACGAGAAAACTATAGATTACAAAAGCAGCAAGTTTTTAACACAATACAAGGAGAATATGCCTTTTTATTTTTATACCTTGGTAAAGATATGCCTGCCAATACTATAGTTCAGAATGGCATGAAAAACGTTTTAGACAAATTTGTAAATCGCATAAATGATGCAAAAATTGATTAAGAAAAAGGTATTAATTCCTGTTTTGGCCATTACCTTTTTATTCATTGGAAGTAGTTATAAAAGTGATTTTTTTGAAATCGCTAAACAAATTGAAATATTTACTACGCTTTTTAAAGAGCTAAACATGAATTACGTGGATGAAACTAATCCTGCGGAACTCATGGATACCGCTATTAAAAACATGTTAGAAGAACTTGATCCCTATACCAAGTTTTTAAATGAACAAGATGTTGAGGCTTATAAAATTAATAACGCAGGAGAGTATTCTGGTATTGGTGCTCTAGTACGTTCATATAAAGAAAAATTGCTTGTTGTTGAACCTTACAAAGGCTATCCTGCGGATAAGGCCGGATTAAAAGCAGGAGATGAAATTATTAAAATTGGTGATATTAATGTTATTGATTTTGATGATAATGCCAGTGAGCTTTTAAAAGGTGCTAACAACTCTGAAGTAACTGTTACATACAATAGACAAGGGCAAACAAAAAACACTACTATTAAGCGCGAAGGTATTGAGATTGATGCCGTTCCCTTTTATAAAATGGTAGATGATAAAACAGGTTATATTGTTCTTGCTAAATTTAATGCAAAGGCATCTGAGCAAACAAAAGCAGCTTTAATTGATTTAAAAGGAAAAGGTGCTGAAAAAATTATACTTGACTTAAGAGGAAACCCTGGAGGTTTATTGTCTGAAGCCATTAATGTAACCAATCTTTTTGTTCCAAAAGGAGAGCTCATAGTTACCACAAAATCTAAGGTCAAAAAATTTAATAAAACCTATAAAACCAAAAACAAAGCTTTGGATACTGATATTCCTTTAGTAGTATTAGTAAATGGCCGAAGTGCTTCTGCAAGTGAAATTGTTTCAGGTAGTTTACAAGATTTAGATCGCGCCGTTATTATGGGTGCTCGTAGCTTTGGCAAAGGCCTTGTACAGCGACCTATGAAGCTTACTTATGGAACACAACTTAAAGTTACCATTTCGCGCTATTATACAGCTTCAGGAAGATGTATTCAAGCACTAGACTATTGGAATAGAGATGATAATGGTAAAGCTGTTAGAAACACAACGTTTAACGATTTTAAAACTCGAAATGGCAGAAAAGTTCAAGATGGCGGAGGTGTATTGCCAGATATTGAAATAGATGCCTCTAAAACCAATACTTTAACCAATGCGCTTTTAGCAAACCATATTATTTTTGATTACGCTACAAAATACCATTTTGCAAATAAGGTAAATAACGTTTCTGATTTTAGTTTTACCGACAACGATTATGGTACATTCAAGAAGTTTGTATCATCTAGTGACTTCTCTTATGAGACCAAAGCCGAAAAAGCTTTAAAACAAGCTATTTCTAGTGAAGATGGTAGCATTTATGGGTCAAATGTAGCATCAGGTTATAAAAATCTACTCGCTGAAATTGAAAAAAGTAAGTTAACAGCCTTAGACACCTATCAAAAAGAGATACAAAAAAACTTAGAAGACGAAATTGTTAAACGTTATTTCTACCGCGACGGATTGTATGAGTATTCTGTTTTAAAAGATGAGGCCATATTAGCAGCAACCGAATTACTTAGTAACAATGAAAAATACGGGGCTATTTTGAAATAACTATAAGCATAACCCAACCTTTTCGACCAATTTAAATTTAACATCTGAGGATATTAAAAAACATATTGTTATTCCAAAAAAAGATATTCTTTCTCTCGTATATTATTTCAATTGCGATTGGGGCTTTACTTGGTGGAAAACTATCTACTATTGGATTCTGTTATGTTTTTGTTGCTCCAATAATTCAGTATTACACTTATGAAATAAAAAACAAAAACCAATATTACTACTATTTCAATTTAGGATTAAACAATATTGAATTATGGGTTTCTACGTTTACAATTGCTTTAATTAACCTGTTAATATTATCTCTGATATGAGCAAGTTACATGTAGATAGCTTAACCAAATCATATAATAATAAAGTAATACTAAGCGATATATTCCTTTCTTGCGAAAAAGGTCAAATAATAGGATTAATTGGTAGAAACGGTTCTGGAAAATCTACTCTTTTAAAAATAGTTTTTGGAACTGAAAAGGCAGATTCGAAATTTGTCAGAATAGGAGAACAAATAATTAAAAATGTTTCAAAAGGAAGAAATCTGATTAATTATCTACCTCAAGACAATTTTTTACCTAATAATGTAAAAATAAGAACATTAATAACGCTATTTCTTTCAAAAGAAAATAGGGATATTCTCTTTAACAATGAATATATAATTCCTTTGTTAAACAAACAAAATCAAGAATTATCAGGTGGGGAAAAAAGAATAGTGGAAATATTGCTAATCATCCATTCAAATTCAGAATACATTTTACTTGATGAACCTTTCAACGGGGTAAGTCCTATTGTTAAGGATTATATAATAGCTTATATTATGAAAATGAAAGCAAATAAAGGATATATTATTACCGACCACGACTACGAAAATGTATTCAATTTAGTTGATAGTATTTTGTATTTGCAGAATGGATATTTGAAAAAAATTAATGAAAAAAGAGAACTAATTGAATTGGGTTACCTAACAAAAACGAATTACCATACGGCGAACAATACGTAACTAATAAATATTGCACAAAACTGTTTCATTTATACATTTAACGTACTGTTTATCATATACATTACCGTTACCTCTTATTTAACAACATTTTACCATTCTAACCTACATTCAAACGAAAAATGTTTTCTAATTTTCTTCCAGATAAATTCGAGAATGTCCATACCAAAAAAACTTTGTGGTGTTTGTTGCCTTTTATATATTTTCTTAACTCCAACTTTTAACTTCGGACAAGAAAGGGTTATTAAAGGAAAAGTTCAAAACTTAAATAACGATGTTGCAAATGTTTTAGTTGTAAACCTAAGTTCCAGGCAATCAACAATTACTGATTCTTTGGGCTTGTTCCACATTAAAGCCAAATTAAAAGATTCTATCAGATTTACCGCAGTGCAATACTTAACAAAAGAAATTATCATAACGGATAAGATGTTGCTTAAAAATTTACTCACAGTTAACCTTATAGAGAACGTTATAAATTTAAACGAAGTTACTGTTACTCCCTATAACCTAATTGGAAAAATAGACCGCGATATTAAAAAGCTAGATGTTAAACCTACTGTTACATCATCATCATTAGGGTTGCCAAATGCAAATATATATGTGATGACCCAAAGCGAACGTCTACTTTTAGAAGCAGATAGAGGGAAATATGTTTATTATTACGGAATAGCTTTGGTGATAAACACACATAAAAGCTTGAATCGTATTTCTGGCAGAACTAAATCATTAAAAGAAAGGGTTAATCGTGATGAAAATATGGAATTAATTAGAGAAATTATTACTAAATTCTCTAAGAAAACAATATCAGAAAGTTTCAATATCCCTGAAGTAAATTTAGATGGTTTTTTTACGTATTGTTTGTCACAAAAAGATTTTTCAGAATTATCGCAGTCGGGAAATACTATGGAAATTTGGGAATACTTAAAAGGCAAAAGCGTTAACTTCAAAGAAAAAGGTTTAACAAAAGAATAAGGTATAAAGTGGTTATCTTTATGCAAAGAGTGTATTTAACAGATTCCTATAATCTTTTGATTCTAATTATTTAAATAACCTATGCTCATATCATAAATCATTACGTAATTTAAAAAAACTCGTATGAATAAAATTATAGTTCTATTATTTTTAACTATTGGATTTATATCCTGTAAAAATTCTGAAAAAGAAATAGATAAACTTAAAATTGCAAAACAATACTATAAAGTTCTTGACAATTCTGACGATACTAAAATAACAACGTTGTTGACTGATAGCCTTTTGACTAGAGAGAGTCAATACGACTATGAACAAACTTTTTCTCTAAATGAATACATTGAATGGTTGAAATGGGATTCTGCATTTGAACCAACATATGATATCCTTCAGATTGAACAAGAAAATGAAACTGTTAAAGTAAAGGTTTCAAAAACAGACAAAAGAATCCTTTTTCTTCATGAAGAACCTATTGTCTCTTATCAGGTTCTTAGATTTAATAAAGATAAAATAGTTAGTGTTGAAACTACTGAATACATAATTTTTAACGATAGCACTTTTGTTAAAAATAGAACTAAGTTTTTAGATTGGATTAATAAAAATCATCCTAACCTAAATGGGTTTATCCATGTTCAAACCAAGTCAGGAGCAACTAAATACTTAGAAGCCATCGAACTGTATAAAAACAGATAAATTAAGTGGATTTAGCTCTTATAGTGTTTTTTTATTGAGTCTTAAATTAATAGTTTATTATAACAAAAGTTACACTTATTTATCGCTTCATATGCCAAGAATAATACTAAAAACAACAATCAAAGCAAAGAAGGAAATCGTTTTTGACCTATCAAGAAGTATAGATTTACATAAAATTTCCACAGCACATACTAACGAAACTGCTATTGCAGGAAAAACTAGTGGCTTAATTGGACTAAACGAATCCGTTACTTGGAGAGCAAAACACTTTGGCGTTTATCAAAAACTAACTTCAAGGATTACAGTGTTCGAACGACCAAACTTATTTGTAGACGAACTAGCAAAAGGAATATTTAAACATTTTAAACACGAGCATCATTTTACAAAATTTAATGATGAGACTTTAATGACGGACTATTTTGATTATGAATCTCCTTTAGGGGTCTTAGGTAAACTTGCAGACATACTTTTCTTAAAAAAATACATGACTGGCTTATTAAAAGAACGAAATAGAGTTATAAAAGATTTTGCAGAAACTGATAAGTGGAGACAAATTATCTAAGTTATTAACTCGAAAGTGGTAAAGATTTTTACCAAAATAGTTATCTCTTACTCATAAATACAACTACTAGGGTCCGATTTTATAAAGTACTTTCTGTAATTTTTCGCCTTAGGATCTGTACAGCCTTTTAAATTTTTAATTTTTATGTTTTTAAAATCTATAGGTTGACCTTCACTTTGTAACGCAATAAACCCCTCTGACAATAGCTTACCATCTTGTTTTATTTCTGGATCAAACCTATTCACAACCCCACCTCCTATTTGTGGTTTTGTGTATTGTAAAACCAACTTGTTATTAACAATATGTTTCACCAACGAATCTCCTAAAACAATAACCTCAGCTTTTACCCATTGGTCACCATAATACGTTTTGGATGAAGAACTCAAACAATGCCCGTCATATACTTTGCCTTCATACTCAATATCTGTTCCAGGAGAACACATATTGCCAGTTGGGCGTTCTTTTCCTTCTTCGATTCCTGCTAAAAATTGCATTTCTACAGAAATAGGCCAATCTTGCTCTTTAGGCATTGTTCTAGGATCTTGAGAATGAAACATTACGCCACTATTTAACTTTGTAAAAACAGGTGCTCCAGGATGTAAATCTCCTACGAATCTATATTCCATGGATAAATGGTAATAGGAGTATGGTTTATCAAAATATAAATGACCAAAACGATTATTAAAATCACCTTCGTAATTATCATATCTAACCTTAATTATACTGTCTTCTGCCCTAAAAGTATCTCCAAAATTATCTCCTGTTTCGTAATGGTGAATTTTAGTGGTCCACCCTTTTAAATCTTTTCCATTGAACATTGGTTTCCATCCTTCATTCTCCTGCGCAGTTAACGAAAAAACAAAAAGACCTAAGCAAAATAGGCTAACTAATTTTTTAAAATTATTACAAAGCAACATACGTATGTGTTTTAATTACGGCTTAAGATACTATCTAATTCATTAAAAATTAAAAAATTAGCCCTTTTATACGTTACTTAAACAATGACTCTTTGCGAATATCAACTAAATTGTCATCTTGCTGATTTAATAATCGTTTAGTGCGTAAATACCTCCCAAGGTTAAAAGCATCGTAATTGGTTGCAGTAGAGTCTATACTATTTATTTGAACACGTCCTGCTCCCGAAGAGTGTATAAACTCATTATTACCGATCCACATGCCTACATGAACCACTTTTTCTTTATTAGTTTCTGGTAATTTTCTTCCAAAAAAAAGCAAATCTCCTTTTTGTAAATTTTCAAAATTTCCCACTTCATCAATCAACTTACCGGTATGTACTTGCTGCGAAGCATCTCTGGGTATAACTATTCCGTTTAAAAAATAAATGGTTTTAGTAAAACCGCTACAATCCACTCCTTTACTGGACGTTCCTCCCCACAAATAAGGTAAGCCCATTAATTTTTTAGAAACAGCAACCAAATCATCCTTTTCAGGGTTCAATTGAGAAAGCCAATTTTTATATTCCTCTGCTTCCGATTTTAAAACAAAAGCTTCTCTACCATCGGGAAAGCGAACGTTGTAAAAATCATTTTTTTCTTGTAATAGCTCCAGTATACCACCCGCAACCAAATCTGATACCACTTGTGCGTTATCATCAGTGCTTGAATATGCGTAACCCATTGTTTGAGTATAAATCAATTTTGGTAAATTTTTCCATTTCGCAAATTCAGCTTTAGTAAACATTTTTATTGCTCCATAATCTACCCAAGAAATGTAATTATCTGGTGTTTGAACTAAAACCCAGTCACCTTGCTTTTTTAAAATATTAATAGGAGTTCCTAAAGTTGCCTGTGTTGCTAATTCCGCAGAATGTTTTGGGTTACTTCTAATGTTAGCTACTGATATTGTTACTAAGCCTTTTGTTTTACCTTTTAATTCCTTGGTAGGTAAAATAGCTATACTATCAATAAAAGCTACGTTCTTTTTTTGAAGGTTCTCCTTTAATTCGGCAACAGCTTTAGGTAAATTACTTTCTCCTTTTATAATATAATTATCCCCAGTTTTTTCAACATCAATACTAAATAAAGCTACTCTTTTATCAGGAGCGAAAATTGATTTTACTTCTTCTATTTCATCTCCTAAATGGGAGGGAACTTCTTTTATCTCTTTTTTACAGGATAAAAAAAGTACTCCAAAGGCAACACTTAATTTTAAAAAACTATGAATCTTCATATTTAATTTTCCTGAAAATTAGCTTTTTTTGCGCACATCAAATTACTATCATAAAATCAATTCGTTTGTTTTTATCTATTTTTAGCGCATAGCATATGAAAAAACTAAAAGTAATAGAGCTTTTCGCAGGTGTTGGCGGTTTTAGACTAGGACTGGAAAAAGGCGACAAATATGAGGTTGTCTGGAGCAATCAATGGGAACCTAGCACAAAAACGCAGCATGCATCAATGGTTTATGAAGCTCGTTTTGGCAATAAAAATCACAGTAATGAGGATATTGCTGAGGTAGATACCAACACTATTCCGGATGCCGATATTTTAGTTGGTGGATTTCCTTGTCAAGATTATTCCGTAGCGACTACTCTCCAAAACTCTAAAGGGCTTATAGGTAAAAAAGGTGTTTTGTGGTGGTCTATTCATCGTATCTTATCTGAAAAGAAAAACCCACCAAAATACTTGTTTTTGGAAAATGTTGACCGGTTGTTAAAATCTCCTTCAACTCAACGTGGAAGAGATTTTGCTATAATGCTAAAAAGTCTCGATAATTTAGGTTACGCTGTTGAATGGCGAATTATTAACGCAGCAGATTACGGAATGCCACAACGTAGAAAACGTGTTTTCTTTTTAGCCTATCATAAGTCAACTTCTATGTATAAATCTATACATAAAAACAATAAATCAAGTTGGATAACTAAACTGGGCACTATACCCACAGCTTTTCCAATAAAAGAGTCTAACACCAAAATGGTTGCTTTTAAGTTAGCAGAAGATTTAGTAGAGTTATCCAAAAACTTTAATGCCAACGCAAAACTTTCACCTTTTTTAAACGCTGGTGTTTTTATTAACAATACTGTTTATACTTTAAAAACTGAAGCTGATTTTCAAGGTGAAAAAGCGGTGCTTTCTAATATTTTACAGAACGGAGAAGTAACAGAGTCTTTTTTCATTCCTGAAACTGATTTGCCAAAGTGGAAATACCTAAAAGGAAGCAAAAAAGAAGTTCGTAAAGCTAAAAGCGGATTTGAATATAATTATAGTGAGGGCGCAATGATTTTTCCTGATGCCTTGGATAAAGCATCTCGAACAATTATCACTGGTGAAGGTGGTAAAAGTCCATCTAGGTTTAAACATGTTGTACAAACTAAAAACGGACTTCGTAGATTAACACCTGTAGAACTGGAACGCTTAAATATGTTTCCTGATAATCATACCAAACTAGTAGGAATTTCAGATACTAAAAGAGCTTTTTTTATGGGAAATGCTCTTGTTGTTGGTGTTGTTGAACAAATAGGAAATGCTTTGTTTTCTAAAATAAACACTTAAAATGAGTATTAAGAGTACTTTTAATGTTGACCTAGCAAAAGAAAAAAAGCTCTATCCATTATTAAATTCTCTTTATACTAAACATTTAAAATATTTTAAATTTAAACGCACAAATGAGCTTAATAAACAACTAAAAGGGATTGATCTTATTTTTTATACAAAGCAGGTTTCGTATAATATTGACGAAAAAGCGCAACTGGACTATATAGGAGAAGACTTGCCAACTTTTGCTTTTGAAGTACAATATCAAAAAAATGGAAATTTTAAAGAAGGTTGGTTATTTGATGACCAAAAAGAAACCGATTTTTATGCGTTAATAACAGCTATACAAGAAGACGAACCTGGCAAATTTACTTCGTGTAAAATTACACTTGTAAACAGAGTTAAGCTCGTTACTTTTTTAAAAGAAAAGGGTATTACCAAACAAAAATTAGAAAACTATTTTAGTCCAAAAAAACAAGGAAAGCTTAAAATATCTGAGTTACATTCTTATTACGAAGGTTACCTTTATTTTTCTACACATAACAAAGCAGAAAAACCCATAAATCTTATTTTAAAGTTAGATTTTCTACTAGAAATTGGTGTTGCAAAAAGATTAATCTAAAAATTTTACAAACTGTTTAGTTTGTTGTCTTTAATTTTATATTAAAAAAAACATCGTATTATGTATTTCATCGATAGTAATACTTAATTAAAACGATTTTAAAGTTTTCAAAACAAAACATAAACAAAGTTAAAATAGACTATTTAGTTTGTTTAATTTTAAAGCAGCAAGCTAGTTTTTAACCATTCCAACATGGGGAATATTATCTTCTAAATACTCCTCTCCTACCTGTTCAAAACCCAAACCAGTATAAAATTTAAGCAAATATTTTTGTGCCGAAATATGAATTTTTGTTTGCTTAAAATGTTCTTCAACTGCATTTATTGCAGCTTGCATAATTACTTTTCCATAACCGTATTGTCGCTCATTTTGTTTTACTACTACTCTACCAATACTTGCATTTTTAAAATAATCCCCAGCTTTAAAAATTCTGGTATATGCAACTACTTTTTTGTTTTTACAACCAATAATGTGTAACGCTTTTTGGTCTTTAAAATCAACATCTTGATACGCACAATTTTGCTCTACTATAAAAACCTCAGAACGCAATTGTAAAATAGCATACAACTCATTAGTTGTTAATTCAGTAAAAGTTTTAATTATAATATTCATTATTAATCTTGTACTATTATTTGTTTACTATCGCACTTACCAAATTCTGGTTGAATATTAACATGATTAATACCAAAATCATGAAAAGCTATTTCTTCAATTTGTTCTAAAATAACATCGAATTCTGACAAACTAATATCTTCATTAAAATCTATATGAGCTTCTAAATGAAATTCATCATCATTTAATTGCCAAATATGTACATGATGCACATTTTTTATAGGCTTAATAGTATTTATTTTATTTACTATTTTTTGAACTTCAATAGTATTGGGAGTAAATAACATTAATACTCTCGTAGATTCAGTAAGTAAATTATATCCCATATAAATTAGATAAATAGCTATTGCAATCGTCAGTGTAGGATCAACCCAGTATAATTTAAAAAACTTCATTAACAATCCTCCAATTAAAACGGCAATTGAAGCTAACATATCTGTTAATAAATGTAAATATGCAGATTTCATATTCATGTTGCCTTTAGCATCTTTCTTTATTAACAATACGCTAAAACCATTAGCTAAAATTCCTAATAATGATAACCATATTACGAGATTTGATGCGACCTCTTGTGGTTCTCTAAAACGTTTAATCCCTTCAATTATTAATATAACCGCTACAATTATTAAAGTTGCAGCATTTACAAAAGCGGCTATAATTTCTGCCCTTTTATAACCAAAAGTTTTATTTGTTGATGCCTTTTTCTTGGAGAGTATGCTTGCTACATAACTTATAATTAAAGATAAAACATCGCTAAAATTATGTAGTGCATCAGATAACAAAGAAAGACTACCAGATACAAGTCCTCCTATTACTTGTGAAACAGTAATTAAAATATTTAATAATATGGATATTATTAAATTTCTACCCTTTAAATCATGATGCTGATGAGAATGATTATGATGGGAATGCGGCATAGAACTACTTTTAAAAAAAGTACCCCTAAGATAATGTAATTTTAGTTGCGCTTTATTTGCAAGCTATTTTTTCAATTCGTCTTTCATGTCTACCACCTTCAAAAGCAGTATCTAAAAACGTATTCACCATTTCTAAAGCTTGAGGTAATGAAACAAAACGAGCAGGAAGTCCTAAAATATTAGCATCGTTATGTTCTCTTGCTAATTGCACTATTTCTTTAGTCCAACATAAAGCGGATCTTACTTTTTGATGTTTATTAGCCGTCATTGAAGCACCATTACCTGAACCACAAATAATAATACCATATTTAACCTTACCTTCTTCAACATCTTTTGCAACAGGGTGAACAAAATCAGGATAATCAACACTAGTGGTACCATCAGTACCATAGTTATTAACTTCTATATTTTTAGATTTTAATAATCCAATAATAGCAAGTTTATATTCGGTTCCTGCATGATCATTTCCAATTGCAATTTTCATAACGGCGTTGTTTAATTTTTAAAACGCAAATGTACAATACATATACGTACACCACAATAAATTAGCATTTCACAACGTTAATTATGTATCGTAATCAACACTTTGTTAATTACACTCTTATTTAACTGTATTAGTTGTTAATAAACTCCAAATAAAAAACAACTATTAAATTTTGATTTTGGTTTTCTATTTTGTCTTGCAAAACATTTTCGAAAATTCATAATTAACTTCTCAGATTATAATAGAAAGATATTAAGTCTTGTTTAATAGAAATTAACAATGAATTAATATTTAGTTATCATTATTTTAATGTTAACATGAGTTATTAAGATCAGTTAATAACAAATGTAAATTCTTGATTAAGAAGAACAATGGTATGGTATAAAATGTCAATAAAATTAAAATACGGTTTAAGTCAAGTATTTTATAAAAAAATTATACCTACTATTAACAAGCTATAATAACAAACAATATTTTTTAAATTATAAATAAAAGAAAAATGAATATATAATATATGTTGATAACAACTATAGTTTAAATTGTATTTAAAGCTTTGGTTAACGACAAAAATTATAATTCGTAATTTTCGCACAAATAAAAATTGAATGTCTAAAAAAAATAAAAAGGCAAAAAACCATAGAAAAAACGAAATCACTAAAGGTATTTTTACTGTTCTAGAAAAAGAACCAAAAAAAAGCTTTAATTATAAACAAATTGCTGCGAAATTGGGCATTAATGATGCACATGACCGAAATCAATTAATAAAAAGATTAGTTCAACTAAAAGAAAAAAAACGAATAAAAGAGGAAAAAAGGGGACACTATACCGCTATAGCTTCTACCAAAACATATCATGAAGGTGTTGTAGACATTACAGGAAAAGGTAATGCATATATTGTAGTAGATGGTATGGATGATGATGTTTTTGTGCCTTATAACAAGTTAAAAAAAGCTTTTCATAGAGATAAAGTACAAGTTTATATTTTTCCAAGAAGAAATGGAAGAAAACTTGAAGGTGAAATTACTAAAGTACTGGAACGTAATAAAACCACTTTTGTAGGTATAGTAGATATGCAAAAAAGCTACGCTTTTGTAAGACCTACTGATTTTAGAATGTATACAGATATTTTTGTTTCTAAAGAAAAAATAGGAAAAGCTGAAGATGGCGATAAAGTATTAGTAGATATTACAGAGTGGCCAGATAATGCAGATTCTCCATTTGGAAACATTACTGAAGTACTTGGAAAACCAGGAGAACATAATACTGAAATACATTCCATTTTAGCTGAATATGGCTTGCCTTATGAGTTTCCATATGAGGTACAAAATTTTGCAGATACCTTAGATACTAGTATTAAAGCTGATGAAATTGCTAAGCGTAGAGATATGCGGAATGTGTTAACATTTACTATAGATCCAAAAGACGCAAAAGATTTTGATGATGCACTTTCATTTGAGGTTTTAGAAAATGGTAATTATGAAATAGGAATTCATATTGCAGATGTATCACACTATTTACAAGAAAATACCATTTTAGATGATGAAGCTTATCAAAGAGCAACATCAGTTTATCTAGTGGATAGAGTAGTACCCATGTTACCAGAAGTACTTTCTAATAATGCGTGTTCATTACGTCCAAATGAAGAAAAATATACTTTTTCAGCTGTTTTTGAAATAGATGATAAAGCCATTATAAAAAATCAATGGTTTGGTAGAACAGTAATAAATTCTAATGAGCGTTTTGCATACGAAGAAGCTCAACATATAATAGAAACAGGTTTAAATACTATTCCTGAAGATATTTCTATACGAAAAGGATCTTATAAAGTAGAAAATGAAATAGTTAATGCAACCTTAACAATGGATAAACTTGCAAAAATTATGCGTTCTAAAAGAATGGATAATGGCGCTATTTCTTTTGATAAAGTTGAAGTTCGTTTTCATTTGAATGAAAAAAATGAACCTGAAACTGTTTATTTTAAAGTTGCCAAAGATGCAAATAAACTTATTGAGGAGTTTATGTTGTTAGCAAATAGAAAAGTAGCAGAGTTCATAGGAAAACAAAAACCAATAAAACCATTTGTATATAGAATACACGATAATCCCGACGAAGATAAATTAATAGCACTTAACGGAATTATTTCTCGTTTTGGTCATAAACTTAACTTTAAAGATAAAAAATCTATTAGCGCTTCTTTAAACAAGCTTTTAGAGGACGTAAAAGGTCAAAAAGAACAAAATTTAGTAGATACGCTTGCAATACGTAGCATGAGTAAAGCAATTTATACAGTAGATAACATAGGTCATTACGGTTTAGCTTTTGATTATTATACGCATTTCACTTCTCCTATTCGTCGTTATCCAGATGTAATGGTTCACCGTTTATTACAATATTATTTAGATGGAGGACAACCGGTAAAAGCTGAAGTTTTTGAAGAAAAATGTAAACATTCTTCAGATATGGAAAGTTTGGCGGCAAATGCAGAAAGAGATTCTATAAAATACATGCAGATTAAATTTATGCAAGATCATCAAGACAAAGAGTTTGTTGGTGTAATAAGTGGTGTTACGGAATGGGGAATTTATGTTGAAATAATTGAAAATAAATGTGAAGGAATGGTTAGAATCAGAGATATAAAAGGAGATTATTATATCTTTGATGAAAAGCAATATGCCATTGTAGGTGAAAATACCAAAACCACTTATCAACTAGGTGATGAAGTTGTCGTAATGGTTAAAAATACAGATTTAGTAAAGCGTCATTTAGATTTTTCGCTGATAGGAAAGCACGAATAAAGTAATATTATGGAATAGATTTTGTTCTATAAGTGAGAAACATACTTTAAAACAACCTAATGAAAAATATAATATTGTTTAGTATTTTGTTTTTAGGACTACAATTTTCGGTAGCTCAGGAAGAAAAAATAACCAAAAAACTGGATGCTTTTACGCAGATAAAAGGTTTTGATGGTCTATCTATAAATTTAATAAAATCTTCTGAAAATAAAATAGTAATTAAAGGCGCCAACACTAATAAGGTTGCTGTTGTTAATAATGAGGGTATTCTAAAGATTAGAATGGAAATCGATAAAATTTTCAGTGGTTATAGAACCTTTGTAGATTTGTACTATACAGAAGATTTAGTGGTTATTGATGTTAATGAAGATGCTAAAATTGTTTCCAATGAAACTTTAAAACAAGATGTTTTAGAATTAAAAGCTCAAGAAGGTGGTGAACTGGAAATTAATGCTCAAGTTGAGCAAATGTTAATAAAATCTGTTACTGGTGGAGTTATTAAAACTAGTGGTAGTTCAGATGTTCAAGATGTTGCTATAAATACTGGTGGAGTATACGAGGGAAAAGCCTTTAAAACTAAATTTTCTACGGTAAATGTAAATGCAGGGTCTAAAGCCGAAATATATGCTAGCGATTATGTAAAAGCTGTTGTAAAAGCTGGTGGTGAAGTTTTGGTATATGGAGACCCAGCAAAAATGGAAGAAAAAACGGTTTTTGGAGGTATAATAACTAGAATGTAATATTCAGTATGTTAGAAGATATTCAGGCAGCAATTCCATTAGGCTTTTTTTTAAGTTTTATGATTGGTCCTGTTTTTTTTGTTTTATTAGAAACTAGTGCTGTTAAAGGTTTTAGAGCTGCGTTAGTTTTTGATTTAGGAGTTATACTAGCAGATATTATTTTTATTACAGTTGCTTATTTTAGTAGTTTTCAACTTTTAGAAAATTTAAGTAATCAACCAGGATTATATGTATTCGGTGGAGTTATTTTATTAGTTTATGGAGTAATTACTTTTCTTAAAAAAGATATTAAAAAAGATAAACCCTCTTTAAAAACAAAAAAAGGAGATTACATTGGTTTATTTGTAAAAGGCTTTTTACTAAATTTCATAAATATTGGTGTATTGGTTTTCTGGTTAGGAATTATTATAGTAGTTGGACCAAACTTAGAAAATACTCCAAATAGAATAATTGTCTTTTTTTCGACAATGTTAGCGGCTTATTTAATAACAGATATTTTTAAAATTCTATTGGCAAAGCAGCTAAAGAAAAAGTTAACCCATAAACGCATACACCGCGTTAAAAAGGGATTAGGAATAATTTTAGTTATTTGCGGTGTGGTTTTAATTATAAAAGGCTTTTTACCAAAGGATCAGTTTAATATTGAGAAAGGCTTTGAGCAAATGGAAAAAATTACTGAATAATAATTTTAACTTGTTAAAATTTTAAAGTAAAAAACCCTTTCCTGAGCGAAGTCGAAGGAGAGGGTTTTTTGTTGAGGCATCGAGCGGATTCGAACCGCTGTACAAGCTTTTGCAGAGCTCTGCCTAGCCACTCGGCCACGATGCCATTATATTGACGGCAAAAATAAGCATTAATTTTCTTTTAAATAACAGAAATTATAAGAGAATTATTTATTGTAATAAAGTGTTATAGAGACTCCTTTTACATCACCTCCAATGGGTGGATTTATTTTAGTTACCTTAACCATTGCTTTTTTCATGAGAGGTATTTCCAAGGACATTTTTCGTAAAATTCTTTGGGCTACATGTTCTAAAAGTTTAGATGGAATTGCCATTTCATCTTTGACAATTTTATTTATAAGCACGTAATCAATTGTGTCTTCAAGATTATCAGTTATGGTGGATTTGGTTAAATCAGCTTCTACACTAACATCAACTAAATAATCACTACCTATAATAGTTTCCTGTGGTAAACAACCATGATTAGCATATACTTTAATATCGGTAAGTTCTATTTTGCCCATTAAAAATAATTTTGGCAAAATTACTTAAATTAATAAGTACATCTACAATTACTTAATCCTTGGAAAAGATCCATACCAACAGTTACTACATGTGTCCCTGTACTATAACCCAGAATTTCATTTAAAATGATTTGATACGAGTATCCGAAGTAAATGTTGTTTTTCTTTAAACCAATTATTGGAGCGACATACAAAGGACTTCCAATTTGATCATTTAAAAAACGATAATTTACACCCGCGTAATAGTAATCCTCAAAATCGTATTTTCTAAATTTTAGATTTAAATCAGTTACCGATCTACCATCACTTTCAAAATATTGAAATAATACTGAAGGTTCAATCTCTAGATTGCTATGTCTGTTTTTAGTGTATCTGTAACCCGCATATAAAAAATAATTTCTTAAAACATTAGGTTCTGCCTGAACACCATTAAAGTTTTGAAAGTTTTCAAGGCTTTTGCCCAGAATGTTTGAGGCATTTAAACTTACATACATTTTTTCATATCTATAAAGTACAGATACATCAAAGTTATGATTAGAGGTTGCTCGATCATCAGTTATTAAAGGGTCATTTAAGGGATCAAAGTCTTGAATATCTATTCTAAACTGATTAAAATTATAGGATAGACCAAACGATAAAAACTCATCGTCATATTTGTCTAAAGTTAAGTGATGGGCAAATGATATTTTTGCCCCCCGTTGTCTTGTACGACCGTTACTATCGTTGTAAAGTACAAGACCTAATCCTGATTTTTGCCCCAAACGCATATCTGCTGCAAGCGTTTGGGTATCAGGTGCGTCTTTAATACCAACCCATTGGGTTAGTCCATTAAGCCGTATTTTAACATGGTCACCAATGCCTGCATAACTTGGGGACATTATGAAGGGGTTATCAGCTAAATATTGTGATAACTGCGGTATGGTGAGCTCCTGACCTCTTAGGGCAAACGCACAAATGAAAAGTGCTAAGGTCAATAGTCTGTTTCGCATAGTATTTTAGGTTAAGTTTTGTTATCTGTATAATGTAAAGTGTCCGACAAATTCGCGATTATCTCGCTCTCCTCTAAGTTTAATAACATACCAGTAATCACCAGAGGGTAATTCGGTACTGTTATAAAAGCCATCCCATCCTTCATCATCCACACCTTCTATTCGATATACCTCCCTACCATAACGATCAAATATTATGGTTAGTATCTCTGGGAATGCTTCTCTGTTTTGTGGAGCCCATTTATCGTTTTCGCCATCACCGTTAGGGGTAAAGAATTCTGGAATTTCAATATCAATAAATTCCATTTCAATAAAATCTATTACTTCACACCCATTTTCATCAACAACCCTTACTTCATAATCAAATATTGGAGTGTCTTTTTGGGTAATAATATAGGTGTTGTCATTACCATTTTCATTGCCATCAAAGTAGAAAGTATATCCTTCTTTTCCTCCTTCAACGGTTGCCACTATTTGATTAATATGACCTTGTGTTAAGGATAGCGTTAACGGTTCATAATTTTCAATAAAGAAAGGATAAGATTTATCACAGCCAGTTTCTGTGGAAACAATGGTTATAAAGTGATCTCCTGGACTAATGTTTCTAAAGTCTGGAACAAGCACCATATCATTAGGATCAGTAGAATCTAATGCATACATTACATCTCCTAAAACAGAATCATCTTCTAGAGTTACATTAACATAGTTATTAGGCGTATCTCCAGTACATTCATATACAGGAACAACAGTAGCATTAAGGTTTACTCCTGGTTCAACAGGAACAACAGTTGTTGCCTCACAATCATTAGCATCTCTAACAACTATAATATGGTTGCCTGTTGGAAGATTTTCAAATAATAATCTGTCTTGTACAAAATCGGCTTCTGTGTTTGAATTAATTGCTGTTCTAAAAGGAGCTGTTCCTCCATTAATAGTTAATGTTATTGTACCGTCTTCGTCACCTTGACAGGTTTCTTGTGTAGGAATACCTGATATTTCAAGAGTATTAGGTTCAGCAATGGTATATTCCAATTCATGATAGCAGCCATTACTATCTTGTGCTATTATAGTATAATCACCAGGAGCTAAATCAGTGAATGTGTTTTCAGAATCAAATTGATTTAAATTAGGTGAAATAGCATATTGATAACCTCCTACTCCTCCTGATAGGGTAACAGTGATGCTTCCATTTTCTTCACCATTACATGTTACGTCGATAACTTCATCTGTGTAATCTAATGGAGTTGGTTCCGAAATTATAACTTCTTCAGGAGTGGTCACACAATCAGCGCTAATAACGGTTACGAAATAAGTTCCAGCAGGTAAATCTCTAAATATACCTTGCGATTGAGGTCCAGCGATACTATTTGCTGGAGCAACACTATTCTCGAACAATTGATACATATAATTGCCTAAGCCTCCTGTTGCACTTGCAAAAATTGTAGCCGTACTTTCTGCGTTACAACTTACAGATGTTGAAGTTGAAGAATCAATAGTTAACACAAGGTTTTCAATAGGATCCTCTGTAATTTCATTGGATAATTGAGACTCACAATTATTGGCATCACGAACCATAAATTGGTAGGTTCCTGCAGGAATTGGTCCAGTATAATCTGCATTAGGAAATGATACCGATCTTCCACTGCCTCCACCCATTGGTAACCAAGTATTGGTTTGCGGGTTGAAATACTCATAAGGTCCTGTACCTCCACTTGCAGTTAAATGCATTTCCACACCGTTAGTACATGTTAATGCTTGAGTTCTTACTAAGCTTGCTTCGACCAATGGGGGCTCTATTACAGTAACTTGATTGGTTTCTACATCACAATTCCAACCATCAGAAACAGTAATACTGTATATACCAGGACCAAGATTTGTAAAATTAGGACTTGTTTGTTGTCCAGAGGTAAATGTAATAGAAGTACCTGCAGTATCGTAATAGTTTAGTTGGTATTCGTAATTACCACTACCATTTAAAACATTAGTAGCAGATATTGTAGCTGTTTTATCTCCAAAACATGCTAGAGCAGTGTTTAATGGAATTGCATTTGCAGTTACAGGAATTGGGGTAACTAGTAAATTAGGATAGTTGTTTGTAATTGAACAACCACCAGCATCTACAATATTTACGGTAAAATCGCCTGCTGATAAACCAAAGAATACACCTACGCTTACATCTATAAGAGTAGCATAAACTTCAGATGTTGTTACATTTGTTAATGTAATATCATAAGGAGCAATACCACCGGTTGGACTTATGCTTATTTCTCCTTGGTCATTTGTACATTCAACTGGTGCTAAAACACTGGTAACCTCTGTTAATGCCATATCGGGAGATGCTATGGTAACCATGTTAGTCTCATCTCTACAGAATGGCACTGTGGTTTCAGTAACTCTTATGTAGTAGTTTCCGCCGTTTAATCCATTAATTAATCTTGGATTAACACTAGTATCGGTACTTATTACTGCACTTACAGGGTTGTTTAAACTATCAAACACTTGATAATCATAAGTTCCTGTATAACCACTTATATTAATTTCAATTGAGCCATTACCATCATTATAACAAATAACAGGGTCCACGGCGGTTGCAGTTGCCTCAATTAAATCATAAGGGGCAATATTATATGGGATGGTATCAATATAACAACCAGTTGTTGTGTCAGTTATTCTAAAGGTATAGCTACCTACTTCTGTTAAATCAAATTCTGCTGTTACATTGGTAGGATTGTTTGTTAGAGTACCATTAGGGTTACCTAGAGGTAATAATTCATAGGTATATGTATTAGCAATATTTCCGTTATCAGTTACTGTTATCAGTACTTCTTCGGGGTTATTACATGTAATCGCTGTTGTTTGACTCACTATTGCAGTAAATGTATTTATTGGGTTTACTACAACAATGTCAGTATCTGTACAACCATTATCATCTTTTATGGTAACAGTTATATTTTGAACTGCACCCGTATCTATAATATTGAATGTATTAGTTGTAAAGAAGTTAGTACCATCAATACTGTAAGTGTAAGGAGCCGTACCATCTGTTCCAACAGCAGTGATTACAGCTGTGTTTGTTGTGTTATTTGCATTACAGGCAAATTCAGAGGTTACTGATGCTGTTACATCTAGGGCAACAGGTTCAATAATCTCAATAGAATCTGTTGCTATACAGCTTCTATTAGAAGTTACAGTAATGGCGTATGTTCCAGGAAACAAACTAGAGAATATACCAGTGTTATTAGTTAAAGCTGGATTTACACCATTATCAATTGTAAATGTATATGGTGGATTATCATTTACACCAATAGCAGGAGTAACAAGACTCACTATAATTGTTCCGTTATTATCACCATTACAGCTAATATCTGTTTTTTGGGTTGTATTAAGTGTTACAGGTGTAGGCTCTTCTAAAGAAATAGGAGCATCTGCAATACAGTTTGGAGTACCTAATGTATTATCTGTAATTCTTACCACGTAATCACCAAATGCAACACCAGTAAATTGGTTACCAGTTGGAGCTATACCTGTTGCAGATAAATCTGAACGTAATAAGGCAGCAGAATAAGTTCCTGACCCTCCGTTTACAGTAAATTCTATAACCCCGTCATTAGTAGTACAAGTAGGTTGTGTTAAAGGTGTTGCACTTACCGTTAATTCTGGATCAATAGTAATATTTTCAATTTCAGGACAATTGTTGGCGTCTCTAATTTCTATTGTATGTGGACCAGCATTTAAACCTGTATAGGTATAAGGGAAGCTAGCAATACTTTGGAAAGCGTTTCCATTAATACTCATTGTATAAGGAGCAATACCAGTATTGATAGCATCAAGAGATACGGTAATACCAAAACTACCTTCACTAGCACATTCGTTGTCAATAGCTAATGAAATATCAGGAGTTGTATCTGTATCTATGGTGATAGCTAATGGCACTGCGATTACACACCCGTTAGCATCTTGTACGTAAATATCCCAGTTTAAGCTTGTTGTTGGGTCTAATTCCACAGTATTATCAAAAGGATAAACACCTGGGTCACCAGCGCCACTAATAGAAGCTCCATAACTATATGCTGCAGTTCCTCCAGTCGCTTGTACGGTTACAATGGCATTCGTTTCGATACAATTAGCATTTACATTGCTTACTAAAGATAGAGCTAAAGCTTCTGGTGCATCTATAGTAACGGTATTAGATGTATCGTCACAGAAAGGAGAATCTGTTGCGGTTATTTCTACATAGTAAATTCCTGCAGCAAGACCATTTAAAGTTCTTGGGTTAACAGAAGTATCAGTGTTAACAATTCCGCCAACGGCAGTTGCAGTGTTATCGAATATTTGGTAGGAGTAATTACCAGTATAATTATTTATTTGAATACTCATCTCTCCATTAGAACTATCGCTACAAGTAGCATCGCTAACAAGTGCTGCAGTTGCCTCAATTAAATCATAAGGGGCAATATTATATGGGATGGTATCAATATAACAACCAGTTGTTGTGTCAGTTATTCTAAAGGTATAGCTACCTACTTCTGTTAAATCAAATTCTGCTGTTACATTGGTAGGATTGTTTGTTAGAGTACCATTAGGGTTACCTAGAGGTAATAATTCATAGGTATATGTATTAGCAATATTTCCGTTATCAGTTACTGTTATCAGTACTTCTTCGGGGTTATTACATGTAATCGCTGTTGTTTGACTCACTATTGCAGTAAATGTATTTATTGGGTTTACTACAACAATGTCAGTATCTGTACAACCATTATCATCTTTTATGGTAACAGTTATATTTTGAACTGCACCCGTATCTATAATATTGAATGTATTAGTTGTAAAGAAGTTAGTACCATCAATACTGTAAGTGTAAGGAGCCGTACCATCTGTTCCAACAGCAGTGATTACAGCTGTGTTTGTTGTGTTATTTGCATTACAGGCAAATTCAGAGGTTACTGATGCTGTTACATCTAGGGCAACAGGTTCAATAATCTCAATAGAATCTGTTGCTATACAGCTTCTATTAGAAGTTACAGTAATGGCGTATGTTCCAGGAAACAAACTAGAGAATATACCAGTGTTATTAGTTAAAGCTGGATTTACACCATTATCAATTGTAAATGTATATGGTGGATTATCATTTACACCAATAGCAGGAGTAACAAGACTCACTATAATTGTTCCGTTATTATCACCATTACAGCTAATATCTGTTTTTTGGGTTGTATTAAGTGTTACAGGTGTAGGCTCTTCTAAAGAAATAGGAGCATCTGCAATACAGTTTGGAGTACCTAATGTATTATCTGTAATTCTTACCACGTAATCACCAAATGCAACACCAGTAAATTGGTTACCAGTTGGAGCTATACCTGTTGCAGATAAATCTGAACGTAATAAGGCAGCAGAATAAGTTCCTGACCCTCCGTTTACAGTAAATTCTATAACCCCGTCATTAGTAGTACAAGTAGGTTGTGTTAAAGGTGTTGCACTTACCGTTAATTCTGGATCAATAGTAATATTTTCAATTTCAGGACAATTGTTGGCGTCTCTAATTTCTATTGTATGTGGACCAGCATTTAAACCTGTATAGGTATAAGGGAAGCTAGCAATACTTTGGAAAGCGTTTCCATTAATACTCATTGTATAAGGAGCAATACCAGTATTGATAGCATCAAGAGATACGGTAATACCAAAACTACCTTCACTAGCACATTCGTTGTCAATAGCTAATGAAATATCAGGAGTTGTATCTGTATCTATGGTGATAGCTAATGGCACTGCGATTACACACCCGTTAGCATCTTGTACGTAAATATCCCAGTTTAAGCTTGTTGTTGGGTCTAATTCCACAGTATTATCAAAAGGATAAACACCTGGGTCACCAGCGCCACTAATAGAAGCTCCATAACTATATGCTGCAGTTCCTCCAGTCGCTTGTACGGTTACAATGGCATTCGTTTCGATACAATTAGCATTTACATTGCTTACTAAAGATAGAGCTAAAGCTTCTGGTGCATCTATAGTAACGGTATTAGATGTATCGTCACAGAAAGGAGAATCTGTTGCGGTTATTTCTACATAGTAAATTCCTGCAGCAAGACCATTTAAAGTTCTTGGGTTAACAGAAGTATCAGTGTTAACAATTCCGCCAACGGCAGTTGCAGTGTTATCGAATATTTGGTAGGAGTAATTACCAGTATAATTATTTATTTGAATACTCATCTCTCCATTAGAACTATCGCTACAAGTAGCATCGCTAACAAGTGCTGCAGTTGCCTCAATTAAATCATAAGGGGCAATAGTATGTTCTACAGTAACGGAACAATTAGTAACCGTATCTGTAATTTCATAAATATAGGTGCCTGTAGCTGTTAATATAATGTTCGTAGGATCAGCTACTACATTCCCACTTGGTAATTCTGTGTATGTATATGTACCAGAACCGTTAGAAGCCGAAATTGAAATTATTTCTTGACCATTGTTACAGTCTATAATTTGATTTTGAGTAATACCAGCAGTTACCTCTTGGATAGCTGGTATGGATACAATTTCATTAGTAGTACATCCATTAGCATCTTTTACAACAACAGTTACATCTGGAGAACCAAAAGGTACTTCGTAAGTATTTGTTGGTTGGTAATTTGTACCGCCATCAAAACTATATGCATAAGGACTAGTACCAGATGGGTTTCCTAGTATATCATTATCTATAGTTACTGTAATTGTGCTTGTATTATCACTACAACTAAATGCGGATGCCGATGCGGTAATTTCTAATAATGTAGGTTCATCAACATCTATAGATTGAGTGTCTTCACAACCTTTAGCTGAGATTACGGTTACGTTATAAGTGCCTCCGTTAAGACCTGTGAATACATTAGTAGCTTGTGTTGTGGTTCCACCATCTAAACTATACACATATGCAACATCTATATTACCAGGGTTTAAATTTACGGTTATTGTACCATCATTTGCTGTATTACAACTTTCATCTGTAGCAGTTAAAGTAAATGTAGGATCAGCTGGTGCTGGCAAAGTAATGGTAACTGGTGTTGTACAATTTGTTGTAGTATCCTCTACTTCAAAAGTATATGCAATAGAATGCGTAAGTCCTGTAAATATACCTGATGCAAGAGTTGGTCCAGCAGGAGTTATTTGTGTATAACTATAATTTCCTGATCCACCACTAGCGGTAACCGTAACTTCTCCAGTATCCGCTGGATCGCAGTTATCAGAAGCAGATATGTTAGCTACTAGATTTAAAGGAGGATATATAGTAATATTTTCAGTTTCAGTACATCCGTTTACATCAGAAATGGTAAATGTATGTGCACCAGAACTTAAGTTGGTAACCGTCATTACGTCGCCAATAATAGATAATGTACTTGCTTGTGGTGCACCACCATCAACACTAATAGTATGTGGTACAATCCCAATGGCATCTAAAGTAATATCTACAGAATAAGCACCTTCAATGGCACTACATTGATCATTAATAGCAACGCTAATTGCTGGTGTTGGATCTTCGGTAATGGTAACATCTATTAAGGGGGAAACACATCCATTAGTATCTTGTGCATATACATCCCATACCAAACTTACTGCTGGGTCAAGGGTAAAAGTTGGTCCTTCTGTAAATGTTACTGGAGCAGGCGCTCCGTCAATTACATATGCATAATTATAGGATCCTGATCCACCATTAGCTCTAACTGTAACTTCCGCATTATCTACACAATTTGCAGCAACTTGGCTTATTAGATTTAACGCTACTGGTGTAGGTTCTGTTATTCTAAAAGGTTCTGTATTACTACATGAAGGTAATGCAGCTTCTTCCACAAAAAGTATGTAATCCCCAGGAGGTAAATCTGTTACTGTTAAGCTTTGTGGTCCCCCAAGAGGTCCAGGTCCAATAGTACCAGCATAAGTACCAGTTCCTACTACTGGAGTGTTAGTAAGCGCATTTAGAATAGAATAATTAATACTTGCTATAGCAGGGTCATAATTATCAACGGTAAAGGTTACTGTTCCATCATCTGCTGTTGCACATGAAATATTTGTAGTATTATCTATTACAGCTGTAATTGTTGACAAAGAAGGTATAGTAACCTCTTGGTAACTGGTACAAAGGTTAATATTGTCTATAGCCTCAATAATATATGTTTGTCCAGGATTTAACCCTGTAAAAGTTGCTATTTCTTCACCAGGACCTCCTGCTACTTCTGTGGTAGGAGTAGTACCAATCCCATATATTTGAAAACTGTAATCTCCAGATCCACTAGAAGCAGTGATTTCTGCAGTTCCTCCTGTTGGGCAATCTGGTGGTGGAATATTGGCAGTTAGGTTTAAATAAGGGTTTGAAAGTACACGTACTGAACCCAAATCACTTTCGCAACCGTTAGCATCTACAATTCTTACGTAGTAATCACCAAAATCGACACCGTTAAAAGAATGAGTGGTACTTGCAGTAGTTGCGGGATTAGGATCTCCGCTGGCTAATGCAACTATGTTATTTGCGCTGTCATATAATGTATAAGTAAAATTAGTAAATCCGCCTTGTGTTATAGTAACATCAATTCCTCCTAAATTATTCCCAACACCTGGGTTACAGGTAACATCACGAGCTACCATGTTTGACAAGATTTGTAATGGCTCATTCACCACAGCATTACCAGAGAATTCACAGCCTCTAGCATCTCTTACTATAAAAGGATAACCAGCAACATTTGCTGCTAAACCAGAATACGTTGTTGTTGAAGTAAAAGCACTTCCATTAAAGCTAATGATATATGGAGCTATACCAAAATTAGTATCTATATCTATAAATACAGAGCCATCTGTTCCTCCAAAACAAGCCACATTAGTAACAACGGGTGTTGCTTGTGGAGTTACAGTTGGAGTAATAATAACTTCATTAGTTTCTACAGTACAATTATTAGCGTCTGTTATTAAGAACTGATAAGTACCATCTGTAGCAGCTCCGTTATAAGTAAATGTATTACCCAAAATTGCTGTAGTGGCACCATAGCCTCCGCCATTAAATTGTACTTGATACGTTGCGTACGGAGTATAGCCTTCATTTATAGTAACGTCTATTACAGCATTACCTGTACATAAAAGATCTTGTGTTAATACTGCATTTGCAGTTAATTGAGGTTCAATAGTTTCTGAAAGTACATTAGAAATACATCCATAAGCATCGGTTACCTGAATATTATAAGTTTCAGGGGTTAAGTTTGTTATTGTAAATGGATTACCAACGGCAGCCGTTTGTCCGCCTCCATTAATACTATAGGTAAAAGGAGCAACACCATCTGTAATATTAATTACCAATGAAGCCTGATCAGTTCCATCATAACAAAAATCTGATGTAAGATCTAATGCAATTGTTGGCGTTTCTGCGGGGTCTAATGTTATTGATTTATCTACAATACAACCACCAGCATCTCTTACATAAATAGTGTAAGTACCTGCAGCTACATTTGTAAATACATTAGTACTTTGGTATGCATAAACTATAACAGGACCAACAGTATTCTCTAATTGGTATTCATAACTACCCCAACCATCAGTTGCAGTAACTGTTATAGTACTATTTTCTATACAAGTAACAGGTGTGTTGGTAAATGTAAAGTCTAACGCAGCTGGCGGATTATTAATTACCATACTAGTTGTTGCTGTACAATTTGTTGTATCGTCTGTTATTGTAACCGTATAGGTATCCGCTGCAAATCCGCTAACAGCTATTGCAGTTGTAAGGTTTATGTTATTTTGCGATTGTACTACTGTAGTAGCGCTATTTTCTACAGTATAACTATAAGTAGTAGCAAAATCACTTACTGTAAAAGTAAATGCACCATCAGTAGCACCTAAACAACTTACGTTATTAGTCAATTGGGAAATTGCAGCTACTCGTGGAATATCTACCACAGTATAATTTTCTTCTATTTGGCACCCTTTATTGTCAGTAACTCTAAAGGTGTAAGTATCTGGAGCAAGCGCTGTAAATATACCAGAGGTTATTCCAGAGGTATTTGTAGTTGCTGTTGCAGGGGCGATAATTTCATAAGTAAAAGGAGCATTTCCATTGGTAACGTTTACCGTTACATCAGATGTTTGTGCTGGGCAATTAGGAGCTGTTGCAGCGAAACTTAAATCTGTAGGTTCGTTTAATGGATCAATTACGATTGCTGGAGTATCTTCAGTACACCCATTAACATCTC